>CAVYMY010000001.1:0-159431 GCA_963769755.1 uncultured Actinomycetota bacterium
TGGCCCCAGGCCTCGGCGAAGTCGCCGCTGAAGACGAGCTTGCCGGTCGTGAGCGCGAATCCCTTGACCTCCTCGACCGTCGTGTGCGGCGGCACGGCCAAGGCGCGGGGGTCGGTCACGAAGTCGATCAGGGCCGGCCCGGGATGCGCGAACGCCCGCTCGATCGCCGGCCTGATGTCGACGGCCTTCTCGACGCGTTCGCCATGGAGCCCGGCCGCGGTCGCGAGCGCTCCGAAGTCGGGGTTCTTCACGTCCGTGCCCCACGGCTGATAGCCGACCACCATCATCTCGGCGCGCACCATGCCGAGCGTGGAGTTGTTGAAGACCATCAGCTTGACCGGGATGTCGAGTCCGGCCGCGGTGAGCAGCTCGCCCATCAGCATCGTGAAGCCGCCGTCACCGCACAGGGCGACCACCTGACGGTCGGGCGAGCCCACCTTGGCGCCGATGGCCTGGGGCATCGCGTTGGCCATCGACCCGTGGCTGAAGGATGCGAGGATCCGTCGCCCGGGCTTCATCTGCAGGTAGCGGGCCCCCCACACGTTGCACATGCCGGTGTCGACGGTGAACACGGCGTCGTCGTCGGCGAGGTCGCTGAGCGCGGTCGCCACCATCTCGGGTCGCAGCCCCTCGCCGCCCCCCTCGTGGGTGACGTAGGTCTGGATGCCTTTGACCATCGTGTGGTGGTGCTTGACGATCTCGTCAAGGAAGTGCGTGTCCGTGCGCGTCTCGAGCATCGGGATGAGCGCACGCAGGGTCTCTCCCACGTCGCCGACCAGGCCGAGGTCGACGGCGGCGCGCCTGCCGAGGTGCAGCGGCTTGTCGTCGACCTGGATGATCGTCTTTCCCGAAGGCAGGAACGCGTGGTACGGGAAGTCGGTGCCCAACATGAAGAGCAGGTCGCACTCGGCCAAGGCTTCGGTGGCCCCGCCCCAGCCGAGCAGCCCGGTCATCCCGACGCCGGACGGGTTGTCAGCCTCGAGCACGTCCTTGCCGCGGTAGGCGAACGACACCGGAGCCTTGAGGGTCTCCGACAACCCGAGCACCTCGTCGCGGGCCTCTCGGGTGCCCTCCCCGCCATGGATGGCGATCTTCTTGGCCTTGGAGACCAGGTCGACGGCCTTGGCGAGGGCCGCATCGGTCGGCCGGATGAGCGGCCGGTCTGTCAGCACCGGGTGGCGCAGCATCGGCGTCTCCACCGTCTGGGCCGCGATGTCACCCGGCAGGATCACCATGCCGACACCTCGCTCCAGGATGGCTGCCTGCAGCGCGAGCTCGGATACGCGCGGCATCTGCCCGGCCGTCGAGATCAGGGCGACGTAGTTGGTGCATCCGGAGAAGATGAACTCGGGGTTCGTCTCCTGGAAGTACCCGCTGCCGATCTCGGTGCTGGGAATGTGAGTGGCGATGGCGAACACGGGAGCCGCGTTGCGCTGGCAGTCGTAGAGGCCGTTGACCAGGTGCAGGCTTCCTGGCCCCGACGACCCGAGGACGGCCGTCGGACGCCCCGAGATCTGGGCGTCGGCACCTGCGGCGAAGGCGCCGGCCTCCTCGTTTCGGACGTGGACGAATTCGATGTCCGACTCGTGCTTGCGGAGCGCGTCGACGATCGGGTTGGCCGAGTCACCGACGATGCCGTACACCTTCCGGATCCCGACCTCCATCATCTGGTCGACGAGGATCTCTGCCACCGTCTGCGCCATGCTCGTGCTCCTGTCTCGGGTCCCGGACGGCCTACTGCTGCACGATCGGGAGGTACTCGGGCTGCCACATCGCTTCGTGCACCGCCTCGATCGGGTCGTCGACCTGCACCTGAGCGATGCCGGCCGCCGTCGCGGTGTTGATGACGTCGACGGCCACCGTGGCCGAGACCTCGCGGAGCGGTGAGATGTCGGGCAGCAGGCCCTTGGCGGGATCTGATGGGTCCGCCAGCTTCGCCAGCGCCCGAGCGGCCGCGATGAACAATGACGGCGGCATCGTCGCGGCCCGGCAGACGATCACGCCGAGTCCGAGTCCCGGGAACATCAGCGCGTTGTTCGCCTGCCCGATGCGGTACGTCGTGCCGTCGCGCTCGACCGGACCGAACGGGCTGCCGGTGGCCACCAGGGCCGCACCGTCGGTCCACCCCAGCAGGTTTTCCGGCGTCTGCTCGGCGAGCACCGTGGGGTTCGACATGGGCAGGATGATCGGCCGCTCGCAGTGCTCGTGCATGGTGCGGATGACCTTCTCGTTGAAGGCTCCGGTGACCCCCGACGTGCCGACGAGCATGGTCGGGTGGAGGTGCTCGACCACCTCCTGGAGGCCGAGGGTGCCGTCCGAGGCCCGCCAGTCGGCGACCTCGGCGGGATCCTTGGCGTACGGCTGCTGGTAGTCGTAGAGGTCGGTCATGTCGCTGGTGAGCAGGCCCGGACGGTCGAGCAGGTAGATGTGGGAAGCGGCTTCCTCCGCGCTGAGCCCTTCTTCGGTCATCGCCAGCGCGATCAGGTCGGCGATCCCGACCCCGGCCGAGCCGGCGCCGAACACCACGATGCGCTGATCGACCAGACGACCGCCCGAGACCCGGACCCCGGCCAGGACACAGGCCAGGCCCACGGCCGCGGTGCCCTGGATGTCGTCGTCGAAGGTGCACAGGCTGTCGCCGTACCGCGCGAGGATGCCTCGCGCCGGCGGGCCCGAGAAGTCCTCCCAGTGCAAGATAGCCTTCGGGAACCGCTTCGACGCGGCGGCGACGTAGGCGTCGATGAACCTGTCGTAGGCCTCGCCGCGCACCCGCGAACGACGCAGCCCGAGGTAACGCGGGTCGTTGAGCAGCACCTCGGTGTTCGTGCCCACGTCCAGCCCCACCGCCAGGACCCGCCTCGGGTCGATGCCTGCTGCGACGGTGTAGACCGCAAGCTTGCCGATCGAGATGTCGATCCCGCCGACACCCCAGTCCCCGATGCCGAGGATCGCCTCGGCATCGGAGGCCACGACGAGGTCGATGTCGTCCGGACCGAGCCCCGTGGCGTCGAGCGCGCGGTCGATGCCTTCCACGTCCTCGACGTTGAGGAAGACGCCCCGCGGGCGGCGGAACAGGTGGCTGAACTCCTGGATGGCCGCGCCCACCGTGGGTGTGTAGACGATCGGCAGCATCTCGTGGACGTGTTCACCGACCAGGCGGTAGAAGAGCACCTCGTTGCTGTCGTGCAGCTGCGAGAGGAAGACCCACTTCTCGACGTCCGAGCCCTTGGCGTTGAACTGCTCGTAGCAACGGGCGGTCTGCTGGCCGATCGTCTCGGTGGCGGACGGCAGCAAGCCGTGCAGACCCAGGTGGTCGCGCTCGGCCATCGTGAAGGCCGTCCCGCGGTTGACCTCGGGGTCGTCGAGGACGGCCAGCCCGCGGGCATGAATCTGCACGGCCGGCGCACCGTCCGGCCCCGCGACGATGCTGAGGTTCGTTGTCGGCGTCATCTTCGATCCTCCACGTGTCTGAGCTGAGCTACGACGCCGCCCGGAGGCGGTCCCACATGTCTGGCTCGCGAGCGTAAGAGCCGTTCTACCTCCGGCCGGACGGGTTGAGCCTCCTCCGCGATGGGTGAGGCGCTCTGCTATGGAGGCTGGTTGGTTGGGCTGGTGATCGAGGCATCGACGGCTGCGGCACGTGCCGCCGTGATCGCCAGCGCGTTGGTCCTGCTGGCGGGTTGCTCGTCCACGGGGGCCGAGGAGCAGGCGAAGGAAAAGTCGCAGGCCGAGGCGCTGGTGGCTGCGGCGCACTCTGCCGGCGTCGCTCCTGGCCTGACGGTCGGAGTGGCCGAGTCGCTGTACGGGACGTCCGCGCCACAGATCTGCGACGTTCTCGACGGTGGCGTCAGCTCGGCCGAGTCGCTGCTCCTCAAAGGGAACCCGGCCGGCAGACGGGAAAAGCTCATCACGACCGATGCCGTCACCTACGAGCGGCTGGTCGTGAAGACCTACTGCCCGGACGAGCTGTCGACGTATGAAGACCTGGTTGCCGACATCGACGCCACCAAGACCTCGGGGTAGCACTTCCAGTTCCACCCACCTACGAAATCGGGCAACTGATGGCAACACACGAAGCCTCGGACGCGGTTCCGGCGGCCCCGGCCAGCCCGGGGGTGTCGGTCGGCACGATCGTCTGGCCCGCCCTGGCGATGATGATGGTCGCCAGCGTGGGGAGCATCGCCCAGCTCTCGGACTCGGCGACCTTCGGGTTGGGTGCCGTCACGGTCTACCTGATTCCCGCCCTGCTGTTCCTGCTGCCCGTGGGACTGGTGTCGGCCGAGCTCGCGACCAGTCACGAGGGCGGCATCTTCGTGTGGGTCCGGGAGGCGTTCGGCGACCGCACCGGCTTCCAGGCCACCTGGTTCGTGTTCATGAACAGCGTGACCTTGTATCCGTCGCTGTTGTCCTTCGGCGCGGCGGCGTTGGCGACCGCCTTCGGTCGACCGGACCTGGCCGGCAACGGGTTGTACATGGGGACGGTCGTGTTGGTGGGATTCTGGCTTGCCACGTTCGTGGTGTCGAAGGGGATGAAGACCACGGCCGGGTTGAGCAACCTGGGCGTGGGTCTGGGCACGATCGTGCCGGCGTTCGCGCTGATCTTCTTCATGTTCGCCTGGCTGATCGACGACAAGCCCTCGGCTGCCCCGTTGCACCTGAGCGACGTGACCCCGCCGTTCGACGGACTCTCGAGCATCGCCCTGGTCGTCGGCACCTTCGTGGCGTTCGCGGGGCTCGAGGTCAACGCGGTGCACATCAAGCACCTGAAGGGCCGACCGCGCTCGTACTTCAAGGCAGTGATGGCCGCAGCCCTCACCGTGTTCGTGATGTACCTGCTCGGGTCCCTCGCCATCTCCGTCGCGGTGCCCGACTCCACCCTCGAGCTCACCTCGGGTGCCTCGCAGGCGTTCACGGTGTACGCCGACGGCTTCGGGATCCCCGCGCTGTCGAACCTGCTGTCCGGGCTGCTGGTGCTCGGTGCGGTTGCCGCGTCGATCGCGTGGATCGCCGGCCCGAGCCGGAGCATGTGGCTGGTCGGCCGCGCCGGCTATCTTCCGCAACGCTTCCAGCGGACCAACAAGAACGACGTGCAGATGCCCATCCTGCTGTTCCAGGGCGTGATCGTCACGATCCTGTCCCTGGTCTTCGTGGTCGCCCCGAACACGTCGGTGGCTTTCGCGATGCTGCAGGACGTCTCGATCAGCTTGTACATGTTGATGTACATCTGCATGTTCGCCGCCGCGATCCGGCTCCGCCGCTCGCAGCCGGACGTGGAGCGTCCGATCCGGATCACCGGGCTGCCGGTGATCGCGATCGTCGGCATCGTCGCGGCCCTGTCGGCCATCGTCTTGGGGTTGACCCCACCGGCCGGCTTCAGTGCTCTCGCGGCGGGCCCGTACGCCGCAGTCATCGCCGGTGGCGTCATCGTCCTCGCCATTCCAGCACAGCTCCTGTACCGCTTCCGTCGCCCCGCGTGGACCACCGTCGACGAGGCGGAGCTCGCCAAGGAGCTCGACGAGTAGAGAGAAATGTCCGCCGTCACCGAAAGGATCAGCACATCATGATGGATCTCGCCACCTACACCCCGATGGGCGACAAGAAGAACTCGGACTTCTTCGAGGAGTACCTGCCAAAGGTCTACGAGCGTCGTGAGAAGTCCGGGCTCAACGAGATCGTCGGCAACACCGCAGCGCTCGTCGTCCAGGTCGAGCACGGCGACGGCGTGGACTACATGGCCGAGCTCACCGCGATGGGGCCGTACCGCTTCCAGACCGCGCGGCTCACCGACACCCACAAGGTCTACGTCCTGCAGTCTCAGCCCGAGTATCCCCGGCTGATCGTCCTCGAGCCGCTCAGCGCGACCTATGAGGACAACATCACCCGGTGGAACATGCTCTACCCACTGGCCCGCAAGAAGCCGAACGCGCGCTACATCGGCGAGGTCTACCAGGCCCAGTCCACGCAGGCGGTCCGGGACGCCCTGGAGCCGCAGAACATCCGTTTCGCCTACCCCGGTGACACGGTGAGCAACTTCTACACCAACAAGCACCTGACCTTCACGTTCATGTCCGACTTCACCTACAACCGGGTCGGTTACGTCGACGTGAGCCTCGACGACCTGGACGGTCTCGCGCTCGGTGAGTCGATCAGCCTGACGGCGGACGAGCGCGGCAAGCTCGACCGGGCCGACGCGCTCCAGGCCGAGCACGGCATCCAGGGCCTGGTGCTCGGGGTGGACCACGCCGCCACCCGGATCCTGGCCGGGGACCGGGAGCACGCGCTGCTGGAGTACCTCACGGTGGTGCCGTACTACTTCTGGGGGGCTTACAACATCCACGAGATGAACTCGTCGACGAACGTCACGCGGCATCCCGACATCGGTGACGACAAGTTGTCGCCGGCGCGGGTGTTCACGGCCAACAACACGCCGTCGATCGTCAACTCGTTCGACAACCTGCCGATGCCCACCGAGGACTTCGTGCGCAACTTCGGGCGGCGCATGCACCACCTGGCGATGGCGGTCATCGACGGCCACGTGGCGGACGAGAAGAACGTCGACTACGTCGTCCGGCAGCTCGCCGACATGGGTACGCCGTTCCTGGCGCACGTGGTCGGGGAGTGCAAGGACGACCCCAACCTCAAGCAGATCTTCTCCAAGAGCTCGCCGTACTCGCTGTTGATCACCGAGTACATCGAGCGCTGCCACAACTTCGAGGGGTTCTTCACCCGCGACAACGTCGCGTCCCTCACCGCAGCGGCCGGAGCCGACGAACGCTACGAGCACGGTCACGTCTTCGACTGAGCCGTCCGCGGCCGCGCCGCCGCGTCGCACCCAACCGTCCCAGCAAGGAGAGTCTTCATGATCGAGCGGATTCGCACCAAGGCCCTGTGGGCCGTCATCGTCCTGGCAGTGCTGGTGGCACTGCTGGGGATCTTCGTCAGCCCGTGGTGGTGGCTGGGGGAGATCATCTTCGTCCCGCTCGCGCTGCTGGGGATCTACGACTACTTCCAGCCCAAGCACAGCATCCTGCGCAACTACCCGCTGGCCGGCCGGATGCGGTTCCTACTGGAGGGGATGGGTCCCGAGCTGCACCAGTACCTCGTGGAGGACAACACCGACGGCCGACCCTTCGACCGGGACACCCGGTCGGTGATCTACCAGCGCGCCAAGAACGTCGGCGGCAAGAAGCCGTTCGGCACCGAGCACGACGTCTACGAGGCCGGCTACTCCTGGATGAACCACTCGGTCTCTCCACGACCGATGGTCGCCGACCCGGAGGCCGACCTGCGCGTGACGATCGGCAACGAGCTGTGCACCCAGCCCTACTCGGCGTCGGTGCTCAACATCTCGGCGATGTCCTTCGGGGCGCTTGGCGAAGCCGCCGTGCGGGCGATGAACCTCGGAGCCAAGATGGGCGGCTTTGCCCACGACACCGGTGAGGGCGGGCTGTCGCGCTACCACGCCGAGGCGGGGGGTGACCTGATCTGGCAGATCGGGACGGGCTACTTCGGTTGTCGGGACGCGAGCGGCGACTTCGACCCCGAAGCCTTCCGAAAGAACGCCACGCTGCCGCAGGTCAAGATGATCGAGATCAAGGTGTCGCAGGGCGCCAAGCCCGGACACGGAGGCATCCTGCCGGCCGCCAAGGTGACCGCGGAGATTGCCGCGGCACGGCTCGTGCCGGAGGGCAAGGACGTGTTCTCGCCGACCTACCACAAGGCGTTCTCCACGCCCCTGGAGATGTGCGCGTTCATCGCCCAGCTTCGCGAGCTGTCCGGCGGCAAGCCGGTCGGGTTCAAGATCTGCATCGGAGACCCACGCGAGTTCGCGGGCATCGTCAAGGCGATGATGCAGACCGGCATCTACGCCGACTTCGTCGTCGTCGACGGTGGCGAGGGTGGCACCGGCGCGGCGCCGCTGGAGTTCTCCGACTCGTTGGGCACACCCCTCGCCGAAGGTCTGCTGATAGTGCAGAACGCGCTCGTCGGCGCCGGCATCCGCGACAAGTTCAAGATCGGTGCCAGCGGCAAGATGGTGACCGCATCGGCTATGGCGCGCTCGATGGCCATGGGCGCCGACTGGTGCAACTCCGCCCGGGCGTTCATGTTCGCGGTCGGCTGCATCCAGTCCCAGCGATGCCACACCAACCAGTGCCCGGTAGGTGTGACCACCCAGGATCCGAAGCTCCAGAGGGCGCTGAACGTCCCCGACAAGGCGGAGCGGGTGCACAACTACCACAAGAACACCGTGCACGCGCTGGCCGAGATGATCGCCGCGATGGGGCTCGACCACACCAGCGAACTGCGTCCCCACCACGTCATGCGTCGGGTCACCCAGTTCCAGGCTCTCGCTCTCGACGAGATCTACCCGCTCCTCGAGCCGGGTGACCTGCTCGCGGGGAAGGCGCTGCCGAGGTTCCAGCGGATGTGGGACGAAGGTTCGGCCGAGTCGTTCCGACCCTGGTCGGCTGCGGAGCGGGCCGACAAAGCCCAGGCCCAAGCCGGCTGAGTCCACCCGCACCGCCGCGCCAGCGAGTCAGCCGCGGTTCGTCGGTGCGGGCACGCTGCCCATGGCACAGTGGGCCTCCACGGCGACGCGGAGGAAGCCATGAGACTCGTGCGGGGGAGCGTGGCGCGTTGCGCGGCACTGGTGCTGACCCTGGGCTCGGGCTCGGCGGCGATCGCCGCGATCGGCGCCCCCGGTGCCGCTGCGGTCGACCAGAGCGTGGCGATCACGCTGCTGCCGCCTGTCTCGCAGGTCGGCGCCAAACCGGCCAGCCCGTCAGCTGCGCTGACGGCAGTGGCGGTGTCCGTGACTCCCTCATCTGGGGGCCGGACGGTTCGCCTGGAACGCCTGGTTGGTCACTCATGGAAACCGGTGGCATATGCACCCGTGAACAGTCGTGGGCTTGCGGAGTTCAGCGTGGCCACTCATATCGGCGGATCACCCGTGACCTACCGAGCGACGGCCCTGAGTTTCCACGGTCTGCCTGCGCTGGCGTCCGCGACCGCGGTGTCGACCCGGTGGGGCGCGGCGGACTTCGTTGACGAGTTCACGGGCACTTCCCTCAGCGGCTCGTGGACCCATCGGGGTCCCGACTACAACCCTGGCGGGCTGCGCAAGTGCTCGAAGGGATCACCACAGGCGGTCCAGGTCGCCGGTGGTGTGGTGCGCCTGAGCGTGATCCGCGACAGTGCGAGATCGGACCTGTGCACGGCGTTGCGAGCCAATGGTGACGTCATCGGCGAGTTCAACTACCGGCTCAACGGCCACATCTCCACCGCGGGTCATCAGGAGCTGACGTACGGCGTCGTGGCTGCTCGGGTGCGCTTCGCGCAGTCCCCCGGCCAGCATGGTGCGCTCTGGCTGCAGCCGAGCGTCCCCGTCCCCGGCGCCACCAACCCGGCCGACGGGGGCGCCGAGATCGACGTGATCGAGTGGTTCGGCGCCGGCCTTCCCAGTGGCGGCCTCTCGGGCTCGGTCTACTACCCGACCCCCAGTGGCCAGGCGAAGGCAGGAGGGTGGATCGCCGACCCCAGCTCCTACCTGAGCGGCGCGAGCGACTCGTGGTGGTCGAAGTATCACGTCTTCAGCGTGGAGTGGAGTCCCGGCGGCTATGTCTTCCGCATCGACGGCCGGGAGACGTGGCGCACGAGCGCCGGGGTGTCCGAGCGGCCGGAGTACCTCATCTTGAGCCTGCTCTCCTCCGACTACGAGCTGCCCAACCTCGGCGGCGAGGGCAACTTGCCGCAACACATGTACGTCGACTGGGTGCAGTTCTGGCGCTCCGTCGACCAGAGGCCTACCCGGCGTTGATCGCGAGTCCGAGCGGGACGGCATCCCCAGCCTCCCCGTTGCGCCGCTGCGTGGGGGCTGTCACCATCGGCCCACGTCTGCTTCATTGGTGGTCGACGCCGCGGGACCCCGCTGCGTTTCCGGGACTCGGGCCCGGAGCCGCCCCCACAAGGAGGGAAAGCGATGGTCTTCATCCTCTGGATGTTGTCCATAGTCCTGCTCGTCGCCGGGATCTACTTCCTGCTCCAACGCAAATGGCTGATCGCCATCGTTGTCATCCTCGTCGGCGCGATCATCGGTCCGATCGGAGTCAGCCTCATCAAATGACGTCCCGGCATACACCGGTCCCGGGGGCGACGGAATCATCCGCAACGGATGAGGACGCCGCCCGAAGGACCACGATGGGATGAGGGCACGCGTCTTGATGAGCGTGCCCCAAGGAACTCACACATCCGCCACGTAGCTATCCGTCACCACCCATCCACACTGGAGGAAAAATCAGATGTTCGACGACAACGGGTCGTTCCTGCTCGCCATGTTCGAGTTCTTCATCTTCTTCGCCTGGCTCATGTGCTTGTTCTACGTCTTCGGCGACATCTTCCGCAGCCATGACATGGGCGGCGGCGCGAAGACCTTCTGGTGCCTGTTCATCATCTTCCTGCCGTTCCTGGGCATCCTCGTGTACCTGATCGCCCGCGGTGCCGGAATGACGCAGCGCACCATCGAGGCGCAGCAGCACATGCAGCAACAGCAGGCCGAATACGTGCGTTCGGTCGTGGCTACCAGCGGTGGCGGGTCCAGCGCCGAGCAGATCGCGTCGGCCAAGAAGCTGCTCGACGAGGGAACGATCACGCAGGAGGAGTTCAACCAGATGAAGGCAAAGGCTCTCGCCTAAGCCAGCTGCTGCCGGCGGCGTTTCGGGTGGCTCGGACTAGGCGCGGACAGTGCCGGTCACGAGCAGAACGATCTCGAGCGCCGCCAGCAGCCACAAGCCTGCGATGACCCACGTCTCCACACGACCGAGGCGCTGCCCCTGCTCGCGCCGCGCACGGAGGTAGAGCAGCGAGCCGGGGGCGTAGACGAGGCAGCCCAGAAGCAGGTACTGCAGGCCCGCGGCGTACAGCAGGAAGACAGAGAAGCAGACGGCGACCAGGGGGACGACGAGTGCGCGACGATCCCCGGCGACGGCGAGCTTGAGCGCGTAGCCGGCGGCGAGCAGGTAAGGGACGAGCGTGAGAGCGGCGTCGAGCGACAGCATGAAGCCGAGCGCGTCGTGGACGACCAGGACCAGAAGCAGGAAGGCCTGCACGGACAGGTTCGTCACGAGCAGCGCTGTGCGCGGAGTCCCGTCGGCGTTCGTCCGGGCGAACACTCCCGGCATCGCACGCGCTGCCGCCGGCGTGAACATCGCCTCGGTGTTGAGCAGCGTCCAGGCCAGGTAGGCACCGAGCACTGAGACGACGACCCCGACATCGACCAGGGTCGAGCCCCACGGTCCGACGACCGAGCCGAGGACGGCGCCCATCGCGGGCTCGCGGGCGTCGGCGAGCTGTGACTGGGGGAGCACGCCGTAGGAGACCAGCGTCACGGAGGCGAACAGCGCAAGCGTGCTGACGAAGCCGAGCACGGTGGCCCGGCCGACCTCCTCCCGTCGGCGCGCGAGCCGCGAGTAGACGCTCGCGCCCTCGATGCCGAGGAAGACGAACGTCGTGACCAGCATCGTGCCGCGCACCTGGCCGAACAGCGAGCCGGCTGAGTGCGACCCCGCGCCCCAGAAGTTGTGCGTGAACACCCCTGCGTCGAACGACGCCAGCGCGACGATGACGAAGACCACGATCGGGACGAGCTTGGCGACGGTGACGATGCGGTTGATGGCCGTGGCCTGGCGGACCCCACGGGCGATGAGCAGGTGGCACACCCAGATACACCCGGACGCACCGGCGACGGCCAGGACGGTGTTGCCCTCGCCGAGGCCGGGCAGGAACGCGCCCAGCGCCGCCATCGCGAACGTCAGGAAGAAGACGTTGCCGACGACGTTGCTTGCCCAGTAGCCCCAGGCGGCCGAGAAACCGGCGTACCGGCCGAACCCGGCCTCTGCGTAGGAGTAGATGCCGTTGTCGAGGTCGGGCCGGAGCACCGCGAGGCGTTGGAAGACCAGCGCGAGCGTCAGCATGCCGACGCCCGTGATGACCCACGCCACCAGGGCTCCCGCTACCCCCGTGGACGCGCCGAAGCTGGAGGGCAGCGTGAAGACCCCACCGCCGACCATCGACCCGACCACGAGCCCGGTCAGGGTCAGCACCGAGACGGTCCCGCCCACTGAGCGACGCGCCGCGGGCGCCGGCGCTGCCAGGGCACTCATCGGGGCTTCACCAGGGGGAAGAGGATGGTGTCCCGGATGCTCAGCCCGGTCAGGTTCATCACCAGCCGGTCGATGCCCAGGCCCATGCCGCCGGTGGGCGGCATGCCGTACTCGAGGGCCTCCAAGAAGTCCTCGTCCACCTGCATCGCCTCCACGTCGCCCGCGGCCGCGAGCAAGGACTGGGCGACCAGCCGCTCCCGCTGGTCGACGGGATCGACGAGCTCGGAGTACGCCGTGCCCTGCTCGGCCCCGAACATCACCAGGTCCCACTTCTCGGCGAGGCGGCTGTCGCGCCGGTGCGATCGCGTGAGCGGCGCGTTCGCCTTCGGGAAGTCGGTGTAGAAGACGGGTGTGGTGGTCTGCCCCTCGCACAGCTCGCCGTAGATCTCCTCGAGCACGAAGCCCCACGACGGATCGAGGTCGAGCTCGAGCCCGATCCGCTCCCCGTGCCGGACCAGCTCTGGCAGGGGAGTGTCGGCCGTGACCTCTTCGCCCAGCGCCTCGGAGACGGCCTGGCAGACCGTCTTCACCGGCCAGTCGCCGGAGAGGTCGTGCTCCACGAATGTTCCCGAGGCGTCCCGGCGACGAGCCACTGGTGCGCCGTACACGGCCGTCGCCGCCTCCTGGATCACCTCCTGGGTGAGCACCCGCATCGTCTCGTAGTCGCCGTACGTCTCGTAGACCTCCAGAGACGTGAACTCCGGGTTGTGCTTGAAGTCCGCGCCTTCGTTGCGGAACTGGCGGCCCACCTCGAACACCTTCTCCATGCCGCCCACTACGAGTCGCTTCAGGTGCAGCTCGGTCGCGATCCGGAGGTAGAGGTCGAGGTCATAGGTGTTGATGTGGGTCTCGAACGGCCGCGCGTTGGCGCCCCCGTGGATCGTCTGGAGAATGGGCGTCTCCACCTCGGTGAACCCGCGGGCGTGCAGGGAGTCGCGCACGCTGCGCACGACGGTCGACCGCTGGTACGCCGTGGTGCGCGCGTCGGGCCGCACGATCAGGTCGACGTACCGCGCCCGGACCCGCGCGTCGGCGTCGGAGAGGCCGCGCCGCTTGTCGGGCAACGGTCGCAGCGCCTTGCTGGTCAGGCACACCGACGTCGCCCGGACTGACAGCTCACCGCTGTGGGTCGCGATCACCTTGCCGGTCACGGAGACGTGATCACCCAGGTCGACGTCGTGCTCCCAGAACGACAGGGCCTCCAGGTCGAGGTGCTGCGCGTCGACCATGACCTGCAGATCACCGCTGCCGTCGCGCAGGGTAGCGAACCCGAGTCCGCCCATGTCCCGCTTGAGCAGCACCCGGCCGACGACCGAGACCGTCGCGCCCGTCTCGGCGTCCGGCGCCAGGTCAGGGAAGTCGGCCCGCACCTCGGCCAACGTGTGGGTGCGAGGCGCGGTCGCGGGGTAGGGGTCGATGCCCCGCTCCCGGAGCAGGTCGACCTTGCTGCGACGCACCCGCATCTGCTGAGGCAGGTGGTCAGCCGACACCGCGTCGGCGACGACGTCGCGAGGCGGGGCCACCAGGGAGAGCACCGCCCCCGCGTGCTCGGCGCCGGCCCGGTCGAAGCCGACGTCGTCGCCGCGCTCGCTGCCGAAACGCGGCAGGGTCAAGAAGCCCTCGGCCGACCCGGCAGCGGCGCCGACCCGCGGCAGGTCGGAGGCGTGCTCGAAGCCGACGTAGCGCGGCTGCCAGTCGGGCAGGTACTTCGCGTTGGAGCGGTAGAGCGACTCGAGCTGCCAGTTCCGGCTGGCGAGCAGCAGCCCGCGGCGCCAGAGTCGGGCGACCGGTCCTGCCCCGATCTCGGCGCCGCGCTCGAACGCCTCGCGGAACATCGCGAAGTTCAGGGAGACCGGGCCGACGCCGAGCGCGGGTGCCTGGGCCGCCAGGTTCGCGACCATCAGCTCGACGAGACCGTTGTCGGCACTCGGGTCCCGCCGCATCAGGTCGAGCGACAGCCCCGTCCGTCCCCACGGGACGAATGAGAGGAAGCCACGCAACCGGCCCTCGGCGTCGTGCGCCTCGACCAGCACGCACCCGCCGTCCAACGGGTCCGCGAGCCGGCCGAGCGCCATCGAGAAGCCGCGCTCGTCGCCTCCGTCGCCACGCCAATGACTCGCGGCCTCGTCGAGCGCGGCGAAGTCGGCGTCGCTCAAAGTCGCGTGCCGTCGGACGGAGGTGGTGTAGCCGCGGCGCCGGAGCCGGGTGACCGACTGGCGCACCGGCTTCATGCCCGGGCCGTTGAGCGTGAAGGTGCGCAGGTCGACGATGGCCTCGTCGCCGAGCTCGAGCATGGTGAGGCCGACGTCGGCGAACGCGTGTGCGCCGGCCCGGCCGGCGCCGATCGCGGCGAGCGACCAGCCGTGGGCGCGGGCGTCGTCTCGCCACCTCTCGATCGCCGCGGACCAGCGGTCGGGGTCACCCACGGGATTGCCGCTGGCCAGGCTGACCGAGCCGATCACCCGATAGGAGACCCCGGCCAGCGCGGTGGTCGCGGAGTCGGTGTCCCAGACGACCGACTTGTCCCGCCGGGTCGCGAAGTAGCCCAGCGAGTCGAGGTCGCCGAAGTCCCGGAGCAGCGTCCGCACCTTTGCCTCGTCGGCGAGCTCGAGCGTCCGGGTGTCCTTGGGTGCGCGGAAGAGGAGCACCGCGGCGGTGAGCACGACGGCGGCGCCGGCGAGGTCGACCACGGTTCGCACAGCCCAGGGGGCGTGCACGCCGTGATGGGGGTCGATGCGTCCGACGTCGGTGAGGATCGTGCCCCACACGTACGCCGCGGAGCTGCCTAGCCCTGGAGACGTGCCGAAGGCGTTGATCAGCGCCGCACCGCCGAGGAGCACGACGCCACCGCCCAGCACGAGGACGGCCGCGGCGACGCCCACGTTGCCGGCCACGCGCTTGGCCACGAATGCGGGCCGGGCACGCACCATGAGGCTGAGCGCGACCGCCCCGAGGGCCAAGCCGATCGACGCCAGGACGACGTGCTCGCCCGAGCTGATCGTCGCGACCCGTGCGAGCGCCGGAACGACGAGCCACCACGCGGCCACGATCCACCAGGCCGCTTGCAGCCTGCGGCGCACGGCGACGCCCACGACCAGCAGCACGGCGGCGTACACGAGGCTGGGCACGACCGGGATCGTGAGAAGGGACAGCGGGTCGTCGGGCGCGAGGAAGAAGTCACGCCAGGTGGGGACGACCGCGACCATGGCGACGAAGGTCGCGGCCAGGAAGAGCGCGCTCGCGATCCGGTCCGGCCAGCGTTCGATGACCGGCTTGGTCCCGGTCGCCTGAGTCCCGGTCGACTGGTTCCCCGTCGTAGGGCGCGGCGCGGGCTGCACCCGCGGCCCCGGCTTGACGTCGTTGAGCTCAGCGAGCGTTGACATGGTGGTGCTCCTCGGTGGTGTGGTGGTCGGTTGGGGTGCGGCGGGCCGCGAGGGAGGCTGGGCGCACGGCCCAGGCCCGTGCGCTCGGGTTCGACAAGGCGAGGAGCACCAGCACGCTGGCACCCAGGCTGGGTAGCGGGGCCAGTCCGATCGGTCGCCCGGTGTGGCCCACGGTCGCGACGAACGCCGCGAGGGAGGTGACCGCGCAGACCGACATCAGGCCGATCCGCGCCCAGTTGCGACCCGCGAGGGTCGCGAGCGCCAGGCCCGCGTCGACGAAGGCCGCCACGGCCAGCCCCGCCGCGAGCACCGCCGTGACCTGGGTCAGGTCGTCGCGCGACAGCCCGAAGTCCGCGAAGAACGTCGTGTGGCCCGGCGCCGCGAAAAGCACGACGAACAGGGCGGCGTACGTGGCTGCCCGGACGAGGGCGATCGTCGCGCCGGCGACCACGGTCGCCGGGCGGAGGGAACGGGTGGCCGACTCCGGTGCCGAGCTCGGTGTGGGGACGCTACGCAGGTCGAGCACCGGGAGGTCGCCGTCGGTGCGGATGCGGTCCCCGCCGCCGTTGCGCGTGTGGTAGCCGGACGAGAACCGCCTCAGTACGTGGACATCTGCTCGCGGCTGCGCCGACGTCACGGATGCCACGACGAAGTCGCGCTCGACGTCGATGTCCTCGTCGATCTTGTGCGTGACCTGCAGCGTGAAGAGTGAGATGCCGACGCTGCGGTCGTACGTCGCGGCGGCCAACCAGTCAGCAGCGAAGCCGCCCGGCAACAGCCAACCCTCGGGGCAGCGCCAGAAGCGCACGTGGTGACGACGTGCCGGCGTGCCGGCGACCTGGCGCTCGTAGGCGAAGTCCTGTCGCCTGTCGAAAAGATGCAACGGGCTGACCGGTGCGGAGGGGTAGCTCCGGCGGCGCAGCGTGCTCCGCACGATGGCCGGGCCGGTGCGCAGGTCGAGCCGGTCCGCGCGCGTCCAGCCCGCAGCTGTCATCGCCGCGTGCAGCTGCGCCTCCGTGCCGCGGAGCGCGACGTTCACCGGGTCGCCCAGCAGGCCGTCGCTGGTGCGCGTGCGGCCGATGAAGTAGCCGGGGAGGTACAGGCGGGTCAGGATCCGGTGGAGGCGTGGCAGGAGGAGGTAGGTGAAGTAGACCCAGAACACCACCAGCAGCAGCGCCGGCCAGCCCGGCCGGATCCCGTCGCGGAGCAGCGCGATCGCGTACCAGAGGGCGAGGACGCCCGACAGCGCGAAGAACCAGGCGTCGAGCCGGTCCGCTAGCGTCAGCGCGTGCTGCCCGGGCTGCTCACCGCGTTCGCGGCTGCCCTCTGCTACGGCGTGGGGTCGGTGCTGCAGGCGGTCGCTGCGCGTCGCACCCACCGTGTCGAGGGTCTGGACGTGCGGCTCCTGGCCAGGCTGCTCGGGTCGTGGCTGTACGTCGTGGGTCTGGGGCTCGACTTCGTCGGTTTCGGCCTGTCGCTGGTTGCCGTGCGCTCGCTGCCGCTCTTCGTCGTGCAGGCCGTGCTGGCGAGCTTCCTGGCCATCACGGCAGTCCTCGGCGCCGTCTTCCTCAGCATGCCGCTCAGCCGGCGGGACCGGATCGCTCTGACCGTCGTGATTGTGGGTCTGGTCCTGGTCGCGGCGTCCGCGACCGAGGACCGGTCGGTCGAGGTCAGCACCGCCGAGATTCGCGGCGTCCTTCTCGTGGCGGTCCTGCTGGGGCTGGCCGCCGTGCCCGCCGCCCGGCTCTCGGGTGCCCGCAGCGCCGCGGCCCTCGGGACCGTCGCCGGTCTCGCCTACGGCACCACGGCCGTCGCCGCCCGCATGCTGCCCCAGGACCTCTCGGTCGAGACCTTGCTGCGCAGCTCGGCGACCTGGGCCCTGTGCCTGGCCGGGCTCGTCGCGGTGCTCACGTACTCCATCGCACTTCAGCGTGGGTCGGTCATGCAGGCCACCGCTCCGGTGGTCGTCGGCGAGACGGTCGGGCCCGCCCTCGTCGGCGTGCTGTTGCTGGGTGACCAGGCGCGACCGGGTTGGGGCTGGGTGGGTGCGGTGGGTTTCGCCCTCGCCGTGGCCGGTGCGGTTGGGTTGGCCAACCACGGTGAGGTCAACGACTGACCGCTGGACGGTCGTCATCACACCGCCACTGCCGTGGTGGTCGCGGGAACGGTCTCCGCAGCCTGAGCGACGCGGTCGCCCGGGTGGCGGAGTGCGATCACGAAGGCGATCGCGACCGCGGCGGCCATGGCGAGGAGCACGGCCTGCATACCGACCGCGAAGTCGTGAGCGACAGCGTGCTCCACCGCGGTGCGCATCGACGCAGGGATTGCCGCCTCACTGGGGCGCCGTACCGGCCGAGGAGCTCGCGGCCAGGTCGGCGGCCCGCGAGCGCGGCACCCCGAGGGCGACGAGCGAGTCCGTGAACCGGGACGTGAAGACGTGGGTCATCAGCGTTCCGAGGATCGCGAAGCTGAGCGCGGCGCCGTAGTTGCGCACGGTCTGGCTCACGCCCGTGACCTCGCCGTACGACGAGCGCCCGGCCCGGCTGACCGCGTCGGCACCCGACGGTCCGATCAGCAGGCCCATGCCCGCCCCGGCGACGAAGATCGGCAGCCGGTGCGCCCAGGAGTCCTGGAGGCTCGTGACCTCCGTGGCCCACCAGACGAGCCCCGCGGCTGCGACGGCGCACCCCAGCAGGATGGACGGCTTCGCCCCGCGGGCATCGAAGATCCGGCCCCCTAGTTGGGCGGCGGCCAGGAAGCCGGCGAAGAAGACCAGCAGCAGGGTGTTGGCACCACTCGCGCCCAGACCGAGCGACAAGACGGCGTACATGCTCAGGAAGTAGGAGACCGGGACGAACGCGGCCACTGCGAAGAAGACACTGCCGCAGTCGACACGGAAACCGCGCGACGTGAAGATCCGCAGGTCGACCAGGGGATGCGGGACCACCCGCTCGACGAGCACGAACGAGACGAGGAAGCCCGCCCCGGCAACCATGCACGCCCAGGTCGTCAGGCTGGTCCAGCCCCAGGTCGTCGACTGTGCGAAGCCGACGACGCTGGCGCCCATCGCCGCGGCGATCAAGGTGGCGCCGGCCCAGTCGATCGGCTGGCGCTGCCTGTTCGGCGGGATGTCGGCGAGGAGGATAAGCGCGACCGCTGCGATGGCGACCGGGACGTTGACGAAGAAGATCGCGCGCCAGGACCAGTTCAGCAGGTAGCTGCCCACGACGGGACCCACGGCGGTGAACGCGCCGGCCAGCCCGAAGAAGGCGGCCATCGAGCGGCCCCGCTTCGCGAGGGAGGTGGTGGCGTACACCGTGCTGATCGCGGCCGGCACCAGCATAGCGGCGAAGGCACCCTGGGCCACGCGAGCGGTGATCAGCCAGACGTCGGCATCCGCACCGGAGGGAGTCAGTCCGCAGAGCGCGGAGGCGATCGCGAAGCCGATGACGCCGATCAGCGCTATCCGACGCCGGCCCAGGGTGTCGGCGAGCTTGCCGCCGAGCACGAACGTCGCCGCGAGGGCCACCGTGTAGGCGTTGACCGTCCACTGGCCCTGGGTCGCGGTCAGGTGCAGGTCGCGCTGCAGCGTGGGTGACGCGATGGCCACGATCGTCTGGTCGATGAAGGACATCGAGACCGCGAGGACCATCGCGGGGAAGACGAGGCGACCGCGGTCGAGTGAGGTGCTGGACATGGTGAGTGCTCCCGTGGCGGGCGCTCCCTGGTGGAGCGCTCTGCAGGAAGTTCTACGGTCTCCGGATGGGTCGGCACCCCCTGCGAAATGTGCAGTCCTGTCGCATCCGGCAGACCTGTGTATTTCTCACAGGCCGGCTCCAGGCGGTCAGGCAGGCTCGCCCCTGACCAGCTCGGTGAGCTGGTGACGCGAGGTGACCTGCGCCTTCCGGTAGATGTTCGAGAGGTGGTAGCTCACCGTGCTCTGGCTGACGAACAGGTCCCGGGCGATCTGCGCATAGCTCAGCCCGGAGGCGAGGAGGCTGAGCACGTCCTGCTCGCGCTCGGTCAGCCCGAGGTGCTGCAGTGCGCCCTTCGGCCGGGGCTGCGAGGCCTGGTGGGCGGTGCCCACCCGATCGGCGTAGCCCTCGGCGCCGAGTCGCGAGTAGAGGTCGAGCGCCTGGCCGCGGCACTGGTCGGCCACGGCCGGCTCGCCGCCCGCGAGTGCGACGCGCGCGTGGTCGGTCAGCATGTGCGCCCGGTAGAACGGCAGGTCGTTGGTGCTGTCACTGGTGGCCGCGGCGAGGTGGGTGAGGGCGAGGTTGTCGTGACCACGCTGTTCCGCGATCAGACCTTGGACCCAGTGCGCCATCGCGGGGATCCACGGGGCACCGCTGGAGCAGCTCGTGGTCATCAGCAGCACGAGGGTCTCGGCGTCCTCGAGCTCCTCAGCCCAGCAGGCCGCGAGGGCCGCGTGCGCCAACCAGACGGGGCTCGTCGACTCGCGACCGCCGGCCAGAGCGGGCACGCGGTGGCGCATGGCGTCGTACTCCGAGGAGCGGGCAGCTGAGCTCGGGTCGGCGTGCCGCCGGGCGACGCGGGCGACCTGCAGGTGCTCGACGCACTCGATCCACGGGTTCGGTGCCAGGAGCTCCTCGGCCCGGGCGATGAGCTCGTCGGCGGCGCCGAGCGAGCCGGCCCCGATCTCGATGAGCGGTGCGAGCGCGACCGCGACCGGGGACAACGAGGGCCCGAGCTCCTGGGCGAGTCGAAGGTGCACGGTCGCGCGGCCCCAGTCGCCGTTCAGCCAGTACGACAGCCCCAGCAGCGCCTGGTGGTGCGGAGCCGCGGCCTCCAGGCCGCCCTCGTCGACCATGCTCAGGACGTGGTCGAGGTCGCTGATGGCGCCCCGGACCAGGCCGAGGACCGCCCGAAGGTCGCCACGCCACGAGAGACGGAAGCGGTCCTGCCACGGCACCGAGACCGGGTTGTCCTGGAGGTCGGCCAACTGGGCCAGCAGCTCCTGGGTGGGCCGCGTGCGGAGCGCGACCAGGCCCTCGGCGGCCAGCCGCCAAGCCTGCAGCGCGTTGTCGACGACGTCTATGTCGGCGGCGCGGGCCAGACCGCGGGCCACCCGCTCGGTGGGCTCGCCTGCCTGGATGCGGGCCCAGGCCAGGAGCACCTCGATGCGGTACTGCGTGGCGGGCTCGGCGCGGCCCTCCGACTCGTCGGCGGAGAGCTGCTTGGTGAACCAGTAGATCGCCTCGTGGTTGTCGTCCTCGAAGGTCGCCAGTGCGCCGAGGACCAGGTCACGACGGGCCAGGTCGCGCGCATCCTCCACCTCCGAGGCAATGGCGCGCACCGCGGCCGTGTCCTGCGCGAGGACGCTCTCGAAGAGCGCCTCCAGCCAGCGGCGCTCCCGGTCATGGGTCTCACTGCTCAGCCAGCTCGCCGAGCGCAGCGAACGCGCGGCGGCCCGGTGCAGGCGGAACTCGTGCAGGTCGGCGGCCCAGGCGTCCAGCTCGGCCGCGAGGGCGTCGTCGTACTGCTCGACCGAGGCGATCCGGTGGGTGAGGATCTCGTCGCGGTCGCTCGCCAGGGTGGCCGCCCGAGCGTGCAGGCGGCGTCGCTCGGCGAGGGGCGTCTGGTCGTAGACGGCGGCGTGCAGCATCGGCTGCGCCACGCGTACTGCGGTGCCGGCGTCGAGGTCGCGCTTGCTCAGCAGGCCATCGTCGATCAGCAACTGCGCGACGTCACCGGGATGCGGCGTCTCGGCGAGCTGCCCGGCGTCGATGAGCGTGCTCCAGTCGCGGCCCAGGACGGCGGTCGCTCGGAGCAGTGCGAGGGCGTCCTCCGGCACACCTGAGAGCCGGGATCGGACGCGCTCGCTGAACGCGCGCGGAGCCGGCAGCAGTCGGAGCCGGAGGAGCTCGGCGGCGTCGTACTCGGTGAGCATGGCGGTGAGGTAGGACGGGTTCCCCTCGGTGTGTTGCCACAGGTCGCGGACGGTTGACTCCGCGAGCTCGGGCTGGAGCTCGTGGACGAGCGTGATTGCCTGCTGGAGGTCGAGCCCAGCCAGTGGGAGCCGACTGACATGTCCGCGCACCGCCGCCCACCGCTGCCACCCGGGGAGCTGGTCGGTGGCGAGAGGCCGGCTCGAGAGGGCCACGAGCACGCGGTCGCCCTGCGCTCGCTGGAGCATCCAGACGAGAGCGTCGATCGACTCGGGATCGGCCCACTGGAGGTCGTCGAGCCGCAGCAGCACAGGGCTCTCGGACCGCTGGTCGAGCACCGCGTTGATCAGCTGCGCGCCGACGTACGGAGCGGTCGGACCGCCCGGCTGGTGCCGGACCCCCCACTGCTCGAGCACGCCGAACGGATAGTCGGACGCACTCTCGAACGCGCCGGCCTCGAGTGTGGTGAAGCCGCTCGCGCGCAGGCTCAGCTCATCGAGCGCCGACGACTTGCCGGTGCCCGGATCTCCCTCCACCAAGAGCACGGTCGGAGTACCGGCAGCGGCAGAGTGGATGGCCCTGTCGATCGCCCCGAGCTGCTCCAGCTGCCAATGCAGCATGCTTCAGTCTGCCACGGTGAGCCGTCACGGCGACACCTGCTGCGACAGCCCCCAGTCCCCCGATCGGGGGACAGTGACGTCCGCCGCCGCATCGGCCGGACGAGGGACGGCAGATCGGCGCGCCCGGGAGGACCGTCGTGGTCACGGGCGGCACCGAGCCGCCGACGATCACGAGAAAGCACGAACATGAACACGAACCTGAACACCGACCCGAACCACGACGACGCGTACCAGGGCCCGTACCAGAGCCCGTACCAGGCGCCAGGCGACGCACCCCGCCAGCGGGGCAGCCTCGCTGCCCTCTACACGTCGATCGGGGCCGCCGGACTGGCAGCCGTGGGGCTGGTCACCGCGCTCATCGTGGGGCTGGGTGGCTCCGCGCCCGCGAACGCGGGCAGCTCGCCGGATCACCAGCAGACCCACAGCGACGTCCATCCGGCCGTCGTCCCGACCCCGACGCCGACCCCGACTCCGGCGCCGGTTCCCGCGGTGGCGCCGTCGCCCACGATCCGGCTGCTCCAGTCGCAGCTGGCACAGCTCAACTACTACCAGGGCCCGATCAACGGCCTCGACAACACCCAGGTGCACCAGGCGATCAGCTACCTGCAACGCGACGCCGACCTCCCCCAGACCGGTCAGCTCACGCAGGCGACGCAGTCCGCGCTGAGCCGGATGCTGGTCCAGGGCAACAACCAGATGTCGGGCAACCGCTGAGCCGCCCCAGCGGCGAGCACGTCAGGCCACGGCCGACGGGGCGCAGGATGACCTGCGCCCCATCGGCCGTCTCTGCGTTTCCTCAGTCCGGGAGCGGCAGGACGACTTCCACCCGCGTGCCGTGTGGCTGCGCCGACCCGACGTCGAGCCGGCCTCCTGCAGCCTCGACGTGGATCCTCCGGGACGCGAGCCCCAGGTGTCCCCCGCGCACCCGGTCTTCCAGGTCTGCGGTGGAGAGGCCGTGACCGTCGTCGGTCACGACGAGGCGCGCGACCCGACGCCTGTCCGGGAGCACCTGCTGCGACAGGTCGACGACGGCAGAGCCGGCACCGGCGTGCTTGACGATGTTGGTCAACAGCTCGCGGGCGGTGCCGAGCAGGAGCCGGTCGAGCGGCGTCGTGATGTGGTCTGGCCACCCGTTGATGACCAGTCGGACGTCGAGTCGTCCGCGACCGGCGAGGTCCTGGGTCAGGTCCCGCAGCGCCGGCAGCAGACCGACCTCCTGCAAGACGACGGGGTGCAGCTGCGTGAGGGTCGACCGCAGCAGCTTGATGGCCTCGCCCAGCGCGTGGTCGACCCGAACGGCTGCCACCTGGTCGGTCGCGACGTCCTCGAGGTCCTGGCGCGCGGCGAGGACGTATTGGAGTGCACCGTCGTGGAGGTGCTCGGCGAGGGCTTGGCGCTCCCGCTCCTCGACGTCGACCAGCTCCTCCACCAGCCGCGAGCGGTCGGTCGCCAGGGCGCTGATCGTGAGGACCCGGTGGCGCTGGAGCGCAGAGATCAGGACGCACCCGAGCCCGAGAACGGCCAGCAGGCCGGTGCGCAGCACGAGCGCCGACCACGTCTCGGTGGAGTCGTGGTGCGTCGCCGCGCTGGACGACAGGTAGGTGACGACGGCCAGCGCTGAGACGACCCCGCACACCAGCGGGCTGAGCTGGGCCGCGGCGATGACGGGGAGGAGGAAGAACCCGTTGACGACGACGTACGCCGTCCAGGTCTGCTCCGCCGAGGTGTCGGCGACCAGCGTCAGCGAGCTGGTGGCAAGGACGTCGAAGATCAAAGCGAGCCAGATGTACGGTGCGACCTCTGCGGTCTCGTGGCTGACGAGCAGGCCGACGACCACGGCCCACACCAGGTAACACAGCACGATGACCCAACACAGTGCCTGCCCGTCGCCGGGCGGGATCAGGAGCAGGGTCGCCACGAAGAAGGCGACGAGTGCGAGCCGGAGCACGCGCTGGATCCGGGCCCCGCGATAGAAGTGCGCGAGGATCAGGTCGCGCACCGGACCGGGGCCCACGTCGGGGACGGGACTGAGCTTCGCCAGCAGATCGCTCATTCGAGCAGGCCGCGCCGCATGCCCTCGGCGACCGCGGCGGCGCGGTCGGAGACGCCGAGCTTCTCGTAGAGGCGCTGGGTGTGGGTCTTCACGGTGCTGGCGCCGAGGTAGAGCTCGGCAGCGATCTGAGGTATCGACTGACCCCGGGCGAACCCAGCCAGCACCTGCTGCTCACGCTCGCTCAGCGTCGGCCCGGACGCCTGTGCGTGCTGGCGGATCTGGGCGGCGAGGCCGGCCGCGAGCTCTGCCGGCACGACGGTCTCGCCCTTCGCGACCCGGCGGACGGCCTCGACGATCTCCGCGCGGCGGGAGTCCTTCGACAGGTAGCCGGCCGCACCCTCCTCGAGGGCGCGGTAGACCACCGGACCGTCGGTAAGGGCCGAGAGGAGGAGGACGCGGGTCGGCAGGCCGTCGCGGACGACCGCGTGCACGACGTCGAGGCCATCGAGGTCGGGCATCTGGTAGTCGACGACCGCGACGTCTGGTCGCTCCTGGCGAATCAGCGCCAGCCCTTCGCGACCGGTGGCGCCCTCGCCGACCACGGTGAGGTAGCCGCTCTGCTGAAGTCCCCGGATCAACCCGTCACGGAAGAACTCGTGGTCGTCGACCACGACGACGCGCGACAGCGGAGCGCTCGTCGTTCGTCCTGCCCCGGACGCGATGCTCCGAGGGCCAGGTGACTGCTCCACGCGGCCGCCTCCCGTCGTGCCGTGAGCAGCCTAGCGATCGTCGCTGCGACCGGCTGCGGACGCGAGCTCGCTGCTGCCCGCGGTGCGGCCCGCGTCGGCGCGGTGGGTCAGCGACCGGGCGCGGCCGCGGACGATCTCGGCCTGGACCGCGACCATCACGGCGATCATCACGAGCACCTCTCCGAAGCCGGCGGTGTCGCGGACGCCCTTGAGGTACTCAATGGTGCCGAGGCCGAACTTGGCGGCGACGAGAGCCAGGAAGAGGCCAACGGTGAGTGCGGTGCCCTGGCGGAGGACGCGGCCGTCGGCGTCGACCCAGATCCTGGTCAGCTGGCCGCGGGCCAGGCCGACGACGACACTCAGCGCGATGCTCAACGTGAGCAGGCCGATGGCCAGGGCGCCGTGGGGCACCGCGAAGCCCCCGACGGCGATCCCGACGATCCCGTAGATGATGGCGAGCTTGAAGCGGCCCTTGTCGCGGACCTCGCTCACGTGTGTCTGCTTGTACACGGCGTACATCGTCAGGGCGACGATGGCGACGATCTCGATGGCGTTCATTCAGTCTCCTGTGAGTGCTGGCGGGCGGGAGCAGGTCGCTCCCGGTGGCGATCACCTTCCCGCCGTGCGAGCGTCCGCGCCGTCCCCCGAGCAGACGGTTCGACGGGGGACGGACGTGTCCTCCGATCGGAGGACATGGGGCCCGCACCTGTCCAGAACTCACAGGTGCCATCGACGTCAGGACTGCGGACTTTGCAGGGGGTGCCGGAGCAGTCGGCGCGGATAGACATCTCCTGCCGGTGCAGAAGCCCGGGCAAACCAACCTGAGAAACGAAAGAGGAACCACCATGAACAAGAAGTTCCGCACCATCGCCCTGCTCGCCGTCCTGCCGCTCGCCGCGATCGGCGTCACGGCCGGCGTCGCCGAGGCCAGTGCCATGCCGCAGGCGAAGATCTCCGCGAACGTCTCCGACGTGACTCCTGCGTCCGGCGAGGTGTTCACCGTCTCCGGCACGTTCACCGAGAGTGGCAAGGCCGCCGCTGGCCACGTCGTCAAGATCCAGGCCCAGCAGGCGAACGGCACCTGGAAGACCCTGACCGGCGCGAAGGAGCACACCACCACCAAGGGTGCCTACGACCTCGAGGTCATCTTGAACGCCAAGGGCCAGCGCGACCTGCGGGTCGTCGGAGTCGGCACCGGCGCTCAGCCGAACGCCACCCAGGCGATCGCCGTGACGGTCCACTGACGTCATGCGGCCCACACGTCGGGAGGGTCTCTGCCGTCCAGCGGCCAAGACCCTCCCGCGTGCCCGGAACACGCCCGTGCCCGACTCGCCGGACGAGCAGAGATGCGATGAACGGATTGTTGAAGGACGACCTGCTGGACGCGCAGCTGCTGAGGACGATGGGGTATGCGCCGTACGGCGGGGCAGACGTCGGCGAGTGCCTGGCCACCGCGGGCCGCGTCCGCGGCACGTCCCTGGACAGCTGGCACGACGAGTGGAGTGCGGCTGCGCAGCAGGTCTTGCGCTCGGCCGAGACCAGCTTGGTCGGGGGCGATCGCGAAGGGGCGCGGGGTGCCTTCTTTCGTGCCTCCAACTACTTCCGCACCGCCGGGGTGATGCTGATGGGTGCGCCCGTCGACCCACGCCTCGTCGATGCGCATCAGCAGGAGGTCGCGTCGTTCCGGCGCGGCGCGCAGTTGCTCGCGTCACCGCCCGAACTCCTGGCGATCCCCTACGAGGACCGCACCCTCCCGGCGTACTTCTTCCGTCCGGTCGGCGGCGACCGCGAGGCATCCGTCCGCCCGACGCTGATCCTCACCAACGGCTACGACGGCACCGCGGAGGAGCTGTACCTCTGCAACGGCGCCGCCGCCCTGGCACGCGGCTACAACGTGCTGACGTTCGACGGCCCCGGGCAGGGAATCGCTGGTGATCGACGAGGGCGTGGCGTTCCGGCCCGACTGGGAAAATGTCGTCACGCCGGTTCTCGACGCCGTGCTGGACCTTCCGGGCGTCGACCCTGACCGGGTCGCACTCATGGGGCTCAGCTTCGGTGGCTATCTCGCTCCCCGGCCGCGACCAACGAGCACCGGTTGGCCGCCTGAATTTCGGACTGCGGGCCCCACGACCTGTTCCAGGCGACCCACAACGGTACCGCATCGAGTACACCTGCGGACACTGGACTTCGGCGGCAAGCGCGCCGGCTCCTGGACGTACGGCGACAAGGTCAACGGCTATGGCTCGGCAGGCTGCAAGGCGAACTGGCCGTGGAAGAGATCGGGACCCTTCACCGGCCCCGCCGAACCGTGCAACGCCAACTTCGGCGACGTCCGGGCCGAGAACGGCTTCTACTTCCTGGCGATCACGGACTACGCCAACCCCGCGCCCCACAACAACGTGTTCATTCACAACCACCGCAAGGTCGGCATGGACAGCTACAACGTGAGTGGCGCCTGGGCCGCGGCGTACGCCGTGTGCAACCCTGCTACCCGGCCCTGCCTCAGGGTTTCGACGGGTGGGTCGGTGAGCGTGGCGTGACCCTCTCGGGCGGTCAGCGGCAGCGGCTGGCCCTGGCTCGCGCGCTGCTGAGGCGACCCGACTGGCTGTGGGGATGACGCCCCCGCCTCCAGGTCCGACTCCGACGAGACGACCCAGGAGACGAGCCAGGACACGACCCGGGTGGTCGAGGGGGCCTACGGCGAGATCGAGATTCCCGCGGAGCCGCAGCGGATCTTCGCCGACCTGATGACCGTGGACTACCTCAAGGCTCTGGGCTACGACGACGACAAGATCGTCGGGGTCTTCGGTGCCGAGTGGTTCGCCGCGGATGAGAAGCACTACCTGCACGACTTCTTCGACGAGCACGATGTCGTGGACCCGGGCTTCGCCTACGAAGCGAACGTCGAGGCGGTCGCTGCCGCGCAGCCCGATCTCATCCTCATCCCGTTCGACCAGATCGACGGCGCCGAGACGGCTGACGAGCTCGCCAAGGTCGCGCCCATGCTCGTCGTGCCCACCAGCAAGACCCGTGACCCCGAGGTGCGCTATGGCGGCACCGCGTCGTTCCAGGACTGGCCAAGCACCCTCCGGGCCTACGGCAAGCTTCTCGACCGCGACGCGGAAGCCGAGTCGTTCATCGCCGAGACCGAGGACGAGCTCGCCGAGCTGACAGGGGAGCACGGCGACACCATCGGCGACATCACCGTCACCGAGGCCAAGAGTGCGCCCGACTACATGGCGATCAACGCGCTGTCGCAGGCGAAGGACTCCGGTGTGCTCGGCACGATCCTGCTCAGCGAGCTCGGTTTCCAGCCCCCGCCCGTGCAGGCCGAGGTCGCACCCGACGAGTACGGCACGATCGAGCTGTCCAACGAGAACCTCGACCTCGTCGACGGTGACCTGCTGTTCCTCGAGGTGCGTGAGGGCTCGACCCTGCATGAGAAGAGCCCGCTCTGGGAGACCCTCGGCGTGATGCAGGACGGCAACGTCGTGGTGGTCGGAAACCACTGGGAGTACGGCGGTGCCGTCGCCGCCAGGGAGGTCATCGATGACATCGACGACGCCCTCGACGCCCGGGAAGCCTCTGCCGGTTGATCCAACGGCGCTGAGCGGTGGCGCCGACGGGAGCTGATGTGAATCGTCAGCGCGTCGGGAAGGCCATCGCACAGCAGCCGGAGTCCGAATCGCGCCACAGGTCAGGCGACGCCTCGCCCACCTTCATCAGTCCAAGGTCCGGCAGTCGGCGCACTGACCGTGCACTGTTCGGCAGGCAATCCGAGCCCTCGTCGGCGCCGAATCCTTCGCGAGGTGCCAAGCACTTGTTACTGCAGGCTATTTGGTGTTGCCTGCTGTTTGCAATAACCATGCGATGCGTCGATTCGAGCCGAGCGGGAGGGGCCAGCCCATGCACGTGCCTGATGGATTTCTAGATGCGCAGACGTCGATCGCCACGGGGTTGATCGCCGTGGCAGGCGTGGGTCTCGCCCTGCGCGGAGCACGTCGCGAGCTCGATGACCGCATCACGCCGATGGCCGGTCTTGTCGCGACCTTCATCTTCGCGACCCAGATGCTCAACTTCCCTGTCGCTTCCGGGACGAGCGGTCACCTCTTGGGTGGGGCGCTGGCCGCGGTGCTGGTCGGGCCCGCGACGGCAATCTTGTGCATGAGCGTGGTGTTCATGGTCCAGTGCCTGCTGTTCGCCGATGGTGGCATCACGGCGCTCGGGACCAACATCTTCCTGATGGGCATCGTGACGGTGGCTGTGGGGTGGCTCTTCTTCCGCGGCGCCCAGGGGGTGCTGCCGAAGAAGCTCTCGATGGTGGCGCCCGCCGCCGCGCTCGGCGCTCTGGTCTCTGTGCCGGTGGCCTCGCTGATGTTCGTCCTTCTCTACGCCATCGGTGGCGCCGTCGACATCCCGCTGGACAATCTCGCGATCGCCATGGTGGGTGTCCACACGCTGATCGGCATCGGTGAAGCGGTGATCACGCTGCTGGCGGTCGGCAGCATCGTGGCGGTGCGACCCGACCTTGTTTACGGTGCCCGACGCGTGCTGGCCACCCGCGAGCTGGAGCTGAAGGGAGCGGCGGTATGAGCAAGTGGTCCACCAAAATGGTGATATTCGCCGGGCTGCTCGTCGCCCTCGTCCTGGCCGGCATCGTGAGTTTCTACGCCTCAAGCAGTCCTGACGGGCTCAACCGAGTCGCCCAGGACAAGGGGTTCTCGAATGCCGAGAAGCAGCACGGCGCCGACGACAGCCCCTTCGCCGGCTACGACACCAAAGGCGTGGACAACGGCCGGCTGTCGGGCGGGTTGGCCGGTGTCGTTGGCTCCCTCGTCGTGCTGACGATCGCGGGAGGCCTCGCATTCGCCGTCCGCCGCCGCACGCCCGACCAGACCCCGCAGAAGACCTGAGGGGCCCCGATGGGAGCCGGACACGGTCACAAGCTCCACTACCACGGACACTCGTGGCTGCACCGGGCTCCGGCCCACCTCAAGATCGCCGGCCTGCTCGCGTTCGTGCTCATCGTCGTCGCCACTCCGCGCGAGTGGTACGCCGCATTCGGCTGCTACTTCGCGATCGTGCTGGCCCTGGTGGTCTCCTCGGGCGTCCCGTTTGCCTACCTGGCTCGCCGGATGGTCGTAGAAGTCCCGTTCCTGGTGTTCGCGGCCCTGCTGCCCTTCGTGGCCACGGGACCCCAAGTCGAGGTCCTCGGCGTGTCGGTGAGCGAGGCCGGTCTGCTCGGGGCCTGGGGCCTGGTGGTCAAGGGAACCCTCGGCGTCATGTGCAGCCTGCTGCTAGCGGCGACCACCGAGCCGCCGGCGCTCCTCGCCGGTCTCGAGCGACTGCGGCTGCCCAATCAGCTCGTCCAGATCATGGGCTTCATGATCCGCTACCTCGACGTCGTCTCCGACGAGATGCGCCGGATGCACGTTGCCCGGCAGTCCAGGGGATTCACGGCGCGGAACCCCCGACACTGGGTGGTGCTCGCGAAGTCCGTCGGGGCCTTGTTCATCCGGTCCTACGAGCGCGGCGAACGGGTGCACCTGGCAATGCTGTCGCGCGGGTACGACGGCAGGATGCCGCGGTGATCTCGCCATGAGTGTTCCCGTGCTCGACCTCCAGGGGGTCGCCTACGCCTACCCGGACGGCCACCAGGCGCTCTACGGCGTCAGCCTCCACGTCCACCCCGGCGAGCGGGTGGCGTTGCTTGGCCCTAACGGCGCCGGCAAGACGACGCTGGTCCTGCACCTCAACGGCATCCTGACTGCTGGAGCCGGCACCGTCACCGTGTCCGGGCTGCCGGTCAGCAAGGAGAACCTGCTCGAGATCAGGCGCCGGGTTGGAATCGTGTTCCAGGACCCCGACGACCAACTGTTCATGGGAACCGTCCGCGAGGATGTCGCCTTCGGTCCGATGAACCTGGGGATCCGCGGGCCGGACCTCGACAAGCGAGTGACCGAGGCCCTCGACATGGTCGGCATGGTCGAGTTCGCGGACCGGCCCCCGCACCACCTCTCCTTCGGTCAGCGCCGGCGGGTCGCCGTCGCCACCGTGCTCGCCATGGAGCCAGAGATCCTGGTCCTCGACGAACCATCCTCCAACCTCGACCCGGCATCCCGCCGCGAGCTCGCGGAGATCCTCGAGGGCCTCGACGTCACCGTGCTGGTGGTCACCCACGACCTGCCCTACGCCCTCGAGCTGTGTCCGCGAGCCGTGGTGCTCTCCGACGGCGTGATCGTCGCCGACGGTCCCACCATCGACCTCTTGACCGACGATGCGCTCATGAGCGCCCACCGACTCGAGCTCCCGCGCGGTTTCGACGCTCGCCGCGTGGAGTGCCGCTCGCCGGCGATGACGTTTCATACGCCCGACCCGGTGCCTAGAGCCTGACGTCGGCCTCTTGCCTCGGCCCACAGGTAAACCGCAGGTCAGCGCCGCAAATTGGATGGCACCCCCGGTAGGATTCGAACCTACGCTCCCGCCTCCGGAGTGCCTCCGGAGGACTAGTGAGAAGTGTCGAAATTTGGTGTTTCCGCAGGTCAGATGCGATACGAGTAAGTTGATCGACAACGATCATCGGTGGCTGTTTATGGTCCTCCTGTTGCCCCAGCGTTGCCCGAGGGTGGCACTGCCTGAGAGCCGCCCTGCACAACCAACCAGCCTGATCACTGATCCGGGACCAGGGCACGAGATGGCCGAGCATGCGCGGTTCGCGACCGTCGTCGGCGTCGAGGTCTACTTCTCCGACCCCAATCACCGTGCAGAACAGAAGCAACGAGAACGTCCCGCGTGACTTCTGCGCGAGTACCAGCCCCGAAGACTCGATCTCGCACGCTCAGACTCGCTGCACGCGCCTACGTTCGGTGGTGGAAGTACGGCGGGGCGTATGGGCTGACGACCCAGAACGGAGCCAACCCGTAGTTGCCGTAGACATCGGTGTAGTCCGTCAGTTCCGGGTCGTAGGCCTGGTCCTGGTACACCTGCTCGTGGGACCTGTCGACGTGGACCGTCTCGTCGATGCGGGTGATGGCCTCGACGGGGACCAGACGCTTGGCCTGACCAAGCCCCAAGATGCCACCTGAGGCGACGACAAGCATGCGAACGCGCCGCTCCAGTTCATCAATGATGAGCTCGTCAACCTCTCCGAGCCGATGGCCGTAGGGATCGAGGACCGTCATTCCAGTGACGTTGTCGCTGGGATCGGCGAGCAAAAGGTCGCTGTCACGCAAGTTCACCATGCCGACCTCGATGGTTGTCATGTCTGTCTCCTCTTCTCTGTCAATTGCGTGGGTGACGGGATGGACGCTCGGGAACCGGACAGGTCCACGTCTCAAAGGCGACGAAAACGTCGGGACCGTGGGGAGCTTGACGGGTTGCCCCGTCGCGGCCCTCCTACGACGGTTTCGCGGCCGTGAGCAGGAACTCGACGCGTCCGGCGGCGTCGACCCTGGCGTCAAGGACCTTGCCACGCACTCGGCGTGCCGCCGCCCGCCCGAGATAGACCCGTCCGCCGGACTGCTCCACGACGATGTCGCCCGGTTCCGGGCCCTTGACTGCCCGCACCTGCAGCCTGCTTGTGGACCGCTTTCGAGCGATGCGCACCCCGGATGACTCCGCGAGCTTCGGGTTGGCGGTGAACTTGCGGACGACGGACAGGGCGTGCTGGCTGATGCTGAGCATGAGGGACTCTCCTCTTCGCCACGGCACTGGGGAACTCGCCGTCCGAGCGCCATCGGGGTGGTGGGCGAGGCCCGCGTCTTTCAACGGGATGTCAATGGAGGCTGTCATGACCACTAGGTTGCCCCTGTCGTGTGACAGCGATGCGAGCGTGAGCATTGCAGTCTCGTGACCACGCTTGCCGTGGCTACGCATTCTTCGTGCCGGCAAGGGGCATGGCCCAGGTGAAGGGCTGGCGGGCCGATGAGCTCGAGAATCTCGACGTCTCCAGTACGAGGGGTACGCCTCCGCCCAAGAGTCCCTGAGGAGGGTCCGCGAGAGGGAGAATCCGGACGACGGCGGGCGGACCAGCTGCGGCAAGCGCTTCGCCGGGCGACCGACGTCGAGCGCTCCCTGGTGCTTACGAGCGGCGGCACGGACGGGTGAGTCCGGCAAGTGCGGACGAGGTGCTGCGCGACATCGAGGGTCGAGCGCTGCGTGGGTTCTAGATGTCCTCGGCAGGACCTCGCTCCCGTCCTCACCGGTAGGACCCGGTCAGACGCCAACCCGCGCATTTGCTTCCAGCTTCAACAACGGCTGACCGATGCCATCAGGTGGTCGTGCGGGCGAGCGCGTGAGCGGCGAGGACAATGAGCACGAGCACGGCCATGGCCAGACCGGCGATCATCGACCATGTCGTGGCACCTGCGGGTCCGACGTCTCTGCGTACTGGCTGCGATGGCATGGTCACGCTCGGTGTCTGCTGATGACAAGTCACCAGTGGCAGGTTGGCAGCCATGCATGAACCCTGCCCGTCCATGTCGTTGCAGTTGCGTGACATTCCGGGCGGCCTCGGGCGCGGAGCCGGGTTGTCCGAGAGTGCGTGCGATCATGGCCCGCATGGCGATCCGGCTCCTGATCCTGGAGGACGACGACGCTCTGCGGGCGTCATTGCGCCTGGTCCTGGAGGACGAGGGCTATGAGGTCGTCGAGGCAGCCGACGCCGCGCGGGCGCTGGAGTCACTTGCGGAGGACGAGGTCGAGCTGATGCTCGTCGACTTGATGTTGGGTGGCATGGACGGGTTCTCCTTCATCCAGCGCGCCCGACCGCAGACGGATGCTCCGATCGTCGTGATCAGCGCACGAGACGATGTCGAGGACATCGTGGCTGCCCTCGAGGCTGGGGCCGACGACTACGTCACCAAGCCGTTCGTCGTGGAGGAGGTGCAGGCCAGGCTGAAGGCTCTGTTGCGGCGGCCCTCCATGACGTCCACGGAAGAATCACGTCCCGGTGAGGTGTTCGTGCTGGACGGCACCGATGGCCCGCTGGTCTTCGACCGTGGTGCTGCGGTGCTCAGCCGCGGCAGCCAGGAGATCCATCTGACCAACACGGAGTTCCGGCTGCTGAGTGTGTTGACAGAGAACGCGGGTCGCGTGCTCAGCCGCAGCTCGCTCTTGGAGCACGTGTGGGAACAAGGGTTCTTCGGAGACGAGCGAATTGTCGACGTCCACGTACGACGACTGCGTAAGAAGCTGGAAACCGAGCCGAGTGACCCATCGACGCTGGTGACCGTGCGTGGACTGGGGTATCGGCTCGATCTTCGATGAGGCGGCTCGGCCGGGCGCAGGGCCTTCGGTCGGCCGTTACCCTGGCGTTTGCTCTGGGCGCCCTGGCCCTGTCCGCCGCATTGGCCCTCGGTACCTACTTCTCTGCGAGGCAACTGTTGCTCGACCAGCGCGAGCGGACCGCGATGCGCCAGGCATTCTCCGATGCTGCGATGGTCCGCGACAACCTGCTCACCTCGGGAGCGCAGGTCAGTGACGTGCTGGGATCGATCGCGCCGCCGGCAGGTGCCACGATCTACGTCAGCCGAGACGGCGTTTGGTACTCCTCGTCGTTGGACAGCGCCGGTCGGCAGGCAACGGCGAGGGTTCAGCCGGCGGTGGCGGACGGGTCGGTCGCCGTCGCGTGGTCGGACGTGACCGAACCTCATGCTGTGGTCGTCGGGGTTCCTCTTCCGGCCGTCGACGCGGAGTACTACGAGGTGTCGGTGGCCGAGGAGCTCGACCGTACGTTGCGGACCTTGGGTCTGGCACTGGCCGTCTGCGCTGCGCTGACAACTCTGGCGGGGGCGCTTCTCGGGCGAGCCGCCAGCCGCCGGCTGCTGGCACCTCTTGCCGACGTCACCGAGGCGGCGGCCAGTGTCTCCGCGGGCGACCTGAACACGCGGTTGTCCGACACCACTGACCCCGATCTGTCGGCGCTGGTCGGCGCCTTCAACAACATGGTGGACGCTCTGCACGACCGGATCCAGCAGGATGCCCGCTTCGCCGCCGACGTCAGCCACGAGCTGCGGACACCGGTAACCACGTTGACAACCAGTCTCGGCTTCCTCCAACAGGCACCCGACCTCTCGCCTCGGGCGGCTCGAGCCGTTCGAGCTGATGGGCGGGGAGCTCGAACGCTTCCGCCGCGCGCTGGAGGACCTGTTGGCGCTGGGCCGGCTCGACGCGGACGCCAACGACGCCCACCGGCCCGGGATCGGTGTCCGGGAGCTGGTGCGGCAGGCATTGCTCGCCGGAAACCGTTCCCCGTCGTTGCTGCTGACGGACGGCCGGGAAGGCCCGGGGCCGGTGGTGGAGGTAGACAGGGCCCAGCTGCTCCGCGCCCTGACCAACCTGTTCCAGAACGCCGACCTACACGGTGGCGGCCTCACCGGCGTCCGGATCCTGGAGCGCGGTGCGTTCGTCGATGTCTACGTGGAGGACCGCGGACCTGGCGTGCCCGCCGGCGACAAGGCACGCGTCTTCGAGCGTTTCGCGCGCGCCGGCGGTCAGAAGGAGGGCACCGGCAGCGGCCTGGGCCTGAGCATCGTCGAGCAGACGATTCGCAACCACCACGGGGACGTCTGGTGCACCGACCGCCCCGACGGGGGAGCCGTCTTCGTGCTCAGACTTCCCGTGCGTCCCAGGTTGGCGCCGTGATCCGGCCACGTAGATCGCCCACGGCCGCGACGGCGTGCCTAGCCCTTCTCGCGCTCGTCTCGTCCTGCGGTCTGCCCGGTGGTGGCTCGGTGCAACGGGTGGATGACGACGAGGTGCCCTACCGTCTGCTGGAGTCTGGCAGCTCGTCACCGGACCCCTCGGGGGGCGGGACGGTGTCCGACCGGAGGCCCGTGCTGGTGTGGCTGGTCGACGAGGGCCGGCTTGTCCCCGAGCCGACCAGCGAGGGCTGCGAACAGCCGCCGGAGCCCGTCGTCGACCGTTTGCTTGCCGACCTGACCGCCGGGCCATCAGACGAGGCGCGGGCTGACGGGTTGTCGACGGCGATCCCCCCCGAGTCCCGGCTCGTGTTGTTCGGGATCAGCGCGGGCACGGCCGAGATCGACATCGAGACCCCGTCCGAGATCAGCGCCGACCGGCTACCGGGTGCGGTGGGCCAGATCGTGCTGACGGTGACATCAGTCCCTGGCGTCAGCTCGGTTGTCCTCGTCAGCGACGGCAAGCCAGTGCAGGTCCCCCTCCCCGGCGGAGCCCTGTCGGCAGGGCCGGTGACGGATCAGGATTACATCTCCCTCTTGCCCGACCGGCTTCAGGAGCCAGGAACCGTAGGGTGCGCCACACCCTGAAGTCTTCGCTGAAGCACGGGGCTTCTCGTGACTCAGCGAGTGTCGACCACCATCCACTGGACGGGACCGGTCCGGCTCGTCGCGAACCCCCAATTCTCCGCGAGCACGTCGAGAGCAGCCGCCGTCGACTCGAGGTCGCTCTCAGCCGTCGCAAGCCGGGCGGTCGCTCGACAGCCGTACCACCGCACGTCGATCCGGACCCGATCAACATCGAGCCATCGCAACATCAGCGTGACCCCACCCGGGGCAAAGCGGAGACCATGGCCCACAGCGGCTCGCACCAGCATCACGAGCCGATCGACGGCGCTAGATGACAGGGCTCTGTCCTCGCACCACCGTCGCGTGAGCTTCTGGACGGTGTCCGTGGTCTGTGCGCTACAGATCAGGTCGAACCTCGTGACACCGGCAGCAACCTCGTCAGGCTCACCCGGACCGTGCGCCCACGCGAGAGCTCGTCTGACGCGGCTCACGCTCGACCCGGGGGCGTGGCGTATCCGCGACGGCAGGGTGAACGCAAGACGGTCGGCCGCCGGCCGACGTCGACGAAGCCGATCCGCTTGAGCATGTCGATGCTACGGCGTGCAGGCCGCCGCAGCGCCACCTCGACACCGCGCGCAGAGCAACGCCTCTTCACCCACAACAGAGCGGCGACGGTCGTGGACGTCACGTCGACCCCAGACATATCGACCGTCAGCAAGCTCGGACCGGTTTCCAGGAGGCTCTCCAACTGCTTGTGGACATCGTCGAGAGCGTCCATCAGACCCGTGTCCCGCAGAAGCAGAACCACATCCACAGGCGGCACGGTCGAATGCCGCCCAGGGCCTGCCCAACCATCCATGGCGGACACGCTGACAGCGCTAGATGACGGACAACCGATCCACAACATTGCAGCCCGATGACAGTCCGAACGAGCCCTGAGCAGTCGGCGCAGATGGGTTGTCGATGCCCTCGGGTGGCTGAATGGAAGCGCGGTCACTCAGTTGGCCACATCAAGGGGGAGGAGCGGACCGGATGCTTACCCTTGCGCCCCGAGCCCTCGCCCTCGCGGAACGTGTGACGGCCCATCCGACAATGAAGGCCAGGTCCGGTCCGCGCGTTGCGCGACGCACACGACAGGGACCAGGGTAGGTGTGGCGCGATCTAGCGCGCGGCCATGACGGCCCAGGAGCCGAGCATGAGGCCGCCGGCGAGGACTTGGATGCGCCTGGCCCAGCCCTCGGGGTAGACCCTGCCTTCGAAGTAGTGGGCGATGAACCCGCGCTCGTCGAGACGTGGTTGCCCGGCGCCCTCGCGGCCCCAGTTCTCTAGAGCCGACAACGGGCAGACGGCTCGGGTGACGGCCATCCGGCCGCCCCAGGCGGCAGCGGCCATGTGGGGGAGCAGCAGCCAGGGCGCCAGCCAGGCGACGAACCCGCCGATGACGGTGAAGGCGACGAAGACCAGGTGGGTGGCGAAGGCCGCCGAGGCGACGAGTCGGTGCACGCCGAAAGGCTACTGCGTTCCTGGCCGGCCGATTCGTAGCCAAGGTCTGCGTCGTTCTGGCCCCGCTTCAAGCAGCCGATTGTCGGTGCTCAGTTCCGCAGGTGCGCGTACGCGCAGATGCCTGGCCGCGGATCGACGGGAGTGGTCTGTCAAGGACCTGACCGACGCGGTCGACAAGCGACACCCGACCGTGTCGCAACCCCTGGCCAAGTTGCGACTGGCTCACTGGTAGATCCGGCGGCACGGGCCCCACATGTTCTACCGCCTCCCAACGAGCACCTACGCCCACTGGTGGTGGACTCAATCCACCACGCCGGGCACTCCGGCCCCGGCGTGCCCGAACCAACAGTCCCATGCCGTCTCGATCAACGACAGTCATCCTCGGAACGGTCGGCATGGCGGGTGGTCCCTATCGGCCTGGAAATCCCTGATCGACGTGTCGCGTGGGCCCGGACAGTTCGACCGCGCAAGTCCCGGGCATCCCAGGCGGCAGAACTCCAACCGGGGAACATCGCGCCTCACAGCCCGTGGGAGGCGGCACCGATTGGTCCGGCGGACTACCCGTGATGGTCTAGGCGACCACCAACGTTAGGGCCAAAGCACCTACTGACCGACCCGCTCATCGGGCATCCTGAGAGTCCCCCCATCCCGCGACGATCACAGTCGCCGTCAACCGAAGGCATGTCCCCCCCATGTCGAATACAGCCACGCGTCTTTCGCGACGCCGCAGCGCAGCCCTGGTCGCACTCACCGCCCTCACCATTTTCCTCGCGGGCCCGGCCCTGGCGGTCTCGACATCAGCTCCCAACAAGGGCAAGGTCTTCAAGACGACCTCCGGCAACGACAAGATCGCCGGGACCAGAGCCGACAACGTCATCAACTCCCGCGCCGGCGACGACATCATCTACGCCTTGGCCGGCGACGACGCGCTCAAAGGTGGGCCCGGCAACGACCGCCTCCTGGGCGGACCCGGCAACGACACCGTCAACGCCGGCCCCGGCGACGACACGGTCTACGGCTCCGACGGGAACGACGACGCGAGCGGCGCGACCGGCAACGACTTCCTCGACGGCGGTATCGGCGACGACCTCCTCGACGGCGGACCTGGGAACGACCTCCTCTTCGGCTTCGACGGGAACGACGACCTGGGCGGCGCGACCGGCGACGACCGCCTCGAGGGCGGTATCGGCGACGACATCCTCGACGGCGGACCGGGCAACGACACCCTCTACGGCTTCGACGGGAACGACACCATGAGTGGCGCGGACGGCGACGACGTGATGGACGGCGGCCTCGGCGACGACTGGATGCACGGACACGCCGGCAACGACATCGTCCTGGGCGGCGAAGGCAACGACCACCCGCAGGGCGGTCCCGGCGACGACTGGGTCGAGGGCGGTCCCGGCAACGACGAGCTCGACGGCGAGTGGGGTGTCGACGTCCTCATCGACGGTGATGGCAACGACGGCGTGACCGGCGACCAAGGCGGGGACATCATCTTCGTCGGCGCCGGCCAGGACGAGATCTACGGCGAGGAGGGCGACGACTTCATCTACGTCCTCAACGACGGAGACGTCGACAACCTCTACTGCCAGGGCGGCAACGACACGCTCGTGTTCGTCGGCAGCCGCGACCCGCTCGACGTGATCCACACGGTGGCCACCGGCGGCTGCGAGACGATCCGCATCGACGAGCTGCCGCCCGCGAACTGGCCCTACTGACGAACAGCCCCCGCGCGGCTCGGAGGCCGCGGGTGGTCACCGAGTCGAGGACGGCGACGGCAGTAGGGCGGTCGGGAGCCCATTGCAAACCATCCCCCTCGGGCTGCCGATCTTCTTCGCAGGGATCGTCAAGGGGACCTGGGATATTGCGCTGTGGCGCTGGTTCACGCGCGCTTGCCTCGTCGAGGGCACGGCAGTGATCCCAGGCCGGCTCGCTCTGAAACAATTCCAACGGCCCATTGCCGGGAATCCCGGATCTCCCAGCGTGCGGCGCGCGGCACCCGGAAATGGACGGAACCGAGACTTACCACCAGCTAGGAGCTCATGGTCCGAGTAAGCGCGGTTGCACACTGGGCGGCCAGCGCAGACAACCCAGCACGGAGTCAGCGCCGGATGTCGGTCATCGACCTCGCGCGTAAGAAAATCGATCCTGAGGGCCGACGCACACCTTCATCCGACCAAGGGGGGCTCCGGCCCCTCGCCGGCAAGCTGGGACGGCTCCCGGCCAAAGCGCTAGTCGCACGAGATCCTCACCTCCGCGGAACAGCGGTCGTCCCCGGGCCCGCCGTCGGCTGTGTCCCGGCCGGCACCGCCGCGCAGGACGTCGTCGCCGACGGATCCGTTGAGTTGGTCGTCGCCCGGTCCTCCCGATAGGAGCGCGTCCCCGGCCGGCAGGTTGTTGCAGCCGTCCTGGTCGACGGTGAGTCGGTCATTGCCGGCACGGCCGCGGAGAACGACCCGGCAAGTGCCTCCGGCAAGTACCCATTCGTTGGCGGTACTACCGAGAAAGCGCATTCGTAGCCCCTGGATTGCGGTGAGATCGAATCGCTGGAAGGAGCGCCAGCTGAGTTGAGCGGTCCCGTCGAGGGATGCCTTACCCGTGACGTTGTCGAAGGTCCAGTCGCCCTGCTCGTCGGGGCTGGGCAACGGCTGAAGCGTGTTGACGCCGTTTCCGCCAGACAGGGCTGCTCCGGCGCTCGAGCCAAATGTGATCAGCGTGTCGTTGCCCGGGCCAAGGAGGACGACGTCGGTGTTGGGTGCTGTGCTGCTGCCGCTGATCACGTAGTCGTTGCCCTTGCCGGTGATGATCACGTCATGGTCGTCCGATGAGTTCTGGTTGGATGCTTCCTGACTCCACACTCGATCGTTTCCGTTGCCGCCGAGGAATGTGTCATCGCCAAACCCGAGGCTCACGGACGTTCTGCCCTTGTGTGCGCGGGCTCCGACGAAGTCGTCTCCCGGGCCTGCGTTGACGACAGCCTCGCCCTTTCTGGTTATGCAGATGGAGTCGTCTCCTGCGCCTGAGTCGACGCGAGCGGCTCCCTTGGTGAGGATTACGTCGTCACCGGCCGTGCCGAGGATCGTGACGCCGGGGGATCCAACGATGGTCACCGTCTGACCGTTGCAGCTCGGCGTGCCGCGCACCGGCGCTTCCTGGGCGGCCGCCGTGATCGCCGTGGTCATTGCGACCGCCAGCATGAGGGCGCCCGCGAGGACACTCGCGCAGGCGACCGGCGCGTGACGGTGTGAGGAAATGGCTACGGTCCTCCTCGGACATTCGCGTGGGAGGTCTCTCCCCTGGTCCGATGCGAGCCGCAACACAAAAGTTCGCAGTGCGCCGAGTCGGTCGTCGCCAACCCGCAACCGCTGAGCGTCCGAGATATGCCCGACGATTGTGGTTCGATCGTCGCGCGACCGGAAGTCGCGACTACCGATTGGGCATGAGGTGCTCGCTGTGCCCCGCGGGATCGGGCCCGGATCGGTGACCAAACAAATCGACCACCAGCGCCGACCACCCGCACCAGGAGCCCGGCCCCAAGCTCCGGCAGGCGTGGGACCGGCGGGCCTGGTCCCAAGCCCTGCCCGACAAGGTTGTCCCCTGAGACGGCGCCGAGCTGGCACAGCGGTGGGTCGAGGAGCTGCACACCATCGGCTTCGCATCACCACCCGCACCGGAACTGCCGTGGGAGACCTGACGGCCGCGGTCGTGGGGACGCACGCGGGTGAGGGCTCTGTGCCGAGATGCCATGGTCGAGACGTGGGAGCCACTCAGGGTTGAACGGCAAGCGGTCAGGGTCCAAGGGACCCGATGGGGACGACGTGCACGCCGTCATCACGACGTCCGGCGTAGCCGGTGCTGGTGATGACGCCCAGCGCAGCCGGCTCACCGTGCTTACTGGTGTCGACACTTGACGCGAAGCGCCGGAGCGAGGCTGCGGCGCTGTCCAGGTCGCGTGGGTTGAGCTTGACTTCGAACGCGCCCCATTTGCCACCCGGAAGAGTGACGATGGCGTCGACCTCGTTGCCGTTGGAGTCGCGCCATGAGTCGACGACACCGCCAAGTGGCTGGGCGTAGATCCGTAGGTCGCGGACCGCTAGCGCTTCGAAGTGGAAGCCCGTCGCCTGGGGGTCAGCTATCAGGTCGGCGGTGCCCACGTTGAGCGCAACAGTCCCGATCGATGGATCCACGAAGTAGCGCACGGGCGCGGCGCGCAGCCGCGCACGGGAGCGCATGTGGGGACGCCATGCTTCGGAGTTGTCGGTCAGCTTGAGACGGTCGAGCGCTGCCATGTAGCCGTAGAGGGTTTCGTTGGCGACCGGGCCAGCTTCGCCGCCGACATCCTTGGCGAGTTCGCTGAGTTTGACCGCCTGGCCGACTCCGCGTGCGAGGGCAGCCAGGAGCCGCTCAAGGTTTCCAGGGTTGCGTCGATGCCCCATCCCCGGAATGTCGACCTCGATCAGTTGCTTGAGATATGAGCGCAGCCACCTGCGGGCGAAGTCCTCGTCCTTGCCGATCAACTGCGGCCAGCCGCCGATCACGATGCGTCGGAGAAGTTCGTCGAATCTGAGGGCGGTCCCGTTTCCGGTCTGTCGTTCGCCAGCTAGAAGAGCAGCCAGCGACACTTCCCCGATCGAATGGCCCGACTCGAAGAGGCTCATGGGCCGCATCCTGACGACGGCGAACCTGCCTGCACCTGAGTGTCTGTTGGTGTTGTCGCGTGGTGTGGCCGAGCCGGTCAGGATGAATTGACCCGGCTCGCCGCGGTCGTCGACCTGTCGTCGAACCCGGTTCCAGATCGCTGGCTCCAGCTGCCACTCGTCGAACAGGATCGGAGGTTCGCCGGAGAAGAGGGCAGTTGGGTCGAGTGCGACGAGTGACCGCGCGGCCTCATCTTCGTCGAAGCGGATGATCGTGTTCGCTACCTGGGACGCGGTAAATGTCTTGCCGCAGGCCTTGGGTCCCTCGATCAACACCGCACCCATGACCCTCATGTGAGTACCAAGCTCACGGTCGGTGATCCTGGGCAGGTAGTCAGCCACGGTGCAAGTCTAGCGATTGCATCCACTGAAATCGAGTGAATGCATACTCAAAGATAGAGCGATTGCATAATTGCTACTCGACCGGTTTGCGTGTGCCCAATCCTTCAGTTGCCGTCCAGTGTCGACTCCGTCCCAGGGCAGACGGCCGGGGACAGTCCGACAGAACTTCTCGGGGTCCGCTCACGGCGCCTCGTGGCTGGATGTGAGCTGGTGAAGAGTTCCAGTGGCGGCCTTCGACGCTGCCGAAGTCATTCCCCGCGCAACCCTCGTAACCTGTCCATGGTCGCCCGCGTTGTACGGCGCGGCCGCGCTCCGCGGACGACAGGCGGTGGACAGGTGAGCGACGATGGTCACCCCCGAGGCGTGGCTTTCGCGCCATCCCCGGGGACCCGTACGAGTCGTCAGGTCCCCCTCCACGCCTCGCGTCTGCTGCTTCTTGTCCTGTTGGTGACCACTCCAGTCGCGGGTGCGCTCATCGCTCTCGCCTACGCCCCGCCGGCCGAGGTGGAGGTCGCGGGGCAGGTCGTCACGGTCAAGCCGGTGCTGGGACAAGACACCACCAGGTTGCTCGATGGTGCCCTGGTCCGGCCCGAGCACACGCACGTCGCAGCGATCGACAGGGACATCGGAGTCGACGTTTCGGCCGATTGGAACCGTCTGATTCCCAGCGACAAGCAGACCCGCAGGTACCTCACCGCCCTGTGGGACGACCCGCAGCCCCAGATCGACCGGCTGAAGTCGGCTGCCCGCATGTACGTGGTCGTCTGGACCCTGGTTGGCGCCGGTGCGGGCCTTGCCGTGGTCGCGGCGGTCTGGCTGGCACTCGGACTGCGGCGCCGGCGGCTCGAGGGCTACGACGCCGGTACAGCGGCGGCCGTAACCGCGCACAACCGGCGGTTGCGGGTGTTCGGGGCGTTCGTCGGCGTCGTCCTGCTGGCCCTGGTCGACATCCTGGCCGTGCGCGTCTACCGGCATCAGGACCGGCACGTCGTCGTCGGCAGCCCGGTGTTCGCTGGCACAAGCCTTGAGGGCACCGAGGCCGGCGGTCTGGTGGCCGAGGTGCTGCCGTTGCTGTCGATCCTGCAACCGCGGACCTCGTTCTACGACGGGGTTTCCGCGGAGCTCGAAGAAGCACTCGACGAACGACCCGAACTCACCCGGACCGACGACGAGGTCGTGTTCGTGCTCGCCGAGGACTTCGAGGACGTCAACGGGATGGCGCGCCAGGTAGGCCTGGCCGCGGACCTCGTCGATGCGTCGTTCATCGCCCTCAGCGGTGACCTGACCTTCGCGGGCAAGGCGCTGGAGACCTATCTGATCGACACGATCGACTACTACTCGCAGGGCCGTCCGGTGTATCTGGCGCCGGGTCTGCACGACACCCCGGTGGTCCTCCGGGCCGCGGAGGCCCGGGGCTGGCACGTCGCCGACGGGGAGGTCCAGGACATCGACGGCCTCACCCTGCTCCCCTTCGCCGACCCCCGGGTGTCCACCGTCGGCGGATTCGGCACCGACGACCTACTCCGGGACCCCGAGGTGGACGTCGAACAGTTCACCGAGGATGCGGTGGAGACTACGTGCGAGGAGCTCCCGGACTTCGTCCTCCTCCACGACCACCGCCTCGGCCGTAACATCGCCGAGTCCGGATGCGTGGAACAGGCGGTCCTCGACGGCCGCTCCTACACGCTGATGGGCCCGCAAATCGTCCAGACCGCAGCAGGAGACGAGTCGATCCAGTACACCGGCGGGAGTGCCGGGGGTCACGTCAGCACCCGACCCGACCCAGGGCCGGTCAAGAACACGGCGACCTTCACCATCGTGACCTTCGACCCGGAGTCGGACGAGACGTCGTACGCCGTCGTGTCGGTCCAACCGGACGGATCGGTGACGGTCTCACCCGAGCGCCCGCTCACCGAGCCCCTGGATCCGGCTCCCTGACCCGGCCGCTCACGCCGCCGCGCTCACGAAGTGCACTTGCCGCCGCAGGCCACGGCGTCGAGCTCGCGAGCTCGCGTCCTCCACATCGCGAGCTTGGTGTTGTTTGCCAGGACCTGGTGTCCCTTGAGCTCGCGCGGCGGAGGAAGTCCGCGTGCCGCGGGAACAGCGCGACCAGCTCCGCCCGGTGGGATCCGGTCTCGACCATCCAGTCGGTGCCGCTCCGGGAAGGCGGCGAGGAGAAACGATCGCCCGTATGGAGTCTCGTCCCACAGATCCCCCTGCGTGGGAGACCGACTGCACGCGCGAGGATCGGCGCAGAAGTTCCGCCGGGCTCAGTAGTTGCGAACGATTCCCAAGTCCGCGATGAGAGCATCGAGCTCGGCCGATCCGTCAGCGCTCGATCCCTACGCCGTCTGCACTTCATTGACAAACCTTGTCATCCGACTGCAATGAACTCGCCGATGCGACTGTCAAGGCCAACTGGGAAAGTGCGAGGAAACGGTTCCGCCTTGGCGGCCGGCGCCGCAATGCGCAAGAACCCCTACGACGAAGAAGGGATCGAGTGTGCAGAATCCTCACGGCCGGCGTGCGACGGTCTGATGCACAGCCAAGTGCTGCCGGACCTGCGTACGGCAGGCGCTTGACCACGCTGAACGTCCTGATCGAGTGTGGCGTGGGGCTACCGGGGATATCCGAGGGGCCGCGCTCGCGGTGGTCAGCGCAAGCCGGCGTTGACAGGGTTCAACCCACCGTCCATGAAGGCAATTGAACCGGGAGATGATGATTCTCTGCGAACACTTATCGCGATCCTCGCATTTGGTGTCAGTTTCACCCTTCCCGTGAGCGCGCCGGGGGGGTCCATCGACGATTTCATCGATAGCGAGATGCCTGCTTCCGGCGTACCTGGCCTGGCCTACGCCGTGGTGGCCGACGGCGACATCACCATGGCCGGTGCGCGAGGTGTCGCAAGGGTCGGGGCCAACACGAAGATCACGCCGGACACCCCCTTCCTGACCGGCTCGATCTCCAAGAGCTTTACGGCACTGTCCGTCCTGCAGCTGGTCGAGGCGGGCAAGATCGACCTGGACGCCGGAGTCTCTCGCTATCTCGACGGCTTCTCAGGCCCACCCGCCGGCGCTATCACGATCCGGCAGCTGCTCAGCCATACGAGCGGCTACTCCACCCTGCAAGGAAACGCCTCACACACCGACACCACCGGCGGGAAGGACGAGCTTGCGCGGCGCGTCGCTCAGCTTGCCGAGGTCAATCCAGCCCACGCACCCGACGAGAAGTGGGAGTACTCGAACACGAACTACCAGATCCTCGGGCGCGTGGTCGAGGTCGTAAGCGGGCAGGAGTACCAGGCTTACGTCGCCGAGAACATCCTCGAGCCGATCGGCATGGATCACAGTTTCGTCGCCGACGGTGAGGTCCATGAGTCGATGGCGGCCGGGCACAAGCCGTGGTTCGGCACCAAGCGGCCGCTTTCCGAGAACAGGACGCATCGTGGAACGGCTCCGCAAGGGGGGATTGTCGCGAGCGCGAGCGATCTGGGGCGCTACCTGCTGATGATGATGAATGGCCGGGACGACGTGTTGAGCGCAGAAGGCAAGGCGCTGATGATGCGCCCGGCCAGCGCGGCATCGCCCTTCTACGGTCTGGGCTGGTTCGTGGACTCGGGCAACGGGACTGTCTGGCATTCGGGGACTAGCCCCGGGTTCGAAACACTCGCGACGATGGTTCCCTCCGAGAAGAGGGGGGTTGTCGTGCTGGTCAACGGGGGCAGCGGAATAGGTTTCCGGGAGACGGCCCAGCTCCGCAACGGCATCACCGCCAGGGCGTTGGGCCTCGACTACGACGGCGAGGGGTCGCGTCTTCCCCAAAAGGCCTTGTTCATCTCTCTGGTGTTGCTGCCATTCGTCTATCTGTTCAGCATGGTCTGGGCTTGGCGGCGCCGTATCGAGATACGCGCCAAGTCCGGCGCCTTCGGCCTGTTCAGCCTGTGGTTCCCACTGCTCACCACCATCGCCGCAGCGTGGGTCATCCTGTACCTGGTGCCGCACTTGTTCGGCACGCCGCTCGGCAACCTCAGGTTGTTCCAGCCCGACCTCGCTGTGGCGCTCATCGCCACCGCGGTGACCGGTGTCCTCTGGGCCATCTTCAGGCTCGGGGTGGCCTACACCGACAGATCTGGTCCTGCCTGGCGAGCGACTCCCACAGGGGGAGCTGGGACATAGCCCTATCTGGGATGACGCGCGCAGGCATGAGAGCGCGCATCGTGTCGCACTCTGTGCGCCCCATGGATGCGCGTTTCACTGTTCCAAGGGGGCAGTTCGGCACGGCGTCCATCAGACGGCTCGCCTGATTGCCACCTCCGATTCGGTCAGCGCAGCTGCCGAGCCTCCTCGCGACTGTTCTCGGCGAGGTGGGGCATTCGGCGGAACCGGTGGCGGTTAGGTCACGGGTTTTTGGGACCACGATTGCCACAGGGCTGCCTCGTTCTCATCGTCGGCCTGGCGCCGCGCGAAGTAGCTGCACCCATCGGCCCACCGTGTTCGCCTTCGGCTCGTCTGGATCCTAGTGCGATCGCCTGCGTCGCGAGACGGTGGAGCCAACGGTGATGGTGGAGTCGGAACCTGCTGCCTCGAGAAACTCGAGTTGCGGACCGAGATCGAGTCTGGGTCGTGTGGACCGCAATTAGAGACCACTCGACCCTCGTCATGAATCAGCCCGACATACGCGCCCAAGCCCGAACCCACACGAATCCCCGAATCAAACCTCGCGCAGCCAGCAAGGAATCCCGACTCAACCCACATGCAAACCCTGACTTGAGAACTCCAAACCCTTAATCAGAAACGGCACGCATGCTACGTTGTTCCGTAGATCGGATCGCCCTGCTGGGCGGTCCGAATTCGCATTTCTAGGGCAATTGTTGGTTGTTAGTTGAACGGTTATGGGAATGCACGGTGGCATGAAGATCTATCGCGGATCGCCTGCTGCTGCCCGGAACTATGTCGAGGCCGATCGGTCGCGTGCCGACGACTACTACCTGGCCGAGGGGACAGGGCTCGCGGAGCGCTACGTGGCGTCCCCAGCGGTGCGGGACAGGCCGGCCTCGGTGCTCGCGCCGGAACACTGGATGGGGACGCCTATGAGCGGTGGGTGGCCGGCCATGTGCGTGGAGACGGGTGACCGAAGGGGCGGCTGCGGACGGACGCCCAGGGGGTGCGGTTCGTCGAGGTCGTGGTGAACGGCCCGAAGACCTGGTCGCTGGCCGCCGCGCTGCATCCCGAGATCGCCGAGGCGTACGACGCCGCCCAGGCAGGGCGGCGGAGGAGATCATCGGCTGGATCGCGGAGCACGCCACGACCCGGATCGGTCCGCGAGGTCGGCAGGTGCAGGTGCCGGTCGAGGAGATCGAGGCGGCGGTCGTGCGGCACTACACGTCGCGGGCCGGTGACCCGCACCGGCACCTGCACCTGCAGATCAACGCCCGCGTCTGGGCGGCCGGCCGGTGGCGGGGCATCCACACCGTCGGGGTCCGCGACAGCCTGGACGCGATCAACGGCATCGGCCACGCCGCGGTGATGTGCGACCCCGGCTTCCGCGCCGCGCTCGCCCGCCACGGGTACTCGCTCGACCCGGCCAGTGGTGAGGTCGCCGAGCTGGCTCCGTACGTCGGGCGCGTTCAGCGCCAGGACCGCGCAGATCCGGCACAACGTCGAGCGCTACGAGGCCGAGTGGCGAGCCGACCACCCGCACCAGGAACCCGGCCCCAAGCTCCGGCAGGCCTGGGACCGGCGCGCCTGGGCCACGGCCCGGCCCGACAAGGTCGTCCCCCAAGACGGCGCCGAGCTCGCGACAGCGGTGGGTCGAGGAGCTGCACGGCCTCGGCTTCCAGCCACCACCGCACGCAGGCCGTCGATACCGCTCGACGTCGGGACGCGGGTGGGTCGGCTCGACCGGGACGCGCTGGTCGAGACGGCGCTGACGCGGCTCGGCAGCAAGCGGTCGGCGTGGAACGCGGCGGACATCCGCGGCGAGATGGAGCAGCAGATCGCCGCCGCCGGCGTCGTCACCGATCCCGTGGTCCGGCGCGAGCTGGCCGAGGACCTCACCGCCCGCGCCATCGAAGCCTGCACCCCGCTCCTGGCAGCGCACCGATGTCCCCGAGCACGTCCGATCCCTCACCTCACCACAGGTCCTCGCGGTCGAGGACCGCCTCACCACCACGCTCACCACTCGCGCCCAGCAGCCGCTCACCACCGGGTACTCCACCCAGTCGCCGGCGTTCGACGACGCACAGAGGGCCGTCCTGGCCGCGATGACCGGCAGGTCCGGACTCCTGGTGGTCGAGGGAGCCGCCGGGGCCGGCAAGACGAACACCCTCGCGGGCGCTCGTCGCCTCCTCGAACACCAAGGGCACCGCCTGGTCGTGGTGACCCCGACCCTGAAGGCAGCGCAGGTCGCCGCCCAAGAGCTGGGCACCCGCGCGTTCTCGGCCGCCTGGCTGGCCCACCAGCACGGCTTCCGCTGGGACGACGACGGCCGCTGGACACGCGAGACCGTTCACCGACTCCACCGGGCGGCGTGGCTCCGTCCGGGCGACGTCCTGCTCGTCGACGAGGCCGGCATGCTCGACCAGGACACCGCGCTGGCGCTGCTCACCATCGCCGACGAGCGCCGCGCCCGCGTCGTGCTGATGGGCGACCGCCACCAGCTCCCCGCGGTCGGCCGCGGGGGAGTGCTCGACCTCGCCATCGCGCTGCGCCTCACCAGCGGCCCGGCTGACCCTCGACGTCGTCCACCGGTTCGAAGACCCGGCCTACGCCGACCTCAGCCTGCTGATGCGACGTGGTGAGCGAACTGGTGAGGTCTTCGACCGCCTCCTGGCCCGCGGTGAGATCCGCATCCACGCCACCGAGGTCGAACGCCGGCAGGCCCTCACGCTGGAGTCCGGCCTGGTCATCGCCGACACCCACGAACAGGTCGACGCCCTCAACGCGGCCATCCGCCATGGCCGCGTCGTGGCGAGGGGAGGTCGACCCCCGCGTGAGCGTGACCACATCCGCGGCGAGCGCATCGGCGTCGGCGACCGGATCGCCACCCGCCGCAACGACCGCGACCTCGACGTCGCCAACCGCGACACCTGGACGGTCACCGCAGTCGACCCGGACGGCGGCCTCCAGGTCGCCGACGGCGACCGGCGCCGACGACTGCCGACTGAGTACGTGGAGCGGTGCGTCGAGCTCGCCTACGCCAGCACCGCCTACGGCGCCCAAGGCCAGACCGTCGACACCGCGCACGTCGTGATCGGCGAGCACACCTCCGCAGCGGCCGCCTACGTCGCCATGACCCGCGGACGGTCACACAACACCGCCCACATCGTCGCCGACTCCGTCGCGGACGCACGAGCTCAATGGACCGCGGTCTTCGCCCGCGACGGCGCCGACCTCGGACCCGCGCACGCCGCCGCCCGGCCGCCGAGGACATCGACCGGTACGGACCTGCACTGCGCCGCCGAGCCGCAGCCCCGGCGCGGCCTGGATACGAGCGAGAGTCCGCGTCGCCGCAGCCCTATCCGCCTCCAAGCTCACCGCCCGGCCCGAGCATCGGCTGGTGATGGATCGGGCCATGGGGTGCTGTCCACCAGCGGTCGCGGCGGGCAGTTGGCCGCCAATCACGGCCCTCGACGTCCGCCGAGGGCCTCTAGGGACGGTTCTGTGGGGTGTGCCAACGGCCGCCAGCCAGAAAGTGGGAGGAAATTTCGCCGATCGTGGCCCATTTCCGGCACCAACTGTTGCCTCTCATGAGGCATGGGGTGCGAGAAGGACTCGCACTCACATCTACGAAAGGAACGGGCCATGACCATCGCGCCCGCATCAAGCATCACCACCGTGTCCCTCCCCGAAGGAACGGACGCAGACCTGCTCACCCTCGCCGAGGTCGCCGCCGTCGTGCGCGTCCCCATCAACACGCTGCGCTGGTGGCGCCAGCAGGGAACCGGGCCACGGTTCTTCAAGATCGGCCGGCACCTGGTCACCACCATCGGCGAACTCCGCGAGTGGATCGAGGACCAGAAGCGAGGGGCCCAACCGGGCCTTCGCTGAGGGAGAATCGAGCATCCGGGATCAGGGGCCTAGGGAGGTCACCATGGCCAGCATCGAGAGACGCGAGCGAGGCGGCAAGCCACTCTGGCGCGCCCACTACCGAACGCCTGCGGGCGCCCAGCGCAACAAGACGTTCGCCCGCAGGGGCGACGCCGAACGCTTCCTCGCGTCGGTTGAGTCGTCGAAGAACGCCGGCTCCTTCGTCGACCCGGCACTCTCCAAGGTCACCGTCGGGGAGTGGGCGCAAACCTGGCTGGCAGGTCAGGCCCACCTCAAGCCGTCCACGCACGAGCGGTACGCCGGCATCCTGCGCGAACACATCCTGCCGACGTGGGAGCACGTCCGCCTGGCCAACGTCTCGCACGCCGACGTGCAGGCCTGGGTGACGACGCTCTCGCGGACCCGATCGCCGGCCACGGTTCGCAAGGTCCATCGGGTGCTCTCGCTCATCCTCGACCTCGCCGTCAGGGACGGCCGGCTCGCACGCAACGTCGCCGAGAAGGTCAACCTGCCCCGCCCGGTGCGCCACGAACAGCGGCACCTGACCATCGCCCAGGTCGAGGCGCTCGCCACCGAGTGCGGCTACCCCTCGAGCTACAGCAAGCACCGTCCGCTCGCCGAGCGACAATGCGAGACCTACCGGCTCGTCGTCCTCTTCCTGGCCTACACCGGCGTCCGCTTCGGCGAGATGGCCGCGCTGCGAGTCGGGCGGCTGGACCTGAGCCGGCGCCGCGCGGTCATCGCCGAGTCCGTGACCGTCGTGCAGGGCAGGGGCCTGGTGTGGGGCAGCCCGAAGACCCACCAACGACGCGAGGTCCCGATCCCCAGGTTCCTCGCCGAGCAGCTCGCCGCCCACGTCGCGGGCAAGGCGCCCGAGGACCTGGTGTTCACCGGCGTCCGCCGCGGCGGACCGATTCGTGCGGCCATCTTCCGCCGCGGACACTTCGACGCAGCGGCCAAAGCGATCGGCCTGACCGGCCTCCATCCCCACGAGCTGCGCCACACCGCCGCCAGCCTGGCGATCGCCTCCGGCGCCGACGTCAAGGTGGTCCAGCAGATGCTCGGCCATGCCTCCGCGACCATGACGATGGACACCTACGGACACCTCTTCGAGAGTCGCCTCGACGAGGTCGCGGACGCGCTCGACTGGGCCCGGGAACAAGCGGGGATCGACGGACGTCCGGGGATTGGGACGGAGCTGAAACCCCATCTGACCAGGGCGGATGCCGAGGTTCCGTTACCTGCTGTTGCCCCAGTGTTGCCCCACGCGCATTTGGTCGACCCGGTGAGTCACCGGCCCACAGGTATAACCGCAGGTCAGCGCCGCAATTTGGATGGCACCCCCGGTAGGATTCGAACCTACGCTCCCGCCTCCGGAGGGCGGTGCTCTATCCCCTGAGCTACGGGGGCTCGGGTGTGAGAACGACCTTACCGGCGTGGGACCCCGGGGCCGTAACTGAGGCCCGACCAGGGGTCGATATCGATGCGGGGCGGCCGTAGGCCCGCCGATACCCTGAGCCGGTGACTCCCGAGCAGCTCAGTGACGCCGTCGTGACCGCCGTGCGTGGCCTGCACGACGACGGCGCGTTGAGCCTGCCCGGCGGGCCGCCCGAGACGGTCACGATCGAGCGCCCGCGACAGCTGGGGCACGGTGACTACGCGACCAACGTGGCCCTGCAGCTGGCCAAGCAGGCCGGTCTTGCACCGCGCGAGCTGGCCGAGCTCGTGGCCGAGCGTCTCCGGGGCGCCGAGGGGATGGCGGCCGTCGAGGTCGCCGGACCGGGCTTCCTCAACATCACCGTGGACGCAGGGGCACAGGGCCAGGTGGCCGCCGACATCGTTGCGGCCGGGCCGGCGTACGGCGGCTCGGAGGCTGGGCAGAAGCAGAAGGTGAACGTCGAGTTCGTCTCGGCCAACCCCACCGGGCCGGTCACCCTTGCCAGCGCCCGGTGGGCCGCGGTGGGCGACACGCTGTCGCGGCTGCTCGAGGCGACCGGACACATCGTCACCCGCGAGTACTACTTCAACGACCACGGCGCCCAGATCGACCGGTTCAGCCGCTCGCTGCTCGCGGCGCGCGCCACGAGCCGACCCCCGAGGACGGCTATCCGGGGCAGTACATCTCCGACATCGCCGACCAGGTCGTCGCCGCCCGCCCCGACGCGCCGGGACTCCCCGACGACGAGGCGCTGGAGGCGTTCCGCGGTCTCGGCGTCGGCATCATGTTCGACGAGATCAAGCAGACCCTGCGCGACTTCCGGGTGCCGTTCGACGTGTGGTTCCACGAGAACGACCTCTACGAGTCCGGCGCCACCGACCGGGCGCTTGCGCGGCTGCGCGAGCTCGGCAACATCTACGACCAGGACGGCGCGGTGCTGGCTGCGCACCGAGAAGTTCGGCGACGACAAGGACCGGGTGATCGTCAAGTCCGACGGTCACGGTGCCTACATCTCCGGCGACGCGGCCTACTACCTCGACAAGCGGGAGCGCGGCTTCGACCGCTGCCTGATCCTGCTCGGCGCCGACCACCACGGGTACGTCGGCCGGATGATGGCGCTGTGCGCGGCGTTCGGCGACGAGCCGGGCGTCAACCTCGAGATCATCATCGGCCAGATGGTCAACCTGCTCAGCCACGGCTCGGTCGTGCGGATGGGCAAGCGGACCGGCAACATCATCACGCTGCTCGACCTGGTCGAGGCGGTCGGCATCGACGCCGCCCGCTACGCCCTGGTGCGCAACTCGCTCGAGACCAACCTCGACATCGACCTCGACCTCTGGACCAAGGCCACCAACGACAACCCGGTGTTCTACGTGCAGTACGCCCACGCCCGGGTCTCCTCGATCCTGCGCAACGCGGCGGACCTCGGGCTCGAGCCGTCGTCCGCATCCCGAGCTGCTCGCGCCACGAGAAGGAGGGCGAGCTGCTGCGCGCGCTCGCCGAGTTCCCGCGGGTCGTCAACGCGGCGGCGACGCTGCGCGAGCCGCACCGCGTGGCCCGCTACCTCGAGGACACCGCCGCGACCTACCACCGCTTCTACGACACCTGCCGGGTGCTGCCGATGGGCGACGAGGAGCCGACCGACCTGCACCGCGCCCGGCTGGTGCTTGGTCGACGCCACCCGCGTCGTGCTCGCCAACGGCCTCGCCCTGCTCGGCGTCTCCGCGCCCGAGCGGATGTGACCGCTCGATGACCACCCACGAGGCCGGCTGGGCCCATGCCGCCGGCGCGCTTGCCGGGCCGGCCTGGCTGCGCACCCCCGACGACGTCAACGAGCTGCACCCGCTGCTGTGGTCGCGCACCGCCCGGCGCCGCGACGACGGCGGTGTGGAGGTCGGCGGGGTCGACGTCCGCGACCTGCTCGCGGCGCACAACTCGCCGGCGTACGTCCTCGACGAGGCCGACTTCCGGGCCCGCGCGGCGGCGTTCCGCGACGCCTTCGCCGGCTACGACGTCTTCTACGCCGGCAAGGCCTTCCTGTGCACCACCGTGGCCCGCTGGATCGCCGAGGAGGGGCTCAACCTCGACGTCTGCTCGAGCGGCGAGCTGACCGTCGCGCTGCGGGCCGGCTTCGACCCGGCGCGGATCGGCTACCACGGCAACAACAAGACCTATCCCGAGCTGCGGCGGGCCGTGCACGAGGGAGTCGGTCGGATCATCGTGGACTCGTTCGACGAGATCGACCGGCTGGTGCGAGATCGCCGCCGAGAAGGACGCACGATCGCGTCGGGGTGATGATCCGGGTCACCGCCGGGCGTCGAGGCGCACACCCACGAATACATCGCCACCGCCCACGAGGACCAGAAGTTCGGCTTCTCGATCACCAACGGCGACGCCTGGCAGGCCGTACGCCGCGTGCTTGCGGCCCCGGGGCTCGAGCTGCTCGGCCTGCACTCCCACATCGGCTGCCAGATCTTCGACTCCTCGGGCTTCGAGGTCGCCGCCCGCCGGGTGCTGGCCCTCCAGGCCCGGATCAGCGAGGAGCTCGGCGTGACGCCTGCCCGAGCTCGACCTCGGCGGCGGCTTCGGCATCGCCTACACCACCCAGGACGACCCGGCCGACCCCGCGCAGCTGGCGACCGAGATGACCAAGATCGTCGAGCACGAGTGCCGGGCCCTCGGCATCGCCGAGCCGCGGCTCTCGATCGAGCCGGGCCGCGCGATCGTCGGCCCCGCGGTGTGCACCGTCTACACCGTGGGCACGGTCAAGCGGGTCGCGCTCGACGGGGGAGCCGTGCGCACCTACGTCAGCGTCGACGGCGGCATGAGCGACAACATCCGCACCGCTCTCTACGGCGCCGACTACTCCTGCACCCTGGCCTCCCGGACCAGCGACGCCCCGCCGGTGCTCGCCCGCGTGGTCGGCAAGCACTGCGAGGCCGGCGACATCGTGGTGATGGACGAGTTCCTGCCCGGCGACGTTGCGCCCGGCGACCTCATCGCGGTGCCCGGCACCGGCGCCTACTGCCGGTCGATGGCCTCCAACTACAACCACGCGCTGCGGCCGCCCGTGGTCGCCGTGCGCGAAGGTGCCACCACGGTGCTGCTGCGCCGCGAGACCGACGACGACCTGCTGGCCACCGACATGGGAGCGGTCGCGGAGACCAAGGAGCCCGCCCGATGAAGGTGGCCGTGCTGGGCTGCGGCTCCGTCGGGTCGCAGGTGGTCCGCCTGCTTCTCCAGCAGGCCGACGACCTCGAGGCCCGCATCGGCGCGCCGGTCGAGCTCGTCGGGGTCGCCGTACGACGCATCGACGCGCCGCGCGACGTCGACGTCCCCGAGGGCCTGCTCACCACCGACGCCGAGGCGCTCGTCGCCCGCGACGACGTCGACCTCGTCATCGAGGTGATCGGCGGCATCGAACCGGCCCGCACGCTGATCCTCTCCGCGCTCGACCACGGCGCGTCGGTCGTCACCGCCAACAAGGCGCTGCTGGCCGAGGACGGCGCCACCCTGTTCGACGCGGCAGACAAGGCCGGTCGCGACCTCTACTACGAGGCCGCCGTGGCCGGTGCCATCCCGATCGTGCGGCCGCTGCCGCGAGTCGCTGGCCGGCGACCGGGTGACGCGAGTGCTCGGCATCGTCAACGGCACCACCAACTTCATCCTCGACCGGATGGACACGCTCGGCGCCGGCTTCGCCGAGGCGTTGGAGGAGGCCCAGGAGCTCGGCTACGCCGAGGCCGACCCGACCGCCGACGTCGAGGGCTTCGACGCGGCGGCCAAGGCCGCCATCCTGGCCAGCCTGGCCTTCCACTCCCGCGTCACCGCCGCCGACGTGCATCGCGAAGGCATCTCCGACGTGACCGCAGCCGACGTGGCGTCCGCTCGCGAGATGGACTGCGTGGTCAAGCTGCTCGCCATCGCGGAGCTGGTGCCGACCGGGGGAGGGGACGGCGAGACCGCGGTCGCCGTCCGCGTGCACCCGGCGATGATCCCGAGATCGCACCCACTGGCGTCCGTGCGCGAGGCCTTCAACGCCGTCTTCGTGGAGTCCGAAGCGGCCGGCCAGCTGATGTTCTACGGCCCGGGGGCCGGCGGCGCGCCCACGGCCAGCGCCGTCCTCGGCGACCTGGTCACCGTCGCCCGCAACCGCCTGGCCGGCACCCGCGGCGCCGGCGAGTCGGCGTACGCCGACCGGCGGGTGCTGCCGATCGGCGAGACGCTGACCCGCTACCACGTGGCCATCGACGTCGACGACCGCGCGGGCGTGCTCGCCGCCGTAGCCACCGCGTTCGCCGATCACGGCGTCTCGATCCAGACGGTCCGCCAGGAGGGGCGCGGCGCCGACGCCCAGCTCGTCGTGGTCAGCCACCAGGCGACCGACGCCCAGCTCTCGGCGACGGTGGCCACACTGCGCGACATGGACATCGTGCGCGAGGTGACGTCGGTGATGCGCGTGGAGGGCGGCGAGTCGGAATGACTCACGCGGAGCGCGGGCCGACGCATCAATGGCGCGGCGTGATCGAGGAGTACCGCGACCTGCTCGACATCCCCGAGGGCGTCGCGGCGGTGACCCTGCGCGAGGGCGGCACCCCGTTGGTGCCGTCGGCCTGGCTGTCGGGCATCAGCGGCGCCCAGGTCTGGCTCAAGGTCGAGGGTGACAACCCGACCGGGTCCTTCAAGGATCGCGGCATGACGGCGGCGATCTCGGTGGCCGTGGCCGACGGCGCCCAGGCCGTGGTGTGCGCCTCGACCGGCAACACGTCGGCGTCGATGGCGGCGTACGCCGCCCGGGCCGGCCTCAAGCCGCTCGTCCTGGTGCCCCAGGGCAAGATCGCCGCCGGCAAGATGGCGCAGGCGATCGTGCACGGCGCGCAGGTGATCATGGTTCGGGGCAACTTCGACGACTGCCTGCGGATGGCCCGCGAGCTGGCCTGGCACTACCCCGTCGCGCTCGTGAACTCCGTCAACCCGGTCCGCCTCGAGGGCCAGAAGACCGCCGCCTTCGAGATCGTCGACTTCCTCGGCGACGCCCCCGACGTGCACGTCCTGCCCGTCGGCAACGCCGGCAACATCTCGGCGTACTGGCTGGGCTACACGCAGTACCTCGACCTCGGTCACGCAACCAAGCGTCCGGTGATGCGCGGCTTCCAGGCCGCCGGTGCGGCGCCCTTGGTGACGGGTGAGCCGTTCCCGGACCCCGAGACCAAGGCCACCGCCATCCGCATCGGCAACCCGGCCTCGTGGAAGCTCGCCGAGGCCGCGCGCGACGAGTCCGGTGGCCGCTTCGAGGCCGTCACCGACGACCAGATCATGGCCGCCCAGCGTGACCTCGCCGCCCGTGAGGGGGTCTTCGTCGAGCCCGCGTCCGCCGCAGGCGTTGCCGGCCTGCTCCGGGCCCACGAGGCGGGAGAGTCGTTCGCGGGCCAGACGGTCGTGATCACGGTGACCGGTCACGGGCTCAAGGACACCGCCACCGCGCTCGAGGGCTTCGGCCCGGTCGTCGACTCCGTCGTGGACGCCGACGTCGAGGCCGCGGCCGACGCGGCCGGCCTCGAGCGTTCGTCCGCGAGTGAGTGACGTGGGTTTCGTCCAGGGCGCCGTCGCGGTCGAGCGTGCCGGCGACGAGTGCCAACCTCGGTCCCGGCTTCGACTCCCTCGGGCTGGCGCTGGACCTGCGCGACGAGCTCACGGCCGAGGCGCTGCCCGACGGCCTGAGCGTGGAGGTCGTGGGGGAGGGCGCAGCGACGCTCGCCCTCGACGAGACCCACCTCGTGGTGCGGTCGATGTGGGCCGGCTTCGCAGCAATGCGGGTCGCGCCTCCCGGCGTCCGGCTGCACTGCCACAACCTCATCCCGCACGCCCGCGGCCTGGGCTCCTCGTCTGCCGCGATCGTTGGCGGCCTGGCCCTGGCGCGGGCCCTCGTGGAGGACGGGACGGCGCGACTGTCCGACCAAGGACTCTTCGCGCTGGCCGCCGACCTCGAGGGCCATCCCGACAACGTCGCGGCTGCCTGCTTCGGCGGCTTCGTCGTCTGCGGTCGCGAGGCCGACGCCTGGTACGCCGCCCGGTCGCCCGTCGACCCGCGGGTGCGGGTGGTCGTGTTCGTGCCGCCGACCCCTCTGTCGACCGAGCTCGCGCGCGGCCTGCTGCCGACCCAGGTCCCGCATGCCGACGCCGCCGCCGACGCCGGGCGGGCCGCATTGTTGGTGGCGGCCCTGGCCGGTGCGCCGCAGCACCTGCTCGCGGCGACCCGCGACTACCTCCACCAGGACTACCGGCGGGCGGCGATGCCCGAGTCGCTCTCCCTGGTCGACGCGCTCCGGGCCGACGGTGTTGCCGCGGTCGTCTCCGGGGCCGGCCCGACGGTGCTCGCCTTCGCCGCCGATGGCGGACCCGACCTGCCCGCCCCCGACGACCTGCTCTGCCGCTGCCCCGACGGCTGGCGCGCGCTCCCACTCGACGTCGATCAGGGCGGCGTACGAGTCCTGGGGTGATGCCCACACGGCGCCACGCCTGGTGCTAGGGTTTGCGGCGCGTCCGAGATTCGGTCTTACGACCAGAGCGCTCGACGCAACACCTTCCTCTTTCGTGCGGATCTCGTCTGCGCAGTCGCGCAGTCCCCAACATCTGAAGGTCCCGCCCGTAGAGGGAGCACCGACTGACGCGGCCGCCGGCATCGCCCGGACGGCTCTGAACGTGGGAAGGACCTCACGTGACCGACACCATCAACTCTGCCGACTCCGCCGCCTCCGACCCGGAGAGCTCCTCCAGCTCCGGCCCCGCGAAGAAGCGTGGCGGGCTCAGCACCATGCTGCTCGCCGACCTCAAGCAGGTCGCCTCCGGCCTCGGCATCAGCGGCGCCGGCTCCATGAAGAAGGCCCAGCTGGTCGACGCCATCAAGGCCGCCCAGTCGGGTGGCCAGTCCGGCGGCAAGTCGGCAGCAAAGTCTGGCGGCAAGTCCGGTGGTCAGGCGGACTCCGCCCGCGACGCCTCCGCGACCGAGCGCGCCGAGCGTCCCGCCGAGGCCGAAGCGCGCGGCGAGCGTGCCGAGTCGGCCGAGGGCGACTCCCCGCGGGAGGAGCAGCAGGGCCGACGCCGCGACGGCGGCCAGGCCAAGCAGCAGGGCAACCAGAACGACCAGCAGAAGAACCGGGACAAGCAGCAGGACAGCCAGGACCAGGCACGCGACGACCGTGACAACCGCCAGGACCGACAGGACCGACAGGACCGCCAGGACAACCGCCAGCAGGACGGCAAGCGGCAGGACGGCAACCGTCAGCAGGACAACCGCCAGCAGAGCAACCAGCAGCAGGACAACCAGCAAGACGGCACCGAGGGCGGGAGCCGCCGCAACCGGCGGCGTCGCGGCCGCGACCGCGACCGCGCCCAGTCCGTGCCGGCCGCCGGCGGAAGCGGTGGAGGCGGCGGGGGCGGCGGGAGCCAGCGCAGCTCGTCGGCGCGCAACGAGCCCGACACCACCATCCTCGACGACGACGTGCTGGTGCCGGCCGCGGGCATCCTCGACGTGCTGGACAACTACGCCTTCGTCCGCACCAGCGGCTACCTGCCCGGCACCGAGGACGTCTACGTCTCGCTGTCGATGGTTCGCAAGTACGGCCTGCGTCGCGGTGACGCCATCGTCGGCCAGGTGCGCCAGCCTCGAGAGGGCGAGCGCAAGGAGAAGTTCAACCCGATGGTGCGCATCGACAGCGTCAACGGGGCCGACCCCGAGGCGTCCAAGAACCGCATCGAGTTCGCCAAGCTGACCCCGCTCTACCCGACCGAGAGGCTGCGCCTGGAGACCGAGCCCGGCAACCTGATCGGCCGCGTCATCGACATCGCCGCGCCGATCGGCAAGGGCCAGCGTGGCCTCATCGTGTCGCCGTCCAAGGCGGGCAAGACGATGATCATGCAGTCGATCGCCAACTCCATCACGACCAACAACCCCGAGTGCCACCTGATGGTCGTGCTGGTCGACGAGCGGCCCGAGGAGGTCACCGACTTCGAGCGCTCCGTGAAGGGCGAGGTCATCTCCTCGACGTTCGACCGCCCGGCGAGCGACCACACCATGGTGGCCGAGCTGGCCATCGAGCGGGCCAAGCGCCTCGTCGAGCTCGGTCACGACGTGGTCGTCCTGCTCGACGGCATCACCCGCCTGGGTCGGGCCTACAACCTGGCCGCGCCCGCGTCGGGCCGGATCCTCTCCGGAGGCGTCGACTCGGCCGCGCTCTACCCGCCGAAGAAGTTCTTCGGAGCCGCCCGCAACATCGAGAACGGCGGCTCGCTGACCATCTTGGCCACCGCCCTCATCGAGAGCGGCTCAAAGATGGACGAGGTGATCTTCGAGGAGTTCAAGGGCACCGGCAACATGGAGATCCGGCTGCGCCGCGACTTCGCCGACAAGCGCCTGTTCCCCGCGATCGACGCCATCCAGTCCGGCACCCGCCGCGAAGAGCTACTGATGACCAAGGAGGAGCTCCAGATCGTCTGGAAGCTGCGCCGCGTGCTCTCGGGCCTCGACGGCCAGCAGGCCCTCGAGCTGCTGCTGGAGCGCCTCAAGAAGTCCCAGACCAACATCGAGTTCCTGATGCAGGTCCAGAAGACCACCCCGGCCCCGGGCCAGGACTGATTCGCTCAGGCCGAGACGGCGTACTTGTCAGCCCTTTCCTGAACTTGTTGGGCATTGCACAGGCTGGCAAGTTCAGGGATCCCCGGTCAGCCGGGGATTCCTTCACCCCGGGAATCCCACGATTGGCTCGGGTGTTGCACAAGGTGGCAGAATCTGCCGGTCGGCCCCGGTTCACGTCCGCTTGTCAGAGCGCGGCGACCCGGCGCCAAGAGAGGACACCATGAAGAAGGACATCCACCCCGACTACCGCGTGACCGAGGTGACCTGCACCTGCGGGGCCACGTTCACCACGCGGAGCACTGCCAAGAACGGCGTCATCCACGCCGACGTCTGCTCGCAGTGCCACCCGTTCTACACCGGCAAGCAGAAGATCCTCGACACCGGTGGGCGCGTTGCCCGCTTCGAGGCCCGCTACGCCAAGAAGACCGCCGCTCCGAGCGAGACCGCCGAGAGCGAGACCGCAGACTCCAAGTAGCTCCCTGACGACGCCGGCCACCGCATCTGCGGGGCCGGCGTCGTCGCGTTTCCCGACCGAGTCCGCAACACGTCCAGCCGCAACACGTCCAGCCAGTCCCGCAGGCACCGCCCGTCGAGGAGAACCCATGTTCGAGGCCGTCGCCACGCTGGTCGCCGAGCACCAGGAGCTCGAGCGGCAGCTGTCCCAGCCGGAGACGCACGCCGACGCGCGGCTGGCCAAGCGGCTCAACCAGCGCTACGCACAGCTGACGGCCATCGTCACCACCTGGCGCGACTGGAAGGCCGCCGTCGGCGATGTCGAGGCGGCCCGCGAGCTGGCGGCCGATGACAACGACTTCGCCGCCGAGGCAGAGCGACTGGATGCGCACCGCGAGGAGCTGGCCGAGCGGCTGCGTCGCCTCCTGGTGCCCCGCGACCCCACCGATGACAAGGACGCCTTGCTCGAGATCAAGTCGGGCGAGGGCGGCGACGAGTCGGCAATTTTCGCCGGAGACCTGTTCCGCATGTACACCCGCTACGCCGACCAGCGCGGCTGGACGACCGAGGTGCTGGACGCAACCGAGTCCGACCTCGGCGGCTACAAGTCCATCACCGTGGCGGTGAAGGCGAAAGGCACTCCGGAGCCCGGCCAGGCGCCGCACGCCCAGCTCAAGTTCGAGGGCGGCGTGCACCGGGTCCAGCGGGTGCCGGTCACCGAGTCGCAGGGCCGCGTGCACACCTCGGCGGCGGGCGTGCTGGTGCTGCCCGAGGCCGAGCAGGTCGACGTGACGCTCGACGAGGCCGACCTGCGCATCGACGTCTTCCGCAGCAGCGGGCCGGGTGGCCAGAGCGTCAACACCACCGACTCGGCCGTCCGGATCACCCACGTGCCGACCGGCATCGTGGTCAGCTGCCAGAACCAGAAGAGCCAGCTTCAGAACAAGGAGCAGGCGCTCCGCATCCTGCGCGCCCGCCTGCTCGCGGCGGCCAAGGAAGTGGCCGATGCCGAGGCCAGCGACGCCCGGCGACTCCAGGTGCGCACCGTCGACCGCTCCGAGCGCATCCGCACCTACAACTACCCGGAGAACCGGATCTCCGACCACCGCACCGGCTACAAGGCCTACAACCTCGACGCGGTGCTCGACGGCGACCTCCAACCCGTCCTCGACTCCTGCATCGAGGCCGACCTGGCCACCCGCCTCGACGACGCGGCCAATGTCTCGCCGTGAGCTGGTCGCCGACGCGGTACGCCGCCTGACCGACGCCGGCGTACCGAGCCCGCTCGCGGACGCGGAGGTGTTGCTGGCCCACGTGCTCGGCGTCGACCGCGCCCGGCTCGTGCTCGTCGACGACGTCGACCCCGAGGCCGCGGGGACCTTCGAGGCGCTGGTGACCCGTCGGGTGCGCCGTGAGCCGCTCCAGCACCTGACCGGTCGCGCTTGGTTCCGGCACGTCGAGCTGGTCGTCGGGCCGGGCGTCTTCGTGCCCCGGCCGGAGACCGAGCTGCTGGCCGGCTGGGCGATCGAGCAGGCGAGCGGGGTGCCCGAGCCGGTGGTCGTCGACCTCGGCACCGGGTCCGGCGCGATCGCGAAGTCCCTGGCCGACGAGGTGCCGTCGGCCCGGGTGCATGCGGTCGAGGTCGACGAGCTGGCCCATCGCTACGCCACGCTCAACCTCGCCGGCACCGGCGTCGACCTGCGGCTCGGCGACCTGGCTGGGGCCTTCGAGGAGCTGGCCCGGACGGTCGACGTAGTCGTCAGCAACCCGCCGTACATCCCACTCGACGCCTGGGAGTCCGTGGCCCTCGAGGCCCGCGACCACGACCCGGCAACCGCGCTTTGGTCGGGCGTCGACGGCCTCGACGCCATCCGGGCCGTGGAAGGCCGGGCCGCGATCCTGCTGCGAACCGGGGGCGTGGTCGGCGTCGAGCATGCGGACGTGCAGGGCGAATCGGCGCCCGCCGTCTTCGCTGGTGCCGGCCGGTGGGCCGACGTACGTGACCACCGTGACCTGGCAGGTCGACCGCGATATGTCACGGCCCGGCTGGCACGATGAGCGCTGTGGACGACGAGGGGCAGCGCGTGGGGCAGGACCCGCCGGTCGATGCGACCGGTGACGAGACCTTCGACGACCCCTCGGCGGAGCCCGGGAACGACCCGCCGGAACCCGAAGACCCGGCTGACCCCGAGGACCCGGAGGAGCCCGGAGACCCGGACGACCCGGACGACCCCGAGGACCCGGACGACCCCGAAGACCCGGACGACCCGGACGACCCCGAGGACCCGGACGACCCGGACGACCCCGACGACCCGGACGACGGTCCGCAACGTGCGCAGCGACTCAGCACCGACACCGACAACGGCCGCGAGGCGGCCATCGCGGCGGCCAGCAACGCCGTGCAGCACGGCGAGCTCGTGGTGCTGCCGACCGACACGGTCTACGGCTTGGGCGCCGACGCCTTCGACGCCGACGCGGTGCAGGCGCTGCTCGACGCCAAGGGCCGGGGCCGGGAGATGCCCCCGCCCGTCCTCATCAGCGCTGCGACGACCATCGACGCCCTCGCCACCGGCATCCCGGACTACGCCCGCACATTGATCGACCGGTTCTGGCCCGGCCCGCTGACCCTGGTCTGCAACCAGCAGTCCTCGCTGCAGTGGGACCTCGGCGAGACCCGCGGCACGGTCGCGGTGCGGATGCCACACCACCCGCTGGCGATCGAGCTGCTGGAGCGGACGGGGCCGATGGCCGTCAGCTCGGCCAACCTGACCGGTCACCCCGCCGCCACCGACGCCGACCAGGCCGAGGAGATGCTCGGCGAACTGGTCACGGTCATCATCGACGACGGCCCCTCGCCCGGCGGTGCGGCTTCGACCATCGTCGACGCCCGCGGCGTCAACGGCCGCATCCTCCGCCACGGCGCCATCTCGCTCGAGGAGCTCAACGAGGCCCTCGAGGGACTCGACGCCGTCATCGAGGACGAGGGCTGACCTCGTGAAGGGCAGCTAGTGCGGGAGTACGCGCTCGTCTTCTTCGTGGCCGCTGCCGTCACCTACTTGTTGACGGTCATCGCGCGGGAGATCGCGCTGCGGACCGGCGCCGTGGCCAAGGTCCGCGACCGCGACGTGCACGCGGAGCCCATCCCCTACCTGGGGGGGCTGGCCATGCTGGGCGGGTTGGTGGCGGCCTACCTGGTGGCCCGTGAGCTGCCCTTCCTCTCCAGCCGCAGCGGGCCGTTCGTGTTCCGCGACGCCGGCATCGTGCTCATCGCCGGAGCCCTGATCTGCGCGATCGGCGTGCTCGACGACCTCTTCGAGCTCGATGCGCTCACCAAGCTCGGCGGTCAGCTCCTGGCCGCGGGCTTCCTGGTCTTCAAAAACGTGCAGTACCAGTTCTTCCCCGGCAGCAACGACACCCAGTTCTCCATCGACCCGGCACAGGGCGCTCTGCTGACGGTTTTTATCGTGGTGGCGACCGTCAATGCGGTCAATTTCGTCGACGGCCTCGACGGGCTGGCCGCCGGGGTGGTGGCCATCGGGGCGCTCGCGTTCTTCGTGTTCTGCTATCAGTTGTCCCGATTCAACGACCAGTCCCTGGCGACGACCGGCGCCCTGCTGTCGGCGGCGCTGGCGGGAGCATGCATCGGCTTCCTGCCTCACAACTTCAGCCCGGCACGCCTGTTCATGGGCGACAGCGGCTCGATGCTCATCGGGCTGGTGCTCTCGGCCAGCGCGATCACGCTGACCGGCCAGTTCAACCCCGACGAGATCAGCAAGGGCGCGATGGGGTCCCAGGCCAACTTCCTGGTCACCCTCCTGCCGGTGCTGCTGCCCCTGGCCATCTTGGTGGTGCCGCTCGCCGACCTGGTGCTGGCCGTCGTACGCCGCACCCGTGCGGGCCGTTCGCCGTTCTCCCCCGACAAGCAGCACCTGCACCACCGGCTGCTGGAGATCGGGCACTCCCAGCGGCGAGCGGTCCTCATCATGTGGATGTGGGCGGCGTTGATCGCCGGGGGCATGGTGCTGGCCAGCCTCTACACCGGCCCGTGGATGTGGTTCTCGCTCGCGGCGATGTTCGCCATCACGGTGACGATGACCTTCGTCCTGCCGGTAGTCCGCAGGCCGGCGCTGCTGGACCGCGACCCCGAGTGAGCCGAGGCCTCGTGAAGGCCTCCGGGAGACCCGGGTTCCGGCCCCTCCGGACTTTGTGCTAGTTTTCACAAGCCGCCCAAGACCGACGACCAGACCCACTCAAGATTGGCCGCCGACCGATGACGACCACCCGCTGTGACGACCCGTTCCGAGGCCCCCGCCGGGCCCCCGGACGCCCGGTCGGACGCGGTTCGCGCTGTGGTACTTTCACGCAGGCGCCGGGCGGGGGACTGTGCGTCAGTTTCACCGAAGCTGCCGACGAAAGCGACATGGGTGGATGGCCGATGGAGGCTCCCGCGACGGCCTGCGTGGCCGTGACCTCGTCGGGCTCGGGGGCCTACTTGCGGGTGCGGTCGTCGGCGGCACCGTCATCGGCTACCTCCTCGACAAGGCGGCAGACACGGCCCCCGTCTTCACGCTCGTGGGCATCGCCCTCGGCATGGTCGCGGGTGCCGTCGCGTTCTGGGCCAGGGTGCGCTCCGCACTCCGAGACTAGGGCTCGCCATGAGGTGTCCCGATGAAGGAGCCTCAGAGCATGACTGAAGCGCGGGCGCAGGTCGGCGCGACTCCCGCTCGCGCCTCGTTCGGGCGGGTGCTGCTCGACCAGAAGAAGGCGATCCTGGTCGCCGCGGTGATGGTCGGGGCGACCTACTGGATCGCCGGCCAGCTCGGCGAGTGGGAGCTTGCCGGCTGCATCTCGGCGGGTGTGCTGCTCGGTCTGGCCAACCACGTGATGACCGAGTTCTGGCTGCTCAAGATCATCACGTCCGGCGCCGAGCCGACGCGCGGCCAGATGATCGCCTCGACGCTGCTGCGCCTCGGCGTCCTCACCGTCGTGGCCGTCGGCGCCGCAATCCTGTTCTGGCCCAACGGCATCGGGCTGCTGCTCGGCCTGGCCATCTTCCGCCTGATCGCCCTGGTGATGACGGGGCTGCCGCTGCTGAAGGAGTTGAAGCAAGGATGACCATCGCGCTCGCGCTGGCCGGACTGCCGCTCGTCCTACCGATGGCCGAGGGTGGTGAGGAGTCCGGGTCCGGCATCACGATCGGCGAGCACGTCCAGCGCGAATGGCTCGGGATGACGTTCAACATCGACACGATCTTCTCGACGCTGGTCGCCGGCGCGATCGTGCTCATCCTCGGCTTGATCCTGCGCGCCCGGCTGGCCAAGCCCGACACCGACCACGTGCCGTCCCGCCTGCAGATGATCTGGGAGGGCGTCGTCGGCGAGGTCAACCGCCAGGTCGAGGACAACCTCGGCCGCGTGCACCCCTACGTCGCACCGTTGGCGGTCTCGCTGTTCTTCTTCATCCTGATCGCCAACTGGCTCGAGCTGATCCCGAGCAAGCTCAACGAGGACGGGCACCACCTGCTCGCGGCCCCGACCGCCGACACCAACCTGACCTATGCGCTGGCGGCCATCACGATCGTGAGTGTGTGGACCTACGGCATCCGCACCAAGGGCTGGAAGGGCTACTTCAGCCACTTCCTCGAGCCGTTCCCGGTGCTGCTGCCGCTCAACATCCTCGAAGAGCTGGTCAAGCCGATCACGCTGGCGCTGCGACTCTTCGGCAACATCTTCGCCGGCGGCATCATGCTCGCCCTGATCGGCCTGATCCCGATCTGGTCCAGCTGGGTGCCCAACCTTCTCTGGAAGGGTTTCGACATGTTCATCGGAGCCATCCAGGCCTTCATCTTCGCGCTGCTGGCCGTCCTCTACTTCGCGATGGCCGGTGCCGGTCACGACGAGCACGAGGACGACCACCAGGACGAGCACGACGACGAGCACGCCCCGGAGCCCGCGAAGACCGAGCAGGACAAGACCCCCGCCCTCGCCCAGTGATGCTGGGTGCGGGACGGTAGAACGACCCGATAGTTCGACAACGCAGTTCGACAAGGTGCGCCGACTGTCGGCGCCATATGAGGAGAGGCAATTCCATGGCAGTAAGCGATGAGGCCGTCAAGCTCGCCGGCGCGTTCGTCGGCGGCGGGATCGCGCTGGCCGGTGGCGCCATCGGCGCCGGTGTCGGTGACGGTCTGGCCGGTTCGTCCTACATCCAGGGCGTGGCACGTCAGCCAGAGGCTCAGGGTCGCCTGCAGACCATCTTCTTCCTGACGGTCGGTCTGGTCGAGGCGATGTTCTTCATCAACCTCGCCTTCATGGCGATGTTCGTCTTCGTCCTCAGCGGCTGACCCACGGGCTCACTGAGGATCTCTTACTGAATCCACGCAAAGGACCCGATAGATGATCAGCCTTGCGAGTCAACTCGTCCCGCTCGAGAGCAACTTCCTGGTGCCCAACGCCACGTTCTTTGTGGAGCTCGCGGCGTTCGCGTTGCTGTTCTACCTGCTCGCCAAGTACGTCATCCCGCCGATCAACCGGGCGATGGTGGCGCGGCAGGACGCGATCCGCAAGGAGTTCGCCGACCTCGAGCACGCCCGCAGCGAGGCCGAGGCGGCCGAGGCTGAATACAAGGCCCAGATCGCCGACGCGCGGCACGAAGCCGCACGGATCCGCGAGGAAGCTCGCCAGCAGGGCGCGCAGATCACCGCCGAGATGCGGGAGCAGGCCCAGACCGAGGCCGCCCGGATCGTGGAAAACGGGCACAGCCAGATCGCGGCCGAGCGCCAGCAGGCCGTGACGTCGCTCCGCGCCGAGGTGGGCACGCTGGCCATCACCCTCGCCGGGCGCATCGTCGGCGAGAGCCTCGACGACGACGAGCGCAGCACGCGCGTGGTCGACCGCTTCCTGGCTGACCTCGACACCCTCGAGACGTCCAAGGCCGCACGCACGCAGGGCGGGGCCGGCTGATGCTGCGAGGTGCCTCCGCGGAGGCGCGCACCGAGCTGGCGTCCAAGCTCGGCAAGACGCGCACGCTCGAGGACAGCGCCACCCTCGGTGACCAGCTGCTCGCCGTCGCCGGCGTGCTGCGGGCCGAGCCGGCGCTGCGCCGCCTCGCTACCGACGCATCGGTCGAGGGGCCGGCCAAGGCCGACCTGGTGGGCAACATCTTCGGCAGCAAGCTCTCCGACGCCGCGCTCGCGCTGGCGAAGGAGGCGGTCCAGCTCCGTTGGACGCGGTCCCGCGACCTCGCCGACGTGCTCGAGGAGCTCGGCATCCAAGCGGTGGTCCGGTCGGCCGGCGCGCAGGGCCCCCGGGTCAGCGACGAGCTGTTCGCGGTCGCCGCTGCCGTCAACACCAACCACGAGCTGCGCGGCGCGCTGTCCGACCCGGCCCGCAACGCCGACGACAAGGGCGCCCTGCTTGACCGGATCCTCGACGGCAAGGTGTTGCCCGCCACGCTCAGGCTGGTCATCCAGGCGGTCCGCAGCGGCGAGCCGATCGCCCGCGTGCTCGACGACTACCAACACGTCGCCGCCGACGCGCAAGACGAGCTGCTGGCCGTAGTCCACACCGCACGTCCTCTCGGAAGCACTGAGATCAGCCGGCTGACCCAGGCGCTCGGCAAGGCCTACGACGCCACCGTGCACCTGCACGTCGTACAAGACCCCGACCTCGTCGGTGGCATCCGCGTCGAGATCGGTGACGACGTCATCGACGGCAGCGTCTCGGCCAAGCTCGACAATGCTCGACGGCGGATCGCCGGCTGACGCCGGACCCGCGAACCATCGAAGACGACCCAGAACACAAGCCCAGAAGACCAGGGAAGAGGCAACAAAGATGACGGAGCTCTCGATTCGTCCGGAAGAGATCCGCGACGCGCTCCAGAAGTACGTCGACGACTACAAGCCGTCGGCGTCGAGCCGCGAAGAGGTCGGCACCGTCGCACAGTGTGCCGACGGCATCGCGCGCGTGAGCGGGCTGCCCTCGGCGATGGCCAACGAGCTGCTGGAGTTCGAAGACGGCACGCTCGGCCTCGCTCTCAACCTCGACACCCGCGAGATCGGCGTCGTCGTCCTCGGCGACTTCGACAAGATCGAGGAGGGCCAGACCGTCCGCCGCACCGGCGAGATCCTCTCGGTCCCAGTGGGTGACGGCTTCATGGGCCGCGTGATCGACCCGCTCGGCACGCCGATCGACGGTCTGGGCGAGATCGAGTCCGACGAGCGCCGCGCCCTCGAGCTCCAGGCTCCCGGTGTGATGCACCGCAAGTCGGTGCACGAGCCGCTCGCCACGGGCATCAAGGCCATCGACTCGATGACGCCGATCGGTCGTGGCCAGCGCCAGCTGATCATCGGCGACCGCACCACGGGCAAGACCACGATCGCCATCGACACGATCATCAACCAGAAGCAGAACTGGGACTCCGGCGACCCGGACAAGCAGGTGCGCTGCATCTATGTCGCGATCGGCCAGAAGGGCTCGACCATCGCCGCCGTGCGTGGCGCGCTCGAGGAGGCCGGGGCGCTCGAGTACACCACCATCGTCGCCTCGCCGGCCTCCGACAGCGCCGGCTTCAAGTACCTCGCCCCCTACACCGGCTCGGCCATCGGCCAGCACTGGATGTACGACGCCAAGCACGTCCTGATCATCTTCGACGACCTCACCAAGCAGGCCGAGGCCTACCGCGCGGTGTCGCTGCTGCTGCGTCGTCCGCCGGGTCGCGAGGCCTACCCGGGCGACGTGTTCTACCTGCACAGCCGCCTGCTCGAGCGCTGCGCCAAGCTGTCCGACGCCCTCGGCGCGGGATCGATGACGGGACTGCCGATCATCGAGACCAAGGCCAACGACGTGTCGGCCTACATCCCGACCAACGTCATCTCGATCACCGACGGCCAGATCTTCTTGCAGTCCGACCTGTTCGCGTCCAACCAGCGCCCGGCGATCGACGTCGGCGTCTCGGTCTCGCGCGTGGGCGGCAACGCGATGACCAAGGCCATGAAGTCGGTGACCGGGTCGCTGAAGGTCGACCTGGCACAGTTCCGCGCGATGGAGGCGTTCGCGATGTTCGCCTCCGACCTCGACGCGGCCTCGCGGCAGCAGCTCGACCGCGGCCAGCGGCTGATGGCCCTGCTCAAGCAGCCTCAGTACTCGCCCTACCCGCTCGAGGAGATGACCATCTCCCTGTGGCTCGGCACGTCGGGCAAGCTCGACCGGGTGCCGACCGACGACGTGCTGAGGTTCGAGAACGAGTTCCTCGACTACCTGCGCCGCTCGCACGCCGACCTGTTGACCGGCATCCGCGAGTCGCTGAAGTTCGAGGACGACACCGCCTCGTCAGCGGAGGCGGCGTACGACAAGTTCCTCGACCAGTTCGAGACCTCCGACGGCCAGTCCATCAAGCCGGGCAGCGAGGCCAAGGTCGACGCCGTGACCGACGACGAGCTCCAGCAGGAGCAGATCGTCAAGCAGAAGCGAGGCTGATCACTAGTGGCCTTATCGCTGCGCCAGTACCGCGCGCGGATCAAGTCGACGGAGTCGATGAAGAAGATCACGCGCGCCATGGAGCTCATCGCTGCGTCCCGGATCATCAAGGCGCAGCAGCGGGCCCAGCAGGCAGCTCCCTACGCCCGCGAGCTGACTCGCGCGGTGTCGGCCCTGGTCACCTTCTCCAACGTCAAGCACCCGCTGACCACCGAGCCGGACGACCCGCACCGCGCCGCCGTGCTGATCGTGACCAGCGACCGCGGCCTGGCCGGCGCCTACTCCTCGAGCGTGCTCAAGGAGGGGGAGCGACTGGCCGAGCGGTTGCGCTCGGAGGGCAAGGAGGTCGTCACCTTCATCGCCGGGCGCAAGGGCGAGGCCTACTACAAGTTCCGCAACCGGCCGGTGCGCGAGACCTGGACCGGCTTCTCCGACCAGCCGAAGTACGAAAACGCTCGTGCGATCGGCGAAGCGCTGATCGGTGCGTTCGTCGCCGACACCGACTCCGACGACGGCGTCGACGAGGTGCACCTCGTCTACACCCAGTTCCGGTCGATGCTGGTGCAGGAGCCGCACAGCGTGCGGATGCTGCCGCTGGAGGTCGTCGAAGGGCAGGAGAAGCCCGAGGCCGACGAGGCGCTGCCGCTCTACGAGTTCGAGCCGTCGCCGGCCATCGTGCTCGACGAGCTGCTGCCGCGCTACGTGCAGAGCCGCATCTTCTTCGCGCTGCTCCAGGCCTCGGCCTCCGAGCTGGCCGCCCGGCAGCGGGCGATGAAGTCCGCCACGGACAACGCCGAAGAGCTCATCAAGAAGTACACCCGCATCGCCAACCAGGCCCGTCAGGCGGGCATCACCCAGGAAATCAGCGAGATCGTCGGCGGCGTCAATGCCCTGGCCGACGCCAACGCAGCGAGTGAGTGAGAGACATGACTGCCACTGTTGAAGAGACCAAGAAGGACGCCGGTACGCCCGGTGTCGGCCGGATCGCCCGCGTCATCGGGCCGGTCGTCGACATCGAGTTCCCGGCCGACACCATGCCGGAGATGTACAACCTGCTCGAGACCGAGCTGACGCTCGAAGGCGAGACCAAGACGCTCTCGCTGGAGGTCGCGCAACACATCGGCGACGGCATGGTGCGTGCCATCTCCCTGCAGCCCACCGACGGCCTGGTCCGCGGCGCCCAGGTGACCGACACGGGTGGCCCGATCTCGGTGCCCGTCGGTGACGCCACCCTCGGGCGGGTGTTCAACACCCTCGGCGAGTGCCTCAACCTCGAGGAGGGTGAGACGCTCGACGTCAAGGAGCGGTGGGGCATCCACCGCAAGGCGCCGGCGTTCGACCAGCTCGAGTCCAAGACCGAGATGTTCGAGACCGGCATCAAGGTCATCGACCTGCTGACCCCCTACGTCCAGGGCGGCAAGATCGGCCTGTTCGGCGGTGCCGGCGTGGGCAAGACGGTGCTGATCCAGGAGATGATCGCGCGCGTCGCCCGTGACCACGGTGGTGTGTCGGTGTTCGCCGGGGTCGGCGAGCGCACCCGTGAGGGCAACGACCTGATCGCCGAGATGGAGGAGGCCGGCGTCATCGGGCAGACCGCCCTCGTCTTCGGCCAGATGGACGAGCCGCCGGGCACCCGGCTGCGCGTGGCGCTGTCGGCGCTGACGATGGCGGAGTACTTCCGCGACGTGCAGAACCAGGACGTGCTGCTGTTCATCGACAACATCTTCCGGTTCACCCAGGCCGGCTCCGAGGTCTCGACCCTGCTCGGCCGGATGCCGTCCGCGGTGGGTTACCAGCCCAACCTGGCCGACGAGATGGGCACCCTCCAGGAGCGGATCACCTCGACGCGTGGTCACTCGATCACCTCGCTGCAGGCGATCTACGTGCCCGCCGACGACTACACCGACCCGGCCCCGGCGACGACGTTCGCCCACCTCGACGCCACCACGGAGCTGTCGCGCGAGATCGCGTCGCTCGGCATCTACCCGGCCGTCGACCCGCTGACCTCGACCTCCCGGATCCTGGACCCGCAGTACATCGGGCAGGACCACTACGCCTGCGCGATCCGCATCAAGCAGATCCTGCAGCGCAACAAGGAGCTCCAGGACATCATCGCGATCCTCGGTGTCGACGAGCTCTCCGAAGAGGACAAGATCATCGTGTCCCGGGCCCGCCGGATCCAGCGGTTCCTGTCGCAGAACACCTACGTCGCCAAGCAGTTCACCGGCAAGGAGGGCTCCACCGTGCCGGTCACCGAGACCGTCGAGGCGTTCAACAAGATCGCCGACGGCGACTACGACCACGTGGCCGAGCAGGCGTTCTTCATGTGCGGCGGCCTCGACGACGTCGAGAAGCGCTGGGACGAGATCCAGAAGAGCCTCTGATGGTGAACACGATGCAGGTCTCCCTCGTCGCGGCCGACCGTGAGGTCTGGTCGGGCGAGGCGACCGTGGTCAACGCCCGGACCCTGGCCGGCGAGATCGGGATCATGGCCAACCACCAGCCGATCATGTCGGTCCTTGCGCCCGGCCAGGTCGACGTACGCACGGTCGACGACGGTCACTGGGTGGCTGCCGTCGACGGTGGGTTCATCTCGGTCGCCAACAACCAGGTCCGGCTGCTGTGCGAGTACGCCGAGCTCTCCCACGAGAGCTCGTACGAGGAGGCCAAGCGGCTCCTCGACGAGCGCAAGGCCATCGACGAAGGCACCGTGTCGGAGCAGAACGGGGCCTGACCCCGACCCGATGTCCTGGAGAGGTGGACGATGCCGGTCTGGCAGTGGCTGCTCGACGCAGCCGGCGTCGTGCTGGGCTTCGCCCTCCTCTACGGCATCGCGCTGATCATCCGCCGACGGGTGCTGTCGCGCTACGGCGGCACGTTCGAGCTCAGCCACCGCGTCCGGACCGACAAGGCCGGGCGCGGTTGGGTGCTGGGCCTCGGCCGCTACGAGGCGCAGTCGCTGGAGTGGTTCCGCATCTTCTCGCTCTCGCCGCGGCCGAAGCGGGTCTGGCAGCGCGGTGACCTCACCTACACCGACCGCAGGCAGCCCGGCGGGGTCGAGCAGCTCTCGCTCTATCCCGACCACGTCGTGATCACCTGCACCACCCGCACTGGCGATGTGGAGCTCGCGCTGAGCCCGGACTCGCTGATGGGGTTCCAGTCGTGGCTCGAGGCCGCGCCGCCCGGCACCTCACAGCAGCTGTGAGCGACCTGGTCCCCACCCCGCAGGCCGTGCGCACCCGCAATGCGGTCGCGGCGGTCTTCGTGCTCAACGGCCTGATGTTCGCCACGCTCTTCTCGCGGGTCCCTGATCTGCGGGAGCACCTCGACCTCTCCAACGGCGGCCTGGGTCTGCTGCTGCTCTCCATCTCCGTCGGCTCCCTTCTCGGGCTGCCGGTCAGCGGGAAGCTGATCGAGCGGTTCGGCGCAGCCGGCGTCGTCCGGGGTGCTGCGGTGCTGACTGCCGTTGGGTTCGGCGTGGTGGCCTTCGGGACGACGACGCTGGCGTCGGCTCCGGTAGTGGCCCTCGGTCTCGGGCTCTACGGCTTCGGCACCGGCACCTGGGACGTCGCCATGAACGTGGAGGGCGCCGACGTCGAACGTCGCCTCGGTCGCACCGTGATGCCCAGGTTCCACGCCGGCTTCAGCTTCGGCGCCATCGGCGGCGCCGGCCTGGGTGTGCTGGCGGCGCGGTTTTCCGTCCCCATCGGGGTGCACTTCATGCTGGTCTCGCTGGCGGCCCTCGCGGCCGTGCTCGTCTCGGTGCGCGCGTTCACGCCGGTGGCGCCACCCGACGAAACCGACGAGCCGGGGTCCGGCCGGTCGGCATGGCTCGAGCCCCGGACCCTCGCCATCGGCGCGATGGTGCTCGCCTTCACGCTCGCCGAGGGGGCGGCCGGCGACTGGCTGGCGCTTGCGCTGGTCGACGGTTACGACGCCCGGCACTTCGTGGGTGTGGCCGGGTTCGCGCTGTTCGTCACCGCGATGACCACCGGCCGGATGGTCGGCCCGGTCCTGCTGGACCGATTCGGGCGGGTGCCGGTGCTGCTCTGCTCGGCGGCGGCCGCGTTCAGCGGCCTGCTGCTGGTCATCTACGGCGGCCACCCGGCGTACGTCGTGATCGGCATCGTGATCTGGGGCCTCGGCGCCGCCCTCGGCTTCCCCGTCGGGATGAGCGCTGCGGCCGACGACCCGCGCCGCGCCGCGCGCCGCGTCGCCGTGGTGTCCACGATCGGCTACGGCGCCTTCCTCGCCGGCCCGCCGCTGCTCGGTTTCGTCGGCGACCACGTCGGCACGCTCGACTCGCTCCTCGTCGTCGCGGCCGCCATGGTCCCGGCCGCGGTGCTGGTGCTCGCCGTCCGGCGGCCGCGGGTCGCGGCGGCCGACGAGCACCCCCTAACGTGAGCGCATGACCTCACCCATCCACCACTGGATCGACGGAGCCGAGGTCTCGGGACGCTCCGGACGCACCGGACCGGTGTTCAACCCGGCCACCGGCGAGCAGACCGGCGCCGTCGACCTGGCCGGTGCGGCCGAGGTCGCGGCCGCCATCGACGTCGCTGCCCGGGCCGCCCGCGACTGGCGCCATGCGTCGCTCTCCAAGCGGGCGGCGATCCTCTTCGCGTTCCGGGAGCTGCTGCACGCCCGGATGCCTGAGCTGGCGGCGATCGTGACCGCCGAGCACGGCAAGGTGCTCGGCGACGCCGAGGGCGAGATCGCCCGCGGGCTGGAGAACGTCGAGTTCGCGACCGGGGTGCCACACCTGCTCAAGGGGTCGTACTCGGAGCAGGCCGGCACCGGTGTCGACGTCTACTCGATCCGGCAGCCGCTCGGCGTCGTCGCCGGCATCACGCCGTTCAACTTTCCTGTCATGGTGCCGCTGTGGATGTGCGCCAACGCGATCGCGTGCGGCAACGCCTTCGTGCTCAAGCCAAGTGAGAAGGACCCGTCCGCCTCGATGTTCCTGGCCCGCCTCTGGAAGGAGGCGGGGCTGCCCGACGGTGTCTTCACGGTCGTGCACGGCGACAAGGAGGCCGTCGACGTCCTGCTCACCGACCCCCGCGTCGCCGCCGTCAGCTTCGTGGGGTCCACGCCGATCGCCCGCTACATCTACGAGACAGGCACCAGCCACGGCAAGCGGGTCCAGGCCCTCGGGGGCGCGAAGAACCACATGGTGGTGCTGCCCGACGCCGACATCGAGATGGCCGCCGACGCGGCCGTCTCCGCGGCGTACGGCGCAGCCGGTGAGCGATGCATGGCCATCTCGGTGGCCGTCGCCGTCGGCGACGTCGGCGACGCCCTCGTCGACGCGATCGCGCTGCGGCTGCCCAAGCTCGTCATCGGTGACGGCGCCGAGGCCGGCACCGACATGGGCCCGCTCATCACCGCCGAGCACCGCGACAAGGTGGCCGGCTACATCGGTGCGGGCGAGTCAGCCGGGGCCACCGTCGTGGTCGACGGCCGGACGGCCGACGTACCCGAAGCGGGCTTCTTCCTCGGCACCACGCTGCTCGACCACGTCAGCCCCGAGATGACGGTCTACACCGACGAGATCTTCGGCCCCGTGCTCACCGTGGTGCGCGCCGACACCTACGAGGACGCCGTCGAGCTCGTCAACGCCAACCCGTACGCCAACGGCGTGGCCATCTTCACGCGTGATGGGGGAGCGGCACGGCAGTTCCAGTTCGACATCGAGGTCGGCATGGTCGGCATCAACGTGCCGATCCCCGTCCCCGTGGCGGCATACTCCTTCGGCGGGTGGAAGTCCTCGTTGTTCGGCGACACCCACATGTACGGCCCGGAGGGCATCAACTTCTACACCCGCGGCAAGGTGGTCACCTCACGCTGGCCGGATCCGTCGACCTCGGCCGTCGACCTGGGCTTCCCCCGGACCCGCTGAGTGGCTCGTCGCGGCGCCGGGCACCCCGCGCTGGCCGACGCGGCGCCGGTGCCGGCCTGGCTCGACTCACCCGACCGGCCCGCTGCGCGCCCGGCGCTGGCAGCCGACGCGACGACCGACCTGGTCGTGGTCGGCGCCGGCTATTCCGGCCTCTGGACGGCCCTGCTCGCCAAGGAACGCGACCCCGGTCGCGAGGTGATCCTGCTCGAGGCGAACCGGATCGGCTGGGCGGCCTCGGGCCGCAACGGCGGGTTCTGCTCGGCGTCGCTGACTCACGGCCGGGACAACGGCGAGCAGCGCTTTCCCGACGAGATCGACAAGATCGACGAGCTGGGCCGCCGTAACCTCGCCGGCATCGGCGAGACGATCGCGCGCTACGGGATCGACTGTGCGTGGGAGCTCACGGGCACGCTGTCGGTGGCGACAGAGCCGCACCAGGTCGGGTGGTTGCGGGAGGCCGCGGAAGGCCCGCACCCGGAGGGTGACTACCTCGACCGCGACGCCATCCGGGCCGAGGTGGCGTCGCCGACCTACCTCGCGGGGCTCTGGACCCGCGACGGCAACGCGCTGGTCGACCCGGCACGGCTGGCCTGGGGTCTGGCGGACGCGGCCGAGTCGCTCGGGGTGCGGATCCACGAGCACACGCGGGTGGCCGGCCTCGACCGCGACGGTGACGCGATGGTGGTCCGCACAGTCGGCGGGCAGGCTGTGCGCGCCGACCGGGTCGCGCTGGGCACCAACGCCTTCCCGTCGCTCGTGCGGCGGGTTCGCTGGCACACCGTGCCGGTCTACGACTACGCCCTGATGACCGAGCCGTTGTCGGCCGAGCAGCTCGCGTCGGTCGGGTGGCGGCACCGTCAGGGCATCGACGACGTGGGCAACCAGTTCCACTACTACCGGCTCACGGCCGACAACCGGATCCTGTGGGGCGGCTACGACGCGATCTATCACTACGGCCGCCGGATGGCCGGCCGGCTGGACCAGCGGCCCGAGACGTTTGACCTGCTGGCCCGCCAGTTCTTCGAGACGTTCCCCCAGCTCGAGGGGCTGCGGTTCGGCCACCAGTGGGGCGGTGCGATCGACACCTGCACCCGCTTCTTCGCCTTCTTCGGCACGGCGTACGCCGGCCGCGCGGCGTACGCGCTGGGCTATACCGGCCTCGGCGTGGGCGCCACCCGCTTCGGGGCCGACGTGATGCTCGACCTGCTCGACGGCCTGGAGACGGAGCGGACCTCGTTGGAGATGGTGCGGACCAAGCCGCTGCCGTTCCCGCCGGAGCCGCTGGCGTGGGCCGGCATCGAGCTCACCCGGCACTCCCTCGCGGCCGCCGACCGCAACGGCGGGCGGCGCGATATCTGGTTGCGGACGCTGGATCGGCTCGGGTTGGGTTTCGACTCGTGATCTTGCGGGACGCTCACGTCGAGCTGGGGTCGATCGACACGGCCGACTACCGAGGGGGGTCGAGGCGCACCACCTCAGCCTCGACTGGGGCGGCGACTCGTTCATGGCCGAGCAATGGCTGGACGGTTCCCGCCACGCGATCGTGGTCGACGGCGGGCAGGTCATGGCGGTCGTGCTCGCAAGGAGCCGGGCGCAGACGGCGTACGTCGCCTCCTGGGACGCCTTCGCGGGCGACTAGACACCGATTCGTCTGTGTCGGCCAGTGAGAGAAGCCACAGCGGGCCGCAGACGAATCGGTGTGGACGGGCCTCAGCTGCCGCTGACGAAGGCCGAGATCGCCTCGGCCTCGCGGATGCGAGAGCCCTCCTCGAGGTAGGGCATGTGCCCGGTCTCGAAGTAGTCGTGCTCGATGCGCTCGAACGCCTCGTCGGGCAGCCGCAGGTGGGCGACCATGTCCTCCGCGGCGTGGTAGGGCGTCGCGAGGTCGTAGTAGCCGTACTCGATGCGCACCCGCAGGTGCGGGTTGACCCGCATCAGCCGCTCGAGCTTGTCGGTGACGTTGATCGGCTTGCCTTCGAACTCCTTGAAGGACCACTCCTTGATCGAGTTGGCGAACACCTCGTAGGGCAGGTCGAGGGTGCTGCCCAGCTCGCCGCGCAGGTAGTGGTGCAGCGCGGCTGAGAACGGCGCCTCGATCGCGTCGCTGGACGGGTCGGCGTCCATGTTTTCCGCGATGCGGGAGTGCAGCGGGCCGGTGAACCGACCGTCGATGCGTCCCACGGTCAGCCCGCGGTCGCGCAGCACCTCGGTGCACCAGCGCCAGTGCTCGATCCTCAGCTCGGTGCGGTCGACGTACTCCTCCTTGAGCCCGGTCAGGCGGGCCAGCGTGGCTACCACGTCGGCGCGTTCGTCGGCGGGCAGGCGGTGGCCGCGGGCGAGCGCGAGCCGATAGGGGCCGGCCGCGAACTCCTCGGCCTCGGCGCGCACCTCGTCGAGCGTCCGGTCGGGGTGCAGGCCGTGGAAGTGGGCGATCGCGGCGTAGCTCGGCAGGAAGTTGAGGCACGCCTCGTCGGCGCGGAGGAACTCGAAGTCCTGGCTGCCGAAGTCGAGCACGCTGGAGACGAGCACGATGCCGTTGAACGCCATCGCGTGCCGGGTCGACAGCCGCTCGGCCACCGCCACCGCCCGGACGGTCCCGTAGGACTCGCCGATGAGGTACTTCGGCGACATCCACCGGTCCTCGCGGGTGCACCAGAGCCGGATCAGCTCGGTGACCTGCTCCACGTCCTTGGCGAACCCGTGGTAGTCCTTGGCCTTGCCGCCCTCGACCGCGCGGCTGTGGCCGGTCGACATCGGGTCGATGAAGACCAGGTCGGAGACCGCCAGCAGCGTCTCGACGTTGTCGACCAAGGTGTACGGCGGCGGGGTCGGCGCCGTCACGTCTCCCACCTCGACCCGGCGCGGCCCCAGCAGGCCCATGTGCAGCCAGATCGACGACGACCCCGGACCGCCGTTGAACACGAACGTGATCGGCCGCTCGGTCACCTGGCCGTCGTCGAGGGTGTACGCCGTGACCGACAGCTCGGCGCGCGCCTTGAGGCCGTGGAAGACGTCCTCCTTGACCTCCTCCTCGCGCAGCACGACGCGACCGGTGCGGGCGGTGTAGGACAGCTCGCCCGCAGGCGTGCTCAGCGTGTGGCGGGTGATGACGAGGTCGTCGACCGGGTCCGGCTTGTCCGGCTTGTCGCGTTTGTCGTCGTCCTTCTTCTTGTCGTTGTCGTCGGTCACTCCTCGGCTCCTTCGCCTTCGGCACGGTTGGTTGCGGTCTGCTCCCCACGCTCGCCACCGGGCACCCACAGCACGTCGCCCTGCTCGCGGTTGGCGTAGCGGGCCAGGATGAACAGCAGGTCGGAGAGCCGGTTGAGGTACTTCACTGCCAGCAGGTTCATCGCCTCGCCGTGCTCGGCGTGAGCCGCCCAGCCGGCCCGTTCCGCGCGGCGTACGACGGTGCGCGCGACGTGGAGGTGGGCCGCGCCGAGCGTGCCGCCGTTGAGGATGAACGAGCGAAGGGCCGGCAGGCCTTCGTTGTAGTGGTCGCACCAGCCCTCGAGCCGGTCGATGTAGTCCTGCTCGATCCGAAGGGGCGGATACTCCGGCTCGGCCACGACGGGGGTGGCCAGGTCGGCACCCACGTCGAAAAGGTCGTTTTGCACGTGTATCAGGACGGCGCGGACGTCCTCCTCGAAGTCACCATGAGCCAGGGCCACCCCGAGCTGCGCGTTCGCCTCGTCGACATCGGCGTAGGCGTGCAGGCGCGTGTCGGTCTTGGTGGTCACGCTGAGGTCGCCGAGACGGGTCTCTCCGCCGTCACCCGTGCGTGTGTAGATCCGGGTGAGGTTGACCATGGCCCGACTGTAGTGGTGGGCCAGCGGGCGCGAATCGAGACCATTTCGTTCCCGGTTCGGCGCAACCGTTTCTTGGCGTCGCGCGTCATAGTGGGTACAGGAGCAACACACCTGTGCGCGGGGACGTCACGGGGGCGTCTCCTAGCAAGACTCGGGCACTCGGGCACGGGGAGCGGGGTGATGGCATGGAAATCATGACCGACGGACCCACGCTGGTCCTCAGCGGCGACTTCGACGTGCGCAGCACGTGGGAGGTCCGCCAGGCGATCTACGAACGCCTCAACGGCTACGAGCAGGACGTCGTGGTCGACCTCAGCGGGGTCGACGCCATCGACGTCACCGCGGTCAAGGTGCTCGCCTACGCCAGCCGCGAGGCGCTTCGCGGCGGACACCACCTGACGCTGCGCGGCTGCGGCCCGGCCGTGCGCCGGATGCTGCACCTGTCTCACATGATCCGCTTCGTCGAGGTCGAGCGGGTCGCGGCCACCGCCTGAGCGCGGCCGCGCTGTTGTCGGAAACCCCACACACGCGGCCGGTTACCTCGCGGTAGCCGCGGACCTACCCTCGACCCATGGCTGAGAAGGACCGCCCCTGGGTCATGCGCACGTACGCCGGGCACTCGACGGCCACGGCATCCAACGCGCTCTACCGCAACAACCTCGCCAAGGGTCAGACGGGACTGTCGGTCGCCTTCGACCTCCCGACCCAGACGGGATACGACCCAGACTCGCCGCTGGCGCGTGGCGAGGTCGGCAAGGTCGGCGTACCGATCCCGCACCTCGGCGAGATGCGTCGGCTCTTCGAGGACATCCCGCTCACCGAGATGAACACCTCGATGACGATCAACGCGACGGCAATGTGGCTGCTCGCGCTCTATCAGGTGGTCGCCGAGGAGCAGAACGGCGTTGCGAGCGGTTCGGACGCCGAGCGGCTCGAGGTCGCTCACCGGCTGGCCGGGACGACCCAGAACGACATCATCAAGGAGTACCTCTCCCGGGGCACCTACGTCTTCCCGCCCGAGCACTCGCTGCGGCTGATCGGCGACGTGATCGCCTACACCGTCCACGAGATCCCGCAGTGGAACCCCATCAACATCTGCAGCTATCACCTGCAGGAGGCGGGCGCGACGCCGCAACAGGAGCTGGCCTATGCCCTGTGCACCGCGATCGCCGTCCTCGACACCGTGCGCGAGTCGGGGCAGGTCTCCGAGGAGGACTTCGGCAAGGTCGTCGGCCGGATCTCGTTCTTCGTCAACGCCGGCGTGCGATTCGTCGAGGAGATGTGCAAGATGCGCGCCTTCGTCCGGCTCTGGGACGAGCTGACGGCCGAGCGCTACGGCGTCACCGACCCCAAGATGCGCCGGTTCCGCTACGGCGTGCAGGTCAACTCCCTCGGCCTGACCGAGGCCCAGCCTGAGAACAACGTGCAGCGGATCGTGCTCGAGATGCTCGGGGTGACCCTGAGCAAGGACGCCCGCGCCCGCGCCGTCCAGCTGCCGGCGTGGAACGAGGCGTTGGGCCTGCCCCGCCCCTGGGACCAGCAGTGGTCGCTGCGGCTGCAGCAGGTGTTGGCGTTCGAGTCCGACCTGCTGGAGTACGACGACCTCTTCGAGGGCTCGAAGGTCGTCGAGGCGAAGGTGACCGAGCTGGTCGAGGGCGCTCGCGCCGAGATGGACCGGGTCCAGGCGCTGGGTGGGGCGATCGCCGCGGTCGAGTCGGGTTACATGAAGCAGGAGCTGGTCAGCGCCCACGCCGCCCGGCGCGGCCGGATCGAGTCCGGCGAGGAGAAGGTCGTCGGCGTCAACGTCTACGAGACGACCGAGCCGTCGCCGCTGACCGCCGACCTCGACACGGTGATCCAGGCGGGCGATCCCGAGGCCGAGCGGTCGGCTCTCGAGTCGGTGCGGGCCTGGAAGGAGCAGCGCGACGAGGACGCCGTGGCGAAAGCGCTTGCAAAGCTCGCCGCCGACGCCAAGACCGACACCAACCTGATGCCGGCGACCCTGGCCGCAGCCCGGGCCGGGGCCACCACGGGGGAGTGGGCGGGCACCCTGCGCGAGGTGTTCGGCGAGTTCCGCGCCCCCACCGGTGTCTCAGGAGCGGTCGGGGTAGCCGAGGCCGGCGACGAGCTCGCCGGCGTGCGCGACCGCGTGAAGGCGACTGGCGAGGAGCTGGGCGGCCGGCTCCGGTTGCTGGTCGGCAAGCCGGGGCTCGACGGCCACTCCAACGGCGCCGAGCAGGTCGCGGTGCGGGCGCGGGACGCGGGCTTCGAGGTGATCTATCAGGGCATCCGGCTCACGCCGGAGCAGATCGTCGCCGCAGCCGTGGCCGAGGACGTGCACTGCGTCGGCATCTCCATCCTCTCGGGCTCGCACATGGAGCTGGTGCCCGCGGTCCTCGACGGGCTGCGCGATGCCGGCCTGGGCGACGTACCCGTCATCGTCGGCGGGATCATCCCCGAGGCCGATGCCCGGCGCCTGGAGGAGCTGGGCGTCGCCGCCGTCTACACGCCCAAGGACTTCGGGCTCACCGAGATCATGGGCGGCATCGTCGACGTGATCCGCAAGGCCCACGGGTTGGACTGATCGTCGGACGCGCTCGGCGTGTCGTTTTGTGGGATAAAGTCTAGTGACTTATTCTAGAATGTGGTTGCTTTGCTGGACGCCGATCAACGACACCGGCTGGCACGACCACGACATCTCTTCCGGTGCGGTGGCCGTGGTTGCCGGCGAGCTCGTGGAGAACAACCTGCGGGTCGGCTCACCCAGTCTGGAGCGGCGGGTCAGTGCCGGGGAGGCGTTCTCGTTCCCGCCGGACCACATCCATCGGCTCAACGGAGCCGAGCGCGGCACCGTGTCGGTGCACGCCTACAGCCCGCCGCTGTGGCGGATGGGCCAGTACGCCGTCAGCGACGACGGGGTGCTTCGCCGGGTCTCGGTGTCGTACGCCGACGAGCTGCGACCGATCGACTGAACACCGATTCGTCTGCGGATTGCTGTGACCTTCTCCGCACAGCGGCGCAGACGAATCGGTGCTCGGCCCGGCACATAGGCTGACGACATGAGCGACCTGCAGTGCCCGGCCCGCATCTTCCTCGCCCGCCACGGCGAGACGGAGTACGAGACCGAGCTGCTGATGGACCACGGCGGCAGCCTGACGGCGGTCGGCCGAGCGCAGGCGCGCGAGCTCGGGGAGAAGCTGCGGAGCGAGCGGATCGCCCACGTCTACAGCAGCACGATCTCGCGGGCCGTGCAGACGGCCGAGCTGGCCGCGGCCGTCCTCGGGGTCGAGGTGACGGTGCGTGAGGGGCTGGTCGAGCTGGCGCTCGGCGAGGCATACGGTCGGCCGGCAGGGACCGGTCTCTTCGTCCGCGAGATGAAGGCCTGGGTGGCCGGAGACGTCGAGGCAAGGGCGCCGGGCAGCGAGAGTGCCGTCGAGATCGCCGCCCGCGTACGCCGGGTCCTCGACGACCTCGCCGACCGCCACCGCGGCGAGGCGGTCCTGGTGGTGGGCCACGGCGGCGCGCTCGTGGCGACGCTGGCCGTGCTCGACTTCGAGCCGGGGAGGTCGTGGGACATCGCGAACTGCGCGTTCGCGCAGCTCGAGGGCGACACCGACGGCTGGCGAGCCTTAGGTTAGGCAACCCTTAACAAACGGTGCTATCGTCCGGCGCGTGCCGAAGAAGGGCAAGAGCAAGGCTCGCCACCCGAAGAAGAAGTGCTGCGTGTCCAAGGACAAGTGCCGGCGCTGCCCACTGTTGATGCTCAAGCTCGGCACGCTGCCCGATGGTTATACGGTCAAGAAGCGCAAGCTCGTCAAGGTCAAGAAGACCAAGCTGCCCACGGCAGCCTGACGACCGATCATCAACCAGGAGGCCCGGTGCCGGCAGCACGCTTCGTCGAGCAGCTCAACGCCCAGATCAGCAACGAGCTCGCGGCGCACAACCAGTACCTCGCCTGCGCGGTCTACTACGACGCGCTGACGATGCCGCAGATGGCGGCGTTCTTCTACGGCCAGGCGCTCGAGGAGCGCGACCACGCGATGATGATGGTCCGCTACCTGCTCGACACCGACGCCGACGTGACGATCCCCGGCGTCGAGGCTCCGGTGTCGGCGTTCGACGACGTGGTCGCCCCCGTGGTGCTGGCCCTGGAGCAGGAGAAGCGGGTCACCGACCAGATCAACGCACTGCTCAAGACCGCGCGCGAGGAGTCCGACTTCGCCTCTGAGCAGTTCATGCAGTGGTTCATCAAGGAGCAGGTCGAGGAGGTCGCCACGATGAGCGACCTGCTGGCCGTGGTCACCCGCAACCGCGACGACATCGAGGACATCGAGGAGTACGTCGCCCGCGAGCAGGGCAGCGGCGACACCGATCCGACCGCTCCCCGCATCGCGGGGGCCTGACCCTTCGGGCGGAGCACGGCAGACTGCCCTGATGGCGCGGGTGACGGTGGTGGGGGCCGGTGTGGTCGGCCTGACCTGCGCCGTTCGCCTTCTCGAGAGGGGTCACCGGGTCGACGTGCTGGCTCGGGACCTGCCGTTGGAGACGACGTCAGCGGTGGCCGCGGCGCTCTGGTATCCCTACCCGGCGTTCCCGCGGGAGCGGGAGCGGGTGCTGGCCTGGTCGGCGGCGTCGTACTCCGCGTTCGCGAGCCTGGCGAAGGACGCTGGCACAGGGGTGGCGATGCGAGCGGGGACCGACGTCTTCAGCACGCCGCAGGAGGACCCCTGGTGGCGTTCGGCCGTGTCCTCGCTCGACAGGGTCGCGCCGCCGTCCGGGTACGCCGACGCCTGGACCTTCCTCGCTCCGGTGGTCGAGATGCCCCTGTACCTGGCGTGGCTGGCGGCCCGCGTGGAGGAGCTCGGCGGCACGATCACCCGCCTCAACCTCTCGGCTCTCCCGACGGGACCGGACGTGGTCGTCAACGCCACGGCCCTCGGCTCGCGACTGCTGGCCGCAGACCCGACGGTGACACCCGTACGCGGTCAGGTGGTGATCGTCGAGCAGGTCGGACTCGAGCGGTGGTGGCTGCAGTCGACCGATCCGGCGATCTCTGTCATCCCGCGGTCCCACGACATCGTCCTGGGCGGCACCGAGGAGCCCGGTGACTGGAGCCGGACGCCGTCGCCATCGACCGCGGCGGCCATCCTTGACCGGGCGAAGGGGCTGGTGCCACAGCTCGCAGGCGCGGCCGTCCTTCGACACCGGGTCGGCCTCCGCCCCGCCCGGCCGTCAGTCCGCGTCGAGCGGGTCGGCGACGTCGTGCACTGCTACGGCCACGGCGGCGCGGGCGTCACCCTGAGCTGGGGTACGGCCGACGAGGTCGCGCTCTCTTGTTGGTCCCTAACCGCGCTTGATGTCCCCGCGTCGGTCCAGCGGCTGGACCTCGACCACCGCATGCGGGTTCAGCGGTCCGTAGATGTGCGGGAAGGTGTCGTCGCCGACGGGGTCCTCGCGCCAGGGCACATCCAGCTTGTCGGTGTCGATCGTGAGCAGCACCAGCGGCTCGTCGACCTCGCTGTAGAACGCCTGCCAGACCGGCTGCACCTGCTCGCGCCGCGACGCGTGGATGAACCCTTCCTCCTCCAGCGTGCGGGCGAGGGTCGAGGTCGTGTAGCCGCCGCTCTCTTGTGCCGCCCGCCAGTCGGCCGCCGTGGCGATGTGGAAGATCCGCACGGAGGCAGCGTCCCACGTCGGGATCCCCGGCTGACCGGGGATCCCTGCACTTGTCCGCCACTGCGTGACTGCAGTTCGAGCGAGGTTCGCCTCAGCTGAGCGTCAGACGGATGCTTGGCCGCACGAACTGCCGTCATTCGTGCACGTACGACGCCTAGAAGAGCCGGTGGCTGGGGTCGTCGAGGCCGCGGAGGGCGTCGTAGTCGACGACGGCGCAGGCGATGCCTCGGTCGGTCGCGAGGACCCGGGCCTGCGGCTTGATCTCCTGGGCGGCGAAGATGCCGCGGACGGGGGCCAGCAGCGGGTCGCGGTTGAGCAGCTCGAGATAGCGGGTCAGCTGCTCGACGCCGTCGATCTCGCCGCGTCGCTTGATCTCCACGGCCACGCTCGCGCCGCCGGAGTCGCGGCACATCAGGTCGACGGGACCGATCGCGGTCGGGTACTCGCGGCGTACGAGCGTCAACCCCTCGGCCAGGGTGGCCGGGTGCTCGGCCAGCAGCTCCTGGAGGTGCTTCTCGACGCCGTCCTTCTGCAGACCGGGGTCAACGCCGAGGTCGTGGCTGGAGTCGCTGAGGATCTCCTCGATCAGGATGCGCAGGGTGTCGTCCGTCTTCGACGTCACGACCCACTCCACGGCGCCGTCGTCGGTGGTCCCCTCGCGCAGCGTGCAGGGTGGGGACATCCAGTTCAGCGGCTTGTAGGACCCGCCGTCGGAGTGCACCAGCACCGAACCATCAGCCTTGATCATCAGCACCCGCGTGGCCATCGGCAGGTGTGCGGTGAGCCTGCCGGCGTAGTCGACCTGACACCGCGCCACGACCAGTCTCACGGGCAGCGAATCTACAGTGGCGCGTGACTGGTCCCACACCCGGCCGCAGAACGGTGCGTGGGATGATCCGGCCATGACGAGCACCCCCGCAGAGCCCCGCGACTTCTCCTCGATCGGCGTGATCGGGCTGGGCACGATGGGCGCCGGCATCGCCGAGGTGTTCGCCCGCAACGGCTTCGCCGTCACCGGTGTGGAGATCAACGACGAGGCCCTCGAGCGCGGCCGCCAGCACCTCGAGCACTCGACCGGCCGGGCCGTCGCACGCGGCAAGCTGACCGAGGCCGAGCAGGCCGAGCTGATCGGCCGGATCACCTTCACCACCAGCATGAAGGACCTGGCCGATGCCGACTTCGTGGTCGAAGCGGTCGTCGAGTCGGTCGAGATCAAGAAGTCGATCTTCCGGGCCCTCGACGACATCGTGCGGCCCGACGCGATCCTGGCCACCAACACCTCGTCGCTCTCGGTCACCGAGATCTCCACCGCCAACAGCCTTCCCGGCCGGGTCGTCGGTGTGCACTTCTTCAACCCCGCGCCAGTCCAGAACCTCGTCGAGATCATCAAGACCGTCGTCACCGACCCCACCGTGCTCGCCGACGTCGAGCTCCTGATGGGCCGGCTCGGCAAGAGCCCGGTCGTGTGCGGCGACAAGGCCGGCTTCATCGCGAACACGTTGCTCTTCGGCTACCTCAATCACGCCGTCTCGATGTACGAGGGCCACTACGCCACCCGCGAGGACATCGACGCGGCCATGCGCTACGGCTGCGGCTACCCGATGGGCCCGCTTGCGCTGCTCGACCTGATCGGACTCGACACGGCCTACGAGATCCTCGACACGATGTACAAGCAGGGCCGCGACCGCTTGCACGCGCCCGCCCCGATCCTCAAGCAGATGGTCACCGCCGGGCTGCTCGGCCGGAAGTCGGGCCGGGGCTTCTACACCTACGAGGCGCCCGACAGCTCCAAGGTGCTGCGCGATCACCTCACCCCCTCGGCGGACGACGAGCCGGAGCTCAAGCGCAACATCTCGCGCGTCGGCGTGGTCGGCACCGGGACCATGGCCGCGGGCATCGCCGAGGTCTTCGCCAAGGCCGGCTACGACGTGCTGTACGTCGGCCGCTCGGCCGACAAGGTCGAGGGCCTCCGCGCCACCATCGAGCGCTCCCTCGACAAGGCTATCCAGCGCGGCAAGCTCGAGGAGTCCGTCCGCGAGGAGGTGCTTGGCCGCTTGACCGGGTCGACCTCCCTGGAGGACCTCGCGGACGCCGACATCGTGATCGAGGCGATCGCCGAGGACCTGCGCATCAAGACCACGCTCTTCGAGAACCTCGACGAGATCTGCAAGCCCGGCGCGATCCTGGCCACCACGACCTCGTCGCTGCCGATCATCTCGTGCGCGACCGCGACGAAGCGGCCGCACGACGTCATCGGCATGCACTTCTTCAACCCGGCGCCGGTCATGCGGCTGGTCGAGGTCGTCTCCACCGTCGCCACCGACGACGACGTGGCCGAGACAGTCCGCGCACTCTGCGCGAGGATCGACCGGGTGGCCGTCTCCTGCGGCGACCGGGCCGGCTTCATCGTCAACGCGCTGCTGTTCCCCTACCTCAACGACGCGGTCAAGATGCTCGAAGCCCACTACGCCACGGCCGATGAGGTCGACACCGCGATGAAGCTGGGCTGCGCCCTGCCGATGGGCCCCTTCGAGCTGCTCGACGTGGTCGGCAACGACGTTTCGCTGGCGATCCAACGCGAGCTCTACCTCGAGTTCCGCGAGCCCGGCTTCGCTCCCGCTCCGCTGCTGGAGCACCTGGTCACCGCCGGCTACCTCGGCCGCAAGACCAAACGCGGCTTCCGCGACTACTCCCAACGCTGACCTCGCCTCCGGGTTCGAGACGGGCGTCGGCACGCCCTCCTCAACCTCTGGTTGACCCACCCGGGAGGGTGGTGTGAGGTCGTCTGCGCCGCCGTTAGCGTCGAATTTTGCTCGGGTCTGGCCACCTCGAAAGGCCGCGTCCCCCGGGCAGGAGGCGGACAGCATGGCGGTCGAGACAGGCAGGGTCACCACTGATATCCCGGCCCGGATGGACCGCCTGCCATGGGCGCGTTGGCACTGGATGATCGTCGTCGGCCTCGGTGCCGTCTGGATCCTCGACGGGCTCGAGGTCACCATCGTCGGCTCGATGTCCGAGGCGCTGAAGCCCGCCGACACGGGCCTGGGCCTGAGCAGCTCCGACATCGGGGTCGCCGGCGCGGTCTACGTGGCAGGCGCGTGCATCGGCGCGCTGTTCTTCGGCCAGCTCACCGACAGGTTCGGCCGCAAGAAGCTCTTCTTGATCACGCTCGGCGTCTACACGATCGCCACGGTGCTGACGGCGTTCTCGATGACCCCGATGTGGTACTTCTGCGCGCGGTTCCTCACCGGCGCCGGCATCGGCGGCGAGTACGCCGCGATCAACTCCGCCATCGACGAGCTGATCCCGGCCAAGTTCCGAGGTCGTGTCGACATCGCGATCAACGGCTCGTTCTGGGTCGGCGCCACCGCGGGCGCCTTGCTCACCATCCCGCTGCTCGACCCGACCATCGTCGACCCCGCCCTGGGCTGGCGGCTCGCCTTCGGGCTGGGCGCGATCCTGGCGGTCGGCATCCTGCTGGTCCGGCGGCACGTGCCGGAGAGCCCGCGCTGGCTCTTCATCCACGGTCGCGAGGACGAGGCCGAGGTCATCGTCAAGGACATCGAGCGCACCGTGGAGGAGGAGTCTGGCAAGGAGCTGGGCTCGGTCTCCGAAAAGCTCACCATTCGTCAGCGCAAGACGATCCCACTTCCCCTGATCGCCAAGACGGTCTTCACGCTCTACCCCAGGCGCACCATCTTGTGCTTCTCGTTGTTCGTCGGCCAGGCGTTCCTCTACAACGCGTTCTTCTTCACCTACGGCGACAGCCTGACCACGTTCCTCGGCGTCGAGCAGACCGGGTACTACCTCGCGGTCTTCGCCGTCAGCAACTTCCTCGGGGCGCTACTGCTCAGCCAGCTGTTCGACACCGTCGGGCGGGTCCCGATGATCTCCGGCACCTACATCCTGTCCGGAGCGCTGCTCGCCGGCACGGGCTTCTTCCTCGGCGACGTGACGGCCGTGACCCTGACGATCATGGGCTGCATCATCTTCTTCTTCGCCTCGGCCGGCGCCTCCGCGGCGTACCTGACGGCCAGCGAGGTCTTCCCGATCGAGACCCGCGCGCTGTGCATCGCGTTCTTCTACGCCATCGGCACCGCGGTCGGCGGCATCACCGGCCCGCTGTACTTCGGCAAGCTCATCGACAACGCATCCGACTCGGGCGACATCACCGGGATCGCCGTCGGCTACTTCGTCGGCGCAGCGCTGATGATCGCGGGCGGCATCGTCGCGGCCTTCCTCGGCGTCAAGGCCGAAGGCCAGTCGCTGGAGAGCCTCGCGCAGCCGCTGACCGCCGAGGACGCCGAGGCGGCCGGGCCGTCCGACGACGACCGCGCCCCGCAGCGCGTCTGACCGACTCCCACCCGATCCGATCGGAGGAAGCATCATGCCGATGCCCCCACCCAAGGCCTCGACCGAAGGGCCGCGCGACCGACACGTGCACTACGAGATCGGCCAGGTCGTTCGCGCGCTCCAGTCCGAGGGCCCGCAGCGGGTCGAGGACCTGGCCACCAAGGTGGGCGCCGAGTACTGGGAGTCGGGACGCTTCGACAAGGCCGTGTCCCTGGCTGTCAGCGACGGTCTGCTCACCCGCCAGGGTGACGGCCGGCTCGCGTCGACCTAGTCACGCGACCGACGGGCCGTCGTACGGTGGCCCCATGACGCGCAACTGGGACCTGCGCGGGGACGAGCTGGCCCGAGAGGCCATCGCCCGCGGCGACTCCACCGGCTGGTTCGACGTTCTGTACGCCGAGGGGGTCGACGGCCGCGTCGACATGCCCTGGGACCGCTCCGACCCGCAGCCGCTGCTCGCCGAGTGGGCCGACTCCGTCGCTCTCGACGGGACCGCCCGCAGCGCCGTGGTGGTCGGGTGCGGTCTCGGTGCCGACGCGGAGTACCTCGCCCGCCTGGGGTTCGAGACCACGGCCTTCGACATCGCGCCGACGGCCGTCGCGGAGGCCACCCGGCGTCATCCGGACAGTCCGGTCGACTACCGCGTGGCCGACCTCCTCGACCTGCCGGCCGAATGGGCCGGTGGCTTCGACCTCGTCGTGGAGATCTTCACCCTCCAAGCGCTGCCCGACCCGCCGCGGACCGCTGCCGCCGACGGCGTACGCCGCCTGGTTGCGCCGGGCGGGACGCTGCTGGCCATCTTCTTCCGGAACGACGGGTCGCGGCCGGCCGATGAGGGTCCGCCCTTCGCCATGAGCCGCGAGTTCATGGAGGGTCTGGCCGCCGACGGCCTCACGCTGGTGTCCCTCGACGAGCTCGAAAGTCCCGGCGGCCCGCGCTGGCTCGGGGAGTACCGCCGAGCCTGACGCCGGCCTCAGTTGGCGCGGCTCCGTAACCTGTGGGCATGGAGTGGCTGTTCTTAGGCATCCTCGTCGTCGGGATCGTGCTGGCGGTGGCTGCGACGAGGTCCAGCCGCCGCAAGGCCTTGGAGCGCAAGCAGGCCGAGCTCGAGCCGGTCAAGAAGCTGGCGTTCGAGGACATCACGGCCCTGGGCGTGGAGCTGCAGGACCTCGACTCCGAGCTGGCGGGACAGGAGCTCGACCCAGGCACTCGCGCCGACTACCAGCGGGCGCTGGACTCCTACGAGTCGGCCAAGTTCGCCGGCGACTACATGACCGAGCCCGACGAGATAAAGAACGTCATCAAGATCCTCGACGACGGCCGTTACGCCATCGCCTGCGTCCGGGCCAGGGCGGCCGGGCAGCCCCTGCCGCAGCGGCGCCCGGCGTGCTTCTTCGACCCTCGGCACGGGATGGCCGTGGAGGACGTGCCGTATGCCCCGCCGGGCGGCGTCCAGCGCGACGTGCCGGCCTGCGCGCTCGACGCCGAACGCGTCAAGGCGGGCGCCGAGCCCGACACCCGACAGGTGATGGTCGGCTCGGAGCGGGTGCCGTACTGGCAAGGTGGCCGGGCCTACGCGCCGTACGCCGCGGGCTACTTCGGCTCCTTCGGCCCGATGGAGTGGATGTTCGTGGGCCTGATGTTCGGCGGCGGCTTCGACGGCCTCGGCGAAGGCATGGGCGATATCGGGGATGGGATCGGCGACGGCATCGGCTCGATCGGCGACGGCATCGGCAACATCTTCGACGGCGGCTTCGACTTCTGAGGTCGACCCCGCAACCTCCTCATCCTTCGGCGGCGGCCTCGTTAGCCTGAACCCATGTCGACCTCCCTCCACGCCACGAAGCTGGGGGAGCAGGGGTCGTGGGTGGTGTTCTGCCACGGGCTCTTCGGGCAGGGCAAGAACTGGACCCAGATCGCCAAGGTCGTCGCGCAGCGGCATCGGGTGCTGCTGCTCGACATGCCTCAGCACGGCCGGTCCCCGTGGTCACCGCACTTCGACTACCTCGACGCGGCCGACCAGGTCGCCGCCGCGATCTCGGAGGCTGTGCGTGAGGAGGCCGTCGCCCTCGTCGGCCACTCGATGGGCGGCAAGATCGCGATGGCTCTCGCGCTGCGTCACGCAGAGCAGGTCGAGCGGCTGTGCGTGGTCGACGTGGCTCCGGTGGCCTATCCCAGCGGCCGCGAGTTCGTGGGCTACGTCCACGCGATGCGCGGGCTCGACCTCGCCGCGCTCGCCACTCGGGCCGACGCGGATGCCGCTCTCACCGATGCCGTCCCGAACCAGGTGGTGCGCGGGTTCCTCCTGCAGAACCTCCGCCGCGGCCCCGAAGGGCAAGGGTGGGCGTGGCAGCCCAACCTCGAGGTCATCGAGGAAGACCTCGACGTGATCACCGGGTGGCCGGCGGACCGACTGGCTGACCTCCCGCCGTACGACGGCCAGGTGCTGTGGGTGCGCGGCGAACGGTCCGAGCATGTCGGCGACGAGCACGGCGAGGCCATGTCGGCACTGTTCTCCAGACTGCGCCGGGTGACGATCAAGGGCGCCGGGCACTGGGTGCACTCCGAGCAGCCCGAGTCGTTCCTTGCGGTCCTTCAGCAGTTCCTCGGGGACTGAGGGCTCAGCGACGGCGGGCGCGGTAGGCCGCGACCGCGGCCCGGTTGCTGCAGGTGGTGTCGCAGAAGATCTTCGACCGGTTGCGCGACAAGTCGAGCACCACGCCTTCGCAGTCGTCCTGGGCGCACACGCCGAGCCGGGACATCTCGTCGGCCCGGATCACGTCGATCATCGCCATCGCCGTCTCGACGGTGATCCGCTGGGCGAGCGGTGCCTGCGGGTCCACGGCGTGCAGGTGCCAGTCGAAGCGGTCGTGGCGCACCAGCCGGGGCAGCGCCCGCGCCCTGCCCAGCAGGTCGTTGACGATCGCCACCGCATCCTCCCGACTGGCGGTCAGCAGGGCGCGCAGCTGCGGCCGGAGGCGGCGTACGGCGTCCAGCTCGGCGGCGTCGCCGTCCCGGCGGCCGGTGTACTCGAAGCGCGCGTAGTAGGCGTCGAGGTCCTCCACCGTCGTCATGGTGTCCGGCTCCTCGCCGGAGTTCACCAGTGCGACGGCGGCCTGGAGGGACACCTGAGTGTCATGTGCGAACAACACGTTGACAGGTTACACGATTCGACGTAGTGTCATATGTCATGACCGCGATTGCCGATGACAAGGTGTTGACCACCCGGTCGTCGCGCATGGCGGCAGGACTCGGCTTCGCCCTGCTCTCGGCCGCGACCTTCGGCATGTCCGGTGCGCTGGCGCGCGGCCTGCTCGACACGGGCTGGTCGCCCGGCGCCGTGGTGCTGGCCAGGATCACCATCGCCGCCCTCGTGGTGGCGCCCTTCGGGATCATGGCCATCCGCGGCCGGTGGCACCTGCATGCGCGCCGGCTGGCGCACCGTCCTGGTCTACGGCCTGGTCGCGGTGGCGGCCACCCAGTTCTTCTACTTCTCGGCCGTCTCGCACATGGAGGTCGGCCCGGCGCTGCTCATCGAGTACACCGCCCCCGCCGCCATCGTGGTGTGGTTGTGGCTGCGACACGGCGAACGCCCGAGCCCGGTCACGTTGGCCGGCGCCGGTCTGGCCGGTCTCGGGCTGGTCCTGGTGCTCGACCTCGTCTCGGGAGCCGAGCTGAGCCTGGTCGGCGTCGCCTGGGCGCTCGCCGCAATGGTCGGGTGCGCGATCTACTTCGTGATGTCCGCCGACGAGGGCAACGGGCTGCCTCCGATGGCCCTGGCCGCGGCCGGCATGGTCATCGGGGCGACGTCTCTCGCCGTCCTCGGGGCAGTCGGCGTTCTCGAGATGAGCAGCGCCACGACCTCGGTCACGCTGGCCGGCAACACGGTCGAGTGGTGGGTGCCGGTGCTGCTGCTCGGCGTGGTCACGGCGGCAGTGGCCTACGTCGCGGGCATCGCGGCCAGCCGCCGGCTGGGCTCACGGCTGGCGTCGTTCGTGGCGCTGGTCGAGGTCGTCTTCGGCGTGCTGTGGGCGTGGGTGCTGCTCGACGAGCTGCCGCGTGCCATCCAGCTCGTCGGTGGCGTGCTGATCCTCGCCGGGGTCGTGGCCGTCAAGCTCGGGGAGCGGTCGGTGGTCGCCGCGGCCACCGAGGCGTCAGAATCGCAGGCGTGACCGAAGAGTTCCGAGTCGTGCCGGCCAACGAGGCCAGCTGGGAGCACCTGCAACAGGTCTTCGGGACCCGCGGCGCGGGGTACCGCTGCCAGTGCCAGCGCTACAAGCTGGCGCCGAACGAGAGCTTCGGCTCCGTCCCGGTCGAGGACCGGGCCTTCCGGCTGCGTCAGCAGACAGACTGCGGCCACCCCGACTCAGGCGAGACGAGCGGGCTGGTCGCCTATCTGGGCGACGAGCCGGTCGGGTGGTGTGCGGTCGAGCCGCGGCCGGCGTACGTCGGCCTGACGCGGGTGTTCCGTGTGCCCTGGGAGGGCCGCGACGAGGACCGGACCGACGAGACGGTGTGGGCGGTGACGTGTCTGTTCACCCGGGCGGGGTTCCGGAAGCGAGGCGTCAGCCGGGCGTTGGCCAAGGCCGCGGTCGAACATGCCCGCGACGGTGGCGCTCACGGGCTCGAGGGCTATCCGATCACCACCACGGCGGTCATCCAGGACGAGCTGCACGTCGGGACGGTTGCCACGTTCGTCGCCGCCGGCCTGACCGAGGTGAGCCAGCCGACGCCGCGCCGGGTCGTGATGCGGGTCGACCTCGACGCGTAGCCCTGCTGCGGACTACCGCACGTCCTGACGTCTGACGAGCACCTCGCGGGTGATCAGCAGGATCGCCGCCGCGGTCGGGATCGCCAGCAGCGCACCGACCACGCCGAGCAGGGCCGCGCCGATGAGAGCCGCGATGACGGTGACCGCGCCGGGGATGTCCACGGACTTCGACATCACCCTCGGGTAGAGGACGTAGTTCTCGACCTGCTGGTAGACGACGTAGAAGATCACGCAGAAGATGCCGGCCTGCACGTCGGTGGCGAAGGCGATGGCGCAGACGATGACCGCGCCGATGGTGGCCCCGATCAGCGGGATGACGTCGAGCAGCATGACAACGAAGGCGAGGGCGACGGCGTACTCGCCGAGGCCGACGATGAACAGGAAGATCAGCGACGAGATCCCGGCGCACAACGCGATGACGAACGCGCCGGCGACGTAGCCGCCGACGCTCTCGACCACCCGGTTGCCCAGCTTGCTGACCCGGTCGCGACGCGAGGCCGGGGCCAGGCTGTAGAGCGCGTTCTTGGTGGTCTCGAGCGAGGACAGGAAGTAGAGCGTCATCACGATGATGAGGAACCCGTTGGCCAGGGCGCCGAGGACCGCCAGCCCGACGCCGAGGACGCCGCCGAAAACCCCCGAGGCGAAGTTGCCGCCGGCGACGTACTCCTGGATCTTGTCGATGATGTCGAAGCGGTCGTCGAGGTCCTGGACCTGACGGTTCCGCTGGACTTCGTCGAGCCACCCAGGGGCCTTGTCGGTGATCAGCGCGACCTGGTCGCTGATGACCGGGACGATCGCCCACAAGAACAGCGCGACCGCGACCAGGAAGAGCACGATCACGGCGAGCACGGCCAGGCCGCGACGCAAGCCCCGGCGGACGAACCACTCCACCGACGGGTTCAGGCCGGCCGCAAGGAACAGCGAGACGACGATGAGGATGAGCACCCCGCCGATGCGCTCCATCTGGCCGAACAGCCAGAACGACAGGGCCACACCGAGGCCGCCGAAGAAGCCGAGGTAGAAGGGCGAGTGCTTGTCGAAGCGTGCCCCGGGCCGGCCGAGGCGCCCTCCGGGCTCGTCGGTGTGGGAGTCCGGCGACCGCTCGTCCGTGGCCGGGCGGGTGTGCGCCTCGGCCAGGGCGAGCTGCTCGCGCGGCGACTGCCGGTTGGCGACGGGTGGCGTGTTCCGCCGACCCCGCCCGAAGCTCAACCGCGTCCCTTGTCGTCGGAGCTGTCGTCGCCGTTGTCGTCGTCGGCGAAGCTCGCCACCACGTCGCGCAGCGAGGCCAGCTGGGCGGTGATCGCGTCGCGGCGCTTGGTCATCCGCTCGATCTCGGCGCGGACGCCCGCGAGCTGACGTTTGGCGTCGGCCTGACCCGAGGTGTTGATCGAGTCGGACTGGCTGCGCGCGGAGGCCACGATCTGCTCGGCCTCGCGGCGGGCCCGCGCGAGTAGGGCGTCGGACTCCGTCTGGGCCTGCTCGCGATGGGTGTTGGCCTGCGCGATCGCCTCGCGAGCCCGTTGCTCGGCGGCGGTGGCCCGCTCCTCGGCCTCCTGCACCAGCCGGGTGGTCTCCCCGGTCGCGCTGGCGTGGTGCTCGGTGGCCTCGCGCGCCAGCCGTTCCTTCTCCACGGCCAGGGTGCGTTGCGCCTCGGCCACCTCGCGGTCGGCGGCGGCCCGGGCCTGCTCGGTCTCGCGCGTGGCGGTGACCCGGAGATCGTTGGTCTCCTGCTGCGCCGCCAGCCGGAGCTGGTCGGCCTCGCGCTGGGCCGAGGCGAGCACGTCGGCCGCCTCGCTGCGGGCCAGGGTGCGCTCCTGCTCGGCGTCGGCGATCACGCGGCTGCGGGTCTCGTCGAGCTCCTGGAGCTGGACGAGTCGGATGTCCTCGGCTTCGCGGGTGGCGTCCGCGCGCACGGCCTGCCCGTCGCGGGTCGCCTGCTCGCGGATCTCAGCGGCGTCGCGTTCGGCGTTGGCCCGGACCTCTGCGGCCTCCTCCTCGGCCAGCCGCAGCATCGCCGTCGCGCGGCCGCCCAGGCCGGCGTACGACGGGTTCTGGTTCTCCGTGATCTCCTTGCGGGCCGCTTCGAGTGCGGTCTCGAGCTCGCCGATCCGGCCTTGCGCCTGCTGCAGGCTGCCGCCAAGACGGTCGCGCTCGCCGACCAGCTGGCGCAGCTGCCCGTCGACGGCGGCCTTGTCGTAGCCCCCACGGCGCACCGTCGGCAGCGGCGACCCCGCGGGCGAGGGCGGGGCGGGAGCCGGTGGTGATGGTTGCTGCGGGCTCGGCTGGGCGACCGGCTGCTGAGGCTGGGCGGGCTGGGTGGGCTGGGGGACTGGCTGCGGCTGGATGATCAGTTCGGGGTCCGGCGGCAGCACTCGGCGCTGGGGGGTGGGCTGCTCGGGCATCACGGGTGGGGTGACGGGCGGAGTCGCGGGCGCAGTCACGGGCGGACTGACGGCTGGGGCGATCGGCGTCATCACGCGGGTGCGCTCGTCGTCTCCAAGGTCGGTGGCGACGTCGGGCGGCGGGCTCTCCCCGGTCTCGTCGTCGAGGTCGGGCTCATCGGCGCCGTCCGTCGTCGGGCTCGTCGAAGATGGACAGGCCGCGATCGCTCATAGGGGCGTCACTCCTCGGTGGGGTCTGGAGATGTACCCCCAGTCTCCAACATCAGCCCTGCCCCGCCCACCCCGCCTCGCGGGGCCAGGCGGTCAGATCGCGATCAGACGCCGCGGAACCTGTTGATCGCGTCCTCGTGGCGCGCCCGCATCTGCTGGTCCCGCACGCCCAGCCCCTCCTCCGGGGCCAGACAGAGCACCCCGACCTTGCCCTGGTGAGCGTTGCGGTGCACGTCCAGGGCGGCCTGGCCGACCTCCTCGAGCGGGTAGGCCTGCGACAGCGTGGGGTGGATCATCCCCTTCGCGATCAGGCGGTTGGCCTCCCAGGACTCGCGGTAGTTGGCGAAGTGCGAGCCGATGATCCGCTTGAGGTTCATCCACAGGTAGCGGTTGTCGTACTCGTGCAGGTAGCCCGACGTCGAGGCGCAGGTGACGATGGTGCCGCCCTTGCGAGCGGCATAGACGGATGCGCCGAAGGTCTCGCGGCCCGGGTGCTCGAAGACGATGTCCACGTCCTCGCCCCCGGTGAGGTCGCGGATGTCCGTGCCGAGTCGTTTCCACTCGGCGGGGTCCTGGGTGTTGTCGTCCTTCCAGAACCGGTAGTCGGCCGTCGGAGCGGTTGATGATGAGCTGGGCGCCCATCGCGCGGCAGACGTCGGCCTTCTCCTCGTTGGAGACGACACACACGGGTGTCGCGCCGCCGTTGAGGGCGTACTGCGTGGCGAACCCGCCCAGGCCGCCGGACGCGCCCCAGATCAGCACGTTGTCGCCCTGCTTCATCCCCGCGCCGTTGCGGCTGACCAGCTGTCGGTACGCCGTGGAGTTGACCAGTCCCGGCGAGGCGGCCTCCTCCCAGGTGAGGTGGGCGGCCTTGGGCATCAGCTGGTTTGACTTGACCAGGGCGATCTCGGCGAGCCCGCCGAAGTTGGTCTCGAAGCCCCAGATCCGCTGCTCCGGGTCGAGCATCGTGTCATTGTGGCCGTCGGGGCTCTCGAGCTCGACGCTGAGGCAGTGGGCGACGACCTCGTCGCCGGGGCTCCAGCGGTGCACGCCGGGGCCGGTCCTGAGCACGACGCCGGACAGGTCGGAGCCGACCACGTGGTAGGGCAGGTCGTGCCGCTTGGTCAGCGGCGAGAGCTTGCCGTACCTCTCGAGGAAGCCGAAGGTCGCCATCGGCTCGAAGATGCTCGTCCAGACCGTGTTGTAGTTGATCGCGCTGGCCATCACCGCCACCAGCGCCTCGCCGGGGCCGAGCTCGGGCACCGGCACGTCGTCGACGTGGAGGGACTTGCGCGGGTCCTTGTCCTTGCTGTCGAGGCCCTCGAACATGTCGACCTCGTCCTGGTGGACGGTCACGCCGCGGTAAGAGGCCGGGACGTCGAGCGCGGCGAAGTCCTCACTGGTGGTGTCGCCGGCGAGGACGGCATCGAGGATGTGCTGCACGATCTGCTCCTGACAGCCGGGACGGGTGGGCTCAAGATACCGACGGGTAACGCCGTGTGGGTCGCTGTGTGCGAGAGGTAACAGCGGCCGTCTCAGAGTCAGGCGTGCTTCTCCCCGGCCGGCTCGACCAGCTCGACCAGCACGCCGCCGGCGTCCTTGGGGTGCACGAAGTTGACCCGCGAGCCCGACGTGCCGGCGCGCGCCTCGTCGTACAGGAGTCGGACGCCGCGCTCGCGCAGGGTCGCGGACACGGCGTCGAGGTCCTCGACCCGGTAGGCCAGCTGTTGCATCCCGGGGCCCGAGCGGTCGAGGAACTTCGCGATCGTGGACTCGGGGGTGAGCGGCGCGAGCAGCTGGATGCACGAGCCGGAGTCGCCGACGGCGACCATCGCCTCCCGCACCCCCTGCTCGACATTGGTCTCCTCGTGGACGGCCTCCATGCCGAAGGTGTCGCGATAGAACGCGATCGCCTCGTCTAGGTCGGCCACGGCGATGCCGACGTGGTCGATGGCGGTGAAGAGGTGGGCGGGCAGCGTCATGACGCCATGGTCCTCGGGCGCGGCGTGGGGCGGCCATGCCTTGTGAGGTTTTCCTCAGCCGGTGGGCCCGTCTCCGGGTCGCCCGCGGTCCGGCACGGTGGGTATCGTCGCGAGGACAGGCACCGCACCACCCGCAGCAGACCCGCAGGAGGCTCCCATGTCCGGATCCGTCATCGTCGCTGGCGCGCGCACGCCCATCGGCCGGCTTCTGGGAGGCCTCAAGGACAAGACCGCCGCGGACCTCGGCGGCGTGGCGATCGCCGGTGCGCTCGAGAAGGCCGGAGTCAGTGGCGACCAGGTCGACTACGTGATCATGGGGCAGGTCATCCAGGCCGGTGCCGGCCAGAACCCGGCTCGCACGGCCGCCGTGGCCGGCGGGGTCCCGATGAGCATCCCGTCGATCACCATCAACAAGGTCTGCCTCTCCGGCATCAACGCCATCGCGATGGCCGACCAGCTGATCCGCGCGGGTGAGGTCGAGATCGTGGTCGCGGGTGGCATGGAGTCGATGACCAACGCGCCGCACCTGCTGCCCAAGTCACGCGAGGGCTTCAAGTACGGCGACACCACGCTGGTCGACTCGATGGCGTACGACGCGCTGTGGGACCAGGCCACCGCGCAGGCGATGGGCATGCTCACCGAGCAGTGCAACGTCGCCGCCGACAACCTGACCCGCGAGGAGCAGGACGCGTTCGCGGCACGCTCACACCAGCGGGCCGCCGAGGCATGGAAGAACGGCGTCTTCGACGACGAGGTCGTGCCGGTGACGGTCAAGACCCGGGGCGGCGACGTGCAGGTGACCGCCGACGAGGGCGTCCGCGGCGACACGACCACCGAGTCGTTGGGCAAGCTGCGGCCCGCCTTCAGCAAGGACGGCACCATCACGGCCGGCTCCGCCTCGCAGATCTCTGACGGCGCCTGCGCTGTGGTGGTGATGAGCAAGGCGAAGGCCGACGAGCTCGGACTGACGTGGCTCGCCGAGATCGGCGCGCACGGCCAGGTGGCCGGCCCCGACTCCACGCTGCAGAGTCAGCCCGCCAACGCGACGGCGAAGGCCTGCGACAAGGAGGGCATCACGCCCGCCGACCTCGACCTGGTCGAGTTCAACGAGGCGTTCGCCGCCGTCGGCATCGCCTCGGCCCGACAGCTCGGCCTGTCGGAGGACAAGGTCAACGTCAACGGCGGCGCCATCGCGCTCGGCCACCCGGTCGGCATGTCGGGCGCCCGGATCGTGCTGCACCTCGCCCACGAGCTCAAGCGCCGCGGTGGCGGCGTCGGCGCGGCCGCGCTGTGCGGTGGCGGCGGCCAGGGCGACGCGCTCATCATCCGCGTCACCGCCTGAGTTGGTCTCGACAAGCTCGACCGGCGTAGGCCCGCGGGGGGCGAACGACGTACCCGACCTGATCGCCCGTGCGCGTGATCGCGACCCCCGAGCCGTCGCCCGGCTGATCTCCCTGGTCGAGGACGAGTCGCCGCAGCTGCGCGAGGTGATGGCGGCGCTCGCTCCGCACACCGGCCATGCCCAGATCGTCGGCATCACGGGCTCGCCGGGGGTCGGCAAGTCGACCTCCACCAACGCTCTGGTCGGCGAGCTGCGCCGGGCGGGCAAGCGGGTCGGCGTGCTGGCGGTGGACCCGTCGTCGCCGTTCTCCGGCGGCGCGCTGCTGGGCGACCGGGTGCGGATGCAGGACCACGCCACCGACCGCGACGTGTTCATCCGCTCGATGGCCTCGCGAGGTCACCTGGGCGGGCTGGCCTGGAGCACGCCCCAGGCACTGCGGGTGCTCGACGCCGCCGGCTGCGACGTCGTGGTGGTCGAGACGGTGGGCGTCGGCCAGAGCGAGATCGACATCGCGGGGCTCGCCGACACCACGGTCGTGTTGCTCGCGCCCGGGGCGGGCGACGGCATCCAGGCGGCCAAGGCCGGCATCCTCGAGATCGGCGACATCTTCGTCGTCAACAAGGCCGACCGCGACGGCGCCGACCAGGTCCGCAAGGACCTCCGCTCGATGATCGCGCTCGGCGACCGCCCTGCAGGCTCCTGGAAGCCGCCGATCGTCAAGACCGTCGCCCAGCGCGGTGAGGGCGTTGGCGAGCTCGTCGAGGAGATCGGCAACCACTTCGCCTGGCTCACCGAGTCGGGCGAGCTGGAGAAGCGGCGCACCCGCCGCGTGCGTGACGAGATCGAGACGATCGCCGTGACCGCGCTGCGGCGACGCTGGGACGACGTACATGCGCGTGTCGAGCTCGACGACCTCGCCGCCGCGGTGGTCGCCGGCGACTCCGACCCGTACGCCGCCGCCGACCGGCTCATCCAGAGCCTCTAGCCCGACTTCCCAAGGACCGCTCGGCAGTAGCCTGCTGGGATGACAGCCCGGGCGGCCGAGCCGTCGTACGACGACGGTGGCTGGGCAAGCCTGTCCCGGCGCTTCTCGCCCTACCTGGACCCGGTGCTCGGGATCGTCGCGGCAGCGCTTGCGGTGACCTCGCTGGTGACCACGGACGCGGCGGCGATCGACCCGCGGCTCGAGCCGGCGGATGTCGTCTCGGTGGTGGCGACGCTTGCGGCCGGGCTGTCGCTCGCGTGGCGCCGGACGCGGCCGGTCGCGGCCTTCGTCGTGTTCGTGACGGGATGCCTGGTCGTCAGCCTCACCGGGCACTACATCGGGCTGCTGTCGGTGCTCTTGTTGTTCAGTCTCTACTCGCTTGCCGTGCACGGCGGTCGTCGGGCCGGTGTCGTGGGCCTGGCCTCGTCGCTCGTCGTGTTCTTCGGGCTGGCGCTGCTCGACATCCCGGACCTGGGCATGTCGGACCTGCTCCAGGCGTGGGCGTTGCTGGTGGCCGCCTGGGCAGTTGGGGACGCCATCCGGTCACGTCGCGGTCAGCAGGCGGAGCGGCTGCGGGCGGCCCAGCAGGAGGCGGCGATCGCACGAGAACACGCAGCGCGTGCCGTTGTCGAGGAACGCCTGCGCATCGCCCGCGACCTGCATGACGTCGTCGCCCACAGCATGTCGCTGATCGCCGTCCAGGCAGGCGTTGGCGGGCACGTCATCCGCTCCGACGTCGCGGCCGCCGAGCGGGCGCTGGAGATCATCGCAGAGACCAGTCGTCAGGCGCTGACGCAGACGCGTTCGATGCTCGGCCTGCTGCGGGAGGAGGACGCGGACCCGAAGATCTCGCCGACGCAGACCCTCGACGACCTGGGCACCCTCGTCGACAGCCTCCAGCACGCAGGCGTGGAGGTCTCGCTGACGTCGAGGGCGCGCGACGCGTCCTCGAACCTGGGGTCGAGCTGACCGCCTACCGCGTCGTACAGGAGTCCTTGACCAACGTGCTCAAGCACTCAGGCGCCTCCCGGGCGCAGGTGCAGGTGACCTATGGCGACGACGGCGTCGGCATCGAGGTCCGCGACTCCGGCCCGGTCGGCGACGCCCGGCCGACCGTCGCACCAGGCTCTGGTGGCCATGGTCTGCTCGGCCTGCGCGAGCGGGTGCGGCTGCTGGGAGGGACGCTGGAGTACGGCGCCGTCGAAGGCGCCGGCTTCCGGGTCGCTGCTCACCTGTCCTCGCCGTTGCTGGCAGCGTCGTGATCCGGGTAGCGGTCGTGGACGACCAGGAGCTGGTGCGGTCCGGCTTCGTGGTGCTGCTGGGGTCCAGTCCCGACATCCAGGTGGTCGGTGAGGCGGGTGACGGCGTCGAGGCCTGGGAGCTGTGCCGTCGTACCGCCCCCGACGTGGTGCTGATGGACGTGCGGATGCCGAGGATGGACGGCATCGACGCCACCCGGCGGATCCTTGGCGACCCGCAGTGCGCGAACACGCGCGTCCTGGTCCTGACCACCTTCGACGAGGACGAGCTCGTGCTGGAGGCGCTACGTGCCGGAGCGAGCGGGTTCCTCCTCAAGGACACCCGGCCGACGCAGCTGCTCGAGGCGATCGCCGTCGTGGCTGCGGGGGACGCGCTGCTTGCTCCCTCGGTCACGCGCCGGCTGATCGAGCAGTTCGCGGCGCTGCCGGACCCGGCCTCGCCCCGTGAGGAGGACGGGTTGACGGACCGCGAGCGAGAGGTGCTGGTCGCCGTGTCGAACGGCCTGTCCAACCAGGAGATCGCCGACCGCCTGCACATGGGATACGGCACCGTGAAGACACATGTCAGCCACCTGCTCGGCAAGCTCGAGTGCCGCGACCGAGCCCAGCTGGTGATGCACGCCTATGAGTCCGGCGTGACCGTCCCGGGTCGCGGCTGACCTCTGTCTCAGGTCTCGACCAAGCGGGCCGTCAGCCAGATGTGCCCGCCGGCTCGGGAAGCGAGATTGGTGGAACGGCCAGACAGGCCGAACCAACCAGGAGGTCTGCCATGTCCCGTCCACTCCGAGAAGTCACGATCTACCTCGTCGTCGCCTTCGGCATCGCCCTCGGCATCGCCACGGCGATCCCGCACATGGGCGTCAACAGCCTGCTGAGTGCGTTCGCCCCGGTCACGGCGGTGCTGATCATCACGTTCGCTTCGACGCCTCACGGCAAGCGAAGAGAGCTGTGGGGCAGCTTCGGCCTCGGGCGCTCGGGCAAGAAGCTGTGGCCGTTCGCTCTGTTGGTGCCAATGATCCTGGCCGGCAGCGCCTATGCGGCCGCGGTGCTGCTCGGTGTGGCCGACCTCAAGCCGCTCGACATCAGCTCAGGAAGCGCCGGCTCCTGGATGTTGAACCTGGTCGTGTCGGTGGGCTTCATGACGGTCCTCTTCCTCGCGGAGGAGATCGGCTGGCGCGGGTACCTCCTGCCGAGGATCCAGATGCTCACCAGCCGTCGTCGCGCCGCCCTCGTCACCGGGTTCATCCACGGCTGCTTCCACCTGCCGCTGATCCTGATCGCCACCACGTATGACCAGTTCGGCAGTCGCTGGCTGGTGGCACCCGTGGCGGTGGCGACCATCACCATGGGCGGCGTCTTCTACGCCTACCTGTGGGACCGGACCGGCAGCGTGTGGCCGGTGTCGATGGCCCACGGAGCCGTGAACATCATGTTCGGCCTGGGTGCGGGTGCCGTGGTCGCGAGCTCGGAAGCCGACCTGGCCTACGTCGCCGGCGAGAGCGGCATCGCGACCTTCGCGGCAGTCGCCATCGTGGGTGCGGTGTTCCTCGCCCGAGCCAAGGTCTGGCGGACGGAGAGCACCATCTCCTCGATCGAAGACCGGTCGCTGGAGCCCGTCGCCTGAGCTGCCTGAGACCCGGTGGTGCCTAGAACTCCTGGGCGCCACCGGGTCTTGGCATGCCCAGATGCAGAAGCAGCAGGGCGTACGCCGCCGTGGACTTCGCGTCGGTGATGGTGCCGTCGGTGATCATCCGCTCGACCTCGGCGCGGCTGAACCACGCCGACTTCATGTCCGCCTCCTCGAGATCCCGCTGCGGTGCGCCTTGCGTGAGGTCGGCGGCCAGGAAGACCCGGCATCGTTGGTTCAACATGCTCGGCATCACGTCGAGCGTGCCGAGCGGAGTCAGCCTGCCGGCCACCAACCCGGTCTCTTCGCGAAGCTCGCGGGCGGCCAGCGCCGCCGCGTCGACGTCGAGCTGCGGGTCTGCCGTTCCGGAGGGGAACTCCCATCGTCGGCCGGCGACCGGGTAGCGGTACTGCTCGACCAGATGCAACCGATCGGCGTCCGCCGGGATGATCAGCGCGATGTCGGGGGTGTCCACCACCCCGTAGATGCCCGTGGATCCGTCCGATCGACGGATCGCGTCCTCCCGCACCGTCATCCACGGGTTGGCGTAGACCTGTTTGCTGCCGAGCGTTTCCACGCCGCCGAGTGTGCCCGATCGCCGATCCAGGGCGGCGCGCTCGGTCGTTGCGGGTAGTTTGCCCCTTCAGCAGCGATGAGGTTCGCGGTGGTCACAGGTCCATACGTGCCACCGCTCCATCAGACTCGAACCGGGAGACATCTTGAGGCTTCTTCTCACGTCCGCGGGCGTCAAGAACGCGAGCATCCACGACGCGCTGGTCGACCTCCTCGGCAAGCCCATCGCCGACTCCAGCGCCCTGTGCATCCCCACAGCCCAGTACGGGCACCCCCACGTCGGTCCAGGAGAGCGACCCTGGCAGTTCATCAGTGGACATTCCGACAATCTCATGGTCGAGCTGGGCTGGAAGTCAGTGGGAGTGCTCGAGCTCACGGCGTTGCCCAGCATCGACGAAGATCGCTGGGTCCCCCTGGTCCGAGAGACGGACGTCCTGCTGGTTGCGGGCGGCGATGCCTTGTACCTGTGCCACTGGATGCGGGAGTCCGGACTGGCGGATCTCCTGCCGTCGCTGACGGATGTTGTCTGGGTAGGGATGAGCGCCGGGAGCATGGTGATGACCCCCCGCATCGGGGAGGACTTCGTCGGCTGGAAGCCCCCCACCGGAGGCGACGAGACGTTGGGGGTCGTCGACTTCTCGATCTGCCCACACGTGAACGGCGAGGGCATGCCGGGCAACTCCATGGCCGAAGCAGAGAGCTGGGCGGCCGGCATCGACGGTCCGTCGTACGCCGTCGACGACGAGACCGCCTTCAAGGTGACCGACGGCAACGTCGAGGTCGTCTCAGAGGGGCGGTGGAGGTTCTTTCCCTCCTAGCCGCCGACACTCAGCGCCGTGGTGTGTCGTATCTAGGCCCGTCCGACGACGATGAGCGCGTTGAGTCGGAGCGGATAGCCGTCGGCCGACTGGAGGGCCTCCATCTCCGAGAAGCAGGCGTCGCGATAGGCGGCCAGCGCGTCCGGCTCGATCTGTTCGAGAAGTCCGCGCACGCTGAACGACCAGTGCCAGTCCCACCATTGTTGCTGCGACGCGAAGCAGATCTCGGTGTCCTCCCGATGCACGTCGACGTTGGTGAAACCTGCTCTGGAGAGCAGCTCCGTCACTTCTTCGGGGCGCGAGAACGGCTGCTGCAGAGCCCGGATGCGCGGCGAGTCCGAGGCGGGGAAGAGCTCGTCCTCAAAGCTCCAACGCTCGTCCTCGTCACCCCAGGTCGACACGGCGAGGACACCTCCCGGCCGCAGCACCCGCCGGAACTCGGCTGCCGCACGCGCGGGATCGGGCAGGAAGAACAACGCAAAGGCGGCGGTGACCACGTCGAAGCGGGCATCGGGGAAGTCGAGCTTCTCGGCGTCCATGACCCGCAGGTCGACCTCGGGGACTCCCACCGCGCCGACGTCTTCCTTCGCGAGCTCGATCATCGTCGGCGACATGTCGATCCCGGTGAGCCGGCCGACGCCTCGCTCTGCCGCGGCGACAAGCACCGCACCCCGACCGCAGGCGACGTCGAGCAGGTGAGCATCGCGAGGCGTGTCAGTCAGGTCGATCAGCCGCTCGGCGAAGTAGGCGTGGTACGCATCGCCGATCCGGTCGTAGGTGGGCGCCGCCCGATCGAAGACACCCGCCAACCACGCCTTGTGATCGTCCACGGTGCAAGCCTAATTGCGATCCGCCGTTGCCTACCCAAGCTCGACTGTGTTCGTATCGTGACCCCATGACAACCACCGCTCGAGAGTGGTCATGACCGACCCCACCCGCGTCTACGTCGACATGGTGGGCGACCTCTTCCATGCCGGTCACGTTGCCTTGCTGCGCGCCGCGCGGGAGCTCGGCGACTACCTGGTCGTCGGAGTTCTTTCCGACGAGACGGTGGCTGCCTACAAGCGGCGGCCGATCATGAGTCTTGCGGAGCGAGTTGCCGTGGTCGAGGCATGTCGGTACGTCGACGAGGTGATCCCGGATGCTCCCGCCCGACTCACCGCGGAGTTCCTCGACGAGCACAAGCTCGCGCTCGTGGTCCACGGCGATGACCTCGATGTCGACGCCGCCGCTGACGTCTATGGACCGGCCGTGGAGACCGGCCGGCTCCGCCTGGTCCCGCGAAACGGCGCCATCTCTACGACCGACCTGATTGCCCGGGTGCGCAGCCGCTCAGACTGAACGCCACGCGATGTCGGCGGCCCGACCGTCGGTCAGCGTGACTGCACTGCGTTCCACACGAACGTGGCGGTGGCTTTCGATCGCTGGAACGCGTTGTCGACCGACGCTCCTTCTTCCGGCAGCGAAACCTCGAACCGATAGGTTCGCTGCTCGCCCGGCGTCCAGGTGCCGAGGTCGACGTCGAGCTCGGCCAGCGGCCCGGCCCAGATCGCGTTGGGGTGGTCTTCGTCGTACACGTCGAGGTGGAGCCATGACGAGAGGACGCCGCCGTTGGGGCCGACCTCGTCGGCGACGTTCTGGACCTGCAGCGTGAAGTCGCCGCTGGCCTCGCCGACGTTCTCGATCGTGGCCGAGCCCTTCACGACGTCGCCCGGGATCAGGCCGACAGCCTTCATGATGGCGGTGTTTCCGGCGCTGTTGTCCTGGGTCATTCTCCCGGCGCTGACGGTGTTCTTCGGGTTCGCCGACGATGACGTGAACAGGCCGAAGGTCCAGCTCGCCCCGACAAGCGTCGCGACCAGCAGGAGGACGACCGCCAGGATCCAACGTGATGCGGTGGAGCTGAGCCAACGAAGCCGGTCAAGGGCACTCGGCTCACTGTCGGTGGTCACGGTTCGGTCCCCCAGACGAGTACGCCGTCGAGGTACGCGGTGACCTTCGTCGTGCTGGCGAAGGTCGTGTTGGTGCCGTGGCTGTAGTCGTCGCGCTCGTCGAAGTTTGAGAAGTCGGACTTGTTGACTCGCAGCTGCATCTGCCCGGAGCTGGTCCCGGCCTCGAGGGTGCCGGCCGCGAAGCCGACCTCGAGGTAGGAGTCCGCCCCCGGGCGGACCGGGTTGACCTTGCCGAAGCTCGTGGTGACCTTCCCGCAGCCGGCGTCCGCGTAGTCGCAGAACCCCAGCAACGGGCTCGTGCCTTCGGCGGTGAACCAGTAGCGCAAGGTCAGGCGGGCTGGGTCGAGGTCCACCGTGCCGGTGTTGACGACCTTCAGTCCAGGTTTGATGACGTTGTTCAGCGGGTCCGGGTCGAGGTTGGCGTACTGCACCTCCACGGACTCGACATCGTCGAGGGGCCTCGGTTCGATGCCCCACACCAGCTGCCCGTCGACATAGACGGTGACTCGCTCGTTGTCGGTGAAACTTCCCTTGTTGAGGAAGCTGTGGTCGTTGCTCTGGGTGTAGTTCGCTCCGGTCGGGTCACGGATGGCGAGCTGGTCGAGCGACGCCGACGCGCCGGGAGCGAGGACGCCGCTGGTGAAGGCGATCTCCGCATAGTGGTCAGCGCCCTCGAGCCGGTCGGGCAGGTCGACGGCGGACTGATGGATGTTGCCGCAGCCGAAGGCCGCGTAGTAGCAGGCGACCACCGGCAGGGCGGTGCTGCCGTCCGACGTGAACCAGTACCGCATCGTGACGGTGTCGAGGTCGATCTGCTCCGTGCCGGTGTTCTTCAGCCGCAGGCCGTACTGGATCTGGGGGCTTGCCGCACCGCCGTCGTTGGTCCGGGACTGGGCGACCAGGTCGGTTCGGGTCGGGGGAGCACCCCCGGCCGTGAACGTCTGCGGGTTCGACTTGTGGGTGGTGAAAGCCGCGCCGGCCGTCGAAGCGGCTGCGAGAAGCGCGGTCCCGATCGCGAGGGCGATGAGCGCGGCCGGGCGCCTCACGTGACGACCTTCTGCGGCGGTTCGGCCGGATCCTGCCCGGCCTGATCCTGCTCGCGGCGCTGCTCGCGGACACCGTCGCCGGACACCCGCCACAGCGTGACGATGATGTAGACGATCAGGGCGATCGACGGGATTGCGATGGCCACGACCTGGACCCACCGGACCTGAAGGGCCATGTAGACATACCCGACGTAGGGGATGTGGCGGACGTAGCGGGCTTGGTCGGGGCCGTCGAGCACCATCTCCCACGGGTCGACGTCCTCGTTCGCGTCCCCCTTGGTCTGGAAGATCCGCTCGCCCGGGTGGCTGCTGTTCTTGCCGGCCGAGGTGATCTTGACGACGCGGTGGGTCACGGGGTCGTCGATCCCGTACTCCGGCGGTGGGACGAACGTAATGATGTCGCCGACCTCGATGTCGCCGACCGGAACCACCTCGTCGTAGACGACCGATCCGACCGGGATGGTCGGAACCATCGAGCCGCTGACGATGACGTATCGCTCGAAACCGAGCAGCGTGGGCACGACCATGAGGGCGGCGAGCAGCAGCGCTGCGACCATGACCACCGTCGTGAGGATCGACACCACCCGGCGCCGCATGGGGTGGGTGCGGTCGCTCACTGGACCGACTCCAGCCGCCAGTCGAAGGTGAGGCTTGCGCTGGTGCCATCCAGAGCCGGTGCGTCCTGGCTCGCGGGCCAGGTGACCTTGAACGTGTAGGTCCGACGCTCGTCCTTCTCCATCGTGCCGAGCTGGACGGACCCCAAGCCCGTGAGGGGTCCGTCGTAGACCGGCGCCGTTGCCGCCGGAGCGGTCTGTCGGATCGAGATGTTCAAGACCTTGCTGAGCGGCTGGGTCTGGTCGAGTCCCTGGGCTGCGAGAACCAGAAGGCCGCGGTGCCCGGTGTTGGTGACGGACTGGTCTCCGCTGCGCACGTCCCCGGGCCGCATCCCGGCACCGTCGACGACCTGGCCGATGACCGTGAGGTCCAGGCCCATCCCTGCGGTCGCGAACTCGTTGCCCGGTGACCTCGAGGTCGAGTTGAAGTAGGCGCCGGAGAAACCGATCACGGTGACGACGACAAGCGCCATCACGCCGCCTGCGATCAGGATGCCGAGCAGCCGTCGGTCACCCAGGAACCTGTGCCGGCTCGCCGGTTCCGGAGCCGTTGTCATGCGGGGCTCAGGAGGTGCTCTGCGTGGCGTCCCAAGTGAAGTCGAGGGTCGTCTGCGCGTCCTGGTACTCGTTCCCGGCTGCGGCGTCGAAGGTCACCGTGAACGTGAAGTTGTGCGTCTCACCGGCCGCCCAGGTGCCGAGATCGACGGTGGTGACCGCCCCGAGCTTGCCTGTGTAGACCTCGTCCGTCCCGTCCGTGATGACCAGATCCACCACCTGTGAGAACGGCGGTGTCGACGGGGTGTCCACCAGGTTGCTGGCCGTCAACGTGAAGTCACCGTCAGCGTCGCCGACGTTGGTGATCGATACGGTCCCGTCGCCGGACTCTCCCGGAAGCAGGTCCTCGACCGTGAGGATGGCCTTCCCGTCCTCCGAGTTGTCCTGTTCCATGATGCCGCTCGTCGCGATGTTTCCTGGGTTGGCCGAGCTGCTGCCGAAGAGGCTGAACGAGAACGTGACGACCAGTGCCGCGATGACAAGGACGACGAGCGCAACGATCAGCTTGGTCGAGTTCTTGCCCATCCAGGCCAAGCGTTCCTGAGCGGTAGGGTCGGTGGCCGGCTCAGGCTGCGGTGTGGTGGTCATAGCGTTCCCCGATCGTCGGCTTAGTCCACCTGTCGATGGTCGCGCCTAGTCCCGGGCCTGACATCCCCCGAAGCGGGTGACCTGTCGAGGTGCCGCACGAGGTCGAGTTCGGCGCCTCGCCAGGCTCCGAGCATGGCAAGCGCGCGCGCTCAGGAGACGAAGAACGGAAGGGAGTCCCGCTCCCTTCCGTATTTAACGTATAACGCATCGGGGGGCTTGCGGCAAGGCCCCCTTCAGGCTGCAGAATCGCCGGCCGTGGCCAGAACCTACTCGGAGTTGATGCCGTGAATCCCGTGACTACCACCGCGTTCGACCTGCCCGACCACCTCGCGCCCAAGGCCGATGCCGCGCTGATCGCCCGCGACGAGGAGCACTTCGCGGCCATCGCGAGCAGCCTCGAGCACTCGATCGCCGACCTGTCGGACCGGCTCGATGCCGCGCGCAGGGAGGCCGGCGGGACGGGCCAGGAAGCCATGGACCGCGACCTCGAGGTGCACCGGCTGACCGGCCGCCTGCGGACCCTGCGTCGCTTCGGTCTCGACCTCTGCCTCGGGCACATGGTCACGGCAGCCGACCAGGAGCCCGTGTACGTCGGCCGGCTCGGCCTGACCGACAGCGCCGGTCGCCGGCTCCTGGTCGACTGGCGCTCGCCCGCGGCCGAGCCGTTCTTCGGAGCGACTCATGCCAACCCGATGGGTCTGTCGAGCCGCCGCCGCTATCGCTGGACCCGTGGCCGGATCAGCGACTACTGGGACGAGGTGTTCACCGCCGACGGGTTCGACGGGCACGCCGCAGCCCTCGACGACCAGTCCGCTTTCATCGCCAGCCTGGGCAGCAGCCGGTCGCCCCGGATGCGCGACGTGCTCGCGACCATCCAGGCCGACCAGGACACAATCATCCGCGCCGGATCCCGCGGCGCGCTGGTCGTCGACGGCGGGCCGGGCACGGGCAAGACCGTCGTGGCGCTGCACCGCACGGCGTACCTGCTGTACTCCGATCCGCGCCTGGGTCACCGCCGGGGCGGCGTGCTGTTCGTCGGTCCGCACCAGCCCTACCTGGCGTACGTCGCCGACGTCCTCCCGAGCCTGGGGGAGGAGGGCGTGCAGACGTGCACGCTGCGCGACCTCGTCCCCGACGGCGCTGCGGCGGCGGTCGAAGCCGACCCCGACGTGGCCCTCCTGAAGTCGTCCGTGGACATGGTGAAGGCGATCGAGCCGGCCGTGCGGCTCTACGAGGAGCCACCCACCGAGGGACTGGAGGTCGAGACCCCGTGGGGCGACCTCTGGCTCAGCGCCGACGAGTGGGCGGAGGCGTTCGAGTCGCCCGATCCCGGCATGCCGCACAACGAGGCGCGCGACCAGATCTGGGAGGAGCTGGTCGCCATCCTCGGTGACAAGCTGGACGACGAGGACGTCTCGCCCGAAGAGCTGCGCGGCTCGCTGCTCCGGAACGAGGAACTGGTGTCGACCCTCGGCAAGGCGTGGCCGTTGCTGGAGGCGACCGACCTGGTCGGCGACCTCTGGTCAGTGCCGGCGTACCTGCGGATGTGTGCCCCCTGGCTCGGGCCAGACGAGGTCCGCAGGCTGCAACGCCGGGATCCGCAGGCCTGGACCGTCTCCGACCTGCCGCTCCTGGACGCGGCCCGGCACCGGCTCGGCGACCCCGAGGCATCGCGTCGCAAGCGCCGGCAGGAGGCGGCCCTGGCCGCCCAGCGGGAGGAGATGTCCCGGGTCGTCGATCACCTCATCGAGACCGACGACTCCGACATGCAGGTGATGTCGATGCTGCGCGGGGACGACCTGCGGGACAAGTGGGTCGACGAGGCGGCGCTGCCGGGCGCCGACCCAGACCTGCTGGCCGGCCCGTTCGCGCACATCGTCGTGGACGAGGCGCAAGAGCTGACCGACGCCGAGTGGCAGATGCTGCTGCGCCGTTGCCCGTCGCGGAGCCTCACCGTCGTCGGCGACCGCGCGCAGGCCCGGCACGGGTTCACGGAGTCGTGGGAGGAGCGACTCGAGCGGATCGGGCTCGACAACGTCAACCTGGCGTCGTTGAGCATCAACTACCGGACGCCGGAAGAAGTCATGGCCGAAGCCGAGCCGGTCATCCGGGCCGTGCTCCCGGACGCCAACGTGCCGACCTCGATCCGCAGCGGCGGCGTCCCCGTCGTGCACGGCTCTGTCTCGGGGCTGCGCTCGATCCTCGACTCCTGGCTGGCCGAGCATGACGACGGGATCGCGTGCGTCATCGGCGTCGGTGAGCTCGAGGACGGCACTCTGCCTGCGACGTCCCGCGTTCGGTCACTCACTCCGGAGCTGTCGAAGGGCCTCGAGTTCGACCTGGTGGTCCTCATCGACCCGGACACGTTCGGCGACGGCATCGAAGGGGCCGTCGACCGCTATGTGGCGATGACCCGTGCGACCCAGCAGCTCGTCATCCTGACGAGCCCGTGAGTCGACCGGCTGACATTCAGACGATCGCCTCGTCGGCGGCGGCCGGCTCGGCGGGTACGACGTCCTCGGACTTCATCGACGGTCGGGCGTCGTCGGCGGGGCCGAGGCCGGCGTACGCGCGGGCCATCCGGTTGACGAACTGGTAGACGCCGTCCTCCTCCGGGGCCATCGGACCGGGGATGGCGTGCGGGCTGGTGAGGCCACGTTGCACCGCCTCGCAGGCCGCCCAGTCCTGGCGGTTGGTGATGTCCCAGAAGTCCACGGCGTACGACGGGTCGAACCCCTCGCGCTCGGCCACGTGGCGCGGGAACGCCCACGAGCACTCGACGAACGTGCGGTCGGCAGCGAGCGGCCGCAGCGTGTGGGTCATCACGTAGTCGGGGTGCAGGCTGATCAGCAGGTTCGGGAAGGCCACCAGGTACATCACCGTGCGCAGCTCGACGTCGGTCAGTCCCTCGATCGCCACGCCACCGCTACGCCCGTCGAGCGACATGGTGTCGGCGTCGGGCACCAGGTCCATCCAGCCCCCCATCCACTCGCCGTCGGGCTCGAGGTTCTCGCCGCTCTGGGGCGGGCTGACGCGGCACAGCTCGGGGTGGATCGAGGGGCAGTGATAACACTCCTGGTAGTTCTCGGCGATGATCTTCCAGTTCGTCTCGAGCTCGTAGGAGTGCGACGCGACGGTGACCAGGTCCTCGGGGCGGTAGTTGGCGACGATCTGTTCGAGACCGGCGGCGTGCTCCTCGAACGACCCGCCCTCACCACTGGGGTCCACGAACACCCAGCCGTGCCACTCCACGACGTTCAGCTCGACCAGGCCGAACTGCGTCTTGTCGAAGTCCGGGAGGTCGCGGAAGCCGCCGGGAGCGTTGCGCAGCGAGCCATCGAGCTTGTAGTTCCAGCCGTGGTAGGGGCAGACGATCGATCGCTTGCTGACCGACACCCCGCATGCGACGAGCTCATGACCACGATGGCGGCAGACGTTCGCGAAGGCGCGCAGCGTGCCGTCCTCGCCGCGCACCAGCAGCACTCCGCCGGCGCCGGTCTCGACCGCGGTCTGGGCGCCGGTCTCGGCGAATCTCTCCCCGCGACCCAGGCACATCCACCCGGAGAAGACGTTGGCCTGCTCCCAGTCGTAGACCGCCGGGTCGACGTACGCGAGGCGGGGCAGCATCCGGGAAGTCCCAAAGGGGGCGTACGCCGTCGCCACCTCGTCGGCGGGGAGCGGGGCGACGGTGCCGCGCAACTGATTGAACATGCAGTCAATCCTAGGGTTCGGGGTCGATGGGGTCCAGCGTTGCACGCGCCCGACTTCCCGGCACTCGATTGAACAACCGTTCAACCAGTGGCAGGCTGCGTCCATGTCGCTCGACTTCACCGCCATCAATCCCTCCGCTGCCCGGGCCGAGGCCGCATCGCCATCTCCCTCCGGTGAGCTCCCGAGCCGGGCGCAGTACGTCGTCGTCGGCGGCGGCGTGATCGGGACGTCGATCGCCTATCACCTCGCGCTGCTGGGTGCGACCGACGTGGTGCTCCTGGAGCGCAAGCAGCTCACCTCGGGCACCACCTGGCACGCCGCGGGAGAGATCGTCTCGGGCGGCACGACGGAGGACGCGCTGTGGATGGCGCGCTACTCCGCCGAGCTCTATGCCCGGCTCGAGGAGGAGACGGGGCTCTCCACGGGGTTCCGCCAGTGCGGCTACCTCCAGCTGGCCACGACGCCACGCGCCGACGAGAGCCTGCGCCGCGAGACGGCGTACATGCGCTCGGTGGGGATGGCCAAGGAGGTGCTGTCGCCGCGTGAGGTGGCCGACCTGGTGCCGCTGATGCGCACCGACGACGTCATCCACGGCTTCTGGACCGCCGACGAGGGACGGGCCAACCCGGTCGACGTGACGATGTCGATGGCCAAGGGTGCCCGGCAGCGAGGCGTGCGGATCTTCGAGAACACCGAGGTCACCGGCTTCGCCCTCGACCGCGGCAAGGTCGTCGGCGTCCGCACCGAGCGCGGCGACATCGAGTGCGAGAAGGTCGTGCTCGCCGCCGGGCTGTGGGGTCGCGAGCTGGCGGCCAAGGCGGGTGTCACCGTGCCGCTCCAGGCCGCGGAGCACTACTACCTGCTCACCGAGCCCATCGCCGGAGTCACGCCGGAGTCGGTGCCGGTGATCGAGGACGGCGAGGCCTACGGCTACTACCGCGAGGAGGGCGGCGGCCTGCTGGTCGGGATGTTCGAGCCGGTCGCGAAGGCCTGGGCCCTGGACGGTACGCCGCGAGACAGCGCGTTCGCCGTGCTCCCGCCCGACTGGGACCGGATGGGGCCGTTCCTGGAGGTCGCGATGCGGCGCTTCCCGGCGCTAGAGGACGTCGGGATCCGCACGCTCTTCTGCGGGCCGGAGAGCTTCACCGACGACCTGTCACCGATGCTGGGTGAGTCTCCCGAGGTCGACAACCTCTACCTCGCCTGCGGTCTGAACTCGGTCGGCATCCTCTCCGGTGGCGGCCTCGGCCACATGATGGCGCAGTGGCTGATCGAGGGGCACCCACCGCTCGACGTCACGAGCGTCGGCGTCGACCGGGCGCACGAGTTCCAGGCGACCCGGCAGTTCCGTGAGGAACGCACCGTGCAGCGGCTGGGCTTCCTGCTCAACGACCTGTCCTGGCCGAACGCCCAGAACCAGCACGCCCGCAACGTGCGCCGGTCGCCGTACCACGCCCAGCACGTCGCCGACGGCGCCCACTTCGTCGCCACCAGCGGCTGGGAGTACCCCGACTACTTCGCCGGGCCGGGCGTGACTCCGACCGTGGCGTGGGGCTACGCGCGCGGCGAGGCGTTCGAGCGCACCCGCGAGGAGCACCTGCAGGCCCGCGAGAACCTCGCGATCTTCGACCTGTCGCTGATGTCGCACCACCTCGTGCAGGGGCCCGACGCGATGGCCGTGCTCAACCGGGTCTGCGCCAACGACGTCGACACCCCGGCCGGGCGGCTCGTCTACACCCAGTGGCTCGACGAACGCGGCGGCATCATCGCCGACGTCACGGTCACCCGGCTGGCCGAGGACACCTACGTCGTGATCAGCGGCGACAACATCCACCGCCGGGTGCCGGCCTGGATCCGCCGCCAGACCCGCGAGGCCGAGTTCGTCACGGTCACCGACGTCACCGGCAGCTACTCGATGCTGTCGGTGCAGGGCCCTAGGTCTCGCGAGCTGCTGCAGCGACTCAGCCCGAACGACTGGTCGGACGCCGCCTTTCCCTACCTCACGGCTCAGAAGGTCGAGCTCGGCTACACCCCGCTCTGGGCGTTGCGGGTGACGTACGTCGGTGAGCTGGGCTGGGACCTGATGGTCCCCACCGAGTTCGGTGCCACGCTCTACGACCAGCTGCGAGAGGCCGGTGCGGAGCTCGGCTCATCCGGGGAGTTCCGCCCCACCGGCGTCGGCGCGCTGGAGACGATGCGACTGGAGAAGGCCTTCCGCGACATGGGCCACGACATCGACTCCACGGACACGCCGCTCGAGGCCGGGCTCGGCTTCGCGGTCGCCTGGGACAAGCCCGGCGGCTTCGTCGGCCGCGACGCGCTGCTCAAGCAGCGCGAGTCCGGTCCGCTGACCAGTCGGCTGGTCAACGTGCTGCTCGACCTCGCCCGACTACGACCTCTACGGCGACGAGCCGGTCTACTGGGACGGCAAGCCTGTCGGTCACGTCCGCAGCGGCGGTTTCGGCCACTCGCTGGGCGCAGCGTGCGGGATCGCCGGGATCGGCCGCGACGAGGGCATCACCGCCGCCGACCTGGGCGCCGGCTCTTTCGAGATCGACGTCGCGGGCACCAGGGTGCCGGCCCAGGTGTCGCTGAAGCCGTTCTTCGACCCGGCTCGGTCGCGCATCCTCGGCTGATCGCGCGACGTCGGCGGGCCTACGTCTCGCCGGTGAAGGAGCCGATCGACTCCTTGGTGCCGGCGCGACGTCCGAGCCACCGGTAGACGAAGAAGCCCAGGGTCACCGCGAGCAGGGCGGCGACGAGCATCAGCGTGGCCAGCGCGTTGAGCGCGGGCGTCGGCGCCGCGCGAGCGGTCTGGTAGATCTTCACCGACGTCGGCTCGGTGGTGGAGTCGCCCGACAGGTAGCGGACGATCACGAAGTCGTCGATCACGTCGGCGAAGACCAGGACGGCGCTCGCGACGATCGCCGGCACCAGCATCGGCAGGATCACCCGGCGCTGGGCAGAGATCGGCGACGCGCCGAGATCCATCGCGGCCTCCTCGAGGTCGGTGCCGATGGTCGCCAGCCGGGCCCGCACGAGGATCGCCGGATAGGACAGCTGGAAGGTCACCAGGCCGATGACCTGCGCGGTCGTGCCCAGGGTGAACGGCAGGACCAGCTGGGTCACCACCAACAGGAGAGCGACCGCCAGCAGCGTCTCGGGAATCACGAACGACAGCAGCAGCATGGAGTTGGCGGTGCTCGGCAGCCGGCCGCGCCAGCGGTCCAGCCCGATGGCCAGCGCGACGCCGAGGGGCACGGTGACCAGCGTGGTCAGCACGCCGAGCTTGAGGGTCTGCACGAGCGCCTGCTGGAGCGCGTCGTCATGCCAGACCGAGCGCAGCGGGTCGCCGTAGTACCAGCGCATCGAGAACCCCTGCCAGCTGGTGCGGGAGCGCCCGTCGTTGAAGGAGAACAACGCCGCTACCAGCACCGGCAGCAGCGACCAGAGCAGATAGAGGATGGTGACCGCCGCGAGCACCCGGGGCTTGCGCCACGGGTCGCGCCACCAGGTGGTCGGCGCCCTCATGGCAGCACCCTCATGCCAGGGCTCCGTCGGACCGGGACACCGAGCGGACGTAGTAGAGCATCGGGAGCAGGGAGACCAGGAGCACCAGCAGCACGAAGGCGCCCGCCTGCCCCGTCTGGCCGGGCGTCAGCACGGTCTCGTTGATCAGGTTGCCGACCATCGAGGTGCTCGGCGAACCGGACAGCAGGTCGCTGGTGAAGTAGTCGCCGAGCATCGGCAGGCAGGTCAGCAGCACGCTGGCCACCACGATGGGTCGCGACATCGGCAGGGTGACCCGCCAGAACGCCGAGGCGCGGCTGGCCCCGAGGTCACGCGCGCTCTCCACGAGGTCGGCGGGCAGGCGGTCCAGGCCGGCGTACAACGGGATGATCATGTAGGGCACGTAGCCGTAGACGAGTCCGAGGATGACGACCGGACCGTGCCCGGAGAGCCACCTCGTGTCGTCGGGCAGCAGACCGCCGAGCGAGATGATGCGGTTGACGAGCCCGTCGTTGGCCAGCAGGTTGACCCAGGCCAGCATCCGCATCATGTAGCTGATCCAGAACGGCGCGATCAGCAGGGTCAGGAGCAGGCCCCGCCACCGGCCCGCCAGCCGGGCGACGTAGTAGGCGATCGGGAACGCGATGACCAGGCACAGCACGCTCGCGGTGAGGACGAAGACCGCTGTGCGCAACAACGCGGGCCCGAAGATCCCGTTCTTGCCGGCGATGTGGGACAGGACGTACATCGGCTGGTCGGAGGACCACAGCAGCGGGTTCCACACCGGGATGACCGTGCGGAAGACCGGGTCGACGCCACCGAAGACGACGGCCAGCACGACGTAGAGGGGCGCGACGAAGAACAGCGCCAGCCAGGCGATGCCGGGCAGGGCGAGCAGCGGGCCGAGGGCCCTGCCCCGCCGGCCGCGGCGAGGCGGTGGAGGGGCCGGCTCGACGGGGTCTGGATCCTGGCTGAGCGGGAGGGGCGCCGCCGTCACGCGCCCGCCTTGAACTGCTGCCAGATCTGGTGCCAGGCGGCGTCGTTCTCGACGGTGAGCTCCAGCAGGCGGTAGCCCGTGTCGAACCACTCCTCGTGAACGGCGGCGGTGGCGAGGTTCTCCGGCAGGAAGCCGTCGGCCACCAGCCGCTGCTCGTCGAGCACCTTCTGCGGCGGCTGGTAGCCGATGTAGCCGAAGTTCGTGAGGGAGTTCTTCTCGTCGAGCAGGTGCTGGATGAAGAGGTGGGCGAGCACCGGGCTGTTGCCGCCCTTGAGGACCATCATCAGGTCGTTGTCGACCAGCCCCTTGCCGTCCTCGGGGAACCAGTAGCGCAGGATGTCGGACGACTGGCCCTCGGGCAGGTAGTACTGGGAGTTGACGACGTCGCCCGACCACATCTGGGCGATCCCGAGCTGGCCCGACGGCAGGTCGTTGTACATCGACACGGTGACCTTGGGCTTGGTGGCCTCGCTCAGCTCGATCATCTGCTGCTGGATCACCGCGAGGTCGTCGGCCGAGTCGGTGTTGACGTCGGTCAGGCCGGCCCGGAGCGCGACCATCGCCATCGCGGTGTGCCAGTCGTCGATGACGGCGACCTTGCTCCGGTAGGACGGGTCCCACAGCGAGTCGTAGGGGTTGGCGAGGCCGGCGATGTCATCGGGCACCAGGTCGTCGCGCCAGCCGATGCCGGTCGTGTAGATGCTGTAGGGGACCGAGTAGCGCGCCTCGCCGTCGTACCAAGGGTCCTTGAAGGCGTCCCACACGTTGCCGAGGTTGCCGAGGTAGCTGTGGTTGAGCGGCCGGACCAGGCCCGCGGTCACCAGCCGGGCGATCTGGTCGTAGCTCGGGAAGTAGATGTCGAACGGCACCGCGCCCGTGCGGATCTTGGTGATCGCCTCGTCGGTGTCGTTGAAGGTCGAGATCTTGACGTCGACGCCGTACTTCTCCTCGAAGGACTTCACCACCGCAGGGGCGAGGTAGTCGGCGTAGTTGTAGAGCATCAGTGGCCCGGACTCGGGGTCGAGGCCGTCGGCGATCGGCGGGTTGTCGTCGGCGATCGGCCAGGTGACGGGGTTGTCCGGAGAGGCGATCTCCAGCTTCTTGCCACCATTGGCGGCGCTGCCCGTCGGAGAGTCCGCGCAGGCCTGCAGCAGGGCGGACAGGGTCGGCACGGAGATGCCCAGCAGCGCGGCGTTGCGCAGCAACGTACGCCGGTCGAACGCCGGGCCGTCGGCTCGATCCATGCCCGCCTCCGACGCTTGATTGATGCCGTGGGGTGTTGTCCGTCGGCTAAACGGTCACATAAACTGAATGCTCAGTCAATCGTGCTCACTCAACAGTTTGGTCTCGAACCGAAAGGTACTCCCGTGACCTCCTCCGTGGCCGTCGACCGGCCCACCGACGGCATCGACGCCCTGATCGAGACCGAGTCCGAGGTGTTCGTCCGGCGCCAGCCGCGGAGCACCGAACTGACCGTCGAGGCGGGCCGCTCGCTCGCAGGCGGGGCGACCTCGAACTGGCAGATCGCGCTGCCGCAGGCGGTCTGGATGAGCCACGGCGAGGGCTCCCACGTGTGGGACGTCGACGGCAACGAGTACGTCGACATGCACGGCGGCTACGGCGCCGCCATCGCCGGGCACGGCCATCCCGCGCTGGTCGAGGCGGTCTCCGCCCGCGTCCGCCGCGGCACCCACTTCGCCCAACCGACCGAGGACGCGATCTGGGTCGCCGAGGAGCTGGTCCGTCGCTTCGGCCTGCCGCTGTGGCGGTTCGCCAACTCCGGGACCGAGGCGACCATGGACGCCGTGCACCTGATGCGCGCGGCGACCGGCCGCGACCTCGTGCTCAAGGTAGAGGGCTGCTACCACGGCCACCACGACTCGGTGCAGGTCTCCGTGGCGCCCGAGTCCGACGAGGTCGGCCCGGTCGAGAGCCCGGCGCGGGTGCCCGGCAACACCGGGATCCCGCAAGCCATCATGGACCTGATCGTGGTCGTCCCGTTCAACGACCTCGGTGCCGTCGAACGGGCACTCGCCGAGCATCGCGGGCAGGTTGCCGGGATGATCCTCGAGCCGGTGATGATGAACGCCGGCATCATCACGCCGGACGACGGCTACCTCGCCGGCCTCCGCGACCTGCTGCACGCCGAGGACGCCTTCCTCGCCTTCGACGAGGTCAAGACCGGCTTCACGACAGGCCCCGCCGGCGTGACCGGCCGCTCCGGCGTCACCCCCGACCTCATCTGCCTGGCCAAGGCGCTGGGCGGGGGTATCGCGGTCGCGGCGATCGGCGGCACCGAGGAGCTGATGGAGCTCATCGGCGACGGCCGCTACGAGCAGGTCGGCACCTTCAACGGCAACCCGCTGGCGATGGCCGCCACCCGGGCCAATCTCACCCACGTGCTCGACGAGGCGGCGTACGCCCACCTCGACGCGCTCGCCACCCGGGCCCGAGAGGGCTTCGAAGGCCATATCGCCGCCCACAAGCTGCCCTGGCACGTCGTCAGCGTGGGCGCCAAGGGCTGCGTCGCCTTCGCGCCGGAGCGGGTCCGCAACTACCGCGACTTCCTGATGGTCGACGACCGCTGGGGGCACCTGCACTGGCTGATGCAGCACAATGGCGGGGTGTTCCTGCCACCGTGGGGCAAGGTCGAGCAATGGCTGCTGTCGGTGCAGCACAACGACGACGACGTCGATCGCCTCGTCGCGAACTTCGGGCGGCTGGCCGAGGTTGCGGCTGGAACCGCCTGATGCCCGGCGGCGCCCTGAGCCTGGTCTCGCTGACCAAGTCCTTCGGGGACGTCGTCGCCGTCGACGGCATCGACCTCGACCTGCCGGAAGGTGAGTTCTGCTCGCTGCTCGGTGCGTCGGGCTGCGGCAAGACCACCACGCTGCGGATGATCGCCGGCTTCGAGCGACCCGACTCGGGCCGGATCATGCTCGACGGGCGCGACCTGGCGCCCGACCCGCCCCATGTGCGGCCGGTCAACACCGTCTTCCAGAACTACGCGCTCTTCCCGCTGATGACGGTGCGGGAGAACGTCGCCTTCGGCCTGCGCTACCAGGACATCAGCAAGGACGAGACGGACCGTCGGGTCGGCGAGGCCCTCGAGCTCGCCCGCATCGGCGAGCTGGGGCGCCGACGGCCGGCGCAGCTGTCGGGAGGTCAGCAGCAGCGGGTCGCGCTGGCCCGGGCGCTGGTGCTCAACCCGCGAGTGCTGCTGCTGGACGAGCCCCTGGGGGCCCTGGACGCACAGCTGCGCAAGCACCTCCAGCTCCAGCTCCGCCAGCTCCAGCGCGACGTCGGCATCACGTTCGTCTACGTCACCCACGACCAGGAAGAAGCGCTCACCATGAGCGACCGCATCGCGGTGATCGCCGACGGCAAGGTCGAGCAGGTCGGCTCGCCGGAGGAGATCTATGCGCGTCCGGCGACGGCGTACGTCGCGGGGTTCCTGGGTTCGGCCAACATCTTCGACGCCGAGGTGACCGACGTCTCCGGTGAGCTGGCCACCTGCACCGCCCTCGGTCGCACGGTGAGCGCCGAGGCGCACGCCGACGTGCCCCGCGGGCCGGCGGCGATCGTGATCCGACCCGAGCGGATCGCCGTCGCCGACGAGGCCGCGCCGGGCCCGGCGGGCCACAACCGACTGACCGGAACCGTGCTCGATGTCGTCTACCTCGGCGCCGCCACGCAGGTCCGCGTCGACGTGGGTGACGACAAGGTGCTGCTCGTGCAGGTCGCCAACCAGGCCGGCCCGCGCTCCTTCGCCGCGACCCCGGGCGAACGAGTGGCCTGCTGGTTCTCCCCGACCGCCGTCCAGGTGCTCAGGCGCAGCGACGCCGCCCTGCCCGATCCGGTCGAGGTCGAGATCGGCTAGCGCCTCCGGCGGGGTTGTGCCCCTACATGTGGCCGGCTGCACGGGGAGGGGCCCCACTGGGCCAGGGCCCGCGCTGTGCGGCGGTGACTTGGGGTCACTTTGCGTGCCGTGAACCGACCCTGGTGCACCGCTGGCCAGGGCCCGCGCTGTGCGGCGGTGACTTGGGGTCGCTTTGCGTGCCGTGAACCGACCCTGGTGCACCGCTGGCCAGGGCCCGCGCTGTGCGGCGGTGACTTGGGGTCGCTTTGCGTGCCGTGAAGCGACCCTGGTGCACCGCTGGCCAGGGCCCGCGCTGTGCGGCGGTGACTTGGGGTCGCTTTGCGTGCCGTGAAACGACCCTGGTGCACCGCTGACGCGCCTCTCCCCGTGCAGCCGCGGCACGTTGGGGGCAACCCCGCGGGAGGCGTTCCTCTCAGCCTGAGCGCGAAGCAGCCTTGGCGGGCCGGCGGCGGGTGCCCGCGGACTTCGCGCGCCGCTTCCCTGGCTCCAGCCCGAGTCGCTGCTCGGCGTACTCCATGGCCATGTCGTGGGCCACGTCGGAGGTGATCTCCTCGTCGCCGAGGGCGACCTGGGTGGCGAGTCCGTCGAGGAGCACGCTGAAGGTCAGGGCGAAGCGACGGGTGTCGATGCCGCCGACGTCACCGGCCTGCTGGCCGTCCTCGACCACGCGCTCGACCAGGTCGCGCCAGCGGCCGTCGAGCTCGACGCGCGCCTCGCGGACCTCGGGGTGGCGAAGGGCCGTCGCCCACAGGTCGAGCCAGAGCCCCCAGGCGCCGCTGACCTCGCCGGGCAGCTGGGGCACGCAGGACCACTCGACCAGCATCGAGAGCCGCTTGCGGAAGTCGACGACCTCGCCCAGCAAGCCGGGTGGCGGCGTCGTAGAACGCCTCCTCGGAGAACCGCAGTGCGTCGACGAGAAGTCGGTCGCGGGTGCCGAAGTAGTAGATGACCAGACCCGAGCTGGTGCCTGCCCGCTTGGCCACGTCGGCGATCCGGGTCTCGCCGAAGCCGCGCTCGCTGATGAGCTCGGCGGCCGCCTGCAGCATGGCCTGACGACGAGCCTCGTTGCCCTCGGTCGGAGGCGCGGCTTCGGCCATCTCGGTCGTTCTCCAAACAAGCTCGGCAGCTCGGTCTGTGGCGCTCCGGCCACTTGCCACGGAGGTTATCACCTCGTTAGATTGAACACTCAGTCAAACACTCTGCGCCGGTGCCTGCCTTCGGGAGAAGAGCTGCGATGACCAACACCTACGACGCGATCGTGGTCGGCGGCGGCCACAACGGCCTCGTCGCAGCCGCCTATCTCGCCCGCTCCGGTGCCCGCACCGTGGTGCTCGAAGGGCGAGGCAAGATCGGTGGCGCGGCCACCACCGAGCAGCCGTGGCCCGACGCGCCGCACCTGTCGGTGACCCGGCTGTCGTACGTCATGAGCCTGATGCCGCCGACCATCGTGGCCGAGCTGGGGCTGGCGCGGTACGGCTACAAGGTCCACCCGATGGGGCCTTACTACCAAGCCTTCCCCGAGGGCGGCTCGCTGACGATCTACGACGACGACGAGGCGCGCACGTACGACGAGATCGCGCGGTGGTCGAAGAAGGACGCGGAGGCCTGGCCGAGGTGGAACGCCTGGCTGGCCGGCCTCGCCGAGGTGATGGGCCCGCTGCTCACCCGCGTGCCGCCCACCATCGGCAGCCACTCGCCCTCCGACCTGGCCGACCTCGCCAAGCTGGTCGTGGAGCAACCGCGGCGTCGACAAGCGCACCATCGCCGACCTCACCCGGCTGATGAGCATGAGCATCGCCGACCTGCTCGACGACTGGTTCGAGTCGCCGCAGGTGAAGGGTGCGATGGCGGTCAACGGCGTGATCGGCACCTGGGCGGGCCCCTACGCGCCGGGGACGGCGTACGTGATGGCCCACCACTCGATCGGCGACGTGGGCGACGGTTCGGGGCCGGGACATGGGCTGGGCAGCTGGGGATACCCCGAAGGCGGGATGGGCGCGGTCTCGGCGGCGATCGGCCGCTCGGCTCAGTCCTTCGGCGCCGAGATCCGCACCAGCGCGAGGGTCGAACGGGTCTGCACTAATGCCGGTCGGGTCACGGGCGTGGTGCTGGAGGGCGGTGAGGAGCTCACGGCCCCGCTGGTCGTGACCAGCCTGCACCCCAAGATTGCCTTCCTCGAGCACCTGCCGCCGACCGAGCTGCCGGCCGAGTTCGTCAGCGACATCGAGCGGTGGAACACGCGGTCGGGCGTCGTCAAGATCAACCTGGCGCTCGCGGAGCTGCCGAGCTTCACGGCCGACCCGAGCCGCGACATGGATGGGGGACTGGCCGAGCACCACACGGGCTCGGTGGAGATGGCGCCGTCGATGGAGTTCATCGAGCGCGCCTTCCAGGACGCCCGCGAGGGTCGGGCTTCGCTGCTGCCGTTCAGCGACGGCGTCATCCCGACGACCCTCGACAAGACGCTCAACCCCGACGGGACGCACATCTTCTCGCTGTTCACCCAGTACGTCCCGCACGAGTGGAGCGAGGCACCGCACACCGACGAGCTCGAGGCGTACGCCGACCGGCTGATCGACCTCTACGACCAGGTCGCCCCCGGGTTCGCCGCCTCGATCACCCACCGCGACATCGTCGGCCCGCACGAGATGCAGGAGGAGTACGGGCTGATCGGCGGCAACATCTTCCACGGCGAGCTCACGCCCGACCAGCTGTTCCACATGCGGCCGGCGCCGGGCTATGCCGACTACCGCACCCCCATCGCCGGCCTCTACAACGCCAGCTCCGCGACCCACGGGGGCGGCGGGGTCTGCGGCATCCCCGGGTGGCAGGCGGCAAGGGCGGCCATCGCCGACCGCAAGACGCGCTGGCATCGGCTGAGGAGACGCGCTGGTTGAGGAGGGCCGTCAAGGCCCGTCACAAAACCAGGCGGACGCTCTTCGCGCCACGCTGGAGGCACGCACAGTCGCGTGCGTGGGCGCCAGCGCGCGGCCGGGGAGCCTCGGCGAGCGGATGGTCGGCGAGGTGCTGCGATCGCCGGGGTTCGAGCGGGTCTGGCTGGTGAACCCGTCGTACGACGAGGTCGCCGGGCACCCGTGCCTGCCCGACCTCGAGGCGGTCGGCGAGGCGCCCGACCTGGTCCTGCTCGGCGTCGGCGACGCCCGGCTCGTCGACCAGCTGACCGCGGCTGCCAAGGTCGGTGCCCGCGGCGCGGTGGTCTTCGGCAGCGCCCACGACGACGGCGTACGGGAGGAGCTTCGCGCGATCGCCTGCGACGCCGGCCTGGCCTTGGTCGGCGCGGGATGCATGGGGTTCTGGAACGTACGCCGCGGGCTGCGGGCACTCGGCTACACCGAGCGAGACGACCTGCCCGTCGGTCCGGTGTCGCTGGTGACCCACTCCGGCTCGGTGTTCTCGACGCTCTTGCGGACCCGCCTGCGCCTCGGGTTCGACCTCGTGATCTCGTCGGGCCAGGAGCTGGTCACCACCACCGCCGACTACGTCGACCACGTCGTCGACCACACCGACACCCGCGTGCTCGCGCTGGTCCTGGAGGCCGTCCGCGACGGCGCCCACCTGCGCTCCTCGTTGCGGCGCGCCCGCGAGGCCGGCATCGAGGTGGTGCTGCTGCCGGTCGGTGGCTCGCCCCTCGGCGCCTCGCTCGTCGCCTCCCACTCCGGTGCGGTAGCGGGCGAGTCGGCGACCTGGGAGGCGTTGATGGACGACGTGGCCGGCCATCTCGTCGGCGACCTCGCCGAGCTCGGCGACACCCTGGCAGTGCTGGCGTCGCCGCGGCGGCCGCGCCCGGGCACCGGCCTGGCGACCGTCCACGACTCGGGCGCCGAGCGCAGCCTGGTGGCCGACCTCGCGCACGAGGCTGGGGTCTGCTTCGCGGAGTTCTCCGAGAGGACCCGGACGACGCTCGCGAGCCGCCTCGACAACGGTCTCGAGCCCCGCAACCCGCTCGACGTCTGGGGTGGCGGGGCCGACACCCACGGCCTGTTCGGCGACTGCCTGCGCTGGGTGGCCGCCGATCCCGCAGTCGGCATCACGGCCCTGACCGTCGACCTGGTGCCCGGAGTACGACGGCGACACCTCCTACGTCGACGCCGTGCTCGACGTCGCGGGCGAGACCGACGGGCCGCTCGTCGTGCTGACCGGTCTGCCGGCCGCGCTGGACGAGGACGCCGCCGACCGGCTCCGGGCTGCGGGCGTGCCTGTGTTGGAAGGGTTCCGGAGCGGGTTGCTCGCCGTGCGGCACCTGCTCGACGCCGTCGCGCGGCCGGGCCCCGACGCCCTCGACCACCGGCCCGTCACCGACGCGCAGCCGTTGCTCGCGGCGTACGGCATCGCGACCCCTGAGTCCCGTTCGGCGTCGAGCGAGGCGGGCGTGCTGGCCGCCGCCGAGGTGATCGGCTGGCCGGTCGTGCTCAAGACGGCGGCGCCCGGTGTCACCCACCGCAGCGACGTGCAAGGAGTGGTGCTCGACGTGGGCGACGCGGATGCCGCGCTGGCGGCCTACCGCGACCTCGCCCACCGCCTCGGCACCGACGTGACGGTGCATCGGCAGGTGCCGAGCGGGGTGGAGCTGTCGATCGGACTGGTCCGCGACCCAGCCCTCGGCCTCCTTGTCGTCGTCGCGGCGGGGGGCGTGCTGGTGGAGCTGCTGGACGACCGGGCCGTCGCGCTGCCGCCCCTCCCGCCGGCCGGAGCTCGGCGGATGCTCGACCGGCTCCGCCTGCGGCCGCTGCTCGACGGCTTCCGCGGTGCGCCCGCCGTCGACCTCGACGCGCTGGTCGACGTGGTGGTGGCCGTGTCGCGGATCGCCCACGAGCATGGTGACGACCTGGATGCCCTGGACCTGAACCCGGTGATCGCGACCGCCAGCGGGGCCGTGGCGGCCGACGTGCTCGTCGTACCGCGCGCCGACAAGACTGAGGAGGCACCACCGTGCACGGCTTGACCAATGAGGACCTGGAGATCCGCCGCCGCGCGCGAGCGTTCGTCGACACGCTGATCCCCTACGAGGTGGAGGTCGAGCTCGCGGACGGCGTACTGCCGGAGGCGCTCGTCAAGGAGCACCACGAGGAGGCCATCCGCCGCGGCCTCTACGCCACCAACATGCCCACGTCTGTCGGCGGGCCGGGCTTCAGCGCACTGCAGCAGGTGCTGGTCCAGGAGCAGGTCGGGCGGGTGACCAACGGGCTCGCCTGGTGCCTGCACACGCCGCCCCAGTGGTGGGCCGAGGTCGCGACCGAGCAACAGCTGAGCCGGTGGCTGCGGCCGGCCGTGGCGGGGGAGCGGCACGAGTGTTACGCCATCACCGAGGAGTTCGCCGGCAGTGACGTGAGCGACCTGGCGACGACGGCCCGTCGGGTCGGCGAGGGCACCGACGACGACCACTACGTCGTCAACGGCACCAAGTGGCACGTCACGTCGTTCAACGTGGCGGACTACTGCTTCGTCCAGGCCGTGCTGACCGAAGGCCCGCACGCGGGTGAGCACGTGCTGCTCGTCGTCGACCTGCCGACGCCCGGCATCGACGTGGTCCGCACCCCGGCGTACTCCCACCACATCGCCGACGAGCACCCGATCGTGTCGTTCACCGACGTGCGCGTGCCGGCGTCGCAGCTCGTCGGCGCCGAGGGCGAGGGGATGACCTTCGCCCAGGACTGGTTCCGCTTCGAGCGGGTGATGGTGGCGGCCCGCTGCGTCGGCGCGTCGGCGCGGCTCGTGGACGAGGCGACTGCCTTTGCGGGGAGTCGGATGGTCGGCGGCCAGCCGCTGGGTGACTACCAGCTCGTCACCGCCATGCTCGCCGACTCGGCCACCGAGCTGTTCGCGGCCCGCGCCGCGCTCTACGAGGTCGCCCGCGCCATCGACGCCGGCGAGGACCGCAAGGTCCTCCACGCCCGCGCCTCGATGGTCAAGCTGCTGTGCTCGGAGATGGCCGGCCGGATCGCCGACCGAGCGGTCCAGGTCTTCGGCGGCCGCGGCTACATGCGCGAGAACGTCGCCGAGAGGATGTTTCGCGAGCTGCGCGTCGAGCGCATCTGGGAGGGCGCCAGCGAGCTGCAGCGCCTGATCGTCGGTCAGCAGCTCCTCAAGCGCGGACCCGCCGCCGTGCTCGGCGACGACTGACCGCGGGCGTCAGGTTCGGCGGGGTCCGGCATGGCCGGCGAGGCACTTCCACCCGGCTCCGACGCGGATCCATACCTGCGTCACCGGCATCCGGAAGCTCTCGACCTCGCCGTCGCCCGCGAGCACCTCGTCGACCACTTCCGCGTGTAGGACTGCGGTGTCCCCGACGATCACGACCTCGGGGCTGACGATCGTCTGGGCACGCCACACCGTGTGGCCCTGAGTGTTGCGACGGACGTACTCCTCGCGGCCGTAGGTCTCGCCCACGTGGGAGGTCCACCTGAAGTCATCGTGCAGCAGCCCCGACAGCCTCTCGGCGTCCCCTTCGGCAAGCGCCGACGCGCGCGACTCTGCGGCCTCGATGACCTGCGCTGCGGCGTCCATGGACGCCAGCGTCGCACGTCGGCGTACCTCCTAGATCCGCTCAGCAGCCACGTCCCAGATCTCGTCGGCGGCGAGGTCTGGCGTCAGGTGAGTCGTGTTCAGGACGAGATCGGCGCGGGCCGCGAGCCAGGGTCTGGCGCCCGCATAGATGGGCAGGTGATCGATGCGCCAGGGCCTCGCGGCTGCTTCGACCTGGTCGGAGTCGATCCGACGCCTGATCACCGCATCGTCGGCCTCCAGGACAACATGCAGGACCCGGTGGCCGCGAGCCGTCAGCGCTGTCTCCAGCTCGTTCCAGTAGTCCTCCTCCAGGACGGTCTGGACGGCCACGAGACTCTGCCCCGTGAAGCGGATGAGCTCATCGGCCACCGCGGGTGTGAGCACCCGCCACGACTCGTAGTGTCGAAAGTCTGTGACCTCGTGATCGCCCAGGTTGTTGCGCAGCATGTAGCCGACCCACTCCGGGTCGAACAGGCGCAGCCGTGCATCCTTCTCCACCAAGTGCTTTCCCGTGGTGGTCTTGCCGGCACCGAACGTCCCGTTGATCCAGATGATCACGTCCCGACGATAGGCGCCGAGCCGCCTTGTGCCGTGGATCGCAGTCATCAGATAACTGGGATCCACGGCACTGTCGTCGTGGGTAGGCGCGGTTGCCTCGATCACGATTTCGGCACAGGTCGCCCCCGCGGTGGGATTCGCGAAGGGCGTTGCCTAAGGTCGGCCGGGTGACCAGCGACGGGGGAAGCAACGGGGGAGGCCGACGGCTCGTCGGCGAGGGTCTTTCCTTCGACGTCGACGGCCGCCGGGTGCTCGACGAGGTCTCCTTGTCGGCCGGGCCCGGCCGGATCCTCGCCGTCACCGGTTCGTCGGGCTCCGGCAAGACCACGCTGCTCTCGCTCGTCGGCGGGCTGGCCCGCCCGGCGACCGGCTCGGCGTCGTACGACGGCGGGCCGGTGACCACGAAGACTGGTGAGCCGCTGCCCGGCACCGGGTTCGTGCTGCAGAGCTATGGCCTGGTGCCGACGCTGACGGCTGCAGAGAACGTCTCGATCGCCCTGCGTGGGCGCGGTGTCGCGCCGACCGAGGCGACCACGCGCTCGGTGGCCGCACTTGGCCGGGTCGGCGTGGAGGAGCTGGCCGACCGGCTGATCTCCGAGCTGTCCGGTGGCCAGCTCCAGCGGGTGGCGGTGGCGCGGGCGCTTGTCGTCGAGACCGACGTGCTGCTGGCGGACGAGCCCACCAGCGAGCTCGACGAGGCCAACCGCGACCTGGTGGTGGGCCAGCTCCGGATGGAGGCCAACCGCGGCGCGGTCGTGCTGCTGGCGACGCACGACCCTGCGGTCGCCGAGGAGTGCGACGACGAGATCCACCTCATCGACGGGCGCGTCGAGGTGCACGAGGAGCCGCCGCCTCCGCCGGAGCCCGGCCACGAGTTCGACGCGTTCATGCGTCCCGGCGGCAACGCATGAACGCTGCCCACGCCGGCCTGGCGGTGCAGTGCCAGAACGTGGTGCACATCTACACCACGCTCGCGGGCCACGACGTGGTCGCGCTGCGCGGCGTCAACCTCGACATCGCCCCCGGTGAGCAGGTCGCCCTCCTCGGGCCCTCGGGGTCGGGCAAGTCCACGCTGCTGGGGCTCTTCGGCGGCCTCCAGCGGGCGTCGGCCGGCAAGGTGATCGTCGACGGCGTCGACATCAGCCGGATCCCGGAGTCGGAGCTCACCCGCCTGCGGGCCGGCAAGGTCGCCTCCCTCCTGCAGGGAGCCCGCCGCAACCTGCTGACGTACGCCACCGCCGCGGGCAACGTCGACTTCGCGCGCCGCGGCATGTCTGCGGCCGACCTTCGCAGGCTGCCGGCCTCGCGGCAGCTGCTCGAGCAGCTGGGCCTCGGCCCTCTGGCCAACAAGCCGGTCACGGCCATGTCGGGCGGTGAGCAGCAGCGGGTGGCGCTGGCGGTGACCGTCTCGAGCGGCGCCGGCCTGCTGCTCGCCGACGAGCCCACGTCGCAGCTCGGGCACAGCGACCGCGACACGATGATCGACCTGATCCAGCGGGTCAACTCCGAGTTCGGCACCACCGTGGTCATCGTCACCCACGACCCCGACATTGCGGGGCGGATCCCGCGCCGGGTCACCATCCGCAACGGGAGGATCGGCTCGGAGGGCGTCCACGGCCGTGACTACGCGGTCATCGACCAGGACGGCGCGGTGCACCTGCCGGAGGACTGGTCCGACGACTACCCACCCGGCTCCCTGGTGGAGTTCGAGGAGACGGAGGACGGCTTCTTCGTCCGTCGCGTCGACATTGCGCGAGGCACCGAGAAGTGAGCACGTTCTTCGCGGGACTCCGGGCTCGACGCTGGCTCAATGTCGGCGTCTTCGCGCTCGGCACGCTGGCGATGCTGGTCGCGGTCGCCACTCCGCTCTATGCCCGGTCGTCCGCCGAGCACCTGCTGGACCAGCGCACGGCACAGCGGCCGGTCACCGAGACGGGGCTGAACGTCGAGGCCGCAGCGCTCACAGAAGGTCACCCACTCCGCCCGCTCGACGACAGCCAACGCCAACAGATGCTCGACACGGCATCAGACCAGGTGAACTCCGACGATGCCTCGGCGTTCTGGCAGCCGGCGACGACGTACTTGGAAAGCGGAGGGGAGTTCCGCCTCGGTGGGCGGTCATACCTGATCAACACCTACTGGCGCGAAGCCATGTGCGACGAGGCCGACATCGTCGGCCGCTGCCCGGCGGCGCCCGATGAGGCGTTGATCGACCCGGTCATGATGCGGACGCTCGATGCCCAGGTCGGCGACACGGTCACCGTGTACTTCCCCATCACGGTGACCACCCAGCAAGGCACTCACGTGCGCGACAACGCCACCGACTTCACGATCGTCGGCACCTACACCATCGCCGACAACGCCGACACGTTCTGGTTCAACCCCGGCCGCACCGGCGGCGACGCCACCCTGCGCCCCCCGTCGCTGGGCTCCAACCAGCCGCCGGTGGCCCCGGCGCTGCTGGTCGACCAGTCCGGGATCACCGTGGCCCGGGCGTCCAAGGCCGGCGCCGACCGGCCGATCGACCTCGACAAGGTCGACATCGCCACCATGGACGACGCCCAGCTCGCGCTCAGCCGGTGGCAGGCGCAGATCGCCGGCCAGGGGCCGCCGGTGATCCAGAGCGACGACCTGACCACCCTGGACAACGTCTTCACGGCGGTGACCGCGGAGCAGACGTTGCTGTCCCGGGTGACGCTGGCCGCCGTCGTGCCGCTGGTGGTGCTGGCACTGCTGCTGCTCTACGTCCTGATCGCGGCCGCGGCGGAGGTACGCCGCAACGAGGTGGCTCTCGCCAAGCTCCGCGGCTTCTCGACGGCCAAGGTGGTCCGGTTCGCCGTCGCCGAGCCCGCAACCGTGCTCGTTGCCGCCGTCCCCGTCGGCATCGCCCTGGCCGTCGTCGCCTCGCGAGTCATCGGCAACGTCTGGCTGGGCAGCACCCCCTTCGTCGTCACTCCGCAGGCCGTCGCCTCGGCGGTCGTCGTGGCGGGCGCCGCCCTCGCCGCGGCGTTCGTCGCCGTCCTCGGGGTCGTCAGGGAACCGCTGTCGAGCTCGCTCTCCTCCGCGACCCGGCGGCGTACGACGACTCGTTGGTCGCTGCTCGCGCAGGGCGGCCTCGTCATGCTCTCGGCGGCGGCCGTCGTCCAGATCGTCACGTCCGACGCCTCTTCGTCGTCGAGCTTCGTGGAGCTCCTGGCGCCACTCTTCGTCGCGCTGGGCGTCTCCGTGCTCGCGATGGCCGGGTTGGTGGTGCTGGCCCGGGTGTGGATGGCGCGCACCGCAGACCGAGGCACTCTCTCCCCGTTCCTGGCCTCGCGCCGGCTGGTGCGTCGCCAGGACCTGATGCAGCTCGTGCTGCCCTTGCTGCTGGCCACGGCGATGGCTACGTTCGCGGCCTCCGCCTGGAAGGTCGCCGACGACTGGCGGGTCTCGAAGGCCGGAGCGACGGTGGGCGCCGACCGGGCCTACTTCACCGATGTCGCGCCGGCGCGGCTGCTGTGGGTAGCCCGGCAGGCCGACCCCGAGGGGCGCTATCTCGCCGCCGCGGTGCCGCCTGCCGTACGGACCGAGGACGGCGCCCGGGTGGCCCTGGTCGACAGCCGCAGCTTCGCCAACGTGGTCGCCTGGGACGACTCGTGGTCGTCGCAGTCGGTGGAGGAGGTCGCCGACCAGCTCCGCCCCGAGGACGCCGGCGATCCGATCACCTTCACCGGGACGCGCCTGAAGTTCAGCCTGACCGACATCGACCTCGAGGGCAGCCTCAACCTGCCGCTCGAGCTGTGGGTCCGCTACATCACCGCCGACAACGGCGACGAGAAGCTGGCGCCGATCGGGACGCTGCCGTTGAAGGGCTCGGCGGAGCTCGACGGCTTTGTCTCCGAGTGCCAGTCCGGCTGCGCCCTGGAGCAGGTCTTCGTCGGGGGCAGCAGCTCATCGGTGACCGACGCGACCGGCACGTTCACGATCGCCGAGGTCACCTCCGACGGCGACGCGGGCGACTGGCGCCTGGACGACTCGTCGGCCTGGCGGGCCGCGCGTCCGTTCGGCGCCGACGGCCGACCACCGCTCCAGCTCAGTGCGGGGGCCGGCGGACTGACCGTGATCGTCGACCAGAACGGCGCGTCCGTGCTGCGGTTGACCACCACCGACAAGCCCGAGGCGCCGCCGCTGGTCGTCACCTCCGGGACCGAGCTCGACGACCTCGGCGGGGGAACCGTCAACGGCGCGTCGGTGATCGGGACCCGGACGCCGATGACCGTCACCGAGACGACCGGGGCGTTGCCCATCGTCGGCGACAACGGCGGTCTCTCCGACCTCTCGACCGCGTTGCGGGAGTACGGCGACCAGGCGACCAACATCTCGCTCACCGAGCTCCTGGTCGCACAGGGGACACCCGCGTCGGTGCTCGATCAGGTGCGGAAGGCGGGGGTCGGGCTCGGCGACGTGCGGACGTACGACGAGGAGCTCTCGCTGCTGCGCTCCGACGCGTTCTCACTGGGGTGGAAGGTGTTCCTGCTCGTCGGCGTGCTGACCCTGTTGCTGGCGTTCCTCGGCGTCCTCGCGCTCGCGATCGTGCAGCTGCGCTGGCGGGCCTACGAGGTGGCCGCGCTGCGCGTGGTCGGCGTACGCCGCAAGGACCTCCGGCGCGCGATCGTCGTCGAGTACGTCGCCCTCCTCGGCATGGCGGTGGTCGGCGGCACGCTGGCCGCCCTGGCGTCGATGCTCCTCGTGCTGCCGTCCCTCGACATCGGCGAGAGAGCCACCTTCGATCCGGCGGTCGACTACGGCCTGCGCTGGCTGGTGATGGCCGGCGTGCTCGGCGTCGTCCTGGTCGTCGTGCTCACGATCGCCGTCTGGATCGCCAACCGCACCGTCAAGATGGGGACTCCCGCGACCCTGCGCCAAGCCGACGTGCGCTGACGCGTGGTGAGCACCTTCCTGGCAGGACTCCGCTCGCGGCGCTGGCTGAATGCCGGGGTGCTCCTCCTGGGAGTGCTCGCGATGCTCGTGGCGGTGGCGGCGCCGCTCTACGCGAGAGGCTCCGCCGAGCACCTGCTCGACCAGCGCACCCTCGAGGCCGAGAACCCGACGACGGGCCTCAACGTCGAGTCGGACCCGTCGGGTGTGGGCACCTCGGACGGCGAGGCGCCGAAGCCCCTCACCGGCTCCGAGCGGCTCGCCATGCTCGACCGGGTGACCCGGCTGATGGAGTCGCCGGCCGCAGGATCCTTCTGGAAACCCACGACCCGCTACCTCCTCAGCGACGGGCGCTACCCGGTCGGGCTGGTCTCGCACCCGATGCACGCCTACTGGCGCGAGGGCATGTGCGACGAGGTGCGCATCGAGGGCCGCTGTCCGTCGGCGCCGGACGAGGCCCTCATCGACCCGCTCATGATGCAGACGATCGGCGAGGAGATCGGCGGCACCGTGACGATCACGTTCGACGCCACCGTCGCGGACCCCGACGGCGGCCAGTCGCTCGAGGCGTTCCCGGTGACGTACAAGATCGTCGGCACCTACACGGTGGACGACGAAGCGGACCCGATCTGGTTCGATCCGTCGCGCACGCAGGGTGACGGCACCCTGCGACCCCCCTCCGGGAGGGCGCCGCCTTCACCGGCGCCGGCGCTGCTCGTGGACCGGTCCGGCATCACGTTCGCCGGCTCGTCGGTGGCCGGCGCCGACCGTCCGATCGACATGCAGAAGGTCGACATCGCCACCATGGGCGCCGCGCGCGAACAGCTCGTGCAATGGCAGTCCGAGGTCGCCGGCGAAGAGCTGCCGATCCTCCAGAACGACGTGGTCGCCTCGCTCGACGGGCTCTTCGACGATGTCCGGGCCGAGCAGACCCTGCTTTCCCGGGTGACGCTCGCGGCGATCGTGCCCCTGGTGGTGCTCTCCCTGTTGCTGCTCTACGTGCTGATCGCCGCCGCAGCGGAGGTACGACGGCAGGAAGTCGCCCTGGCGAAGCTGCGCGGGTTCTCGACCAGTCGGGTGATCCGCTTCGCGGTCGCCGAGCCGGTCGCGGTCCTGCTGGTCGCCGTACCTCTCGGTGCTGCGCTCGCGGTGTTGGTCGCGCGCACGGTCACGGGGGTGTGGCTTGGCCAGACCCCGTTCGTGATCACGCCGCAGGCGGTGACCGCCGGTGTGGTCGTCAGCGTGGCGGCGCTGTCGGCCGCCTTGATCGCGGTGCTCGGTGTGGTGAGGGAGCCGCTCGCCGAGTCGTTGGCGTCGTCGACGCGGCGCAGGAGCGTCTCGCGTTGGGCTGTGCTCGCACAGGGAGCGATGGTGATGCTGATGGTGGCGGCGGTCGCGCAGATCGTGACGTCCGACGCCAACCGTTCCTCCAGCCTCGTCGAGCTCCTGGCGCCGCTGTTCGTCGCGCTCGGCACGGCGGTGTTGGCAATGCTCTGCATCGGCCGCCTCGCCCGCCTCTGGATGAGCCGGACCCGAGACCGGGGCGGGTTGTCGCCGTTCCTGGCCGCCCGCCGACTGGGCCGCCGCCAGGACCTCGGCCAGCTCGTCCTCCCTCTCCTTCTCGCGACGGCGATGGCCACCTTCGCGGCCTCGGCCTGGAAGGTCGCCGACGACTGGCGGGTCTCCCGGGCCGCCGCGACGGTTGGCGCCGACACGGTCTACCGGACCGAAACCTCACCCGCGCGCCTGCTGTGGGTGACCCGCCAGGCCGACCCCGACGGCCGCTTTCTGATGGCCGCGGTGCCGCCCATCGCGCGGGGCGCCGACGGAGGCCGCGTCGCGCTGGTCGACGCGACCCGCTTCGCGCGCGTCGCCGCGTGGGACGACTCGTGGGGAGCCGGCGGTCCGGCCGGCGTACAGGCCGCCCTCCTGGGTGAGGGGAGACCCGACCCGGTGCGCTTCTCCGGCGACAGCCTGACCGCCGACCTCACGGACATCGACCTGCGTGGCGGGCTGAACATGCCAGCCGAGCTGTGGGTGCGCTACACCTCCGACCGGATCGGTGAGCAGCGGCTCGCCCGCCTCGGCCAGCTGCCGACGAAAGGTGACGTCACGTTGACGGGCAGCCTCGCGGAGTGTGACCAGGGCTGCTCGCTGGAGCAGGTGTTCGTCAGCGGGAGCAGCGCCTCGGTGACCGATGTCAAGGGCACCGTGACCATCGCGCGGATGGCCGCCAACGGCGAGCCCGGCGAATGGCGACTCGACGACGCCTCCGCCTGGCGGCCGGCGCGGCCCTACGGCGCGGAAGGCGGCGCCCCGGTCAGCCTGGACAGCGACTCCGGGCTCCGGCTGACCATCGACGCGAGCTCGCCGGCGGTCGTGCGGATCACCACCAGCGACGTGACCGCGGAGCCGGCGATGGTGGCCACGGATGAGACCAAGTTGGCGCGGGACGGCGACACCGTCCTCGGCGCATCGATCATCGGCACCCGCACGCCGATGCACCTGGATGGCCGGACCGTCGCCCTGCCGCTGGTCGGCAACGAGGGCGGGGTCAGCGACCTCGAGACGGCGCTTCGGGAGTACGGCGACCTGGCCGGCGCCGTCACGCCGACCTACCTGCTGGTCGCAGAGGGCACTCCCGCCTCGGTGCTCGACGAGGTGCGCGGCCTGGGTGTCGACCTGAGTCAGAGCAGCAGTGAGGCCGACGAGCTGGAGGCGCTGAGGTCTGATGCGTTCTCGCTCGGTTGGCGGGTCTTCCTGCTCGTCGGCGTGCTGACGCTGTTGCTGGCCTTCGTCGGAGTCGTCGCGCTGGCGGTCGTCCAGATGCGCTGGCGGGCCTACGAGGTGGCGGCGCTGCGCGTGGTCGGCGTACGACGCAAGGACCTGCGGCGCGCGATCCTGACGGAGTACGTGGCGTTGCTCGGCCTCGCGGTCCTCGGTGGTGCACTGGCGGCGCTGACGTCGCTCGTCCTGGTGCTGCCCTCGCTCGACATCGGCGCGCCCGACGTCTTCGACCCGGCAGTCGACTACGGCCTGCGGTGGCCGGTGATCGGAGCAGTGCTGGTGGTCGTGCTGGTGGTCGTGCTCGCCATCGCCCACTGGATCGCCGGCCGCACGGTCAAGCTGGGCACTCCGGCGACCCTGCGCCAGGCTGACGTCCGCTGACGTCGCCTGCACGCCGGTGATACTGGACCCATGTCGCCCGCCCGCTCGCTGCCGTTCGACCCCATCGACGAGGCGGCCCGGCAGTGGGGGCTGCGCTGGGACCGGGTGCCGGCCATGCACGCCGTGACCTCGCTGATGCGCGTGCAGCAGCTCGTCATCGGCCGGCTCGACGGCATCCTCAGACCGCACGGCCTGACCTTCGCCCGCTACGAGGCGCTGGTGCTGCTGACGTTCTCGTCCCGCGGCTCGCTGCCCCTGGGCAAGATGGGGGAGCGTCTTCAGGTGCATCCGACGTCGGTGACCTCGATCGTGCGGCGGCTCTCCGACGACGGGCTCGTGGTGCGCACGCCGCACCCCGACGACGGGCGCGGCGTACTGGCCGAGATCACCGACGCGGGCCGGGCCGTCGTCGAAGCGGCGACCCGGGACCTGGTGGCGTCCGACTTCGCCCTCGAGGCGCTCACCGAGGCCCAGCTGACCGAGCTGTCGGCGCTGCTGGTGCCGGTGCGGCACGCGGCGGGCGACTTCTAGGGCCGATGCCGTGACGACCGCCGACGCCGTCCGCCGGGTCGGGCTCGCCCTGCCCCGCACCTACGAACGCCAGGTGCGCGGACGCTGGAAGCTCCGGGTGGGCCAGATCGTGTACGCCGCGTTCTCCCGCGACGAGCTCGACATGGGGTTCGGCTTCCCCAAGGCCGAGCGGGACGGACTGATCGCGAGCGCCCCCGAGACCTTCTACCTGCCGCCGACCTCAGACCTGCGCTACCAGTGGGTGTGCGTGCACCTCGATCGGATCGACGACGAGGAGATGCGCGAGCTGGTGACCGACGCCTGGCGGATGTGCACGCCCAAGATGCTGCACGACCTGCCGGAGATGCCGGCGCCGGCCATGGCGGCGTACGGCTTCCTGGACGCGGCGGAGTACGGCGAGCTCCGGCCGCTGCTGCACCCCTACCTGCACTTCACCGACGGTCGGATCACCGTGCGGGGCCGGACCAAGGTGCTCGATCACCTGCGTGAGCACGGCGCGCGCCCGCCCACGTCCGTCGAGATCCGGGACGGCCAGATCTACCGCTGGACTCGGTGACCGAGCGGCGTACTTGTCGACCCTTTCCTGAACTTGGGAGCCACTCCTAGGTGCGACAAGTTCAGATTTCTCCGGTCAACCGGAGAAATCTCGCCGCCCGGTTCGCCACATTTAGTAGGACGTCCTACTATTTCACCATGACGGACGACGCGCGGTCCCGCTGGCAGGCCAGGTACGACGAGGCGCAGGCCAAGGGGCGCGTGCGGGAGGCGGACTTCACGACGCTGTCGGGGGTGACCGTCGAGCCGGCGTACGGGCCGCCGGAGGGAGTCGAGGGGGAGTGGCCGGGCGAGTTCCCGTTCACCCGCGGCCTCTACCCGACCGGCTACCGCGGCCGCACCTGGACGATCCGCCAGTTCGCCGGCTTCGGCAACGCCGAGCAGACCAACGAGCGCTACCGGATGATCCTCGGCCGGGGCGGCGGCGGCCTCAGCGTCGCCTTTGACATGCCGACCCTGATGGGCCGCGACTCCGACGACCGGATGTCGCTCGGCGAGGTCGGCCACTGCGGGGTGGCCATCGACTCGGCGGCCGACATGGAGCGTCTCTTCCACAGCATCGACCTCGGCTCCGTCACCACCTCGATGACGATCAGCGGTCCAGCCGTGCCGGTGTTCTGCATGATGCTGGTCGCGGCCGAGCGTGCGGGCGTCGACACCGGCGTCCTCAACGGCACCCTCCAGACCGACATCTTCAAGGAGTACATCGCCCAGAAGGAGTGGCTGTTCGGGCCCGAGCCACACCTGCGTCTCATCGGCGACCTGATGGAGTACTGCGCCGAGGAGATCCCCGACTACAAGCCGTTGTCGGTCTCCGGCTACCACATCCGCGAGGCGGGCTCGACGGCCGCGCAGGAGCTGGCGTTCACGTTGGCCGACGGCTTCGGCTATGTCGAGCTCGGCCTCGAACGCGGCCTCGACGTCGACGTCTTCGCGCCGGGCCTGTCGTTCTTCTTCGACGCCCACGTCGACTTCTTCGAGGAGATCGCCAAGTTCCGCGCGGCCAGACGCATCTGGGCCCGCTGGATGCGCGACGTCTACGGCGCCACGTCGGAGAAGGCGCAGTGGCTGCGGTTCCACACCCAGACCGCCGGGGTCTCCCTGACCGCGCAGCAGCCCTACAACAACGTCGTCCGCACCGGCATCGAGGCGCTGGCCGCGGTGCTCGGCGGGACCAACTCGCTGCACACCAACGCCCTCGACGAGACGCTTGCCCTGCCGTCGGAGCAGGCCGCCGAGATCGCGCTGCGCACCCAGCAGGTGATCATGGACGAGACCGGCGTGGTCAACGTCGCCGATCCGCTCGGCGGCTCCTGGTACGTCGAGGCGCTCACCGACGCGATCGAGGCCGAGGCCAACGCGATCTTCGACAAGGTGCTCTCGATGGGCGGGTCCACGCTCACCCACGCCGACACCGAGGGGCTGGCCGCCGCCACGAAGGCGGGCGAGAAGCCCGTCACCCGCGGGCTGTTGCACGGCATCGAGGAGGGCTGGTTCATGTCCGAGATCGCCGAGGCCGCCTTCACCTACCAGCTCGCCCTCGAGAAGGGCGAGAAGAAGATCGTCGGAGTCAACACCCACACCAAGTCGGTCACCCACGACCTGGAGATCATGCGGGTCTCCCACGACGTCGAGGTCGAGCAGGTCCGGTTGCTGGCCGAGCGCCGCGCCGCCCGCGACGAAGGTGCGGTGTCGGCCGCGGTCGCCCGGATGGTCGACGTCTCGCGCACCGACAGCAACATGATCCCCGCCATGCTCGACGCGGTCCGCGTCGAAGCCACCCTCGGCGAGATCTGCGACGCGCTGCGCGCCGAGTGGGGCGAGTACCGCGAACCCGCACGCTTCTGACCCTGTCGCCTAGGGTCGGCGCGTGCCCGCCGCCCTCAACCGACTCACCCGCCTCTGGTGGCAGATGGTCGGCCGCGAGGTCGATCTCGCCGGCGCCCGAGGCGTGGCTGGATGCCCCGATGTCCGTCGGGCCCAGGGTCCGTGACGACTGGCTGACGGCCGAGGCCGCCCGCATCGGCGGCACGGTCGTGGACGCACCCGGGGCGGGCCTGCTGGCCGACATGGCCGCCCTGGACGGGCCGGGCTTCCGGGCAGACGACCTCCGCGCCGAGGTGCGCGACTTCTACGAACACACCTCCGGCTGGCGGATGGAGGTGTGGGCGGGCTGGACGCCGCTCTTCTGGCCGGGCGGCGAGATCGTGTCGCGGCTGTTCGGTCGACGCTCGGAGCAGCTCGCACTGCCGATGCGGCCGCTCGACGTCGCCCGCGGCATGGACAGCCGGGTCGTGGTGCTCGCCGACGCTGACGGACGCCAGCACACCACCGGCTGGATCCGCACCTTGCGCGCCACCGGGGAGTACGTCTACTCGGGCTCCTACAGCCACCGGCGCCTGCCCGGAGCCGACCGAGACAGCGTGCACGTCGCCTTCCCGCTCGAGGCCGGCAACGTGCAGGTCTTCCTGCGCCCCGAGGTGGGTGAAGGCGGCTCGCTGTGGCTGCGGTCGCGGGCGACGGCGTTCGGCGGCGACGGCGCGTACGTCGTGGTGGCCGAGGGCCGTCGTACCTTCGCGGCCCACGCCCCGCTCCGCGAGACCTTCCACGTCTACGTCGACGACGAGGGCGTGCTGCGTACGGACCACGAGCTGCGACTCTGGGATGCCCGGGTCGTGCGGCTGCACTACAAGCTCGAACGTAGGTTGTCCCTATGAGCGAGAACGACGGCGAGATCTACGGCGGCTACAGCGTCGACGACGAGGACCAGCCCCAGGGCGACGGCGACAGCATGAGCGGCGACCGCGGGCTCGCCGAGCCGCTCGACGAGGGCTACTCCCCGCCCGAGAAGTGGTCGGTCGGCCAGGGCTACGGCAACACCCCGCTGGAGGAGGAGCTCGGCGAGTCCCTCGACCAGCGGATCGCCCAGGAGGAGCCCGAGCCCGACCCGTACGTCGAGGCCGAGCGCGACATCGACGACCTGGACGACGGCGAGGTCGGCAACGTCCGCGCCGGCCGGCTGATCGCCCCCGACGAGGGAGCGGGTGAGGACGAGGACTCCGAGCCGTACGCCGACGACGTCGGCATCGACGGCGCCGGCGCGAGCGCCGAGGAGGCCGCCATGCACGTGGTGGACGGGGACGGCCCCGACACCCTGTGACGTCAGGCCGCTTCCATAGGATGACGCCATGACGCAACAGCCGTTCAGCAGGCCCGGCGCGATCGACCTTTCCGGTCTCCAGCGACCCGCGCCGCCCGCCGGCGGCCCTGCAGCGGGCAGGCCGGCAGGTCCGGGTGCACCAGCGGGCGGGGCACCCGCCACCGGCATCGCCGGCGGCGGATCGGCGTACGCGCTCGATGTCAGCGAGGAGAACTTCCAGCAGCTGCTGGAGGCGTCGATGACCGCCCCCGTGGCGCTGGTCTTCTACTCACCGTCGCAAGCCCCCGAGAGCGCCACGATGGCGGCCGACGTGGCCACGGTCGCCAACGAGTACGACGGCCGCTTCCTCGCCGGCCTCATCGACATCGACGCCTCGCCGGCCATCGCCCAGGCGATGCAGATCGCGCAGGTGCCGATCCTCTTCGTGCTGCTCGACGGTCGGCCCGCCGCGCAGCCGATCCCGGGAGTGCTGAGCCTGGAGGAGCTGAGGGTGCTGTTCAACCAGCTCGGCCAGCAGCTGACCGCCCAGGGCATCGCGGGCCGGCACCAGCCGCGCACCTCCGGCGCCCCGGCCGACGCCGTCGACGACGATGGCGAGCCCCCGGTCGACCCGCGTTATGCCCCCGCTCAGGACGCGCTCGGCGAGGGTGACATCGACCGGGCGGTCGCGGAGTACCAGAAGCTCGTCGACGGCAACCCCGCCGACGCCGAGGCCGCTGCCGGCCTGGCGATGGCCAAGGTCCTCCAGCGCACCCAGGGCGTCGACCTGCAGGCTGCCCGCGACGCCGCCGCGGCCAACCCCGACGACGTCGACGCGCAGACGCTGGTGGCCGACCTCGACATGCTCGGCGGCCACGTCGAGGACGCGTTCAACCGCCTGGTCGACGTCGTACGCCGGACCGCCGGCGACGACCGCAACCGCGCGCGGGAGCACCTGCTGGCCCTCTTCGCGGCCGTGGGCAACGCCGACGCCCGCGTTCTCGCGGGGCGTCAGGCGCTCGCCTCGGCGCTGTTCTGAGCCCACCGCTCGTTGGTTGGGCCGCCGAACGCCGCAAGGTGTGTCGAGACCTATCGACCAGCCGCCGCAGGTACACACAGCACGGGTCGGGTGCTGAGCTGGAGCAGCTTGTGCGGTGTGGAGCCGAGGAAGGCGCCACGGATCGGGCTCTCCCCGGAGGTGCCCACGACGATCACGGTCGCGTCGTGTCGATCGGCGACGCTGACCAGCGCCTCGGCCGGCTTGGCCACGACCAGCTCTACCTCGGCCGCCACGCCGGCTGCGCGGGCCAGGTCGAGGGCGTGACCGGTGGCTTGGCGGCCGAGCTCGATGAGGGCGTCGCGGTGGGCGCCGAACTCCTCGCCGAGACCGCCAGGCGGTGCGACGCCGTAGACCAGGAGCAACGGCTCGCCCCAACGCTGGGCCACCTCGATCGCGACCCTGAGGGCAGCGGCGGCCCCCGGAGAGTCGTCGTACCCGACCACGACGGTCATCTCAGCCTCCCTGTAGGTCGCGGTCGTCGGGATCGGCCGCGGCCTTCTCGCGCCCGTGCACGACGTCGGGATCGGCGACGCCCGCTCGTTCCTCCCAGAAGCGCGCATCGCGGGTGCGCCACACGAGCATCAGCACGACGCCGGTCAGGAAGATTCCCGCGCCGATGACCAGGGGCGGCCCGACACCCAACCACGACTGCCCGCTGTAGGAGTTGGCTGGATCAGACATGTCACGGACCGACAACACCAAGAGCCACCCCAGCAGCGCCGAACCGAGGAGCGGGCCGAGGCCGATCAGGAAGAGGTTCTTGGCGCTCTCCAACAGGTGGCGTCGGTAGTAGACGGCGCAGGCCACACCCGTGAGCGCGTAGTAGAAGGCGATGAGCAGCGACAGCGCGGTCAGGGAGTCGAACAGGGCGTTGGCGGACACCTGGTAGATGCCGACGTACCACACGATCGCGATCGCTGCGACCCACCAGGTGCTGACGTCCGGCGTCCGATGTTGAGGATGGATCCGGCCGAACCGCGCCGGGATGGCATGCCGCCGAGCCATCGAGAGACCGGTGCGCGACGCCGGGATGATCGTCGTCTGCGTCGACGCGATCGCCGACGTGGCGACCGCGAAGTAGACCACCCAACTCCACCCGCCCATGACCTGTGAGGCGATCTCGGCGAACACGAACTCCTCCTCGTCGGCGTTGTCTGTCAGCCACTGGGTGCCGGCGAAGGCCACGACCGCGTAGGCGACGGCGATGTAGGTGATGAGCAGGATGAAGGTCGACAGCAGCCCAGCGCGGCCGGGCGCGCTGGCGCCGTCGGTGGTCTCTTCGCTGAGGTTGACCGCCGACTCCCAGCCCCAGTAGGCGAAGACACCGAGGAGCAGCCCGCTCGACAGCGCAGCGCCGCCCTCGCCGAATGGGTTCAGCCACGACAGCGAGGGGGTCAGCTCATCGAGCGGTGAGCTTCCGTCGAGCGCTCGATAGATCGCTACGCCCGCGAACAAGAGCAGTGCGCCCACCTGCCCGAGGATCAGCAGGTTCTGCAGCCGCGCCGACGTGTCGGTGCCCAGCACACAGATCCACGTCATCACCAAGATCAGCAAGATCGCCAACGGCATGCGGATCCAGGCGTTGGCCGCCCAGTCGTCGGCGCCGAACATCAAGAGGGTGAAGCTGACCCCGACGTCGGCCAGGGACCCGATCACCAGGACGCCGGTCATGGTGATCGCCCACCCGCCGATCCAGCCGAGCCACGGGCCCATCGCCCGGGTTACCCAGCTGAACGTGGTGCCGCAGTCCTGGTCGACGCGGTTGAGGTAGAGGAACGCCGTGGCGATAAGCATCATCGGGACGAACGACGCCAGCAGCACGCCCGGGGCGAAGACGCCGACGAGCGCCGCGATCGGCCCGATGACAGCAGCCAGCGAGTACGCCGGCGAGGTCGCCGCAAGCCCGATCACCAGGGCGTCCAGGAAGCCGATCGCATCACCCTTGAGCTGGGTCTGCGCGGCCGGTTGGGTGGTCATCGTCAGGCTCAGTCGCCGATGGACGAGCGACCGGCCTCCAGTCGGGCGACCGGCACCCGGAAGGGCGAGCAGGACACGTAGTCGAGCCCGACCTTGTCGAAGAAGTGGATCGACGAAGGGTCGCCGCCGTGCTCACCGCAGACGCCGAGGTGCAGGTCGGGCCGGGTACGCCGGCCCAGCCGGACGGCGTGATGCACCAGCACCCCGACGCCCTCGGTGTCCAGCGACTCGAACGGTGAGGCAGGGAAGATCCCCTGCTCGAGGTAGGTGCTGAAGAACGACGCCTCCACGTCGTCGCGCGAGAACCCCCACGTCATCTGGGTCAGGTCGTTGGTGCCGAACGAGAAGAACTCGGCCGAGGCCGCGATCTTGTCGGCCGTGACCGCCGCCCGGGGCAGCTCGATCATGGTGCCGACCTTGTAGGCGACCTCGACGCCGCGTTCGGCGTTGACCGCGGCGGCGACCTTTTCGATCTCGGCCCGGACCAGGTCGAGCTCCTTGACCGTGGCCACGAGCGGGATCATGATCTCCGGCTGCGGGTCGCCACCAGCGGCGGTCCGCTCGGCCGCGGCTTCGAGGATCGCGCGGGCCTGCATCGTGAACAGGCCGGGGATGACGATGCCGAGGCGGACGCCGCGCAGGCCGAGCATCGGGTTCTGCTCGTGCAGGCGCTTCACCGCGTCGAGCAGCTTGTGGTGTCGGGAGTTCTCGGTGCCATGGTCGTCCTCGAGCGCCACCGCGACCGAGAGGTCGGTGAGGTCGGGCAGGAACTCGTGCAAAGGCGGGTCGATCAGCCGGATCGTCACCGGCAGTCCGTCCATCGCCTCGAGGATCGCGATGAAGTCCGCGCGCTGGAGCGGGAGCAGCTCGCTGAGCGCCGCCTCCTGCCCCTCCTCGTCGTCCGCGACGATGAGGTTCTCCACGAGCTGGCGGCGTTCGCCGAGGAACATGTGCTCGGTCCGGCAGAGCCCGATCCCCTCGGCGCCGAAACGACGGGCCCGGGCCGCGTCCTCGGGGGTGTCGGCATTGGCCCGGACCCGGAGCCGGCGCTTGTCGTCGGCGTGGGCCATCACCGTGGCGACCGCGGAGACCACGTCGTCTTGCTCGGGGTCGACGTGGTCGCCCTCGAAGTAGCGCACCACCGATGAGTCGGCCACGGGGACGGCGCCGGCGAAGACCTCGCCGGTGGTGCCGTCGATGGAGATCACGTCGCCCTCGTGCAGCGTCTCTCCCTTGCGCACCTTCGCGCGCTTCTTCTCGACGTTGACGTCGAGGGCTTCCGCACCGCACACGCACGTGCGGCCCATGCCCCGCGCGACGACGGCGGCGTGGGAGGTCTTGCCGCCGCGGCTGGTCAGGATCCCCTTGGCGGCCACCATCCCGCGCAGGTCGTCGGGGTTGGTCTCCTTGCGGACCAAGATGACGTCCTCGCCCCGCTCGGCCCACTCGACCGCGGTGTCGGAGTCGAAGACGACCTTGCCGACGGCCGCGCCCGGCGAGGCGTTCATGCCCTTGGCGATCAGGGTGCGCTCCGCCTTGTCGTCGAAGCGGGGGAACATCAGCTGCGCCAGCTGGGCGCCGGAGACCCGACGGGTGGCCTCGTCGACGTCGATCAAGCCCTCGTCGGTCATGTGGCAGGCAATCCGGAACGCCGCCTCGGGGGTGCGCTTGCCGACCCGGGTCTGCAGCATCCAGAGCTTGCCGCGCTCGATGGTGAACTCGATGTCGCACATGTCGCGGTAGTGCTTCTCGAGGGTGTTCATGATCGCGAGCAGCTCGTCGTACGACGTCTTGTCGATGCGCTCGAGATCGGCCAGCGAGAGCGTGTTGCGGATGCCCGCCACGACGTCCTCGCCCTGGGCGTTCTGCAGGTAGTCGCCGTAGACGCCCTGGTTGCCCGAGGCGGGGTCGCGGGTGAAGCAGACCCCGGAGCCCGAGGAGTCGCCCTGGTTGCCGAACACCATGGCCTGCACGTTGACGGCGGTGCCGAGCCCTTCGGGGATCTGCTCCTGCCGGCGGTAGAGGACGGCGCGGTCGGTGTTCCAGGAGTCGAACACCGCGCGCATCGCGAGGTCCATCTGCTTGCGCGGGTCCTGGGGGAAGTCGCGGCCGGTGTGCTCGCGGAAGCGCTCCTTGAAGGTCTCGACCAGCCCGGTGAGGTCGTCGGCGTCGAGATCGGTGTCGACGCTCGTGCCCTTGCGCTTCTTGAGCGCGTCGAGCTCGGCGGCGAAGACGTGTCCGTCGATCTCCATCACCGTGGAGCCGAACATCTGGATCAGCCGGCGGTAGGAGTCGACGGCGAACCGTCTGTTGTCGCTGGTCTTCGCGAGACCGTTCACGGAGGCGTCGTTGAGCCCGATGTTGAGCACCGTCTCCATCATCCCGGGCATCGAGAACTTCGCTCCCGAGCGCACCGAGACCAGCAGCGGGTCGTCGGCGTCGCCGAGCCGGCGGCCCATCGCCTCCTCGAGCGACCGCAGGTGCTCGGTGACCTCGTCCGCCAGCCCGTCAGGGTCCTGGCCCGCCTCGAGGTAGGCGCGGCAGGCCTCGGTCGAGATCGTGAAGCCCGGCGGCACGGGCAGCCCGAGGTTCGTCATCTCGGCGAGGTTGGCGCCCTTGCCGCCGAGGAGGTCCTTCTCGTCCTTGTTGCCCTGGGCGAAGTCGTAGACGAAGGTGCTCATCTCTCTGATCCTGCCTCTTTTGCGGCGTCAGGGCGAGGGGTCAGCGGCCGGACTCGGTGTAGGTCGCGCGGCCCGATGCGACACCGGCCAGCGCGGCCTCGATACGGCGAGCGGTGAAGTCGGCGCAGCGCTCGCGCACCTGGTCGAGGTCGCAGAACTCCGCCGAGACGATCTCGCGGGTCTGCTTGACGACGTCGTCGAGGATCGCCGGATCGTGCACACCACCGTCGAAGACCAGGCAGACGGCGTCGTCCCAGCCACCCCAGGGAGGCAGCCAGTCGGTGAGCACCAGGTCGCCGGCCTTGATGGACAGGCCGAGCTCCTCCTCGATCTCTCGGCCGACCGCCAGCCGCGGCGATTCGCCGACCTCGACCACGCCGCCGGGCAGGTCCCAGTCGCGCTTGTAGGTCAGCTGGCACAGCAACACCCGGTCGCCGGTGTCGCGCACCAGCATCTGGCCGATCGCCCGCTTGCGAGGGAGGAAGGAGTTGAGCAGCGCCCGGAAGGCCTCGGGCTCGCTCAGCGGCGGGTCGCTCTTGAGCCGGGCGAGCACCACGTGGGACGCCGTGTCGGGCCGGTCTCCGAAGCCCGGCTCGACCCGGCGCAGCCCCTCGCGACGCAGCCCGCTGCGGGTGGCCACCCGCAGCGAGTCCTGGTTGTCCGGCTCGACCTTGGCCTCCACCCGCCAGTAGCCCAGGCCACCTTGGCCCTCGTCGGCGAGCGCGTAGTCGCACAGCATCCGCACCGCCCGGGTGGCGTAGCCCTTCCCGCGGTGACCGCGGTAGAGCATCCAGGCCAGCTGACCCACGCCGCGGCTGGTCCGCCGGATGTCCACGGTGCCGACCAGCTTGCCCTCCGCCTCGATGACGAAGGCCACCATCGACCGGTCGTCGTCGTACGCCGTGTGCCAGCGCGCGATGGTGGCCTCGTGCCGCTCGACGGTCACGTCGTCCGGGAGCCAGCCGAACCAGTGCGCGATGACCTCGTCGTGACCCGCCACCGCCTCCTCGACGTCGTCCTCGCGCCAGCGGCGGAGGGTCACCACGCCGTCGGTCAGCGTCGGCTGCTCGGGAGTTTTCGGCCACGTGGTCGACCCTAGCCGGGGCGGACGTGGGTGATCGGTCGCTGGTCGTCGTTTCATCATGGTATGCAGGCGAAGCCACGTTCCCGCGGTGTGCTCGCCGTGGGAAGCGACAGTTGGCCTGCATACCGTGATGAAGCGAACTCGTCAGGCCGCGCGCCTGAGCTCCGTCGACCGGCCCGCGGTGACACTGGGTCGGTCGTAGTCGCTCCAGATCAGGCGAACCATGCCGAAACCAGTCAGCTCTCGCAGCTCGTCCTCGCGATGCTTCTCGGCGAAGACGACCTCGCCGGGGTCCTGCCCGGGCTCGAGCAGCCGGCCGTACTTCACCTTCCCGTCGAACTCACCCAGACTCCTGTGCTTCGGCCAGCCCCAGTCCGTCGTGCCCCGCAGGACGCCGGACGTGTCGAAGACTTCGTACTGCGGTCGTGGTGCGGGCAGCCCGAACGTCCAGCACAGCCATCGCCCTCGGGACTCGCCGGGCTCTCTGCTCGACCGTCCGCCATCCGGATCGGGATGTGGAGTGCTGCACGCGCGGCCAATGATGCATCATCGAGAACCGCTCGGCGAGCCCTTCGTCGCTCGTCAGCCGCGAGATGGAGCACGTTGTCGAAGAGGGCCAGCGGCAGCCTCGTTGCCAACCGTCGACGCTGCCTCGATGAGGCTCGTTCGGGGACCAGGACCTGGCGGCTGCTGGACTGCGACGATGTCGCCTGCCAAGCACTTGCCCTCGTGGTGGACCACGTCGCCCTCGACGCGCCGCCCCGCCGTCGAGCCGCGTGACGTGAACGCGATCGAGCGGAGGCCCCACGTCGTCAACCCGTGCTCGACGACCGCGGAGACATGACTCAACGCAACCGCATCGCCGAGCGAGTCATCACGGCATGCGCTCGAACGCGGTGCCTGCTCGGGTGCATCGAGCCCGCCCAGATGCCGGTGAATGTGTAGTACCCGCGTCGGAACCGATGCCACACGCCGGAGCGCATCATGCGGGCGACGTCTCTGTCGGCGTACCCGGCCTCCCGCGCGGTCGCTCGCGTGAAGTAGCCGTCCGGACTCGGCGATGATGCGAAGAGGATCCACGGCCGGATGGTGCCCGCGGGTCAACCCCGACACCTGCGGTCCTGCGGCCTGTGGATAGCCCCGGCCGACGGCGCCGCCGACGCTTCATCACGGTATGTAGGCGAGCCACCGCTTCCCATGGCGTGCAGACCGTGGGAAGCGCGGGTTCACCTACATACCATGATGGAACTGTCGCCGCCGACCAGTAACCGCTCAGGCGCGCTTGCGGAACCAGACCGTGGCCAGCGGCGGCACCACCAGCGTCGCGTGGGCGGGCTGGCCGTCGTGCTGATCGTCGTGCTCGCCGTCGACCGCCTCGATGGCGCCCAGGTTGCCCACCCCGGAGCCGGCGTAGGTGGAGGCGTCGGTGTTGAGCACCTCGTCCCACGTGCCGGCCGAGGGCAGCCCGAGGGCGTAGTCGCCGTGGGGCACGGTGGAGAAGTTGGCGAGGCAGACCAGGTCTGGCGCACCGGGCGCCGTCCGGACGAACGAGTAGACGTTGCGATCGGCGTCGTCGGCGTTGATCCAGGCGAAGGAAGCGGCCTCGTCGTCGCGCGACCAGATGGCCGGAGACTCGACGTACGCCTTGTTGAGGTCACGGACCAGGTCGTGGACGCCGCGGTGCTCGGAGTGCTCCAGCAGCCACCAGTCGAGCTCGCGGGCCTCGGCCCACTCCGACTCCTGGCCGAGCTCGGCGCCCATGAAGATCAGCTGCTTGCCGGGATGCGCCCACATGTACGCCAGGAACGCCCGCACGTTGGCGAGCTGCTGCCAGCGGTCGCCCGGCATCTTGCGCAGCAGCGAGCCCTTGCCGTGCACGACCTCGTCGTGGCTGATGGGCAGCACGAAGTTCTCGGCCCAGGCGTAGACCAGGGCGAAGGTCAGCTCGTTGTGGTGCCACGAGCGGTGCACGGGCTGGCGCTGGAAGTAGCCGAGGGTGTCGTGCATCCAGCCCATGTTCCACTTGAAGCCGAAGCCCAGACCGCCGGCGCTGGTCGGCCGGGTCACGCCGTCCCAGCTGGTCGACTCCTCGGCGATGGTCACCGCCCCGGGCACCCGCTTGTAGACGGTGGCGTTCATCTCCTGGAGGAACTGCACGGCCTCGAGGTTCTCGCGGCCGCCGTGCACGTTGGGTGTCCACTCGCCGGCCTCGCGCGAGTAGTCGAGATAGATCATGCTCGCGACGGCGTCCACCCGGAGGCCGTCGATGTGGTACTCCTCGAGCCAGTAGAGCGCGTTGGCGACCAGGAAGTTGCGCACCTCGCGCCGGCCGAAGTTGAAGACGTAGGTGCCCCAGTCGGGGTGTTCGCCCCGGGACGGGTTGGGGTCCTCGTAGAGCGGGGTGCCGTCGAAGCGCGACAGCGCGAACGTGTCCTTCGGGAAGTGCGCGGGCACCCAGTCGACGATGACGCCGATGCCGGCCTGGTGCAGGCGGTCGACGAGGTAGCGGAAGCCGTCGGGGTCGCCGAACCGCGCTGTCGGGGCGAAGTACGACGTCACCTGGTAGCCCCAGCTGCCGCCGTAGGGGTGCTCCATCACCGGCAGGAACTCGACGTGGGTGAAGCCGAGGTCGGTCAGGTAGGGGACCAGGTCGTCGGCGAGCTCGCCGTAGCTGTAGGCGCCGCCGCCCCAGTGCTTCTTCCACGATCCGAGGTGCATCTCGTAGACGGACATCGGGCCGTGCACGGGCTGCCGGTTGCGGCGCTCGGTCATCCACGCGTCGTCGCCCCAGGTGTACGACGACTCGTAGACCACCGACGACGTCGCAGGCGGCACCTCGGTGTGGAAGGCCATCGGGTCGGCCTTCTCGCGCCACTCGCCGTCGGCCCCGAGGATGAGGAACTTGTACTTGGTGCCGGACCCGACGCCGGGCACGAACAGCTCCCACACGCCCGAATGACCGAGCTGGCGCATCGGGTGCTCGCGACCGTCCCAGCTGTTGAAGTCGCCCTTGATCCGGACGCCCTTCGCGCTGGGAGCCCACACGGCGAAGGACGTGCCCTGGATCGGGTCACTCCCGGCGCCGTCGTAGCGGTGCAGGTGGGCGCCGAGCACGGTCCACAGCAGCTCGTGCCGGCCCTCGTTGATCAGGTGCAGGTCCATCTCGCCGAGCGTCGGCAGGTAGCGGTAGGGGTCATCGATCGTGGTGGCGCCCTGGCCGTAGTCGACCTCCACGCGGTAGCCGGGGACGTCGGCCACGGGCAGGGTGCCGGCCCAGATGCCGGCGTACTCGTGGGCGAGCTCGGCCCGCTGCTCGCCCTTCGTCTTGCCCTTGCCGCCGTCGTAGACGACCGTCACGGACTTGGCGAGCGGCTTGAACACCCGGACGGTCACGGCGCCGTCGTGGGGGTGTGGGCCGAGGATCGAGTGCGGGCTGCCGTGGCTGCCCTGGACCAGGAGCTCCAGCTCGTCGGCGGTCACCGGTCGTGCTCCGGTCATCGTGAGAGCTCCTTCCACGGGCGCGGGATCGGCGTCGTCGTCAGCCTAGGGATGATGGGCATCGCTCAGCCCACCAGCGTCTCGATCGCGCCCAGCGGGATCGGCAGCCAGGTCGGCCGGTTGCGGGCCTCGTAGACCGTCTCGTAGACCGCCTTGTCGGCGACGTAGGCGGACAGCAGCCGCGACTCGTCGTCGGTCAGCTCGCGACCGGAGTAGGCGTCGAGGAAGGCGGCGCAGTTGCGTTCGGCCCACTCGGTCGCCCGGAAGGCCCGCTGCTCCGCGCCGGTGTCGTCGGCACCGCTGCCGATGACCCTCTCGGCGACCCGCGGCGCGTAGTCGAACGAACGCAGCATCCCGGCCACGTCGCGCCAGGCGGAGTCGGGGAGCACCCGTTCGGCCAGCGGCTTGGCGGGCTCGCCCTCGAAGTCGACGATCTTCCAGCCCTTCACCGTGCGCAGCGTCTGGCCGAGGTGCAGGTCGCCGTGCACCTGCTGCACCAGCACGCCGGGGACCTCGGCGGCGGCGTCGAAGGTCGCGCGCAGGCCCTTCTCGTACGCCGCCAGGTCGGGCACCACGTCCAGCGCCGCGTCGAGCCGCTCGTTCATCGCGGCGGCCAGCTCGCGCTGCTCGGCGGCCGTGCGGACGTGCGTGGGGAAGTGCTCGGCCAGGTCGTGGTGCACCTCCGCCAGCGACTCGCCCAACCGGGCGGCCTCGGCGGCGAAGTCGCCGCCCACCTCGTCGGCGCGCAGGTCGCCCTCGGCGAACAGGTTGCGGATGCTGGCCATGGCGGCGTCCCAGCCGTCGGTGGCCGTGCGCAGGAACTGCTGCAGCATCGCGAGCTGGAGCGGCGCCTCGTCGTCGCCCTCGGTCTCGAGCCACCCGTAGAGCGCGGGGACGTGCTCGGAGCCGGCCTGCGTCAGCACCTCGTGCACCGCGATGTCGGGGTTGATCCCGGGCGTCACCTTGCGGAAGACCTTGAGCAGGGCGTCCTCGCCGAAGGCGACCGACGAGTTCGACTGCTCGCCGCTGAAGAGCGTGGAGTGCGCCTCGAGGTCGAGGTCGTGGCCAGGCAGCCGCCGGAAGTGCAGCGGGCCCTCGGTCGGCGGCTGGTCGAAGGCGAGCAGCCAGCCCGCCATCGCCTCGCGGTCGTGCAGGGCGTCGTACGCGTGCACGAACCCGAGGTCGGCGTCCTCCCACCAACCCACGAACGCGTGGTTGAGCCGCTCTTCCGGGTCGGTGTAGAACGCCAGCGGCACCTGGTAGAGCTCGACGTTCTGTCCTCAGCGGCGTCGTCATAGGTGACTTCTGCCAGGTCGACGGCGACCCGGGTGGGCGTGCCGGTCTCCACCCAGCCGAGGCGGCGCACGTCGGTGACCCGGAACTCGCGGCCCTTGCCTCCGAACCAGCGGGCCGCCGAGATGAAGGCGGTCAGCTCCTCTGTAGGTGCGGTCGGGGTCGTCGGTGTGGTCGGCGTGCTGGGTCGCTGTGGGTCGCTATGGAGTCGGTCACGGGGCGATCGCCTCTTCGGTCGGGAAGGTGGAGCCGGAACCAGTAGAAGCCGTAGCCGCCCAGGGTCAGCAGGTACGGCAGCTCGCCCACCCGCGGGAACGTGACGCCGCCGAGCAGCTCGATCGGCACCATCCCCTCGAAACGACGCAGGTCGAGCTCGACGGGCTGCGGGAAGCGGGACAGGTTGTTGACGCACACGATCACCTCGGTCCCGTCGGCGGTCTCGAGCTCGCGGGCGTAGGACAGCACGGTGGGGTTGGTGCCGCCGAGGTCGGTGAAGCCGCCGAGACCGAACGCCGGGTGCCCGCGCCGCGCGTGGATCATCCGACGCGTCCAGTGCAGCAGCGACGAGGCGTTCTCGAGCTCGGCCTCGACGTTGACGCTCTGGTAGCCGTAGACCGGGTCCTGGATCGCCGGCAGGTGCAGCTTGCCGGGCGTCGCCGAGGAGAACCCGGCGTTGCGGTCGGGCGTCCACTGCATCGGGGTGCGTACGCCGTCGCGGTCGCCGAGCCAGATGTTGTCGCCCATCCCGATCTCGTCGCCGTAGTAGAGGACCGGCGAGCCGGGCAGCGAGAGCAGCAGCGCGGTGAACAGCTCGATCTGGTTGGTGTCGTTGTCGAGCAGCGGCGCCAGCCGGCGGCGGATGCCGATGTTGGCCTTCATGCGCGGGTCCTTGGCGTACTCGCCCCACATGTAGTCGCGGTCCTCGTCGGTGACCATCTCGAGGGTCAGCTCGTCGTGGTTGCGCAGGAAGATCCCCCACTGGCAGTTGTCCGGGATCGCGGGCGTCTGCTCCATGATCTCGGAGATCGGCCAGCGCGACTCGCGCCGGACCGCCATGAAGATCCTGGGCATCACCGGGAAGTGGAAGCACATGTGGCACTCGTCGCCGCCGGCCGTCGAACTCGCCGAAGTAGTCGACGACGTCGGCCGGCCACTGGTTGGCCTCCGCGAGCAGCACCCGGCCCGGGTAGTTGTCGTCGACCCACTTGCGGACCATGCGCAGGAACTCGTGGGTCTCGGGCAGGTTCTCGCCGTTGGTGCCCGGCGCGCTCGTAGAGATAGGGCACGGCGTCGAGGCGGAAGCCGTCGAGGCCCATGTCGAGCCAGAAGGCCATCGCCTCCAGCATCGCCTCGTGCACCTTCGGGTTGTCGAAGTTGAGGTCGGGCTGGTGGGCGAAGAACCGGTGCCAGTAGTACTGCTGACGGACCGGGTCCCAGGTCCAGTTGGACGGCTCGGTGTCGACGAAGATGATGCGGGCGTCCTGGTAGAGCTCGTCGGTGTCTGACCAGACGTAGAAGTCGCCGTAGGGGCCGTCGGGGTCACTCCGGCTGGCCTGGAACCACGGGTGCGCGTCGCTGGTGTGGTTCATCACGAAGTCGACGATCACGCGGATCCCGCGCTGGTGGGCCTCGTCGAGGAAGGTGTGGAAGTCCTCGACCGTGCCGCACTCCGGGAGGATGTCGGTGTAGTCGGCCACGTCGTAGCCGCCGTCACGCAGCGGCGAGGTGAAGAACGGCGGCACCCACAGGCAGTCGATGCCCAGCCACTGCAGGTAGTCGAGCTTTTCGGTCAGGCCCTTGAAGTCGCCGGTGCCGTCGCCGTTGGAGTCGCGGAACGAGCGCACCAGCACCTCGTAGAACACCGCGGTCTTGAACCACTCGGGCGTCGCCAGCGACTCGGTGGTCGCCTCCACCTCGGTGACCTCTTCGGACACGTCCACGTCGCCGGTGTGGGTCAAGTCGGTCGACTCGGTCGATTCGGTCGAGATCTCGGTCTCGTCGGTCGAGGTCGTCGTGAAGTCGACCTGCCGGGTCGAGCCGGTGGCGGTCACGGAGTCTTGGGCCGAGTCAGCGGTGTCGGCCGCGTCGGCCGCGACTGCCTTCTTGCGTGGAGTCACGGCTTCCTCACGCTCAGGATGTGGGCGGGCTCGACGCCCGGGTCCAGCCGCACATAGTTGTTCTCGCCCCAGGTCCAGGTGTGCTGGGTGATCTCGTCGACGACGGTGAACGTGTCGTGCCAGCCCATCCCCAGCGCCGGCATGTTGAGGTGCACGGTCGTCTCCCTGGCCCCGTGCGGGTCGAGGTTGATGACCACGATGACGATGTCGTCGCCGGCCGCCTTGGAGAACACCAGCACGCTCTCGTCATCGGCACTGTGGATGGTGACGTTGCGCAACAGCCGGAGTGCGGGATGGGCCCGCCGGACGGCGTTGAGCCCGCGCAGGTACGGCGCGAGCGTGCGGCCCTCGGCCTCGGCGGCCTCCCAGTCGCGGACCCGGACCTGGTACTTCTCGGAGTCGAGGTACTCCTCGCTCCCGGGCCTGACGGCGACGTGCTCGAAGAGCTCGTATCCGGCGTAGACGCCCCAGCTCGGCGAGCCGGTGGCTGCCAGCGCCGCGCGGATCTTGAACGCCGCCGGGCCGCCGTACTGGAGGAACTCGTGGAGGATGTCGGGGGTGTTGACGAAGAAGTTGGGCCGCATCAGGTGGTCGGTGCGGTGGGAGAGCTCGCGCAGGTAGTCCTCGATCTCCCACTTGGCGGTGCGCCACGTGAAGTAGGTGTAGGACTGGTGGAACCCGATCGCGCCGAGCGTGCTCATCATCGCCGGCCGGGTGAACGCCTCGGCCAGGAACAACACGTCCGGGTCCGTACGCCGGATCTCGCGCAGCAGCCACTCCCAGAACGCGACGGGCTTGGTGTGCGGGTTGTCGACCCTGAAGATGCGCACCCCGTGGGACATCCACAGCTTGACGATGCGCAGCACCTCGCGACAGATGCCGGTCGGATCGTTGTCGAAGTTGACGGGGTAGATGTCCTGGTACTTCTTGGGCGGGTTCTCGGCGTAGGCGATCGACCCGTCGGCCCGGGTGGTGAACCACTCGGGGTTGGTCTTGACCCACGGGTGGTCGGGCGCGGCCTGCAGCGCGAGGTCGAGGGCCACCTCGAGGCCCAGCTCGCCGGCGCGGGCCACGAATGCGTCGAAGTCCGCCATGGTGCCGAGGTCGGGGTGGATGGCGTCGTGCCCGCCGTCCTTGGACCCGATCGCCCACGGCGAGCCGGTGTCGTCCGGTCCCGGCGTGAGGGTGTTGTTGGGGCCCTTGCGGTTGACCTCGCCGATCGGGTGGATGGGCGGCAGGTAGATGACGTCGAAGCCGAGGTCCGCGACGTAGTCGAGCCGCTTCAGTGCGGTGCGGAAGGTGCCGCTGGTGACCTTGCCCGTCTCGGGGTCCTCCGCCGCGCCCTCGGAGCGCGGGAAGAACTCGTACCAGCTGCCGTAGAGCGCTCGCTGGCGGTCGGCGTACATCGGGTAGGGGCCCTCGATGGTGACCAGCTCGCGGATCGGGTGCGCCGCGAGCAGGCGGTTGAGCTCGGGGGACTGCAGCGCGGCCAGTCGCGCCTCGACGGGCCGGGCGTCGTCCTCGGCCGCGGCGATGGCGCCGTCGACGATCTCCTTGTCCCTGGCGTCGGTCAGCTCGGTGCGCACCTTCTCCAGCAGCAGCCGGCCCTCGGTGAACATCAGGTCGACGTCGACGCCGGCGGGGATCTTCAGCCCGGCGGCGTGCTGCCAGGTGCCGATGGGGTCCGACCAGGCCTGCACCTCGAAGGTCCAGGCTCCCATCGCATCCGGGGTCACCCAGGCCTCGTAGAAGTCGGGCCTCTCTGGGTGCTTGACCAGCGGGACCGGCGGTCGGCGGGTGCCCGACGGGTCGGTCGTCACGACCTCGGCGCCGAGCCTGTCGTGACCCTCGCGGAAGACGGTCGCCGAGACCGGCACCGGCTCGCCTACGGTCGCCTTCGCCGCCTGTCGCCCGAGGTCGACGACAGGCATGACCTGGAGGATGGGGATGCGGCCGACCATCCCGCAACCCTTGCGGGTCGGTGGGGCAGGTGCAAGCCGACGTCCAGCCCGTCGACGACCACGCCTCGAGAATTTGGATCGATCCAGAGCAGGTGGGCTACCGTCGCTTCCGTGCGTGCAATTCGACGATTCACGGTCCGTCCGGTCCTGCCTGCGGAGCTCGAGCCACTGGCCGCCCTGGCGGGCAACCTGCGGTGGTCCTGGCACCCCCGGACGCAGGACGTCTTCGCGTCCGTGGACGCCCGGGCGTGGGATGCCGTCGACCACGACCCCGTGCGTCTCCTCGGCGCGGTCGGCCGCGTCCCGCTGGGCCGAGCTCGCTGGCGACGAGGGCTTCGTCGCCAGCATCAACGAGGCCAAGGCCGATCTGGACGTCTACCTCAGCGCCGACCGTTGGTACCAGCACCACGTCACCGACGGCCCCCGGGCGATCGCCTACTTCTCCCCTGAGTACGGCATCGCCGCAGCGCTGCCGCAGTACTCCGGCGGGCTGGGCATCCTCGCGGGCGACCACCTCAAGGCCGCCAGCGACCTCGGCGTGCCGCTGGTCGGCGTGGGGCTGCTCTACAAGCACGGCTACTTCAAGCAGGCGCTCTCCCGCGAGGGGTGGCAGCAGGAGACCTATCCCGTCCTCGACCCCGACGAGCTGCCGTTGTCGCTGCTGCGCGAGGACGACGGCGAGCGCTCGACCGTCTCGATCGAGATGCCAGGCGGGCCTGACCTGGTGGCGAGGGTCTGGGTCGCCAGCGTCGGCCGGGTGCCGCTGCTGCTGCTCGACTCCGACGTCGAGGGCAACCCCGACCACTACCGCGAGGTCACCGACCGCCTCTACGGCGGCACCAGCGAACACCGGCTGCGCCAGGAGATGCTGCTCGGCGTCGGCGGTGTCCGGGCCCTGCGCGCCTACTCGCGGCTCACGGGCGCTCCCGCGGCCGAGGTGTTCCACACCAACGAGGGCCACGCCGGTTTCCTCGGCCTCGAGCGGATCCGCGAGCTGACCGTCGGCGAGGGCGGTCCGGGGCTCGACTTCGACACCGCGCTCGAGGTCTCCCGCGCGTCCACGGTGTTCACCACCCACACGCCCGTGCCGGCCGGCATCGACCGGTTCCCGCGCGAGCTGGTCGAGCAGTACTTCGG
>CAVYMY010000002.1:0-271759 GCA_963769755.1 uncultured Actinomycetota bacterium
TGCCTGGCCACGCAGGGCGAGATCGCGGGCATCGTCGAGGCGCGCGGCACGATCGAGCTCCACCACGACGGACTGCGCGCGCAGCAGGCCCGCCCGTATGCGCTCGTCCGCTCGCGCCGGTCCCAACCCCGCACTCCTGGACCGGCTCGCAGCGGCGTACGGGCTGCCGATCGTCGACGTGCGCGGCCCCGACGACCTGCTGGCGTGGTGCCGAGAGCGCGGGCTGGGCCTCTCCGAGGAGGTCGTCGAGTCGCTGCTCGGACCGCGCGAGCGCGAACGCCGGCGCCTCGCGCCGGTCGCGCTCCGGCTCGCCGCCGTGGCCGCCATGGTGGCCGCCCTGGTCGTACTCGGGATCGGGCAGGAGCCGAAGGGCGAGCGGGACCTGTACGGCCGAACGGGGCCGATCCACGTCGAGCACTGACGTAGCCTTCGCCCGCATGCGCGTCTGTCCCTTCTGCGGCCACCCTCCCGGCGCCGGGGTGTTCTGCGAGGCGTGCGGGCGCAACCTCGCCGACGTCGAGCGGCTGCCGAGCCGGGAGGAGTGGGAGGCCGGCGAGGATCGAAGGGCTCGAGGTCGATCCCGCGGCCGCCGTCGCGGCGTTCCTGGCCGCCATGCACGACGCCGGCGACCCGGGCGCGACCGACATCGCGGCCGGCAAGCCGTCGCTGCTCGGGCGCACGAAGCAGGTGCGCGGGTGGGTGGTCCGGCCGGTCGACCGCGAGGACTTCGAGGGCCCGAAGCGCTACGAGCCGGGCCTCGTGCTGACCGTCGACGGCGCCTTCCACCAGCTCGACAGCGAGCTGCGCGGCTGGGGCCAGCGCGACTTCCCGACCTTCCTCCACACCGCCTCCGCCGAGCCGATCGACGCGCCGCTCGAGCCCCGGCTGGTCGCCGAGCTGGACGCGGTGCGCGCGGCGAACGGCGCGTGACTAGCTCCAGAAGGAGAGGACGTTCAGCAGGCGGCGCACGATCGCGAACCGGCTGAGCACGCCGAGCACGACGCAGACGACGCCGAGGAGCAGGAGCCCGGCTCCCACGTCCCAGCTCCCGATCACGAGCAACACGAGACCCGCCACGAAGATCGCGACGCCCATGAGGACGAGCGACCAGGCCGCACCCTCAGCGGGTGCCGCGCTCCGCGAACTCCGGTGCGCGGGTGCGGGCGGCGTCGGCGGCCTGGTCGTCGGGCTGCTCCTGGGAGTCGCGCTCGGCGGCCACGCGCTCGCCGTAGACCTTGACCTCGCGCGCGATCTGCTCGTCGGACCAGCCGAGCACCTCGCCCATCAGCCGCGCGACCGGCTCGGCCGACGTGAGGCCGCGGTCGAACGTCTCGATCGAGATGCGCGTGCGGCGGGCGAGGACGTCGTCGAGGTGGTGGGCGCCCTCGTGCGCCGCGGCGTACCAGGCCTCGACGCACAGGTAGTCCTCGGTGCCGTCGAGCGGCTTGCCGAGCTCTGGGCGCCGGGCGACCTCGTCGAGCAGCTCGTGGATGCGGGAGCCGTAGCGCTGCAGCAGGTGCTCGATGCGCGCGAGGTGCAGCCCGCTCTCGGCGGCCAGGCGCCGGCGGCCGTTCCACAGCACCTGGTAGCCCTCGGCGCCGACGAGCGGCGTCACGTGGGTCGCGCTCGGCGGACCGCGGCGTCGAGGCCGTGCGCCGCGGCGTCGACCGCGTCGCGCGCCATCACCCGGTAGGTCGTGTACTTGCCGCCGGCGACGGCGACGAGCCCCGGCACCGGGACCGCGACCGTGTGCTCGCGGCTGAGCTGGCTCGTGCCCTCCGACTCGCCGGTCAGCAGCGGGCGCAGCCCGGCGTAGACGCCCTCGACGTCCGCGTGGGTGAGCGGCTGGGAGAGGACGGCGTTGACGTGCTCGAGCACGTAGTCGATGTCGCTGGCGCTGGCGGCCGGGTGGGCCTTGTCGAGCTCCCAGTCGGTGTCGGTCGTGCCGATGATCCAGTGGCGGCCCCACGGGATGACGAACAGCACGCTCTTCTCGGTGCGCAGGATCAGCCCGCTGTCGATCTGGACGCGGTCGCGCGGGACGACAAGGTGGATGCCCTTGGAGGCGCGCACCTTGAACTTGCCGCGCTCGCCCACGAGGTGCTGGAGGTCGTCGGTCCACACGCCGGTCGCGTTGATGACCTGGCGCGCCTGGATGTCGAACTCCTCGTCGGCGAGGTCGTCGAGCACGCGCACGCCGGTGACGCGCTCGCCCTCGCGCAGGAAGCCGACGACGGCGGTGCTGGAGGCGACCGCGGCGCCGTAGGAGGCGGCCGTGCGCGCGACGGTGAGCGTGTGGCGGGCGTCGTCGACCTGGGCGTCCCAGTACTGGATGGCGCCGATCAGCGCGTCGGGCTTGAGCGCCGGGGCGATCCGGAGCGCCTGGCGCTTGGTCAGGTGGCGGTGGCGGTGCAGGCCCTTGTGGCCGCCGAGCTCGTCGTAGAGCAGCATCCCGGCGCCGATGTAGGCGCGCTGCCAGACCCGCTCCGTCAGCGGGAGGAGGAACGGCACGGGCCGCACCAGGTGCGGCGCGATCACGTTGAGCAGCAGGCCGCGCTCGCGCAGCGCCTCGTGGACGAGGCCGAACTCCATCTGCTCGAGGTAGCGCAGACCGCCGTGGACGAGCTTGCTCGAGCGGCTCGACGTGCCGGAGGCGAAATCGCGCGCCTCCACCAGCGCGACCGACAGGCCGCGGCTGGCGGCGTCGAGCGCGCAGCCCGTCCCCGTCGCGCCACCACCGATGACGACGACGTCGAACGTCTCCTCGCGCATCCGCGCCAGCGCGGCGTCGCGCTGCTGCGGGATCGAGGCGAGCGGGATTTGGAGCCTGCGACGGAGTGGCCATGACTCCGAAAAGGTACCGGTCGGTCGCCGGGCGTTAGGCCCCGGGGGTCAGCCGGACCAGGGACACCCCGTCCGACCCCCGGGTCGCGAGGTCGATCGATCCGTCGGCGGTGACCGCCGGCCCGCGCGGGTTCTGCAGATCGAATTCGCCGGGCGAGTCGGCAATCGACACGTCGTCGCCCTCGATTGCGACGTGGCGGACCTCGAGCTCCCAGTCGATCCGGCCGCCACCGTCGACGCGTACGAGCTTGTGCTGCCCGAAGCCGTAGGGGCGGCCCTGCGCGTCCATCCCGAGCGGCACGTCGAGCGCCCAAACGCACTCCGGCGCGAGCGTCACCGTCTCGCGCTCGCCACCATCGATGGCCTCCGTCACCCAGCTCCGTGCCTCGCGCTCCTCGTCCCAGCCGACGAAGCCGACCCGCGTGCGCCCGTCCGAGAAGCACTCGCCGTCGGCCTCGAGCGGCCGCAGCTCGGTCATCGCGCCGTCGTCCCCGATCGCGACGAGCCCGCCGCCGGCCACCGCGAGCAGTCCGGCCGGTCCCTCGAGCAGTTGGCGCAGCGCCTCCGGCGAGCCAGCGGTGGCGGCCTGCCGCCACGTTGTCGTCCCGTCCCGCGCGATCCCTCGCGCCTGCACGCGGTCTGGCGGGCCGGGGATCGACTCGAGCACGGTCCAGCCGTCGCCGGTGCTCAGGAAGTCGAGGATCTCGGAGCCGGCCGCGTCGCTTTCCGGCGCGATCCACACCGGCTCGCTGGTGGTCCCGACCGCGTCGACGCGCACGACGGCGTGTCGGCCCGACGCCTCCTCCGGCACGCTCAGCACACACACCGCGCCGCCGGAGAGCGTGCGCGTCCGGCTCGCGGCGGGATGCAGCGGCACCGGGCCTGCGGTCGCGGCGCTCGAGAGCCTCACCGGCACCAAGCGCCGCGGAAGCGGCCCGTCCGGCATCCATCCGATCGTCGCGAGCAGCGTCGCTGTGGCTACCACGCGGGCGGTCCGAACGTCACGTCGCAGGTGTGGCTCGAGCTGTCGATCGCCGCCGCCAGCGCCTCGATGGTCGTGTCCTTCACGCGATCGGGCGTGCCGGCGGCGATGCCCTTGCCCTTGCCCGGCTTGCGGTGGTCAACCGGGGCGAACGCGGTGTCGGGCGGCGGCCAGAACGAGTAAACGTGGGTGCCGGCGCCGTCCGTCACCCCGGTGGCGAGCGCGACGTGGTCCGCGCCGTCGAACATGACGATGTCGCCGCGGCGCGGGCGGGGCGTCTTTGTCGCGCGGTCCCAGGTGACCGCGCCGCCGCGCACGAGGCGGTTCGCGAGCTCCACGAACCAGTCGGTCGAGCCGCTGTACGTGTAGACCGTGTTGATCCAGCTCCAGGTGATCGCGCCCTGCTTCCAGGCGGTGTAGAGCACCATCTCCCAGCAGTTGATGACCGTGGTGTTGGACACCGTGAACGCCGGGTCCTCAGCGGGCGCCATCGCCCAAGAGGAGAAGTCGGTCGCGTTGGCCCTGTTCCCCGACGGGTGCCAGACCGCGCGCGTCGGCGACGCCGGGTCCGCCATCTGCCCCATGCGATCGGCGACCTCGACCCGCGGCCGCTCCTTGTCGAGCGCCGCCCAGGTCATGGGGCCCACCCCGCCCGGGTCCCAGCCCTGCGCTCGCTGGAACACGTCGACGGCGGCGCGTGTGGCCGGGTCGAAGATCGAGGTCTCTTTCACGCCGAGGATGTGCTGCAGCAGCTTCACGCCCGGCCCGCGGTCGCCCGCCACCAGGTTGGGACGACTGCCCGGCGCGCCCGCGTGGCCATCGAGCCGCGCCCGACATCCCGCTGCGCTGGTCGATCGCGCACCTGCACCAGGCGGTGCTCGACGACGAGCCGCACGTCCCGCAGGTGCGCGTTCGTCACGACGCTCGCCGGCTACGTGCACTGGCGGCTCACCGGGCGCAGGGTGCTCGGCGTCGGCGACGCGTCCGGCATGTTCCCGATCGACCCCGACGACGAAGCGACTACGACGCGGGCTGCTGCGGCGCTTCGACCGCCTCGTCGCGGACCGCGCTGCCCGCGCTCGACTCGCCGAGCTGCTGCCGGAGGTGCTCGTCGCCGGGCGAGCCGGCGGGCGAGCTGACCGCCGAGGGCGCCGCGCTGCTCGACCCGTCGGGCGCGCTGCGCCCCGGCGCCGTCGCTCTGCCCGCCCGAGGGCGACGCCGGCACCGGCATGGTCGCGACCAACGCGGTCGCGCCGCGCACCGGCAACGTGAGCGCCGGCACGAGCATCTTCGCGATGGTCGTGCTCGAGCGGCCGCTGCGACAGCGTGCACCACGAGCTCGACCTCGTCACCACGCCGGCCGGCGACCCGGTCGCGATGGTGCACTGCAACAACGGCGCGAGCGAGCTCGCCGCCTGGGTCGGCATGTTCGGCCGGTTCGCCGCAGCGCCGCGGGCACGCCGCTCGACGCCGACGCCGTGTTCGAGACGCTGTTCCGCGAGGCCCTCGACGGCGAGCCGGATGCCGGCGGCCTGCTCGCCTACAACCACCTCGCGGGCGAGCCGATCGCCGGGCTCGACGAGGGGCGCCCGCTGTTCGTCCGCACCCCCGACAGCCGGCTTCACGCTCGCGAACTTCATGCGCGCGCAGCTCTACGGCGTGTTCGGCACGCTCAGCCTCGGCATGCGCGTGCTCGCCGACGAGGGCGTCGCGCTCGACCGGATGTTCGCCCACGGCGGCATGTTCCGCACGGCCGGCGTCGCGCAGCGGTTCCTCGCCGGCGCGCTCGACGCCCCCGTCGCGGTCGGCGAGACCGCGTCCGAGGGCGGCGCGTGGGGCATCGCCGTGCTCGCCGCCTACCTGCAGCGCGGCAGCGCGAGCTCGACCTGAGCGACTACCTGCGACGAGCGCGTCTTCGCCGGCGCGAGCTTCGAGACCGTCGAGCCCGACCCGGACGACGTCGCCGGGTTCGCCGCCTACCTCGACCGCTACCGCGCCGGCCTCGCCATCGAGCGCGCCGCCGTCGACCGCACTCGCGAGCCATCTCTGCTCACCCGCAACGACTCTCGAAGGAAGACACGCACATGACCCGCAGCCTCGCTCTCCACGACCCTCGACGGCTACGAGGTCTGGTTCGTCACCGGCAGCCAGAGCCTCTACGGCGAGGAGACGCTGCGCCAGGTCGCCGAGCAGTCGCAGGCGGTCGCCGACGGCCTCGGCGGGCTGCCGGTGAAGGTCGTCTGGAAGCCGGTGCTGAAGGACTCCGACAGCATCCGCCGCCTCGCTCTCGAGGTGAACGCGCGCGACGACGTCATCGGCGTGATCGCGTGGATGCACACGTTCAGCCCCGCGAAGATGTGGATCGCCGGCCTCGACGCGCTGCAGAAGCCGCTGCTGCACCTGCACACGCAGGCGAACGTCGAGCTGCCCTGGGCCGACATCGACTTCGACTTCATGAACCTCAACCAGGCCGCGCACGGCGACCGCGAGTTCGGCTACATCCAGACCCGCCTCGGCGTCGCCCGCAAGACCGTCGTCGGCCACGTGTCGAACCCCGTCGTGCGTGCAGCAGGTCGAGGACTGGCAGCGCGCCGCCGCCGGCTGGGCGGCATCCCGCACGCTCAAGCTCGCCCGCTTCGGCGACAACATGCGCTACGTCGCGGTCACCGAGGGCGACAAGACCGAGGCCGAGCTGCGGTTCGGCGTGCAGGTCAACACGTGGGGCGTGAACGAGCTGGCCGACGCCGTGGACGCCGCGATCCGACGCCGACGTCGACGCGCTCGTCGCCGAGTACCTCGAGCTGTACGACGTCGCGCCCGAGCTGCTGCCCGGCGGCGAGCGTCACCAGTCGCTGCGCGACGGCGCCGCGATCGAGCTCGGCCTGCGCTCGTTCCTCGAGGAGGGCGGCTTCGGCGCCTTCACCACGCGCTTCGAGGACCTCGGCGCGCTGAAGCAGCTGCCGGGCCTCGCCGTGCAGCGCCTGATGGCCGAGGGCTACGGCTTCGGCGCCGAGGGCGACTGGAAGACCGCGATCCTCGTGCGCGTCGCGAACGTCATGGGCGCGGGCCTGCCCGGCGGCGCGAGCCTCATGGAGGACTACACCTACGACCTCGTGCCCGGGCGACGAGCGCATCCTCGGCGCGCACATGCTCGAGGTCTCGCCGTCGCTCACGACCGCGAAGCCGCGCCTCGAGGTGCACCCGCTCGGCATCGGCGGCAAGGACGACCCGGTGCGCCTGGTCTTCACCGCCGACCCCGGGCCCGCGCTCGTCGTCGCGATGAGCGACATGCGCGACCGGTTCCGGCTCGTCGCGAACGTCGTCGAGAACGTCGAGGCGCCCGACCTGCCGAAGCTGCCGGTCGGCCGCGCGGTCTGGAAGCCCGAGCCCGACTTCGCCACGAGCGCCGCGTGCTGGCTCGCCGCCGGCGCCGCACACCACACCGTGATGACGACGGCGGTCGGCATCGAGGTGTTCCGCGACTTCGCCGAGATCGCGAGGACCGAGCTCGTCGTCATCGACGACACCACGACCGTGCGCGGGTTCCAGCGCGAGCTGCGCTGGAACCAGGCGTACTACCGACTCGCGCAGGGCATCTGACACTTGAGGCCCCGCACGGAATCACCAGACGCATCATCTCGTAGCGCGGGCAATTGATGCGCCGACCGTGATCCGTCGCGGCCCGCACGGGCAGTCGAGACGAATTGTCTGCTGGCAGCCGCGCCAAAGCGAGGCTGCGCGGTGACGCGCCGACTCCCTGGCACACCCAAGGCCGCGCTACCCAGATAATGGCTGCATGGCTCAACGTGTGGAAACGCAGCTCGTCGACGATGTCGATGGCACCTTTGCTACTCAGACAGTGCGGTTCGCCCTGGATGGACGCGACTACGAGATCGACCTCAACGACATGAACGCTGCGAAGTTGCGCAGGGCGCTCCACCCCTACGCAGTGGCCGGCCGCCGGCTCGGTGCCCGTACCAGGACGTCACCACGAGCGGGTCAAGGACGGCACGCACGTTGATTTGTCGATGCTGCACCTTGCGTGGAGGGCCGGTCGCGGCAGCCGCTCGACACCGAATCGACCGATGCGATGGGTTAAGCTCAATCATTCGCCCGCGCCGAGCGGCACGTCGACGACTCGGTAATCGTCCCAGAGCGACCCGCCGTAAGGCGTGCCCGGAACGCGTGACGCCGAAGGCCCCTGACCGTCATCGTCGCTGTCACGGCATCTCCTCCTGGCCAGGTTCGAATCCTGCACCTGCCACCAAGCGGAACAGGGCCTCTGACCAGCGGAAACGCCAGGGCACACGCCGGGCTGCCCGTATGCAATCGCAGCGGATCCAAAGTCCGTTGGCGATCTTTCGCAATGGGCGGACCAACCTGCGCAGAGCCCGTCACTGAGTTCGCAGGTACCGGTCTCGGCGCCGAACGTCGGTTCGATGGCGCACCCTCGCAATGCGAGCCAATGCCAGGAACTGCGTCAGCCGCTTGCTGCACGGCGTGCGCTGGTGATCACCGAGCAGGGATGACTACCGCTCGCGCATGCGAGGTCGACGCAATCGCTGACCGCTAGTGAGGCTGAGGACCAAGTGCTTGTGCGAAGTCCCTCACAACGTCTGCTGCAGACCGCTCGCTCGTGAGATCGGCGACTCCCTCGCCCGCATAGATGTGAGCCACGTCAAAGTCCGCGGCTCGCTGAGCATCCTGATGTCGTTTCTTCGCCGAGCCGTCCATCTCGTCCTCTCTGCCAACCCACTGGTCGAAGAAGTCGTTCACCAGCGCGCGACCTCCGAACTCCGACGGCCAAGCGAGACCCTGGGCGACATCAAATACCCGTCCGTATCCGGTATTGGTGGAGGCGATCAGGCGTGCACGAGCCGATGTCGGCATGGTGGCCTCGACGCACCCGAGGAAAGCGGTGCCGACCCAGGCGCCCTCTGCGCCTGCCGCCAATATTGCAGCGAGACCTCGGTGGTTGAGGATGCCTCCAGCGGCCAGGACCGGGCATGGCGTGCGGTCAAGAACCATTTGCAGCAACGGGAGAGTGCCCACGGAGTTGCGGCCGTGTCCTCCTCCCTCGGCTCCGCGAACGACGACGACGTCCACGCCCGCGTCGTGAGCCTGATCCAGGTCCGAGAGCGCGCCCACCTGGGTCGCCGTGAGGATCCCCGCCTCGCGAAGGCGAGTGACCGGGCCAGAAATGTCGCCGAAGCTGATCGATACCAGATCCGGTCTGAGCTCGAGTACGACCTCCATCTGGTCGGCGGCTGCTTGTTGGGCCCACGCCAGAAGTCCGATTCCGTACGCAACCTCGTCCGCGCTGGCGACTTTGGCCTCGGCTCGAATCCACTCGCCCGTCGCCGTGCTACCGACTCCAAACATGCCGAAGCCGCCTGCCGTTGAGACCGCCCGGGCGAGACGACCTCGACCTGGCCCGGCCATGGGAGCCAAGACCACCGGCACAGAACATCCGATCGTGTCGGCAAGCCAGTTCGCCATCCACCGAGGGTAGTAGTGGCTCACCGCACCGATCCACCGTCGCGCACCTGCGTTCCGCGCACCCGCGCGTATCCCCGAGGATGATGAGGCGGTCACCTCGCGGATCCCCCGTTCCGGTGTCGTTGACCTGGACCGCAGGCGAGCCGGGCCGCTGAGCCAGGAACGCGCGGGTCTGCCGGCACTGACCTTTCTGAACGATGGGTCGCGGGCGCGTGAAGCACGGGCGCGCCTTCCGAATCCAAGGCGGCCAGGTGAGCGGTTGTGGGGCAAGCCCGCGTAGGTCTAGCGTAAAAAGACTCGGGCCAGCACGTCCACAAGCGTCCCGACGAGGCGCTCTGGTTGGTCTGCAGTGCTCTCAACTGAAGCTGAGGATGACATGAAGCCTCGACCCGCGTTTCGCGCCATGCTTCTTGCTGTGACGGCCGCACTGGTCGGCGGACTGGGGCTCTCGGCCGTGCCTGCCGGGGCGGGCCCGGCCGCCGATGGGCGCAACTCGACCTACGGCGGGAGTCGCCACATCGCCGGGGACGTGTACGAGTCGGTCTACACATTGCGGACGGGCCCCGGCGAGCACGACATGATCCGGCTGCACCGAATCGTGCGCGAGAAGAACGGCAGGCCGGTCCGGGCCGAGGCCGCCGTGATGCTTCTGCACGGGGACGCCTGGGACTTCGATGCTGCCTTCATGCGTGCCTCGACCTCGGCCGAGTCCCTTCCCGTGTACCTGGCGGCCAGGGGCGTGGACGTGTGGGGCGTGGACCTGGCCTGGACGTTGGTACCCGAAGAAACCGAGAACTACGACTTCATGGCGGAGTGGGGACTGCAGCACGATGTCGACGACGTGTCCCGTGCATTGGCCTTCGCCCGGCGGGTGCGGGCTCTCACCGGTAACGGTAACCGCGCGCTGAGCCTGGGCGCGTGGAGCCGCGGCGGATGGATCGGCTACGCACTGCTGAACCAGGAGACCCAGAAGCCACCCGCTCAGCGGAACGTGGCGTCGTTCATCTCGATGGACAACTTCTTCAAGACCGACGACGCCGACGCGCGCAGCAGGCACTGCGAGTTGGCGGCGGAGAACGATGGCTACCTCGCGGCCAACGACTTCGCCTACGACTTCCGGGGCACCGAGGACATCGGATACCTCGCCGAGACCGACCCGGACGGGCCCTCCCCGTACTGGGATCCGCCGTACACCAATCTCGGCGCCACGCTGAGCTACGCCGCCGCAGGTTTCCAGTTCGGTCCCTCGCCCTTTGCTCCGTGGTACCACTTCGCCGCGGGTGTCTTCCCCGGTGGTGACACGAGCCTTCCTCCGGTCGGGCTCCGGTTCACCGACGTCCACACCTGGAACGACTTCGTGATGGGGATCGGCAACTTCGAGCCGGTCCGGCTCCAGGCGGAAGCGCAGCACGTCACCTGCGATGACGGCAGCACCGACCAGTTCGACGCTCACCTCCGGGACATCAAGGTGCCCATCCTCTACGTCGGTGCAGCGGGCGGTTTCGGAACCTACGGCCTGTACTCCATGGGCCTGACCGGCAGCCGCGACAAGCAGTCAGTCATCGTCAGAACACTCCCGCGCGGCCAGGAAAAGCAGGACTTCGGGCACGTCGACCTCTTCTACGCCCGGAACGCCAAGACCTACTCATGGCAGCGAATCTCGCACTGGCTCCACGAGCACGCAGCCAGGTGATTACCCGCCACCGCGCCTCTCAGACACGACCCTTCTGGGAAGGAGGATCTCGCGAGGCCCCGACTTACCGGCCGATCCACACGGGTGATGGAGCGACGTGACCTCCGTCGCAACCTCCGACCTCCGCCCTCGCGCCACGCAGAGTTGTGGTCGAGAGCGCGACCATCCAATCCGCGGATCTCGGCCGCGGCCTCGTGGCGACGTTTGAGCACCGCGACGGGTGCTGGCGGTCAGGATGACGCCGTGGCCGTCGTCGAGATTCATGTGAACCCTGTGCCGTTCGCCCATCGGTTCGTGTTGCGTCGGGAGCGAGAGGGCTCACGCGCGCACGAGGGTGCGCAGCCAGGAGGGCATGGTCCAGTTGTTCTTGCCCAGAACCCCCACGAGCGCGGGCGCGAGCAGCGACCTGATCACGACCGCGTCCACCAGGATCCCCAGGGCGAGGGTGGTGGCCAGGATCTTGACGTCGACGGACGGCACGGTGGCGAGCGCCACGAACGCCAGGAAGAGGATGAGGGCGGCCGAGGTGACCAGACGCCCGGTCAGCGCGACGCCGTCGACGACCGCCCGGTCGGTGTCGCCGTGGTCGTCGAAGGCCTCACGCATCCTCGTCAGCAGGAACACCTCGTAGTCCATCGACAGGCCGAACAGGAACGCGAAGGCGGCGATCGGCACCCAGGTGGTCACGACGCCGGTCGCGGGCTGGTCGAAGAGCAGTTCCGAGCCGTAGCCCTCCTGCCAGATCAGCACCGTCATGCCGTACGCCGCCGCGATCGACAAGACGTTGAGCGCGACGGCCTTCACCGGCAGCCAGAGCGACCGCAGCGCCCGCGCCAGCAACAGGAACGTGACCACCACGACCGCGAGCACCACCCACACCACGTCGCCGTACACTGCGGTCACGAAGTCGGCGTCCTCTGCTGGACTGCCGCCCACCTGGGCGCTCTCGACGGATGCGACCTCCTGACGGACCCGGTCGAGGGTTGCTCGCCCCTCGTCGCCCGCAGGGTCGTCGGCGAACCAGACCTGCACCAGGGCTTGCCCGCTGGCCCGCCACCCCCTTCCCTCAGGGGCCAGCGCGGCAGCGACCCCCTCGACCTCGGCTAGCCGGGAGACGGTGTCCTCGGCCCGGTCGGAGGCCACCAGCACCTCGGTGGGGCGGAGCACACCGACGGGCACGCCCGCCACCACCGCGTCGGTGACCGACGTGGACTCGGGCCGCGATGATGAGAGTCCGGAGAGCTGTGGAGAGCCGAGCGCCAGACCGAAGACGGGTGCGGCCAGCGCCAGCAGTCCCGCGGAGGTCACGATGATGGTCAGCCACCGGTGGGCCAGGACCGCGCGCGTCATGCGGGCCCAGAACCGGCTGCCGGCCGCCGCGGTGCGGCGCCTCGGCCACAGCAGTCGCGGACCCATGACGTCGAGGAGCACCGGGACGAGCGTGAGCGCGGTGGCCATGCTGAACAGCGGGATCAGCAGGCCGCCCAACCCGATGCTTCGCAGGAACGGCAGCGGCACCAGGACCAGGGACGCCAGCGAGACGGCGACCGTGACGGCGCTGAAGAGCACCGACCGGCCCGCGGTGGTCATCGACCGGTGCACGGCCGCGCGGTTGTTCGGCGCCTCCCCGTCGCGTTCCTCGCGCCAACGAGTCACGACCAGGAGCGTGTAGTCGATCGCGACGCCCAGGCCGATGAGCGCGACGAGGTACTGGACGACGAACGAGACGTCGGTGACCACGGTCAGTCCGAGAAGGGCGAGGTAGGTGCCGAGGATCGCCACGGCCGCCACCACCAGCGGTAGCACGGCCAAGAGGGATCCGAACACCAGGGCCAGGACGATCAGTGCGCCGGCTCCACCTAGGACCACCTCCGCCAGGACACCGCGATCGCCCCCGGCTCCCTCGGTGAGCCGGGCGAAGCCGGTCAGCTCCACGTCGGCACCGCCGTCCCGAGCCTGGGCGACCAGGCGTTCCAGACGCGGCTCGCTGGCGGCGTACGGCTCTGGCCCGGCCACGACCGGCGGGTACACGACGGCGACGGAGACGGGCCCCCGCTGCGAGTCGAGGACCGCCGCCCCCGGGTCGGCGGCAGTGACCACCCGCGTGCCCGGCACCCGTTCCACGGCGGCCCGGGCCAGGTCAGCGGTCACCTGTCCGGCGTTCGCCCCGGAGGCCACGACCAGCAGGGGATCGTCCGCACCACCGCCGCCGAATTCCCGTGTGATCGCCTGGTTCGCTTCATACGCCGGCTGCCCCGGCAGCGCGAACTCGTAGCTCAACCGGTCCACCGTCATCGCCGCAGTCGCGGCGCCCGCAACAGCGACGGCCAGCCACACCGCCCCGACCAGCGCCCGGTGCCCGAGCACCCAACGGCTCCAGCGATCCACGTACCCCTCCTTGGTCTCCTGCATGCTATTCGTCCCAGCTAGGTCCGAGGTTGCTGCGCCGCGGATCCGCTTTCTGTCGACAGTGCCCGGAGGCGTGTAGGCCAATCCGGAAGGACCGTGACGGACCGGGGCTTCCGGCAGGGCGTGGACGCCGTCCCGCTGAGCGGGCCGCGCATCCTCCCGTCGTCCGCTGGTCGCGTCGTGGTGAGGATGCCGCACGTCGACCGGCGCCCGGAAGAGAATCCCTCGTCGCATGGCAACCGGTCCACGCCCTGCCAACGAATACCCAGATGTGGACCAGGGTCAGGCGATCGGCGCGCGGCTTGCGCGCGGCGAGGAGTCGGCCTTCGAGGAGGCTTACGCGGAGTACGCCGGCAGCCTGTTGAGCTTCCTGCGGCGCTACGTGGGCGCGGACGAGGCCGAGGACGTGCTGCAGCGCACCTTCCTCGACGTCTGGCGCAGCGCCTCGCGCTACGACCCGACCAAGCGGTTCAGCACCTGGCTGTTCATGTTGGCGCACCGCCGCGCCGTGGACGCGTTGCGGACTCGCAGGCACCAGGTCGTCGACGTTGAGTCGCTGCGCGACCTCGTCGGGGAGGACGGGAGGGAGACCGTGGACAGGTACGCCGATGCCGCCGACGTGCGGACCGCCGTCGGCCGGCTGCCCGGCCACGAGCGCGAGGTGATCGAGCTTGCCTACTTCGGCCAGTTGACCCAGCGCGAGATCGCGCAGGCGCTGGCGGTGCCGCTGGGCACCGTGAAGGCGCGGGCCGCCCGCGGCACCCGACGCCTGGGCGAGCTGGTCGCGAACGCGGAAGAAGGGGGAGCGTGATGACCGCTGATGCCAGCATGGGCTCCGGTGGCGTGCACCCCGACCTGGTGGGCCTGCTGCGCGGTGAGCTGGGCAACGCCGAGGTGTTCGCGGCGGCGGGCCACCTGAGCGAGTGCCAGGCATGCCGGGCCGACCTGGCCGAGACCGCGGTCGGGCACGCCCTGCTGTCTCGGACCGTGCGCACGCTGGGTCGGGACGGGGCGAACGCCGCTGACGCGACGGCATCGCCTCCGCCGCTCCCCGCGGTGGCCGACCTTGAGGTGGCGTTCCCAGAACAGCCTGTCCAGCCCCGACGGGGGTTGAGGATCCTGGCCGTGGCCGCGGCGATGGTCGTCGTGGCCGGACTCGGAGTCGGTGTCGGCACGGTGGTCGCGGACCGCGACGACGCCCCGCCGTCACCACAGCAGACCGCGACGCTGGAGGCCGTGACCGGCGACGGCAGCGGCGAGGTGTCGATGACCGAGGACGACGGCCGCACCAGGATGACCATCCGCACCCAGGATCTGCCGGCCGCCAACCAGGGCCAGTTCTACTACGCCTGGCTGCTCGACCCGGCCACCAACAAGATGCTCCCGCTCGGCCAGGTAGGGCCGAGCGGCACGGCCTCGTTCGAGGTCAGCGACACCCTGCTCGCGGCCTACTCGGCCGTCGACGTCAGCCTCGAGGACGACGACGGCGACCCGCAGCACTCACCGACCTCGGTCCTGCGGGCGACCTACGCCTGAGAGACCCGGGAATGCACCACCCCACAACCAGAAGGGAAGAACGATGAGGATCCGCACCACTTTTGTCATCGGTGCCAGCTTGGCCGTCGTCGGGGGCCTGATGGCCGCCACCAGTGCCGCCCCGGCCCAGGCCGCGCCGGCCCGCGGGCTGGGCACCACCAGCCTGGCGACCGTGCTGGGCGCCGACGGGCAGAAGTTCGACAAGAACTGGAAGGACTTCGACATCGTCGAGGCCGCCGTGTACGCCGTCGCCGCCGCCAACCCGAAGAGCCCTGTGCTCGCACTGACCGACGGCAAGGTCCGACTCACGGCCTTCGCCCCGACCGACAAGGCCTTCCGCAAGCTGGTCGCCGACCTGACCGGCACGACGTTCAAGTCCGAGGCCACGGTCTTCAACAAGGTGGCCGCACTGGGCATCGACACCGTCGAACAGGTACTGCTCTACCACGTCGTACCAGGCGCCACGATCACCGCCGCCCAGGCCGTCAAGGCCGACGGCACCAAGCTCAAGACCGCCGCCGGCCCCAAGCTCAAGGTGGTCGTCAAGAACGGCCAGGTCACGCTGGAGGACAAGGACCACGACGCCACCAACGCGACCGTCATCGTCGCCGACATCAACAAGGGCAACAAGCAGATCGCCCACGGGATCGACCGGGTGCTGCGACCCGCCGACCTGTAGACCTGTAGACCTTGGCTACCAGACCCGCTGAGCAACACCGACAGTGGGCATCGCGAGCCCGAGGAAGACTGCCTCTCCCTCCGTGCTCACAGGGCTGCGGACCGCGTCGTTTGACCCCCGAAACGACGCGGTCCGCTCGCCCTGGGATGGGTTTCGCCAGCCCACTATTCGCTCGAGTACCCATCAGGGCCAACCTTCACCCCTTCGGGTGGCTGGTTGGCTGGAGCAATGGCCCACACCCTGCTACGCACCGTCACGACCCGTTGGGATGCCGCCTCGGTGTTCGACTACCTGCTCGACTTTGAGCACGCCGAGGAGTGGGACGCGGGCACCTTGCGGTGCGAGCGGCTGGCAGGCGAAGGCGGGGTCGGCACGACCTACCGCAACGTCTCGAAGTTCCTCGGCCGCGAGACCGCCCTCGACTACGAGGTCGAGAAGCTCGTGCCCGGCAAGCAGTTCGTGATCACCGGAAGCAACAAGACCGTCGTCAGCAAGGACACCGTGACGGTCACGCCGACAAGCAACGGCGGCGCCGCGGTCGAGTACCGCGCCGAGATGACGTTCCAGGGCATCGCGGGTCTCGTCTCGCCGCTGCTCACGCCGTTTCTGAAGAAGCTCGCCGACGACACCGAGGCGCAGCTCCGGAGCACCCTGGATGCGAAGGCCGCCGCCGCCTGATCGCCTCGGTGCTCGACACATTGCTCCGTCGGAAAATGGCTGCGCGATCAGTTGGTGTGTTCTCTAGCGTCTGGTGGTGTGTCGGGTCTCGAGGTCACCTTGGTGCTCTGTACTGCCAGGGGTGAGCTGATCGGTGCGGCCGCTCCGTTCACGGTGGAGAGCACGTGGTGGCGTGACGTGGAGGGTGTCGTGGCCGGTGCCCGCGATGTGCTGGGTGTCGAGGTTCGGGTTCTTCGGATCCTCGAGGTGCCGAGGGGTGCCCGCTTTCCCGGCGGCGGACGCGTCACTTACCTGGCCGAGGTGGATATCGCGCCCGCGCACCTCAAGCTCGGTACGTGGCCCGACGACCCGCTGCTGCCACATCAGAACCGTCTCAGCTATGCCGAGCCCGGTGGCCACCAGCTCGACCTCGACTGGGCCGCGGACACGCTTGCGCAGCGTGGCATCGCCCTGGCGGCTGCGCCGGTGCAGGTGCGCACCTGGAACCTGTCAAGCATCTGGCGGCTCGCGACCAGCGCGGGCCTAGTGTGGTTGAAGGTCACTCCTCCGTTCTGTGCCTCCGAGGCCGCCATCATGCCTCTGCTCGACCAGAACGTCGTGCCTACCGTCCTGGGTGCGGCTCCTCATCGCGTGCTGCTGGCCGACGTTCCGGGCCAGGACCAGTACGACGCCCGCGGCGAGGAGCTGCACATGATGGCGCGCATGCTCATCGACCTCCAGGCTTCCTGGACCGGCCGCGTCCCCGAGCTCGAAGCTCTCGGGCTCCTCGACAAGCGAGCACGGGCCACCCTGCCGCGGATCCACTCGGTGGTCGATCGCAACCGCCACGAGCTGGACGAGAAGGGCCGGCGCGCTCTGGATGCCCTCATCGAAGGACTGCCACAGCGATTCGCAGACCTCGAGGCGTGCGGCATACCGGACACGCTGGTCCACGGCGACTTCCACCCCGGCAACGTCCGCGGAACGGCCGGCCACTACCGGATCCTCGACTGGGGCGACTGTGGCATCGGCCACCCCATGCTCGACCTCAGGCCCTCGTTGGAGTACTTCACTGCGCACGACCAGCTGGGCGCGATCAACATCTGGGAATGCGAATGGTCTCGTCACGTGCCCGGTTGCGACGCCCGCCGCGCGGCCGAGCTGGTCAGGCCACTGGGCCCGCTGTACGGCGCCGTGGTCTACCAGAAGTTTCTCGACAACATCGAGACCACCGAGCGGCCCTACCACGAAGGCGACCCGGCTCACGCGCTCCAGCAGGCGATCTCGATGACAATCCCGACACTCGAGGACTGAACACCGCCAGCCAAGCCGACACGCCTGCCTGCGGGACCGGATACCCAGCTGCGACAAGTTCGTAGCCACCACCGACCCGCTGCCACAACGGAGGACTGGGTGCAGACGGCGTGGAGGCACGGTCTGCCGCGTCCTCGCACACCGCCGATTCCCATGAAAGACCCCTGAATGCCTCGCCAGCCGAGGCGCTGGAGCATCGGGCCCGTTTTGCCCGGCCGACCGATGGCATCGCTCGAACCGCGACCGGCCGCTCACCCCTTGGGGTTATGTCACCGGGCAGACCCCGGGATTAGCCTGCAGTTCCTGCACGCGCGGACCTCTATCGGGATACCAAGGAGAAGGTGAAGCATGAGCGAGCAGCCTGCCGACGGGACCAAGCTTGAGGAGACGCAACAGCAGGACGATGCCGGGCGAGACCCCATGGATGGCGAGGGTGAAGGCAAGGGCATCGACCTGACCATGGGTGAGCCCAACACGTTCGAACCCGAAGAAGACCCCGACGCCACTTCGGGCTCCGAACACGCCTAGGAGCAACCCGACTCGCCCGGTCGCGCGCCGCCAAGCGCAACGACTACAAGTGCACCATCTTCACGCTTGCTGTGCTCGGCCGCGCCTCCCGTGGCCGTTCGTGGTGCTTGGCCAGGCTGGCCCCGCGGAATCTGACCGGGGTAGAGGGCTGGGCGGGGTGCCGGCCCGCTGCCGAGATGAGGGCGCGGTGTCGCGTGCCGGCACCTTGCGTGACCGGCATGGGCAGCTACTCAGGAACCACGAGCCTTTCGCTTCAGGTTCATGATCACCCAGGTCTGCCATAGAGCCACAAGTAGGACTGCTATCAGCGCACCGAACATAGGGAACACCACCGCCCCCATGCTGACGCCCAGGATCGTGTCGGCCTGGTGAATATAGATGTCACCTCCGAGACGCTGTCCATCGATGATGCAGGTCCAATCCGGGTCCCTGCCTTTCAAGATCCTGGGCTCAACGCCGCAGCGAAAGCCGCCCTCCCGAAGCAGATCTCGCACGATCTCTGGATGCTCTGTCCAAATGTCGGGCATCGTCCCAACGCCTCTCTGGAGTCCCTGGACGGCTTGAGACATTGTCCTCCCGTGCTCCTAGCTCGTCCGTTCCATCCAGGTCTGGCCGAACGACTCGGCACCGAAGCTCGCGTGCCACTGGCGCGTGCGGTCAGACGTCGTAGGCCAAAGCACGTTGACGTCAAGTGCACTTGAAGAGGCAGCATTCGTTGCACATCCGGTTGGAGAAGGGCTGTGATCGCGATGGAGCTAGACGCGCTTGACCACGTGGGCTTGGCCGTCTCGGACATGGCGGCCTCAATCGAGTTCTATGAAGGCGTACTCGGTCTGACGCGGGCGCATGAGGCGACGTGGGGCGACTATCCGGCGGTCTTCGAGGCGAACAGTTCTGGGGTCGCCTTGTTCTCGCGGACGGACGGCTTCGAGGCGCAATCCGAGGACCCGGTACGTCACGTCGGCTTCCGCACGTCGCGTCGCGGTCTCGACTCGGCGAAAAACCAGTTGACCGCGAGCGGTATCCGCTACGAGGAGGGCGACTACGCCGTCGCCTGGTCGATCTATCTGCCTGACCCCGACGGCTACGTCATCGAGATCACGACGTACGAGCCCGCCGCTCATGCGAATCGAGCGCCCTAACGCGGTGAGATCGCGGCCGGCACCGCGTTGCACGGCGCCCGGTCGCTCAACTGAAGGTTGCGGCGGCGCACTCTCGTGCCGCGAACCGCGCTCGGTCGTGCCGATAAGCGCGCGGCATGGAGGGTAACGATTCGAGTGACCCGTCCCCGCTGAGCCGATCGACAAGGCAGCCTAGGCGCATGCGCCCGAGAGTCGTCGTCGCCGCGGCCGCGCTGGCCGTGTCGGTGCTGGGAGCAGCACTCTGGGCCCTCTCGCCTGACGTGTCGGCGGACGGTCAATCCGATCGAGGCGGCGTTGACCCCGTCATCACAGCCGACGAGCCGTGGAATGCTTATCCGGCCGCAGGCGTCGAGGCCGTCCTGGTGCTCCATGAAGACTGTTTGCTGCTGGGTGAGTACGTCGTGTTTTGGCCGTACGGCACGACTTGGGACGCATCGGCTCAGGCCGTCGTGTTCGCCGACCACTCTGTGGCTGCGGTCGGCGAAGTCTTCAAGGGCGGAGGAGGCGAGTACGGCCCCGGGGTCGACTTCGAGTCGCTGATCGGGGCGGATGCGGCAGACGCCATCCGGGCCTGCCTTCACAAGACCAACGTGTCGGAGGTCATGGTTGCCGCTCACTAGTCGCACGCTCATGCCGCGACCGACGCGTGCGCGCTCGCCCGATGGGGCCAGTGCCCCGTATGGACTGATGCAGGGCGATGCCCAGCGGCGGCATAAGCGCGGATACTCGTGAGAATGAACGTCATCTGCGTCGTTGGCGGGCACAAATACTTGGATGCCGCCGAGAAGTCCGCGGACGCGGCCCCGCACTGGACATGCAAGCGCTGCGGTCACGTCAGGTACACCCAGCCGCCGGACTTCGGAGGCGGTGACAATCCGACGGCTGCCCAAGGCGGAGGCGGAGGCATGTGAGCCGTAGGGTAAGCGTCCCAGCCCGGCTGAGACCCACTCTCATAGCCGCGGAGAGTGCGCGGTCGTGCCGATGAGCGGCTGCGTCACTCAGCGAGGTGGGTCCGGATGAGCTCAAGGTGACCAACCGGCAACCGTCCAACGTCGGCTGGTGCTGGATCCATCGCAAGACCGGGCTGCTGCCCGCGGCCTGGCCACAGGCCCTCGACGGCCGATCACACTGTGGCGCTCTGGCGCTCCCCTGGTCAGCCTGATCGGTCATCGGCATGTCAGCGCAGGGTTGGCTCCCCGCACCGACCGGTCCCTGCCGATGTGAGTGCGACTGAAGGGACGGCTACGGACCCGTGAGCGCAGAGCGCAGCCGCTTGCCGACCGCAAGCATCTGCGCGAAGACCACCCGGCTCTGCTCGTTCACGTCGCGGCCTGGATCGCCACCCGACACTTCGAGGGCCGCGTCGAGGATGGGGACCGAAGGCTCGTCGGAACGTGCCTTGCTCTGCCGAAGCGGGGTCACCGCGTCCTCCCCGAGAATCGTCACGGCGGCAACAGCGAGCGGCGGAGCAGTGAGCGAGCCCGCTGACTCATGTAGCGCGTGTGACACCGCTGCACCAACCTGGCCACGATCGAACCGCAGACTCAGCCAGGCGCCCATGACAACAGGCCGCCACGCTCCCACCCGGAGCAGCCAGAGGACATCATCAACGGTGGCCGTGCGGCCAACCACCACGAGGTCATCCCACAGCCGCGCGCCGACCGTAGTCGCATTCGTGCGCATCATGCTCAGGTAGAACGGCAGCACGAACGTCGTCTCTCGAGGACTCAGCGTCACCCGCCAAGTCTCCCAGTGACCAAGAACCTGCACGTCGGTTGCCTGCTCGAGTCGTCGCACTCACATGGCCGCGATCCGCACTCACTGCCGGCGAGCGGGCGGCGCCAATCGGTCCCGGCATCGGGCCGTTCCGTCAGGGAAGGCCGGCGACGTACGGACGGCATATCAGAGTCGTCGGAACCACGTACCAGATTGTGCAGTGGCGGGTGGGTGCGTAACGCAGGATGCTCGGCTCATGAAGACACGAGTTGTCCGGGCCGGCGAAGGAGAGATCCTCGGCTCACCACTGGGTTGCCGGGACCGGTTCCTGGTCGACTCCAAGGACTGGGGTGGGAATCTGGCGGTCGTCGAACACCTGCTGGCTCCTCGGGCCATCGCGGCTCCCCTACATCGGCACACCAAGGAGGACGAGTTCAGCCTCATCCTGGAAGGCCGGGTCTGGTTCGTCGCCGACGACGAGGAATACGTCGCCAACGTCGGCGACCTGGTCTTCAAGCCACGCGGCGAGTGGCACACGTTCTTCAACGCCGCCGACGAGCCCGCCCGCCTGCTGGAGCTGATCTCCCCAGGCGGGCTGGAAGAGGCGTTCCGCATCATCGACACCGCCGCGGACGACTTCGACCTCGGCCCGGTCATCGCTCCCTACGGCTGCGAGGGCAACTTCGAAGCCACCATTCCCATCATCGAGAGGTACGGCCTCACCTTCGGGTGAAACCACCGCAAACCGCGGATCCCGTTCGCTCATCCGTCCTGTCATGTCGCGGACAGGGTGCGGTCGTGCCGAGAACCGCGCGCATCCGCATGTCACTCAGCGCCGACACGTCCAGTCAAAGGGCTGGTAGCAGGCCGGCGTTGCGATGGATCCAGCACCCTCCGTAGAGGGTGTCACCTTGCCATTCCTTCTTGGTGCCCCAGTCGGGCACCAACACGAGCGATTCGGCGTCGTCCCGGTCGGCGACCAGGTCGCCGCACAGCGACTGTCCCGCCCGCTCGAGCTTCGTGGCGGACGGATACTCGCTGACGTCCAACTGCACGAGGAGCGGCAGCAGCTCGGCCCGGTGGGGCTCTTCGCAGGAGACCAGAGGTTGAGGTCGAGGGCCGCCCAGGTCGGGGAGTTCCGCTAAGCACTGCTGGTACCTCGCCACGTGCTCGGTCAAGGCTCCTTCGATGGACGTGCTCACGGGCGCCAAAGGCTGACAGCAATGGGTCGTGGCCAGGACCCCACGTCGCAGCGGATCCACGATTGACCGGCGTCCGCTTGTTCGGGCGTTGGCCCGTATGCGATCGGGAAGGCGACGTTGTAGTTGCCGTCCCCAGGCGGTTGGTCGACGTACTCGCCCACCTTGTACGAACCGCAACTGTCTTGGAGCTGTTCCACGATCGCCTTCGTGATCTCGTCGTCGGTGTCGATGACGTGCAGGGTCTGCAGCGTGTGCGGTTGCGAACAGTCGACAACTGGGCTGTCGTCGAACCAAGCCTTGGCGCCGAGATTGCTGGCGGGCGTGTTCCGGCAATCCCCAACCTCAGGTGGCCGCGGCACGTTTCCCGCCTGCTGCGAGTCACCTGATTCGCTCGAACATCCAACGCAAACCACCAGGACCACGATGATGAGAATTCGCCAACCGCGCATGACAATCACCTCATCGGCGACGCTAATGGCTTTGGAATGCAGCGACTGTCGCCATGGCGACAGACGGGTGCTCGAGGATCTGGTACGAGGAATCCCGCCGACGACGAGAAGTTGAGCTCGGCGCCGGGCCACGCTCGGCTACCAAACCCGACGGACTCTCAAGCCGCGAGGCGCACGCGCACAGAACGCCCCGGCACTGGACGCCCGGCGGTTCTGCGTGAAGAGGCGCTCGTCGACGCGCTAGCGCAGGCCTCGTTCGCGACCATCTCCGCGCTGACCAGGCTTACCGCGGAGCACGACCTGTCACTAACCCAGCTGCGGGTACTGGGCATCCTGCGCGACCGCACCGTGCAGATGAGTGACCTTGCCACCTATTTCGCGCTCGAGAAGTCCTCACTCTCCGGCCTCATCGATCGCGTCGAACAGCGCGGTCTGGAAGCGAGAGTGCGCAGCGAATAAGGCGACCGAGCCTTCGACGTGTTCCTCACCGACGAGGGCCGACGACTCGCCACCACAACGACCACTCGCAGCCGCGAGCTCACACTCCAGGTCGTGGCCCGGCTTGACCCCGCCGATCAACGCACCCTGCGAGCCCCCCCAGAAATGATCGGCTGACCCGGGAGAGCGACCGGCCCACAGGCCAGCTCCTCTGTTCCAAAGCTCTGCCCTGCAGGTGCTGCAAGACGCATCCGCCTGCCAACGGCGCAGGTCGCGATGCGCGCTCTCGTGCCGATGAGCGTGCGGACCTACCATCAAGTGAGTCAGGCGATTACGCAGAACAGATTGCCATCGGGGTCAGCCAGAACAATGAAGTCGGCATTGTCGGGGTACTCCCAGTCGATCCTCTGAGCGCCCAGGGAGATCAAACGCTCGACTTGGACCTGCTGATCCGCCTCATCGTCAGCCCACAGGTCGAGGTGAGTCCCATCTTCATCATCGAGGTGCAGACGAGTGCCAGGTGCTCCGTCTGGGACGAGGAACGCTGGGTTGCCCGATTGCTTCTCATAGCCGAGCGCCGCCGACCAGAACGCAGCAGCTCTGTCGACGTCTGACACCTTCATCACTACCGCTCCGAGTCTCAACATGGTTGGCACGCTCGCACGACGAGGTTCTCCTTGGCAACGCACGCACATGCCGGCGATCCACGCGGATCTGCCGATGAGCGGCCGCGCCCGTATCAGTCCCACCTTCGACGCGATTGATCCCAGGGCAGGGGCTCCTCGAAGGGCTCTCGTCGGCGCCCAAGTTGTGCGCCAAAGAGGGTCCTGGGGTCAACCCAACAAGTAGCCGCGATCCACGCGGTCGGCTGCCCGCAAACCGATCGGCACGCGGAGCGTGCCACTGACCGATCGGTACGCGGAGCGTGCCACTGACCGATCGGTCAGTGGGAGCAGATCAGTCAGCGATCGATCGACGGGCGTTGGCTGCCGTATGACGCACGCGGTTTCCCCGCTTGGGCGTCACGCTGGCCGAGAGCCACCCGGCGCCACTTCATCTACGTCCGTCCAAACTTCGGTCATGTCACCGATGACTCCGTCGCGCAGGGTGATGAAGGTAGCCACCTCGAAGTGCTGTAAGCGCCCCTCGCTCTCGCCCGTAACGTGAGCGCGACCGGCAGCCCGACTCTCCTCACCGACGCAGTCCTCAAGCAAGAAGTGTTGGAATCCGGGGTACTCCGCGTTGAGCCGCACCCATGTGTCGCGGTCGAAGGACTCGCCGGTGTGCGCGTAGCGGCAGCGAAAGTCTCGGTGCAGTAGCGCAGGCAGGTCGTCCCAATGATGCCCGTCAAGGACGTCGGCAAGTTGCTTCATCATTTCGGATCCGTCCACAGGGTCATCGTGGCAGGCCAGCCCACAGCACCGACCACGACCGGGGCCACTCTTGTGCCGGCGGTACAGGGTGGACCGGAAGGCGATCCCGCTTCCGGAGCTGCTGTCCCGAATCCGACGCCTCAGCGGGACGTCGGCTTCCCTCGCCGCCGACACGGCGAGGGCGGCCAGTCATGGTTCGACTTGCGGGGGACGACCGGATCTGCCTGCGATGAGCGGATGTCGCGGCCAACGGATGGCTAGCCTGCGTGCATGGCGACGGACCCGACTGATTCCGAGTTGGTAGAACGGGCCACTCGGCTCTTGAACCCCCAGCGAGTTGGGGATCGACTCTTCGGGGACTTTGCCGCTGTCGTCGTGAGCGAGACGGGCAACGCATCAAGGCCTCCCCGTTCGTCCCGCACACCGGAAAGGTACGAGGCTTCGTGTTCGACGTCGCGACGGGCGCCCTGGCCGAGGTGAGCTGAAGACCCGGCATCAATGGGTGCGCGGGTGCCCGGATGACGGTGTGACCCGGAGGCGGGGTGATGAGATTCCGCCACGATCTAGAGCAGAGACCGGGCAGCGAACTCTGGCTATCGGATGGGCTGTTCGTTCCGCGCCTGGCATGCCTCATGGGCGGGGCGAGTTCGTGGCTACTTCACCATGGCTCAGGAGGCCGCTGGCGGTTCCGGCTCGGCGGCCGGTGCCGGCTGCTGGTGAGCCTGGTCTGCGGGTACGCCGTCCCGTCTGCCGAAGGCGACGCTTACCTCCTGGAAGCCCTTGTGGCGTTGCGCCTGGGCGTACCCGCTGTAGGCCCTGCGGTCGGCCTCGGTGAGTTCCACGGAGTCCGTGAACGGTGTGAGCAAAGCGCGTGGCCACAGTCGTTTGGCGATGACCACGTTGAGCTCGACGCCGAGCATGCCCGAGGCCGCAACCAGGAAGATCGCGGCCATCAGGCCAAGCACCAGTCCGAACGTCTGGTTGAGCGCGTCGGTCCCGACGAGCACCCGGGTGACATAGACCGCGCCCAGGGACTGGACCAGATGCCAGAGCACCGCGGTGAGCATCGCGCCGGGCAAGGTGGTGCGCTGGCGATCCGGACGGGACGCCGCAAGCCGCATCAGGATCACCAGCACTCCGGCGGTCACCAGAACGCTGAGCACTCGGGCGAGCAGCCGCAGCGTGGTCCCCTCGAGCAACGCAAAGACGGTGGTGTTGCTCACGAGCACGGACGCTGTGGTCAGACCCAGGATCGCCAGCCCGCCGAAGGCGACGATCAGGAGTCCGCGGATGCGCAGCACGAAGGGGTTGGGGCGGCTGTTGCGCGGGATGGCCCAGGCGATGTTGGTGGCGTTCTGGACCGCCGTGCCGAGTCCCATTGCGCCGTAGAGAGCAGCGATGCCGCCGACCACCGCTGCAGTGGTCGAGGCGCCGAACCCGTCGGGTTGCCGGAACTTGTCGCCAATGATGGGGAACTGGTTGAGGGCCGAGTCCAGCACCCGCTGCTGCAGTTCGGGGTCCCCCCGCAAGGTGAACCCGAGGATGGAGGTGGCCAGCAGCAGCAGCGGCAAGATCGCGAACAGGGCGTAGTAGGTGATGATGACGGCCAAGTACGTCCCCTGGTCGTCGAAGTACTTGTAAAGAACCGCGATCGGGAGCCCGAGCGCCGACCGCCGCCGCTGAGCCTCGTCGAGCGCCCCGATCCGCCCGTCCCTCGTCATTGCGCTCTCACCCGTCGCCACTGCCTCGCCTGGGGCCACCCTAGTGACCCTCGAAAGCTTGAGTCGCAGCCCGCCGCGTGGGGCTCACTCGCGCGTCGGCCCGCTGCGCGGGACGACGATCTTGTGGGTGCCGTCGCACCAGGGCTTGGTCGCGGTGTGTCCACACCGACAGACCGCCGACACGGGCCGGTGGGTGTGGTGTCGGTTCCCGTCGTCGTCCTCCACGAGGTGGTCGCCGCGCAGCAGGATGGGGCCGCCTGGGCAGAGCACGATGTCGGGTCGGCCTTCGGGGCCGGCCGCCTTGCCATGTGACTCGCTCACGCTGCACCCCACTGTGTGAGCAGCCAGGTGGCGAAGCGATCCTCCAGGTCGAGGCACGTGAAGATGCCGAAGAAGATGTCCGACACCAAGGTGGGGTCGTCCGCGGCCAGCGACCCGCAGATGGTGCGGGCCGCCAGCTGTTCGTGTACGGCGTCGGCCTCCACATGCTCGGTGTAGTAGGCCACCGCCTCCGCCGGGAGCCCCAGCCGCGCGAAGCCCTGGGCCAGCCGCCGCGACGGCAGTGAGCTGGTCGCCTCGAACGCCGCGAGGTGACCGAGCGCGGCGCCGCGCAACCGGCGGTGCAGGCCGAAGAGACTCATCGCATTGTTCTGCTCCAGCACCTCCAGAGACGCTTCGTTCACGTACGCGCCGTAGCGGTCGTCGAGCCCGCACGCGGCCATCGCCCGGGCGAACAAGCCCGCGTGCACCCGCGCCGGGTCGCCGCCGCCGTACTCGTCGTACAACAGCTCGATGAGGGCGGCCTGGGTCGCCGTTGGCAGCCGCGGGATCACCCAGGCGGTCGGGTCAGCCTCCTTGAGGTGGTAGATCGAACGCAGCCGCAACAGGTGAAGCACCTGGTCGCGGTCGGCGCCGCGCTGCACGTACGCCGCCACGGAGCGGCCGTCGTGGCTCTCCACGTAGTCGAAGATCGAGGCGGCAAGGTCCGGTCCCACCTCTGGTGGGGCGAAGCGGGTGCGGAGCCGACGCTCGAAGTCGACCTCGAGGCGGCCCCGGACCCTTAACAGGGCTGGGCTCCACTCCAGGCTGGGATGGACGTCCTCGAACCCGCGGTAGTGGAGCTCGTGGAGCGCCCACAGCGCGATCTGGGCGTCCTCGTCGCTGTCCGGGTCCAGCGCCGGCAGGTCGTCGCCGGGCTCCATCGTGCGCAGGGCCGCGAAGAGGTTCTCGCTCAAAGCACCTCGTCCCTTCGGGGTCAGCACGGGGTCTCGCCCCCCGGGCGCCGCAGAGTGACAAGCACGCCCCGGTCACCGAAATCCCGACGATCGTGGGACTCCAGGCGCAGCTGCGGACGGCTCCGCAGCCAATCGTCGACGGCCGCCGCCTGGCCCAAGGTGCCGAGCTGGAGGACCGCGGCGCCCTCGTCGTGGAGGTGACTGCCGATGACCTCGAGGCAGGCCCACGTGACCGCGAGACCGTCGTCGCCGCCGTCGATGGCTGACAGCGGGTCTTCGAGAAAGCGCCCGACCTCCGCGGTCGGCACCCACGGCGGGTCGGCCAGCACGAGCGGGAAACGCTCCTGGGGACCCACGGCCGACTCGAGCCGTTCGCAACGGATGGTCACCCGATCGGCGAGCCCGGCAGCCGCGGCGTTGGCCTCGGCGTACTCGCAGGCCGCGCGGCTGGCGTCGACCATCACGAGACTGCGGGAGTTGCCGAGCACGGTGAGCAGCCCGATGTGTCCGACACCCGAGCACAGCTCCAGGACGGGGCCGTCGGGCAGGTGTACCAACAACTCCCTCGCCCACTTCGCCTGAGCCTCGGTCCAGGGGCGAGGGGTGAGCACACGCTCGTCGTAGCCAAAGCTCAGGCCGCCCACCTCGACGTGCGACGCGGTGACAGTCATCTCAGGCTCCTTTCGAGGGCCGGGAACGTGCTGTCCGCCGACCCGGCCTTGCGGGTCGGCGCGGGGTTGGATTGACGTTGTGTCGGAGGGCCTCGCCACCTTGTGGTGCAGTACCCGCACCCCCAGCCCTGCATACGCCCATCGGCGTTCCCGCAGCTGGCAACGAAGGTGTCAGCGCCACAGCGACGGCGAACAACCACGCTTGCCGATGTGCGGGCAGGCGCGCACCCGTGAACCTCGAGGAGGTGCCCGCTGAGGAGGACGTGTCGAGGGCCGACGCTGCCGAGCAGCTCGAGGAATCCCCGGACGAGAAGTCCAACTACACCGACGAACACCCCGAACGGTTCCGGGACCCGGCCACAAGCGACCGCGAGGCGCGCGGCGACTGACGGGTTGAAGATCGGCCTGCCGCGGTCGCGATTCAGTCGTGCTCGTCAAGGATTCTGCGCATCGCGGTCGGCAGGAAGCCGTGCGGCCGACGGCGGCGAAAACTACCGAGCAGCCATGGCGACCGGGCGACGCGGCATCCGGATCTGGCTCCCGATCGCTGCCGGCCACACGGGTGAGCCGCGCGCTTTGCGGCTCCTAGGCAGTGGCAGCGGGATGCCATGGTCTGCCGGCCAACCCCGCAGCTGCGGCAGATTTGGAGTGGGACGCGAGCTGTTGGCTGTGTTGGCAGGTCTGACCTGGGCGTGAGGTCCTTGGCATGCGCTTGGATTGCCGTCAGTTCGAGAGGGTGGTGGTGCGGAAGCCTGGTGCGCCCCTAGGGTGAAGTGACCTATCCCCCCATCTCTGGAGATCGTGATGCCTCTGTCACGCCCCTTTCTGCGTACGGTCCGCGTCGGCGGTGTCTGCGTCCTCGCGCTAGTCCTCACGACTGTCCCTGCTTCGGCCACGGTGAACTTTGGCAGCGACGGAAGCTCGCAGGTTTATCTCAACAGTGACGGTGACGGTGACACGATCGTGTTGTCCTGCGACGGCGGGCAGGTGAGCTTCCAGGGCAACGCGCTGCTGGCCTGTGCCGCCACCGAGGGCATTTTTGTGAACGGCGATGCGGGCAACGACGCTATCGACCTGTCAGCCCTCCAGGCTGCGGACTTCCCGGTCCTTCGTCAGGTCGTACTGGAAGGTGGCCTCGACACCGACACCATCAAGGGCTCGTTCGCTGGCGACATCGTCAACGCGGACGAGCAGGATGTGGTTCAGGGGCTCGGCGGGAACGACTACGTGTCTGGCGGCAACTCCGTGTTCGGGGGTGACGGTGACGACACCATCTCCGAGCCGGCGGGACTCGTGGACGGTGGGGCGGGCGACGATCGGATCATGAACCCCGCGGGCATGGGGCCCTTCGATGGCGGCACCGGCGAAGACACGCTCGAGGTCGACTTCGCGACGGGCGTCGACGCGCTCGACGCGACGTTCGTGGTCACCGACAGCACGGTCCGTTTAGACGCCCCAGATGCCGGGCTCTCACTGGTGATCCCCAGCACGCGGATCGACGCATACGACTTCACCTTCCTGCAGGCCGGTACGCAGACCTGGAACGCCGCTGGCTACTCGGGCTCCAGCGAGGTCCGCGGCCTCGGGGGCATCGACAAGCTGATCGGCGGCTCAGGTGAGGACATCCTCGACGGCGGCGGCGACAACGACATACTGACCGGCGGGGCGGGCTTCGACTTGATCAAGGGCGGGCTCGGCGACGACAAGGTGTTGGCCCAGGACGGCGAGGTAGACCGCGTCAACTGTGGCGGTGGCAACGACAACGTCACCGCTGATTCGGTCGACATACTGACGGCGTGCGAGGCCGTCCAGCTGCCACCCACCCCGCCGACGCCTTTGCCCATCGTCCCGGTAACAGGCGCCGTGAAGGGTCCGAAGAAGGTCGAGCAGGGGGACGTGGCGAAGTTCAGGTTCTCCTCGCCCACTGAGGGTGCCAAGTTCCGCTGCAAGCTCGACCAGGGATCGTGGAGGCCATGCAAGTCGCCGCGCAAGGTGGCCACCCAGGGCCTGACCGCAAGCGTGCACGGCAGCAAACACGTCCTCAAGGTCCGCGCCTTCCTTTCAGGCGTCGTCGACGCAACCCCGGTGACGAAGAAGTTCAAGGTCTACAAGAAGCAGTGATCTGGCTGCCCGGTCTGCGTGAGCGAGGATGTCGCCGGGTCGTTGCCACTGAGTTTGTCCACCGTGCCGTGACTACCCGATGTTCGCGCGCACCTGCTGCGATCCGCTGGATGATGGCGGGCTCGGGCTCTGCGCACCTTCACTAACGCGAGGAGGTTGCCGTGGCGCGTAGCGATCATGTGCATTTCCTGCTGCCGCGTTCAGTCGGTCGGTTCGGCTCGGCCCCGCGGGCCTGAGCTCCGTGATGTTTAGCCCGTCATCGCCAAGAGCGATGGCGCGGTCGCTCGCCGTCCTGACTGCGGATGAGCGATCAAGTGGCCAGGGTGCGCCACGCGGCAATCCCGGTAGCCGCGATGGGCCGGTGTGGGATCTGCGGCTAGGCGGGAAGCATCAGCCCAGTCTTTAGATGAACCCCGCACCCCAGCGGCGTGCGAGACGGGCCTCTCGGCCGACTACCGCATCACCAGTGGCCGTCTCGGATCGAGCGCGATGAAGGCTAGCGGTCGACCTCGGCGTCAGGATCCGCGTCGGGGTCCGGCAGCGCGTCGGGGTCGGGGTCGGCATCGGGATCGGCACCAGGGATTGGCGCCATGGGGTCGTCCGGTGAGGGGGGCTCGATGTCAGGGTCAGGAGTGGGTGCCTGGGGAGAGACGGTCATGAAGCAGGTCTACCCCACCAGACAGCGCCCTGCTTCACCCGAAGGGTCGTGGCTCATGGGGAATGTGGAGCTGGCGCCTCGGCACCTCAATCGAGGTCCTGCGGGAGACTGCCGCGCGTCGGGAAGCTCGATCGACCAAGAAACGTGGTGGGATCGACGGCTGGTGATTGCGGGTGTGTCCGGTCCATCGCGCGCAAGTCGCGGCACCGGGTAAGAAATGGCAGGTCTCATCCTCAGACGTCTCTGCCTGTAAAACCGCCGGTGCGTGTAGTACACACACCTACGCAGGTTCGAATTCTGCCCCCTGGCCGGATCTGGCGGTCCCTGGTGACATTTCCGGGGTTCGTGGCGACCATTGAGAATGGCCTTGTCTGCCCCAGGGATTCGGCTGGGCTGGTCGGCGGTGGCCGCAAGCTGCGTGCTCGCGGCGGTGGCGGCATGGGCGGAGACCCAGAAGGACCCGGCTGTCGCACAGCCGTTGCTGGTGCCGCTGGTCGGGTTGCTGCTGGTCGCGGCAAGCACGGTCATGCGGGGGGCTGTGGTGGCCCGGGTGATGCTGGCGCTTGCTGCGGTTACCTGGCTATTGGGCTCGCTCTCGGTATGGCTGCTGCTGGCACACCAGGGCGTTCTGCTACTGGTGCTGCTGGTGGCCGCAACGGGGAGACTTCACGGTTGGGACTGGTTGTTTGCCATCTTGGCGATTCCAATGGCGCTGGGCATGCTGGCGCAACCTGTGGTGGGCGTGGTGTTCCTGGTCGTGGGCGCCAGGGCACTGTGGCAGCGGCGCTCGCCTGCCACGGTCGGCATTGCGTTTGCGGGCGCACTGGTCGGTGGGTCTCTGGTTGTGTCGCGGTGGGTTTCCCGCGCTGACCCCGCGGCGTTCGATCCGTACGCCGCCCTGCTGGTCTATGAGGGCGCGCTGGTGGCGGCTGCCGGCGCACTGGTGCTGGGCAGTCGCGCCGAGGCGGCGCTCGGTCGCGAGCTGGTCGACCGCCTGGTCGCGGGCGCCGGTTCAGCCGGCCTGGTGGGTCTGGCCGAGGTGCTGGTGGAAGCGCTGCGCGCGCCGGGCCTGCACATCCTTCGGCCACCGGTTGCCCGTGGCCGCGTCGACGATCTTTCGATCGAGGTCGAAGGCCGTGTTGTCGCCGTCGTGCGCCACCCAGTCCTCGGCAGGCTGGATGTGGCGGCCCGTGACAATGTCGCGGCGGCGGTTGGGCTCGTGGCGCTCGGCGAGGACCGTCGCACAGTCCTGAATGTCCAGGCGCTCGCAATAGAAGCAGCTCAGCGGCGCATCGTTGGCGCGCAGGACGAGCAGCGTGCGGCCACGGCCGCCAGGCTGCGCCGCGAAGTGGTGAGTCCACTGGGCGCAGCTGTCATCGCCTTGGACCACCTGGGCATGCCGCTGGACGCTGACTCCTCGGGTGCCGTCAGTGTGGCACGAGCGCAGATCCTCGCCGCCACGGCCGAGGTCGAGGAGATCGTCCATGGGGCGGGCCCCCGCGGCCTGGGCCTGGGACGCCTCGCCGAAGCTCTCCGGGACATGGCGGCCCGGAGCCCGGTGCCGGTCGACATACGTGTCGGGGGCGCGGTGGCGGCGTCAGAAGGTGTGGAGGCGGCTCTCTACTACGTCTGTGCGGAAGCGCTGGTCAACGTACATCGACATGCGCATGCGACCCACGCCACCGTCGTGCTTGAACGTGGCGGAGACGTCCTTCGGTTGACCGTGTCCGACGACGGCGCTGGTGGCGCCGATCCGAGCCGCTCGGGCTTGACCGGTCTGGCCGACCGGGTCGCCATGCACGGCGGCCGGCTCCGCGTGGACAGTCCACCCGGAGCCGGCACATCGCTGACTGTGGAGCTGCCCTTGTCGGGGGCTACTCCTGAACCCGCCGCCACGGCACCAGCGTGAGCGTGTACATCGACGAGTCGGAGAAGTTCAGCTCGTCGCCCTCCTGGCTCCACGACGCGCTGTACGGCGGCAGCACCAGACAGGCGTCCGGGTCGTCGACGGTCGGCGGAAGCTCACATCCGGTCAGATCCGAGAGGATCTTCCCGTCCGGGATGAACCACGCCGTGGCGTTGTCACCCTTGAGCAAACCCGCCTCGAGAACGTCGTCCGTGGTGGCGTGGCCGCAGTCCGTACCGGGTAGGTCGAGCGGCCGGCAGGCGAACGCGAACGTGCCGTCCTGCACGCGCAGCGTCCAGGTACCTCCCCAGCCCTCCGCGTTGCCCACCTCTACGGTGGCTTCCTCGGGGATCTCGGCACGATATGTCCCGTCCGCGATAGGTGCGTCGGTGGTCGGCATCCCGCCGTTGGCACTCGAGTCAGTTCCGTCGCAACCTCCGGCCGGTGCCGGGACGTCGGTGTTGGGGTGCTGCGCGGCCAGCTTGTCGACGGCTTCCATCAGGTCGGCGGTCTCCGGGTCTCTGCGCAGGTCCTCCAGCACCGGCGCCACCGCTGCCCGGAGCGCGGCGAGCTGCGCGGGCGAGGCCTCGTGCACCGCGGTGCCGCGGTCGCAGTAGGGCTGCAGGTCGACCGACGCGTCGTACGGCGCGTCGACGGAGGCCTTCGTGGCGCGTTCGGCCGCCTCGCGGATCCAGGCTTGCTGCTGCGCTGTCAGGTCACCGAACACCTCGTCGTTGAAGGCGGCGACGAACACCTTGGGCCACAGCACGACGTTGCTGGTGATGTTGCGGATGTAGGTCGGTAGGTCCTTGACGACGACGTCGACCTCGGCTCCGTCCAGGTCACCGACGCGAAGCGCCTCGCCGAACGAAGGGCCGATGTTGACCGGCCGTGCGCCGAGCGCTCGGACGGCTGCGGCCTGGACAGGGGAGTTGAAGACCCGGAACGTGGCACCGTTCCAGTCCTCTCGTGCCACGAGCGGCCTGTCACCGCTGAGCGGCCGACGCAGCGGTGCCGCCATCAGGGTGAGGCCGGTGATGCCGCTCCCGTTGAGCTGGGCGAGCGCGCTGTCGGCGGCATCGCCGCTGACGAGGTCCTCCACTGCGGCCTCGCTCGTGAGCACCATGGGCGCCTCGACCGCTTCCAGTCCCTCGATGCCGGCCCGGGCAAACGCACGGGTGGCGGGCCAGCCGCCGTCCACGTCCCCGTTCGCGATCGCTTCGACAAGCTGGGTCTCGGCATCGGCTGCGCCGGATGCGTAGTCCCAGGTGATCTCGGCCTTGAGCCGACCCCCCGAAACCTCGCCCAGCGCCTCGACGAACTCGGCTGGTCCCTGGTACGTGGCGGGGTCGACGCCCTCACCGTCGCTGCTGGCCAACTGCAGGACGACGGTGTCGCCGCCGGCGCGATCGGTGGGGGCAGCCGGGCCGCTGCAGCCCGTCATGCCTCCGGCGACCAGACTTCCGATGGCGGCCATGGTCAGGCCGACCGCGCGGTGCCGCTTGAATACGTTGCGCTGATTGTTCATGTCGATCACTTCCTTCCCTGGCCGACGACGGTAGGGACAACCTCAGTGTGGAACAGCCGTGCCAGCCCAGGCATCCGGTGCGGAAAACACGGGTCCCCCGAGCGGGGATGAGCCCTACCCTCGGGCTATGGCGGTCGCTGACTCGGACCTCCACCGCGACGGGCGGATCACGACGCGGGCCGCGACGGTCGGCGCGCTGCTTGCGCTCGCCGTCGTCACGGTGCACCTGGTCGGAGTTCGGTCGTTCACCCACGAGACGTGGCCAGGCGCCGCACCCGAGATTGACCTGCCCATCTGGGCAAATGCCCTGGCGGGAGCGTGCCTGCTCCTCGGTGTAGCCGCAGCCTGGTCTTGTCGATCGACGCGGCCCGGTGTCGCCCTCGGCCTGGCGGCCGCCGCGGCCGGAGCAGCGCTCCCAGTCTGGGGAAGCTGGACCGGCGCGCCGGCCACGTTGCGCGCAGCCGTGCTCGCCGCCCCGGCGCTGGTCGCCGGCGGCCTGGCCCAGGTGGTGCCCCGCTGGGGTAGCAACAGGTCGCGGATCGGAGCCCTCGCCGGGGTGCTTGCCGCGGCGGCGGCCGCGGTTCACCTGCTCGCTTACGACCCTTTCGCCGATCTGCAGTGCAGCCGAGTGTGTCGATCGATCGGCGGGCCATGGGTCGAGGGCCGGTCCCCGGCGGCGATCGTCGCGGTCGAGGGACTGCTGGTGTTGGCCGCAGTGACCGTCGGCCTGACGGGCGTGGCGTTGGGGCACACCGTGTCGGCTACGGTCCGCGCCGCCGCCGGGGTCTCGCTGTTGGTGGTTGGCGCGGCCGCGGTCGCGGAGATCTCGTGGCGTGACAGCGAGGTATGGGCACGGACCACGTCGGTGTGGCTTCCATGGGCGCTGGGTCCGACGGCGGGTGTCGTGTGCGTCCTGGCCGCCCTGGCAGCCAGGACCCGGCGCGCGATCGACTCGCTGCTGAGCGACCTCGAGGGCGGCCCGACCGACCGATTGCACTTCGCGGTCCCCGGTGAGAGCCGGTGGGTAGATGCCGCCGGCGAGGACGTGCCGCTGGAGACGTCGCCAGCCGTGGTCTTGCTGTACGACGAGTACGGGCCGGCCGTCAGGCTGGCCGGTGCCAACGCCGACCCGGCGACGTCGGGTCTGACGCCCTCACGGCGCCTGGCTCTCTCCAACGCGCGGTTGACGGCCCTGGCCGCGGCCCGGGTCGACCACGTCCAGGCCGCGCAGCGTCGTGCGGTGCAACGATCCGACGACGAACGGCGCCGGATCGAGCGCGACCTGCACGACGGAGCACAGCAGACCTTGGTCAGCGCCGCGTTCCACCTCAGCGCGTCAGCGACACGCCATCGCAACAACCGGGCGATCGAGGAGGCGCAGGCACAGGTCACGGCAGCGCTGGCCGCACTACGCGACCTGGTCCACGGACCCGTGCCCGCGGTGCTCCTCGAGGAAGGTCTCCATGCGGCGCTGCAGGACCTGGCACTCGAGACGCCATCGCCGGTCACCGTTGCGTTCCACGGCGACGAGGCCCAACCTCCCGAGGTCGCGGTCACCGCGTACTTGTGCGTGACCGCCCTCATCAGGCGTGCGTCACCCCAGCCCTGTCACGTCGATCTGGAAATCTCCGACGCGGGCGTACGGCTGGTGGTGCGCGGCAACCGTGACCTGGCGGACCCGGTCGACCAGGCAGTCCTGGACCGGGTCGGCGCGCTGGGAGGCTCCGTGAGCTTGACCAGGGAGAACGAACAGTCCTCGGCGGAGGTGTGGCTGCCGTGCGAGTCGTGATCGCCGACGACGTGATGCTGCTGCGCGCCGGCCTGACCCTGCTCCTCCTCGAGGCCGGAGTCGAGGTCGTCGCCGAGTGCGGCGACGGCATCGAACTGCTCCGCGCCGTGCGCGAACACACGCCGGACGTCGCGGTGGTGGACATCCGGATGCCGCCGACCCACCGCGACGAGGGCCTCACCGCGGCACGCCAGATCCGTGAGGCCGTCCCGGCTACGGCGGTACTGCTGCTCAGTCAGTACCTCGAGCCCAGGTATGCACAGCGCCTCTTGGCCAACCATCCCGCCGGGCTTGGCTACCTACTCAAGGAACGGGTCGCTGACATTGCGGTGCTTGTCGATGCGCTGCGCAGGGTCCACGAAGGCGAGTGCGTCATCGACCCCACCATCGTCGCCAGGCTGCTGAGCCGACACCGCCCCGACTCCCCGATGGAGCGGCTCACCGATCGCGAGCACGAAATCCTCGGCCTGATGGCCGAGGGCAGGTCCAACTCCGGGATCGCGCATCGGCTGCACGTCAGTGAGCGCACTGTCGAGGCGGCGTGCGCCCAGGTGTTTCGCAAGCTCGACCTCGAGCCGGACCGAGACAGCAACCGGCGCGTCCTCGCGGTGCTGTCGCTGCTGCGGAGCTAGCACATGGCGTCAACGAGGGCGCCGGGCTGATCAGCTGGCGGGCTTGCGTGCGATGCGGTAGTGCAGGGTCAGGAACGGGAAGCCGAAGAGCCAGAAGGCGTGTTCCGCGCGAAGTGCGCCGTCTTCGACGAACACGTCGAGCTGCTCCTCGAAGCCGTGGACGGCCAGGGCGGTGAGCTCGTCTGCGACGGTGTCGACGTAGGTGAGGTAGTGCCCGGCCTGACCGTCGTGCGCGCGGCTGGTCAGCGTCAGACCCCGGTCTGGCCGAGAGCGGGGGAGCAGCGTGGCGGTGAAGCTACCTTCGGGCACGGGGAACCCGACGCTGACGTAGCCGCGGTCCTGGTGGGTGTAGGTGGTGTAGATGCCGATCATGATCGGCTCGTCGTCGTCGACGAACGACCGGATCCAACCACGAACCGACACCGCGCCGTCGATCCCGCTGACGGTGTCGATGCGGCTTCGGATCCCGCGCTGGGCCTCACGCTGGTTCATCGGGATGCTGGCCTGACCCAGTGGACGCGCGACCGCGGCGCGGTACAGGAGGTAGCCGGGCCGTACCCACAGCCGCCACTGCGGGACGATGTCGAGAGCGAACCGCGTCGTGTGCTCGTAGAACTCCCGGACGAGCGGGTCGACCTGCCCGGGGTCGAGCCCCGGTCCGGACAGCGCGTCGAGGGAGGCGACGATGCCGGCATCCGCGACATCAGCGGTGTAGCGGGCGCCGAGCTCCTCGGCCAGATCCCGAACGTAGCTCGTGCCGACGTATCTCGACCGTGCCGGTCGTGGCACCACGAACGGCAGGTCGGCGGCACTGACCCGCTCAGCAAGCAGGCTGACCTGTTGGTCGCGAAAGACCAGCGCGGACAGGCTGCGGTAGGTCAAGACGGTCCCGCTTGCCACCACGGCCGCCGGTGCCGGCCCGTAGGAGAGCGCCTGCCCTACGGCGGCACCCACGACCGGGCCCATCGCCACCTTCTGCGGCCGCAACCCCATCGCCCCGACCACGGCGCCCGTGACCGTCCCGACCGTGCGTGGACCCGCTCTGGTCACCTTCTCGGAAGCCCATCCAAGTGGCGCCGCCAGCGCAGCGCTCACCGCGATCCGTTGCCAGAGCGCCGGGATCTCACCCTCCTTCTGGCGAGCCCGGGCGACCGCCTCCGATGTACCCAGGCCGACCGCGCCGACCAGCGCGGCGCCCGCCGCCGACCCGGCTCCGCGGTGGGCCGCCAGCGATGCCCCAGCGAGGCCGCCGATCGAGGCCGCGAAACCGATCGATGAGCCGGTCGCCATGCTCGAGACCCTAGCCGTCGAGAACTGACCCCCATCCCGTTGCTGCGGGAGCGAACACCCTCACTACCTGCGGATCGTCGCGCATCACGGTCATCACCAGCCGGCGGACCTACTGGGGGGCCAACCAGCGCATCACCCGAACGATCGTCCTCCCCTGAGCCACCGCTGTCGGCGACCAGGTCACGGGCCCGCGTGAGCAACCGCCCTTGGCCCGGCCGCCCATTCGTCAGCGTCGTGCCACGTAGGCGTAGTAGTTGCAGGCGGCGAAGAAGGTGCCGTCCGAGGCGGAGCGTCGTTGGTCTGCGAGCCACGCGTCGACCTGTGCGGCCGGCAGCTGTCCGGTCGAGGCGGTCAGCGGCGCATAGGTCTCGGCCAGGTTGATCATGAACGAGCTCGATCCGGCCTCGGCAAATACGTTCGCCTGTGTCTCGATCAGCCGCAGTCCGGCCTTCGGCAGCAGGCGCGGGAGATCGCGCATGACGCGTGGCGAGCTCATGATCATCGCTCGGATCGCGGCCTCCATGGTCTCGCCGAGGCCCGGATCCGAGCAGCCGAAGGTCAGCGATGCGTAGTCGCCGTCGAAGACGGCCACCGACCCGCCCGGGCGGAGGACACGCGCGGCCTCTTGCAGCACCGCGAACGGGTCACGGACGTGGCTGACAAGGGTGTGGGCGATCACGGCGTCGAAACTCGCGGCCGGGAAGTCCAGCTTGTAGGCATCGCCGACGGCGAACTCAAGGCGGTCGCCAGCGTCGTCGTTCGCCGCGAGCGTCCTCGCGACCCCAATGAAGTCTTCGCTCTGATCGATCCCCGTGACGGTGCCGGCGAATCCGTCGCGCGACGCGATGGCACGGGCCACGACGCCGGTGCCGCAACCGAGCTCGAGGACCGCCGCCGTTCGCGGCAAGTCCATCGCGTCGAGATAGCTCTCGCGGTACGCCACGAAAGTCGGATCCTTGCCGCGGAGCTCGAGGCGTGCGACGAAGCGCTCGATCGTCGCGGGGTCCTGTTCGTTGATGAATTGCATCGCGTCGCGTGCTTGCTGCTGTGGCGTCATGGCCTCTCCTTGTCCGGCGTCGACTGCCTTTGGCGCACATCCCGCTCTCCATGCTGGCCCTCCAGGGGGGCCCGCGCATCGGTAAGCCGCCTTGTCCTTTCGCCGGCCGACCCTTCCTGACGCCTGCGACCGCCACACGCGTGTTCTTGGCCTTGCGGCCCCTTGGTCGACGCCATCAGGCCCATCTGGGGAGCCACCAGCGCTCGCCGCCGTCGACAACTTCGTGCAGCGGCGGCCTCTCCGGCCAAAGGGACGACATCGCCGTCACTGCACCTCAGCGTGATGGCGCTGCCTTCACTCATTGACATGTGACTAAATAGTCACCTATTGTTGGAGGCGTGGACTCGGTGTTCAAGGCCCTTGCGGACCCGACCCGGCGCGATCTGCTCGACGCCCTGTTCGCCCAGGACGGTCAGACGCTGACCGCCCTGGAGGAGCGAGTGCCGATGACGCGCTTCGGAGTGATGAAGCACCTCAAGGTCCTGGAAGAGGCCGGCCTCGTCGTTCCCCGCAAGCGTGGGCGCGAGAAGTTGCATTTCCTCAACCCTGTCCCGATCCGGCTCATCCACGACCGCTGGGTGAGCAAGTACGCCGAGCCGTGGGCCTCCGCGCTCACCGAGCTCAAGACACAACTGGAGGACAAACCATGACCATGGACGTCACCACCGTCTCGTTCGCCCAAGGCACCGCCCCGGTGGGGGACACAGCAGTGTTCGAGATCTACATCAAGGCCACTCCTGAGCGAATCTGGGAGGCGATCACCGATCCGGTGCAGCGCGCCAAGTACAGCTTCGGGGTCCAGACCCAGTCGGACTGGGCGACGGGCTCGACGTACCGCGCGGGTGTGCCCGGGGTCGTCGACATCGCCCAGGGCGAGAACCTCGTCGTCGAGCCTCCCCGCCTGCTCGTCCAGTCCTTCAGCGCTCTGTGGAGCGACGAGGTGAAGGCGCAGGGGAGTACTCGGGTCACCTGGGAGATCGAGCCAGTGGGGGACTCCTGCCGGCTCACGGTCGTGCACGACCAGCTCCCGGAGAGCGCGAACGCCGAGCTGTACGGCGGCTGGCCGATGATCCTCTCCGGCCTCAAGACGCTGCTGGAGACCGGCGAGATGCTCACCACGCCGGGCTCGCACATGTACGGCCACAGCTGAAGCAGGACGGGCGACGGCCAACCTCACTGACGGACTTCATGTCCGATGGCAAGGACGCTCAGGCGCCTAGGAGTCCTACTCCGACGAGGGGCGAGTCGCCCTTCAGACACTGGCGCCCCACCCCACGCGACGGGCCAGTGCTGCGACCTCGCGGCGTGACCCGGTCGAGGTCTTGCGCAACAGGTTCGAGACGTGCAGGCTCACCGTCTTCTCGCTGATGAAGAGTGTCGCGGCGATCTCGGCGTTCGTTCGGTTCGCCACCAGGTGGGCGAGAACCTCCGTCTCCCGCGCAGTCAGCCCGGCGAAGGCCGCGGGGATCGCCTGGGACGGGGGCAGGTGGGGCGCGGCCAACGAGATGCGAGCACTCGCGGCCAACTCCTCGACCCGGGCCTGCAGCCGGAAGGCGCCCTGCCGGCTCGTATAGTCGTGGACACTTCGTAGCAGCTCGGGTGCCTCAGTGCCAGAAGCGCCTGACGCGATGAGCGCTCGACGGCCTCGTTGAGGGCCGACTCATAGAGGAACAGGGTGGCCCCGCACGACTCTCACTCCGCGCCCATCACGACGTGACCGGCCACCGCTCATCCGAACGGGTTCGTGACCGTCCTCGGCACGACACAGACCCGCCCCGGCAGATGCCGGGGCGGGTCTGTTTGCCAGTGAGAGGGAGGCACCCGAGCAAGGGGGAAGGCACGTAGCGAGCCACCCACGGTCTCGGGTCCGCGGGTGGCTCACCCCTAGGATGAACCGAACTTGCCCGAGAGTCGACCCCAGTGCCGGGCGGTCTCTGTCCCTAGGGTGGCCAGCCGTCGACTACGGGGCCGACGTACCGGTTGGGGCCCGGGTGGGAAACGTCGAGAAGGACCACTCGATGTGCGAGCGGTAGAGGTTCCCCGGGACCAAGACGGCCGACGGCCAGTCGGGGTGGTTCGGCGAGTCGGGGAACAGCTGCGGCTCCAGGGCCACGCCGGCGTACCGCGGCAGCGGTCTCCCGTCGGCGTCGGGCCGGGTGCCGTCGAAGGTGCCGCTGGTGAACAGCTGGAGCCCGGGCTGATCCGCGCCCACCTCGACCCGCACCCCTGACACGGGGGACTCCAGCGTGGCCACCCGCCGCAGCCCCGAGCCGCCGACGAGGAGGTTGTGGTCGTAGCCGTCCGGCAGCATCGCGAACCTCGTGCGCAGCAGGGCGGGCTCGCGGAGGTCGAACGGCGTCCCGTCGACGGTCTCGTGGGCGCCACCAGGGATCCCGGTCTCGTCGACCGGCGTCCACCGGTCCGCCGGTACCCACAGCCGGTGGTCCGCGACCGTTCCTCCGCCGTCGAGGTTGAGGTAGACGTGGCTGGTCAGGTTCACGACCGTGGGCGCGTCGGTCACCGCCTCCAGGACGAGCCGGACCGAGTTGGCGTGCACCTCGTAGGTGGCGGTCGCCTCGACCGTTCCCGGGAATCCCATGTCGCCGTCCGGGCTGGAGAGCCGGAGCACTGCCCAGTCGGATCCACGCTCCTGCACCTCCCAGAGCCGCCGGTCGAAGCCGTCCGGGCCACCGTGGAGCGCGTGGCCCCGGTCGTTGGCCGGGACGTGGACCACGCGGCCGTCCAGCTCGAAGCGGCCCTCCGCGATCCGGTTGGCGTACCGGCCGACTACACCGCCCAGGTAGTACGGCGAGCCGAGGTAGGTCGCGACGTCCGGGTGACCGAGCACCACGTTGCGCCGCCGCCCGTCGCCGCCGGTGACCTCCAGCCGGTGGACCGTCGCCCCGAGCGTCAGCACATGCACCACCGGGTGTGGAGCCTCGCCCAGCACCAGCCGTTCCACGCGACGGCCGTCCGCCAGGGTGCCGAACGGGAAGGTGCTCACGACACCACCGCCATGCGCAAGGCCGGACACCGACTTACGCCCTCTCCGCCAGCATCAGGTACGCGGGCGGCGTCGCCGCCCCGAACGGGGTCGACGCCTGGCCACCCACCGTCCAGAGTCCGAATGAAAAAGCAGTCGGAGGGTCGAGGTTCGCGCACCATGCGCCGATGTTATTCAAACCTCGAGTTGCATCGTTGTGAATGTCCCCTTCTACCACGCAGTAACCAACCTCGACCACGCTCTCGACAGCCAGGCTCAGTTGCAGCCGACACGACTACGGCCGCTCGTTGAGCGTGTGATCGCGAATCCATCCGGACGTTCCGCACCGAAAGTGGGAGTTATATGCCCATCCCTTGCGGATCTGGGAGCAATCATTTACAACGTCGGAAGAGATTCTTTACGACGTCGTAATCGAGGGTTAGCCTGACGACCGCGAGCCACCTTCCGGCGCTCGGACTGCCATTCCAGGAGGAATAGTGATGAGAGACTTGCAAGTGAGCAGGCGGCCAGTGGCCGCCTCGGGGCGGACGGGCAGGCGCCCGCGGCGGTTCCCCAAGATGGCCGCCGCGCTAGTCCTGACCGCGGGCTTGGTCATGAGCATGACGTCGGTCTCGGCACAGGCCGATGACCTGAATCTCACGCCCGGGCCGACGGTCCTCGCCGACCCCAGCTCGCCGACCGGCTACACCGGTCACTTCGTGTACTACAACCCGACTGCGACCAGCGTGCGGTTCGTGGGAGACATCCTGCTGCGCAACTGGGCAGACCCGAGCGACCCGACGGTCTACCAGCCTCAGGCCTACCGGCCGGGACTCATGCGCGGTGGCGGAGCCTACGACGTGGAGATGACCAACGCCGGGGACGGCTACTGGGTGACCGACGTGCCCCTTGCTGCCGGCGCCAACCAGTACTGGTTCTACGTCGACAACGACACGAACCTGTGGGTGACCGACCCGGCCAACTCGCCCTTCTACGCCCCGGACGGGCTGACCGGGACCGCCCGACGTGCCTTCAACAAGGTCAACGTGCCCTACGACGCCGCCAAGCAGAACTACGCGCCGCTGGCCGCCCGGGTGATCGAGAACCCCCGACCCGCTGCCCCGCACGGCACCTGGACCTACGTCCCCCTGCAGGTCGGCGGGGCCACGCGGACGATCGGCGTCTACCTCCCGCCCGGCTATCGCGCGAACCGTGGGAAGGCGTACAAGACGATCTACATGCAGCACGGCGGTGGTCAGGACCAGTCGGACTGGCTGAACATGGGTGACGTCCCGGTCATCATGGACAACCTGATCCAGGACGGCGACACCGAGCCGGCGGTGGTCATCACCACCAACAGCCAGTACCTGGGCAGCTCGGCGCAGGGATACCCGAACCTCCGCGACGTCGTGATCCCGTTCGTCGAGCACCACTACAACGTCTCGATGCGCGCGATCGACCGGGCCTTTGCCGGTCTGTCCTTGGGTTCAAGCATCACGCAGGGCATCATCAACTACGACGCCACGGAGTTCGGCTACTACGGCCCGTGGAGCGGTGGTGCCTCGGTGCGCGCCACCACGCCGGACGTGGACAAGCCCTACATCCTGTTCGGAGGCGGGCGCTGGGACTTCGGTCTGCCCAACGCCGCCACGGTCGCCAACCTGGACCAGACCGCGTTCGTCGAGAACGTCGTGGTCGCAGGCGCTCACGACTTCAACACCTGGAACCAGTTGTTCACCACGTTCGCGCGTGACTACCTCTGGCACCCGGATGTCTTCATGGCCGACAAGTTCGATGCACTGCAGTCCGCCGTCGCGGCCACGGGCCTGGACAAGGACAAAAAGAAGGTCCTGACCGGGAAGCTCCGTGGCGCGGACAAGGCCATCTCGAAGGGGCAGGACGACAAGATGCTGAAGCTCCTGAGGGGCTTCGCCGACAAGGTCAACGCGTTCCACAACTCCGGGAAGTTGACGGACGAGGAGACCGCCACCCTGCTGCCGACCGCACAGAGGATCATCTCGAACGTGTCTTTCTGGCGCTGATCGGTCGCGCAAGGCGTGCCGCCGGCGGATGCATCCCCGCCGGCGGCACGTCGCTGCGGCTGTCGGCGGCGACGGGTAGTCAGCTGGTCAACTCGACCTGCGGCGCGGGCGACCTCGGCATCGTCGGGACCGGCGCCATGCCAGTCGACTCGCGCGACACGATCGAGAAGTCGGCCTTCACGGTGCGGGGCGGAGCCTTGACGCCCTTCTCGTTGATCCTCTCGACCAACAGTGCGACGGCGGTGACGGCGATCTCTTCGCGACCGGGGTCGACCGTGGTGAGCGAGGGAACCGAGAACTGGCTCTCGTCGACGTTGTCGAAGCCGACCACCGCGACGTCCTCCGGCACGCGAAGACCGGCCTCCTGCAATCCGCGCAGGACCCCCAGGGCGAGTGCGTCGTTGAGGGCGAACACCGCGTCGAAGGTGTGTCCTGCGTCGATCAGCTCATGCACGGCGGCAGCCCCGCCTGCACGATTCCAGTGAGCGGTACGTCGAATCAGGTGCTCGTCGGGCGGAATGCCAGCCTGCTCGAGCGCCGCGCGATAGCCGCGTACGCGAAGGCTCCAGGAGCTGGCATCGGAGACGTCGTCACCCTCGGCGCCGATCAGAGCGATGCGCCGGCGCCCGATGGACAGGAGGTGCTCGACCGTCGCCATGGCCGAGGAGACGTTGTGCATCGTCACGTGGTCCGTCGGGCCGCCGAAGATGCGCTCGCCGAGAAGCACGAGCGGAAACGGGACGTCGAGCAGCGCGGCATCGTCCTGCCCCATCCCGACGGGGCTGAACAGGATGCCGTCGGTGAAGCGCATGCGGGCGCCCGAGATGACCAGGAGCTCTGTGTCGCGATCCCCGTTGGTCTGCTCGACCACGACACCGAGCCCCTGCTTCTCCGCGGCTCGGATGACGGAATCCGCCAACTCAGCGAAGTAGTTCTCCCGCAGCTCAGGCACGGCCAGCCCGATGATCCCCGTCTTGCCCGAGCGCAGCCCCCTGGCCGTGAGGTTGGGGCGATAGCCCAACTCGTCGATCGCAGCGAGCACGCGGTTGCGGGTCGCAGGCCGCACATGCGGGTAGTCGTTGATGACGTTCGAAACCGTCTTGATCGAGACGCCAGCCATCAGCGCGACGTCGTACATCGTTGCACTCATCGCCCCCACTCCGTCCGTATCAAGTGCCGTGATCCGGGATTCTAGCCGCCCAGCTCGTTCGTCACGACATGAACGGAAGCGCGCCCACCTGCGATCGTACCGAGAAAGTTGCGGTAGTCGGGAGAAACTTTTCGGGTATGTCTTGACAGTCGTTTCTACAACGTTGAATATGGCCGCATTGCAGTCACTCTCAGCAGAGCGCACGTCGCCCCGCTCCCAGCCAGGCCAATCCGCCGTGCATCGTTGGAGATGTCCAGCATCCGAAGGGAAAGTCCAGTGAAGACGAGATCAGTCATTGCTGCTGCCGCGACCTCCGTCGCGCTCATCGCCACGCTCGCGGGATGCGGTGGAGGGGGAGATGACTCCGGTGCGAGTGGCGGAGGTGGCGGGAACAAGGCCGCCAACTGCACCAACACCATCAAGAACAAGGAGGCGCCGGTCGTCACGCTGTGGGCGTGGTACCCCAACACGGAGACGGTCGTCGACAACTTCAACTCCGAGCACGACGACGTCCAGGTCTGCTGGACGAACGCCGGAGCCGGCGGCGACGAGTACGACAAGTTCCAGACGGCGATCAGCGCCGGTTCAGGAGCTCCCGACGTCGTCATGCTGGAGGCGGACCGGATCCCGACCTTCCAGGTCCAAGACGCTCTGGTCGACATCAGCGACCTCGGCTACGAGGACGTGAAGGCGAACTTCAGCGAAGGAGCCTGGAAGGACGTCTCGGTCGGCGACGGCGTGTACGGCGCCCCGATCGACGGTGGACCGATGGGGATGATCTACCGCAAGGACGTCTTCGACAAGTACAAGATCACGCCTCCGACGACGTGGGAGGAGTACGAAGCCGCGGCGCAGAAGGTCAAGGACGCCGGCGGTCCGCTGTTCGGTGACTTCCCGGCCAACCAGCCCGCCTACGTGACCGCCCTGCTCTACCAGAACGGTGCCCAGCCCTTCACCTACTCAACCTCGGACGGCGGCACGATCGGCATCGACCTCGACAGCGACTCGATCAAGCAGGTGCTGGACTACTGGGCCGGCCTCACCTCGAAGGGTCTCGTCGGGACGCAGGACCAGTTCACGCCCGAGTACATCTCCGGCGTCATCGGCGGCGACTACGCGACGTACCTGTCGGCCGCGTGGGCCCCCGGCTACCTGCAGGGCGCCGGTGTCGGCGAAGGAGCCGACAAGGGCGTGTGGGCGACGGCTCCCATGCCGCAGTGGGACCCCAGCAGCCCGATCCAGGTCAACTGGGGCGGCTCGGCGTTCTCGGTGACGAAGCAGGCCGATGACCCGGAGCTGGCCGCCAAGGTGGCCCTCGGCGTGTACGCCGACGATGCGTCGCTCGAGGACGGCTGGCAGAACCAGATCATCTTCCCGCTCAGCCTCAGCGTCCTGGAGGACCCGGCCTTCGTCGACTTCAAGGTCCCCTTCTTCGACGGTCAGCAGGCCAACAAGGAGGTGTACGTCCCCGCGGCCAACGGCTACGAGGGCATGACGTACACGCCGATCGGCCAGTACTTCTACACAGCCTTCACCAAGCAGATCGCCGCGATCAACGACGGATCCGCCACCGGGTCCGAAGCGGCCGACGCGCTCCAGAAGGATGTCGAGGGCTACGCGACCGAGCAGGGGTTCACCGTCGAGTAGGTAGGTGACCCCACGGCTGGCCGGTCCGTGGAGCCACGGGCCGGCCAGCCGTCCTATCTGCCAGATCTGGAGACATGATGACCGTCTCGTCCACAGCTGCCACAACCATCCGTGACCCGGTGCGGCGCCGCCGCCGCCGTTCTCCGGCCAAGCGCCAGAACCTGACTGGATGGCTGTTCGTCGCGCCCTTCGGGATCGTCTTCCTGACGATGCTGATCCTCCCGCTCGGATATGCGCTCTACCTCAGCCTGTTCCAGAAGGCGATGATCGGCGGCACACACTTCGTCCTGTTCCGCAACTACGTCAAGGCCTTCCACGATCCTTCGTTCCTCGATGGCGTCTCGTTCGTGATCCGCTTCTCGCTTGTCCTCATCCCCTTCCAGATGGCAATCTCGCTCGCGATTGCGCTCATATTGGACGTGATGGTGAATCGACTCGCCAGATTCGCGCGGTTGATGATCTTCATGCCGTACGCAATCCCCGCCGTCATCGGCGCGCTGATGTGGGGCTTCCTCTACAGCAAGAACTTCGGCCCGCTCGCCGACATCTTCTCGGCTTTCGGCGCGAACGCCCCAGATTTCTTGAGCTCGAACCTCATCTTCTGGGGGCTGCTCAACGTCGTCACGTGGCAATGGGCGGGCTACTACATGATCATCCTGTTTGCCGCGCTCCAGGGGATCGACCCCACCCTGTACGACGCGGCTCGCATCGACGGCGCGTCGCAGTGGCAGATCGTGCTGCGGATCAAGGTCCCGCTCATCGCACCCGCTCTGCTGCTGATCCTGGTCTTCGCCCTGATCGGGACCCTTCAGTTCTTCAACGAGCCGAAGATCCTGCAGAGTCTCGCGGCCGGCGCCATCCCGGAGGACTTCACGCCGAACATGTACGCCTACCAGCAGGCATTCAGCCTGGCGAACTACAACTACGGCTCGGCGATCTCCTTCTCGCTTGGCGCGGTCGTATTCGTCTGCGTCTACATCTTCCTTTTCGCCACCCGCAAGCGAGGGAGCTTCCTCTCATGACCGGCCGGCCGCGCTACCTGCCGCTCCAGGTCCTGCTCGCCTTTCTCGTCGTGTACTTCCTGGTGCCTTTCTGGTGGCTGATCGTCAACAGCTCCAAGAGCTCGGCGGGGCTGTTCGGGGGTGGCAACGCCCTGTGGTTCTCCGGCGACGTCGACTACGTGGAGAACATCAAGCAGCTGTTCACTTACGGGGGCGGCATCTACGGACGGTGGCTGTTCAACTCCGCGTTGTACGCCTTCGTCGGAGGCATCGGCGCGACGGTGTTGGCCGTGCTTGCGGGGTACGGGTTCGCCAAGTATCGGTTCGCGGGCCGCAGGGTCGCGTTCGCGATCGTGCTCGGAGCCGTGATGGTGCCGACGACCGCGCTCGTCATTCCGACCTTCATCCTGTTCTCCAAGATCGACCTGACGAACACGATCTGGGCGGTGATCCTCCCCACCTGGCTCAACCCGTTCGGTGTCTACCTGATGCACGTCTACGCCCGCGAAGCGGTGCCAGACGAGCTCCTGGACGCCGCGCGGGTGGACGGAGCGGGGGAGTTCAGGACTTTCCTCCGGATCGCAGTCCCACTCATGCGACCAGCGATGGTCACGGTGCTGCTGCTCTCGATCGTGGCGTCGTGGAACAACTACTTCCTGCCACTGGCGATGCTGTCGGACAACCGGCTCTTCCCCGTCACGGTGGGGATCGGGCTCTGGCAGTCGACGGCCTCGACCTACGGCGCCGCAGGCGGACAGAGCCTGTGGAGCATCATCATCCTCGGTTCCCTGGTCTCCGTCGTGCCGTTGATCATCGCGTTCCTCACACTTCAGCGCTACTGGCGGGGCGGCCTGTCCATCGGAAGCCTGAAGTAGACCTCTCGTCCGCCTACCTTCACCACTATCCGACCCGAGGACCTATGATCCACGCTCATCTGACCATCGACCCGCACTTCGTCGTCGGGGACATCAACACACGTCTGTTCGGCTCATTCGTCGAGCACCTTGGCCGATGCGTGTACGACGGCCTCTACGAGCCCACGCATCCCACCGCGGACGAGGACGGCTACCGCAAGGACGTCGTGGCACTCGTGCGTGAGCTCGGTGTCACCGCCGTCCGCTACCCAGGCGGCAACTTCGTCTCCGGCTACCGGTGGGAGGACGGCGTCGGACCGCGGGAGCTGCGTCCGCGTCGGCTCGACCTCGCCTGGCACTCCACCGAGACCAACGAGGTCGGTCTCAACGAGTTCGCGACCTGGCTGAAGAAGGTCGGCTGCGAGCTCGTGTACGCCGTCAACCTCGGCACGCGCGGCGTGCAGGAGGCGCTCGACGTCCTGGAGTACGCCAACATCCGGTCGGGGACCGCGCTGTCGGACCTGCGCGCGGAGCACGGATCCGCAGAGCCGCACGCGATCCGCATGTGGTGCCTCGGGAACGAGATGGACGGGCCGTGGCAGCTGGGTCACGGCACCCCGCACGCCTACGCGCAGCTCGCCTCGAAGACCGCCCGGGCCATGCGGCAGCTGGACCCCGACCTCGAGCTCGTCGTGTGCGGCAGCTCCGGTGCCTGGATGCCCACCTTCGGCGAGTGGGAGCGCGTCGTGCTCGAGGAGACCTACGACGACGTGGACTTCATCTCCTGCCACGCCTACTACGAGCCTCAGGGCGGCGACTTCGGGAGCTTCCTCGCGTCCGCCGTCGACATGGACCGCTTCATCGAATCCGTCGTCGCGACTGCCGATCACGTCAAGGCGCTCAAGCGCAGCGCGAAGACGATGTACATCTCGTTCGACGAGTGGAACGTGTGGTACCAGTCCCGCTACAACGACGTCGACCGGATCACGGACGCCCACTCGTGGCCGGTTGCGCCACGGCTTCTCGAGGACGCCTACACGGTCGTCGATGCCGTGGTCTTCGGCAGCCTGCTGATCTCGTTGCTGCGGCACGCCGATCGCGTGACGTCGGCGAGCCTGGCGCAGCTCGTGAACGTGATCGCGCCGATCATGACGGAGCCCGGCGGCGATGCCTGGCGGCAGACCACCTTCTTCCCGTTCGCGATCGTCTCGTCACTGGCGCGCGGGAAAACGCTGGAGCTGAAGCTCGACTGCCCCACCTATGACACTGCGTTGTACGGGGCCGTGCCGGTGGTGGATGCGGTCGCCACCCACGACGCCGAGGCAGGATCCACGGCGGTCTTCCTGGTGAACCGGAGCCAGACCGACGAGGTGACGGTGGAGATCGACGCATCTCACCTTGGAGGCGTGGTGATCGGGAGCGTGCAGACGCTCCACGATGAGGACATCCACGCTGCGAACACGCGGCACGACCAGGAGCGGGTCGGACTCAAGCCCAACCCGACCGCCCACCTCGACGGCGGTGTCATGCGGTTGAGGCTGGCCCCCGTGTCGTGGACCGCAGTCACCCTCGTCGAGTCGTCGAAAAGCGAGGTGACTCCTTGAGCCTCCTCCGCGTCGACGGGTCCCGGCTGGTGTCGGACGGCGACACCGTCGTCTTGCGCGGACTCGGACTCGGCGGATGGATGAACATGGAGAACTTCATCACCGGGTACGCCGGCTCCGAGTCGCAGATGAGACGCGCGTTGACCCGGGTGCTCGGTCCGGCGGGCGCTTCGGCCTTCTTCGAGCGATTCATGGAGGTGTTCTTCAGCGACGCGGACGCGGCGTACCTGCAATCGCTCGGAGTGAATTCACTACGCATCCCGTTCAACTACCGCCACTTCGAGGACGATGACCGTCCATTCGAGATCAAGGAGCAGGGTTTCGCCCTGCTCGACGGCGTGATCGAAGCGTGTGCGCGCCACGGGATCTACACGATCCTCGACCTGCACGCGCTACCGGGCGCACAGAACCAGCACTGGCACTCGGACAATCCCACGCAGTGGGCGCACTTCTGGTCGCAGCGGCATTTCCAGGATCGGGTCGTCGCGCTCTGGGAGCGAATGGCCGACCGATACCGCGCGCATCCGTGGGTGGCCGGCTACAACCCCGTCAACGAACCCGCCGACGCACACGGTGAGGCCCTCGGGCCGTTCTACCGGCGTCTGGAGGCAGCGATCCGTGCCGTGGACCCCGATCACATCCTCTTCCTCGACGGCAACCGCTACTCGACGCAGTTCGACCAGCTCGGGGACTTGCTGCCGAACTGCGTGTACACCGCGCATGACTATGCACTCCCCGGTTTCGCCGACGGTGGTCCGTATCCAGGAGAGAGCCGCGGCGAATACGTCGATCGGGACCGCATCGAGGAGACGTTCCTGGCCAGGACCGCCCACATGAGCGAAACCGGCACACCCATCTGGGTCGGGGAGTTCGGTCCCGTTTACACCGGTGATCCCGACCGGGATGACCAGAGGTACCGCCTGCTCCAGGACCAGCTGGAGATCTACGAGCGTCACGGCGCGAGCTGGGCGCTGTGGACCTACAAAGACATCGGCCTGCAGGGACTGGTGTACGCCGATCCGGACTCCGCCTACATGAAGCGGATCGCTCCGGTGCTCGAGAAGAAGACGCGTCTAGGAGTCGATGCGTGGGGCTCGACGGATACCGGACTGCGGGAGATCCTCGAGCCGATCGAGCAGCTCTTCGCCAGGGAGTTCCCCGCTTTCGAGCCGTACCCCTGGGGAGCACGGCGATGGATCCACGGACACGTCCGCCACGTGATGCTGGCCGAAGCGATGGTCGACGACTATGCCGGCGCCTTCGCGGGCGTCACGCCAGACGACGCGCGGGAACTCCCTGATGCCTTCGCGCTCTCGAACGTGTGCACCCGCTCGCGTCTTGCTGACATCATCCGATCGACCGCGCACTGAGGCCGGACGGGCGCCGTCGTGAGTCCCGATCGTCGCGTGACCTTGGCATCAATCGCACGCGCGTCCCACGTCTCGGTCGCGACGGTCTCGAAGGTCCTCAACGGACACCAGGACGTGGCCGAGGAGACGCGTCGCAAGGTTGAGGCCCAGCTGCAGCGGCAGGGCTACCAACGCCGACATCAATCCGGCTCGATGGATCTCATCCACCTTGTTGTTCGTGAGCTCGAGAGCGAGTGGGCGATGGACGTCGTCGCGGGAGTCGCCGCTATGGCTTCGGAGCACCGCCTGGGGGTGGTTCTGGTGGTCGAGACGGGCGGCGAGTTGGCGACCCCCGGTGATCTGCTCGGGCTCGTGACGCGCCATCGGCCCGTGGGCGTGGTGTTGGCGGTCTGCGACCCCGGGAGCATCCAGGTGACTCGGCTTGGGACGCTCGGAGTTCCGTGCGTGCTCATCGATCCCACGGGGGACAGTCCCCCGGGCGTTCCTTCCGTTGGTGCTGCCAACTGGGCTGGTGGCGTAGCGGCAGCGCGTCATCTGATCGCACTGGGTCATCGGCGGATCGCGGCGATCGCCGGACCGAGCACGGCGCTCTGCGCACTGGCCCGGCTGGACGGGATCCGCTCGGCCCTCGTCGCGGCGGATCTTCCTCTCGCCGATGAGTGGATCAGGTCCAGCCCGTTCACCACCGAAGCTGGCTACCTGCACGCCGACGCGCTGCTGTCACTCGTGCCTGCGCCGACGGCGATCGTCGCCGGGCACGACCTGCAGGCGCTTGGCGCGATACAAGCGGCGCGCGCCCACGGGCTCCGCATTCCAGAAGATCTCTCGATCGTCGGATTCGGCGACCTGCCATCCGCGAGACTCCCCTATCCCGCCCTCACGACGGTGCGAGCGCCACTGCGGCAGATGGCGTACGAAGCCGCAGCGCGTGTCGTTCGGATGAGCGCCGGAAGCGTGCCGGATCCGGTGCAGGTCGACCTGGCGACGACGTTGATCGTGCGCGAGTCGACAGCGCCACCGGTCGGCGCACCCGTGCCGGCGGCCCCGGGCCAGGGCGACGATGGCGCGCAGGCGCGCGGTTAGTGTGACCAGGTGATCGCGACCGTGCGTGAAGACGTCGCCGCGCTGCATGCCGAACTGGTGCGCTACGGCTTGGTCGTGTGGACGGGCGGCAACGTCTCCGGCCGTGTGCCGGGTGCGGATCTGTTCGTAATCAAGCCGTCGGGGGTGTCGTACGACGAGCTCGCGCCCGACAACATGATCCTGTGTGACCTCGACGGAAATGTCGTGGCGGGTACGCCGGGAAGTGAGCGCAGCCCGTCGAGCGACACCGCGGCGCACGCGTACGTGTATCGGAACATGCCGGAGGTGGGCGGCGTCGTCCACACGCACTCGACGTACGCAGTGGCCTGGGCGGCGCGCGGCGAGGAGATCCCGTGTGTGATCACGGCGATGGCAGACGAGTTCGGCGGACCGATCCCGGTAGGACCTTTCGCGATCATCGGCGACGACTCGATCGGACGAGGGATCGTGGAAACCCTGCGCGGGCATCGGTCGCGGGGTGTGTTGATGCAGAACCACGGTCCGTTCACGATCGGGGCGACGGCGAGGGATGCGGTGAAGACCGCCGTGATGCTGGAGGACGCAGCCCGTACGGTGCACCTCGCGCGGCAGGCCGGTGAGCTCATCGCGATCCCGCAGGACGCCATCGACCGTCTGTACGACCGGTACCAACACGTGTACGGGCAGGCCGGCAACCACGGGAGCGAGGGGGACCCGTCGTGAGTCCCGACGTGCCCGCTGCGGCGATCCGCGCGGGCCGGGCGACGCTGGGGATCGAGCTGGGCTCGACGCGCATCAAGGCCTGCCTCATCGCGGACGACGATGCGGCGACGGTGCTGGCCACGGGTAGCCACACGTGGGAGAACGAGTTCCGCGACCGGCTGTGGACCTACTCGCTCACATCCGTGTGGTCCGGGCTCCAGGCCGCCTATGCCGACCTGGTTGACGACGTTGACGGCCGTCACGACGTGCGTCTCGACCAGGTCCGCGCGATCGGCGTCTCGGCGATGATGCACGGCTACCTCGCCTTCGACGAGGCCGGGGAGCTGCTCGTCCCGTTCCGGACGTGGCGAAACACCAACACGGGCCCGGCAGCCGCGGCTCTGACCGAAGCGTTAGGGATCAACATCCCGCTGCGCTGGTCGATCGCGCACCTCTACCAGGCGACCATCGACGACGAGCCGCACATCGGGCAGGTGCGTTTCGTCACGACTCTCGCCGGCTACGTGCACTGGGCGCTCACCGGACGCAGGGTGCTTGGCATCGGCGATGCGAGCGGCATGTTCCCCATCGACGACACGACCCGTGGGTACGACGCAGCCATGGCTGCGCGCTTCGACGCGCTCACCGGGGGTGCCGCCCCGCCCGTGCTCGAGCTGCTTCCGGAGATCCTCGTCGCAGGCGAGTCGGCAGGAGAGCTGACCGCCGAGGGCGCAGCGCTCCTGGACCCGACGGGGGCGCTGCGCCCCGGCGCCGTACTGTGCCCGCCCGAGGGCGACGCGGGCACCGGCATGGTCGCGACGAACGCGGTCGCGCCGCGCACCGGCAACGTGAGCGCCGGCACCAGCATCTTCGCGATGGTCGTGCTCGACCAAGCGCTGGAGAGCGTCCATCACGAACTCGACTTCGTCACCACCCCCGCGGGGGACCCCGTGGCGATGGTGCACTGCAACAACGGAGCCAGCGAGCTGGAGGCCTGGGTGGGGCTGTTCGGGCGGTTCGCCGAAGCCGCTGGTGCGCCGATGGACGCCGATGCCGTGTTCGAGACGTTGTTCCGCGAGGCGCTGGGAGGAGATCCGGATGCTGGCGGGGTCCTCGCGTACAACCACCTGGCCGGCGAGCCGATCGTCGGTCTCGAGGAGGGCCGCCCACTCGTGGTCCGCGCACCCGACAGCCGGTTCACCCTCGCAAACGTCATGCGGGCGCAGCTGTACGGCATGTTCGCCACCCTCGCGCTCGGCATGCGCGCGCTCGCCGATGAAGGCGTCGCCCTCGACCGCCTCGTCGCCCACGGCGGCGTGTTCCGCACCTCGGGCGTCGCCCAGCGCTTCCTCGCCGGCGCGCTCGATGTGCCCGTCGCAGTCGGCGACACCGCGTCCGAAGGCGGCGCCTGGGGGATCGCCGTGCTGGCAGCGTTCACCGAGCAGGTTCGCGGCTCGCTGAGCGACCATCTCGACAAGCGGGTGTTCGCCCAGGCGAGCATCCAGTCCGTCGATCCCGACCCCGCTGACGTCGCCGGCTTCGCCACCTACCTCGACCGATATCGAGCCGGACTCGCCGTCGAGTCGGCCGCGGTCGAACACCTCTGAGCCGGGCGTGTTTCATCGCTTCGCTCCTCGCTCAACGAGGCTCACCTACGGAGGACACATCACATGACCCGCACCCCGCTCTCCACAACGCTCGACGGGCAGGAGATCTGGTTCGTCACCGGCAGCCAGACCCTGTACGGCGAGGAGACCCTCCGCCAGGTCGCCGAGCAGTCCCAGGCGGTGGCCGCGGGCCTTGGCGGTCTTCCCGTGCAGGTCGTCTGGAAGCCGGTGCTGAAGGATGCGGACAGCATCCGCCGGCTCGCCCTCGACGTGAACGCGCGGGACGAGGTCATCGGCGTCATCGCGTGGATGCACACGTTCAGCCCGGCGAAGATGTGGATCGCGGGGCTCGACGCGCTGCAGAAGCCGCTGCTGCACCTGCACACGCAGGCGAATGTCGAGCTGCCCTGGGCGGACATCGACTTCGACTTCATGAACTTGAACCAGGCCGCGCACGGCGACCGCGAGTTCGGGTACATCCAGACCCGCCTCGGCGTCGCCCGCAAGACCGTCGTCGGGCACGTGTCGAACCCCGCTGTGCAGAGGCAGGTCGAAGACTGGCAGCGCGCCTGCGCCGGCTGGGCGGCAGCCCGCACCCTCAAGCTCGCCAGGTTCGGCGACAACATGCGCTACGTCGCCGTCACCGAGGGCGACAAGACCGAGGCCGAGCTGCGGTTCGGCGTGCAGGTCAACACCTGGGGGGTCAACGAGCTCGCCGAAGCCGTGGATGCCGCATCCCCCGCCGACGTCGACACGCTCATCACCGAGTACCTCGACCTGTACGACGTGACCGACGAGCTCCTCGAGGGTGGGGAGCGGCACCAGTCCCTGCGGGACGGCGCCGCGATCGAGGTCGGGCTCCGGTCGTTCTTGGAGGAGGGCGGGTTCGGGGCCTTCACCACGTCCTTCGAGGACCTCGGCTCGCTGAAGCAGCTGCCTGGCCTCGCGGTCCAGCGCCTCATGGCCGAGGGGTACGGCTTCGGCGCCGAGGGCGACTGGAAGACCGCAATCCTGGTGAGAGTCGCGAACGTCATGGGCGCGGGACTCCCGGGCGGGGCGAGCCTCATGGAGGACTACACCTACGACCTCGTCCCGGGCGAGGAGAAGATCCTCGGCGCCCACATGCTCGAAGTCGCCCCCTCCCTGACGACCGCGCAGCCTCGGCTCGAGGTGCATCCGCTCGGTATCGGCGGGAAGGACGATCCGGTGCGGCTCGTCTTCACCGCCGATCCGGGACCCGCGCTGGTGGTGGCGATGAGCGACATGCGCGACCGGTTCCGTCTCGTCGCCAACGTCGTCGAGAACGTGGACGCCCCGGAACTCCCTCAGCTGCCGGTCGGCCGGGCGATCTGGAAGCCCGAGCCCGACTTCGCCACGAGCGCCGCCTGCTGGCTGACGGCCGGCGCCGCGCATCACACCGTCATGACCACGGCCGTCGGCATCGAGGTGTTCCGCGACTTCGCCGAGATCGCTCGCACGGAACTCCTGGTGATCGACGAGATCACGACCCTGCGCGGTTTCCACAACGAGCTCCGGTGGAACCAGGCCTACTACCGCCTCGCGCAGGGCATCTGACGGTTGAGGTCCCGGGCCGGACCGTCCAAAGCGAGGCGGCGCGGTGGCGCGCCGACGCCCTGGCACTCCCAAGGCCGCGCGACCCGGATAATGGCTGCATGGCTCAACGTGTGGAAACGCAGCTCGTCGACGATGTGGATGGCAGCGCTGCTACCCAGACAGTGCGGTTCGCTCTCGATGGACGCGAGTACGAGATCGACCTCAGCGACATGAACGCCGCAAAGCTGCGCAAGGCGCTCCACCCCTACGCAGCGGCCGGCCGTCGGCTCGGTGCGCGCACCAGCACGTCAGCCCGAGCGGGTCAAAGGCGGCGCGCACGCTGACATGTCGAGGCTGCACCTCGCGTTGAAGGGCCGACGTGCGGCCGGTTCGCAGCAGCCTGCTCGTCGCGGAATCGACCGACGGCATGGTTGAGCCGAACCGTTCCGGCGCTGGTTTCGAATGTATGGATAACGTTATCGACAACGATTGACAACGACACGGCCCGCGTGGAACCTTCTTGCGATGTGGTCTACGTCACGAACGACGTGGAGCGGACTGAAGGAGCTATCAGGATGCTGAGAAACAGGCGAGGCCGAGCGCTCGGGCTGCTCTGCGCGAGCGTGATGATGGTGGCGACGGCTTGCGGAGACGACGGGTCTTCCGACGAGGAGGGCGGCGACACCACGATCACGTGGTGGCACAACTCCAACAACGAGCCCGGCAAGGGTTTCTACGAGCAGGCGGCCAAGGACTTCGAGGCCGACAACCCGGGTGTGAACATCGAGATCAGCGCGATGGCGCATGAAGACATGGTCGACAAGCTCGAGGCGGCGTTCCAGAGCGGCGACATCCCCGACATCTACATGGAACGAGGCGGTGGCGAGCTCGCCGACCACGTCGACGCCGGCCTGGTCCGCGACCTCACCGACGACGCTGCCGAGGAGATCGAGAAGATCGGCGGCTCCATCGCCGGCTGGCAGGTCGACGGCCAGACCTACTCGCTGCCGTTCTCGATGGGCGTCGTCGGCTACTGGTACAACAAGGACCTCTTCGAGCAGGCCGGGGTCTCGGCGCCGCCGACCACGCTCGGCGAGCTCGCCGACGTGGTCGACCAGCTCAAGGCCGCCGACATCACACCCATCTCCGTAGGCGCCGGCGACAAGTGGCCGGCTGCCCACTACTGGTACTACACCGCCCTGCGCTCCTGCCCCCAAGACGTGCTGACGGAAGCGGTGACGAGCCTCGACTTCTCCGACCCGTGCTTCGTGCAGGCCGGCGAGGTGCTCGAGGAGCTGCTCGCCACCGAGCCCTTCAACCCGGGCTTCTTGACCACGCCGGCCCAGGAGGGCGCCACCTCGGCCTCCGGCCTGCTGGCCACCGAGAAGGTCGCCATGGAGCTGCAGGGACACTGGGAACCCGGCGTGATGCAGGGACTCACCGACAGCGGCGAGGGCCTCGGCGACAAGACCGGCTGGTTCCCCTTCCCCGCCGTCGAGGGCGGGCAGGGCGACCCGACCGCCCAGCTGGGTGGCGGCGATGCCTGGGCGGTGGCCGAGGGCGCTCCCGACGAGGCAGTCGAGTTCATCAAGTACCTGCTCTCCGACGAGGTGCAGACCGGTTTCGCCGAGAACGACATGGGCCTGCCGACCAACCCCGCGGCGTCTGGCTCTGTGTCCGACCCCGCACTTGCGGAGCTGCTCGAGGTCCGGGACGCGTCACCGTTCGTCCAGCTGTACTTCGACACCGCTTTCGGTGCCTCGATCGGTGGTGCGATGAACGACGAGATCGCGCTGCTGTTCGCCGGCGACGCGACACCACAAGATGTCGTCGACGCCACCCAAGAGGCGGCGGACGCGGAGAAGTGACCCTCGGAGAACTGAGGCTCGGAGAACTGAGGCTCGAAGAGGTGATCTGAGGATGACCATCCAGGGCGTCGTCGCAGCGACACCCGACCGGCAAGAGGCGGCTGCCCGGCGCCCAACGCGGCGCCGGGCAACCCGCCGTCCAGGGGACCCCGCATGGCGCCAGCGCCTGGAGATCCTGTTCTTCGTCACGCCAGCCCTCCTGCTGATGGCGGTCTTCGTCGCGTGGCCGATCGTTGCCGCGGTCCGGATGTCCTTCTACCGCTGGAAGGGCTTCGGCCCGATGAACGACTTCGTCGGGCTGGACAACTACACCCGGGTCCTGACCGACGATGTCTTCACCGACGCGGTGATGCACAACTTCGTGATCGTCGGGCTGTCGATCTTGATCCAGCTACCCCTGGGCCTGGCGATCGCCCTGCTGCTCAATCGCCCGCTCTTCGGCCGCGGCGTGCTCCGCACCGTGGTGTTCGTCCCCTATGTCCTGGCGGAGGTGATCGCGGGGGTCATCTGGTTCCAGCTGCTCCAGCCGGGGTCCGGCGTGGTGGACGGACTGCTCCGCGTGGTCGGGATCCCGACTCCGGAGCAGGGCTTCCTCGGCACACCGGACATCGCGTTGTACACGGTCTTCTTCGTGCTGACCTGGAAGTACCTCGGGCTCGCCGTGCTGCTCTTCCTGGCAGGCCTGCAGAGCGTTCCCGGCGAGCTCTACGAGGTCGCCGCGCTCGACGGGGCGACGTGGTGGCAGGTGCAGCGGTGGATCGCCGTCCCGCTGCTCGGTCCCACGATCCGCGTCTGGGCGTTCCTGTCCATGATCGGGTCGTTGCAGCTCTTCGACATGGTGTGGATCCTCACCGGTGGCGGGCCTGCCAACGCGACCACCTCGATGGCGACGTACCTGATCAACCAGGGCACCCAGCGGCACAACTTCGGTATCGCCGGGGCGGCCTCGGTGGTGCTGTTCGTGGTGGCTTTCGTGATGGCGCTGGCCTACCAGGCGCTGATCCTGCGGCGCGACACCCAGAATGAGTCATGAGGAGGCCGGGATGACAGCGCGACGTGGTCGCTCGCTGACGGGGAACAGTCCACTCGTCTACGGTCTGGCCCTCGTGGTCGTGGCACTGACGCTCGGCCCGGTGCTGTACGGCGCCCTCGGCGGGTTCCGCAGCAACGAGCAGCTCGCGAGAGACCCGGCCGCGTTGCCGCACCCGTGGGTGTTCACCAACTACAGCAACGTGGTCACCGACCCCGACTTCTGGCGCTACGCCGTCAACTCCACAATCATCGCCATCATCACCACGGCGATCGCCGTGATCGCCGGCGTGATGGCCGCGTACCCCCTGGCCCGCTACGAGTTCCGCCTCCGGGAGCCGCTGTTCATGGTGTTCGTCCTCGGTCTGCTGTTCCCCCTCGCGGTCGCGATCATCCCGATGTTCATCTTGATCACCCGCGACCTGCACCTCGGGAACACTTGGTGGGGCGTGGCCCTGCCGCAAGCCGCGTTCGCGCTGCCCATGACCGTGGTGATCCTGCGCCCGTTCCTGATGGCGATACCGCGCGAGCTCGAGGAGGCTGCTCTCATCGACTCGGCCTCCCGCATCGCCATCTTCTGGCGCATCGTGCTGCCGCTGTCGGTCCCCGGCCTGGTCACCGTGGGCGTCCTGGCGTTCGTCACCTCGTGGAACGCCTACCTGCTTCCGCTGCTGCTGCTCCGCGACGACATGCGCACGCTGCCGTTGGGCGTCGCGGACTACTCGACCGAGCACTCCGCGGACACCGCGGGCGTGCTGGCCTTCACGACCCTTGCGATGATTCCCGCCCTGGTGCTGTTCCTTGCCATGCAGCGGCGCATCGTCGGCGGGCTCCAGGGCGCGGTCAAGGGCTGACATCGATGGATCGAGAGGACGAGGCAGTGGATTCGAGCATTCCCAGCTCGGCCGAACCCCCCACGTCGCCAGCTCGCGCGAACGGTGGCCGGGTCACGATGCAGCAGGTGGCCGCCGAGGCTGGAGTATCGATCTCGACCGTCTCGAAGGTCATCAACGGCCGCTACGGCGTGGCAGGCGCCACGGTCGAAACCGTCACCCGAGTGGTCGAACGGCTGGGATACGAGGCGAGCCTGGTGGCCCGCAGCCTGCGCAACCACCGCACCAACGTGATGGGCGTGCTGGTCGCCGACTTCGAACCCTTCAGCGTGGAGGTGCTCAAGGGTGCCGCCGACGCTATCCGCGGCTCCGGTTTCGAGCTGGTCGCCTACTCCTCTGGTGGCCGGGTCGACGAGCACGTGGGTTGGGAGCGCCGCTACCTCTCACGGGTGATGGGCACCCTCGTGGATGGGGCCGTCCTGGTCACTCCGACCGTGACCGACGTCCAGTACGACGGCCCTATCGTCGCGGTCGACCCTCACACCGGATCGTCGCGGCTGCCCACGGTCACCGCCGACAACCTTCAAGGTGCTCGACTCGGCGTGGACCACCTGCTCGGCCTGGGTCACACGCGCATCGGCATCATCACCGGTCGACCGGACCTCGTCTCTGCGCAGCTTCGCGAGCAGGGCTACCGCGAGGCGCTCGCGGCGGCGGGCATACCGGTCGACGACGCGCTGGTGCGCCTCGGTGCCTTCGAGGCCGAGCCCGCCCGTGCGGCCGCCCATGAGCTGTTGTCGCTGCCGGAGCCCCCGACGGCCATCTTCGCGACCAACGACCTGTCCGCCCTGGCGGCCCTCGAGGCAGCTGCCGAGCTCGGGGTCGACGTTCCCGGCCGGCTCTCGGTGGTCGGCTTCGACAACATTCCCGAGTCCGCGCTTGCCCACCCACCGCTGACCACCGTCGAGCAACCGATCCGGAGAATGGGGCACGACGCGATAGCCATGCTCATCACGCTCATCGGTGGGGGAATCCTGGAGGAGAACCACGTGACACTGGACACCAAGCTCGTCGTCCGCCGGTCCACCGCTGCACCGGGAGCTGCCCGGTGACCGAGGTCGACCACGAGACCGGGGCGCCGCCGTGGCGCGATCCCGGCACACCCGTGCCGGCTCGGGTCAGCGACCTGGTCTCCCGGATGACCCTGGCCGAGAAGGTCGCGCAGCTGTCCGGGATCTGGAGCGTCGACCCGAACGTCGGCGACATGGCGCCCATGCTCCGCGACGCCTTGGGGCCGATCCGGTCGTGGCACGAGGCGATCGCCGACGGGCTCGGCCAGCTCACGCGGCCCTTCGGCTCCGAGCCCGTCGAGCCGCGCCAAGGTCTCCGGGCACTCGCCGAGCGGCAGAGGGAGGTGATGGCGGCCAACCGGTTCGGAATCCCTGCCCAGGTGCACGAGGAGAGCCTCACCGGCCTCAACGCCTGGCGGGCGACGATCTATCCCTCGCCGCTGTGCTGGGCGGCGTCCTTCGACTCCGAGCTCGTCGAACGCCTGGGTTTCCGGATCGGCACGACGATGCGCTCCCTGGGGGTTCACCAGGGCCTCGCTCCGGTCCTCGACGTGGTCCGGGACCTGCGTTGGGGCCGGGTCGAGGAGACGTTGGGCGAGGACCCGTTCCTCGTCGGTCTGGTGGGCAGTGCCTACGTGCGCGGCCTGGAGGGCAGCGGCGTGGTCGCGACCCTCAAGCACTTCGTCGGCTACTCCGCCTCGCGCGCCGCTCGCAACCTCGCCCCGTTGCGGTCGGACCGCGCGAACTGGGCGACGTGCTGATCCCGCCGTTCGAGATGGCGGTTCGCGCGGGCGCGCGGTCGGTGATGAATTCCTACACCGACACAGACGGCGTCCCGGCTGCGGCGGACGGCGCACTGCTCACCACGCTGTTGCGAGACACCATGGGTTTCGAGGGCACCGTCGTTGCGGACTACTTCTCGATCGCCTTCCTCCAGACGCTGCACCACGTCGCAGCGACTCCGGGCGAGGCAGCACGCCTCGCGTTGGAAGCCGGCGTCGATGTCGAGCTTCCCTCGACGAACGCGTATGGCAGGCCGCTGCTGGATGCGGTGGCCGACGGCACGATCGACGAGAAGCTCGTCGACCGTGCGGTGAGCCGGGTCCTGGCGCAGAAGTGCGAGCTCGGTCTGCTCGACCCGGGCTGGGAGCCCCCCGAGCCCGCGGAGGTCGACCTCGACGACGCGGAGTCCCGCGCCCTGGCCCTCGAGCTGGCGCGTCGCTCCGTGGTGCTCCTCGGCAATGACGGGACCCTGCCCCTGCCCCCGACAAGCCGCCTGGCCTTGGTGGGGCCCCGGGCGGACACCCCGCAGGCGATGCTCGGCTGCTACTCGTTCCCGATGCATGTGCTGGTCCACTACGACGGCATCGAGACGGGCCTGGAAATCCGCACGGTGCGCGACGCGCTGGCCGACACCTACGACATCGTCCACACACCCGGCTGCCCCGTCCAGGGAGGCAGCGACGAGGACATCTCGGCGGCCGCGAAGGCCGCCGCCGCGGCAGACGTCTGTGTAGCGGTGCTGGGCGACCAGGCCGGACTTTTCGGCAACGGCACGTCGGGCGAAGGCAATGATGTCGCGGACCTGCGGCTGCCAGGTCGTCAGGAGGAGCTGCTCGAGGCACTGATCGCGACCGGCACCCCCGTGGTGGCTGTCCTGCTCGTGGGACGCCCCTACGACCTGAGCAGGCAGGCCTCTCGCTTGGCCGCCGCAGTCTGCGGGTTCTTCCCGGGCGAGGAGGGGGCCCGGGCGATCGCCGACGTGCTGAGTGGCGAGGTGAACCCCTCCGGCCGACTTCCGGTGAGCTTTCCGGGTGCCGGCTCGACCCAGCCCTCGACCTACCTCGCGTCCGCGCTTGGCCAGCGCAGCGAGGTGACGGTCGTGGACCCGACGCCGCTGTTCGCCTTCGGCCACGGCCTGTCATACGCCACGGCGACGTGGGGGCCGGTGTCCGTCTCCAGCGACGACTGGGACACGGCCGGGACCGTGGAGCTCACCGTGCAGCTAGGCAATGACGCTGCCCGGCCGGTGACGGAGGTCGTGCAGGTCTACCTCCACGACAAGACGGCGTCCGTCGTGCGCCCCGTCCAACAACTGATCGGCGCTGCCCGCGTCGACCTCCAGGCAGGCGAGCGCCGGCGCGTGTGCTTCACGCTGCACGCCGACCTGACGTCGTTCACCGGTCGCGATCTGGCCCGCATCGTCGAGCCGGGCGGCGTGGAGTTGCGGGTCGGCGCGTCGAGCGTGGACATCCGCGCCGTTGTCGAGGCTGAGCTTGTGGGGCCGGTACGGCAGGTGGGCGCGGATCGCGTGCTCGAGCCGCGCATCACGATCACCACGTCCTGATGCAGTACGACTGGCCGCTCGAGCAGCTGCGCGGCTACCGCGCGACGGTCGCGACTCCCGCGGACCTGGCGGAGTTCTGGCAGGACACGCTCGCCCCCACCACGATGTCGGACCCGTCGTTCGAACGCGTGGACTCCGGGCTGGTGGCCTTGGAGACCTTCGACGTGACGTTCTCGGGCTTCGGTGGCGAGCCGGTGCGCGCGTGGCTGCACCTCCCGGCGGCACCACTGCGCACCACCCCGCTCCCTGGCGTCGTGCAGTACCAGGGCTACAACGGCGGGCGCGGTCTTCCCCACGAGCACATCCTCTGGGCCACCGCAGGATTCGCTCAGCTGGTCGTCGACACGCGCGGCCAGGGAAGCGGCTGGACCACCGGGGCCACGAGCGACCCCGCAGGTTCCGGCCCTTCCCAGCCGGGCTTCCTCACGCGTGGCATCGCAGACCCCCACACCTACTACTACAGGCGGGCGTACGTCGACGCGGTCCGCGCCTTCGAGGTGCTGAGAGGGCACGAGCTGGTGGACGAGAGCCGAGTGGCGGTGGCGGGCGCGAGCCAAGGTGGAGGACTGGCCCTGGCCGTGGCGGCACTGGTCCCGGCCGAAGTCGCCGCCCTGCTCTGCGACGTGCCGTTCCTCTGCGACTTCAGACGAGCGGCCACCGTCGCGCAAGGCGAGCCCTACCTGGAGCTGGTGCGCTACCTGGCCGCCCACCGCGACTCGGTCGAGGACGTCTTCGCGACCCTGTCGTACTTCGACGGCGCCGTGCTCGCCTCACTCGCCACTGCGCCCGCGCTGTTCTCGGTGGCCTTGATGGACCAGACCTGCCCGCCCTCGACCGTCTTCGCCGCCTACAACGCCTACGGCGGCCCGAAGGAGATCGAGGTCTACCCATTCAACGACCACGAGGGCGGCGAGGCCCACCAGCGCACCCGCCAGCTGGAGTGGCTGCCCAGATCCTAGGACCAGCGGTCGGCGACGGCGCGAGCCGCGACGGCGTACTGCGCCGCGACCGCCGGCGTCGGATCCGCTGTGAACACCTGCGAGCCAGCGACCTCCCACGTGGGCGGCTCGGCCGCACCAGACAGCACCCAGGCAGCCTGGCGGGCGGCCCCGTCCGCGACGTACTCGCCGGTCTCGGGAACCTCGACGGGAAGCCCCCAGACGGCCGGTGCCAGTCGGCGCACGGCGTCCGACCGTGCCCCGCCGCCGACGAGCGCAACCTTCTCGATCTCGGCATCCTGGGCGCGCAAGCCATCGATCGCCTGTCCCAGCAGGCACAGCAGGCCCTCGACGGCGGCGCGCGCGAGGTTCTCGCGGCTCAGGTTGCCCACCGTCATCCCGTGCAGCTCGCCGGCTGCCTCGGGCAGGTTGGGCGTCCGCTCACCCTCGAGGTAGGGGACGTGGACCAGGCCACCCGACCCCGGCGAAGCAGTGAGGGCGAGGCGGGACAGCTCGTCGTGGTCGACGCCCAGGATCCCGGCGGCGGCGTCCAGGACTCGCGCTGCGTTCAGCGTGCAGGCAAGAGGCAAGAACCTCCCGGTGGCGTCGGCGAAACCGGCGACGATGCCCGTTGGATCATGCGTGGCCTTGTCGGACACACATGCGACGACCCCGGACGTGCCGATCGACACGCTGACATCGCCGGGACGCAGGCCCAGGCCGAGCGCCGCGCCGGCGTTGTCGCCACACCCCGGCCCGAGGACGAGGTGGCCCAAGCCGAGGGCCGAGGCCCCACGGCCGGCGGCGTCGGCCGGGGCCAGCACCCGTGGCAGCGTTAGCCTCGAGACCCGCGGCTCGTCGGCCCGGAGAGCGAGGGCGAGCAGGTCGCGGCGGTAGGTGCCGGAGTCAGGGTCGTAGTAGCCGGTGCCCGAGGCGTCGGAGCGGTCGGTGGCGAGCGCATCGAGCGAGTCTGCGCCGGACAGCCGCCACGTCAGCCAGTCATGGGGAAGGGCCACCGCCGCCACCCGAGCGGCGAGGTCGGGCTCGTGGTCGGCCAACCAGCGCACCTTGGTGACCGTGAGCGACGCGACCGGCACCGTCCCGACAGAGTCCGCCCACCGATGCGCACCAAGGACGGGATCTCCGTCGCCGAGCTCGCCGACGAGCGCCTCGGCCGCGCCGGCCGACCGGACGTCGTTCCACAACAGGGCCGGCCGGACTACCTCGCCCTTCTCTCCGAGGCAGACCATGCCGTGCTGCTGGCCGCCCACCGAGAGAGCCGCCACGTCGGCGAGGCCGCCGGCTGCCCGGATGGCTTCCTGCAAGGCGTCCCACCAGGCCTCGGGGTCGACCTCCGTGCCATCGGGATGCGGTGCGGTGCCACTGCGGACGAGTGCGCCGGTTGCCGCGTCGCGGACGACCACCTTGCACGACTGCGTCGAGGAGTCGACGCCGGCCACGAGTGTCATCGGGGGACCACCGGCACGCCTGCGGGTCAGCCGATCAGGTGCTCGACGGCCAGCTGCTGGAGACGCACGAAACCGTAGTCACGCTCGGCGGCCTTCTCCGGATCGAAGCCGTCGTCGCCGGCGAGGAGGTCCTGCACGGACTCGCCGGAACCCAGCGTCGGCTCGGCGAGCTCGCGCACGCCGGAGTACGCCATGGCGTCGACCACCCGGGGGTCAGCGCGGAACGCCCGCGCCTTCTCGGCCAGCATCAGGTAGGTGTCCATGTTTGCCTTGGCGGACTCCCAGACGCCCTCCATGTGCTCGGTCCGCGACGGCTTGTAGTCGAAGTGGCGGGGCCCTTCGTAGCGCGGGCCGTCGGGGCGGCTGGGGAAGCCGTTCTCGAGGAGGTCAACGGTGAAGAAGGCCGACATCAGGTCGCCGTGCCCGAACACCAGGTCCTGGTCGAACTTGATGCCGCGCTGGCCGTTGAGGTCGATGTGGAACAGCTTCTCGCTCCACAACGCTTGACCGAGTGCGTGGGTGTAGTTGAGACCCGCCATCTGCTCATGCCCGGTCTCGGGGTTGAGCCCGACGATGTCGCCGTGGTCGAGCTCCGCGATCAGGCCCAAGGCGTGCCCGACCGTGGGAAGGAAGATGTCGCCCCGTGGTTCGTTGGGCTTGGGTTCCAGGGCGATCCGCAGGTCGTAGCCCTGGCTCTTGATGTAGCCGGCGATCGTGTCGAGGCCCTCCTTGTACCGCTCGAAGGCGGCGTGGAGGTCCTTGGAGCCGTCGTACTCGCTGCCCTCACGTCCGCCCCACATGACGAACGTCGACGCGTCCATCGCAGCGGCCAGATCCACTGCCCGCAGCACCTTGCGCAGCCCGAAGCGACGCACCGAGCGGTCGTTGCTGGTGAGGCCGCCGTCCTTGAAGACCGGGTGGGTGAAGGTGTTCGTGGTGACCATTTCGATCACCAGGCCAGCGGCGTCGGTGGCGCTCTTGAAGGCCGAGGACACCTGCTCCCGGGCCGCCTGGTCGGTGTCGAACGGAAACACGTCGTTGTCGTGAAAGGTCACCCCCCACGCGCCCAGCTCCGCCAGGCGTTCGGCGTACTCCTGCGGCTGGAGGGCCGGCCGGCTGGCCGTACCGAACGGATCGACGCCAAGCCACCCCACGGTCCACAGGCCGAAGGAAAACCTGTCTTCGGGGCGAGGTGCGCGCACCATCTTCCATCCTCCTCATAGTATTTGTTTTGCGATAGAACATAATTCACCTTCTGCGCCGCGAGGACAAGAGATGGTCGGACCTGCCGTTCCAGTGGCCACGAACGGCGCCCGCCAGCGCACGCTTCGCGATGCCAACCTCGGGCTGGTGCTGCGTACCGTCCTCGCTTCCCCCGAGCCCGTCATGCGCGCTTCCGTCGCGATCGCGACAGGGCTGACCCGGGCGACTGTGTCCCGGCTGGTCGACGAGCTCATCGAGGGTGGATTGGTCGACCAGCTGACGCCCCTGCCGGCCCAGGGTCGTGGCCGCCCCGGTACGCCCCTCGTTGCGGGTGGGCGCGTGGTGGCGCTCGGGCTCCAGGTCAACCCCAGCTACCTCGCCGTCCGTGTGGTCGACCTGCGCGGTCGCGTGCTCGACGAGCACCGCGTCGCCGAGGACCTTGTCGGAAGCAACGCCCGGCAGACGCTCCGGCGCCTGGGCCGCCACGTGGGGCGCGTGCGAGGGAGGCTCCCGCCCGGACTGTGGATCGCCGGCGCCGGGCTGGCGTTGCCGGGCATCGTCTCGGTGGAGACCGGCCGTGTCCTGAGTGCCCCGAACCTGGGCTGGTCGGACGTCGACGCAGCCGCGATGCTCGATCATCGAGCGCTCGGAGATCTGGAGCTGATCGTCGGGAACGAAGCGGACCTGGCGGCGCGGACTGTTGCGGAGTCGGCCCCCGGGCGGCCGGGATCCATCTCGGACTTCGTCTACGTCTCGGGCGAAATCGGAATCGGTGGCGCCGCGGTGATCGGGGGCCGCGTCTTCCGCGGCCGACACGGGTGGGCGGGGGAGATCGGTCATGTCACGGTCGATCCGCTGGGCCCGGCATGCCGGTGCGGATCCACCGGCTGCCTGGAGCAGTACGCCGGCCGGCGAGCCATGCTTCGTGCAGCCGGTCTTCCCGACGATGCGCCCATGGAGCTCCTCGTGGAGCGGGCCGGCGCCGGGGACGCCTCAGCGCGAGCCTCGGTCGACTCCGCGGCCCGGTCGCTCGGAGTGGCGCTCTCCAGCGTGCTCAATGTCCTCGACATCCCCACGGTCGTGCTCGGAGGACATCTCGCCATGGCGGCCCCGCTCCTGCGTCCGGTCCTTGAGGAACAGCTACGCCGGCGGGTGGTCTCTGCGCCCTGGCTTCACCCGACCGTCGAGGTGGCTGCCGGCGATGCGGCACCGGGAGCGACGGGCGCCGCATTCACCGTTCTCGACTCAGTGGTGCGCCGCCCGGCCAGGTGGCTGGATCGCCTGGCGCACGTTTCTAGCGCCGAGCACTAGTCCACGACGTTCAGGAGCAGGCGCAGTCGTCCAATGGGCTCAAACGCCGCCGCGGCCGCCCCGGACGCGACTGAAGATGAAAATGGCGAGTGCCACGATCGCCAGGATGACGAGAATTGTCCACAACATGTCGAGGCTCCGTCCGGGTGATGTGTCGAGATCCACCTGGACTGTTCCCTGTTGGAGGACTTTGAGACGCCGAGGCCTGAGGCTCTTGGTTGCGCTGGGTCACGCGCTCTTGGTCTGCGACTCGTTGCACCGCTGGGGCACTCGTCGTCTTCGGGCGACATCGGCGTGCGTCCTAGCCTTGAGGGATGGCCTGGCTACACGCTGTCATCGACGTTCCCTCGCAGCAGTTGAAGTCGGCCGCCGACTTCTGGGGCGCTGTTCTGGGATGGCCTGCCGGACATCCGTGGGGGACGCACCCCGAGCTGCGTAGCTTCGAACCACCGCGCGGGGCGGCGTACGTACACCTCCAGGAGATCGGCGGGTCGCCGCGGGTGCACGTCGACGTGGAGGCCGCCGATGCCGACGCGACCGTACGGCGCGCGGTCGCGCTCGGCGCCGAGCTGGTCGGCGTCCATGACCGATGGTGGACCCTTCGGTCTCCGGGCGGGCTGCCCTTCTGTGTGCTGGAGATTCGCGCACACGAGCCGCCCGAGCCGGTGACGTGGTCGGACGGGCACCGCACGCGCATGGTCCAGGTCTGTGTGGACGCTCCGCGCGCGGCGCATGAGAGGGAGGTCGACTTCTGGCGTGGGCTCCTCCCTGGGAGGTGGGCCGGCTCCGAGGCGCGCGAGTTCGCCGGCAAGTGGCACGACGATGACGGATCGCCGGTCCAGCTGCTGTTCCAGCGCCTTGACGAGCCCGATGGCCCGGTCCGGGCGCACTTCGACCTGGGCACCGACGACGTGGAGGTCGAGGTCCGGCGGATCCTGGACCTCGGTGCCACCGACATCGGGCTCGGCCGGGGCTGGTGGGCTCTGCGCGATCCCACCGGGCTGCCGTTCTGCGTCACCGGAAACTCGCCGACGCAGTCGCCACTACGCGACCTCGGGTGACGACGCCTCGGCTGGCCGGGCGGGTGACCCGGAGGCAGACGAGAAGTGCCCCGCCACTTCCGCGATGGCGGGGCACGGGGCGGGCGTGGGGCCCGCCTCTTGCGAGGGCCGCTGCGTAAGGGCCCTCACCAAGTTGGACCTCGCCTCGGCGACACATCCCCGAAGAGAGGCAACGGTAAAGTACGTCGCGCGGTACGCGCGGACTACACCCCTAGGGACAATCTCCACTACCCCCGTGGCACCGGCTCCGCGCGACTACCGCCAGGCGCAGGTCGCTTTCGACACCTGCAACCGACCTTCCGTCAGGGTCGGCTGACGGGCAGTATCTCGGCTCCGTAGAACTCGATCATCGCCTGATGGTGTGGTCCCATGTTGGCGATGTAGAGCTCGTCGTAGCCCGCCTCCGCATACGTGGCGATCTGCTTCAGGTGCTTTTCCACATCATTGCCGGCGACTACCGACGAACGGGTCGACTCCTCGGGGACCAGCTCCGAGGCCTGCTCGAAATGCTTGGGCGACGGCAACACCTGGGCGAGCTCACCGGGAAGGCCGGCGTTCGCCCATAGTCGATGGGCGTGCTCGACGCCCTCGTCCTCCGTCGACGCGTACGCCACCTTCGCGCCGGCCTGGGCCGGCTTGTCACCTGACGCGTCCTTGAACCGGCCGACCAGCTCCCCATCGGGCTGGGTCGAGATATAGCCATCGCCGACACGCGCCGCGAGATCGGTTGACTTGGTCCCGAAGCCGGAGACGAAGACCTCGGGCGGCTCGTCCGGCAGGGTATAGATGCGGGCGTGGTCGACGTTGTAGTGGCGCCCGTAGGCCGTCACGAAGCCGCCCTGCCACAACGCTCGCATCACCGCGATGGCCTCCTCCAGCATCTCCAGTCGAATGTCGATCGACGGCCAGGCGTCGCCCAACACGTGCTCGTTGAGGGCCTCGCCCGTACCCACGCCCAACGTGAACCGTCCGCTGGTCATCACCGCCGCGGTCGCTGCAGCCTGAGCGACGATCGCGGGGTGCATCCGCACCGTCGGGCAGGTCACCGCCGTGGTGACCGGAAGCTCGCACACCTGCGAGATCGCACCGATCACCGACCAGACGAACGGGCTCTGACCCTGCTGGTCGTTCCAAGGGTGGAAGTGGTCACTGATCCACAACCCCTCGAAGCCCGCCGCCTCGGCAGCACGCGCCTGAGCGACCAGCTCGGCCGGGGTGTACTCCTCGCAGGACAGAAAGTAGCCGATCCGCATGTTGGGCCTCCGGTTGGTCGTGGGATTTGGTCAACGGCCGACGGCGCGCTCGAGTTCGGCCTTGGTCATCGACGATCGGCCCTTGATGTTCTTGTCACGGGCCTCCTGGTACAGCTGGGCCTTCGTTCGCCCTCCAGGGCCACGATGTGAGCGCAGCCCCCCTCGTCTTGACGACGAGATGTCGTCGGTGGACGTCCGGCTGGCGGTGCGGGCCTCACCGTGGCGGGCCCGTTCCTTGTTGACGGTCCTGGCCGCGATCTCCTCGGCCTTGTCTTCGTGGCGGCCCCGCTCCTCCAGTCCCTCTTTGATGTGCTGGTACTGACGCTCGCGCTTCTTGCTCCATGCCTGCTTCGGCATTGTGAGATCCTTCCGTTGCTCGGACCTCGGCTCGTACCCGCGACGAGGTCGGACATGCAACAGACAGCCCTGCGGCCGGCCATCCACGAGCAGCAGCACTTCTCGTGCCGTTGCTCAACTCGCTGGAGCACCCCCTCCGGACATGCGTCTGCCGCTTCCGGGTACCACAGGGGATGACAAGCCACCACCAGGAACCATCCGTGGAGCTCGAGAACGTGCCGGCCGAGGAGGACGTGTCAACGGCGGACGCTGCCGACCAGCTCGAGGATTCCCCGAGCGAGAAGCCCAACTACACAGACGAGCACCCAGAACGTTTCCGGGACCCGGCCACGAGCGACCGCGAGGCGCGCGGCGACTGACGACCCGCCAAATCCGGTCGTGCAACGAGCTGGCACGCACCCCGCCGACTGGTCGGACGCCCGGGAAGCCGAGGGACGCCGCAGGGTGCCTGACGTTGTTGACCTGATCATCAACGACCACCGAGAGGTGGAGCGGACCGCCTCGTCGGGTCGTCAGCTCGCGCGGCTGGTCACCAACTCGTCGCGCAGTAGCGGCAGCATGGTGTCGCCGACGCGCGCGATCTCGCTCTTGTATGGGGTGTCGGAGAGCACGAAGTGGGTGATGCCCAGCTCCCGGTACTTCCGCAACGCGTGCGCGACGTCCTCGGCCGAGCCGACCAGCCAGGTGGTCCCGGCCCCGCCGCCGCCGTACTTCCCCGGCGCGGTGTAGAGACAGGTGTCGAGGACCTCGCCCCGCTCCGCGAGGTCGAGAAGCCGCTGCTGCCCCGTTGCCTTGAAGCCGTGGCGGTTGTACCTCAGTTGGTCGTTGCCCTCGGCCATCTTGGCGACCTTCTCCTCGGCGTCGTGCCAGGCCTCCTCGGTGGTGTCCCGGACCAGCGTGGTGATGCGAAGCCCGAACTCGAGCGGCGGCAGATCGCGCTCCAGGCTCTGCTCGAGACCCCGCAAGCGGCTGATCCGCTCGGCCACCCCATCGAGGGGCTCGCCCCAGAAGAGCTGGATGTCCGACTCGGTGGCGGAGACCCTCTCGGCGGCCTCCGAGGCGCCGCCGAAGTAGAGGCGCGGGTGGATCCGGTCCCCGCGCACCACGGGCCGCGGTGAGACCGTCGAGTCCTCGACGAAGAAGTGCTCGCCCTTGAACGTGACGTTCTCCTCGGTCCACAGCCGCCGGACCAGGCGCATGAACTCCTTGGTGCGTGCGTAACGCTGCGCCTGGTCGCCCTCGACGTCGCCGTACGACGCGAGGCGGTCCTGGCCGGAGACGATGTTGACCCGGACCCGGCCGCCGGAGAGCTGGTCGAGGGTGGCGGCCGCGGACGCGAAGTGCGGTGGGCGCCAGTAGCCGGGACGGATGGCGATCAGGGGCTCGAACGTCGTGGTGCGCGCCGTCAGCGCGGCGGCGACGGTGAAGGTGTCCGGCCGGCCCCAGCTGGTGCCGAGCAGGGCGCCCGCCCAGCCGTGATCCTCGACACGCTTGGCCAGGTCCACCTGGTAGTCGAGGGAGCCGTAGCCGTCCCCCGTGGACGCGGTGTCCCCGCGGTGTCCGGGCTCGACGGTGTTGGGCAGGTACCACAGGAACTCAAGGCTCATCGACGAGCGCCTCCCGAGTAGTGAGTGGATTCGCTGCACGGTCGGTGACCATGCTATGTCCACTGCGTCAGTAGATTTACAGTAATTCAAACTGTAGTTTCACGATAGGTTTACTCTACCAACTCGGAAGGATGAGTGATGACGCTCCGTCACGCACTCCGCACACGAACAACATCATCTGCCCGCTCTCGCGGTCACGCCATTGTCGCCGCCATGGCCGCGGTCGCGCTGGCTGCCACGCTGAGCGCGTGCGACAGCGCCGAGGGGTCTGGCGGACCCAAGCTCGCCGCTGACGCCGCCATCCCCACCAAGGTCCCCAGCGGCACCGTGCTCCGGGTCGGCGACCCCGCCACGGAGACCGCCATCAAGGCGGCCGGTCTCGACCAGAAGCTCGAGGATGCTGGTGTCGACGTCGAGTGGGCCAACATCAGTGGCGGCCCGAAGACGCTCGAGGCCTTCCGCGCCGACGCCATCGACGTCGGCGCCGCTCAAGACATCCCGCCGCTGTTCGCTCAGTGGACCGGCACCGACATCCGGATCGTCGCGACGAGTAGTCGCGCAGATGCCCTCAACCACCCGGTCTACGAGCTCGGCATCGCCCCGGGCGTCGACGTCAAGTCGCTCGAGGACCTGGCGGGAAAGAAGATCGCCTACTCGCCAGGCCAGGCGCAGGGCGCGCTTGTGTTGCGGGTGCTGGCCAAGGCCGGGCTCACCCAGGACGACGTGGAGCTCGTCGAGATGCAGAGTGTCGACGACGTCTACGTCAACGCGGTCGGCAGCAAGCAGGTCGACGTGGCCCCGCTGGGCGGGACCCTGCTGACCCAGTACGACGCGAAGTACGGGAAGGACGGCGGCACCTCGATCCCGACCGGCATTCGCGACGACCAGAGCCTGCTCTACGCCCCGACCGAGACCGTCGAGGACGCAAACAAGGCGGCCGCGTTGGCCAAGTACGTCGTCGTGTGGGCCGAGGCCAAGCAGTGGGTCAACGCGCACCCCGACGAGTACGCCCAGGCGTTCTACGTCGACCACGAGGGGTTGAACCTCGAGGACGGCCTCGCGTTGATCGACCAGGTCGGCACGATCCAGGTGCCGCTCAACTGGGACGAGACGATCGCGGCGCACCAGGAGACCGCGGATCTGCTGGCCGAGGAGCAGGACCACGACGAGCTCGACGTGGGGGGCCTCTACGACCGCCGCTTCGAGAAGATCGTGGCCGATGCGCTCGGCTCGAACGCCAGCGACGGGTTCGTGTCGTGACCGCGAGCGTGCTCGACCGTCGGGCGACGACGGTCGACGAGCCCGTCGTCGACCGCCGCGTCGTACGCCGCCGGCTCGGACCGGGCCGGAAGGTTCCCTTCTCGCTCGTGCTCGGACCGGTCCTGCTGGTCTGCTTGTGGTTCCTGGCCTCCGCGACGGGATGGCTCGATCCGGAGACGCTCTCCCCTCCGTGGGTGGTCGTCGAGACGACCGGAGACCTGCTCGAGAGCGGTCGGCTGCAGGCCGCCTTGCAGACCTCGGCGATGCGTGCGTTCTCGGGGCTCGCTATCGGCATCGCCGCCGGCACTCTGCTGGCTCTGATCGCCGGCCTGAGCCGATTCGGCGAGTCGGTGATCGACGGGCCGATCCAGATCAAGCGGTCGATCCCGACACTGGCGCTGATCCCGCTGCTGATCCTGTGGCTGGGCATCAACGAGGAGATGAAGATCCTCACGATTGCGCTCGCAGTGATGATCCCCGTCTACATCCACACCCACAACGGACTGCGCAGCATCGACGGCCGCTACGCCGAGCTGGCCGAGACCGTCGACGTCGGCCGGGTCGAGTTCATCCGCAGCGTGGTGCTGCCCGGCGCGATGCCCGGCTTCCTGCTGGGGCTGCGTTTCGCGGTCACCACCGCGCTGCTGTCGCTGGTCGTCGTCGAGCAGTTCAACGCCATCGCCGGCATCGGCTACATGATCAGCCTCGCGCAGAACTACGGCCAGACCGACGTCATCGTCGTGGGCCTCGTCGTCTATGCGCTGCTGGGTCTCGCCGCCGACAGCACAGTGCGACTCATCGAGAGGAGGGCGCTGGCATGGCGTCGAACACTGGGAAGCTGACGGACCGCACCGCGGTCCGCGTTCAGAAGCTGCATCGCAGCTTCAACGAGGCCGGAGGAGTCCTCAACGGCCTTGACCTCGACATCGCTCCGGGCGAGTTCGTGGCCCTGATCGGCCGCAGCGGCAGCGGGAAGAGCACGCTGCTGCGGGCGCTGGCGGGGCTCGACCGGGACGTCACCGGCCACGGCTCCATCGACGTGCCCGACCGGGTGTCGGTGGTCTTCCAGGACTCGCGGCTGCTCCCCTGGCGCCGGGTCCTCGACAACGTGACCTTCGGTCTCCGCGGCAAGGACGCCCGGGAGCGCGGTCGGGAGGCACTGGCCGAGGTCGGCCTCGCCGGCCGCGAGAACGCGTGGGCGCACGAGCTCTCGGGCGGTGAGCAGCAGCGCGCCGCGTTGGCACGCTCCCTTGTCCGGGACCCGGAGCTGCTGCTCGCCGACGAGCCGTTCGGCGCGCTGGACGCGTTGACCCGGATCCGGATGCACATCCTGCTCAAGCGGCTCTGCGCCGTGCACCAGCCGTCGGTGCTGCTCGTCACCCACGACGTCGACGAGGCGATCGTCCTGGCCGAGCGGGTGATCGTCCTGGTCGACGGCCTGGTGTCCTCGGACATCCACATCGATCTGGGCGCACGCCGCTCGCCGGGTGACCCCCGGTTCGCTGCGCTGCGCAGTCGACTGCTCTCCGAGCTCGGCGTCGAGGACGACCACGAGGCCCTCAGCGAGAACCAAACCCACCACCACAGGAAGGTTGCTTCATGACGATCGACACCTCGACCTACCGCCTGCTCGGCACCACCGGACTCCGGGTCAGCCCGCTGACGCTGGGCGCCATGATGTTCGGCCGGATGGGCAACCCGGACCACGACGACTCGGTCCGGATCATCCACCGAGCCCTCGACGCCGGTGTCAACATCATCGACACCGCCGACGTCTACTCGCGGGGGGAGTCCGAGCAAATCGTGGGCAAGGCCCTCAAGGGGCGCCGCGACGACGTGATCGTGGCCACCAAGGTCCACGGCGCGATGTCGGACGACGACCCCAACCAGCAGGGCAACTCCCGACGCTGGATCATTCGTGAGGTCGAGAGCTCGCTGCGTCGGCTGAACACCGACTACATCGATCTCTACCAGCTGCACCGGCCGCGTCCCGAGACCGACATCGACGACACCCTGTCGGCACTCTCCGACCTGGTGCACCAGGGCAAGGTCCGCTACATCGGCACCACCACGTTCCTGCCCTCGCAGGTCGTCGAGGCGCAATGGGTGGCCGAGCGCCGGCACCGCGAGCGCCCGGTGACCGAGCAGGCGCCGTACTCGATCCTTGCTCGTGAGGTCGAGCGCGACGTCTTCCCGACCGCGCAGAAGTACGGCCTCGGCGTGCTCCCGTGGAGCCCGCTCGCGGGCGGCTGGCTGTCCGGGCGCTACCGCCGGGGAGAGGAAGTCTCGACCGAGTCGAGCCGGCTCGGGCGCCAGCCGGGCCGGCACGACCACTCCGTGCCTGAGAACGCGCTCAAGCTGGAGAAGGTCCACCAGCTCCAGGACCTTGCGGACCAGGCTGGCCTCTCGCTCGTCCACCTCGCGCTCGCGTTCGTCCTGGAGCATCGCGCGGTCACGTCCGCGATCATCGGGCCGCGGACCATGGAGCACCTCGAGTCGCAGCTCGACGTCGTGAAGGTGTCGTTGTCCAAGGACGTCTTGGACCGCATCGACGAGATCGTCCCGCCGGGAGTCACGATCAACGAGGCCGACCGCGGCTACTCGCCACCGGCGCTCACCGACCCGTCGCTGCGGCGTAGATCCGCGGGCATTGGTTTGTAGCCCGCCGTGTAGCCAGATGGGACGTTCTACCCATCCCGACTGCAGCCCGGCTGTGGGACGGTGGGATGCGTGCGGGCACGGCCGGACTCGACCCACGACCCGTGCGCGGCCGGCCGGGCGGCGTACGAGCGGCGTGACTGGGCTGCGGCGTACGCGTTGTTGGGCACGGCGGCTGCCGGGGGTGACTTGGACCCGGCCGACGTCGAGCTGACGGCCACCGTCGCGTACCTCGTCGGAGAGGACGCGGCCGGGGACGAGTACCGAGCCCGGTCGGTCGGCGCGTGGTCCTCAGTGGGCGAACCGGAGCGCGCCGTGGTAGCCGCGTCTTGGCTCGGCATGCAGTTGATGCTGCGCGGAGAGCAGATCCTCGGCGCCGCCTGGTTCGCGCGCGCCGAGGACGTGCTCCTGCCCGACGATGCGGCTGTCGGGCGGGGCTGGCAACTGATGCCTCGGGCCTTCGAGGTGTTCGGGGTCCGCGACCTCGAGCAGTGCGTCGAGAAGTCCGCCGAGATGTCCGATGTCGGGCACCTGCACGGCGACGCGGATCTCGTCGCGTTCGGTCACCTGGGGTCCGGCGAGGCCGCAGTGTCTCAGGGTCGGATCGACGAGGGGGTACGCCATCTCGACGAGGCAATGCGCGGCGTGACCGCCGGTGAAGCCTCCCCGCTGGCCGCCGGGATCGTCTACTGCGCGGTGATCCAGTCGTGCCACAGCGTCTTCGACCTGCGCCGCGCGCGGGAGTGGACCTCAGCTCTGAGCCGCTGGTGCGAGCGCCAACCAGGCCTCGTCGCGTTCCGCGGCGCCTGCCTGGTGCATCGCGCCGAGATCATGGCGCTGAACGGCGCGTGGCCCGAGGCCGCCGACGAGGCGGAGCGGGCGTGCGAGGCCTTGGCGCAGACCCCAGCTGCCGGAGCGGCGCACTACCAGCTCGCGGAGGTACACCGGTTGCGTGGGGAGCTGGCCGAGGCCGAACGCTGCTTCCAAGAGGCGGGCCGCTGGATCGCCGACCCCCAGCCCGGGCTCGCCCTGCTCCGGCTGGCGCAGGGCCGTACGGACGCCGCGGTCGCAGCGATCCGCCGGGCCCTGTCAGGTAGTGAGGCCTGGGCGGACCGGGCGAGGTTGCTGGGTCCCTACGTCGAGATCATGGCGGAGGCGGCGGACGGCGACGCGGTGAGAGCCGGCGCGGATGAGCTGGGCCGGATGGCCGAGCAGGTCGCAGTGCCCTTCGTCCAGGCTGCTGCGGCGCACGCGTTGGCCATCTGCCGGCTGGTGGAGCGCGACGCCGATGGCGCCGCCCGGGCGGCGCGCGGGGCTTGGAGCGCCTGGCAGGACCTGGATGCGCCGTACGAGACGGCACGCGCTCGCGTGCTCACCGCCCAGGCCTACCGGCTCGCCGGGGAGGCCGAGTCCGCGGAAATGGAGCTCGATGCCGCACGCTGGGTTTTCGAACAGCTCGGTGCCGCCACGGAGCTGCGCCGGATCCGCTCCCTCCGCGCTCGTTCCGACGCGGTCGACGACCAGGGGGTCCTCACCCGGCGCGAGGTGGAGGTGCTCAGGCTGGTGGCCGTGGGTCTGACCAACAGGTCGATCGCGGCCGAGCTGTTCTTGAGCGAGAAGACCGTGGCCCGCCACCTGAGCAACATCTTCGGCAAGCTCGACGTCGGCTCCCGCGCAGCCGCCACAGCGTACGCCTACCAGCACGGGCTCGCCTGACCCGTTCGGCCCGTCCTGGGCAGGATCACCCATTCACCACGCATGGGTGATCCTGCCGATGCCAGCTGGAGCACGTCGCACCTAGCGTCCCAACCATGACCGAACCAACCGCACCGGACGAGCTGCGGACCGACCTCCTGGAGGGACTGGGGCTCACCGAGCGTCGGCTCTCACTGGCTGGTGTCCGGACCGGGTTCCTCGAAGGCGGTGAGGGCCCGTCGATCGTGCTGCTCCACGGCCCCGGGGAGAGCGCCGCCGCATGGCTCCCGGTCCTGCCCGAGCTGGCCCGCACCCACCACGTCGTCGCCGTCGATCTCCCTGGCCACGGGGCATCGGGGCTCCCGGACACCGCCCTCGACCTCTCACGGATGAACGCCTGGACCCACCAGCTCGTCGCGGCGACCTGCGCGAGCCCGCCCGTCCTGGTGGGCCGGGTCGTGGGCGGTGCAGTCGGCGCCAGGTTCGCAGCCGCGGCGCCGGGACGCCTGGCGCACCTGGTCCTTGTCGACACCATGGGCCTGACATCATTCGCGCCGCACCCGCGGCTCTGGACAGCGGTGGAGCGTCACCTGGCCGCCCCGTCGCTGCAGACCTACGACTCACTCATGGAGGTGTGTAGTGCCGACCTCGACCGCGCTCGCACCCGCCTGGGTGACCGCTGGCCGGCGTTCGCGGAGTACGCGACGGCGCTGATGCGCCAGCCCCGAGCCCAGGCGGCGATGGGCGGCATGATCGGCTTGTACGGTGCCGCGATCGCGCCGGCCGAGCTCGCGCGGATCGACGTGCCGATCACGCTCGTGTGGGGGCGGGAGGACCTGGCGACCCCGCTCTCGGTCGCCGAGGACGCCGGCCGCCGACACGGCTGGCCGCTCCACGTCATCGACGGCGCCGGCGACGATCCGCCGCTCGACCAGCCCGCTGCTTTCCTCGACGCCCTGCGTTCGGTCCTGGCCCCGGTGGGTGCGGCATGACCGGCGCCGCGGCGTACGACGTCATCGTGGTGGGGGCGCGCTGTGCCGGCGCCCCGACCGCGATGCTGCTCGCCCGCCACGGATTCCGGGTGCTGCTGGTCGACCGCGACCGGTTTCCCAGCGACACCATGTCCACCCACCTGATCCACCCGCCCGGGATAGCCGCCCTTCGGAGGTGGGGTCTGCTCGACGCGGCCCTCGCCACCGGGTGCCCCCCGATCGACACCTACGCCTTCGACTTCGGTCCCTTCGTGCTCGCCGGGTCTCCCGGCACCGAGGCGGAGCCGGTGGCGTACGCACCACGGCGTACGTCGCTGGACGCCCTCCTGGTCGAAGCCGCCGCCGGGGCGGGTGCCGAGGTCCGCACCGGGTTCAACGTCACCGGTCTGGTGCGCGAGGACGAGCGGGTGGTCGGTGTCCGCGGCCGTGGCCCGGGCGGAGCCGAGGTCGTCGAGCGGGCCCGGGTCGTCGTCGGCGCCGACGGACTGCGCTCGACGGTGGCCCGGGAGGTGTCTCCCGACGCCTACGTGGATCGGGCGCCATTGTTGGTCGGCTACTACTCGTACTTCTCCGACCTGCCGATGTCCGGTCGGTTCGAGGCCTACATCCGTCCGGAGCGGGCGTTCGCCGCATGGCCGACGGCCGAGGGGCTGACCGTGGTCATCACCGGCTGGCCGTACGCCGAGTTGACCCGGCACCGGGAGACGCTGGAGGAGAGCTGGTGGGCCAGCGTCGACCTGGCGCCCGCGTTCGCGGCCCGGCTGCGCGCCGCGAGCCAGGAGACGCGCCTGGTGGGGACGGCGGTGCCCAACTACTTCCGCACCCCCTACGGGCCGGGCTGGGTACTGGTCGGTGACGCCGGCTACCACCGTGACTTCATCACCGCCCAGGGCATGCAGGACGCCTTCGCCCAGGCGGAGCTGTGCGCGGAGCGCCTGGCTGGCCACCTGGACGGCGCCGCGGACTTCTCCGAGGCCATGTCGGACTATCAGCGGCGCCGCGACGCGTCGGTCGCGGGCATGTTCGAGCTCACCATGATGCTGGCCAGCCTCGAGCCCCCGCCGCCCGAGCTCGGGGAGCGACTGGCCGCCATGGCCGGGGACCAAGCAGCCATGGACCTCTTCGCCCGGGTCAACGCCGGGGTCGAGTCGCCGGAGCAGGTGCTCGGGATGGACAGCGCCAAGGACTCCGCGTGAGAGCATGAAAGCGATGCTCGAGTTCGACGAGGAGAATGCCCGCCAGCTCGTCGCCGTCTACACGACGCCCGACGTGGTCGAGCAGCGCCGCGCGATCCGCGCCGCGCTCCGGCTCCAGCCCGGCGAGCACGTTCTCGACATCGGCTCGGGGCCTGGTCTCCTGGCCGCCGAGATGGCCGAGGAGGTCGGCGCCGACGGTCGCGTGCACGGGATCGACCCGAGCGACAGCATGCTCGCGATCGCCCGCCACGGCGAGACGCCGGTCGACTACAGCCTCGGCGATGCGTTGTCGCTGCCATTCGCAGACGAGCAGTTCGACGTCGTCGTCTCCACGCAGGTCTACGAGTACGTCGACGACATCGCGGGAGCGCTGGCCGAGGCACGGCGGGTGCTGCGCCCGGGCGGCCGGCTGCTTGTGCTGGACACCGATTGGGACTCGATCGTCTGGCACTCATCCGACCGTGAACGCATGGAGCGGGTGCTTGCGGCCTGGAACGAGCACCTTGCCGATCCATACCTGCCGCGGCGGCTCCCGACGCTGATGCGCGCCGCCGGCCTGGAGCTGGCCGACGCGGCGATCATCCCGATCCTGAACCACGGCGCCGACCGAAACACGTTCAGCGCCGGCATGACCGCGATCGTGGCGGCGTACGTCGCGGGCCGGGGCGGCGTCAGCGAAGACGACGCAAGAGCTTGGGCCAACGACTTGGAGAGCCTGGGCGACGACTACTTCTTCAGCCTCAACCGCTATGTGTTCGTGGCGAAACGCAGCGGATCTGCTCGGTCCTAGTTCTCCGCGCGGCCACCGCCTGCCAACCGGAGATCGCAGCACGACCTCAGGCGGTCGGGCTGCCGGCCAGATCGGCGGCGGCGAACGTCACCTCGGAGGCGATCTGGTCGGAGACCTCCTCGTCGGCTACGGCCACGACCACCGCCCAGACCGGGTCGTCGGGAGCCCGGCGCGGCACCAGCGCTGCTGTGCACGAGACGCCATCGCGGAACTCGCCGTGCTCGCTCACCGGACCGGAGGCCGGGACCACGCCGAGCTCCGCCTCGATCTCCTCGACACCTGTGCGGGTCCGGGTGGTGAAAGGACGCAGCTCGTGCGAGGTCAGGAACCGGTGCCGCTGCCGCGGTGTCATCCCGACAAGCAGTGCCTTGCCGAGCGCGGTCGCGTGCGCGGCGACGTCCAGGCCGACCTCGAAGTCCTCCAGGTACGGCGACCCGGGGGCCTCGGCCACCTCGACCACCGTGACACGCTCCTCGTGGAGGCGGCCCAGGTAGGAGCTCAGCCCGACCCGTTCTGACAGCTGGCGCAGCACCACCGTCGCATCGGGCGGTCGCTCCAACGACGTGACGAGGTCGTGGAACCGGCGGGCGACGGCCTCGCCGATGACGTAGGTCCCGTTGGGGAGCCGCACCAGGTAGCCCTCGTAGGCGAGCGTGCGGACGAGGTGGTAGCTGGTGGAGACGTTCAGGTCGCACTTGCGGGCGATCGCCTTGACAGGGAGCCCGGGCTCGCGTCCCACGACCTCCAGCAGTCGCATGGCGCGGCCGACACTCTGCACGAAGTCGTCCGGCCGAGCTTCGTTCGGAGCCCCGCCTCCAAGGTCCATCGCACACCTCGCCTACCGGCCGCCGTCCCCATCCGGCCGTGTCCCCATCGTAGGCAACGGTCAGGAGTCGTCCACCGTTTCGCCATGCGAAATCTGAGGGGCTGCCCCGGCCCTTGCGCCGGGTTGAGACTGGCGCCGTGATAGATCCATTGGTGCGCGACTCGCTCCGCGATGTCTACGACCCCTGCTGCCGCGACAAGGGGATCTCCGTCGTCGACATGGGGCTGCTGCACCGCGCCGAGATCGATGGGGGAACGGCCCGGGTCGAGCTGATGCTGACGTCGGGCTGGTGCCCGTTCGCCACCACGGTGCTGGGTGACATCGAGTCGGCCGTGTCCTCGCTCCCCGGGGTGGACACCGCCAGCGTCGAGCTGGTCTGGCACGAGGCGTGGTCGCCCGAGCGACTCTCCGAAAGCGCCAGGGCCAAGCTGCGCTTCCTCCCCGACCCCACAACCGTGGGCGACCCAGCGGCGTACGCCGCGCGATCCGGGCCGCCGCCCTCTCCAGGAAGGACCTCCCATGATCGGTGATGCACTGGTGTTCGACGGGGTCGCGCACCCCTTCAACTTCGAGGCCGACAATGCCCGCGGCCCGGCCGGGCAGATGTTCTCCAACCACCTCTACGCGTTCCACACCGTGCTGACGCCCGAGGGAAAGCCCGTGATGTCCTCGGAGGAGTTCCTGCACAAGTGGAGCGTCGAGGAGATCCACGAGATGGTCTACGAGAACTCCGACACCGACATGCTCGTCGCGATGCCGCTCCCGCTCACGGACCTGTACAAGGACGGCCTTTCTCCGTGGACCGAGTGCGCCAAGCTCGCGCAGCGCGACCCCGACCGGACGGTCATGTGGGGCACCGTGAACCCGTTGGAGGGCAAGGCAGCGCTCGATGACGTGACCCGCCAGGTCGAGGAGTACGGCGCCAAGGCGTTCAAGTTCTACAACGTCCGCTACGAGGACGGCGGCCAGGTGCCGTGGCGGATGGACGACCCGAAGGTCGCCTTCCCCGTCTTCGAGCGGATCCAGGAGCTCGGCGTGAACCTGATCGGGGTGCACAAGGGCGTCCCGCTCGGCCCGCAGATGATCGAGCACACGCAGACCTGGGACATGGACGGCGCCGCCGGCGCCTTCCCGGACATCAACTTCGTCATCTACCACGTGGGTCTGCCGTTCATCGACGAGACCTGCTGGCAACTGATCCGCTACCCGAACCTCCACGCCTCGCTGGCGGCGTCCATCAACTTCGTCGTGCGCGCTCCCCGGCTGTTCGCAGAGCTGCTCGGCAAACTGCTCTTCTGGTGCGGCGAGGACAAGATCGTCTACGGCAGCGAGGCGCCGATCTGGCAGCCGCAGTGGGCGCTCGAGGCGTTCTGGAACTTCGAGCTGCCGCAGGACCTCGTCGACGGCTACGGCTACCCGCAGCTCACCGAGCAGGCCAAGCGAAAGATTCTCGGCGAGAACCTGCTGCGCCTGCACGGCATGGACGTCGAGGAGACCAGGGCCCGCCTGACGGCATGACTGGGGTGAAGACCTCGGCACCCGAGCCAGGGGCCGAGTCAAGACAGCTCGCGGTCTGACCTCCTTGGTCTGATGAACATGTACGCCGCGACGGCAGCCGCGACCGCGAGTATCGGTGCGATCGTGAGCACTTCGTACTCGACTCGTTGACCCTCGAAGCCGGCCGGCAGGTGGTCGTCGGGGTGGGCCGTCCCGAAACCCGGCCACAGCAGACAGACGCTGGCCAGGACGGACCAGGCGGTTGCCAGGATCGTGAGGGACCACGCGCCGACGGCACCGCCGGGTACCCGGAAGGGCCGGTCGAGATCGCGATGTCGAGAGCGGAGCGTAAGGAATGCCGGGTAGATGAAGAGGTAGGCCAGCACGATCAGCGAGATGGCCACGTTGAGAGCGACCGAGAAGTACTTCTGGTTGTCGCCGTCAGTGACCCACAGGCTCAGCATCAGCAGGAGCAACGAGACCCCACCCGAGACCAGTCCCATCACGACCGGGACCCCGCTCCGTTCGGAGATCCGGCCGAGGAACCGGGGGCCGCCCCCATCCAGGCAGGCGGCCGCCTGGGCTCGGCCCGAGCCCATGATCCAGGCGGACCCGCTGGCGATGAGGACCCAGATGAAGACCACGGCGCTCACTGATCCGAGGACAGCCCCGGCCCCGGTCAACGTGACCTCGGTGCCCGAGACGTCGCCGCCATAGACGGTGTAGACGGTCTTCATCGCGTCGACCAGCCCGTGCAGCGAGGTGATCTGATCGGCCGGCAACACGATGAGTACGGCGAGGATAGGGATGCCATACATCAGGGCTTGGGCCACTCCTGCGGTGCCGATCGCGGCAGGGATGTCACGTCGCGGGTCGTGCATCTCTTCCGCGGCCGTCGTGGGCAGCTCGACTCCGACGAACGAGTAGAGAAGTACCGGGACGACGGCGATGAAGACCGCTCGCGTCGGGCTGAAGTCGGCGAGGGCCATGGTCTGCACGCCATGCTGCACGCCGTACGCCACCACGGTCACCGTGAACACCCCGAGGAGAAGGATCTGCCCGATGGCTCCACTCGCGGGCACCCACTTGCCCCAGCGGAGCGGGATCACGGCAGCAACGGTGGCCAGCAGCACGAAGGCAATGCCGAACACGAACATGCCCGGTCGGGAGAGATCCCCGAGGAACCGGCCGTAGACCGTGATGGCGACCGCCGCGACGGACCCGCCAAGCCACATCGGAGTGCCGGCCCAGTAGAGCAACGAGGTCAGCGCCCCGGCGAAGCGGCCGAACGCCATGCGCACCCAGACGTACACACCGCCCTCCTCCGGGATGGCCGCGCCGAGCTCGGCACTGATGAGCGCGGACGGCACGAAGAAGAAGACGAAGAGGACCACCAGCCAGGTGAAGGCTTGGACGCCGCCGATGGCGATGGCGCCAATCGTGTCAACGACGACCATCGCGGAGATGAGGAACAGGACGGTGTCGAGACGACTCAGCTCTCGGCGGAGCTTGGAGAGCTCGGAATCCTGCCGCGCGACGGGCAGCTGGTCCGACAGCGTGGTCTCGCGTGGCGGGCTCACGTGCTCAGCCGCCTGCCGTCGGTCGCAATGCGGTGCCCGCGAGGAGTGTGGACAGGGTCCGGCCCACCCGCTGACCGGATCGGACCGCACCGTCCGAATGGCTGCTCATGAGGCTGTCGCTGCTGAAGTGGATGCGGCCTTGCGGCCTGCGCAGGGCGGTGGCTCTCTCGTCGTACCGCGACCGACCGTGGCCGACGGACCAGTAGGCCACGGCACGGGGATAGGCGTAGGCCCGCGTCTGCGTGACGAGCGCGCCCACGCCCGGCCACAGCGGCCGCGGTGTGCTCAGGCGGTCAAGAGCGCTGACAGCACGACGTGCGATCTCCTCCTTCGGCAGGGCACAGAGGTGCCGGGCGTGCCGGGCGTGGATGAGCTGGGTGAGGATGAGGTCGTTCCCCTCACGTGCGGCGCCGAGGTAGATGCAGCCGGCCCGCGAGTCCGACAGCAACGTGAACAGGCCGTCCCCGTAGCGTTCCCAGCGCTGGGCTGCCTCGGGTGTGAGCCGGTGCAGCACCTTGACGTAGCTGCCCGCGGTGCAGGTCCTGATTGCTTCGGCCGCAGCGGGCTCGAGCGTCGCGTCGAGCCGGACGGTTTCCAGTGACCACAACGGAACCGCGAGGACGACATGCTCGCAGCGAGAGACGGCCAGGTTTCGGCCACGACCATGGCGCACGACGACCTGAGGTCCGACCTGGCGAACGGAGGAGACGGGTTCGTTGGTCCGAACGGTCCCGTCGGGCAACTCACGGACCAACGCGTCGATCAGGCGCTGGTTGCCACCGACCACGTGGGCGTTGGTCTCGCCGAAGCCGGCAGGTGAGTCGAGGAACGGTTGCAGCTCGGTCACGCCGTCGAGCACGGAGATCTGGTCCCACTCGATGGCCGTCTCGGACTCGACGACCACCCGGATCCACTCCGCGACTCGGGGCTCGCGCACCTGGTCGCGGACATAGGTCGAAAACCGGCCGGCGATGAGCGGAGCCGCCCAGGGAGCCGCCGCCAGGTCAGTCCCTCGGGTGAGGAGACGACTCAGCAAATGGCACGCGTGCTCGTTCCAGCGGAGCCAGGCGGCTCGCTCCTGCGGGTTGAACATGCCCGACAGGTAGGCGTCCCGATCGCCGTCGCCCTGGTACGGGTACAAGCGCTCGCCCAAGACCATGCTCGAGTGAGCGCGGTCCTCCACGAGGTCGAGACCGAGCTCGCGCAGCAACGGGTACGCCGGGCTGCCCTCCCAGAACTCCTCCATGTGCGCCTCGGCGGTCAGCCCGTCATCGAAGACGGTCGTCTCCACTCGCCCGCCAACCCGTGGACTCGCCTCCAGGACTCGACAGCCGACGCCCGCGAGCGTCAGCTCCCTGGCCGTGACCAAGCCGGCGAGCCCTGCACCCACGATCAAGATGGGTGTGTCCACCCTCAGAGTCATGACCGTCGGGGCCGGCGCAGGCGGTCGACCACGCGGCGTACCGCGTCCATTGCGTGGGTCACGTCGTCGCGACTGTTGTAGAGCGCGAGGCTCAGCCGACAACTGGCCGGAGGACTCATGCCCAGGTCGCGGTGGGCCAGCGTCGCGCAGTGACAACCCGCCCGAGCCTCGACACCCTCCTTGCCCAGGTCCTCGGCAAGGGCGAACGGGTCGACACCGGCCACGTTGAACGCCAGCAGCGGCGATCGCGGCAAGCCTGTCGCTGGCCCGTAGTGGCTGAGCCCATCGATCGACATCGCTTCGCACAACGCCAGATCGGTCAGCTCGGCCGTATGCCGGCCCACGCGGTCCATCGTCTCTGCGACGAGCGGCGCGGGGAGCGGTGCCGTCGAGGTGAACCAGCGCGTCGACCCGTCGACCCCGACCAGGTCGAGCAGTAGTCGAAGCGCGTGGGCAGAGACGATCACGCCCAGGATGTTGGGGGTGCCGGCGGCGTACTTCCAGGGCAGCTCGTTGTACTCCACCCGGTCCGCCGCCACCCGGCCAGCGGCGATCATGTCGCCGCCGTAGAGAAAGGGCCGTGCCTGCGCCAACAGCCGCTCCTTGGCATAGAGAACGCCGACACCGAACGGCGCCAACACCTTGTGGCACGAGAAGGCCAGGTAGTCCACGTCGAGCCGCTGCACGTCGACGTAGCTGCTGGGAACCATCTGGGCGGCGTCGACGAGCATCAGCGACCCCGGACTGCCGTCGTCGCGCCGGTATCCACTGCCGTCGGCGATGGCGCGGATCAGGGCCAGCGGTGGCTTGGTGCCCAGAAAGTTCGATGCCCCCGAGACACAGACGAGCTTGGTGTTGTGATCGACCAGCGCCGCGAGGTGGTCCAGGTCGAGCTCACCGGTCCGATGGTCGAAGCGGGCGATGCGGCACTCGACCTGACGCCCGAAGCGCGGCAGGATCTCGCGGCACATCGCGTGCCACGGCACGAAGTCGGAGTTGTGCTCCAGCATCGTGGTCACGACGTTGTCGCCGTCGCGGAACTCGGTGAGCAGCGAGTACATCACCGCGTTGATCGCCTCGGTCGTGTTGCGGTACGTCGCGATGGTGCGCCGACTCGGTGCATTGAGCCACTGCGCGAAGGTGTCGTAGGACGCCTCGAAGAGCTCGGTCATCTGCTGGGAGGCGACGGACTGACCCCGATGCACGTTCTCGTAGCCCTTCGTCAGCCGCACCAAGAGCGCGGCCAGCTCCCGAGGCGGCTGGGTGCTCGCCGCGTTGTTGGTGACGATCCGGCCGAGGTCGGGGAAGTCGAAGTGCGACCTGACCCCTTCGACATCGAGGGTGTCGGCGAAATGGCCTGCCCGCTGTTCGTGCTGTTGAGGCCTCATGGGGCTCCCCAGCCGTTCAGGAGCTCTTGCGCTTCCAGGCGCCGAGCAGCAGCGGCCACAGGAGCGGTCGATCCGGATCCTCGGCGACCGACTCGTGGAGCTGGGCGAGTAGGGCGTGTGCGGCGGTCTCGGTCACCTGGCCGCGGCCGATGGCGGCCGGCATCAGGCTGCGCACGACGCCCTCCAGCATCGGCGCGGCATCGACGAGCCGGTCCAGCCGACCAGCAACGTCGGTCGCGTCCGGGATTCCGACACCCGCTTGCTCGAACAGCCGCGGCAGCAGCGCCCCGGCGCGTACCTCGCAGCCGGCCGCGGTGAAGGCTGCGGTGACGAATCCGGCGAGCTGGTCGTCGATCGGCATCCGGGGCACCGAGCCCACCGCCGCGAGGTCATAGTCCTGCACGACCAGGTGGCCCCCCGGGGCCACGGCGTCCCAGAGCCTGCCGAGCACGGCGACGCGCTCGGGGAGGTGGAAGAGCACCAGCCGCGCGTAGACGAGGTCGTAGGGAGCACCCGGGATCGCGGCGTCACTGCGCAGGTCGTGGGCCTGGAACTCGCATTGCTGGTGGCCCTCGTCGCGCAGCCGCGCAACGCTGTCCGCGCCCAAGGCCTCGTCGACGTCGATGCCCACGACCCGTCCCCGCGGACCGACCCTCTGGGCCAGCTGACGCATCGTCACCCCGGGTCCACAGCCGGCGTCCAGGCAACGTGAGCCCGGAGCTGGATCTACCCGGTCGAGCACCCGCTCGGTGGCGCGCTGCCAGACCTCTGCCTGCCTGCGCACCCGCTCGTACTCTCGCTGGGTGGTGCCGAGCACGTATGTCGATTCGGCCTCGGTTCTGATGCTCATCAGTGGCCTCCAGGTAGGGATCGCGGTCCGTTGACCACCACCTTCGTTGGAGCCGGATTGCCGCGCGTCGTGGTCGGGACCACGAGGTTTCGACACGTGATGGACACCGCCGACGCACTCAGCCCAGACTGAGGAGATGCGCGGTGGCCTGTTGCAGCGCAACCTCGAACTGGCCGTGCTCGAGCGGCAGCTCCGGCAGATCCGCGCCGGAGCGGGCCGCGTGATCCTCATCCAGGGGCCGGCGGGCGTCGGCAAGTCGAGCTTGGTACGCGCCGCCGTCCAGTCCGCGAGCGGCTCAGGAGTGCGCGTGCTGACCGCCTGGGCAGGGCCGATGGAACAGGAGGCCGGTTGGGGCGTCGTACGGCAGCTCTTCGGCCCGACCGCTGCCGGTCCGGAGTGGGAACACCTCGGTGTCGGCGCAGCGGCGCTGGCGCGACGGGTCCTGGACCCCGATCCCTTCGCCCCCACGCCCACCGGCGATGCGGTGCACGCTGCGTCATACGGGCTGACCTGGCTGGCCTATGAGCTGGCCGAACGCACCCCGACGCTCTTGGTGGTCGACGACGTGCACTGGGCAGACGGGCCGTCACTGCGCTGGCTGGCCCAGCTCAGCGGTCACCTGGCCGACCTACCCCTCGGGGTGCTGTGCGCGGTGCGCTCGGGGGAGCCGTCGACCGAGCCCGCGGCGTTGGCCGGCCTGATGGCCGCGGCACCAGAGCCACCGCTGCAACCGAGGCCGCTGGGTCCGGAGGCGGTCGAGACACTGGTCACCGAGCGGCTTCCCGGCGCCGACCCGGCGTTCGTCAGCGCCTGCCACGCCGCCAGCGCCGGCAACCCGTTCCTGCTCGGCGCCCTCGTCGACCAGGTGATCGCCGAAGGGATCGACCCCTCCTCCGAGGTCGCAGCCAGGCTCACCACGTTCGGCCCGGAGCAGGTGGGCCGGAGCGTGGAGGTCCAACTCGCGCGACTGCCCGCAGGCACTTCCGATCTGGCCCGTTCCTTCGCGGTCCTCGGTCGGGGGGCGCTGTTGCGCCAGGCCGCGGAGGTCGCCGGTCTCGATCTCGTCCGTGCTCTTCACCTCGCCGACGGGCTGGTGGCCAGCGGACTCGTCGAACGGGCAGATGACGGTTTCGCACTGACCCATCCGTTGGTGGCCAACGCGCTCTATCTCGGGCTTCCGAACGGTGAACGCTCCCTCCTGCACCGGCGGGCCGCCAGGGTGCTGGCCGCCGACCTGGTCGACGTGGAGACCGTCGGACTGCACCTGCTGCACGCTGAGCCGGCCGGCGAGCTGCAGACGGTCTCGACCTTGCGTGCCGCAGCGGAGAGGGCCAATCGGCGGGGCGCGCCGGAAAGCGCTGCGGTCTTCCTGCGCCGTGCGCTGCTAGAGCCACCCGACAGCCGCGCGCTCAACGCCGACCTGCACAGCGAGCTCGGCCTGGCCCTCTCCTCGCAGGTGCGGCCCGGCGCTGCTGACCTCCTCGCCGACGCGGTCGAGCTCGCCGCAACGCCGGATCAGCGTGTGCGAATTGCCCTGTCCGGGAGCCGCGCGCTCGGAATGGCGGGTCACTTCGACCGTGCCATCGAGCTGTGCCGACTCGGGCTGGGCCAACCGGCCGACGCGGGCGCAAAGCTCCGTGGATCGCTCGAGCTGGAGATGGCGTGCGGGATGTTCCTCAACGCGGACACCGTCGAGGAGGGGCTCGACCTCGCACAAAAGCATGGGGTGATCGACGATGACGTGCTGTGGCGGGTGCTCGCAGGTTGGGCGCTGCTCAACGAAGGCGGCCCCGCCAGCGAGGTGAACTCCCGACTGCTGCCCGCCCTCGACGCTGTCACCCCGCCGCGCAATGCCGAGTCGCTGGTGAGCACGTCCGCGAAGTTCCTGCTGATCTCCAACGGTGAGCTGGACACCGCCCGCCGGCTGTGTGACGGGCTGGTCGAGGTGGCCCGCCCCCAGGGATGGCTGATCGCCCTGGCGCACGGCAGCTTCATGCGCGCTATCGCGCTGCTCCACCTCGGAAGGGTCCACGAAGCCCATGCCGACGCTCAGCTGTCCTTCGACTTCAAGCGCGGCAACAGCCCTCCGGCCGCGCTCGTGTGGTCGCTCTTTCCCCTGGTCGAGGCGCTCACGGAGATGAACGAGCTGGACGCGGCCGAGGCGGCTCTCGACGCCGGCCATCGGCTGGGCGACCCGCCGCCGGCATGCATCTCCAGCACCATGCTGCTCGAACGGCGGGCGCACCTCCGGTTGGCCCAGCGCCGGTACGACGAAGCCCACGCCGACCTGCTCCTTGCGGCCGAATGGTGGCGTCGACTCAAGGTTCGGCACCCCGGGGTCGCAAGCTGGCGCGTCGACGACTGTGAGGCACTCGTCGCGCTCGGCGACTCGAGCTCGGCGCACAAGCTGGCGCGGGAACACCTCGAGCTGGCGGAACGCACCGGCCTGCCCGAACCCCGAGGAGCCGCACTTCGGGCGCTCGCTCACACCGCCGAGCCCGCGGACGCGGTGGGGCTGCTGGAGCGGGCCGTGGGGCTGCTCGACCCGAGTCCGGCGCGACTCGAGCACACCAGGGCTCTGGTCGAACTCGGTTCCACGCTGCGCCGGATCAACCGTCGCGCGGCCGCAAGCGACCCGCTAAGGCAGGGGTTGGACCTCGCCGAGCGCGGCGGGATGGTTCGCCTTGCCCAGCGGGCCCGCTCCGAGCTGCGGGCTTGTGGCGCGCGTCCGCGGCGGACCGCTGTGACCGGCATCGAGTCGCTCACTCCCGCCGAGCGTCAGGTGGCCGGCCTCGCCGCGGCCGGCCATGGCAATCGCGAGATCGCCCAGCGGTTGTACGTCACCCGCCGGACTGTGGAGACTCACCTGACACACGTGTTCGCGAAGCTCGGCATCTCCGGCAGATCCGAGCTGGTCGGCCTGTTCGGCTACGCCGCCTCCTCCGTCCAACAGTCGTGATGGTCAGGGGCGCGAGGAGCGGATCAGCTCGGCCAGCTCGTGGTTGAAGCGTGACGGGTCCTCGGCGAACGGGATGTGTCCGACCCCGTCGTACCAGGATGCCTGGGCCGTAGGGCAGGCCCGGAGGATGTGTTCGGCCATGGAAGGCAGCACGATCTGGTCTTCGCGGCCGTGCGAGACCAGGATCGGGACGGTGACGCGGCTCAGGACCGGGTCGGAGTCGATCTGGCGGGCGATCAGGGCGCCGAGCACCTGAGGCGGCACGGACACGCTCCCGCAGAGTCCGGTCTCCAAGTCGGTGGGATCGAGAGGCGCCGCGCTCATGCTTCGCCAGAAGCGGCGCAGCGCCGCGATCCTGGTCGGAAGGTCGGGATCGGCCCCGGCCGGGGCGTTGCTCAGGAAGGCCGGTCCGATGTCGTCGAAGCGTTCGTTGAGGTTCACCGCGGCTCCGACGAAGTTGATGGCCGAGATCGCGGTCTCGCCGTAGGCGCGCAGGTAGTCGCAGATCACGAATCCGCCGTAGGACCAGCCGACCAGCGTCGGCCGGAACAGGCCCAGCTCCGCGATGACGGCCGCGACGTCGGCTGCCCACATCCGGGCGTCGTGGTAGCGGCTGGCGTCGAGTGAAGTCTCGGACATGCCGTGGCCGCGCAGGTCCAGGGCGACGACGCGGAACTCGTCGATGAGTGCGCTCTCGACCTGATGCCGCCAGCACTGATGGTTGCCCGACCAGCCGTGGATCAGCAGCACGGGCGGACTTTCGGGAGCCCCCCACTCCCGCACGTGCAGGGCCTGGCCGCCGCCTCCGACGACTGTGTGGATGGCGGCGGGGATGGTGGCGGGGTGGGACAACGTCCCCTCGGTGGTGGTCATGGCTGGACCCCTTCTCCTCGGGACTGCGCGGACCATCCGCGAGCCGAGACCAGCCTGGGTCGCCCCCCTTGCGGCCGACTATCGCCGACCTTGCGGTTGGCCTACCTTGGCTTGGTGACCCTGTTCCGGGTCCTCGGACCGCTCGGCGTGGAGTACGACGGGCACGCCGTCCCGATCAGCAGCCCGCTGCAGCGACGGCTTCTTGCGGTGTTGCTGGTCCATGCCCGCGCAGTGGTCTCCGCCGACCGGCTGGTCGACGTGTTGTGGGGTGACCGGCCGCCGGCCGACGCGATGCAGGGTCTGTGGACCTGTGTGGCACGGGTGCGTCAGGCCCTGAAGGATCCGACGGGCACCGCAGCCGGCGAGGTGCTGATCACCCGGCCGCCCGGCTATCTGCTTGCGGTCGAGCCCGAGCAGGTCGACGCGGGTCGGTTCGAGCGGTTGCTGGCCGACGCATCGCACGACGCCGCGGACCGGCCACAGGCGGCGGGCGAGATCCTGGACCAGGCGCTGAGTCTGTGGCGCGGCCCGGCGCTGGTCGAGTTCGCCGACGCACCCTTCGCAGCCGCCGAGGCCGCCAGGCTCGATGAGCTGCGGTTGGTGGCGATGGAACGGCGGTTCGACATCGACCTCAGCGTGGGAGCGCACGCCGAGCTGGTCGGCCAGCTCCGGGCGTTCACGACCGCTGCACCCGTTGCGTGAGCGGCCTCGAGCACAGCTGATGCTCGCGCTGTATCGGTGTGGCCGGCAGGCCGAGTCGTTGGATGCGTTCACGGCGTACCGCAGACTGCTCGAGGACGAGCTGGGAGTGGAGCCGTCCGCATCCTTGCGCGAGCTACAGGCTGCGATCCTGCGACAGTCGAGCGAGCTCGATGGGCGGCCACCACCTGCGGTGTCCCGCCCGGCCGCCATCGACGAGACGACGAGCTTCATCGGGCGGGAGGACGACATCGCCGGGGCGGCAGCGACGCTCGGCGCAGCGCGGTTGCTCACGCTCACCGGGGTCGGTGGTGTCGGCAAGACGCGGTTGGCCGGGCGCGTCGCCAGCGCGGTGTCGGACCGGTTCGCCGACGGCGTCTCGTGGTGCGAGCTGGCCCCGCTGACCGACCCGGCAGCAGTAGCTCCCGCGCTGGCGACATCGCTCGGCGTACGCCGGCAACCCGACGCCGGCGTCGTCGACTCGGTCGCCGGCTTCCTCGCCCCCAAGCGGTTGCTGCTCGTGCTGGACAACTGCGAGCACGTCCTCGAAGGGGTCCGGCCGCTCGTCGAGGCGATCCTGCGCGCGTGCCCACGCGTAGTGGTGCTGGCGACGAGCCGAGAGCGGCTGGCGATCCAGGGTGAGCGGGTCCAGCCAGTCGGCCGGCTGCCCCTCCCGGACGTCGAAGACTCGCTGGACGCGACGGCGCCGGCCGTTGCCTTGTTCGTCGACCGCGCCCGGGCCGTCCGACCTGACCTCGATCTGGGTGCGGTGAACCTGGCCGCGATCGTCGACGTGTGCAGGAGCCTCGACGGGCTGCCACTCTCCCTCGAGCTCGCCGCCGCCCGGATCAGATCCCTCAACCCCGTGGACCTGGCGGCCCGGATGGCCGAGCGCCTCGACCTCCTCTCGCCGGCCGACGCTGACCCGGGACGACACAGCACCCTGCGAGCAGTCCTCGACTGGTCCTACAACCTCCTGACCCCGACGCAGCGTCGCCTCTTCGATCGGCTCTCGGTGTTCTCGGGAAGCTTCGACCTTGCCGCGGCCGAGGCAGTGGGCTCCGGTGACGGCATCGGGCGCGGTCAGCTGGTCGACCTGCTGGCGTCTCTCGTGGATGCCTCGATGGTCACCGTAGGAGCCACCGACGGGAGGGTCCGCTACTCGCTGCTGGAGACGTTGCGGGGCTACGGTGCGGAGCACCTGGGCGCAGGCGGCGAGGCCGAAGCGGTGCGCCTCCGCCACGCTCGCCACTACGCGTCGATCGCCGAACAGGCAGACCGTGGACTGCGTGGCCCGGACGAGGCCGAGTGGGTCACGATCGTCGACCGGGAGCTGGGCAACCTTCGTGCCGCCCATCATTGGTCGGTCCAGTCGGCCCAAGTGGAGCTGGCCTTGCGGCTCTCCGGCGGGCTGCACTACTACATGCTGTTCAGGTATCGAGACGAGGTCGTCTCCTGGGGCCAGGTGGCCCTCGATCTTCGTGACGCGGACGACCAGCCGCTGTTCGCGGAGGTGTGTGGCGCAGTCGGCGAGGGCCTGACGGCGCGCGGCGAGATGGACCTGGCGGCCACTCTCGCCGGCCGTGCGCTGACCAACATCAGTGGACCCGACGACGTGCGGCGCATGTTCGGGCTGCGGCTCAGCGGGATGATCTCCTTGTACGTCGGTCGGCTCGACGACGGCTACCGCGACCATGCCGAGATGCTTCGACTGGCGCGGCTGCACGATCGTCCGTACGAGGCCGGGATGGCCCTGCTGGGTCTCGCCCAGTCCCGGACCTACGCCGGCGACCCCGCAGAGGGCCTGGCCTTTGCCGAGGAGCAGCTCCGCGTCGTCCAGCCGCTGGCCAACCCGTCAATGCTGGCCCTCGCCTGGTACGACCAAGCCGAGGCACTCTCGACCCTCGAACCGGACCGCGCGATCGAGCCGTACCAGCGAGCCATCGGTCTCGCCGAGTCGGCAGGCGCGACCTTCGTGGAGGGCATCGCCCTGGTCGGCCTGGCTTCCCTGCTCGGTCGGTCGGGCGACCCCAGCACCGCTCTTCCGCTGTTCCGTTCCATCGTCGAGCGGTGGCGCCAGATGGGTGTGTGGACCCACCAGTGGACGACCCTGCGAAACCTCGTCCAGCTGCTGGTCCGGATGGATAGCTGGGAATCTGCCGCCGTCCTGGCCGGGGCAGTCAACGCCCACGGGGCTGCCGCTCAGGCTTTCGGAGCCGATGCCGAACGCATGCAGTGGGCCACCGAGCGGGTCGCCGAAATGCTCGGACCCTCGCGCTGGTCGGAGGCCGCCGGCCGGGGTGCCGTGATGTCCGGCCACGAGACCGTCACGTTCGCGTGCGAGGCCATCGACACAGCCGCCGCACTCTTGTCGGACCGGGTTGACGCTGCCGTCGACCCTTGACAGCGCAGTGCTAAACCGGTTTAGTAAAAACCATGGCAGCTCGGCCCACCATCGCGGACGTCGCCCGCGCTGCGGGGGTCTCCAGGGGTGCCGTCTCGTTCGCCCTGAACGACCGGCCGGGAGTCGCGGACGCCACGCGCGCCCGGATCCGGGCCGTCGCTGACGAGCTCGGGTTCACCCCCAGTCACCGAGCGCGAGCGCTGTCCTCGTCGAGGGCGCTGACTGTCGGACTGGTGATCGCCCGGCAGCCCGAGACGCTCAGTGCCGACCCGTTCTTTCCCGCCTTCATCGCCGGCATCGAGATGACCCTGGCCGAACACGGTCAAGGCCTGCTGCTGCAGGTGGTACCCGACCAGGAGTCCGAGCGCCGCAACTACGAGAAGCTCGCTGCCAGCGGTCGGGTCGACGGTGTCTTCCTCACCGACCTGCGTGTCGACGACCCCAGGCCGGCCTTGCTGGAGTCGCTCGGCCTGCCAACCGTGGTGATAGCCCCAGTTCCGACCGCGTGCTCCTGGCCTGTCGTCGCCGTCGACGACCGTCCCGGCATCGCGGCTGCCGTCGAGCACCTGGTGGGCTTGGGGCACCGGCGGATCGCCCACGTCGCGGGCCCGATGGAGTTCGTCCACTCCCGCTCCCGCCACGCGGCATGGACAGACACGCTTGCGTCGGCGGGGCTCGAGGAGTCGCCCAGCGTGTGGTCCGACTTCTCACCCTCGGGAGGCGCCCGGGCCACCCATCAGCTGCTCGATCTCCCCGAGCCGCCGACCGCGATCGTCTATGCCAACGACCTGATGGCGATCGCCGGTATGTCCGTCGCCCAGGGTCGCGGTCTGCACGTCCCGAACGACCTGTCGGTCACCGGGTTCGACGACACGGCTATCTCCGGCTACCTGCGGCCACCACTGACAACGGTGCGCACCGACGCGGTCGGGTGGGGCACGGCCGCCGCCGAATGCCTGTTGCAGCTCGTGGACGGCGTCACCTGCCCAGACGTGATGCTTCCACCCCCCGACCTCGTCGTACGCGCCTCGACCGCACCACCGCCAGCCGCAACACCCGCTCCAACGCCAAATCCCCCTTCGGGCCGCGTTCCCAGGCCCACCCGCTCGTCCCGCACCGCAACAGAAACGGATCCCGTATGAACATCAAGACGATGACCACCCTCGGCCTCAGCCTCGTGTTTGCCCTGAGCGTCGCCGCCTGCGGGGACGACGGCGGCGGCGGCTCGGCGGGCGACACAAGTGCCACCGGCCCCATCAAGATCTGGCTGTCCAACAACCCAGAGGAGATCGCCTGGGGCGAGAAGATGGTGGACGCCTGGAACGCGGACCACCCCGACGAGAAGGTCACCGCCCAGGAGATTCCCTCCGGCAAGTCGTCCGAAGAGGTGATCGGCGCCGCGATCACCGCCGGCAACGCGCCGTGCCTGGTGTTCAACACGTCCCCCGCGGCGGTCCCGCAGTTCCAGAAGCAGGGTGGGTTGGTGGCCCTCGACAGCTTCCCCGACGGCAAGGAGTACGTCGAAGAGCGCACCGGCGCGGCGGCCGAGCAGTACCAGTCACCGGACGGCCAGTACTACCAGATCCCGTGGAAGGCCAACCCCGTGATGATCTTCTACAACAAGGACCTGATGAAGAAGGCCGGGATCGACCCGGAGAACCCGCCGCTGGCGACGTACGACGAGTTCCTCGCGACCAGCGACAAGATCGTGTCGAGCGGCGCCGCCGAGGCCGCGATCTGGCCGGCTCCTAGCAGCGAGTTCTACCAGTCCTGGTTCGACTTCTACCCCCTCTACGCCGCCGAGACGGGCGGCACGCAGCTCGTCGAGGACGAGAAGTCGACGTTCAACTCTCCGGAAGGCCAGGCTGTCGCCGAGTTCTGGAAGACGATGTACGACAAGGGTTACTCGCCGAACGAGAAGTACAACGGCGACTCCTTCGCTGACGGCAAGGCCGCCATGTCGATCGTCGGCCCGTGGGCCATCGCCGTGTACGGCGAGAATGTCAACTGGGGGGCCGCCCCGGTCCCGACCTCCGGCGGCACATCGCCCGAGGAGACCTACACGTTCTCCGACGCCAAGAACGTCGCCATCTACTCCGCCTGCGAGGCGCAGGGGACAGCCTGGGAGGTCCTGAAGTTCGCCACCAGCGAGGAGCAGGACGGCGCACTGCTGGAGAACACCGGCCAGATGCCGATGCGGGATGGCGTCGAGTCGGTCTACCCCGACTACTTCAAGGCCAATCCCGACTACGTGGCGTTTGCTGCGCAGGCGGCCCGGACCGTCGAGGTGCCCAACGTCGCCAACAGCATCGAGATCTGGCAGACCTTCCGCGACCACTACTCGGAGTCGGTCATCTTCGGCGAGTCCGAGGTCACCGATGCGCTCACCGCGGCCGCGGGCGAAGTGGACGACCTCGCCAGCCAGCAGTGACGCGGGCACACCTATGACGACGGCAACGCTTCCTCCTGCCACCGAAGACCAGGCGTCGCCAGGGCAGAACCGTAGGAGGCTGACGGCCCTGTTGGGTCGTCAGCCCCTGGGGATGGCCTTCGCCGCGCCGTACGCCGTGTTCCTGGTCCTGATCTTCGCGTATCCCGTGGGGTTGGCGATCTGGATCAGCTTCCACGACTACTTCTTCACGGCGCCCGGTGTGGCCGTCGATCGACCCTTTGTGGGCTTCGACAACTACGTCGCCGTGCTCAGCGACCCCGCGGTGCGCAAGTCGTTCGTGAACGTCTTGATCTTTCTCGTGATCAACGTCCCGCTCACGGTGGTCCTGGCGCTCGTGCTCGCCACGGCTCTCAACGGCGCGATCCGCGCACGCATCTTCTTCAGGGTCTCGTACTTCGTTCCCTACATCTCCGCGAGCGTTGCCGTGGTCGCGGTCTGGCTCTTCCTCTTCAGCAACAACGGCTTCGTCAACTCGCTGCTCGGTCCACTCGCGCCCGACCCGTCGTGGCTCGTGAACAAGACCCTGGCCATGCCGCTCATCGCCGTGTTCGTCACGTGGAAGCAGCTGGGCCTGTTCATCCTGCTCTACCTCGCAGCGCTGCAGGGCGTGGGCAAGGAGCTCTACGAGTCGGCCTCGATGGACGGTGCGGGCAAGTTCGGGTCCTTCATGAACATCACCGTCCCCGGCGTCCGCTCCGCCACGACGCTCGTCCTCATCCTCTCGATCATCACCGGTGCCAACCTGTTCACCGAGCCGTACCTGCTGACCAACGGTGGTGGACCCAACGGAGCCTCGAGCTCCCCGGTGCTGGTGATGTACCAAAAGGGCATCGAGCAGGGAAACCCCGATACCGCCGCCGCGATCGGAGTCATCCTCATGATCGGTGTCCTGATCGTCGCCCTCGTCAACAAGCGCATCCTGGAGAGGGACTGAGATGGCACTGGCCACCTCGAACGCAGACCGCGTTCAGGATGCATCCGACCCGACACCGGGCGCTCCGCCGCAGGCAGCCCCGTCACGCAGCTGGCCGCGCATGATCTTGCTGATCCTCGGGGCTGTGCTCTTCCTGTTCCCCTTCTACTACATGCTCATCTCGTCGTTGCAGCCCGCTCCGGACACGTCGCTGCGTGGCGCGTTCCCCACTGGCGACTTCACCCTGGACAACTACCGAGACATCAACGGCCGCGTCAACCTGTGGCGGTCGCTCGTCAACTCCGGCATCTTCACCGGTGCCGTCATCTTGTGCACCGTCGTGTTCGGCCTGCTGGCCGGCTACGCGCTGGCGCGGCTGCACTTCCGAGGACGTGGAACGCTGTTCGCGGCGATGCTGTTGGTCCAGGTCGTGCCCTTCCAGCTGCTCATGATCCCGCTCTACGTGATGATCGTGCGGAGCTACGGCCTCGCCGACTCCTATCTCGGCATGATCGCGCCATTCGCCATCAACGCCACCGCGGTCTTCGTCTTCCGGCAGTTCTTCCTGGCGCTCCCCGAGGACCTCTTCTCGGCGGCTCGCATCGACGGAGCCAGCGAGCTGCGCATCCTGTGGTCCATCGCCCTGCCGCTCGTCCGGCCGGCGGTGCTCACCGCTGTGCTCTTCACGTTCATCGGCCCGTGGAACGAGTTCCTGTGGCCGTTCCTCATCACCAAGGACGCCGACCTTCAACCGCTGGCCGTCTCCCTGGCCAACTACATCAGCAGCGTTGCCGGACGGGCGGCCAACCCCTACGGTGCGATCCTCGCCGGCGCCTGCGTGCTGGCCGCGCCGGCCGTCATCTTGTTCATCGCCTTCCAGAAGCACTTCACCGCATCGGACATCGGGTCGGGCGTGAAGGGATGACCCATCAGCCCACGGTGTCAACCGAGGTGCCCTACAAGATGACCCGGGTCGGTGTCGTGATGACACCCGAGCCCGGCAACCCGCACGAGGCCATGGGCGTGCTCAACCCGGCAAGCGGCCGCGCCCCGGACGGCCGTCTCTACCTGCTCCCTCGCCTCGTCGAGCAGGGCAACGTCTCGCGGGTCGGCCTGGCCGAGGTCGAGCTGCGAGACGGCGTACCAGTCGGGGTTCAGCGACGCGGCGTGGTCCTCGCCCCCGACGAAGGATGGGAGCGGGGTGCCAACAACGCCGGTGTCGAGGACCCGCGCACCACCTGGGTGCCGAGCCTCGGGCGGCACCTGATGACGTACGTCGCCTACGGGCCGCTCGGGCCGCGACTGGCGATCGCCGTCTCCGAGGACCTCGAGCACTGGCAGCGCCTGGGCCCGGTGCAGTTCTCCTACCAACCCGGTCTCGACACCGACCTGTGCATGTTCCCCAACAAGGACGCGGTCTTCTTCCCCGAGCAGGTGCCCGATCCCGCTGGGCGGCCGTCGTACGCGATGCTGCACCGGCCGATGTGGGACCTCGGCTGGTTCCGCGAAGGCGAGACGGTTCACCTCCCTGCTGGGCTCTCGGACCCACGACCCGGGATCTGGATCTCGTACGTGCCTGCAGAGCTCGTCGAGGCCGACATCCGCGCGCTCGCGCGACCCCAGGATCACCGCTGTGTCGCGCTGTCCATGTACCCCTACGAGCAGCTGAAGATCGGTGCCGGGCCGCCTCCGGTGCGCGTCGACGAGGGCTGGCTGCTCATCCACCATGGCGTCACGGGCGAGGAGCCCGTCGGCTTCGACCCCACGACGCAGAAGGTCGAGTACGCCGCGGGGGCGATGCTGCTCGACGCCGACGACCCGTCCAGGGTGCTGGCGCGGACCGCCGAGCCCATCCTCAGGCCGGAGACCGCGGACGAGCGCGATGGCACCGTGCCCAACGTCGTGTTCCCGACCGCGATCGAGGAGATCGACGGGGTTCGCTATGTCTTCTACGGCATGGCCGACGCGAAGATCGGTGTCGCGCGGCTCGACCGGACAAGGTGATCGCCCGGTGACGGCTCCGCTGGGCATCGGCGTAGTCGGTGCTGGCGGGTTCGCGAGGTTCCTGGCCGGCGCGGTCGCGGACCTCCCCGACGTACGCGTCGTCGCGGTGGCGGACAGCGACGCGTCGCGCGCAGCCGCCCTCGCGAATGCGGTCGGTGCCCGTGCCGTGACTCGCTGGGAGGACCTGCTCATCGATCCCGAGGTCGCCGTCGTGGCGGTGATGACGCCGCCGTCCAGTCACGCGACCATCGTCCGCGCGGCCCTCGAGGCAGGACGGCACGTCTTGTGCGAGAAGCCACTGGCCACCGACGCGGCAGCGGCCGCCGAGGTCTGCGCGGCGGCCGAGCGCTCGGGCCGCGTGCTGGTCGTCGACCACGTGCTGCGCTACAACCCGTTGCTGCGTGCGTTGTGCCGGCTGCAGGGCTCGCTGCTCGGGCCGCTGCAGCGCTTCGCGTTCGAGAACGACGCGAGCGACGAGGACCTCGACGCCACCCACTGGTTCTGGCAGGAGAGCACGAGCGGCGGAATCTTCGTCGAGCACGGTGTGCACTTCTTCGACGCGGCCCACCTGCTGGCAGGCACCCTGCCCGAGGTGGTGCAGGCGATGTCCGCGTGGCGCGGGGACGGGACCGTCGACCTGGTCAGCGCGACCACCCGGCACCGGGGCGGTCTGCTCGCCAGCTTCACCCACGGCTTCACCCACGCCCACCGATGCGAACGCCAGTTGATGCGGCTCGACTACGGGACCGCCGAGGTGCGCGTCGAGGGCTGGATCCCGGTGCGGGCCGTCCTCGACCTGTGGACCGACGACGCCGGGGCGGACGTCGCGGCCGAGCTGCCGCATCGGGCCACTGAGCTCTTCGCGGTCGATGGCTACCGGCTCGGCGAGGACGCCGCCATCACTGTTCGGGTCCGGCGTGCCGCCGGTCCCACAACTGCGGTGAGTCGAGGCAGCACCCACGTGGTGCCGCATCACGTGCGCGCCGAGCTGACGCTGGGCGGGGCTCCAGCCAAGGAGCGGGTCTACGCCGAGTGCGTGCGCGCCGTCGTCGCCGACCTCGTCAGGTGCGTGGCGACAGGCGCGGTGCCCCAGTCCGGCGTACGCGAGGGCTGGGCCGCCGTGGTCGTCGCCGACGCCGCCCGCCGCGCGGCGGCAGACGGAACGACCATCAATCTCGACCCCTGGCCGCCAGCCACCGACCGACTCGTGAGGACCGGATGACCGACCAGCCTGAAGCTCGACGCTCCGCGCGCGTGGACAAGCCGTGGGGGCATGAGGAGATCTTCGCGCACGTCGAAGGCTCCTACGTGGGCAAGACCCTGCATGTGACCGGTGGCGAGTCGCTGTCCCTGCAGTGGCACCACGAGAAGGACGAGACCATCGCGGTCCTCTCTGGTCAGGTCGAGATCGACCTCGGCACGAGCGAGGAGACACTACGAGCAGTCTCCGTGGCACCGGGCGAGTCGATGCACATCCCGCCCCGCCTGCTGCACCGGGTGCGCGCACTCACCGACGCCGTCCTCGTCGAGGCATCCACCGCCGCCCCCGGTTGGCAGGAGGACGTCGTACGTCTCGACGATCGCTACGGCCGTCGCGGCACCCAAACACCCTGAGTTACATCCGCAAACGGCCGGCGCACGCCGTCCACAAAGGAAACCCATGAACCTCCGTAGCACCCTCGTTGTTCTGGTGAGCCTCGCCGTCGCCCTGGTCGGCTTCCCGACCGGACAGTCGACATCGGCCGTCGCAGCGGATGCCCCACCCGCGCTGACCAACCTCGCCCACCTCGACTGGCTGGGCGACACGGTGGACCCGCCGGGCCAGGCGGGCCACACGACGTACCGGCTGACCGAAGAGCCCGAGATCGGCGTCCTGTGGACCTACGCCGAGCCGAGGGACGGCGTGCTGACCCGGGTCGGCGGCGGAACGTACGACCCGGTGACCGACACCTACGGCCAGGGCGCCTTCAACGCCGACGACGTGTCGCGCGCCGCAGTTGTCTACATCCGGCACTGGGTCGCGACCGGCTCGCCGAGCAGCCGCGACGCGGCGTACCAGATGCTGCGCGGCCTGACCTACCTCCAGACGACGAGTGGCGCGCACGCCGGCAACGTCGTGCTGTGGATGCAGCCCGATGGCACCCTCAATCCCAGCGCAGAACCGGTGGAGCTGCCAGACCCGTCCGACAGTGACGCGTCGTACTGGGTCGCCCGCACCATCTGGGCACTCGGCGAGGGCTACGCAGCGTTCGCTGCCACGGGCGACCCCGCCGACGAAGCTTTCGCCGCGTTCCTCCGCGACCGGCTGGAGCTCTCCATCGACGCCGTCGACCGGCAGGTGCTCGACAAGTACGGCCAGATGGTGTCGGTCGACGGCAGGCCCACACCCGGATGGCTCATCGCTGACGGGGCCGACGCCAGCGCCGAGGCCGTGCTCGGCCTGGCCGCCTACGTCGAGGCCGGAGGAAGCGATGCAGGACGCACGGCACTGCGACAGCTCGCCGACGGCATCGCCGGCCTCTCTGACGGGACCACCCGCAGCTGGCCCTTCGGCGCGGTCTACCCATGGGCCCTGTCCCGGTCGCTGTGGCACGCCTGGGGTTCGCAGATGCCGGCCGCCCTCGCCCGCGCGTCACAGGCCCTGGGCACCGGGACCTACCTCGCGCCGGCCGTCAAGGACTCCGCAACCTTCATGCCGTGGCTGCTCACTTCCGGCGGCCCCGACAACGGCCGGCTGCCTACGCGGCTCGACCAGTCGCAGATCGCCTATGGCGCCGACTCGCGTGTCCAGTCGCTGATGGCGACCGCAGTGGCAACGGGCAAGGTCGGCCTGCGGCGGCTGGCCGGAATGCAGGCGGCGTGGTTCTTCGGTGCCAACGCGGCCGGTGTCCCCGCCTACGACCCGGCCACCGGGCGGACCATCGACGGCATCTCCGGCGACGGCGTTGTCAACGCCAACTCGGGCGCCGAGTCGACGATCCACGGGCTGCTCACGATGCTCGCGCTGGACGCCAACCCTGACGTGGCGGCGGCCGCCCGGATGGCGACCATCACGGCACGGGTCGGGACGACCACGGTGCAGGCCGAGGACGCCAGCACGACCGGTGCCGCACGCGTCGTCACACCGACGGACCGTTGGACGGGTGAGTCGCTCTTCGGCGGGACGGGCTACCTTGCCCTGGGCGCCGGGGCGACCGCATCACTGCGCGTGCCGGCCGCCGATGAGGACCGCCTCGTGATGCCGGTAGTCGACCTGGTGCCCGGCAGCACCGCGGTCACGACCTGGTCCGCCAAGAACAAGCTTCTCGGCCGCATCAAGTCGGGCGACATCGGTCCGCAGGGTGCCTCCCCGGCGCCCGGGGCGCTGCTACCGGTGACGCTGCCAGGCTCACTCACCAAGAAGGCAACGGTGCTGCGGGTGGCGACGTCCTCTGCCAGCGGTGACGAGGCCAGGCTCGACGCGGTGATGCTCGAACCGCTGGTGTCCCGCTACATCCTCTCCGGCGACGGTCACTCGACGGCACTGCTCCGCAGCGCCGACAGCAAGGTCGCACACACCGTTGTTCGCTTGCCGGGCCACGACCGTGCAGTGATCGAGGTGTACGACGGCGCAGCGCGGTTGCTGAGCCGGTCGACCTCCAGAGCGAGGACGTTGCACGTCACGGTGGCCCCGGGAGGCTTCACGATCGTCATCCGCTGAGTGGGTCGGTGATCTCCCGGCGGCTCTACGCTGTCCTCCGTGTACGACGTCGCCCTGACCGTCCGCGCGTGCTTGGGGGCCGGCACCCGCGTCGACGTCGCCTGGCCCGTGGCCGCCGAGGGTTTGGCAGTGGCGGCTGACGAGGCCATCGCCCTGACGCCCGGCGGCGGTCGGGTCGGGTCGGTGCTCGGCGGCGCCCTCGACGGGCAGCTCAGCGAGGCGGCTGCCGCGGGGACGAGCCGGCTGGTCGACGTCGAGCTGAGCGAGGTGGACGCCCTGGTCGCGGGGCTGCCACAAGGCGGGCTCGTGCGCTGTCTGGTCGTTGCGGCCGCCGACCTGCCGGCCTCGCTGTGGGCTCGGCTGGTGGCCCGGGACTCGGTCAACGTGGTCGCCTATCTGGATGGCGACCGCGTGACCCGCACCGAGCTCGCCGAGGCCGGTGACGACGACGGCCCCACCCGGGTCGAGGACGAGCGGGTGGTGACCGTGCTCCGACCCGTCACCAAGCTCGTCATCGCGGGCGGCGGACCGATCGCCGAGGCGATCGCCCGGGCCGCGGAGCTGCTCGGCTGGCGGGTGCTGGTCCACGACGACGTCAACGAAGCGGTCGGCCAGGTCACCACGCTCTCTGCGATGGACAACCTTGTGGTGATCGGTCACGACGACCGGCTCACCGGCGCGGCGCTCGAGGCGGCGCTGGCGGGCCCAGTCGGCTACATCGGGTCGGTCGGCCCGCGTCGCCTCCAGGACTCGCGCGCCGACTGGCTGGTACGCCGCGGCGTCGACGACCTGGACCGGATCCACGGGCCTGCCGGGCTCCCCATCGGGGCGAGCAGCCCCGCCGAGATCGCGGTGTCTGTTCTCGCGGAGGCGCTCGCCGTACGTGCGTAGACTGGACGACGCAGGGACGGTCGGGCGAAGGAGGCTCACCATGGGTGACGACACCGCTGAGGTGCTGCGGGCACTGTGGGCTGCGGAGGGGCAGGACGACGACCTCGACGCGATCTGCGGACCATCCAAGGACTGCAAGAACATGAAAGGCGTGACCTTCGACGGCTACGCCGAGCCCGGCAGCGACCTCGGTTCCGCATGGCGCGACAAGCTGGCCCGCGAGGGCAAGCTGCGCAGCGACGGCGAGTCGCTCCGCGACCTCGTGCTCGGCCGGTCGACCGCCGAGCGCGACTGAGCCCGGCTGGATGGGCGAGCCGACCGACATCCCCGGGAATGTCCCCCAGAGTGTCGCCGAGCTGACGCAGTCGCTGGCGGAGGTCGGCTACCTCGCCGACCGCGGGCTGGCCACCAGCCTCTACCTCGGGCTCCGGCTCGGCCGACCCGTGCTGCTCGAGGGTGAGGTCGGCGTCGGCAAGACCGAGGTCGCCAAGGCGATGGCGTTGGTGCTCGGCCGGCGGCTGATCAGGCTCCAGTGCTATGAGGGCATCGACAGCAGCCAGGCGCTCTACGAGTGGGACTACGCCCGTCAGATGCTGCAGATCCGGGCGATGTCCGAGCGCCGGCTCGACGACGACGCTGCCGTCGACCAGCTCTTCGGTCCCGAGTTCCTGCTCGAACGACCGCTGCTCGACGCCGTGCGGACCGGCGACGGGGCCGTGCTGCTGGTCGACGAGGTCGACCGGGCCGACGACGAGTTCGAGGCGTTCCTGCTCGAGCTGCTCTCCGACTTCCAGATCACGATCCCCGAGATCGGCACCGTCGTGGCCGAGCGGCCGCCGTTCGTGGTGCTCACCTCCAACCGGACCCGCGAGCTGCACGACGCCCTCAAGCGCCGCTGCCTCTACCACTGGGTGGGCTACCCCAGCGCCGAGCGCGAGGTCGAGATCGTGCTGGTCCGCGAGCCGGGAGTCACCGAGGCGCTGGCCCGCAAGGTCGTCGCCGCCGTCAACCGGCTGCGCGCGCTCGAGCTGGCCAAGCCACCCGGCGTCGCGGAGACGATCGACTGGGTCCGGTCCATCGACGTCCTCGGTGCCGACGACCTCGACCCCGAGGTCGCGGCCGACACGATCGGCGCGGTGGTCAAGGAGCGCGACGACCTCGAGCAGGTGAGCGGCGACCTGGCGCGGATCACGTCCGGTGCCTGAAGCAGCCGCCGCACCCCTCAGCCTGGTCCCGACCATGGTCGGCTTCGCGCGCAGGCTGCGCGACGCGGGGATGGCCGTCGGCACGGGTGAGGTGCTCACCTACTGCGCCGCCGTCGAGCCGCTGGACCCGACCGACCTGGTCGACCTCTACTGGGCCGGCCGCGCCGCCCTCGTCACCACCCATGACCAGATCCCTGTCTACGACAGGGTTTTCCGCGCCTACTACCTCGCCCAGGCCGACGACGAGGACCAGGCGGTCCCCTTCACCCTCCAGGCCAAGGAGGAGGCCCGCACCGAGCTCCAGCTCCCGGAGTCGCAGCCCGGCGAGGAGCGCGACGAGCGTGAGGTCCGGCTCGGGCTGGTGGCCTCCGACGTGGCGACGCTCAAGGGCAAGGCGTTCTCGGCGTGCACCCCTGACGAGCTGGTCGCCCTGCGTCGCATCATGCGCACGATGAGGCTGATCCCGCCGCGGCGCCGGTCGCGCCGCAGACGGCCGGCGCGTGACGGTCGCGCGCCCGACCCGCGGCGTACGGTCCGCGCCTCGATGCGCACCCTCGGCGAGCCGACCCAGCTGTGGTGGCGCCAGCGCCGCACCCGGCTTCGCCCGCTCGTGTTGATCCTCGACGTGTCGGGCTCGATGACCGACTACTCGCGCAGCCTGCTCCAGTTCGCGTACTCCGCCCAGCGGGCGGCCTCGCGTGTGGAGGTGTTCTGCTTCGGCACCAGGCTCACGCGCATCACCCGCGAGCTCGAGCACCACCGGCCCGACGAGGCGCTGTCACGGGCCGCGGAGGCCGTCGTCGACTGGGACGGCGGCACCCGGATCGGCGAGTCGCTTGCGGCGTTCGTGCGCGACTGGGGCCGTCGGGGGACGAGCCGCGGCGCCATCGTGGTGATCTGCTCCGACGGCCTCGACCGCGGGGACCCCGCCGTGCTCGACAAGTCGCTCGAACGCCTCGGTCGCGTGTGCCACCGGATCGTCTGGCTCAACCCGCACAAGACCGGAGGGGCCGCCTTCCGCCCCAGCACGCTGGGGATGATGGTGGCGGCCCCGCACGTCGACCTGCTGCTGTCGGGACACGACCTGGCGAGTCTGGAAGAGTTTGCCGCGAGGCTGCCCGACCTGGGCTGAGCACCGGTCACCGGGCCGAGGAGGATCGCCGTGCAGTGGAGCGTGGTGCTCGAGGCCGTCGGGGATCGCGAGGTGACCGTCGAGGAGGTCGTCGAGCTCGCCGACGCAGTGGCCCGGCACGGCGGGGTCGCGTCGGGCTTCGGGACGACGGCGTACGCCGCCCGCATCCTCGTCGAGGCGGAGTCGCGGGAGCAGGCGGCCGAGGTTGGGGCGGCGGCCCTCGCCGAAGCCGCGAAGACCGCGGGGCTGCCCGCGTGGCCGGTCACGGTGCTCGACGTGGTGAGCCCCGACGACCCGGACGACGAGGACCTCGGATGATCCGGTTGGGGTCGCTGGCGGGGTACCCGTTCGAGGGCCCGCGGCTGCTCGCCGGCTGGACGCCGCCCGCAAGCGCAGCGGTGTTCGTCGTGCTGTGCCGGCTCGAGCCGGAGAAGAACCCCGAGCGGTACGCCGTCATCTACGTCGGCCACGCCGACGACCTGACAGAAGTGGGCTTCCCGTTCCGGCACCCGCAGGCCGACTGCTGGGTGCGCCGCGCCGGCGACCGCTGGAAGGTCCACATCGCGACGTACGAGGTCCCCGGCGGACACCGCTCCCACCGCGAGCAGATCGCCCAGGAGCTGACAGCCGTCTACAAGCCGGGCTGCAACGAGCGGCAGGTCGACCGGTCGTGGAAGCGCGAGTGGATCGGCGAGTACTCCGCGCCAACCGCCGGGCCGCTCACCACCGGCGTCGACCCCGACCCCCAGGACCCTGGACCCGGCTGACCGAGAAGCTCTGGTCCGGGATCCACGACCCCACATGGGAGGCCCACCATCACCCCGACGGCATCAGCACGGCGGCGGCGAGTCATCGTCGTCGCCGGAGTCATCCTGCTCGCGGCGATCGTCTCTGGGACCGCCCTGTATCGCAGCAATGGGGACCACCCACCCGCTGGCCTGACGGTCGAATGGGGCGGCAGCGAAGAGCACCCCAGCTGCGTGTACGACCCGAAGGGCAGCACCGTCGACTGCACGATCACGATCGACGGCGCAGCGCCCCGACCCGACCAGGTGACGGTGACGGTGACCGTGTACGCAGACGAAAACACTTCCAAACCGGTCGGGTCCAGCAGACGCAGCGTGCAAGTCGATGGGACCGTCCACAAGTCGCTCCTCATCACCATCCCTGTCGAGAAGGCTCCCCACGTCGACGAGGACGGCGTCGCTGCCTGCAGTCTCTCGGTGGCGTAGGGACGCGGCGTACGTGATGCCGGAGTCGGCGGTCCTCAGGCAGCGCTGGTTGACCGGCCGGCGTCAGCCCTCGACCTCGGTCTTGCGCGGGGCCAGGAACAAGTTGGCGAGGTAGCCGGTGAAGGTACCGAAGATGCCGACCCCCACGACGATGATGAACGACCCCATCACCCGGCCCGCGTTCGTCACCGGGTACTGGTCTCCATAGCCCACGGTCGAGATCGTCTCGATGGTGAACCACAACGCGTCGGAGGCGTTGGTGATGTTGGCGCCGGTTGCATCCTGCTCGATGTAGAGCATCTGCAGACTGCCGAACTCCAGCACGAGGATGCCCATGAGCAGCAGCGAGAGCAGCGCGCTGCCGGCGCGCTCCCGGATCAGGTTCCGTGCGACTCTGCGGCCGCCGATCTCGTGCATGAGCCGGTAGACGCGTAGCAGTCGGAAGATTCGCAGGAACTTGAGCTCCGCGAACGGCAGGCTCGACAACAGGTCGGCCCACCCGAAGCCACGGAAGAAGTAGCCGCTGCGCGATGCAGCCGTGATGAACCGATAGCCGAAGTCGATGAGGAGAATGCTGCTCAAGATCCAGTTCATCACCAACAGGATTTGCTGGATGCCGGTGTCGTTGGCGACAAGGCTGAGGACCAGGTTGACGATCGACAGGATCGACAGGATCGCGATGAAGATCTCGTAGCCGGTGTTCTTCAACTCACCACGAGGAGCACCGTCGGGCACCCTCCGGATTCTGGCACGCAGCCGCGCGGCATCGACGGCAGCGCGCCGTGGAGCGGCCCCGCCCGTTGGTTGAGGAAGGCGCGCTAGCGCCTGTCTCGAAGCGATCGCAAGAAATCCGGAAACCCTTGTGGATAAAGGGTCTGAGCCAGAACGAGTGTCGGTAGTCACTGCTTGGCTGGTGACCATGCGTCGTCGCCCGCGACATCTCGGGGAGACACGCCCCCTGGACTCCCACTAAGGCGGGGCTTTGTACCGGCGAACCATAGACGCGCCGGACGGAGACTCGCCAGGAAGGCGATCTAGCGTCGGGCGAGCTGCCAGACGCCTGGTTTGGTCTTCGTCATCAGGCCCTCATCGATGAGTGCCAGCCGCGCGCGGCGAGCCGCATACTGCCAGCGCAACTCCCCTATGGGCGTCGTCTCGCTATCGCCGGGCAGCAGCCGATCACCAGCCAGGACCTCCAACTCCAGGAAGAGTTCGTCGGCGTCCAGTTCGCCGCCGGCCCGTTCCAGCACCGTGAGGATGAGAGGTTTGAACACTTCGGCAGGTGTCCAGCGCCGGGTCAGCAACTTGTCAGCCGACACGGACGAGCGGCCCACTGCGGTCGGGCGCTTCTTGGGTTTCGGCGGCGCCTTGATGGCGCTCATCGGAGTCGGGGGCGTCATGCCGTGAACGCACTGCGACTTCGGCAAATCACACAGGTCGCAGTAGTCGTCGGAAGCGTTCATCAGGACCAGCCTAGCTAGCGGCGAGGTCGGCCCCCTGGGGCGCGGCTCGCGTCGGCGAATTCAACACCGCTTGTTGACGTGCGTCATACCGCGAAAATCACACCACGCGCCAGATCATGGCCCGGCACGGCGGCGATACACCCCACTTGTACGCCTCCCAGCTGAATGACGAAGCGCGTGTCAGTCCGAGCTATGAGCGGGGGCGCTGCTTGTCCGTGTCGTAGACCGGGAGAACGTCGACCGTTGCGGGGACGACGGCGTCGCCGACAGCCACGCCTAGCGTGTTCCCGACGCTCGCGTGCGCGCTGTCGATCACCGCGAGCCCGATCTTGCCGAACCTCGGGCTGTCAGTCGGGCTGGTCAGGACTCCGACCTCCTCGCCGTCCTTGGTGACCATCGCGCCGTACTCGGGGAGTGCGTCGGCCTCGTAGCGCAGGGTGACGAAGCGATGGGGTGGGTCCGCGGCCACGGGGCGCAGCGCGTCCTCGCCGGTGAAATGGAGCCCACGTTCTAGGCGCACCATCCGGTCGAGGTTGAGGTCAAAAGGCGTGCGCTGGTGTGGCTCGTAGTCGTACTCGTAGATGATCAGCCCGGCCTCGACCCGGACGATCTCGAGCGCGTCGGTGCCAAAGGGCGTCGCGCCCGCGCCGACGACGGCGTTCCAGAGAGTGTCGGCATCGGTGGGGTCGAGCAGGAACAGCTCGTATCCGAGCTCGCCGCCGTACCCGGTCCGCGACAGGTGCACGTCCACGCCGGCGACCTGGACGGGGCGCGGGATGAACCGGAAGTACTTCAGCGACGAGAGGTCCTCGTCCGTGAGCTTCTGGACGACCTCCCGAGAGCGCGGGCCGACCACACCGATGTGGGGCATCGACGGCGTGATCCACTCGACCTTCGCGTCGAGGCCCTCCAACAGGTCGCCGAAGAACGTCTCGTGGTCCCTGCCGTTGGTCATCACCCAGCAGTGGTCCTCCTGCCCGGTGTTGAAAACGGTCGCGTCGTCCACCATCAGGCCCTGCTCATCGACGAACGCGCCGTAGCGCGCCTGCCCGACCTCGAGCCCGAGCACGTCGTTGCTGAACGCCCGCTGGACGCCCCTGAGCGCGTCGGGTCCGCGGAACTCCCACTTGTTCAGTGGTGAGACGTCCCAGACCGCCACGTCGTCGCGGATCGCGGCGTACTCCTTCGCGACGTCGCCGAACCCCTCGAGCCACATCCACCCGCCGTCCTCGATGTGAGAACCGCCCTGCGCGGCCGTGACTTCGTGGAACGCCGTCTTGATCGCTTCGTTCGCGTTCACGGGACCTCCGGTCGACGGGGACCGCATCCTCCCACGGGTTTGACTGACCGTTCAAGTGGGCTGGTCGAGGAGGGTGCGAAGAGGCTTTCCAGGGCGCGCAGCGGGCCTCATCGGTGCCACGATGGGGCATGGTTCTGGAGCGCGATGCCGCACGCCTCGTGGGCCGCGACCGGGAGCTGTCGCAACTGGGCGAACAGCTCGACAAGGCGGTGGCCCGCAGTACGGCCAGGTGGTCGCCGACCTGATCCCGGGAGCGCGGTTCGAGGTGTGGGACGGCGAAGCCCGCCAACCGATTCAGGAAAGTACCCGATCGGTTCAACTAAGCGAGAGAGGTGCTAGCAGATGAGCAGGTTGCTGAGCCGGTTCAGTGACTGGGTCGTGTTGCATCCGGTCTTGTGGGGCGTGGGCTCGGGAGCTGTGCTGGTGCTACTCGGCTTTGCTCTCGATCTGACACCCCTGGTGGTCGTTGCTGCCGGCGCGGTCATCGGCGCGCTGAACATCCTTCATGCGAGGAGACGGGGCTACTGCCCACGTCCGGCCGGTCCGTTGGTTGAGGAAGGCGCGCTAGCGCCTGTCTCGAAACCATCGCAAGAAATCTCGGAAACCTTTGTGGATAAAGGGTTCTGAGCGCGAATGAGTGTCGGTGGTCCCTGCTTGGCTAGTGGTCATGAACCACTTGGTGCTCACGGCGATCGCGGCGTCGCATGCCGCGTTCGACGAGATCGCGGGGGTGGACCCGACATACATGTCGGTGGCGGAGAAGAAGGCCGCGATGGTGCAGACAGCCAAGCTCCGCGCCAGGGCCGATGCGCTTGAGCTGCAGCTGCTCGCGGCCGGCTCGGTGGACGTCGCCGACGACACCGGTGCACGGTCCACCGCGACCTGGCTGGCCGACCAGACCCGCGAGGCACACGGCACCGTCCGCAACCGCGCAATGCTGGCCACGGCGCTGGACCAGCGATACCGGCACCTCGCCGCAGCCCTCGCCGCAGGGGAGGTGAACACCGCGCAGACCCGGGCAATCGTCGAGTGCTTGGACGCCCTGCCGGCCGATGTCGGGGAGGGGCTGCTCGCGAAGGCCGAGGAGTTCCTGGTCGAGAAGACTGCCGCCCTCGGCCCCAGGGAGCTGCGCCACCTCGGCCGCGGCGTCCTGCAACACCTCGCCCCCGAGATCGCCGACGAGGCCGAACGCCGTCGTCTCCAAGCCGACGAGGCCCGCGCCGACGCGGCCACCAAGCTGTCGTTCCGTCCTCGCGGCGACGGCACCACCGACATCTACGCCCAGGTCGCCGACCACGTCGCCGGCCGGCTACGGGCCTACCTCGACGCGATCGCCAACCCGCGCCGGGCCGCCAACGACGACGACTTCATGTCCCTGCCACTAGCCCGCCGCCGCGGTATCGCCTTCCAGGCGATGCTGGAAAGCGTGCTCGACACCGACCTGCCCGCCCACGGTGGCACCGCCACCAGCGTCGTAGTGACAGTCGACTACGACGCCCTCCTCACCGGTGTCGGGACGGCCACCACCTCCACCGGCCAGACCCTCACAGCAGAACAAGCGCGGCGACTGGCCTGCCAAGCCCGGATCCTCCCCGCCGTGCTCGGCGGCAAGAGCGAAGTCCTCGACCTCGGCCGCTCCGCCCGCTTCTTCACGCGCGCTCAACGCAAAGCCATGGACCTTCGCGACAAGGAATGCACCACCCGGGGCTGCCACGTGCCCGCCGCCTTCTGCCACGCCCACCACTGGCGAAAACCCTGGGCCAAAGGCGGCAAAACCAACCTCGCCGACGGCAAACTCCTCTGCCCCTTCCACCACCGCAGAGCACACGACCCCCGATGGCACACCCACCACCCTCCCGACGGCTCAACCACCTTCACCCGACACGAGCCCATCGTGACCGTGACGATCGACGCAACCCAGCGCTCTCCCCTGGTACAACTCCGGGGCCCGACCTTCGGCGAGGTCAGCCAACGGCCCTCTTCACCCGCGCGCTGATGGCGGCTGCGCTGGCCTCGGTGATGTCGGTGATCGCGAACACGGTCGGCCAGAGGGTTCCGTCGTCGAGCTGCGCGGTGTCCTCGAAGCCGAACTGGGCATACCGGGTCTTGAACTTCGAGGCCGCCTTGAAGTAGCAGAGGACCTTGCCGTCCTTGTAGTACGCCGGCATGCCGTACCACGTCTTGTGGGCAAGCCCCGGCGCAGCCTCTGTGACGAGTGCGTGCACCTTCTCGGCGAGCGCACGGTCGGCGGGCGGGAGCGCGGCGATGGCGTCTTGCACGGCTTGGGCCTCGGCTGCCGCCTTGTCCTGGCCGCTTCTGCGGCCGGCCCGCACCTCGCCGGCCCGTGCCTGCATGGCAGCGCGCTCGTCGGCCGTGAAGGCGGGCGAGGACTTCTTCGCTGCTGGCTTCGTGTTGGTGGCCATGGCACTTCTCCTGTTCGTCTGACCGCGGCCTCGGCATCGGCCTGCGGTATGTCTCGCCTGGTTGACGAAGGACACGAGCCAGTTGTGACCGAGGGACCGGTGGCGTTGCCGACCAGCTGCGATCAAGAGGCGCCAGCTGCGTCCAACCGCCGCCAATGACCGCCAGCCAAGCCCTACGGCTCAGTTTCGTCACGGCCGCGGCCGCGGGCGCAGCTGAACGTCAGGCGGCGCCGGGAGGCTCGTAGCCGACTGCCTCGCCGAGCCGCGTACGCCGCGTGCCCGAGGCGGGCTTGGCCGGCGGCCGGACGACGGGCTGGGTCGGGTCGGTGGGCTGGTGCGTCGCGCCGACCACGATTCCCTCGGCCATCCCGAAGAGCAGCGGCAGCGCGCCCGCGACGACGCCGCCGGTGCGGTTGATGTGGGAAACGCCCGACACGATCGGCTCGGCGTTCGTGACGATCTTGCGCACCAGGTCGCGGCACTCCTCCAAGTGGTCGGCGACCCCGCTGAGCTGGCCGCCCACAATCCAGAGGTAGATCGCGAGGCCGGCGATCAGCAGCACGATGTCGATGACCGAGAGCACGACGAGGGTGGTCATCACATCCGCACCTTCCCCAACACCCGGCCGAGGAACAGGTGGTGCTCGAGCCCCTCGGCCAGCACCGACTCCACGCCCTCGGCGGCGACCGCGATCAGGGCGGTGTCGTTGGTGTTGGCGGCGGCGGCCTCGAGCGCCCCGCGGACCTGCAGCACCCGCCGGTCGATGGTGCGGACCTCGAGCACGAGGATGGTCAGCAGTCCGGCGACGGCCAGGACCACCACGAAGCCGCCGATGACGGCGCCCCACCACAGGCTCTCCTGGGTCGAGGTGAGGCCTACCAGGATCAGGGACACGTCAGCCTCCCAGCCGATGCCGGCCGCGCTCGAGGCCGGCCACGATGATGCCGACATGCTCGGCGGTGGTGTTGAGCTCGTGTAGCGCCGCGGTGTTGTCCGCGGCCTGCACGAGCGAGCCGTTGATCTCGGCCGCTTGCCCACCGATGCGGTGGGCGAGCAGCAGGATGGGCACGACCAGCGCGACCACGACCAGCACCACGATGATGCCGACGGTGTAGCCGATCACCCAGCCGGTCTCTGCGAGCACCACGAGGTCAGCTGACATCTCAAACTCCTTCGCAGAAGTCGCGGACGGGCTTGAGACTCGCGTTGACCGACGCCAGCACGGTCGGGACCGTGCTGGTCTGCGCGGCGACGACGGCGACGCCACCGACGACGCCTTCAAGCGTGCGGCGGACGGCGACCAGGTGGCCGATCACCCGGATCAGCCCGAGGGCGGCGGCGGCGATGATCAGCGTCGCAAGGATGATCGTCACCCAGGCGGCTGCAGGCATGTCGTGCTCCTTCCTCTCCGGCTCAGCCGAGCAGCTTGCCGACCGAGCCGGCGTAGCGGACGGCACCGGTCGCGATGTCGGCGACGGTCTGGTCAGTCTGGGCGAGGCCCTCGGGTACGCCGTCCAGCTCGCCGATGAGCGCGACGCCGCCGGTCAGGATGTCGTCGGACGCCGCCCGGATGCGCTCCAGCGCGGCGAGCACCCGGTTGAGCAGGGCGACGAGCACGGGCACGACCACCAGCAGCAGGAGCACGTTGCCGATCCACCACAGCACCATCAGAGCGCCTCCTCGGGTCGCTGGTAGGGCATGAAGAACCGCCGGAAGACACGCGCCAGCGCCAGCTGCACCGCCCGCATGCCGAGGCCGAACCCGCCGACGGTGACGACGTTCTCGACCTGGTCGGGGTCGTCGCCGCGCTGCTTGGCCTCGATCCGGCGTTGCATGTTGGTGGCGAACTGGCCCATCAGGGTCGCGGTGACGTCGGCGATCATGCCGCGCCCGTATTGCGCGGCGGCGCCGGACAGGTCGAGGTCCTGGTCGAGCACGACCCTGGTGCCGGTGCTCGTCGCGGTCAGCTGGGCGACGAGCTTGAGGCTGGCCTGGCCGCGGCCCTTCTCATCGGCGCCCTGGCCGTCGAGGACCAGCCGCTTGGCCACCGGGTCCCGCTCGGTGATGTGGGCGATGCCGTTGAAGCGCAGCTTGACCGGTCCGAGGCCAACCGCCACCCGGCCCTTGTAGTCGTCCTCGTCGATGACCTCGGTCAGCTCGGCGCCGGGCAGGCACGCCGCGACCTGCGGGATGTCCTCGAAGAACTCCCAGACCGCGTCGACGGGGTGTGGGACGTCGAAGGCGTTCTTCAGCAGCATCTAGGCCTCCTGGTCGATCGGGCTGTCGGTGGCGGGGGAGAGGTATCGCGCGGGCTCGGCCGCGAACCGGTCGTGGCAGCCCACGCAGCAGAACCAGTACGTCGTCCCGTCGAGCTCGAAGGGGTGGCTGCCCGCGTCGGCGTTCACGGTCATGCCGCACACAGGGTCGATCGCGGCAGCGGGCTCGACGAGCGGCAGCATTCCGGGGTGCTCGCCCGCAGTCGACGCCGGCCCGAGTGCACCGGATGCCCGCAGCTGCACGAGCTCGGCCAGGATCGAGACGGCGATCTCGCGATGGGCGGTGTGGCCGAGGTCCAGACCGACGGGGACACGCACCCGATCGAGGCCCTCGCGGTTGACGCCGCGGTCGGCGAGGTAGCCGATGACGGCCTCGCCGCGTTTCTGCGAGGCGACCAGGCCGACGAACGCCGGCTGGGCCGCGACCGCGTGCTCGAGCGCCTCCTCGTCGCCGTGACCCTGGGTCGCAACCACGACGACCGACCGGGCGTCGAGCCCGGCGCCGGTGAAGTCGCCGGCTTCGACGACCTCCGCGTCCCAGTCGAGCGCGGCGGCCAGATCGGCCAGGGTGTGCGCCATCGGCGAGCGGCCGACGACGGTGAGCCGGATGGTCGGGACGACTGGTTCCACGTAGACCTCCACGGCGCCCTCGCTCTGGCAAGAGATCGGGATGACGGTCATCCCGTGGGGCACACCCGGCCCCTGCAGCTCGGCGCCGAACTGCTCGGGCGTGCCGAGCAGCAGCAGGGCCGGCTCCCGGTCGCGGATCACCCGCTGTGCCTCGCGGATGACGACGGGTTCGGCGCAGGCGCCGCCGATCCAGCCGTGCACCCGGCCGTCGGCGGTGATGATGGCGCGCGACCCGAGCTTCCCCGAGGAGGGGGCCTGCCGCCACACCACCGTGGCCAGCGCGAACTCCTCGCCGCGGCCGGCCATCTCGGCGGCCGTGGCCAGGACGGCCCAGCCGTCGAGGCGGCGTACGTCGCGACCAGGATCGCGCTCGTGATCGTGCGAGGGCTGGGTCATCAGGCGTCCGTCTTCATCGGTGGCGCCCCGGAGACGTCGTGCCGCTGGGTGAGCGCCTCGTAGACGCGGTCGGGCAGCAGCGGCATGTCGATGTTGCGGACGCCGGTGTCCTTGAGGGCGTCCATGACGGCGTTCACGAACGCCGCGGGGCCGCCCACCGTCGCGCACTCGCCGACGCCCTTGGCGCCGATCGGGTGGTGCGGGCACGGCGTGACCACTTCGTGCAGCTCATAGCCCGGCGTCTCCCAGGCAGTGGGCAGCAGGTAGTCCATGAAGTTGGAGCCGATGCAGTTGCCGTCCTCGTCGAAGGTGATGAACTGCATCGACGCCATGGCGTACGCCTCGGTCAGGCCGCCCATGATCTGGCCCTCGACGATCATCGGGTTGATCCGGACCCCGCAGTCGTCGACGGCCACGAAGTTGAGCACGTCCCACACGCCGGTGACGGGGTCGACCTCGACCGTGCAGATGTAGCAGGCGAACGGCCAGGTCAGGTTGGGCGGGTCGTAGTAGGCGTTGGCCTCCAGGCCGGGCTCGAGCCCGTCGGGCATGTTGGAGTACGCCGCCATCGCGCACTCCTGGATGCTCACGCCCCGGTCGGGTGCGCTGCGGACGTAGAAGCGGCCCAGCTCCCAGTCGACGTCCTCCTCGGAGACCTCCAGCAGGTGGGCGGCCAGCCGCCGTGCCTTGGCGCGGATCTTGCGGGAGACCATCGCGACGGCGGCACCGGCGACGGGCGTGCTGCGCGAGGCATAGGTGCCCATCCCGAACGGCGCCGTGTCGGTGTCGCCCTCCTCGACCACGATGTCCTCGGCCGGGATGCCGAGCTCGTGGGCGACGATCTGGGCCCACGTGGTCTCGTGGCCCTGCCCCTGGGACTTCGCGCCGGTGCGGAGGATCGCCTTGCCGGTCATGTGCACCCGCAGCTCGGCGGAGTCGAACATCTTGATGCCGAGGATGTCGTACTCGCGGCTGTTGCCGGCCCCGAGTGGCTCTGTCATCACCGAGATCCCGATGCCGAGCAGGCGGCCGCGCGCCTTGGCCTCCTCCTGCCTGCGCAGGAAGTCGTGGTAGCCGACGGCCTGCAGGCCGACGTCGAGGCACTTGGCGTACTGGCCCGAGTCGGTCAGGAAGCCGAACGGCGTGCGGTGCGGGAAGTCGTCGTCCTTGACGAGGTTGACCCGGCGGAACTCCGCCTGGTCCATGCCCAGGTCGACGGCCGCCGCCTGCACCATGCGTTCCTGGAAGTACATCGCCTCGGTCACCCGGAACGAGCATCGGTAGGCGACGCCGCCGGGTGCCTTGTTGGTGTAGACGCCGCGCGCGGTCAGGTGGGCGGCGGGCACGTCGTAGCAGGCGAACGCCGAGTGCATCAGGCCGATCTTGAACTTGCTGGGCTGGGCGTCGGAGAAGAAGGCGCCGTGGTCGGCGTCGGTGTGCATGCGGACGCCGAGGATCTTGCCGTCCTTGCGCAGCGCCAGCTCGCCCTTGAGATAGACGTCGCGGGCGAAGCCGGTCGAGATCAGGTTGCCGGTGCGGTCCTCGATCCACTTGACCGGGCGCTCGAGGAGGATCGAGGCCAGGATGGAGACCACGTAGCCCGGGTAGACCGGCACCTTGTTGCCGAACCCGCCACCCAGGTCCGGGGAGACGATCCGGATCATGTGCTCGGGCAGCTCCGCGACCAGCGCGACAGCAGCGCGGATGATGTGCGGCGCCTGGGTGGTCATGTAGACCGTCAGCTTGTCGGTGGAGCGGTTGAAGTCGGCGATCGAGCCGCAGCACTCCAGCGGTGAGGGGTGCGAGCGCGGGTAGTGCAGCTCGAGCGACGAGACGAGGTCGGCCTGCTCGAACGCGAGGTCCGTGCCGGTCTTGTCGCCGACCTCCCAGTCGTAGATGACGTTGTCGTGCTGGTTCTCCTTGTCGTCGCGGATGAGGGGGGCGCCGTCCGCGAGCGACTGGGTCGGGTTGACGATCGCCGGCAGCGGCTCGTAGTCGACGACGATCGCCTCGCAGGCATCCTTGGCGATGTAGGGGTCGTCGGCGATGACAGCCGCGACCTCCTGGCCCTGGAACCGCACCTTGTCGGTGGCCAGCACCGCCTGGGTGTCATAGCTCAGCGTTGGCATCCAGGCGAGGTTGCGGGTCGCCATCATCTCGCCGGTGAGCACCAGCCGGACGCCGGGGATGTCCCAGGCCTTGCTGGCGTCGATGGAGCGGATCCGGGCGTGCGCCATCGGGCTGCGCAGGATCTCCATGTGCAGCATGCCGGGCAGCACGATGTCGTCGACGTAGTTGCCCCGGCCCCGGATGAAACGGTTGTCCTCGACGCGCCGGCGACTGGCGCCCATCCCGCCGATCTTGATCTCGTCCAGCGCCTGCGACGTCACGGCTTCTCGCTCTCTACGGCGGGGGTCTCGGCAGGTCCCTCGGGCTCTGCCTCTGCTTGGGGGCCCCGCATCTTGTCGGCGGCCCACAGCACGGACTTCACGATGTTCTGGTAGCCGGTGCAGCGGCACAGGTTGCCCGAGAGCGCCCACCGGATCTCGTCCTCGGTCGGGTCGGGGTTCTCATCGAGGAGGGCCTTGGCGGCCAGCATCATGCCGGGGGTGCAGAAGCCGCACTGGAGGCCGTGCTCCTGCTTGAACCCCTCCTGCAGCGGGTGCAGCTCGCTGGCACCGGCCAGTCCCTCGACCGTGGTCACCTCGTGGCCGTCGGCCTGCACGGCAAACATCGTGCAGCTCTTCACCGGCTGCCCGTCGAGCAGGACCGTGCACGCGCCGCAGTTGGTGGTGTCACAGCCGGTGTGCGTGCCGGTCAGCCGCAGCCCCTGGCGGAGCAGGTGGGCGAGCAGCAGCCGCGGCTCGATGTCGGCGGTGCGCTTGCGGCCGTTGACGGTGATGGTGACGCGGCGTACGGGGACGCCCTCGGCGGGGTCCATCACCTCGTCGAACAGGCTGGTCACTATGCGGCCCTCTCGTCGGTGCTGGAGATGCGGGTCAGGATGCGGGTGACGAAGGTGTGCACCACGTGTTTCTTGTACGCCGCGCTGCCGCGGTGGTCGGTGCGCGGGCGCGCCGCCTCGGCGGCGAGCTCGGCGGCTCGGGCGATGGTGGCCGCGTCGAGGCGGTTTCCGGTCAGCGAGTCGGCGGCGTCGCGCGCGTCGATGGTGGCCCCCCCGACCCCTGTCAGCGCGATCCCCGCCCGGCCGACCTGGCCCTGGTCGTGCTCGATCGCGACCGCCACCCCCGCGGTGGCGAAGTCGCCGATCCGGCGCTCGAGCTTGAGGTAGCCGCCCGCGCGGGTGCCGGTCGGAGCGGGGATGACCACCTCGACCGCCACCTCGTCGTAGGCGAGGACGGTCTGGAACGGGCCGGTCACGAACTCGTCGGAGGCGATCGAGCGGTGCCAGCTCGGGCCCTGGACCTCCACGATGCCGCCGAGGGCCATCACCACGGAAGCCCAGTCGCCCTGCGGGTCGGCGTGGCACAGCGAACCGACCAGCGTGCCGCGGGTGCGGACGATCGGGTCGGCGATCAGCGGCGCCGCGGCGGTCATCGTGGGCTGGCTGCCGGGCAGGATCGTGGACCGCTCGAGAGTGGCATGGCGACACAGCGCACCGATGTGAAGGGAGCCGTCGGGGTCGACGCGATGGTGGTCGAGATCGGGGAGGTCGTTGATGTCGACCAGCAGCTCGGGCGCGGCGAAGCGCAGCTTCATCAGCGGCACCAGGCTCTGCCCCCCTGCAAGCACCTTGGCCTCACCTCGGCCGGCACTCAGCAGGCCGATGGCGTCCTCGAGGGAAGCGGGACGCTCGTAGCGAAACCGCGGCGGGTACATGGCGCTCTCCTTCTGGGATTCCGAGAAGAGTCCGGCTGCTGGCCCGGGTCAGGGCCGGTGGCTTGCCGATGCTCGGCTCAGGGCCCGCCGGTCCCCTGCGGTCCGGGGTCTGGAACGGCGATCGGCCCGGACTCGATCTCGGTCGGGTCGGGACGTGGGTCCTGGTGCGGCGGCCACGGCCCCTGCACGGGCTGGCCCGCGACCTTGAGGTAGTCGATGAGCTGCGGCCAGGCCCACACGGTGGGGCTCTTGCCCGTCTTGGGGGAGTTCTCGATGACTTCGTAAAGCCTGGGGTTCCCGGCGCTGTGGCCAGTGGACTCGATCGGCAACGAGACCCGCTCCCTTCCCTCGCCCGAGGTGACCGACGTCACGAGGACCATCGTGCGACCAAATGCCTCGCCCCGCAATGGTCGGTGGTCGTCGTTGTCCGAGGTCAGCCCTGGGTTCGACTCAGGCGAGCTCGGCCAGGTCCTGACCAAGCGCGATGAACGACAGCACCGGGATGACGAGGAAGGCGCCGCGCACCGCGAGCCTTCCGACGCGTGCGCCAAGCAGGGGCTCCAGGAAACTTCGTCGCAGCGGCAGCAGGCCTGCCACGACGAGGAAGACTGGCGCAAGGGCTAAGGCGGCCGGCGGGACCAGGACCAGCAGGATGACGGGGAGCAACCAGGCTGTGCGACCCCGGGCGGTCCAGGACTCCGGTGCTGCGACGAGGTCCACGGCCAGCGTCAGCACGATGCCGGACACAACGGGCAGCCCGACGAAGAACGCAACCGCCAGCCAGGTGGGCTCGAGAAATGTGAAGTCGATGCCCCCAGGGACGATGACCATGGCCCCGACCAATGCGCCGGCGGTGACCCCGACCGTCAACCGTCGGAACCAGCCGGGCCCGATCAGCCACGGTGCGACCGCGACGTACGCCAGCGCGCCGATCACACCGACTACGGCACCCAAGGCGAGGAGCTGGTAGGTGCCCGACAACGTGACCTGCCCGATCCTGAAGCCGTCGTCTGACGTCATGCCGACGACATAGTCCGGTGAGGTGTGCCGGAGCACGAACATGGCGAGCCGGCTGCCCGGTCCGATGACGAGGATCCCGACGGACACCCCGGCGACCACAGTGATGCGCAGCAGCTCGAGGAGCTCCTGGCCATAGGTGGGCATGCTGCCCGGGCGGCGTCCGTGCACGAGGACGTCTCGCATCAGGCCGGACTTTCGAGACCGTGCTCGTGCCAGGTGAGAGTGCGGGTGATCCAGGAGAGGTCGCCGGTCCCCAGTCCGGCGTCCGCACCGCCACCGGGCATCGTCGCCAGCAGGGCGCGGTAGGTCTGGATCTGATAGAGGGCGCCGACGACCAAGCCGAGTGCGGCCGCCTCTCGAAGCGAGTCCTCTGACATCACGGTCGACCAGGCGGCGACGTACGCATCGACCAGGCGACGACGCACGGCGAAGTCGTCGGTCCTGAAGACGTAGGTGGCGAGATCGACGAATGGGTGCGAGACCGCGGCGTCGGTCCAGTCGAAGACGCGAGTGGTGGGCGCGCTGAAGGCCACGTTCCACGGGTGGAAGTCGCCATGGACGAGAGTCGGGCCCGGTCCGATCTCGTCGAGGCGCCGGCACGACTCGGCAAGCGTCGGCGCGGCCGCCAGCCATCGGGTTCGTACGTCGGCAGGCAGCCGCCCGAGGAGCACGGTGTCGTCGGCCATGGCTTCGACCTGTGTTGCCAGGTGGGTCAACGACCGGACCGGCAGCCCGAGGGCGACCAGCTCGTCGGTGCGACCCAGCCACGACTGCTGGAGGCCGGCCTGTGCCACGAGGCCCTCAGGCCACAGCGACTGGTCCTGGTCACCCAGCTCGGCGGCACCGAGGTCGCGCATCAACATCCAGCCCCGGTCGGCGTCGACGGCGATCACCTCCGGCACCAGCCCCGGCATCCGTTCGGCCAGGGCCTGCGTCAGGACCGCCTCGTGCCGGAAGGTCTCGGCGCTGCACTTGAAGAAGGCGTCGCCGTCGGCCGATGAGGCGCGCAGGACGACCGACAGGTCCCAGAGCTGATGGTGCCGCGGTGCGCCGATCAGCGGTCGGCCGTCCGCGGCCATCTGGTCGGCGATCCAGGTCGAGGCGTCCGAGAACCAACCCGGCTTGGACCACTGCGGGCGCAGCGGCGACCAGCCCTCGGCACGCTCGCGGGCCCAGGACGCTACGGCGCCTCGGCACGACTCTGGTTCGAGCCGAGCGATCACGTCGGCGTCCAGGTCGAGCCAGGTCCAGCCGGCGGGTGCCTCCGGCGACGGCTGCGTCGAACTCCACCAACCGGTCGCGCGCACCATCGTCGTCATCGTCGGTGCCCACGGCCGGCGTGATGACGAGGCGCAAGGGCGTCGTGGTGGTGGTGTCGACCACGTCGACGCGAGCCAGGATCTCGGGCAGGTCCGGCTCGGTGCTGTTCACCAGCACCGTCGGCAGGCTCGGAGCCGCTGGTTTGCCGGCATCCGCGACGAGGACTGCGACGCGGCTCTGGTGTGGGACCAGCAGGGTCACCCGACAGCTTTCGGCTGGCCCAGACCCCGTCATGCGCCGAGCCTCGCAGACTCCCCGGACCGCCGGAAGCGGCAGTAGTTTGCGCCGCGTCGCGGGTGTTAGATTCGTTGTTCTGTCATCGATCTGCGGCGACCATTCGGAGCATCCGGGGTGGTTTCATGAAGATCTTCCGTTTCGCCTCTCTGTTTCTGCTGGCCTGCCTGGCCGCTGCCGGCGTCGCGCCCGTCAAGGCCGCCGATGCCGCAGGCACGCCGACGCTCGTGGCCATCCGCGCCTCCCATCACCCGGGTTTCGACCGGATCGTCTACGAGTTCGAGGGCGGCCTGCCCGCGAGCCATCAGGTGCGTTACGTCGACAAGCTGCTCGGCGATGCGTCAGCGCTCCCGGTCCGTATCGCCGGCCGCGCCATCCTCTCGGTGAGCTTCGAACCGGCCCGGGCCCATGACGCACAAGGAGCCACGGCTCCAGAACGCAAGGCCTTTGCGCTGCCCAACATCATGACCACGGTGCGGGCTGGCGACTTCGAGGCCGTGACGACGTACGGCATCGGCTTGGCCAAGAAGACCCCGTTCCAAGTGTCAACGCTGCAGAACCCGAGCCGGGTCGTCATCGACATCAAGGCCGCCTTCCCCACCGTGCAGCGCCAGGTCTTCTTCTTCAACCGCGACAACTTCGTCAGCAACACCGACCCCTTCTTCAGCCCGAGACTCCGGCCCGTGCGGCCCCTCAGCCCCGCGACCGGGGTGATGGACCGGCTCTTCGCGGGGCCGCTGTCCAGCGAGATGGCAGACGGACTGCAGCTGCTGCGTTCGCACGCGACGGGGTACGCCGGCCTGACCATCGCGGACGGAGTGGCCAGGGTCCGACTGACCGGCGGCTGCAACAGCGACGGATCCACGGTGACCATCGCCGGGGAGATCATGCCGACACTGCGACAGTTCGCGAACGTCGACCGGGTGAAGATCTTCGACCCCGCAGGGAGCACCGAGACCCCGACCGGGCACACCGACTCGATCCCAGCCTGTCTCGAACCCTGATGACCGGCGTTGAGCCTAGGCATCGCAGGCGCGGGCGAGAGCCTCGACGTCCACGATGTCGATGCGCGCCCGCCGGAGCGCGATCACTTGCTGGCCGGCCAGCCGCTGCAGCACTTGGTTGACCGATGGCCGGGTCGCACCCACGAGATCGGCGAGCTCGGTCTGGCTGAGCGGGATCGTCGCCGTTGCGCCGTCCTGGCCAGATGACCCATATGACGAGGCGAGCTCGACCAGGCGCTGGATCACTCGCCTGTCGAGGCTTTCGTACATCGTGTTGACCAGTCGCTGACTCAGGGTGTCCACACGGTCGGCCAAGATCACGCTGAGCGCTCGCTCCACGCCGGGGTTCCGGGCTCTCAGTGCATCGAACGCGGAACCAGCGATCGCCAGAGTCCGGCTGGGTTCCAGCGCGACCACGGTCGCCGTACGCCGACGGTCCGGGCGCAGCAGGGCAAGTTCGCCGAAGTAGTCCCCCGGGCCCAAGATGTTGAGCGTCGCGGTCGCTCCTGAGGACAACCCCACCCGAACGGCGAGGTGGCCGGCTTCGACGAGGTGCAACGCATCCGCAGGGTCGCCTGCGTGGCAGACGGTCTCGTGGCGTCGGAATTCACGCGAGCGCCCCAGCCCCACGAGCTCGTCACGCGCCTGAGGCTCGAGGCCGACCAGCAGCGTCCACTGCACCAGCCGAGTCAAGCACGTGTGACGTGGCCGACTTGCGAAGTGTCGTCTCGCGAACAGATGCCGAGCCGTTGCCGCGTGAGGATCGAGTCACCAGATCAGCCGACCGAAACACACCAGGAGGAAGCGATGTTCGCTCTCATGCAGGACCCCACCGCTGCCAGCCGCATGGCCCACCTCCACGTGCAGGACCGTCTCGCCGCCGCCGACCGTCATCGCCTCGCACGCAGTGCCCGGACGACACGGGAGCAGCCGCCGCTGGAGCCCACCTCGACTCGTCGGCCCCGCCCGCGGGCGCACCTGGGCCTGAGGCTCTCGTTCCGCTGACACCCATCCACCGATGCATGCAGACCTCGGCCGCAGGGCCCATGAACGGGTACGAGCAGCGGCCACCTCAGGCAGGTCCGCGAGGCGACGTCCGGACGCGACGCCTCGTGGACCTGATCCTGCGGCTCACCGGCGGACGTCTGAGCCGTCGTGCCTCCGCGTCGTTCACGCATCGACGTCCCCTAGCCCGGAACTTGCTGTGACCGACGTCGGAGCAGCCGGGGTGAGGGGGAAGTGGCAGGCGACCCGATGGCCGCCGGTGAGCCTCTCGAGCAGCTGGGGCTCCTGCTGACTGCAGATCTCCTGGGCCAGGGGGCAGCGGGTCCGGAACCGGCAGCCCGACGGTGGGTCCGCGGCGCTGGGCAGCTCGCCCTTGAGCGGCGTACGGACCTTCGCGGCGGCGAGCGACTTCGTGAGTGCTGATTTGCCGATCTGCGAGGGACAGCCGAGACAAAGTTGTGAGGGGCGGTGGTTGACCGTCGATCAGGCGACTGTCGAACGTGGCGGGCCGACGGCGTCGGGGTGTGACACCGGGGCGACGTGGTGGGTGTTTCCCTGCCGAGAACCTCCTTCCCGTCGCGCTGGTGGGCGCGGCTGAGCCACCTTCGATCCTCAAACGCCCAGATGAGGCTTGGATGAAGGGCAGTTGAGAATCTTCTGTGTTTGGCCTCGGTCCCACCTGTGCGTTTTCTGATTGCGGGTGCCCGCATCCGCCTGCCACCGTGGCGGGATGCCGACGCCGCGCGCCTTCGCCGAGGTCGTCCGCACCCTCGAGGAGTGGGAGCGCGACCGCGACTGCTCCGGCTCGTTCCTGGTCACGCGTGGCGGCGAGACGGTCTTCGAGCACTCCTGCGGGTACGCCGACCGCGCGGCCGGCCGGCGCAACGGGCCCGGCACCCGCTTCGGGCTCGCGTCGCTGACCAAGATGTACACGGCTGTGACGGTGGCCCGGCTGGTCGGTTCGGGCCGGCTCGTCTTCGAGACTCCGGTGACGGAGTTGCTCCCGGAGAACCGGCGCCCCTCGACGCTGCGGCCGGACGTGACCGTGCACCACCTGCTCTGCCACAGCTCCGGGATCGCGGACTACTTCGAGGAGGAGCAGGATCCCGAGCCCGACTACTCCGAGCTGTGGGTGACCCGGCCCTGCTACAAGATCGAGCGGCCGGCCGACTTCCTGCCGCTCTTCGGCGACCTGCCGCCGTACCGGCCGCCGGGCGAGAGGTTCCAGTACTCCAACGCCGGCTACATCGTCCTCGGTCTCGTCATCGAGCAGATCACCGGCGCGGCCTACGCCGACGCGGTGCAGGCGGAGGTCTTCGAGGCTGCCGGGATGACGGGCAGTGGCTTCTTCCGGCTCGACGAGCCCGTGCCCGACATGGCGCAGGGCTACCTGACGCGTGACGACCCCGACGCCGCCTGGCGTACCAACATCTACTCGGTCCCCGTCGTCGGCGGCGCGGACGGCGGGGCTTTCAGCACGACCGCCGACATCGACCGGTTTCTCCGTGCGTACGCCGACGGGTCGCTGCTCGGCGCCCTGACCTCGACGGTGCTCGCGCCTCATGTGGACGCAGGCGACGGCTTCTTCGAGGGATACGGAGTGCACCTCTATCCCGACGGCCGGTGGGGTCACGGCGGTGGCGATCCCGGTGTCGAGGTGCTCGCGAACCGCTGGCCCGACGACGACCTGCACGTGATCGTGCTGTGCAACACCGAGGGGACGGCCGGCGACGTCCGCGACCTCCTGCGGGCGGCCGCCGTCGCGCAGGGCTGATCCTCGAGCAGTTCGCTTGACCCCTGCGGCGAACCGACGGACACTTCTAGAAGGCGGGCGCGCGGCACCCTGGGGCACGGTTCCGGACCGCGAGGCCAGCTTGGACCCCGGTGATCCGTGAGGCCCCCATCTCGTGATCGCCGGGGCACCCCCCGAGTCGCCGCGGTGGTGCCTGGACGGCTAGGACCGATGAGTATCGCCCTCCCCGAGGGTCGTCGTAGGTGACACCCGATGACAGGAGGCCCCGTGATCGACCCGACCCCGACCACCGACCGCACCCGTGCCGTGGCGGCGGCAGTCCGCGACGACCAGCTCGACGCGACGACGCCGATGCCAGGCACGTCGGTGCGCGAGCTCCTCAATCACCTGCTGGGGCTCACCGTCGCGTTCCGCGACGCGGCACGCAAGATCGACGGCCCCACCACCTCGACCCCGCCGGCGAAGGTGACCGATCCGTTGCCCGACGACTGGCGCGCGCTGCTGGATGCGCAGCTGATCGAGCTGGCGGAGGCGTGGCAGGACGACAGCGCGTGGCAGGGCATGACCAAGGCCGGCGGCGTGGACCTACCCGGTGAGGTCGGCGGGCTCGTCGCACTCGACGAGGTCCTGATCCACGGCTGGGACCTCGCCCGGGCCACCGGGCAGCCCTACCAGCCGACCGACGCCGAGGCCGACGCGGTGCTGCCGATCGTCACGCCAGACCCCGAGGACCCCGAGGGCCATGGCCGTGCCGGGCTCTTCGGGCCGGTGGTCAAGGTGCCCGACGACGCGCCCGCGTTCGACCGGGTGCTTGGCCTGGCCGGCCGTAATCCGGCGTGGAGTCCCTAGGCCTCGGCCCCGCGGCAGGAGAGTTGGGGGATTTGCCCGACGCGACCACTGACCGGTGCGGCCGATGGTCGGGGCATGACCACGACAAGCTGCACCGGCGTCCACCACTGGTCCCGCGCCGTCCTGAGGGCGTTCGCTCCGGGGCCCTTGGCACTCGGCATGCGGGCGCACGTCGACCCGTCGGCCTGGCTGCGGACCTGGACCAGGCGCGTCCGATGAGCCTCGGGATCCTCGGGCTGTCGCACATCGGTCTCAGCGTCCGGGACACCCAGGCGGCCAAGCACTTCTGGCTCGATGTCCTGGGCTTCGAGATCCTGGTGGAGGAGCCGACGTATTGCTTCGTCTTCGACCGCGCTGCTGGGCTCGCCATCATCCTGACGGACCACAACGAGACGGTTTCGGACGCCTTCGACGAGCACCACCCGGGTCTCGACCACCTGGCATATGCCGTGTCCGATGTCGAGTCCCTGCTCAGCTGGGAGCAACGGCTGGACACATTCGGGGTGCCACACTCGCCGATCACCGAGAGCGACGCGGGTCACCACCTCAACCTGCGGGCCCCCGACAACGTGCCGATCGAGCTCTACGTGATGAAGCCCGAGTTCGCCACTCTGCTCGGCCTGGAGCAGGGCATCGAGCCGGTTGCCGTCACGAAGTGACTAGCCCGGATCGACGGCAAGGGCTCTGGCCAGCTCGGTCCGCGACCGCAACCCGCGCTTGCGGAGCACCGCCCCCAGGTGGTGCTCGACGGTCTTCGGGCTGAGGAACAGGGCCGCGGCCACCTCTCGGTTCGTCAGGCCCTGGGCCACGAGGAGTGCGACCCTCGTCTCCTGCGACGTGAGAGGCTCCTGGGTCGCGTGGCGCGAGCGAGCGCGCTCGCCCGTGCCCGCCAGCTCCTGGGCGGCTCGCGCCGCCCAGAACGTGAGGTCCATGGCCACGAACTCATGTCGCGCGGCATCGAGCTGCACCCGCGCGATCACCCTCCGACCGCCGCGGCGCAGGCGCATGCCAAGGAGCAGCCGCGTGCGTGCGGTCTCGAACCTGTCGGGCTGGGCCTCGTGCAACGCGAGGGCACGTTCGAAAGCCTCGACAGCATCGTCGACTTCGGTCGCCACTAGGCCCTCGCAGCGGGCCACCATGGCAGCTACGTGGGGAAACGTCTGTTCAGGCTGGGCCGCGGCGAAGCGGACGGTCAGGTCACGCGCGTCGTCAGGCAGGCCCACCCCGAGGTAGGCCTCCACCAGCAACGGGGCGACCCCAAGCGGCTCCAGGTAGTCGCCGACACCGTTGAACCGGACGAGCTGGTCCTCCAGGACGTCGACGACCTCGGCCAGGTCGCCGCGGCAGAGCGCGCACAGTGCGACGGTGCGAGCCAGGTGTGGCGGCATCGCGTCGAAGCCATTGACGGCGACGTTGACCCTCGCCCGGTCGAGCAACCGTAGGGCCTCGTCGTGCAGGCCTCGGCAGGCGCACTCGGTGGCGGCGGCGCCGTACGCCGACCCAGGGTCAGCCGTAACGCCGAGCGTCTCGAGCAGCTCGACCGCCTCACCTGCGAACGCGTATGCACGCACGTGGTCACCCATCCAGGCCAAGCCCTGGGAGAAGAGCGACAGCCCCGTGGCCAGGATTCCGAGCGCGCCCGCCGCGCGGGCCCGATCGATCCGGCGATCGGCATAGCCCGCCGCGGCGGACGGGTCCATGAGCCAGCGCACACACAGGAGCGAGACGACCAGGTGGCGCGGGTCGTCGCGCAGGACCGGGTCCGACTCGAGCAGGCCCATCGCCTGATGCACCAGCGGAGCGCCCAGATCGGGACGTCCTTCGACCACGCGCGCCGCGCCGGAGAGGTACGCCGCCAGCATGGCCTGCTCCGGGTCGGTCCGGTCGGCGACCTCAGCCGCCCGATCGGCGGCCTCCGTCATGCCTGCGGTGTCGTCGAGCACGTGGCAGGTGTGCAGGAGCTCGCTGAGGGTCCGGACGAGCAGCCGCCCCGTGGCAAGACCGGCGGCCTGCTCGAACCGTTCACGGGCGTGGGCGAACGTGCCGTGCGACCACTCGAGCATGCCCTGGGCGAACAGCACACGCGCGCGGGCCTCGGCTCCTGCGTCGGAGCCGAGCACCTCGGTCGCCAGTCGTCGGGCGCGGTCGGCGTCGCCGGCGACGTACGCGTCGTCGGTCGCCGTGGCGAGCCAGTCACTCCGGAGCACGGGATCGGGAGTGAGCCGCGCCGCGCGTTCCATCGCCTTCGAGGCGGCGGCGTATCCGCGGCGTGCGCGATCCACATCGCCGACCGCGGCGAGCTCCTCGGCGAGGGCGGCGTCCTGTCCCGGCGCCGCCTCGGCTCGGTGCCAGGCTCGAGCGGCGCGGTCCGAGCTGACGGCGGCGAGCGACTCGTGCGCCGAGTGTCGCTCGGAGAGCGACGCGCGCTCCCAGGTGGCCGAGCGCAGCATCGGATGGCGGAACGCCAGGACGCCGCTCTGAGCGACCAGCACCGCGCCCGACTCGGCCACGCTGGTCCCGGGGTCGAGCCCATCGGCGGTCAGCGCCGCGAGCACCGGCGCCGCTTCCTGGTCAGCGCTCGCCGCGCACAGCACGGCGGCGCGCCACGCAGCCGGGGACAGGTCGGCGAGCTCGCCGGCGTACACGTCGGCCAAACGTCCGGGGACGGGAAGCATGAGTGGCAGCGGTGCGGCGCCCGCTCGCTCGGCCCGGGTCAGCACCCGCTGACACTCCAGCAGGGCAAGGGGGTTGCCTGCGGTCTGCGCCACCAGGCTGGTCACGACGTCGGCCGCGAAGCCTGACCCGAGCAGGGCTCGCGCGGCTGCCGGTGACAGGCCGCCAAGGGTGATGACCTCGAAGTCCTCCAGCGCGACCGGAAGGGGCGTGCCGACCCGATGCGTGATCACCACGGCGACCCGGTCGTGCCCGAGCCGACGGACGGCGAAGGCCACCGCGTCGGCTGACTCAGCATCGACCCACTGCACGTCGTCGACGGCGATGAGCAGGGGCGCGCGGGCCGACTCGGCCGCCAGCAGGCTCAGCGTCCCCGCACCGATGAGGAAGCGATCGCCGGTGCTTGCGGCGGGCCCCCAGCCCAGCGCGGCTGACAGCGCCTCCGCCTGCGCCTCGGGAACGGCGTCCAAACCGTCTCGCAGGGGCGACAGGACGGACAACAGCCCGGCTCCCGACAGCACCGCCTCGGACTCGACGCCCTGGACGCGCAGACACCTCCAGCCATCCGCCCGAGCCCTCTCGGCGACGGCGTTGAGCAGATGTGTCTTGCCGTATCCGCTCTCGGCCCTTATGAGAGCCGTTGCGGGGCTCCCCGACCCCGCCCGAGACAGGACCTCAGCCAGGCTGGCCAGCTCGGAGTCACGGCCCATCACATCCGGCACCTCAGCACCCCCCTGACACGGGATCTTGCCAGCCTCGAGGGAGGAGTGGAGGGGGGCGCGTCAGGTGGGCGCTGCGTCGGGTTCGAGCACCTCGAAGTGGGAGACGGTGGTCTCCCGGTCGACCAGGTATTCATCGTCCTCGGGGTAGTACTTCGCGCTCGTGACGTCGTCGCCGGCGAACGCCTTGATGACGTCCAGGTCATCCCACCAGCTGAGGGTGATCAGCTCCGTGCGGCCGTCGCCGAGGTCACGGGTGAGGAGCTGGGCTCCTCGGTTGCCGGGGGTGGCCCGATAGCCGGACATGCCGGTGCGCTCGACAATGTCGGCGTACTCCTCCGCACGGTCGGTGTGGACCCAGCCTCGCCACATGCGCGCGATCATGAACGTCCCTTCGTCATGGTTCTGGTCTACCTGCGGCATCCAGAGGACGTCAATGACGCGGCGAGTGGACCATAAATCGAAGTCGCCGATGGCCCATCCCTGTGGACCGCTGTCCGGCTAGCGTCGAGCCGGATGATCAACATCGAGCTCGACGTGCCAGCTGTGGCGCGGACCAGGATCGCCGCCAGTGCGGTGTGGGAGGTCGCGGCCAGCCTGATGGCGCTGTGCCGGCCGCACGAGCACGTGCTGCACGCGCGGCTGCGCGAGCGGTTGCCGCGGCGCGCCAACTACGACACGGCGTTGCTCGCCGACCTGTCGCGGGGGCATGCCGGTTGGTCTCCCGACGCGCTCGCGCCCGCGCCGACGGCCGGCCAGCTCTCGGCCCTGGAACAGCTCGAGCTGGTCGCGGCGACGCCGACGGACGCGGCGGCTGCCGACCTGGCGGTGCTGCGGGCGGCGTACCCACGGGGGAGGTACGCCGCCTGGGCGCCGCAGGAGTACGCCGACCGCTTGGCCGCGGCGCTGGTGGCGTACTGGTCGACCGTGCTGGCGCCACTGTGGGACCGGGTCACGGCGATCCAGGACGCCGACATCTCCCATCACACCCAGGCGGTGGCCGGCGAGGGCCTGGCGGCCGCGCTGTCCGGGATGCACCCCGACCTCTCGCTGGAGGGGGAGGGTCTCCAGGTGCGTCGGCACGCGTGGACCGACCCGGTCTCGGCCGTCGACCGCGGGGTGTGGCTGGTGCCGAGCGTGTTCCTGTGGCCGGACGTGCTTGTCAGTCCCAGCGTGCCCGCCATCGGTTACGGCGCCCGCGGGGCGGGGCGGCTGTGGGCGGACGACGGCGTCGCACCGCCGCCCTCCCTGGCCGGTCTGGTCGGCCGTTCCCGGGCCGCCATCCTCGGTGAGCTCGACATCCCGCGCACCACGACGCTGCTCGCCAGCCGGGTCGACCTTTCGCCGCCGACGGTGAGCGCGCACCTGTCGGTCATGACCGGCGCCGGCCTGCTCACTTCGCACCGCAACGGCCGTCGGGTGCTCTACCGCCGGACCGCGCTCGGTGACGAGCTGGTGGCGCGGGCGGCCGGGTGTCGGGAGGAGGACCGGGCCTGACTCTCACCCAGCCCCTGCCGAGTTCGGGCACTAGCATCGCTGTGGTGTCCGACTCCTGGACCACGAGCGGTCTCGACCTGCATCTGGAGACCCATCAGTCGCAGCGCCGCAACAGCCTCGAAGACGCGTTGCGCAAGGCGATCCGCTCGGGACGGCTGAAGGCCGGGCAGCGAGTCCCGTCGAGCAGGGCGATGGCCGAGGACCTGGGCTGGGCCCGAGGGACGGTCACCGGCGCCTACGAACAGCTGGTCGCCGAGGGTTATCTCGAGGCTCGCACCGGCGTGGGCACGCTGGTGGCGCCCGTGTCGACGCCGCCGGCGCCGGTCCCGTCGCCCTACTCCCGCTGGACGCTGAGCCTCGACCTCGTGCCCGGCGCCCCCGAACCCGGCGGGTTCCCCGTCGCCGCCTGGCTGCGCGCCGGGCGGGAGGCACTGACGAAGGCCGAGGGCGAGGCGTTCGACTACGGCGACCCGCAGGGTCATCCCCGGCTCCGCCACACGCTGGCGGCGTACCTGGGCCGCGCCCGCGGAGTGAGCGCCGAGCCCGAGCGGGTGGTGGTGGGCGCCGGCGCCACCCAGCTGCTGTGGATGCTGTGCCGCGTGATCGCCGACCGCGGCGGGCGGACCATCGCGCTCGAGGACCCCTGCCATGGCCCGCATCGGGAGGCCGCCGAGGACGCCGGGCTCGAGGTGCTGCCGTTGCCGGTGGACGAGCACGGTGCCCGCGTCGACGTGCTGGCCGCCATGTCGCCGGCGGCCGTCTTCGTCACGCCCGCGCACCAGTACCCGCTGGGCGTCACCCTCAGCTCGGAGCGTCGGCACCACCTCGTCGCATGGGCGCGGGACACCGGCTCGCTGGTGATCGAGGACGACTACGACGGCGAGCTGCGCTACGACCGGCGACCAGTCGGCGCGCTGCAGGGCACGGCGCCCGGCCACGTGGCGTACCTGGGAACGGCGTCCAAGGTGCTGGGTCCTGGCATCCGGCTGGGGTGGGCGGTGCTGCCGGAGGGATGGGTGGCTGACGTGACCCGGGTGCAGCAGGTCAGCACCCGCGGCCTCGACGTGACGACCCAGCTCACGTTCGCGACCTTCGTCGACGGCTACGGCTACGACCGGTTGGTGCGCTCACTCCGGTCGCGCTACCGGCGGCGGGTGACCGAGCTCTCGGAGGTCTTGCCCGCCATCGGCCCCTACTGCACCTCGGGCATCGCGGCTGGCGGGCACATCGTGGTCTCGCTGCCGGACCGGCCGGATGCCGAGGAGGCCGTCGTGGCGGCGGCTGCCCGGCGGGGGCTGCTCCTGGTCGGGCTCGACGGGCTGCGGCACGGGCCGTCGCCGCGGCCACCCGCGATCGTGCTGGGCTACACGCGACCATCGGTGTTCGGCTGGCCGCCGCTGCTCACTCACTTCCAGGAGATCCTGCGAGAGGTCTTCGGCTGAGGTCGGTTGGTCGCCCGTAGGTGACGCGCCGGATGAGCACCTCGAAGGGACCTCGGTTGCCCGCCCGCCGCATCCGGTCGGCCATCGCGACCGACAGCAGCCAGGTCGCGACGGCCAGCAGTGCCGTGCCCGCGACGGTGAGGGTTGCGGACAGGTCGAGCAGGAACGGGGTGAACACCAGGGCCCAGACGACCGACTGGGCCAGATAACAGGTCATCGACCGTTGTCCCGTGGCGGCGAGCGCGTCGACGACGCGGCCGCGCCGCGTGCGGTCGATGCGGAGGGCGACCAGCGCCACCAGCGCGGCGTACCCGAACCCGCCCAGCACCCCGGACGCGTCGTGCAGTGGCCCGATCAGCTCGAAGGCGCGCTGGTCGGGCACGGGGTTGACTCCCGCGAGCACCAGCGCGACCGGCTGGGCTGCGAGCACCGCGACCCCGATCCCGACGATGGCCGTCACCCGGAGCAGCACCCGGTGGCGCTCGGGCTGCTCGAGGATCCGGCGGCGCCCGACCCAGAGCCCCACGAGGAACGGGCAGGCGAACCCGATCGGCCCGAGCAGGGCGATGTAGGGCTGCACCACGATGCGGTCCGAGAGCATCGTGAGCAGGTCGGTCGGCAGCATCGAGGGGTCTGGTGGGTCTGCGCTGATGGTGAAGGAGCCGCCGCTGGGCAGGCACCCGAGCGCGAAGAACAACAGCGCCACCACGAGCAACCAGCGGTCCTTCCAGCGCACTGCCCACACGCCCAGGAAGAGCAGGACGCCGTAAGCCGCCAGGATGTCTCCGATGTAGAGCAACATCGCGTGCAGGAAGCCGACCACCACGAGCACGAGACTGCGCCGCCAGAGCATCCGGCGGACCGCCCGTGGGCCGGCGTCCTCGTGTCGGCGGACGATCTGGGCGACGCCGTAGCCGAAGAGCAGACCGAACATAGGGAAGGCCCGGCCATCGACGAAGGTCGCCAGCAGCCAGGTGACGGCCGAGTCCAGCGCTGATCCGTCCTGCGGATAGCCGCCGAGCACCGAGGAGCCCTGCAGGAAGTAGTGCGAGTTCGCGAGGGCGATGAAGAGCAGCATGAAGCCGCGCGCCAGGTCCGGCGCCAACGCCCGCGACGCGAGGGCGGTCGGCCCGGGCACCGCGGTCGTGGTCACGATGCTCAGTGAACGGCACCGCGGCTGCCTCCCGCATCGGCGCAAGGTAGGCGATCGTCCTACTTTGGTACGCCGCTCGGCACCGTAAGGCGCGGCCGATCTGATGCGGCGTTTCTCTGCGCGGTGATCCCCGCCGCCCTACGGTGAATGTGTCATCCCCCCGGAGGTCTCTCATGACACAGCAACTTCAGTCCATCCCCGACCACGGCGTACGTCGCTCGGTCACGGGCGTCTACAAGCGGACCGCTCCCGACATGCTGATCGGGCTGGCCCTGATCTGCGTCGGTGCCATCCCGTTGTCGCTCATGCTCGACGGCTACCAGCGTGGGCTCGCACACGGCGTGCTGCTCTTGCTGGTCCCGGGGATGCTCCTCTTCCACCTGGTGCGGCGCTCGGGCTCGACGGCGCCCGTCGCCCGCTGGGAAGACGAAGACATCGTCGAGGAGCCCAGCGACGTTGCCTACGGTCGCGACCCGCTGCGGAGGGTCGGCTAGCCGATCGCCAACCCTCGGAGCGAGCAACGCAGGCGCCCAATCGAGTTCCTCGTCGCCCGACAGCACGAAGGCGGTCACCGGACGCCCGACCCCTCCGGCGCGACCCCGTCGAGGCGGGTCCCCACCGTCGAGCGGATCTCGTCGATCGCGTCCCAGTCGTCGAGGTGCATGCCGGCGACGACGACGCCGTCGCGCAACCACCAGGCCACGAAGCTGCTGCCCTCGCCGTCGCGGATCACCACGTCGTCGTAGCCCTCGGGGCCGGGGTTGCCGACGTACTCGAGGCCGACGTCGTACTGGTCGCTGAAGAAGTACGGCAGCTCGGCATAGCTGACGTCCTCGCCGAGCAGGCTGTGCGCGACGGCCTTGCCCTGCTGGAGTGCGGTGTCCCAATGCTCGACGCGCAGCCGGCGCCCGAGGGTCGGGTGGTCCTGGTTGGCGACATCGCCGATGGCGAAGATGTCGGGGTCGGAGGTGCGCAGGGCAGCGTCGACGAGCACGCCGTTGTCGGTGCCGAGCCCGGCGGCCGAGGCCAGGTCGGAGTTGGGCGTGACGCCGACTCCCACGACCACCAGGTCGGCCGGAAGGGTCGAGCCGTCGGCGAGTGTGACGCCGCCGGGAGAGATGGCCGACACCGTGACACCCGTGCGCACGTCGACGCCGTGGTCGCGGTGGATCTGCGTGAGCCGCTCGGCCACCTCGGGTCCGAGGACCCGGACCAACGGCAGGTCCAAGGCCTCGAGTACGACGACCTGTGCGCCCGCCGCGACCGCGGCCGAGGCGACCTCGAGCCCGATCCAGCCACCGCCGATGATCACCACGCGGCGCCCCTCGGTGAGTGCGGCCTTGATCCGTTCGGAGTCGCCGATCGTGCGCAGGTAGGCGATCTCGGCGCCGCTCTCGTCGGCCATCGCGAGCCGGTTGGCGCGGGCCCCGGTCGCCAGCACGAGCTGGGAGTAGGTCTGCTCGCCGGCTTCGGTCGTTCACGACGTGCCGGGCCGGCTCGATCGACGTGACGCGGCAGGAGAGTCGGAGGTCGACCTCGTTGTCGGCGTACCACTCGGCAGGATGCACGTGGGCCGTGGTGAGCTCGTCGTTGCCCAGCAGGTAGCCCTTCGACAGGGGCGGTCGCTCGTAAGGGACGTGCGCCTCGTCGGTGATGAGCACGAGCGCCCCGGCGTAGCCGGCCGAGCGGAGCTCGCTGGCGGTGTGCGCGGCCGCGAATCCTCCGACGAGGACGATCGGCTCGGTCATCGACGGCCTCCGCGGGTGAGGGCCAGGAACTCCGAGCGAGCGGCAGGATCGTCGCGGAGGTGTCCGAGCAGGGCGGACGTGACGGTGCGCGCGCCCCGAGCCCGCGCGCCGCGCAGGCTCATGCAGGAGTGCTCGGCCTCGATCACCACCCCGACCCCGCGAGGAGCGAGGGTGTCGGAGAGGTGGCGGGCGATCTGCATGGTGAGCCGTTCCTGGGTCTGTGGGCGGCGAGCGAAGTGGTCGACGGTGCGCGAGAACTTCGACAGCCCGAGGATGCGATCCCCCGGCAGGTAGCCGACATGGGCGACGCCGACGAACGGCAGCAGGTGGTGCTCGCAGAGCGACTGCATCGGGATGTCCTCGACGAGCACGAGGTCGTCGTACCCCTCCGCGTTGGCGAAGGTGGTCGCGTCGAACTCCGGCGCGGTCAGCAGCTCTGCGAGGGCGTGCGCGAGGCGGCGCGGGGTCGCCGCCAGGTCGGGCCCGTCGAGCGACAGCCCGAGGGCGACCATCAGGTCAGCCGCGGCGCCCTCGGCGGCGACCAGGTCGATCGCGGGCTGGTCGTGGACGACTCGGAGTGCGGTCATCGCCGGGCTGCCGGTGAGACGGCGAGGCGGGCCAGGGCGAGGGCGCCGACGAGCAGGCCGAAGTCGCGCAGGGCCACGTCGGCGTAGCCGCCCACGGAGAGCAGGTTGACGATGATCCCGGCCAGCCAGAGGGCCACGACGTAGGCGCCGATGGCCGGGCGCACGGCGACCAGGACGCCGGCCGCGATCTCGATGACGCCGACCATCAGCATGGCCTCGTGGGAGCTGCCCGGCACGAGGTCGTTGATCCACGGCGCGAGGTACTTGTCCCAGTCGGTCATCACCTCGAGGAACTTGTCGAGGCCGAAGGCGATCGGCGCGATCGTGAAGACGGTGCGGAGCATGAGGAACGCCTGGTGCTCGCTGCTGCCGAGTCGCGAGGTGGTGTTGCTCGGCGTGGAGGTGGTGGTCATGACGGGCTCCGTTTCTATCAGACGAGAGTTTGTACGTTAGTAATCTTCCCGTCTTACGTCAAGACCTGTATCTTTTAGAGATGGACTCCGACGAGCTGGCCGACGACGCTGCGGGTGTCGCCGCGCTGGCCGAGCCGGTCCGGCGGTCGCTTTACCAGTTCGTCTCGCGGCAAGCCGACGCCGTGAGCCGCGAACAGGCCGCGGCAGCGGTCGGCGTACCCGCCCACACCGCGAAGTTCCACCTGGAGCGGCTGGTGACCGAGGGCCTGCTCGACGTGGAGTTCCGCCGGCTCTCCGGGCGCAGCGGCCCCGGGGCAGGGCGCCCGTCGAAGCTCTACCGCCGCTCGTCGCGAGAGATCGAGGTGTCGCTGCCCCAGCGGCACTACGACCTGATCGGCCGGATCCTGGCCGAGGCGGTCGAGCAGTCCATCAGGACCAAGGTCGAGGTCGGCGACGCCGCCGCCGAGGCGGCCCGCCGCGAGGGCCGGGCTGCCGGCGAGGGCGGCTCACGGCGCGGCGGCGAGCTCACCCGGACCGCCGCCACGCTCGAGCAGCAGGGCTACGAGCCGCGCGTCGACGACGGCCGGCTGCTGCTGGAGAACTGCCCCTTCGACCGGCTCGCCCGGGACCACACCGAGCTGGTCTGCGGACTCAACCTGGAGTACGTCGAGGGGGTCATCGAAGGCCTCGCCTGCCACGATCTCACCGCCGCGCTGGAGCCGAACCCGGCGCGTTGTTGCGTGGTGGCGCGGCCGACCTGAGGCGGTCGCACCAGAACCGGCAGAACCTCCTCGGGTGTCCATCGACCCCGCTCGCGGCCACGCCCCGCAAGGACTTCTGCCGGTTCTGGTGCGAGACGACAGAGGATGGGGAACCACGCCCTAGGATCGACCCGAGTACCGGGCCGGGGAGCCCGGGACGCGCAGACGGGAGACCCGCCATGACCACCAACGACCCTGCCCCCGGAGCCACCGAGCCCGCACCGCTCGAGCCGCCCGGCGGGACCCTCACCCTTGTCGCGCCCGATGCGCCGGCCGCTGTCCAGGCGACCGCGGCGCCGCGGATGGCGCCGGCCGTCGCCGCGGAGGCGATCCCGGCGCTCGACGCCAAGGTCGACGACTACATGGAGGCGCTGGCCAAGGCCCAGCCCAGCAGCCCGGAGTTCGCCGCCCAGGCCGACAACGTGCGCACGATGGGCGACGCCGACATCCGCAAGGCCGCCGAGACCTCCAACCGGTTGCTCGACCGGCCGGTGCAGGCCCTGAAGAAGGGCGGGCTCGCCGAGGGCTCCGAGGTCGGCAAGACGCTGCTCGAGCTGCGGCGTACGGTCGAGGACCTCGACCCCAGCCACCTCACCGGCACCCGGCGCTGGCTCGGCATCATCCCGATGGGCGACAAGGTCGTCGACTACTTCCGGCGCTACCAGTCGGCGCAGAGCCAGCTCAACGGCATCCTGCACAGCCTGCGCAACGGCCAGGACGAGCTGACCCGCGACAACGTCTCGCTCAACATGGAGAAGGCCAACCTGTGGGCGGCGATGGGCCGGCTCAACCAGTACGTCTACATCGCCGAGCGGCTCGACGCCAAGCTGGCCGCCAAGATCGCCGAGCTGCAGATCTCCAACCCCGACGAGGCCAAGGCGCTCAACCAGGACGTGCTCTTCTACGTCCGGCAGAAGCACCAGGACCTGCTCACCCAGCTGGCCGTCTCGATCCAGAGCTACCTCGCGATCGACATCATCATCAAGAACAACATCGAGCTCATCAAGGGCGTCGACCGCGCCTCCACCACGACGATCTCGGCGCTGCGCACGGCCGTCATCGTGGCCCAGGCGCTCGGCAACCAGAAGCTCGTCCTCGACCAGATCGCGGCGCTCAACACCACGACGTCCGGGATGATCCAGCGCACGTCGGAGATGCTCAAGGACAACTCCGCGGCCATCCAGGAGCAGGCAGCCTCTTCGTCGATCGGCGTCGAGCAGCTGCAGGCGGCCTTCGCCAACATCTACGCCACGATGGACTCCATCGACGAGTTCAAGATCAAGGCGCTCGACACGATGGCCACCACGATCGGGGTGCTCGAGAACGAGGTCGAGAAGTCCAAGGAGTACGTCGCCCGCGTGCAGTCGCAGGACAACCGGCTCGCCAGCGGCCAGCTCGACCTCGACGGCTCCGGCCGCTAAGGCGGCGGCTCGTGGGGCTGTGGAACTGGTTGTTCGGGCGTCGTCACGCGCCCGAGCGGACCACGGTTCCGGACGCGCCCACGGAGGCCGACATCCTCGCGTCGCTCGCCCGAGTCGAGGCGATGCTGGCCGACGGCACCGCGCCGGCGGTCGTGCGGTCCCGGGTCGCCCGCATCGACCGCACCATCCGCGAGACGTTGCCGCAGCTGCCGCACCTGGGCTGGGGGAGCGCCGACGCGTACGCCGTGGTGGCCACCGCCACCGACTACCTCCCCGAGGCGGTCGGCGGCTACCTCCGGCTGCCGCGCGACTGGGCCAACTCGCGCCCCATCGAAGGTGGCCGCACGGCGCTGATGATCCTCATCGACCAGCTCGAGCTGCTCTCCTCCACGATGACCAAGATGCTCGACGCCGCCAACCGCGCCGACGCGCAGGCGCTGATCGCGCACGGCAAGTTCCTCGAGGCGAAGTTCGGCGCGTCCTCCACCGGGGGCGCTCTCGACGCCGGCGCCGGGGTCCCGGCGCCGCCGCCCCCGCCCGGCTCATCCCTCGACCTGGAGCAGTAGATGCCTGACACCCCGTCGCTGGCCGCCGCGCTGGCCGCGCTCACCGAGGCTGCCGTCGCCGCCGGGATCGACCCCGACGTCGCCCGCGCCGAGGGCGAGTCGCTGGCCGCCACGGTCGCCGAGTCCGCCCCCGGTGCCTGGCAGGACTGGTCTTCGCAGACCGGAGGCGACCGCAGCGCCGAGGAGTTCACCACCGCCGCCTCCCGCGGTCGGCGCTGGCGCGCCGGCCCGACGCCCAGCCTGTCCGGCCTCGCGCTGGCCCGGCACCCCGAGGCGATGGCCTACGCGACTGCGCTCAGCGAGGTCTGCACCGCCGCAGCAATGCTCGGCACCCCCACGCCACGGGTGATGGGCAACGCCTCGACCGCCGCGGCCGCGCAGCTGGGCGCCGTACGGCAGGTGGCGCCGGTGCCCGCCGGCACACCCGGTCCGAGCAGCATCCCCAGCGTGCCCGGCACCCGCCTCACCGAAGCCGAGATGGTCCGGCTGGCCGCCGAGTCGGGCCGGCAGGTCACCGACCAGCTCAACGCCGTGCGCAACGCGCTCACCAAGATGGCCTCCGAGCTCGACCTGAGCCACCTCGAGGAGTGGGGGCCCGGCAAGTTCCCCGGCCTCGGCGGAGACCCGGCGGCGCCGGCGCTGCCGACCGATCCGGCGCAGATCAACCCCGACGGCACCCAGACGATCATCGACCGCTCCGACCAGCCGACGCAGGGGGCGCCGGCGGACCAGCCGACCGCACCGGCTGCCGAGCAGACACCCGAACAGCCGCCCATGACGCTCGAGGAGCTGCTGGCCGAGCTCGACGCGCTCGTCGGCCTGACCGCGGTCAAGGGCGAGATCCACCGACAGGTCGCGGTGCTGCGCATCGAGGCCAAGCGGGAGCAGGCCGGGCTCAAGGTGCCCACCATCACCCGGCACCTCGTCTTCGTCGGCAACCCCGGCACCGGCAAGACCACCGTGGCCCGACTGGTGGCCGGGATCTATCGGGCGCTCGGCCTGCTCACCAAGGGCCAGCTCGTCGAGGTCGACCGCTCCGAGCTGGTGGCGGGCTATCTCGGCCAGACCGCGATGAAGACGGCCGACGTGGTCAAGAGCGCCGTCGGCGGGGTGCTCTTCATCGACGAGGCCTACAGCCTGGCCGGCGACCAGTACGGCACCGAGGCGGTCGACACCCTCGTCAAGGAGATGGAGGACCGCCGCCACGACCTGGTCGTGATCGTCGCGGGCTACCCCGAGCCGATGGCCTACTTCATCGCCCAGAACCCCGGCCTGGCCAGCCGCTTCCGCACCACCATCGACTTCGTCGACTACACCGACGACGAGCTGGTCGGCATCTTCAAGGTGCTCGCGGCGGGCGCCGACTACGACATCAGCGCCGAGGTGGAGAAGCGGTTCCGCGAGATGCTCGGCGGCGTCCGCCGCGGACCGACCTTCGGCAACGGCCGCTACTCGCGCAACGTGCTCGAGGCCGCGATCGGCCAGCACGCGTGGCGGCTGCGCGAGGTCGACGAACCGACCGTCGAGCAGCTGCGCACGCTGATGCCCGAGGATCTCGTGTACGACGACGGCAGCGAAGCTCCTCGACCCCACCGAGGGTCCGCTCGTCATCGACCCGGCCACGCCGCTCCCGCCGGCTCCCGTCCTCGACGAGCCACCCGCGGATGAGCCCGCCGATGAGGCACCGACTGAAGAGGCGACGTCATGACTCAAGCCACCCAAGGTGCCCCGGCCCCTGCGCTCGCCACCGGCCGCGGCCCCGGCGCCGGCCCCGACGGCGAAGCCGGCACCACCCGAGGCCACCCTCGGCACGGATCGCGAGGACGAGGCTGCGCGGGGTCGGGCCAGGCAGGTGCCCACCAACCTGGCGCGGCTCCGGCTGCTGGCGATCGTGGTCTGCCTGGTCTTCGGCGCGCTGACGGCGCTGCAGCTCGCGTTGGCGTGGCAGGCCAACCGCACCGCCGCCGCCGACACCCAGCAGCTGATCCGGGTCCAGGGCATCAAGGCCAGCCTGTTGCGGGCCGACGCGCTCGCGACCAACGCCTTCCTGATCGGTGGCCTGGAGCCGGCGGAGCAGCGGGCGGCGTACGACGACGCCATCGACCAGACGGTCCGCTCGATGACCGACGCCGCCCGGGCGCAACCGGCCGACCGGGCCGCGCTCAGCGCGCTCAGCAGCGCGGTGCTCGACTACGTCGGCTCGATGGACCAGGCCCGCGCCAACAACCGGCAGGGGCTGCCGGTCGGCGGCGCCTACCTGCGCAAGGCCAGTGGCGAGCTGCGATCGACCGCGCTGCCCATCGTCGACGAGCTGGTCGCGGCCAACTCCGCCCGAGCGCGCGACGCGATGGGCGCCCACCATCCGTGGCTGGTGCTGCTCCCGGCGGTGCTGGGCGTCGCGCTGCTCTATCTCTGCAACCGCTGGATCGCCCAACACTTCCGGCGCCGCGTCAACACCGGGCTGGCGCTGGCGATGGCGGCCATCGCCGTCGTCGGGATCGCCGCCGGCCTGGTCTCCAACAGCAACCAGAACCAGAACGACGAGCTCACGGGCGGCTCCTTCGAGGCGGTGGTCGACGGGGCGACCGCACGCACCGCGGCCAACGACGCCAAGGCCAACGAGAGCCTGCGGCTGATCGCCCGGGGGTCCGGCCAGGCGTTCGAGGAAGCCTGGGTGGCCGCCGCGGCGACCGTCGACCAGGCCCTGACGGAGCAGTCGCTGACCGGGCTGCAGGGCGACTGGGCGACCTACAAGTCCCAGCACCAGGAGATCGTCGACCTCGACGACGGCGGCGACTGGGATGCGGCCGTCGCCCTGGCCACCAGCAGCGAGGCCGGCTCGCCGTCCGAGACGTTCGATGCCTTCGACGCGCAGCTCCAGGACTCGCTGAGCCACTCCGGCGCGCTGACGACCGACACGCTCAAGAACGGCAACTCGGTCCTGCTCGTCCTCGTGGTGCTCGCCGTCCTCGCCGGTCTCTTGTCCGCCGGCTTCGCCTCGGTCGGCGTCAACGCGCGCCTGAAGGAGTACTCGTGATTCTCCGGACGCGCGGACCCGCGATGCTCGCGGCTCTGTTCCTCGCTCTCACGCTGGCCGCATGCGGCACCACCGAGACCCCGGTCCCGACCCCACCGGCGCCGCCCGAGATCACGGGTGGCGCGGCGCCGGTCGCACAGACCTGCTCCGACCGGCTCCAGTCCTACGCGCCCGAGTCCGCCAACCCGCTCGGCATCCCCAGCGGGTCGACGATGGCGGACATCAAGCAGCGCGGCCGCCTGATCGCCGGCGTCTCGGCCGACACCTACCTGCTCGGCGCCCGCAACCCGGTCTCGGGCGAGGTCGAGGGCTTCGACATCGACCAGGTCAAGCAGATCGCCAAGGCGATCTTCGGCGACGAGGACAAATACCAGCTGCGCGTCATCACCGCCGCCCAGCGGCTCGAGGTGCTGCAGAACCACGAGGTCGACGTGGTCGCCCGCAACATGACCATCACCTGCGACCGCTGGGAGTCCATCGCCTTCTCGGCGGAGTACTACCTGTCGGGTCAGAAGATCCTGGTCCGCAAGGGATCCGACATCACCGGGCTGGCGTCCCTCGCCGGCCATCGGGTGTGCGCGCCGATCGGCACGTCGAGCATGGACAACCTGATCCGGCTGGCTCCGGACGCAATTCCCGTCGGCGCCGACAACCACACCGGTTGCCTGGTGCTGCTCCAAGAGGGCGACGTCGACGCGATCACCGGTGACGACACCGTCCTCGCGGGCCTGGCGGCCCAGGACCCGTACGCCGTGGTGCTGGACGAGCCGGCGTTCACCGAGGAGCCCTACGGCATCGGCATCGCAGCCGACCAGGTCGACCTGGTGCGGTTCGTCAACGCCGTCCTCGAGAAGCAACGCGCCGACGGGTCGTGGGAGGCCAGCTACGAGCGCTGGCTGCAGCCGACGCTGGGCAAGTCGCCCGGACAGCCGACGCCTCAGTACGGCCGGACACCACCGTGAGCCAGTGCCACCCCACGGAACCACTCGCCTCCTCCGCTGCGCTCCTCCGGTTCACGCTTGCGCGGGGACCCCGACATCGCGGAGGAATGTCATGAGTCCAGTTCATGCACCCGATGCCCCCGGTCGGCTCGGCCAGCCGGTCGAGGTGATGGCGATGCAGACCTACCTCACCGCGCTCGACCAGTGGGTGCGGTTCCGCAAGGACGAGCTCGACGAGCTCGACGCCGCCGCCCTGTCGTCGCCGCGCAAGGACGAGCTCACCGACGACATGACCCTGTCGATGGCGCTCTGGAAGGCCGTCGCCGACCGGCAACAGCTGTTGCTGGCCGTCTGGGACAGCGGCCGGGTGCTGGTAGCCGAGCGCGAACGGCTGGCCACCCTGGTCTGGGGCCGGCTCGACGCCACCCTCGACGCCGCGGTGGTGGCCAAGGGCACCAAGGCGACCGCCGGCGCGCTGGCCGTCTCGCTCCCCGAGGCCTGCCGGCTCTCCGACGCCCTCGCCGGGCAGCTGCGCCAGCGACTCTCCCTCGACCCGGCCGCCGACGAGAACGCCGCCCGGGTCAAGGAGCTGCGCGCCGCCCTCGAGCGGCTGCGCGACCAGGTCGGGCTCGAGCCCGACAGCAGCCGACCCCGCGCGCAGCACACCTGGGACGAGCTGGCCGCACGCGTCAAGGACGTCACCGAGCGGCTCCAGCGCGGAGGCGACGTCGGCGGGCTGCTCGGGCCCCTCGAGAACGAGACCGCCCGCTTCGAGCGCGACCTCATCGTCGGCGGCGCCGAACGTCGCGACACCCGCGACCGGGCCGCCGCCGCGGCCGAGCTGCGCGACGACCTGCTGGCCCGCTCGGCCGCGCTCGCCCAGCTGGCCGAGAAGTGCGTCGAGGCCGTCGACCCGGCACCCAAGTACGCCGTCCCCGACGTCGAGGCGCTCGGCCCGGTGCCGGACTCGCCGCAGCAGCTGTCGGCGTACCGCCAGCGGCTGGCACGGGTGGGCGACGCGATGAACCTCGCGCACGCGTCGTACGCCGCCGCGCTGGCCGCCCGCGACGACCTCAGCGTCCGGCTCGACGCCCTCACCCTCAAGGCCTCGGCCCGCGGCCTGGACCGCGACCCCGAGCTGATGGCCGCCGCCGCGACCGCCCGCGACGTGCTGGCGCGGCGGCCCTGCCCGGTGGCGGTCGCCGCCGCGGTGGTCGACGCCTACGAGGCCTGGCTCACCTGGGCCCTCTCCCGTTCCACCGTCACCAAGGAGTCCACATGAAGTGCCAGCAACCCGGCTGCGCGGGGACCATCGTCGACGGCTACTGCGACACCTGCGGAATGGCGCCCGCTGACGGTGGGGGCGGCATCGCCGAGTCACTCGGGTCCCGTGACAGGCGTTAGCGCGCCCTCCTCGACCAGCGGATCTGCCGATGGCACCAACTGTCAGCAGCCGGGCTGCACCGGCACCATCGTCGACGGCTACTGCGACGTCTGCGGAACGCCGGCGGGCGCGACCGCGGCGGCGGCTTCCGCGGCCGTCTTCGCGAGCGCCCTCGACGAGTCCGCGGCGGCGACCGGTTCGTTCCGGCTGGAGTCCGCGGCCATCGGCTCCCAGCGCGTCGGCACCGGTGCGACCCACCGCACCCGCACCGGCTCCCAGCGACTCCGGTCCGCGCGCCTCGGCGCCGGCCTGACGGTGATCCCGGCCGTGCCGTTGGTCGACGCGTCCAAGGTCATCATGAAGAACCCGGAGGTCGCGGAGGACAAGCGCAACTGCGCCAACTGCGGCGGACCGGTCGGCCGCAGCCAGGGTGGCCGTCCCGGGCGCACCGAGGGCTTCTGCCCGGCGTGCGGCCAGGAGTTCTCGTTCACTCCCAAGCTGAAAGCGGGCGACCTGGTCGCGGGGCAGTACGAAGTCGCCGGCTGCCTGGCCCACGGCGGCCTCGGCTGGATCTACCTCGCCCGCGACAAAAACGTCTCCGACCGGTGGGTGGTGCTCAAGGGGCTGCTCAACTCCGGCGACAAGGACGCGCTGGCAGCGGCCATCGCCGAACAGCGCTTCCTGGCCCAGGTCGAGCACCCGCTGATCGTCGAGATCTACAACTTCGTCACCCACGACGACGCCGGCTACATCGTGATGGAGTACGTCGGCGGCACCTCCCTCAAGCAGGTGCTCAAGGCCCGGATGCGCGCGGCCGACGGCAAGTACGACCCGCTGCCCGTCGATCAGGCACTGGCCTACATCCTGGAGATCCTCCCGGCGTTCCAGTACCTCCACGACCTCGGCCTCATCTACTGCGACTTCAAGCCCGACAACCTGATCCAGGTCGGCGACGCGCTCAAGCTCATCGACCTCGGCGGCGTACGCCATGTCGACGACCAGGAGTCGGCGATCTACGGCACCGTCGGCTACCAGGCTCCCGAGGTCGCCACCCTGGGGCCGACCGTCGCCTCCGACCTCTACACGATCGGCCGCACGCTCGTCGTGCTGTGCATGGAGTTCAAGGGCTACCAGTCGACCTACCTCACCTCGCTGCCCGACCCCGAGACCACGCCGCTCTTCCGCGACAACGACTCGCTCTACTGCCTGATCTCCAAGTGCTGCGCGCTCGACCCGGCCGACCGGTTCCAGTCCGCCGACGAGCTGCGCGTCCAGCTGCTGGGCGTGCTGCGTGAGGTGGTGGCCAAGAAGCGGGCCGGCACGGCGCTGACCTCGGCGGCCTCCCAGCTGTTCGAGACGCCGGCGGTGACCACGGTGGTGCTCGACTGGTCGCAGCTGCCCGCGCTGCGCGACGACGCCTCCGACGCCCAGCACGCGTGGCTGACCAGCCTCGCCCCCACGACGCCTGAGAAGCGGCTCGAGCAGCTCGAGAAGGCACCTGAGGAGACCGCCGAGGTGCGGCTGTGGCGGGCCCGGGCAGCGCTCGAGGCGAAGCAGCCCGATCACGCGGCTGCGGAGTCGTCGCGTCTGCTGCAGGCCGACCCTTGGGAGTGGCGGGCGCTGTGGATCTCGGGGCTTGTGGCCCTGCAGAAGCAGGACTGGACGGGTGCGGCATCGTCGTTCAACGCCGTCTATCACCAGGTGCCGGGTGAGCTGGCGCCAAAGCTGGCCCTGGCCCTGGCCTGCGAGAACGGCGGCCGCTCTCAGGTGGCGGCCGGCTTCTACAACACCTGCGCCGAGACCGACGCGGCGTACGTCGCCCCCTCGGCGTTCGGCGTGGCCCGGATCCGCGCGGCGGAGGGCGACACCGACGGGGCCGTCGCGGCCCTCGACCAGGTGCCACCCACCAGCCGCGGCTACGGCGAGTCCCGCGAGCTGCGGGCCGAGGTGCTGCTCCGCGGCTCGGGCGACGACCTGACGCGGCTGTCTGCGGCGATGACCAGCGTCGAGGGTGCCCAGATGGAGCCGTACGCTCGGGCCCGGCTGTCGACGAAGATCCTGCGCCGAGCGCTCGAGGTGGTGGAGCGCAAGGGACCCGGGACTGTTCGGATCGGCACCTTTGAGGCCAAGGAGGAGTCGTTGCGAGACGGCCTGGAGCTCAACTACCGCGTGCTGGCCCGCGAGGCGGCCGACCGGGAGACGCAGATCTTGATGGTCGGACGCGCCAACGCCGTCCGCAACTGGACGCTGACGTGACGGAGCCTCCCGCAACGCCGCCCTCCACACCCGCCACCTGCCCGCACTGCGGAGCGCCGCTCGAGCCCGGATCGAAGTTCTGCGAAGCCTGCGGCAAGGCGGTCACCGACGGGGCCGAGGCCGGGCCGGTGCTGCGCACCGACCTCGACGACGTGAGCCCGATCAGCGCGATCACGGCACGGCCGGGGGAGACCATCTCCGACGCCGCGAGTGACCAGACACCCACGCCCTGCGCGGAGTGCGGCGGCGTGGTCGGCGACGACGGCTACTGCACCCAGTGCGGCACCAAGGCGCCCAGCGCCCGCGACCACTTCGAGGAGCAGCCGGCACCCTGGGTCGCAGGCGTGTGTGACCGCGGCATCCGGCACACCCGCAACGAGGACGCCATGGCACTTGCCGTCGAGGCCGAGCGGGCCGTGCTCGTCGTGTGTGACGGAGTCTCCAACTCCGACAACTCCGACGTCGCCTCGCTTGCCGCCGCCAAGGCGGTGCTCGCCGTGCTCCGGCCACCACTGCCCAAGGGGCTCGGCGTGCCAGAGAGCGCTGCCGCCGCGGTCAGCAAGGTCTTCACCGACGCCGCGGCCGCCGGCAACCAGGCGGTGATCGACACGGCGCCGGACGACTCGGTCAACCCGCCGTCCTGCACGTTGGTGGCCGCCGTGCTCGAGGACGGCGTCATCCACTACTGCGGCCTCGGCGACTCGCGGATCTATCTGCTGCCCGACGAGGGTGAGGGCCAGCTGCTGACCGTCGACGACTCGATGGCCCAGGTGATGATCGCGGGCGGTACGCCGCGTGCCGAGGCGGAAGCCTCCAAACAGGCGCACTCGATCACCAAGTGGCTCGGCCACGACGGCCCCGACATCAAGCCCCGGGTCGGCAGCGTCGAAGTCACCGCCCCCGGGTGGCTGCTGGCCTGCTCCGACGGGCTGTGGAACTACGCCTCCGAGCCGGCGGCGCTGCAGGAACAGGTCCGCGCCGCCGGCTCGGCCGACCCGCGCGCGATCGCCACCCACCTGGTCGCCTTCGCCAACGGCAAGGGCGGGCAGGACAACATCACCGCCGCGCTCGCGAGGGTCGGCGGACCGCCTTCGGTGGTCGAGCCCGCGAGCGCAGCGAGCGGTGTCGAGACCATCCCGGTCGCCGCGCCGTCGCCGGGTCTCGACACGGGCTCGCCTAGCGGCTCGCCCGGCTCGACCAGCGGAGGGCCGGCGGCCGTAGGTAAGAATGACGCCCATGGCTGAGTTCACCGCGAGCGTCTACCAGAACGAGTTCCTGCCCGACGGGGGCACCGACGTGCACGCGATCGTGACGGTCGAGTGCACCGGGGCGGGGACGGCGGGACAGACCGGGTCGGGTGCGGCCGGCGAGATCATCATCATCGACACCTCGGGGTCGATGGGGCAGTCGGCGATGGCGGGAGCCAAGCAGGCCGCCACCGCGGCCGTCGCCGAGATCATCGATGGCACCTACTTCGCGGTCATCTCGGGCAACGGCGCGGCGTTCCTGGCCTATCCCAACGTCAACGCCGGGCCGGCCATGGTGCCGATGAACGACTCCACCCGGGCCGAGGCCATGGACGCGATCTCCCACCTGCGCTCCGGCGGCGGCACCGAGATCTCGACCTGGCTCGACATGGCCGGTGTGCTCTTCACGTCGGTGCCCGAGGTCATCCAGCGGCACGCGATCCTGCTGACGGACGGCGAGAACAACGAGCCCGCACCGGTGCTCGACGAGGCCATCGCCCGGGCCACGGGCTACTACCAGTGCGACTGCCGCGGCGTCGGTGTCGACTGGAAGGTCGAGGAGATCCGGCGCATCGCGCAGGCACTGCTCGGGACCGTCGACATCATCCCGGAGCCGGCCCAGATGCAGGAGCAGTTCGAGCAGATGATGCGGTCGTCGATGGCGCGCGGGGTGGCCAACGCCGACCTCCGGGTCTGGACGCCGCAGGGCGCCCAGATCCTCTTCGTCCGGCAGGTGTCGCCGACGGTCGAGGACCTCACGACGCGTCGTACGCCGGTCAACGACCTCACCGGCGCCTATCCGACCGGCGCCTGGGCCGACGAGTCCCGCGACTACCACGTCGCGGTCCGGCTGGCCGCCAAGGCGGTCGGCCAGGAGCAGCTCGCCGCCCGTGTGCAGCTGGCGATCGGCGACCAGGTCGAGACCCAGGGGCTGGTCAAGGCCAAGTGGTCCAACGACTCCGAGCAGACGACGCGGATCGACCCGCAGGTCGCCCACTACACCGGCCAGACCGAGCTGGCGCAGGCCATCCAGGAGGGCCTCGCGGCCAAGGCCGCGGGCAACGAAGAGCTGGCGACCACCAAGCTCGGCCGGGCCGTGCAGCTGGCCGCCGAGACGGGCAACGCGGAGGCCACCTCCAAGCTGCGCAAGGTCGTCGACGTCGACAACGAGGAGACCGGCACCGTGCGGTTGAAGAAGGCCGTGGAGAAGCTCGACGAGATGGCCCTCGACACCGCGTCGACCAAGACCACCCGGGTCCGCAAGTGACGATCTGTCCCGCCGGTCACGAGACCCAGTCGACCGACTACTGCGACGTCTGTGGCATCGCCATGCCGCCATCGACCGACCAGGGCGGTGGGGGCACGCCCCAGGCGGGTGACACCGTGGCCGTGCCGATTCTCGACCTCGACACACCCGCCGCCACGCCCGAGGCGCCCGACGCCGCCCAGCCCGCCGACCCCGCTGCCGGCCAGACGTGTCCCAACTGCGGCGTCGCCAACCTCGCCGACGCGCTGTTCTGCGAGGCCTGCGGTTACGACTTCACGACCGGCACGATGCCGCGCACCGAGACGCCGCCGCCGGCCGAGAAAAGTGCCGCGTCCGAGGCAGACTCCAAGAAGCCGCGCAAGAGCAGCGCTCCCGCCGCTGGACGACAGCTGGGTCGCGGAGCTGTGGATCGACCCGCAGTGGTACGCCGAGCAGGAGAGCCCCGACCCGCTCCCGTCCGCAGGCCCGCCGGCCGTCGTACCCCTGCGCAACACCTCGCTGCTCGTCGGCCGCGAGTCCCACAGCCGCGACATCCACCCCGACATCGACTGCGGCGCCGACAACGGCGTCAGCCGCCGGCACGCCCAGCTGACCACCGACGGCGCGCGGTGGTGGGTCGAGGACCTCGGCTCGTCCAACGGCACCTTCGTCGCGGGCGCCGTCGACCCGCTGCCGAAGACCGCGATCGACGTCGGCGTCAAGCGCGAGGTCGGTCCGGAGGACCGGATCTACGTCGGCTCGTGGACACGGCTGGTGATCCGCAAGGCCGACCCGGGCGAGGTCAGCTGAGGAAGTCCAGCGCTTCTTGATTGATTCAAGAAAGTGCGTGAGACTGCCGAACGTGCCCTTGGCGTCGGACCTCGAGCGGATGCTGCGCCAGGCTGCGCTCCGCGTGACCCGGCCGCGGCTGGCGGTGCTGACAGCGGTGGACGCGCATCCCCATGCGACCACGGCCGTGATCATCGGCGCCGTGCGCAGGGAGTCTCCCGAGGTCTCCCACCAGACGGTGTACGACGTGCTGCACGCGTTGACCGACGCGGGGCTGCTGCGTCGCATCCAGCCGTCAGGCTCGGTGGCTCGCTATGAGTCCCGGGTCGGTGACAACCACCACCACGTCGTGTGCCGGTCGTGCGGCGCCGTGGCCGATGTCGACTGCGCCGTCGGCGAGGCGCCGTGCCTGACCGCGTCGGACGACCAGGGCTTCACGATCGACGAGGCCGAGGTCAGCTTTTGGGGCATCTGCCCCGAGTGCGTCGCGGCACCGGCAACCAACTGACCCACCGATTGACAGAGAACGAGCCGTCCAACGAGCAAGTGCTCACGACAGGAGAGGGACTCACGTGTCCGAGAGCGAAAACCCCGTAATTGACGCCCCAGAGCCCAGCCCGCACCGGCCCAGGAGCAACCAGGACTGGTGGCCCAACCAGCTGAACCTGGCGGTGCTCCACCAGCACTCGCCGCGAGGCAACCCGATGGGCGAGGACTTCAACTACGCCGAGGAGTTCAAGACCCTCGACGTCGACGCGCTCAAGCAGGACGTCGTCGACCTGATGACGGACTCCCAGGACTGGTGGCCGGCCGACTACGGGCACTACGGACCGCTCTTCATCCGGATGAGCTGGCACGCTGCCGGCACCTACCGCATCGAGGACGGCCGCGGCGGTGGCGGCGACGGCTCCCAGCGCTTCGCCCCACTCAACAGCTGGCCCGACAACGCGAACCTCGACAAGGCCCGCCGGCTGCTGTGGCCGGTCAAGCAGAAGTACGGCCGCAAGATCTCGTGGGCCGACCTGCTGGTCTTCGCCGGCAACGTCGCGCTGGAGTCGATGGGCTTCAAGACGTTCGGCTTCGGCTTCGGGCGCAAGGACATCTGGGAGCCCGAGGAGATCTTCTGGGGACCCGAGGACACCTGGCTCGGGGATGAGCGCTACAGCGGCGACAGGGAGCTGGGCGGACCGTTCGGCGCCGTTCAGATGGGTCTGATCTACGTCAACCCGGAGGGCCCCAACGGCAAGCCCGACCCGGTTGCGTCGGCCCGGGACATCCGGGAGACGTTCCGCCGGATGGCGATGAACGACGAGGAGACGGTGGCGCTGATCGCCGGCGGCCACACGTTCGGCAAGACCCATGGTGCGGGCGACCCCGACCTCGTCGGCCCCGAGCCCGAGGGCTGCCCGGTCGAGCACATGGGACTGGGTTGGAAGAGCTCGTTCGGCAGCGGCGTGGCCAAGGACGCCATCACCAGCGGGCTCGAGGGTGCCTGGACGCCGACCCCGATCACCTGGGACAGCAGCTTCTTCGACACCCTGTTCGGCTTCGAGTGGGAGCTCGCCGAGAGCCCGGCCGGCGCCAAGCAGTGGAAGCCCAAGGACGGCGCCGGGGCGGACCTCGTCCCCGACGCCCACGACGGCTCGGTCCGGCACGCCCCGATGATGGCGACGACCGACCTGGCACTGCGTCTCGACCCGGCGTACGAGAAGATCTCCCGGCGGTTCCACGAGCACCCCGAGGAGCTTGCCGACGCGTTCGCCAAGGCCTGGTACAAGCTCCTGCACCGCGACATGGGACCCGTCTCGCGCTTCCTCGGGCCGTGGGTCGCGGAGCCGCAGCTGTGGCAGGACCCGGTGCCCGCGGCGGACCACGAGCTGGTCTCTGACGACGAGGTCGCCGGCCTCAAGCGCAAGATCCTCGAGTCGGGGCTGTCGGTCTCCCAGCTCGTCTCGACCTCTTGGGCGTCGGCGGCGAGCTACCGCGACACCGACAAGCGTGGCGGGGCCAACGGGGCGCGGATCCGCCTCGAGCCGCAGCGGAGCTGGGAGGTCAACGACCCGGCCGAGCTGGCCACCGTGCTGGAGACCCTCGAGGAGATCCAGCAGGAGTTCAACGCCTCCCAGTCGGGCGGCACGTCGGTCTCGCTCGCCGACCTGATCGTCATCGCGGGATCTGCGGGAGTGGAGCAGGCGGCGAAGAACGCCGGCCACGCGGTCACGGTCCCGTTCGCGCCAGGACGCACCGACGCCTCGCAGGAACAGACCGACGTTGAGTCGTTCGGTCACCTCGAGCCGAGGGCCGACGGGTTCCGCAACTACCTGCGAGCCGGGGAGAAGCTGCCGCCGGAGACCCTGCTTCTCGACCGGGCCAGCCTGTTGTCGCTGTCGGCTCCCGAGATGGCCGTCCTGGTCGGCGGGCTGCGGGCGCTCGGCGTCGGCCGAGACGGGCACGGGGTGCTCACCGACCGGGCCGGGACCTTGACCAACGACTTCTTCGTCAACCTGCTCGACGGTCAGACCGAGTGGCGGCCGTCGGCGTCGGCCGAGAATGTCTTCGACGGCCGCGACCGCAAGTCGGGCCAGGGCAAGGGCACCGCCACGGCGGTCGACCTGGTGTTCGGTTCGAACTCCCAGCTGCGCGCCATCGCAGAGGTCTACGCCAGTGCCGACGCGCAGGAGAGGTTCGTGCAGGACTTCGTCGCGGCGTGGGTCAACGTGATGAACCTGGACCGGTTCGACGTGGTGGTCTAGAGCGCTCCGACCGACTCGCGTAACCCTCGCAGACCGAGGGCGTTAGTCGGAGTACCCCCTCTCACGGGTGTGGAGCGGTCCCCGGCGCCGGCCTCGGTGCCACAGTCGCCGGGACCGCTCTTACACAGTCAGCTGATCGGGAGCTCGACGGAGGTCGGGTCCACGTCGTGGCGGTTGAAGTCGGAGTCCTTGCGCGACAACAGCTCGCGCCGCTCCTCGAAGCTCAACGCCTCGACGAGCGGGATGACGTCGGACCCGTAGCCGCTGATCTCGGCGGAGTCGTGGGTGGGCACGATCGACGTGACGATCGAGTCGGCATAGACGTGCACCATGTTGACCGCCTGGTCGGCGTCCACCGCTGAGATGAAGCGTTCGAGCGGGGCGATGTCGCTGACGTAGCAGGTGGCCGAGGCGACCGAGACGGGGATGCCCGCGAAGGTGCCGTACGACGAGTAGTGGAAGTGCCCGCCCAGGATCATCCGCACGTCGGTTCCGGCCAGCGCTTCGGCCAGCCGCTGCTGGTCGTCGAGCTCGATGATGGCCGCGGCCGGCAGCATCGGCACCGGGATCGGCGGGTGGTGCATCGCCAGGATCGTGCCGTGCGGAGCGGGCGTGGCCAGCACCGACGCCAGCCAGTCGTACTGCGCGTCGTCGATGGCACCGTGGTGGTAGCCCTCGACGGTGGTGTCGATCGAGACGATGCGCAGCCCGTCGACGTCGTAGACGCGGTCGAGCACTTCGGCGGTGGGCTCGGCGTCGTAGAGCGCGCGGGCGTAGGCCTCGCGCTCGTCGTGGTTGCCCATGCACCACACGATCTGCGCACCCATCCGCTCCGCGACCGGCTCGACCATCGCGCGCAGCTGCCGGTAGGCCTCCGGCTCGCCGCGGTCGGCGAGGTCGCCGGTGAACACGATGACCTGCGGCGGCGGTTCGACCCGGGTCAGTCGGTCGAGGGCCAGCGAGAGGTGCTCGACCGTGTCGATCACGCCGTACTGACGGGCCTCGCCCGCGAGCAGGTGGGTGTCGCTGACGTGGGCGATGACGTGACCCGGCTCCGGGTACTGACCGAACGGCTGCACGCGTGAAGGGTACGGGAGCATGGCGCGGTGAGTCCCGAGCAGATCCACGACATCGGCCGCCGCCGGGCGTGGGTGATCTGGACGGTGGCGCTGTCGGTCTACGTGCTGGCGATCTTCAACCGCAGCTCGCTGGGCGTGGCGGGACTGCTCGCGGCCGACCGGTTCGACATCTCCGCTGCTCAGCTCGCTCTGTTCACCGTCCTCCAGCTCCTGGTGTACGCCGGGATGCAGGTGCCCGTGGGCGTGGGGATCGACCGCTACGGGCCGAAACGGCTGCTGCTGGCGGGCCTGGTCCTGATGACGGTCGGTCAGCTGGCGTTCGCTTTCGTCGCGTCGTTCCCACTGGCGCTGCTGGCGCGCGCCGTGCTCGGAGCGGGCGACGCGATGATCTTCACCTCCGTGCTGCGCGTGGTGACGGCGTGGTTCCTGGTGCGGCAGGCGCCGATGGTCACCCAGCTCACCGGTCAGGTCGGCCAGCTCGGCGCGATCGTGGCCGCCGCGCCACTGTCGTACGCCTTGCAGCAGTGGGGCTGGACACCGGCCTTCGCGGTCGCCTCGTCGCTGGGCGTGGTGCTGATGGTCGCGGTGGCGCTGTTGGTCAAGGACTCGCCGTACGTCAGGGAGGGCGTTATCCGGATCAAGCTGCTGGCGCTGGCCCGCAGCCTGCGCGCGGTGTGGGGCAACCCGGGCACCCGACTCGGGTTGTGGTCCCACTTCACCTCGCAGTTCTCGGTGACGGTCTTCAGCTTGTTGTGGGGCTTCCCCTTCCTGGTCAGTGCGCAGGGCCTGTCGACCGAGGAGGCCGGCCGGCTCCTGATGGCGATGACCGGCTGGGTGGTGGTCAGCGGGCTGGCGCTGGGCTGGTTGGTGACGCGCTTCCCCTACTACCGCTCGGTGATCGTGCTGTGCGTGGTCGCGTGGATGGCATTGATGTGGGCCGTCGTCCTGTTGCGCCCGACGCCGTCGCCGATGTGGCTACTCGTCCTGCTCGTCTTCGCGATGGCGTCCGGCGGACCCGCGTCGATGGTCGGCTTCGACCTGGCGCGCAGCTTCACGCCGCCTGAGGTCAGCGGCCGCGCCAACGGGCTGGTCAACATCGGCGGGTTCTCGGCGTCGCTGCTGACGATGGGCCTGGTCGGTCTGCTGCTCGACTGGCGCGAGCCCGCCGGCCAGGCGGCGTACGACCTCGAGGACTTCCGGGTGGCGATGTCGGTCCAGTACGTCTTCTGGGGTTACGGGGTCTTCCAGATCCTGCGCTACCGGCGCAAGGCGCTCGACCACCTCGCCCGCGTCCATCCGGGCGCCATCGAGCAGCTCAAGCGCGGAGAGACGTTCGTGCATCCGGGCATCGGCGACCGCGAGGGCGTGTGAGTCAGAGCAGCCGGTGTACGACGTCGGCGGCCCGTCCCTGACCCGGTCTGGCCGAACTTGCTAAACGTATAGTAAATCGCCGCGTGACCGTCTCCGTTGAGATCTGCCGATCACCCACCAGCGACCTCGCCACTAGGGTGACGGCCATGTCCGAACACGGCGCTGGGCACGAGCAGGCCGTGCGTGAGCTGGCCGCGGCGTACGGCGTGGCCACCGACTACTGGGACTGGCAGGGCCGGCATGTCCTCGTCGCCACCGACACGTTGGCGGGAGTGCTGGCCGCGCTCGACGTCGACGCCAGCAGCACCGAGGTCGCGCAGGCCGCGATGGCCGCTCGCCACGACGCGGCCTGGCGACGGATGCTGCCGCCGGTGCTGGTGACGAGGCAGGGGTGGCGGACGACGTTCGAGGTCCACGTGCCCGACGGGTGGCCGGTGGATGTCTGGGTCGAGCTCGAGACGGGCGAGCACCGCGGCGGCGTCGAGCAGCAGGAAAACTGGGACCCGCCCCGCACCATCGACGGCGAGCTCGTCGGCGAGGCGACCTTCGCGATTCCCGACGACCTGCCTCTCGGCTACCACTACGTGCACGCCCGCACCGACGACCAGCACGTCCGGATGACCCTGATCGTCACGCCGCACTGGGTCGGCACACCGGCTCGGCTCGGCGAGCGCCGGTTGTGGGGACTGGCCACGCAGCTCTACAGCGTCCGCTCGGCCGGGTCGTGGGGCACCGGCGACCTGACCGACCTCACGGACCTCGGGGTGTGGGCGTCGGTCGAGCACGGGGCCGACTACGTGCTCGTCAACCCGCTGCACGCCGCCGAGCCGATAGCGCCGATGGAGCCGTCGCCGTACCTGCCGACGACGCGACGGTTCGCCAACCCGCTCTACCTGCGGCCCGAGCGCATCCCCGAGCACGCCGCACTCGCACCCAACGACCGGGCGGCGATGCATGTGCTGCACGAGAAGGCCGGCGACCCCGTGGCCGACCGCATCGACCGCGACGTCGCCTGGGCGGCCAAGCGCGCGGCGCTGCGCAAGATCTTCGAGGTGCCCCGGTCGGCCGGGCGTGAGATCGCCTTCGAGGGCTTCCGCCGCCGCGAGGGTCGCGGCCTCGACGACTACGCGACCTGGGCCGCGATCGCCGAGGTGCACGGCGCCGACTCGCTGGCCTGGCCCGCGCAGCTGAAGCATCCCGACCTCCCCGCCGTGGCGGCCTTCCGCGACGAGCACGCCGACGCGGTCGAGTTCCATCGGTGGCTCCAGTGGGTGCTCGACGACCAGCTGGCCGCGACCCAGCTCCAGCTGCGTCGTTCGGGCATGGGCCTGGGCGTGATGACCGACCTGGCCGTCGGAGTGCACTGGAGCGGCTCGGATGCCTGGTCGCTGCAGGAGACGTACGCCGCGGGGGTCACGGTCGGCGCGCCGCCCGACCCCTACAACCAACAGGGCCAGGACTGGCAGCAGCCGCCCTGGCGTCCCGACCGGCTCGCCGACACGGCGTACGAACCCTTCCGCCGGCTGGTGGCGGCCGCGCTGCGCAACTCGGGCGGGCTGCGCGTCGACCACGTCATCGGGCTGTTCCGGCTGTGGTGGATCCCGAAGGGTGCCGGCCCCACCGAGGGCACCTACGTCCGTTACGACCACGAGGCGCTGGTCGGGATCCTCGCGCTCGAAGCGGCGCGCGCCGACGCGGTCGTCGTCGGGGAAGACCTCGGCACGGTCGAGCCATGGGTGCGCGCCTATCTTGCCGAGCGCGGCATCCTCGGCACCTCGATCCTGTGGTTCGAGCGCGACCACGACGGAGACGGCGGCCCGCTCGCCGCCGAGCGGTGGCGGGAGTGGTGCCTGGCGTCGGTGACGACCCACGACCTGCCGCCGACCGCCGGATACCTCGCCGGCGACCACGTCAGGCTGCGCTCCTCGTTGGGCCTGCTGACCCGCCCCGTCGAGGAAGAGCTGGCCGTCGACGCGGTCGAACGTGAGGCCTGGCTGGGCGAGCTCCGCCGGGTCGGGCTGCTCGGGGGCGACAGCGCCGGCGTCGAGTCGACGGTCGAGGCCCTGCACGACTATCTGACGCGGACGCCGTCGCGGCTGCGGTGCGTCGCTCTGACCGACGCGGTCGGCGACCGGCGTACGCAGAACCAGCCAGGCACCATCGACGAGTACCCCAACTGGCGGGTGCCTCTGAGCGGTCCTGACGGTCGGCCGATCCTGCTCGACGACGTGCTCACCAGCGAGCGCGCCGCACGGTTGTGCGCCGTCGCCGCGGGTCGTGGCTAGCGGGCGGGTTCGATCCGCCCGACGACCTCGCCCAGCGTGATCCGGCCACCGGACGTGCTCGGTGCGGTGTAGCGCAGCACCACCTCGTCGCCGTCCTCGAGGAAGGTGTGGCCATCACCGATCGGCTCCTTGCCGCCCCAGCTCAGCTCGAGGAACGAGCCGCGCTGCTCAGGCCTCGGACCGCTGATCGTGCCCGAGGCGAACAGGTCGCCCGGACGGATCGAGGCGCCGTTGACCGTGAGGTGGGCCAGCATCTGGGCAGGTGACCAGTACATCGTCCGGTACGGCGGCCGGCTGACCACCTCGCCGTTCAGGACGACCTCGACGTCGATGTCCAGGCCCTCGGTGTCGCCGGGTGCGAGATAGGGGAGCGGCTCGGGATCCTGGCCGGGGAGGTCCACCCACGCCTCGTCGAGCGCGGCGAGCGGGGTGACCCAGGCCGAGATCGAAGTGGCGAACGACTTGCCGAGGAAAGGCCCGAGCGGCACATACTCCCACGCCTGGATGTCGCGAGCCGACCAGTCGTTGAGACCGACGACCCCGAAGACGTGGTCGGCGAAGGCATCGGCCGTGACCGGGTCGCCGAGGGCGGTGCCGGCGCCGACCACGAAGCCGAGCTCGGCCTCGATGTCGAGCCGCGTGCTCGGCCCGAAGATCGGAGTGTCCGCGTCCGGGGGCTTCCGCTGGCCCATCGGGCGGATGATCGGCGTGCCGCTCGGGACGACGGTGCCACCCCGGCCGTGGTAGCCCACAGGCAGGTGTCGCCAGTTGGGCAGCAGCGGCTCCTGGTCGGGACGGAACATCCGGCCGACGTTGGTCGCGTGGTGGAGCGAGGCATAGAAGTCGACGTAGTCGCCCACGGTGAACGGCAACCCGAGCTCCACGTCGGCCAGCGGATGGAGGTGCGCCTCCACGAGGTCGCGACCGGTCTCGTCGGTGAGCAGCTCGACCAGGCGGGCACGCACCGACGCCCACACCGCGCGGCCCTGTGCGAGGAACGCGTTGAGCGTCGGCTCGGCGAAGACAGCTGGTACGTCGGGCAGCTGGCTGACCGCGAGCGGGCTCAGGTCGAGCACGAACCCCCCGATCCTCACTCCCACCCGGGGCTGCTCACCCGGCCTTGCGAACACGCCGTACGGCAGGTGGTCGGCGTCGAACCCCGAGTCCGCAGCTCCCTCGACCCAGCTCGTCATCGGTTCTCCCCGTCTTCGCTGGTTGAGGAGGGCGGCCCCTCGATCAATCCCAGCCCGACGAGATCCTCGAGGGGCTCGCTGACGTTGCAGCACCCGAAGGCCGTGAACCACCTGCGCGCGCCGGCCAAGTCGCTGTTGCGGGCCAGCGCGACGAGGTCGTTGGGGTAGTGGTCCGACAGCAGCGTCGCGACTTCGGCTTGCGAGGCACCGTCGAAGGCCTGGCGGGTCGCCAGCAGGACGTTGAGGAAGCCGTGGTGCGCGAAGCCGGTCTCATGATCGACGTGCGCAACGGCGTGGTGCAGGCCCGCGGTGCACTTGAACGGCGTCTCGCGGTCCAGCGCCGCGTCGATCCAGCCGGCCAGCGCCGCGGACGTGGGGAACCGGTCGGCCTCGACTCCGCCGGTGCGGAACTTGAGCCGCAGCTCGGCCTCGGCCACCACGTCGGCGGCCGCGAGCCAGGAGGGACTCGCGTCGGTCTGTGGCAGCTCGACGTAGACGTGCACGTCGTCGGCGAGCAGCCCCTCGGACCGGGCGTCGTCGACCGCGGCCACCACCCGGCGGGCGTTGCCGGCGAGGTCGTCGGGGTCGCGCAGCGCGGTCTCCACGCCGGTCAGCGTGACGTCCGACTTGGCGGCGAGTCGCAGCGCACCGGCGATGGCGCCGGCGCCGCCGGTGACGACCACGGACACCGGGACGGGGGCGGCGATGTCGGGGACCGCCACGTCGGTGACCACGAACGAACCGACCAGGTCGTTCCACCACGCGCCGTCGCGCTCGACGTACGCCGTCACGGCCTTGGGCAGTGGGGCGTCACCCGGCGGGAACACAGCGGCGTCGTCAACCAGGCCACGCCACACATCCGGGAAAGCCATTCCCTCACCCTAGGACTCCGAGTCGGCGCTTGTTCCCCCCGCCGGGCTGCCGAGTCGGCGCCAGTTGCCGACCGTACGTCGCTGAGTCGGCGCCAGTTGTCGTCCGTACGTCCCCGAGTCGGCGCCAGTTGTCGTCCAATAGCGCCGACTCGGCGTGGTCATGCGGTCAACTGGCGCCGACTCGGCGTGGTCACGGGGTCAACTGGCGCCGACTCGCGCTAGGAGGTCCAGGCCCGCCAGAGCGCGGCGTACTCGCCGCCCTGCGCCACCAGCTCCTGGTGGCTGCCGAGCTCGACGATGCGGCCGTCGATGACCACGGCGATGCGGTCGGCGTCGTGGGCGGTGTGCAGCCGGTGGGCGATGGCGACGACCGTGCGGCCGGAGAGCAGCGCGTTCATCGAGCCCTCGAGCGTGCGTGCGGTGCGGGGATCGATGAGCGAGGTCGCCTCGTCGAGCACCAGCGTGTGGGGGTCGGCGATGATCAGCCGGGCCAACGCGATCTGTTGCGCCTGGGCGGGCGTCAGCGGCTGGTTGCCAGACCCGAGCTGGGTGTCGAGGCGGGTCGGGAAGCGCGCGACCCACTCGTCGGCCCCGACCGCTCGCAGCGCCGCCCACACGGCGTCGTCGTCGGAGTCCTCGCGGGCCAAGATGATGTTGTCGCGGACAGAGCCCTTGAACACGTGGTGCTCCTGGGTGACCAGCGCGACCTCCGTGCGCAGGCTCTCGAGCGGCAGATCGACCAGCTCGACGCCGCCGACGGTGACCGAGCCGGTGCGTGGGCCGTTGATGCCCGACAGCAGCCGCCCGAGCGTGGACTTGCCGGAGCCGCTGGGCCCGACGATGGCCAGCCGTTCGCCCGTGCGAAGTCGCAGGTCGACGCCGTGCAGCACGTCGTGTCCCTCGCGGTAGGCAAAGCGGAGGTCCTCGCCGACCAGCTCAGGGCCGTCGGGCAGGTCGGTGCCGGCGACGCGGTCGGGCGGCACCTCGGCGATGCCGAGGAGGCGGCTCGTCGAGGCGGCGCCGACCTGCAGCCGGTCGACCTCGCCGACGAGCCGGTCGAGTGGGCCACTGAGCGCCTCGACGTAGAGCACCGCGGCCGTGATCTGACCGAGGGAGACCCAGCCCTCGGAGTAGCCGTAGGCGCCGACGAGCAGCGTCACCACGCGTGGGGCGTTGAAGGCCACGTCGATGACCGCGAACAGCAGGTTGCGCAGGGTCATCGTGTAGCGCTCGGCCTGCGCCGAGATGTCGATGTCGTCGTCGCCGGCCAGCACCCGGCGGTCGGCCAGCCCGAGCGCCTCCACCGTGCGGGCGCCCTCGACGGTCTCGGTCAGGGTGCTGTTGATGCGCGAGTAGGTCGCGCCCTCGTTGATGTAGCCCTTGGGAGCCTTCTGGAGGTAACGCCGCACCTGTGGGTAGGCGAGCCCGATCACGAGCAGCGACGGCACGGCGAGCACCACGGAGTTGAGCAGCATCGCGAGGATCGAGAGCATCACGGTGAGCCCGGAGATGATCGACATCGGGACGCCGTACTGGACCGAGCGGCTCATCGTGCCGACGTCACGGGTGACCCGGGTGACCAGGTCGCCGCTGCTGGCGCTCTCGACCCGGCCGAGGGGCAGGGCGAGGATCGTGCGGACGATGTACTCGCGGGCCGACGACAGCAGGTCCTGGCCGAAGATCGTCGAGGTGCGCTGCGCCAGGAACGTCAGCAGGGCCTGGGTGCAGACCACCGCGACGATGAGCAGGGCGAGCGAGTTGAGGGACGACTCGGCGTCGCCGTCGACGGTCCGGTTGATCAGCGAACCGAGCAGGCGGGGTACGACGAGTCCGGTCGCGGCCGCCAGGCCGTTGAGCACGACGAGCACGACGAAGATCCGTCGGCGCTCGCGCAGGAGGGTCCGCATGAACGTCAGCACGGCACGGTTCTCGGCCACCGGCCAGCCCCGGTCGGGCTTGCGGGACTGGGCGTAGTTCTCCAGCGCCCTGCGCTCGCGAAGGGCGTGACGGCGGCGCAGCGCGGTGACCCGCTCGGTGGGCGACCCGTCGGTGGGCGGGATCAGCTCGACCGGGATGACGGGAGGCTCGTGGGAGCGGTCCCGCCAGGTGTCGGGTGAGGTGGCCAACAGGTCAGACACGGTCGTCCACCTCCCATCTCGTCGGATGAGGAGCCTCGGCGCCGACCAGCTCGGAGTCCATTGAGTCGGATTCGCTAGCGACGCCATCGACGTCCATGGCGCGGGTCACCACCCGGCGGTACGCCGGGCTGTCGAGCAGCAGGTCCTCGTGGGTGCCCTCGGCGATCGCCCGGTTGTCGTCGACGAGCACGACGCGGTCGGCGTGGTGCAGCCACAGCGGCGACACGGTGGTCACCACGGTGCTCCGGCCGCGGCGTACGTCGGCAACTCGCTCTGCGATCCGCGCCTCGGTGTGGGCGTCGACTGCGGACGTCGGCTCGACCAGCACCAGCAAGGGCGCGTCCGTGGCGATCGCGCGGGCCAGCACGACCCGCTGCCGCTGCCCGCCGGACAGCCCGCGGCCGCGCTCGTCGAGCCGTCCCTGCCAGCCGCCGGGGAGGGCGTCGTAGACGTCCTCGGCGTTGGCGATGCGCAGCGCCTCCTCGGCCTGGTGGCGGTCGAGGCGGGCGTGCGGGTCGACGGCGTCCTGGAGGGTGCCGGCGAAGAGCTGGCTGCCGCTGTCGCTGACCAGGATGCGGCGGCGTACGTCGGCCAGCCGCGCCTCGGACAGGTCCACGCCGCCGAGGGTCACGCCCCAGCGCTGCCGCGCGCGCTCCTCGTCACGGGCCGCGATCCGGGCTGCCTCGGCCTCGCGCTCGGCCCGGGCGCGCCGCGCCGCGCGTCCCTTCAGGCCCTCGCCGATGTCGTGGCTGATGGGCTCCACGTCGGTGGAGAGGTATCGGCCCAGCCGGTCGGCGAGGGCGGAGGTGTCCTCGGGCACGGCGCTGACGACGATCGTCAGCTGGCCCTCGTGGGCCACGAAGCCGGTCAGCTCGTCGACCAGGTCGCCGTGCTCGGGCAGGGACTGCGGGTCGGTCGCCTCGATCCACGGCGGCTTCTGCTCGAAGATCGCAATCGCCCTGCGGGCCGACACGGTCGCCCGGGTGAGCTTTTGGGCGAACTCGAAGAACGTCTGGATCGGGTAGATCATGAACAGCGCGTAGCCGAGGAAGCTGATCAGCTCGCCGATGGTCAGCTCGCCGCTGATCACCTGATGGGTGCCGAGCCACACCAGCAGCACCACGAAGACGCCCGAGAAGAGCACGCCGACTGCCTCGATGCCCGCCTGCCAGATGCCTGCGGACTGGCCGGCCTGACGGGCCAGCTGGGACTGGCTGGCGTAGTTGCTGCCGAAGGTCCGCTCGCCGCCGATACCGCGCAGGATCCGCAGCCCGGCAACGATGTCGGTGGCCAGCGACGTCAGGTCGGAGTTGCGGCCGCGCTCGATCTCCTGCCTGCGGTGCAGCGGCTTGAGCAGTGGGAACGCCGCCGCCACCAGGACCGGCGCGGCGATCAGCAGCAGCACGCCGAGCTCGACCGAGGTGCTCAGCACGATGAACGCGACCACCAGGTAGGCGACCAGCTGGGTGCAGGTGCGCGCCAGGATCTCGGTCAGCGCGCCGAACTCGTCGGAGTCGGCGGAGGCCACGCTCAGCACCTCGCCCGTCGGAGTACGACGCGGGAGGACGTGGCCCATCTGCGCGGCCTTGCGGGTGACCAGCTTCATGGTCGCGTAGAGAGCGATCAGCCAGGTGCGCACGATGAAGGTGTGCATGAGGATGCCGAACGTCGCCCCGACGAGGGTGACGGCGAGCAGCAGTGCGCCCCACTTCAACGTCGCGTCGACATCGCCCGGAAGGATGCCTTGGTCGATCGCGCGGCCGAAGATGAGAGGGCCGACCATGGGCGGGAGCTGCCAGAACATGCCGAGGGCCGTCGTGGTCAGGATCACCGGCCACTGGAGCTTGAGCATCCAAAGCAGGAACCGCGTCCGGCTGCGCGTGTCCGGCGCAGCAGAGGGCTCGCCCCCGCCGCGCGCATAGAAGGTGTCGATCACCGGTGGGAAGTCGCGCATCGCTTGTCCAGGGTAGGTGGCCGCGCCGACAAGGAGCGAACCATTAAGCCCCCTCCGAATCCGCACCAACGCGTCCTAGGGTGACGACCATGGCCTACTACCGATCCGTGGGCAGCGTCCCGCCGAAACGGCACACCCAGCACCGCGACGAGTCCGGGTTCCTCTACCGCGAGGAGCTGATGGGCGAAGAGGGGTTCTCGTCCGACTCCTCGCTGCTCTACCACCGTGGCGTCCCGTCGGCGATCGTCGACTCCCAGGTGTGGGAGCTGCCCGACCAAGCCCGCACGCCCAACCATCCGCTCAAGCCGCGACACCTCAAGCTGCACGGATTGTTCGAGGACGGCGCGGCCCACTGCCCCGTCGAAGGCCGTCGCCTGGTGCTCGGCAACAACGACGTCCGCATCAACTACGTCGTCACCGGCACCGACCCGTCCCCGATCTACCGCAACGCCATTGGCGACGAGTGCGTCTACGTGCAGGAGGGCGCCGGCACTGTCGAGACCGCCTTCGGCGTGCTGACCTACCGCACCGGCGACTATGTGCTGGTCCCACGCGCGACCGACCACCGCTGGGTGCCGGCCGAGCCCAGCAGGCTCTATGCGATCGAGGCCAACTCCCACATCGCCCCGCCGAAGCGCTACCTGTCGCGGTTCGGGCAGCTGCTCGAGCACGCGCCCTACTGCGAACGCGACCTCTACGGCCCCACCGAGCCGCACGTCGTCGAGGGAACCGACGTCGAGGTGCTGGTCAAGCACCGCGTCAGCAACGTCGCGGGCGGTGTCGGCGGCAGCCGGCTTACGTACGCCACCCACCCGTTCGACGTGGTCGGCTGGGACGGCTGCCTCTACCCCCACACCTTCAACGTCGAGGACTACATGCCGATCACCGGCAAGGTGCACCAGCCGCCGCCGGTGCACCAGGTCTTCGAGGGGCACAACTTCGTGGTCTGCAACTTCGTGCCGCGCAAGGTCGACTACCACCCGCTGGCGATCCCGGTGCCCTACTACCACTCCAACGTCGACAGCGACGAGGTGATGTTCTACGTCGGCGGCGACTACGAGGCGCGCAAGGGCTCGGGCATCAACATCGGCTCGATCTCCCTGCACCCGGGCGGACACGCCCACGGGCCGCAGCCCAGCGCGATCGAGGCCTCCTTGGGTGCGGAGCAGTTCGACGAGCTGGCGGTCATGATCGACACGTTCCTCCCGCTCGACCTCGGTGAGGCCGGCGTGGCGGCCGAGGACCCGGCATACGCCTGGACCTGGGCGGGCCGCGGCCCCGACTCCGACGAGACGGGCAGCGGCCAGGGCGGCGACGGCGGGCCCGCAGTCTTCTCCAACTCCTGACCCGTCAGGGGGACGACCGGGCTCAGGCCTCGTCCGGCTCCTGGGCTCGGACGCCGGCCAACACCCCGCCCAGGTCGGCGCCGGCGAGGAGGGCGACGAGCACGGGTACGACGGCGGGCGCGCGGACGCCGTACTGGTTGCGGCCCCGCTTGGCGATCACGCCGGCAGCCGTGAGCGCGCCGAGGTGGTGGTAGAGCTGGCCGGTCGAGCCCTCGCCGACCTCGGCCTGGAGCTCCGCCGAGCTGGCCTCCCCTCGCAGCAGGTGCGCGACGATCGCGAGCCGGACCGGGTGACCCAGTGCACTCAGCACCGCGGCGATCCGATCTCGGTCGAGGGCGAGGACGGCTCCGGCGTCGTACGCGATCTCCCAGTCCACGGGACCGGCGAGATCGACCTCGCCGCGATAGCTGACCACGCCGCGGCCAACGCCGGCGCCCGACGAGCCGGCCACCCGGGCCACGCCGCCGAGGAGTCCCTCCACACGTGCGAGACGCTCCTCCAGCTCCCGGACGCGGCCGGCCAGGTCAGGGTTCACGCCACGCAGCGTAGGTGGCGCAGAGTCTCGGGAGTGAGCATGGCGGCAACAAACAGCTGCTGTTCCGGCAGCTTTGCCTCCAGCGCGGCCATCATGTCCTGGTCGGACAGATCGCGGGTCAGCTGCACGGCGATGGCGACCGTGCCGTCTTTCCGCCGGGCCTCGAAGCCGTCGGTGATGACGCCCGGGAGCGAACCTGACTTGAAGCCCAGTCCGCGGAGGCCCTCCGGCGCGCCCTGCCACTCGAGCTCGCGCAGGGCGATAGTGCTGCCACCACCCACCTTCCCTTCGGTGATGGCCTCGTAGACCCCCGCCAGCTGCGCCGGCGTCGCCGAGAAGGTGGTGCGCACCCACGGCCGCACGCGGTCGGGGTCGACCTGACGGTCGAGAACCTGTTCGCGGTAGGCCGGAGACGTGGCGTAGCGCCGGGCGGCGGCCCACCGCTCGTGCTCGTCGATCTCCGGCACCAGCAGGTTGATCGTCTGGCCGGCGAGCGTGGGGAGGCGGCCGAGGTCCCAGTCGGCGGCAGCCGCCGCCCGCCGCAGGGCTCCGTCCCCCAGCAGCGCGCGGAGGTAGTCGGGGACCGCGTTGTCGCTCTCGCGCATCATCGCCGTCACCATCTGACGGACGGTCACCGTTCTGGACCCGTCGCGGGCACCGCCCGCGTCGGCCGCGATGCCGAGCCGGTCGAGAGCCGCCAGGTGGGCGCCGCCGTCGGTGCCGGGGACCCACCATCGCTCCCAGTCGGCCAGCGTCACCCGCTGCCGCGGGTCCAGGTCGCCGGCCGCGACGGCCCGGGCGTACGCCGCGAGGTGCAACACCTTGATCGCTGACGCGGTGGGCTGCCGGTGACCCGCTCGGTGCCGCACGACGTGCCCGCGGCCGTCGGTGACGACGTAGGCCGTGTCGTTGGGGTGATCGGCGAGGTAGCCGAGCCAACCCTCCGGCGTCGTCACGTCAGCGGCCGGTGGCGGCGTGCACGCCCTGGTTGGCGGCGCGGCGACCGAGGCGGTGGTGGGAGCGAAGGCCGCGACGGCGCCGAGCGAGACGAGGAGGGACAGGAAGTTGCGGATATGCCGAGTCATGGTTCTACGATATGACGGAATTACGGAAAAGCAACCCGAGGTTGACGGCAGAATGGTCCCATGCAGGTGTTCACCCCTCGCGAGGTGCCGCTCGGCGGGCTGCGGGCGATGACCGTACGCCGCACCCTCCCGCAGCGCGACCGCACCCTGATCGGCGCGTGGTGCTTCCTCGACCACTACGGGCCCGACGAGGTGAGCGACACCGGCGGCATGCTGGTCTCGCCGCACCCGCACACCGGGCTGCAGACCGTGAGCTGGCTGTTCAGCGGCGAGATCGACCACGCCGACTCCGCCGGCAACCGCGCCGCGGTCTTTCCCGGCGAGCTCAACCTGATGACGGCCGGTCGCGGGATCAGCCACTCCGAGGTCTCCCGCCCCGGCGTGACCACCCTTCACGGGGCGCAGCTCTGGGTGGCGTTGCCTGCGGGCAGCCGGTCGACCGATCCGGGGTTCGAGCACTACGCGCCGCCGCTGGTGACCGGGCCGGGCTGGCGCGCCCGGGTCTTCCTGGGCAGCAAGCTCGGCTCGACCTCGCCAGTCAGGACCTACTCGCCACTGCTCGGCGCCGAGATCGTGCTCGAGCCTGGCGGCAGGCTGGTGCTGCCGCTCGACTCGACCCACGAGCACGGCGTGCTGCTCGACACCGGCGACGTCACCGTCGACGACGCGCCGCTCAAGGAGGCCGAGCTCGCGTACGCCGCCCCCGGCGCCACGTCCGTCGCTCTCGCGTCCGAACATGGCGGCCGCCTGCTGCTCCTCGGGGGCGAGCCGTTCGGCGAGCAGATCGTGATGTGGTGGAACTTCATCGGTCGCAGCCACGATGAGATCGCGGCCTATCGCGCCGAGTGGCAGGCCCAGATCGCGCCCGGCGGTGAGGTCGTGACCGACTCCCAGCAGATGGCCGACGGCCGGTTCGGAGTGGTGATCGACGACCACCTGCCGCCGATCCCCGCCCCCGAGCTGCCCGGCGTACGACTGAAACCGAGAGGCTGACCCCATGGCCACAGACACAGATCTCGACACCGACCTTGACTTCGGCGGCCTCAAGGCGACCTTCGTCAACTGCACTCTCAAGCGCAGCCCCGAGCCCAGCCACACCCAGGGCCTGGTCGACGCCAGCGCGGCGATCATGCGCAAGCACGGCGTCGACGTGGACGTGATCCGGCTGGTCGACCACGACGTCGCGACGGGCGTCTATCCCGACATGCGCGAGCACGGCTGGGAGACCGACGCGTGGCCCGACCTCTACCCGGGCATCGTCTCCAGCGACATCCTCGTGGTCGCCGGCCCGATCTGGCTGGGGGACAACTCCAGCATCACCAAGCAGCTCATCGAGCGGATCTACGCGCTCTCGGGCGAGCTCAACGACAAGGGCCAGTACCTCTTCTACGGCCGGGTCGCGGGCTGTCTGATCACCGGAAACGAGGACGGGATCAAGCACTGTGCCCAAAACGTCCTCTACAGCCTCCAGCACGTCGGCTACACGATCCCGCCCAACGCCGACGCCGGCTGGATCGGCGAGGCCGGCCCCGGTCCGTCGTACCTCGACCCCGGCAGCGGCGGCCCCGACAACGACTTCACCAACCGCAACACCACGTTCATGACCTGGAACCTCCTGCACCTGGCCCGGATGCTCAAGGACGCCGGCGGGGTGCCCGGCTATGGCAACCAGCGCTCGGAGTGGAACGCCGGCGCGCGCTTCGACTGGGAGAACCCCGAGTACCGCTAGCCGCTGGTTGAGGGGGCGCCCTGGGCGCCCGTATCGAAACCGAGGCATCGAGTCACTCGACGGTGCGGAGGATCTGCTCGATCGACGCCGACCGCGCCCTCATCTCGGCAAGGTCGGAGGCCGCGCGCTGCTGGGCGTCGAGGGTGCCCTCCGCGAGATGTTCGTAGCGACGGACCAGCTGGCGCAGGTCGTCCTCCTGGCCCGCCTTGATCTTGGCCGTGCGCAGCTGGACGAAGCCCGCGACCACGAAGCCGACCAGGGCGACTACCCCTAGCGCCACCACGGCCGCGCCCGCGGCGTCCGCCCAGGTGAATGATTGCGTTTGCGCCATCAGGTACATCGGAGTGCTCCTTTGGTCCGGAACCTCAAGGGTCCAAGGTGGTCAGGGTCTGGGCGGCGGCCGCCACCGTCGCGGCGGTCAGGTGTACGTCGAAGTGCGCCACTTCATAGAACTTCAGCGCCTTGCCGTCCTCGGAGAGCTCGAGGCTGCCGACCACCAGGCCGACCGACTCGAGCCGTTGCAGGTGCATGTGGAGAAGGGGCCGGCTGACACCGATCTCGCGGGCTAGATGGCTGACGTAGTCGCGTCCCTCCGCAAGCTGCGCCAGGATCCGGAGCCGGATCGGGTTGGCCATGGCCGCCAGCATCCCCAGCAGCTCATCGCCACCGAGGGGCGTGGATGTCAATGCCTCCTCCTCTGTCATATGTAAGAAAAGATTGACACCCCATAGAGCATTCTGTCAAGACATCCGCTTCAAGCTCGTTGTCGGTGCCGTCCGCCACCATGGCCTCATGCCCGGACCCATCGTCGGCGACGACGGCCTGGCCCGTTGCCCCTGGGCGATGGGCCACCACGTCAACCTCGGCTACCACGACACCGAGTGGGGCATGCCCGTCTCGGGGGAGGCCGCCTACCTCGAGCGGCTCACGCTCGAGGCCTTCCAGTCCGGCCTCTCGTGGCTGACGATCCTCAACAAGAGGCCGGCGTTCCGGGCGGCCTTCGCCGACTTCGACGCCGAGATCGTGGCGGCGTACGACGACGCCGACCGGGCCCGACTGATGGCCGACGCCGGCATCGTCCGCAACCGGCTCAAGGTCGACGCCGCGATCACCAATGCACGGGCGACGGTCGCGCTGCGCGACGACGGGGGACTGCCGGCGTTCGTCGAGTCCTTCCGCCCCGAGGTGCCGCCCGCGCCCGAGACGACCGAGCAGATGGTGGCCACCTCACCCGAGTCGATGGCACTCTCCAAGGCCCTGAAGAAGCGCGGCTTCGCCTTCGTCGGACCCACCACGATGTATGCCCTGATGGAGGCCATCGGCATCGTCGACGACCACCTCGTCGGGTGCTACCGACGCGGCTCCGCCAGCCGCGAGTCACGCCCGGAATAGACGGCGATCCGGCGCGGTTCACTCGATTTCAGGATCGCCTCTGCGCCTGTGTATCGTTCTCCGACGTTGCCCCTTTAGCTCAGTCGGCAGAGCGTCTCCATGGTAAGGAGAAGGTCTACGGTTCGATTCCGTAAAGGGGCTCTGGGTGTGGGGTTCCGTCCACCGGAACATCCCGTCCCCTGGCGGGGTAGCTCAGGTGGTTAGAGCACACGGCTCATAATCGTGGTGTCGCGGGTTCGAATCCCGCCCCCGCTACAGCAACGACGCAACACCGACCAAAGGATTCCCCGTGGCCAGCAAGAGCTCCGACGTTCGCCCCAAGATCACACTCGCCTGCACCGAGTGCAAGGAGCGCAACTACATCACCAAGAAGAACCGGCGCAACAACCCCGACCGCATGGAGCTGAAGAAGTTCTGCCCGCGCTGCCGCACGCACCAGCCGCACCGCGAGACGCGCTGACCTTCGGCATCACCCGCCCGACCCGCCGCACTTCGCCGGCGGGTCGACGCATTTCGGCACGCCCTAGGGTGGTCGCATGGCCGTCGATCAGTCCCTGGTGGGCCGAGCCTTCCCACCGACCAGCCCCTACCGCGTCTCGGCCGAGAAGGTCCGCGAGTTCGCCACCGCCACCGGCGCCGACGCCGACGGACCGGTCCCGGCGACGTTCCCCATCGTGCTCGCGTTCGAGGCGATGAACGCCTTCCTCGCCGACGTCGGAGTCGAGCTGTCGCGGATCGTGCACGGCGAGCAGCGGTTCGCCTACGAGCGGCCCGTCCGCGTCGGCGACACCCTGAACGCCACCCTCGCGGTGGCGTCGCTGCGCCAGATCGGCGGCAACGACATCATCGGCACCCGCAGCGAGATCCACGACGCCGACGGCGCGCTGGTCTGCACGACCACGGCGACCCTGGTGCACCGCGGCGGTGAGTCGTGACGCCCGGAGACGCGCTGGAGACCCGGAGCTACGCCGTACGCCGTGCCGACCTGGTGCGCTACGCCGGCGCCAGCGGCGACTTCAACCCGATCCACTGGTCCGACCGCATCGCCACCGACGTCGGATTGCCGGGCGTGATCGCCCACGGCATGTTCACGATGGCGCTGGTCGCGCGCGCGGTGGCCGAATGGACAGGCGACGCCGAGGTGGTGGAGCTCGGCTGCAAGTTCACCAACCCGGTCGAGGTCCCCGACGACGACGACGGCGTGGTCGTGGAGATCGGCGGCACCGTCAAGAGCGTCGCCGACGGGCTGACCACGATCGCCCTCGAGGTGACCTGCGGGGGTCAGAAGGTGCTCGGCATGCCCCGGGCGGTCGTGCGTGCCTGAGCCGCCCCCACAACGGCTGAGCGACCACACCACGCTGAGGCTCGGCGGCCCGGCTGTCCGTTGGGTCGAGGCGACCACCGAGGCCGAGCTCATCGAAGCGGTCGGTGCCGCCGACGCCGCTGGCGAACCGGTGCTGGTGCTCGGTGGTGGGAGCAACGTGGTGGTGGCCGATGGCGGGTTCGAGGGCACCGTCGTGCACGTCGCCACCCACGGCATCGCGTCCGACCTCGACCCTGACGACGAGGCTTCGTGCTCGGGCGCGACGGTGCGGGTCGCCGCCGGCGAGGACTGGGACGACTTCGTGGCCCTCGCCGGGTCGAGCCGCTGGGCCGGGATCGAGGCCTTGTCCGGCATCCCGGGGCTGGTCGGCGCGACCCCGATCCAGAACGTCGGTGCCTACGGCCAGGAGGTCTCCCAGACGATCGCGTCGGTGCGCGTGTGGGACCGGGTGCTCCGCGGCGTACGCACGTTTGCCAACGCCGACTGCGGCTTCGGCTACCGCACCAGCCGCTTCAAGGCCGATCTGGGCCGGCACGTCGTCCTCGACGTCACGTTCCAGCTCCCGTTGGGCACCCTCGGCTCGCCCCTGGGCTACGCCGAGCTGGCCCGCACCCTCAACCTCGAGGTCGGCCAGCGGGCGACCCTCGAGTCCGTGCGCGAGGCCGTGCTCACGCTGCGCAGCCGCAAGGGCATGGTGCTCGACGCGGCCGACCACGACACCTGGAGCGCGGGCTCGTTCTTCACCAACCCGTTGCTTCAGCCCGGCGAGGTCCCCGACGGCGCGCCGGCCTGGCCGCAGCCCGACGGCTCGGTCAAGACGAGCGCCGCCTGGCTGATCGAGAACGCCGGCTTCGGCAAGGGGTACGGCGACGGGCCGGCCCGCCTCTCGACCAAGCACGCCCTCGCGCTGACCAACCGCGGCGGCGCCACCACCACCGACCTGCTCGCCCTCGCCCGCGAGCTCCGCGACGGCGTCCACGCGAAGTTCGGCATCACCCTCGTCAACGAACCAGTCCTCGTGGGCGTCGAGCTGTAGCGCCACCAGCGATGAACCAGCGGTGGTGTCAGCGGGGAGGCGCGGCCAGCCAGGAGTCGATGTCGGCGAGCGTCGTGGCGACCACGTCCGAGGGCGCTCGGCTGGCGCGGATCGACATCCGCGCCAGCTCGGCGAGCTGGTCGTCGGTGAGCTCGTGGGCGGCCCGCATGGTGGCGTACTGGCCGGCCAGCTGCGAGCCGAACAGCAGCGGGTCGTCGGCGCCGAGAGCCACGGTGGCGCCGGCTTCGAGCAGCTGCGGCAGGGGCACCGACGTGAGGTCGGAGTAGACGCCGAGGGCCACGTTGGAGACGGGGCAGACCTCCAGGGGCACGCCCCGCGCGACGATCCGGTCCAGCAGGGCCGGGTCCTCTACCGACCGGACGCCGTGACCGAGCCGGTCGGCGTGCAGCGAGTCCAGGCAGGTCCGGATGGACTCCGGCCCGACCAGCTCGCCGCCGTGCGGGACCAGGGCCAGCCCGGCGCGCTCAGCGATCTTGAACGCCGGCGCGAAGTCGGCGGTGCTGCCGCGTCGCTCGTCGTTGGAGAGGCCGAAGCCGACGACGCCGTGGTCGACGTACTGCGCGGCCAGCCGCGCCAACGTGCGCGCGTCGAGCGGGTGCCGGGTGCGGTTGGCCGCGATCACCACGGCGATGCCCAGCCCGGTCTGTTGAGAGGCCTCCCTCACGCAGTCGAGCACCAGGTCGGTGAAATCCGTGATCCCGCCGAACCGCACGGCGTAGCCAGACGGGTCGACCTGGATCTCCAGCCAGCGGCCGCCGTCTCGTACGTCGTCCTCGGCGGCCTCTCGCACCAGGCGGCGTACGTCGTCGGGCGTGCGCAGCACCGACCGCGCCACGTCGTAGAGCCTCTGGAAGCGGAACCAGCCCTTCTCGTCGGCCGCCGACAGCTCCGGCGGCCACTCCGACACCAACGAGTCGGGCAGCGCGATGCCGTCTCGGGCCGCGAGCTCGAGCAGGGTGGCGTGCCGCATGGACCCCGTGAAATGGAGATGCAGGTGGGCCTTGGGAAGTGCGCTCAGCTCTCGCAACGTCAGGCGAACAGCTTCTGCAGCCGGGTGATCCCCTCGATCAGGTCGTCGTCACCCAGCGCGTAGGACAGTCGCAGGTAGCCGGGGGAACCGAAAGCCTCACCGGGCACCACGGCCACCTCGGCCGCTTCGAGGATGTATTCGGCCAGCTCGGCCGAGGTCTCCACCGAGCGGTCGTCGTACTGCCGGCCGAGGAGCCCCTTCACCGACGGGTAGGCGTAGAACGCGCCCTCCGGCGTCGGGCAGAACACCCCGTCGATCTCGTTGAGCATCGACACGATCGTCTTGCGACGGCGGTCGAAGGCCGCCTTCATCGCGTCCACCGCAGACAGGTCGCCCGAGACCGCGGCCAGCGCGGCCCGTTGGGAGACGTTGGAGACGTTGGAGGTTGCGTGCGACTGGAGGTTGGCCGAGGCCGCGACCAGGTCCTTGGGGCCGATCATCCAACCGACCCGCCAGCCGGTCATCGCATAGGTCTTGGCGACCCCGTTGACGACCACGCAGTTGTCGGCCAGGTAGGGGCACAGCACGGGCAACGACCCGGTGTCGACGCCGTCATAGACCAGGTGCTCGTAGATCTCGTCGGTCAGCGCCCAGAGGTCGTTGTCCTCGACCCAGCGCCCGATCGCTCGGATCTCGTCGGCCGTGTAGACGGCACCCGTCGGGTTCGACGGCGAGACGAACAGCAGCACCTTGGTGCGCGGCGTCCGGGCCGCCTCGAGCTGCTCGACGGTGACCTTGTAGCCCTGGGTCTCGTCGGCCAGCACCGGCACCGGAGTGCCGCCGGCGAGCTGGATCGCCTCGGGGTACGTCGTCCAGTACGGCGCCGGCACGATCACCTCGTCGCCGGGGTCGATCATCGCGGCGAACGCCTCGTAGATGGCCTGCTTGCCACCGTTGGTGACCAGCACCTGGCCGGGCTCCACGGCGTACTCACTGTCGCGCAGCGTCTTCTCCGCAATCGCCTTCTTGAGCTCCGGGAGCCCTCCGGCAGGCGTGTAGCGGTGGTTCTTCGGGTCGCGGCACGCGTCCACGGCGGCGTCGACGATGTAGTCCGGGGTCGGGAAGTCCGGCTCACCCGCTCCGAAGCCGATGACCGGGCGGCCCTCCGCCTTCAGCGCCTTGGCCTTTGCGTCCACCTTGAGCGTCGCCGACTCGGCGATGGCGCCGATGCGTTGGGACACGCGGCGGTCGCGGGGGGACCCGGTGCTGGCCTCGGGGTTGGGCTCGGCGCTCATGGGTCCATGTTAGGGGCGGGTCGGGGCCGCCGCGCTGGCCGGTCGGAGGGTGGTTTGGACGGGCCCTCGGTGTTCCACGTAGACTCCCCATTTGGTGGTTCTCCCACAGGCTCAAGCCTGCCCATCGGAGCTCACCGGAGGGCACTAGCTCAACTGGCAGAGCATCGGTCTCCAAAACCGAAGGTTGGGGGTTCAAGTCCCTCGTGCCCTGCAGCGCGACGCGGTCAGGACGCAGGTGGCGTAGCCATTCGCGAGAGAGACCGTGATCAAGGAACGACCCAGGCCAGTCGGGGTCGTCGACGGAAGGTGGAAGGTCAGTGTCGGACAGCAAAGCCGTGCGGGGTTCCCGCAGCGGCGGCAGTGGCGATCGGGGACAAGACGACCACAAGCGCACCAGCCTGCCCACGTTCTACCGGCAGGTCGTGGCCGAGCTTCGCAAAGTGGTGTGGCCGACCCAGGAACAGCTGATCACCTACTTCATCGTGGTGATGGTCTTCGTGCTCTTCATGGTCGGGTTCGTCTCGGTGCTCGACCTGGGCTTCGGCAAGCTCGTGTTCTGGGTCTTCGCCGGCGGTTCCACGCAGTAACCGACTCCTCGTCCGACCCCCCGATGTGACCCGAGACCTACCCCGAGATTTAGATGTGATGGAGCCAGACGTGTCCGAGCAGTACCAGTCCGACGAGCCCGAGGCCGCCACGGCGACCGAGCCCGACCAGGCCGACGTGGCCCCTCCGACGACCGACGAGGCCCCTCCGACGACCGACGAGGCCCCTCCGACGACCGACGAGGCCGTTGACGAGCCGATCGAGGTCACCGACGAGGCCACCGACGAAACTGTCACCGACGAGCCCGACGACGAGGCCATCGCAACCGAGGCCGTCGCCGACGAGCCTGCCGACGACGTCGTGGACGAGGTCGTCGCCGAGCCTGCCGACGAGGCGGACGCCACCGACGAGGCAGTCACGGACGAGCCCGACGACGAGCCCGCCGATGCCACCGACGAGGCAGTCACGGACGAGCCCGACGACGAGCCCACCGACGAAGCAGCCGCCGACGAGCCCGCCGCCGACGACCCGCTCGAGGAGTTCCGCCGCGAGCTGTGGGCCAAGCCGGGCGACTGGTTCGTGGTGCACACCTACTCCGGCATGGAGAACAGGGTCCGCGCCAACCTCGAGAACCGCATCTCCTCGCTCCACATGGAGGACTACATCCACGAGATCGTGGTCCCCACCGAAGAGGTGGCCGAGATCAAGAACGGCCAGCGCAAGATGGTCAAGCGCACCGTCCTCCCCGGCTACGTCCTGGTCCGGATGGACCTCACCGACGAGTCCTGGGCGGCGGTCCGGCACACCCCGTCTGTCACGGGCTTCGTCGGCCACAGTCACCAGCCCGTCCCGCTGAGCATGGACGAGGTCGAAAACATGCTGGCGCCCGCCGTCGTCGCCACCGCGGAGGCCGCCGCTGCCGCCGCCAGTGGTACGTCGCCCGGCGGCGCCACCAAGAAGCCCGTCGAGGTCGCCGACTTCTCGGTGTCCGACTCCGTCATGGTGGTCGACGGTCCGTTCGCCACCCTGCACGCGACCATCACCGAGATCAACGCCGAGGCCCAGCGGGTCAAGGCGCTGGTGGAGATCTTCGGCCGCGAGACCCCGGTCGAGCTCAGCTTCAGCCAGATCCAACGCGTCTAAGGATTTCCCCGGTCTTGTGATCCGGGGTCACAATGGTCCGTCGGACCAGCAACACCAGCAACACCCAGGTGGCAGAGCGACGCCGTACTCCTAGGCCGATCTCGTCAAGACCACGAAGCAACAACCAAGAAGGATCCACAACAAGATGCCTCCCAAGAAGAAGATCGCTGCCCTGGTCAAGGTGCAGCTCCAGGCCGGCGCCGCGACGCCGGCCCCGCCGGTCGGTACCGCCCTCGGCCCCCACGGCGTGAACATCATGGACTTCTGCAAGGCCTACAACGCCCAGACCGAGTCCATGCGCGGCAACGTCATCCCCGTGGAGATCACCATCTACGAGGACCGGTCGTTCACCTTCATCACCAAGACCCCGCCGGCCGCGGAGCTGATCAAGAAGGCTGCCGGTCTGCAGAAGGGTTCCGGTGTCCCGCACAAGGAGAAGGTCGGCAAGCTGACCAAGGACCAGGTGCGCGAGATCGCCCGGACCAAGATGCCCGACCTCAACGCCAACGACGAAGAGGCCGCGATGAAGATCGTCGAGGGCACCGCCCGCTCCATGGGCGTCACGGTCCAGTAACCACGCCGGCCGGCACTCGCCGGTCAGGTCTGTCGAGATCCCTCGGCGACCAGCAGCACGAGACATCCCGTGGCAGGGCCGCGCTGGCCCGCAGACCACACCTGGAAGAAAAGAGAAACCAGACATGCAGCGCAGCAAGACCTACCGCGCAGCCGCCGAGTCCATCGACAAGGACGAGCTGTACGCGCCGCTTGCGGCGATCAAGCTCGCCAAGGGCGGCAGCAAGAAGAAGTTCGACGAGACCGTCGACGTCGTGATGCGTCTCGGCGTCGATCCCCGCAAGGCCGACCAGATGGTCCGCGGCACCGTCAACCTGCCCCACGGCACCGGCAAGACGGCCCGAGTGCTGGTGTTCGCCAACGGCGACAAGGCCGACGCCGCCCGTGAGGCCGGCGCCGACGTCGTCGGTGGCGACGAGCTCATCGAGAAGGTCAACGGTGGCTGGCTCGACTTCGACGCCGTCGTCGCCACGCCCGACATGATGGGCAAGGTCGGCCGCCTGGGCCGCGTACTCGGTCCCCGTGGCCTGATGCCGAACCCGAAGACCGGCACCGTGACCCCCGACGTCGCCAAGGCCGTCACCGACATCAAGGGCGGCAAGATCGAGTTCCGGGTCGACCGGCACTCCAACCTGCACTTCATCATCGGCAAGGCGTCGTTCTCCGAGGCCAAGCTGGCCGAGAACTACGCCGCCGCGCTCGAGGAGGTGCTCCGGCTCAAGCCGTCCAGCTCCAAGGGCCGCTACATCCGCAAGGTCACGCTCTCCACGACCATGGGTCCCGGCGTCCAGATCGACCCCAACCGCACCAAGAACGTCGCGGTCGAGGACGAGGCCTGAGCCAGCACCTACGACAGCCCGTACGACGGCCCGGTCACCGCGAGGTGACCGGGCCGTCGTCCGTTCGGGGGTAGCGTCCGCAACGTGTTGACCGCCGACCTCCCGCTGCCCGGGCTCGGACGGACCGGACTGCTCCGCCAGCCCGACAATGGCGTACCCCTGCGCGGTGGCGTGGTCGCACTCCACGGCGCCTCCGACCCCTCTCGGCGGCAGCCGCTGTTCGACCACCTGGCCGACACGATCACCCCGCTGGGCTTCGCGGTGCTCAGCTATGACCGCCGCGAGTCGGCGTCGGGCGACGTACCCCTTCGGTTGCAGGCCGACGACGCGCTCGCCGCGGCCGGCGTCCTGGCCGAGGGTGTCGAGGCCCCGGTCGGCGTCTACGCCTTCAGTCAGGGCGCCTGGGCCGCCTGCGTGGCCGCTGCCGACCCTGGAGGACCCGCCTTCCTCGCCCTGGTGGGCTGCTCGGGCGTCAGTCCGGGCAAGCAGATGCGCTACTTCACCGACCAGCGGTTGCTCCGGGCCGGCTTCGACGAGGACGCCCGCCGACGCCAGCTCGAGGCCCGAGCGGCCCTGGAGGACGTGTTTCGTGGCAAGGGTGACCGCGCGGCGACCTCGGTTGCACTCTCGGCGGTCGCCCAGGAGCCGTGGTTCGACCTGGCCTACCTGCCGGCCGAGCTCCCACCGCCGGGCGCGACCTGGGACGACCTCGACTTCGACCCCGCCGACGTCATCGCGCGCGTCACGTGCCCGACGCTGCTCGTCTACGGAGCCGACGAGGAGTGCGTGCCGGCCGGGCCGAGCGTCGACGTCTGGCGCACTCACGGCGACCGTGACCTCACAGTGGTGTCGCTAGCGGGGTGCGGTCACTACCCGGCCGTGGGCTCGGCCGACCAGCCACCCAAGTCGTTGAGCGGTGTCAGCCCGGACTACACCCGGGCCCTGCACGACTGGTTCGCTCACATCTGACACGTCACGCAAAGGCGCCGGTCAGCTGTCGATGCGCTCCTCGACGAGGCGGTCCGTCACGATGTTGCCCACAGTGTCGAAGCGGCCCTGGAGGAACTTCTTGCGGAACTCCATGTCGACGTCTCCCGAGCCCTGACGGTTCTTCTCGAGGGTGAGGACCGTCCACTCGCGCATCCGCTCAAGCCCGTTGATGTCGTAGACCAGGGCGTCGCGGGTCACGATGTCGGCCTTGGTGTTCATGATCATCACCACGTCCGGCTCGTAGGCCAGTGCGGTCGAGCCCTTGAGGTGCCGGGCCCGCATCCGCTGTCCTGGCTTGAGGCCGTCCCGGTCGGCCGACGAGAGCGCCAGCACCGGGCTCGCGAAGTCGATGGCGAGGTCCTTGAGCTGCTGGGTGATCCTGGTGATCTGCTGCTCCTCGGGCATCGAGGCGTCGTCGGGCTTCACCTTCTGGAGATAGTCCACGACGATCAGCGGCGGCTGCCCTGTGTCGGCGTACACCTCTTTGGCGCAGTCGGTGATGGCGTTCATGTCGGTCTGGGCAGTCGTCGAGCGGTGGATGACCAGTCGGTCGGAGTACTCGCCGATCCTCATCAGCGCGTCGATCGCCGCCGGCCCGGCGCAGGCAACCAGTCGCTCGGGCAGCCCTCCGGCGTTGTCCTGGCCACCGTCGAAGGCCTCACGGATCTGGGAGATCGGGGGCGCGCTGTTGCCGACCGCCAGCCCGGCCTCCATCGAGATCAGCCGCTGGAGGAGCACTTCGGCCTCGAGCTCGAAAGAGAACAGCACCGCGGAACAGCCGGCCACGGCCGCGTTGCGGCACATCTGCAGGGCCATCGTCGACTTGCCCTGGCCCTGGGGACCGGCCAGCACGTTGAGGGCCCCAGCGCGGAAGCCGCCGCCGATTCCGTCGTCGAGCAGCGGAAATCCGGTCGGCCAGATGCGCACTTCAGCCTCGGGGGAGCGGAGCCGCGCGTCGGTCCGCTCAACCACCGCGGTCAGCGAGGTGAGCTTCTGGTCCATTTGTACGATTGGAGCAGAGACGCGTCAGGCTATGGCAAGAACGGGCAAAAATAGCCCGTCGGGGCGTGATTGACCACCCGAGCTAGTCAGGTGCCCAGGGGCGTCCCTGACCAGGTCAGGACCGGTCGGAGAAGAGCCGCTCCTCGACCAGCTGCTCCGCGACAAGCTTGCCCTCGGTGTCGAAGCGACCCTGGGCGAACCGCTTGCGGAACTCGAGCTCGAGCGCGTCGTGACCCTGCCGGTTCTTCTCGACGCTGATGACGCTCCACTCGCGGTAGCGGTCCAGGCCGTTGACGTCGAACAGCAGGTGGTTGCGGGCGACCACGTCGGACTTGGTGTTCATGATGAGTACGACGTCGGGCTCGTAGGCCAGGGCCGTGCCGCCACGCATGTGCCGGGCCCGCATCCGCTGGCCAGGCTCGAGCCCCTGCTTGTCGGCAGCCGCGATCGCAAAGACCGGGCACTCGAAGTCGATCGCGAGGTCCTTGAGCTGCTCGGTGATCTTGGTGATGCTCTCGTCCTCGGTCAGACGGGCGTCCTCGACCATCACCTTCTGCAGGTAGTCGACGATGACGAGCGGCGCCTGGCCGGTCTCCCCGACGACTTCCTTCACCGCGCTGACAATTGTCGGGATGTCGGTCTTGGTGGTCGTCGACCGGTGCACGACCAAGCGGTCGGCGTAGCCCTGGATCCGCATCAGCGCCTCGATGCCGACGGTGCCCGCCAGCCTCTCGGGGAGTCCACCGACGCCGCCGTCGGTGTCCTCGAACGCGGACCTGATGCGCTGAAGATTGGGGGCGGTCAAGCCGCCGATGAGCCCGCACTCCATGGAGATGAGCCGCTGCAGCAGCGTCTCGGCGTCGAGCTCGAACGAGAAGAAGATCGCGGCCCTCCCCGCGGCGACAGCGTTGCGGGCAATCTGGAGCGCCATGGTCGTCTTGCCCTGCCCTTGCGGCCCGGCCAAGACGTTCAAGGCGCCTGCCCGCAGGCCGCCCCCGAGGACGTCGTCGATCAGCGGGAACCCCGTGGGCCAGATGCGCACCTCGGAGTCCGGGGACCGCAACCGAGCGTCGGCACGCTGCAAGATCGTGGCGAGCGAGTGCAGTTTCGGGTCCACAGCATCGATTTGAGCAGATGACAGCCATATGCGGGAGACGAACGGACAATCTTTCCCGCCCTGGGGTGCCTGGGGTCGAGGCGTCTCGACACCCCCGGATTTGGCACCGCCGCCCGCGCGCCGTACCGTAGGCCGCTGAACCAGAGACCGCCGGTCGCCGAGGGGCACAGCTCCTCGACCGAAGGTGCCGCCACCAGGCGGACGGCCTGCGCAGGTGAAGAGCGTGACCCGCGTCGCCAGCCGACCGAGTCCATCCAACGCCCTGAGCCTGCGCTCGGGGCGTTCGTCATGTCGGACCCGGGAACGGCGGTCTCCCCACTGGAAGGAGACCCATGGCGCGGGCAGACAGGCAGGCAGCCGTCGCGGAGATCGTTGAGTCGTTCAACGACGCCTCTGGTGCTGTGCTGACCGAGTACCGCGGGCTCACCGTGAAGCAGCTGCAGGAACTGCGGCGCTCCCTCGGTGCGAACGCCAACTACGCCGTGGTCAAGAACACGCTGGCCAAGCTGGCCGCCACCGAGGCGGGCATCGAGGGCTTCGACGACCTGCTGACCGGCCCGACCGCTATCGCCTTCATCAACGGCGACGTGGTCGAGGCGGCCAAGGGTCTGCGTGACTTTGCCAAGGCCAACCCCACCCTCGTCATCAAGGGTGGCGTCCTGGACGGCAAGCCTCTCGGCGCGGCGGAGGTGGCCAAGCTGGCCGACCTCGAGTCGCGCGAGGTGCTGATGGGCAAGCTGGCCGGCGCGATGCTCGCGTCGCTCAGCCAGGCCGTCTACCTGCTCAACGCCCCCCTCGCCCAGGTCGCCCGGCTCACCGGTGCGCTCCAGGCGAAGGCCGAGCAGGACCCCTCGATCCTCGCGGGTGGTGCCGGTACGCCGGCCCCGGCCGAGGACGCTGCCACCGACGGTCACGAGGGCAGCGAAGAGCCGCCCGCCGCGACCGAGGTCGCACCCGCGGACAGCGACGAGCTGCCCGCCGCGACCGAGGACGCACCCGCGGACAGCGACGACGAGGCCACTGCCGAGACGACCGACCAGGCGACCGATGAGGCCACCGACGAGGTTGTCGAGGACCAGACGACCGAGGCCTGAGGCCCCGGTTCCACCACCCACACCACCCCGGCCGCACCGGTGCTCCACCGGCGGGCCTCAGATTGGAAGGAACCGCCACCATGGCGAAGCTCACCACCGACGAGCTGCTCGACGCGTTCAAAGAGATGACCCTCATTGAGCTGAGCGAGTTCGTGAAGCAGTTCGAGGACACCTTCGGCGTCACCGCGGCCGCTCCGGTCGCCGTCTCCGCCGCTCCCGCCGCTGGCGGTGCCGGCAACGTTGGCGAAGAGGCCGCCGAGCAGGACGAGTTCGATGTCGTCCTCGAGGCTGCCGGCGACAAGAAGATCAACGTCATCAAGGAGGTGCGCGCCCTGACCTCCCTCGGACTGAAGGAGGCCAAGGACCTCGTCGAGGCGGCCCCCAAGGCTGTCCTCGAAGGTGTCGCGAAGGACGTCGCCGAGAAGGCCAAGGAGGCCCTCGAGGGCGCCGGGGCCAGCGTCACCCTCAAGTGACGTCCCACCGCTGACGCGGACGCATGACCTCCCTCAGGGGCGGGTACTTACCAACGTAGGTGCCCGCCCCTGAGGCATCTCCCATGCAGGTTGCCTCCCGCCCCCGGCGGGACGAACCTGTCGCCAACGCGTAACTTCGGCGCTCGGTGTCCGTTGAGGGGGGTGAGTAGGTGTAGCGGAGGGCGCCTTCCATCAGTCAGGCACGGATTGAGGCGAGGGGAGGCGCGAATGGGTGTCGAGATCAAGATCGAGGGTCTCACCAAGTCCTTCGGCAAGCAGGTCATCTGGCGTGACGTGACGCTGACCGTCCCCGCCGGCGAGATCTGCGTGATGCTCGGCCCGTCAGGCACCGGCAAGTCCGTGCTGCTCAAGACCCTGATCGGCCTGCTCAAACCCAACAGCGGCTCGGTCGTCATCGAGGGCACCGACATCACCACCTGCCCCGAGCGCGAGCTCTACGAGATCCGCAAGCTCTTCGGCGTGCTGTTCCAGGACGGCGCCATGTTCGGCTCGATGAACCTCTACGACAACGTCGCGTTCCCGTTGCGTGAGCACACCAAGAAGTCCGAGTCCGAGGTCCGTGAAGTAGTGATGGAGAAGATGGAGCTCGTCGGCCTGCTCGGGGCCGAGGACAAGCTCCCGGGCGAGATCTCCGGCGGCATGCGCAAGCGGGCGGGCCTGGCCCGCGCTCTCGTGCTGGACCCCGAGATCGTGCTGTTCGACGAGCCCGACTCCGGGCTCGACCCGGTGCGCACGTCGTTCCTCAACCAGCTCATCATCGACCTCAACGCCCAGATCGACGCGACGATGCTCATCGTCACCCACGACGTCAACACCGCGCGCACCGTGCCGGACAACATCGGCCTGCTCTACCACAAGCACCTGGCCATGTTCGGTCCCCGCGAGATGCTGCTCAGCTCCGAGGAGCCGGTCGTCCGCCAGTTCCTCAACGCCCAGACGATCGGTCCTATCGGCATGTCGGAGGAGAAGGACGCCGACGACCTCGCCGCCGAGAAGGACCAGGAGCTGCCTCCGCTGCCGCCGATCCCGCTGCAGCAAGAGCCGTCCAACGGCATCCCCCGGCGCAGCCAGCGACCGCCGGGTGAGTGGTGCCGCGAAAACGGCGTGACCCCACCGCCGGGCTCCTTCGAGGCGAACATGTCGATGAACGTCGGTGGTTGACCCGATGTCATCAACGACAGCGTCGCGGGTCCTTGCGCCCGTCGGCACCGCCGGCAAGCTGTTCGCGTTCGGCCTCGACGTCGGACGCGGGCTGTTCCGCCGGCCGTTCCAGATGCGCGAGTTCATCCAGCAGGCCTGGTTCATCGCCTCGGTCACGATCATCCCGACCGCTCTTGTGGCGATCCCGTTCGGCGCGGTCATCGCCCTGCAGGTGGGCGGCCTCATCAAGCAGTTCGGTGCCCAGTCGTTCACCGGCTCGGCGTCCGTGCTCGCAGTGGTCCGAGAAGCCGGGCCCATTGCCACCTCGCTTCTCATCGCCGGCGCGGCCGGCTCCGCGATCGCTGCCGACCTCGGTGCCCGCAAGATTCGCGAGGAGCTCGACGCGATGATGGTGCTCGGCATCGACCCGATCCAGCGCCTCGTCGTACCTCGCGTGCTGGCCTGCATGCTGGTCGCGGTGTTCCTCAACGGCCTGGTCAGCGTGGTCGGCGTGGCCGGGGGCTACGTCTTCAACGTCGTCCTCCAAGACGGCACCCCAGGGGCCTATTTGGCGAGCTTCACCGCGCTCGCGCAGCTCCCAGATCTCTGGCAAGGCATGGCCAAGGCCCTCGTCTTCGGCATGATCGCGGCGATCGTCGCCTGCTACAAGGGCATGAACGCCGCCGGCGGTCCGAAGGGCGTCGGCGACGCCGTCAACGAGTCCGTCGTGATCAGCTTCATGCTGCTGTTCGTCGTCAACTTCGTGATGAGCGCGATCTACTTCCAGCTAGTGCCACCCAAGACGGGTTAGCGACTTGGCCGGATACAGATCCCTCTACGAGAAGCCCGCCGGGGCGTTGGACGACCTGGGCGGTCAGCTGGCGTTCTACATCCGGGCGCTTGCCTGGACGCCGCGGACGATCAGCCGCTACAAGAAGGAGATCCTCCGGATCCTGGCCGAGGTGACGCTCGGCTCCGGCGCGCTCGCGGTCATCGGCGGCACCGTCGGCGTGATCACCGCGATGTGCTTCTTCACGGGCACCGAGGTCGGCCTCCAGGGCTACGCCGCCCTCAACCAGCTCGGCACGGCCGCGTTCTCAGGGTTCGTCTCGGCCTACTTCAACACCCGCGAGATCGCGCCGCTCGTGGCCGGGATCGCCCTGGCCGCCACGGTGGGCTGCGGGTTCACCGCCCAGCTGGGCGCGATGCGCATCTCCGAGGAGGTCGACGCGCTCGAGGTGATGGCCATCCCGTCGCTGCCCTTCCTGGTCACCACGCGGATCATCGGCGGCCTGATCGCCATCGTGCCTTTGTACGTCGTCGGGCTGATGGCGTCGTATTTCGCCACCCGACTCACCGTCACCCAGTTCTTCGGGCAGAGCACCGGCACGTTCGACCACTACTTCAACACGTTCCTGCCACCGGGCGACGTGTTGTGGTCCTTCGGCAAGGTGCTCGTCTTTGCCGTGGTCGTGATCCTGATCCACTGCTACCACGGCTACAACGCGTCGGGCGGCCCCGCCGGGGTGGGCGTGGCCGTCGGCCGCGCGGTGCGGACGAGCATCGTGGCCATCAACATCATCGACCTGTTCCTGTCGATGGCCATCTGGGGCACCACCACCACCGTCAGGCTGGCGGGCTGACCATGCGTTCCAAGGGAGTTCTCGGGAACCACAAGGTGCTCGGTGTCGTCTTCGTCTGCCTGCTGCTCCTGGGCGTCTGGCTGACCTACGGCATCTTCACCAAGAAGTTCGTCGACTACGACCGGGTCACCCTGCAGACCTCGACCATCGGACTGCAGCTGCCCGCGCGCGCCGACGTCAAGGTCCGCGGCGTGATCGTGGGCGAGGTGCTGGCCTTCGACACCGACGCCGAGGGCGCCGAGCTGACCCTCGGCATCTTCCCGAGCGAGCTCGACACCATCCCGGCAAACGTGACCGGCTCGATCGTGCCGAAGACGCTCTTCGGTGAGAAGTACGTCGACCTCGTCATCCCGAGCGATCCGGCGGCAGACCACCTCGAGGCCGGCGCCACGATCGAGCGCACCGTGGTCTCCATCGAGGTGGAGAAGGTGCTCAACGACCTCTACCCGCTGCTCCGCGCCGTACAGCCTGCTGAGATCAACAAGACCCTCAACGCGATCGCCACCGCTCTGGAGGGCCGCGGCGAGCTGATCGGCGAGAACTTCGAGACGGTCGACGCCTACCTCAAGCGGCTCAACCCGCAGATCCCCGCGATCGTCGCCGACCTCCGGCTGACGGCCAAGGTCTCCACGACGTACGCCCAGGTGATGCCCGAGATCGCCGCGATCCTGCGCAACACGATCAAGACGACGGGCACGCTCGAAGACCGCGAGGTCAAGCTCCAGGCCTTCTTCACCGACCTGTCCAGGTTCTCCGACGACGCCCGCGTCTTCCTCGACGAGAACGGCGACAGCATCATCCGGCTCGGCGAGCTCGGCGCCGCCCAGCTGAAGGTGTTCGCCAAGTACGCGCCGGAGTACCCCTGCCTGACCGGGGGCATCGTCAACGCCGGAAAGCTGCAGGCGGAGGCGTTCCGCGGCTTCACGCTGCACATCGTGCTCGAGACGTTGCCCAACCAGCCGCGCGGCTACAACGCCTCCGACGTTCCGCGCCTGGGCGACAAGCGCGGACCCTCCTGCCTGCGCTTGCCCAACCCGCCCTGGACCCAGGACAACCCGCTGCGTCACCAGCCGAACTTCAACGACGGCGTCGACAGCCCGACCGGCAAGGGCACCAGTCGTACGGCGCCCGGTTTCGGTCGCGACCTCGCGTCCGGCGCCGGCTATGCGGGAGGACCGGAAGAGGCGGGGTTCCTCAAGTCGCTCCTCGGACCCGGCCTGGGCCTCTCTCCGGCCGACGTGCCCGACCTCGGGGCCCTCCTGCTCGGGCCGATGGCGCGCGGGGCGGAGGTGTCGTTGCGATGAAGCGTCTCGACGCACGCACCACCACCGACCTGGTCAAGCTGCTCACCTTCATGGTCATCACCACCCTGGCCACCGGCGTCCTGGTGGTCACCATCGGCAACCTCGACTTCGGTACGACCAAGGAATACAAGGCCGAGTTCACCGACGCCACCGGCGTCGTCAAGGGCGACGACATCCGGATCGCGGGGGTGAAGGTCGGGACGGTCAAGGACGTCGCGATCGTCGACCGCACCCGGGCCCTGGTGACCTTCAGCGTCCAGGAGACCGCACCGGTCAGCCGGGCGACGCGCGCCGACATCCGCTACCGAAACCTGGTCGGCCAGCGCTACATCTCGCTGAGCGACCAGATCGGCGACAGCACCCGGCTGCCCGCGGGTGCCACCATCCCCGTCAGCCAGACCTCGCCGGCCCTCGACCTGACCGTGCTCTTCAACGGCTTCAAGCCGCTCTTCGAGGCGCTCACGCCCAGCGACATCAACCAGCTGTCCTACGAGATCGTGCAGGTCTTCCAGGGTGAGGGCGGCACGCTCGAGGGGCTGCTTGCCCACACCGCCTCGGTGACCTCGACGCTGGCCGACCGCGACCAGATCATCAGCCAGCTCATCGACAACCTCAACGAGGTGCTGGCCCACATCGGCAGCCGCGACGACCAGCTCAACGAGCTCATCACGACCTTCCGCACCTTCGTCGGCGGTCTGAAGAAGGACCGCCACGCGATCCTCGGCTCCCTCGACCAGATCTCCGTGCTGTCCGTGCAGACAGCCGATCTCGTGCAGGGCATCCGCAAGCCGTTCGTCGAGGACATCAAGCAGCTGCGGACCGTCGCGGAGAACCTCGACCGCAACAAGGGTGAGATCGACCGCGCGCTGCAGGTGCTGCCCATCAAGCTGGAGAAGGTCGGCCGGACCGCGATCTACGGCTCGTGGTTCAACTTCTACCTCTGCCAGTTCCAGGGCAAGGTCACCGTCGCCGGCCTGACAGTCCCGGTGCAGTACAACACCGGTTCCGACAGGTGTGCCCTCGGATGAGCACACCCTTCCGCGAGCGCAACCCCGTCGTCATCGGGGCCATCAGCCTGGCCGTCGTGGCGGGCCTGATCCTGGCCGCCTTCAACGCCCAGCACCTGCCGATCATCGGCGGGGGAGACGTCTACTCCGCCGCCTTCGCCGAGGCCGGTGGGCTCAAGGCCAACGACGAGGTCCGGGTGGCCGGCGTCCGCGTCGGCAAGGTGGAGAAGGTCGAGCTCGACGGCGACCACGTCGAGGTCACCTTCCGGATCGAGGAGGCCGCCGACTTCGGCCCCGAGACCCGCGCCAACATCAAGGTCAAGACGCTGCTCGGCGCCATGTACCTGAGCCTCGACCCGGCCGGCTCCGGCCAGCTGAAGCCGGGCTCGGAGATCCCCATCGAGCGCACCAGCTCGCCGTACGACGTCGTCAAGGCGTTCTCCGGTCTCGCGGAGACCTCGGAGCGGATCGACACCGACCGGCTCGCGGAGTCGTTGACCACGCTCGCCGACCTGACCCGCAACACACCCGAGGAGTTCCGGGCCGCGCTCGACGGCGTCTCGCGGCTGTCGTCCAACATCTCGGCCAAGAACTCCCAGATCAACGAGCTGCTCGGCAACCTGCAAAACGTCGCCGAGGTGCTCGACGCCCGCGACCAGGACATCATCGGGCTGATGCGCGACTCCGACGTGCTCTTCCGCGCGCTGGTCAAGCGCCGCCAGGCAGTGCACCGGCTGCTGGTGTCCACCTCCACGTTGTCCACGGAGCTGACCCGGCTGGTCAGGCAGAGTCGCGAAGACCTCAAGCCCGCCCTGACCCACCTCGACTCGGTGGTCGACGTGCTCAACAAGAACGAGGACAACCTCGACAACAGCCTGCGGCTGATGGCGCCGTTCTACCGCGTGTTCGCCAACACGCTGGGCAACGGCCCGTGGTTCGACACCTACATCCAGAACATGCCTCCCGTTCCGCAGGTGGGCTGACATGTCTTTGAAGAAGATCGTCGTCCCCGCCATCATCGTGGTCCTGCTCGTCGCGGCCGCCTTGACGATGTTCGACGCCAAGGAGACCAAGACCATCACGGCCCACTTCCCGCGCACGGTCTCGCTCTACGAGGGCAGCGACGTGCGCGTGCTGGGCGTCCCGGTCGGCACCGTCGACACCGTCACGCCGTCGGGCGCCGACGTCGTCGTCACCATGACGTACGACGCCAGCGTCAAGGTGCCCGCGGACGCCGCCGCGGTCATCGTGTCGCCGTCGATCGTCGGCGACCGCTTCGTGCAGCTGACCCCCGTCTACACCGGCGGCGAGGTGCTGGCCGACAAGGCGACGCTCGACACCGACCGCACTGCGATGCCTCTCGAGCTCGACCAGATCTACCAGAGCATGGACGACCTGACCGTGGCGCTCGGACCCAACGGCGCCAACGCCAAGGGCGCCCTGACCGACCTGCTCGAGACGACCGCCGCCAACTTCGGCGGCGAGGGTGCGAAGTTCCACCAGACCATCGAGGACTTCAGCGAGCTGACCGGCACCCTCGACGACAACAAGGAGGAGCTGTTCGGCTCCGCCGCCGCGCTCGAGGGGCTGATCGGGACCCTGGCCAGGAACGACAACACCGTCCGTCGCTTCAACCGGTCGATGGCGTCGGTCTCCGAGATGCTCGCCGGCGAGCGGGGCGAGCTGGCCGCCTCGCTGCGCAACCTGGCCGTGGCCATGAAGCAGGTGTCCGGTTTCGTGAAGGAGAACCGCGAGATCCTCGGGAGCAACATCAAGGGCCTCAACCGGGTCGCCAAGGTGCTGGTCAAGCAGCGCGGCGCCCTCGACGAGATCCTCACCAACGCGCCGATCGCCCTCAACAACCTGGCGCTGACCTACAACCCGCAGGCCGGCACCCTCGACACCCGCGCCAACCTGCAGGAGATCGGCCACCAGATCGCGAGCGATCCGGCCACCCTGCTCTGCGGGTTCGTCAACCAGGCCGACCAGGCCGGTCAGGTCTGCGACGTCATCAAGGACGTGCTCGGAGGTCTGCCCGCCGCGCCGCGTGCCGGAGCTTTCGGCGCGGGCAGCTTCCCACCGACCGAGCAGTTCGACCCGACGCTCGGCGGCCTCGTGGAGGTGCCCCGATGAGGCGTCTCCAGCTGCTGCTCCTGCTCCTCACCGGCTCACTGATGATGGGCGGCTGCGGCTTCGACATCTACAAGATGCCTCTGCCCGGTGGCACCGACGTGGGCGACGACCCGATCACCGTGCACGTGATGTTCCACGACGTGCTCGACCTGGTGCCCCAGTCGACGGTCAAGGTCAACGACGTCAACGTCGGCAAGGTGACCGACATCCGGCTCGACGGCTTCGTCGCCGACGTGACCCTCCAGCTGCGCCGCGACACCAAGCTGCCCGACAACACGGTCGCCAGCATCCGCCAGACGAGCCTGCTGGGCGAGAAGTTCGTCTCCCTCGAGCCGCCCGAGACGGGTTCGAGCAGCGAGCTGCTGCGCACCGGAGATGTCATCCCGCTCGAGCGCAGTGGCCGCAACCCCGAGGTCGAGGAGGTGCTCGGCGCCCTCAGCCTGCTGCTCAACGGCGGCGGCGTGGCCCAGCTGCGCACCATCGCCCGCGAGCTCAACCTGGCGCTCGAGGGACGCGAGGGCACGACCCGGTCGGTCCTCGACCAGATCCGCACCCTGATGACCCAGCTCGACGACCACAAGGCCGACATCGTCAACGCCATCGACAAGCTCAACGACCTGTCGGTGGCCATCAACACCCAGCGCGACACCATCGACGCCGCGCTCGAGGAGCTGCCCTCGGCCCTCACCTCGATCGACCAGCAGCGCCGCGACCTGGTCAAGATGCTCCAGGCGCTGGCCGAGCTCAGCGACGTCGGCGTCCGGGTGATCTCGGCGTCCGAGGCAGCGACCATCGACTCGCTGCAGCTGCTCACGCCTGTGCTCTCCCAGCTGGCTGCCTCCGGCGACGACTTCGCCAACTCCTTCAACGTGTTCTTGACCTACCCGTTCGTCGACGAGGTCGTCGGCCGCGACCCGCAGGTGGCGCGCAACCTGCACATGGGGGACTACACCAACCTGTCGATCACCCTCGACCTCAACATCGAGACCGGCATCACCCTGCCGACCGGGATCCCCACCGGACTGCCGACGCTGCCGACCGACCTGCCGACCACGCTGCCGACGATCCTCGAGCCGACGATCATCCTCGACAACGTGCTCCAGTGCCTGCAGAGCGGCGACCTCGCCAGCGCGGCCTGCCAACAGGTGCTGGCCACGCCCGAGGAGCTGCTCAAGCTCAAGGAAGAGTGCGCCAAGCAGGAGAACGAGGACAAGGCGGTCTGCAAGCAGCTCGCGCTGCTCCCGGGCCTGCCAACAGGTGGGCCGCCGCCCACGACCTCGGTGCCGACCACCCTGCCGACCGGCCTGCCGACCATCATCCCGACCCTGCCGCGCACCGGCTACGGCCCTCGGGTCGAGTTCGGGCAGCACGGCCCGACGCTTGCGCAGCTGATGGAGCTGTATGACCCGAACCTGGTCTCGCTGCTGGTCCCCGGCATGGTGACCCAGGAAAGGCAGGCGCAGTGATCACCCGTCGGACCAAGGTCCAGCTCGTCATCTTCGTGCTGATCACACTGATCGGCGTGAGCTACGTCGGCGCGCGATACGCCCGGCTCGACCGGCTGATCACCGACACGTCGTACACGGTCGTGGCGCACTTCACCGAGTCGGGCGGCATCTTCGCCGGCGGCGAGGTGAGCTACCGCGGCGTGCGCGTCGGACAGGTCGAGAAGCTCGAGCTGACCGACGCCGGCGTCGACGTGTATCTCGACATCGACAACGACTACGACTCGATCCCTGCCGACACCCTGGCCGTCGTCGGCAACCGGTCGGCGGTGGGGGAGCAGTACGTCGAGCTGCAGCCTGAGACCGACGGCAAGCCCTTCTTGCGCAACAACTCCGAGATCGCCCCCGAGGACACCAGGACGCCGATCGCGACCCAGACCCTGCTGTCCGACATCTCCAACACCGTGGAGTCGGTCGACCAGGAGGCCCTCCAGACCACGGTCACCGAGATGGGCGCCGCGTTCGGCGGCACGGGAGAGGATCTCCAGCGGATCATCGACAGCGGCACGTCGTTCATCACGGCCGCCAACGCCAACTTCGACATCACGACCGCCCTGATCAAGGACAGCAACACCGTCCTCAAGGGCCAGGTCGCCTCGGCCAGCTCGATCCGCACCTTCGCGTCCAAGCTCAAGCTCTTCAGCGGCACCCTGGCCGGCTCCGACAAAGACCTGCGCGCCGTGATCGACAACGGCTCCGCCACGGCCAACGAGCTGCGCACCTTCCTCGACGACAACAAGGTCGACCTCGCCGAGCTCATCAACGAGCTGGTCACCACCGGTGAGGTCGTGGTCGCACACCTCGACGGGGTCGAGCAGGTGCTGGCGCTCTACCCGTACGTCGTCGAGGGCGGCTTCACCGTCGTCGGGAGGTCGCCCGACACCGGTCTCTACGACGCCCACTTCGGCATGATCCTCACCGACCAGCCCGTGGTCTGCCACGGCGGCTACGAGTCGACCGACCGCCGGCCGCCCCAGGACGGCACCAACCGGCCGATGAACATGAACGCACACTGCTCCGAGCCGCCGACCCAGTCCAACGCTCGAGGCGCCCAGAACGCACCGCGCGCCGGTGCGGCGTACCGCGCGCCGGTAGTCGCGTCGTACGACGCGGCGTCCGGGAAACTGCACTGGGGCCAGCGCGTGCCGCGTGACCTTTCGTCGCCGGGATCGTTTGCACCTCGAACCCTGGGAGGGGATTCGTGGAAGTGGCTGTTCCTCCAGCCGCTCATGTCGAGTCGGGAGTGATCGAGAGCCATGAAGTCGGTTGCCGAGCTGCTCCGGGTGGACGATAGGCCCGTGACGAGCCCTCCGACCGAAGACTCCCAGACCCGACCGACCCGGTCGGCCGGGTTCCGGCTGGGCCTGCTGGTCGGGCTCGTCGCGATCATCCTCGCTGGCCTCGGCACGATGGCCTGGCTGCTGACAACCCGCGACGTGGAAGCCGTCGGGGTCGAGGGCGAGCAGGCGCAGCTGCAGAGCCAGCGCGAAGAGGTGATGGCGCAGACTCGCCAGTTCATGCTGCGGATGGGCACCTACGGCCCCGAGCTGCTAGACGACAAGGGCGGGATGCCCGAGTACCGCTCGCGCGTGAAGGAGGTCATCACGCCCAAGTTCGCGGTGTCCTTCGAGAAGGAGGCCGCGACGGCCGAGCAGCTGGTCGCCGAGGCCGGGATCTCGCGCCAGGCAGATGTGTTCGCCGCGGGCGTGGCGACCATCGACGGCGACTCTGCGACCGCCCTGGTCGCCGGTGCCTTCACCGACTCCTACCCGAAGGCGGGCCGGCGCGAACCTTCGCCGTTCCGGATCGAGGTCACCTTGGTGAAGGTCAAGGGCCAGTGGCTGGTGGACAACTTCACGCCCGTGACGGGGGCGACCTCGTGAACCCGAGCTGGTACGACCTGCTGGGCGTCGAGCCCTCCGCCACCGAGTCCGAGATCCGCTCCGCGTGGAAGGCCGCCATCGCCGACCTCGACCCGGCGGACCGGCGGTTCCGGGTGTTGAACCGCGCGGCCGAGGTGCTGCTCGACCCCGAGCAGCGGGCGGCGTACGACGCCGAGCTCGCGGTCGACGTCCCGGGCGAGGCCGCTGTCGACGACGTGGCCGACGAGGCCATTGGATCCGAGACGGGCGCTAGCACGCCCTCCTCAACCAGCGGCAAAGCCTTGTCCCCGACCAGCCGGCGAGTGGTGCCGGGCTGGGCGCTGGTCGTCGCCGGTGTCGTCGCGGCGATGGTGGTCGGCGCCTGCACGCTGCTGGCCGTCACCTCACCCAGCGACGCCAGCATCGCGGCGTCGACCCGCGACGCCCAGAGCACCGCCGAGCGGGCGATCGTGCCGATCTTGTCCTACGACGCAGCACACCTCGACGCGGACCAGCTGGCGGCAGAGGCGTACATGACCGCGGACTACAAGAAGGAATACGCCAAGCTTTTCGAGGTCATCAAGCAGAACGCACCCGAGACCAAGACGGTGGTGACTGCCGAGGTGATCGCCTCCGGCATCGTCCGCTCGGGCGACGACCGGGTGTCCGTGCTGGTCTTCGTCAACCGGCCGACCACCAACAAGCAGATCAAGCAGCCCGTGGTCTACAAGGACCAGGTGACCGTGACCCTGCAGCGACTCGGAAACAGCTGGCTGGTCGACGACCTGGTCACCTCCCCGGCCGCCGGCTGAACCCATCACAGCCCAGATCGACCCGCGCGTGACGGCGAGCCGCCGGTCGGACAGGATGGCCCGCATGCGCGATTGGACCGAGGACGCCATCGAGAAGGTCGAGAACGTCATCTACCTGGCGGTCGCCTTCATACTGTTCGCGCTCGCAGCCCTGGTCCTCGGCAAGACGGCCGTCAGCTTCAGCTCACTGGGCGATGCCAGCGTCATCGAGGTGGCCGCAGAGGTTCTCGACCTGCTCCTGCTCGTCTTCATCATCGTCGAGCTGCTCTTCGCGGTCCGGACCACACTGGCAGAGCGGGAGCTGATCGCCGAGCCGTTCCTCCTCGTGGGCATCATCGCCTCCATCAAGGAGATCGTCGTGCTCTCCGTCAAGGCACCCGACCTGGTGGGCACCGACGAGATGCCGGACACGCTCTGGCTGATGGGCGTGCTCACCGTCACGATCGTGGTGCTGGCGGTCTCCTCGCTGTTGCTGCGCCGCAAGGAGCGTGAGCCCAGCGAGGGGGACAGCTCCGGCCCGGACCAGGCCCGCGAGAGGTCCCAGGCCGCCGACGAGCGTGCGGACGGGGCCCCGGCGGCCTCCTGACGGCGCCTCGGGGCCGGCGAGCTGGTCTGGTTCATCCCCAGGAACTCCGCCGATGTGCTTGACCTGAGGCCTTCGGGAGGGTCATCATCATCGGCAGCGACTCGCCCACGTCCAATCCGGGCTTGCTTGCCGTCTTGTGGCGCGCTCATATTTCGGCTATCGTGGCCCCTCGCGCCCGCCCTCAAATACTGATCGCCTGCCCGGTGGCTGATTCTGTGGTTGGTCGGCGCCATCCCCCAGGACTCGTCTGAAGGACACCTCTTGGCCGCGCGCAGCATCGCTGACAATCCCCGCCGCATCTCATTCGCAAAGATCGCCGAACCGCTCGAGGTTCCCAAGCTCCTCTCTCTCCAGACCGACAGCTTCGACTGGCTGGTCGGCAACGACGCCTGGCAGGCGGAGGTCCTCCGTCGCCGCGAGAAGGGCGAGGACGTCTCCGAGAAGTCCGGTCTCCAGGAGATCTTCGAGGAGATCTCCCCGATCGAGGACTTCTCCGAGACCATGTCGCTCTCGTTCGAGGACCCGGTCTTCTACGACCCGAAGTACACCGTCGACGAGTGCAAGGAGAAGGACTTCACCTACTCCGCACCGCTCTACGTCTCCGCCGAGTTCACCAACAACGAGACCGGTGAGATCAAGGGCCAGACGGTCTTCATGGGTGACTTCCCGCTGATGACGCCCAAGGGCACCTTCATCATCAACGGCACCGAGCGGGTCGTGGTGTCCCAGCTCGTCCGCTCCCCGGGTGTCTACTTCGAGCGCAACGCCGACAAGACGTCCGACAAGGACATCTACACCGCCAAGCTGATCCCGAGCCGGGGCGCGTGGCTCGAGTTCGAGATCGACAAGCGCGACATGGTCGGCGTACGCCTCGACCGCAAGCGCAAGCAGAACGTCACGGTGCTGCTCAAGGCCCTCGGCTGGACCAACGAGCAGATCCGCGAGGAGTTCGGCCAGTACGAGTCGATGATGCTGACCCTGGAGAAGGACCACACCCAGGGCCAGGACGACGCGCTGCTCGACATCTACCGCAAGCTGCGCCCGGGCGAGCCGCCGACCCGTGAGGCCGCCCAGACGCTGCTCAACAACTACTACTTCAACCCCAAGCGCTACGACCTGGCCAAGGTCGGCCGCTACAAGATCAACAAGAAGCTCGGCCTGCACGAGGCCTTCGACCAGCAGACCCTGACGGTCGACGACGTCGTCGCCGCGATCCGCTACATCGTGCGTCTCCACAACGGCGACACGACCCTGGCCGACTCCGCCGGCAAGGAGATGCACGACCCCGAGGGCAAGGCCATCGAGGTGCTGGCCGACGACATCGACCACTTCGGCAACCGGCGCATGCGCACGGTCGGCGAGCTGATCCAAAACCAGCTCCGCACCGGCCTGGCCCGCATGGAGCGGGTGGTCCGCGAGCGGATGACGACCCAGGACGTCGAGGCGATCACGCCGCAGTCACTGATCAACATCCGTCCCGTCGTGGCCGCGCTGAAGGAGTTCTTCGGGACCTCCCAGCTCAGCCAGTTCATGGACCAGACCAACCCGATCTCGGGCCTGACCCACAAGCGCCGCCTCTCGGCGCTGGGCCCCGGCGGTCTGTCTCGTGACCGCGCCGGTATGGAGGTCCGCGACGTCCACCACAGCCACTACGGCCGGATGTGCCCGATCGAGACCCCTGAGGGTCCCAACATCGGCCTGATCGGCTCGTTGGCGTCCTACGGCCGGATCAACCCGTTCGGCTTCGTCGAGACGCCCTACCGCAAGGTGGTCAAGGGCAAGGTCTCCGCGCAGATCGACTACCTCACCGCCGACGACGAGGACAAGTACGTCATCGCGCAGGCCAACGCGCCGCTCGACGACAAGGGCCGCTTCGTCGAGGAGCGGGTGCTGGTCCGTCAGCGTCACGGTGACGTGTCCGAGGTGCCGGCCGAGGACGTCGACTACATGGACGTCTCGCCGCGCCAGATGGTGTCGGTCGCGACCGCGCTGATCCCGTTCCTGGAGCACGACGACGCCAACCGCGCGCTGATGGGCGCCAACATGCAGCGTCAGGCGGTGCCGCTCATCCGCAGCGACTCGCCGCTGGTCGGCACCGGCATGGAGTACCGCGCCGCCGTCGACGCCGGCGACGTCGTGGTGGCCGAGAAGGCCGGAGTCGTCAAGGATGTCTCGGCCGACTTCGTCGAGACCATGAACGACGACGGGACCTACCAGACCTACAAGCTGGCCAAGTTCCGCCGCTCCAACCAGGGCACCTGCATCAACCAGCGGCCGCTGGTGACCGAGGGCGACCGGCTCGAGGTCGGCACCCCGATCGCCGACGGTCCCTGCACCGACAAGGCCGAGATGGCGCTGGGCACCAACCTGCTCGTGGCCTTCATGCCTTGGCAGGGCCACAACTACGAGGACGCGATCATCCTCAGCCAGCGGCTCGTCCAAGAAGACGTCCTCACCTCGATCCACATCGAGGAGCACGAGGTCGACGCCCGCGACACCAAGCTCGGCCCCGAGGAGATCACCCGCGACATCCCCAACGTCTCCGAGGAGATGCTGGCCGACCTCGACGAGCGCGGCATCATCCGCATCGGCGCCGAGGTCACCACGGGCGACATCCTGGTCGGCAAGGTCACGCCCAAGGGCGAGACCGAGCTGACCCCTGAGGAGCGGCTGCTCCGCGCGATCTTCGGTGAGAAGGCGCGCGAGGTCCGCGACACCTCGATGAAGGTGCCCCACGGTGAGTCCGGCACGGTCATCGGCGTCCGCGTGTTCGACCGCGAGGACGGCGACGAGCTGCCTCCGGGCGTCAACCAGCTGGTCCGCGTCTACGTCGCCCAGAAGCGCAAGATCTCGGTCGGCGACAAGCTCGCCGGACGCCACGGCAACAAGGGCGTCATCGCCAAGATCCTGCCGATCGAGGACATGCCGTTCATGGAGGACGGCACCCCGGTCGACGTGGTCCTCAACCCGCTGGGCGTGCCCCGCCGGATGAACATCGGCCAGATCCTCGAGCTGCACCTGGGGTGGCTGGCCAAGCAGGGCTGGGACCTCGACCTGCACGCCACCAAGGGGGCGAAGACAGACTCCGACCCCAACGGCTGGAAGCAGCGGCTGATCTCCATCCACGCCGAGAAGGCCGAGCCCAACACCAAGGTGGCGACGCCGGTCTTCGACGGTGCCCGTGAGGACGAGATCACCGGCCTGCTCGGGGCGACGTTCCCGACCCGTGACGGTGTCCGCCTGATCGACGACACCGGCAAGGCGAACCTGTTCGACGGTCGCTCCGGGGAGCCTTTCCCGGACCCCGTCTCGGTGGGCTACATGTACATCCTCAAGCTGCACCACCTCGTCGACGACAAGATCCACGCACGCAGCACCGGCCCCTACTCGATGATCACGCAGCAGCCCCTGGGCGGTAAGGCCCAGTTCGGCGGCCAGCGGTTCGGCGAGATGGAGGTCTGGGCGATGGAGGCCTACGGCGCCGCCTACGCCCTGCAGGAGCTGCTGACGATCAAGTCCGACGACGTGCCGGGCCGCGTGAAGGTCTACGAGGCCATCGTCAAGGGCGAGAACATCCCCGACTCGGGCATCCCCGAGTCGTTCAAGGTGCTCGTCAAGGAGATGCAGTCGCTCTGCCTCAACGTGGAGGTGCTGTCCCAGGACGGCACGGCCATCGAGATGAAGGACGCCGAGGAAGACGTCTTCCGGGCGGCCGAGGAGCTCGGCATCGACCTGTCTCGTCGCGAGCCCAGCAGCGTCGAAGAAGTGTGAGGTCGCCCGGTACGCCGGCCCAGCCCGGCGTACCGGACCCTCGCTCCCAGCTTTGTGCGAACCCAGAACTAACCGAAGGAAAAAGCCACTGTGCTTGACGTGAACTTCTTCGACCAGCTTCAGATCGGCCTGGCCACCGCGGACGACATCCGCACGTGGAGCCACGGCGAGGTCAAGAAGCCGGAGACCATCAACTACCGCACGCTCAAGCCCGAGCGTGACGGGCTCTTCTGCGAGAAGATCTTCGGTCCCACCCGGGACTGGGAGTGCTACTGCGGCAAGTACAAGCGCGTGCGCTTCAAGGGCATCATCTGCGAGCGCTGCGGCGTCGAGGTGACCCGCAGCAAGGTCCGTCGCGAGCGGATGGGCCACATCGAGCTGGCCGCTCCGGTGACGCACATCTGGTACTTCAAGGGTGTGCCCAGCCGGCTCGGCTACCTGCTCGACCTGGCGCCGAAGGACCTCGAGAAGGTCATCTACTTCGCGGCCTACATGATCACCGCCGTCGACGACGACGCCCGGCACCGTGACCTGACCTCGCTCGAGGGCAAGGTCCAGCTGGAGCGCGAGCGGCTCGAGAAGCGCCGCGACGGCTCCATCGAGGACCGCGCCAAGAAGCTCGAGGAGGACCTCGCGTCCCTCGAGGCCGAGGGCGCCAAGGCCGACGCCCGCCGCAAGGTCAAGGACGGCGCCGAGCGCGAGATGAAGCAGCTGCGCGACCGCGCCCAGCGCGAGCTCGACCGCCTCGACGAGGTGTGGAGCACCTTCAAGTCCCTCAAGGTCCAGGACCTGATGGGCGACGAGATGCTCTACCGCGAGATGAAGAACTGGTTCGGCAAGTACTTCGAGGGCCACATGGGCGCCACGGCGATCCAGAAGCGCCTCGAGACCTTCGACATCGAGGCCGAGGTCGACTCGCTGCGCGAGACGATCGCGACCGGCAAGGGCCAGCGCAAGGTCCGCGCGCTGAAGCGGCTCAAGGTCGTAGACGCGTTCCGAAAGACCAACAACAGCCCGCTCGGCATGGTGCTCGACGCCGTCCCGGTCATCCCGCCGGACCTGCGCCCGATGGTGCAGCTCGACGGTGGCCGGTTCGCGACGTCCGACCTCAACGACCTCTACCGCCGCGTGATCAACCGCAACAACCGGCTCAAGCGGCTGCTCGACCTCGGCGCGCCCGAGATCATCGTCAACAACGAGAAGCGGATGCTCCAGGAGGCCGTCGACTCGCTGTTCGACAACGGTCGCCGCGGCCGTCCCGTCACCGGCCCGGGCAACCGGCCGCTGAAGTCGCTGTCCGACATGCTCAAGGGCAAGCAGGGTCGTTTCCGTCAGAACCTGCTCGGCAAGCGCGTCGACTACTCCGGCCGCTCGGTGATCGTGTCGGGCCCGCAGCTGAAGCTGCACCAGTGCGGTCTGCCCAAGCAGATGGCGCTCGAGCTCTTCAAGCCCTTCGTGATGAAGCGGCTCGTCGACCTCTCCCACGCGCAGAACATCAAGTCCGCCAAGCGGATGGTCGAGCGCGCCCGCCCGGTCGTGTGGGACGTGCTCGAGGAGGTCATCACCGAGCACCCGGTGCTGCTCAACCGGGCACCGACCCTGCACCGCCTCGGCATCCAGGCCTTCGAGCCCCAGCTGATCGAGGGCAAGGCCATCCAGATCCACCCGCTCGTCTGCGGCGCGTTCAACGCCGACTTCGACGGTGACCAGATGGCGGTGCACCTGCCGCTGTCCGCCGAGGCCCAGGCCGAGGCGCGGATCCTGATGCTCTCGACCAACAACATCCTGAAGCCGTCGGACGGCCGCCCGGTGACCATGCCTTCGCAGGACATGATCATCGGCATCTTCTGGCTGACCACCGACCGCGAGGGCGAGGTCGGCGAAGGCCGTGCGTTCTCGTCGCCGGCCGAGGCGATCATGGCGTTCGACATGGGTCAGATCACGCTGCAGAGCAAGGTCAAGATCCGGTTCAACGACATCGTCCCGCCGCTGGAGCTCGGGCTCGACGAGTGGGCGGACGGTCAGTCTCTGACCCTCGAGACCACCCTGGGTCGCTCGCTCTTCAACGACACCCTGCCCGCCGACTACCCCTTCGTGAACTTCGAGGTGGGCAAGAAGGCTCTGGGCACGATCGTCAACGACCTGGCCGAGCGCTACACCAAGGTCGAGGTGGCGGCGTCCCTGGACGCGCTCAAGGACACCGGCTTCCACTGGGCCACCCGGTCCGGTGTGACCGTGTCGATCGACGACGTGACCACGCCCGCCAGCAAGCTCAAGATCCTGTCTGCATACGAGGACCGGGCCGCCAAGGTCCAGCGCCAGTACGAGCAGGGCCTGGTCACCGACGACGAGCGCCGTCAGGACCTCATCGAGATCTGGACGGAGGCCTCCAACAAGGTCGCCGCGGAGATGGAAGCCAACTTCGACAAGACCAACCCCATCTTCATGATGGTGACGTCGGGTGCCTCCGGAAACATGATGCAGATCCGTCAGGTGGCGGCCATGCGTGGTCTGGTGGCCAACCCGAAGGGCGACATCATCCCGCGGCCGATCAAGGCCAACTTCCGCGAGGGTCTGTCCGTGCTGGAGTACTTCATCTCCACCCACGGTGCCCGCAAGGGACTGGCCGACACCGCGCTGCGGACCGCCGACTCGGGTTACCTGACCCGTCGTCTGGTCGACGTGTCGCAGGATGTCATCATCCGTGAGGACGACTGCGGCACCGAGCGCGGCCTCGACAAGCGGATCGGCGTACGCGGCGAGGACGGCAACGTCCGCAAGGACGACAACGCCGAGACCTCGGCCTACGCCCGCACGTCCGCCGTCGACATCGTCCACCCCGAGACCGGCGAGAAGCTGGCCGCGGCGGGCGACGACCTCGGCGACGTCAAGATCGGCGAGCTGGTCTCGGCCGGCATCGAGGTCGTCAAGGTGCGCTCGGTCCTGTCGTGCGACGCCAAGACCGGCACCTGCGCCAAGTGCTACGGCCGCTCCCTGGCCACCGGCAAGCTCGTCGACATCGGCGAGGCGGTCGGCATCATCGCCGCCCAGTCGATCGGTGAGCCCGGCACGCAGCTGACCATGCGGACGTTCCACACCGGTGGTGTGGCTTCGGCCGAGGACATCACCCAGGGTCTGCCCCGTGTGCAGGAGATCTTCGAGGCGCGGATGCCCAAGGGGCGCACGCCGATCGCGGAGACCGCCGGCCGCGTGGAGATCGAGGAGACCGACAAGTCCCGCAAGGTGCTCATCACCCCCGACGACGGCTCAGAGGTGCAGGAGTACCCCGTGTCGAAGCGGTCGCGCCTGCTCGTCGCCGACGGTGACCGGGTCGAGGTCGGCCAGAAGCTGATCGTCGGCACCGAGGACCCGCACGACGTGCTGCGCATCCTCGGTGTGCGGACCGCCCAGGAGCACCTGGTCCAGGAGGTCCAGGCGGTCTACCGCAGCCAGGGCGTGTCGATCCACGACAAGCACATCGAGATCATCGTGCGGCAGATGCTGCGCCGGATCACGGTGATCGAGTCGGGCGACACCAACATGCTGCCGTCCGACCTGGTCGACCGCGTGCTGTTCGAGAACGAGAACCGTCGCGTGGTCTCCGAGGGCGGCAAGCCGGCCTCGGGTCGCCCGGTGCTGATGGGCATCACGAAGGCCTCGCTGGCCACCGAGTCGTGGCTCTCGGCCGCCTCCTTCCAGGAGACGACCCGGGTGCTCACCGACGCGGCGATCCACGGGCGCTCCGACTCCCTGCGTGGGCTGAAGGAGAACGTGATCATCGGCAAGCTGATCCCCGCCGGAACCGGACTGGAGCGCTACCGCAACATCCGGGTGGAGCCGACCGAGGAGGCCCGTGCCGCGGCGTACTCCGTCACCGGTTACGACTCCTACGACTACGAGTTCGGCAACACCGGCACGGCCCAGCCCGTCGCTCTGGACGACTTCGACTTCGGGCCGTTCCAGAACTGAGCAACACCCTCGCGGTTTGAGAAAGGCGCGCCAGCGCCTGTCTCGAAACCCAGGACAACACGTTGGCCCCGGTCCCCTGCGGATCGGGGCCTTCGTGGTTTGTTGGGCCTGCGCGCTGAGGTGGCTGGGGGCCGGCGGTCGCAGCGCTGCCTCGTCGCTGGGGCGGCGCGTCGGCCGGGTAGCGCCGGATTCCCATTGCGGTCCGCTGCGGCCGCCGCGGCCAAGCCCCTTGACGCTCCTATGGCATCGCTCCGGCCACCGTCCCACTTCGTCGCGCGCCGCCCCGGGGGTTGCGGTTCCTTTGCCCGGCGGTCCGCGTGCCCTTGATGTGCCCTGGTGGATTCGATCTCGTGCTTGCCTGCCTGCGAGAATCTGGCTGTGAACGTCTCCGCTCCCTTGCGCACGGATGTGCTGGTGGTGGGGGCGGGGCCGGCGGGGTCGGCGGCGGCGGCGTGGGCAGCGCAGGCGGGGCTGGACGTGCTGCTGACGGATGCGGCGGTGTTCCCTCGCGACAAGACGTGTGGTGACGGGCTGACGCCGCGGGCGATCGGTGAGCTGCAGCGGCTCGGGCTGGAGGACTGGCTGCGGGCCCACACGGTCAACCGAGGGCTACGGGCGCACGGGTTCGGCCAGACGCTCTATCTCGACTGGCCGGGCGGCTCGCTGCCCGACTGGGGCTCGGCAGTGGCACGGACCGAGCTCGACGACCACCTGCGGACCACCGCGATCAAGGCGGGCGCGGAGGCGATCGACGGCGTGCGGGCGGTCGACGTACGGATGGACGGCGGACGGGTCGCGGCGGTGGTGTTTGCCGACGGTGCTCGTGACGGGGCGACCTTCGAGGTGGCCTGCGAGCGAGTGGTGGTCGCCGACGGGGTGCGTTCGCCGCTGGGCAAGGTGCTGGGTCGCGAGTGGCACCGCGAGACGGTCTACGGCGTGGCCGGGCGCTGCTACGTCGACTCGGCGATGTCGGACGACCCGTGGATCAGCTCGCACCTCGAGCTGCGCGGGGAGGACGACAAGATCCTGACCGGTTATGGCTGGATCTTCCCGCTCGGCAACGGTGAGGTGAACATCGGCGTCGGCACCCTGGCCACGTCCAAGCGGCCGGCCAACGTGGCGATCAAGCCGCTGATGAGCTTCTACGCCGACCAGCGGCGCGACGAGTTCGGGCTCGAGGGGGAGCTGCGGATGCCGACCTCGGCGCTGTTGCCGATGGGAGGGGCCGTGTCCGGCGTCGCCGGCGCCAACTGGGCGCTGATCGGCGACGCGGCCGCCTGCGTCAACCCGCTCAACGGCGAGGGCATCGACTACGGCCTGGAGAGCGGGCGGCTGGTGGTCGAGTCGATGACTGCGCACGACGACCTGTCGCGGGTGTGGCCGGCGGTGCTGCGCGAGCAGTACGGCGAGTCGTTCTCGATCGCGCGGCGGCTGGCGGGCCTGGTCACGGTGCCGCGACTGCTGCCGGCGCTGGGTCCGGCTGGGATGCGTTCGGACTGGCTGATGACGCTGGCGCTGCGGTGGATGGGCAACCTGGTCACCGACGAGGACCGCGACCGCGCCGCCCGCGTCTGGCGCTGGGCGGGCCGGCGGTCGCTGGCCCGTGACGCCCGGCCGCCGTTCAGCTGAGGGCGACGGACAACGTGGCCCGCGAGGGCTGGTACCAGGTCACGGGGGTGCTCACCCGGCTGAGCGTGCGCGCCCTGGGACTGCGGATGCACGTGACCGGCCTGGAGCACCTGCCGCCTACCGGACCGGTGATCATCGCGGCCACCCACAGCTCCTACCCGGACTTCCTGGCCATCGGGCTGGCCGCGCACCAGCGCGGTCGTTGGGTGCGGTTCCTGACCCGCCACGACGTGTGGAACCGGGTCGGTCGGCCCATGGACGCCATGCGGCACGTGCCGGTGGACCGGGCGGCTCCTGCCGCGGCGTACCTGGCGGCTCGTCGGCTGTTGCGCGAGGGCGAGGCGGTCGGCATCTTCCCGGAGGCCGGCATCTCCTACTCGTACGCCGTCCGCGCGCTGATGCCGGGCACCGCGGCACTGGCGCGGGAGACCGGCGCGCCGATCGTGCCGCTCGCTCTGTGGGGCATGCAGCGGATCGCGTCGGTCGGCCGGCCGGTCGACGGCAGGGAGCCGCGGCCCAGCTTCAAGCGGGGGCGTCGGGTCGACGCGGCCTTCGGTGCGCCGTTGTTGGTGGGGCCCGACGAGGACTTGGTGGCCGCGACCCAACGGCTCGGGCACGCGCTGACCGATCTGTTGGAGGAGCTCCAACGCCATCCGGCCCACGTGCCGCGGCCGGGTGAGCACGCGTCGTGGTACCCCGCGCACCTCGGTGGCCACGCACCCGACCGCGCCGAGGCGCTCGGCCTCGACGAGGTGCCCCGCACCGCCGTGCCGCCGTCGTGGGGCCCGCCCATCGATCCGCCTACGATGTCGGGGTGAACACCCCGGACCCGAAGACCACCCTCGTCGACGGCCTCGCCAAGCTGCAGGTCCAGGTGCTCGGCAAGCTGGCCGGCCTTTCGCAGTACGACCTGCGGCGGCCCGTCACACCCACCGGCACCAACCTGCTGGGAGTGGTCAAGCACCTTGCGAGCGTGCAGGCGGGCTACTTCGGCGACACGTTCGGGCGGCCGTTCCCGCAGGATCTGCCCTGGCTCGCCGACGACGCCGAGGTCAATGCCGACATGTGGGTCACGCCCGAGGAGTCGACGGACTCGGTCACCGACCTCTACCGCGCCTCCTGGGAGCACGCCCAGGAGACCTTCGAGGACCTCGACCTCGACGCGACCGGTGAGGTGCCGTGGTGGTCGCCGGGGCACCGCGTGGTCACGCTGCACCAGATCCTGGTGCACATGACGACCGAGACGGCTCGGCACGCCGGCCACCTCGACATCGTCCGGGAGACGATCGACGGTGACGTCGGCCGCTATGACGGCGACCCGAGCGTTCCGGGTGTCGACCTGGTCGACTGGGCGGCCTACCGCGCCAAGATCGAGGCCGCGGCGCAGGCCGCTGCCGATTGATCGTTCGCGTGACCGACAGACTGGTTGGCCTCAGTGATGCGGCGGCCTTTTCGTCGGCAGCTTGTAGGCCCTGCCGTCCATCGGGTACGTCGGCCTGATCCCCATCGCCATCAGGATCGTCGGCATGATGTCGACGGACCTGAACTCGACATGCAGGTCGCGGCTCGACAGCCCGGCGCCCGCGAAGACGATCGGGATCAGCTGGGAGGCACGCTGGATGCCGCCGTGGTCGCCGTGGACGGAGTACGTCGTGTTGTCCGGGAGCGTGGCGACCAGATCGGGCCCGTAGACGGCGGCCTGGGTGTCGACGAGCTCCTGCGCGTGTCGGTTGAACCACCCCATCTCGCCTGGTGACCGCATCAGGTCGCGGCGCACGGGCGACACCCGGGTGTAGTGGTTGCCGTCGCGACGCCACACGGCCGTCACGTCCGGCAGGGTGCGCATCACCGCAGCGGCCTGGGCGACCTTCGCCGGCGACTGGTCCGTGAGCCAGACGCTGAGCATCGAGTCGCTGTAGGAGAGCCCGACGTTGCCGGTGTCGATCAGCGGCTTGAGGTCGTCCTGCGGCCGGTCGTAGGTGACCGCGTCGTTCTCGGCGTCGCCGTAGTACCAGTTGTAGTAGCCGGAGTCGCGTTCGGCGACGTCCTCGCCGTGGAAGTGCCCGGGCGCGGCCGCGACCGAGCCGTGGTCGGAGGTGAGAACGACGAGGGTGTCGTCGAGGTCACCCTGCGTCTCCAGCTCGGCCATGATCCGGCCGACCTGCTCGTCGGCCTCCGCGGCAGCCGCGACCATATGGGTCATGGCGTCGCCGTCGGCGCCGGTCGGGCCGGGGTCGGTCACGCCGCCCCACATGTGCGCGGCCTTGTCGACGCCGGGCAGCGTCACGAAGATGCCGTTCCAGTTGTCGGGGCTGCGCATGATCTCGATCGCGGCGTTCGCCGCCCAGACGTCGCCGCCCTCGTGAGCCGCGTCGTGGCCGGTCACGTAGCGGTCGCTGTCGAGCGGGTAGAGGATCGCCGGCAGCTTGTCGGTGTCGTAGTTGTAGTCGGGGTAGCCGTTGTGCACCCAGAACTTGTTGGTGCAGTCGTCCGGGTTCGCGATGTACGACGGCGCGCCGAGGCTAGGCCGACGCCACGAGAGGCCGTTGCAGGTGGGCCCGCTGCGGAACGTGATGATCGCGTCGGATGAATCGCTGCCGAAAGCGAACCCGGCGTACCCCTTCGGACTGATGGTGAACTGCTTGGCGGTCGGGTCTGCCCCCTCGAGGTAGTCGTCGAGCTTGGGGTAGCCCGCGGCCTGCTGCAGCTTGGTCAGGTCGCTGGTCGCGTCGCTGGTGATGTAGAGGTTGCTCGGGTTGGTCGGCTCGCCGCCACCCAGCACGTTGCCGACGTCGCGGTAGCCCTCGCTCGTCCAGCCCATGTGCTTGGGCAGCTGGCCGGAGGTGATCACGTTGTGGGTGACCACGGTGACCGAGCCGGTGTGCCCGAGGAAGCTACGGGGCGTGTCGACGCCATCGGCCATCAACGACTGCACGTTGTGCATGTGGTACTTGTCGACGATCTCCTTGCTGAGGGCGTCGACGACGATGATCACGACCTTGTCGGGCTTGTGGGGCGGCGGCGGGGGCTTCTTGGGCCCCGCGGCCGCGCCCGACTGGACGCCTGCGGCGGCGATGGCGATCGCGGCGGCGGCCGCCGCGGTCGTGAAGAGCGGACCAGGACGACGTGCCATGACGTTTCCTCCCCGGCGCAGCCTTCCGCCGCAACCGTTCCCGGCAACGTAGTCCCGTGGAGACTTCGCGCGGAAGTCCCTGGGTCGCCCCATGTCACAGGGGCTCAGTCGGTCGACAGCGTGATCTCCACCATCAGCTCGTTGGCAAGCCCCTCGAGCATGGACCGCAGCTGCTCGATGCTCGTCGTCGGCGGGACGCCGAGCACCGCGCTGGCCTCGAAGATCGTCCCGCCGGCCATCGGGGCGTCCCGCACGTCGGTGCTCAGCTCTTCGATGCTGATGCCGCGAGCGGCCAGGGACGAGGAGATCTCGGCCACGATGCCGGGATGGTCGCCGCCGAGCAGCTCGAGATTCAGCCGCACGGACTCGCGCTCGTCGGGGTCGTCGGTGCGCTCGAGGACTACCTGCAGGCCCTCGTCCTTGAGTGCCATCAGGTCCGCGGACAAGGCCTCGAACCTCTTCTTGGCGACGGACACCAAGACGATGCCGGCGAACTTGCCCGCCAGGTGTGAGAGCTGGCTGCGCTCCCAGCTCGCGCCATGAGCCTTGATCGGGGCCGAAATTGCGGACACCAGACCCGGTCGGTCATCGCCGAGAACTGTGAGCACGAAGGTGGCCATGGACGCAGGCTAGGGGACCCAAGACCCTTTGGGCACGCGCTAGACGCGACCACCGACGGCCACGGGTGCCTGCTGCTCGGCCGCCCGCCAGAAGAGCCAGGCAGACAAGCAGAAGAGGCCGGCGTACATCCCGGTGAGGCCGAGGATCTCGACGACCGACGCACCCTCGTTGTGCTGGTAGCCGGCGATGAAGGCGATGACGGCGACGAGTCCCATCGCGACTGCCATCGCCAGGAGGGTCAGCGCCATGCCGCGGGCCCGCAGCCGTGCGACGACGGTGCCGATGACGCCGACGGCCAGGACGCCGGCGTACATCCGGTCGGGGTGGCCGCCGGCGCCGATGATGCCGAGGGCACCGATGCCCAGGACCAGGAAGACAGCCGTCGCGAGCGCGACCGCGATGCCGAGCCGGTAGTAGGTCGTTGCTGTCATGTGTAGAACGGTAGGGCCGCAGCTGGTCGCCGGGAGGGCAGATTCTGTGGAGGTTCTGTGCAGATCGGCGGACCGCTCAGCGACTGCCGGCCTCCGTCGTCGACCGCCGGCGGAGCTTCAGCAGGCTGTTGATGGGGTCGACGAGGTAGTTCAGCACCCGGGCTATCGGCTCCCAGGCGAGGAACAGGGCCAGGGCCACGCCGACCACGATGGTGATGAGGATGGCGGGCCAAGGGGCGTTGGGCAGCCAGTCGTGGTAGCCCTGGTACTCCAGGTAGCGCACCACGAAGCCGTGACAGAGGTAGACCACCAGCGTCCACTGGCCCATCCGGGTGATGAAGCTCTGACGGTGCGGGACCAACGTCAGCACCGTGGCGGACGCCATCAGCGCGATCACGATCAACCGGGCCCGGATCCACATGCCCTCCAGGTCGCCCGCGCCGAGCTCGGAGTAGGGCGCGCGCCAGTAGAGGAACTGGGTGCTCCACAAGTCGTCGGTGAACTGGGTCAGCCACCAGAGCAGGGCCAGGCCCACGGCGCCGGCCACCCAGGCGCCGCGCCGGCGGACCACCGCGAGGTGTTCGGGGGCGAGGTGCAGACCGATCACGAAGAACGGCAGCAGCCCCATCGCCCGGTTGAGGTCGAAGAGCTCCTGGTTGGTCAGCCCGCCGAGCAGGCTGATGACGATCGAGACCGGCACCATCACGGGGTGGACCCGCAAGACGGGGGTCGCGAGCCGCCAGATGATCACGACCGCGAGGTACCACATCGGCCAGCGCGGGTTGGTGAAGATCGGGTCGAGCACCGCCTCGCCGCCGACGTGGTGGCGAAACTGCGCCATCAGCCACGAGAAGACGAAGTACGGCACGACCAGGGTCGTCAGCAGCGCCCACAGGTGCCGACGGCTGTAGCGGAACGACTTGGACAGGTAGCCCGTGAGCAGCACGAACGCCGGGATGTGGAAGTAGTAGATGAAGTCGTACATCCGCGACTCCGGGGTGCTGGTGGGCACCAGCACCATCATGTGGCCGACCACCACGACGGTCACCAGCACCATCTTGGCGTTGTCGAGCCACGGGTCACGGGTCTTGGGCATCGCCGACACGATAGTGGCGCGACACGACTCGCTGTGCTCGATGGCTCGGCCCGAGATCGGCGCACCTAGATTGGCACCATGGCCCCGCTGCCCCGACGGCAACGCGTGGCGGCGTACGCCGTCATCCAGCGCGACGAGCACATCCTGCTGTCGCGACTGGCCGCCCGTATCTCCGCGCAGGAGCTGTGGACGCTGCCCGGCGGCGGCCTCGACCACGGGGAGGACCCGCGTGACGCCGTGATCCGCGAGATCAAGGAGGAGACCGGGCTGGACGCTGTGGTGGGGGAGCAGGCCCGGGTCTACTCGGCGCACATGCCACACGCCCGCCGCGACGGCCGGCGGGCGGACTACCACGCGCTGCGGATCGTGTACGACGCATGGGTGCCGCCCGACGCCCCGACGCCACGGGTGCTCGAGGTCGACGGGTCGACCATCGAGGCGGCGTGGCATCCGCTGGACGCAGTCCTCGACGGCAGCCTGCCGACGGCGCCGATGGTGAAGCAGGCGCTGGCCGACTACTCCCCGTTCCGCATGCAGCGGGTCGGCGCCTACGCACTCATCCGTCGTGGCGACGCGGTGCTGCTGGTCCGGTTCTCCACCCGCGGCTACCACACGGGCTCGTGGAGCCTGCCCGGCGGCGGGCTCGACCACGGCGAGGCGCCGGCCGCCGCCTTGGTCCGCGAGGTGCACGAGGAGTGCGGCGTCATGGCGCAGGTCGGCGACCTGCTGGTCGTGCACGACGAGCACTTCAGCGGCACTGCGCCCTCGGGCCGGTTCGAGGACTACCACGCGGTCGCCCTGGTCTTCGCGGCGACCGTGACAGACGACGCCGAGCCGCAGGTGCTCGAGGTCGACGGCACCACCGACGCGGTCGCGTGGGTGCCGCTGGCCGAGATCACCGGTGGAGAGCGACCGGTGCTCGACGTGGTGCACCAGGCCTTGGCGGCCGCGACCCGGCGGCCCTAGGAGCGCGCTGGCCTAGGAGCGCCTCACTAGGATCACCTGGTGAACCCGCGCTACCGACGGCTCGTCATCCCCGTCGCGCTCGCCGGACTCATCCTCGTCGTCGTCGTGGCCGCGCTGGTGAAGTGATGGCAGCCGAGCCACTGCTGCGCGTACTGGCCCAGATGCGCAGCTTCCTCCTGGACCCCGACGTACTGGTGCGGGCGGTCGCGTCGGGCCGGCAGCGCGGCTCCACGCCCCGGTGGCGCCGGGTCGAGCTGCGCTACGTCGACCTGAAGGCCGGCCGCCACCTCCAGGTGACGGCGTACGACGACACCCAGGCGCACACGTCCAACCACCTTGTGGGGGAGGACGCCCGCCAGGCCGTCGACGACCTGCTCGACGAGCCCTTCGGCAACTGGCACGTCGACACCACGACCCAGTCGCACCAGGTCAGGGTCACCAAGAAGCTCGAGGCGCTGCTGCACAGCACCGACCGGGACGAGGTGGTCGACGTCGAGCGCGACCACGACCGCGACAAGGGCAGGCTGCTGCCCGAGGACGACCCGGTGTTCGTGGCTCTCGGGCTCTCCGACCACGAGGGCCGGATGAAGCCGAGCCGGCAGGGCAAGTACCGCCAGGTCGAGGAGTTCCTCCGGATCCTCGACGCCTCCATCGCCGAGGCGATCGCCAAGGGGCACCTGCGGACTCCCACCGACACCGAGCCGCTGCGGATCGCCGACCTCGGCTGCGGCAACGCCTACCTGACGTTCGCGGCCCACCGGTTCCTCACCCACGTGCGCGGCCTCCCGGTCCGGATGACCGGCGTCGACGTCCGCGAGCAGTCGCGGGCCCACAACGCCGCGCTGGCCGGACAGCTCGGCATCGAGGCCGACTTCGTGGTCGGCACGATCGGGGCGGCCGTCGTCGATCCGACACCCGAGGTGGTGCTGGCGCTGCACGCCTGCGACACCGCCACCGACGACGCGCTGGCCCAGGCGATCGACTGGGAGGCGCCGCTCGTGCTGGCCGCACCGTGCTGCCACCACGACATCGCCGCCCAGCTGCGCCGCCACCCCACCCCGGCGCCGTACGCCATGCTGACCCGCCACGGCATCCTGCGCGAGCGGTTCGCCGACACCCTCACCGACGCCGTGCGGGCGTCGCTGCTGCGGCTGCAGGGTTATCGGGTCGACGTCATGCAGTTCGTCGGCAGCGAGCACACCCCGCGCAACACCCTGCTGCGCGCCGTCCGCACCGGGCGGCCGGTCACCGGCGGCGCCGCCCGCCAGGAGTACGACGACCTGGTCGCGACCTGGGCCGTCCGACCCCGCCTTGCGGAGCTGCTCGCCAATGCGTGAACGCTATCTCCTGGGCGCCACCGCGGTGCCGTTCGTCGTCGCCGCGCTGATGGGCGGTCCCGCGCAGGTGCCGGCCGACGTCGTGACCACCTTCAAAGATCCCGAGATCGTCGAGTCCAGCGGGCTGGCCGTCGTCGACGGGCTGTTGGTGACCACCAACGACTCGGGCGACAGCGGCAGGGTCTTCGTCGTCGACCCCGGCAGCGGCGCGACCGTCGGTGTGACGCACTGGTCGGACGAACCGGTGGACGTCGAGGCGCTGGCGCCTGCGGGAGACGGGGATGTGTGGGTCGGCGACATCGGCGACAACCGGGCCGCTCGCGACTCGATCAGTGTGGCCCGAGTGCCCGTCGGTCGCGGCGACGCCGACGTCGACCCCACGTCGTACGAGCTGACCTTTCCCGGCGGACCCCGCGACGCCGAGTCGCTGCTCGCCGACCCGGCCACCGGGCGGCTCTACGTCGTCAGCAAGGGAGTCTTCGGTGGCGCCGTCTACGCCGCCCCCCGGCGACTGTCCTCGAGCGAACCCAACCGGCTGACCGAGGTCGGCCCGGCGTTGGCTATCGCGACGGACGCGGCGTTCTTCCCCGACGGGCGGCACATCATCGTGCGCAGCTACACCGAGGCCGCCGTCTACTCCTGGCCCGACCTCACGGAGGTCGGGCGTTTCGACCTACCGCACCAACAGCAGGGGGAGGGCATCGCGGTGGCGGCGGACGGCACGGTCTATGCGTCCTCGGAGGGCCTGCACGCGCCGGTGCTGCGGATCGCGTTGCCTCAGAGCGTGCTCCGGGCGCTCGAGGCGCCGTCGCCGAGCCCCACCACGACCGCGCCCCCGCCAAGCGTGACCGCAACGGCGGTGCCGGGCCTCGGGGAGGGCAGCGAGCCGCTCGAGGACGACTCAGGGCAGCGCTCGCCGTGGGGCTGGGCGCTCGGCGGCATCGTGGGCCTCGGCATCGTGCTGGTGCTCGTCCGCGCCCTCCGACCACACTGACCGGCAGGACGAAGGCACCCTCTCGGGCGAGTCGGCGACGGGGTGTCTCCCCCTAGCCTGGGCCTATGGTCCGGCTCCGGCGCAGCTCACCCGACGACCCGGGATGGTCCCGGCGCCGGGCCGGCAAGGGTTTCGTCTACCTCGACGCTGACGGCGAGCGGCTGTCCGACGAGGACGCCCAGCGGGTCAAGGACCTGGTCATTCCGCCGGCCTGGCAGGACGTGTGGGTGTGTCGGTGGCCCAACGGCCACCTCCAGGCCGTCGGCACCGACGACGCCGGCCGGCGCCAGTACCTCTACCACCCCGACTGGCGGGTGCGCCGCGACAGCGAGAAGTTCGCCCGCGTGCTCGACTTCGGCAGGGCTCTCTCCAAGGCTCGCGAGAAGGTGCTGGTCGACCTCGGCGCGGAAGGGATGTCCCAGGAGCGAGCCTGCGCGGTGGCGGTCCGGCTACTGGACCTCGGCTACTTCCGCATCGGCAACGACGTGTACGCCGACCAGAACGGCAGCTTCGGGCTCACCACCCTGGAGCGCCGGCACGTGCAAAGGCAGGGTGACAAGGTGATCTTCGCCTTCACCGGGAAGTCGGGGATCGACCACCGCATCGAGATCGACGACCCGGGCGCCGTGCAGGCCCTCGAGGTGATGCGGCGACGACGCGGCGGCGACGACGGGCTGCTCGCGTGGAAGGACGGCAGCCGCTGGCGGTCGCTCGACTCCTCGCTGGTCAACGACTACGTGCGGGCCACCACCGGGCTGGACGCGACCGCCAAGGACTTCCGCACCTGGCACGCCACGGTGATCGCGGCAGCCGCGCTGGCGGAAGCGGCGGCGGAGATGTCCGCCAAGAAGGCCAGCAAGACGGCTCGCAAACGAGCGGAGACGGCGGCGATGAAGGAGGTGGCGGAGTTCCTGGGCAACACCCCGGCCCTGGCCCGCTCGTCCTACGTCGACCCGCGCGTGATCGACGCGTTCGAGGAGGGCACCACCATCGCGACGGCCAACAACCGGCGCTACAAGACCGCCGACGCCCGGCAGGCGGCGCTCGAGAGAGCCGTGCTCCGGCTGCTGAAGGAGGCCTGAGTGCGGCTCACGGTCGTCGAGGGCGACATCACCACCCAGGACGTCGACGCGGTCGTCAACGCCGCCAACAACCGGATGCGCGGCGGCGGCGGCGTGGACGGCGCCATCCACCGGGCCGGGGGACGGGCCGTGCTCGAGGACTGTGTGGCCCGTTTCCCCGACGGGCTGGCCACCGGTGACGCCGGCTGGACCACCGCCGGGGAGATGCCCGCCCGTTGGGTGATCCACGTGGTCGGGCCCAACTTCACCGCCGGCCAGCGCGACCGCTCGCTGCTGACGTCGTGCTACTCGCGAGCGCTCGCGGTCGCCGACGAGCTCGGAGCCAGCACGGTCGCCTTCCCCCTCGTGTCCGCGGGGATCTACGGCTGGCCCAAGGACGACGCGATCGCGGCCGCCGTCGACACCCTGCGGTCGACCGACACCCAGGTCGACGAGGCTCGGCTGGTGGCGTTCGACCGGGCGACGTACGACGCGATCGCGGCGGTGCTCGATGGCTGAGAGCCGCCCGGTGTTCGTGCTGCACGAGCACCACAAGCCGGCCCACCACTTCGACCTGCGGCTCGAGGAGGACGGGGTGCTGAAGTCGTGGGCGGTGCCGCGGGGGATACCGACGGACTACAAGCACGATCGGCTCGCGGTCCAGGTCGGCGACCACGACCTCGACCACGCGACGTACACCGACGAGCACAAGGGCATCGCGGACAGCGGCTGGTGGGAGCTCGAGGACCGCACCGAGAAGAGGTTCGTCTTCGTGCTCCACGGGCAGGCAGGTGCGCGCCGCTACGCCATGATCACCACGGACCCCGACACCAACGACCGCCTGCTCCACCTGGTGAAGAAGCAGCCATAGTCATTCGGTGGCCGGCCTCACGGCTCGACCAGCGGGCGATCAGAGGTGGTCGACAACCCAGTCGATGCAAGTGGTGAGGGCCTCGATGTCGGCGGGGTCGATGGCGGGGTACATCGCGATGCGCAGCTGGTTGCGGCCGAGCTTGCGGTAGGGCTCGGTGTCGACGATCGCGTTGGCGCGCAGGGTGGCCGCGACGGCGTCGGCCGAGATCGCGTCGTCGAAGTCGATGGTGCCGATCACCAGCGAGCGATGGTCAGGGTCGGCGACGTACGGCGTGGTGTACGGCGTCTTCTCGGCCCAGCCGTAGAGCGCGTCGGAGGAGGCGGTGGTGCGCTCGACCATCCCTTTCAGCCCGCCCTGGGAGTTCATCCAGTCCAGCTGCTCGGCCATCAAGAACAGCGTGGCGACCGACGGGGTGTTGTAGGTCTGGTTGAGCCGCGAGTTGGTGATCGCGATGTCGAGGTCGAAGAACGCCGGGACGTGGCGACCGCTCTCCTTGATCTGGGCCACCCGCTCGATCGCGGCCGGCGACATCAGCGCCAGCCACAGGCCGCCGTCGGACGCGAAGCTCTTCTGCGGCGCGAAGTAGTAGGCGTCCACCTCGCCGAGGTCGACGGGCAGGCCGCCGGCCCCGGACGTCGCGTCGATCAGCACGAGCGCCTCGTCGGCGGTGGTCCCCGCCGGGCGGACCACCGGCGCCATCACGGCGGTCGAGGTCTCGTTGTGTGCCCAGGCATAGACGTCGACGCCGTCCTCCGCGACGGCCACCGGCCGCGATCCCGGGTCGGCCTTGATCACCGACGGGTCGACGAGCCAGGGTGCGGCGGCCGCCGCGGCCGCGAACTTGGAGGAGAACTCGCCGAAGGACAGGTGCTGGCTCTTGTCCCGGATCAGCCCGAACGTGGCGATGTCCCAGAACGCCGTCGCGCCGCCGTTGCCCAACACCACCTCGTGGCCGGCCGGTAGCGAGAACAACGCGCCCAGGCCCTCGCGCACCCGCCCCACCACGTTGCGCACCGGCGCCTGCCGGTGCGAGGTGCCCATCAGCGACGAGCCGGTCGCCGCCAGGGCGTCGAGGTGGCTGGTCTGGATCTTCGACGGGCCCGCCCCGAACCGCCCGTCGGCGGGTTTGAGGTCGGCGGGGATCGTGAGGGCGTCGGTCATGACTACCTTCCGGGTTGGCGTCGCGAGGACGTCGGGGTGGTCGCTGACGACGCTGTCAGTTCGGGGTCCCCGCGGAATCCGAGCGAAGCGAGAGATTCTGTGGGGTGGCTTCAGGACCCCTATTCTGACAGGCCCGCCAGCACCAGCCGCACCGGAGGACCCGCCCTGAACACCGAACCAGCCGCCGAGCCCGGCGTGGTCATCGTCCGTGTCCCGCTGGGCAACCCGGACGCCCAGCGGCTGATCGCAGAGGTCCAGGCGGAGTACGTCGTGCGCTACGGCGGCGTGGACAGCACGCCGCTCGATGCGCAGATGTTCGAGCCGCCAGGCGGCAGCTTCTTCGTGGCCTACCGCGACGGCGAGGCCGTGGCCACCGGCGCCTGGCGCCGGCGCGAGGACGTCGAGGTCTTCGGGACCCGGCAGACCGCCGAGGTCAAGCGGATGTACGTCGCCCAGGCCGGCCGCCGGACCGGCCTGGCCAGGCGGATGCTTGCCCACCTCGAGCACACTGCCGCCGACGGGGGAGCCGAGGCCATGATCCTCGAGACGGGGACCGCCCAGCCCGAGGCGATGGCCCTCTACGAGAGCGCGGGCTACACCTCGATCCCGTCGTTCGGCTACTACCGCGACTCGCCGGAGAACCGCTGCTACGCCCGCCGCCTGCACCCGCTGGTTGAAGAGGCGCGCTAGCGCCGTCAGGTAACCAGGCTCAGCTCTTCCGCAGACTCGCCTTCGCGTTGCCCAGGTTGATGACGGTGCCAGCGGCGGAGCCACCCAACAAGGTGATCCGCAGCGCGGTGACCTTCAGTCCGCGGTTGTCGGACTTGTCGGTGACCCCCACTTGCAGGCTGATCAGCGCGGCGACCTCCGGCGGCAGGGCGGGCAGCTCGCCGCCCGGCTCGGGCAGCGTGAAGGTCTGACCGTTGAAGGACAGCACCCCGCCCTTGGTGCCCTCGGTGTCGCGCCGCTTCATGCGGCCGACCTTGTCGGTGGACAGGTTGACCCGGCCGACGACCCCGTCGATGAGGATCGCCTGGTCGCCCGAGCCCAGTGCCACGTGTGCGACGGAGCCCTGCGTCCAGGCCCGGCTGCGGCCGTTGCCGTAGATCTTGCCGTTGGCCTTGGCGCTCAGCTCGCCCAGCGCCACCCCCGGCACGGTTGCCCCGGCCAGGAAGTTTTCGCGCGTGCTGCCGTCGGTGCCGAGGCAGGGGAGCTGCTGGGCGACGATGTCGCCGATGTGGGCGTTGCCGCCGACCAGGTCGGCGTTGGCCGCTGAGCCGGCGCCGGACATCACGCCCACCTTCACGTTGTCGCTGATCTGGGCGAAGCTGCGGCCGATCTTGATGGCCGAGTCGTCGGCGTTGCCGGCGACGCCGTCGGCACCGAACAGCGTGACCCGCAGCGCCAGCGCCTTGGCGCTGGCCGAGCCGCTGCTGAGGCGGGTGCGCTGGTAGCCATCCTCGAGGCGACCCAGCCCCGGGATCTCGATCGCCCCGGCGTTGGCCTGGAGCAGGGTCAGCACCTGCTGGAGGGTCGGCTCGACGGTGCCGTTGACGAGGGCGAGCAGCTCGGCCAGTGGTCCGTCGATCGGCGTACCGGTGGGCGGCACGACGAGGTTGATGGCGCCGACCTGGAGGTTGGTGGCTGAGTGCAGCTTGCCGTTCTTGTCGGCCCAGGCCGTCGCGGTCGTGGTGAGTCCGCTGATCGACAGCGACGGGGAGGGCACCTGCGGGTTCTGCAGGCCCAGGGTCACCGAGGCGACCTTGGAGACGCTCTCGGTGCCGGCCGCGATGGTCTTGGGCGTCTTGAACGTCGAGCTGTCGCTGGTGATCGCGCCGAGCTGGATCAGCGGGTTGCCCGTCGGGGCGTCGACGGCGAGCAGCTCGTTGGTCTTGACCCTGCCGGCCTGGCGGGTGCAGCCGATCCATGCCGGAGCGGTGCGTCCCGACCGAAGCTCCCCAGCGGAGGCCAGGACCTTGGTGCCGTAGGCGAGGGCCGCGAACGCGTAGTCGGTGGTGTTGCCCCTGGCGGTCACACTGGCCCGAGCCGGCGTCCCGGTGGCCGCGGTCAGCGCGATCGTGAGTGCGGCGGTGGCCACCGACGCGGCGACCTTGGTCGCCCGCCCGTGGGCAGGACGATGGGTGCGATTCATGCGGGTGCCCTCCGAGGTGCTCAAGATGCGAACACCGCGTCAACGACGCGGCGACGAGCCGGGTTACGTTTTCCGATCCTGCCACTCGGCCCGAGGCAGCCCATACCCGACCTCGCCCTGCTCCCAGCCGGGGATCGGGTCGTTCCACTCACCTACCCAGGTCCGCTCGAGCCGCAGGCCGATGCGGGTCAGCACCGACCGGGACCGGGTGTTGACTGCCATCGTCTGAGCCCAGACGTGGTCGAGGCCGACGGTGTCGAAGCCGTGGGCCAGCAGGGCGGTGGCGCCCTCCGCGGCGTACCCGTGTCCCCAGGCCTCGCGCCGTAGGCGGTAGCCGAGCTCGGCCGCCGCCGGACCCTCGGGATCCGGGGTCAGGCACCACCAGCCGAGGAAGGCGGGATCGGGGTCGAGGGTCGTTCCCACCCAGTAGCCCAAGGCTCCGCCCGGCCCGACGTCCCGGCTCATCATCGGCACCCAGTCGGCCAGCACCTCTTGAGGGGAGCGTGCCTGGCCCGTGATGAAGCGCATCACCTCCGGGTCGCCGTCGAGCGCGGAGACCGCATCGGCGTGGGCGGCGGTGAGCGGTTCGAGCCGGAGCCGGGTGGTAGTGAGGACGGGGCGGCTCAGGACGCCCACTCGGCGTGCCAGCCGTCGACCTCGCTGGCCGGCCGCGACGGCGGGCCGACGTAGACGGCCGACGGCCGGATCAACCGTCCGGTGCGCTTCTGCTCCAGGATGTGGGCCGACCACCCGCCGGTGCGCGCGCAGGTGAACATCGACGTGAACATCCCAGCCGGCACTTCGGCGAAGTCGAGCACGATGGCGGCCCAGAACTCCACGTTGGTCTCCAGCACCCGGTCGGGCCGGCGCTCCTTCAGCTCCGCGAGGGCGGCCTTCTCCAGGGCTTCTGCGACTTCGTAGCGCGGCGCGTTGAGCTCGCGGGCCGTCCGCCGCAGCACCCGGGCCCGCGGGTCCTCGGCGCGATAGACGCGGTGCCCGAAGCCCATCAGCCGCTCGCCGTTGTCGAGCAGCTCCTTGACGTACGACGCCGCGTCCCCGTCGCGCTTCTCGACCTCCTCGATCATCCCGAGCACCCGCGACGGCGCACCGCCGTGCAGCGGCCCGCTCATCGCGCCGATGGCGCCCGAGAAGGCCGCGGCCACGTCGGCGCCGGTCGAGGTGATCACCCGCGCGGTGAACGTCGAGGCGTTCATGCCGTGCTCGGCCGCGGAGCTCCAGTAGGCGTCGATCGCCTTCACGTGCAGGGGATCGGGCTCGCCCTTCCAGCGGATCAGGAACCGCTCGGCGAGCGTGTGACCCTGGTCGACCTCGCGCTGCGGCACGATCGGCAGGCCGAGTCCGCGGGCTGCCTGCGCGGCGTACGAGAGCACCATCACGGCGACCCGTGACAGGTCGAGCCTGGCCTGCTCGTCGGAGATGTCGTAGGTCTGCCGCATGCCGAGCATCGGCGCCAGCATGGCCACGGCGGCCTGCACGTCGGCGCGGACGTCGCCGGTGTGGATCGGGATCGTGTACGGCTCCGCCGGCGGCAGGCCGGGCTCGTAGGCGCCGTCGATGAGGAGTCCCCACACCTTCTCGAACGGCACCCGGCCGACGATCTCCTCGATGTCGACCCCGCGGTACCGCAGGGCGGAGCCTTCCTTGTCGGGTTCGGCGATCTCGGTCTCGAAGGCGACCACGCCCTCCAACCCGTGTTGGACCTCGGTCATGGTGGCTCCTGTGGCAGTTCGGACTGGCGGCTCGGAGTGTTCTCGGACGTGGTGCGGAGACGCTCGGTGGCATTCTGCACCCGATAACCGGTCGCGTCACCGACGCCCCAGGGTCACCCTGGCCCTATGAAGCTGCACGAGATCGAACCCGACGACGTCGCGTCGATCGAGACGTTCGTCGAGATCGACAACGCGTTGCACGTCGACGCGCCCTGGATGCACCCCGCCACCGTCTACCGGCGGCAGATGGGCATCCGCTACGGATGGGACGGCGAGCCGGGGCGGCACTTCCTGGCCTACGACGGAGAGCGGGTCGTCGGCCTGCTGGTCATCCACTTCAGCGACTACGACAACCTCGACCTGGCGTGGTTGTTCGTGGCGATCCGGCCCGAGGACCGGCGGCAGGGGCACGGGACTGCGCTGCTCGAGGCGGCGTATGACGTCTGCCGCGCCATGAACCGGCCGCTGGTGGGCATCGACGGCTGGGACAACGACGTCACGCGAGCCTTTGCCGCGGCGACCGGCTTCGAGCAGAAGTCGGTGGGGATCATGCGGCGCCAGCATCTCGCCGAGCAGCCCGCCGGCCTGGCCGACCGTCTCTACGAGGAGGCGGTCCCGTCGGCGAAGGACTACGAGCTGGTGCGCATCATCGGCTACACGCCAGACGACCTCCTCGAGCCGCTGGCCGAGGCGGCCTCAGCCATCAACGACGCGCCCATGGACGACCTCGAGATCGAGGACGAGGTCTTCAGCGCCGACCGGATCAAGGCCTACGAGACCGCCCAGATCGAGGGCGGGTTCCGCTTCTACCGGATCATCGCCCGGCACCGCGACACCGGCGAGCTCGCCGGCCTCACGGTGGTGACGGTGGCCAGCGAGGCCCCGACCATCGGTGACCAGCACGACACGTCCGTCGTCCAGGCGCATCGCGGTCACCGGCTGGGCCAGCTGCTCAAGGCCGACATGCTGCGCTGGCTGGCCGACGTCGAGCCGCAACTGGCCACCATCGACACCTTCAACATGGAGTCCAACGACCACATGGTCGGCATCAACGAGCGCCTGGGCTACCGGATCATGGGTCGCGAGCTGCAGTTCCAGCGGCGGGTGCCCGACTAGGGTCGAACCGTGAGCGACGACCGCGCCGATCGTGACGAGATCGCGGCGCTGCGGCGGGAGTACTCCGACGCCGGCCTGACCGAGGCCGACCTTGCCGGTGACCCGATGACGATGTTCGGCCGTTGGTTCGAGCAGGCTCGTGAGGCCGGGTTGCACGAGCCCAACGCGATGGTGGTGGCCACGGCCACGGCGGACGGCCGGCCCGCCGCGCGGATGGTGCTGCTCAAGGGCGTCTCCGAGGCCGGGTTCGTGTTCTTCACCAACTTCGGGTCGCGCAAGGGCGCCGAGCTGGCCGAGAACCCGCGGTGCGCGCTGCTCTTCCCGTGGCATCCGCTGGAGCGCCAGGTGCGGGTGGACGGCACGGCGTCGGAGCTGCCGTACGCCGACGTCGACGCCTACTTCGCGACCCGGCCGCGTGCCTCACGGCTGGGCGCCCATGCCTCCCACCAGTCCCGCGCGATCGCCTCCCGCGAGGAGCTCGACGAGGCCTACCGCGCCGCCGAGGCGGCGTACCCGGACGACGTGCCGGTGCCGGGTGAGTGGGGTGGCTACGTGGTCGCCCCCGAGGCCGTGGAGTTCTGGCAGGGCCGGCCGGGCCGGATGCACGACCGCCTGGTGTACCGGCGGGTCGCGGACGGCTGGACCACCGTGCGGCTGGCCCCCTGACCGAAGGGTCAGCCGGCTCTACCATCGACGCCATGGCGCTGCTCGAACGCGAGTCGCCCCTGCGGGGGGCGGCCGGCTACCTCGCGGAGGCCGCTTCCGGCCACGGACGGCTGGTCGTCGTCGCCGGAGAGGCAGGCGTCGGCAAGACGACGTTCGTGGAGGCGGTCGTCCGGGACGCCCGCTCGTCGGTCCGGGTGGCGCAGGGTGGCTGCGACGGCTCGGCGACGCCTGCGCCCCTCGGGCCGCTGCGCGAGATGCTGCCGGAGCTGCCGGACGCTGTCTGGCCCGAGGGCGCCGACCGGCACGAGGTGTTCACCCGGTTGGCTGAGGCGCTGCGGGCGGCTGACCCGCCGTACCTCCTCGTCATCGAGGACGCCCACTGGGCGGATGACGCCACGCTCGACCTGATGAGGCACCTCGCCCGACGGGTGCACCGGATGCACGCTCTCGTGCTCGTTACCTACCGCCACGAGGAGGTCACGGGAGGGCATCCGCTGCGCATCCTGCTCGGCGACGTCGCCAGCGCGCCCGGTCTGCGGCGCGTCGACCTGAGCCCGCTGTCTGCCGAGGCGGTGCGCGGTTTGGTCGAGTCGGACCCGAACTGCGAGATCGACCCCGGCGAGCTCTACCGCGAGACCGGCGGCAACTCCTTCTACGTGACGGAGGTGCTGGCCGCCGGCGACTCCGCCCTGCCCCGGAGCGTGCGCGAGGCCGTCCTGTCGCGCACCTCCCGGATGTCCCCGGCCGCCCGCGAGGCCCTCGACGTGGTCGCACTGGCCGGCCCGCGCGCCGAGCTCGCGCTCGTGCAGTGGGTGGCTCCGGGCAGCGAGGCGGCGCTCGACCAGGCACTCGCCCACGGGGTGCTGCAGGTCCAGGGCGACGCCCTGACGTTCCGGCACGAGATCGCCCGCCTCACTGTCTCGGACGAGGTCACCACGATGCGCCGGATCGGGCTGCACCGCCGGATCATGGACGGACTGGACGTCCTCGGCGGCTCCGTGGACCCGGCCCGGATGGCGCATCACGCCGAGGCGGGCGGGCTCGGGGGCGAGGCCGCCAGGTACGGCCTGGTCGCCGGGGAGCGAGCGGCCCTGCTCGGGGCGCACAAGGAGGCGGGCCAGCAGTACGAGCGGGTGCTGCGACACTCGGCGGACGCCTCGGCGGCCGACCGGGGCCGGATCCTCGCCCGGCTGTCCTACGAGCTCTACGTCACCAGCCGCATCGACGAGGCGCTGGCCGCCCGCCAGGAGGCGCTGACGATCTGGCAGGCGATCGGGGACGTCGACGAGATCGGCGACACGCAGCGCTGGCTCTCCCGGCTGAACTGGTTCGCCGGCGCCAACGGCGCGGCCGAGGCCCACGCCATCGCCGCGTGCGAGACCCTGGCCGGCCGGCACACCCGCGACGAGGCGATGGCGCTCAGCAACCGGGCCCAGCTCTTCATGCTGGCGGGAGACCTGGAGGGCACGCGCGAGTGGGCCGGCCGCGCCCTGGAGCTGGTCGACGAGCTGCCGCCGGTGCCGGATGTCGAGGAGGTGCGCGTGCACGCCCTCAACAACCTCGGGACCGCCGAGTCCGAGGCAGGCCACCGCACCGTCGGCGTCCCGCTGCTCCGGGAGAGCCTGGACCGCAGCATCGCCGCCGACCTGCACGAGCACGCGGCCCGCGCGTTCACGAACCTCGTCTCCTCGACGGTTCGGCGGCACCTGCACGCGGAGGCCGAGGAGTGGTTGCGGTCCGGCCTGGAGTACTGCTCGGAACGCGACCTCGACGCTTGGGATCTCTACATGCGCAGCTGGCGCTGCCGCAACCTGCTCGAGCGGGGTGACGTCGACCTGGCGGTGAGCCTCGCGGACCGGCTCATGCCCTCGCTCCGCGGTTTCGCGGTGAGCCGGATGGGCGTGCTCAGCGTGCTGGCCCGAGCACGTGGATGGACGGGCCGCGGCGACTGGGAGACGCCGCTGATCGAGGCGATGGAGCTGGCCATTGCCACCCAGGAGGGCGAGCGCGTCTCGGTGGCCTACGCCGCCGGCTGCGAGCTCGCCTGGATCCGCGGTGAGCACGACCGGGCGAATGCGCTTGCCCAGGAAGCCTGGGACGTGGCCCGCACCGACAGCAATCCCTGGAGCCGTGGGGAGGTGGCGACCTGGCTGCCCGCGGGCCTGGTGGCCGGCGCTGACTTCGAGGGCGCGCCGTACGCCGCCGAGGTCGACGGCGACTGGGCGGGGGCCGCGCGGCGGTGGGGTGACCTGGGTAGCCCTTTCGCGCGGGCGCTGGCGCTGGCCCGGGGCGGCACCCGCGACGGGCTGGCCGAGGCGGCGCTCGTGCTGGACGACCTGGGCGCCGAGGCCGCCGCCGCTCGCGCGCGGGCGATCTCGCGAACGCGCGGCTGGGCACCGCCGCGGGCCAAGCGACGCGACACCAGAGCCCACCCCGACGGCCTCACCCGCCGTGAGGTGGAGGTGCTCGGCCTCCTGCGCGAGGGGCTGCCCGACGCCGCGATCGCCGAGCGGCTCGTCCTGTCGCGGCGTACGGTCGAGCACCACGTCGCGGCGATTCTTGCCAAGCTCGGCGTCTCGTCGCGCCGCGACGTCCCCGGCGCGGTCGCCGGTTCGGCTCCGTAACAGGCCGAGCAACCTGGGTAGCTGCTACCCATGTGCCGGCCCTCGGGTCGTCGGTAGACCTCTTCTCGGCATCGCACGACCCACCAGGGGTCGGGCAGCACACCGAGAAAAGGAACCATCATGTCTCTCTACATGGACATTCACGCACTAGACGGCGGAGTCTCGATCGACGACGTCGCCAAGGCCCACCAGGCCGACCTCGCCACGCAGGCGAAGTACGGCGTGGACTACCAGCGCTACTGGGTCGACGAAGCGGAGGGCAAGATCTTCTGCCTGGTCGAGGCGCCGGACGTCGAGTCCGCCAACCTCGTGCACAAGGAGGCCCACGGGCTGGTCGCCGACCAGATCTTCCTCGTGCGGGAAGGCTCGTGAGTCCCGTCTCGACGAGGGCTATCGCCGCCGTGATGTACGCCGTCACTTTTGTCGCGATGGTCGTGCTCAGCGTCGCGTGACCCGAGCGGTCCCGGATCCACTCCGGGACCGTTCTCCCATTTGTCGGGACATACCGACTTGGAAACAGTTTGTGAGTGAGTGCTCACTCAGTTATCGTTTAACATGTGACACCACGAGCCACGGCCATGGCGCCCGACGACCGCCGCAAGGCGATCCTCGACGCGCTGATCCCGCTGCTCGTCGAGCGGGGCGGCGGCGTCACGACCAAGGAGATCGCCGCGGCGGCCGGGATCGCCGAGGGCACGATCTTCCGGGTCTTCCCCGACAAGGCCTCGCTGCTGTTCGCGGCCGCGGAGGAGGCGATCAACCCGGCCGGCGGCCAGGAGGCGTTCGACGCGGCGATGGCCGAGGCCGACGACCTGAGGGAGCGGGTGGTGGCCGCAGCGAGCCGGGTGCTCGACCGGATGCAGCTGACGATGGCTGTGATGGGAGCCGTCCGGCCCTACCTCGCCGCGAAGTACCACGAGGCCTCCAAGGACAAGAAGAAGAAGATCCCGCTCGGCCCGCCGGAGTTCATGCTCAAGGCCCAGCGCGACCTCCACGAACGGCTGACCAGCCTGTTCGAGCCGTACGCCGACCAGCTCGCCGTCGAACCCGCGACTGCCGCCCTCGCCCTGCGCAGCCTGACCTTCGGCACCGCCCGCCCCGAGCTCGGCCTGGCACCGGCGCTGACCCCTGACGAGATCGCGGACATCGTGCTCGACGGCGTCCGCACCAGACCTACCCCTCGGGAGAAGTGATGCTGATCCGCCTGGCGCGCCAGTACCTCGCGCCGTACCAACGCCTGCTGGCCGCCGTCGTGGCCCTGCAGTTCGTCGGCACCGTCGCCGCGCTCTACCTGCCCAGCCTCAACGCCGACATCATCGACAAGGGCGTGGTCACCGGCGACACCGGCTACATCGTCCGCGTCGGTGCGGTGATGCTCGGCGTGGCGTTCGTGCAGATTCTGTGCTCGATCGCCGCCGTGTGGTTCTCCGCACGGACGGCGATGAGCTTCGGCCGCGATCTGCGCGGCGCGATCTTCCACCGGGTCGGCTCGTTCTCCCAGCGCGAGGTGCAGCAGTTCGGCGCGCCGTCGCTGATCACCCGCGAGACCAACGACGTGCAGCAGGTGCAGATGCTCGTGCTGCTGGCCTGCACGCTGATGGTGGCCGCGCCGATCATGATGGTCGGCGGCATCGTGATGGCGATGCGCGAGGACCTCGGGCTGTCGTGGCTGATCGTCGTGACCGTGCCGGTCCTGGTGGCCGCGCTGGCTCTCATCATCTCCCGCATGGTGCCGAGCTTCCGGCTCATGCAGACCCGCATCGACGAGGTCAACCGGCTACTGCGCGAGCAGATCACGGGTGTGCGCGTCGTCCGCGCCTTCGTGCGCGAACCGCTCGAGACCCAGCGGTTCGCCGCGGCCAACGCCGACCTCACCGACGTGGCGGTCCGGGCCGGGCGCTGGCTGGCGGCGATGTTCCCGGTCGTGATGCTCGTCGCCAACGTCGCGTCGGTCGCCGTGCTGTGGTTCGGGGGGCACCGGGTCGAGTCGGGGGAGATGGAGGTCGGCGCCCTGACCGCCTACCTGGCGTACCTGATGCAGATCGTGATGTCGGTGATGATGGGCACCTTCATGATGATGATGATCCCGCGCTCGGCGGTGTGCGCCGACCGGATCGTCGAGGTGCTCGACACCGACTCCACCGTCGTACCTTCCACCGACCCCGTCGCCGTGCTCAGCCGCCACGGGGCCGCTGGACTTCGAGGACGTCGAGTTCAGCTATCCCGGTGCCGAGACACCCGTGATCTGCGGGGTCACCCTCGCCGCCCGCGCCCGGCCAGACCGTCGCGGTGATCGGCTCGACCGGCGCCGGCAAGAGCACCCTGGTCAACCTCGTGCCCCGGCTCTTCGACGTCACGGGTGGTCGGGTGCTTGTCGACGGCGTCGACGTCCGCGACCTCGATCCGGACGTCCTCTGGTCGAGGCTCGGCCTGGTGCCGCAGCGGGCCTTCCTCTTCTCGGGCACGGTCGCCTCCAACCTGCGCCACGGCAAGCCGGACGCCACCGACGAGGAGATCTGGGAGGCGCTGCGCGTCGCCCAGGCCGATGACTTCGTGCGCGCCATGCCCGAGGGGCTCGACGGCCCCATCACCCAGGGCGGCACCAACGTCAGCGGCGGCCAGCGGCAACGCCTGGCCATCGCCCGAGCGGTGATCCGGCGGCCCGAGATCTACCTCTTCGACGACTCCTTCTCGGCCCTCGACCTGGCCACCGACGCCCGGCTGCGAGCAGCGCTGCGCCCGATCACGCGCGAGGCGACGGTCGTGCTCGTCGCCCAACGGGTGTCCACGATCCGCGACGCCGACCTCATCATCGTCCTCGAGGACGGCCGGGTCGTCGGCCGCGGCACCCACCCCGAGCTCCTCGAGACCTGCGAGACCTACCAGCAGATCGTCGAGTCCCAGCTGAGCGCGGAGGAGGCGGCATGACCGAGACCGCTGCCAAGCCCGCCGGCACCGGCACGATGAAGGAGACCGAGCGGATCACGCAAGGTCCCGGCCCGGGCCGCGGGCCGATGGGTGGCGGCATGGTGGGCCAGAAGGCCAGCCACTTCAAGCCGTCCGCCAAGCGGCTGATCGCCCGTCTCGCCCCCGAGCGGGCGCGGGTGATCATCCTGCTGGGCCTGGCCGTCGTGAGCGTCGCGCTGATGTCGCTCGGGCCGCGCATCCTGGGCGTCGCCACCGACCTGATCTTCGCCGGCATGCTGAGCAAGAACCTCGAGAGCGATGGGATCCCGGCGGGCACCTCCCAGCAGCAGGTCGTCGACCAGCTGCGGGCCCAAGGTGACGACAACCAGGCGTCGATGATCGCGTCGATGAAGGACTTCGTCGTCGGCGAGGGCGTGGACTTCACCGCGGTCGGCCACGTGCTGATGCTGGTGCTCGCCATCTATGCGGTGGCCTCGCTGCTGTCGTTCCTCCAGGGCTACGTGCTCAACGACGTCGTGCAGAACACCGTGCTGCGGATGCGCTCCGACGTGGAGGACAAGGTCAACGCGCTGCCGCTGAGCTACTTCGACAAGCAGCCTCGCGGCGAGCTCCTCAGCCGCGTCACCAACGACATCGACAACATCAGCCAGACCCTGCAACAGACCATGAGCCAGCTGCTGACCTCCCTGCTCACGGTGCTGTTCGTGGTCGTGATGATGTTCTCCATCTCGTGGCAGCTGGCGCTGGTCGCGCTGGTGACCGTGCCGATCACGATGCTGGTCACCGGGACGGTGATGAAGCGCAGCCAGGGCATGTTCATCGAGCAGTGGCGGCGTACGGGCCGGCTCAACGCCCACATCGAGGAGACCTTCTCCGGGCACGCCCTGGTCAAGGTCTTCGGCCGCCAGCACGAGGTCGAGGAGACCTTCGCCGAGGAGAACGAGAAGCTGTACGACGCGTCGTTCGGCGCCCAGTTCGTGAGCGGGCTGATCATGCCGACGATGATGTTCATCGGCAACCTCAACTACGTCGTGATCGCCGTCCTCGGCGGCATCAAGGTGGCCAACGGGTCGATCTCGCTGGGTGAGGTCCAGGCCTTCATCCAATACTCCCGTCAGTTCACCCAGCCACTGACGCAGGTCGCCTCGATGACCAACCTGCTGCAGTCGGGCGTCGCCTCGGCGGAACGTGTCTTCGAGCTGCTCGACGCCGAGGAGCAGTCTCCAGACGCGAGCGGTGCGGCCGCCCCGGAGGGGGAGCGACACGGCGAGGTGCGGTTCGAGCACGTGTCCTTCTCCTACGACCCCGAGACCCCGCTCATCGAGGACCTCTCCCTGGTGGCGGCGCCTGGCCAGACCGTCGCGATCGTCGGGCCGACGGGCGCCGGCAAGACGACGCTGGTCAACCTGGTGATGCGGTTCTACGAGGTCGACGGCGGCCGGATCACCATCGACGGCGTCGACATCGCCTCGATGCCCCGGGCGGCGCTGCGCGAGCAGATCGGCATGGTCCTGCAGGACACCTGGCTCTTCGAGGGCTCGATCCACGACAACATCGCCTACGGCCGGCCCGACGCGTCCGAGGAGGAGATCCTCGAGGCCGCCCAGGCGACGTTCGTCGACCGGTTCGTGCACTCGCTCCCCGACGGCTACGACACCCACGTCGACGAGGAGGGCAGCAACCTCTCGGCCGGAGAGCGCCAGCTGGTGACCATCGCCCGCGCGTTCCTCTCCAACCCCGACCTGCTGATCCTCGACGAGGCGACGTCGTCGGTCGACACCCGCACCGAGCTGCTGCTCCAGCACGCGATGGCCGCACTGCGCAGCGACCGCACGTCGTTCGTGATCGCCCACCGGCTCTCCACGATCCGCGACGCCCACCTGATCTTGGTGATGGAGGACGGCGCCATCGTCGAGCAGGGCACTCATGACTCGCTGCTGGCCGCCCAGGGCGCCTATGCCCGGCTCTACCAGGCGCAGTTCGCCGCCGCCATCGAGGAGGCAGAGGTCTGAGCCGCGGGCGCGGTGGGACGCCGCGCCGAGGAAACCCCTTGAGGGGGGTGGGCCGGGCCAGTACCGTCGTCGTACACGGGAAAGGAGGTGGTCCAAAGTTGAATACTTTCAGGACGCGTGAGGTGGCTGCGGTCTAGCAGCAACCGACGGCCAGCCGTTCGTAGTACTGCTGGCAATCCAACGCAGACACCCAACCCGCAGGTGATCCGGCCTCACGTCCGCCGGAGTGGTCCCCGAGCAATCGGCCCACACCTGCGGGTTGTCTGCGTCCGGCTCCGAACTAACCCTGGTGACTTCGTCGTCTCGACGTTCTAACGTCGGAAACGACAACCAGGTGCTCGGGCCAACGCAGGAGGAGCCCGATGACCATCACGCCCCGTCGACGCCGGCAACCTTCAGCAGGACGCGCCGCAGCCGTCCTCGTCGTTTCGGTCGTCGCCGCCCTGGTTGCTTCGCTCAGCGGCCCCGCGAGCGCGGATCCCCGGCTGGACCCCCGGCGGCCGGTGACGCTGCCGTCGTCGTCGTTGCGGGCGCCGCTCCAAGCTCACGCCCAGGTGCCCGCGGCCACGGCCCCGCGTGCTTACGGCCGCGTCGGTCCGGCCGAGAGTCGAGTCCTCGCCCGGCGCGGGGTACGGCTCGTGGAGTGCAAGGCCGCGGCCGGTGGCTACTGCGGCACGCTCGAGGTCCCCGTGGACCGGGCGCACCCCGCACGTGGCACGGTGCGGCTCTTCTTCCTCTACTTCCGCCACCGCGAGCCCGGCCCCGCCCGCTCCGCCATCATGCTCAGCGAGGGTGGCCCCGGCTACTCGGTGACCAACACGGAGTTCGAGAAGCAGGCCTATCTCGACTCGTTCGGCTCGCTGATGGCCCGTCGCGACCTGGTCATGCTCGACCAGCGCGGCGTCGGTCGCTCCGGCGTCATCAAGTGTCCGGCGCTTCAGCGCAGTCCCGACTACGGCCGGCCCAGCATCCTGCGGAAGGTCGCGGCGTGCGCCGAGCGGCTCGGCCGGCGTGCCACGCTCTACGGCAGCGGAGACGTCGCCCTCGACATGGAGGCGGTGCGGCGCGCGCTCGGTGTGCAGAAGCTCGACCTGTACGGCGCGTCGTACGCCGGCCAGGACGTGCAGTCGTACGCCGCCCGGTTCCCGCGCCACGTGCGCTCGGCCGTCCTCGACTCGCCGTTCTCGGCGTCGGTGTTCGGGAGCAAGGGCTCCTTGTTCGACGACTTCGGCACCGACCTCGCGCAGGCCGTGCCCGAGGTTGCCGACCACCTCTGCGCGCGTTCGACCAGCTGCTCGGCCGAGCGGTCGGATGCGCGGGAGGACCTGGCCTGGCTCGCCGAAGAGCTGCGCGCGAGCCCGGTCGCGGGCAGCGCCTACGGCTACGGCGGACGCCTCCGGGACGTGAAGGTCACCGAGAGCTCGCTTGCCTGGAACATCCTCCAGTCCGGCGACTTCGGACAGACGGCGCTCAGCGAGGTCGCCGCTGCAGCGGATGCACTGCGCGAGGGTGACGCAGCACCGTTGCTGCGGCTGGCCGCCGAGGCTGTGCTGCCTTCCGGTGGCCGACCTGACCCGGCGCGGGTCTTCTCCGAGGGCGACAACCCGGCGCGTTTCTGCATGGACGTCCCGCGGAAGTTCCCGTGGGACCCCGGTGCCCCCATTCCCACCCGGATGAAGCAGTGGCAGCAGGCGGTAGACGATCTTCCCAACGACCGCTTCGGGCTGTTCTCCAAGGAGGCGTGGGTGGCGCGGCCGCCGGCCCCGCTCGCACCAGACGTGTGCATCGTGTGGCCGGGCCCGCGGTCCACGACGCCGCGCGCGATCCCGGCGGGCGCACGGTTCCCTGCCAACGTGCCGGCGCTGATCATCACCGGCGACCTGGACCTCAACCTGCCGCCGGCCGACTCCGAGCCGTTGAAGAAGCTGTGGCCCAACAGCCGCTATGTCGAGATCCGCAACGGAGGGCACCATGTGTTCTTCGCGGCGTTCGAGTGTGCCGAGCCGATCATCGTCCGCTTCATCCGCGATCTCCGGCCAGGCGACACCAGCTGCGCGAAGACCAACCCGCAGACCTTCTCCTTCCCCGCCATCGGCAGGTTCCCCGTCGTCGCAGCAGACGCGGTCGAGGCGTCGGTCGGCGATCCCGGAGACGCCTCGACCGCGGCCGACCGTCAGGTGGCCACCGTCGCGACCAGCGCGGTGACCGATGCCTTCCGACGTGCCTTCGGCCCGGTGTTCAGCGACCGTGGTCGCGGTCTGCGCGGCGGCGGCTACCGAGTGACGCCCGAGCAGGACCGGGCGGTCATCGAGCTGAAGGGGGCTCGGTTCGCGACCGACGTGGCGGTGACGGGGACCGCGAAGTACTTGTTCCCCGGCCAGGAGCTCCGGGCGAAGGTGTCCGTCGACGGACCCGGCGCCCTCGACGGAATCCTGCGCGTCACGGGCGTCTGGTTCGGCTTCGGCGTCGAGACCACGGTGCTGGTGGTGCGGGGCACGCTGGGTGGACGGCACGTATCGCTGACGGTTCCCGGCTCCTGACAGGCGCTGTGAGCCTGATCGGCAGGTGGTGAAATCAGGCAAGGGAATTAGTTGCCAGCGGCAACTGTTGATACAGTCAACCAAGCAATATCCGCTGCTGCGAATCGAGACACCTTGTCAGCCAACACCCCCGCGACGACCACTGAGGACAGCGCGGCAGAGATCACCGGCCAGATGAGCCACCGTGAGGTCCTCGAGGCGCTGTCCGGACTCCTGCTCGCCATGTTCGTCGCGATGCTCTCGAGCACCGTCGTTTCCAACGCGCTGCCCGCCATCGTCACCGACCTCGCGGGCAGCCAGACCGGCTACACCTGGGTCGTCGTGGCCACGCTCCTCGCCATGACGGCCACCACTCCGATCTGGGGCAAGCTGGCGGACCTCTACAACAAGAAGGTCCTGGTCCAGTCGGCGCTCGTCATCTTCTCGATCGGCTCGCTGATCGCCGGCTTCGCGCCCAGCATGGAGGTGCTGATCGGCGCCCGCGTGATCCAGGGCCTCGGAGTCGGCGGCCTGACCGCGCTGGTCCAGGTCGTGATCGCGAGCATGGTCACCCCGCGCGAGCGGGGGCGCTACTCGGGCTACATCGGCGCCGTATTCGCGGTCGCCACCGTCTCCGGACCGCTCATCGGTGGCGTCATCGTCGACACCCCGGGCCTCGGCTGGCGCTGGTGCTTCTTCGTCGGTCTGCCGGTGGCGGTGGGCGCGTTCCTGCTGCTGCAGAAGACGCTGCACCTGCCCGTCGTACGCCGCGAGGTGCACATCGACTACCTCGGCGCCACCCTGATCGTCGGCGGCGTCAGCCTCCTGCTCGTGTGGGTCTCGCTCGCGGGCAACCAGTTCGCCTGGAGCTCCGGCCCCAGCTACGGCCTGATCGTGCTCGCCCTGGCCGTCCTGGCCGCCGCCATCTACGTCGAGATCCGGGTCGCCGTCGAGCCGATCATCCCGATGCGGCTCTTCCGCGACCGCACCACGAGCCTTTCCACCGCGGCCTCCGTGCTCATCGGTGTCGCGATGTTCGGCTCGACGGTCTACCTGAGCCAGTACTTCCAGCTCGCCCGCGGCATGAGCCCGACCCACGCCGGCCTGATGTCCATCACCATGGTGGGCGGCCTGGTCGTCTCCAGCATGGCCACCGGCCGGATCATCACCCGCACCGGTCTCTGGAAGAGGTACCTCGTCGGCGGCATGGTGGGCGTGATCATCGGCCTGAGCCTGCTCGCGACCATCGACGCACAGACGTCGCTCTGGTTGGTCGGCGCGTTCATGGCCGTCCTCGGCGTCGGCCTCGGCGCCACCATGCAGAACCTCGTGCTCGCCGTGCAGAACAACACCGCCCAGGCCGACATGGGCGCGGCCAGCTCGGTGGTGGCGTTCTTCCGCAGCATGGGCGGCTCGATCGGCGTCGCGGCACTCGGTGCGGTGCTGAGCCACCAGGTGGCCGCCAACGTCACCAAGGGACTGGCCGCTCTCGGGCTGGCCAGTGACACCCAGGAGAGCCACTCGATCCCCGACCTGAGCTCGCTCCCGGGTCCGGTGCGGGCGATCTTCGAGCAGGCCTTCGGCGAGGCGACCGGCCACATCTTCCTGGTGGCCGTGCCGTTCGCGATCGCCGCGTTCGTGTGCGTGCTGTTCATCCGCGAGGTCCCGCTGCGGACCACGATCCTGCGGGCCGACGAGATCGCCCCGGAGGCCACCGCAGAGCTGGACCAGGCTGCCGCCGAGGTTCGGTCCCGATGACCCGGGAACGTGCCGAGATCCTCGGCGACCTCGAGCAGGAGGTCGGCGCGATGATCCGCCGTATCAAGCGGGTGATCGCCGCCCGGGCCCGTGCCGTACACCCTGAGCTCGCGCCGTCGTCGTACCTGATGCTGGCCTACGTCGCCGAGAAGGGCACGATGCGGGCTTCGGTGATTGCCGAGCAGTTCGACATGGACAAGGGCGCCATCAGTCGGCAGATCACCCACCTGACCGACCTCGGGCTCCTCGATCGGGTCTCGGACCCCGAGGACGGCCGGGCCATGCTGGTCTCCGTCAGCGACGAGGGCCGGCGCCGGCTGGCCGACGTCGCCCGACACCGTCGCAAGTGGCTCGACGAACGCCTGGGCGACTGGTCCGAGGCCGAGCTCACCGGCTTCGTGGAGTCCCTCGGCCGCTACAACCGCGCGCTGGAGTGACGGGACTATCCCGCGCTAGCGGATCCAGACGGCCGTGTTTGGCGGGAGCTTGCCGTCGACGAGGCGGCCGCTGTTGACGATCACCTTGCCGGGGGGCAGGTTCACGGGGCGGGTGCCGGCGTTGAGTACGACGGTGACGGGGCCACGGCGGAAGGCCAGCACGGTCTTGCCCCGGTCGAGCATCTCGACGCGCTCGCCGGCGGTCGTCGCAAACGTGCGCCGCAGCTTGAGGGCCTTGCGATAGAACTCCAGCGTCGAGCCGCGCTTGCCGGTCTGCGCCTCGACGGTGAGGTCGGCCCACTCAGCGGGCATCGGCAGCCACGGCTGCTTGCGGCCGCCGAACCCGAACGGCGCCTTGCTGCCGCCCCACGGTATCGGCACCCGGCAGCCGTCGCGCCACTCGGCGCCCGTGCGGAACCAGGCCGGGTCCTGCCGGAGCTCCGGCGGCACGTCGACGTTCTCGAGGCCCAGCTCCTCGCCCTGATAGAGGTACGACGACCCGGGCAGCGCCAGCATGGCCAGCGTCGCGGCCCGGGCGCGGGCGACGCCGAGCTTGCCGCCGCCGTAGCGGGTGGCGTGCCGGACGACGTCGTGGTTGGACAGCACCCAGGTCGGCGTGGCGCCCACGGGCTCCAGGGCGGCGAAGGTGCCGCGGATGCACTCGGCGAAAGCCGGCGCCGACCACCCGGCCAGCAGCCACCCGAAGTTGAACGCCTGCTGGAGCTCGTCGGGCCGCACGTAGGCAGCCATCGAGGACGGCGTCTGGGTCCAGGCCTCGGCGACGGCCATCCGGTCGCCGTCGTACTCGGCCAGGACCTTGTGCCAGTCGCGGTAGACCCCGTGCACCTCGGGCTGGTCCCACATCGGCTCGTCCTTGAGCTCGCGCTCGATGAGCGCCGTGTGGGCTCGCGGCCCCGGCTCGGGGGACTTCTCGTCGCGCAGGCTCTCGTCCTTGAAGAGCCCGTGGGCGACGTCGACCCGGAAGCCGTCGACGCCGCGGTCGAGCCAGAAGCGCAGCACGTCGATGAACATCGAGCGCACCTCGGGGTTGCGCCAGTTGAGGTCGGGCTGGGTGCGGTCGAAGATGTGCAGGTACCACTGACCCGGGCGGCCGGGACCGTCGTCGACCTGCTGCCACGCGCCGCCGCCGAAGACGGAGTTCCAGTTGTTGGGCGGCTGTTTGCGGCCGCGGCCCTTGCCCTCGCGGAAGAGGTAGCGCTCCCGCTCGGGGCTGCCCGGCCCCGCCGCCAGCGCCTTCTGGAACCACTCGTGCTCGTCCGAGGTGTGGTTGGGCACCAGGTCTACGACGACCTTGAGGCCGAGCTCGTGGGCGCGCGCCAGCAGGGCGTCGGCGTCGGCGAGGGTGCCGAAGCGCGGGTCGACGTCGACGTAGTCGGCCACGTCGTAGCCCGCGTCGTGCTGCGGCGAGGGGTAGAAGGGCGTGATCCACAGGGCATCCACGCCGAGGTCGCGCAGGTACGGCAGCCGCCTGGTGATGCCTGGCAGGTCACCGACGCCGTCGCCGTCGGAGTCGGCGAAGCTGCGGACGTAGACCTGATAGACGACGGCGTCGCGCCACCAGGGGGCGCCCTCGATTGGATCGTTAAAAGTCACGGCGACCATCTTTGCGTGCGACCCGCCGCCCGGTCAAAGGGCAGGCTCAGGGAAATGTGGACGGGTCGACGGTGATCCAGACGTGCTCGGCGGACGCGACCACGCGGCCGTCGGAGTCGTAGAGCGTGCAGGCCGTGTGGATCTTGCGGCCCTCGCGGCCGCGGGCGTGGCCGACGAGCACGTGCTCCTCGCCGATCATCGGCAGCGTGTCGACGCGCGCGGTCATCCGGCCGAGCACGGCGGGGTAGCTCCCGAGCTCACCGGCCCACCCGCCGGGGCAGTCGAGGGCGGCCCAGGTCACCGGGAGCGACGCCCGGGGGTGGTCGTCGTGGTAGGCGTGGAAGTCCTCGCTGGTACTGGGGTGCGGGATCCAGGACGAGGCGACGAGCAGGCCGCCGTCGACCTTGTCGACCGGGCCGGGGAAGATCCGCAGCCCGTCGCCGTCGGCGCGGTCGGGGCCACACGTGAAGCAGGACGGGAACGGTGTGCTGGACCATCCGGCGTACGACGCCTCAGCGGCGCGAGCGACCTCGACCGGGACGCTGTCGACCTCGGTCAGCGGGTCCTGGGTCGACGTCGCCTCGGCGACCGTGCCGTGGGCGTCGGCCGCGACCGTGACGCCGTCGCGGTCGGTCGTCGCGACGGGGGTGTCGAGCGGGGGCGGCCGGCGCAACGTGACCGTGATCGCCGGCCAAGCGGTGGCGTGGTCGGTGGGGTGTCCGTGCACGAGCTCGGCCATCGCGCCGGCCGTCCAGCCGCCGTTTCCGGAGGACGGTGGCCCGCAGAACCTCGCGGGCACCAACAGGTCGGTCATGCCCGGATCCTCTCCCAACGGTCCAACGCCTCGCGGCGCTCCTCGGCGTGGTCGACAATCGGGTCGACCGGCAGGTGCGGGTCCAGGGCGTCCCTCAGCTCCGGGACCCAGCGCCGGATGTAGTCGCCCTGCGGGTCGAACTTCTTGCCCTGGCTGACGGGGTTGAAGACGCGGAAGTACGGCGCCGCATCGGTGCCGCTGCCCGCCGTCCACTGCCAGCCGTGCTGGTTGGAGGCGAGGTCGCCGTCGACTAGCCAGTGCAGGAAGTGCCGGGCGCCGTGCTGCCACTCCAGGTGCAGGTCCTTGACCAGGAAGCTGGCCACGATCATCCGGACCCGGTTGTGCATCCATCCGGTCGCCCGGAGCTGGCGCATCCCGGCGTCCACGATGGGGTAGCCGGTGCGGCCCTCGCGCCACGCGTCGAGCTGGTCACCCGGCTCGTCGTACGACATCCGGGCGAACTCGGGCCGCAGGTAGTCGCGGGCGGTCTCCGGCTGGTGGAACAGCACGTCGGCGTAGAACTCCCGCCAGGCCAGCTCCTTGCGGAACGCCGCCGCACCGCGGCTGGTGAGCCCGCCGAGGTCGGCGAGGATGCTTCGCGGGTGGATCTCGCCCCACTTCAGGTGCACCGACAGCCGCGACGTGGCGTCGAGGTCGGGCCGATCGCGATGGCGGTCGTAGCCGGCGACGGCATCCTGCAGGAACTGCAACCAGCGTCGGCGGGCTGCGGCCTCACCTGCGTCCGGGAGGCTCATGCCGTCGGGAGCACGCGTCGTCGGGTGGCCCGTCGGAGGCTGCATGCAGCCAGGTGACCGGCCCCGGGTCGTCGGCCGGCGGCCGCCAGCCGTGCGCGGTCCAGGCCTTGAAGTACGGCGTGAACACGCGGTACGGCGTGCCGTCGTCCTTGGTCACGCGGCCAGGAGCGACGGCGTACGGCGACCCGGTGCGGACCATCTCGATGCCGTGCTCGGCCAACGCGGCCTGGACGAGTGCGTCGCGCCGGCGGCCGTAGGGCCCGAAGTCGGCGGCGACGTGCACTCGGGCGGCCTCGACCTCGCGGGCCGCGCGGACGACCTCGGGGACCGGGTCGCCGTGGCGGACCGTCAAACCGATCCGGGCGTCCAGGTCGCGCAGCGACGCGGCCAGGTAGGCCCGTCGCGGGGGCCCCGCGGGTCGCCAAAGCGCCGGGTCGATGACGAAGAGCGGGAGCACCTCACCGTCGCGGTCGGCGGCGTCGAGCAGCGCCGGGTTGTCCGACAGGCGCAGGTCGCGCCGGAACCACATCACCGATGGCATCGCTCCTACTCTGCCAGCCGATAGGGCGATGGGTAAGAATGAGGCGGTGAGCGACCTGATCGACACCACCGAGATGTACCTCCGGACGATTTATGAGCTCGTCGAGGAAGGGATCGTCCCGCTGCGTGCCCGGATCGCCGAGCGGCTGCACCAGAGCGGCCCGACCGTCTCCCAGACCGTGGCCCGCATGGAGCGCGACGGCCTCGTCACCGTCGAGGGCGACCGCCACCTCGAGCTGACCGAGGAGGGCATGCTGCTGGCGACCCGGGTGATGCGCAAGCACCGGCTGGCCGAGCGGCTGCTCACCGACGTCATCGGCCTCGACTGGGAGCTCGTGCACGCCGAGGCGTGCCGCTGGGAGCACGTGATGTCCGAGACCGTCGAGCGCCGCCTCCTCGAGCTGCTCAACCACCCCACCGAGTCGCCCTACGGCAACCCCATCCCCGGCCTCGACGAGCTCGGCGAGGAGGGCCGCGCCGACGAGTTCATGGACGGCATGGTCTCGCTGGCCGAGGTCTCCACCCCCGACCGGGCGAGCGTGCGGGTGCGGCGGATCTCCGAGGAGCTGCAGAAGGACGAGTTCCTGATGAGCACCCTGCGCCGCATCGGCGCCCTCCCCGACCAGGTCGTCGGCGTCTCCACCACCGTCGACGGCGTGCTGGTCGGCTCCGGCGGCGAGGCCGCCGAGATCGACTTCGAGTCCGCCGCGCACATCTTCGTGGGGAAGCAGTAGCGGTTTGAAGGAATCCCCGGCTGACCGGGGATTCCTGAATTGCCAGCCTCTGCAACGGGCCGACAAGTTCAGGAAGAGGCTGACAAGTCAGCGCGCGAGGGCGGTCAGGAACTCCGAGCAGCCGGCCTCGACCTTGTACGTCGCCAGCTCGTCGCCCCGGGTGGCTCCCCGGTTGACGATCACCACCGGCGTGCCGGCGCGGGCGGCCCGCCTCACGAAGCGGTACCCGCTCATCACCGTCAGCGACGAGCCGACCACCAACAGGGCGCCGGTGTCGCCGAGAGAGTCCACCGCCGCGTAGCAGCGCTCCACCCTGGCCGCCGGCACGTTCTCGCCGAAGAACACCACGTCGGGCTTGAGGATGCCGCCGCAGTCGGCACAGTCGGGCACCACGAAGTCGGATGTGTCGTCGAGGTCGACGTCGCCGTCGGGTCGCGTGATCGCGGACGAGTGCCGGTCGGCGTAGCCCGGGTTGGCCGCGGCCATCCGTTCCGCCAGCTCCCTTCGAGCTGTGGTCACCCGGCAGCCGAGGCAGACGACGTCGGCGATCCGGCCGTGCAGCGCCACCAGCCGACGCGAGCCGGCCCGCTCGTGCAACCCGTCGACGTTCTGCGTGATCAGCAGCTCGGGATCGACGGCGGCCAGGGCGCGGTGGCCGGCGTTGGGCTCCGCGCCGCCCATCCGAGCCCAGCCGAGGTGGCTGCGCGCCCAGTAGCGCTGCCGCGCCGTCGGCCCCGAGAGGAACTCCTGATAGGTCATCGGCGTCCGGTTGGGCGACCCGGGCCCGCGGTAGTCGGGGATCCCCGAGTCGGTGGACAGCCCCGCCCCCGTGAGTACGACGACCGGTCGCGCGGCCAGCAGCGCCAGCGCGGCGTCGTACGACGCCGCGGGCTGCGACGTGGCGAGCTCGGAGGTCACGACGCCGTCAGTTGGCGTAGCGCAGCCGGGCGCGGGCCCGGGCCTTCTCGGCCTCGACCTCGCGGTTCTTCGGCGGCGCGGCGGTGACGAGATCTGCCAGCAGGTGCCTGGTCGTGTGGGCGATGTCGAGCACAGCCTGGTCGAACGCGGCCTGGTTGGCCTGGGAGGGCTTGGTCGTCCCGCTCACCTTGCGCACGAACTGCAGCGCGGCTGCGTGCACCTCGTCCTTGGTGGCCGGCGGCTCGAAGTTGTGGAGGGGTCGGATGTTGCGACACATGCCAGCAAGCCTACGTCGCGTCCGGCGGCCCTGGTTTCGAGACGGTTGCTTGCGCAACCTCCTCAACCAACGTGCCCGTCACACCTTGAAGAACGTGACGTCGTCGCCAGTGACCAGCACGACCCGACCGTCCGCCAGCGGGACGAGGCGGACGTCGTCGACCTCGACGCCGTACTCGACCTGGACCATCTCGTTGGTGACGCTGCTGTCGTCGACGTGCAGCACCGAGACGTAGCCTGTGCGGCCGTCATAGCCCTCGGAGATCACCGTCAGCGCCGTGCGCTGGTCGGGCAGCCAGGTGAACTGGCGCGGGTCGAGGGCGGCCTGCGCGGTGGCGTCGGCGGCATAGCTGACCGTGTCGAGCTCGCGCGGGTGGGTCACGTCGCTGACGTCGAAGAGTGCCGCCTTGGCCCCCGAGGTCTGCCCCGTCACGGGGTCCGCGGCAGAGCCCATGCCGAGCATCCGGTGGCTGCCGAGCGGGTGCAGGTAGGAGGAGAAGCCGGGGACCTTCAGGCTGCCCAGCAACCGCGGCTGCTCTGGGTCGGTGAGGTCGATCGCGTAGAGCGGGTCGACCTGGCGGAAGGTGACCATCACGGCCATCCCGTCGAACCACCGCATCGACATGATCTGCTCGTTCTCACCAAGGTTGTCGACGCGACCGATCTCGGCGAGGTCGTCGGCCTGCTGCGTGAGCGTGACGATCGAGTTGAAGTTGCCCGTGCGTGTGGTCGGGCCGACCGCGACGCGCAGCACGCCGTCGTACTCGTCCATCGACCAGCGGTCGGCGATCTGCCCGTCCACCTCGCCGGAGGCGGCGTACGTGGTGGCGGTGCCGTCGAGGTCGAAGCCATAGAGGTACGTCGTCCCGTCGTCGCCGGTCGTCGGCGTCGAGGGCACGTCCCAGCAGCACTGCTCCCAGCCGCCGCGGTAGGCCGCTGTGGCGAGGTAGAGGTGGTCGGTGGAGAAGTAGGCGATGTCGCTCTGGGTCGCGACGGCCGTCACGTCGCGGACTTCGGCGTACTCGTCGCCTGCCGACGCCGCGTCGAACCCGACGACCGCAATGGTGCCGAGGCCGGCGTCGGCGGCCGGGATGCTGACGTCACTGCAGTCGACCAGCTCGTCGGTGGCCGTCGACCCGTCGGCCTCGATGGCGGTGACGTGTGGCATCCAGTCGTCGATCGTGCTGGCCTTGACGATCTCCTGGTTGCGCTTCAGTGCGGAGTCCTCCGAGCGCAGCAAGCCCGGCTCGACGAAGTCGAGAGCCGGCAGACCGACCGAGACGACCAGGCGGATGGCGTCGCCGTGCTGGCGGGCCGTGACCAGGCTGGAGTCGTACGCCGTCTCCTGCACCACCGTGGGGTTGTCCGGGTCGGCGATGTCGATGACAAGCACGCGGGTGCCGGGTCCGATCCGTCCCTCGGCGACGTCGGCGTCGTGGCCGATCACCACGACCCGGTCGCCCGACAGCAGCAGCTCCGGGGCGTCGACACCCGTGATCGAGAGCGACCCGAGGCGGACGGGCTCGTCGCCGGTGACGTCGTAGACGACCAACGTGCGGTCGTCGAGCACGCGCACGAGCAGCCGGCCGTCGGTCTTGACCGTGTCGGGCTCGTCGACGCCGGCCTCCTGGACGTTGGTGCCGGTAGTGCTCGACGTTGACGGGGTGGTCGACGCCGAGCCGGCAGAAGAGACGGCGTCGCCGGGCGCCGGCTGGGGGAACCCGCCCGAGTCCTCCAGCGCGTAGACGCGGGCCCACTCCCAGCCCCAGGGGGTGACGCGGGCGATGCCGTGGTCGACGTACCACTTCAGCAGGTCGTCGCACGAGCTCGCGGGCCGCAGGTCGGCGTTGACGAGGGCGATGGTGTCGTGGCCGAGGGGCTGGCCGGAGGGCGACGTGCGAGGCGTCGGGCCGGCGCCGGGTGACCCGGGGTTGGCGAGGGCCATGCCGGCGGCGAAGGCGAGACCGAGGCCGCCGACCGCCGCGGCGGCGATCCCGCTGCGCTTGAGCTGCTGATGCATGGATGTGTGACGGACGCGGGCACCGTCGGGTTCCGAACGCTGCCAAACTGAGGGCCATGCCCGAGACCCGCGAGCTGGACCTGGTGCTCTTCGGGGCCACGGGGTTCACCGGTGCCCTGACCGCCGACTACCTCGCCACGCACGGCCCCGACGGGCTGCGCTGGGGTCTGGCGGGTCGCAGTCTCGACAAGCTCGAGCGCGAGCGGGCGCGGCTGGCCGAGCACAACCCCGGTCTAGCGGACCTGCCACTGCTGGTGGCGGATTCCGACGACGCGGCCGCCCTCGCGGACCTCGCCGCGCGCACCCGCGTCGTGATCTCGACGGTCGGCCCCTATGTCGGTCGGGGCGAGGCGCTCGTGGGAGCCTGCGCCGAGGCCGGCACCGACTACTGCGACATCACCGGCGAGGGTGAGTTCGTCGACACGATGTACGTCGCCCACCACGCCACCGCGGTCGCCTCCGGTGCGCGAATGGTGCACGGCTGCGGCTTCGACTCGATCCCTCACGACCTGGGCGCGATGTTCACCGTGGAGCAGCTGCCCGGCGACGTCCCGATCACGATGCGAGGGGTGGTCCGCGCGGGCGGCATCCCGTCAGGCGGGCACGTTCGAGACCGCGCTGACCGGGATGTCGCGACTTCGGCACATCCGCGACGCTGCCCGGGCGCGCCGGCGCATCGAGCCCCGGCCGGCGAACCGGTCCTCACGGGCCGTCGCCGGCAAGCCGCACCGCGACCCCAAGCTCGGGATGTGGCTGCTGCCCCTGCCGACCATGGATCCCGCGGTGGTGGCGCGCAGCGGCGCGGCCCTGGCATCGTACGGGCCGAGCTTCCGCTACTCCCACTACGCCGGCATGAAGACGCTGCCGTACGCCGTCGGCGGCGCCGTCGGCATGGCGGGCCTCGGCCTGGTGGCACAGGTCAAGCCGCTGCGCGAGCTGGTGATGAAGCGGCTGCCGGCCGGTCAGGGGCCGGACGAGTCGCGCCGCTCGAAGTCGTGGTTCACCGTCGACTTCGTCGGTGAGGGCGGCGGCGAGACGGTGCACACCCGGGTCTCCGGGGGAGACCCCGGCTACGGCGAGACCGCGATGATGCTGTCCGAGTCGGCGCTGTCCCTGGCCTTCGACGACAACCCGCCGACCGCCGGTCAGGTGACCACCGCCCAGGCGATGGGCGCGAACCTGCTGGCGCGGGTGCAGGCCGCCGGCCTCACCTTCGAGGTGCTCGCATAGAAATGCGTCGCATGGAGAAGGTGGGGTGGCGCCAGGCAGAGTGCGCCCAGGCAGTGTCCACGTTCAGGACACTGTGATGTCTCAAGACATCACAGTGAGTGCCCCAGGCAGGAGTCGAACCTGCGACCTTTCGCTTAGGAGGCGGCTGCTCTATCCACTGAGCTACTGGGGCGCGGGAGCCGTCGGCGTGGCCGCTCGGCGTCCGCGGCACATCCTGTCAGGCCCCGCTGGGGGACCGCGAACCGACCAGTGGTATGCCCACGGTTTGGCTACCGTGGCGCGCGGGCGTCACCATAGGGGGTCGCACCCTTGGTCGGGTGCCCCCGTGTCAAGCAAAAGCCGAGGTCGAGTCGTGTCGGATCCTGACGCCCCCGAGGGCGCCACACCGGAATCCGGCAACCCCACACCCGGGCGGCACAGCTCCCGAGCGGACGCCGGTGCCGGTGCCGGCAAGGCCGCAGAGCCCTCCGGACCCAAGCGCAAGGGCAAGGTCAAGAAGCGGCACACCGTGGGTCGCGTGCTGCTGGTGAGCTCGGTGGTGCTGGCGCTGGTCACGGGCCTGGGGACCATCTATCTCTACCGCCACCTCAACAGCAACCTCGACGTCATCGACATCGAGCAGCAGCTCACCAACCGACCCGAGAAGAAGCACGTCGAGGGTCCCCACGAGCCGGTCAACGTCCTGGTCATGGGCTCCGACGACCGCGACGCCCCCGGCAACAACATCGACAACCTCACCGGCGGCGGCAAACGCTCGGACACCACGATCCTGCTGCACCTCTCGGCGGACCGGAAGCGGGCCTACGGCGTCAGCATCCCGCGTGACTCCCTGGTCGACCGCCCGGACTGCAAGGACGAAGACCTCAACACCATCCCCGGTGCCAGCGACGTGATGTGGAACGAGGCGTTCTCGGTCGGTGGCCCGGCCTGCACCGTGCAGCAGGTCGAGACGCTGACCGGTGTCCGGGTGGACCACTTCGTGGTCGTCGACTTCGCCGGGTTCCGGGGCATGGTCGACGCCATCGGAGGGGTCCAGGTCTGCATCCCCGAGCCCATCGTCGACCCGGCCCACGGCATCAACCTGCCGGCCGGCACCCGCAAGCTCAAGGGCGTCCAGGCCCTCAACTACGTGCGGGAGCGGTACGTCGTCGGCGACGGTTCCGACATCGGCCGGATGAAGCGGCAACAGGCGTTCATCGCCTCGATGGCCCACCAGGTGATCAGCGCCAACACGCTGGCCAACCCGATCCGCCTGGTGCAGTTCCTCGAGGCCGCCACCCAGTCCCTCACCCTCGACAAGGGGCTGGACAACCTGGCGAAGATCGCCGATCTCGGCGCGCAGTTCAAGGGCATCGGCCTGGACAAGATCCAGTTCATCACCGTGCCCTGGCAGTACGCCCCCGAGGACCCCAACCGCATCCGCTGGCTCCCCGGGGCCGACGTCGTCTGGCAGTCCCTGATCGACGACAAGCCGATCCCGCCCAAGTTCCTCGACGACGCGATCAGTGCGCAGCAGCCGCCCGGCTCGCCTACGCCGACGCCGAGCGGTTCCCCCACGGGAACTCCTTCCGGCACGCCGTCCTCCACCCCGAGTGGCACGCCCACGACAACCCCGACCGAGGAGCCCTCCGAGGAGGCCCTCCGCAACGGGTTGTGCGCATGACGACCCCAGACGACGGGCTCGACGGGCGGGACGACTCAGCCCCCGAGGACGAAGCGGCCCGTCGACGGCGGCTGGCCGAAGTGTTCGGCGACGTGCTGCCCGACACCACGAGCGACGAGCGCGATCCGGAGTCGGCCGACACCTCGTCGAAGACGCGCGACGACTGGTACCGCGACCAGGTGCCGCCGCACCACGGCTGACGCCTCAGGCGGAGCGGTTGTTCTGCGCCTGCAGCAGGTCCCGGATCTCCTCCAGCAGCGCAATGTCCTCCGGCGTGCCCTCTTCCTCCGTGGGGAAGAAGCGCTCCTTGGTCTTGGTGTAGGGAACCACGACGAAGAAGTAGACGACGACCGCGAGCAGCACGAAGGCGATCAACGCGTTGAGGAAGGCGCCGAAGCTCTGCGCGCCGGTGCCGAAGTACTCGGATGCGCTGTCGGGCATCAACCCGGTCAGCCACTCGGTGAACTTGATGACGACGGCGGCGAAGGCAGCCGCCATCACGAAGGCGACGGCTAGCTCGACGAGGTTGCCCCGGAGGATGAAGTTCCTGAAGCCGGTCATGGTCACACACTCCTCAGCGGCCGCGCCCGAGGGCGGCCAAGGCGAACGGGCAGCCAGCACGCTAGCGCGAGTAGGTGTAGGTGAGGAACTGCGAGACGGCCGCCTGAGCCACCGCCGTGCGGACCGTCTCAGGGGCGGCCAGGACGACGAGCCGTCCCGGGAGTCCGCCCGACAGGTCGTCGTCGGTGGCTGGCAGCACCAGCACCGGCAGGTCCGCCGCGACGACGTGGGCCGTGCCGCCTTGCGGGTCGGCGGCGACCAGGTCGATGCGGTCACCGACGCGCAGCAGCGCTGCCATGCCTGCGTCGGGCAGCCGGACGGGCACGGCCACCCGGTCGGGGTACGCCGCCGCCGGGTGCGCGCCGACCAGTCGGACGTCGGTGACCGGCTCGCCCGCGCGCACCGGCGCGGCCAGCACCCGACCCACGGGGTTCTCCGCCAGCCCCGCGGGGGCCGTGCCGGCGGCGAACGACACCGGGCGCAGGTCTGCGGGCTCAAGGATGGTGCCGGCAGACAGGTCGCGGGCCGCGGTCAGCACCGACTCGGTCGGGTCGGCCGGGGCTCGCACCTCGTGGAAGCCGGCCAGCACCGCGCCCGCAGCGAGCAGCGCGGCCAGCGGCCGGCGGCGCGACAGCACGACGCGGCGTACGGTCCGCCAGTGCCGGGCCAGCCGGTCGCGTCGGGAGATGGGCATCCCTCGACAGTAGGTCGATCCGCTCGTCGGCGAGCGGCCTCTCCACAGGGCCTCCCACCTGCGGAGAAGGGCGTCAGGCGGGAGCCGCGGCCTTCGTGCTGGAGGACGACGAGTCGGAAGACGTCGACGACTTCTCCGGCTTCGAGGACTCGGTCTTGGTGCTGTCGGACTTGTCCGACTTCTCTGACTTCTCAGACCCGGAGGACTCGGACTTGGCGCCGTTGGCCGACTTCTCGCGGCTGTCGGTGCGGTAGAAGCCGGAGCCCTTGAAGACCACACCGACCGCGTTGTAGACCTTGCGCAGCTTGCCGCCACATGCAGGGCACAGGGTGAGCGCGTCGTCGGAGAAGCTCTGGAACTCCTCGAAGGCGTGCGCGCAGTCGGTGCACGCGTACTGGTAGGTAGGCACGGTTCCCCTTCGGACTCGAACCGGCCGGGAGGTGCTGGCACTCTCCCCGGCCGACTGCCAATGGTACGGCACAATGACAACCACCATGACGTCGACCGGATTCCCCGACCGGACCCCCTGGCAGATCTTTCGGGAGTGGCCGCAGCCTGCTCGTTGGGCGTCGTACGTCGTCGTCGCGGTCGTGCTTGCCCTCGTCGCGGCGACCGCGACGGCGGTGGTCCTGGTGCGACGGCCGTTCCCCCAGGTCGACGGCACCGCGGTGCTGCCGGGCCTGACCGGCGAGGTGGAGGTCATTCGCGACGAGCACGGCATCCCGCAGCTCTACGCCGACTCGCTCGCCGACCTGATGGCCGCCCAGGGCTACGTGCACGCCCAGGAACGGTTCTACGAGATGGACGTACGCCGCCACATCACCGCGGGCCGCCTCTCCGAGCTCTTCGGCAAGGACACCTTGGAGACCGACGAGTTCGTGCGCACCCTGGGCTGGCGCGACGTCGCCGAGCAGGAGCTGCCGCTGCTCAAGCCCGAGACCCGCGCGGCGCTCGAGGCGTACGCCGTCGGGGTGAACGCCTATCTCGACTCCCACAGCCCGTCGCACATCGCCGTCGAGTACACCGTCCTCGGGCTCGGCGGCCTCGACTACCGCCCCGAGCCCTGGACCCCGGTCGACTCGCTGTCCTGGCTCAAGGCGATGGCCTGGGACCTCAAGGGCAACATCGACGAGGAGATCGAGCGCGCCCTGGCGCTGGCCGACCACACTTCCGAGCAGGTGGACGACCTGTTCCCGCCGTACGACTATGAGGCGCACACGCCGATCGTCGACCAGGGGGCGGTCGTCGACGAGGTCTTCGAGCAGGACGCCACGACGGGCGGAACCCGCAACCCCGAGCGACCGGCCTACACCGCCGCCCAGCGTGGGCAGCTCGCCAGTCTCCACGACACCCTCCAGCGGCTGCCGGCGCTGATCGGCCGCGGAGACGGGGTGGGCAGCAACAGCTGGGTGGTCGACGGCGAGCACTCCACCACGGGTCAGCCGCTGCTCGCCAACGACCCGCACCTCGGCGTCAGCGTCCCCGGCGTATGGATGCAGGTCGGCCTGCATTGCCGCACGGTCTCCTCCGACTGCCCGCTCGACGTCGCGGGCTTCTCGTTCTCCGGAGTCCCCGGCGTCGTGATCGGCCACAACGCCGATGTCGCCTGGGGTTTCACCAACCTCGGCCCCGACGTGACCGACCTCTACCTCGAGCGGATCCGCGGCGACAACTGGATCCAGAACGGGAAGGAGCAGCCCCTCACCGAGCGTGAGGAGACCATCAAGGTCCGCGGCGAGGACTCCGTGACGATCACGGTGCGCGCCACCTCGCACGGGCCGATCCTCTCCGACCTCGGCGACTTCTACCCCGACCTCGCCGAAGACGCGCCCGACGACCCGAGCGGTGCCGGGCCGCCGCCTCCCGACGACGTCGAGCCCGCCATCTCGCTTGCCTGGACCGCGCTGCAGCCAACCGCGACGGCCGACGCGATCTTCGGCCTGGACGTGGCTCACGACTGGGCCAGCTTCCGCGAGGCCGCCTCGTCCTTCGCCGTGCCGGCACAGAACATCGTGTACGCCGACCGTGAGGGTCACATCGGCTACCAGGCTCCGGGTCTGGTGCCGATCCGCAAGTCGGGCAACGACGGGCTCCAGCCCCAGGCCGGCTGGCGCAGCGAGAACGACTGGACCGGCGACTACGTGCCGTACGACGGGCTCCCCAACCTGCTGGACCCCGACGAGGGCTTCATCGCCACGGCCAACCAGGCGGTGGTGGGACCGGACTATCCCTACTACCTGACCACCGACTGGGACCGGGGCTACCGCTCCCAGCGGATCCGCGACCGCATCGAGGACCTGGGCACGCTGTCGGTCGACGACATGGCCGAGCTCCAGCTCGACACGCAGCACCCGATCGCGGCCGACCTCGTGCCGCGGCTGTTGGCGATCGACCTGCCGCGCGGCTACTACTCCGACGGCCAACGACAGCTGCGCCGCTGGGACTTCGACCAGGCGGCCGACAGCGCGCCGGCGGAGTACTTCAACATGGTCTGGCGCGAGCTCCTCGCGCTGACCTTCCACGACGAGCTGCCCGAGGACTACTGGCCCAGCGGGGGCGACCGCTGGATGGCCGTGGTGACGGGCCTGCTCGATGAGCCAGACTCCTCGTGGTGGGACGACCGCTCCACTCCCGAGATCGAGTCCCGCGACGACATCCTCTCGATGGCACTCACCAAGGCCCGAGACGAGATCACCCGGCTCGACGCCCGCGACGTGGAGGGCTGGGAGTGGGGGCACGTCCATCGCCTCAACCTCAGCAACTCGACGCTGGGGGAGTCGGGCATCGGTCCGGTCGAGTGGCTGGTCAACCGCGGCGGCTGGGAGGTCGGCGGCGGCGCGGCCGCGGTCAACGCGACGTCCTGGTTGGCCGCCGAGGGCTACACCGTCGAGTTCGCGCCCTCGATGCGGATGGTCGTCTCGCTGGCCGACTTCGACGACTCCCGCTGGATCAACCTCACCGGCGTCTCCGGCCATCCCTTCAGCCGCCACTACACCGACCAGACCGACCTGTGGGCCGCCGGCGAGACGCTGCCCTGGCTGTTCTCCTCCGCAGCCGTCGAGGACGCCGCCGAGCACACCCTCACCCTCGAGCCGGCCGATCCCACCGCTGGTTGATCCTGCGGGGATCAGGCGAAGTGGACGATGCCGCTCGGGGTGACGGCGCCGGTCACGGAGCGGTCGTGGGGCTCGGAGGGGACGTCGAGCCCGAACTCGTCGTCGTAGAGCAGCACCCACACGGGCGTCCCGACGGGCACCCGGCCCAGGGCCCGGTCGTAGCAGCCGCCGCCGCGTCCCATCCGTACGCCGGCCCGCGAGACGGCCAGCCCCGGCACCAGCACCAGGTCGGCGGTCGCGACGGCGTCGACCCCCAGCCGCGGACCGGCCGGCTCGAGCAACCCCCGCCTGGCCGGGACCAGCGAGTCGGCGCCGCGGTAGACAGCCCAGTCGAGATCGAGGTCGGGCAGCACCACCGGGAGCACCACCCGGCGCCCCATTTCAGTCAGGCCCGCGAGCAGCGCGGAGGTGCCGGGCTCGGAGCCGATCGAGGCGTACGCCGCCACCGTCGCCGCGCGGCGTACCTCCACAGAGGCCAGCACGTGCTCGGCGATCGCGCGCGCATCGGCTCCCACCTCGACGAGCGGGCGTCGGTGCCGTCCCGTCAGCAGCTGGTCGCGCAAGGCGACCTTTGCGACGCGTGCGGGCGCCGAACCGTCGTCCGGGAGTGAGGGGGATTGCCGGTCATGCACACGACAAGCCTACGATCGAAGCATGGGTAGTCCAGGTTTGAAGCATGCCCTCGACAAGATGCGGGGCGCGGGCGTGGACGAGATCGCGGTCGAGACGTTCGCCCACTACTTCCGCCTGCTCGAGCACGGCGAGACCGGCATGATCCCCGAGTCCGCCATCGAGTCGCTGGACATGGATGCGCTGGCCGATGTCGAGGTCTCCGACGAGCAGGCGGCCGACGCGATCCGCACCACCGCCGTCATCAAGCTCAACGGCGGGCTCGGCACCTCGATGGGGATGGACCGAGCCAAGTCGTTGCTGTGCGTGCGCCGCGGGTTGTCGTTCCTCGACGTGATCGCACGCCAGGTGCTGCACCTGCGCAAGACCTACGACGCCCCGCTCCCGCTGATCTTGATGAACAGCTTCCGCACCTCGGCCGACACGATGGCCGCGGTCGCCCGCTACGAGGACCTCAAGGTCGAGGGGCTGCCGCTGGAGTTCTGGCAGAACAAGGAGCCCAAGCTGCTCGTCGCCGACCTCAGCCCGGCGTCGTACCCCAAGAACCCCGACCTCGAGTGGTGCCCGCCCGGCCACGGCGACCTCTACACCGCCCTGCGCGGCACCGGGCTGCTCGAGCAGCTCATCGAGCAGGGCTACGAACGCGTCTTCGTCTCCAACTCCGACAACCTCGGTGCGGTGCCCGACGCGCGGGTCGCGGGCTGGTTCGCCACGTCGGGAGCACCGTTCGCGATCGAGGCCGTCCGCCGCACGGCGTCGGACCGCAAGGGCGGCCACTTCGCCCGCCGCAAGAGCGACGGCCGGATCGTGCTGCGCGAGACCGCGCAGACCCTGCCCGAGGACAGTGAGGCGCTGGCCGACCTCGACCGACACCGGTTCGCCTCCACCAACAACCTGTGGTTCGACCTCGTCGCCATGCGCGACGAACTCGACCGGCGCGGCGGCATCCTCGGCCTGCCACTGATCCGCAACGTCAAGCGCCTCGACCCGGCAGATCCCTCCACGCCCGAGGTGATCCAGATCGAGACCGCGATGGGGGCGGCCATCGAGATCTTCGAGGGCGCCCGCACCATCGAGGTGGGCCGCGACCGGTTCATCCCCGTCAAGACCACCAACGACCTGCTGGTGCTGCGCTCTGACGTCTACGACCTCGGCAAGGACTTCGGGCTCGACCAGGCCGCCGACGTGCCGTACGTCGAGCTCGACCCCGACTTCTACCAGCTGGTCGGCGACTTCGACCAACGTTTCCCCGAGGGTGCGCCCTCGCTGCGCAAGGCCCACTCGCTGCGGGTCGAGGGCGACTTCACCTTCGGGCACGGCGTGCAGGTCATCGGCGACGTGGAGCTGGAGGCCGAGTCGGCCCAGCGGATCGCGGCCGACACGGTGCTCGATGGCTGAGTCTCCGGAGCTCCGCAGCGTCGCAGACCACCAGCAGCACATCCTCGACAGCCTCCGCCCGCTGCCGCCGTACGACCAGCCGTTGCTCGAGGCCCTCGGCCTGGTGGCTGCCGAGGATGTCACTTCCCCGATCGCGCTACCGAGCTTCGACAACTCCGCGATGGACGGCTACGCCGTGACGTACGACGACGTGGCCACCGCCAGCGACGACCACCCGGTGCACCTCCCGGTGGTCGGTGAGATCGGTGCCGGCCAGGCGCGGCTGCTCGCGATGTCGCCCGGGACCGCCGTCAAGATCATGACCGGCGCGCCGGTGCCCGCGGGTGCGGACGCGGTCGTGCCCTACGAGTGGACCGACCGCGGCGTCGCCCAGGTCGTCATCACCCGGGCGCCGGAGCAGGGCCAGCACGTGCGCTCGGCCGGCGAGGACGTGAGCGAGGGCGACCTGCTCATCGAGGAGGGCACCCTCCTCGGGCCGCGGCACCTCGGCCTGCTGGCCAGCGTCGGCCGGGCGTCCGTCGTGGTCCGCCCGCGCCCGCGCGTGGTGATCCTCTCGACGGGCTCGGAGCTGCGTGAGCCGGGCACCGCCCGCGGCCACGACTCGATCTACGACGGCAACTCCTACATGCTCGCCGCGGCCGTACGCCGCACGGGTGCGATCGCCTATCGCGTCGGCATCGTCCCCGACGAGCCCGCCGCCTTCCTCGCGGCGCTCGGCGACCAGCTGGTGCGCGCCGACGCGGTGATCACCAGCGGCGGCGTGTCCATGGGCGACTACGACGTGGTCAAGGAGGCGCTCGCCCCGCTCGGCACCGTTTGGTTCGGCGGGGTTGCCATGCAGCCGGGCAAGCCTCAGGGTTTCGGTGTGGTGGGCGAGGACGCGACTCCGATCTTCACGTTGCCGGGCAACCCGGTCTCGTCCTTCGTCTCCTTCGAGATGTTCGTGCTGCCCGCTCTCCGCAGGATGATGGGCCACCTGCCCTACAACCGCCCCACCGTCGAGGCCACGCTCACCCACGCGGTCACCTCTCCGGCCGGCCGCACGCAGTACCTGCGCGGCCAGCTGCACGACGACAGCAACCGACCGAGGGTCTCGCCCGCGGGCGGTGCCGGCTCGCACCTGATCGGTGACCTCGCCGCCGCCGATGCGCTCATCCTCGTGCCGTCCGACATCACCGCGCTCGAGGCCGGCGCCTCGGTCACGGTGCTACCGCTCGACCGGGAGTTCTGATGGCCGATCATCTGACCCACGTCGACGAGTCCGGCGCGGCCCGGATGGTCGACGTCTCCGGCAAGGAGGCAACGGCCCGGGCCGCCACGGCCACGGGTCGGGTGCTGGTCTCGCGACACGTCATCAAGCTGCTGCGTGGCGAAGGGGTGCCCAAGGGCGACACCCTTGGCGTGGCCCGGCTTGCCGGGATCATGGCGGCAAAGCAGACGCCCTTGCTGATCCCGCTGTGTCATCCGCTGATGCTGTCGTCGGTGACCGTCGACCTCGCCGTCACCGAAGACTCCGTCGACATCGTGGCGCGCGTGTCGACCACCGATCGCACCGGCGTCGAGATGGAGGCGCTGACCGCCGTCTCCGTGGCCGCGCTGACGGTGATCGACATGATCAAGGCCGTCGACAAGGGCGCGATCATCACCGACGTTCGCGTCGAGTCCAAGTCGGGCGGCAAGTCGGGCGACTGGTCGAGGTGACCGGGCCGTGACGACCGAGGTGGTGCACGTCCCTGCTGCCGTCGTCGTCGCGTCCAACCGCGCGGCGGCGGGCTTGTACGCCGACCAGACCGGGCCGCTCCTCGCTGAGTGGCTGCGGTCGCTGGAGTTCACGGTCGGCGACCCGGTCGTCGTACCTGATGGGCCGCCGGTGGGCGCGGCCATCTCGGCCGCCATCGCTGACGGCGCTCGCGTCGTGCTCACCACGGGCGGCACGGGCCTGACCCCGACCGACCGCACTCCGGAGGAGACCAGGGCGCTGCTCGACTTCGAGGTGCCCGGCATCGGCGAGGCGATCCGGGCCTACGGTGCCGGCAAGGGCATCCCTGCGGCGGCGCTGTCGCGGGGCGTTGCGGGCGTCATCGGCACCTGTCTCGTGGTGAACCTGCCCGGCTCGCGCGGCGGCGTGAAGGACGGGCTCGAGGTCCTCGGGCCGATCCTCGAGCACGCCGTCGAGCAGATCGTCGGGAGCGACCATTGACTCAGTGCCGTGGGTGGCCGTGATCGGCTGGCCGGCCACTCTCACCGAAGGTGAGGTGACCGTGCGCCCGCTCCGGCGCACCGACGCAAAGGCGTGGAAGGCCGCCCGCCAGGCCAACGCAGAGTGGCTGCGGCCCTGGGACGCCACCGTGCCGCCCGGCGGGGCCGAGCGGCCGACGACCTTCCGGGCGCTCGTCCGCCGCCTCGAAAGCCTGGCCCGCGCCGGGGTCTGCATGCCGTTCGCGGTCGAGGTCGACGGTCGGTTCGCCGGCCAGGTGACCGTCAACAACATCGTGCGGGGTTCGGCGCAGTTCGCCTCGGTCGGCTACTGGCTCGACCGCGCGTACGCCGGACGCGGAGTCATGCCGATGGCCGTCGCCCTCATCATCGACCACTGCTTCGGGACCGCCGGGCTGCACCGCATCGAGATCGCGATCCGGCCCGAGAACTCCAACTCGCTGCGGGTGGTGGAGAAGCTGGAGCTGCAGGAGTACGGCTACGCCCCACGCTTCCTGCACATCGACGGTGGCTGGCGCGACCACCGGCTCTACGCCGTCACGATCGAGGAGTGGGGGCGCGGCATGGTGCAGCGCCTGAAGGACCACGAACAGGCTTGACCCCACAAGTCACATGAGTTCGCTTGCGACACACCTATGGACATCCGCCCCACGATCCGCTAGCAAACCTAGGCTCAGCACCGTGGACCTGAGTGGACTGATCTTCGTTGCCCTGGCCGTGGCGTGGGCCGTCTATCTGATCCCCAAAGCGCTCAAGCACCACGACGACGTCGTGCGCAGCCGGTCGGTCGACCGGTTCTCCAGCACCATGCGCGTGCTGGCCCGGCGCGAGCCGGTCAGCCGTCGCAACGCGCGGCTCGTGGTGACTCCCGGGAGGCCCGCCGCCCAGGTCGAGGTGGCGGTCAAGGGCGAGCCGGTCGTGGCCACGGTGACCCGACGTACCGTCGCCAAGCGTGCGGCCCGCCGTCGCCGCCGGGTGCTGCTCCTTCTCCTCGTGCTCAACCTCGCGGTGGTCGCGGTGGCCACGGCCGGCGTCATCGACTGGTTCTGGATCGCCCCGCCCGTCGCGCTGCTCGTGGCCTGGCTGGTCGCCTGCCGGCTGATGGTCAAGCGCGAGCGCGCCGGTCTGCCGGCTCTGGTGTCCCAGGTCGCGGAGGCGCTGACCGAGGAGCCCGCCGACCCGGTCGACAACTCGACGCCCTCGACGCCGAGACCGACTCGATGCTGGCCGTCGAGACGCTGTCGACCGACCCGGCGCTGTGGGACCCGGTGCCGGTCACCCTGCCGACCTACGTGTCCAAGTCGGCCGCGCACCGCACCGTGCGCACCATCGACCTCGATGCGACCGGCGTGTGGACCTCGGGCCGCAGCGAGGCCGACAGCCGGCTCGCGCGCGATGCCGAGGAGGCCGAGCGGACCGAGCGCGACGCGCAGGCAGCCCGCGACAAGCGTGACCGCGCCGTCGGCTCCTGACCCCCCGTCGGCCGACCGTGAGAGGGCCCGCGTGAGTCGGTCTGGGTGATTCGGTCCGCCCTCAGGCTCGGTGCTAGCCTTTCGCTTCGCGTCCACAGGGCGCACTGAGCACGACATCTGGGGCTGTGGCGCAGTTGGTAGCGCGTCTCGTTCGCAATGAGAAGGTCAGGGGTTCGAATCCCCTCAGCTCCACCGAAAACAGGCCCTGAGCTGCGCGGATGCGGTCCGATTCCGAACTCCGTCCGCGTGGCCTTCGCGTCGCGGCCCATCGGCCAAGACTCCCGGTGGCACGCATCTACTGGAACGAGCGCACCCTCGTCACCGACTGTTTGGCGCAGGTATCGTCTAGGGCCTCCGTGGAACGTGGCACGAAGCGCACGACATCCATCCGAGCTGGTCGCGATAGCGGCTGATCGGATGGATGTCATCGACCGAACCCGCACCGTCGCGGACCCCGGCCTTCGACTCAGTTGGCAGGCACGGTGGCGGACAGGTGGCGCCCGTCGACGGTGCCCGTCACGACGAGGTCGGCGAAGGGCCGGCTGAACCCGAACTGGCCTTTGCCGGCTAGTTCTCCCGTCACCCCGTGAGGCCCGGTGAGCGTGATGTCGAGCTCAAGGGTGTTGTCGGCGTAGGTCCACGAGGAGGAACCCGTGATCTCGACATCGTCGGCGAGTCTCATCCGCTCCAGGGTGAGGACAGCATGGTTGTCGAACGTGGCGTAGTCGAAGGCTCCGGCGCCGCCGCGGAGCCCGACCAGCGGGCCGGTGGCGCCCGGCACGCGGAAGCTGCGGAGCCAGGCGTCGCGGACGGTCTGGACGGCCGCGGTGACGATGCGTCGGTCGGAGACGGTCGACCAGGTACCCGGCTCGGGTGTCGCAGGGACGGCGTCGCGGCCGCGAAGCGGGAACGTGGACGTGGTGGCGACCACGAAGTCGGGCTCGTCGCAGGCGGTCGGCGCGACGAGGGATTGCACGAACGCGCGGATGGCCTGACGTGCGCATTCGCTCCAGCCGGCCGTGGGGTGTGCGGCCCCGGCCACCGGGAGGAAGGTGGCGGCCGGGAAGACCCGCAGCAGCTCCTGGGTGATGGCGGTCGGCACCAGCGGGTCCAGGTCGCCGCTGAGGATCAGGACCGGCATGCCGGTCGCAGTGGCGCCCCGGGGGATCGCGGGGGTGAAGCGATCCGGTGCGGGCCAGTAGAGGCAGTAGTCGCTGAGGAAGTGCGCGGTCCAGGCCTGCGGGCTGAAAGGCGCGAACGCGTCCGGTCCCAAGGCCCTCAAGGCTCGCTCGTACTTGGCCTTCCGGACCTTGACTGGATCCGTCCGCTCCCACACGAAGTCGTTGTCGTTGCAGAACGCCGCCACGTTGTCACCGGCGGAGTCGACCGTGGGGTCGACAGGCTCGAAAGGCGCGAGCTGGAGCTCTCCGCCCAGTCGAAGCAGTGGAATGTTGTCCCCGCGGTCCAAGGCGGTCGCCGCAGCGGCGAGCTCGCCCTGGTTGAGCAGGTCGCTCGCGATCGAGATGAGGTCGAACTCGTCGACCTCGACGTCGCGAACGCCGAGGCCGGGAAGGCCCACCCGTCCGCTCACGGGGTGTCGGCGCACCGCGGCCGCGAGTCTGGCAAGCGCCGACTCGGCCGTTGGCTGGGCGGCATCGCAGGCGGGCGCACGACGGCAGTCCAACGCGACGGCGGCTGCGAACGCAGGGGGAATGTCGTCGCCCCAGGTCCAGGCGTGCCCTGGATCGGTCGTGGGCACGCCGGCATCGATGACCACGGCACGCAGGTGCTCGGGGAACCTGGTTGCGTACGCCGACAGGAACGCGCCGGCGTACGAGAGCCCGTAGAGGTTGATCCGGTGATAGCCCAGGGCGCGCCGCACCGCGTCGAGGTCCATGGCGACGTCCCCGCTGCCGTAGCGGTCGGCGTCGTCGCCGAGCCGGCGACCGCACTGGCCGATCGCGCGGATGATGTCGTTCGGCTCGACGGTGAAGTCTCCGATGATGGCCTGGAGGTTGGGGCAGTCGATGGCTCCGGAGCTTCCGGTGCCGCGGTGGTCGACCACGATGAGGTCCCGCTGCTCGGTGAGGTCTCCGGCGATGAACTGCTGGAAACCGCGGCTGTCGGGGCTGAGGTTGCTGACCCCCGGGCCTCCGTCGCTGGAGAACACCGGGTCCGTGGCCGTCGAGGCGGGGTCGGAGTGCGGAAGCACCGAGAACGCCAGCCTGACCTGCCGCGCGCCGGGACGGCTGCGGTCGATGGGCACCCGGACGGTGCCGCACAGCCACGCCGGGTCGTCCGAGCAAGCCGCCAGCGGCACGCGAGACACCGTGGAGAGCATGCGTACCGTCGCGGGGGCTCGGCGCTGCTGCCTGAGGGATGAGAGATCCGCACGCTGCGCCAACATCAGCGCTGGTGTGCCGGGCGACGGGTTGGCCGTGGTCGGCCGAGGGCCGGTGTCCACAGCCGGAGCCGGCGTGGGCGCGAGCGTGATCGTCAGCGCGGCGGCGAAGATGGCCGCGACGAGTGTTGTCCTCCGGTAAGCCATGTCCGACTCCTCCTGTGGGTTCGGGCGCCCGACGGCTCGGTCCCCGACGTCATGAGAGGACAGACCTGGGCTCTCGGATCGGTTGACACCCGGACGTACTGATCGCGCCTGCTGTCAACCGGGGAGCGTGCCCGGGACTGTCTCTCGGAAAGGACGATTCCCGTGGCGGACGCGCGGGGGAGCATGGCGGTGGAGGTGTGTGGTGAGGCGGGAGGAGCGACTCGAGTACGAGTGGCTCTTCCGTGCCGCCTACCCGCGGATCGTGCGGACCGTCGCCCACATCACTGGCGACCGCGCCAGCGCGGAGGAGGTCACCCAGGAGGCGTTCGTGAAGCTGCTCGAGCACTGGCGGAAAGCGTCGCACTACGACCAGCCGGACGCGTGGGTCCGACGGGTCGCGATCCGCCTCGCGGTGCGCCAGGGCAGGCGGGAGGCACGGCGGCACGACCTCGAGGTACGGGCCGATCGTGGACCGGTGGCGTCGGGCCTGCCGGACCAGGACCTGGCCGACGCCGTCGCCCGGCTCTCGCCCATGCAGCGAGCCGCCGTCGTCCTCTACTACTACGAGGATCTTCCGGTCGCGGAGATCGCGCGCGCTCTCGTGGTCTCGGAGTCCTCGGTCAAGCAGCACCTGCACCGGGCTCGCAGCAGGCTGGCCGCCCTGATGGGAGAGGAGGTGCACGAAGATGTCGATCGATAGCCGGCTGCGCGACGGGTTCGCCCGCAACGGCGCCTCCACCACGGTCGAGGTCGAGCCGGCGCTGGACGCGGTTCGCGGGCGGCGTCGACGGGCCGTGCGCACCCGCTTCGTCGCGGCCGGCGCGGCCACCGCGGTCGTGGCCGGCACCGCGCTGTGGACCGTGACCCAGGTGGACCGCGAACCGAACGCGCCGGTCGCGCCGCCCTCGTCGGGCCTGGTGGGCACCTGGGCCGTCGACGTCCCGCCCCGGGGCGGTGACCTGGCCGGGCGCTGGCTGATCACCATCTCCTCCACGGGCACGATGGCGCTGGATCCACCGCCCGGCTCTCGCGAGCAGGCCGTCGCCTACAGCAACGTCGAGGTTTCCGGCGACCGGCTGCGGTCGAACGCCTTCGTGATGGCGGCCGGCTGCCAGCTGCCCGGTGCCACGGTGGGCACGTACACCTGGCGGGTCTCGGGATCGGTCGCGTCGTTCGCTGTCGTCGAGGACCAGTGCGGACCCAGGCTGACTCTCTTCGCCTCACCCTGGGAGGAGGTCCGATGACGCCAGCATGGCTGTCCGTCGCCACCGCGTTGGCCGCCGTCCTCGCCCTGGGCGCCGGATGCACGGGCGAGGACGATCCGGACCGGCGCCCCGGAGCGCCCGCCGTACTGGCGCAGGCGGCGTGCCCGGCCGACGTCGCGGACTCCGTTGTGGGAGAAGTGGACTGCGCCCGCCTGACAGTGCCGGAGAACCGTTCAGTTCCGGAGGGAAGGACCGTCGAGCTGCTCGTCACGACCGTGCGGGCCCCGGAGGGCTCGCCCGAACGCGAGCCCATGCTCGTCCCCGGGAGCTTCCGTCAGCCGAACTACGCCGGCATCGCCGGGCTCGCCCAACGCGTGGGGCGCGACGTCATCCTGGTCGACACCCGGGGCGCCGGTCACTCCACGCCATCACTGGCCTGCCCGGAGGTGGCCGCCACCGCTCCCGGCGCATGGATGGGTGGCCCACGGGCCACGCGGCTCATCACCGCGGCTGTCCTCGCGTGCCACGACCGGCTGGAGGCCGACGGCGTCGACGTTGGTGCCTACGACCTCACCAACACCGCCGCGGACCTCGAGGACCTGCGCCGCGCCCTGGGCCTCGACCGGTGGAACGTCATCTCCTACGGTCCAGAGTCCCGGGTTGCGCTGGAGCTGGTGCGACTCTCACCCGCCTCGGTCCGCACCCTCGTGCTGGACTCACCCGACGTGCCCGGAACCGACCCACGGGCCATCGCCGGGCCGGCGACGCAGACTGCCATCCATCACGTGCTGGACGCCTGCGCCGCGGACCGGGCTTGCTACGAGCGCTACCCCGACCCCGCCTCGTTGCTCGACCGCGCCATGAAGGAGCTGCGGCAGCCCCTCCGGCTCCGCGTGCCCAACGACGGCGAGGCAACACCGCTGGTCTTCGACCAAGGCTTCCTGGCTCGCGCGCTGCGACAGATGTTGTCCGACGGCGGCAGCAGCGGAGCGCTGTTCACCCCGGCCTCCGTGCCCGCCCTGCTCGACGCGGTCGCCGTCCGCAACCGGTCGCGGCTCGCCGATGCCGCCGGCGACTTCATCCGCTACGAGGGACCCCTGTGCCTGGGCTACCGGTCACCTTGCCTCCCGGCCATCACCGGGTCCCTCGGGGTCGAGCTCACCATGCTCTGCCGCGACATCGCGCCCTTCACCGACCGCCGGCCGTCCGGACTCGGGCCGGGGTTCCGCCAAGCCTTTGGTCGCAGCCCGTGGTGGGGGCTGTGCGACGCCTGGCCCGTCACCGTCGCTGATCCCGCCGTCGCCAGCCCCCCGGTCGCTGATGTGCCGACCCTTGTCGCGCTCGGTCGGTTCGCGCCGTACAGCCCCGGGCCGGTGGTCCGTCGTGGGCTGAGGGGACTGACGCACGCGTCGTACGTGGTCGTGGCCGGGCGCTCGCACAACGTGCTCCCGCAGCCCTGCGTCGGCGATGTCCGCAACCGCTGGGTCGACGACCCTCTCCCACTCTCCTCGAACCCGTGCCCGAGACAGGAGCAGATCTCATGGAACTGAGGATCTGGGTCAGCACCGGCGTCGTCGCCATCGTCATCGGTCTCACCGGTTGCACGGACGATCAGAACGACCCGGCGGCCCGGCAGGCCGAGCCGTCGCCATCATCAGCCACTCCGACCCCCCGGCCGGCGCGGACCCCGCTCGACGGGAAATGGCTCAGCCACCTGACACCGGGCGAGTACACCCAGCGGTTGGACCGAGCCGGTCTGGGACGCTGGACGGATGACTTCCTTACCGGCGAGGAGGTCCTCGACGGGGAGAACCCGGTCGTCTACCGGTTCGGCGACGGACAGTTCACGGTCGGCTACTACGTGCCGGGACAGCCCTGGCACGTGGGCTGGAAGGGCATCTACCGGGTGTCCGGACAGCAGGTGGAGTTGTATGACGACTTCTCCGAGATCACCGACACGTTCCGCTGGCGGGTGAAGGGCGACCGCCTGCGCCTGACCTGGCTGCACAGCGACGCGGACGAGATCGACGGGATCCCGCTGGAGGTCTACTTCGTCAGCTATCTCGGTGGCTGGCTGGCTCGCACCGGCTGCACCATGGACGCCGGCGACGACTGCCTCGACAGCCCCTCATGACCTCGACGCCCGGGTCGCGCTAGGTCCGGTCGGCAGCGAGGGCAGCCACCACACTGGCCCCGGCGTTCTTTGGCCGCGTGGGCAGGTGGCCCACGAGCAGGACCTCCCGTGGCAGGACCTTGTGCTGCTTTTTGCACCTCGTCGTCGGGGGGAGGGGCCGGAGTAAGAGCCTCGGCGTAGGGTCGGCCGAACCTGGATGCCACCGCTACTCATCGTGCCAGGAACTTCTCCTGGCCGTCGGTGGACGACCGGGCAACCCCAACCCGGCGCTCATCTCGCGGACTCCCCGCAAACCGCTGAGCATCTTCATGCACACCGATCCCCGCGACCTGGGCAGAAACGAGCCAGAGGACAACTGGCTCTCCGACACCTGCGAGTCGCCGCTGCACTGGCGGAGGCCGACTACGACTTCGGCCTCGTCCTCGGCGACGGCGGGCACAACCCCAACCACGGTGGCGTCCTGCTGCCCGACGCCCTTCGCTAGGTGTTCGGCTCGACTGAAACGTGGCAGGCGGACGCTTGAGTTTTCCCGGGGACCCGCACGCTCATAAGGCGCGATGAGGGCGGATCCGAATGTGCGTCACTCCGAGTATGACTGTCATGTGGGAGCCCGGATCGAGCATGAGGAACCGGACGGGCTTCTGTGATGGGTGTCGGCCGAAAGAGCCACACGGGCTATATGCACTACTCCGCTCAACCGCGCCCGCACCGGATGGGGTAAGGCTCACCGGCCAACGTTGGGTGTCGCACCAGCACCCGATATCCCTGCTGGGTGTGCATACGTCGCCGGCGAGGAACCGCCGCCGTCAACTACCACGTCACTGACCAAGCCTGGCCCGGCCGGCCGGTTTCCCATGGGCACCTATCGATACACGATCACGGTGGACTATGTGGAGGGCATCGACGCCTATGACTACGACGCGTCCGTCGTTGCAGCCGTCTACACCTGGAAGTTCGGCGAGGGCGACTTCGAGCTGACCTGGCAGACGACGGAGGTCGACCTTCCGGCGTACGTGTGCCGCGGGTACTTCTCGGTGACTGGTCGAACCGTCCAGTTCACCCGCACCAGGGACATGCCGGGAGGCGACTGCATGCCCCCGGATTGGATCGCCGACTGGCGCCCCGTCGAGGGTGGCATCGAGTGGAGCTCGGTTCGCACCTGGCCGTCGACCTGGGCAGACTTCGTGCCCTTCTTCGAGGGCTTCACCTGGGAGCGGATCGACTGACCGCTGTTGCGCGCGCCGCGAGGAACCTCCCCTGGCGTGGTGCTCTCCTGAGTCCAATGGGCGGCTAGGCGACGAGGCTCCGCGACGAATAGGTTGATCGCCACGGCGCCGCGGTGAATGCACTCGTTGTTCCCATATTCTTACCCAACAGCACCACCGCCCGATTCAGCGAGCCTGGTCGTCCGACTGAACTGCGTCATAGCCGCCTTTGCCCTCCTGGAACGCGGATGTAGGTCCAGCGGGCGGCACGGGGAGGCTGCGCCGGCGGAGTTGATAAGATTGACTTATGACTCTGTTGGCCGAGTACCGCAACGCCCGCCGCGATGAGGATTTCGCGCGGCTACGGCGCGTGCTCGCTCTGCGCGCGATGCTTTCGACGGGGATGAGCCAGCGTCAGATCGCCGAGGCTTTGGGCATCACCCAGCCCGCTGTCAGTCAGCAGCTCAAGTTCGCCCCTGAGCTAGACGACGTACACCCCGACGTTCTCGTGGAAGCGGCTGCACCGATCCTCAAGGCGCTGGCCGCCGAGAGCGGCTACACCCGACTGGCTGTCTTCGGTTCGGTGGCACGCCATGAGGCGCGTCAAGACTCCGACATCGACCTGCTGGTGGAAGCGCCCGAGGGCACGTCGTCGTTGGGGTTTGTCCGGTTCAAGCAGCTCATCGAGCAGGTCCTTGGTCGCGAGGTGGACCTGATTGAGTACGGCGGCCTCAAGCCGAGACTGGACGACGACATTCGTCGTGAGGCGGTGCTGCTCTGATGGAGCGCAGGGCCGCGAAGGAACTGCTCCACATCCAGGGATGGCTCGCGAGGGTCGACGAGATTGTCGCGCGCGGCAAGGCTGCCTACCTCGCCGACGCCCTGCTCCAGGAAGCTGGCGACTCGTTGATGATGAAGCTCGGCGAGGCCGCGAACCGGCTGTCCAGGCTGGGGGTCCTGGCGCCTGACGGGGTTGAGTGGGCGTTGGCTGTCGCGAACCGCAACTTCATCATTCATCAGTACGACGAGATCAACCGCGAGCTGACCTGGCTGACACTGTCGGCAGACATGCCGGCGTGGAAAGCCTCGTTGGGGCAACTCTTCAAGGCTGCGGAGGTCGCTCTCTCGGAAGACGAGCCGCGCTGAGTAGCCACCTATTCTCCAGAATTGATCCGAGAAACTCCGAGGCCAGCAGAGATGGCTGGGTAGTGTTGACCCTGCGAAGTTCGCCGACGGCGGCGATCGCCCCAGGTCAATGGGAGTCCTCCGAGATTCGCCGAGAATCCCGGAGATGATGGAGCAGCCTCTCTCGCAATGAGAAGGTCAGGGGTTCGAATCCCCTCAGCTCCACCACTCCACAACCCGCTCCGACCTGGGCAGACGCTCACCGGGGCGGGTCTCTTCGTTCGTGAAGTGATGTCGCCCCTGCCGCGGGCGTCGCAAGCCGCCGGACGGCTCGATCGACGACCCAGACAGGCCGTTGTGCGGCACGCACCAGAACGATTGACTGGCCAGATGGCAACGCTTCCCGTCGTGGAGACGCCGAGGATCCCGGTCACCACCACGTACCACGGGGTCGACGTCACCGAGGACTACCAATGGCTCGAAGACGCGTCCACTCCGGAAACCGTCGCCTGGACGAAGGGGCAACAGGAGCTGACCCGCGCGTACTTCGAGTCGCTACCGTGGCGCGATGCGCTGCGGGCGCGCGTCGAGCGGCTGCTCAGGGCCGATCGCACGTCGTACGCGAACCTGGCCAAGGGCGGGAGCACCTACTTCGCGTTGAAGGAGCAGACGCCCCGGCAGCGGCCGTTCTTGGTGGCCGTCACCGATCTGGACGACACGGGGACCGAGCGCATCGTCGTGGATCCCGAAGCCATCGACTCGTCGGGTGAGACCACGATCGACTGGTTCGTCCCGTCCCCGGATGGGAGCCACCTTGCGGTCTCGCTGTCCACGGGCGGGAGCGAGGACGGGATGTTGCACATCTTCGACGCCGAAAGTGGCGAGGTCGTCGACGAGCCCATCCCACACGTCCATCTCATGGGCGGGTCGATGGCCTGGCGCGAAGACGGGTCCGGGTTCTGGTACACCCTCCTTGCCGATCCCGCCGGGTTCGAGCAGCAGGTGTGGTTCCGCGACCTCGGCGGAGCGGCCGACCGTCTGGACTTCCCGGACGGCGTCGCCGACGAGCTCATCGCGGAGAACGTCCTGACCACGTCCCCCGATGGCCACTGGCTGATGGACAGGGTGCAGAAGGGTGACGGCGGTGAGTGGCAGATCTTCCTGCGGCGCCAGGACTCCGACGGCGGGTGGTGGCGGCTGGCGGACATCCCCGACAACTGCCCGTACGCCGTGCTCGGCGCCGATGTCGTGTACCTGCTGTCGCGACGCGACGCGCCACACGGCAAGGTCCTGCGGCTGCCGCTCACGCAGGGGGCAACCGTGGCGGAGGCAGACGAGGTCGTGCCGACAAGTCGTCTGATCATCGAGGACCTCGTCGTGACCCGCGGCACGATCTGGGTCGCCGACATGGACGGCGGACCCCAGCAGCTGCGGGCGTTCGATCTCGACGGCCGACCCCTGCCGGCCCCCGAGATCCCGCCGGTTAGCTCGGTCTCGTCGTACTTCGATCCCCTCTCCAAGCTCGGGCCTGACCAGCTTGCCTGGTCGTGCGAGTCGTTCATCGAACCGCCGACCTGGTGGGTGGCTGCCGACGGAGAGCCGCATCGACGGACCGCCTTGACGGCGACGAGTCCTGTCGACCTGTCTGGCTACGAGGTCACCCGTGAGTTCGCTGTGTCGTGGGACGGCACCCGCGTTCCCCTCAACATCATCGCCGCGCCCGGTAGCCCGAGAGACGGGTCTGCGCCCGCGCTGTTGACGGCGTACGGCGGCTATGCGATCTCGCTGGTGCCCAAGTTCAACTCCGAGCTGCTGCTGTGGCTAGAGCGCGGCGGGGTCGTCGTGGTCGCGAACATCCGTGGCGGCGGGGAGTACGGCGAAGAGTGGCACCACGCGGGCCGGCTCGCCACCAAGCAGAACTGCTTCGACGACTTCATCGCCTGCGCCGACCACCTCGTCGAGTCCGGCATCACCAGCCGTGACCTGTTGTCGATCATCGGTGGTTCCAATGGCGGACTCCTGATGGGCGCGGTCCTGACCCAGCGGCCGGACCTGGCCCGCGCCGTCGTCGCGGCCGTGCCCGTGATGGACTCGTTGCGCTCCGAGACCACGATGAACGGCCGCTACAACACGTCCGAGTTCGGCACCGTGGAGGATCCGACGGTCTTCAAGGCGCTGCTGGACTACTCGCCGTATCACAACGTCAAGGACGGGACGGACTACCCGGCCGTCTTGTTGACCGCGGGCGAGAACGACACCCGCGTCGATGCCTGGCACGCCAAGAAGATGACCGCCCGACTCCAGGCGGCGACCACGTCGAGTCGGCCGGTGCTGCTGCGACTCGAGTCCGGCGGCCACCTGGCAGGGTCCCTCGACCAGACCATCGACGAGACCACCGACATCCACGCCTTCCTCTTCGACCAGCTGGGTCTCGGCTACCCACTCGATCTCCCGGAGTGACAGAGCGCGGGGCGCGGGTCGCACTCAGGACTCAGGCACGGGCGTTGTCTGAGCGAGAGCGACTCGCCATTCACCGTCTTCCTCGACCACGACGTAGGTGAGGCGGCCCTCGGTCGCAAAGGGTTCCGTGGTGTCCCGCTGGTCGGACACGTGCTTGGTGGCGCTGACGATGGCGACGTCCGGGCGGGGGAAGCGGATGTCGTCGATCTCCGCGGTCGTGGTCACCTGAGCGAGGGGTGTCCGAGCGCTGCCTCCATCGCACGGCGTACGTCGCTGCGGCCGAGCCGACGTAGGCCGCCGAAGTTGACGATGATCGTGTCGGGCGTGTGCAGCGCGAGGAACGGCTCGACATCTGACTGCGTCGCCTGCAACTGCTCCACAAGGCTTCGGATCTTCGTGTCTCGAGCTTCGTCCATCGACTTCCATCCTTTCTGTGCGGAGCGAAGTGCTCCGCACACGGTCAACCGCTTTGCGGATCGATTCATTCCGCAACAGACTGAGGTGATGGAGAACCGCAGGAAGGCCGCGCGCCGTGCCGAGGTCGAGCGAAACGACCAAGCCCTGCTGCGTGCCGCCCGCGCGGTCGTCGCCGAGGATGGCGTCCACGCGTCCGTGGCCACCATCGCCGCCCGGGCCGGCATCGGCGTCGGCACCCTCTACCGCCGCTACCCCACGAAGGAACGCCTGTTCCAGCACCTGTGCACCCTCGCGCTGAAGGACTACCTCAGCGCCGCCGAGGAAGGTCGCGCGTACGACGACCCCTGGGACGGATTCGAGCACTTCGTCACCCACGCCGTCCTCGCGGGTACGGGCGCCCTCGGGAGGGTCGCCGGCACGATCGAGATCACCGAGGAAATGAGCGCCATCGGTGCCCTGGGTGACGCCGCCGCTGCGCAACTCATCGACCGTGCACACGCCGCGGGCGCCCTGCGAGCCGACGCCAGCGCCGTCGACATCGCGCTGCTCATCGAACAGCTCGGTCGGTCCCCGCTCGTCGAGCAACTCACCACGCAAGGCCGTACCGACCTGGTCGACGCCGCCGAGCACGCCCGCAGACGCCTGGTCGCTATCGCCGTCGATGGACTCAGAGCCCCGGCGCCGGCGCCATTGCCCGATCCGCCACCCGACTGGGACCTGTTCTCTGAACGGTGGGCGTCATCGAGCGGCTCCACGACGCCCTGACAGCAGCGCCACAACGTCATCCGCGTGAGACCGACTCTGTTGATGAACATCGGTCGCCCTAGTCCGGCGGTTCTGCTCGATCGCGCTCCTCTGGGAGCACCGACGGCCGGACGCCTTTTCCCCTCGCTGTATCAGGCACGCGCTTCGGCCATCCGATCAGCGACATGACGAGCACGCCCCCGCGAGGGCGTCCGAAGGGGGAGTGCACGATGATGGGGACCCAGGCCATACCGGCGATCGACCCGCTGCCGCCGGTTGCGCGCGGCTACCAGGACCTTGGCACCGTCCGCGGCGCCGATGAGGGGCCGGCGCGCGGACCGATCGCGCTGCTGGCCGCCGACGTCGCCCGCGAACCCGCCGTCTGGGCCGCATACCGGCGCGGGCTGCACGACACCTACGCCTCCCTCGGCGCCGCCCACCTCGCCCCGGGCCCGGGCCGCCCGCTGATCGCCACCACGGTCGTGCTGGCGGCGAACGCGGACGGTGGCGTCATCGGTGGCTGCCGGCTGCGGGCGGGCACGGACATCGGCGGCTACGACGGCATCGAGCAGGTCGCGCCCGGCATCGCCGCCGTGATCGCCGCCCGCGAGGGCGACGGGCTCGAGGAGGCCTCCGGCAGCTGGGTCGTCCCCGAGGCGCTCGGCCTCGGTCTCGGGACTGCTCTCCTGAAGGCGGTCGTCACACTCGCGACCGGCACTCCGGCGCGCTGGACCATCGGCCTGGCCAACCAGAACAATCTCCGCCCTGCCCACCGCGCGGGCTTCGAGGTCGACCGGCGGTACGCCGACCTGCCATTCCCCGACGAGCGCTACCGGAGCACGCTGATCTGGATCGACCACCGGGCCGCGGCATGAGCGCAGACCTCGCGCTCCCGTCGGCGTTCGCACAGGAGCCCGACCACGACTCCTACCAGCCGCTCGTCCTCGACGCCGGCATCCCCGAAGACGCCGCCGCCCTGCGTGAACTGGTCGACGGGCCCGCGCGGCCGGTCGTCCACGACACCATCGCCGACCAGCTGCTGGATCTGATGTCTTCGCTGCACCCGCGCGAGGGCACTGGCCCGGCCGAGCGCGCGGCGCTGGCCCGCAGGCACGTGGCGGGGCGAAGCCTGCACTCCTACGGCCGTTGGGTGCACTACCCCTGGTCCAACCGGCTCGTGCACGTGCTGCCGCCGGACGAGTTCGCTCACCTGCGCGGCGACCGCAACCGGTACCGCATCACCGCGGCCGAGCAGGACTACCTGCGCACGCTGACGATCGGCGTCGTCGGCCTGTCCGTCGGCCAGGCGACCGCGCTGACGATGTCGACCGAGGGCGTCGGCGGTCGTTTCCGGCTCGCGGACTTCGACGCGTTCGACCTGTCGAACCTCAACCGCCTACGCGCCGGCGTGCACGACCTCGGGGTATCCAAGGCCGTCGTCGCCGCCAGGGCGATGGCGGAGACGGATCCCTACGTCCACGTCGAGCTCTTCCGCGACGGCCTGCACGACGGCAACCTCGACGCCTTCCTCTGCGACGGGGCCCCGCTGGACCTGCTCGTCGAGGAGTGCGACGACCTGTTCACCAAGGTCGCGGTACGGGAACGGGCGCGAGCGCTGCGGATCCCCGTGCTGATGGAGACCAGCGACCGCGGCATGGTCGACGTCGAACGCTTCGACCTCGAGCCGGACCGGCCGGTGCTGCACGGGCTGCTGGGGGAGGTGCACGCGGATGAGCTGCGCGGGCTGACGACGACCGAGAAGATCCCCTACGTCCTGCGGATCCTCGACGGCTCGCGGGTCTCCCCCGAGCTCGTCGCGTCGCTGTTCGAGGTCAGGGAGACCATCCACACCTGGCCGCAGCTCGCCTCCGCGGTCGCGCTCGGCGGCGCCGTCGTCACCGACGTCGCGCGGCGGCTGCTGCTGGGCACCTTCACGGCCTCCGGTCGGTTCTACGTCGACCTCGGCGAGCTCGTGACGGACGCGACGGCCGAGCAGCCTGCGGTCGAGACCGCGGCCCCGGTATCCGACCCGTCGGTTCCGGACCTCGCGCCGCCCGCGTTCGTGCCCGCCGGGCCGGTCAGCCCGGACGAGGCCAGGCATCTCGCCGCGTACGCCGCGCTCGCGCCGTCCGGCGGCAACGCGCAGCCGTGGCGCTTCGTCTTCCACGGCGGGGTCTGCGACGGCGTGCTCGACCTGCGCGGCGCGGAGTCCGCGCTGGACCCGGACGGCATGGGCAGCGTCCTCGCGCTCGGTGCTGCCGCGGAGAACCTCGTCCTGGCGGCTGCCGCTATCGGACTCGCCGCCGACGTCGAGCCGTTCCCTGAGGGCGTGCCTGACCTCACCGGGGTGCCGGACGGGACCGTCGTGTTCCGCGCGCACCTGCGCCGCGCCCCGGCCGCCCATGCGCCGGAGCTGGACTGGGTGGGACGCCGCTCGACGAACCGGCGGCAGGCCGCCCCACAGCCGCTGACGCCACATCAGACCGCCTCGCTCGGCGCCGCCGCCGGCTCGCGCGGGTTGCGGCTGCGGCTCCTCACCGACCCGGCGGAACTCGCCGAGCTCGGCCGGATCCTCGGCGAGGGCGACCGGCTGCGGTTCCTGTCCCCGGCGCTGCGGGCGGAGCTGCTCGGGGAGCTCCGCTGGAGTCCGGCGGAGGCGGCGCGGACGAGGACCGGGATCGACCTCGCGACCCTGGAGCTACCAGCGGCCGACGCCGCGACGATCGGCCTGTTGCGCCGGGAGGACGCGTTCGAGAGGCTGGCCCGGGTCGAGGGCGCCGGCTCGACGTTCGCGAAGGCCGCGCGCACGACGTTCGCCGCGACCTCGGCGGTCGGCATGCTCTCCGTGCACGGCGAGGGCGCGGAGGCCTACTTCCACGGCGGCCGCGGGCTGGAGCACGTGTGGCTCACGGCCTGCTCGCTCGGGCTGGCGCTCCACCCGTACACGGCGCTGGTCTACCTCTTCCGCGGCCTGGAGCGGCGCGGCGAGCGGGCGACGCTTGCGCAGCTGCGCCGGGATTTCGACGCGGTCGTTGGGCGGCCGGACGGGGCGAGCGAGCTGATGCTGTTCCGACTCACGCACGCGGGCCCGCCGTCGGCGCGCTCGGCCCGGC
>CAVYMY010000003.1:0-125000 GCA_963769755.1 uncultured Actinomycetota bacterium
GAAGACCGGCCCGACGGCCGGCGTCCCGGTCGAGCGGATACTCGCCCTCGGCACCGAGGACTACGAGGGCGGCGACGCAAGCGTCTTCAACATGGCGGTGATGGGGTTCCGGCTGGCCCAGCGCGCCAACGGCGTCTCGCTGCTGCACGGCCACGTCAGCCGCGAGATGTTCAGCGGCCTGTGGCCGGCCTTCGACGAGGCCGAGGTGCCGATCGGCTCGATCACCAACGGCGTGCACGCCCCGACGTGGGTGGCCCGCGAGGTCATCGAGCTGGCCACCTCTCGTGGAGCCGACCCCGACTCCGACGACGTCGAGGCGTTCTACCGCGCCGTCGACAGCATCCCCGGCACCGACATCTGGTCGGTCAAGCGCGAGCTTCGCGAGCGCCTCGTGGTCGACGCGCGCCGCCGGCTGGCGAAGTCCAGCGCCCGCCGCGGCATCGCCAAGGCCGAGCTCGGCTGGGTCGAGTCCGCCCTGGATCCCGACGTGCTGACGATCGGCTTCGCGCGCCGCGTGCCGTCGTACAAGCGGTTGACGCTGATGCTGCGCGACCCCGACCGCCTCAAGAAGCTGCTGTTGCACCCCGAGCGTCCGATCCAGCTGATCATCGCCGGCAAGTCGCACCCCGCCGACGACGGCGGCAAGAAGCTGATCCAGGAGATCGTCCGCTTCGCCGACGACCCCGAGGTGCGGCACCGCATCGTGTTCCTGCCCAACTACGACATCGCGATGGCCCAGCCGCTCTACCCCGGCTGCGACGTGTGGCTCAACAACCCGCTGCGTCCCTACGAGGCCTGTGGCACCTCGGGCATGAAGTCCGCACTCAACGGCGGCCTCAACCTGTCGATCCTCGACGGCTGGTGGGACGAGTGGTACGACGGCAACAACGGCTGGGCGATCCCCTCGGCCGACGGCATCGACGACCCCGACCGTCGTGACGACATCGAGGCCAGGGCGCTCTACGACCTCATCGAGAACGACGTCGCGCCCAAGTTCTACGACGTCGACGGCGACGGCGTACCGACCCGCTGGCTGGAGATGGTCCGGCACACGCTGAAGTCGCTCGGGCCCAAGGTGCTGGCCACGCGCATGGTGCGTGACTACGTGGGCAACCTCTACGCCCCCGCGGCGGTCAACGCGCGCGCGCTCAACTCCGACTACGCCGGGGCCGCCACGCTGGCGACGTGGAAGAAGATGGTCAAGACGGGCTGGTCGGACGTCCGGGTCGAGCACGTCGAGAGTGAAGGCGTCGGCGACGCCCCCGAGGTCGGCGACGCGCTCAACGTGCGCGCCTTCGTCTGTCTCGGCTCGCTGTCACCCGACGACGTCGACGTCCAGATCGTGCACGGCGTCATCGTCGCCGACGACGCGCTCGTCGACACCGTCGCCGACTCGCTGACCCCGGCCGAGTCCTACGACGGCGGCCGATACCGCTTCGACGGCACCGTCACCCTCGACCACTCGGGCGCGTTCGGCTACACCGTGCGCGTCGTACCTCGCAACGGCCTGCTCACCTCCATCGCCGAGCTCGGCGTCGTCGCCTTCCCCTAACCGCGAGTCGGCGCCAGTTCGCGTCAGGGGATGCGCGAGTCGGCGCCAGTTTGCGTCAGGGGATGCGCGAGTCGGCGCTTGTTCGCGTCAACTGGCGCCGACTCGGGCTTGCTTTCGCGGTGACTGGCGCCGACTCGGGCTTGCTTTCGCGGTGACTGGCGCCGACTCGGGCTAGTTTTCGCGGTGACTGGCGCCGACTCGCGGTCAGTGGCGCAGGACCACCACGGTCCGCGCGCCGAACTTGAGCACGTCCCCGGAGCGCACGGCTGTCCCGGCGGGGTGGTCCTCGTCGGTGGAGAGCACCACCTCGCCCTCCTGCACCCAGTCGTTCTCGGGGAGGGTGACCTCGACGGCGTCGTCGCCGGAGTTCAGCCAGATCAGGAAGGAGGAGTCGCGCTGCTGCTCGCCGTGCGGGCCGGGGGAGCGGAGCGGGTCGCCGGAGACGAACATGCCGATGACGTGCAGCGAGTCGTCGTACCAGTCCTGCTCCTCCATCTCGCGGCCCGACGGGTGCATCCAGGCGAGGTCCTTCGGACCGCCATCGATCGACGGCGTCCCCTCGAAGTGATGCCGCTGCCGGAGGGCCGGGTGGTCGCGGCGCAGCCGGAGCGCCGTCTTGGTGAGGTCGTAGACGTCGAGCCACGCATCGTCTGGCCGCCAGTCGATCCATGAGATCTCGTTGTCCTGCACGTAGGCGTTGTTGTTGCCGCGCTGGGTGCGGCCCCGCTCGTCGCCGGCGTTGATCATCGGCGAGCCGGATGCGAGGCACAGCGTGATCATCAGGTTGGCGGCCTGCCGCCGCCGGAGCGCAACGATGTCGGGGTCGTCGGTCTCGCCCTCGACGCCGTGGTTGGTCGAGTGGTTGTTGTCGCTGCCGTCGCGGTTGTGCTCGCCGTTGTCCTCGTTGTGCTTGGTGTCGTAGGAGACGAGGTCGCGCACCGTGAAGCCGTCGTGTGCGGCGACGAAGTTCACCGACGCGTACGGCGATCGGCCGTCGTCGGCGTACAGGTCGGACGAGCCGGCGAGCCGCGAGGCGAGCTGCCGGACGTCGCCGGGATGGCGCCAGAAGTCGCGCATCGTGTCGCGGAAGGAGTCGTTCCACTCCACCCACGGCGGCGGGAACGAGCCCACCAGATAGCCGTCCATCGAGGCGTCCCACGGCTCGGCGATCAGCTTCACGTTCCGCAGCACCGGGTCCTGCCCGATGGTGGTCAGGAACGCCGACTGCATGTCGATGGCCAGGCCGGTGCGGGCCAGGGCCGAGGCGAGGTCGAAGCGGAAGCCGTCGATGTGCATCTCGGTGGTCCAGTAGCGCAGCGAGTCCAGGATCAACCGCAGGGCGCCCTGGCTGGTGGAGTCGACGGTGTTGCCGCAGCCGGTCACGTCCAGGTAGGCGTCTCCGACCGGGCTGACGCGCTTGTAGTAGCCGCGGTCGTCCAGGCCGCGGAAGGAGTACGTCGGCCCGTCGGCCTCGCCCTCGGCCGTGTGGTTGTAGACCACGTCGAGGATCACCTCGATGCCGGCGGCGTGGAAGTTCTTGACCATCTGCTTGAACTCCGCGATCTGCTGCCCACGGTCGCCCGAGGACGAGTACGCCGCGTGCGGGGCGAAGAAGCCGATCGAGTTGTAGCCCCAGTAGTTGACCATCCCGCGGGCGGCCACCTCCGGCTCGGTGAAGAAGTGGTGCACCGGCATCAGCTCGACCGCGGTCACGCCGAGGTCCCGGAGGTAGTTGGTGACGGTGTGGGTGCCGAGCCCGGCGTAGGTGCCGCGCAGGTGCACGGGGATTTCGTTGTGCAGCGCTGTGAATCCCTTGACGTGCAGCTCATAGATGACGGTGTCGCGCCAGCGGGTCAGCAGCCGGGCGTCGCCGTGCCAGTCGAACTCGTCGTGCACGACCACGCTGCGCGGCATCGCGTCCGCCGAGTCGACGCTGCTGCGCACCCGTGGGTCGCGGCCGTGGCCCAGGACGTCCGTACCCGGCGTCACGTCGCCGGAGATGGCCCGCGCATAGGGGTCGAGCAGCAGCTTGGCCGGGTTGAAGCGCCGGCCGTGACGCGGGTCCCACGGCCCGTCGACGCGATAACCGTAGAGCTGGCCGATCGGGACGCCGGGGATCTTGCCGTGCCAGACCCCCAACGTGTGCTCGGTCAGCTGGTGGCGCGTCTCGACGCCCGCGTCGTCGAAGAGGCAGACCCAGGCGGCCGTGCCCTCGGGTGACCAGAGCGCGAAGTTGGTCGCCTCAGGCTGCCAGACCGAACCCAGCTCCTGGTGCCGCCCCGGCCACACCGGCGCGGTCTCGTCGCGGGTGTGCCAGTGCCAGCGGTCGGGGCTCACTCGACCCATTCTGTCGGAGGGAGGTCGGCACTGCGGGCGGTGTGTCGCGACCTGGGCGTCTCGATAGGCTCCGCCGGAAGACGGGTGGAGACCAGGTGGAGACACGGTCGCGAGGACGGAGACGCGGATGGGCGAGTTCGTAAGGCTCGAGGTGGCCGATGGCGTCGGCACGATCCGGCTCGACCGGCCCAAGATGAACGCGCTCGACGTGCAGATGCAAGAAGAGATCCGCGCGGCCGCGACCGAGGCGAGCGAACGCGACGACGTGAAGGCGGTCGTCGTCTGGGGCGGGGAGCGGGTGTTCGCGGCCGGCGCCGACGTCAAGGAGATGGCCGACATGTCCTACACCGACATGGTGCGTCGCTCCGGCGGTCTGCAGTCGGCGTTCACCTCCGTCGCGCGCATCCCCAAGCCGGTGGTGGCGGCGGTCAACGGCTATGCACTTGGGGGTGGGTGCGAGCTCACGCTCTGCGCCGACGTCCGGTACGCCGCCGAGGACGCCGTCTTGGGCCAGCCGGAGATCCTGCTCGGCATCATCCCCGGCGCCGGCGGCACCCAGCGGCTGACCCGGCTGGTCGGCCCGAGCCGTGCCAAGGACCTTGTCTTCACCGGCCGGTTCGTGAAGGCCGACGAGGCGCTGGCCATCGGCCTGGTCGACCGGGTGCTCCCCGCGGACCGGGTCTACGAGGAGGCGCTCGCGTGGGCCGGGCAGTTCGCCGGTGCGGCGACGTACGCGCTGCGGGCCGCGAAGGAGTGCGTGGACCGGGGCCTGGAGACCGACCTGGAGACGGGCCTGGAGATCGAGCGCCAGCAGTTCGCCGCCCTGTTTGCGACCGAGGACCGTGACATCGGCATGCGGTCCTTCGTTGAGCACGGGCCTGGCAAGGCGCGCTTCGTCGGCCGATGACGACCGACGAGTGGCACGCTGAGCCCACGGCACCCGCCCCTGACGACGAGAGATGTGAAACCACACGTGGCTGATGAAGAGACCGAGACCGAGCAGAAGCGCAAGCGCGGCGCTGCGGCGGCCGCGAAGGCCAAGGCGGGCGTCGACGTCGTGCGCCTGCGCCTCGCCCAGCTGGTGTGGCTGGTGTGCGTGGTCGCCGCCCTCGTGCTGGCCGTCGGCGCGCTGTTGATCGCCCTGGGTGACTCGGTCAACCAGGACAACGCCCTGGTGACGTTCGTCCTCGACCTGGCCGACAAGCTCGACCTCGGCGTCTTCGACCTCGAGGACGGCGTCTTCTCGTTCAGTGGCAAGAACGCCGAGACCAAGGACGCTTTGGTCAACTGGGGGCTGGCGGCGATCGTGTGGCTGATCGGCGGGCGGATCCTCGACCGGATCATCCGGCCCTAGGGACCCTAGGGAAACTACGCGGTCCCTCTTCACAAACGCCTGGGCGCGGGTACAAGGTGGTCGGAAACCACACTCGCAGCGATCCTGGGCTGAGCGGGGGTGGAGCGGCGCCTTGGGCCACGCCCCGTAGTCCCCCCGGCAGGACCGTTACGGCCGGCCGAAAGGGACCACGCAATGCGATATCACGGTGTGCGCGCAACCCGCGCAGCCCTCGTCCTTGCCGTCGCCGCCGCCCTGGCAGCGACCATGACACCCTCCGGAGGAGCTGCGGCGCCGCAACCCGGCGCGGCAGCCAAGCCCGGAGTGACTGCCGAGAAGAAGCCGAACTACGACGCCCGCCGCGGCAACCCGGGGACCAAGGCCCTCCAGTTGCATGAGGCGCGCATCGCTGCCAAGCCGAACGCCGGAGTGCGGGCGCTACGCCGCGACCTCGGGGCCCAGGGCATCGTGCAGATCGACGCGCTGACCCGCACGCCGCGCATCGTGGCGAAGACGAACGGCTTCCTGACCGGCCGGAGCTCACGGTCGGCGCGCGTGGTCGCTCTCGGCTACGTCCGCAGCCACCCCGGCGTCTTCCGGCTCTCGACGAGAGAGTTGGCGCGCCTGGACCTTCGCAAGTCCTACCGCGACACCTCGGGAACCCGACACCTCAGCTTCGTGCAGCGGGTGCGCGGCCTAGCCGTGTTCGGTAACGGGCTGCGGGCGCACATCGCGCCCGGTGGGCGACTGCTCCAGGTCGACGGGTCACCGCTGGCCAGCCTGCCGCGCAGCGTCGGCTCGCCGAAGATCAGCGCGACCGAGGCCCGCCGTCTGGCTGTCAAGGACACCTTCGGGAAGGTGCGCCCAACTGCGGTGTTCAAGGCCACGGGAACCGACCGCAGCACGACCTTCCGCAACGGGGATCGGGCCAAGCTGGTGCTCTTCAAGACCCTGCAGGGTCTGCGCCTCGGCTGGCAGACGGTGACCATGGGCACGGGCTACACCCACGTGATCGATGCCGAGACCGGCCACACCCTCTACCGCCGCAACCTGGCCCAGGACGACAAGGGATACGTCTGGGAGAACTACCCCGGGGCCGCACGTGGTGGCGAGCAGAAGCTGGTCGACTTCACCGGACCCGGCTGGCTGCCGAACAACTCGCCCCGGCTGGCAGGCAACGTCGCCCACGTCTTCACCGACGTGAACGACGACGACGTGGCGCAGGCCAGCGAGGAAATCCACCCGAGCGGCAACAAGTTGTGGAAGTTCCCGCTGGTCGAGTTCACGCCGGAGGCCTGCGTGCCTGAGTTCGTCTGCACCTGGGACCCCGAGGTTGCGAATTCCTGGCAGACCAACAAGGCCCAGAACGCGGTGCAACTGCTGTCGTTCCTGGGCCGCTTCCACGACCACCTCGAGGACGCGCCCATCGGCTTCACCAGGGCCGCCGGCAACTTCGAGGCAGTCGACGGCGACGCGGTCTCGGCGAACGCGATCGACGGTGCGGCGACCGGGCCCGACGGCAACCACGTCAACAACGCGAACATGAGCACCCCACCCGACGGCATCCCGCCGCGGATGCAGATGTACGTGTTCCACGAGCCGGGGACCGCGTTCCCCGATGAGGACCCGTTCATCGCCGGCAACTCCGGCGATGAGGCCGACATCGTCTACCACGAGTACACGCACGGCCTCTCCAACCGCCTCGTGGTCGACGCCTTGGGCAACTCGACGCTGGGCAACATCCAGGCGGGCTCGATGGGCGAGGCCTGGTCGGACTGGTACGCCATGGACTTCCTCGTCGACGAGGGACTGTTCAGGGACCGGGCCGCAGACGGCGAGCTCCGCGTCGGCGAGTACGTCGGCTGGGGCAACGACATCATCCGCACCCAGCCGGTCGACTGCCCGGTTGGCTCGACGTCGGCGTCCTGTGCCGGCACCGGGCCCGCGCTCTCGGGGCCGGGCGGCTACACCTACGGCGACTTCGGAAAGATCATCGGAGGGCCCGAGGTGCACGCCGACGGTGAGATCTGGGTGCAGACGCTGTGGGACCTGCGCGACGAGCTGGGCGTCCGGCTGAGCGAGAACCTGGTCACCCGGGCCATGGAGCTCTCACCGGCGAACCCGTCGTTCCTCGACATGCGCAACAGCATCCTCGAGGCCGACATGGCGGTCCGCAACGGTAGGGACCAGGACGAGATCTGGACCGTCTTCGCGGCCCGCGGCATGGGCTTCTTCGCGGGCAGCGTGGACGGCGACGACACGGCGCCGGCCGAGGACTTCTCGACCCCGCCGCCGGACAACACCCCGCTGGGGTCGTTGACCGGTACGGTCATCGACGCCGACGCCGGGACCCCGGTCGCCGGTGCAGTTGTGTTGTTCGGCGGCCACGCGTCCGGGTTCGGTGGCAGCTACGCGGCCATCACCAACGCGAACGGCCAGTACACGATCACCGGGATCGTTCCGGGCACCTACCCGAAGGTCGCCGCCAGCGGCGCGGGCTACGACCCGATGGTCCAGTCAGTTTCGGTCGCCTCGCGCACGAACACGCTGAACTGGGAGCTGCGCCGTGACTGGGCTGCCTCCAGCGGTGGCGGTGAGATCGTGTCGTTCACACCTCCGGACTACTCGCCATTCGGCTGCGGTCCGGCACAGCTGATCGACCAGTCGCAGGGCAATGGCTGGGGCAGCGACGCCCCGACGAACCCCAACCCGACGCCGCAGCCGAAGGAGGTCGTGATCGAGCTGCCTGCGGCGGTCAACGTCACGGAGGTCGTGATCAACCCCTCCAACACCTGCGGTGACGCGGGTAGCGCCTCGACGAGCAAGTATCGGCTGGAGCTGTCGACCGATAACACCACCTGGTCGGCCATCGACGGCGACTTCGGGGTGGCCGATCGGAGGCCTACCAGCGTCCCGCTCCCGGCTGGCACGACTGGAGTGCGGTTCGTCCGCTTCACCATGATCAGCACGCAGGTCGAGGATCTCGGCGCCACCTGCCCGGGTGCCTTCTCCGGCTGCGACTTCATGGACTCCACGGAGCTTGCGGTCTACGGGGCGCCGTAGCCACCCCGTCACCGGGCATCGCCGACCCGCTGGCGTCTCGCCAGCGGGTCGGCGACACGCGCGGACCCTGTGAGGGATCGCACCCGAGCGGAGGTACTCGGCTTTGATGACTCGCTAGTAACCTCCGTCCCGTGAACATTGTCGTTTGTGTGAAGCACGTGCCCGACGCCACCGCCGACCGGCACTTCGAAGCCGACAACACCGTCGACCGGGTCGGCGTCGACGGGCTGCTCTCCGAGCTCGACGAGTACGCCGTGGAGCAGGCGCTGCGCATCAAGGAGAAGGCCGAGAACCCCGAGGACGTGACGGTGACGGCCGTGTGCGTCGGTCCCGACAAGGCCGTCGACGCCGTCCGCAAGGCGCTGCAGATGGGCGTCGACCAGGGCGTCCACGTCGTCGATGACGCCATTGCGGGCTCCGATGCGATCGCCACCTCCCTGGTGCTGGCCAAGGCCGTCGAGAAGGCGGGTGGTGAAAACGGGGCAGACCTGGTGATGTGCGGCATGTCGTCGACCGACGGCAGCATGGGCGTCGTACCCGCCATGCTGGCCGAGCGGCTGGGCCTGCCGCAGGTGACGCTGGCCTCCGTCGTGGAGACGCAGGGCGACCAGATCCGGATCAAGCGCGACGGCGACACCGCAACCGAGGTGATCGGCGCGACGATGCCGCTGGTGCTGTCGGTGACCGACCAGTCCGGCGAGGCCCGCTACCCGTCGTTCAAGGGGATCATGGCGGCCAAGAAGAAGCCGATGGAGACCTACTCGCTCTCCGACCTCGACATCTCGGCCGACCAGGTCGGGCTGTCCGTGGCGTGGTCGGTCGTGGAGGACACCGAGGCGCGACCTCCCCGGACCGCCGGCGAGATCGTCAAGGACGAGGACGGCTCGGGCGCCAAGGCGCTCACCGAGTTCCTCGCGTCCAAGAAGTTCATCTGACCAGGATTTGGGGAGCTGTCGACCATGAGTGAAGTACTGGTGCTGATCGACCACGCCGACGGCGAGGTCAAGAAGCCGACCTACGAGCTGCTCACCCTCGCCCGGCGACTCGGTGAGCCGTCCGCCGTGTTCATCGGATCCTCCGGCGAGGGCGCCAAGGCCGCCGAGGCGGTCAAGAAGTACGGCGCGGAGAAGGTCTACGTGGTCGACGATGCGGAGATCAAGGGGTTCCTCGTCGCGCCCAAGGCCGAGGCGCTGCAACAGCTGATGGAGAAGACCTCGCCCTCCGCCGTGCTCATCACCTCGTCGCCCGAGGGCAAGGAGGTCGCCGGGCGGCTGGCCATCAAGACCGAGTCGGGCCTGATCACCGACGCCGTCGACGTGCAGGAGGGCCCGGTGACCACCCAGTCGGTGTTCGCCGGCAACTACACGGTCCAGGCCAAGGTCACCAAGGGCACTCCCATCATCACGGTCAAGCCCAACGCCGTGTCCCCGGAGGAGGTCGACGGTGCGGCTGCGGTCGAGGAGTTCGCGGCCACCATCTCCGACGGCGCCAAGACCGCCCAGATCGTGGCCTCGCAGCCGCGGCAGGCGACCGGCCGCCCCGAGATGACCGAGGCCGCCATCGTGGTCTCCGGCGGCCGTGGCACCGGCGGCAACTTCGACCCGATCGAGGGACTCGCCGACGCCCTTGGGGCGGCCGTGGGCGCCTCCCGCGCCGCCGTCGACTCCGGCTGGGTGCCGCACAGCTATCAGGTCGGCCAGACCGGCAAGACCGTCTCGCCGCAGCTCTACATCGCCAACGGCATCTCCGGCGCCATCCAGCACCGGGCCGGCATGCAGACCTCCAAGACGATCGTGGCCGTCAACAAGGACGAGGAGGCCCCGATCTTCGAGCTGGTCGACTTCGGCGTCGTCGGCGACCTGCACACCGTCCTCCCCGCCGCCACCGAGCTGATCAACCAGCGCAAGGGCTGACTGGCGCGCTGGCAGCGGTGAACCTGCAACCGTCCTCAACCACAAACGGTTGATAGCTCACCGCTGACCCGGGCGCGCCTCAGGTGGCGGTGTGCCAGCAACCCTTTCGGCGCTCGAATCGGTTGCCAGCTCACCGCCGCTCGGCGCCAGCACCACCGCGGTGGCGAGGGCGGGGAGCAGCAGGTCGTAGGCGACGCCGGTGAGGTGCAGCCCGTCGTCGGCGAACGCATCGTTGCCGAGAGGGGCCAGCAGGGTGGCGCCGTCGACGACCACGGCTCCCGCGGCGGTGAAGCGGTCGGTCAGCGCGTCGGCGTACGACGCCAGGACGGCGTTGGTGCGGTCGTTGCCGCGCGTCAGCCGCTCCTCGTCGACGCCCGGCGACGTCAGCAGCACCAGGCCGGCCCACGCGACGGCCGACAAGAAGCCCTCGACCAGGCCGACCGCCTCCTCGACGGGCACCGCCTTCCAGGGCGCGGCGTCGTTGGAGCCGACCGACACCACGAGCACGTCGTCACCCGTCACACCGGCCGCGTGGGCCTGGCGGAGCAGGTCACGCGTGCAGGCGCCGCCGACCGCGGCGTTGACGACGTCGGGGCCGATGCGGTCCAGGTCGCGACGGACTCTGGCCAGGTGACTGTCACCCAGGAGCACCACACGCACGCGCGCCAACCTACGCTGGCGCCATGAGCATCCAGCAGGACGTCACCGACGCCGCAACCCGGGCGCGGGTGGCCTCGCGGGCACTCGCTCTGGCCAGCCGGGCCCAGAAGGACGCCGCCCTGACGGCGATGGCCGACGCCCTGCACAGCAACGAGACGGCGGTACTGGCGGCCAACGCCGAGGACGTCGAGCGGGCCGAGGCCGACGGGGCCAACGCCGGGATCGTGGACCGGCTGCGGCTCGACCCCGACCGCATCACGGCGATGGCCGAAGGGCTGCGTGAGGTGGCCGGACTGCCCGACCCGGTCGGCGAGGTGGTGCGCGGGGGCACGCTGCCCAACGGGCTGGAGCTGCGTCAGGTCCGGGTGCCGTTCGGAGTGGTCGGGATGATCTACGAGGCCCGGCCCAACGTCACGGTCGACGCCGCCGGCATCTGCCTCAAGTCCGGCAACGCGGTGCTGCTGAGGGGCAGCTCCAGCGCTCGCTCGAGCAACGCCGCCATCGTCGAGGTGCTGCGCGAGGCGCTCGACGTTTTCGGGCTGCCGGCCGACGCGGTGCAGCTCGTGCCCGGCGACTCCCACGAGAGCGTCAAGGTGCTGATGCGTGCCCGCGGCCTGGTCGACGTGCTGATCCCGCGCGGCGGCGCGGGCCTGATCCGCTCGGTCGTCGAGGAGTCGAGCGTGCCGGTGATCGAGACGGGCGTCGGCAACTGCCACGTCTACGTCGACCGCACGGCCGACCTCGAGATGGCGCTCGACATCGTGCTCAACTCCAAGACCCACCGCACCAGTGTCTGCAACGCCGCAGAGTCGCTGCTGGTGCACGCGGAGGTCGCCGAGGAGTTCCTGCCGCGCGTGCTGGCCGCCCTGCACGACGCGGGCGTCGCGGTGCATGGCGACGAGGCGTTCGCGGCGTACGACGGGGTGGTACCCGCGACCGAGGAGGACTGGGGCACCGAGTACCTCGACCTCGAGATCTCGGCCGCCGTCGTCCCCGATCTCGACGCCGCAATCGAGCACGTCACCCGCTGGGGAAGCGGGCACACGGAGGCGATCGTGACCGGCGACCTGACGGCTGCGCGCCGCTTCGCTGCCGAGGTCGACGCGGCCGCCGTGGTGGTCAATGCATCGACGCGGTTCACCGACGGAGGGCAGTTCGGGTTCGGGGCCGAGATCGGCATCTCGACCCAAAAGCTGCACGCCCGCGGACCGATGGGGCTGACCGAGATGACCTCGACAAAGTACGTCGTCACAGGCGACGGTCACGTGCGCTGAGCCCGGAACCGCCCGGTAGAGTGCCAGCCATGTCGATCGCACTCGTCCTCGCCGCTGCCGAGGAGCCGGAGATGTGGAGCGGGGCCAACCACTGGGTGGTCGGGGCCGTCACGCTCCTCATCCTGCTGGCCGCGCTGGGAGCGCTGCTCGCCTTCGGGGCCGGCCGCGAGCACAGCTGACCGCGCTCGCCGCGTCCGCGTCCGCCGCAGCCGCGGGCAGTCCCACCCGTCGCCGCGTCGGGGTGATGGGCGGCACCTTCGATCCGATCCACCACGGTCACCTCGTGGCCGCCTCCGAGGTCCAGGCATGGTTCGACCTCGACGAGGTCGTCTTCGTGCCGACGGGTGACCCCTGGCAGAAGGACGAGCGGGTCGTCTCCCCGGCCGAGCACCGCTACCTGATGACCGTCATCGCCACGGCTGCCAACCCGCGGTTCACCGTCTCGCGCGTCGACATCGACCGCGGCGGGGCGACCTACACGATCGACACGCTGCGCGACCTGCGCGGCGTGATGGGCGACGTCGACCTCTACTTCATCACCGGCGCAGACGCGCTCGCCGAGATCTTCACCTGGCGTGACGCGGACGAATTGTTCGACCTCGCCAACTTCGTGGGGTGCACGCGGCCCGGCTACACGATGGACGCCGCCACCCTTGAGGCCATCCCAGCAGACCGGGTGACGATGATCGAGATCCCCGCCCTGGCCATCTCGTCGACCGACTGCCGTCAGCGCAAGCGCCGGGGCGAGCCCGTCTGGTACCTCGTGCCCGACGGCGTCGTCCAGTACATCGCCAAGCACGACCTCTACGGGACCGAGGACTGACAACAGATGACCGCCACCGACCACGCCGTCGAGCTCGTCGTCACCGCCGCTCGCGCGGCCGCCGACAAGCTGGCCACCCAGATCGTCGCCTTCGACGTCAGCGAACAGCTCGCCATCACCGATGCGTTCCTGATCGCCAGCGGCTCCAACGACCGCCAGGTCAAGGCAATCGTCGACGAGGTCGAGGACAAGCTGCGCGAGATCGGCGCCAAGCCGCTGCGCCGCGAGGGCGAACGTGATGGGCGGTGGGTGCTCATCGACTACGGCGAGATCGTCGTGCACATCCAGCACGAGGAGGAGCGGCAGTTCTACGCACTGGAGCGGCTGTGGCGCGACTGCCCGGCCATCTCGCTGCCGGCCGACGTGGTCTCCAACCAGCGGTGACCCGCACGATCGTCCTGCTCCGGCACGGCCAGACCGCGTGGAACGCCGAGCAGCGAGCGCAGGGTCACGCCGACATCTCCCTCGACGACATCGGCCGATCCCAGGCCGCCGCCGCCGCACCGCACCTGGCGGCGCTGGGGCCGGTGCGGCTGTGGTCCAGCGACCTTGCCCGGGCGCGGGAGACGGCGGCGTACGTCGCCGAGGCGACGGGCCTGAACCTCGAGACGGACCCACGGCTGCGGGAGTACGACGTGGGCGTTCGCTCGGGCTTGACCCGCACGGAGTTCGAGGCCAAGCATCCCCGCGAGTACGCCGCTTGGCTGGCCGACGACGAGCGCGTCCTGGTCGAGGGTGAGGAGTCCACCCTGCAGGTGCGCGAGCGGCTGCTGGCCGCGCTGACCGACTGCCTGGGCGCCCTCGCCGAGGGCGAGACCGGCATCGTCGTCACCCACGGCGCGTGCCTCAAGGTCGGCCTGATCGCGCTCCTCGGCTGGCCGTGGGAGCTCTCCCGCGGGCTGCGCGGGATGGACAACTGCGGCTGGTCGGTGCTGACCGAGCACGACACGAAAGGCGGGCTGCGACTGGTGTCCTACAACGAGACCGCAGTCGTCGGCGCACACCCGGACCACGCTCCCGGGGGCGATTTCGCATCCGATGAGGCCGTTGGCTAAGATTCCGCGCGTTGCCCGTCGGGCAGCGACATCACCTTCTTGGGGCTGTGGCGCAGCTGGTAGCGCACCTGCATGGCATGCAGGGGGTCAGGGGTTCGAGTCCCCTCAGCTCCACCAAGACGTCCACTCCCGGCCGCGCCGGGCGCAGCTGGTAGCGGCTCTGCCGGATTGGCATGCAGGGGGTCAGGGGTTCGAGTCCCCTCAGCTCCACCAAGACGTCCACTCCCGGCCGCGCCGGGCGCAGCTGGTAGCGGCTCTGCCGGATTGGCATGCAGGGGGTCAGGGGTTCGAGTCCCCTCAGCTCCACCAAGACGTCCACTCCCGGCCGCGCCGGGCGCAGCTGGTAGCGGCTCTGCCGGATTGGCATGCAGGGGGTCAGGGGTTCGAGTCCCCTCAGCTCCACCAAGACTTCGCCTCAACAGGCAGGAGCCGCAGCTGACCAGAAAGTCGCAGGTCGTCTCGGGTTGGGCTCTTGCGACCGCACCCTGAAGTATCCGAGCCCCCGGCAGGTCTCGCCCGCCGGGGGCTCGTGCGCTGACCGTGTCATGCGCGGTCAGGGTCGGTGGGAGAGGCGTCAAGACCTCTCAACCGACTCAGATGCGGTCGGCGGTCGAAAGGTTCGTTGCGAATCGCAGAATCTTTTTCCGCGCTTCGCAGCTCTCCTACCAGTTCGGTGTGACCCCCGGCAGGTTTGCAGGCAGCCGCACGTGGCGCGGGTGGTAGATGTACGCCACACCGCCGGTGGACCCCTGCCAGACCTTCTCGAAGTTCTCCCGGGTGTAGATGCTGCGCACGTTGTCGTTGCTGTTGGCCGCAGGGTCGTTGAGGATCGGGTCGCCGTCGGCGGTGAACCCGACGACCACCATCAGGTGGCCGTCGGTGTCGTAGCCCGCCTCGGGCATCTCCTCGAGGTCCCACGACAGCGAGGTGATCACCGGGATGCCGGCCGCGATGAACCGCTCCACCTCGGCCAGCGACCGCAGCCGGGTCACGAACGAGTCCAGCCCGAAGGTGTGGGCGTACGCCGCGTTGAACGGCCAGTTGCCGGCGCCTTCGTAGGTGTAGTCCCAGGTGTACATCGCGGCGTGGTCGACCTGGGGGTCGCCGTTGGGCGCCACGATCCCCTTGAGGTCGCGGGGGCCGGGGGAGTGCTGCCTGCCGAAGGACCGCATCACCATCGCCGACGACGTGGGCGAGCACCAGACCTCGCCGCCGCCGCCGAACTCGGGGTACTCACCCGAGTGGATGTTCTGCGCGTACGCCGGCACCGAGAGCTCCACCTGGTGGCCCAGCGTGAAGGTGCTGGTGACCCCGCTGTAGTCGGGGATCAGCTCGCTGGTCATCGTCGAGATCGCGTCGAGACGGGGGCTGGACTTCGCGCCGGCGGGGCGGAGCAGCATGACCTTGGTCTGGAAAGCGACCGGCTCGCGGCCCGTGCGGCTGCTGAAGGTGTCGGTCAGGATCCGGGCGTCGGTGTCGTTCTGCCCGTTCAGCGAGGTGCGGTGGATGTCGCCGCGGGCGTAGTCCATGCCGGAGGTCCAGCGGCCCATGACGTACCACTTGGTCCAGGAGCCGTCGGTGTGCCGACCCCGGAACTGGGTCTCGACCCACGTGCCGGTGGGGGTCCGGGCGTTCCACGACGAGATCGCCTCGTCGTCGGCGTAGTCGAGCTCGACGACCGGCGAGGTCCAGGTGGCGTACTCATAGCTGCGCGCGGTGCCGTCGCCGAACGGGTCGACGTAGCTGAGCGTCGGCAGGTGGGTCTTGCGGCCCTTGGCGATGGTCAGCGCCGGGCCGTGCCGGTCGATGCCCTCGCCGACGCCGGTGGCGAAGTCGGCGCGGTCGTCCCACGTCGTCAGCGTGATCCGCGTCGGCGCGACTGGATCGGCCGCCGCAGCCCCCGCAGGGGCGGTGGCGGTGGCGGTGAGGACGAGTGGCGCGGCCGTGACGAGGGCGGCGGCCAGCGCGGCGATCCTGGTGTGCATGTATGACTCCCGAGATGGATGAGTTGTGCCGTCGATCCTGTCCCAGTTCAGGCGGGAAGGGAAGCGGAGCAGGTCTCGCAGCCCGCCTACAGCCCGCCTACAGCAGGGCTCTGAGGGCCTCCGGCGTCCAGGTCGGCCGCACGCCGCCGGCGGCCAGCAGGTAGTCGACGCGTTCGGCGTCCGTGAGTCCGAAACCATCGGCGAGGCCGGCCAGGATCACGGTCACATACGCCGCCGACGGCGCGTTGTCGGGATGCACCGCGGTCGTCGTCAGCGTCAGCATCGGCCGCCCGTCCAGGTCGCCCACCGGCACGACGGCGTCGTAGATCACCGACAGGCCGTGGTAGGTGTGGCCGTCGCTCGCCAGCACCAGGTCGGTGCCCACGGACCGGCGGGCCTCCTGGGCGACGAGGTCGCTGAACTGGCCGAACGTGATCAGGTAGGCCCTCCCGTGCACCGAGCCTGTCGGGCCGGGTTCGTAGAACGCCAACCCGCCGCCCCACACCGTCGAGAGCCCACCGAAGTGCAGGCGTCCGGGCAGCGTCACGGTCCGGCTCGCGAGCGGGGGTGCGGTGTCGCGACCGCCCGAGTAGGTCCGTCGGGAGCCGGGTGGACGGCCGCCCGCCAGGTAGGCGCCCAAGCGGGACGGGAGGAGGTTGGAGCCGAACGCGGCGTACCAGACGAGCTCGTCCGTGGACGGCCCCGACGGGTGATCCGTCACCCGATCAGCGCCCCTTCGGTGCGGGCGGAGTCGGCCTCGGCAAGCAGCGTGTCCTGCGCGTCCTGATAGAGCTGCCACGCCTCGTCCGGGGTGTCGCCGATGGCGGTCAGACCCAGTCGCCCGCACTCGGTGACGCAGCTGATCATGTGAAAGACCACGCCGGACTGCCGCGTCTGGTCGAAATGCATCCGGTGTCGGGCCACGACGTCGAGGACGTCGTCGACGCTCAGGGCCCGGAGCCGGTCGTCCTCGAAGTGGTCGGTCGCCACGAGGTACTTCGGCGCGCCCGCGTGGGTCAGGTAGCAGCCCGCCTCGCCGTCGTAGTGGCCGTCGGTCAGGAACTGCAGGGTCAGGAACGGATGGGTGGTGCCACCCTTCCTAAGGTTCAGCTCGATCGCGTACGCCGTCCACTCGCCGTCGGTGTCCTCGACGACGACGAAGTCGACCGCGAACCGGCCCAGCACGCCGAGCTCGGCGAGGTGCCGCCCGATCACCATCGCCGGCTCGCTGATCTTGCGCGAGTAGGCAGGGTCGGCCGGGAACACGCAGCCGAGGTACTTCTGTCCGCTCGCCCCGCCGAGCAGCTGGTCGTGCGTCGATAGCAGCTCGGTTGTGCCGTCGGGGAGGACGCGCATCTGGACGCTCGGGCTGGTCAGCGTCACGCCGGTGATGCGCTCCTCGACGATCCCCCCGTGGCGGGCGAAGCCGGCGAGGAAGTCGTCGACGCTCAACTGCGTGGCCTCCGGCGCCATGGCCCGCAGTCGCGCGGTGACCGCGTCGGCCTCGGTGTCGTCGCCCGGCGCTGGGAGCCCGCTCAGGTCCACCAGCGCGTTGCCGGACCCGGAGACGCCTTCGTTGATCTTGACGATGACCTGGCCCAGGTCCGGCCGTCGCTGGCGCAGGCCGCAGACGGCGTCGACGAGGTCGTCGAGAGAGGACAGGTCCTCGGCGCCGATCGGGGCCACCACCCCGAGCTCGTCGAAGAGCCGGCGACAACCGGTCTTGCTGCCGAGGGGCGCCAGTCGTGGGTCTGCGGCGAACATCGGGATCCCCAGGCTCAGCGCGACGTCTCGCTCGAGGTCCGTGGTGTTGTAGGGGATCAGGTGGCTCAGGCCCGGGTCGGGGATGAGCTCGCGGATCTGGCGGAGCAGGCGGGGTCGACGCAGCAGCTTGGAGCTGAGCGAGTCGGGCGACGCGTCGCCCACCGACACCAGCCGGAGCCGCTTGCGGGCGTGGCTGGGGATGACCCCCGGCAGCAGGCCGAGGTAGTACTCCACGATCGCCTCCGTGATCGGCGAGGAGGTCACGTAGATCATCTGGAGCCGGGGCTGCCGCAGCAGCAGGAGCAGGAAGAGGGCCCGCTCCTCCATCGCCTGCATCACCGTCCCGCTGCCTGCAGTGGTGCGCTCGAGACTGATCGAGGGCACCACGACCACGGACTCGTCGGGGTGGTCGCTTTGGATGCCCTCCCAGACGGCTGGCATCCGCACCTGCAGGGCGTCGTACGCCGCGTAGCGCCCGGGCTCGTCGACGTCGGAGAGCCGGCGCCCGGTTGTCGTGGTCGTGGATGTGGTCATGTCGTCACCTGCTCGTCGGTCAGTTGTCGAATCTCGTGCACCCGAACCGGTCGGCTGAAGCCCTTGAACTGTCTGTCGCCCACCAGTTCGGCGACGACGACGTCCTCCACCGCGGCGAGCACCCGGTCGGTGGCCAGGATCTGCCAGGGCTCGGCGGCGTCGCAGAGCCGCGCCGCCAGGTTGGTGACGCTGCCGATCGCGGCGTAGTCGAAGCGGCCCTCGTAGCCGATGCGGCCGAGCGTCGCGTATCCCTGGGCCAACCCCACCCCGAGCCCGAGCGTGTGGCCGAGGCGCAACCAGCGGGCGGCCAGCTCTCGCACGTCGTCCCGGATCCCGATCGCCATCCGGACGGCGCTGGCTGCCGGGTCGTCGACCGGGACGGGGTCGTTGAAGAACACCATGATGCCGTCGCCGGTGAACCGCTCCAGAGTCCCGCCGTGGTGGTGGATGTGGGCTCCCAGGACCTGGTGGTACTCCTGGAGCACTCCCATCACCTCCTCGGGCTCGCTGGCCTCGGCGAAGGAGGTGAACCCCCGGAAGTCACAGAAGACGACGACGATCTCGCGGCGGTGGCTGGCCAGCAGGCTCTCGTCGTTGACCACGAGCTCGGCCAGCTGGGCGGACAGGAAGTGCCGGAGCCGACCGAGCCGTTGCAGCTCGCTGACCTGCGCGGCGACCCGGTCCTCGAGCTCGCGGTTCCAGTCGGCGATCTCGGCTGCCTGCTCACGCACGGTGTCGTGGTAGCGCTTGATGCGGGTCAGGGAGCGGACCCGTGCCATCAGCTCGCTCTGGTCGAACGGCTTGGTCACGAAGTCGTCGGCCCCCGCCTCCAGGGCGTCGAGCCGCTGCTGGGCGCCGCTGGCGGTGAGCATCACGACAGGGAGGAACGCCGTGGCCGGGTCGGCCCGGATCCGCCGGCACACCTCGTAGCCGTCGATGCCGGGCATCACGATGTCGAGCAGCACGATGTCGATCCCGCCGCCCTGGAGCAGCCGCAGCGCCTCCTCGCCCGACGAGGCGGTCACGACCCGGTGGCCGCGAGGGGTCAGCACGGCATCGAGCAGGCGAAGGTTCTGGGGCTGGTCGTCGACGGCGAGCACCGTGACGGTCTCGGTCTCTTCGACGCGGCCGTTCACGCGCCGCTTCCGATCGCGAGGTACTCGGCAACCTGGCCGGGCAGGCTGCGTGGGCTGACCGGCTTCTCGAGGTAGCCGTCGAAACCCGCTCGCGCGGCGCGCTCCTTGTCCTCGGTCATGGCCAACGCGGTCACCGCGACCACCGGGACGCCCGACGCGAGGACCCCGTCGCGCAGCCGGCGCAGCGTCTCGTGGCCGTCCATCCCGGGCAGCTGCAGGTCGAGCAGCACCAGGTCGGGTGGCTGCTGCCCGGCGAGGGTGACCCCTGCCTCGCCCGTGGTCGCCTCCAGCACGTCGTACCCCGCGTACGCCAGGACATCGCGCACCAGCTTGAGGTTGAGCGCGTTGTCCTCGATCACCAGGATCCGTGGCGGACTCATGGGAGCGACTCCTGCTCGATCGTCAGCCCCACGCTCCGGAGGGCACCGAGGAGGTCGTCGCGGCGGACCGGCTTCAAGAGGTACGCCGAGGCGCCCAGGCTGAGCCCACGCGCCCGCTCGTCGACGATCGAGGCGACGACCACCGGGATGTCACGGGTCTCCGCGTCGGCCTTGAGCCGGGTCAGCACCTCCCAGCCGTCGAGGCGGGGCAGCCGGATGTCGAGCACCACCGCCGACGGAAGTGACCGCGCCGTCTCGACGAGCGCTTCGAAGCCGTCGTGGGCCCGCAGCACCCGGACCGAGGAGCCGGCGAGGTAGGCCGTCATCAGGTCGAGCGAGGCAGGGTCGTCGTCGACGAGGAGCACGCTCGGCAGCTCGGACGAGCCGAGGGGCGCGGCCGGTTCGACGGCAGGCAGCGGCAGGCTGAAGCTGAAGGTGCTCCCGTGGCCGATCTGCGACTGAATCCAGAGTCTGCCGCCGAACAGCGCGACGATGCGGCGCGAGAGGGTGAGCCCGAGGCCGGTCCCTTCTCCCTTGGGAGCACCGCGACCGCCTTGCTGGAAAGACTCGAAGATCCGCTCTTGGTCCTCTGCGGCGACGCCGATCCCGCTGTCGGTGACGAGCACCTCGACGTCCGGGCCCGAGCGGGACGCCGCGATGGCGACGGTCCCGCCGTCGGGGGTGAACTTGACCGCGTTGGAGACCAGGTTGAGCACGACCTGCTTGAACTTCAGCTCGTCGGCCCGCACGATGCCGACGTCATCGCTCACGTCGAGGGTCAAGGCGATGTCGTGAGCCACGGCACGCTCACGCACCAGCGAGAGCACGTACTCCAGAGCACTGCGGACGGGGAACATGGTCGGTTCGAGGACCATCTGCCCGGCCTCCACCTTGGACAGGTCGAGGATGTCGTTGAGCAGCTCGAGGAGGTGTCGCCCCGAGGTCCAGATGTCGCGGAGGTACTCCTCCTGGCGGTCGTTCAGGTCGCCGAACATGCGGTCCAGGAGCACCTCGGAGAAGCCGATCACCGCGTTGAGCGGGGTCCGCAGCTCGTGCGACATGTTCGCCAGGAACTCCGACTTGTGGCGGCTGGCCACGTCGAGCTCGCCGAAGAGGCGGGCGTTGATGATGGCAAGCGCCGACTGGCCCGCGAAGGTCTGCAGCAGCTCGCGCACCTCTTGGCCGAACGCTCCCGTCGTCCGTCGCCGGATCACCAGGGCACCGACGAGGTCGTCCTGACGGATGAGCGGGACGGCGAGCAGGGAGCGCCACCCGTCTGCGTGCAGGGCCTCGAGGTGGACGTCCCGCTGGACCGCGTCGAGGTCGGGGATCTCCAGGAGCTGCCGATCCCCGGCAGCCTGGCCGACGGCGCTGCCCAAGCGCTCGATCTTCAGCGTCCGGAGGCGGTCGAGCAGGGCAGTGCTGCTGCCGAAGGCGGCCCTGACGACGAAGGTGTCGGCCACCTCGTCGTACTCCATGATCGAGCCACCGTCGGTCTCGGTCAGACGGACCGCGCTGGCGACGATGCGGTCGAGCACCTCGTCGAGGTCGAGACTCGAGCTCACCGCGTCGCCGAGATCACGCAGCGCCTCCAGCTGGGCGACCTTGCTGGCCAGCTCCTCGCTGCGCGCTTCGAGGACACCCATCAGCTCTACCTGCCGCAGCACGATGGCGGCCTGGACGGCGAAGCCGCTGAGCAGCTGGGTCTCGTGCTCGTCGAAGGGGTCCACGTCGGTGCGCCAGAGGGAGAGAGCGCCAACGACGTCATCGTCGAGGAGCATCGGTGCGCACAGAAGGGTGCGGAAGCCGGCGAGCTGCTGGAGGTCCGTCCGGGTGTACTCCGGGTCCTTGAGCACGTCGGTGATCTGCTGGGTGCGCCGGTCCGCCCAGACCCGCCCGAGGAGCGTCGAGCGATCCCGGGCCACCGGGTGGTCCATCGCCCGGCGCTGGTAGTCGTCTGGAACGGCTGCCGAGACCCTGGAGAGCCGGAAGACCTCGCCGTCGAAGAGGTAGATGTGCGCTGCCTGGGCGTGGCAGAGGCGGGCCGCGCGCTCGACGATGACGTCGAGGATCCCGCCGGGGTCGGCGCCTGCGCGGCCGAGTGCGGCGAGCACCTCGGTCATCGCGACGGACTGCTCTTGCGCGTCGAGGAGCGCACGGCGGGGGGTGGCCCCCTCGTCGCCTCCGGTTGGCTGTCTTGAAGACTCCACCATCTGACACGACCGTTCCCCGAGAACTCCAGTCTTCCGTTCCCTCGGGGTCTGACGCAATGCCGGGCCGCCGCCACCCGACCGTTAGGCTCCGACGCGTGCGGATCATCCTCCATGCGGGACTGCACAAGTCGGGCACCACGTCGGTCCAGGACGGCTGGAACCGCGCGTACGGCGACCATCCTGACGCGTGGTACCCGCCGCCCCGCCACGGTCCGCCGGGGCACCACCGGGTCATTCGCCCGCTGCTGCGCGCCTTCACCGAGGGTCTGGCCCCGGACCTGGCAGCCGCCTCCGTGGCGTACCAGGAACGTGGAGGTGGCCGGGAGACCCTCGACGACCTGCTCGGTGAGGGCCGCAGGCGCGGCGTGAGCACGTTGCTCCTGTCGAGCGAGATCCTCGACCGAGCGCACGAGGAGGACCGCGAGGTCCTGGCTTCGGCGCTCCGGGACCTCGACGTGACGCTGGTTCTCACCGCCACGCGCCCGGTGCACAGGTGGTGCTCGGGGTGGCAGACCCTCGTCAAGCGCGGGCTGGCGCAGTACCCCGCCGACGCGGAGCGTCACATCGTGGAGGTGGCGGCGCTGGCGCCCGGCCGGCTCGAGGAGCTCTGCACGCTGCTTCCGGCGTCCCGGTGCCTGATCCGCCTCGTGCGCAACTCACCCCCGGAGCCGGACCTCGCCGCCGACCTGGCCGCCGCGTTGCACCTGCCCCCCGTCGGACGGACCGCGACCGCGTCGATCCACAACGCCTCTCTGGGGAGAGACACCGAGGTGGTGCTGCGCATCAACCGGGCCGACCTCGCCCTGGGCGCCGACCGAGAGGGCAGGGCGCTCCTCGAGGCCCTGCGCGGGGAGGGGTTCCGCTACCGCGATTCAGCCGAGCTTGCGGATCGGTACGCCGTGCCGGCGGCGGTCCTGGCGGCGGCGGAGGTCGAGGCCGGCTGGCTCCGTGGGCTCGCCGACACCACAGGGACCACGACGCTGCTCGACCCTCATGGGCTGATCGGGACGTGGACGGACTCCGCGGTCCCGGAGTGGTACGACGACATCAGTCGACGAGAAGCCGTGGTGCCCGAGCTCGAGGGCGCGGATGACCGTGAGACCCAGCTCTGGAGGGCGCGGCAGCAGCGGTCCGCCTACCGCAAGCGGGCCCAGCGCCAGCGACCTGACTGAGAGGTTGCCGGCCGGCGGAGGATCAGTCGATCAGGCCGGTGGCGGTCAGCCGTTCCCAGAGCGCCTCGCGGTGCTCGACGAGATACGTGCCCGTCACGTGGTCGGGGTCCTTCCAGACCACAGTGTCGTCGATGACCGGACGGCACAGCGGCGCGTCGGGACACAGGACGGGGTTCAGGTCGACCGTCGCAGACTCCTCGTCGGCCGCGGCGACCGCATCGAGGACCCCGTCGGTGAAGGGCTTCTCCAGCGGGGGTACGACGGCACACTCACCCAGCTCGGTGGCCCGGGCCAGGCAGTCGAGCGGGTCGGGACCTTCGCGTTCGTATCCGTTCGTCCCGAGCAGCGCCTTGACCAGCACCAGCCGAGCCCCTGCCTGCCTGATGGTCTCGGCCGTGGCGGTGGCCGTGCGGAGGTGGCGCTCCTCGAGCGTCGCGTCGGGAGGGCCGGCCGGATCGGTCAGCAAGGCGTCCCACTCCGGCTCCCAGCGGGCCAGGCTGACGGTGACCACGACGTCGACGTCGAGCTGCGGGAGCACGTCGGCGTAGAACACGGCGCGGGCCTGTTCGCACGTCTCCTGCGCTTCCGGGTTGTCTCCTTGCACGAGACCGGCCTGCCAGCCGCAACCACGGACGATGTTGGTGAGCAGCGTGAAGTCTCGCTCCTGGGCCAGGGTCTCGAGGGCGTCGACGAACATGGCCGCCTGGCTGTCGCCGACCAGCAGCACCCGTGGCCCGGTGCCGGAGACGCGGACGCACACCTCGAGGTCCTCTGCGGTGCACGGCACACCAGCGTCGGGGACGTCGGCCAGCGCAGCCGTCAGGTCCAGGTCGTCGGGCACCGGCTCCTCGACCCAGGCGGCGTCGGCCGCGATCGCCGACAGGTCGCCGGCGGAGGTGTTGGCGACCACCGGCTTGACGTCCGCGTGCAGGATCGGCGGCAGCACCAGGACCGCGGCCAGCACGCTCGCGGTCAGTCCCGCGCCGACGACGGGCCAAGGGAAGGGGTCGAGCCGCTTGGCCCGCCGGATCGGCCGCTCGAACACCTCGTAGGACAGCGCCGCCAGCCCGGTCGCCACCGTGCCGGCGATGGCTGCGATCACGATCGGCCGGACGTCGAAGAGGTCGCGGGCCACCAGGATCAGCGGCCAGTGCCAGAGATAGGTCCCGTAGGAGATCTGGCCGAGGTAGCGCGGCAGGGGCAGGGCCAGCAGCCGGGCCGCGGGGCCGGACGGGGCGGCGTACAACCCGGCGATGGCGGCGACCGAGACGGCCGTGGCCAGCAGTCCGCGGGTCGAGGGCGTCACGTCAACCGCGCCGGAGGCGACGACGACGATCCCCACGACGCCGAAGATTGCGAGCGGGATGCCGACGATTCCCTTGATCGTGACGAGCCGGGTGATGAGCGCAAGCAGCACGCCGGCGGCGAGCTGGTAGACCCGGGTCTCGGTGGCGTAGTAGGCGTACGTGGGGTCCGACTGCGCGACCCAGATCTGGAGCGCCACGGACCCGGCCACCACTGCCGTCAGCACGAGCAGGACCACGACGACGTGCCGGCGCAGGCGCAACAGCACGAGCAGCAGCAGCGGCAGCGCGACGTAGAACTGCTCCTCGATCGACAGCGACCAGAAGTGCAGGTAGGGGCTGGTGTCGGTGCCGTCGGCGGCGAAGTAGTCACGGGCGTCTGCGATGAACTGCCAGTTGGAGAGGTAGACCAGCGCGGCCTGGCCGTCGCGGAGCATCCCCGCCCGCTGGGGCTCGCTGGCCACCAGGAGCTGGATCGCCGCGGTCACCACGATGACGAGGACGGCGGCCGGCAGCAGGCGGCGGACGCGGCGGGCGTAGAACCAGCCGAGGCGGAACGAGCCGGCCCGGTCGACCTCGGCCCAGATCACGTGGGAGACCAGGAACCCCGACAGCACGAAGAAGAGGTCGACGCCGACGTAGCCGCCGCTGAAGGAGGCCATCCCGCAGTGGAAGAGCACGACCAGATAGACGGCCACGGACCTCAGCCCGTCCAGCTCGGGACGGTAGGTCCAGCGGTTCACGCCGGAAGGTTAGCGGGGCGGCTGGCTCAGCCCGGACGCCGCTCGGCGCGAGCCAGAGCGTCCCGCAGTTCGGCGGCTGGGACCGGGCCGCCGTCGGCGTACGGGACGCCGTACGCCGCGGTGTCGGGCTGGAACCGCCAACCCTCGGCCAGCGGGCCGGCGTCGTGCGCGTCGTAGCCGATCGAGTCGAGGAAGGCGGTGACCGCCGCCTTGGCCGCGGCGTCGTCGCCGGCGATGGCCAGCGTCGAGCGCTCCGGGTCGCCGGCCGGCCGCTGCAGGGTGGCGAGGAAGCGGTAGTTGATGTTGTTGAACACCTTGACCACATGGGAGTCGGGCAGGTGCGCCTGCAGGAGCTCGCTGCTGGTGGTCGACTCGTCGTCGAGCGCGGCGACGTGGTCGTCGCGCTGCGGGTAGTAGTTGATCGTGTCCATCACGGTCTTGCCCGCGAGCGGCGCCACGGGCACCTCGCGATAGGCCTTGAGCGGGATGGTCACGACCACCAGGTCGCCGACGGTCGCTGCCTCCCTCGCCGTCGCGGCCCGCGCGTGCGGTCCGAGCTCGGCGACGAGGTCGGCGAGTGTCTCCGGGCCTCTGCTGTTGCTGAGCACCACGTCATGACCGGCGTCCACTGCCAGCCGGGCCACCGTCGATCCGATCTTGCCGCTGCCGATGAAGCCGATGGTCGTCATGTGCGGCCCAACCACGAAGTGCGGGCTTCTCTTCCGGACGCTCAGGTGATCGTCATGCCGCCGTCGACGGCGATGGTCTGGCCGGTGACGTAGCCGCCCGCAGCCGGAGACCAGCCACACCAGGGTGGCGGCGAGCTCCTCGGGATCGCCCTTGCGGCCGGCCGGCACCCGGGTCAACGCCAGGTCGAGGTAGCCGTCGGGGTAGGTGTCGGTCATCTCGCTCTCGAAGAACCCAGGGGCGAGCGCGTTGACGCGGATGCCCTTGCGGCCCGTCCACTGCTGGGCCAGGTCGCGGGTCAGCCCGATCAGGCCGGCCTTGGACGCGGAGTACGCCGCCTGCGGCAGACCGCCGGTGGTGAGGCCCAGCACGGAGGAGATGTTGACGATGCTGGAGCCGGGCTCCATCACCCGACCGCACGCCTGAGCCATCCAGTAGCAGCCGTTGAGGTTGACGTCGATGACCTGCCGGAACTGCTCGGGCGTCTCGCGGGCGGCAGGGACCGCCGTGCCGATGCCCGCGTTGTTGACGAGGATGTCGACCCGGCCGAACTCCGCCATCGCCGCCTCGACCAGCGCCGTACAAGACTCTGGGTCGGCGACGTCGGTGGCCACGGTCAGCGCCCGGCGGCCCGCGGCCCGGACCAGGGCGGCCGTGGCCTCGAGCCGCTCGGCGCGCCGCGCGCCCAGGGCGACGTCGGCGCCGGCCTCGGCGAGCGCCCGGGCGAACGCGACACCCAGGCCGCTGGAGGCTCCGGTGACCACGGCCACCTTGTCGTCGAGGCGGAACAGGTCGGTGATCGGCATGGCTGGAGGCTATCGATCGTTTCCTGACGCCTGGTCAGTACGCATGGTCAGGCCGGTTGTCCAGAAATGACCGTTCGGTGGAGTCAGGGTATGGCGGCACACCCTTAAGGTGAGGACATGAGCACTCTGCCGACTCGTGAGCGCACGGCTCGTGAGGAGCGCGTCGACGAGCGACGCCAGCAGCTCGCCGAGTCGGCGTTGGCCACGCTCGGAGAGCTCGGCTACGCCCGCACCTCGCTGCGCGAGATCGCCCAGAACTCCAAGTTCACCCACGGCGTCGTGCACTACTACTTCACCGACAAGGTCGAGCTGATCATCCACTGCGTGCGCATCTACAAGGAGCGCTGCATGAGCCGGTTCGACGACCTCGTGCCGGGGGCGCGGACGGCCGAGGAGCTGCTCGACGGGTTCGCCGACAGGCTCGTCGACACGCTGAAGACCGAGGCGCCCCTGCATCGACTCTGGTACGACCTGCGCACCCAGAGCCTCTTCGAGGACTCCTTCCGCGACGAGGTCGTCGAGATGGACCGCGCGCTGGAGGAGATGATCTGGCGCATCGTCGAGCGCTACGCCGTCTTGTCCGACAGCGAGCCAGCGGTGGAGTCGCAGGCGGCGTACGCGCTCATCGACGGCTTGTTCGAGAACGCGCTGCTCGGCCTGATCTCCGGCGACACCGAGGCTCCCGCACACCTCGCGGAGCGCACCCGCTGGCTGATGCGGCGGATAGTGGCGCGCTGAGCCCGGCGCTCTTCGGTATGCTGGTGGACATGTCCCACCAGTTCCTCCTTCTTGGCCAGCCGCGCTGATCGGTCCCGATCGCGCGGCTACCCCTCCCTGCGAGGGGTTTTTTCATGTCCGGACCAGGAACTGAGGAGAGGCATCATGAGCAGCAGGATCGACGAGGGAGAGGCCCCGATGAGCGAGTCGCCCGACAGCGCCGAACCGGCGTCGTACGACGTGGCGGCGACCGAGCAGAAGTGGCGCCGGGTGTGGGACGAGCTGGACCCGTTCCGCGCCGACGACGACTCGCCGAGGGAGAAGCGCTACGCGCTGACGATGTTCCCCTACCCGAGCGGCGACCTGCACATGGGTCACGCCGAGGTGTTCGCCCTGCACGACGTGGTGGCGCGCTACTGGTGGCTGCGCGGCTACGAGGTGCTGAACCCGATGGGCTTCGACTCCTTCGGTCTGAACGCCGAGAACGCCGCCATCCGCGACAACGAGCACCCGGCGACGTTCACCTACGCCAACATCGCGACGTCGATCGAGTCCTGCCGCAAGTTCGGCACGAGCTTCGACTGGAGCCGGACCTTCAACACCTCCGACCCGGAGTACTACCGCTGGACCCAGTGGCTGTTCCTGCGGTTCCGCGAGCGCGGCCTGGCCTACCGCAAGGAGAGCCCGGTCAACTGGTGCCCGGTCGACCAGACCGTGCTGGCCAACGAGCAGGTCATCGACGGGCACTGCGAGCGGTGTGGCGCCGAGGTCACCAAGCGCGAGCTGACCCAGTGGTACTTCAAGATCACCGACTACGCCCAGGAGCTGCTGGACAACCTGGACGAGCTGGAGCCGACCTGGCCCGACCGGGTCATCACCGCGCAGCGCAACTGGATCGGTCGCTCCGAGGGCGCCCACGTCACGTTCGACGTCGTGGACGGCGAGCCGATGACCGTCTACACGACGCGGCCGGACACGCTGTTCGGCGCGACGTTCATGGTGGTGGCCGCCGACGCCAAGCTGGCCGGTGACCTGGTCACCGACGACCAGCGGCCGGCGTACGACGCGTATCTGGAGGAGGTCCGCAAGGCCTCCGACATCGAGCGGCTGTCGACCGAGCGCGAGAAGTCCGGCGTCTTCCTGGGCAGGTACGCCGTCAACCCGGTCAACGGCCAGCAGATCCCGATCTGGGCCGCCGACTACGTGCTGGCCGACTACGGCACCGGCGCGATCATGGCGGTGCCCGGCCAGGACCAGCGTGACTGGGAATTCGCCAAGCGCTTCGACCTGCCGATCATCCGCACGGTGCGCATGCCGGACGACTTCCCCGACGACCAGGCGTACGTCGGGCAGGGCCCGGCGATCAACTCCGCCAACGACGAGATCTCCCTGGACGGGATGGGCATCGCGGAGGCGAAGTCGGCCATCATCGCGTGGCTGGAGAAGCAAGGCACCGGCAAGGGCGCCGTGAACTTCCGGCTGCGCGACTGGCTGCTGTCGCGGCAGCGTTACTGGGGCGCGCCGATCCCGATCGTGCACTGCCCCGACTGCGGCGAGGTGCCGGTGCCGGACGACCAGCTGCCGGTGGTGCTGCCGGAGCTGCGTGGCTCGGACCTGACGCCGAAGGGCGTCTCGCCGTTGGCGGCCGCCGAGGACTGGGTCAACGTGGACTGCCCGTCGTGCCGCGGCAAGGCGAAGCGCGACAGCGACACGATGGACACGTTCGTGGACTCGTCGTGGTACTTCCTGCGCTACTGCTCGCCGCACGACGACACCCAGGCCTTCGACACCGACCTGGTCAACGCCTGGGGACCGTGCGACGTCTACATCGGCGGCGTGGAGCACGCGGTGCTGCACCTGCTGTACGCCCGGTTCTTCACGATGGTCCTGAACGACATGGGTCTGGTGGGGTTCCGTGAGCCGTTCTCGGCCCAGCTGAACCAGGGCACGGTCATCAACGAGGGCGCCAAGATGTCGAAGTCCAAGGGCAACGGCGTCCGATTGGGGGAACAACTATCGGCCTTCGGCGTGGACGCGGTGCGGCTGACCCTGGTGTTCGCGGGACCCCCCGAGGACGACATCGACTGGGCCGACATGTCGCCGGCCGGGTCGCTGAAGTTCCTGCAGCGGGCCTGGCGGCTGAGCGGCGACGTGACGTCGGCGCCGGGCGTCGACCCGGCGACGGGTGATGTCGCGCTGCGCCGGGTCACCCATCGCACGGTGCACGACGCGGCAGGGTTGGTCGAGGGCTTCAAGTTCAACGTGCTGGTGGCCAGGGTGATGGAGCTGGTCAACGCCACCCGCAAGGCGATGGACACCGGCAGCGGTCCCGCCGACCCGGCCGTCCGTGAGGCGACCGAGACCGTGACGATCCTGCTGTCCCTGGTCGCGCCGTACGTGGCCGAGGAGATGTGGGAGCGGCTGGGTCAACAGCCGACCGTGGCCCGCGCCTCCTGGCCCGACGTCGACCCGGCGCTGCTGGTGGAGGACTCGGTGACCTGCGTCGTGCAGGTGCGCGGCAAGGTGCGGGCGCGCCTGGAGGTCTCGCCCGACATCTCCGACGCCGACCTGGAGGCGCTGGCGCTGGCCGACCCGGACGTCGTACGAGCCGTGGACGGGGCGGCGGTGCGCAAGGTGATCGTGCGCGCGCCCAAGCTGGTCAACGTGGTCGTCTGATCCGGTGGTGAACGGGCGCCGGTAGCCTGCGGCCATGTCAGCGACCGTGATCGTCACCGACTCGACGGCGAGCCTGCCGTCCGAGGTGGCGGCGAAGCGGGGCATCGTCGTGGTGCCGCTGCAAGTGGTCATCGGCGCGCAGGTCTACGACGAGGTGATGGCCGAGGGCGACGACGGGGCGACGCCGGCGATGGTGGCCGAGGCGCTCAAGGAGTTCCGGCCGGTCAGCACGTCGCGGCCGACGCCGAGCGCGCTGCTCGAGGTCTACGAGCAGGCCGCCGCTGCCGGAGCGAGCCAGATCGTGTCGGTGCACCTGTCGGGCGAGATGAGCGGCACCTTCGAGTCGGCCCAGCTCGCAGCCCGCGACGCTCCGGTCCCGGTGCTGACGGTGGACAGCCGCCAGGTCGGGGTCGCCACCGGGTACGCCGCGTTGTCGGCTGCCGACGTGCTCGACGACGGCGGCTCTGCCGACGAGGCGGCTGAGGCCGCCCGGCGGCGGGCCGCTGCAGCGACGTCGTTGTTCTACGTCGACACCCTGGAGTACCTGCGCCGCGGCGGCCGGATCGGGGCAGCGGCCGCGATCTTCGGCGGCGCCCTGTCCGTCAAGCCGCTGCTGAGCATCCAGGACGGCAAGGTCGCCAACCTCGAGAAGGTGCGCACCTCGGCGCGGGCCCTCAGCCGGCTGGAGGACCTGATCGTCGAGGCGGCCGGCGACCAGCAGGTCGACCTGTGCGTCTCGCACCTCGCGAGCCCCGAGCGGGCCGAGCAGCTGGCCGCCCGGCTGGCCGAACGGCTGGTCGCCGGCCTCGAGGGCCGCGAGGTCTGGTGCGGTGAGCTGGGTGCGGTGCTCGGCGCCCACGTCGGGCCCGGCATGGTCGCGGTCTGCGTGGCCCCGCGCCTCTGAGAGACGCTCCTCCACAGGCGGGCGCAGGGTCGCTGGCGAGGTCTCGTCCGGCTTCCTAGGGTCGCTCGCATGGCCACCCGTCCGACCCGGCGCTCGAGTGCGCACGAGGAGGCGGTGGCCCGCCGGCTGGCGCTGTTGGGCGCCGAGCTCGCGGCCGTGCGCGGGGAGGACCGAGCGCCGCCGACCGACCCGACACGTATCCAGGCACGTATCCCGACACGCACACTCGCATCCGGCCGGGTCGCGAGCCTGCGGGGTGGGCCGATTCGTCGTGGGACGCCTCGGGGAAGCGCCGGACGCGGGGGAGGTGCCCCTGCCCGGGCGGCACTCGTCGCGGCGGCCGTCGGCGCTGGCCTCGATGCTGCCGTTGGGCGTGCGCGGCCGGCTGGCGCTGGGGCCGGCGCAGCTGGCCGTCGTAGCGCTGCTGGTCGTCGTCGGTCTGGTGGCGACTGCGTGGTGGCTGCTGCGCGGCCGGCCCAGCGAGGTGGCCGTGCCGACGCAGCCCGTCCCGGCCTCGACGCTCGTCGACCTCGGCTCGTCGGGCGAGCCCTCCGCCGACCCGACCGCTGACCAGCAGCACGGTGACGGTCGACGTCGCCGGCAAGGTACGACGACCGGGCATCGCCGTGCTGCCCACCGGCGACCGCGTGGTCGACGCCCTCAAGGCCGCCGGTGGTGCCCGCGCCGGTGTCGACCTGACCGGCCTCAACCTCGCGCGGGTGCTCGTCGACGGCGAGCAGATCCTGGTCGGCGTGCCGGCGCCCGCGGGCGTGGCGGCCAGCGTGCCCGGCGGCACGAGTCCGGTCGCGACGTTGGTCAACCTCAACACCGCCGACCAGGTCGCGCTGGAGTCTCTGCCCGAGGTCGGGCCGGTGACCGCCCAGGCGATCCTGACGTGGCGCACCGAGAACGGCGCGTTCACCGCGGTCGACCAGCTCCTCGACGTCGACGGCATCGGGGAGGCCACGCTTGGCCAAGCTGACTCCGTTCGTCACGCTGTGAGGCCAGACGATGACGAACCGCTGGCCGCGCCCGATGTTCGGATGCCGCTGCTGGGGCTCGCGGCCTGGCTCGGTGCGCTGGCGGCGGCGTACCTGGACCCGAACGTCCGCCTCGCGGTGCTGGTCTCGTCGGTCGTCGCGGTGGCCGGATGCGCGCTGGCCGGCCGCGGGCGGGTCTGGGTGCGGCCGGCTGCGCTGACGGTGACCGCGATGGTGCTCGTCGCGACGGCGGTGGCCGTGGTGGCGCTGGCGCGGGCCGACGCGTTGCGACACGGCCCGGTCGCTCGGCTGGCGGAGTCTCGGGCACTCGTCGTGCTCGAGGGCCAGGTGACCGCCGACCCTCGGGTCGTAGCCGGCCGGTTCGGTGACCGGGTGCTGGTGCGGGTCCGCGTCTCGGAGGTCAGCGGAGCCGACGGCACGGTCGTGCGCGTCCGCGACCCGGTCCTGGTGTTCGGAGGCGATGACTGGGAGGACGTCCGGATGGGCGAGACGGTGCGGTTCACCGGCCGTCTCGGGCCAGCGAGCGACGACATCGCCGCCGTGGCGACGCCACGGGGACCGCCCGAGCGGGTCGGCGCCCCCGGGCGTGCCTGGCGGGCGACCGAGGCGCTGCGCGCCGCCATCCGGCAGTCGGTCGCCCACCGGCCGCAGAGCCAACGAGCACTCGTGCCCGCCCTCGTCGACGGCGACGACGCCGAGATGCCCGAGGACCTGCGAGACGACTTCCGCACGACCGGGCTGACCCACCTGACGGCGGTGTCGGGCACCAACCTGACGCTGGTCGTGGGGTTCCTGCTCGTGGTGGCCCGGTGGGCGGGAGTGCGCGGTCGCTGGCTGGCGCTGGTCGGTGCCTGCGGGATCGTCGGGTTCGTGCTGCTGGCCCGCACCGAGCCCAGCGTGCTGCGCGCGGCGGCCATGGGCACGGTGGCCCTGGTCGGGCTGGGTCGGCGCGGGCTGCACCGCGGCGTACGCGGCCTCGGCGTCGCCGTGGTCGGGCTACTGCTGCTCGACCCGGGGTTGGCGACCACGGCGGGGTTCGCCCTGTCGGTGCTGGCGACTGCGGGCATCCTCTTCCTCGCGCCGCGCTGGCGCGACGCGTTGGCCCGGTGGCTGCCGCGCTGGGTCGCGGAAGCGGTCGCGGTGCCCGCCGCGGCACAGCTGGCCTGCACGCCGTTGGTCGCGGCGATCTCGGGCCAGGTGAGCCTGGTCGCGGTCGCGGCCAACCTCGCCGTCGCGCCCGTCGTCGGGCCGGCCACCGTGCTGGGTCTGCTGGGCGGCCTCGTCGGACTGGTGTCCGATGTCGCCGGCAGCCTGGTCGGCACGACCGCGAGCTGGTGCGTGGCCTGGATCGTCGCGGTCGCCGAGCACGGCGCGGCACTGCCGGGTGCGGCGATCGGCTGGCGTACCACGGCCGTCTCGCTGGCCCTGCTCGTCGTGGTCACCGCGGTCGTCGCGTGGGCGGGCCCGGTGGTGCTGCGGCACCGCGCTTCCGGTGCGGCTGCCTGCGTGCTGCTCCTGGCCGTCACCCTGATGGGACCGCCGACACCCGGCTGGCCGCCCGGCGGGTGGGTGTTCGCGGCCTGCGACGTCGGCCAGGGCGACGCGCTCGTGCTCCGCGCCGGACCCGGCGCGGGCGTGGTGGTCGACGTCGGACCCGACCCCCGGCTGGTCGACACCTGCCTGCGCCGGCTCGGCGTCACCCACGTCCCGCTGGTCGTGCTGACCCACTTCCACGCCGACCACGTCGACGGGCTGGCCGGGGTGCTGGACCACCGGACGGTGGGCGAGATCGACGTGACCAGGCTGGCCGACCCGCCAGGGGGAGTCGCGCTGGTCGACGAGGAGACCCGGTCGGCCGGCCTGGGGACCGAGGTGGCGGCGTACGGCGTGACGCGCAGGGTCGGCGACGTGACGCTTCAGACGGTGTGGCCGCTGCCGTCCTCGCCGACCATCGGCCCGGGTGACGGCAGCACGGCCAACGAGGCCAGCGTGGTGCTGCTCGCCGAGGTCCGCGGCGTCCGGCTGCTGCTCGCCGGCGACATCGAGCCGGTCGGCCAGGCCGGGCTGGCCCGGCTGATGCCCGGCCTGCACGTCGACGTGCTCAAGGTGCCGCACCACGGCAGTCGCTACCAGGACCTGGCGTTCCTCGACTCGCTCGGCGCGCGGGTCGCCGTGGTGTCCGTCGGCGCCGACAACGACTACGGCCATCCCGCGCCGAGCACCCTCGACAACCTGGCCGGGACGGGCGCGCTGGTGCTGCGCACGGACCTCGACGGTGACGTCGTCGTCGCCGTGCGGGACGGACGCCTGGTCACGGTCACCAGGTGAGCGAGCCGGCCCGGTCCCGCGGCGCCCGACGCGTCGGCGGGCTGTGGCAGGCTGGCGCCGATGAGCGGACGTGCGACCCGAGGCCCCCAGCCCGACGAGGTGCTCGGCCGGGTGACCCTGGTGACCGGCAAGGAAGAGTTCCTCAACGAGCGCACCGTGATGGCGGTGCGCGAGGCGGTCCGTCGGCACGACGACGACGCCGAGCTCTCCGAGTGCCTCGCTTCCGGGCTGACGCTGGCGGAGCTGGGCGAGATGTCGGCGCCGTCGCTCTTCTCCTCGACCCGCTGCGTCGTGGTCCGTGGTTTGGAGAACCTGCCTGAGGAGTCCGTCGACGGCCTGCTCGAATACGCCGCCGCCCCCGTCGAGGAGGTCGCGCTGGTGCTCGTGCACGGCGGCGGGCCGAAGGGGTCTGGGGTGCTCACCAAGCTGCGCAAGCTGGCCGGCGTCACCGAGGCCAAGTCCGAGGAGCTCAGGGCGTCGGACTATCCGGGATTCGTCGCTGGGGAGGTACGCCGACACGGCGCGACCATCGACAACGACGCGGCGTCGTTCCTGGTGTCCGCCGTCGGCCAGGACCTGCGGTCGCTGGCGGCCGCCGCCGACCAGCTCACCAACGACTACCCCGACGAGTCGCTGACGGTGGAGAAGGTCAAGCGCTACTTCGGCGGCCGGGCCGAGGCCAAGTCGTTCGCGGTCGCCGACGCGGCGTTCTGGGGCCGGCGCCGGGATGCTCTCGAGGAGCTGCGCTGGGCCATCGACGGCGGCACCGCACCGGTGCTGGTCACCTCGGCGTTCGCGGGGTCCGCGCGGGGGGTGGCGCGCTACAAGTCCGCGCCCAAGGGGATGCGCGAGGCCGACCTGGCCCGCGAGGTGGGCGTGCCGCCCTGGAAGCTGCGCACGATCCGCGACCAGTCACGAGGCTGGTCCGACCCGGCGATCGCCAGGGCGATCCGGACGATCGCCCAGGCCGACGCCGACATCAAGGGCGCGGCCAGCGATGCGGCGTACACGCTCGAGCGGCTGGTGCTGAGCATCACCGCACTGCGCGACTCCTGAGCCGTCCCGCCCCCAATGACCCCGAAATGACGACGAGCCGCCCGAGGATCTCGGACGGCTCGGCGGACGCGAAGGTCAGAGAGACTCGGCCTTCTTGGCGATCGAGGACTTGCGGTTGGCCGCCTGGTTCTTGTGGATGACGCCCTTGGAGGCGGCCTTGTCGAGCTTGCGTGCGGCGCTGCGGCCGAGGGTGACGGCGGTGTCCTTGTCGCCGGCCTCTGCGGCCTCGCGGAACTTGCGCACGGCGGTCTTGAGGTCGCTCTTGACAGCCTTGTTGCGCTGGTGCGCCTTCTCGTTCTGCTTGATCCGCTTGATCTGGGACTTGATGTTTGCCACTGGCAAGCCTCGTTCGGGTCGGTCTGGACGGATTGAAGTCGAATGGCGGCGCGCCCCGGCGCGCACACGCGAAGGGAGACGATACCGGAGCGGCTCCGAGCCGCCCAAATCGCCAGGTCAGGAGATGCCCAGGCGCCGCTCGGCCCCCACGAGCATGCGCCGCGACTCGCTGATCCGGAAATCGCTTGAGGGTCGGCAGGTTCACGTCGAGCGCCGTGTGGGCGCGCCACGCCAGGAATGTCGCGAACCCGACGAGCCAGGCGTCCACCGCCAGGTCACCAGCGCCGACCAGGGCCGGGGAGGAGGCGAGGGCTGCGTCGAACCACGGATCCTCGACCCGCTCGAGGCGCGCGAGCAGCGGGTCGAGCCAGCCCGGCCCGATCCCCGCAGCTCCCCAGTCGAGGAAGACCAGCCGGCCGGTCGGCCGCTGCAGGAGGTTGTCGCTGCGGATGTCCCAATGCACGAGCCGCACCTCATGGTCGGCGAGGCCGCGGACGAGGGGCTCCCAGGTCTCGGTGTCCCGACGGATCCAGTCGGGCAGCAGGTCGGCGGGGATCTCCGGAGCCCGCGCCGACGGCGTCGGCCCAGGCGTGGAACCCCTCACGGAGATCCATCAGCCCGCCGTTCTCGGAATCGGGTGCGGGCGGGTCGGGCACGCGCTCGGCGAGCACCTGGCCGAGCCGGTCGGTCTCGCGGAGCAGGGTGTCCATGGTCGCGTCGTCGTCGAGGTCGGGGTGCGTGCCCTCGACGTCCTCGAGCAGGATCGCCACCCAGTCGCCGTCGTCGTACGACGCCCGCAGGTCCGCCCACAGCTCGTGCGACCCGATCATGGTCAGGGCGAGGATCTCGCGGCGGAACAGGGACGGGGTCCGCGGATTCAGGTCCAGACCGACAGCCTTGACGAAGGCCCGGGTGCCGTCGGCGGCCACCAGCCGGGTGGCGCAGCCGGGCGACATCCCGCCGATCTGGTCGTGGGCCTCGACGACCGGCGAGCCGAGCCGGTCGGCCACCCAGTCGCGTACGTGCTCGGGCATGGCCGTCCACGGCGCCCGGACGCCGATGGCGCGGGGGCTCACCAGCCGCGCCGCTCGCCCAGCCACCGCCAGAGCACATCGCCCTGCCAGCGCTGGTGGTCGCGGATGTACGGCGACGTGGCCGGCACCGGGTCGTCCTGGGACTTGAAGAAGTAGCCGATCACCAGCGCGAGCACCCTGTCGACGTGCTCCGCCGGCACGTCGCGGGTCAGCGGCCGGGTCGGCGAGGATGGCGTCGACGTCGAGCCCGTCGCCGCGGGGCCCGATCATCATGATCAGCGTGTCGAGCCAGGCCGCGCCCCGCACCGGCCAGTTCCAGTCGCAGAAGACGGCGGTCCCGTCGGGCCGCACCAGCATGTTGTCGTCGCGCACGTCGGTGTGCACGACGGTGTCGCCGACGGTCACCTCGGCGAAGCCGGCGGCCAGGGCCGCCGCGTCCGCGAGGTGGGGCAGGTCGGGGTGCGCCCCGGCGACGTAGTCCCAGTGCGCCGGCCAGTCCCCGAACTCGTCGGCGAAGGTGTCCAGGTGCAGGTCGGCTGGCGCGGGCGTGAGCTCACGGGCGACCACCTCGAGGGCGTCGAGGCCGGCGTCGAGGTCGGCGGGCCGCCACGGGCGACGCGGCGCCCGCCCCTCGACGTACTCGGTCTCCAGCACCATCCAGTCGCCGTCGTGGGACCACAGCAGGCCTGGCGCAGGCACGGAGCCGGGCAGCGCCTCCAGCTTGCGGACCTCCTCGCGATAGCTGTCGGCGAACATCTTCTGGGCTCGCGCCGACGCCGCCTTGACGAAGTGTCGCGACCCGTCCTCGCAGGTGAGGACGGACGCGAATCCGGGCGTGAAGCCGCCGCCCTGTGAGGCGGCGTCCACCACCGGCGAGCCGCACCGCTCCTCGATGAGCGCGCGGACCGTCGGCGGCAGGTGCGGCCAGGTCAGCCGCTGCGCCGTGCGGCCGTGCGGGATCGTCGTGGGGATCGCGGTCACGGGTGTCACCGCGTCATCCTCGCCGACGTCCCCGCGCGGCCGCGACGGGGTTGTTCAGACCGCTAGCAGCCGCACGAGTAGTACGTGATGTCCCAGTGGTTGCCCTCGTTGACGTAGACGTTGCCGGAGGCGGCCTGGTACTGCGGGTAGCCGTCACCGCGAAGGCCGATGTAGGTGTAGTGCGAGGTGATGTAGTTGTCGTTGCACGTCGAGCGGGAGATGTCGACCTTGTAGCCGTTCCAGTGGCTGTAGGTGCCCGACGCGTGGCCCGTCTCGGTGCCGCCGGTGATGTTGACGGCGCAGCCGCTGACGCTCCGGTAGGTCTTGATGCCGCTGACCGTGGCCTGGTTGATCTGCTCGTACGACGTGCACGAGCCGACGTTGCGGTTGGTGCAGCCGCCGCTCGACGTCCGGGTGATGCCCGACGCCGACAGCTGGCTGGCGGCCTGTGAGTCGGTGAGCTTGGTGACCGCGTGGGCCGGCGACGCCGGCGCGAGCAGGAGACCCGTCAATGCTGCCGCGGTCGCGGCGAGCAGGGTGAAGCGTTGGCGCAGTGAGTGCTGCATGAGAGTCGTTCCTTGCTCCGGCAGAGTCGCCGGTTTGGGGAACCCCGAGAGGGGGGCGGCCGTGGTCGGCCACCTCCTTCCTAGCGCGAATGACGTCGAGCCGCCACCTGAGACCGCCCGCGACCGCGCTCGGCGATGCCGGGTGGCCACCCGCGCTGTGGGAGAATTCCCGGGTCTCCCACCGTCCGCCAGAGAGCCCCTCGTGCCGCCATCCGCACCCCGATCCGCGCCTCAGCCGGGGCAGACGGATCCCGCGATCATCCGCAACTTCTGCATCATCGCCCACATCGACCACGGCAAGTCGACGTTGGCCGACCGGATGCTGCAGCTGACCGGCGTCGTCGACGAGCGGAGCGCGCGGGCGCAGTACCTCGACCGGATGGACATCGAGCGCGAGCGCGGCATCACCATCAAGAGCCAGGCCGTCCGGATGCCCTGGACCGTGCCGGCCGACAACGAGCAGGGCGCCGAGCCCGGCACCTACGTCCTCAACATGATCGACACCCCCGGGCACGTCGACTTCACCTACGAGGTGTCGCGTTCGCTCGAGGCGTGCGAGGCCGCCGTGCTCCTCGTCGATGCGGCGCAGGGCATCGAGGCGCAGACCCTGGCCAACCTCTACCTCGCGCTGGGCGCCGACCTCCACATCATCCCGGTGCTCAACAAGATCGACCTCCCGTCCGCGAACCCCGAGAAGTACGCCGCGGAGCTCGCCGGCATCATCGGCTGCGAGCCTGGCGACGTGCTCCGCACCTCGGCCAAGACCGGCCTCGGCGTCGAGGCCCTGCTCAACGAGATCGTCAAGGTGACCCCCGCGCCCGTCGGCGACGCCGACGCCCCGGCCCGCGCGCTGATCTTCGACTCGGTCTACGACACCTACCGCGGCGTGGTCACCTACGTCCGGGTCTTCGACGGCCACCTCACCCACCGCGACCGGATCAAGATGATGTCCAACGGGGTCGTGCACGAGATGCTGGAGGTCGGGGTGATCAGTCCCGAGCCGGTCAAGGGCACCCGCATCGGAGTCGGCGAGGTCGGCTACCTCATCACCGGTGTGAAGGACGTCCGCCAGTCGCGGGTCGGTGACACGGTCACCAGCCAGCACCACGGCGCGACCGAGGCGCTCGGCGGCTACAAGCACCCCAACCCGATGGTCTACTCCGGGCTCTACCCGATCGACGGTGACGACTATCCCAACCTGCGCGACGCGCTCGAGCGGCTTCAGCTCAACGACGCCGCGCTGGCCTACGAGCCCGAGACCTCGGGCGCCCTCGGCTTCGGCTTCCGCTGCGGCTTCCTGGGCCTGCTCCACATGGAGATCGTGCGCGAGCGGCTCGAGCGTGAGTTCAACCTCGACCTCATCTCGACCGCGCCCAACGTGGTCTACGAGGTGGTGATGGAGGACGGCTCGGTCGTCGTGGTGACCAACCCGTCGGAGTACCCCGACGGCGGCAAGATCGCCGAGGTCCGCGAGCCCGTCGTCCGGGCCACCATCCTCAGCCCGGCCGACTACATCGGCACGATCATGGAGCTGTGCCAGGCCAAGCGCGGCTCGCTCGGCGGCATGGACTACCTCTCCGAGGACCGCGTCGAGATGCGCTACACCCTGCCGATGGGCGAGATCGTCTTCGACTTCTTCGACCAGCTCAAGTCCCGCACCAAGGGCTATGCGTCCCTCGACTACGAACGCTCGGGCGACCAGGCGGCCGACCTCGTCAAGGTCGACATCCTGCTGCAGGGCGAGCCCGTCGACGCGTTCTCCGCGATCGTGCACAAGGACGCGGCGTACTCCTATGGCGTGATGCTCGCCGGCAAGCTCAAGGAGCTCATCCCGCGCCAGCAGTTCGAGGTGCCGATCCAGGCCGCCATCGGCGCCCGGGTGATCGCCCGGGAGAACATCCGCGCGATGCGCAAGGACGTGCTCGCCAAGTGCTACGGCGGCGACATCACCCGCAAGCGCAAGCTGCTGGAGAAGCAGAAGGAGGGCAAGAAGCGGATGAAGATGGTCGGCCGCGTCGAGGTCCCCCAGGAAGCCTTCATCGCCGCCCTCTCCACCGGCCAGACCGGCGAGAAGTCCGGCAAGAAGTAGGCCGGTCCCGTCGTTTCAGATTTCTCCGGTCGACCGGAGAAATCTGAACTTGACCGCCCCTGCGTGACTGCAGTTCGGGGCGGGAGGGCGGCTGCTCGGCGTGGCCGGGCGAGTACGACGTCCGAACTGTCGTCATTCGTGACCGACTTCGGCGGGGGAGGGAACCGATCGGTGCCCCAAACTCTCTTGGAGGGTGACAGGCAACGAGGGAGAGGCGGGGACACGTGGCGCGGACACCGGCGTGGGAGGCGGAGTACGCCGAGTACTTCACCGCCCGGCAGCGCTCGTTCATGCGGTCGGCGTACGCCATGCTCGGCAGCTGGCCCGCGGCCGAGGACGCGGCGCAGTCGACGTTCACGGCGCTCTACGTGCACTGGCCGCGGATCCGACGGGGCAACCCGGAGGCCTACGGCCGACGGGTCCTGGTCAACACCTGCATCGAGATGTCGCGCAAGCGGCGCCGCGAGCTGGTCACCGACCGGGTACCCGAGGGCGCCACGGGCGACGGGCAGGACACCGTCGACCTGATGGACGCGCTCGGCCGGCTCCCCGTGCGGGACCGGGCCGTGCTGGCACTGCGCTACCTCGAGGACCTGTCGGTCCGGGACGTGGCCGCGGCCCTCGACCTGCCCGAAGGCACGGTCAAGAGCCAGTCGTCCCGGGCGTTGACGCGGCTGCAGGAGCTGCTCGCGCCGACCCAACCCACCAGAGAGGGATCACCGTCATGACCATCGAGCAACAGCTCCGCGACCGGTTCGACCGCGAGGCCGGACAGTCGTCCCCCGGCCCGGCCCTGCAGGACGTCCTGACCGCCGGGCGCCAGGGCCGCCGGCGCCGCCGGTTCACGGCGTACGCCGCCGCGGGCACCGCCGCCGTCGCCGTGGCCGCCGTCGCGGTGGCCGTCCCGCTGCTGCGTGACAACCCGACCACCAACCACCCACCGGTGGCCCAACCGGCCCCGGACGACGGCACCTTCGTGCCCGGGACCGACATCGACGACCAGCTCCAGGCGGCGATCGGATCCGCTCTGGCCGCGCTGCCGACCGCCCGCGACGTCTACCCCAGCGACTGGTCCCGCGACGCCCCGTTGCCCGACGACCAGTTCGCCGACGCCACCGAGTGGCAGACCTACTACGACCTCTCGGCCAGCGACGAGCTGCTCGTCTATGTCAGCAAGCCGATCCCCGGCCTGGACGAGCCGCCGTCGTGCGCATCGAACCCGGCGCCCACCGCCCACACCTGCTCCGAGCAGCAGGTCGCCGGTGGCGACCTGGTCACGACCCGGCAGACCGTCGGCGAGCCGGGGCAGGAGAGCTACTGGTTCCTCGCGTCGTTCAGGGACGCCGACGGTCGTTTCGTCAACGTCATCGAACAGGTCGGTGCCGACGGGTGGAAGCAGGCCGAGCAACGTCGAGTGCTGACCGACGCCGACCTGGCGGGCGTGGCCACCGCCCCTGGCCTCGACTTCCCCGACCCGGTGAACCCACCGCCAGCACCCTAGGAGGCGCTGGGGCAGGATGGGCTGGGTGACCCGGGCACCCCTCTCCAGCCCCATCCCCAGAGCCGTCGCCGTCGTCGAGCGAGACGGCAAGCTGCTGGTGATCCGACGCCATCTCGACGGCCGCGACTACGCCGTCCTCCCCGGCGGCGGCATCGAGCCGGGGGAGTCGCCGGCGGACGCGGCCGTCCGTGAGCTGGCCGAGGAGTGCACCCTCGACGGGAAGGTCGAGCGGGTGCTGTTCGAGGCCGACCACGGCGACCGGATGGCGACGTACCTCCTGATGGCCGGCGTCGAGGGCGAGCCCGTGCTCGGCGGCGACGAGGCAGCCACTCAGGACGACACCAACAGCTACCACCCGCTCTGGGCGACGCCGGGCGAGCTGGACGCGCTGGGGCTGCTGCCCGAGGGCATCGCGACGATGGTCGTCGACGCCGTGTGGCCGCTCACCGTCGAACCCGTCGACGACGACGACTGGCCGGTGGTCGAGACGTTGTGGCAGCTCTATCAACACGACCTCAGCGAGTTCCGGCACACCTCGCCCGGGCCTGACGGGCGGTTCGGCACCGGGCACTTGCCGTTCTACGACGTCGACGACCCGGACGCGGTCGCCTACCTGGCTCGGCGGGGAGACCGTCCGGTGGGCTTCTGCCTGGTGCGCGGGCTGGACCAGCAAGAACGCACACTGGGCGAGTTCTTCGTCGCCCGCTCGGCCCGCGGCGGCAACGTGGCCCGGCTGCTGGCCGAGACCGTGCTCCGGGCACACCCCGGGCCGTGGTGGATCGCCTTCCAGGACGAGAACCCCCGGGCGGCCCACTTCTGGCGTCGACTCGGCAGCGACGTCCTCACGGAGACCCGTGAGGAACGCCGCGCCGTGCCGGGAAAACCCCACCTTCCTCCCGACGTCTGGCTCAACGGCGTGGCGTCCCAAAAGTGACGGGCATGCCGGGACTGGTATTGCCCGACGGCGTGCTCGGCATGGCCGCCAGGAACGAGGAATGGGCCGGCTGGGTGCACGGCCTGACCGCGCTGGCCGAGGGGCTGCTCGAGGATTGGCAGCTGACGATGGACGGGCTGCCGATGCACGGCTACTGCTCGCTCGTCCTCCCGGTCACCACGGTCGAGGGCGAGCGCGCGGTCCTCAAGCTGACCTGGCCCGGCGACGTCGAGTCGCAGCACGAGCACCTCGCCCTGCAGCGCTGGCACGGCGACGGTGTGGTGCAGCTGCTGCGGGCGGACCCACACCGGCGCGCCCTGCTGCTCGAGCGGCTGAGCACCGACGACCTGAGACCCGTGCTGGACATCGAGGCCTGCGAGGTGGTCGGCGCACTCTACGGACGCATCCATGTGCCGGCACTGCCCCAGCTGCACACGCTCACGTCGTACGTCGACCGCTGGGCCACCCAGCTCGGCGCCCTGCCACGGGACGCGCCGATCCCGCGGCGGATGGTCGAGCAGACCATCTCGCTGGCGCGCGACTTCGTCAGCGACCCGGCCTCGGTCGGCACGATGATCCACGGCGACCTGCACTACGAGAACGTGCTGGCCGCCGACCGCGAGCCCTGGCTGGTGATCGACCCCAAGCCGATGAGCGGCGACCCGCACTACGAGCCGGCGGCGATGCTCTGGAACCGCTTCGACGAGCTCGACCGTGACGTCCGCGCCGGCACCCGACGGCGGTTCCACGCCTTGGTCGACGCGGGCGGCCTCGTCGAGGAGCGGGCCCGCGACTGGGTCGTCGTCCGGATGATCATCAACGCCGGGTGGCACCTCGACGACGTGGCTGGCGGCTATCCGCTCGACCAGGACTGGCTGACCATGTGTGTGGCGATCGCGAAGGCCGTCCAGGACTGAGCCCTACACTCTCGCGGTGATCGTGTTCGACGGGAGCTTCGAGACAGGCGCTGGCGCGCCTTCCTCAACCACCGGAGACAGCGTGCCGACCGGCAACGAGGAGCGACGACCCCTCCTGCACTTCACGCCTGAGCGCGGCTGGCTCAACGACCCCAACGGCCTGGTGTGGCACGACGGCCGCTGGCACCTGTTCTTCCAGCACAACCCGCACGGCACCGACTGGGGGCACATGAGCTGGGGTCATGCAGTGTCGGTGGACCTACTCACCTGGGACGAGTGGCCGGTCGCCATCGCCGAGGCCCTCGATGAGCACGGTGTCGGGATCGAGGCGATCTTCTCCGGCTCGGTCGTCGTCGCCGACGACGCCATGGTCGCGATCTACACAAGCACCTATCCGCCGGCCCACCGGGTGCTCCCCGGGATCCAGGCGCAGTCGGTGGCGGTCAGCCGCGACGGCGGCGAGACGTGGCACAAGCACGCCACCAACCCGGTGCTGGACCGTGGCTCCGGTGACTTCCGCGACCCCAAGGTGTTCCGCCACGACGGGCGCTGGCTGATGGTCGCGGTCGAGGCCGTCGAGCATCTCGTGGTCGTCTACGCCAGCGACGACCTGACGCACTGGGTGCTGATCAGCGAGTTCGCCGACCCCACGCTGGACGCAGGCCCCTGGGAGTGCCCCGACCTCTTCGCCCTGCCGGTCGACGACGACCCCGACCAGGTGCGCTGGGTGCTGCTGCTCAGCGTCGCCGCCGGCGCTCCGGGCGGCGGGAGCGGTACCTGCTACTACGTCGGCGACTTCGACGGCGCGTCCTTCACACCCGAAGCCAGGCACTGGCTCGACCTCGGCCGCGACTACTACGCCGCGGCGACCTGGAACGACGCGCCGGACGAGCGGCGGGTGGGCGTGGCCTGGATGAGCAACTGGGCGTACGCCGCCACCACCCCGGCCGGCGCCTGGCGCGGCGCGATGACCCTGCCGCGCGACCTGACGCTGGTCTCGACGGCGGAAGGCCCGCGGCTGCGGCAGCGGGTGGTGGCCGAGGTGGCGGCGTACCTGGACCACGAGGCCGCCCGCCAGGTCGACGGAGTGACCATCGAGCCGGGCGAGACGCCGCTGGCCATGGAGGCCGAGGTTGCGCTCGTGGAGGTGTTGCTCCGCCCAGGCGCCGCCGGGTCCGCGGGGCTCAGCGTCTTCGCGGGCACTGGCCACGCCCTCCACATCGGGTACGACGCCGAGACAGGCGAGCTCGTCGTCGACAGGCAGTCGGGGGAGGCGGGCGAGGCGTTCGCGTCGGTCTCCCGCGCGCCCGTGCCCCTCGTGGACGGCGCCCTGGCACTGGAGGTGTGGCTCGACCGGACCTCCGCCGAGGTGTTCGCCGACGACGGGCTGGTCGTGCTCACCAGTCTCGTGTTCCCGCCACAGGGTGCCCGTGCGGTCGTCGGCTGGGCCGAGGGAGGGCCCGCACGTCTGGACCAGCTGCGCGTGACACCCCTTCGTGGACCCTTGTCCGCCGCGCCAGACTGAACCTGAGCGGGGCGTGCACCGTGTGACTGTCGGAAGGGGGAGTCGTGGCCGACAGGACCGAGAACAGCCCGGTCGCGCTGATGCAGCAGCTGCACGCCGAGCACGCCGGCGCGCTCTGGGGCTACTGCCTCCGCCTGACCGGCAACGACCGCCCGCGCGCCGAGGACGTCCTGCAGGAGACCCTGCTGCGCGCCTGGCGCAGCTCGCGGCTGCTCGACGAGTCCCGCGGCTCGGTGCGCTCGTGGCTGTTCACGGTGGCCCGCAACCTGGTCATCGACGAGTGGCGCACCAAGCGCACCCGCAGCGAGCTGAGCGTGGCCGACGTGCCTGAGCTCGTCGACGAAGCCGACGCGCGCGACCACACCGACCACCTGCTGCTGTCGTGGGTGGTCGAGGACGCGCTGGCCCAGCTCAGCACCGACCACCGCGCCGTCCTGCTCGCCTGCTACTACCGCGGCATGTCGGTCGCCGACGCCGCCCGGCTCCTGGAGGTCCCCGAAGGCACCGTGAAGTCCCGGACCCACTACGCCCTGCGCGCGCTCCGGCTCGCTCTCGAGGAGATGGGGGTGACGGCATGAAGGACTCCTGCGCCTTCGCCCACTCCGGCGGCGCCTACGTGCTCGGCGCGCTGGCTCCCGCCGAACGACTCGAGTTCGAGCGCCACCTCGCCGGCTGCGCCACGTGCGCCGAGTCCGTGCGTCAGGTCGCCGGGCTGCCGGGCCTGCTCGGCCGGGTCCCGATCGACAGGGTCGAGGCCACGCCCGCCGTCGAGCCGCCGCCCGAGACCGTGCTGCCGGCGCTGGTGGCCGCCGTACGACGCGAGCAGCGGCGGCGCCTGGTCACCGTCTCCCTCGGCGCGGTGGCCGCTGCGGCAGTCGTGGCGTTCGGTGCGATGGCGTTGCAGTCGGCCCGCGACGACGGGAACGAGTCCGTGGCCGCGCCGACCAGCACGTCTGCCTCGGTGGCCCCGGCCCTGCCGATGACCGCTCTCGGCGACGACGGCGTCACGGGCGACATCGGCCTGACCAGCGTCGGCTGGGGCACCAAGGTGGACCTGACCTGCACCTACGGCGGCCGGATCGAGGACTACGGCGCCAGCACGGGCGCGCGGTTCTCGCTGGTCATCCGCAGCCGGGACGGCCACGTCGACACGATCTCGTGGCAGGCCAAGCCCGGCACCATGCACATCCCCGGAGCGACCGCGACCGTCGTCGAGGACATCGAGTCGCTCGAGGTCCGCAACGGATCGGGCCACGCGGTGTTGCGGCTCGACCTCTAGCCCTCTGTAGCAGCACGGGCGCGCCGGGTCAGTCGGTGTAGGCGTCGAGGAATCGGTCGCGGAAGTCGTCCATCGGCCAGACCGGCGCGTCGGGGTGCGGGCGCAGCCCGGGCTGCCAGCCCCAGTCGGCGATCCGGTCGAGCACGGCGGGATCGCGGGCCACCACGCTGATGGGCACGTCGCGGCTGCTGTCGGTGCCGGACACGGTGGTGACGGGCTCGTGGTCGCCGAGCACGATGAGCACCAGGTCGTCGTCGCCGGACTCCTCGACGAAGGACACCAGTGCGTCCAGGCTGTACTGCAGCGACCGGACGTACGCCGCCTTGACGAGCGTCGCGTCCCGCCAGACCTCGTCGCGCTGCTGGCCCTCGGCGGGCATCGGGTCGAAGATCGAGCCGTCGCCCAGGTCGTCGGGGTCGACCATCCGGGGGAGCGGGACCCACGGGTTGTGGCTCGACTCCAGGTCGATCTCGGCCATCACCGGGCCACGGTCGGGACGGTCGAGCTCGAGCTTGCGGAAGGCCTCGAGGGCGAACTGGTCGGGCATCCGGCCGTAGCCGAACTTGGGCCCGTGGTAGTCCACGTTGCGGGAGTCGTAGAGGGTCTCCCACCTGTAGAAGGCCGAACCCTCGGGCCAGTCCTCGGTATTGGCCGGCACCACACCCACGCTGCGCCAGCCGGCTCGGCCGAAAGCGCTGCTCAACGTCAGGCGGTCGTGGTCGAGCAGCTCGTCGTAGGTGCCCTGGCCGTCGATCCACAGCCCCGACTGGAGGGTGGAGTGCGCCAGCCAGCTCATCGCCCCGAAGGTCGGGGAGTGCAGGAACCCGCTGCGGGCGCCGTAGCCGGCCCGGTGCAGCCGACGGGTGTCGGCGTCGACGGAGTCGGCCAGCTCCGAGGAGGTGGGCAGGGCCTCGAGCGCGACCCGGCCATAGCTCTCGATGAAGACGAGCAGCACGTCCTTGCCGCGCAGGGCCGTGAGCAGCTGCGAGCCCGGCACATCGGCGAAGCGGTCGTCGCCGATCTCTTTCGCGAGCTCGGCCCGCTCGCGCAGCTGCTGGCGCACCGCCGTCACGTGGGCGGCGGCCAGCTGCACCTCGGTCGCGGCCGCCACCGGCTCCCCGGGCCCGACGCGCACCCCCGCGACGGCGCAGCCCACCCACACCAGCCCGAGCGCGAGCGCGACGCGGGCGGCCGGCGAGGGGTGCCGGCGGGCGTCGCGAGCGGTGCGCACGACGGCGTACGGCACGAGCGTCAGCACGCCGACGAGCAGCAGCACCGCGAGGACCACGACCAGGATGGTGGTCGACGTGCCCATCGCATCACGCAGGAAGCTCACCCCCGAGTCGAGGTACGTCGGGTCGCCGAGCGGGTCGAAGCGCCGGCCGAAGCCGACGGAGACGCCGATGTCGAGCAGCTTGAGCACGGTCAGCAGCGCGAGCGCCCCGCCCGCCACCGCGGCCACCCAGCGGCCGACCCGCCACGGGAGAACCACGACGAGGCCGAGCAGCACCAGGCCCTCCACGGGGATCCGGGCGAACGCCGCCGGTTCCAGCGACCCGACGTCGTCGGGCGTCACCAGCGCGACCCAGACGACCAGCACCGCGAACACGCCCGTCAGTGCGGCCACCGCCGGGCGGGCGGGGAGCGGCTCCCGGCGGCGCCAGAGCTCCCAGGCCTCGTGGGCGAACGACTCCACCAGCAGGGCCAGGGCGACCAGCACGGCGGCGACGGCCACCGGCTGGGGCAGCAGCCCGCTCGCCACCACCGTCAGCACGATGCCCTGGAGAGCGGCCACGACCTTGCACCACGGCCGCGGGGGCGCTTGCGCGCGCAACCAGCGCCACGGGAGCTTGGCGGCCACGAACACATAGCGGGCCAGGCCGATCGCGAGCACCCAGGCCCCCAGTGACTGGGCGACGTACGCGCTCAGCACGAGCAGCAGAAGCGCGTCGACCTCCATGTCGAAGCGCGCGCCGAGCGTGCTGACGGTCCCGGTCCGCCGCGCCACCCGGCCGTCGACCGCGTCGAGCACCAAGGCGACTGCGGCCAGGGTGACGACGAGCGCCACCGGCACGTCGCGGGAGAAAGAGGCGGCCACCAGGCCGGCGATGCCGGCGATGAGCACCGCCCGGGTCAGGGTGACCCGGTCGGCCGGACCCAGCCTCGGCTGGCCGCGCCGGTCCAGGGCGAGGCCCAGGGGCATCGTGACGACGAGGCCGACGGCCAGCCCGGCGACCCAGCCCGCGCGGTCCAGGCCGGTGCCGAGGTCGAGGAGGGCGAGCAGCACGACGACGGCGAGCAGGCCCGTCAGCGGACCGGGGTGAACCCGACGCACCACGCCTCCGTGTCCTCGGTCGCTACCACTCGTTGCCGATCGATACCTTCGGTCACACGGGGATGTCGTCGAGTCGGTTCAGAGGAGGGCTCTCGTGAGCGCTGGTGGGGAGGCCCTCGCGTTCTGGCTGGCGGAGCCGGGCCGCGGCGAGATCCGCCCGGTGGTGGTGCCGGCGCCCGCCGCGGGTGAGGTGCTGGTGCGCACCGTGCGCTCCGGGGTCAGCCGCGGCACCGAGACGCTGGTCTTCACCGGCGGGGTGCCGCCGAGCCAGTACGACGCCATGCGGGCGCCGTTCCAGGAGGGTGACTTCCCGGGGCCGGTGAAGTACGGCTACCTCAACGTCGGCGTCGTGGAGAAGGGGTCAGCAGACCTCGTCGGCCGGACGGTCTTCTGCCTGCACCCGCACCAGACCTCCTACGTCGTGCCGGTCGACGCGGTCGCCGTGGTGCCCGACGGCGTGCCGGCGACGCGCGCCGTGCTCGCGGGGACGCTCGAGACCGCGGTCAACGCCCTGTGGGACGCCGGCCCGTTGGTCGGCGACCGGATCGCGGTCGTCGGCGCGGGGATGGTCGGCTGCTGCGTGGCTCGGCTGCTGGCCGGCATCCCGGGCGCCGAGGTGACGCTGGTCGACGTGGATCCGACGCGACGTGAAGTCGCGGGCGCGCTCGGCGTGGCATTCGCCGCACCCGAGGGAGCGCCGCGCGACCGCGACCTGGTGCTGCACACCAGCAGCACGGCGGCCGGCCTCCAGCTCTCGCTCGACCTGCTGGCCGCCGACGCCGAGGTGGTCGACCTGAGCTGGTACGGCGACCGGCCCGTCTCGCTCGAGCTCGGCGGCGCCTTCCACTCGCGGAGGCTGTCGGTCCGGGCCAGCCAGGTCGGCGAGGTGGCCGCGGCGCGGCGCGGGCGGCGTACGCGCTCAGAGCGGCTGGCGCTGGCCCTCGACCTGCTTCAGGACCCGGCGTACGACGCGCTGCTCACCGGGGAGTCGCCGTTCGCCGAGCTGCCCGACGTGATGTCCCGGCTGGCGGCGGGCACCTTGTCGGCGTTGTGCCACACGATTACCTACGACTGACCCCCACCCGGATCGAGGAGGCCCGATGTTCACCGTGACGGTGCGCGACCACATGATGGTGGCCCACAGCTTCCAGGGCGAGGCGTTCGGTCCCGCCCAGCGCCTGCACGGCGCGACCTACGTCGTGGACGCGTCGTTCGTGGGTGAGCGGCTCGACGGCGACGGCGTGCTCGTCGACATCGGTCGCGCGAGCGTGCTGCTCAAGGACGTGCTGGACCGGCTGAACTACCGCAACCTCGACGACGAGGACGACTTCGCCGGCATGAACACCTCCACGGAGGCGCTGGCGCGCGTGGTGGCCGACCGGATCGCCGAACGCGTGCGGGCCGGCGAGCTGGGCGAACCCGCCCAGAGCCTCGAGCGGATCGCGGTCACGCTGCACGAGTCGCACGTGGCCTGGGCCAGCTTCGAGCGGACCCTCTGACCCGTGACCGTGCTCCACTTCGTCGTGCCGCCCGGCGTCGACGACCCGGCGCGGCCGAGCGGTGGCAACGTCTATGACCTGCGCGTCGCGGCCGGGCTGCGCGACCTGGGCTGGGACGTGCGCCTGCACGCCGCCGAGGTCGCCGGGCTCGGGTCGGTGCTGGCAGGGCTGCCCGACGGTGCCGTGACGCTGGTCGACGGGCTCGTCGGAAGTGCGGCGCCGGCGGCGATCGAGGCCGAGTCGGACCGACTCCGGCTGGCTGTGCTCGTGCACCTGCCGCTGGGAGTCGAGCTCCCGGGCCAGGCCGCCCGGCGCGAGGACGAGGCCCGTGCCTTGCGTGCCGCCGAGCTGGTCGTCTGCATCAGCGCCTGGACCCGCGACTGGCTTCATGCCACCTATGACCTGCCGGCCGGCGTCCTGCACGTGGCTGCTCCCGGCACCGATGCCGCCCCCCTCTCCGCTGCGTCCGGCTCGGGCTCGCGCCTGCTCAGCGTCGGCGCGATCACGCCGGTCAAGGGTCACGACGTCCTGGTCCAAGCGCTGGCGCGACTGCCGGACCTGGCCTGGACCTGGACGTGTGTCGGCGCCGCGCTCGACCTCGAGCACGTCGCCGACCTGTCGTCCGCCGTCGCCGCGGCCGGCCTCGCCCACCGGGTGCGGTGGGCCGGAGCCCTCACCGGAGCCGCGCTCGAGGCGGCGTACGCCTCCGCTGATCTGCTCGTCCTGCCGTCCCGCCACGAGACGTTCGGGATGGTGGCCGCCGAGGCGCTGGCCCGGGGAGTTCCGGTGCTGGCCGCCGACGTGGGAGGGGTTCGGGAGGCGCTGGGGACGCCGGCTGCCGGCGAGCTGCCCGGCGTGCTCGTCTCTCCGGACGACGCCGCCGAGCTCGCCGAGGTGCTGCGGTCGTGGCTCACCGACGCGGCCTTCCGGTCCCGGCTGCGCGTTGCCGCCGGAGAACGTCGGGCGACGCTGACCGGCTGGGACACCACCGCCGCCCTGGTGGCGCGGGCACTCGCCCCCACCGCCGACGTCTGCTGAACCCCCAAGGGGGTACCTCCGTACACCCGGACAGGGAGGCAGGCAATGACACAGCGGCGGTGGGCGGTGGCCCGCCTGATAGGTGGCGCCGCGGTCCTGGCTGCGCTGGTGTGGCGGCTGGGTGCCGAACCGTTCGTCGCCGGGGTGCGCGCGACGACCGTCCCGGCCATCGCCGCCACGCTGGTCATCGTCGCCGGGACCACGGTCTGCTGCGCGTGGCGCTGGCGGCTGGTGGCGCGCGGGCTCGGCATCGACGTGCCGCTCGGCGAGGCGGTGGCGGCGTACTACCGCTCACAGTTCCTCAACTCGGTGCTGCCGGGCGGCGTGCTCGGCGACGTGCACCGCGGGGTGACGCGCGGGCGAGCGACGGGGGAGATGCGACCGGTGCTCCTGTCGGTGGGCTGGGAGCGGGTGGTCGGCCAGGTCGTCCAGATCGCCGCCGGGCTGGTCGTGGCCCTGGTGCTGTGGCCGGAGCTCGACACCCGATCGAGCGGGGTGCTCACCGCTGTCGCCGCCGCGGGCGTGTGTGCGGCCGTCGTCGTGATCACCGCCCTGTCGGCCCGCGGCGTGCTCGACCCCAACGCTGTCCCCGCGGTGCTGGGCACGTCGCTGCTGGCCGCGACGGGGCATGCGCTCGTGTTCATGGTCGCGGCCGACGCCGCCGGGGTGTCCGCGCCGGCGACCACCCTGCTGCCGATCGCGCTTGTCGTGCTGGTCGCCGCCGCCGTGCCGATCAACATCGCCGGCTGGGGGCCCCGCGAGGGGGTCGCCGCCTGGGCCTTCGCCGCCGTCGGCCTGGGCGCGGCCACGGGCGCGACCGTCGCGGTGACGTTCGGTGTGCTGTCGCTCATCGCGACGCTGCCGGGCGCGGTCCTGCTGTTCCTGCGCCGCCCGAGCCCCTCACTGCGGGCCGATCCGCGAGGCGTGGGGGTGGCGGCCCATGGCTGAGCGTCCCTACATCCTCCTCAGCTGCGGGGTGTCGATCGACGGCTACCTCGACACCGCCTCGCAGCAACGGCTGTTGCTGTCCAACCAGGCCGACCTCGACCGCGTCGACGCCGTGCGAGCCGGCTGCGACGCCATCCTGGTCGGGGCCCGCACCATCAGGCAGGACAACCCGCGGCTGATGGTCCGCAGCCAGGCGGGCCGGGACGCGCGGGTGGCGCGGGGACTGCCGGCGACGCCCGCCAAGGTCACGGTCACGGCGGGGGCTCGGCTCGACCCGACCGGCCGGTTCTTCACGACCGGCCACACCGACAAGATCGTCTACTGCGCCAGCGACGCCCTGCCCGAGGCGCGGCGCCGGCTCGGCGAGGTCGCGACGGTGGTCGACGGCGGCCATCGGGTCCGGATGGAGCAGCTCACCGAGGACCTTCACGACCGCGGCACCCGGCGGCTGATGGTCGAGGGCGGGGGGAGCATCCACACCCAGTTCCTCACCGCCGGCCTGGCCGACGAGCTGCACCTGGTGGTCGCGCCCTTCTTCGTCGGCGACTCCCGGGCACCTCGTTTCGTCGACGACGGGCGGTTCCCGTGGAACCCCGACCGGCGGGCAAGGCTGGCCGAGGTACGCCGCCTCGGTGACGTCGTGCTGCTCCGCTACGCGCTGTCCTCCCGCTTCGAGGACGCATGACCGACCCAGGGAGCCTTCCGCCGCCGGCGCGGATCCGGACCCAGGTGTCGATGCCGTTGCGCTTCGGCGACGGGTTCACCACCACCGCCCGCGCCTTCACCTTCGAGGGCCTGGTCGACGGCGGGGAGCACCTGGCGTTCCGTCTCGGCGACCGTCCGCTGAGCCCGCCCGATGACGCCCCACCGCTGGTCCGTGTGCACAGCGAGTGCCTGACCGGAGACGTGTTCGGGAGCGGCCGGTGCGACTGCGGCCCGCAGCTGCGCGAGTCGGCCGAACGCGTCTCCGCGACCGGCGGGCTGCTGCTCTACCTGCGCCAGGAGGGTCGGGGCATCGGCCTCTACGCCAAGCTCGACGCCTACGCCCTCCAGGACGCCGGGCTCGACACCTACGAGGCCAACGTGGCGCTCGGCTTCGGGGCCGACGAGCGCGACTACACCGTCGCGGCCCAGATGCTGCACGCCCTCGGCGTACGACGCGTGGCGCTGTTGACCAACAACCCGGACAAGGCCGAGCAGCTCGGCCGGCTCGGCATCGAGGTGGCCCGCCGCGTCCCCACCGGCGTGCACGTCGGCCCCGCCAACGCCTCCTACCTCGCGACCAAGGTGAGCCGGGGATCGCACCTCATCGAGCTGCCGGCCACCGGCTCCGAGGACCGGCGTTCGGGCTGACGCAGCGCCGGCCCGGGCAGGCCCGGCGCAGACCCGGCGGCGTTTCGGCGTCGGTATGCCTACCCGCGCGTAACCACCTCAACTAGGTTGTCTCGCAACGGTCTCGCTGGGCGGCGCCTTGCCGTCCGACCTCACCTGAGCAGGGAGCAGCATGCCCACCACGCCCACGACCCCCGACGCCAGCTTCATCGACTCCCTGCCTGCCAACGTGGCCGTGCAGTTCTTCGAGCGGGTGGCCAAGTCGCCCCGGCGCGAGGCCTTCCGCTACCCCGAGGGCGACGGCTGGAAGTCGGTCACCTGGAAGGAAGCGGGCGACGACGTCAGCCGGGTGGCCGCAGGCCTGCTCTCGCTCGGCGTGGAGTCCGAGCAGCGGATCGGCATCGCCTCCGGCACCCGCTACGAGTGGATCCTGGCCGACCTCGCGGTGATGTGCGCCGGCGCTGCGACGACGACCGTCTACCCGAGCACCAACGACGAGGACACGGCCTACATCCTCAGCGACTCGGACTGCCAGGTTGTCTTCGCCGAGGACGACACCCAGATCGCCAAGCTCACCGCGCGCCGGTCCGAGCTGCCCGGCCTGCGCAAGGTGATCACCTTCGACGGCACGGCCGACGGCGACTGGGTCATCTCCTTGGAGGAGCTCGAGAAGCTCGGTGATGCCTACCTCGCAGAGCACCCCGGCATCGTCGAGGAGACCGCCAAGGGGATCCGCGGCGACCAGCTCGCCACCCTGATCTACACGTCCGGCACGACGGGCCGACCGAAGGGCGTCCGGCTCCGGCACAGCTCGTGGGTCTACGAGGGCGAGGCGATCAGGGCGCAGAACATCCTCAGCGAGGACGACCTGGAGTTCCGCTGGCTGCCGATGGCGCACTCCTTCGGCAAGGTGCTGATGTCGACCCAGATGGCCTGCGGGTTCTCGGCGGCCATCGACGGCCGGGTCGACAAGATCATCGACAACCTCGCCGTCGTGAAGCCCACCTTCATGGGCGCCGCGCCGCGCATCTTCGAGAAGGCGCACGGCCGGATCATGACGATGCAGGCGGCCGAGGGCGGCGCCAAGGAGAAGATCTTCAACCAGGCGTTCAAGGTCGGCCTCCAGGTCGCCAAGCTCAAGCGCGAGGGCAAGTCGGTGCCGCTGGTCCTGTCCGTGCAGCACACGCTCTTCGACAAGCTGGTCTTCAGCAAGATCCGCGAGCGCTTCGGCGGTCGGGTGCGGTTCTTCATCTCCGGCGCGGCAGCCCTCAACCGCGACATCGCCGAGTGGTTCAACGCGGCCGGCATCATCATCCTCGAGGGCTACGGGCTCACGGAGTCGTCGGCCGGCTCGTTCGTGAACCTGCCCAGTGACTACCGCTTCGGCACCGTCGGCCCGGTCTTCCCGGCCAGCGAGGTCAAGCTCGGCGAGGGCGACGAGGTGATGATCAAGGGCCCGGGCGTGATGGACGGCTACCACAACCTGCCCGAGGAGACCGCCAAGACGCTGACCGACGACGGCTGGCTGCACACCGGCGACAAGGGGTCCCTGGACGCCGACGGCTACCTGCGGATCACCGGGCGGATCAAGGAGCTCTTCAAGACCTCGGGCGGCAAGTACATCGCCCCGCCGGCGATCGAGGCCAAGTTCAAGGCGATCTGCCCCTACGCCAGCCAGTTCATGGTCTTCGGCAACGAGCGCAACTTCGTCGTCGCGCTGGTCACCCTCGACCCCGACGCGCTGCCCGGCTGGGCGGCCGAGAACGGCGTGAGCGGCAACTACTCCGAGATCGTCAGGTCCGACGCCTGTCACGCGATGGTCCAGGGCTACGTCGACGAGCTCAACAAGAACCTCAACCGCTGGGAGACCATCAAGAAGTGGGAGCTGCTCGACCACGACCTGACGCGTCGAGTCCGGCGAGCTCACCCCGTCGATGAAGGTCAAGCGCAACGTGGTGGAGGACAACTACAAGGACGTCATCGACGGCTTCTACGCCTAGTCGCTGGTCGAGCCGGCGAGCCGCTAGGCGAGGCGGTGTCGAGACCCGGTGACGGATCCAGGTCTCGACACGCTCGGCCGTGGCCGGCCTCACGGCTCGACCAGCGAGGGTGCACAGGGGACCCACAGGTACGACGACTGCACTAGGGGCATGACTCACCACACGACTCACACGACGAGCTCGAGGACCACGACCTCGGCCTCTCCCACGACCTGCCCAAGATCGTCGAGCGCCAGGCGCTGGGGCGCCGGGGGATGCTGGCCATCTTCGGAGGTGTCGGCGTCGCCGCGCTGGCCGGCTGCGCCGCCGACTCCTCGAGCTCCACGTCGGCCGGCGGACCTCCCGACGGCGCACCTCCCGGCGGCGGCCCGCCGGACGGCGGTGGCGGTGGCGCTCCGGGCGGGGACTCCTCGGTGGACGTCGCCGACGGCGAGATCCCGGAGGAGACGGCCGGCCCGTTTCCTGGCGACGGCTCCAACGGCCCCAACGTGCTCACCGAGTCGGGCATCGTCCGTTCCGACATCACGGCCAGCTTCGGCGACGCCAGCGGGGTGGCCGAGGGCGTCCCGCTGACGGTGAGGCTCAAGGTCTACGACCTCAACGGCACCGACGTCACGCCGCTCTCGGGTGCCGCGATCTATCTCTGGCACTGCGACCGCGAAGGCAACTACTCGCTCTACTCCGACGGCGCGCCGCCGACGAGAACTACCTGCGTGGCGTCCAGGAGACCGCCGACGACGGGTCGTTGGAGTTCACCACGATCTTCCCTGCCTGCTACGCCGGCCGTTGGCCGCACATGCACTTCGAGGTCTACGAGTCCCTCGACGCGGCCACCAACGCCTCCAACAAGCTGCGCACTTCGCAGCTGGCGCTGCCCCAGGACGTCTGCGAGACGGTCTATGCGACCGAGGGCTACGAACAAAGCGTCGGCAACCTGGCCCAGGTCAGCCTCGACAGCGACGGCATCTTCGCCGACGGCTACTCCCTGCAGATGGCCTCGCTCACCGGCTCCGTCGAGGACGGCTACGTCGCGACGCTGAACGTGCCTGTGTGAGCGACCCCGGAGGAGCTCAGTCGACGAGCTCGGTGGGCTGGGCGACCACGTCGACAAGGGCGCCGTTGCGGAGCACGGTGATCTCCACGCGACTGCCGATGGCGTCGTCGAGCAGCAGCCTCTGCAGTGAGCCGGCGGTGCCAAGCGGGGTGGCGTTGACGGCCACGACCATGTCGCCGCGGTGCAGGCCGCTGGCCTCGGCGGGGCTGTGCTCGACCACCTCGACCACCCGCAGCGCGGTCCGCTGACCGGTCCGCTCGGCCCACGCGGGCGGCAGCGGAGCGGGGCTGCTGACCAGGCCGAGGTAGGCGCGGCGTACGTGCCCGTCGTGCATCAACGCATAGATGATCCGGTTGGTGGTCGCGTTGACGGGCACGGCCAGGCCGAGCCCGATGCCGGCCACCGCCGTGTTGATGCCGACCACCCGCCCGGACGAGTCGGCCAGCGCACCGCCGGAGTTGCCGGGGTTGAGGGTGGCGTCGGTCTGGATCACGTCCTCGATGAGCCGCGCGGTCGTGCGGCCGCGGGCCGGGAGGCTGCGGCCGAGCCCGCTGACCACGCCGGCGGTGACGCTGCCGGCCAGGCCGAGAGGGTTGCCCACGGCCACCACGAGGGAGCCGACCCTGAGCGTGTCGGCATCGCCGTACGCCGGCGGGCTGGGCACCTCGCGGTCGGTGCGGACCACGGCGAGGTCGGAGAGCGGGTCGCTGCCGACGACCTCGAACGCGGCGGTGGTGCCGTCGCCGAAGGCCGCCTCGCCCCTGGTCGCGTCGCCGACCACGTGTGCGTTGGTGATGAGGTGACCCTCGTGGCTGAGCACCACGGCCGATCCCGCGGACTCGCCCCGGCGGCCGCGGATCCGCAGCGCCGCAACCCGTGGGGTGAGCGCCTCCGCGACGCCGACCACGACGGCCGAGTAGGCGTCGAACGGACGGTCGTCCGCTGCTGACACGTCGTTCATGACTCCATCTAACGTGGGCGGGCCGCCACTGCTTTCACCGTTCGCCGACGGCGTAACCAGGGTCGCGACAGGCTCGAACGACGTGGGTACTGGTTTGATGCATCCATGCCGTCCGCGCTCCCCTCGGGCGACCCCGCCCCGGCCGACGGCGCCCTCCCAGAGGTGGCGCTCGCCGAGCTGGGCCGACGGCCCTTCGGCATCTACGTGCACGTGCCGTTCTGCACCGTGCGCTGCGGCTACTGCGACTTCAACACCTACACCGCCGAGGACCTGAGCCGCTCTCCGGCAGCCAGTACCCCCGGCGCGTCGCGAGGGACGTACGCCGTGGCGGCCATCGAGGAGGTCCGGTTGGCTCGCCGCGTGCTCGGCGACGTCGACCTGCCGGTGTCGTCGGTCTTCTTCGGTGGCGGGACGCCGACCCTGCTGCAAGCCGGGCGAGCTGGGGGCGGTGCTGGCCGCGATCGGGAGTGAGTTCGGACTGACGCCGGACGTCGAGGTGACCACGGAGGCCAACCCCGACAGCGTGGCCGCCTGGGACCTGGCGGAGCTGCGTCAGGTCGGCATCGACCGCATCTCGTTCGGCATGCAGTCCGACGTGCCGCGGATCCTCGCGGTCCTCGACCGCACCCACGACCCGCTGCGGGTGCCGGCGGTGGTCGGCTGGGCACGACAGGCCGGCTTCGAGCAGGTGAGCCTCGACCTGATCTACGGCACGCCGGGGGAGTCGCTCGCCGACTGGGAGGCCTCGCTGGACGCGGCCCTCGCCTGCACGCCCGAGCACGTGTCGGCGTACTCCCTGATCGTCGAGGAGGGCACCGCCCTGGCCCGGCGGGTCGCCCGCGGTGAGCTGCCGGCTCCGGACGAGGACGACCTGGCCGACAAGTACGTGCTCGCCGAGGAGCGGCTCTCGCGCGCCGGGCTGGGCTGGTACGAGGTTTCCAACTGGGCCCGCTACGAGGCCGCCCGGTGCCGCCACAACCTCGGCTACTGGACCGGCGCCGACTGGTGGGGCGTGGGCCCGGGCGCGCACTCCCACGTGGGCGGCGTCCGGTGGTGGAACGTCAAGCACCCCGCGGCGTACGCCGAGCGGATCAACGCCGGCGTCAGCCCGGCCCACGCCCGCGAGATCCTCGACGCCGAGACCCGCCGCGTGGAGCGGGTGCTGCTGGAGCTGCGGTTGCGCGACGGCCTGCCGGTGCAGGTGCTCGACGCCACCGGCAGGGCCGCGATCGACGACCTGGTCAGACGCGACCTCCTCGAACGCGCCGGCGAGCGGCTGGTGCTGACCGGTCAGGGCCGGCTGCTGGCCGACGGTGTGGTGCGCGACCTGCTGCCGTGACGGTCCGGGTCAGCTCACCAGGCGGATGGTCAGCGGGTAGCGGTAGTCCTCGCCGTTGGTCGCCTTGACCGACGCCTGGACGACCACGACGACGACCCACACCAGCGCCACGAGGGCGAGCGGGATGACGATGATCAGCCCGAGGCCGATGGTGATGATGGAGAAGAAGACGGCGACTGCGCTGTAGATGAGCAGCGAGATCTGGAAGTTCAGCGACTCCACAGCGTGCCGGCGGACGAACGGCGACTGGTTGCCGACCGTCAGCATGATGAACAGCGGCGCCAGGAATCCCATCGCGAACCACGCAGCGACCACCGCGCCCCAGTGCGAGGCGGCGGCCCAGTTGAGGTCTGTCTGCGAGGGAGCCTCCGGGTAGCCAGGAGCAGCGGGCGTACGCCGGACCGCCGTACGCGTTCTCGGGCGTCTGCGGCGCCTGCGGCGCGGGCTGGTACGCCGGCCCCTCGCTGCCGACGTGCGGCCCCGGGTTCGGCTCGGGGGTGGGGTTCTGGGTCATCTGGGTCGTGCCTCCTGCGGGTGGCCACGGTGGCCATCCCTCTGGTTCAACGGTAGTCGTGCGCCGTCGATTCCACCGTCGGTGAAGGCCCTGATCCGACCCGGATCCCGGACCCTGGCTTGGGCCGGCCGAGTGCCGGTTCAGGCGGGCGCGGTGACGAAGTCGATGAGCTCCTCGACCCGGCCGAGCAGCGTCGGCTCGAGGTCGGCGAAGGAGTCGACCCGGCCAAGGATCTGCTTCCAGGCGCGGGCGGTGTCCTCCTGCGTCTGGTGCGGCCAGCCGAGGCGGCGGCACACGCCCTTCTTCCACTCCTCGTCGCGCGGCACGTCGGGCCACGCGGTCAGGCCCAGCCGCTCGGGTCGGACCGCGGCCCAGACGTCGACGAACGGATGCCCGACCACCAGCACGTGCGGGCCGACGGACGAGCGGCGGACAGCCTCGGCGATCCGGCTCTCCTTGGACCCGGCGACGAGGTGGTCGACCAGCACGCCGACCCGTCGCTGCGGGCCGGGCCGGAAGTCGCGCAGGTGCTCGGCCAGGTCGTCGACGCCGGCGAGGTACTCCACGACCACGCCCTCCAGCCGCAGGTCGTCGCCCCAGACCTTCTCGACCAGCTCGGCGTCGTGGCGGCCCTCGACGAAGATCCGGCTGGCCCGCGCCACCCGCGCCTTGGCACCCGCGACGGCGACCGAGCCCGAGGCTGTGCGAGTGGGTGCCTTCGGGCCGCTCCGGGCGGGTGCGGCCAGGATCACCGGCCGGCCTTCCAGCAGGAAGCCCGGGCCCAGCGGGAACGTACGCCGCTGCCCGCGCCGGTCCTCGAGGGTCAGCGTGTCGAGGTCCCGCTCGACCGCGACGATCTCGCCGCAGAAGTCGGTCATCACCTCTTCGACCACCGCGCCCAGCTCGGCGGTGGCCGGGACCGCCCGGCCGCGGGCGGGCGCGCGCCAGTCGCCGGCGAGGACGTCGGCGCCGTAGCGGTCAGCGGAGGAGGGCACCGACCCACGCTAGGCGGCTCGCGGCGTCGTACGGCGTCGGGCGCGCCGGTGCCGCCAGTCCAGGTGTCAGTCCTGGTCGGCGCCCTCGTCGGCATCAGCGTCCTCGCTGTGGTGGGCGTCGCTCGCTGGCGTCGGTGTCCGCGGGCACCGGCTTGTCGTCGGCGTCGCGCTGGAGGCCCTCGATGTGCGGGTCGCCGAGGTCCTGCCGTTCGGCGTCGGGGTCGTCGCTGGCCTCGGCCAGCGGGTTGTCGCCACCAGGGCGCAGGTCGTCGGGAAGGGCCTCGTCACCCACGGCCACCTGCGTGTAGTCGCTGTCGGGCAGGGACGTCTCGGCCGCGGTGTTGTCGCGGAACGTGTCTTCGTCGGTCGTCGGGTCGGTCGGCTCCTGCTCGTTCTCACTCATGGAGCCGGTCTACGGGCTATCCGGGTCGCGAGCAACACCCTGAGGGGTGGCGGCCGATTCCCGGGACTGCGCGGCGACACGAATGACGGCAGTTCGCGCCCCGGCCCGACCCGCGCGCGCTCAGATCCGCAGGTGGCGGCGTGAACTGCAGTCATGCCATGGCGGACAAGTTCAGATTTCTCCGGTCGACCGGAGAAATCTTCAAGACGCCGATCAGACCAGAGGCAGTCGCTGCTGGCTGCGGGGCAGATGCGCGTAGCCGCGGCGGACGGCGGCGGCCAGGTGGTCCTTCGGGTAGGGCCAGGTGCCGGCGTCCAAGGCCTGGCCGACGGGTACGCCGCGGGTCGCCAGGTCGCGGATCGTCTCGGCGACGATGCCGATGTCGTTGCGTTGGACCTCCACGAACTCGCGGTCCACGGGCGGACCGTGGCCGGGGACGACGACCGACGACGAGGTGGTCAGGCCGAGCACCACGTCGAGGGTCAGCGGCCACTCCATCGGAAAGCAGTCATTGCCGAAGCCCGGCACCGCCTCGCGCTCGGCGGACTCCTCTACGAGGTCGCCGGCCAGCACGAGGTCGGCGTCCGGAACGCGCACGACCAGGTCGCCCGACGTGTGGCCGCGGCCGGGGTGCACCAGCTCGACCAGGCGGTTGCCGAGGTCGAGGGAGATCGCGGACGAGAAGGTCCGCTCCGGGACCACCGGCTCGACCTCGACCAGCGCCGCCGAGCGCGGGTCGTCGTCCGCGGCGGCCCTCTCGTGTACGTCGGCGGCGTGGGCCGGCAGCTCTTCCGCGGCCGACTCGTGACAGATCAGCTCTGCTCCCTCGGCGGCGAAGACGCCGTTGCCGAAGGTGTGGTCGAAATGCAGGTGGCTGTTCACCACCCAGCGGATCGGCCGACCGGTGAGGCGGCGCAGGTCGGCCAGCACGCCCCGGGCCAGGTCCGGCGACGCGTTGGTGTCGAGCACGAGGAGACCCTCGTCACCCTCGACCACACTGACGTTGACGTCGAACCACTCGTAGCGGGCGACCCAGACCCGGTCCGCCACCTCGGTGAAGTCAGCCACGCCCCGAACCCTAGTAGTCTTGGCACTCAGGATGCGCGAGTGCCAGCACCCCGGCTGGTGGCCCACGCGGGGTGACCAGGCGAGGAGGTGGCGGGATGCAGGACGACCGTCGGCTCGCCGTGCTCCGGGCCATCGTGGAGGACTACGTCGCCACCCAGGAGCCGGTCGGCTCCAAGGCCCTGGTCGAGCGGCACTCGCTCGGCGTCTCCCCGGCCACCGTCCGCAACGACATGGCCGTGCTCGAGGAGGAGGGGTTCATCACCCAGCCGCACACGAGTGCCGGCCGGGTGCCCACCGACAAGGGCTACCGCCTCTTCGTCGACCGGCTGACCGCGATCAAGCCGATGAGCGCCGCCGAGAAGCGCGCCATCGCCACCATCCTCGACGGCGCCGTCGACCTCGACGACGTGGTGCACCGCTCCGTTCGGCTGCTCTCCCAGCTGACCCACCAGGTCGCCGTCGTGCAGTACCCCACCCTGTCGGGATCCACCGTCCGTCACATCGAGCTGGTGCTGCTGGCGCCGACGCGGGTGCTGCTCGTGCTGATCCTGTCCACCGGCCGGGTCGAGCAGCGGCTTGTCGAGCTCGACACTCCCGCCACCGACGACGAGCTGGCCGGCATCCGCGCCGCCGTCTTCCGGGCGGCGGTCGGCGAGTCGATCGCCGACGCTGCCAAGACGCTGCGCGGCCTCGATGCCATGGGTGACACCACGGCCAAGGTGGCCGACGCCCTCGTCGAGGCCATGTCCGACTATCGCTCCGACGGGCGGGTGGTGGTGGCCGGGACGGCCAACCTGGCCCGGTTCGGCGACAGCTTCGAAGCCGACGTACGCCCGCTGCTGGAGGCCCTCGAGGAGCACGTCGTGCTGCTCAAGCTGATCGGCGAGGTGCACGCCGGTGGGCTCACCGTGCGGATCGGACATGAGGGGCCCTACCAGGAGCTCAGCTCCACGAGCGTGGTCGCCACGGGCTACGGGCCCGGCGACGAGACCATCGCCAGCCTGGGCATCGTCGGCCCCACCCGGATGGACTATCCCGGCTCCATGGCGGCGGTTCGTGCCGTCGCCCGCTACGTCTCCCGGATCCTCGACGAGGCATGAGACTTGTGACGAGCCACCCGCAGACCCCACCAGAAGACCTCTGAGGACCAACGTTGAGCCACGACCCCTACGAGATGCTCGGCGTCCCGCGTGACGCCGACAACGAGACGATCAAGAAGGCCTACCGGGCGTTGGCCCGGCAGCTGCACCCCGACGTCAACCCGGACCCGGCGACCCAGGAGAAGTTCAAGGAGGTCACCCGGGCCTACGAGATCCTCAGCGACCCGCAGAAACGTGCCGTCTTCGACCGCGGCGGTGACGTCTTCGCCGGGATGGGTGGCTTCGGCCAGGGAGCCGGCTTCTCCTTCACCGACATCATGGACGCGTTCTTCGGTGGCCAGCCTGCTGGCGGGCAGGGCCGTGGCCCGCGGCCGCGCACCCGTCGTGGCCAGGACGCGCTGATCCGGCTCGAGATCGAGCTGGCCGAGGCGGCCTTCGGCGTCGCCCGCGAGCTCAAGGTAGACACGGCCGTCGTCTGCACCACCTGCCACGGCGAGGGCGCCGCACCCGGCAGCCAACCGGTGCCGTGTGAGACCTGCCGGGGTGCCGGCGAGGTGGCCCACGTCCAGCGTTCGTTCCTCGGCGAGATCCGCACGCTGCGTCCCTGTGCGGCGTGCCGCGGATTCGGCACGGTGATCCCCGACCCCTGCCGCGAATGCTCCGGCGACGGCCGGGTCCGCTCCCGCCGCACGCTGACGGTCAAGATCCCCGCCGGCGTCGACAACGGCACCCGCGTCCAGCTCACCGAGCAGGGCGAGGTCGGACCGGGCGGCGGTCCTGCCGGTGACCTCTACGTCGAGATGCTGGTCGCCCCCCACCCGACCTTCACGCGACAGGGCAACGACCTCCACACCACCGTGGGCATCCCGATGACCGCCGCGGCTCTCGGCACCACGCTGACGCTGCCGACGCTCGAGGCCGACCTGGTCGAGGCGGGCACCGACTCGACCTCGGGGGTCGAGACCAGCTTTGAGCTGGTGATCGCGCCCGGCACCCAGTCCGGCTCGTCTCAGGTGCTGCGGGCACGCGGCGTGCCGGGGCTGCGCTCCGGCCGCGGTGACCTGGTGGTCACCATCCTGGTCGAGACCCCGAACCGCCTCGACCCGCGACAGGAAGAGCTGCTGCGCGAGCTGGCGTCGATCCGCAACGAGGAGAAGCCGACCGGGCAGCTGCGCGAGGAGAACAAGTCGGTCTTCGGTCGGCTGCGCGACGCGTTCAACCAGCACTGAGCGCCGCGTCTCGATGAGCCTGCCCGTCCACTGGGTCGAGTCGCTGGCCGGCACCACATCTGGCTCGACCGTGGAAGTCACCGGTGACGAGGCGCACCACGCCGTCGCCGTACGCCGCCTCCGCGTCGGCGAGAGGGTCGTTCTCACCGACGGCCTGGGCCGGTCGGTCACCGGCACCGTCGCGTCCACTGGCAAGCGCGTCTTCACGGTCGAGGCCGGCACGGTCACGGTCGTGCCCGCTCCCGATCCCTCCGTGACCGTCGTCCAGGCGGTGCCCAAGGGCGACCGCGGCGAGCTCGCCGTCGAGGTGCTGACCGAGGTGGGGGTCGCCCGCATCGTGCCGTGGGCCGCCGCCCGGAGTGTCGCGGTCTGGAAGGGCGAGCGCGGCGCGAAGTCCTTGGCTCGCTGGCGCTCGACGGCTCGCGAAGCCGCCAAGCAGTCGCGCCGCGTGTGGTTCCCGGATGTCGCCGAGCTGGCCTCCACGGCCACCGTCGCCGAGCTGGCTGCCGCCGCCGACCTGGCCGTGGTGCTGCACGAAGCCGCCTCGGTCTCGCTGGCCTCGCTCGACGTGCCCGGGACCGGCTCGATCGTCGTCGTGGTGGGTCCCGAGGGTGGGCTGACCGACGACGAGGTGGCTGTTCTTCGAGGCCGCCGGCGCGCACGGCGTACGGCTCGGCGCCGAGGTCCTGCGCACGTCCACCGCCGGCATCGCCGCGGTCGCCGCCTTGCTGTCGCGCACCCCCCGCTGGCAGTGACCTGCGCGCTACATAGACGGTCACACGTGCGACCGTCTATGTAGCAGCAGGGCAGTGACCCGGTCCAGTTCCTCGTCGAGCCCGGCGCGTTCGGCCTTCGTCAGGTCGCGGAAGAGCTCGACCACGACAGGGCGGCCGTCCTCGACCCGCCACAGCCCCTCGAGCCAGCCGTCGACGAACACGGTCGAGCACAGGCCGCCGTTGACTCCCATCCAGCGCTTGCGCTTCTCGGGTGCGGTGACGCGGTCGCGGCCGGCGTGGGAGAGCCAGACGTTGTCGTAGAGGCCGAGCAGGCGCACCGGGGCGGGGACATCGGGATCGACGAGCGACCCGGAGGGCACGTCGAACAGCTTCTTGCCCGACGAGTCGGTGTGCCGCACGAGGTCGTCCATCGCGGCGAGCACGGCCGGCATGCCGGGCACGCCCGACCAGGAGGTGACGTCGGCGGCGGAGGCCGGGCCGTACGCCGCGAGGTAGCGGCGCACGATCGCGGCCGGGTCGGGGTCGACCGAGCGGGCGTCCGAGCCACGTGTCGACGTACTGGTAGACGACGCCGCCGGGCTGCTGCCAGCAGCCGCGCGGTGGCAGCTGGGCGAGCGGCGCCGCCACTCTGGCCAGATGGGCGAGCGCGTTGGCCGGCACCTCGGGGAACGAGCCGGTCAGCACCTCGCCGAGCTTCTTCACCGGCAGTGGCCCATCGGACAAAGCGGCGCGGAGGGCGGCCGCGAACTCGTCGAGGTCGACCTCGATGGCGGGCCGCACCATCTGGCTCACCTTGCGTTCGCGTTCGTGGATCGGCCTGGTGAACTGCCGCAGCGTCAGCGCGTCATCCGCGACCAGCAGGTGCACCGTGCTGCGCATCGTGAGCAACCGCACCAGCGAGCGGGACTCGAGCCCGCGCGTGACGTCGTACGGGTCGAAGGTCTCGAGCCGTGCCGCGAGCCCGAAGTACGGCGGCTGGTTGTCCTGCGCCTGCATCCCGACGAGGTGCTCGACCATCGCGGGCACCGCCGACTCGGTGCGGGCGAGCAGGTGCTGCCGGGCGAGCAGCGTGCGGTTCAGCACCCGCGCCGAGAGCTCCATGCGGGTCAATCTAGGGGGAACCTAGCGGCCGGCGACGATCGTCGCTGCGACGATCAGCCCGACGACCAGCCCAGCGGCGACCAGCATCGCGGCCACCGTCAGCCACCAGACCCCGGAGCGTGTCCGACGCACTCCGGGGACCCGGAAGAAGAGCACGGTCCTACTGCACCACGATCGTGCGGGTGTCCATGTCGGGGCCATGGCCCTCGGCGCCGCCGGACGGGTCGTCGTTCATGGCCACGAACAGGTAGGTGCCGGGGGCGAGCCCGGAGACGTCGACCGTGAGCTGCCCAGGGGAACAACTTGTCGGGGCCCCAGCCCTCGGCCATCCCGAAGCCGGTCGCGACGACCTTGTCGCCGTCGCGGATCTCGTAAGAGACCGATGCCTCGAAGCCGTTGTTGACACCCGACGCCTCGAAGGAGCCGGAGACAGCCTGGCCCTCCGCGGCTCGCTGATGCGACATCAGCGAGAGCGTCTCCAGCGCGGGGGCCTCGGCGAGTGGCTCGGAGGCCGGCTGGCCCAGCACCATGTCGGTGTGCTGGCCGTCGAGCAGGAACTGCACGCGGCGCCCGTTTCTGCACCGCGCCCTGCACGCTGTAGATGACCTGCTGGAGGGCGAGCTCGGCGTCGCGCTTGCTCATGCCCTGCGGCCGGTCGTGAAGAGCGGCACCGCTGAGGTCGACGGTGATCACGTCGCCGTCGTACGACGCCGTGGCCTGCGTGCCGGCGGGCCAGACGGTCCGATAGTCGGGGTCTGGGCGCTGGACCGGCGACCGGCAGCGAGGCGGCGGTCGTGACTGGCTCGCCGCCGATGCCCGGCTGGAACTCGCGGAAGAGGACCGGTCCACGCGGCCCATCGCCGACGAAGTAGACGGCGACGGCCTCCTCCGTGGGGACGGGCGTGGAAGTGTGCGGAGCTCGAAGGCGTGTCGCTCGCGCTCGGTTCGGCAGTGGGTTCGGACGACTGGCTGGTCGACGGGTTGGCGACGGGCGTCGAGCCGTCCCCGTCGTCGTTGAGGTTGGCCACCACGGTGATCGCGAGGATGACGGCGGCCGTGCCGACGACGGCGCCGCCGACGGCGAAGAGCCAGTTGCGAGACGTAGCCATGGGGTTCTCCTTGTTGGACGGGCGGGTGCGGGACCGGATGGCCTGGAGGCCGTCGCGGGGCTCGACGTCGGAAACGGCGTCGGAGATCAGCTCCGACATCCGGCTGTCGAAGCGCGGGTCGAGGCGCGGGTCGTCACTCACGGGGTTCCTCCCAGAGGTCGGCGAGGGTGTCGCGCAGGGCGGCCGAGCCCCGCGAGGCGTGGCTCTTGACGGCGCCGCGGCTGATGCCGAGGGTGTCGGCGATCTCGGCCTCGGAGAGGTCGACGTAGTAGCGCAGGGCCAGCACCTCGCGCTGGCGGCGGGGGAGGTCTGCGAGAGCATCGAGCACCAGCGAGCGGCGGTCGCCCTCGAGCACCGCCTCGTCCGCCCCTCGTACGACGCCCGGTGCGGGCTGCCGCGACGCGTGCGCGCGGACGACGGTCAGGTGGCGCAGCCGCGACCGCGACCGGTTGACGACCGCCCGTCGCAGGTAGGCCAGCGCCTTGTCCGGCTCGCGTAGGCGGCTCCAGCGCCCGTGCATCTCCACGAAGGCGTCCTGCACGACCTCCTCGGCGGTGCCGACGTCGCGCACGAGCAGCACCGAGAGCCGGACGAGCGAGCGCCAGTGGGCGGCGTACAACTGCTCGACGGCGGCATCAGGATCGCCGTCCCACGTCGACCCGTCGGGGCTCACCGCACCGGCCGGCCGGCTCGCCATCGCATGGCTCATCACGTTAGTCCGACGCATGAGCCGTCTTCGAGGTTTACCTCGGCGCGTCCGCGAGCAGTGCATGGCACCCGGCCGGGTGGGAGCATGGCCGCATGACCGCGGACCCCGACTGCCTGTTCTGCAGGATCGTGGCGGGCGAGATCCCGGCGGACGTCGTGGGGGAGAGCGACGAGGCGCTGGCGTTCCGCGACCTCAACCCGCAGGCACCGACCCACGCGCTCGTCGTGCCCCGGTCCCACCATGCCGACGCCGCCGCGCTGGCCGACGCGGAGCCCGACACCTTGGCGGCGCTGGTCCGGCTGGCCCGCGACGTCGCCGCGCGGGATGGTCTGGACGACTACCGGCTCGTCTTCAACACCGGGGCCGATGCCGGTCAGACTGTCTTCCACACGCATCTGCACGTGCTCGGGGGAAGGGCGATGACATGGCCACCCGGATGACCCGGTCGCGGACGGCCGGTGTGCTGGTCCCCGGATTCTTGGCAGCCTGCCTCGCCATGGCCACGCTGGCCGCTTGCGGCTCGGGCGGCGACGCCACCACGGACGCCCTGCCGGTCGACACCGTCACCGCGAACGAGGCCCAGCCCAGCGACTCCGCCTCCTCCAGCGACACCGCGACCGATCACGCGGCCGAGGAGGCCGACCACGACCACGCGATCGAGGCCACCAAGCCCAAGCCGCTGCGCAAGGGCGAGAGGCGGATGACGCTGCGGATGCCGGCGTCGTACACGCCCGCGGCCCCCAACGGCATCGGCACCGACGACTACCGCTGCTTCCTCCTCGACCCGCAGCTGAGCAAGGACGTGTTCCTCACCGGGACGTTCGTCCAGCCGGGCAACGCCGAGGTCGTGCACCACGTCATCCTCTTCACGGTGCCGCCCGACCAGGTCGCCGACGCCGAGGCTCTGGACGCGGCCGTGCCGGACGAGGGCTGGACCTGCTTCGGCGGCAGCGGGCTGCGCGACAACGACGGGCTCAACAGCGCACCGTGGCTCGGCGCCTGGGCACCGGGTGGCAAGGAGTCGGTCAGCGCCGCTGGTTTCGGCAAGCCGCTGGCGGCCGGCAGCCGGATCATCATGCAGGTGCACTACAACCTGCTCGCCGGCCCCGGTGCCGACGAGTCGGCCACCCTCCTGCGGGTGGCGCCCGCCTCGGCCCACCTGACCCCGCTCGAGACCGTGCTGCTGCCGGCGCCGGTGGAGATGCCGTGCCGCAAGAAGTACGCCGATGGGCCGCTGTGCACCCGCGACGCCTCGATGGCCGACGTGATCGCCCGCTTCGGCGGCGCCGGCAACACCAACAACGCGCTGTACCTCCTGTGTGGCGGCGAGCCCGTGGCCAGCAACACCACCTCCTGCGACCGCACCATCGGCGAGCCGACCACCATCCGGGGCGTCGCGGGCCACATGCACCTGCTCGGCCGGTCGATCAAGATCGAGGTCAACCCCGGCACGCCACGGGCAGAGACCGTGCTCGACATCCCGATCTGGGACTTCGACAACCAGGGCTCCAAACCCGTCAAGCCGGTGCACCTCCAACCGTTCGACGTCGTCCGGGTGACCTGCAAGCACGTGCAGTGGCTGCGCGACAAGCTGCCGTCCTTCGAGGGCATCCCCGACAAGTACGTCGTGTGGGGCGAGGGCACCACCGACGAGATGTGCCTGGGCATCCTCACCGTCACCCGCCCCTGACCTGGTCCGAATTCCAGTGGGCCCCGTCGGTGCCCTCCCGTAGCATGGAAGGCCGAACCATCGCCGACCAGGAAGGCCGCCCTCCAGGCGCATCCATGACCGACTCCCAACAGACCGTGGACGACCCCATCGACGGAAGAGCTGCCGACGCAGCCACCCCCTCCGACAAGCCCACCACCAAGCACACGGTGGTCGTCCCCAACAGCATCAACATGGTCAGCCTCCTGGGACCCGGCGACGAGCACCTCGCCCTCATCGAGCGGTCGTTCGGCGCCGATGTCCACGTGCGCGGCAACCAGATCACGCTCACCGGCGACCCCGGTGAGATCGCGCTCGCCGAGAGGCTGCTCGACGAGCTGGTGACGATCATCCGCACCGGTCAGGGCGTCACCGTCGAGACCGTCGAGCGGGTGCTCCACATGCTGCGCGCCGAGACCAAGGAGCGGCCGGCCGACGTGCTGTCGCTCAACATCCTGAGCAACCGCGGCCGCTCGATCCGGCCCAAGACGCTGAACCAGAAGCGCTACGTCGACTCCATCGACAAGCACACCATCACCTTCGGCATCGGCCCCGCCGGCACGGGCAAGACCTACCTGGCGATGGCCAAAGCCGTGCAGGCGCTGCAGGCCAAGAAGGTCACCCGCATCATCTTGACCCGTCCCGCCGTCGAGGCGGGCGAGCGGCTCGGCTTCCTGCCCGGCACGCTGAGCGAGAAGATCGACCCCTACCTGCGCCCCCTCTACGACGCGCTGCACGACATGATCGACCCCGAGTCGATCCCCAAGCTCCTGGCCGCGGGCACCATCGAGGTGGCGCCCCTGGCCTACATGCGCGGGCGCACGCTCAACGACGCGTTCATCGTCCTCGACGAGGCGCAGAACACCTCGCCCGAGCAGATGAAGATGTTCCTGACCCGGCTGGGGTTCGGCTCCCGGATCGTGGTCACGGGCGACGTCACCCAGATCGACCTGCCCGGTGGCATCAGGTCCGGACTCAAGGTCGTCGAGGGGATCCTCGGCGAGGTCGAGGACGTCTCGTTCCAGCGGCTCACCGCCCACGACGTGGTGCGGCACCGACTTGTCGGCAAGATCGTGGCGGCGTACGACGAGTTCGACGCCCGCAACGAGTTCGCGGCGCAGAAGTCCGTGCCGGCTCCGCGCGACCGCCGGTGACCGATCACCAGCCGGACGCCCAGACCGAGCAGGAGTCGCTGATGAGCATCGAGGTGCTCAACGAGTCGGGTCACGACCTCGACGTGCGCGAGCTGGCGCGGCTGTCCCGCTTCACGCTCGACGTGCTGCGCGTGCACCCGCAGGCCGAGCTGTGCATCAAGGCCGTCGACGAGGCGACGATCGCCGAGCTCAACCTGCAGTGGATGGAGAAGGAGGGCCCGACCGACGTGCTCGCCTTCCCGATGGACGAGCTGCGCCCGGGCCTGGTCAACGAGGACCCCGAGGAGGGTGTGCTCGGCGACCTGGTGATCTGCCCCGAAGTCGCCGAGCGACAGGGCGTGGCTGCCGGCCACGGGCGCGACGGCGAGATGGAGCTGCTGACCGTGCATGGGATCTTGCACCTGCTCGGTTACGACCACGCCGAGCCCGACGAGCACCGGATCATGTTCGGGCTGCAGGACGAGCTGCTGGCCCAGTGGCGCGCCCGGTGACCTACCTCAGATGAGCAGCGCCGACGCATGGCTGCTGGTCACGGCGGCCGCCTGCGTCCTCCTCGCCGGCGCCTTCTCGGCGGCCGACGCCGCCCTGGCGTCGTTCTCGCGGGCTCGCGCCCAGGAGCTGGTGGGCGAGGGCCGCACCGGTGCCCGGCAGCTGGTGAAGCTGCTCGACGACGCCCCCCGCTACCTCAACACCGCGTTGCTGATGCGGTTGCTGTGCGAGATCGCCGCGATCGTGATCGTCACCCAGCTGGTCAGCGACGCCTACGACGACGCTTTCTGGCCTGCGCTGGTGACCTCGATCCTGATCATGGCGCTGGTGTCCTTCGTGGTCATCGGCGTCGCCCCGCGAACCCTGGGCCGCCAGCACTCACAGCGCATCGCTCTCGCGGCCGCCGGGCCGATCTCCTCGGTGACCACGATCTTGGGGCCGATCCCGCGACTGCTCATCCTGTTCGGCAACGCGATCACCCCGGGGCGCGGCTTCCGCGAGGGACCGTTCTCCACGGAGACCGAGCTGCGTGAGCTGGTCGACCTGGCCGAGGCGTCCGCCGTGATCGAGTCCGGCGAACGCAAGATGATCCACTCCGTCTTCGAGTTCGGGGACACCATCGTCCGCGAGGTGATGGTGCCGCGCGGCGACGTGGTCTACATCGAGCGCTTCAAGAACCTGCGGCAGACCATGTCGCTGTTCCTGCGCAGCGGCTTCTCCCGGGTGCCCGTGGTCGACGACAACCTCGACGAGGTCGTCGGGTTCGCCTATCTCAAGGACATCGTCCGCCGCGACTTCGAGGCGCCCGACGTGGAGTTCACCGAGCGCATCGACTCGGTGATGCGGCCGGCGTTCTTCGTGCCCGACTCCAAACGGGTCGACGCCCTGCTGTCGGAGATGCAGGCCAACCGTCAGCACATCGCGGTCGTGGTCGACGAGTACGGCGGCACGGCCGGCCTGGTCACCATCGAGGACCTGCTGGAGGAGATCGTCGGCGAGATCACCGACGAGTACGACGCCGAGCAGGTCGACGTCGTCCGGCTCGACGAGGAGTCCGTGCGGGTGTCGTCGCGCTATCCCATCGACGACCTCGACGAGCTCTTCGGCGTCGACGTCGACGAGGAGGAGGTCGACAGCGTGCTCGGCCTGATGGCCAAGCACCTCGGCAAGGTGCCGATCCCCGGGTCGTGGGTCGAGGCCCACGGGCTGCGCTTCGAGGCCGAGCGAGCCAGCGGCCGCCGCAACCGCATCGAGACGGTGCTGATCAGCGCCGTACCCGCTGCCGAGGAGCCCGACGACGATGAGTGAGCTGTCGGCCGAGGACGCCAAGCTGGTGACCCTGGCGCGGGCCACGCGAGCCCGGACGGGTGCTGCCGAGGGCGCCGCCGTCCGCGACCTCGACGGACGGACGTACGCCGGCGCCACGGTCTCGTTGCCCTCGCTGGACATCTCGGCCCTCGGCGTCTGCCTGGCCATGGCCGTGTCCTCCGGCGCCCGCGGCCTCGAGGCGGCCGTCGTGCTAGGCGGCTCAGGCTCGCTCGCCGACGCCGACGCCGCCGCCCTCACCGACTTCGCCGGCCCCGACGTCGTCGTCCACCTGATCTGAGCGCTTGAAGGAATCCCCGGCCAGCCGGGGATTCCTGAACTTGTCAGCCTCTGCATGCCCTGACAGGTTCAGGAAAGGGCTGACAAGTCCCGTCGTACGACGCCGGGGCGGGGACCTAGCATCGAAGGGTGCGCGTCACCGACCCGTGGGGCCAGCCCATCTCCTGCTCGGCCGAGGTGGCCGGCACCTGGGGCGAGGCGATGGAGCGCTACCACTCCCGACGGTCGGGCGACGTGGCGATGGTCAAGCAGGCCGTCGAGGCCGACCCCGGGTTCGCCGTGGCGCGCGCGACCGCGGCGTTGCTCGCCGTCTTCATGGACGCCGACTTCGACGCGGCAGCCGAGGTGGCGGCGGCCGAGGCCGGAAGGGCCGAGCACGCCTGGGAGCGCTCGTTCGTCGCCGCCACCAAGGCCACCGTCGAGCAGGGTCGCTGGCCGGCAAAGAAGAGGTGGCTGGCCCACCACGACGACCACGCGGGCGACCTGATGGGGCTCAGCATCGCGGTGTTCCTGCTCAACATGGGCACCGAGCCGGAAGGCCCCGACCAGGCCGAGGAACGTGCCCGTCGGTCGATGGAGCGCGTCGGCGAGACGGCGATGCTGCTGGGCTACCTGGGGATGGCGGCCCAGGACCGCGGGGACCTCGACACCGCCCACCGGCTCGCGACAAGGTCCCTCGAGCTGCAGCCGGCCGGCTTCCCGGGCGGCCACCCGATGGCGCACGTCTACTTCGAGTCCGGCGACCACGCCGGCGGTATCGACTGGCTCGACGGCTGGCTGCCCGGCTCCGACCAGGACGCGGCCTTCAAGGGCCACCTGGTCTGGCACTCCGCGCTGCACCACCTGGCGGTCGGCGACGCCGAGGGTGCGCTGGCGCGCTACCCGGACTGCGGCGGCGCCATCTGGGGCGGCCGGCTGATCGACGGGCCGTCGCTGCTCTGGCGCTGCCAGCTGCTCGGTCACGTCCCGCCGGCGACCGACCCCGAGTCCCCGCCGGTCGCGTCGCAGGCCACCCCGTTGCTCGACGGTGTGCCGTTCACCTTCCTCGGCGCCCATGTCGCGCTCGCCCTGGCCACGGCCGGTGACGCCGACGGGTTGCGCCGGCTCGCCCACAACGCGACGTCCTTCGCGGCTCCCGGGGCCTCAGAGCTGCTGCCCGACCTCGCTCTCGGCCTCGCGGCATACGTCGAGGGCGACCACCCCCGGTCCGCCCAGGCCCTGCTGCGCTTCGAGCCACACCTCGGCCGGCTCGGCGGCTCCCACGCCCAGCGCGAGGTCTTCGAGGACACGTTGGTGCACGCGTTGATCCGCGCCGGGCGACCAGACGAGGCAGCCACGCGGCTGCGCGCCCGGTTGGACCGCCGCGACAGCCGCCTCGACACCGGCCTCCTGGCGCGGGCGGAGGGTGCTCGCGATACCGTGGAAGGGTGACTGCCGGAGAGGGCGCACAGGCGAAGCATGCCGTGGCGGTGGAGCGTCTGCGCGCGTCGTACGCCGCCATCCCGCCGGGCCGACCCGTGCGGCTGGCCAAGAAGACGTCCAACCTCTTCCGCCCACGCACGGCCACCGACACACCCGGCCTCGACGTCAGCGGCCTCGACGGGGTGATCTCCGTCGATCGGGACGCGCGCACCGCCGACGTCGCCGGCATGACGACCTACGAGCACCTCGTCGACGCCACGCTGCCCTACGGCCTGATCCCGCTCGTCGTTCCCCAGCTGCGGACCATCACCCTCGGCGGCGCGGTGTCGGGCCTCGGCATCGAGGCGACCAGCTTCCGCAGCGGCCTGCCGCACGAGTCGGTCATCGAGATGGACGTCTTCACCGGCTCCGGCGAGGTCGTCACGACCCGGCCCGGCGACGAGCTGTTCGACGCCTTCCCCAACTCCTACGGGTCCTTGGGCTACGCGACCCGCCTGCGCATCGAGCTCGAGCCGGTGCGCTCCCACGTCGCGCTGCGGCACCTGCGCTTCGACGATGCCGGCCTGCTGGCCAAGACGATCGCGACGATCACCGAGAGCCTGGAGTACGACGGAGAGCAGGTCGACGCCCTTGACGGCGTCGCCTTCGAGCCGGGGGAGTTCGTGCTCACCCTGGCCCGCTGGAGTGGTGCGCCGGCCGACGGACACGTCAGCGACTACACGGGCCAGCAGATCTACTACCGCTCCCTGCAGGAGCGCGACACCGACGTCCTGACGACCTACGACTACCTGTGGCGCTGGGACACCGACTGGTTCTGGTGCTCGCGGGCCTTCGGCGCCCAGAACCCGCGGCTGCGCCGGCTGTGGCCGGCCCGCTACCGCCGGTCCGACGTCTACTACCGGATGGTCGCGCTCGACCACCGCTTCAAGATCGCCGACCGGCTCGACCGCCGCGCCGGCCGACCGCGGCGCGAGAAGGTCATCCAGGACGTCGAGATCCCCGTCGACCGGCTGCCGGAGTTCCTCGAGTGGTTCGACGCCGAGGTCGGGATGCGCCCCGTGTGGCTGTGCCCTCTCCGTCTCCGCGACCGCGAGTGGCCGCTCTACCCGCTGAAGCTCGGCACCACCTACGTCAACGTCGGCTTCTGGGGCACCGTCCACGTCGGCCCGGAGGCCCCCGACGCCCCCCGCAACCGCGCGATCGAGGCCAAGGTCTCCGAGCTCGGTGGCGCGAAGGGGCTCTACTCCGAGGCCTTCTACGACCGCGAGACGTTCGACAAGCTCTACGACGGCCCGCACCTGGCCGCCGTGAAGAGCCGCTACGACCCCGACAACAGGTTGACCTCCCTTTACGACAAGGCGGTGAAGAGGCAATGACGATGACGATTGGTGACGCGGTCGGCTCGCTCCTCAAGGACGGTCTGCCTGTGCAGTTCACGGCGTACGACGGAAGCGCCGTCGGCCCGCCGGATGCCAGCATCCGCCTGACCCTGAAGAGCCAGCGCGGCCTGTCGTATCTACTGACGGCACCTGGTGACCTCGGCATGGCCCGCGCCTACGTCTCCGGCGACCTCGACCTCGAGGGTGTCCACCCGGGCGATCCCTACGACGCGCTGGTGCTGCTCCAAAAGCACCTCAAGTTCCGCGCCCCCACGCCGTCGGAGGCGCTGGCGATCGTGCGCGCCCTCGGCATCGCCAACCTCAGGCCGCCGCCCCCGCCTCCGCAGGAGACGCTGCCCCGGTGGCGGCGCGCGGTCGAAGGCCTGCGGCACTCGATGGCCCGCGACGCCGAGGCCATCCACCACCACTACGACGTCTCCAACCGCTTCTACGAGCTGGTGCTCGGCCCGTCGATGACCTACACGTGCGCCGTGTTCCCCAGCGAGGACGCCACGCTCGAGGAGGCCCAGACCGCCAAGTACGACCTGATCGCCAACAAGCTCGACCTCAAGCCAGGCATGCGGCTGCTCGACGTCGGCTGCGGGTGGGGCGGGATGGTCCGCCACGCGGCCCGCGAGTACGGCGTCAAGGCGCTCGGCGTCACGCTGTCGCGGCAGCAGGCGTCGTGGGGCAAGGAGGCCATCGACCGCGAGGGGCTGGCCGACCTCGCCGAGGTCCGCCACTCCGACTACCGCGACGTCCTCGAGGGCGACTTCGACGCGATCAGCTCGATCGGGCTGACCGAGCACATCGGCGTCCGGCAGTACCCCGCCTACTTCTCCTTCCTGCGCGACAAGCTGCGCCCGCAGGGCCGGCTGCTCAACCACTGCATCACCCGCCCGCACAACCACCGCGAGGAGACCGGCGCGTTCATCGACCGCTACGTGTTCCCCGACGGCGAGCTGACCGGCGTCGGCCGCATCATCACCGAGGCCCAGAACGTCGGGCTCGAGGTCATGCATGCCGAGAACTTCCGGATGCACTACGCCAAGACACTCACGGGCTGGTGCCACAACCTCGTAGAGAACTGGGACGAGTGCGTGGCCGAGGTGGGCGAGGGCACGGCTCGCGTGTGGGGCCTCTACATGGCGGGCTCGCGGCTGTCGTTCGAGCGCAACGAGATCCAGCTCGACCACGTGCTCGCGGTGCGCACCGACGCCGACGGTGGCGACGGGTTCGCGCTGCGGCCGCTGTTCCACGGCGGCGTCTAGCCAGTCGAGGTCTCGACAGGCGGCTCGTCCCTCGCGGCGGCTCGACCCACGAACCAACGCGCGACCAGCAGGATGGCCGCCGCATAGAGCACACCGGCGAGCTCGTCGGTGACGTAGTGCTCGCCGCCGTAGGCGAGGCTGAACGACATCGCCAGCGGGTAGAGCCACAGCAGCCAGCGCGCGGGCGAGCGCAGCCGGCTCCACCAGAAGCCCGCGGCGAGGGTGGCGAAGGCGACGTGCAGCGAGGGCATCGCCGCCACCGGATTGACCAGGTGCTGCCCGAGCGCCAGCGCCGACCCGACCGTGTGCAGGCCGATCTGGTCGAAGCCCTCGGACGTGTACCGGCCCACCGGGGCACCGTCGAGATCTCCCGAGATCGACGCCAACCAGGGCGGCGCGGTCGGGAAGAGCACGTAGGTCGTCAGCCCGAGGACGGCCAGCGTGACGACCATCGACATCCAGACCCGGAACGCCGACCGGTCGCGGATCCACAGCCACACGGCCGTCACCGGGGCCACCAGGTAGTGGCTGACGTAGACCAGGCTGACCAGCGCGCCGAACCAGGGCACCGCGTCGCCGGCGTGCAGGTGCGCCTGCAGCCACTGGGTCGGGGTGGTGCCGCCGGCCAGCCACTGGTCGACGACGATCGGGAACCGCACCTGGAGTGGCAGGCCGAGGGCGTTGTGGACGTCGTCGGTGGGATAGCTGCCGGCCTGGCGTTGTGCCTCCGAGTACGGCGAGGCGAACCCGCGGCTGTAGTCGTAGATCAGCAACACGGCCGTGAACGGGAGCCAGTCGCGCAGCAGTCCGAACCACGCCTTCCAGCCGTGGCCCAGCAGTCCGATGCTGAGGAAGCCGATCGCCAGCGCGGCCAGGCCGAGCCGGTCGGTCGGGATGCCGGCGAACCACACGAACCCGACCAGGCCGATGACGAAGGCGGCGTACGCCGCGATCCGCACCCTGCGCCAGTCCGCCTTGCTCAGGGTCGCGGGAGCGGAGGCGGAGGGCACCCGGGGATGCTATGTCCCGGCGGGCAATAGCCTGGGGCGGTGACCACACGCGCTCGGGAGTACGCCGCCACGGTGCTGCGCCGCGAGCAGTTGTCCGAGCACCTGGTGCGTCTGGTCCTCGGCGACGTCACGGGGCCCGACGCCTTCGCGTCGACCGGGGTGCTCGACGAGTGGGTCGGGCTGGTCATCCCGGGGCAGTTCCAGTCGCGCTACTACACCGTCCGCTCGTGGGACGGCGTCGAGCTGGTGCTCGACGTCGTGGTGCACGAGGAGGGCCTGGTCACCGAGTGGGCCTCCCACGACTGCGTGGGCGACGCGGCGACAATCAGCGAGCCCAAGGGCTCCTTCGCGATGCCCGACGACGCCGGCTGGTTGCTGCTCGTGGGCGACCTGACCGCGATGCCGGCGATGGCGCGGATCCTGGAAGGCCTCGAGGGGCTCGACAAGCTCGACCGGCGGGGCGTCCGGGTGTGGGCCGAGGTGGCCGACGACCTGACCGGCTACCTGCCCGCGGGCGTCGACGTGACGTGGCTGACCCCACCCGGCCCGGACGAGTCCGCGCTCGCCGAGGTCGTCGAGGGGATCGAGTGGCCCGATGGGGACGGCTACTTCTGGATGGCGGGGGAGTCCTCGCAGATGCGGGCCATCCGCAAGCACCTGATGAGAGACGTCCGACTGCCGAGCACGGCTTACGACGTGATGGGCTACTGGCGGGGCGGCGCCCAGCGGCAGCCGCGGGCCGTCGACCCGGGACCGCTCTGGCGGGCCGGCAAGGCGGCCGGCCGCAGCGACGACGAGATCTGGGCGGCGTACGACGAGGCCCGCGAGGTGTCGTCGTGAACACCGAGCACCCCGCGGACTATCGCAGCGGCTTCGTGTCCTTCGTCGGCCGGCCCAACGCGGGCAAGTCGACGCTGACCAACGCGATGGTCGGCACCAAGGTGGTCATCACCAGCGACAAGCCGCAGACCACACGGACCGTCGTACGGGGGATCGTCAACCGACCCGACGCCCAGCTGATCCTGGTCGACACCCCCGGCCTGCACCGGCCGCGCACGCTGCTCGGCGAGCGGCTCAACGACCTGGTGCGCACCACCTGGGCCGAGGTCGACGTGGTGGCCGTGTGCTTCCCGGCCAACGAGAAGATCGGGCCTGGCGACCGGTTCATCGTCACCGAGCTGGGCAAGGTCCGCCGCACGATCAAGGTCGCGATCGCCACCAAGACCGACCTCGCGTCGTCCGAGCAGATCGGGCGGCACCTGCTCGACATCGCCTCGCTGGGCCAGGAGACGCACACCGAGTGGGCCGAGGTCGTGCCGGTGTCGGCGGTGTCGGGCAGCCAGGTCGACCTGCTCGCCGACCTGCTCGTTGCTCTGCTGCCGGAAGGCCCGCAGCTCTATCCCGACGGCGACCTCACCGACGCCCCCGAGGAGATCCTGGCCGCCGAGCTGATCCGCGAGGCGGCCCTCGACGGCGTCCGCGACGAGCTGCCGCACTCGATCGCCGTCGTCGTGGAGGAGATGGGGCTGCGCGAGGACCGGCCCGACGACAAGCCGCTCCTGGTCATCCACGCCAACCTCTATGTCGAGCGCTCCTCCCAGAAGGGCATCGTCATCGGCCACAAGGGAGCCCGGCTCCGCGAGGTCGGCACCGTCGCCCGCAAGCAGATCGAGGCGTTGCTCGGCACGCCGGTGTACCTCGACCTGCACGTCAAGATCGCCAAGGACTGGCAGCGCGACCCCAAGCAGCTGCGCAAGCTCGGCTTCTAGGCAGGTGCCCAGCAGAAACCCCAGTGCTGGCCGGCCCGCCACTGCTGCTTCGTCGGCCACTCATAGCCCCAGCGGTAGTTGAGCGCGTCGTCGGCCACCTGGAGGCCTGCCTCCTGGCACTCGTCCTGACCGGCCTCCCGCGCGGCGTCGACCCCCGGGTAACGCTTGCCGGGCACGTCCACAGTGGCGATGGCGCGCCAGGAGTGCGGCGCCGAGCAGATCACCCGCTGGAAGCCGGGGGTGCCGGGCTCGGCTGTCCCGCACATGGCGAACTGCTCACGAGCCAGCGGCCGGGCCAGCACTCCCTGGAGCCGTCCGGTCAGCGGGGCGAGCTGCTCGTCGGCGGCCAGCGCCACCACGTCGCAGCGGTACCAGTCGGCGCCGGCGTCCGACTCCTTCACGCTGGGGGTGAACCACACCGGTCGCAGCATGCTCAGACGTCGGTCCTCCGGCGTGCCGCCGACGAAGACCTCGAACGCGCGCGGGCACGCCGACGCGATCTGCGCGCGCACGCGGTCGGAGTCGACCGAGACCAGGTGGCCGTCGACGACCGTGTCGAGCTGGCCGACGCTGAACGTCATCGCGGTGTGGCGCATCGCGCAGGGGACCGGGTCGCCGTGCGTGACCGGAGCGATGGCCGCCGCGTATCGGTAGTCGTAGCAGTCCCGGTTGCGTGGTGCGGGTACGGCCTGGGCTGGGGTCGGCGTCGCGCTGGGGGTCGCACCGGCCGTCTCGCTGTTGCCCGCACTGGAGGCGTCGCTCGATGCCGACGAGCCGGTCTCGGAGTCCGCGGAACCCCCTTGGCAACCGCTGACGGCGGCAGCGACCAGAGCGAGCAGCGCGGCCGCTGCGGCCGTACGCCGCGGCGTACGGGTCACGTGATCGTCTTGGCCCAGCACACCGACCGCCGGTTGCCGGCGTTCCACTCGGGCTCGTGGAACCACGTGTAGCCGAAGTCGTAGTCGACGGGGTAGTTGAGCCAGGCGCCGACCGACTTGGAGCAGTAGTCGCGGGTGGTGACCTCGGAGACCCTGTCGCCGGGGTAGGCATCCTCCGGCTCGCCGAGCTTGATGGTCGAGACGGCCCGCCAGTCGTGCTTGACCGAGCAGGGCACCTTGACCGATCCGGCGACGGTGGGTCCCTGGGCGCACACCAGCCAGTCGTCGTCGGGCCGCAGCAGCAGGCCCTTGATGTTCGACGGGAGATCGACGAGCTCCTTGGTCTGGTCGCCACCGCCGACGACGTCGCAGCGGTACCACCGAGCTCCCTCGTCCCACGCCGCCTCCGACGGACGGAACCACGCCCAGGTCAAGATCGTGCGCATCGCGAGGCTCTCGTCGGCCCCGACGAACTTCATGAACTTCGCCGAGCAGGCCTCGAACGCGTACTCGCCCAGCTCCTCGGCGTCGTAGTCGACGTCGGTCAGCTCGTCGGGGATCGACGCGACGGCGTAGGTCTGCGCCGTGTGCTCCTCGCCGCAGTCGACGACCTTGGTGGCGTTGCTTGGCGCTGCGACGTCCTTGAGGGTCAGGTCTCGGCAGGCTCCGAGCTCGGGCGCCTCGACAGCGTCCACCTGAGCCGGGTCGACGCCGGCCGGCAGGTCCTGCTTGCAGCCCGCTAGGGCCAATGCCGACACCGTCACCAGCAGCGCGACCAGCGTGCCGGTCAGGCGACGGGTAGGCGGCACGGCGGCCTCTCTGCTCGGCTGGGGGTCGACTGGACAACCCCGCGATCCTACTGCCGGGTGCGCGGCCGCCGAGGCCGGTCTGCACCGGTCACTACGCCACCAGCGCGGCCACCGTGGCGGGCCCAGTTCGTACGCCACGGCGAACTGTTCGTCGGAAGGCTCGCCGAGCACCTCGAGCACGGGCGCGGCCTGCCGCCATGGGAGTGCGCCCACGATCGACTCGACGGAGCGGGCCGCGCCGGCGGTGTCGTAGCGACCGTGCACGTACAGGCCGAACGGCTTCCTCCCACCCCCGCCTCCAGCTGCCGCCGACCCGTCGTCACTGAGCGCACCGCCCGCCTCCAGGAAGATGGTGTCGAAGAAGTGCTTGAGGGCGCCGCTCATGTAGCCGAAGTTGGCCGTCATCCCTCGGATGGATTCACTTGCCGGTGACGAAGACCGGCTTCGACTGGGAGCCTCGCCACGCGACGCTTCTCTTGAGGGCCGCCCGCAGCGACATATCAGCGTTTATCGCAAGTATGACCTTCGCTCGACCATTCGCTGCCAACGTGGTCTTCGTCAATTTGATGCCCCACCACCCCCCGTTCACCAATCGCTGGACTACCACGTCGCCACCGGGCACCCCTTCACCGTCCGCCCGACTACGGGAGTAGATCGTAAACGTGAGCGGCTCACCCGCCTGAGGCGTGTAGTCAATAACGGACAGCGTCGTCTTTGTTCTCGGCTTCGTTGGGGTGAAGGAGATGTCGGCGACCGGCACCGCGTAGACACTGGACGTGACAGCGTCGGTCACCTGAGCCACGCCACTGACCGTGTACCCTCCGGGCACGTTGACCATTCCGGCGCAGATCAGCACTGACCCGGTTGCGACGACCTGAGTGGAGTCGTAGCCCTCGAAGTGGTCGCTCCCCTTCAACTCGTCGTCGGGGGCTCGGACCGATGTGTCCACCGACCAGTGGCTGACTCCTGGGTCCGGGGCGATTGCGACGGCGTACGGGTGGTCAAAGCAACCCTCCAGCGGCAGGACGCGCGGCGAGGCGCTAATGCTGACTGACATCGCGGGAACCGCCCGAGCCGTGGAAGCCACCAGCAACGGACTCACCGAGACGATGCCAACCAGCAACAAGATGATCCGTCTCACGGTTCTCCTCACCGATGCTTCGTACTCGGCACCAGAGTTTGGGAGGTCACTCGTTTGCGGTGATTATCACGCCGTAGCGGGTCGGTGGGCTGTTGCGCACTCTACGCGTGAGTTCGTGTGTGTTGCGTGCCCGAAACCTACGTGTCAACTCGATGCGGGGGTGCTGCCATCCCCGACTCCTCAATCGACGAGTTTCCCTGCGGATCCGAGCACGCAGCCACAGGCACTTGTACTCCTCAGGACTCGCTTCCTAGTCGGGACGCACGACGAGAGCAGCACTGGGTGCTCTTTAGCGGCCAACTACAAGAACGACCTCCACGCCCTCGATCGCCTCGTCGCCTGCCCCGGCAACTACCGAGTCCGTCAGTGCCTGCACGGTCGGCGTGGGGAGTGGTGGACCACCAGCAGTCGAGGCATTCGCCGACGGTATCGGGAGCGGGCCAGGGTGGCCCGGTTCCGTGCAGCGCGTGACGGTCGTACCGGGCCAGGGTGGCCCGTTACGCGGTGGCGCAGGGGGAGGGGAACCGGGCCGGGGTGGCCCGAAACGTCGGCTATCGAGCCCGGCGGTACACGCTGTTGCTCGCGACGACTCGCATCCCGAGCGCGTCGTTGACGGCGATCATCGGGCCGTTGTCCTGGTCGTTCCAGGTGTCGACGGCGAGCACGTCCGGGCGCTCGGCGTTCAGCCAGTCGGCCATCGCCAGCTTCAGTCGCAGCCCGAGCCGGTGGCCGCGGTGGGCACGCACGACCGACGTGTCCTCTTGATGCGCGACCTCGGGCGCCGTCTCGTCGACGCACACCATGGTGATCCCGGCCGGCTCCCCAGAGCCGACGTGCCGGGCGATCATCGTGTACTGCGTCTGCTCGCGGTCCGCCAGCTCCCGCTCGTAGGTCTCGATGCGTTCGACGGGGTAGGCCTCGTACTCGTGGGCGTCCGGTGCGTCGTTGATCGCCTCCCGGAGTACGACCATCTCGGGCAACAGGTCCCTGGCAGCTGGTCCACGCCAGGCCGTGAGCTCGTACGCCGTCGAGGCAGCCGCGGCCTCCGTCCGCAACACGTCCCACCCGGGGTGGGCGGCGGTCAGGTCGAGGCGGCGTATGACGTGAGTCACTCGGCGCTCGAAACCCCAGTGCGGCAGCACCACCGTGCCCGGGCTGCCGCCCCACGCCCGGCCGCGCAGCAAGGCGCGGTCGGTGCTGTCGACGACCGCGTCGAGCAGGGCCTGCCCGACCCCCTGGCGCTGGTGGGCCGGATCGACGGCGCCGGTGAAGAACAGCGTGTCGGTGTACTCGTGCCGCGGTTCGTCGAGCACCGCGAAGCCGACGGTGGCACCGTCGCGACGGGCCACCAGGACGCCCAAGGGAGGCTCGGCACCGCGGGTCAGCCGCAGCCAGAAGCAGCGCCCCGTGTTCGCCGGGACGTCCACCACACCCGCCCGGGTCCGGGCCTCGATCGCCATCAGCGCCGCGGCCAAGCCAAGGTCGACCTCAGCGGCCTGGTGCAGGGAGACGTCCACGGATGCCACCGTACGTCGTGCCCCGACTACCCTCGGCACGGTGAGAAGCCGCCCCCTCGTCGCGGTCGCCCTGCTGGCCACCCTCGGCCTGACGGCGGCCTGCTCGGCTGACTCCTCGACCAGCGAGGCCGATATCTCCGACGACCTCACGCAGGCTGCCTCGACCGCACCGACGGCGCCGGCGCCAAGCGGCGACGCCTTCCCGACCGCCCCGGCCAACCCGACGACGAGGTCGTCCGCCGGCGTCATCTACCCAGGCGCCGAGTGGTTGCACGCCAAGCCACAGAAGCTGGGATTCGACCCGGCCGTGATGAACCAGATCGCCCGTGCCGCCCGACCGTCGCAGACGACCTGCCTGCTCGTCGCCCGAAAGGGCCGCATCGTCGGCGAGTGGAACTGGCGCGACGTCCCGGCGACCACCCCGCGCGAGGTCTTCTCGGTCACCAAGTCGCTGACCAGCACCCTCGTGGGGCTGGCGCAGGCCGACGGCGACCTCGACATCGACCAGAAGGCCGCCCGCTACATCCGGGAGTGGCGCGGCACCAAGTCCGCCGGCGTCACCATCCGCAACCTGCTCAGCAACGACAGCGGCAGACACTGGGACCTCGGCACCGACTACGGCGATCTGCCCCAGTCCAAGAACCGCACCAGGTACGCCATCAGGCTCCACCAGCAGTACCCGCCCGGTGAGGTCTGGGCCTACAACAACGCGGCCATCCAGACCCTCGACCGGGTGATCTCCCGGGCCACCGGCAGGACCACCCGCGACTACGCCGCCAGTCAGCTGCTGGGCCCGATCGGCATGACTCACAGTCGGATGACCGCCGACACGGCCGGCAACACCAACGCCTTCTTCGGACTGCAGACCACCTGCGAGGACCTGGCCAGGTTCGGCTACCTGTTCCTCCGCGACGGCCGCTGGGGCGACGACCAGATCGTGCCGAAGAGCTGGGTCGAGGCAGCGGTCGGCGCGCCTTCGCAGGACCACAACGCGGCGTACGGCCTGCTGTGGTGGCTCAACCGCGAGGGCCCGATCATCGGCCCGCTCGCCAGCGACGCGCCCGGCCAGCCCACGCCCTTCGTCGGCCAGCCCGCGCCCGAGGCGCCGGCCGACATGTTCACGGCCCAGGGCCTCGGTGGCCAGACGGTGCTCGTGGATCCTGGCTCCGAGACGGTCGTCGTGCGCATCGGCGAGTTCCAGACCGACCCCGACCACGCCTACTCACTGCACGACGCCGCTCGCTTCGTGACCGAGGCGCTGGTCCGGCCCTAGGAGCGCTGAACACTCCGGCCATGCTGCGCGACAGGTCGGATTGTTCAGCACCCTCCTAGACCGCCACCAGCTCCAGGTAGCCGAGGCCCAGGATGCCGCGGTACCCCGAGAAGTACGCCGCCCGCTGCCGCTCGGCGATCCCGCGGACCTCGTCGGCCTCGGGGTCGTCGGCGCGGTGACCTTCGAGCCATCGGGTGTACGCCGCGGCGTACCCGCTCTCGAACACGTCCCACTCGTCGAGGGACGCCTCGTGCACGGCCATCGGCGCAAAGCCGGCGGCGGCCGCGAGGTCCGCCACCTCGCCGAGGGTGACGAACTCGTCGTCCCGGCCGGCCAGCGGCGCGATCGCTGCGGCCGTCGGCGGCTGCGGACCAGATCCCGTCGCCGTACACGACCCGGCCTCCCGCAGGAACCAGGTCGCGGAGGGCTGCGAGCGCTGCGCTGTAGGGCAGCGGCTGCGCGTCCTCGACGGGTGCGCCCCACACCTGGGACGCCCCGATGCACACCACGCGGTCCCAACCGCCCTGCAGGTCGAGGGCGTCGCTCACCCGCAGATCGACCCGGTCGGTCAGGCCCCGGGTCTTGGCCAGCGCCTGGCCGTGCGCGATCGCATCGGCGTCGAGGTCGACGCCCTCCCCGACGGCGTCCGGTGCCGCCGCGAGTACGCGCAGCAACAGCTCGGCCCAGCCACACCCGATGTCGAGGACGCTCCCGGGCGATCCGTCGGCCACGAACGAGACCAGCCGGGAGGCCCGCTCCTCCGACAGTGGCGTCATGAAGGTCAGGTCCAGGTGTGGCGGTTCGAAGGTCGGGGTCACGGCCCCGATCCTGCCCGAAGTCTGGAGAGCGTTCGTCAACAGCGCACCGACACGGCTATCGTGATCGGGTCATGAGCGCGCGACTCCTCCTTCGCCGCCGTAGCGAGGTCTGAACCGTCGGACTTCCTCGCTGCGGAGGTCACCACGCGCGCCGACGTCCCGATCGCTCGATCACCTGACGAGGACGACATGACTCTCCAGAAGAAGCAGAACTCCGGATTCACCCTGAGCCGATTCCAGAATGGCCAACGCAGCAGCGGGATGCCAGTGCAGCGCTACCGCGCCTTCCCGCCCATCGACCTGCCCGACCGCACCTGGCCCACGCGCACGATCACCGAGGCGCCGCGCTGGCTCTCCACCGACCTACGTGACGGCAACCAGGCGCTGATCGACCCGATGAGCCCGGCTCGCAAGATGAAGATGTTCGAGCTGCTCGTCTCCATGGGCTACAAGGAGATCGAGGTCGGCTTCCCGAGCGCCAGCGAGACCGACTTCAACTTCGTCCGTCAGCTCGTGGAGAGCGACCGGGTGCCCGAGGACGTGACGATCTCGGTGCTCACCCAGGCTCGCGAGGACCTGATCGAGCGCACCGTGCAGTCGTTGGTCGGCATCCACCACGCCAACATCCACATGTACAACGCGCTGGCGCCGCTCTTCCGCCGCGTCGTGTTCCACGCCAGCAAGGACGAGATCAAGGACATCGCCGTCCGCGGCACCGAGCTGGTCATGAAGCACAGCGAGAACCACCTGCAGCAGACGATCATCGGCTACGAGTACAGCCCCGAGATCTTCACCGGCACCGAGCTGCCGTTCTCGGTCGAGGTGTGCGAGGCAGTCTCCGACGTGTGGCAGCCCGACGACGGCCGCGAGATCATCCTCAACCTGCCGGCCACCGTAGAGATGGCGACTCCCAACGTGTACGCCGACCAGATCGAGTGGTTCTCCCGCCAGCTCACGCGGCGCGAGCACACCACCATCAGCCTGCACCCGCACAACGACCGCGGCACCGCCGTGGCCGCCACCGAGCTGGCCGTGATGGCCGGCGCCGACCGGGTCGAGGGCTGCCTGTTCGGCCACGGCGAGCGCACCGGCAACGTCTGCCTGGTCACCCTCGGCATGAACCTGTTCAGCCAGGGCATCGACCCGCAGATCGACTTCTCCGACATCGACGAGATCCGGCGCACCGTCGAGTACTGCACCCAGCTGCCCGTGCACCCGCGGCACCCCTACGCCGGCGACCTGGTCTACACGGCGTTCTCGGGATCCCACCAGGACGCGATCAAGAAGGGCCTCGAGGACCTCGACCGGGTCGCGGCCGAGCAGGGCGTGCCCGTGCGCGAGGTCAAGTGGGAGGCGCCTTATCTGCCGATCGACCCCAAGGACGTCGGCCGCTCCTACGAGGCCGTGATCCGGGTCAACAGCCAGTCCGGCAAGGGCGGAGTGGCCTACATCCTCAAGGCCGAGCACAAGCTCGACCTGCCTCGGCGGGCCCAGATCGAGTTCAGCCGGGTCATCCAGCACCACACCGACGCCGCGGGCGGCGAGATGACGCCGGAGCAGATCTGGTCGGTGTTCCGCGCGGAGTACCTCGACCGCGAGGCGCCGCTGCGGCTCAACTCCGTGCACACCTCGAGCGCCGCCGGCGAGAAGGACCAGCTCGCCGTCAACGTCTATGTGGAGGGTCAGCCGCAGTCGCTGACCGGTGAGGGCAACGGCCCGATCGCGGCGTTCGTCGATGCGCTCAACGAGCTGCCCCAGAACTTCGACCTGCGCGTCCTCGACTACGCCGAGCACGCCTTGTCCGCGGGTGGCGACGCCACCGCCGCGGCGTACGTCGAGTGCCTGGTCGGCGACGAGGTGCTCTGGGGCGTCGGCCTCGACCCCAACATCGTCACCGCCTCTCTGAAGGCCGTCGTCTCCGCCGTCAACCGAGCCCGACCAAGTCTCGACACCGCTCGCTGACGCTCGCGGGCTCGACCAGCGGTCGGCTCGCTGGTCGAGCCGGGCGAGCCGCTAGGCGAGCCCGTGTCGAGACCTTTGCTCAGGCGCCGCCGAGCGGGTTGATCCCCGACGCCTGGCCGTCGAAGGCGGCGAGCAGCAGGTCGGTCATCTCGAAGGTGTTGCCACGGTCGCCGAGGTCGGGCGTGAAGGACTTGCTGCGCACGATCGAGAACCGGCTGCCCTGCATGGCGCGGTGGATGGTCTCCGCGACGAGCCGACCACCGACGCCGGTCAGCCGACCGCCGTTGAGCTCGGCCTCGCGCAGGACGTAGAACCACAGCGGCGTCCGGTCGGCGATGGCGTCCTTCTGGGCGGCCGTGAACCCGGTGAGCACGGCGCCTCCGGAGCCGGTGAGGATCTCGGCCTTGGTCAGCGGGGTCACCGCGACACCGAGGTTGACCAGCTTCTGGGCCAGCTGCTGGCCGCTGGCGAGCTTGACCATCCTGGCGCGGGTCAGGTTGCGGAAGGCCAGGTTGCGGCGTCGGTCGTTGAAGCCCATCGAGTTCGCGCCGCCGAACGTGCTCGGCGGCAGGTGCTTGAGCGGGTCGGTCAGCAGGGTGTCGATCCGCTTGGCCATGTTGACGTTGCTGGCCGGCGCGAGCTCGGGGTGACCGGCGGCCGCGAAGTCGTACATCCGGCGCCAGTCGGCCAGCCAGGTGCTGATCAGGGTCAGGTCGCCGCCGAGGGTGCCGCCGAGCCCCGAGAAGTCGAACATGTACTCCAGGCTGCCGGCCTGTCCCGGGAAGCGCCGGTTCCAGTTGTAGGAGTCGCGGATCATGCTGTGCCCGAGCCGGAACGCCGCGACCGAGAACTCGATCGGCATCGTCGGTACGTCGGTCGGTGCGGCGTCGGGTTCGACGAGCTTGCGGCCGTTCGTGAACACGTCGTTGACGAGGGCGGGGTCCACGATGCGCGGCAGGTAGTCGTGCCGGATCAGCCACTGGTAGTGCAGCGTCACCTTCTTGCGGGCCTGCACGAAGCGCTTGACCGAGGGCATCGACGGCAGCGAGTCGGCGACGGTGTTGTGCAGCCGGATCATGGCGACGTGGGTCTGCGCCACGATCAGGTTCTCGTCGTTGCGCGGGTCGGGGATCAGCGCCCTGCGCTTCCCGTCGATCCGGGGCAGGTCGTGGCCCTTCTTCTTGGCATCGCCGTCGACTCGCCGCGTGTCGCCGATCTTGAGGTGCACTCCGTCGTCCTCGTAGAACTTCGCGGAGACCGGGTCGTCCGGGCCCGACGCCGTAGAGCGAGTCGAGGTCGAGCCGCGGCGACCGCCCCTGCACCAGCTGGGCCGGGGTGACGTCGTCGCCGAGCTCCACCTCGGTGCGGTCCATCGTGAGGTCGTGGTCGATGAACTGGCCGAGGTAGGTGTAGCCGGCCGGGATGTCGCCCGAACCGCCGCCACCGGCCACCATCGCCTCGGCCAGCTTGATCGTCACGGCGGGGCCGAGTGGGGTGCCCTTGGGCCCGCAGCGGCTGAAGCGGAACGGCGGTGCCTCGGCCGCCGCGAGCGCTGCGGGCGCCGGGGCGGCTGGATCGCCGGTCGCGTTGACGGGGTCGCGCTCCTTGCCCGAGCGACCACCCGCCTGGGCGCCGACCACGCCCTCGCCCTCGATGAAGAACGTCTCTGACCCGTGGTGAAGTGGCATGCAAAGTAAAATAAGGGGCTCGGCCGATCCTTGCTATGACCCGATCGCGTCATCTCGCAGATCGGAGCGAGCCCGGTCGCGCGACCAGGCGAGCACCATCTGCTCCATCCGCTCGTCCGACCCCGGCCGCAGCTCCTCGATGTGGCCGGTGCCGACGAAGCCGTAGCGTTCGTACGTCGTGCGGGCCGCCTGCGCGGTGAGGTTGACGTGCAGCTGCACGGGCCGTCGCTCCAGCTCCTGAGGGGAAATGTCGCCCAGCAGCAGGTCCAGCACCCTCCGGGCGTGTCCCTGGCGTCGATGGTCGGGGTCGGTCCACATGCCCCACACCTGCAGCAGGCCGTCGTGCGCGAACGTGCCGCCGACGGCGACGGGCCGTCCGTCGACCAGCACGACGGCCACCGGCCCGACCAGTCGACGTCGCCACTCCTTCTCGTCGAACGCCGTCTCGCGCTCCAGCGTCGAGCCGAAGGCGTCGGGGGACTCGGCGAGCGAGCGCAGCCGGACGTCGCGCAGCAGCTCCCACTCTTCGCGTGCCAGCAGCCGGGCCTCAGGATCACTGGTCATCGGAGACCTCGAGGATGCACGCGGTTCCGACGTCGACGAAGCCCACCTGGCGGTAGATGCTGGCCGCGCCGTCGGACGCCGCAGACAGCAGGACGATGCGGGCGCCTCGCTCGCGGACCGCGTTCACCAGGCAGCGGGTGATGGCCGATCCCAGGCCGCGGTGGCGGAACCTGGGCAGCACCGCGATCCCCATCAGCTCCGCGCCGTCGGCGCGCGGCGCGGAGCCACCGCCGCCCGCGACCTCGCCGTCGACGTACGCCGCCGTCTCGACCAGCAGCCCGTCGCGGATCATCTCCCGGCGTTTGCCGAGCGGGCGCTCGACGACCTCGTCGCTGCCCTCGAACCCCGCGTGGATGACGTTGGTGACCGTGGCGAGGTCGGGGTCGTCGGGACCCAGGACGCGGACCTCGGGGGCCGGCGGCACCTCGACGTCCTCGGGCAGCACCAGCAGTGGGCACTCCTCGAGCTCCACCCCGTCGAGGCCGGCGGTCGCCTCGCGGACCGCGGCCAGCAGGGACGGGCGTGGTCTCGTGCACCCACTCGATGTTCCTGGGCTTGCCGAGCTCGACCTGGCGCTCGAACAGGCGGCGTACGTCGTCGGCCGTGAACTCGTCCGTGCCGCCCAGCCGGGGTCGGGCGTAGAACTGCCAGGCGTTGCCCTCGTCGGCGAGGAACAGCGTGAACGGGCCGACCTCCTCGGTCGTGGCCACCGGCCGTGGTACGGCGTCGTAGTAGCGCTCGATCTCGGCCAGCAGCTCTCGGCCGTCGATGGGGGAGGAGGTCACGGGCATCAAGTTCCATCTACCGCGGAGACGGGGGCGACTAGATTTCACCCATGCTGGTGTCGGAGCGGATCGGGCAGTTCTTCATCGACGGTGACCGCCTCGAGTACACCGAGTACGGCGGCGGCGAGCGGTGGGTCGTGCTGCTGCACGGCCAGCTCATGCCGCGCCGGATGCAGCAGCCGCTGGCGCGGGCGCTCGCGGCGCGAGGGACTGCACGTGGTCACCCTCGACCTGCTCGGCCACGGCCGGTCCGACCGGCCGGCCGATCCGCTCGTCTACTCGACGACGTCGTTCGCCGAGCAGGTGCTGGCGCTGCTCGACCACCTCGGCGTGGACCGTGCCGTCGTCGGAGGGCTCTCGCTGGGGGCCAACGTCTCGATGGAGCTCGCGGTCAACTACCCCGACCGCGTGCAGGGTCTGATCCTCGAGATGCCCGTGCTCGACAACGCGTTGCACGCCGGGATCGTGGCCTTCGTGCCGCTGATGTTCGCGGCCCGTTACCTGCCCCTCACCGTCTCCACGGTGCGGGCGCTGACGCGGCCGATCCCTCGCGGGCTGGTGCCGTTCTGGGTCGGGATCGGGCTCGACACCCTCGACCAGCGGCCGGGGCCGGTGGCCGCCGTGATCCACGGGATCATCTTCGGCAGGGTGGCGCCGCAGTCCAAGCAGCGCCGTGTCGATCACCGCACCGGCCCTGATCGTCGGCCACGCGGTCGACCCGATCCACCCCTTCGCCGACGCCGCGATGCTGGCCGAGGAGATGCCGCACGCCCAGTTCGTCAAGGCCCGCAGCATCGTGGAGTGGCGGTCGCGGCCCGAGCGGCTCAACGAGATCGCCAGCGCGTTCGTGCACGAGTGCTGGGACGGCAACTCTGCGCGGCGTCGTTCCCGCCGCGCCCCCGCCTGACGCGGGCTGCGGTGAGGCACACTGGACGGGTGCCTCTCTACCGCGACGAGGCGGTCGTGCTGCGCACCCACAAGCTTGGTGAGGCCGACCGCATCATCACCTTGCTGACCCGCCACCACGGCCGGGTCCGCGCGGTGGCCAGGGGCGTGCGCAAGACCACCTCGCGGTGGGGCTCGCGGCTCGAGCCCTTCACCCACGTGGACCTCCAGCTGGCGGTCGGCCGGTCGCTCGACGTGGTCACCCAGGCCGAGACGCTGGAGCCGTTCGCGAAGGGGCTCGGCGCCGACTACGAGCGCTACACCGCCGGCACCGTGATGCTCGAGACGGCCGACCGGCTGGTCACCGAGGAGGGCCAGCCGGCGCTCCAGCAGTTCCTGCTGCTCGTCGGCGGACTGCGGGCGATGACCGGCGGCGAGCGCGGCCCCGGCCAGGTGCTCGACTCCTACCTGTTGCGCTCGCTGGCCGTCGCCGGCTACGCGCCCACGTTCTCCCACTGCGCCCGCTGCGGCGACGAGGGCCCGCACCGCTGGTTCAGCCCGGCGGCCGGCGGGGCGCTGTGCTCCGACTGCCGGGTGCCGGGGTCGGCCTCGCCGTCCGCGGCCACGCTGGGCCTGCTGAGCGCGCTGCTGACCGGCGACTGGGACGTGGTGGCCGCCGCCGACGCGCGGTCGCTGCGGGAGTCGTCGGGGTTGGTGGCGGCGTACGTCCACTGGCACCTCGAGCGCGGCCTGCGCTCGTTGGAGTACGTCGAGCGCTGACGGCCGCGCGTCACGCGTCGGTCAGTTGCACTGCACGAGGTCGGCCTGCGCGACGTACCAGCGGTCGCCGAAGGGCGCCGTCCGGTTGCCGTCCATCCAGGCACCCGTCTGGCCGCCGAGCATCGCGGAGCCGAGCAGCGCGTAGGTCGAGTCATAGAACTGGACCATGAACAACGGCGTGTAGACGACGTCGTCCAACGGCAGCACTACTGCGACGGGAGGCAAGGTGGCTGGCGCGTTGTCGTGGGCGACGTAGAACGGCGAGACGTCACCGGTCAGCGTGTGGCCGGAAGTGTCCACGGCCCCCGCCACGACACGCACGTACTGCCAGTCGTTGCCCAGCCCGCTCGTCAGGTCGGCCGCCCACGCCAGGCCGCCGGCGAAGACTGCCTTGCGGCTCCGGGCCTTGTGCGAACACGTGACCGACGCCTGGGTGGCGTCGGTGTCGCTGGTCGGGGGTTCTTCGTAACCGCCCGCGAAGTCCAGCAGCGAGACCGACCCGGCACTGCCCATCGTGAGCATCAGCACCTGCGCGTGAGCCGCCTGCGGGCTCGCGAGGGTGAGCACCAGGACGAGGATCGGCAGGGCGATGGCCGAACGACGACGGCGCATGCTCCTCCTCGGTCGGGACTCACTCCGCCCGATCGGAGCCTCCGTCGAGGATAGGACGGTTGCCGGGCACCGCGAGTAAAACTTCGCGTGACCTCGCGGTCAGCAGACGTACGGGATACCGGGGTTGGTCCGCAGGGTGTTCCAGCCGTAGCCCCAGGGAGGAAACGGCCACATGTACTCCGTGGAGCCGGTGTTGGCTGTCAGCAGGACCGCTCCTACCTGGTTGTAGTTGGCGTCCCGGAAGTCGGCCAGCAGCATCGGTGTGTAGGACTGGTGGTCACGGGGCAGCCACACCCCGACGGCGGGCAGCACCCCCAGATGGGTGTCGTAGACCACGAACCAGCTGGTCGAGTCGCCAACGATGTAGTGCCCTTCGCGAGTGATCGCCTCGGCGACGAGTCGGACGTACTGCCAGTCGTTCCCCTTGCCCGTGTGGGCGTCGTAGGCCTGGACGTTCGCACCCGCGAACACAGCCTTGCGGCCGTTCTTGACGTCGTCCCAGCACTGCACGGCGGCCTGGTTGGGGTCCACCTGGCTCGAGGGAGGACCCTCGTAACCCCCGTAGAAGTTGCGCAGCAGCACCGGTCCTGCCTGGTGCTGCTGCAGGATCGTGTCCTGGGCCTGGGCCGACGGAGTCATCTGCAGGCCCATCAGGGCGAGCAGCAAGAGCGCGGCTGCGGACATGGTCCGGCGCATGAGGCCCCCGTGTGTCGCATTCGCGATCCGCCCGAGCCGGAGTGTTTGATGACCATAGGGCGTCGCAGACTCCGGCGCGACGAAACCGGGTTGCAGTCGCCCTACGCTGACGGACGTGACACCACGCCAGCCCACGCCGCACCCGTCCGGCGCCCGGCCCCCTGCCATCCCGCGAGACCTGGTCCCGAAGCACGTGGCGATCGTGATGGACGGCAACGGCCGCTGGGCCAAGCAGCGCGGGCTGCCGCGCACCCGTGGACACGAGATGGGCGAGCACTCGCTCTTCGACGTCGTCGAGGGAGCGATCGAGATCGGCGTCAAGGCGATCTCCGCCTACGCGTTCTCGACCGAGAACTGGACCCGCTCGCCCGACGAGGTCAAGTTCCTGATGGGCTTCAACCGCGACGTCATCCGCCGACGCCGCGACGAGATGCACGAGCTCGGGGTCCGCGTGCGCTGGGCCGGTCGGACGCCGCGGCTGTGGAAGTCGGTCATCCGCGAGCTCCAGGTCGCTGAGGAGCTGACCCGCGACAACAAGGTGCTGACGCTGACGATGTGCGTCAACTACGGCGGCCGCGCCGAGGTCGCCGACACCGCGCGGTCGATCGCTCGCGACGTGGCCGCCGGCCGGCTGGACCCGGAGAAGGTCGACGAACGCACCTTCGCCCGGCACCTCTACGTCCCCGAGCTGTCCGACGCCGACATGATCTGGCGGACGTCGGGGGAGCAGCGGCTCTCGAACTTCATGCTGTGGCAGGCGGCGTACGCCGAGCTCATCTTCACCGACGTCCTCTGGCCCGACTGCGACCGCATCGAGCTCTGGAAGGCCATCGAGCTGTACGCCGAGCGCGACCGCCGCTACGGCAAGGCCTGACCCCCGAGTCGGCGCCAGTTCGCGTTCCAGGCAGCCCGAGTCGGCGCCAGTTCGCGCCTCAGGCAGCGTGAGTCGGCGCCAGTTCGCGGTCCAGGCAGCGCGAGTCGGCGCCAGTTGTCGCGCCAACTACGCCGAGTCGGCGCCACTTGTCATGCACCGATCGACCTTCTCGACCACTCGTGCACAGGTTCGCACCGACGAGGGTGTCACCGGATCGACGCAGGGAAGCCCCGGTGCATGGACAACTCTCCGCTGCTCGACAGCAGCTTCCCGCTCCCGCTCGACCTCCCGTTCACTCGTCGTACGGCGCTGGCCGCCGGCATCACCGACGGTCGGCTCGCGCGACTGACCCGCGCCGGGTTGCTTCGTCATCCCATCCGAGAGGTGTACGTCGCGGCGCAGGCCCCCGACGACATCGCCATGCGAATCGCGATCCTGCGGCTGGTGGTCCCGGACGACTGCTTCGTCGTCGACCGCACCGCCGCGTGGTTGCACGGCGCCCCCATGGCCCTCGCACCGAACGACCACCTCGTCGCTCCCAAGGTCGCGATGTTCCGCCACGCCGATCGCGGGGCGGCTGCGCAACGACCTTGGCTCGCAGCGGAGAGCGGACCGTCCTGCCGCGGGACCTCACCGATGTCGGCGGCCTCGCCGTCACAACTCCGCTGCGGACGGCACTCGATCTCGGTCGCTTCCTGCACCGCGATCAGGCGCTCGGCGGGATGGATGCCCTGCTGAGGCTGGGTCGGTTCGACCTCGACGAGCTGCTTCATGAGGTCCCACGTCTTGCCGGACAGCGAGGTGTGCGGCAGCTTCGCGAGCTCGCGCCGCTGGCCGATGGCCGGGCACAGTCTCAGGGCGAGTCGGCGTTGCGGCTGTGTTGGTACGACGCCGGCGTGCCGAGACCGGAGCTGCAGATCCCGGTCCTGGACGGAGGCCGGGAGGTGTTCTACATCGACATCGGCCTGGAGGAGCTGCTCTTCGGCGCCGAGTACGACGGGGAGGAGTTCCACAGCTCCGACGAGGACGAGGAGCACGACGACTCCCGGCGTGACTGGCTCGCTCGCCGGCGTGGCTGGGCGATCGAGGTGTTCCGCAAGGACGGCGTCTACGGCCGCAGCAATCCGGAGGCCGTGATCTGGGCGGCGTACGTCCGTGCCCGCAAGACCCTCGGAGCCCGCACCTATCTCCTCTGACAGCAACTGGCGCCGACTCGCGGTCCCTGCGGCGTCAACTGGCGCCGACTCGCGGTTCCTGCGGCGTCAACTGGCGCCGACTCGCGGTCCTGCGGCGTCAACTGGCGCCGACTCGCGCTTAGCGGCAGGCCGGGCAGGTGCCGACCAGCTCGAGGGTGTGGCTGATGTCGGAGAAACCGTGCTCGGCACCGATGGCCGAGGTCCAGCGCTCGACGGCGGGCCCCTCCACCTCGATGGTGGTGCCGCAGGAGCGGCAGACCAGATGGTGGTGGTGGGTGTCGGAGCAGCGACGGTAGATCGCCTCGCCGTCCTCTCGGCGCAGTACGTCGATCGCGCCGGCGTCGGCGTACAGCTGAAGCGTCCGGTAGACCGTCGCCAGCGCCGATGCCGGAGTCGGCGAGCAGCTCGTGGATCTCCTGGGCCGAACGGAACTCGTCGAGCTGCTCCAGCTCGGCCAGCACCGCCAGCCGCTGCTTGGTCGGGCGCGGCGCGGCGGACGTGGCCGACCCGGCCGGCCGGTCAGTGCTCGTCATAGTGCTCTCCGTGGGTCGCGTGCCGGTGCCCGCCGTGCACGTAGTCGACGTGGTCGCCGTGCTCGACGGCGAGGTGCCCACAGTCCGGGCCGTGCACGTGGACGTGCTCGGTGACGTCGTGCCCGGTCGGCTCCTCCGGCGCGAACGGCGTCCGCAGCCGCTGCCGCGACCGCAACCAGACGCCCAGCGGCCAGGCGGCGGCGAAACCGGCCAGCGACAGCAGCACGATGGTCGGGCCAGGTGCGACGTTGGCGTGGAAGGAGGCGTACGCCGCCAGCAGCAGGCCGCCGACAGACGCGCCGATCCCCAGCAGCATGGCCCCGGCCAGCGTCGTGCGGAACGACCGGGCCAGCTGCTGCGACGTCGCCACCGGCACCACCATCAGTGCCGAGACCAGCAAGAGTCCGACCGTCCGCATCGCCACGGTCACCGACACGGCGGCGAGGACTGCGATGGTCAGGTTGTAGGCGCCGACCCGCAGCCCCGCGACCTTGGCGAACTCCGGGTCCTGCGCCACCGCGAACAGCTGGGGCGCCAGCCCGAGGCAGATCGCGACGACGACGACGGCCAGGATGATGGTGACCCAGACGTCCGTCGCCGAGATCGTGGTGATGGAGCCGAACAGGTAGACCTGCAGGAGCGAGGTGCTCTGCCCACCGAGGCCCGTCAGCAGCACGCCGCCGGCCAGGCCGCCGTAGAACATCAGCGCGAGCGCGACGTCGCCATTGGTGTGCCCGCGGCTGCGGATCAGCTCGATGACGACGGCGCCGATGGCGGCCACCACCACAGCCGTCCACGTGGGCGAGGCGCCGGTGATCAGGCCGAGCGCGACTCCGGTCACCGCGACGTGGCCGATGCCGTCGCCCATCAGGGCGAGCCGACGCTGGACGAGGTAGGTGCCGACTGCGGGCGCGGCCAGGCCGGTGAACACCGCGGCCAGCAGCGCCCGCTGCATGAAGCCCAGGGAGAGCAGGTCGAAGAAGTTCATCGGCGGTCCAAAGGGGAGTCGATGTGCGGGGCGTGGTCGTGGCGATCCGTCGCACTGTGGTGATGGTGCGTGTGCGGCTCGCCGAACGTCGGGTCGTGCACCTCGTGGTCGGCCAGCGGCGGCCCGGAGTAGGCGATCCGCCCGTCACGCATCACCACGGCCCTGTCCACGAGTCGTGCCATCGGGCCGAGCTCGTGGGCGACGAGCACGATCGTCGCGCCGGACTCCTTCAGACCGCCGAGCGCCGTCGCCAGCGCCTGCTGGCTGGGCAGGTCGACGCCGGCCGTCGGCTCGTCGAGGAAGAACAGGTCCGGCTCGCCGGCGAGAGCACGAGCGATGAGGGCCCGCTGCTGCTGGCCACCGGACAGGGACGTCACGCCCTCGCGACGCCGGTCGCTCAGGCCGACCACCTCGAGGGCGCGGTCGATGGCGGCCCGGTCGGCGCGCGTGAGCGGCCGGAACCAGCGGCGCCGGGTCAGCCGGCCGGAGGCGACGAGCTCCCAGACCGAGGTCGGTACGCCGGACGCCGCGCTGGCGCGTTGGGGCACGAAGCCGATCCGTGACCAGGCGTCGTACCGCTCCAGCGGGGTGCCGTAGAGGCGGACGGAGCCGGTGGTCGGCGGGAGCAGGCCGGTTAGGGCCCGCACCAGCGTGGACTTGCCGGATCCGTTGGCGCCCATCAACGCCACCAGCTCGCCCGAGCGGACGGTCAGGTCGATGCCGCGCAGGATCGGCCGGCCGGCGATGGCGACCGACAGCGCCGACGCTTCCACGGGGCTCAGCCCGGGGTTCAGCTCGGGGTTCAGCTCTGCTGACATCCGTTGGCCTCCTGGAGGGCTGCGAGGTTCTCGTTCATCAGCGAGAGGTAGTCCTCGTGGCTGGTCGCGCTGCTCAGACCCTCGACCGGGTCGAGGACCGCGGTGCGCAGGCCGAGGTCGCCGGCCAGCGAGTCCGTCAGCTTCGGACTTGCCAGCCGCTCGGAGAACACCGTGGTGATGCCCTCGTCGGCGATCAGCTGCTGGAGACGGGCGAGGCCGGCCGGGGTCGGTTCGGCGTCGGGCGTCAGACCGGCGACGGGGGCGACCTCGATGCCGTACTTCGCCCAGTAGCCGAAGGCGTCGTGCGAAGAGACGATGACGTGCCGCTCGCAGTCGGCCAGGCCCTCGGTGAATGCGTCGTCGAGTGCGGTCAGGTCGGCGCGCAGGGCGGACGCGTTGGCGTCGTACGCCGCGGCGTGCGGCGGGTCGAGCGCGGCCAGGTCGCGGGCCACGGCGTCTGCGACATCGGCAAGCAGGAGCGGGTCGAGCCAGAAGTGCGGGTCGAGGTGGCCGTCGGCGTCGGTGTGGAGCTCGACGACGTCGGTCACGTCGAGCACCTCGCCCTCGGCTGTCTGCGCGACCGCGTCGTCGAGGGCGGGCTGCAGGCCGTGCTCGACGACGACCAGGTCGGCGCGTGCCAGTGCCACCGTGCGGGCGAAGGTCGGCTCCAGGTCGTGCGGCTCGACCCCGGGGTCGGTGAGGCTGACGACGTCGACGTCGCTCCCGCCGACCCGCTCGGCGACCCAGGCCAGGGGATAGAACCCGGCCGTCACCCGGACCCGGCCGTCGTCGGCGGCCGAGGCCGCACAGCCGGTGACGGGCAGGGCGAGCGCGAGAAGGAGGAGTCCCGTCGCCACTCGCATGAGAATGATTCTCAGCGAAGTTGAGAACGATTGTCAACTGGCCCGACGCCGTGACAGTCGCAGAAGTTGGGGTTATCTTGGGGGTATACACCGCCGAAGGAGTCTCGATGTCACCCAAGATCAACGTCTACCTGCCCGACGAGCTGGCCATCGAGGTCAAGGCCGCCGGGATCCCGGTCTCCGCCGTCTGCCAGCAGGCGCTGGCCGACGCCGTGGCCGCCTCCCAGATCGACGGCGGCACGTCGGCCGAGCTGTCGAGCGGCTCGGGCGACGACCTCGACCAGAGCTTCACCAAGCGCGCGTTCGGCGTGCTGACCGCGGCCCGCCAGGCGAACGCTGCCCCGACGACCGTCGACCTGGTGGCGGCCATGACCGCCTCGGGCGGCCTGGCCCTCGCCGTGCTGACGTCCGCGGACATCGATGCCCTGGACCTGCTCGACGAGCTCCGCGCCCGACAGGCGCGTGACGGCGGCGCCGGCGACCTCGAAGCCGCCGCGGAGCGCTCCGTGGACCAGGCCCGCGGTCTCGGGCACGGCTACGTCGGCACCGAGCACATGCTGCTGGGGCTGACCGCCGGACCGCCCCGGGAGCTGGCCTGCGCCACTCTCCGCGACATGGGCCTGACCCACGAGTCGGCCCTCAGGGGAGTGGTCACCGCGCTGTCGGCGTACACCTATGCGCGCGAGTCGCTGACCTTCAGCGGGTTCTCGGCGCCGATCCGCGCGGCCCTGGAGGACATCCGGTCCCGCCTCGTCCGCCTCGAGGACCGGTCGGCCTGACGGTCGTCACTCGTCCAGGCTGACCAGGAGCTTGCTGAGCAGCCCCGCCAGCTGGCGCCTTTCGTCGGCGTCGAGGGCGCCGAGCAGCGTGTCCTCGTTGGCCAGGTGGGCGGGATGCAGGCGCGCCTGCAGCTTCTTCCCGGCAGGAGTCAGCGCGATCACCCGCCCCCTACCGTCGGTCTCGCTGACACTGCGCTCGACCAGCCCCTGACTGATCAGGCGGTCGACGCGCTTGGTGACTGCTCCCGAGGTCACCATGGTGGTGGCGGCCAGCTCGCTCGGAGTCAGCCGGTACGGCGGCCCCGAACGTCGCAGCGCCGCGAGCACGTCGAAGTCCCCGTTGCCGAGGCCGGCCGCCGCGACGGGCGGCCGCAGCCGCTGGTCGAGGATCTCGGCGAGGCGGTGCAGTCGCCCGATGACCAGCATCGGACCGACGTCCAGCTCCGGGCGCTCGGCCGCCCACTGCTCGGCGAAACGGTCCACGGCGTCGGGAGTTTCCTCGCTCACGAAACCAGCATATCTTCCTCGGAAGGTACATCGTGTCGGAGTCGGCCCTAGAGTCGCCCCATGCTCGTGGTGAACCGCTTCCGGGTCTCGCGCGAGTCGGCCGAGCAGTTCCGGGCCGACCTCCAGGCGGCCCGCGAGACGCTGGCGGCCCGACCCGGCTTCGTCGCGGGCCGGATCGGCCGCAACGCCGACGACCCCGAGTTGTGGGTGCTGACCACCGAGTGGGACAACGTGGGCGCCTACCGACGCGCCCTGTCGGCGTACGACGTCAAGCTGACCGCCGTCCCGGTGCTCAGCCGCGCGCTGGACGAGCCCAGCGCCTACGAGGTCGTCGAGCCGGGGGCCGACCTCAATATCGCCTCGACCCGCTCGATAGGCTGACGAGTTCCAGCGCCAAGAACCCCCAAAGAATCAGGCCAAGACCGGCAGCCAGCCGGCCAGACCCAGGAGCATCAACTGTGGCAAAGCCACCCCCCAGCGCCCTCGACAACGTCGTCTCCCTCTGCAAACGCCGCGGGTTCGTCTACCCGTGCGGTGAGATCTACGGCGGCACCAAGAGCGCGTGGGACTACGGCCCGCTCGGCGTGGAGCTGAAGGAGAACATCAAGCGCCAGTGGTGGCGCTTCATGGTGACCACCCGCGACAACGTCGTCGGCCTCGACTCCAGCATCATCTTGCCGACCAAGACGTGGGAGGCCAGCGGCCACCTGGCGACCTTCACCGACCCGCTGGTCGAGTGCCAGTCCTGCCACAAGCGCTACCGCGAGGACCACCTGCAGGAGGACTACGCGGTCAAGAAGGACATCGACGACCCCGACACCGTCGACATCAATGAGTCCGTCCCGTGCCCCAACTGCGGCACCCGCGCCGCATGGACGCCCCCGCGCAACTTCAACATGATGCTGAAGACCTACCTCGGCGTGATCGAGGACGAGTCGGGGCTGCACTACCTGCGCCCCGAGACCGCGCAGGGCATCTTCCTCAACTTCGCCAACGTGGTGACCAGCAGCCGCCAGAAGCCGCCGTTCGGCATCGCCCAGATCGGCAAGAGCTTCCGCAACGAGATCACGCCCGGCAACTTCATCTTCCGCACCCGCGAGTTCGAACAGCTCGAGATGGAGTTCTTCGTCAAGCCCGGCGAGGACGAGGAGTGGCACCAGTACTGGATCGACGAGCGGACCCGCTGGTACGTCGGCCTCGGCATCAACCCCGACAATCTGCGCCACTACGAGCACCCGCAGGAGAAGCTCAGCCACTACTCCAAGCGGACCGTCGACATCGAGTACCGCTTCGGCTTCTCCGGTCGCGACTTCGAGGAGCTCGAGGGCGTCGCCAACCGCACCGACTACGACCTGACCCAGCACAGCAAGTTCTCCGGCCAGGACCTGTCCTACTTCGACCAGGCCGCCGACGAGCGCTACCTCCCTTACGTCATCGAGCCCGCGGGCGGTCTGACGCGCAGCCTGATGGCCTTCCTCGTCGACGCCTACACCGAGGACGAGGCGCCCAACACCAAGGGCGGCGTCGACAAGCGGGTCGTGCTCAGGCTCGACCCGCGACTCGCGCCGGTGAAGGTCGCGGTGCTGCCGCTGAGCCGCAACGCCGACCTCAGCCCCAAGGCCAAGGACCTGGCGGCACAGCTGCGCGGGCTGGGCTGGAACGTCGACTTCGACGACTCCGGCGCCATCGGTCGCCGCTACCGCCGTCAGGACGAGATCGGGACGCCGTACTGCGTCACGGTCGACTTCGACACGCTCGACGACCACGCCGTCACGATCCGCGAGCGCGACACCATGAAGCAGGAGCGGATCGCCCTCGACCAGGTCGCGGCCTACTTCGCCGAGCGTCTCGTGGGTTGCTGACCCACCCGCCTGTCACCATCGCTCCATGACCACGTCGGGGATCCCGCGCGCCTGCCTCGGGCTGCTGCTCGCCGGCGTGCTCGCGGTCTCGGCGTGCAGCGACGGCGGTGAGAGCGAAGCCGCGTCCTCGTCGGCCGGCGCCACCCGGTCGTCTGGCGCGGCCCAGCCCGGGGGCGGGTCGCCGACCGACGGCATCCCCGCGCCGTACCTGCCCGTGCCCGACGGCGTCGTGCTGACCGACCAGGGCAGCGAGCTGGGGCTCGGCGAGCCGGCCGTGGTCGCCTGGCGCCCGCGCCAGGGCGAGGTCGGCGTACTGAAGCTGACCGTGCGCTCCCTGGAGCACGCCGACATCAAGGCCCTGAAGGACTGGCAGCTCGACGCGACCGACCGGGCGTCCTCGCTCTACTACGTCACGGTGTCGGCCAAGAACGTCGGCGACGGAGACCTCGGCGGCCGCCGGATCCCGCTCTACCTGCTCGGTGGCCGCAACACCCTGGTGGAGTCCAACACCTTCCGCTCGCGCTTCGAGCCGTGCCCGAGCCCCGCGCTGCCGAAGAGCTTCGGCCCCAAGGCGCAGACGAAGGCCTGCCTGGTCTTCCTGGTCCCACGCCACGGAGAGCTCCACGCTGCCAGCTTCCGCCCCACCGAGGAGTTCAACCCGATCACGTGGGTCGGCAAGGTGACCGAGTGGAAGCCGCCCAAGCCCAAGAAGAAGGACAAGCAGGGCTGAGTTCAGCGAACCGGCCGGCGCGCGTTGATTCCACCCGCCGCCGACCGGCAACCCCGCCGGAGGCGCTGTTTCGGTGAACCTCTGCCGCCAGGGGACAATGGGCGAATGCCCACCGCTACCGCGCTGCCGACGTCGCTGACCCTGGGGTCGCTGCGCGTCGAGACGCCGGTGGTGCTGGCGCCGATGGCGGGCATCACCAACGCGGCGTACCGGCGTCTGTGCGCCGAGCAGGGGGCCGGCCTCTACGTCTGCGAGATGATCACCAGCCGCGGCCTCGTCGAGCGCGACGAGACGACGCTGAAGATGCTCGTCTTCGACGACCTCGAGACCATTCGCTCGGTGCAGCTCTACGGCACCGACCCGCTCTACGTCGGCAAGGCCGCGGAGATCCTGTGCGCGGAGTACGGCGTCGCCCACATCGACCTCAACTTCGGCTGCCCGGTGCCCAAGGTGACGCGCAAGGGCGGTGGCGGGGCGCTGCCGTGGAAGCGCGGCCTGCTCGGCGAGATCCTCGCCGCCGCGGTCGCGGCGGCAACGCCGTACGACGTCCCGGTCACGATGAAGACCCGCAAGGGCATCGACGAGGACCACCTGACCTACCTCGACGCCGGCCGGATCGCCGAGGACTCCGGCTGCGCGGCGATCGCGCTGCACGGTCGCACCGTCGCCCAGTCCTACTCGGGCGAGGCCGACTGGGATGCGATCGCGGCGCTGGTCGACCACGTCGACCTCCCCGTGCTCGGCAACGGCGACATCTGGGAGGCCGGCGACGCCGTGCGGATGATCGAGCAGACCGGTGCCGCCGGCGTCGTCGTCGGCCGCGGCTGCCTGGGCCGGCCGTGGCTGTTCCGCGACCTGGCCGCCGCGTTCTCGCCGGACGGAGTCGGCGCCCCGATGCTGCCCAACCTGGGTGAGGTCCGCGGCGTGATGCGCCGCCACGCCGAGCTGCTCAGCGAGCACATGGGGGAGGAGCGCGGCTGCAAGGAGTTCCGCAAGCACGTCTCCTGGTACCTCAAGGGCTTCCGGGCCGGCGGCACCCTGCGCCACTCGCTCGCCCTGGTCGACTCGCTCGCCTCCCTCGACGCCCTGCTCGCGGACCTCGACCCCGACGAGGCGTTCCCGATCGGCGAGCTCGGCACTCCCCGAGGTCGGCAGGGCTCACCGCGCAACAAGGTGGTCCTCCCCGAAGGCTGGCTCGACGACGCCGACGGCAGCGGCTGCCACGTCAAGGAGGACACCACCGAGACCACCGGCGGGCTGAACCCTGCGTCCAGCGGATCGGCTCAGCTGTAGCCGCGGGCCTGGAGCGCGTAGAGCTGGGCGTAGCCGCCGCCGGCCGCGCATCAGGTCGGCGTGCCGGCCGACCTCGCTGACCCGCCCGTCGGCCAGCACCACCACGAGGTCGGCGGCCGACACGGTGGAGAAGCGGTGGGTGACCAGCACGGTGATCGCGCCGCCGCGCCCGGCCCGCCGCGCGGCCTCGGTGTAGCCCTCGAACAGCGCGTGCTCGGTGGCCGGGTCGAGCGCCGAGGTGGGCTCGTCGAGCACCAGCAGCAGCGGTCGCCGGCGCATCATGCCGCGGGCGATCGCCAGCCGCTGCCACTGCCCGCCGGAGAGCTCGGTGCCGTCGTCCCAGCTCGTGCCGAGCTGGGTGTCGAGGCCGCCGGGCAGAGCGACCAGTACGTCGGCAGCTGCGGCGTCGGCCAGCGCCTGGTGGGCCCGCTCGTCGCTCTCCAGGGCCGGCAGGTCGCCCGTGGTGATGGACTCGCGGGCGACCAGCTCGAGGTGCACGTGGTCCTGGAACGCCCCGGCGCAGCGCGCCCGCCACGCGTCGCCGTCGAGGTCGGCCAGGTCGTGGCCGTCGACGAGCACGTGGCCGCTGGTCGGCGTATAGAGCCCGGTGAGCAGCTTGACCAGCGTCGACTTGCCGGCGCCGTTCTCGCCGACGATCGCCACGACCGAGCCGGCCGGCAGGTCGAGGTCGACGTCGGCCAGTGACGGACTCTCCTCGCCGGGATAGGTGAACGTCAGCCCGCGCAGCGCGATGCCTTCGTGCAGCCGGTCGGGCGGCGGCGTCGTACCGCCCTCTGCTCGGGCGGCGGCGACGCCCTCCTCGAGCTGTTGGTAGCGGCCGACCGTGCGCACCACCTGGGCCATCATCTGCACGAACCAGCGCAGCGACGCGACGACCTGCTGCAGCTGGCCGATCACGAGCACCGACGTGGCCACGGCCCCGACGGCCACCTCTCCCGCCGCGGCATCCCGGGCGATCAGGGTGAGCACGATGCCGGCGGCGAGGATGTAGAACAGGCCGCCCGCCGTCGAGGCGACGTTCTTGAGCACCTCGGCCCGCACGTGCGGACGACGCCACGCCCAGCCGGCCCCGTGCAGCCGGCGGCCGATCACGCCGCGTGCCCCGAGCACCCGAAGCTCGGCGGCCGACACCGGGTCGGTGGTGAGGCCGACGAGGTGCTGGGTGAGCCGCCCCGGCTCGGCGCCGTCCTCCTCGGCGGCGGCGTCCCAGCGGATCAGCCACCGACCGACCAGCATGCTCGGGATCGACGCGGGCAGCAGCCACAGCAGCCGCGGGTCGGCGGCGATGGCGACCGCGAGGGTCACGATCGGCATGGCGAGCTGGCGCATCGAGTTGAGGAGGCTGTTGTAGGCGCCGCCCAGGGCGCCCTGCCGCTCGGTGACGATCTGGGCCTGGTCGCGGAAGGCCGGCGACTCGAGGTGGTCGAGGGTGGGTACGGCGGCCATCAGCGCGGCCACCCGGCGGTCGAACTCGTGACCGACCATCTCGTTGAGCCGCAGCCGGGCCTCGACGCCGATCGTGGTGAAGATCGGGACGACGCCGAGCGCGGCACCCGCGAGGCAGGCGCCGACCACCAGGGCGTCGAGCTCGTCGGGTCGCCACCCCGGTGACCATCAGCCCGAAGGCCAGCGGCAGCAGGCTGTTGAGCGCGCTCCCGACCACCTCGAGGAACGCCAGCAAGGCGGCGCGACGGTCGAGCTGCCAGGCCGCGCGCAGCGGCAGCAGCAGCTGAGCGAAGCGCCCTCATGACGCCTCCTCCGCCGCGTCGACGTCGCCGGCCAGCGCGAACCGTTCGCGCCTGCAGGGCGAACATCCGGGCGTAGCGACCGCCGGCCGCGACCAGGTCGCCGTGGCTGCCGTCCTCGACGATGCGGCCGTGGTCGAGCACCACGATGCGCTCTGCGTGGCGGACGCTGGACAGCCGGTGGCTGACCAGGATCGTGGTCAACCCGCGGGTGACCTCCAGGAAGTTGTCGAAGAGCTCGGCCTCGGCGCGGACGTCGAGCGCGGCGGTCGGCTCGTCGAGGACCAGCACCCCGGCCCCGGTGTCGATGGCGGCCAGCGCCCGCGCCAGGGCGACGCGCTGCCACTGACCGCCGGAGAGGTCGGTGCCGCCGGCGTACTCGCCCGATAGCACCCGGTCCCACTCGCCGACGCGGGCCAGCACCGGGTCGCCGACGGCGTCGTGCAGCGCCCGTGATGCCACCGCGTCGAGCCCGTCGCGACTGCGCGACTGGTCGTCGAGCAGCGCCATCACGACGTTGTCGCGCAGCGGCAGGTGGTAGCGGACGAACTCCTGGAAGATCACGGCCACCCGGCGACGCAGGTCGTCGTCGAGGCCGGGGTCGCCACCGTCGATCCGCACGGTGCCCGAGTCGGGCCGGTGCAGCCCGCACAGCAGCTTGATGAGCGTCGACTTGCCGGCTCCGTTGGCGCCGACGACCGCCACACTGCTGCCGGGCGCGATCTCGAGGTCGAGGTGCTCGAAGGTCGGACGCTGGCGTCCGGGGTAGGTGAAGCGCACGTCGTGCAGGGAGACGGCGGCCGGCCCGGCGATGGTGCGCCGCCGTCCGCCCTCGGCGCTTCGAGCTGCCGGAGACGTGGCCTCGGGCAGGCGGCGGGACAGGTCGTCGAGGTCGAGCAGCAGCGCGACCTGGCGGTTGACCATCGTCTGCATGTCGCCGAGCATCCCGAGGCCGTCGATCTGCGTCAGCGCCTGCGCCGATGAGAGCAGCACAGCGGTGGAGATCGCGCCGACCCACGCGTCGTGGCCGAGGGCGGCGAGCGCGACGGCGTACGCCACGAGCATCAGCGCAGTCGCGAGGAAGATCGGTCGGCGCTTGTCCCGACGTCCGGCCCACAGCACGACCATCGCCTCCCGCCAGGTCGTGGTCATCCGGTCGAGTCCAAAGCTGGTGAGCCCGAAGAGCCGCACCTCCTTGGCGCTGTCCTGGTCGACGAGCAGGTTGCGGTACCAGCGCGCGCGGCGGCGACTGCGGTCGCGGAAGATGTCTTCGAAGATCCGCTGGGAGTACGCCGACCACCGCACGTTGAGCAGCAGCGTGGCCGCCAGCACGACCAGCGCGACCCACCACGACCACGACGCGAGCACCACCAGCGCCGCCACGCCCCAGAGGCGGTAGCCGAGCGTCTGCCAGGTCGACTGGACGCCGAGGAAGTACTGCTGGTTGATCTCCTCGATCGCCGCGTCGATCGACTGGCGAGCCGAGGGGTCCTCGAGGTGCTCGATGCCGTGTGGGCGAGACGCCAGCGTGGCCACCCGCTCCAGCAGCAGGGGAGTGGCCCGGCCCTGCTGCACGCTGCCGACGATGTCGACCAGCGCGGTGCCTATCGGCTGCACGACCAAGGCGACCAGCGTGAGCGACCAGCCAGCCCGTCGCGAGCTCGCCGTGGACGACGCCGTCGACCAGGCGGCCCGACGCGATCATGATTCCTGCGGCGGCCACGGCCTGCACCAGTGCGGCGGCCAGGCCGAGCACGGTGTAGCCCGGCGAGCAGGCCCACAGCAGGCCTGCGAGGAGACGGTTGCCGCGCCAGGAGCGCCCGAGCCGAGCGGCGTACGTCGAGATCATGCGGTCACCATGACATCAATTTGATGTCATGGCAATGTCGACGTGGCGTCACGCTGGAGACGGCTCGAACGTGACGGGGATTACTGCCCAGTAGACCCATCGCGATTGCGACAGCCCGCGAGACGTGTGTTTGACTCGCGGCTTCGTATCCGTTTCGTTATCAATCAACACCTCTCGGGAAACGGCACCTGCCCCTGACCGCAACAGCAAAGGATCAACGCCTGTGGCACACCATCGCCACAAGCGGGACACCGATGCCCGCCGCCTGCTCACGGCCAAGACCGTGTGCGCAGCGATCGCCTTTCTCGCCACCGCGCCCGTGGTCGCCGCCGGCGTCCTCGGGGCCGCTCCCGCCGCCCGCGACCTGGTCGCGGCGACGCCCATGTCGGCCTCGCTCTCGACCTTGTCGGCGTCAGACAGCAAGGCCGACGCGGTAGGCGGGGACCGTCCCCTCGGCGTCTCCCGGTCGTCGAACCGCACGAGGACCGCACAGGACCTGCGCCAGGAGGCCGAGAGTCTCGCCACCGCGATGGCTGTCAAGAAGGCCCGCGTCAAAATGTGGACCACCGCCCCCCTCAACCTGTGGACCGAGTCCGGCGGCGACGCCGACATGCTCGGCGAGGTCCCGGCTTCTCGGCACGTGCTCACGACCGGACGGCAGGCCAGCGGCCGCGTCGAGATCGTGATGGACGGCGAGAGTCGCTGGGTCACCATCGGCTACCTCAGCGAGGACAAGCCTCTCGGAGTGGGAGCCGGCCTTTCGATGGCTCCGTGCCCCTACTCCGGCGAGAGCGGACTCACGTCCAACGCCGTCCTCGTCTTCCGCTCGGTGTGTCACGCCTTCCCGCAGATCACGTCGTACGGCGGGTGGAGCAACCACGGCGAGCACGCCTCCGGCCGCGCCATCGACATCATGGTCAGCGACGTCGCGCTCGGCACCGCCATCGCCGAGTTCCTGCGCGCGCACTCCTCCGAGCTGCACCTCTACGACATCCTCTGGCGCCAGCACATCTGGACTCCCGTTCGGGCTGGGGAGGGTTGGCGCTTCATGTCCAGCCGTGGCTCGACGACGGCCAACCACTACGACCACGTGCACGTCAGCGTCTACTGATCCAGCACGTCAGCGACTCACACTAGGGTCGCCCTCGATGAACCCGATCGCACCGTACGACGCCTCGGCTCGCGAGCGCTTCGTGGCCGAGGCGCCCAAGCGGGTCGCGGCGCCCGAGCGCACGCCGTTCGAGCGCGACCGCGCCCGCGTCGTACACGCCGCGTCGTCGCGCCGGTTGGCGGCCAAGACCCAGGTGGTCGGGCCTCAGTCGGACGACTTCGTGCGCAACCGGCTCACCCACAGCCTCGAGGTGGCCCAGGTCGCCCGCGACCTGTCGCGGGCGCTGGGTTGCGAGCCCGACATCGTCGAGACCGCGGCCTTGGCCCATGACCTCGGGCACCCGCCGTTCGGGCACAACGGCGAGCGGGTGCTGGCCGCGTTGAGCGCCGAGTGCGGGGGCTTCGAGGGCAACGCGCAGACCTTCCGACTGCTGACCCGGCTCGAGGCCAAGACCTTCGACGCCGACGGCCGCTCGGTGGGACTGAACCTGACCCGGGCCACCCTCGACGCCTGCACGAAGTACCCCTGGGCAAGCGCCGAGGCCGAGGCCCCCACCGGCGTGCACGCCGACGGCTCACCGCGCGTGGTGCGCAAGTTCGGCGTCTACGACGACGACCGCGCGCTCTTCGACTGGGTGCGCGACGGGGTCGACGGCCGGCGTCGGTGCCTCGAGGCGCAGGTGATGGACCTGGCCGACGACGTCGCCTACTCCGTCCACGACATCGAGGACGGCGTGGTGGCGGGACGCGTCGACCTGCACCTGCTCGACCGGGCGGCGGTGTGGGCGACCGTGCGGGAGTGGTACCTGCCCGGCGCCGCCGACGACGAGCTCGACGACGCCCTCGGCGGCCTCACGTCGGTCGCCGGCTGGCCCACCACGGCGTACGACGGCTCGCGGCGGCACCTCGCGACGCTGAAGAACCTGACCAGCGACCTGATCGGCCGCTTCTGCGGGGCCGCGCAGGACGCGACGTTCGCCGCGGACGACGGACCGTTCGTCCGCTACCACGCCGACCTGGTGGTCCCGGCCTCGACCGAGCGCGAGATCGCCGTGCTCAAAGGGATCGCCGCCCACTACGTCATGCAGGCCGACGACCGGGTCGCGGCCATGTCCCGCCAGCGGGACCTGCTCGCCGAGCTCGTCGAGGCACTGCTCGAGCGTGGCGTCGACGCCCTCGACCGGATCTACGCCGACGACTGGCGGGCGGCCGCCGACGACGCGGGTCGCCGGCGGGCCGTGATCGACCAGGTCGCCTCGCTCACCGACGCCCGGGCGATCGCGATGTCACACCGATTCGTCTGAGATCCACAGCGGAGAGAAGAACACCTCAACCCGCAGACGAATCGGTGTGGATCGCGTCAGGGCAGGTTGCCCTGCGGGTAGGGGTTGTCCTGCCGGGCAGTGCTGTCGGGGTCGAGCTTGTCGAGCAGCTCGTCGTCGGCCGATGAGCCCGACGAGCGCACCTTGTCGGCGGCGCTGGATGCGGCGGCCGTGATCTTGTCCTTGACGACCGGCGCCTGCTGCCGAGCGGTGTCGGCGGCCGAGTGCGCGGCCGACTGCACCCGCGGGTCGTCCTTGACCTTCACGAACGTCTGCTTGATCTGCTCGTAACGCTGGCGGCCCGCTCTGGCGCCCAGCACGTAGCCGGCCGCGATCGCGGCCAGAATCATCAGCTTCTTCATGATGCTCTCCTTCGTTTTCCTGAGGTGGTCTCGGATTTCTCCGCCTCTCGGCGAATCTCCCGGCCGGCGGCGGCATCCTTCTCCTCCTGCTCGGCGGCCTTCTCTATGTTGCGAGTATCGCGGGCGGGCAACTGCAGCTCCCGTTCGGCGGCGACGCCGGCCTGGAGTTGCCGGCCCCGCTCGAGCTCGGAGTCGATCTCGGCACCTAGGAGCAACGCGACGTTGGTGAGCCACAGGAAGACCAGGGTGACCACGACTCCGGCCAGTGAACCGTAGGTCTTGTTGTACGACGCGAAGTTTGCGACGTAGAACGCGAAACCGACCGAGGCGACGATCCAGATCACGATCGCGATGGCCGCACCCACCGAGATCCAGCGGAACTTCGGCTGCCGCACGTTGGGGGTTGCGTAGTAGAGCATCGCGACGATCAACACCACGACGACCACGATGATCGGCCACTTGACGATGTCCCACGCTGTCACGGCCTGGTCGCCCAGGCCGACTACGTCGCCGATCGACTGGGCGAGGGGCCCGGAGACGATCAGCATCAGCAGGACCAGCGCCACCAGCACCACGGCGATCACGGTGATCAGCAGCATGACGGGCCGAAGCTTCCAGAACGGTCGGCCCTCGGCGATCTCGTAGATCCGGTTCATCGCCCGCCCGAACGCACCGACGTAGCCGGACGCTGACCACAAGGCCAGCACGAGACCGATGACCAGCGCCGGTCCCGCCGCCTGGGACGCCGCCAGGTCCTCCAGCACGGGCTTGACGGTTCCGAGGGTCTCCTGGGAGACCAGCGGGCCGAGCACGTCCAGGACGGTCTGCACGGACTTGTCGGCCTGACCGACAAGGCCCAGCAGGGCAGTCAGGGCAATGGCTGCCGGGAAGATCGCGAGGACCGCGTAGTAGGTCAGGGCCGCGGCCAGGTCCGTGCACTGGTCGTCGCGGAACTCCCGGAACGACTTGCGAGCGACGTACCGCCAGGTGCGGGGCTCGAGGTCGGTCGGCGCGTCGGGCTTGCGGGGGTCGTCGGGGTCCAGCGTCCGGCCCTCGGTCCGGTCCAGGCCCTGGGTGGTCTCGCTACTCATCGGTGACGGCGCCACCAGACGAGGGCGACCACGACGACGCCCGCCACGGCCGCGCCGACGAGCACGTCGGGACGTGAGCGCAGTTCCGCGATCTTGTCCGCGGCCCGGGCCTTGACGTCGAGCCTGGCGCCCAGCTGGTCGACCGTGTGAGCCAGCTGCTGGCGCTGGAGCTCGATCTCGGCCTCGATCTGCTCCGGCGTCTGGGTCATCCCCGTGCTCCCTTCACGGTGGCGACGTCTTCCTTGAGGCCTTCGATCGCCATCTCGGGCTTGGGCGGAGTGGCCCGTTGCACCTGGCCCTTGCCCAGGAGTGCGACCGCTCCGGCCGCCGCGAGGAGGATGACCGCGACGATCAGGGCTGCCAACCAGGCGTCGACGGCCAGGGCCAGGGCCAAGATGGCGGTCGCGACAAGTGTGGCCAGGCCGAGAAACGCCAGCAAACCGGCCGCTCCGAACATCCCGATCCCGATGCCGGCGCGCTTGCCCTTCTCGGTCATCTCGGCCTGTGCGAGGTGCAGCTCGGACCTGATCAGATCGGGAATCTGCTGGGAGAGATCGTGGACGAGGGCGCCGATGGTCGGGTCACCGTCCGGGACCGAGAAGGCCCCAGGCTCCCGAGGAGGTACCGATGTAGAACTCATTGATCCATCGTTGCTCGGTCCAGGGCGTGGCGGACCACCCACAGGGGTGGCGAGGCGTCGACCCGCGCTTTCCACCGGTGTTCCACGGGGTCGGAGCACGGTGAGCGGCCCGGCATAGACTCCGCCCGTGGCAGGCCGGATCCGCGAAGAGGACATCGCAGAGGTTCGCGAGAAAGCACGCATCGACGAGGTCGTCTCCGGCTACGTCACGCTCCGCAACGCCGGCGGCGGCTCCATGAAGGGCCTGTGCCCCTTCCACGACGAGAAGTCACCGTCGTTCCACGTCACCCCCGCGCGTCAGTTCTGGCACTGCTTCGGCTGCGGCGAAGGCGGCGACGTGATCAGCTTCCTGATGAAGATCGACGGCCTCTCCTTCACCGAGACGGTCGAGCGGCTTGCCGATCGGTTCGGCGTGACGTTGCGCCGCGAGGACGGCGACGCCCGCGACGAGCGGCCCAAGGGCCCGCAGCGGCAGCGTCTGATCGAGGCCAACAAGGTGGCGCAGGAGTTCTACGCCGCGGCGCTGGCGTCGACCGAGGCAGTCGCCGGCCGGCAGTTCCTCGGCGAGCGCGGGTTCGACCAGGCGGCGGCGGAGATGTTCGGCGTCGGGTTCGCACCGCGCGACGGCGAGGCCTTGCTCAAGCACCTGCGGCAGCGCGGGTTCCGCGACGAGGAGGCGGTGGCCGCGGGACTCGTTGCGGTGGGCCGGTCGGCGTACGACAGGTTCCGCGGGCGCCTGCTCTGGCCGATCCGTGACGCCAGCGGTGACACCATCGGTTTCGGTGCGCGGCGGATCTTCGACGACGACAAGATCGAGGCCAAGTACCTCAACACCGCCGAGACGACGATCTACAAGAAGAGCCAGGTGCTCTACGGCCTCGACCTGGCCCGCCGCGACATGGCCCGGACATCGCGGGCCGTCGTCGTGGAGGGCTACACCGACGTGATGGCCTGCCATCTGGCCGGCGTGCCCACCGCAGTCGCGACCTGCGGCACCGCCTTCGGCGACGAGCACGCTCGAGTGCTGCGCCGCTTCCTGCACGACCACGAGGAGTTTCGCGGCGAGGTGATCTTCACCTTCGACGGCGACGCCGCCGGCCAGAAGGCCGCGCTGCGTGCCTTCGATGGCGACCAGAACTTCGTCTCCCAGACCTACGTCGCCGTCGAGCCAGGCGGGCTGGATCCCTGCGACCTACGCCTCCAACAGGGCGATGCCGCCGTGCGCGAGCTGGTCGCGCGACGGGTGCCGCTCTACCGCTTCGTGCTCAGCAACGTAGTGGGCAAGTACGACCTCGACCGCGCCGACGGCCGCGTCGACGCGGTTCGAGAGGCCGCCAAGCTGGTGTCCTCGATCCGAGACAAGTCCAAGGTCGACGCGTTCTCGCGTGAGCTGGCGGGCATGGTCGGCGTCGACATGGAGCAGGCTCGCGAAGAGGTACGGCGGGCCGCGTCGCGAACCGCCCGCGACGACCATGGTCCGGGAGTCGCCCCACCGCGGCCGACCAGCTCACTGCCGGACCCGCGCGAGCCGCGCTATGCCATCGAGCGCGAGACCCTCAAGCTCGTCCTCCAGCACCCAGGCGCCGTGGGCCGGGCCGCCTCCGACGTCGGCCCCAACGACTTCACCCACCCGACCTATCGGGTGCTGTGGGAGCTGATATCCGCGGCGGGTGGCCCTGCGGACGCCGACGCCGGGTGGGCCGGCCGCATCCGCTCGGCCTCCGACGACCCCGTCGTCGCCTCGGCGGTCAGCGCCCTGGCCGTGGAGCCGCTGCTCACCGCCAAGGAACCGGATGCCGCGTTCGTGGCCGCCCACGTCTACCGACTGCAGGAGCTCACGGCGATGCGGCGGATCGCAGAGGTGAAGTCGCGGCTCCAGCGCACCAACCCGGTGGAGGAGTCGGGCGACTACAACAAGATGTTCGGCGAGCTGGTCGCCCTCGAGCAGCACCGACGTACGCTGCGTGAGCTGGCGATGGGCTCGGCGTGACCTCGCTCTTCGGCAGGCGCCCCGAGGTGCCGGTGGCACCGGGTGAGCGGGTGCTGGCCTGGACGCGGGCCAGCGGCGGCGAGCTGTTGGCCGGCACCCGCGAGGCGCTCTACCTCGACGGCACGCGGCTGGCCTGGGAGGACATCGAGGCCGCCGACTGGAACCGCGAGACGGAGGCCTTCCGGGTTGTCGAGGTCGGCCACTGGGGCGAGCAGCGCCGCGTGCACAGCTTCGTCATCGCCGAGCCGCGCCGGTTCCTCGAGCTGGTCCGCGAGCGGGTGACGGCCAGCGTGGTGCTGGTCCGGCACGCGCCGATCGACGGTCGCCGGGGTGTACGCGTGATCGCCCGAAGGGCGCCCGCAGGCGACGGAGCGATCAGCTGGATCTATGAGTACGACGCCGGGATCGACCCCGACGACCCCACCGTGCGGCTCGCCGCGGAGGCCACCTTGTCGCGGGCTCGCGAGGAGGTCGGGCTCGACCCATGACCCCCTCCTGCGGGGCGGGCGGCGCGATTCGCCCGGCCAAGGTCGGCTTGCTAATCTGTGCGGGCTTCACGATCCCCTGTAGCTCAACTGGCAGAGCATTCGGCTGTTAACCGGAGGGTTGTTGGTTCGAGTCCAACCGGGGGAGCACCTGACCGGCCTGGCCTGCGGAGACGCGGGCTGGGCCGGACTCAATTTGTCCCTGGACGGCGGGAGCCGAGTCAGGCTTGGCCGCTGGTAGGTTCCCCGCGGTGCGGATCCTCTTCACGTTCATCGGCGGTGTCGGCCACTTCTACCCACTCGTCCCGGTGGCGAACGCGGCCGTCGCCGCGGGACACGAGGTCGGGGTCGCCGGGTCGGGCAAGCTGACGGAGGTGGTGGAGGCAGCGGGCTTCCGCGCCTTCGCGACCAGCGCGCCGAGGACAGCCGACGAGGCCCCTCCCGTGCGTGACCTGACCCCCGCTGCCGCCCACCGACGCGCTCGCGGCGGAGGTCGAGTTCGCGGAGAACTTCGCCACCAAGGGAACCCGACGCCACGCGACCGCACTCCAGGAGCACCTTCTGCACTGGCGTCCCGACGTGGTCGTCCGCGACGAGGCCGACTTCGGGGCCGCCATCGCGGCCGAGGTGCTCGGCGTCCCGACCGCCACCGTGCTCGTGCTGGCAGCGGGGATGCTGCTGCGCCCCGATCTCGTCTCGCCGCCTCTTCAGGTGATTCGCGCCGAGCACGGGCTGGCTGCGGACCCCGACCTTGGCATGCTCACTCGTGGGCTGGTGCTCGCGCCGTTCCCGCCCACTTTCCGGGATCCGGCTTCGCCGCTGCCGCTTCCCGCGTCGGCGTTCTCGTACCGACCCGACGACCGCGTCCCCACCGCTCGGCGCGCGGGGCGGCCGCGGGTCTACGTGACGCTCGGGACGAGCTTCAACAGCGGCTCCGGTGACTTGTTCGAGCGGTTGTTGGCCGGCCTCGCGGGCGTCGACGCTGACGTGCTCGTCACCGTCGGACGGCGCATCGACCCGGCCGACTTCGGTCCGCAGCCCGATCACGTGCGCATCGAGCCGTTCGTCCCTCAGGAGGAGGTGTTGCGCGAGACCGACCTGGTGGTCTCGCACGGGGGCTCAGGCAGCCTGATGGGCGCCCTCGCCCACGGCCTCCCCTCGGTACTCCTCCCGCTCGGTGCCGACCAGCCGCACAACGCGAAGCGGGCGGCCGAGCTCGGGGTCGCCCGGGCGCTGGACGCCGCCAGCGCGTCACCGGAAGAGATCCGTGGCGCGGTCAGCACGATGCTGGCGGACGACTCGGTTTCCGATCGCGCGCGTCAGCTAGCTGCCGAGATCGACGAACTGCCGGGGGTCGAGGCGACCGTGCCGCTGCTCGAGCTTCTCGCCTGAAGCGCGGGCGAGAACCCCTACTCCTCGTCGCCGCCGAAGCCGAAGGCATACACCTCGGCCGTGGTCGCGATCGGGACGCCCAGCCACTGTCCGGCCTGGCGGCCGAAGCCCTCGAGGAACTCCCGCGGGTCCCAGTTCTCCCAACCCAGGCCGTCGATGTACGCCGCGTGCGCCTGCAGCGACGCGACGCCGGCATCGAACGTGTCAGTCGTGTCGACGCCGTGCCGTCCCTCTGGCGAGCCGAAGGCCCAGACGGCGCGCACGCCACCCCACGGTTCGAGGCCGTCGGTGAGCTGCTCGGGGAAGATCCAGCGGTTGCCGGCGTCACGGGCAGCGTCGAGGACGGCCCGGCCGACGGCGATGTGGTCGGCCTGGTTGAGCATGCCGGGACCGAACGTGTCGCGGAAGTTGCCGGTCAGCACGATCTCGGGCCGGTGCCGCCGGATCACCTCGGCCAGCGTGCGCCGCAACGCGACGCCGTACTCGACGATGCCGTCCTGCAGGCCGAGGAACTCGACGGTGTCGACGCCCACGATGCGGGCCGACTCGATCTGCTCGGCCTCGCGGACCCGGCGGCACTCGTCGGGGGCCATGCCGTCGATCCCGGCCTCGCCGCTCGTCACCATCACGTAGGAGATCGCCTTGCCCTGCCCCGTCCATCGGGCCACCGCCGCGGCGGCGCCGAACTCCATGTCGTCGGGATGGGCGACGATCGCGATCGCGGTCGACCAGTCTTCGGGCAGCGTCTTGAGCGGCTCTCTCTCCATAGGGGAGAGCATGGCCGGTAACTCCGTTGCCGTCACCTGCGGGTTCGGCGAGGCTCACTGTCATGCCGCCAACGCCTGAGGTGCTCGAGGTCGATCCCGGCGACGAGACGTTGCTGCGCGCGTTCTGGGAGACCGAGCAGGCGGCCATCCGTCCAGAGCGCGAGCACGCCATCCTCCGCAGCTGGGAACGGCTCCGCACGATGAGGCAGCACCCCAACAAGTGGTACGCACGCACCTTCCTGGTCGCCCAAGACGGCGACGACGTGGTCGGTGTCGCCGAGTTCGGAGGCTCCCTGCGGGACAACCTCCACCTGGCCGACCTGGCAATCAACGTGCTGCCCGGTCACCGCCGCAGCGGGATCGGACGCAGGTTGTACGACGAGGCGATGCGGCGCCTTGCGGCCGACGGCCGCACGAGCGTCTGCGCGGAGGTCTACGTGCCGGCCGGCAGCAACCCTGCAGAAACCGCTGGTTATGCGTTCGCATCCGCGCTGGGCTTCGACAGCGTGCACACCGAAGACCACCTGCTGCTGCGCCTGCCCGTCGATCAGTCGGACATCGACCGGCTCCGGGCCAAGTCCGACGCGCCGGCGTACGAGGTCATCACCTGGACGGGGCGCTGCCCGGACGAGCACATCGTTCCCTTCTGCGAGATGCAGACGCGGATGAACAACGACGTGCCAGTCGGCGGGATCGACTACGAGCCGGTGGTCGTCGACCAGGCCCGGCAGCGGGCCCGAGAAGAGAGGCTGTTCCGGACCTACGACGGGATCACCGCGGTGGCGCGTCGGGCCGCCGACGGGACCTTCGGGGGCTACTCCCAGCTCTTCTTGCCGCATGGCGCGGACTTCGTCCAGCAGGACGACACGCTGGTGATGCCCGAGCACCGCGGCCACCGCCTCGGCACGCTGCTCAAGCTCGCCACCCTCGAGATCGTGCAGTGCGACAGGCCCGACAAGGTGGCCATCCACACCGACACAGCGGTGGACAACCACGCGATGCAGGCGACCAACAGAGACTTCGGCTATCGCCCCGTCGAGCGGTTGCACGAGATGCAGCGCAAGAATGCCTGACTGGCCGCTGCCGTCGCATGGCCCGCCGGTCTCTCCACGCTGGCGGTCCCCGGAGTTCGAGGCCGAACTGGGGGAGTGGTGCGCCGACCGCCTCGGCCGCGAGGTTCTGCTGGAGAACGTGAAGGTGCGCGGTTGGTCGGCGGTCTGGCGGGTGCATGCCGGCGACGGCGTCTGGTACGCCAAGCAGAACTGTCCCGGTCAGCAGTTCGAGGCCGCCCTGGTCCAGGTCCTCACGAAGCACTCGTCGCGCGTGGTGCCGCCGACGGCCGTGGACCTGGAGCGCGGTTTCCTGCTGAACCCCGACCAGGGACCGGTCTTCGGCGACACCGTCGGCGACGGCCTCGCGCCGTGGAGCGCAATGGCTCAGGAGGGCGCTCTCCTCCAGCGTGAGCTGGCCGACCACGTCGACGAGATGGAAGCCGCCGGCGTACGTCGACTAGGAGCGGCCGAGGCCGTGTCGTACGTCGCCACTCGGGTTGCGCAATGCGAGTCGCTGGCGGTCTCCGACTCGCGGCACCTGTCGGAAGCCGACGCCACGAAGCTTCGGGGGCTGATTCCTCAGGTGCGGGCGTGGGCCGAGGAGACAGCGGCGCTCGGGTTGCCGGTGACGCTCAACCACAACGACCTACACGAGCACAACGTCTTCGCGGTCGACGGTGGCCTGCGCTTCTTCGACTTCGGCGATGCGCTGCTCGGTGACCCGCTCGCAGCGTTGATGGTTCCGCTGCGACGGGTCACGAGTCTGCTTGAGTGCGGACCGGATGACCCTCGGGTCGCCATGGTTGCCGAGGGGGCGTTGGAGGTGTGGAGCGACGTCACGCCCCTCGCTCAACTGCGACAGGGACTAGACGCCTCGCTCCAGTTGGGCAAGCTGGCTCGCTCCGAGTCATGGCTGCGATGCCTGAGCCACCTGACCGACGACGAGACGGCGGAGTTCGGCAAGGCCCAGGGCTACTGGCTCCTCGCGCTCGCCGAACCTCCGCTCGTCAGTGGTTGAACGTCACCCCGTGGGCTCGGGGGCGTTGAAGTCCTCGCAGTCGATCTTGGGGTTGATGCCGATGTAGTTGAGCGGGCCGGCCACAACCGTCAGCGCCGTGTCGCCGAACTCCTTGCAGCTGACGTCGTCGTCACCCCCGAAGTACCCCCGCTGCGCAGCCGCCACCACTCCGATCAGCAACCAGACGACGACGATGATGCTGAGCAGTCTTCCCATGATTTCCTCCATTGTCTGGAGGCCTCGTGGTCGAGTCCTCGGAGGGGACTCTCGCATCTACCGCCCCGCGTGAAACCACCCCTGAGTGCGTAGCGCCCCGCACGCGGAGGAGACCGGTCGTGACCGCGTGGGTGATGGCCCAGACACAGTCAGTACCCGTCGGCGGGCAAGTCGGCCTCGCAGTCGGCTTGGGCCGCACGCCCCCGATAGGGTCGGCTGCGGCCGGACCTGAAAGACGGTCGCTGAGGGGCGGTAGCTCAGCCGGTTAGAGCAAAGGACTCATAATCCTTCGGTCGTGGGTTCGAGCCCCACCCGCCCCACCGGAGTTTGTGTATGAGCCCGGGTCCTCCTTGACGGAGTGGCTCGGGTGCTTGCTTTACAACGTTCCGGTAGGTGCTAGACGGTGGCTTCGGTTCCTCGATGGCACTCGTGCAGCGACCGTGAGGTCCTGGGTGACATCGAACGGCTCCTGCGCGTCGGGAGACGCCAACACCCAACACCCTAGTTCGCGCTAGCGTCCCTCTCTGGCGGGCGGACGACTTGGTCACCGCGGGCACGAGTACGACGCTCGAGCGCGACCCCCAAGGCGAGCACAAGCAGCAGGTAGAGGATGTTCTGTGTGAGCTTCTCGGCCCAGGTCGTCTGCTGCGGGAGCGGCGCGAGGAAGCCGATCAGTGTCTGGGTCAGCACTCCCCCGAAGGCCAGGGCGGCTAGGTGACGCGGTCCCCAGCTCGGCGACCGGCTCCACGCGAGTACGAGCAGGCCGCCCGCCACGAGGACCGCTGCGACGACCGCCAGTCCCAGCCAGGACTTCGGCGCCAGAGCCAGCACCGCGATGACAACCACCCCGGTCATCGGGCACCACCACAGTGAGGGCGAGGCCCGACCGGGCGCGCGGGGCACGGGTCGCCCGATCGGAGTCATCGCGGTGAGTGCCAGCGCGATGACGAGCACCGCGGCAGCCCCGTACCTTCCGACTCCGGCGCGGACGTCGTTGATGGTGTCCGTGTCGTGGTGCACGAAGCCGGCGACCAACAGCATCAGGACTACGGTGACCGCCAGGCCGAAGCGACCGAGCCAGGGCCTCCGTTCACGGACGAGTGCCTCGACGATTACCAACGGTGCACTGACGCTCATCAACACATGACCGGCAACCCAGCCGAGGGCGGCGGCCCAACCGATCCCGCCGACCGACGCTCCCGTCACGATCTGGTCCCAGTCGTCGATGTCGGGCCGGCTCACGGTGAACAGCGACGCATCGACCAAAGTCGGCATTGCGACCCCGAAGGCGGTGGCCAGCAACAGCCGTCCCGGCCAGCCGCGACCCGTGCGGACTGCTATCTCGCGGATCAACAGCGCCGCTCCGCCATAGAGCGGGGCGAAGAATGCGACCACGAACACCAGGCCGAACACACCGCCGATGTCACTCAGATAGGCCTGTATCAACTCTGCTGTGATGGGCGCGAGCGCTGCCACCGCCAGCACCGGGCCGAGCCTGGTGCGGCCGATGCGGAAGCCTCCGGTCCGCGGCCGGAACCATCGCAGCCTCGCCTGGTCTTGTCGAGAACTTTCCACCATCTCAAGCCATCACGCGCGACGTGCTCTTGCATCGGCCACAGGTCTTCCCCGTCCTGACCAAAGTCGGCATCGAAAGAACCACGGAGGCGCGGTGACTGCCGACCACCCGCGAACCGAACGGGTCGACGCCGCACGCAATCGCCGGGCCATCCCCGACGCCACCGCGCGGCCGCCGGTGTCGGCAAAGGGCTCGGTGTTCCACCGATTCGGGAGCCGCGCCGAACTGCTTCGCGAGCTGGTCTTGGCGAAGTCACCCCTCCGTCGGCGTCGTCGCCCTCGTCGAGCCGGAAGAACCCGCTGCGGATGGTCGGGACGCGTGGAGCTCAACTCGACCAGGACACAATCCGCTCGCCGCGGCGTCGACGTCACGACGGCCAGTCCTGGTGAGGACCCGACCCAACGTGGGCGACGCTCAACCGGTCGCCGGACAGGTGGATCGAGTCCGCTGTAGCGCGCCTACAGCTCGTCGGCGATCAGGAAGCCGTCGCCGTTCTCCTCGAGCCGGAGGGTGACTTCGTCCTGGCGGGGATCGGCCTTGCCCTTGGGGCCTGTCGGCGTGTACTCGACGGTGTAGTGGACGGTGAGGTTCTCGGGGTCGGCCTCGATCGAGACCACGGTGGCCGACTCCACGGTGTCCCAGAACCTCCGGTATTCCTCGAACCCGCCGCTGGCTTGCTGGAAGTCCGGCGTGAGCATCGCCCACGCGGACTCCGGGTCCGACGTGACGGTGGCCAGGTAGTCCGTGACGAACGCCTCCATCGCCTCGGCCGTGGCCTCGGGGTCCGCGCCCTCGCTGGTCGTCACCGACCCGCCGTCGGTGGGCTCTGAAGAGGTCTCCGACCCGGGACCGCTGCTCGACTCCGAGCCATTCGTGTCGTCGAAGGCGCCGAAGAGCCAGGCGAAGAGCAGGAACAGCGCGACGGCAAACAGCGCGACCAAGATGATCAACACGCCGGTGCCGGGGCCACGACGATCGTCCCTCCGGGCCTCGTAGGACGGGGTCGGGGCCAGCATCTGGGTCTGGTGCTGGGGCTCGACCGGGGCGTTGGGTGTCGCCGGGTCGGGAGGCTGAACCGGTGGCGCGACCGCTGTCGGGGCAGACGCGGCCGCCGCCGCGCTGGTCTGGTTGACGGCCTGCGCCACCGTGCCGTCGGCCAGCAGCGGGCCTCCGTCGAGAAAGTCGCGGACCCGGGAGACCGGCCAGCGCAGCTCGGGATCGCGCACCATGGTGTGCTCGAGCAGTGTCGACAGCCAGCCCGCCTCGGTGAGGCGGGGCGGCTCCTCGTGCACGATCCGGTAGAGCGCACCCATCAGGTTGTCGCCGACCTCGTAGGGCGGCTTGCCGGCGAGCGCGTGGTACGCCGTGGCGCCGAGCGACCACACGTCGGCGGCCGCGGTGGCCGTCGAGCCGGAGGCGATCTCGGGGGCGAGGTACGCCGGTGACCCGGTGACCAGGCCGGTCTGGGTGAGCGAGGCGTCGGCCTCGGCGCGCGCGATCCCGAAGTCCGACAGCTTCACCTGCCCGTCGGCCGTCACCAGGATGTTGGAGGGCTTGACGTCGCGGTGCACGATCCCCGCCTCGTGCGCGGCGGCCAACGCGTCGGCCGCCTGGCGGAGCAGCGGAGCGGCCTCGTCGGGCGACAGTGCGCCGTCGCGCCGCACGAGCTCGGCGAGGTTGACGCCCTCGACGTACTCCATGACCAGCCAGTGCTGACCGTCGTCCTCGACCAGGTCGAAGACCGCCACGACGTGGGGGTGGTTCAGCCGGGCGGCGAGCCGTGCCTCGCGTTCGGCGCGTTCGAGGTCGGGAGAGCCGGCACCGGGCGCGACGCCGATGCGCTTGAGGGCCACCTGGCGGCCGAGCACGCTGTCGGTGCCGAGCCAGACCGCACCCATGCCGCCACGCCCGATCTCGCGATCGGCCGTGTACCTGCCAGCGATCTCCATCGGCTCCCTTCCCGGACCGTGCGCCAGCCTACGGGCTGGGATTTCGCTTCTGAGGGCTACGGCGGACCTGCCGCATCGCCGAACCCAGTGGGCAGCCAGGCGGGCGATGCGGCAGGCTTGGCAACACGTACCCGAACCCGGAAAGGTCACCGTGTCCCTCGACCGGCCTATCGACCAACGACTCCTCGACGACCTGGAGTGGCGCGGCCTCGTCGTGCACTCCACGGACCTCGACGCCCTGCGCAGCGCGCTGAGCGGAGGGAGCGTGCGGTTCTATGTCGGCTTCGACCCGACGGCGCCGAGCCTGCACATGGGCAACCTGGTCCAGATCCTCACCGCCCGCCGCTTGCAGCTCGCCGGCCACACGCCCTTCGCTCTGGTCGGCGGCGCGACGGGCATGATCGGCGACCCCAAGGACTCCGGCGAACGGACCCTCAACTCTCTCGACACCGTCAAGGAGTGGGTGGACCGGGTGCGCACGCAGATCGAGCCCTTCCTGTCGTTCGAGGGGCCGACCGCCGCCACCATGGTCGACAACTACGACTGGACGGCGAGCCTGTCGGTCATCGACTTCCTGCGCGACATCGGCAAGCACTTCCCGGTCAACCGGATGTTGGGACGCGAGACCGTACGCCGCCGGCTCGAGTCGGGCATCAGCTACGCCGAGTTCAGCTACGTGCTGCTCCAGTCGATGGACTTCCTGAACCTCTACCGCGAGCACGGCGTGACACTCCAGCACGGCGGCTCCGACCAGTGGGGCAACATCACCGGGGGTGTCGAGCTCATCCGCAGGGCCGCGGGCGGACAAGCGCACGCGTTCGCGACACCACTGGTGACCAAGGCAGACGGCACGAAGTACGGCAAGACCGAGGCCGGCGCCCTGTGGCTCGACCCGCAGATGATGTCGCCATACGCCTTCTACCAGTTCTGGCTCAACGTCGACGACGTCCAGGTGGTCGACATGCTCAAGATCTTTACCTTCCTCGGCCGCGACGAGATCGAGGCACTGGCGGTCCAGACGGACGAGAAGCCGTTCCTCCGGGCCGGCCAGCGAGCCCTGGCGGAGCAGGTGACGACGCTCGTCCACGGTGCGGACGAGACGGCCCAGGTGCAGGCTGCCGCGGCCGCGCTCTTCGGCGGTGGTGACCTGGCCACGCTGAGCCCGGCCACCCTCGGCGCCGCCTTGCGTGAGGCCGGCTCGGCCCAGGTGAACGGTGAGATGCCCAGCGTCGTCGACCTGATGGTGGAGACGGGCCTGGCCAAGAGCCGTGGCGACGCCCGACGGACCATCGCCGAAGGCGGTGCCTACCTCAACAACCAGCGCATCGAAGATCCCGAGCTCGTGCCGTCCTCGACCGACCTGATCGGCGGCTCCTGGCTGGTGCTCAGGCGCGGGAAGAAGACGTTCGCAGGCGTCGAGCGCGCCTGAACGAGGGCTGGGGCCACCCCCGGGGCTCCGGCTCAGGGCACCCCGATTTGATCATCGGACCCGGCCTTGTCTAGAGTTGCCTCTTGTCGCCAGGGAGCGGCGGGAAGCAAGACCAGTCGGTCGGGCTTCCGGCCCCGGGAGACAGCCCCTCAATCTCACCGTTCCGGTGCTTGGGACGCCGTGCCTCTTCACGAGGTCGGAGCCCACGAAGCCGGCAACGTCTGTGTGCGGGGAGAGCCTCGCAGCGGAGCCTGACGGCCGAGCGCGATGTGCGTCTGA
>CAVYMY010000003.1:127500-262520 GCA_963769755.1 uncultured Actinomycetota bacterium
AGTGGCGAGCGAAATTGGATGAGGCTAAACCATGCACGTGTGATACCCGGCAGGGGTTGCGTGTGTGGGGTTGTGGGGTTTGTTTGACCAGTTCTGCCGTGGCTGGTGCGGAGTAAGAAACTGTGCGTGAAGTTGAGGTCCGCTGGAAAGTGGCGCCACAGAGGGTGATAGCCCCGTAGACGTAAGCGCATGGCTCCGTTGAATAGATACCCGAGTATCACGGAACTCGTGAAATTCCGTGTGAATCTGGCGGGACCACCCGTTAAGCCTAAATACTCCTTGATGACCGATAGCGGACTAGTACCGTGAGGGAAAGGTGAAAAGTACCCCTGGCGGGGAGTGAAATAGTACCTGAAACCGTGTGCCTACAATCCGTCAGAGCCTTCGCATTCCTTTGGTGGGGTGGGGGGTGATGGCGTGCCTTTTGAAGAATGAGCCTGCGAGTTTGCGTTGCGTTGCGAGGTTAACCCGTGTGGGGAAGCCGTAGCGAAAGCGAGTCCTAATAGGGCGGTCCAGTAGCGTGATCAAGACCCGAAGCGAAGTGATCTATCCATGGGCAGGTTGAAGCGCCGGTAAGACGGCGTGGAGGACCGAACCCACTTCAGTTGAAAATGGAGGGGATGACCTGTGGATAGGGGTGAAAGGCCAATCAAACTTCGTGATAGCTGGTTCTCCCCGAAATGCATTTAGGTGCAGCGTTGCGTGTTTCTTGCCGGAGGTAGAGCACTGGATAGCCGATGGGCCCGACCAGGTTACTGACGTTAGCCAAACTCCGAATGCCGGTAAGTGAGAGCGCAGCAGTGAGACTGCGGGGGATAAGCTCCGTAGTCGAGAGGGAAACAGCCCAGACCATCAGCTAAGGCCCCTAAGCGGTGACTAAGTGGAAAAGGATGTGGAGTCGCAGTGACAACCAGGAGGTTGGCTTGGAAGCAGCCACCCTTGAAAGAGTGCGTAATAGCTCACTGGTCAAGTGATTCCGCGCCGACAATGTAGCGGGGCTCAAGTCATCCGCCGAAGCTATGGCATTCACGCGTTGAACCTAGCGACCTGCCTACGGGTGGTTGTTCAGGGGCGTGGGTGGGTAGGGGAGCGTCGTGTCGCGAGTGAAGCCGCGGAGTGATCCAGTGGTGGACGCGACACGAGTGAGAATGCAGGCATGAGTAGCGAATCACGGGCGAGAAACCCGTGCGCCGAATGATCAAGGGTTCCAGGGTCAAGCTAATCTGCCCTGGGTAAGTCGGGACCTAAGGCGAGGCCGACAGGCGTAGTCGATGGACAACGGGTTGATATTCCCGTACCGGCAACATGACGCCCATGACGGACCCGGTGATGCTAACCATCCGAAACCACCACTACTTCACGCCTTCGGGTGTGGAGGCTGGTGGCAGAGCGTGGGACCCGAACCGGTAGTAGTCAAGCGATGGGGTGACACAGGAAGGTAACCGGACCGTGGCGATGGTAGACCACGGCTAAGGATGTGGCACGAGCGATAGGCAAATCCGTCGCTCACCCCTTCAATGGGGAGTGTGAGATCTGATGGGGACCCCAGTAGGGGGAAGCCGGCGATCCTATGCTGTCGAGAAAAACCTCTAGCGAGTCATGCGCCGCCCGTACCCCAAACCGACTCAGGTGATCAGGTAGAGAATACCAAGGCGATCGAGCGAACCATGGTTAAGGAACTCGGCAAAATGCCCCCGTAACTTCGGGAGAAGGGGGGCCCGATCCGTCAACACCCTAGCGGTGGGCAGCGGAAAGGGCCGCAGAGACCAGGCCCAAGCGACTGTTTACTAAAAACACAGGTCCGTGCGAAGTTGTAAGACGATGTATACGGACTGACTCCTGCCCGGTGCTGGAAGGTTAAGAGGACCTGTCAGACCCCCTCTACAAGTATGGGGTTGAAGCGGAGAATTTAAGCCCCAGTAAACGGCGGTGGTAACTATAACCATCCTAAGGTAGCGAAATTCCTTGTCGGGTAAGTTCCGACCTGCACGAATGGAGTAACGACTTGGGCGCTGTCTCAACCATGGACTCGGCGAAATTGCAGTACGAGTAAAGATGCTCGTTACGCGCGGCAGGACGGAAAGACCCCGGGACCTTTACTATAGTTTGGTATTGGTGTTTGGTTCGGCTTGTGTAGGATAGGTGGGAGACTATGAAACCCTCACGCCAGTGAGGGTGGAGTCAACGTTGAAATACCACTCTGGTCGTACTAGATATCTAACCTAGGTCCGTGATCCGGATCAGGGACAGTGCCTGATGGGTAGTTTAACTGGGGCGGTTGCCTCCTAAAATGTAACGGAGGCGCTCAAAGGTTCCCTCAGCCTGGTTGGCAATCAGGTGACGAGTGTAAGTGCACAAGGGAGCTTGACTGTGAGACATACATGTCGAGCAGGGACGAAAGTCGGAACTAGTGATCTGGCGCCTACTTGTGGAAGTGGCGTCACTCAACGGATAAAAGGTACCCCGGGGATAACAGGCTGATCTTCCCCAAGAGTCCATATCGACGGGATGGTTTGGCACCTCGATGTCGGCTCGTCGCATCCTGGGGCTGGAGTAGGTCCCAAGGGTTGGGCTGTTCGCCCATTAAAGCGGCACGCGAGCTGGGTTTAGAACGTCGTGAGACAGTTCGGTCCCTATCCGCCGCGCGCGCAGGAAACTTGAGAAAAGCTGTCCCTAGTACGAGAGGACCGGGATGGACGAACCTCTGGTGTGCCAGTTGTCCCGCCAGGGGCACCGCTGGTTAGCTACGTCCGGACGTGATAACCGCTGAACGCATCTAAGCGGGAAGCACATTTCAAGATAAAGTTTCCCACAGGACAAACCTGGTAAGGCCCCCCACAGACTATGGGGTTGATAGGCCGGAGGTATACAGCAGCAATGCCCAGCCGACCGGTACTAATAGGCCGAGGGCTTGTCCCACACCCACACACCACCACAACCCACGTATCCATCACCCCCCACAACAAAGGGGCACGGACGACAAAGGTCGCCACAAAGGTGAAACAGGTGTCTCGCGTCCACTACCCAAAACCAAACAACCACCCCCACACGCCCACACACGTACACGTATGGGCACACAACTAAAGACCAGCCACACCCCAGGTAGCCCAACAAGGCCCAGAAACCACAAGGTGTGCGCACAAGAGTTACGGCGGCCACAGCGACAGGGAAACACCCGGACCCATCCCGAACCCGGAAGTTAAGCCTGCCAGCGCCGATGGTACTGCAACCGAGAGGCTGTGGGAGAGTAGGACGCCGCCGAACACCCTTCACCAGCAGAGGCCACCCCACGGTGGCCTCTGCTGCATTTACCGGGGTTGTCCGAAGGGGCCAGACTTGGCCCGGCACGACCAATAGACGTTTTGACGAGAGGTGTGAATCAGCGTGGCCGAGGATCGACGCAGCCCCAGGACCCCGCGCGGGGGCCAGGGCGGTGGCCAGTCGGGCCGCCCCGCCGGGCGCTCCGGGAGCGCTTCGCGCGGCACCGGGTCGACTCGGCCGCGCCGCGACGGCGACGCTCCGCCCGAGTGGTCGGGTCGTCGGCCAACGTCGGGCGGCCGCAACGACGACCGCAAGGGCAGCAGCAGCGGTGGGCGCCCGGCTCGCAAGGGTGACTGGAAGCGTCCGACCGACGACAAGGCGCCGCGCAACGCCGACCAGGCGGAGTACGACGGCCCCGAGCTGCCACCGGACATCACCGGTGCCGAGCTGGACCGGGCCATCAGCGGACAGCTCAAGGGCCTCCCGGAGAAGCTGGCGGCTCGGGTGGCCCGTCACCTGGCTGCGGCCGGAGCGCTGATCGACGAGGACCCCGAGACGGCCTACCAGCACACGCTGGCGGCCCGGGCCCGGGCCTCGCGCCTGGCTGTCGTCCGCGAGGCGACGGGTGAGGCGGCCTATGCGGCCGGCCACTACGCCGAGGCGTTGGCAGAGCTGCGAGCGGCCAAGCGGATGAACGGGGCGACGGCGTACCTGCCGATCATGGCCGACTGTCATCGTGCCCTGGGCAAGCCCGAGCAGGCACTGAAGCTGGCCAAGAGCCCCTCGGTGAGCAAGTTCTCGCCGGAGGCGAAGGCCGAGATGACCATCGTCGAAGCCGGTGCTCGCCGCGACATGGGCCAGCTGGACGCCGCACTGCGCACCCTCGAGCTCGCGCCCCTGAACAACAAGGGTCGCTCGCCGTGGGTGGTCCGGCTGCGCTACGCCTACGCCGACACCCTGGAAGCGGCCGGCCGCAACAACGACGCCTTGGCGTGGTTCCACCGCACCAACGCCATCGACAGCGACCAGCTCACCGACGCCGCCGAGCGCGCCGAGGCCCTAGAGCGTCAGCAGGACGGCTGAGGCCTGTGGTCCAGACGAGATTGCCTGACGCTGGTATTCGGCTGTCCCATCCGTCACACTAGGGACCACAACTACATCCTTGTCACTCGAGGTGACTTCAGTAAGCGAACGAGACCGCTGGGGAAGGCGTAGCTCGACGCCGACACTGAAGGAGACCAACGGTGACCGCACTGACCGCAAACCGCACCGCGACGAGGGGCGTTCTCTACGTCCACTCAGCGCCGTCCGCGCTGTGCCCGCACATCGAGTGGGCCGTCGGCGGTGTCCTTGGCGTTGCCGTGAGCCTGGAGTGGACGCCGCAGCCCGCTCAGTCCGGCGCCTACCGTGCCGAGCTCTCCTGGGCCGGCGACGCCGGCTCCGCCGCGGGCGTGGCGTCCGCGCTGCGTGGCTGGGACCACCTGCGCTTCGAGATCACCGAGGAACCCACGACCGCGTCGGAGGGTGCACGGTTCTCCTACACGCCCGAGCTGGGCGTCTTCCACGCCGTGACCGGGCTGCACGGCGACATCATGATCCCCGAGGACCGTCTCAAGGCCGCGGTGGTCAAGGCGGCGCTGGGCGACACCTCGATCATCGGTGAGATCGACAAGCTGCTCGGCAAGCCCTGGGACGACGAGCTGGAGACCTTCCGGCACGCCGGCGACGGCGCGCCGGTCCGCTGGTTGCACCAGGTCGTCTGAGGAGTCACTTCCCCCAGCGGTGCAGACGCACGTACGACGGCGTGATCCAGGCCGTGCTCGACTCGTAGCCGCTGTAGGTGGTCAGCTTGGCGCGGATCTTGAACGTGCCGAAGCGGGTTGCGTTGCGGCATAGCGAGAAGACCCCGGATCCCGACTTCGCCTCGGTGTCGGAGGTGTAGACGTTGGCGGCGATCCTCTCGCGCCGAGGGTCGAGCAGGAACGTCTCGAGGATCCAGTCGTCACTGCCGGGCGCCAGCGCGTAGGTGTAGGCGTAGCTGTGGCAGCCCCGACGCAGCACCTGGTCGGGCATGGCGGTGGTGCCGGTGCCCGCCTCGACCCCATGCTCCGCCGCCTGGGCGGAGCCCGGCGCCATGAGGCCTGGGACGAGGAGCAGCCCCGCGACGAGCGAGACGGCGCCGAATCGAGTGGCGGGCGTCACACAGGTCCAACGCGGCCACCCGGGATCGGGTTACGGTCGGCTAGAAGCTCTGGAAGACCAGCGCCACGTTGTGGCCGCCGAAGCCGAAGGAGTTGTTGAGCGCCGCGACGTCGCCGGCCGGCAGGTCGCGCACCTTGGTGGCGATGTCGAGGCCGACGTCCTCCGGGTCGTCGAGGTTGATGGTGGGCGGCACCGACCGGTCGCGGATGGCCAGGATGGTGGCCACCGACTCGAGGGCGCCGGCGGCACCGAGGAGGTGTCCGGTCATCGACTTGGTGGAGGTGACGATCGTGCCGTCGACCGCGTCGCCGAGGGCTGCCCGGATCGCGCCGGCCTCGGCCAGGTCACCCTGCGGCGTGGACGTCGCGTGGGCATTGATGTGCTTGACATCGGACGCGGACAGGCCGGCCTCGCGCAGGGCAATGGTCATGGCCCGGGTGGCGCCGAGCCCGGACGGGTCGGGCTGGGCGATGTCGTGGCTGTCTGCCGTGACGCCGGCTCCCGCGGCCTCGGCGTAGATCCGTGCGCCCCTCGCCTTGGCGTGCTCCTCGGACTCGATGACGATGGCCGCTGCGCCCTCACCGAGCACGAAGCCGTCGCGGCCCTTGTCCCACGGCCGCGAGGCGGCGGCGGGGTCGTCGTTGCGCTTGGACAGCGCCATCATGTTGCCGAAGGCTGCCATCGGCAGGGCGTGCACCGCGGCCTCGGTGCCGCCGCACACGACCACGTCGGCGCGGCCGAGCCGGATCATGTCGATGCCGAGCGCGATCGCCTCGTTGCCGGAGGCACAGGCCGAGACGGGGGTGTGCACTCCGGCCTTCGCGCCGATCGCCAGCCCGACGTTGGCGGCCGGGGAGTTGGGCATCAGCATCGGGATCGCCAGCGGCGAGACCCGGCGCGGGCCCTTCTCGAGCAACGCGTCGTAGTTGCTCAGCAGTGTGGTCACCCCGCCGATGCCGGACGCCATCGCAACGCCCAGACGTTCCGGGTCCACGACGCCGCCCGCCACGCCGTCGACCAGACCGGCGTCGGCCCAGGCCTCGAGCGCCGCGATCAGAGCGAACTGGCCGGAGCGGTCCAGCCTCCGGGCCTTCACGCGGTCGAGCACCTCGAGCGGCTCAACGGCAACCTCGGCAGCAATCCGGGTGTTGAGCGGCTCGGCCCACTCGTGGTCGAGCTTGTTGACCCCGGATCGCCCTTCGAGCAGGGCACTCCAGGTGCTGGCGACGTCGCCGCCGACGGGGCTGGTGGTGCCCAGGCCGGTGACGACGACTCGAGTGGCAGACATGTTCGGTCCTTCGGTGGTGTGAGGTGTACGGCGGGGCGCCGGCCGGTCGGCGTACGAGTGCGGGCCGGCCGGCGCCGTGGTCGATCAGCCTTGGGCGCGCTCGATGAAGGCCACGGCGTCGCCGACGGTCTTGAGGTTCTTGACCTCGTCGTCGGGGATGGAGACGCCGAACTTCTCCTCGGCGGCGACGACGACCTCCACCATGGACAGGGAGTCGACGTCGAGGTCGTCGACGAAGGCCTTGTCGAGCTGGACGTCATCGGTGTCGACGCCGGCGACCTCGTTGACGATCTCGGCGAGGTCGGCGCGGATCTCTTCGGTGGTGGCCATCTGGTGATTCTCTCCTTTGTGGGTGGGGGTCTTGCGGTGGTGCTGCAGAAACGATGTGCGCTAGGGGACGGTGACGACCTGGGCGGCGTACGCCAGGCCGGCGCCGAAGGCGATGAACAGGGCGATGTCGCCGCTCTTGGCCTCACCTTCGGCGATCATCCGGTCGAGGGCGAGCGGGATGGAGGCCGCCGAGGTGTTGCCCTGCTCGGCGACGTCGCGGGCGATCTTGACCCGCTCGGGCAGCTTCATCGAGCGCGCCATCGCGTCGATGATGCGCATGTTGGCCTGGTGGGGCACGAACACGTCGAGGTCGTCGATCGAGACGCCCGCGCGGTCGAGAGCCTGCTGAGCTGTCTTGGCCATCGTGAAGGACGCCCAGCGGAAGACCGGGTTGCCCAGCATCACGAGGTGCGGCATCACGCCGCTGCCCGGAACTTCGTCGTTGCCGACCACGTCGCGCCAGTCTTCCTTCTGACGGATCAGGTCGAACTGTTCGCCGTCGGAACCCCAGACGACCGGACCGATGCCCGGCGTCTCGCTCGGGCCGACGACCGCCGCGCCCGCGCCGTCGGCGAAGATGAACGCCGTGCCCCGGTCGCCGACGTCGGTGAGGTCGGAGAGCCGCTCGACGCCGATGACCAGCGCGTAGTTGGCGCTGCCGCCACGGACCAGGTCATTGGCCATCGCGACGCCGTGGCAGAACCCCGCACACGCCGCCGAGATGTCGAATGCCGCGGCCTGGTCGGTGCCGAGCTCGTAGGCGATGGCGGTCGCGATCGCCGGTGTCTGCAGCAGGTGGGTGACCGTGGCCACGATGACGCAGTCGATCTGCCGCGCGTCGATGCCGGCGTGTTCGAGCGCCGCCCGCGAGGCCGCGACCGACATCATCTGCACGGTCTCTTCTGGCCCGGCCCAGCGGCGCTGCTTGATGCCGGAACGCTGCTGGATCCACTCGTCGCTGGAGTCGATGGCCTCGATGACCTCGGAGTTGGGGACCACGCGGGAGGGCCGGTAGGAGCCGACGCCGAGGATGGCGGCGTACGCCGCTCCGTCGGCCTGTTGGATCGTCATCAGAACGCCACCTCCGGCTGCAGTCTGAGCAGTGGCTGACCTGGGGAGACCAGGTCGCCGTCCTCCACGAGCCATTCGACCACGACACCGCCCTGAGCGGCAGTCACCGTCGCGTTGTCCTGGCCGGCAACCTCTCCGATCCGGGCTCCGGCCTCGAACGACTCGGCGCCGCCGGCCTCCTGAGCTCGGTGGAACGTGCCCTGGCCCGGCGAGACCACCATCCCGAGGGTGGGCGCGGCGCCGGTGGGCGACGCCTCGCCATGGCTGGCGCAGAAGGCGCGGGCGTCGTCGAGCTGGTCGGGCGTCTTGAGGGCGAAGGTCTCCACGCCCTTGAGCGCGCGCTTGGCGATGCCGGTCAGCGTGCCGGCGGGCGGGAGCTCCAGGACGCCGGTGACGCCGAGGTCGCTCATGGTCTGCAGGCACAGGTCCCAGCGCACCGGGCTCGCGATCTGGCCGACCATCCGGGCCAGCACGTCGCGGCCGTCGTGGACCACCTGTCCGTCGCGGTTGGAGATGACCGGGACGCGCGGGTCGAGCGTCGACACCGACTCGGCCAGGCCTTCGAGGTGGCCGACGGCGGGCTGCATGTGCACGGTGTGGAAGGCGCCGGCGACGCTGAGCGGGATCAGCCGGGCCTTGGCCGGCGGGTCCTCGGCGAAGGCGTCCAGCTGCTCGCGGGTACCGGCCGCGACGATCTGGCCGGGTCCGTTGTCGTTGGCCGGGGTCAGCCCGTGCTTGTCGATGGCCGCCAGCACCTCGTCGCGGTCACCACCCAGGCAGGCGGTCATGCCGGTCGGCGTGGTCGCGGCGGCCTCGGCCATCGCCTTGCCCCGCTCGCGGACCAGCACCATGGCCTGCTCCGCGGTGATGGCGTGGGCGAGCGCGGCCGCCGCGAGCTCGCCGACGCTGTGGCCGGAGACGGCGCCGACCTGCGCGAACAGGTCGCCCGGCTGGGCGAACAGCGACTGCGCGGTCGCCACGCCGGTGGCCACCAGCAGTGGCTGGGCGATCTGGGTCTCGCGGATGGCGTCGGCATCCGCCTCGGTGCCGTAGTGGGCCAGGTCGATGCCGGCGACCGTGGAGAGCCACTCGAGGCGCGACGCGAACGCGCGGTCCTCGAGCCAGGGAGTGAGGAAGCCGGGGGTCTGGGCACCCTGTCCGGGTGCGACGATGACGAGCACGCCTCTACTCTGCCGTGTCCGGGAGCTTCGCTCACCTCCAGGGGGCACGGTCTCGTAGTGCGAGAATTGTAGGAACCCTACAAACGAGGTGCGACGAGCTCACTGACCCGGACCTGCTCGGTCAGCAGCCGTCGGAACCGTGCCGGGTCGCCGCCGACGTACGCGCGGCAGCGCTCGAGGCCGGCTGGGTAGCAGACCGCGTAGCTGCGCGAAGCCGGGTCCTGCACGAACCGGACCGCCTGGGCGGCGACCTCGGCACCCACGAGACCACGACGCACCAGAAACGCCTGAACCTCGCTCTCAGGCAGACCCTCCTCGTGGATCATCAGGCGCGGCGTCGACCTGCAGTGCGTTCAGGGGCTCGACCGCACGCTCCACGACGGCGTGCATGAGACAGGTCGAAGTCGATGCCGGCATCGCGGACGATCGCCTCGAACGCCGCTCCCGCGTCGCCGTCGAGGAGCATCTCGGGTGCGAGCTCGGCAGTGCCCTCCGAAACCAGCGACTGGGGAGTAGGGCCGAGCACAATCGTCTCCTCGAGCAGGCCGCGACCGCGGGCGAGCTCTGCGTCCTTGAGGCAACGCTCGGCGTGGTGGCCGGGATAGGACTCGTGGAGCGCGAGGTGCAGCAGCTCGATAGCGGATCGCGGCAGGTCGGTGTTCACGCTGATCAGCCCGCGCAGGTCTCCGAGGTACTCGTGGTACCCGAGCCACGAAACGTCCTGGACCAACTTGATCTCGAGGTGCTCACCGTCGGGCAGCCCGACGAGCTCGCGGGTGCGGGCCCGAGCCTCTTCGACGACCGCGGTCATGAGACTGCCGACCCGGTCTGCCGGCACCTCGATCGAGCGCTCCCAGTCGTGGCGGCGCTCGCGGAGCGGTCCGCTCCCGGGCAGCAGGGTCTCGAGCCGCGCGAGGGCGTCGTCGATCACGAAGTCGGGCGTGCGGTCGGGGCGGACGCCGTAGCAGGCCTGGACCTCCTCGCGGTACGGCAGCGCCTCGCCGGCGAGGCGGCCGGCCACGACCCGCAGTCCGAGCACTTGGTCGCGGAGCCAGGAGTCCTCGAGATCCTCGAGAAGGCCGAGGGCCTCGCCGACCAGGGTGTCTGGCGCCCGGAGTGCCTCGGTCTCGACTCGGTCCGTGAGCCCGACGGGGCCGACGTACGCGTCGATGATGCTGTCGTCGTGGCGGGCCAAGCGCAAGGCGAGCAGGACGTACCGCTCGCTTGGGTTGCTCACTTCCGCCCCGACTGGCGCCCCAGGACCAAGGCGATCTCGAGCGTGAACGCGTCGCGCGAGTCGGTCGGGGCGAGGCCGGTGAGGTCATCGACCTGTCGCAGCCGGTAGCGCACGGTGTTGGGGTGGCAGAACAGCACCCGGGCGGTTGCCTCCAGCGATCGGCCCTGGGCAAAGTAGGTCGCCAAGGTCTCGACCAGCGCGTTGCGGCCGCTGACCAGCGGCAGGAAGACGTCCTCGATCAGGTGGCGTCGGGCGTGGCCGTCTCCGGCCAGTGCCCGCTCGGGCAGCAGCTCGTCGCTGCGCACCGGTCGCGGCGCGTCCGGCCAGCCGTTGGCGGCACGATGCGCCGAGAGCGCCGACCGCGCGCTCACGTGGGCGTGGCTGAGGTCCTCGGCCGGCGGACCGACCACCACGGGGCCGGGTCCGAAGTACTCCAGGACCGCGCCGGCTGCCTTCAAGGCGTCCGTCACACCGCCGAGGACGACGACGAGCCGGTCGCCCTGCGTTGCGCACAGCGCGTCCATGCCGGCGGACCGCGCCGCGCGGCGTACGCCGTCGAAGAGGTCGGTCTCCCGGCGCTCCTGCGGCACCGGGCCGAGCACCACCGTCACGGAGCCGCGGTCTCCCCAGCCGAGCGCGCTGGCGCGGGAAAGCATCGTCTCGTCGGCCTCGGCGCGCAGCACGGAGTCGACGACGAGCGCCTCCAGCCGGGCGTCCCAGGCTCCCCGGACCTCGGCGGCGCGCGCGTAGACCTCGGCTGTGGCGAACGCGACCTCGCGGCCGTAGCGAAGCACTCCGGCGTGCACGTCGCGGGCATCCTCCGGGCCCAGCAGGTCGTCGAGGTTGCTCTCGACGACCTCGATGCCGAGCCGGACCAGGTCGACGGTCTGCTGGAGGTTGATGACGCCGGCCAGCGCCCGGGGCGCCGCCCCGAAGACTGCGGAGGCCACCGCGCTCCCGTCGAGATCGGGGTGCCGCGACTCCTCGGCGTACCAGTCGATGAAGCTCTTGATGCCCGCCTGCACGATCACGCCGACCCAGGAGCGGTCCTCGGCGCTGAGCTCCCGGAACCACGGCATCTCGTCCATCCGAGCCATCGCGGCGGTGCTGAGCACCCCGGTGGACCGGTGCAGATCACGCACGGCACGGGAGCGGGGGTCGGCCGCGGCGCGGGGAGGCACGATCCCGACGATAGAGCAGGCGCGCAGGGGCGTGGTCGACGGCGTTTCGGGTACCAGCCGGGGACCAACCGCAACGTGTTCTGATTGAATCTCCGGTGAACCCTTCATAGGAGGACGGTGGCGTGCGCAGCACCACTCACGAGGTCGAGTACCTCACGATCCACGGCCACCGGCGTGCGTTCGTCAAGGCCGGCTCGGGGCCGGCGATCCTTCTGCTGCACGGCCTCGGAGCCAACCACAAGACCTGGGAGCCGGTGATCGACTCCCTCGCGCGGCGCTACACCGTCATCGCCCCCGATCTCCTCGGGCACGGCCAGTCGGCGAAGCCGCGAGCCGACTACAGCGTGGGTGGCTACGCCAACGGAATGCGCGACCTGCTCACCGTCCTGGGCATCGACAAGGTGACGGTCGTCGGCCACAGCTTCGGCGGTGGCGTGGCGATGCAGTTCGCCTACCAGTTCCCCGAGCGCACCGAGCGGCTGATCCTGGTCGGCTCCGGAGGGCTCGGCACCCAGGTCTCACCGCTGATCCGAGCCATCACGACGCCGGGCTTCGAGTACGTCATGGGACCGCTCACACTGCCCGGCGTACGCCACGCCGCGGCCGCCGCGATGCGCGGCCTGTCGCGCACCGGGGTCAAGGAGTTCCGCGACTTCGACGAGGTCGCCGCCATCTACGAGACGTTCAAGGACTACGACGCCCGCTCGGCCATCTGTCACGTGACCAGGGCCGTGGTCGACTGGCGCGGCCAGATCGTCACCATGGCCGACCGGGCCTACCTGACCGAGGCGATGCCGCTGTGTGTGATCTGGGGGGAGGAGGACCGCGTCATCCCGGCCACCCATGCGGAACTCGCGGCCGCGCTGGCTCCCGGCGCCCGGATCGAGCTGATCGCCAACGCCGGCCACTTCCCGCACAAGGACCACCCGCAACGGTTCGCCAAGATCGTCAACGACTTCATGCGCCAGACCCGCCCCGCGGCGTACTCCCGCGCCCGCTTCCGTCAGCTGCTCCGCAGCGGCGTGCCCAGCCCCAACGCCCCGATGGCCACCGTCACCCACATCACGGGGGCATGAGCGTCAGAGGATCGTCGGGCCCGGGATGATCCCACCGGGGCCGCTCCCGCCGGACGGCGGAGCGGGGATGGCCCGAGGAGCGTAAAGGGGCTTGGCCGCGGCGGCCGCGGCGGCGGGTGACCATCGCGGACGCCGCCCGGCCGACGCGCCGCCCCAGCGACGGGGCCAGCCCGGCGCAGCCGGCCGGCGGACCGACCCCAAGCCCCGCGCAGCGGAACTATGCGTCGCCGCCCTCTTGCTTGACTCCTCGCACGGCGGTCGGGTCGGTGATGCGGTAGACGTCGATGGCCTTCTGGACCTGGTCGCGGGCGATCGCGCCTTCCTCGGCAAGCGCGGCGAGGGCTTGGACGACGACCGACTCGGCGTCGATCTTGAAGAAGCGGCGGGCGGCGGGGCGGGTGTCGGCGAAGCCGAAGCCGTCGGCGCCGAGGGCGTGGAAGCGCTGCGGCACCCAGGCGGAGATCTGCTGCTGCACGGCCTTCATGTAGTCGCTGACCGCGACGACCGGACCGGGTGCGTTACCGAGCTTGCGGGTGACGAACGGGACGCGGGCCTCCTCGGTGGGGTTGAGCAGGTTCCACTCCTCGGTCGCGAGCGCCTCGCGGGACAGCTCGTTCCACGAGGTCACCGACCACAGGTCGGCCCCGACGCCCCAGTCGGTGGCCAGCAGCTGTTGGGCCCTGAGGATCCACGGGTAGCCCACGCCACTGGCGAGCAGCTGGACGCGGGGGCCCTCGGCGGGTAGACCCTCCAGCGGTGATGCCACGTGATGGATGCCGCCGAGCAGGCCCTCGAGGTCGATGTGGTCGGGCTCGGCCGGCTGCACCATCGGCTCGTTGTAGACGGTGAGGTAGTAGATGACGTCCTCGCCGTGCGGGTGCTGCTCGCTCGAGCCGTACATCCGGTCGAGACCGTGTCGCACGATGTGGGCGACCTCGAAGGCGAACGCCGGGTCGTAGTGGACGACGGCCGGGTTGGTGAGGGCGAGCAATGGCGAGTGGCCGTCGGCGTGCTGGAGACCCTCGCCGGTCAGCGTGGTGCGGCCGGCCGTGGCGCCGATGAGGAAGCCACGGGCCAGCTGGTCGGCCATCGCCCAGATCGAGTCGCCCGTGCGCTGGAAGCCGAACATCGAGTAGAAGATGTAGAAGGGGATCATCGGCTCGCCGTGGGTCGAGTACGACGACCCGGCCGCGGTCGCCGACGCGACGCAGCCCGCCTCGGAGATGCCCTCGTGGAGCATCTGGCCCTGGGCAGACTCCTTGTAGGACAGCAACAACTGACGGTCCACGGACTCGTAGGTCTGCCCGGCCGGGTTGTAGATCTTGGCCGTCGAGAACATCGAGTCCATGCCGAAGGTGCGGTACTCGTCGGGCGCGATCGGCACGATCCGCTCGCCGATGGATGGGTCCTTCATCAGGTCCTTGAGGAGCCGGACGATGGCCATCGTGGTGGCGATCGCCTGCTTGCCCGACCCGGCCCGCAGCTCGTCGTACATCTCCTTGCCGGGCAGGGTGATCTGCCGCGGCTGGACGCGCCGCATCGGCACGCCGCCGCCGAGCGCGCGCCGGCGCTCGCGCAGGTAGGCGAGCACGTCGCTGTCCTCGCCCGGGTGATAGAAGGGCGCGGACCCGTCGGTGGTGTAGTGCTCGTCGATGTCCTGGTCGGAGATCGGCAGCTCGAGGCGGTCGCGGAAGGCCTTGAGCGTGACGGCGTTGAGCTTCTTCATCTGGTGGGTGGCGTTCTTGCCCTCCAGCGCCTCGATCGTCCAGCCCTTCACCGTGTGGGCCAAGATCACCGTCGGCTGGCCGACGTGGTTGGCGGCCGCCTGGAACGCGGCGTACACCTTGCGGTAGTCGTGACCGCCGCGTGGGAGCAGCTCGATCTGCTCGTCGGTGAGGTGCTCGACCATCTTCTTGAGCCTGTTGTCGACCCCGAAGAAGTGCTCGCGGATGTAGGCGCCGGACTCGACGGAGTAGGTCTGGAACTGGCCGTCGGGGGTGCGGTTCATCTGGTTGACCAGCACGCCGTCGACGTCGCGGGCGAGCAGCGGGTCCCACTCGCGGCCCCAGACGACCTTGATGACGTTCCAGCCGGCGCCGCGGAAGTAGGCCTCGAGCTCCTGCATGATCTTGCCGTTGCCGCGCACCGGCCCGTCGAGCTGCTGGAGGTTGCAGTTGATGACGAAGGTGAGGTTGTCGAGCTCTTCGCGGGCCGCCAGGCCGATCGCGCCGAGCGACTCGGGCTCGCCCATCTCGCCGTCGCCGAGGAAGGCCCAGACGTGCTGCTGGCTGGTGTCCTTGATGCCGCGGTTCTGGAGGTAGCGGTTGAAGCGCGCCTGATAGATCGCGTTGAGGGCCCCGAGACCCATCGAGACCGTCGGGAACTCCCAGAAGTCCGGCATCAGGCGCGGGTGCGGGTACGACGACAGGCCCTGCCCCGGGCCGTGCTGGACCTCCTGGCGGAACCGCCCGAGCTGCTCGGCGGTGAGTCGCTTCATGAGGTAGGCGCGGGCGTAGATGCCGGGGGACGCGTGACCCTGGATGTAGAGCTGGTCTCCGCCGCCGGGGTGGTCCTTGCCGCGGAAGAAGTGGTTGTAGCCGACCTCGTAGAGGCTGGCGGCCGAGGCATAGCTGGCGATGTGGCCGCCGACCTCGAGGCCCTTGCGGTTGGCAGAGGAGACCATCACCGCGGCGTTCCAGCGGATCAGGCGGCGGACCTGACGCTCCATCTCCTCGTCGCCGGGGAACCAGGGCTCGCGCTCCGGAGGGATGGTGTTGATGTAGTCGGTGCTGCGCAGGGCCGGGACGCCGACCTGCTTCTCGCGGGCGCGCTCGAGCAGGCGCAGCATCACGTAGCGGGCGCGCTCACGGCCGCGCTCGTCGACCATCGAGTCGAAGGACTCCACCCACTCCTGGGTCTCCTCCGGGTCGATGTCGGGGAGCTGGGTGGGCAGGCCCTCGTGGATGACCGGACGGGTGGTGCCGGAGTCGGCGGTCTTTTCGGCGGTGTTGTCGGCGCTCACCCGACCATCGTCGCACGCTGTTGGGGGCTGCGAAATCCACCCTCGGGGAGGAGGTCGGGGGCCGGCCGGGGCCCCCGGGTTGCGCCCCGTGTCGCCCCCGGGTTGCACCTTGACGTCAACTCCGATGGACTACTGCTCACCGCGGGCGCCGCGGGACTGCGTTGACCGGAGAGCGAGGAGTCTTTGAGTTCCACCACGGGTGGTGGGTCCACCCAGCAGAGCGGGGCCGTCACCGGTCCTGCTGACAGGCTCGGGCTGACCTCGGGCATGGTCGTCCAGGAGCTCGGCTGGGACAACGACACCGACGACGCCCTGCGCGTGGCCATCGAGGACTCGATCGACGCCGACATGGTGGACGGCGACTACGGCAACGTGGTCGACGCCGTGGTGCTCTGGTGGCGCGACGACGACGGCGACCTCGTCGACGGCCTCGTCGACGCGCTGACCGACCTCGTCGGGGGTGGCGCGATCTGGTTGCTGACTCCGAAGGTCGGCCGCCCGGGCGCCGTCGAGCCCGCCGACATCGCCGAGGCCGCGCCCATCGCGGGACTGTCCCAGACCACCACCGCGGCCGTGGCCAAGGACTGGTCGGCGACCCGTCTGGTGGCCCCCAAGACGCCGCACTGATCGGCCCGGCCATCCTGCAAGGACATTTGTGACTTCCTCCCGCATCACCTCTCGGCTCCTCCGTCCCCTCAGCCCGGTGCTCTCGCCGCTCACGCCGGTGGTGTCGAGGGTCGCCGGTGGCGGCGTCGCGGCGTCCGTGCTGACCCGCGCCGGCGTGGTCAGGCCGCTGCGGCCGTCGCACCTGATCGGCATCGGCCGAGTGGTGGTCTCGTGGGGCACCGGCCCTGCCGGTGGCTTCCACACCCTCGCCATCACCTCGGCCGACCGAGTGGGGCTCGTCGACGAGCTCGGTGAGCTCACCTTCGGCGAGATGCACCGCCGCAGCAACGCGCTGGCGCGCGGCCTCGCCGGGTTCGGCGTCACGGAGGGCGACTCCGTCGCGATCATGTGTCGCAACCACCGCGGGTTCGTCGACGCCAGCCTCGCGGTCGCCAAGCTCGGTGCCGACCTGCTCTACCTCAACACCGCGTTCGCCGGGCCGCAGCTGGTCGACGTGCTCGAGCGCGAGCAGCCGCGGGTGGTCATCCACGACGAGGAGTTCGGTGACCTGCTCGACGCTGCCGACATCAAGCACCGGCTGATCGCCTGGGCCGACGGGGACCTTGGGGAGCTGCAGACCATCGAGTCCCTCATCGAGCGCTATCCCGACGCCGATCTCGCCCCACCGGGACGGCACGCGCGCATCGTGATCCTCACGTCCGGCACGACCGGGACGCCCAAGGGCGCTCCGCGGTCGGAGGCCGGCATCGGCGCGGCTGTCGCGCTGCTCTCGCGGATGCCGCTGCGCCACGGCTGGCGCACCCACATCGCCGCACCGCTCTTCCACACCTGGGGCTTCGCCCACCTGATGCTGGGTGCCCTGATGGGCTCGACGGTCGTGCTGCGCCGCAAGTTCGACCCCGAGGAGTGCCTGCGCGTGACCGAGGCCGAGGGCTGCCGGTCGATGGTCGTCATTCCCGTCATGCTGCAGCGGATCATGGCGCTGCCCGCCGAGGTCCGCGACCGCTACGACCTGTCAGGCGTAGAGGTGGTGGCCGCCTCTGGATCGGCGCTCCCGGGCGACCTGGCGCTGGAGTGGATGGACCAGTTCGGCGACAACCTCTACAACATGTACGGCTCCACGGAGGTCGCCTACGCGTCCATCGCCGATCCGCGCGACCTCCGCGAGGCGCCCGGCTCGGCCGGCCGGCCGCCGTACGCGACGGTGGTCAAGATCCTGGACAAGGACGGTGCTCCGGTGCCTGACGGCGAGCCCGGGCGGATCTTCGTCGGCAACGGGATGCTCTTCGAGGGCTACACGGGCGGCGGCCACAAGGAGGTCGTCGACGGCCTGATGTCGTCGGGCGACGTGGGCCGGATCGGGCCGGACGGCCGGCTGTACGTCGAGGGGCGCGACGACGAGATGATCGTCTCCGGCGGGGAGAACGTCTTCCCGGCAGAGATCGAGGACTGTCTGTCTCGGCACGAGCGGGTCGTCGAGGCGGCCGCCATCGGCATCGACGACGACGACTACGGCAAGCGGCTGCGGGCGTTCGTCGTGGTCGGCGAGCCCGCACCCAGCGAGGACGACCTCAAGGCCTGGGTCAAGCAGAACCTGGCGCGCTTCAAGGTGCCACGCGAGATCGTCTTCCTCGACGAGCTGCCCCGCAACGCCACCGGCAAGGTCCTCAAGCGCGAGCTTGCGGAGCACCAGTCATGACGGGCCTCTCCATCGGTGGTCCGGCCCCCGACTTCACGCTGCGCGACCAGTTCGGGCAGGACGTCACGCTGTCGTCCTTCGTCGGCAGCAAGGCCGTGCTGCTGGTCTTCTACCCCTACGCGTTCTCCAGCGTGTGCACCGGCGAGATGAGCCAGATCAGGTCTCGGCTCGACGAGTTCATGACCTTCGGCACGGAGATCCTGGCCATCTCGTGCGACCCGATGCACTCGCTGCGGGCGTTCGCCGACGCCGACGGCCTCAATTTCCCGCTGCTGTCCGACTTCTGGCCACACGGTGAGATCAGCCGTGCCTACGACGTGTTCGACGAGTCGAAGGGGCGCCCGCGCCGGTCGTCGTACGTCGTCGACCAGGCGGGAATGGTCGCCTGGTCGGTGCACAACCCGACCTCCCAGGGGCGGGACCTCGACGAGCACGTCCGGCAGCTCCAACAGGTGGCCTAGACCGGTTGGACCAATTTTCAACAATTTATGTGTCGAGGCTGGATGGCTTTGGCGCGGCCCGGTATGTTTTACCCGTCGAACCGCTGGTGACCCGAGACGCCAGCGGTTCGACTTTTTCATGCCCTGGACGACCCTGAGCCTGCGCCGGTCGCGCTGCTTGTGGGCGCACCGATCCTGGATCATGCTGCGGGAATGGCCAAGGAGAGGCGGGAGTCGCCTCCACTCACCAATCCAGCAGAGCAGCCGCGACGGCTGGTGCCGATCGGTGACTACGGCTTCTTGAGCGACGGCGAGGTCTCCGCCCTGGTCGCGCCCGGCGGCTCGGTCGACTGGATGTGCCTCCCGCGCTTCGACGCGCCGAGTGTCTTCGGGGCGGTCCTGGGCCGGACCGCAGGCTCCTTCACCGTCGCTCCGTTGGACGCCAGGGTCCCCGCGGCCCGCCGCTACCTCCCCGGGACGATGATCCTGGAGACGAGCTGGGGCACCCCGACCGGCTGGATGATCGTGCGCGACGTCCTGCTGATAGGCCCGTGGCACCACCAGGCCGACCGCTCCGACACCTATCGGCGCACGCCGAACGACTATGAGGCCGAGCACGTCTTGCTGCGGACCATCCGCTGCGTCTCGGGCGAGGTGCAGACGATCATGGACTGCGAGCCGGTGCTCGAGTACGGGAAGACACCGGTGCGTTGGGAGTACACCGGTGACGGCTACCACCAGGGCCGGGCCACCGGAGCGGACTCCAGCGTCGCACTCACCCTGACCACCGACATGCTGCTCGGCTTCGAGGGTGGCCAGGCGAGGGCCCGCACCCTGCTCAAGGAGGGGGACAGCCGATTCGTCGCGTTGTCGTGGGGCGGCGCGCTGCCGCCCACGTCGTTGGCGGACGCCTACAAGCGGCTCGTATGGACCGCGCACCACTGGCAGCACTGGCTGGCCCGCGGAAAGTTCCCGGACCACCCCTGGCGCAGCTATCTCCAGCGCAGCGCACTGACCCTCCGCGGGCTCACCTATGCCCCGACCGGCGCGGTGATGGCGGCCAGCACGACGTCGTTGCCGGAGACCCCGGGAGGAGACCGCAACTACGACTACCGGTTCGCGTGGATCCGCGACGCGACCTTCACCTTGTGGGCGATGTACTCCCTGGGTTTCGACTGGGAGGCCGTCGACTTCTTCTCCTTCATCGCCGACATGGCCGAGGGGGAGAACGACCTGCAGATCATGTACGGCATCGGAGGCGAGCGCGATCTCACCGAGTCGACGCTCGACCATCTGCCCGGGTACGCCGGCTCGCGGCCGGTCAGGATCGGCAACGCGGCGTACGCCCAGAAGCAGCACGACGTCTGGGGCGCCCTGCTGGACTCGGTCTACCTGCACGCCCAGTCCGTCGACCACTTGGACAACCGCATCTGGCCGATCCTCGAGAAGCAGGTGGCCCAGGCGCTGAAGCACTGGCGCGAGCCGGACGCCGGGATCTGGGAGGTACGCGGCGAGCTGAGGCACTTCACGTCGTCAAAGATCATGTGCTGGGTGGCGGTCGACCGGGGCGCGCGGCTGGCCCGGATCGGCGGTTCACCCGGCAAGGCGGCCGAGTGGGAGCTGGCGGCCGAGGAGATCAAGGAGGACATCCTCAGCAACGGCGTCGACCACCGCGGGGTGCTGACCCAGTACTACGGCAGCACGGCGCTGGACGCCTCGCTCCTCTTGGCGCCGCTGTTGCGCTTCCTGCCTCCTGACGACCCACGGATCCGGGCAACGGTGCTGGCCATCCGCAAGGAGCTGACGGTGGATGGGCTAGTGCTGCGGTATCGGGTCGAGGAGACCGACGACGGCTTCCACGGAGAGGAAGGAACCTTCACGATCTGCTCCTTCTGGCTGGTCTCGGCGTTGTGCGAGATCGGTGAGTACAACAAGGCCCGCAAGCTCTGCGCGAAGCTGCTTTCGCTCGCGGGACCGCTGGAGCTCTACGCCGAGGAGATCGACGCGCACAGCGGCCAGCACCTGGGGAACTTCCCCCAGGCGTTCACCCACCTGGCCCTCATCAACGCCGTCCTGCACGTGATCGAGCTGGAGGGCGAACCCGGCAACGGCACTCGCGAGGACTGAGCGAGGACGCGTCACAAGTTGAGTTCAGGCGCCGGCACCTACGACGGCAGGAGGACTTCGTCGACCGGGCGGCGAGGCGTGGGCTCGAGCTGGCTGCGGCTGATCGCCTGCCAGCCGATCCGGACCAGCAGCATGGGCACGACCAGGTCACCGAGGACGCCGTACTGCAATGCAGCCCGGGTCTCGGCTACGTCGATCACCTGGCTGATCGGCACGACCGACAGGCCCTCGCGGACCGCGTGCAGCCACAACGCGCTCAGCCCTTCGCCGGACTGCAGCCAGGACACTGGGGTGTCATCGGACGCGCACAGGACCACAAGCCCGTCGCCGCCCCGCACGTCATCGGCCGGGTCGTTGAGCCCGTCCGCGCCGAGTTGGCTGCGCTGCTCCTCGGTCACCCCGTGGTCGTGAGACTGCAGCTGGGTGGCGCGCGCGACCAGGAGCTCGACCTGGAACCGCTCGGCCACGTCGGTGAGCGCCACGCCCTGCCCGCCCCAGTCGCTGGCAATCGCGGCCAACCGCGCGAGCCTCTCGTCGGGGACAGGCCACGAAGTGAAGCGACGGCGGTCGGTGCATCGCTCTTTCAGTGCTCGCAGGTCGTCGGCCACGGCGGTCGGTCGGTTGGCCGGGCTCAGCCGCACCTCGGCGAGCAGGGTCGGATCTGTCGAGTCGGGCATGCGGGACACCGAGGCCCTCCACCCGTGCGCCCGGGCCGCGACCTGCAGGTGATGCAGGGCGGCGCCGCAGCTGATCATCAGGTTGCGTCCGTCCGGGTCGGCCAGGCTCAGCTGGCGTGACGCGTCGGCGTACAGGCTGATCCCTCCGGGATCGACCCGCCAATTCCACGGCTGGGTGTTGTGCAGGCTTGGCGCGCGACAGGCAAGCGACACCAGCAGTCGGGCGATGTTGGGCGGCAGTGCCGCCGCCTCCGTGGCTCGCCGAGCACTCATCGTCCGCTGCTTTCCTTGGGGCTGCCGAGGGGGAGCGGACGGGTGGACGGGGGACATGACGGGAACTGCTTCCTGCTCGCAGAAAGCGAGAACGCTGACTGGTGGGTGGGCTACATCGTGGGGCCTGTCTGGGCTCGATCCCAGAGTCGGAGGTCCCGAGGCCGGCAAGTCGGGACCAAGGTCCCTAGCGGACCTTGGAACACCGCGCAGCAAGGCCGAGCCCACTACGGTGGACGCATGCCTGACCTGAAGGCGGGTTCGACCCCGATCCGCGTCTACCTGCTCGATGACCACGAGATCGTGCGACGCGGGATCAGAGAGCTCCTCGAAGCCGAGCCAGACATCGTCGTCGTGGGCGAGTCCGGGTTGGCCGAGGAGGCCATCAGCCGGATCCCCGCGCTGCGGCCCGACGTGGCGATCCTCGACGGCCGGCTGCCCGACGGCTCCGGCATCGACGTGTGCCGTGAGGTGCGCTCTCGTGACCCGCACATCAAGGCCCTGATCCTGACGTCGTACGACGACGACGACGCGCTCTTCGCCGCGATCATGGCGGGGGCGGCCGGCTACACGCTCAAGCAGGTCCGCGGCAACGACCTCGTCGACACGGTGCGTCGGGTTGCGGCCGGCCAGTCGATGCTCGACCCCTCGGTCACCGCGCAGGTCCTGGCGCGGTTGCGCAACGGCCCGCCGGTGGACAAGGAGATCGAGCAGCTGACCGCCCAGGAGCAGCGCCTCCTCGAGCTGATCGGCGAGGGGCTGACCAACCGGCAGATCGCCGAGCGGATGTACCTCGCCGAGAAGACCGTGAAGAACTACGCCTCCTCGCTGTTCTCCAAGCTCGGCCTGACGAGTCGCACCCAGGCCGCCATCTTTGCCACCAAGCACCAACTCTGACGCCGACGTGCGGCAGCTGGGGCCGCCACGTTGGTAGCCTGCCATCGCAGGAGGCCTGATGGGCAGCGACGAGCCGGAGCCGGCACGACACCGCGACGGCGAAGGGTCCGACCCCGAGCTGGCCACAGTTGACTTCGATGCGCTGCTGCGCGAGATCCTGGCCCGCGTCGAAGGCGTCCTCGACGAGCAGACCCGGCTGAAGCTGCTGCTCGATGCGGTCGTCACGTTGGCCGCGGGCCTCACGGTCGACGACGTACTGACGCGGATCGTGGCGATCGCGGGTGAGCTGGTCGACGCGCAGTACGCCGCCCTCGGCGTGTTGAGTTCCGGGCGAGGCGACCGGCTCCGGACGTTCGTGCACCACGGCATGAGCCCCGACCAGGTAGCCGAGATCGGTGATCTGCCGCGCGGCCACGGGCTGCTCGGCCTGATCATCGACCGGCCCGAACCGCTGCGGCTCCATGACATCGCCGAGCACGCCGCGTCGTACGGGTTCCCGGACAACCACCCACCGATGCAGTCGTTCCTCGGCGTCCCGGTGCGCATCGGCAACCGGGTCTTCGGCAACCTCTACCTCACCGAGAAGGCAGGTGGGGGTGACTTCACGGCGCAGGACGAGGCCATCGTCGTTGCGCTCGGCGCCGTGGCCGGCGTGGCCGTCGAGAACGCCCAACTGCATGCCGAGTCGGCCCGCCGACAGGAGTGGCTCGCCGCATCCGCCGAGATCACCGCCCTCCTGTCAGCGGGGGACCCCGGTGCCGAGGCCCTGCAGATGATCGCCGACCGGGCCCGCGCGGTGGCGGGCGCCGACGTCGCTTGGATCGTCACCGGCGTGGAGCGGGAGTCGCTGGTGCTCACCGCGGTGTCGGGCGCCGAGGCCGATCGAGAACAGATGAAGTCGATACCCCTGGATCACTCGCTGGCCGGGGTGGTCGTCGAGACCCGGGCCGCGGTCGCCGTCGACGACCTTGCTGCCGATCCGCGGGCGTTCGACGTCGCCGCGAGTCTCGGCTGGCCCCGGCTCGGACCCACCGTCGTCGTTCCCCTCGGATCGGGTGTCAACGTCGAGGGCGCGCTTGCCCTGGCGTGGCAGCCGGACAATGCCGAGGGCTACTACTACTCCTTGGACGCCAGCCTGCCGGCCAACTTCGCCGAACACGTCGCGCTCGCCCTGCAGATCAACCGGGCGCGCGAGGACCGGCAACAGCTGGCGGTTCTCGAGGACCGGGACCGGATCGGACGCGATCTGCACGACGTGGTCATCCAGCGGCTGTTCGCCGTCGGTCTAGGTCTGCAGGCCACGGCCCGCGTCGTCGGCCGCGACGACGTGACCGTGCGACTCGACCAGGCGGTCGACGACCTGGACGCCACGATCAAGGACATCCGCCGCTCGATCTTCGCGCTGGCGGCCACCCAGGGCTCCCACGACATCCAGGTCGAGGTGAGCCGGCTCGTCGAACGGGCGGCGGGCACGCTGAAGTTTCGTCCGACCCTGCTCTTCGAAGGACCCGTGCGCACGCTCGTCGACGCCGATCTCGCGCCGGACCTCCTGGCCGTTCTGGGGGAGGCGCTGTCCAACGCGAGCCGCCACTCGGGTGCCCGCGCCGTCGACATCGTGCTCACAGCCGGCGATGACGTGGTGCTGTGTGTCATCGACGACGGTCGCGGCCACGAGGGAGGCGCGCACGAGAGCGGTCTGCGCAACATGCGCGAGCGGGCCAGGCGCCGGGGTGGCACCCTGACGCTCACCTCTGCTCCAGGTGAGGGCACGACCGTGACCTGGTCGGTCCCTCTCGTCGCGCCGTGAGAGAGCTCGCTCAGCGGCCCTGGAGCTCGTAGCGGCGGCGTACGTATTCCTGGTCGTCGATCTTCCCGGAGGCCAGTCGTTGGTGAAGCACGGCGGCGGCCTCTCTGTTGAAGGGGGCAGAGCCCTTCTTGGGGCGCATCTGCGCGTAGCCCACGGCGAGACAGCCGACGACCAAGACAGGAAAGCTGCACCAGACGACGGTTGTCATCACGGCAGAGATTCCGAGACTTCCAGTTGCGGTGCCATCCATGACAGCACCTCCTTAGACGTTCGAAACTAGGCCCGAGCCCCTTTCCGACGGCAGGGGCGAACGTCCTGACTTGTCTAGTCCAGTTGATCCTCGCTAGAAGAGGGCACGCAGCAGGGCCGTCACGAGCATCGCCACCACGACGGCGAGCACGACGGACCGACCGAACCACAGCAACACCCCACCCGCCGCCACCCCGACGGTGTCGGCGCCAACCTCCAGGTGCTGACCGTCGGCGAGGGCCGTGGTCACCACGAGCGCCGCCAGGAGGGCAGGGGCGAGACTCCCGACGAATCTCAGGACGATCGCTGGGAGCTCGCGACCGCCCAGCAGAACCGGCCCGGCGGCCTTGATCAGCGCGGTGGTGACCACGCATCCAGCGATCAACAGCCAGACATTCATCGACCCCGTCATTCGCGCAGCCCCAGCAAGCCGGCGGCCGCGGCGGCGAGCACGGGGATCCCCGGGGGTGTGAACGGCACGAGCGCGAGCGCGATCGCCGCTCCCACCAGAGCGATGAGCCGAGACCGGGGGTCACGGGCCTCGGCGAGGACGAGTCCGAGGAAGAACGTCGGGAACACCGCGTCGAGACCGAAGCGGTCCGGGTCGCTGAGCGCCGCGCCGCCGAAGGCGCCGACGACCGTGCCGGCGACCCACGTGACGTACTGCGGGAGCGTCGTACCGAACAGCAGCCAGCGGTCGAACGTGCCATCGCCCCTGTTGGCCAGCGCCCACGAGGCGTCGACGACCGCCTGCCCCTGTGCGCCGCGCTTGAGCCGTCCGCCCGGCAGCGAGGGCGCCAACGCCGCGCCCATGGCGAGGAAGCGGGCGTTCATCAGCGTGGCGGAGGACAGGGCAGCGATCAGGGAGCCGCCGCCTGTGACCACCGCGAGGGCGGCGAACTGTGCGGATCCGGCGAACACCAACGCCGAGGTCACGATGGCCTGCCCGGCAGTGAAGCCAGCTTGGCGAGCCAGGACGCCGAACGACATCGAGAGCACGAAGCCGACGACCGCGTAGGGCACGCCCAGGCGCAGCCCCCGGACGAACGATTCCCTCACCGGAGGCAGGCTAGGCGATCGTCAAGGCTCGGGAGTTGGCGGGCATCGCCGACTCGCAGACCATCGGTCGGGCAGCAACCGAACCGCCAGATGGTCGGAGCGGGCGCAGCAAGGAACTGAGCTACCGTGGATCGATGCTGGATCGGGACAGCGAGCAGGACGACCGGTCGCGCAGCCGGAGAACCCTCTGGGTGCCGCCGGGGAAGGGCCGGCAGGTCCGCAGGCTCCACGGCGAGAGCACCTCGGTGCTTGCGGGTGCGGCCGACACCGAGGGTGCCTACGCGATCCGCGACAACGTCATCCCACCGCGGTTCACCGGCGTTCCCCTGCACCGCCATCGGGACGCCGAGGAGGCTTTCTTCGTGCTCGACGGCACGCTCTCGGTCGTCGCCGACGGTGACCGCATCGAACTGCCGCCGGACGCCTTCCTGCTCGTGCCCCGGGGACTCCCGCACTCGCTCGCCAACCTGGGCGACCAACCGGTGCGGTGGCTCACCCTCATCTCTCCGGGACAGCACTCCGAGTGGATCTACGCCGAGGAGGCGTTGATCGCCGACGGTGCGGGCGCGATCGACGCCGAAGCGTTGAAACGGGTGCACGACCAGTTCGGTTTGGAGATCCTTGGCCCAGCTCCTGAGTGGCCGACCTGACCGCCTCCGCGAAGAATTGATCAAGAGAGCGCGGACAGCCCGGCGGCCACCGCGAAGCCCAGCACGGCTGCCAGGCCGGCCTTGTCCTGAGCCTTCTCGTTTGCCTCGGGGATCATCGATCCGACGAGCATGACGAGCAAGGCCCCAGCGGCAAAGCCGTCGACCGCTGCCTCGAACCGGTTCTCCGTGACGTGCGAGATCGCGTAGCCGCCGAGGGTCGCCAGGGTGCAGGCGATCGCCACCAGGGTCCACAGCCCGACGATGCGGCGCGGCTGCTCACCGGCCGCTCTCATGTCGGTGGACGAGCCGATCGACTCGGGCAGGTTGGAGACGAAGATCGCGACCAGGAGCGCAACACTCACGCCTTGACCTTGAGCAAGGCCAAGCCCGAGCACCGTCTGTTCGGGTATGCCGTCGAGCAGGGCGCCGAGTGCGAGCGGCAGCCCGGCCGAGCCCGACCCCAACCGGCTGCCGAATCGCTGGACCATGCGATCGGCGAGGTAGAAGGCCAGTGCGCCGGCGGCCAGCCCGGTCGCGAGCGGCAACGCCCCGCCCTTGGCGAACCCTTCCTCGGCGAGCTCGAAGGAGATGCTGGAGATCAGCGCGCCGGCGCCGAACCCGAGGACGACGCCGATCAGCCCCGGCGGCCATTTCCGAGCAACGCCCAGTGCGGCGCCGATGACCAGCGACGACGCGGCAAGCACTCCCCAGCCCAGTGCCTCCCACATCGTTGGTCCTCTCACCGAACGATCCGCCTGGAGCATTCGGACGACATTGAGCTCCTGGGGAGGATGTTGCCAGGCGTCGGTCGAGACGACGACGACCCGACCAGGGTCGATATCGTCGCGGCATGCAGGTCTTGAAGGGTGCGGGTCAGGCGACGGCGACAGACTCCACGAACTGGGTCGAGCACCTCTCGGTGGCAGATCTCAGCTGCGGCACCTACTCGATCGCCGCGGGCGCAGCGGACCCGCAGGACCCCCACACCGAGGACGAGCTCTATGTCTGCACCCGCGGGCGGGCGACTCTGTGGACGCCGACCGGGTCGGCCACGGTGGAACCTGGAACCGTCGTCTTCGTCCCCGCCGGCGAGGAGCACCGCTTCGTCGACGTCGAGGAAGACCTCACGGTCCTCGTCATGTTCGGTCCGGCCGAGGACTCTCGCAAGCCCTGAGGCGCCTCGCCGAGCTGACGCGGGCCTTACTGAGACGTCCTGTACACCGCCCGCAGACGTTGATGAGAGACCTCGACGCCACGACCCGATTCCAGGCAGGTTGGCTCGCTGCCCAACGCGAAATGAATTCATAGACCAACCGCGCGCGTACATTCTGGCTCTGTGACCGCGACCGACCAGGCCCCCGGGGCTCAGTCGCCGCGCGCACTGATCGTCACCGTCTTCGGCCTGTACGTCCGCGAGGCGGGTGGGTGGATCAGCGTCAGCCGCCTGATCAACCTGATGGGGCTGCTCGGGATCGACGCCCAGGCCGTGCGTTCATCGATCTCCCGGCTCAAGAAGCGCGGGGTGCTGGACAGCGAGCGTCGCGACAACATCGCGGGCTATGCCCTGTCGGCCTATGCGGAGGGCGTGCTGGCCGAGGGAGACCGGCGGATCTTCCGTCGGGAGGAGCCGTCGGCCTCCGACTGGGTGCTGGCAGTGTTCTCCGTGCCGGAGTCCGAGCGGGAGAAGCGGCACGCACTGCGGTCTCGGCTGTCATGGCTGGGGTTCGGCACTGTCTCGTCGGGCGTGTGGATCGCACCGGGGCACGTGGCCGACGATGCCCGAGACGTCCTGGCCCGAGACGGCCTCGAGAGGTACGTCGACCTGTTCCACGCCGACCACATCGGCTACGACGATCTCGCCAACCGCGTCGCCCAGTGGTGGGATCTCGACAGGATCGACGCGCTCTACTCGGACTTCATCGTCAGGTACGAGCCGCTGCTGACCGGATGGGTCGGGCGGGCATCCTCACCCAAGCTCGGCGCCGAGGCCTTCGCCGACTACGTGCGGGCGCTCACCGCGTGGCGACAGCTCCCATACCTGGATCCCGGTCTGCCGGTCGGTCTGCTTCCTCCGACGTGGTCGGGTGCCGCCGCGGCGCGCCTGTTTGCCGACCTGAAGTCGACCCTGGAGTCCCTGGCGCACGACTACGTCGTCGGCGGCGGGGGAGAGGCCCGCGACTAGCGGGTCGGAGGCGTGAGCCGCTCGTCGGGGATGACGGCGACGCCCATGATCTCGACCAGCGCGTCGGGCTGCCAGAGAGCAGTGGTGCCGATGCCGGCCATGGCGGGGTAGTTGGTGCCGGCGAGCTCGCGCCACACCTGGCCGATCTCCCTGCCGTGGGCCTGGTAGTCGGGGATGTCGGTGAGGAAGATCGTGACGCTGACCAGGTCTTCCGGGAGGCCGCCTGCCTCGGTCAGCGTGGTGAGGACGTTGGCGAACGCCTGACGGAACTGCGCCACGATGCCCCCGGGCACGATCTGCATGTCCGCGTCGAGGGCGGTCTGACCGCCCAGGTAGAGCGTGTTGCCAGCCAGCGTGCCGTGGGAGTAGCCGCGCGGCGCGGGCAACGACGCGGGGTTCACGGGGATGTTGCGCATGGCCGTATCTTCCCGGATCGGTGAATCGCGTGAGCCCGACCCTAGCAAACATGTGACATATCTGCGACGATCGTGACGAGTGCGCTATAGCCGCGGACAGGAGGCGCTGCCCATGGAGCCAGACCTCAGCAAGTACGCCCTCGAGGGCGACAACGCGATGTACGCCGGCCCGTCCGGCCTGGTCGTGCCCGTCGTCATCCGAGCCGGGCACGAGGTCGGTGACACCGGGCAGTCGAGCGGCGCCACCCGGATCTCCGGTGTCAGCATCCAGAGCACGCCGGCGACCCGGCTCTGGTTCGGCAAGGTCAGCAACGACGCGGGCTATCGGTCGGTGCCGCACCACCACGGCGAGGCCGAGACCGGCGGTTACGTCCTCTCGGGTCGTGCGCGCATCTACTTCGGCGACAAGTTCGAGGACTACCTCGACATGGCCGAGGGCGACTGGGTCTTCGTCCCGCCCTTCATGCCGCACGTCGAGTGCAACCTCGACCGCAACAACCCGTTGACATGGATGACGACGCGCACGCCGGAGAACATCGTCGTCAACCTGCCCGAGGTGACCGACGGCGAGCTGCCTGACTGGACCGACCGCCCGTGAGCGACGGCACCTCGGCCACGCTCACCGACGCGCTGCGGCTCGAGCCGCAGGAGCCGGAGCACTTCGACCTCGCCTTCACGGCAACCACCCAGCCCTGTCCCTGGCCGAAGGCCTATGGAGGCGACATGGTCGCCCAGGCCGCGGCGGCGGCTATGCGGTCGGTGACCGACGGCAAGTCGATGCACTCGATGCACTCCTACTTCCTGCGCCCCGTCGACATCGGAGCCGAGGTCCGCTACGAGGTCGAGCTGCTCCGGGACGGCCGGGGCTACTCCACCCGGCAGGTTCGCGGATTCCAGAACGGCAAGCCCGTCTACGTCTGTCTGGCCGGGTTCGCGGCCGGCGAGCAGTCGGCCGAGTACGCCCCGGTCGCTCCCGGAGACCTCCCGGACCCGGAATCCCTGCCCAGCTCAGAGTCGTACCTCGAGCCGGTGCAGCCGGGTGGCGCGACGATGATGACGGCCGAGGCCAAGGGCTACTGGAGCGGGGGACGCAGCTTCGACATGCGCCACGTGCCAGGGCCCATCTACGTGACCGTCGAGGGCTCACGCGACCCCCACCAGGCGGTCTGGGTCAAGCCGTTCGACGCGCTGCGCCCCGTCGAGGGGCTCACCGACGAGCAACGAGACCTGGCTGCGCTGACCTACGTCTGCGATTACACCATCCTCGAGCCCGTCCTGCGGATCCTCGATCTCCCCTGGGCCCAGCCAGGGTTGGTGACCGCGAGCCTCGACCACGCCATGTGGTTCCACAGTCCACCCGCCGGGGCAATGGACGGCTGGCTGCTCTACGCGCAGGAGGCGGAGTCGTCGTCCGCCGGCCGGGGCCTGGGCCGCGGCCGATTCTTCACACCCGATGGCCGCCACCTGGCGACCGTCGCCCAGGAAGGCATGATCCGCCCCGACCACGGAGCTCGTTGATGGACCTGTCGCCCAGCGCACACGTCGACCCCTTCGCCCGAGACCACCTGCCGCCGCGTGACCAGTGGCCGACCATCGAGTTCACCACCGACGCGCTGCAGTACCCCGACCGGCTCAACGCGGGTGTCGAGCTCGTCGACGTCCCTGCCCTACGGGTGGGGGAGGACTTGCCGGCGCTGCGGACCCCCGCCGGCGTCACCTGGACCTACGGCGAGCTGCGCCGCCGCTCCGACCAGGTCGCGCAGGTGCTCGTCGAGGACCTCGGCCTGGTCCCGGGCAACCGGGTGCTCCTGCGCTCACCCAACAACCCGTGGACGGTGGCGGTCTGGGTCGGTGTCCTGAAGGCGGGTGGCGTCGTGGTCACCACCATGGCGGCGCTGCGGGCCAGGGAGCTCGGACCGGTCGTCGAGCGCACCGGGCCCGTCGTGGCCCTGGTCGACCACAGGTTTGCCGAGGACGTCGTGGCCGTTCGTGACTCGTCGGCTCCGGACCTGGTCGTTGTCCCTTATGGCGGCGACACGGACGACGACCTGACCCGTCGCGTCGAGGCCAAGTCGGGAGAGTTCACCTCGGTGGCGACGGCGGCGGACGACGTGGCGCTGCTCGGTCCGACGTCGGGGAGCACCGGCGTCCCGAAGATCACGATGCACTTCCACCGCGACGTGCTGTCCATCGAAAACACCTTCGGCAGGACGCTCCAGCTGGGCCCTGGCGATCTCGTGGCCTGCACGGCCCCGCTGGCCTTCACGTTCGGCCTGGGCATGCTCGTGGTCTTCGCGCTGCGCGCCGGCGCCTGTGCGTTCCTGACCGAGCAGGTGACGCCCGTGCAGCTCGCCGACGTGGTCGCCGAGCACGGCGTCACCGTGCTGGCGACGGCCCCGACGGCGTACCGGCAGATCCTCAAGTCCGGCAAGATCGACCAGCTCTCCGGGCTCCGGGCCGCGGTGAGCGCCGGTGAGCACATCCCGCAAGCCGTCTGGGAGCAGATCCGCGACGACGTCGGGCTCGAGATCATCGACGGCATCGGGGCTACGGAGATGCTGCACATCTTCATCTCGACCGTGGGTCATCCGGTCCGGCCCGGGTCGACCGGCAAGCCGCTGCCCGGATTCCGCGCTGCGGTGCTCGGGCCCGACGACGAGCCCGTCGGGACCGGCGAGGAGGGGCGGCTCGCCGTGATCGGGCCGGTGGGTTGCCGCTACCTCGACGACGAGCGGCAGCTGGGCTACGTCGTGAACGGCTGGAACGTCACCGGTGACACCTTCCGGGTCGACGAGGACGGCTACTACTTCTACTGCGCTCGCACCGACAACATGATCGTGTCGTCGGGCTACAACATCGGTGGCCCCGAGGTCGAGGCGGCGATCGACGACCACCCCGACGTCGTCGAGTCCGCCGTCGTCGCCGAGCCTGATGCTGAGCGGGGCTCGATCGTGTGCGCGTTCGTGGTGCTCAAGGAGGGTGTCCTGGGTGACGATGCGAAGGCCAAGGAGCTCCAGGACTTCGTCAAGGGCCAGCTGGCGCCGTACAAGTACCCGCGCGACGTGCGGTTCGTGCCCGCCCTGCCCCGCAACGCCAGCGGCAAGCTGCAGCACTTCCGGCTGCGCGAGAGCCTGGAGACCGGCGGATGAGGATCGCCGTCGCCGGAGGCGGTCCTGGGGGTCTCTACCTCGCGGCCCTGATGAAGCAGCTGGACGCCGGTCACGAGATCACCGTGTGGGAACGCAACGCTCCTGACGACACGTTCGGATTCGGCGTGGTGTTCTCCGACGAGACGCTGGGTGCCATCGAGACCGCAGACGTCGAGATCTATGGGCGGATGGAGCACCGGTTCGCGCGCTGGACCGACATCGACGTCGAGGTCGACGGGCACGCCTTCACCGTCGGCGGCCAGGGGTTCGCGGCGATGAGCCGCAAGGAGCTGCTGCGCATCCTCCAGGAGCGGGTGGCAGACCTCGGGGTGAACGTGCACTTCCAGACCGAGGCCCCGGACCCCGAGCTGCTGCGGTCCGACTACGACCTGGTGGTGGCCGCCGACGGTCTGAACTCCGCCGTCCGCAGCCGCTATGCCGACGTGTTCCGGCCCGTCTTGGACCGGCGACACAACAAGTACATCTGGTTCGGGACGGACCTGGTCTTCGAGGCCTTCCAGTTCTTCGTCAAGCACACGCAGTGGGGGACCATGCAGATCCACGGCTACCCCTACTCCGACGGCGGGTCGACGTTCATCGTCGAGATGCACGAGGACGTCTGGCGCCGGGCCGGCCTCGACAGGACCGAGAGCACGGTGTTCGCGCCCGGTGCCTCCGACGACTACGCGGTGGAGCGCATCAAGGACATCTTCGGCGACGAGCTGGGCGGTCACCGGATCTTGACCAACAACTCCAAGTGGCTGAACTTCCACACCGTGCGCAACGAGTGTTGGTACGACGGCAACGTGGTGCTGGTCGGCGACGCCGCGCACACCGCCCACTTCTCGATCGGCTCCGGGACCAAGCTGGCCATGGAGGACGCGCTCGCCCTGGCCGCCTGCCTGCACGAGCAGCCCGACGTCGACGCGGCCCTCGCGGCGTACCAGGCCGAACGCAAGCCCGTGGTGGAGTCGACGCAACGCGCGGCCCAGGCCTCTCTCGAGTGGTTCGAGAACATCGGCATGTACGCCGACCAGGACCCTGCCCAGTTCGTGTTCAACCTGATCACGCGGTCGCGCCGGATCACCTTCGAGAACCTCAAGGACCGCGACGCCGACTTCGCGGCGCGGATGGAGGCCGAGTTCGCTCGCCACCAAGGCGCCGACGTCGTCGCGCCGGCGATGTTCCAGCCGACCCAGATCGGCGCGCTGGCGTTGAAGAACCGCATCGTCGTGTCGTCGATGGACATGTATGTCGCAAAGGACGGAGTGCCCGACGACTTCCATCTCGTCCACCTCGGCTCCAAGGCCCTCGGCGGCGCCGGCCTGGTGATGGCGGAGATGACGTGCGTCTCGCCGGAGGGCCGGATCACGCCCGGATGCCCGGGGTTGTGGAACGACGAGCAGCGGGACGCCTGGCAGCGGGTCGTGGACTTCGTGCACGAGGGGACGACGGCCCGGATCGGCATCCAGCTCGGCCACTCCGGTCGCAAGGGCTCGACCAAGCTGATGTGGGAGGGGATGGACGAGCCGCTCGACGAGGGCAACTGGGACGTCATCGGGCCGTCACCGCTGCCCTACGGCGAGGGTTGCCACCTGCCTCGGGAAGCCACCCGCGAGGACCTCGCCGAGGTGGTGGTGGAGTTCGTCGCTGCCGCGCGCCGGGCGGTCGCGGCCGGCTTCGACCTGGTCGAGGTGCACGCAGCCCACGGCTACCTGCTGTCCTCGTTCCTGTCGCCTGTCTCCAACCAGCGCACCGACGACTACGGCGGCTCGATGGAGAACAGGCTCCGGTTCCCGCTCGAGGTCTTCGACGCCGTTCGCGCCGAGGTCCCGGATGCAGTTCCGGTGACCGTGCGGATCTCGGCGACCGACTGGCTGCCCGACGGCAACACCGAGCACGACGCGGTCGAGATCGCTCGCGCGTTCATCGACCACGGAGCCGCGGCCATCGACGTCTCGTCCGGGCAGGTCTCCAAGGACGAGAAGCCCGCCTACGGTCGTTCGTACCAGACGCCGTTCGCCGACCGGATCAGGCACGAGGTCGCCAACGCTGCCGGGGTCTCGGTCATCGCGGTCGGTGCGATCTCGTCGTACGACGACGTCAACTCGATCCTGTTGGCAGGGCGCGCCGACCTGTGCGCCCTGGGGCGGGCCCATCTCTACGACCCGATGTGGACGCTGCACGCGGCGGCCGAGCAGGACTACGACGGCCGTGCGGCCGATTGGCCGCTGCCGTGGCAGGCGGGTCGTCGTCGGCCACCCACGGCTCGCACCGACAAGGTCCCGCCGCGGCTGTCGATGTTGCGCGACGAGGGAGGTGCCGCGGTGCATGTCCGCTGGCGTCCGGACACCACGCCGGCCGACTCAAAGGCTGGCTAGCCCTTCGGCACCCGGTGCCGGAACCGATCCGCTGCCACAAGGAGTGTGGCGTCGCCCGTCCGCGCGAACTCCCGGATGCTGGCCTCGGTCAGCTTGATGACGTGCTCGTCGCCGTGCTCGACGGCCAGGGTCGCCAGCCCTGACAGGGTGGGCGCCAGCTCATCAGCGGGCACCGCGGACTCGTCGTCCAAGCGCGGGGAGCCGAACGCGGCGACGATGGCGCCGATGACCTGCCAGCTCGCCGCCACGCTGGAGGCATGTAGCTCCGGCGGCAGGACGGGCAGCACCATCCGGACGGCGGCCGGGGCGGTCACAGCGTGGCAGAACGCGATGGGGGCGTCTTCGCGGGCGGCCAGGACCCGGGCCGACGCCCGGATCAGCTCGTCGAGAGCCGAATCGGCGTCCGTGGGCGCCTGCCATCGGTCGAGCGCGGCGGGTAGGCCAGCGAGGTCGTCGAGGGGGACGAAGCGTCCGCCGATCCCTGGCCCGACCGAGGGGATGTCCGGGTCGAGCCGCGGCAGACCGCGGATCGCCGCCACCGCGTTGCCCGCGCCGGCCAGGCGCGGATCGCCCGGCAGCTGTTGATAGCGCGCGGCCCAGTAGGCCAGGCCCTGCGCCAGCTCGTTCACGAGCAGGGGGTGCGGGTCGTCTCCAGCGTTCTCGAGCATGCGCACCGCGTGCGCCGTCCGGATCACGCCATGAGTCGCACTGGCCGCCATTCCTGGCAGCAGCCGTGGCCACCACAGCGAGAGCAGATCGCGCCACGGGCCTTCCTGCGCTGACCGGAGGAAGTACTGCGTCCAGTCGCCGAGCAGGCTGATGTTGCCCAGGTGCTGCTGCCAGTTCTCGGCAGACAGCACTCCCACCACGCCGGGGGCGACATCGAGCCGCCTTCGATAGCCGTCGACCCAGTCGGCGATCTCGCTCTCGGCACCTAGCTGAACCAGCGCGTCGGCCGCCATGGGTCCGTGGTTGGCAAGGAAACCCTCGAACTCTGGTCCGGTGTCCCGCAACCGATCGAGCGCCTCGAGCATCACTTCGGTTCCCATCGAATGAGTTTTTCACTTCAAGCTCGCTTGAGGTCAACCGAAGGACTTGGATCTTTGGGGTCGGGTGGCACGGATCATCGGGACGTTCGGCTCCTCCGGCTGCCTGGTCGATCCCACATCCTGGTGGTGAAAGGTTCAACAAACCCACTCAAAAGGATGGATGTGTTTCAGATGACCAAGCGCCTACGGATCCTCGGCGTTCTCCTGGCCGTCATCGGCCTTGGTTTCCTGGTCGGTTCCGGCGTCGCCTACGCGAAGGTCCAGGACGGCTACGGCTCCCTGCAGGCGGTCTCAGCGGCGCAGAACGTGCAGCTGACCTACAACGAGGACGGCCAGCTGACCGACCGCGGCGAGACCGCTGGCGCCGAGGCGATCATGGGCCTGCTGACCGACGACTGGAGGTACCCGGTCGTGCAGTCCGACATGGACCCCTCCGACCCGCTGGTGAACACCGCGAGCGAGTACATGTACCAGATGGCCACCATCACCTACCACACCCTGCACGGCACCCAGACCGTGGTGCTCGATGAGGACGTGGAGTACGACGGTGAGCTCTACGAGGCCGGCACCTACGAGTTCGACGTCGACGGCAAGTACTGGAGCGACTTCGACCGCGAGAACCCCATCGAGGGCATCGCCCGAGAGCAGGCCTGGACCGGCACCGCGCATGGCCTGGTCGCTGAGCTCGGCGTCGGCACCGTCACCCACTCCGCCCTGCAGCTGGGCCTGGCCATGTCCGGTCTGCTCGCCGGGCTCGGGTTCACCTTCCTGCTCGCCGGACTCGGCATGGTCTGGGTTGGCAAGGCCAAGAACAGCCCGACTGGGACCCCGGTCACCGAGCGCGAACGAGAGCTCAGCGGGGTCTGAAGCACCCAGGCGAAACGACCCACGGAACCCTGAGTGGGGTCAGGACGGGGCGGCCGAGAGGCCGCCCCGTCCTGGCGTTCACGGCCAGCTGATGAATTGGTCCGTCGAAACGGATCCCAACCGGGTTTCTTGTCGGTTCCGACGAACATGCGGGGTGGGGGGCTTCGTACGGTTGGCGCCATGAGCAACCTGCCCGACGTACAGACCTGGATCGCCGACGAGCTGCCCAAGCTGATCGAGAAATACGACGTCCCCGCCGCGGCCGTGGCAGTCCTCGCGGGCGGTGAGGTGGTCGACGCCGCTGCCGGCGTACTGAGCCTGACCACCGGCGTGGCGGCTACCCCGGACTCGGTGTTCCAGATCGGGTCCATCACCAAGCTCTGGACCAGCACGCTGGTGATGCAGCTCGTCGACGAGGGCAAGGTCGATCTCGACGCCCCGATCCGGACCTATCTGCCGGACTTCAAGATCCTCGACGAGGCTGCGGCCGCCCAGATCACCACCCGCCAGCTCCTGAGCCACACGGCCGGCTTCGAGGGCGACATCTTCACCGACACGGGCGTCGGCGACGACGCCGTGGAGAAGTACCTGGGCGTCCTCCACGAGGTCCCCCAGCTGTTCGCGCCGGGAGAACAGTTCTCCTACAACAACGCCGGGTTCTCCGTGCTCGGCCGGCTCGTCGAGGTGCTCCGCGAGAAGCCCTACGACGCCTGCCTTCGCGAGCACATCTTCGCCCCGCTCGGCCTGACTCACGCGGCGACCAGCCCCTACGAGGCGATCTTGTTCCGCGCTGCGGTCGGCCATATCGAGAATGAGCCCGGCGCCGGATACCAGCCCGCCCCGGTCTGGGCGCTGGCCCGCTCCAACGCGCCCGCGGGCTCCATGCTCGCGATGCGACCCCGCGACCTGCTCGGGTTCGCCCAGATGCACATGAACGACGGCCGGGCGCCCGACGGCACCCAGGTGCTCGCGCCAGGCACGCCGGCGGCGATGCATGCGCGCCAGGTCGACCTGCCCGACCTCGGCCTGATGGGGACGTCGTGGGGCCTCGGCTTCGAGCGGTTCGACACTCCCGAGGGCGCGATCATCGGCCACGACGGCGGCACCATCGGCCAGTCGGCGTTCCTGCGCATCGTCCCCGAGGCGGGCGTCGCCGTTGCGTTGCTGACCAACGGCGGCGACGTCGTCTCGCTCTACCGCGACATCGTCGGCCACGTCATCGAGCAGCTCACCGACAACCGCCTTCCGGCGCTCCCGGTGCCCCCAGCGGACCCGCAGCAGATCGACGCCAGCCGTTACGTCGGCACCTACTCAGCCGAGGTGGCGGACCTGACGGTCAGCCAGGACGAGGACGGGCGCATCTGGATCGACCAGACCCCGAAGGGCATCTTCACCGAACTCGGCGAGAAGCCCGAGCGCAAGGAGCTCGTCCACTACAAGGGCGACAGCCTGATCCCCGCCGAGCCCGACCACGGGATGCACCTGCCGCACGCCTTCGTCGGCGATGACGGCGAGGGCCGCGCCCTCTATCTCCACGTCGGTCGTGCCGTCCGGCGCGCCGGAGCCTGACCACCGTGTCGTCCATCGAGATCTCCAGGAACAGGAAGCCTTCCATGAAGCTGACCGCGACTGCCGTCGGACTGTGCATCACCGCCTCCCTCCTCGCCGGATGCGGTGGCAGCGACAGCTCGGAGACCGGAGGAGGCGGCGGAGGTGGTGAGGAGTCGAAGTACGTCGACGGCGCCACCTTCACCATGGCGCTGTCCTCGGACCCCGGAAACCTCGACCCACAGATGGGGGCCGGCAGCGCCCTGTTCACGTTCTCCCAGCTGGCCTACGACTCGCTGGTCAGCGTGAACGCCGACTCCGGTGCCATCGAGTCGCAGCTGGCGTCGGCCTGGGAGGTCGACGGCACCAAGGTCACCTTCACGCTGGCGGACGGCGTGACCTGCGCGGACGGCAGCGACCTGACGGCCACGGCGGTTGCCGACAACATCGCCTTCGTCGCTGACCCCAAGAACCAGAGTCCGTTCCTCGGCACGTTCCTCCCGGTCGGCGCCACGGCGAAGGCCGACGACGCGGCGGGCACGGTGACCCTCAAGCTGGCCGCGCCTGCGCCGTTCGTCCTCAACGGTCTGGCCAGCCTGCCGATCGTCTGCCCGGACGGGATGGACGACCGCAAGGCTCTCGGGCAGTCCACGGCCGGCACCGGCCCCTACGAGCTCACCGACGCCGCGCCCGGCGAGGAGTACACCTACCAGATGCGGGACGGCTACACGTGGGGTCCGAACGGGGCGAGCACCGCGACCGAGGGCATGCCGGCCACGATCGTGATGAAGATCGTCCAGAACGAGACGACCTCGGCAAACCTGTTGCTCTCCGGCGACCTCAACGCCGCGTCGATCATCGGCCCCGACGCCGAGCGCCTCGACAAGGCCGGCCTGTTCTCCGCCGAGACCCCGGCGCTGCTCGGCGAGCAGTGGTACAACCACGCCGAAGGTCGCGCGACGAGCGACCCGGCCGTCCGGATGGCGCTGACCCAGGCCCTTGACCTCGCGGAGCTGCAGAACGTGCTGACCTCCGGGAAGGGCACCCCGGCGACCACGCTGACGACCCTCGAGCCCACCGCCTGCCCGGGTGACTCCGTGTCCGGCTCCGTGCCCGCGACCGACACCGAGGCCGCCCAGGCGGCGCTTGATGCGGCCGGACCGCTCGAGCTGACCTTCCTCTACAGCACGGGCGGCGGGAGCGGCGTCGCCGCTGCGGCCGAGCTCGCGGTCCAGCAGTGGGAGGCTCTCGGCATCAAGGTGACGGCCAAGGGCCAGGACGACACGGCGCTCCAGGGAACCATCTTCGGCGCGGGTGACTGGGACATCGCCTGGGTCCCGCTGAACGTCAACAGCCCCGACCAGGTCGTTCCCTTCCTCTCCGGCCCGGCGGCACCCGATGGCACGAACTTCTCCGCCATCGACAACGCCGACTACAACGCCGGGGTCGAGGAGGCGTCCGCGATGTCGGGCGAGGAAGGATGCGCCACCTGGCTGGAGGCGGAGTCGGCTCTGTTCGCGGCAGCGGACATCGTGCCCTTCGCCAACAGCGTGGTGCAGACCTTCGGTGCGAAGGCCGAGTTCGAGACCCCCGGCCAGCTCGTCCCGACGAGCATCCGGATGCTCGCGGAGTAATACATGACGATGGCGAGCTCGGCGATCGCACCGGACCCACAGCTCGGCACACAGGTGGGCGGACCCCGTAGTGGGGTCCGCTCCCACGTGTGGGCCCGGTTCGCGGTGCGGCGCTCCTGGCGCCTGCTCGTGTCGCTCTGGGTGCTGGTGACCGCATCCTTCCTGATGATCCACCTCATCCCGGGCGACCCGGTGCGCAGCGCCCTGGGTCCCACGGCGCCGGCCGACCTGGTCGCCGCCCGACGGGAGTCGCTCGGGTTGAACGACCCGCTCTGGCAGCAGTACGTCGACTACCTCCACGGTCTATTCACCGGCGACCTCGGGACGTCGCTCATCTCGCAGCTCCCGGTGTCAGACGTGATCGCGCAGCGGCTGCCGGCCACCCTCAGCCTGGCGCTGCTGGCGTTCCTGACGGCCGTGCTGATCGCCGTCCCCCTGGGTGTCACGATGGGTGTGCTGACCCGCCGTGGCCATGGGCGACGTACGGAGCTCGCGTTCACCACCACCAGCGTCGTGCTGGCCACCATCCCCGACTTCCTGGTCGGCGTCGGTCTCGTCTACGTCTTCGGCGTCAGCCTCGGCTGGCTGCCGGTCGCCGGCAACGACAGCCCGGACGCCTACATCCTTCCCGTCCTGGCGCTTTCCGTGGGGACGGCAGCGATCCTGGCGCGGATCATCAGGCTGGAGATGGTGGCGGTCCTCGAAGCCGACTTCGTGCGCACCGCCCGGGCCAAGCGCCTCCCGGCCCGCACCATCTATCTCGGCCATGCCCTCCCGAACGCCCTGACGGCGTCACTGACGCTGGGTGGCCTGATCCTCGGCGCGCTGGTTGCGAGCACGGTGCTGGTCGAGAACGTCTTCGCCTGGCCGGGCCTCGGCAGCACGATCGTGCAGTCGATCCTCAACAAGGACTATCCCGTCGTCCAGGCCATCGTCCTCATGTACGGCGTGATGGTGCTGCTGGTGAACACCGGCGTCGACGTCTCCCTGGCCGTGCTCGACCCGCGCTCGATGATCCGGGAAGACTGACATGGCCCGACGCTGGTGGGGCGTGCTCCGCACCCCGATCGGGATCACCGCAACGGTGCTCATGGTCGGCGTGCTGGTGCTCGCCGTCGTGGCGCCGATCCTGTGGACGTCACAGGCCGACGCGATCGACACCTCCGACATCCTGGCCGGTCCTTCCCGGGAGCACTGGGCCGGCACGGACAACCTGGGCCGCGACATCTTCTACCGCACGCTCGTGGCGACCCGGCTCTCGGTCGAGCTCGCCCTCGTCGCCACGGCCATTGCCGTGGTCGTCGGGCTCGTGCTCGGCACCGCACCGTTCCTGCTCGGCCGCCGCACCGGGCGCGGCGTCACTGCGTCGGTCAACATCGCGGTCGCGTTCCCCGGGCTGCTGCTCGCGCTGTTCTTCGCGGTGATCTTCGGGGTCGGCGCCAAGGGTGCGGTGCTGGCCATCGGACTGGCCGGAGCGCCCACGTTCGCGCGGCTGACGCAGACCCTCGTCGCCGGCATCGCGGCCCGCGACTACGTGGCGGTCGCGCGCACCATCGGCGTGGGGCGGGTGCGGATCCTGCTGCGCCACGTGCTCCCCAACATCGCAGAGCCGCTCGTCGTCAACGCCACCATCGGCGCCGGGGGAGCGCTGCTGGCCTTCGCCGGGCTCTCCTTCCTCGGCCTCGGTGTCCAGTCGCCGAGCTATGACTGGGGCCGGCTCCTCTACGACGGCATCGGCGCGATCTACGTCAACCCGGCTGCGGCGTTCGCGCCGGGGTTCGCCGTCCTGACGGCCGGCCTGGCGTTCAACCTCTTCGGCGAGTCGGTCGCCAAGGGCCTCGGCATCGGCACCATCGGCGGCGTCCTCCCGCTTCCTGCCCAGGCCGCGGCCGTGACCGCGGAGCCGACGACCGCGGGGGCCGACGCGCCGCACGACTCGGCCGACGTGGTGCTCGACGTCCGCGACCTCGAGGTCACCTTCCCCGGACCCCTCGGCCCCATCCGCCCCGTTCGCGGCCTCACCTTCGCCGTCAGGCGGGGCGAGGCGGTCGGCATCGTGGGGGAGTCCGGCTCGGGCAAGTCGCTGACCGCGCTGGCGGTCTCGCGCCTCGTGGCGGACCCGGGCCGGGTGGACGCCACCCGGCTGGACCTGCTCGGCACCGACCTGCGGGCCCGGGACTCGAAGGCGAAGCGGCGCCTGCTCGGCACCTCTTTGGCGATGGTGTTCCAGGACCCGATGACCTCGTTCAACCCGACCCGCCGCATCGGGGGCCAGCTCGCGGAGGTGTCGCGCTACCACTATGGCCTCGGCCGCAAGGCGGCACTGGCACGTGCCGTCGACCGGCTGCGGGCCGTGCGGATCACCGACCCCGATCGGCGTGCACACCAGTACCCGCACGAGTTCTCCGGCGGGATGCGCCAGCGCGCGATGATCGGCATGGGCCTGATGGGGACGCCTGCGCTGATCGTCGCCGACGAGCCCACCACCGCCCTCGACGTCACGGTCCAGCAGCAGGTGCTCGACCTGCTCCGGTCGATCCGCGAGTCCGACGACGTCGCGCTGGTGCTGATCAGCCACGACGTGACCGTGGTCAGCGAGGTCTGCGACCGCGTGCTCGTGATGTACGCCGGCCGGATCGTCGAGGACCTGCCCGCCGCCGAGCTGACCACCAAGGCGCAGCACCCCTACACGCGGGCGCTGGTGGCCGCCGTACCGGACATGGACACCGACCTGGACCGGCCGCTGGCCGTCATCGCCGGCCGCCCCGTCGACCCCGCGGACCTGCCACCGGGCTGCGCGTACGCCGCCCGCTGTCCGCTCGCCTCGGCGCGCTGCCTCAGCGAGGACCCACAGCTGGTCACCGACGGCGCCGGTCGCCGTGTCGCCTGCTGGCACGCCGGCGAGCCGATGCCGCTCCAGATCGACGACCAGCACACCGGTGCCGAGCCCCACCCGCTGGAGGTTCGATGAGCGAGCTCAGGTTCGCCGACGTCACGGTGCGCTACGGCGACAACACCGTCGTCGACGGCGTCAGCCTGACCGTGCCCTCGGGGCAGGTCGTCGGGCTGGTGGGGGAGTCGGGTTCCGGCAAGTCGTCCCTGGCCCGCGCCGCGGTCGGCCTCGCGCCGCTGGCCGGCGGGCAGATCCTGCTCGACGAGAAGCCGGTGCCGATGCGCGGCCGGCCCCGCCCCCTGCAGATGATCTTCCAGGACCCGTACTCATCACTGGACCCGCGGATGACGATCGGTGAGAGCATCGGCGAGGCGCTGCCTCCCGGCGGCTCCCGCGCCGAAGGGCGGGCCGAGGTCGCTCGGCTGCTCGAGCTGGTCCACCTCGATCCCGCGCGCGCCGGCGACCGGCCGGCCGAGATGTCCGGCGGCCAGCGCCAGCGCGTCGCCCTGGCCCGCGCTCTCGGCGGTCGCCCGCAGGTCGTGATCGCCGACGAGATCACCTCAGCGCTCGACGTCTCCATCCAGGGAGCGATGCTCAACCTGGTCCGCGAACTCCAGCGTGAGCTCGGCCTGTCCCTCCTCTTCATCTCCCACAATCTCGCGGTCGTCCGCTACGTCGCGACGCACGTCGCGGTGATGCACCAAGGCCGCATCGTCGAACAGGGCCCCACCGGCCAGGTGCTCGACGACCCCGATCACAGCTACACCCGCGCCCTGCTGGCTGCTGTCCCCGGAACCAAGCCCGGAAACCCAAGGAGAACCTCGTGACCCGACGGATGCGCATCGACGACCTCACCGACCTCGCGGTCCCGTCCCAACCGGCGCTCTCGCCGGACGGCGCCCGGGTCATCTACGCGCTGCGCACGCTGGACGCGGGTGAGGACCAGAACGTCGACCAGCTCTGGACCGTCCCCACGACGGGCGGCGCTCCGCGTCGTCTGACCACGGGCCACGCCGACACCTCGCCGGTCTGGTCGCCGGACGGGTCGAGCATCGCGTTCGTCCGCGACGGTCAGCTCCACGTGCTGGCCACCGACGGCGGCGAGCCCGAGCCGGTCACCGACCTCCCACTCGGTGCAGGGGCCCCCGCATGGAGCCCCGACGGCGCCCGGCTCGCGTTCGCCGCGCCCGTCGACCCCGGCGCCGGTGGGCCGCTGGTCGCCGACCGGCTCGACTACCAGGCCGACGGCTCCGGGATGTTCGGCGCCGTCCGCAACCAGGTGCACCTGGTCGACCTCGCCTCCGGAGAGTGCAAGCAGCTGACCCACGGCACCGAGCACGCCGGCTCACCGGTGTGGTCGCCCGACGGCACCACCATCGCCTTCACGCGTGCCGAGGGAGACGACAGCGACCTGCGCTTCCGCATCGCGGTGCACCTGCTCGACGTGGACGACCCGAAGGCGCTGCCCCGCGTGCTCGCGTTCGCCGACGGGGTCGCGCGCACGGTCACGTACGCCGCCGACGGCGAGAGCCTGCTCGTCGTCGGCTGGTCAGGCGACCCGGTCGGCCACGCCCGCCTGTTCCGCGTCTCGCTCGGCAGCGGTGCCGCGTTCGACCTCACCGGGTCGCTCGACCGCAACGTGATGCCCGGTGCCCCGGCCTACCCAGGCGGGTTGCCCCAGGAGACGGCAGACGGACGGATCCTGTTCTGCCTGCGCGAGCGCGGGTGCACGCACCTGTGGTCGATCGCTGCCGACGGCTCGGACGCCAGGGCAGAGCTGGACGGGGCGGGTCGGGTCGTCTCCGGTCTCTCCGTGGTCGGCGGCCGCGCGGCGGTCGCCATCGGCACGCCGACGTCGTACGGCGAGATCGCCGTGCTCGACGTGACCGCATCCACCGAGACCGTCGTGACCGAGCACGGCGCCGGTCTCGCCGACGTCGAGCTGTTCGAACGTGTGGAACGCACCTTCACCATCAGCGACGGCACCGACGTGCAGGCGTGGCTGGTCCGCGACCCCGAGCGCACGGGACCGCTGCCCCTGCTGGTCGACATCCACGGCGGTCCGCACAACGCGTGGAACGCGGCGGCCGACGAGATCCACATCTACCACCAGGAGCTCGCCGCACGCGGCTGGGCCATCCTGCTCGTCAACCCCCGCGGCAGCGACGGCTACGGCGAGAAGTTCTACGACGCAGTCCACGGCGCGTGGGGCATCGCGGACGCCAACGACTTCCTCGAGCCCATCGACCAGCTCGTCGCCGAAGGGGTCGCCGACGCTGAGCGGCTGGCCGTCGCCGGTTACAGCTACGGCGGCTTCATGGCCTGCTACCTGACCGGCCACGACGACCGGTTCGCGGCGGCGGTGGCCGGCGGGGTCGTCAGCGACCTGGTCAGCATGGGCGGCACCTGCGACGACGGACACTTTCTCTCGGCGTACGAGCTCGGCGGCACGCCATGGGAGGAGCCCGAGCTCTATGCCGCGATGTCGCCGCTGACCAAGGTCGCCTGCGTGCGCACCCCCACGCTCATCGTCCACGGCGCCGCCGACCTGACCTGCCCGGTCGGCCAGGCCCAGCAGTGGCACACCGCGTTGCGCGAGCTCGGGGTGCCGACGCAGCTGGTGCTCTATCCGGACGCCAGCCACGTGTTCATCCTGCTGGGGAGCCCGTCGCAGCGCCTCGACTTCAACCGCCGGGTCCTCGACTGGGTCGAGCAGTACGCCGTCCGCGGCGGCCGCGCGACGATCGACGCCGATCACTGGGAGCGCCGCCTGGCCAAGCTGGCGGAGCGGCACAGCGTCCCGGGCGCCCAGCTCGGCATCCTGCGCTACACGCCCGGCCGCGAGGACGAGCTCGTGGAGGCGGCCTTCGGCACGCTCAACCTGGCGACGGGTGCCCCGGCGACGACGACGTCGGTCTTCCAGATCGGCTCCATCACCAAGGTCTGGACGGCCACGGTCGTCCTCCAGCTTGTCGACGAGGGCCTGGTCGAGCTGGACACGCCGGTCGCCGACGTGGTGCCCGAGCTCCGGCTGTCCGACCCCGACGTCACCAAGAGCGTGACGATCCGGCACCTGCTCACCCACACGAGCGGCATCGACGGAGACGTCTTCACCGACACCGGTCGGGGCGACGACTGCCTGGAGAAGTACGTCGACCTGCTCGCCGAGGCGGGGCAGAACCACCCCCTCGGCGCCACCTGGTCCTACTGCAACTCCGGCTTCTCGCTGCTCGGCCGGGTGATCGAGAAGCTCACCGGCACCACGTGGGACCAGGCGATGCGCGACCGGCTGTTCACCCCGCTCGGGCTCGCCCGGACCGTGACGCTTCCCGAGGAGGCGATCCTGCACTCGGCTGCCGTCGGCCACATCGACAACGACGGTCAGCAGGTCCCGAGCCCGGTGTGGGGCCTGATGCGCTCGGTCGGCCCGGCGGGCCTGATCACCTCGACCGTGGCCGACGTGCTCGCGTTCGCACGCATGCACCTGGCCGGTGGTCTGGCCGCCGACGGCACGCGGGTGCTCTCGGAGCAGGCGGCCGCCGCCATGACCGCGCACGAGGCTGACCTGCCGGACAAGTACATCCTGGGCGACTCCTGGGGCCTCGGCTGGATCCGGTTCGGCTGGGACGGTCAGCGGCTGATCGGCCACGACGGCAACACCCTGGGCCAGGCCGCGTTCCTGCGGATCCTTCCCGGGCAGGGACTGGCGGTCGCGCTGCTCACCAACGGCGGTCACACCCGCGACCTCTACGAGGATCTCTATCGCGAGCTTTTCGCGGAGCTCGCCGAGCTCGAGATGCCGCACCCGCTGGCGCCACCCGAGGAGCCGGTCACGGTCGACATCACGCCGTACGTCGGCCGCTACGAGCGCTCCTCGGTCCTGATGGAGGTGCTGGCCGACGGCCCCACCCTGCGCACGACGATCAGGGGACCGCTCGCCGAGATGGTGCCCGACCCGGTGGACGAGTACCCGATGGTCCCGGTTGGACCCGCGCTGTTCGTCGTCAAGCCGCCGGAGGCCGAGACCTGGGCCCCGGTGACCTTCTACGAGCTGCCGACCGGCGAGCGCTACGTGCACTTCGGCGTGCGCGCGACACCACGGGTGGACTGATGGACCTGTCCCTGCTCCTCGCCGACCTGCGCGACCTCGTCGAGTGCGAGTCGCCCTCGTCGGACCTCGCTGCGGTGGCGCGATCTGCGGACGTCGTCGCCCGGATCGGCACTGCCCGTCTGGGTGTCGCTCCGGACTATCTCGTCGTCGACGGCCGCACCCACCTGCGCTGGCGACTGGGCGCGGGTCCGTCGCGGGTGCTGGTCCTCGGGCACCACGACACGGTCTGGCCGCTGGGATCGCTCGAGACACACCCATGGTCCGTGGACGACGGCGTGGTCCGCGGGCCTGGCTGTTTCGACATGTTGGCCGGCCTGGCGATGGCCTTCCACGCGCTGGCCGGCCTGGACGCCCGCGAGGGGGTCACCCTGCTGGTGACCGGCGACGAGGAGATCGGCTCGCCGACCTCACGAGCACTGATCGAGGAGGAGGCCCGCGAGGCGTCGGCGGCGCTGGTGCTCGAGGCCTCCGCCGACGGCGGCGCACTCAAGACCGCCCGCAAGGGCGTCTCGCTGTACGACGTGCGCGTGCTCGGCCGGGCTGCGCACGCCGGCCTCGAACCGGAGCGGGGGGTCAACGCCACCCTCGAGCTGGCTCACCAGGCGTTGGTCGTCTCGGCGCTCACCGAGCCGTCTCTGGGCACCACCGTCACGCCCACCGTGATGCGAGCCGGCACCACCACCAACACCGTCCCGGCCGAAGGCTCGTTCGCCGTCGACGTCCGCGTCCAGACCCTCGCCGAGCAGGCCCGCGTCGACACGGCGATGCGCTCGCTGCGCACCGTCGTACCGGGGGCGTCGCTCGAGGTCACGGGCGGCCCCAACCGGCCGCCGTTCGAGGCCGCGGCGTCGGCCGCGTTGTTCGAGCGAGCCAGCCTGCTCGCCGGGCGGCTCGGTCTGCCAGACCTGACGGCGGCAGCCGTTGGCGGCGCCTCAGACGGCAACTTCACCGCCGGCCTCGGCACGCCGACCCTGGACGGCCTGGGTGCCGTCGGAGGTGGCGCCCACGCCGATGACGAACACGTCCTCGTCGACTCGCTGCCCGGTCGCACAGCGCTGCTCGGAGCGCTCGTCGCGGACCTGCTTGCCGACCCGACCCACACCCTCGAGACGACGGGCGCCACTCGACCATGACCAGCCCCGAGAACCTCAGCATCGACCCGCGGACGCAGCTGACCCTGGTCGGCACCGAAGCGGACCAGGCGGCACAGGCAGCGGACGCCGCAGCCCTCGCAGCCGGCGTCTCGGTGCGTGAGGTAGCAGACCTCGCAGAGCTCGAGGGCGTCGTACAGCTGCTCGCCACGATCTGGGGTCGCGACGTCAACCCGCCCGCGACCGTCGAGCTGCTCCGGGCGCTCACCAAGGCCGGCAACTACGTGGGTGGAGCCTTCGAGGGCGACCGCCTGGTCGGCGCATCTGTCGGCTTCTTCCACGCTCCGGCCGAGAACGCCCTGCACAGCCACATCACCGGCGTCGAACCGGGCCTGAACGGCCGGCACGTCGGCTTCGCCCTCAAGCTGCATCAGCGTGCGTGGGCCTTGCTCCGCGGTGTCTCCGAGATCGCCTGGACCTTCGACCCGCTCGTCAGCCGCAACGCCTACTTCAACGTGGTCAAGCTGGGGGCGCAGCCCGCTGAGTACCTCCCGAACTTCTACGGCACCATGCTCGACAGCATCAACGGCAACGACGACTCCGACCGGCTGCTGGTGCGCTGGCGGCTCCTGTCGCCGCAGGTGGTGGCCGCGTGTGCCGGCAGCAACACACCCGCACGGGCCCACGACGAGCTCGCTGCCGGTGCCACGGTCGGGCTCAGCATCTCCGATGCCGGTGCGCCGGCGCCGGGCAACCTCCGTGGAGAGACCGTGCTGGTCGCCGTGCCCACCGACATCGGCAAGCTCCGGTCCGGGGACGCCGGGCTCGCCGAGCGGTGGCGGGTGTCGGTGCGCATCACGCTTGCTGCGCTGCTGGCCGACGGTGGCCGGATCGAAGGGTTCGACCGGGCGGGCTGGTACGTGGTGAGGAGGCCCCAATGAACGCCCCAGTGAACGGCCCAGGGAAGCTCACCGGAGTCGAGCTGCGCCGCATCACGATGCCCCTGGTCACGCCGTTCCGAACCTCGTTCGGGACGCAGTCGAGCCGGGACATCCTCCTGCTGCGGGTGGTGACCGACGAGGCGGAAGGCTGGGGCGAGTGCGTGGCCATGTCCGACCCGCTCTACTCCTCGGAGTACGTCGACGCGGCCGCCGACGTGCTGCGCCGGTTCCTGGTGCCGGCCCTCGCCGCGGCGGGCCCGATCGATGCCGCTGGGGTGGCCTCGGCGCTGGCACCCTTCAAGGGTCACCGGATGGCCAAGGCGGCCCTGGAGATGGGGTTCCTCGACGCCGAGCTCCGCGCGGCGGGCCGCTCGTTCGGCCAGGAGCTCGGGGCGGTCCGCGAACGGGTGCCGTGCGGCGTCTCGGTCGGGATCATGGACACCATCCCCGCACTGCTCGACGCGGTCGGCGGCTACCTCGCCGAGGGCTATGTCCGGATCAAGCTCAAGATCGAACCGGGTTGGGACATCGAGCCGGTGCGCGCCGTGCGCGAACGGTTCGGCGACGAGATGCTGCTCCAGGTCGATGCCAACACGGCGTACACGCTCGCCGACGGTCCGCACCTGGCCCGGCTGGACCCGTTCGACCTGCTGCTGATCGAGCAGCCGCTCGACGAGGAGGACGTGCTGGGCCACGCCGACCTGGCGCGTCAGATCCAGACTCCGGTCTGCCTCGACGAGTCGATCGTCTCGGCGCAGTCGGCGGCCGCCGCGATCCGGCTCGGTGCCTGCCAGATCGTGAACATCAAGCCCGGCCGGGTCGGGGGCTACCTCGAGGCGCGGCGGATCCACGACGTGTGCGTCGCCAATGGCGTCCCGGTGTGGTGCGGCGGCATGCTCGAGACGGGGCTCGGCCGCGCGGCCAACGTCGCACTGGCGGCGCTGCCCGGCTTCACGCTCCCTGGAGACGTCTCCGGATCGGGGCGGTTCTACCGCACCGACATCACCCCGCCGTTCGTGCCCGACGACGGCCACCTCGCCGTCCCGACCGGGCCGGGGCTTGGCGTCTCGCCGCTGCCCGAGGAGCTCGCTGCGGTCACCACGGGAACGGAGTGGCTCGCGGTCTGACGGGGATTGCGCCCGTCAGGTCGCTCGATGCCGGCGTACCTGCGCTCGCAGTCCCGAGACCAAGGTCTCCAGGGTGAACGACCAGGCTGCCTCCGGGTCCGCGACCCCTGCGACACGACGGATCTGCGGGAACGTCTCGGGCGGGAGATCGTCGAGGGCGGTCTCCGAGGGCCCCCCATGGGTGGCCATCCCACGCTCCAGTGCCACGGCGAGTGTCGTCAGCGAGGCCGCCTTCACCGCGCTGTAGGCGTCTTCGGGACCGAGCCCCGCCCGGGCAAACGCCTCGAGGGCCACCTCGAAGGACGCCGCCGCGCGCGGCCCCTGGACCGGGCGATGCTGGAGTGCGGCGAACGCGCCGGGGTGCGTCGTTGCGACCGTGCCGATCGCGGTGAAGAAGCTGCGGACCCATTCCTCCCAGGGGACCGGGGTTGTCGGCAGCTTGGCCTCGTCGATCAGGCTCTCGATGATCCCGTCCGTGACCGCGTCGCGGGTCGGGACGTGGTTGTACAACGACGTGACATGCACCCCGAGCTCGGCGGCGATCCGTCGAAGGGTCACCGCGCCGAACCCGTCACGGTCGGCCATGGTCACGGCTGCCGCGATGATGCGGTCTCGAGTCAGCGGCGGCACGGCGCAATGCTATCGCCTCTTGACACGGAAACCTACAGTGTAGGTAGAATCACCTACACTGTAGGTAACCAAGGAGGCCAGCCCGTGTTCTCACCAGCCGAACTCGAGAAGAAGTTGTCCGAGCTCATCGATACCCATGGCGTGCCCGGCGCGCAGCTGAGCGTGCTGGACGGCGACCAGCTCACGGAGGTGGCCGCCGGCGTCCTGAGCCAACGCACGGGTTGCCCCTCCCGTGCAGACGCGCTGTTCCTGCCCGGGTCGATCGGCAAGCTCTACACGGCGACCCTGGTGATGATGCTGGTCGAGGAGGGCAAGCTCGACCTCGACACCCCCATCCGCCACTACCTGCCGGACTTCGAGGTCCGCGACGCCCACGCGCGCGACACCGTCACGGCCCGCCACCTGCTCACCCACACGAGCGGCTTCGACGGCGATCACTTCACCGACACCGGCCGCGGCGACGACGCGCTGGCCCTGTACGTCGCGGGCTGCGCCGACCTGCCGCAGATCGTGGACCCCGGCAGGATCTGGAGCTACAGCAACAGCGGCTACGCCATCCTCGGCCGGATCGTCGAGGTGCTCAGCGGCAGCACGTTCGAAGAGGCGCTGCGCGAGCGGCTGTTCACGCCGCTTGCGCTCGCCTCCACGGTCTCGTTCGCGGACGAGGCGATCGTGCACCCCGTGGCGGTCGGCCACGTCCCGGATCTCGAGGACCCGACGCGACTGCTCGTGACTCCGGCGTGGGGACTGCACCGCGCGTTCGGCCCGATGGGCAGCGCCGTCGTCGCGAGCGCCGGTGACGTCATGCGGTTCGTCGGCCTGCACCTGTCGGGAGGGCTCGCCCCCGACGGGACGCGGCTGCTCGACGCCAGCCTGGTGGACGCGATGCGAGCCCCTCACATCGGGCTCGTCGATGACACCATGCTCGGCGAGGCCTGGGGGCTCGGGTGGATCCTCGACCACTGGGGCGACGTCGCGCTCATCGGTCACGACGGGAACTCGTTGGGCCAGAACGCCTTCATGCGCGTCGCGCCGGAGGAGCGGTTCGGGTTCTGCCTCCAGACCAACGTCGAGAGCGCGTTGACCCTCTATCGGGAGCTCGCCGACTGGCTGTTCGGTCAGCGGCTCGGTGTCACGCCGCGCCGCGACCCCGAGGCGCTCGAGGAGGAGACGGTGACCGACCCTGACCGCTACGTCGGCATGTACTCGCGAGTGGGCCTCGACATCGACGTGCACGTCGACGACACGAACCGGCTGGTCGCCACGGTGACACCCAGCCACGGCATCGCCCAGGAGCAGGGCTGGCCGTCCATGGTCGACCTGCCACTGCGGCCGGTGGCCCGGGAGGACTCCTTCCTCCTCAAGCTGCCCATCGCCGACGCCGACCTCCTCGCCGTCTTCTTCAACCCGGACGAGGGTGACGATCGGCCGGCCTACCTGCACTTCGGAGGGCGCGCCCACCGCCGCACCTGAGGACCGTGTGATGGCCATCCAGCGACGGAGCTCGTCTCCGCCTGAGCGAAGTAGGCTCGCGCTCGTGCCCGCCAGCAGCTCCAAGCCGCGCGCCAGCCTCGGCCGCGTCCTGGACGACCTGGGCGCCACCTTGCTGGACCTCGTCGACGGTGACCCGGAGGCGGTCGAGGAGATCGGCGGCGTGGTGATCCACGATCCCGTTGACGCCCCGGTGCTGCCGCACAACGCGCTGGTGCTCGGCGTCGGCCTCGACGACCCCCAGCAGGTGGCGGCGCTGCTGGGCGAGCTGGGGCGGACCGGCGCCGCCGCGCTCGTCGTACGCGCGCCGGTGCCGCTGACCCCGGCGGTCCGCGAGGCGGCGCAGTCGTCGGGCGTGGCGCTGCTCGGGCTCAGCCGGGGTGCACCGTGGGCGCACCTCACCGCGATGCTGCGGTCGCTGCTCGCGGAGGGCGACGTCGGGGCCGGTGAGGAACAGTCCCTCGGCGGGCTGCCCTCCGGTGACCTGTTCGCGGTGGCCAACGCCATCGCGTCGCTGCTCGACGCGCCGATCACCATCGAGGACCGCAACTCCCGGGTGCTCGCCTTCTCGGGTCGCCAGGACGAGGCGGACCCATCCCGGATCGAGACGATCCTGGGCCGGCAGGTGCCCGAGCGCTACTCGCGGATCCTGACCGAGCGCGGGGTCTTCCGCGAGCTGCTGCGCAGCGACCGTCCGGTCTTCATCAGCCCGATCCCTGACGGGCAGGACCCGTTCTCCATGCCGCGGGTGGCCATCGCGGTGCGCGCCGGGGACGAGGTGCTCGGCTCGATCTGGGTCGCCGTGCCAGGACCGCTCAGCGAGGAGCGCACCGAGGCCCTGTGCGAGGCCGCGAAGCTGGTCGCGCTGCACCTGCTCCGAGTGCGGGCCGGGTCGGACGTGCAGCGCCGGCTGCTGGCCGACCTGCTCAGCTCCGCGCTCGAGGGAGGCACCGGCGCCAAGGACGCGCTGGACCGTCTCGGTCTGACCGGCCGGCAGCTGATGCTCCTCGGAGTCGCCATCTCCGACAGCGACGACCAGTCGAGCGAGTCGGGGGCAAACCTCGCGCACGAGCGCCAGCGGCTCAGCGACGCGTTCGCGCTGCACCTGAGCGCGGTGCACCCCGGCTCGGCCGCCGCCCTGGTCGGTGGCGTCACCTACGGCCTCGTGCCGCTCGCCGGCTCGGTCGGCGACGGTGAGGAACGCGCCGTACGCATCGCTCACGAGTTCCTGGACCGGGTCGGCGACCGGATGCGACCCGTCGTCGCGGTCGGCCCGATGTCGGCAGACCTGGCCGGCCTGGCCGTCGCGCGAGCGCGCACGGACCGAGCCTTGCGAGTGCTGCGCCATGGCCGCGGCGAGCGCAGGGTCGCCAGGCTGGAGGACATCCAGGTCGAGGCTTTGATCCTCGAGCTCCGCGACCTGGTCGCCTCCAGGGGCGACCGCCCCGCGGGGTCGCTCGCCCGGCTGATCGACTACGACCGCAAGCACCAGAGCCACCTGGTCGAGACCCTCCAGGCGTGGCTGGACGCCTTCGGCGACGTGACGGCAGCAGCCGACGCGCTGTTCGTCCATCCGAACACGTTCCGCTACCGGCTGCGCAGGGTGGCCGAGGTGGGGGAGATCAACCTGTCGGACCCCGAGCAGCGGTTCGTCGCGATGCTCCAGCTGCGGGTGCTGGCGCCCGGTGAGGGTCGTCCCACGCAGCGGTGACTTAGGGACCGTTTCTGCGGCAAATGGTTCCTCACTCACCGCCGCCGGTGGCGGGCGTACGCGGCGGTGACTTAGGGACCGTTTCTGCGTGGCGAATGGTTCCTCACTCACCGCCGTCGGGGGTCGGGCGCAACCGGTGTGGAGATCGGTGGGCGCAGCAGGGATCGAACCTGCGACCGCTGGTTTGTAAAACCAGAGCTCTACCGCTGAGCTATGCGCCCCGGAGGGGTGCCGGCTGCGTGATCCGACGGCGAAAAGACTAAGGCAGCCGTGGGCCGCCGACCGATTCGTGGGCGAAGGCGAGTACGCCGCGCAGCGGGTGTGGCAGGGCGTCGAGATCGAGCGCGGCGGCCATGGCCGCGGCCAGCCGGACCTTGCGGCCCGACTTCACCCCGGAGAAGCGGTGCAGCTGGTCGTGCAGTGATCGCTCGCGCTGCGCGGGCTGTTGCTGGAAGCGCCGCAGCAGCACCAGCTCGCCCTCGCGCTCGATGATCTCCTCGACCATCGCGGTGCCGAGCGAGTGCAGCAGCTCGTCCTCGAGGTCGGCGTCGCAGACGAAGAAGCCGAGGGCCTCCATGTCCTCGCGCGACTCGACGGCGTGCCCCTCGCGGCGAAGTGCGCGGGTGAAGAACCGCTCCTCGCTGCCGTCGCACAGGCCGGACACCACGAGGCCGAGCCCGGCCGGTCCGTGGTGGCGGAGGTGGTGGCGGATGTTGGTCACGCCGCCCATCGAGACGATCGAGACATCGGGGCCGTCGAGGCCGAGGCGCTGGGAGAGGACCTGCAGCACCGCGGCGTCGCTCGGCCCTTCGACGAGGACGACGGCGCTCGTGCCGGTGAGGTCGATGGACATGGCCCCCCGATCTTCGTTCGGCGGTCCGGTGTGGACAAGGGACTTCCAGGGTTGGCCAGGGGTTGGGCCAGAGTTGAATGGGTGTCGTGAGCGCAGATCGGGACCTGGTGGAGAGCGTCCGGACCACGCTCGCGGGAGCCGGCGACCCGGAGCGGGCGGCCGCCCAGCGGGCCTACATGAAGTCGGCCATGCCGTTCCGGGGGATCGCCGCGCCGGAGCTGCGCCGGCTGCTGCGGCCGCTGTTGGCGGCGTACGAACCCACCGAGCGCGACGCGTGGGATGCCACGGTGCGGGAGCTCTGGGACGGGGCGACCCACCGCGAGGAGCGGTACGTCGCAATCGTGCTCGCCCGACACCGCGCGGCACGCCCGTGGCTGGACCCCGCGGCCCTGGACCTCTTCCGGCACCTGGTCGTCACCGGTGCGTGGTGGGACCTCGTCGACGAGATCGCAGCGCATCTGGTCGGTGGCGTCCTCGCCGGCCATCGCGACGCCGTCACGCCGGTGATGCGCGCCTGGAGCCGCGACGACGACCTGTGGGTGCGGCGGACGGCCGTGCTGAGCCAGCTGCGGCACCGCGACGACACGGACCGCGACCTGCTTCATGACGTCGTGGCGGCCAACGTGGACGACACGTCGTTCTGGTTGCGCAAGGCGATCGGTTGGGCGCTGCGCGAGCTCGCGCGGACCGATCCTGACTGGGTGCGCGCCGAGGTCGACCGCCTCGGACCCGCGCTGTCGGGCCTGTCGCGGCGCGAGGCCCTCCGGCACCTGACTTGAGGGTCGACAACGCCGCGACGGCTGGGTGAGAGTGAACAGCATGATCGTGCCCTTCAGCGTCAGCGACTTCCTCGACCGGGCAGTGACCGTCTACGGCGAACGCCGCGGCGTGGTCGACGAGCCAGACCAGCCCGCCCGGTCGTGGGGCGAGCTCACCTATCGAGAGCTGGGGGAGCGGGCCAAGGGCATCGCGGCCAAGCTCGACGAGCTCGGTGTGGGCGTCGGCGAGCGGGTGGCGATGGTCAGCCACAACAGCGCGCGGCTGCTGGCGGCGTTCTGGGGCGTGAGCGGCTACGGACGGGTGCTGGTGCCGATCAACTTCCGGCTCTCCCGTGACGAGGTCGCCTACATCGTGGAGCACTCAGGGGCGCGGGTGCTCTTCATCGATCCCGAGCTGAGCGATGCGTTGAAGGGCATCGAGGCCGAGCACACCTTCGTGATCGGCGACGACACCGACCTGCTGGCCGACGGCGAGCCGCGGGAGTGGGAGCCCGACGAGAACGCCACCGCCACCATCAACTACACCTCCGGCACCACGGCACGTCCCAAGGGCGTCCAGCTGACCCACCGCAACATCTGGACCGATGCCGTCACCTTCGGGCTGCACACCGGCGTCACCGACCGCGACGTCTATCTGCACACGCTGCCGATGTTCCACTGCAACGGCTGGGGGATGCCGTTCGCGATGGCCGGCATGGGCGTGCCGCAGATCGTGCTGCGCAAGGTCGACGGCGCCGAGATCCTGCGCCGCGTCGAGAAGTACGGCGTCACCATCATGTGCGCCGCCCCGGCCGTCGTCGCGGCAGTCCTGGACGCCGCACCCGACTGGGAGGGCGAGATCCCCGGTCGCGGCCGGGTGCGCATCGTGGTGGCCGGCGCCCCGCCGCCGACCCGGACGATTGTGCGGGTCCAGGAGGAGCTGGGCTGGGAGTTCATCCAGATCTACGGACTCACCGAGACCTCCCCGCTGCTCACGATCAACCGCACCCGCAGCGAGTGGGACGACCTGTCGGCCGAGGACCGCGCCACCAAGCTGGTGCGGGCGGGTTCGCCGGCGATCGGCGTACGGCTGACGATCGACGAGGACGGCGGCGAGGTGCTGGCGCGCTCCAACGTCGTGCTCGCGGGCTACTGGGAGAACCCCGAGGAGACCGAGCGCTGCCTCGAGGGCGGCTGGTTCCACACCGGCGACGGCGGTGTGATCGGCGACGACGGCTACCTGACCATCCAGGACCGCAAGAAGGACGTCATCATCACCGGCGGCGAGAACGTCTCGTCCATCGAGGTCGAGGACGCGATCTTCTCCCACCCCGACGTCGCCGAGGTCGCGGTGATCGGCGTGCCGGACGACAAGTGGGGCGAGACGATCAAGGCGCTGGTGGTCAAGGCCGAGGGCTCCGACCTGACCGAGCAGGAGCTGATCGACTACGTCAAGGGCAAGGTGGCGCGCTACAAGGCTCCCTCGTCTGTGGAGTTCCGCGAGGTGCTCGACCGCACGGCCACCGGCAAGCTGCAGAAGTTCAAGCTGCGGGCGCCGTACTGGGAAGACCGCGAGCGCCAGGTCAACTGATCGCACACCGATTCGTCTGCGATTTCGACGCTGAGAAGTCACGCCAATCCGCAGACGAATCGGTGTTGGCTAGCCTTCGCCTCATGCTGCTGCGCGACGTCGTCGACCTGCTGCACACCTGGTACCCACCCTCGACCGCCGACGAGCGCGACGCCGTCGGCCTGGTGTACGGCGACCCGGCGCAGGAGGTCGGCAAGGTCCTGCTCGCGGTCGACCCGACGATCGAGGTGGCCCGGGAGGCCGCGTCGTGGGGGGCGGACCTGCTGCTGGTGCACCACCCGCTGTTCCTGCGGCCCGTGCACGGGTTCGCGGAGACCACGCCCAAGGGCCGCACGCTGGCGACGCTGGCCCGCGCCGGGTGTGCGCTGCTGACCGCGCACACCAACGCCGACCGGGCGTCGCCGGGTGTCTCCGACGCGTTGGCTGCCACCCTCGGCCTCGACCGCGTGCGGCCGCTCGTGCCCCAGGGCTCACCGGTCGACAAGCTCACGGTCTACGTCCCCGAGGCCGACGCCGAGCGGGTCCGCCGCGCGCTCGCCGAGGCCGGGGCGGGGCGGATCGGTGACTACGAGTCGGCCTCGTTCACGACCGGTGGTGAGGGCAGGTTCCGGCCGCTCGAGGGCGCCCGGCCCGCCATCGGTGAGGTCGGCTCACTCGAGGTGGTGGGCGAGGCCTGCATCGAGGTGGTGCTCGCCCGGTCGCTGCGGGAGTCCGTGGTGGCGGTCATGTTGGCGGCGCATCCCTACGAGGAGCCGGCGTACGACGTCGTCGAGCTCGCCGACACCGGCACCTCCGCCACTGGCTCCGGGCGGATCGGTGACGTCGAGCAGACCACGCTGCGCGACTTCGCCGCGCAGGTGGCCGCGGCGCTGCCCGAGACCGCGCGCGGCATCCTGGTCGGCGGCGATCCCGACCGCGTCGTACGCCGCGTGGCCGTGTGCGGGGGAGCCGGCGACTACCTCCTCGGTGACGTGCTGCGCACCGATGCCGACTGCTACGTCACCAGCGACCTGCGCCACCATCCGGCGACCGAGTTCCTCGAGCAGGACGGCCCCGCCCTCGTCGATGTCTCGCACTGGGCGGCCGAGTGGACGTGGCTGCCCCAGGCGCAGGCTCGGCTGGAGAAGGCCCTCGCCGACGGCCCGGATAGGTTGGAGACCCGCGTGAGCACGATCTGCACCGACGCCTGGCGGTTCCGCCCGTGACTGCACGGTCGCCCAGGTCATGTAGGTGGCACCGACCCGACCACAGGAGCCGACGCTGAAAGCCGACCCGTTCGTCCAACTGAAGCTGCTCGACCTCCAGGAGCTCGACGCCCGAGCCGACCACCTGCGCCACCAGCGCGGCACGCTGCCCGAGCACGACGACCTGGCCGCCCTGACGATGACCAAGCACGACCTGGCCAACCAGGTCCGTGACGCCCGCATCGCCGTCGACGACCTGACGGCCGAGCAGACCAAGGTCGACGCCGACGTCGAGCAGGTCAAGACCCGCCGCGACCGGGACCGCAACCGGATGGACCAGGGGCTGGTCAGCAACCCCAAGGACCTCGAGCGGATGCAACAGGAGATGACCTCGCTGCAGCGCCGGATCTCCACTCTCGAGGACGAGGAGCTCGAGGTGATGGAACGGCTCGAGGAGGCCCAGGCCACCCTGACCCGGGTCGGCGATCAGCTCGCCGAGGCCGAGGAGCGCTCGACCAGGCTGGAGCAGGCCCGGGACGCCCGGTTCGCCGACATCGACGCCGAGCTCGCCAAGCTCGCGGGGGAGCGGGGGCCGATCGCCGAGGAGATGCCCGCGGACCTGCTGGCCCTCTATGACCGGCTGCGCGCCGCCAAGGGCGGAGTTGGTGCGGCCGCGCTGCGCGCTCGCCAGTGCAGCGGCTGCATGCTCAGCCTCGACAACGCGGAGCTGGGAGTGATCCGGTCGGCGTCCACCGACGAGGTGCTCCGGTGTGAGGAGTGTCAGCGGATCCTGGTCCGCACGTCCGAGTCCGGGTTGTGAGCACCCCGCGTCGCCTCGCGTCGGTCGTGATCGAGGCCGACGGCGGCTCGCGCGGCAACCCTGGCAAGGCGGCGTACGGCGCCGTGCTCAAGGACGCCGAGACCGGTGCGGTGATCGCCGAGGACGGCACCACGATCGGCATCGCCAGCAACAACGTCGCGGAGTACTCCGGTCTGATCGCCGGCCTCAAGCTGGCGGCCGAGCTTGCCCCCGAGGCCGACATCGAGGTCCGGATGGACTCCAAGCTCGTCGTCGAGCAGATGTCGGGCAACTGGAAGATCAAGCACCCGGACATGAAGCCGCTGGCGCTCGAGGCCAACCGGCTGGCGCCGTTCGGGACGACGTACACCTGGGTGCCGAGGGAGCAGAACAAGCACGCCGACCGGCTGGCCAACGAGGCCCTCGACGGCAAGCGCAGCGGCGTCACCGTCGTCGGTGACGAGCCCGCTGCCACGCCCGATGACTCATCCCAGGAAACGCCCGGTGACGACGGGGTCGCGCCGACCGAAGCCACCGACGAGGCGGCGACCGACGAGCCGAGCTGGCTGGCCTGGCGCCGCCAGGTCCAGACGACGCTGATCCTGGTGCGACACGGCGTCACGGCGCACACCACCGCCAAGCGGTTCTCCGGCGGCCTGACCAGCGCCAACCCGGGTCTCAGCGACGAGGGACGCGCCCAGATCCGGACCGTGGCCGACTGGCTGGCGCCGCTGGCCGGTCGCGTCGACGCCGTGGTCTCCTCGCCCGTACGCCGCGCCCGCGAGTCCGGCGAGATCCTCGCCGAGCGCCTGGGCCGGACGGTGGAGGAGGAGCCGGGCTTCGCGGAGATGGAGTTCGGCAGCTGGGACGGGATGACCTTCGAGGAGGTGGCCGAAGCCCACCGAGCAGACCTCGACGAGTGGCTCGGCTCGCTCGAGGTGCGGCCCGGCGGCGGAGAGTCGCTGGTGATGGTGCAGGAGCGGGTCGTGGCGGCGCTGGACAGGGTCCTGGAGCGGCATGTCGGCCGGACCGTGGTGGTGACCAGCCACGTCACCCCGATCAAGGTGTTGGTGGCCGAGGCGATCCAGGCGCCGCTGTCGTCACAGTTCCGGATGGAGCTGCGGCCGGCCTCGGTCACGGTCGTCACCTTCTTCACGCCACCTGACGACCAGCCGCCCCAGGCGGGCGCCGAGCGCTACGCGTCGCTGCGTCAGTTCAACGCGCTGGCGCCCGGTGCGGAGCTCTTCGACGAGTCCACCCGCTGGTGACCGGGCGGTCGTTCACTGGGGCACGGCCACGACGCTGACGCCCACGCGACCGAGGTTGGCCGGCACGGTGCCTGACGTGTCGTTGCGACACGACAGGCTCACGTCGTGGTTGCCCGCCTGCACCACCGCCACGCCCCACACGGGCACCGTGGCCTCGTCCCCTTGCTCGACTCGGGACCACGAGCGCGGCGCCAGGGCCGCGCCGTCGACGGCCAGCGTGCAGGCGATCCGGCCCTTCGCGTTGTCTCCCGCGGTGATGGGCGCGTTGAAGTAGAGCTGGCCGCTGATCGTGAGCACCGTCGCCCGGTTGACCGACAGCGGGCCGCCTCCGTTGACGGCCAGGCTGCCGAGTCCGACGTTGACGCCGGGTGCGACCGGCACGTCCGAGGACGGGTACGCCACCCACGCCCGGGCCCGCACCGGCGAGGCCAGGTCGCCGACGCCGACGGTGCCGTCGGCGATCTTTCCGCCGTCGACGCTGTTGCCCGAGAGCTCGGCCCGGCCCACCGTGCCGTCGGCGATCTTGGTGAAGTCGACAGCTCCGTTGGCGACGTCGCTGTGGCGCACCTGCCCGTCGGCGATCTTCGACGAGTTCACCGCACCCTTGGCGATGTCGGTCGCCTTGATCGCCTTGTCCCTGATCTGGGACGAGCCGACGGAGTTCTTGGCCAGGTGTGGCGCGATCGCGGAGTAGGCGGGTGGCGTCACGGCCGCGGCGAGCGCGAGCGAGGCGATGACGACGGCTGGGCTGGGACGGTGCGGACGCATGGAACACTCCCCGAGTCGGACGGCAACGACGCGGCCATCTTGCCCCAGACCCTGTTTCGATCCCGTCTCAGACCTCGGCGACCACCACGTCCACGGGTATGCCGGCCCGGGTCGCCGTGCCGAGCTCGGCGTGCCAGCCCAGCCGGTCGAGGGTGCGCGCCAGGGCGACGACCGAGCCGGGGCGGGCGCCGTCCTCCAACAGGTCGCGAACCAACCGTCCCTTGGTCGCCTTGTTGAAATGGCTGACCACCGTGCGCCGGCCAGCGACTTCGTGCAGTACCCGCAGAGTGACGACCCGGCGCGCCAGGTCGGGCTCCGGCCGCCAGAACGCGGCGTACGTCGTGGACCGGAGGTCGAGCAGCAGCCCGCCGCCCAGCGCCTCGCGGACGGCCGGCCCGAGGTGCGCGCGCCAGACCGCCGCCACCGGACCGACGCCGGGAAGCGTGGTGTCGCCGGAGAGGCGGTAGGCCGGCATCCGGTCGCCGGGCCGGACCAGCCCGAACAGTGAGGAGACCACCGCAACCCGAGTCGCTGCCCGGCGCTTGGCCGCGGTCGACAGTGTCGGCAGGCCGAGCGCGTCGTAGAGGACGCCGCTGTAGACGTGGTCGGCCCGCGCGGTGGGTGCCGTCACCAGTGCGGCGTTCCGGGCGACGAGGTCGGCCTGGCCGGCACCCAGGCCGAGGGCTGCCGCGGCGGCCTCCGGCGAGGAGGCGCACAGCTCGACGAGTGCGTCGAGGAGGCGTTCGCGCGCGGGACGCAGCCCCGGGAAGCCGAGATCCGCGAGGTCGAGCGGCCGGCCGCGGCGCGCCTGGGTCTTGCCCTCGCTGGGGGGCAGCAGGATCAGCACGCGCGTCAGGCTAGTGCGGGCTCTCCGTCAGGTCGCGAAGGCCATCACGTTGACGCGGACGAGCTGCACCGACACGTTGGCGCCCGTGCAGCTGACGCCGACGTCGTAGTTGCCTGCGGTCAACGTGCTGCCGGCCACGATCGGGACGGTCGTGTTGGTGAGTCCGGCCAACCCGACGTTGGCCGTGGCCGCTAGTGCAACCCCGTTGACCAGGACGGTGCAGTCGAGGACCCCGCCGAGGATCGAGATGTTGCTGCGCACCCGGATCTGGCCCGACACCACGAGCAGTGACGGCTGGGTGACCGTGAGCGGACCGGCGCCGTCCACCGCCAGGGAGCCGATCGACGCGAGGCCGGTGATCGGTGTCCAGCCGTTCGGATACCGCGACCAGCCGCCGGTAGCGATCTTCGTCGGCCGGGCCGAGGCGGCGAGCTCGGACAGGGAGACCGAACCGTCGACGATCTTGGAGCCGTCAACGGAGTTGGCAGACAGCTCGACGCGCCCCACCGTCCCGTCGGCGATCTTGGAGTAGTCGACCGACCCGGGGGCCAGGTCACTGCCGAGCACCGAGGCGTTGGCCAGCTGGGCCGAACCCACGGAGTCGTTGTCCAGGTCCTGCCGCTTGACCGCGCCGTTCTTGATCGTGGCGGAGCTCACCGAGTTCTTGGCCAGGTCATCGTCGCGGACTCCGCCGTCCTTGATCTGGTTGGACCCGACGGAGTCCTTGCCCAGGCCGGACAGCGCGGCATAGCCCGGCTGCGCTGCGGCGACGGCCAGGGCCAACGACGCGACGACCAAGGCGGCCGAGCCGGCCGAGGGACGTGGAATGTGCATGAAGGTGTGCTCCCCCGAACGATGCTTGTGTGGACGCCTGTCAAGTGTGGCCGGGCCGGGGCCCGGCCGCTGACGAATGGCGACATCCGACTCATTTCCTCGGCCCGAAATTTCGACGAGCCCCTGGCAGCCCGGACGGCCGCGATCGGCTGGTTAGGGTTGCGGCATGGTTGCGAGTCGCGTGGTTCACGTCACGAGCACCGACGACGGCGTCGCCGCCCACGAGCTCCGCGAAGGCATTGCGAGGATCCAGGAAGACCTCGGGGTGAGCGTGGACTTCCCCTCGGAAGTGACCGAGGCTGCCGAGAAGGCGGTGGCCGACCCGCGCCTGCCCGACCTCGACCGCACCGACCTGCCGTTGGTGACGATCGACCCGCCGCCGTCTCGGGACCTCGACCAGGCGATGCACCTGGCCCGCGACGGCGACGGCTACGTCGTCTACTACGCGATCGCCGATCTCGCGGCGTTCATCACGCCCGGCGACCCGATCGATCTGGAGGCCAACAAGCGCGGGGAGACCCTCTACGGCGCCGACTCCAGGGTGCCGCTGCACCCCACGACGATCTCGGAGGGCGCCGCGTCCCTGCTGCCCGACCAGGTCTGTCCGGCACTGCTCTGGACGATCAAGGTCGACAAGACCGGCGAGGGCACCGACGTCCACGTGGAGCGGGCACGGGTGCGCTCGACCGCAAAGCTCGACTACGCCGGGGTCCAGCGCGCCATCGACGACGGGTCGGCTGACGAGTCGCTGATGCTGCTCAAGGAGGTGGGCGAGCTGCGGCTGGCCCGTGAGGCGGCCCGTGGCGGTGTGTCGCTGCCGCTGCCCGAGCAGGAGGTGTCGGTGGCGGGGGAGGAGTGGCACCTGGAGTTCCGGGCCCAGCTGCCGACCGAGAAGTGGAACGCCCAGATCTCTCTCTTGACGGGCATGGCGGCCGCCTCGTTGATGGTCTTCGCCAGGATCGGGCTGCTGCGCACCCTCCCGCCTCCGAACCCGAGCGACGTACAACGACTGCACCGCACGGCTCAGGCCCTCGGCATCGACTGGCCTGCAGAGATGTCCTACCCCGACTTCATCCGTTCCCTCGACCCGGAGCAGCCCAGCCACGCGGCCATGGTGGTGTCCTGCACCCGGCTGCTGCGCGGTAGCGGCTACGTGAGCTTCGTGGGGGAGCTGCCCGACCAGTCCGAGCACACGGCGCTGGCCTCGCAGTACGCCCACGTGACCGCCCCGCTGCGCCGCCTCGGCGACCGCTACGCGAGCGAGATCTGTGTTGCGCTGTGCGCCGGCGAGGAGGTGCCCGGCTGGGTGCTCGACCGTCTCGGCGAGGTGCCCGACACGATGCAGAAGGCCGACCGGCTGGCCCACCAGTACGAGAACGCCGTCATCGACCTGGTGGAGGCCGGTGTGCTGCGCACGCGCGTGGGCGAGAAGTTCGAAGGCGTGATCGTCGATCGCGACGAGAAGGACGACAAGCGCGGCACCGTCACCATCCAGGACCCCGCCATCGAGGCCAGGATCAGCGGGCCGGAGAAGCTGCCGCTCGGCACCGAGGTGACCGTCACGCTCGCCGAGGCCGACCTCGGTTCCCGCAGTGTCGCGTTCTCCCTGGAGGACTCACGCCGCCAGCCTTGATCGATCGATCGATCAACCGGTCGCCTCGAGACGGCTGGCCGGCAGCCACTCCTCGACGAGGATCCACCCTTCGGTGCCCGGCTCGGGCACCGGATGCACGACCCGGCCCTGCCAGCCGGTCACCACACTGCGCCACTCCAACAGCAGCCCGGGCAGGCGGCCGTGCTCGTCGCTGACCCAGCAGTGCTTGAGACGGTCCAGCGGGCTCGGCGGGCTCGGCGGGCTCGGCGGGGTCGCTGCGGGCGTCGAGGACGGCGTACGACGGGTGGTGGCGGCGACTCGCTCGGCCATCGTGCCGTGCCGATAGGCCGCGCCCCGCTTGTTCATCCCTCCGGCCACGCTGCCAGTGTGCCACTGGATCGAACAGATGTTCGAAGAACTCCCGGCTACGCGGGCTCGATGACGACGGCGGCGTAGGAGACCAGGTTGCCGCGCCGCGCGACTCGCGTCAGGTTGAGATCGAACGAGCGGCCGTCTTGGTGCACGCGGTGCCGCCCGGGAGTCGTGAGCTCGCCGTCAACGGTTCCGATGAGGCGGACGAAGAAGGTGATCCAGCCCTCGGCGGCCACCGGCTCCGAGACCCACTCGACGTTCAGCGGCACGAAGCCGCCCCCGTCGACGGCGCAGGCTTCGACGAGAAGCTCGCATCCGGTCTGGACGGATGACTCCTGGAACGGCCGGCACTCTGTGATGGTCACCACGGATCCCCCTTGTGTGCCCGAGTTGACACACCGAACGATGACACGGGACCGGACCATGACGAAGCGTGTCGGACATCGAAGGCTGTCTAGGTGGGCGATCGACGGTTTTGACAACGTGCCACTTGCCGGGATGTGACCCGCTGGTCTAGTCGTCGGGACGTTCGGCTCTACCTGCACGAGCGCCCAACCAACAGTCTGGTCCAGCAAGGGTGACGCTTCACCCTTCTGAGCCGGAGCACCGTTCACCGAGAGGGGTGGGCGGTGTTTTAGGCGTCTGCCGCCTGTGAGGTGGTCGGGTCCTTGGTGCAGGGCCTTTTGACCCTGTCGCCCCGAGCTCGCCACCAGTCACACTGGTGCCGAGGCCTTGCGCATCCTGTCGGGTTCGCGCGACAACCTCATCCCGGGTCCCCGCCGCTCACCACCTCCGCGGCGGGGTTCCCCGGGCTTAGTCTTCACTCACGGCGGTGCGCCAGCGCGAGCACGACCCTGGCGTGCTGCGCGCCTGTGGTCTCATCCGATCAGGGTGAGGTGGGACCGGTCGCGACCGGACACCATGAGGTGGTGAGTGACGTCGTCAAGGTCCCACGGGAGCCGGCGGCATCCCTGCAGCGCTCGGACGCCGAGCTTGCGGCCGATGTTGCGCTGGGGATCGTCGGCGTCTCCGTAGGTGTCGGTCTGGCGGTGGTACGGGCCGTCGCCACCTCGCCGGCAGTGCGATCTGCGGTCGCCTGGCAACCGGCGTTCGTCCCTACTCGCTGGCAACCCGCCTCGCTTCTCGCAGAGGCCGGCCAGCGGGGTGCCCGCTATCGGGTGTGGGCGGCCCATGGCGCCGAGCGCCTCCTCGACCAGTGGGCGCCACTGATCGCCGAGCTCGTGGTCTCTCGGCTGGATCTGACGGGCATCGTCGTTCAGCATGTCGACATCGACGAGGTCGTCAAGGCGGTGGATCTCGACGCCGTCGTGGCTCGCCTCGACCTCGACGCCGTCGTGCAACGGATCGACCTGGACGCCGCGGTGGCCGGGGTGGACCTGAATGCAGCGGTCGACGGAGTGGACATCGATGCGATCGCAGGCAAGCTCGACATCGACGCCGTCATCGGGCGGGTCGACATCGTGGCCATGGTCGAAGAGGTGATCGCCGCGATCGACCTGCCGGCCATCATCAGGGACTCGACGGGTTCGATGGCCTCGGAGACCGTCCGGAGTGCTCGGATGACCGGCATCTCCGTGGACGAGGCCATCAGCCGGAGTCTCGAGCGCTTTCGCTACCGGCGCCGTCGCCCGCCCGCCGCGATCGACCCTCCGACGGACGCCCCGTGAACGACGCCGAGCTCTCGCTCATCCCCGCGGAGGCCCGTCCTTACCAGGGGACCTCTGCCGGGATCGCCACACGCGTGGTGGCCAACTCCCTCGACGCCGTGGTGGTCGGGCTGGCGCTCGCCGGCACGTACGTCGGCGTGGTCGCGTTCCTGTTCGTGGTCTCCCCGCGTGACTTCAGCTGGCCGGACCCGAAGCTCGTCTGGTTCGTCGTCGGGTACTTCGACCTTCTCGTGATCTACCTGACGGCGGCCTGGTGGATCAGTGGCCGCACCCTCGGTGACCACGTGATGGGGATCCGGGTGGTGACCGGAAACCGCAAGAGGCTCCGGTTCCTCCGAGCGTTCGCCCGCGCCGTGATGTGCGCCTGCTTCCCGATCGGACTGATGTGGTGCGCGGTCGACCGCGACCGTCGGGCCGTCCACGACCTGGTCCTGCGCACCTCGGTCGTCTACGACTGGCTCCCACGCCCCACCGCCGGGGCGGTCCCGGAGTCGCCGGCATGAGCCAGTCACCGATCGGCCAAGCTGCAGAAGACCAGGCCCGCCTCGAGCTTCTGGAGTTCATCCATCTCGTCCATGTCGCGTTGCCCGAGTCAAACCTGCCCGCTCGGCAGTTGCTGGAGGTGCGACGCGACCTGGTGTTCCTGGTCGCCGAGTCCAGGCGCCGGGTGTTTCGCCCCTGGGTCGTGGACGTCATCTGCAAGGCCGTGCTGGCGGAGGTGTCGCCTTCACCCCGGAAGGATGAGGACATGTCGCGGTTCGACGGCCCAGCATGGGAGATGGCGAGAGACGTGAGGAGTTCCTGATGGCGGATGCGGTTGAGGTTCCGTGGGTCCAGGTGGCCGTGGTTGCCGGAGGCTTGTTGGCTCTCGCCGTTGTCGTGCGCGGCGTGACCGCTGTGGCGCGGGTCGCGATCGGCGAGGCGCGCTACCGGGCAGGGGATCCTGACAATTGGCTGAAGTGGGTGAAGTGACACCATCTCGACCGTCGCGATGGCCCTGACGACGCCCACGCTCCACCAGACGCCACACCCCTCCATCTACGAGATCAACGCGCTGCCGTGGGTGGGCGCCTTGAGCGACCGCGCGGGCAGGCGAGTCGACCTGGGCGGCGTACCGGAGGAGATCTGGGACTCCTTGGCCGGGTACGACGCCGTGTGGCTGATGGGGGTCTGGCAACGGAGCCCGGCGGGTGTGGCCATCGCCATGTTGAACCCCGCGCTGACGGACAGCTTCGCGTCGGCGTTGCCCGGCTACGCACCCGCGGACGTGGCCGGGTCGCCGTACTGCATCCGCGACTACGTGGTCGACGATGCCCTGGGAGGGCCGTCCGGGCTCGCTGTGGCGAGGCGGGCCCTGGCTCGTCGCGGGGTGGCCCTGATCCTCGACTTCGTGCCGAACCACGTGGCTCCCGACCATCCGTGGGTCTCCCAGCACCCCGAGCGTCTGGTCAACGGCAGCCCGGGGGATCTCCAGAACGAGCCGAACGCCTTCGTCGAGGTGGCCGGGCGGGTGATCGCCAACGGCAAGGATCCGTATACGGGTGCGTGGCCGGACGTGGTCCAGCTCAACGCGTTCTCGCAAGACCTCCGGGACGCGCACGTGGCCACGCTGCGCGACATCGCCGACCAGTGCGACGGGGTGCGCTGCGACATGGCGATGCTGATGATGAACGAGACGTTCGCGCGGACCTGGGGCGGACGGGTCGGCGCAGCGCCAGCGGGTGACTACTGGCCGGAAGTCATCGCCGCCGTCCTGGAGAACCACCCGGAGTTCTGCTTCATCGCCGAGGCCTACTGGGACCTCGAGTGGGCGCTCCAGTCGCAGGGTTTCGACTACTGCTACGACAAGAGGCTTTATGACCGCCTCCTGCACGAGGCGGCCGAGGACGTCCGGCTCCACCTGACGGCCGACGCCGGATATCAGCAGCGGTTGCTGCGTTTCCTGGAGAACCATGACGAGCCGCGAGCCGCTTCGGTGCTCTCGCCCGAGCGACTCAGAGCGGTGGCGGTGGCGACGCTGACACAGGCGGGTGCCCGACTGGTGCACGACGGGCAGACGGAGGGTCGACGGACGCGCCTGCCGGTGTTCTTGAGTCGCTTCCCGGCTGAAGAGCCCGACCCCGGTCTGGTCTCCTTCTACGGCGCACTGCTCCAGACACTCGCGGACCGCACGTTCCACACCGGCTCGTGGCGGCTGTGCGAGCGCTGGGGGTGGCAGGGCAACGATGGTTTCGAGCGCATCGTGTCGTGGTGCTGGGAAGGCGAGACCCGCTGGCTGGTGGCGGTGAACCTCAGTGACCAGCCAGCGGCCGCGATGGTCCGCGCGCCTTGGGACGACCTGGCCGGCAAGCGAGTCGGCCTGGTCGACCCCACCAATGACGTGGCCTACGAGCGTTCCGGCGACGACCTGGTCGCGGGGCTGTACGTCGAGCTCGCCCCTTGGGGCTGGCACCTCTTCCGAGTCGAGAGCGCTGGTGTGGCATGAGTCCTGCTGACAAGCCCGATACCGCCGAGCACCGTCGCCTCGCCGAGGCGACCGGGAAGGCCGAGGACGACCTGTTCAACGCCAACCCTTGGTATGAGTGGGGCCCTTACCTGTCCGAGCGGGCGTGGGGGACCGTGCGTGAGGACTACAGCGAGAACGGCGACGCGTGGAGCTCCTTCCCGCACGACCACGCCAGGTCGCGCGCCTATCGCTGGAACGAGGACGGGATGGCGGGCCTCTCCGACATCCACCACGAGCTCTGTCTGGGCCTGTCGCTGTGGAACGGCGCCGACCCGATCCTGAAGGAGCGGATGTTCGGTCTCACCGGGCCGCAAGGGAACCATGGCGAGGACGTCAAGGAGTACTGGTGGTACCTCGAGGGGTTGCCCAGCCACGCCCTGCTGCGCTGGCGCTATCACTACCCGCAAGCCGCCTTTCCCTACCAGGACCTGATCGAGGAGAACGGGCGACGCGGCAGGGAGGACCTCGAGTACGAGCTGCTCGACACCGGGGTGTTCGCCGACGACCGCTTCTGGGCGGTGGAGGTCACCTACGCCAAGGCCTCGCCGACCGAGGTCCTGGCGAGCATCACCGTCGAGAACCGCGGTCCCGACGAGGCCACGATCGACCTGCTGCCGACGCTGTGGTTCCGGAACACGTGGCGGTGGGAGGTCGGGCAGGACGCGCCGGTCCTGCGCGAGGACGGCGACGCCGTGGTCGTCGACGAGCACCGGCTGGCGGGATACCGGCTCGAGGCCGCACCGGGCCCGGACGGGCAGCCGCCCCGGGCGGTCTTCTGCGACAACGAGACCAACACGTCGCGCTTGTACGGTGCCCCGCCGCTGACGGCGTACCCGAAGGACGGCATCAACGACCATGTGGTCTCCGGTGCTGCCACGGTCAACCCGGCAGGGGAGGGGACCAAGGCGGCCTGGTGGTACCACCTGACCGTGCCGGCCGGGGCCACGGCCGAGATCCGTCTTCGGCTGCACAAGCCGCAGGCGAGCAACGCTTCGGACCCAGGGTGGTCGGCCTCGAGGTTCGACACGATCGTGACCGACCGTGAACGCGAGGCCGACGAGTTCTACGCGGCGATCGCACCTGCCGGCACCGACGACGAGCGGATGCGGGTGGTGCGCCAGGCCAGTGCCGGGCTCATCTGGAGCAAGCAGATCTACCCCTACAACGTGGGCAGATGGCTCGACGGAGACCCAGCCTCGCCGCCACCCCCGGCCGGGCGACGCATGGGGCGGAACGCCGACTGGGGCCACCTCGAATCCTTCGACGTGCTCGCCATGCCGGACCCCTGGGAGTACCCGTGGTTCGCGGCCTGGGACCTTGCGTTCCACGCGATCCCGTGGGCCCACTTGGACCCGGCCTTCGCCAAGTACCAGCTCACGGTGCTGCTGCGCGAGTGGTTCCTGCACCCCAACGGGGCGCTCCCGGCGTACGAGTGGAACTTCGACGACGTCAACCCACCCGTGCACGCGTTGGCGGCCATTCGCGTGTTCGTCATCGACGGCAGCACCGACACGGACTTCCTCGAGCGGATCTTCCAGAAGCTGCTGCTCAACTTCACGTGGTGGGTCAACAGGCAGGACCCCGACGGCAACCACCTGTTCGGAGGCGGCTTCCTCGGCCTCGACAACATCAGCCCGGTGGACCGTTCGAACCTGCCGCCCGACCTGAGGATCGAGCAGGCCGACGGGACGGCCTGGATGGCCTACTACTCCCTGGCGATGCTCGTGCTCGCCCGCGAGCTGGCCGAGCGCAACAACGTCTACGACGACATGGTCGTGAAGTTCCTCGAGCACTTCGTGCTGATCAGCGACTCCCTGGAGTCGTCGGGACTGTTGGACCCCTCGGACGCGTTCTTCTACGACCGGCTCATCGACGCGCACGGCAACGCCACCCCGATCCGGGTCCAGTCACTGGTCGGCGTGCTTCCGGGGCTGCCAGCAGCCTCGTTGTCGCTTGCGGAGTCGGAGTCGGTCCAAAGCCTGCGCAAGCGTTTCGCGCGCCGCCTCGACAGGCTCCAGCGTGACGGCGGCCGCGCCTGGCCGGTCGCCGGCGAGGGCACGGGACGCCGGCTGCTCGTCTCGATGGCCTCTTCCGGCCAGCTCGCGGGAGTGGTCGCGACGCTGTTCGACGAGGAGGCGTTCCTCTCGCCCTACGGGCTGCGGTCGCTGTCCAAGCGCCACGAGGCGACCTACGAGGTCCCCGGCGTCCCGGGCGCAGGGATCGAGTACCAGCCGGCCGAGTCCCGGACGGCGATGTACGGGGGGAACTCCAACTGGCGTGGACCCGTGTGGCTGCCGACCAACTACCTGGTCATCCGAGCCTTGCTCCAGTACGACCAGTTCTTCGGCGCCGACTTCCAGGTCGAGTACCCCACCGGCTCGGGCAAGAAGCTGTCCCTGGGTGAGGTGGCCGGCGATCTGGCCGACCGGCTCGTCTCGATCTGGCTGCCCGACCACGAGACTCGGCGTCCCGTGAACGGCCGTCAGGACATCCTCGACTTCGACCCCGCGTGGCGCGACAACCTCCAGTTCTTCGAGTACTTCCACGGCGACCTGGGCATCGGTCTCGGCGCCAGCCACCAGACCGGCTGGACCGCGCTGGTCGCCGATCTCATCCTCGACCCGCCCACACCAAGAAGCTGAGGAGGCACCCGAATGCACGCCGTCACGGTGGAACCCGGTGTTGCCGGCTCGGCAAGGCTCGACGACGTTCCGGAGCCCGATCAGGCGATGGGCTCGGTGCTGGTCGAGGCGTTGGGAGTCGGGGTCTGCGGCACCGACGTCGAGATAGCCGGCGGACTCTACGGCTGGGCGCCGCCCGGTGAGGCACGGCTGATCCTGGGGCACGAGTCGCTCGGCAGGGTGTTGGACCCCGGACCCACGGGTCTGGCCGTCGGCGACCATGTTGTCGGCGTCGTACGACGACCGGACCCGGTCCCGTGCCCCAACTGCGCCGTCGGCGAGTGGGACATGTGCTCCAACGGCGGCTACACCGAGCGCGGCATCAAGCAGGTGCACGGGTTCATGTCGGAGCGGTGGCGGATCGAACCGGAGTACGTCGTCCGGGTCGACGAGAGCCTCGGAGTCCTCGGCGTGCTGATGGAGCCGACGACCGTCGTCGCCAAGGCGTGGGAGCAGATCCTTGCTATCGGGCGGCGTACCTTCTGGGATCCGCACCGCGTGCTGGTCGTCGGCGCCGGGCCCATCGGGCTCCTTGCCGCCCTGATCGGTGTGCAGGGCGGCGCCGAGGTCCACGTGCTCGACCGGGTCACCAGCGGCCCGAAGCCGGCCCTGGTGGCGGAGCTCGGCGCCACCTACCACACGGGGGCGCTGGCGGACCTGGGGTTCAGTCCCGACATCGTCGTCGAGTGCACGGGCGTCGGATCCTTGGTCCACGACGCCGCTGCCGGTCTGGCGCCGGGAGGCATCCTCTGTCTGACCGGGGTGGGCGCCGCATCTACCTCGGCCGCGGAGTCGACGCTGGCCACGGATGCGGTGCTCAAGAACCTGGTGGTCTTCGGCTCGGTGAACGCCAACCGCCGTCATTACTACCGAGCTGCCAAGGTCCTCGCGAGGGCCGACCGATCCTGGCTCGAGCAGCTCGTCACCCGACGGGTCTCACCCACCGACGTGGACGGTGCGTTGACCAGGACGCCGGACGACATCAAGGTCGTCATGGAGTTCACCCAAGCCTGAGGGCCGGCGTCCTCAGCGCTCGATGTCGGGCTCGAGGTAGATCACGGTGGCCATGCGGTTCGGCGGCACGGACAGCTTGCTCGGCAGCGTCGATCGCGTTCGCGACCTGCTGGGCCGTGTCGGAAGCGCCGACGGCGATCTTGGCGCCCACCAGCACCTCCTCGGGACCGAGGTGCAGCGTCTTCATGTGGATGACGCGCTGGATGCCCGGCGTATCCCGCAGCGCGGCGGCAATCCGTTCCTGCGCCTCCCCGGTCGCGGCCTCACCGAGGAGCAAACTCTTCGTCTCGATAGCCAGCACGATCGCGACCACCACGAGCAGGATGCCGATCATCGCCGTCCCGGCGACGTCGAAGTAGTAGTTGCCTGTGATCAGAGACAGCGACACCGCGAAGAGGGCGAACACGAGACCCAGGAGTGCCGCCAGGTCCTCGAGCAGGATGACGGGCAGCTCCGGCTGTTTGGCGCGCCTGACGAAGACCTTGTACGAGGCGCCGCCCTTCACCTTGTTCGTCTCGATGATCGCAGTGCGGAAGGACAGTGACTCGAGGACGATCGCCATGCCGAGGACGACCAGCGGGACCCACCACCACTTCCCGGCGTCCTCGTGGTGACCCGACCGGATCTCGTCGAACTTGTGGTACGCCTCGTAGAGCGCGTAGAGCCCGCCCACCGTGAACAGCACGATGGAGACGATGAACGCATAGATGTAACGCTCGCGGCCGTAGCCGAACGGGTGCTCCTCGGTCGCGGCGCGCTTGGACCTCTTGCCTCCCACCAACAGCAGCACCTGGTTCGAAGCGTCCGCCACGGAGTGGATGGCCTCCGCGAGCATCGAGCTGAGACCGGTGAGGAAGAACGCCAAGAACTTGGTGATCGCGATGCCGGTGTTGGCCAGCAGCGCCGCTACCACTGCCTTGGTTCCGCCGTCTGTCGCCATCGCGCCAGCCTAGGGGAGTCGGGTCGCGTGGCCGGTCACCCACAACGGATGAGGACCCTGGTCGAGGTGGGACGCAGCATGAACTGCATGCCACCAGACGACCTGACGGACCAGATCGCCCGCTATCGGGACATCCGCGAACGCATCGAACGCTCGACGCTCCCGCTGGCCACGTCCGTCGACGGCCGCGCCTTCGAGTTCCAGGCGTCGTTGCACGGGCTGGAGCTGAGACGCGGGGGATACGTCGCGCTCGAGCATGACGGCGGGCTCCGGCTGGGTCAGATCACCGATGTGGCGAGCCGGACCGAGGACGTCGAGGTTCCCGGCGTCGATGGTTCGACCACCGGCATCCGGATCCGGGTGGCCGTCGGCAACGGCCTGCTCCTCGATCAGGGCGATCCTTTCCACGACGCGTCCGTGCGGCCGGCCCCGCCGGACGAGGTGAGCACCTGGCTCGCCGCAACCCGGCACCGGGACCGGGCCAGTCTCGTCATCGGCGAGCTGCTGCTGACACCCGGCGTTCCGGCCGAGCTCGACAGCGGTGGCCTCAACCGGCACACCTTCATGTGTGGGCAGTCGGGCTCGGGAAAGACCTACTCGCTCGGTCTCCTGCTTGAACGCGTGCTCGCCGAGACCAGCCTGCGCATCGTGATCCTCGACCCCAACTCCGACTACGTCGGGCTGGGCCGGCTCCGCGCGGACGCAGACCCGGCGCGGGCCGAGGGCTACCGGTCCGTCCCAACCGACGTCGCAGTGTGGAGCAACGAGCCGGGAAGCGATCACCCGCTCCGCCTGCGTTTCGCCGAGCTCGACACGCGGACTCAAGGAGCAGTGCTCGGGCTCGATCCCATCGCCGATCGGGACGAGTACGCCGTCTTGACCGACCTGGTTCGCAGCAACCAGGAGGGGCAGCCGCTGATCAGCGGCCTCGACCAGCTGATCGGCTCGTCGAACCCGAGCGCCCAACAATTGGGAATGCGGGCGGTCAACCTCGGGGTGCTCGGCTGGGGGATCTGGAGCCCAGACCCTCCTTCAATTCTTCACGAGCTCAGGGAACCCACCAGTCGCTGTGTCGTGGTGGACCTCGGGTCGCTGGACACCCTCGAGGAGCAGCGGACCGTCGCCGACGCCGTACTGGCCACGATGTGGAGCCTGCGGCGTTCGCGGCAGCCAGCGCTGATCGTCATCGACGAGGCGCACAACATCTGCGCTGCAGAGCCGGACAACCCCATCAGCCTGATATCCACCGAGCGAGCCGTCCAGATCGCGGCCGAGGGACGCAAGTTCGGCCTCTATCTCCTCGTGTCGACGCAGCGCCCCAACAAGGTGCACGAAAACATCGTCTCCCAGTGCGACAACCTGCTGCTGATGCGGATGAACTCGATGGCCGACGTGGCCGACCTCAGTCGGCTGTTCTCCTTCGTCCCACCGGGCCTGATGGCCGGCGCACCGTCGTTCGGCCTGGGCCAGGCGCTCGTTGCCGGCAAGATATTTCCGCAGGGAGCCGCCTACGTGCAGATGGGCGCCCGGGTGTCGCAGGAGGGTGGAGCCGACATCCCGACCACCTGGGCACATTCGCGGACGTCATAGGCGGTGAGCGTGCGGGCGTCGTCAGGGCTGCTCACGGCGAGCTCCCCGGTTGCTTCGACAGGTTTCGGGTGGTGTAGGCCCGGACGAGCGACGCCACGACGACGACGTTGAAGACGATCAGTACACAAACCAGCGCCCGGGCGACCTGACCTTCGGCGTGCACGTCGCCGTACCCGACCGTGGCCATCGTGCTCAGCACGAAGTAGAGCGCATCCGTGCGTGTCTCCAAGCCAGTGATCTCGTCCGGACTGATCTGGTTGAGAAGGAAGAAGGTCAGCGAGGCCGCCATCACCAGCAGGATCAGCATCATCGCCAGCACCCGCGCTCCGCGGCCGAACTCTCCCCTGCGGACGTGGCCCAGCTCCCTGACCATCATCGCCCCGACCAGCGCGACACCGCCGACGGTGCCCAGGATGCTCAGCACCACGACCACGGGGGAGGTCCCTGTCCACTCCACCGGGAACGCGTAGTACGCGACCAGCAGACCCACAAACGTCCAGAAGGGGCGGGACCAGGTGGCCGGTTCGTTCATCTCACGAAGCGCCCGACTCTTGGGGTCGTCCCGTGACCAAGGGCATTCGCCAGCCCCCCTCCGGATCGGCTTCGACGAGGATCGCCCGGAAGAGCAGGCTCATCGGGACGGCGAGCAGGGCACCGACCGGGCCGAGCACCCAGGTCCAGAAGATCAGGGACACGAAGGTCAGGCTGGTCGAGAGGCCGACGGCCTCGCCGACGTAGCGGGGCTGGATGAGGGACTGGATCACGAAGTTGACCAGCGAGTAGAGCGCGATCACGGCCAGCATCAGGCTCGGGCCACCCTCTAGCAGCCCGACGAGGGCGGGAGGGATGATGCCGATGACGAAACCGATGTTGGGGATGAAGTTGGTGACGAACGCGAGCACCCCCCAGATGAAGGCGCCCGGGATCCCCAGCCAGTACAACAGGACCGTGTCGATGACGGCCACGATGGCTCCGAAGACGGCGGATACGCCGAGGTAAGTGCGAGTGCCATGGGTGAAGTTCGTCAATGCATCGACGAGGTGTGGACGGTACGCGCGAGCGCCGTCGGCCAGGCGCGCCACCCGCGCGGAGTCGAAGGCCAGGAAGACGATCAGGGTGATGATGAGGAACAGGCTGGTCAGCACCGACACGATGCCGCCCAGCACATCGGTCGCGACCCCGATCAGCTTGTCCACGTCGGCGGAGCTGACCGCGGCGTCGCTCTGGTCCTTGCCGACACCCATATTGGTGAGTCCGTCACCCACGTTGGCGACGTAGCCGTCGAGCTCCGACGCGTATGTCGGGATCAGCTTGGCCAGCTGGCCGATCGAGACCGCGATCGCCAGCGCCATCACGAGAAGCAGCACGATGGCGAGGGTCAGCACGACGACCGAGGCGACCCAGACGGGCATCCGCCTCTCGAGCCGGGCGCGCAGCGGGTAGAACACGATGACCAGCGCCACCGACAAGAACACAGGTGCGACGATGTGGTTGGCGGCCTTCAAACCCACCACGAGGATCACGAAGGCCGCTGAGCTCACCAGCATCATGGTCGTCCGAGACGGGGTCACGGTGGGGGTCATGCTCACGGGGTGCTCCTCTGAATCTCGGTCCGGTGCCCCAACGCCTCGAGGATGCCGACGAGGTGTTGGTGTAGCTCATCGCCGCCCATGATCGGGTCGGACGGGGCGAACAGGTGTGGCGGCGCCAGCACGAAACCGCGGTCCTGCCAGCCGCCTAGTCCACCATGGCACCCGACGAGCGGTTCGAAGGCCGCCACGTCCATCGTGTCGAGGTCGAAAGAGCTGTTGACGTAGAGCTCGGGCGCTCGTTCCATCATGGTGGCGGTCGCCAGCATCGCCGGCGCGTGGTCGCCGAACGTGAGCAACGGGTCCACACCGTCCACGACGCCGGTCGACAGGTGACGACGGCCGTGCTCCCCGATGGCGACCGGGCCGGTAGCGCTCAGGGCGCTGACGAACCCGACGCCCGGGTGGGCGACGAGACCCGGGATCAGCGCGGGCCACCTGGCTTCGATCTCCTCCAGCAGCAGACGTTGCGGGACCGGGACATAGACCATCCCCATGTTGCCGCCGGCGAGCACGATCAGCTCGGCGTCCTCTGCGTCGGAGCCCTGCGGCTTGAGGACCTTGTCGACGCGCCGAGATGCCGCCTGCTGGGCGCCGGTGGTGCCGGTGCCGCCGAGGTCCTCCAGCACCGAGTCGACCCTGCCCCAGCCCTCGATGCTGCCCTCGATCCCCGTCGTCTCCGAGTGGGTCAGTGAGCGGCACAGGTCGCTGAGGTCGATGCCGTAGCGCGAGGCGAACGGTTCACCCTGCGACTGCCCGTGGTCACTGAGCAGGACCAGGTGATAGTTCCGCGGGGCTCGCTGGGCCACCTTCTCCAAGATGGCCACCACCTGGTCGAGGCCACCGAGCGCGGCCAGGGACTCGATCCGGGCCGCCCCGGCGTGGTGGCCGATCTCGTCGTAGTCGACGTAGTCAACGTAGATGCAGCGGGCGCCGCGCATCATCTCCTCGCTGACGACGGCAGTGTTGAGGTCGCGCAGCAGACAGTTGCTGAAGGCCCGCAGGCCTGCGAACGTCCACGAGCGGTGCACCCGGGGATGCACGTCGAGCCGCCGTTGTCGCGTCGCCTGGAACCGCTCCCGGACGATCTCGGCCACCGTCCTGGAGAAGCTGCGCACCAGGCCGTCCGGCCGGATGAGGAAGCGGGCGAACACCTGACGGGTCCGGCGCGACCCGCGAGACACCTCGAGCCGGCTCATGGTCATCGCCGCCTTCGGGGCGTCGCCGGTGAAGAGGTTGGAGATCGAGACGCCGTCATCGGCGAGCAGGCCGCGCCCGGTGCTCGCCCGCTTCTCGATGATCGAGGCGTCCTCGGGCCGGTTGGCGACCAGGACCCGCTCCAGGTCGCGGTCGTACCACCGGAAGGCGGGGACGCCGTCGGCGCTGCCCTGGAGGATTGCCTGCTGGCTGGCCGGTGTCGTGCACGGCACCTGCACGATCCACTCGTGAACGGCATGCGAGCCGTTGTCGAGCCAGCGCCGCAGCGTGGGCATCGTCCCGGACCGCATCACCCACTGCATGATGGGGAACGACACGCCGTCCAGCTGGACGAACACGACACCGTCCACGTCGGGATCGGAGATCTGGCCCGGCTTGATGCGCAGCAGGCTGGCGGCGAAGGACTCGTCCGTGCCGGCGCTCAGGAGCCACACGAGCAGGGTCCCGAACGCGGCCGCCAGCCAGGCCGCCGCTACCGCGGTCCAGAACGAGTCGAACGCCGCGCCCGGGACGATGGTCAGCGCGATCTGCATGATGATCGCCTGCCCGAAGAGCGTTCCCGCGGCCACCGCTATCCAGCCGATGCTGGCTGCCACCACGACCAGGACAGGGCGCACGATCATGCCGACCAGCCCGGTGACCGCGGCAGCGGCCAGCAACGGCCACCACGAGGTGTAGGTGAAGCCAGGTAGGAGCTCGGCCGTCAGCAAGAGCGCGAAGAAGCTGATCGCCCACGTCAGGAGCAGCCTCAGGACGTCGAAGAAGCGGATGCGTCGCCTGGTCGGCGCGGGTGTGCGTGCACTGTTGTCGGGGAGGCCCGCAGCTTCACTCGTGGCGGTCATCTGGTTGCTCCCATGCTCATGGCGTAGGCGTGCCGGTCCAGTAGTCTCCCCGCGTGAGTGGCGAGCCGCAGGATGCCCAGGAAGAACGGGTCGACACCGTTGCAGGGCCGAGTCTGCACGATCGCGGCTACCTCACGCTGCTGCTCGTGGTGGCGCTGCTCGGCATCCCGCTGTCGCTGATCGCGTGGGGATTCCTGGTCGCCATCCACGAGCTCGAGCACGTGGTGTGGGAGACGCTGCCCAGCAGCCTCGGGTACGACGAGCTGCCAGCCTGGTGGCCGATCATCACGATCGGCGCGGCCGGAGTGTTGGTGGCCCTCACGGTCAGGTACCTGCCGGGTCACGGCGGACACGTGCCCGTCGCTGGATTCGGTGCGGGAGCGACACCGCCCGGCGCGGTACCGGGTGTCGTGCTGGCAGCGGCAGCCAGCTTGGTCGGTGGCGCCGTGGTCGGCCCCGAGGCACCCCTCGTTGCGATCGGAGGGGGGCTGGCGCTGCTGGCAGTCCGGCATAGGACGAAGGCCGCCGACCCAGCGATGACCACCGTCATCGCGGCGGCGGGGTCAGCCGCAGCCATCTCAGCCATCTTCGGCAATCCCCTGGTCGCGGCTGTGATCTTCCTGGAGATCCTGGGCCTGGGCCGCAGGCGAACGATGCTCGTCGTCATCCCGTGCCTGCTGTCGAGCGGCGTGGGCGCGTTGGTGTTCACCGGTCTGGGTCGATGGACGGGGCTGGAGATCGGCGCCTTGGCGATCCCGCACCTCGAGCCTGCCCGCCTCGCACCGGGCGAGGTCGTGTGGGCGGTGCCGCTTGCGGTCCTGATCGCGGCGCTGATGTCGGCGGTGTTCGTTCTCGGCCGTCGGACGGCTCGGTTGGTTGCGTCGCACCTGATGGCGACCACGGTCGGCGCCGGCGTGCTCGCCGGCGCCTCCGCCTGTCTCTACGCCCTGCTGACCGGACACTCGCCGGCCGAGGTAGCCATGTCCGGGCAGGCGGTCCTTCCTGCGCTGGCCACGGACCCCGCGGCGTGGTCGACCGGAGCACTGCTCGCCTTGGTCGCGTGCAAGGCGTTTGCGTACGCGCTGTGCCTGGGCGCCTTCCGCGGAGGCGCCATCTTCCCCGCGATCATGATCGGCGCCGCGATCGGCGTGCTCGCCAGCACAGTGGTGCCGGGCATCTCCACGCTCCCCGGACTGGCGATCGGCATGGCGGCCGGAGTGGCGGTCACCGGGCTTCCGGTGACCAGCGTCATCCTGGTCGTGCTGCTCCTGGGCAATGCGGCCGCCAGCCAGATGCCCGTGGTGATTATCGCGGTCGTCGTCGCGTCCGTCGTGGTGGAGATGCTTTCGACCCGGGCGGCTCCGGCCGACGGCGCCGGCCCGGATCACTGACGTCGCGGGGGCGAGCCGGCGCACGGTGTCACGCGAGAACCTTGGCCTTGGCCGCCTCGTACTCGGCCGGGGTGAGGACGCCGCTGTCGCGGAGCTCGGCCAGTCCCCGCAGCTCGTCGGCGACGCTGGTGGCGTCGGGCGCCCCGACGTACGCACGCATCTGCGCCTGCTGGTCGAGCGCGGCCTGGTGGTTGCGTTCGTTCATCGAGTCGCCACGGGCGAAGATGTAGATGAGTGCGCCCAACCACGGGATGATCACGATGAAGAGTGCCCACATGGCCTTGGCTCCGCCGCTGAGAGTGCGGTCGCGGAAGATGTCGCTCAGGATCGCGATGATCAACCAGATCCAGGCAAAGAGCAGCATGAACCAGAACATCGAGACGAAGACGTCCCACAAACCGAAACCATCTGACATGGGGCGCTTCTCCTTGTTTTGCTCATGACGAGACGGCAGGTCGCACGCCTGCGATCACCCTGGCGACGCGCCGTTTCAGGGGGCTCACCCGCGAAGGGTGAGATCGGCTAGGCGCGTTTGCGGCGCGCCTAGACGTCCTTCAGCGACTCCGACCCATCGTCGTCTTCGTCACCCAACGACCACTTCAGCTGGAACTCGATCTCCTCCTCGTCGTCCCCGCGCTCGTGTTCGATGGAGAACTGGGCACGACGAGGCACCCGGATCCGCTCGCCGGCGACCTGGATCCGGAAGGGGGTGTCGTCCTCCAGGGCGTCGGCCAGGCGACGGAGCTTGGCCACCACATCCTCCGTCGAGTAGATGCGCTCGACATCGCGCTCGCCCTTGGCCATCGGCGATCAGTAGCCCTCGAGTGAGTTGCGGTCGCCGTGGACCGTGACGGCGAAGATGATCAGGAAGTCGACCGTGATCATGATGACCGACCAGATGGGATAGGCGGACATGAAGGCCACGTTGGTGATCGCGCTCACGATGGCCACGATGACGGCGACGATGCGCGCCCAGGTCTCCCCCCTCGTCAGCGCGACTCCGGCGCCGGCTACGACCAGGCCCAGGATGAGATGCAACCATCCCCACGCCGTGTAGTCGACGCTGACCATCAGATTGCTCTCTCCGACAAGGAAGTAGTCCTGTTGGAACAGACCGATCAGGCCGATGAGCGCGTGGAAGAGTCCGAGGACGAACATCATGATGCCGGCGAAAGCGATCCAGCCGTACCAGCCGGTTCGTTCCGACTCCGTCCGCCACGGGTCTGTCTGGCGTGCCGGATCACCTGTAGACATGGTCGTCCCTTCCTGTTGACGTGCTGGTGACACCAGCATGTGAGACAAGCCTGGGAAGCGGCCTCACCCACGACGGGTGACGCCAGGCTGCGGCCGAGCGAGGACGGTTGCTCCATGAAGGATCGAGCCGGCTCACGGGCGGATCCCGAGACGCTCTACGACATCCTCTTGAAAGAGCGGCCGCCCGAGTTCTTGCAGTTGAGATACCCCTCCATGACGATCTGCACGACCGGAGCCCAGACCGCGCTGCGGGGACGGGTCCAGGGGCAGGGTCAGCTCGACGCGCTTCTCCAGAAGTTGTGTTCGGTGGGGCTCGCTCTCACCGACATCCATCGCCTCCCCGCGGCCGCACACGACAGGTTCCTCGCGGAAGGCGGGCCTGGGAGCACCGAGGTAGCCGACCTGTCCGAGGGGGGTGCGGGGTGCGCCACCTACGAGGTGCGGGTCGCTGGTGTGCTGGGTGCACGCCTGCTCCGCTACCTGCGCTGGTCGCACTACGCCGTTCCCGAGCAGACGCTGGTGCGGCTGGCGGCTGCTGCACCGGAGCTGCATTCCTTCTTGCGCGCGTGCACCGACTACGGCACCAGCATCGAGCGGGTCCACAGGGTGGAGCCCCGCCCCGAACCCGTCGCGTGTGCGCGCGAGCTAGCAGAGGCCTAGCTGCCTGCCGCGGCGTACCGCCTCCACGCGCCGATTCACGCACAGCTTGCCGAAGATTCCCTTGAGGTGGGTCTTCACGGTGTTCGACGACACGTAGAGCGCGGCGGCGATCTCCTCGGTGGAGTACATCTGTGCCAGGAGGTCGAGGACCTGACCCTCGCGTTCCGTCAGCGGTGCGCCGAGGAGCTGGTCGGACCTGGCGTCGGTCGTTCCCCGCCGGGCAGGCCCGTCGACGTCGAGGTGACAGGTCGACAAGAAGTCGCGATGGGACCGCGACAGGGCCGGATCTCGATCGACGAACCGCCGCAGCCATCGCCAGTCATGGATCAAGGGCCTGCGCATCTGCTCTGCACGTCGCCGACCGCAAGGCACGGTCCATCACCAGCCGTGCCCGCTCATGCTTTCCTCGGTCTTCGGCGAGCCGCGACTCGAGCAGCCAGGCCTGGATCTGCACGGCGAGCGGCGCGCGGTCCAGCTCTGCCACCGCCCTGCTGAGGACTGCCTGGGCTCCCCTGACGTCGCCGACACCACGCCGGGCGGCCGCGGCGACGACCGTGGCCTCTGCGATGGCGCGCGCCGGCATGGGAGTCACCGTTGCCAGCGCGCGTTGTGGTTCTCCTGACGCCAACAGCGCCTCGGCCCTGGTGATCGTCAACAAGTCCGCCAGCCAACCTGCCGCCGGGTCCGATGCGAGCTCGGCCGCCCCGACGAGCAGGCGCGTCGCGGCGTCGGGCCGACCCGTGCCGATCAGCTGCCTCGCCTCGATCAGGAGCCGACTCGCGGCAAGCCACGGCTCCTGATCCGGCTGGCACGAGCTGGCGAGGGCATCGAGATGCCTGCCAGCCTCCGTGAAGTCTGCGCGCTCGAGGGCGATCCAGGCCCGGGCCAGGTGAGCGTGCGCCGTACCCGTGCTCGGCGTCGTCGCGCTGGACCTGGGAACCAGGCCCGCATGCCGACTGGCGCGCCGCAGCTCGCCCTGCATCGCCTCCACGTGGGCCAGGCGTCCGAGGCAGTCGGTCCGCACAGCGGATGAGACGCGGGGGCCCGTGCCGCGCGACAACGCGCGCACCGCCAGATGAAGACTTCCGTTCGACACGTGGAGCCAGGCGAGGTGAGGCTGCAGCATCGGCGCCAGCTCTCGGAGGTGCTCCGCCCCCGGCGCCTCGGTCACGGCGGCTGACGCGGCCGCGCCTTCCGGTCCGGCGGCAGGTACGACGCGAGGGCGCCCCCAGGTCCCGTCGCGCCGGATCTCCACGACTGCCCAGCCCCACGTGGGCGCCACCGGCGCGGGCTCGGCGACGAGGGCGGCGGCTCGAGTGGCCGGCGGCGGTTGGGCGTTCGGCGGCGACCAACCTGGTGGCCGATCCTGGTGAAGCAGCAGACAACCTCATACGAGCCTCCCCTGCGGGGCCTCCCTGCCCTGCGTCTGCCATCTCCTCACCCTTTTGGGTGAGTGAGGCTCACCCGCAGCGGGATCTCACCCGGGTGAGATCGCCCGGCGGCCCGTGCCGGCGCGTCAGATCAGTGACTGCCGACGCGCGATCTGCACGGCTTGGACCCGAGAATGCGCTCCCAGCTTGCGGTAGACCGACCGCGCGTGGGTCTTGACGGTGTTGGACGAAAGGTAGAGCTCGGCGGCGATCTCGTGAAGGCTCAAGGAGCCCTGGAGCAACCGCAGCACGTCGAGCTCTCGGCCGGTGAGTGGCTCATTGAGCATCTCGGTCGCGATCTCGTCGCGCATGAGGTCTTTGACGGACTCGACCCGCGCCTCCATCATCGCCATGCCCTCCGTGAAGCGGTTCATGCGCGTCGAGAGCTCGGCCAGCAGTTCGCGCGCCATGGGGAACCGCCCCGCCTGCGCAGCGACGCGCGCGGTGACGAGCAGATGGTGGATCCCACCCCAAATTCCGTGGGCGGAGCTCTCGTCTGCGCAGCGCCAGACCCAGACGGAGGATCTCCAGGCCATCGTCGACCTTGCCGGCGGCGGCCTGTGCCTGCCCAAGGGCAGCGAACGCCAATGAGGCCTGCGGCAAGGCGCGCAGGCCACGGGCATCGACGATGGCCATCGCGAGCTCGGCGCATTCACGGCTGCGCGCCTGGTCGCCACGCTCGGCCTCGACGAACGACTCGATCGAAAGGCTCAGCGCCCGGATGATCCCTGGTGCAAAGTCGCTGCGGGAGGCCTCCCTCAGGGGCGTGATGGCCTGGTCCAGCTCCCCGGATGTAGGCGGCATGGCCGAGGGTCGCCTGGGCGATGGCGTAGTACGGTGAGTGGCTGTTGGTCTCGAGCTCCACGGCGCGTTGTGCCGCCGCCATCATCTCCAGCGGCCCGCCGTAGCCGAAGAGGGCCTGGATCATGGCGACGGCGGACTCGACAGAGTGAGCTCCATCGGGGAGCGGGCCGTAGGCACGGAACCCGCGCAGAGCCGCCAGGTGGCCGGCTAGAGCGGTCTCGTCACCCACCAGTGCGGCCATCCAGGCTGCCGTGACGTGGGCTCCCGGGGCTGTAGTGGTGGAAGGGGCGCCCAGGGACTCGAGCCAGCCGAGGACGGTCGCGGCGCGTCCGGCATCGACGTACTGCAACCAGCTTGCCTGGACCAGCAGGGCGGCGTCCTCGGTGTTCCCGGCCGCCAACGAGTGTTGGACCGCCTCATCGATGTGCCCCTGCGACCTGAACCAGTCGGCGGCTCGGGCATGCAGAGGCCGCACCTGGTCCGGGTGCGTGATCTCGAGCTCGCTCCGCGCCACAGCCGCGAAGAGATGGTGGAAGCGGAACCACTGGCGCTCGTCGTCGAGGGGCACGACGAACAGGTTGGATCGCTCGAGGTCGTGGAGGATCGTGGCGGAGTCCGTGATGCCGAGGACGTGGTCGCACAACGGGGCGGAGAACCTGTCGAGGATCGACACGGTGGTGATGAACTCCCGCACTCGGACGTGGTGCCGGTTGAGCACCTCTTCGGTCAGGTAGTCACCGATGAAGCGGTTGCCGCCGCTGAACGCCCGCACGAACTCGTCGGGATCGGCCCGGCCCACCAGTGAGAGGGCGGCCAGGTAGAGGCCCGCAGGCCAGCCCTCGGTGCGCTCCATGAGCTGCGAGAGGGTCTTGGTCGAGAGCTGTACGTCGCTGCGCGCGAGCAGCTCGGTCGCCTCGCGCGGGGTGAAGCTCAGGTCGGCGGCGCGGAGCTCGGCCAGGTCGCTCGAAGCGCGGAGGCGCCCCAGTCGTAGACCCGGGTCCGAGCGGGTGACGATGACCAGGTGCGCTTGGGCGGGCAGGCTCGCGATCAGGAACTCGACCTGCTGGTGACAGGCCGGCTGCTGGATGAAGTGGAAGTCGTCGAGGACCAGGACGATGTCGTCAGGCATGGCTGCGAATGCGCTCACGATCGCAGAAAGGGCTGACCTCGGGGCCTCGGCCTGGTTGGCGCCGAGCACGCGGCCCGACTCGGTGGCGGGGAGGAAGCAGCCGGCTCGCTCGAGGGCCGCCGCGACGTGGGTCCACAACCGATCGGGGTCGTTGTCGCCGGCGTCGAGTGAGACCCACGCGGTTGGTGGCCGATCCTGGCCGCTCAGCCACTGGGCGACCATGGTGGTCTTGCCGTAGCCGGCTGGGGCGGCCACCAGCGTGACTGGGTGGGGGTCGCCCGATCCATCGCGTCGACGAGGCGATCTCGCTGGACCCAGTTGTCGCGGCTGGGGGGCGGGTTGAGCTTCGCCTCGAGGAACGGGTCGACAGACGGTGGGGGTACGGCGAGATGGCGAAGCGGTTCGACTGCTTCGTTGTTCGTCATGGGGTCATCTCGCTCACGGGTCCGGGTGAGGACGCACGCCAGCGACTATACGGATTTCCTTGACGATCGGCCGGTCGCGACCGAGGGGCGGTTAAGGCTCAGGTTCGGCACCCGCTAGCCCGCCCGGGCACCCGCTGGGCACCTGCTGTTCATCCTCCCCCGGGCCTGTCAGCCAGTTGCGGAAGGACCCTCGGGAGGCCGTTGGCTGACGGACGAGTCCACCTCGATGCCGAGATCTTGCTCTCTGCGGACGTCGACAAGCTCGAAACCTCCGCGACGAAGGGCCGCGAGGAGTCCATGCAGCGCGGCGTCGTCGACGAGCTCAGCATGGATCGTGCTCCCGGCCGGGTCGACGGAGACCGTTGACTCCCTCGAAGTCCTCGAGCATGCTTCGGGGACCTCGCCCACGGCTCGGATCTCGTAGGCCGCTCTCGACATGGAGGTCTCGATTCGTCGACAGGGTGCTGACGCCCATCACGATGCGCCTCGTTGGTGCCAAGCGCGTCACCCTCCGCGGGTGACGCCAGGTGGGCCCGGTCCGGAGCACGGTGGAGCATGACCAGCTCTGACCCGGTGGACCCACCTCCCTCGACCCGAATCCGAAGAAGTGGCCAGGCTCCGGGAGGAGGTCGCCCGCCTGAAGGCGGCGAAGGAGACGACGACGCCTGGTGGCCGACGCGGCTGGTGGCGCCCGGTCGTCGCAGGACTGCTCGTGACCGTGGCTGCCCTCCTGGCACCCCTGTCGGTGGCCGCCACGTGGGCGAGTGGCCAGATCTCGGACACCGACCGATACCTGGCGACGGTGGCGCCGCTGGCCAGCGACCCCGACGTCCAGGAAGCCATCGCCACACGCATGGAGCAGGTCATCTTCTCCTACCTGGACCTCGACGCGGCCCTGGACGAGGTGGTGACAGCGCTCGAGGGCCGCGGCCTGCCGGACAGGGCTGCCGCGACACTGACGGCCCTCTCCGGGCCACTGGCGACGGGGATCCAGAGCTTCGTCCGGGAGCGCATCGACGCCCTCGTGCAGTCAGATGCCTTCGAGCAAGCCTGGGTCGACGCCAACCGGCGTTGCCCATGAGCAGCTCGTGGCCGCACTCCTGGGAGAGACGGGAGGCGCGGTAGCCGTCGACAAGGGCGCGGTGAGCGTGAACCTCGCGGTCCTCATCAACACGGTCAAGGCAGCAGCTGGTCGACAACGGCTTCGCGCTCGCGGAACGGATCCCGGATGTGAGCGCGACCTTCACGATCGTCCAGTCCGACGACCTGGCCAAGGTGCAGACCCTGCTCGGCCTGTTGGACAACCTGAGCACCTGGATCCCAGTCGTCGGCCTCGCGCTGATCGCAGCCGCTGTGATCATCGCGCGGGACCGCCGGCGGATGCTTGCTCGTGTCGGGGCTGGCCGTGGCCGGCAGCATGCTTCTGCTGGGCGCCACTCTCAACGCGATCCGGCCGTTCTATCTGGACGCCCTTCCCGAGAGCAGCTCGGCTGCAGCCGCGGGCGCGATCTACGACCAGCTGGTCTCGTTCATCCGCCTGGCGTTGCGGGGAGTCCTGGTGGTCGCATTGACGGTTGCGGTGGTGGCCTGGTTCAGCGCCGATCGGGGAGCAGGGGCGGCCGCCCGCCGCGGGCTCGTCTCAGGCATCGCCTCCGTGCGGCGAGGAACCGGCAGGGCCGGGCTGAACACCGGCAAGCTCGGCGGCTTCCTCGCCCAGTACCGCGGTCCGGTCCGAGTGGCGGTCGTGGGTGTTGCGGCCGTCGGCTATCTCGCGCAGGATCATCCCACCGGTGGCACGGCGTTGACGTTCGTGCTGGTGACGGCAGTCGTGCTGCTCGTCCTCGAGATTCTGGCGTCGGGGCCAGAACCAGAGCCGGATGCGTCCGCGGTGCCTGGGGGGTCCCCCTAGGGGCCACTCAGTCAGCGAGTTGGAGGGCAAGCCCTGGAGGCGAAGTCACACCGTCCCGGGGCCCACGAGGACTGGATTCGGCGTCCACCGGTCCGCGAGGACCTGGTACGGCGCGGCAGGCTGCTGGCCGAGCTGGACCGTGCCTCCCGGCTGCCGGTCGTGTTGGTGGCGGCCCCGGCGGGCTACGGCAAGACCACCTTGGTCGCGCAATGGTTGGCTCGCAGTCGGTCACCCTCCGGCGCCGCGTGGTTGACGCTGGACGCCGTGCACAACGATCCCGGACTGCTGTGGGGTCACGTGGCCACGGCGCTCGATCGCGCCGGTTGTCCACTGGGAGACGATGCGGCCGGTCTCGTGGCTGCCCACAGCGGCGATCTGATCAACGGCGTCATTCCGCGACTGCTCTCGGCCATGGCAGCGATGCCCGACGAGTTCTTCCTCGTCCTCGACGACTTCCACGTCCTGCAGGATCGGGCGTGCCTGGAGCAGGTTGATTTCCTGGTCGAGCATCTGCCGCCTCGGGCGCACCTGTTCATCACGACGCGTGCTGCGCCGGGCCTGCGGCTGGGACGACTGCGAGTGGGCGGGCAGCTGGCCGAGATCCGGGCCGCCGACCTGTCGTTCACGGCCGATGAGGTGTCATCCCTGTTGGCGATCCAACAGGTCGAGCTGTCCGACGGGGCCGTCGCACAGCTGATGGACAGCCTCGAGGGATGGCCCGCGGGCCTGTGCCTCGCCATCTTGTCGCTGGTGGGCCGGGCCGATCCCGATGCCTTCGTCCGTCAGCTCAGCGGAAGCGACCGCTTCATCGGCGACTACCTGACCGAGGAGGTCCTGAGTCGACAGCCTGGCCCGATCCGCGAGTTCATCATCACGATGTCGATCGTCGACCAATTCTCTCCTGAGCTCTGTGACTTCCTTGTCGAGAGCAAAGGCTCGGCGCGCATCCTGCACGAGCTCGAGCGCGCCAACATGTTCCTACTGGCCCTTGACGAGGAGCGTCGATGGTTCCGTTTCCACCATCTGTTCGCAGCCGTCGCGCGCACCGAGCTCGAGGCCAAACAGGCCGACCGCATCCCGCTGTTGCACGCCCGGGCCGCCAAGTGGTTCCTCGACCACGGGCACGTCGAGGAGGCAGTCACGCACCTGCGGGCGTCAGGCGACACAGGTGGGGCGGCCGCGGTGGTCCAGGCGAACTGGATGAGGTATCTCGACGCCGGGCGAGCGACGACAGTGCTCGCGTGGTTCGACGCGGTGGGCACCCCGTCGATCGATGACCCCGTGGCCGGGGTGGCAGCGGCGTGGATGGCCGGAATGTCCGGCAACGAGGCGGCCCTCGCCGCACACGTGGAGACGTTGAAGGAGTTCGGGGACTTCGGACCCCTTCCCGATGGGACCCGGTCCGTGGAGTCGGCGATCGGGATGATCCACGGGTTGTTCGGCTACGGCGGCCCGGTGCAGATGTTGGCGGGTTCCCAGCGTGCGGTCGAGCTCGAGACCGACGACGGCTCGCCGCACTTTGCCATCGCCAACCTGGCGTTGGGGCACGCCGCCTACGTTGCGGGAGACCTGCAGCTGGCAACCCAGGTGCTGACCAAGGCGTCGCAGAGCACGAGTGCGCCCGCGACCACGCGGATCCTGGCTCTGTCGACCCAGTCCTTGGTCGAATCGGAGCGTGGCATGCCCGACCGGGGCCGCGCGCTCGCCGAAGGAGCCATGAAGATCGCCGTCGATCTGGAGCTGCTCGACCTGCCCGTGGCGTCGATGGCGCACACGGCCCTGGGGCAGGCGCAGGCAGCGGCCGGCCACCTGGCCGAAGGCATGTCAACGGTCGAGCACGGCCTGGCCCTCTGTCGCAAGGATCCGGCCCCGTGGATGACGCTCCACCACCTGTTGGTGGCGGCGCGTGTCGCCGTGGACGCCGGCGAGCTGTCGATGGCTCGCGAGCTGCTCGGTGAAGCGTCGAAGCGAATGGACCGGTTCTCCGATGGCATGGGCCCCATGCGTGCCAGGCTCGCCGCCATCCGAGCGCGGATGCGTGCACGATCGAAGACGGCTCCACAGGCTGAGCCACTCACCAGACGCGAGCGCGACGTGCTCCAGCTGCTGCAGCGCTCGTTGAGCACCGCCGACATGGCCCGCGAGCTCCTCGTCTCACCCAACACCGTCAAGACCCACACGCAAGCTCTCTACCGCAAGCTGGGTGCCCGGTCCCGCGACGAGGCCATCCGCATCGCCCGTGAGCGTCTCCTGATCTGATCGACCTAGTCGGCGGGCTGCGGTTCCCCGAACATCTTGCCGACGACGAACAGGATGGCGGCCGTGACGATGGACAGGATCAGCGCGGCGATGATGGTCGCGAAGAAGCCCCCGACGTCGAGCACGTTGGAGAGGCCGGCGGTGATCGCCAACAGCACACCGTTGATGACGAGGCTGAACAGGCCGAACGTCATGAGGGTCAGCGGGAGCGAGATGAGGCGGAGCAACGTCCCGATCAGGGCATTGACCAGCCCGAACAGGAGCGACAGGCCGAGGAGCGAGAGGACTCCACCGTCGACCTCCACCGACGGGACCAGTGCCGCGGTGATGGCGATGGCGGCCGCTACCACGAACCAGACGATGAGCAGTTGCTTGAGCATGACGACTCCTCGTTGAGATCAGCCTTGGCGCGGGCAGCCCTCGAGTGCGACGGCCCCGCGCCCAGCGTAGGAGCGGCTCAGCGCCGCGGCGATCATCCTCGAGGGGTGAGTCGCACGGGATCCGTCAGGTCCTACCGGAGCTCGGCCGAGAAGAACTCGAGCGCACTCTTGGTCTTCGTCTGCTGCTCCCCGGTCAGGTTGACGCCGCGTTGCTCGAGGAACCGCCTGGTGCGGGCGGCGACCTCGAACGCATCGGACGTCGCAGCCTTGGTGGACAGCTCGAGGATGCGCGAGCCGTCTGGATAGAGCCACAGCTCGGCGACGAGCCTGCCGTCATACCCCTGCGGCGAGAACTTCAGCTTCATCACCATGATGGGTCCGAGGATCGACAGCTCGTCGATGGAGACGCCGTCCGGGGCGCACTCCTCGAGGAAGGCCCGCTGTTTCTTGTCGAAGAGCGACCTCACGGACCGCTGGCCGGCCATTGCCTCCTTCACCTTCCCGGCGCGCATCTTGGCTTGCAGTCGACCCGAGCACACGAAGCCGCCCGGCATCGCATCGACCTCCACCCCGAACCCCTTCAGGGAGCGCAGGTCGGCGGACAGCTCGCTCGGCACCACCGGGCGGAGCTTCACCACGCTGTCGTCACCTTTTGTGGTCCGCCGGGCTCGCACGATGACCCCCTGCTTGTTGAGGGTGAGGTCGGGGGTGTCGAAGAAGAAGACCTGGCGGAGCTCGGCCTCGAGCGGGTCCATCTCCAGTGCCTGGACCGCCGACCTCTGGTCGTCGTCGGGGACCGTCAGCTTCAGCTCGACGCTGTCGGCACCCACGAGGAGGGTCTGCAACTCCTCGAGCTGATCGGGCGTGAGCCTGGGTGCAGCAACAGCTGGGTCAGTCATCGGCGATCCTCCGGAGTCAGTCTTGGACTTCCCCAGAGCCTGGGCCCGGCACCAGCTCTGGCACTTCACCCGGTCGGGGTGACACCGCGCCGAGCCGCAAACCCAGGAAGCATCATCCGCGGCGGGTGAAGCATCCGCGCGTCTGTCAGAGCACCGTTGGAACCACCACGACCTTCCAGAGGGGAACAGTGTGAGCTCCGAGCCGCAACCCCGACACGCCGCGCCTCCACCGGCCAGCAAGTACCCCAAGGCCTCTTCATGGGTCGGTTGGATCGCGTTCGCCGCCGTCGTCATGGTCGCGCTGGGGGGCTTCCACATCATGCAGGGACTGGTTGCGCTGTTCGGCGGCGACCAGGTCCTCGAAGCGAGGAGGACCCCGCTTGTCGACCTGACAAGACAGCGTGGGGCTGGACTCACGTGATATCTGGATGCGTGGTGCTGGTCGCCGGGCTGTGCGTGTTCGCCGGCCAGACCTGGGCGCGCGCGGTCGGCGTCCTGATGGCCGTGGTGAGCGTCGTTGTCAGACTTCGGCCTTCGTGGGCGCGGACCCGGTCTGGTCGTCGATGATGATCGTGCTCGGCATCGTCGTCATCCTGGCGCTCACCGTCCACGGCTCCGACATCAAGCCTTGACCCCGTCCGTCCTCATCCGCAGCGGGTGAAGTCACCTGTCGGTCCGTTGCCTAGTCTCCGATCGAGGCGGCCGATCCCGGAACGGCGGCCGTAGTCTTCGAGGAGGAGGAGCATGAGCGACGAGCTTGACCAGAGGAGCGCGGAACTCGACGAGATGGGGCCGATCGACTACATCGTGGTGGAGTTCCCCGGCAGCAAGATGACGGGGGAGGGCTTCCCGACCTTCTCGACCTCGTCGACCGGGGCATCGTCCGCATCCTCGACCTCGTCTTCGTCACCAAGAACCTCGACGGGTCGGTCCAGGGGATCGCGATCGCGGACCTCGACGGCGACGGTGAGCTCGATCTCGCGGCGTTCGAGGGTGCGTCTTCCGGGTCTGCTCGGCGAGGACGACATCGAGGAAGCCGGAACCGTCCTCGAGCCCGGCAGCTCGGCAGGCATCCTCGTCTACGAGAACGTCTGGGCCGGTCCCTTCGCCGCCGCGGTGAGGCGCGGTGGTGGACAGCTCGTGGCGAGTGGTCGCATTCCCATCCAGGCGATGCTGGCGGCCCTGGAGGCCGCCGAGGCCGCCGACGCCGTCTGAGAACACCAGAGAAAGAGGTACAGCCATGCCAGGACTTCTTCGCGGCGTCGCCCGGACAGCGGTGATCGCGGGTACTGCGACTCACGTGTCCAACAACGTCTCACGCCGCCAGGCCAACCGCTGGGCGTCCAAGGAGCAGCAGCAGGCGCCCCAGCAGTACGAGGAGGCGCCGCCCGCATACCGGCCCCGCCGCCGCCGCCGCCGCACCTGGCGCCGACATGGACGCGAAGCTGGCCCAGCTCAAGGAGCTGGCTGGACTGAAGGAAGCGGGCGTCCTCAACGAGGTCGAGTTCGAGGAGCAGAAGGCGCGCATCCTCAACGGTTGAGTAACGACACCCGCAGCGAGGAGGGCACGTCCGGATGAACATCCTCCTCGGCCTCGTCGTGACCCTCGTCGTCACCGCGATCACGGTCGCGGCGATGCTGCTGGTGCGCCGACGTGCGCCGGAGGGCAGCTACTTCACCGACGGTGACCGCGCCTCGGGCGTCTTCGGCGTGCTCGCGACCGGGTTCTCCGTGCTGCTCGGCTTCATCATCTTCCTGGCGTTCTCGTCCTACGACGAGTCGCGCTCGGGCGCCGAGGAGGAGGCGACGATCGTGGCGCAGCAGGTCCAGACGGCGCAGTTCCTGCCCGACGTCGAGTGCGGAGCTCACCGGGCGAGCTGGTGTGCTACGCCCGTTCGGTGGCCGGGCCGGAGTGGGACGCGATGGCAGACGGGCACGCTCGGCGACCAGATCAACCCGTGGGGTGCCGAGATGTTCATGACGATCTACGCGCGTCGACCCCGGTACGGCGACCGAGCAGTCCGCCTACGACCGGTGGATGGACCAGACGGCCGATCGGCAGCAGGCGCGGATCGACCGGATCCACGGGGCGGAGGGCATCATCCCCCTCCCGCTGTGGCTGGTCCTGTTCCTGATCTCGGCCGTCGTCTTCGCCTACCTGTTGTTCTTCGCCGACCCGGCGGAGGGCCCGGTGACCCAGGGCATGCTGATGGGCAGCGTCACGGTCGTGATCTCGCTCCTGCTGATGCTGCTGGTGTTCTTCAACCATCCGCACGGCGACGGGGTGGGCCGGCTGCACCCGACGGCGATGGAGCGGACGTTGCGCCTCATCGACCTCCAGGCCGAGGCCGTCGGCCTCGAGGTGACTCCTCCCTGTGACGAGCATGGCAACCCAAGCTGAGGCGCCGGACGACGATCGCCGGGGCTTGGCAGGAGCTGATCGTTACCGTGCTTCTCGTCGTCGCGGCGCTGGCCACGTCGTGGAGCAGCTATCAGGCCACGCGGTGGAACGGGGAGCAGGCGGCTGCCGCGGGGCGCACCAACGGCATCAGGATCGACGCGGCGCGGGCCGACGGTCTGGCCCGGATCGCAGACGCAGGTGGACGTGGCGACGTTCATCGCGTGGGCCGATGCGGACCAGCGGGGCGACACGAAGCTCGCGGACTTCTACGTCGACCGCTTCCGCCCCGAGTTCCAGCCGGCGTTCGACGCCTGGCTGGCCACCCAGCCCCTCACGAACCCGACGCTCCGACCCACGCCGTTCGCCATGGACGAGTATCAGGTCGCGTCCAAGGACGAGGCCGAGAAGCTCGACGCGGCGGGCTGAGGCGTCGGCCGCCGAGGTGCGACTCGACATCCAGCGCTCCAGCAACTACGTGCTCACCGTCGTGCTGTACGCCGTGGTGCTTGTTCTTCGCGGGCATGAGCACGCGACTGCGGGACCGGCGACTGCGATGGGTGATGACGATCGCCGGGTGGCTCGTGCTGCTCGCCGCCCTCGGCTGGGTGGCGACGTTCCCGGTCAGCCTCGCGGTCTGAGCGCTCGGCGGGTCACCCGCTGCGGGGGATTGGTTCGAGCCGGCGCGACCGTACGTTGCTCACGGTGGCGACGCGGCTGTCGCCAGCCCGAGTCGAAGAGGCGACGTCAGATGAACCGACCGCAGCGCGACGATGCTTGCCGATCCCGGACCGGCCGCTACGTCGGGCATGACGACGTACGACGCGAAGGACCCGGACACGATCGTTCCCCCCGATCGAGCCGTTGCGGCCGCCGGCAGGCGCTCCGAACGTGCTGGTGGTCCTGCTCGACGACGTCGGGTTCGGCGCGTCGAGCGCGTTCGGTGGACCGTGTCGACACGCCCGACAGCCGAGCGTCTCGCCGCCGGCGGCCTGAAGTACAACCGGTTCCACACCACGGCGCTGTGCTCGCCGACGCGGCAGGCGCTGCTGACCGGCCGCAACCATCACTCGGTCGGGATGGGCGGCATCACCGAGATCGCCGACGTCGGCGCCGGGCTACAGCTCGATCCGGCCCAACACCGAGGCGCCGCTGGCGGAGACCCTGAAGCTGAACGGCTACTCGACGGCCCAGTTCGGCAAGTGCCACGAGGTGCCGGTGTGGGAGACCAGCCCGATGGGCCCGTTCGACGCCTGGCCGACCGGGGGCGGCGGGTTCGAGCACTTCTACGGCTTCATCGGCGGCGAGACCAACCAGTACGACCCGGCGATCTACGAGGACACCGTGCCGGTCGAGCCCGACCGCGACTCCGGAGGAGGGCTACCACTTCACCGAGGACATGACCGACCACGCGATCAACTGGATCCGTCAGCAGAAGGCGCTGATGCCCGACAAGCCGTTCTTCGTCTACTACGCCCCGGGCGCCACCCACGCGCCGCACCACGTGCCCACGGAGTGGGCGGACAAGTACGCGCGGGCAGTTCGACGACGGATGGGACCCGCTGCGTGAGGAATCTTCGCGCGGCAGAAGGAGCTCGGGGTGATCCCGGCCGACGCCGAGCTGACGGCCCGCCACGACGAGATCCCGGCCTGGGACGACATGCCCGAAGAACTCAAGCCCGTGCTGGCGCGGCAGATGGAGGTCTATGCCGGCTTCCTCGAGCACACCGACCACCACGTCGGCCGGCTGGTCGATGCCATCGGCGGACCTCGGAGATGCTCGACGACACGCTCATCTACTACATCATCGGCGACAACGGCGCCTCCGCCGAGGGGACCATGAACGGCGCGTTCAACGAGATGGTCAACTTCAACGGGACGGCCGCCCTCGAGACGCCGGAGTTCATGCTCGAGCAAGATCGACGACTTCGGAGGTCCGGAGTCCTACAACCACTACGCGGTCGGGTGGGCGTACGCGATGGACACGCCGCTGCCAGTGGACCAAGCAGGTGGCCTCGCACTGGGGTGGCACTCGCAACGGGACCATCGTGCACTGGCCGGCCGGGATCGACGGCGGCGGCGAGGTGCGCTCGCAGTTCCCCCATGTCATCGACGTCGCTCCGACGATCCTGGAGGCCGCGGGACTGCCTGGACCCGCGCATGGTGAACGGGGTGACAGCAGTCGCCGATGGAGGGCGACCAGCATGCTGTACTCCTTCAACGAGCGCGGCGAGCCCGGAGCGGCCACGATCTGCAGTACTTCGAGATGTTCGCAACCGGGGCATCTACCACCAGGGCTGGAGGCGGTGACCCGGCACCGCATCCCCTGGGAGATGCACGGCGCCGATGCCTGCGTTCGACGACGACGTCTGGGAGCTCTACGACGGCAACAGCGACTGGAGCCAGGCCAGGAATCTTGCAGCCGACCAGCCCGGAGAAGCTGGCCGAACTCCAGCGGCTCTTGCTGATCGAGGCGACCAAGTACAACGTCCTGCCGCTCGACGACCGCGGAGCCGAGCGGTTCAACCCAGACCTGGCCGGCCGGCCGCAGCCTGATCAAGCGGCGACTCCCAGATGCTGTTCGGCGGGCATGGGCAGGTTGTCGGAGAACAGCGTCGTCAGCATCAAGAACAAGTCCTTCTCGGTGACCGCTGAGGTCGATCGTGCCCGACGGGCGGCGCCTACGGCGTCATCATCGCCCAGGGCGGCGCGCTTCGGTGGCTGGGCCGTGTACGTCCAGGAAGGCCGGCCCACGTTCTGCTACAACCTGTTCGGCATCCAACGAGTTCAAGACCTACGGCCGAATCGGCGATCCCGGCCGGGACCCATCAGGTGCGGATGGAGTTCGCCTACGACGGCGGTGGGCTCGCCAAGGGCGGCGACGTCACCCTCTTCCGTCGACGGCGAAGCCGTCGGGACACGGCCGGGTCGACGCCACCAGGCGATGGTCTTCTCCGCCGACGAGACCACCGACATCGGCTATGAGTCCGGCACTCCCGTGACCCCGGCCTACACCGCCCACACCAGCCACTTCACCGGCAAGATCCACTGGGTGCAGATCGACCTGGGCAAGGACGACAACGACCACTTCATCGACCCCGAGGAACGCCTCCGCATCGCGATGGCGAGGCAGTAGACGCAGCGATTGACGGTGTGCCAGCGGGTATTGCGGCACCGGACCCGGACCGGTTGGATGGGACCTGCTCGCTTGCGGCTCACCCGCCGGCGTTCCAAGTCAAGGAGGACTCGCGATGAGCGAACAGCCCCAGAACTACCGGCAGGACGCGCCCAGCGGCTGGGCGACCGGACTGATCGTGTTCGCGGCGGTGATGATGATGCTGGCCGGGTCGTTCCAGGCCCTGGCCGGTCTCGTCGCAATCTTCGAGAACGAGTTCTACGTCACCACGCCCAACTACCTGCTGCAGTTCGACGCCACCGGCTGGGGCTGGATCCACCTGCTGCTCGGGCTGGTCGTCCTCGGCGCGGGCTTCGCCGTGCTGTCCGGCCAGACCTGGGGCCGGGTGGTCGGCATCGTCCTGGCTGCGGTGAGCGCCTTCGCCAACTTCGCCTTCATCCCCTACTACCCGTTCTGGTCCATCACGATCATCGTCCTCGACATCTTCATCATCTGGGCGCTGGCCAGTCACGGACGCGAGGTCGTCTGACCGCTGGAGCGCACACTCGCCTGGCGGCGAGGAGAGCGGGCTAGGGGGTCGGTTCAGCCCAGCTTGCGCGCATGCTCCGGCGCATCGCAGCGGCGTCGCGGGTCTGGACGATCAGGCCCGCGATCGCCAGCACGAAGAACACGGCGTACCACCACCAGTCGTCCTTGATCTGGTCGGTGGCGGAAGCACGGGTGAAGTCGGCTGAGTCCATGGCGCCGGTCAGCAGCATGAACCCGCTCGTCACGGCGATTGCCCCACCGATCGAGCTCAGCACGGTGAGCACGAGCATGGGCACGTTGGCGACAACTGCCCCGATGCCCAACGCGGCACCGGCCAGCACCCCGACCAGGACGGCTACCCAGTTCCAGTCGATCCCGATCGCCACGACCAGACCTGAGCCGATCGCGAAGCCGATCGAGGCCATCGCGATGACGACTGCGACGGCGTAGAAGAAGTAGGCCAACACCGCGAAGAGCAGCGCGAAGATGAGGCCGAGCACCCAACCGATGGCTGTGCCTAGGAAGTGCTCCTCGCTGAATCCAGCGACGAGTCCGGCGCCGAACGCGAATCCCGCGAAGAATCCCCAGATGGGGAAGACAAGACGGAGCAGGAGTCTTCCACCGAAGCAGAAGACCAAGCCAGCCAGAATTGCGATGACGCCCAGGATGATGTCGGCCATGGGCTGAGGGTACGACGACGAGCGCCGCGGCCGTCTGATCCACGCCGTGCGGTCTTCACACGCAATGTGTGAGGACTGTTGGTCGCAGGCGCGGCAGGGTGGCGGCCATGGCCCCTTGGATCGCGACCGTCCTTTACCTGGCTGATCTGGCGATCAAGCTCATCGCGCTGGGGGTGGTACCCAGAAACAGGCGCCCTTCCAGTGGCATGGCGTGGTTGCTGTTGATCCTGATCGTCCCGTTTCTCGGGTTCGCGATCTTCCTTGTCATCGGCCGGACCAAGCTCGAGCGTCGGCGTGGGGAGAAGCAGGCCGAGGTCAACGCGCTGGTGGCAGAGCACACGGCGCAGGTGCCAACACTCGAGAGCGACTTCCCCGGGCCTGCCTATGTGGCGTCGGTGGCCACCCTGAACCGGAACCTGGGGGCGCAGCCGGTGCTGCCCGGCAACCGGGTGGACCTGTTCCCGGGGTACACCGAGTCCATCGCCGCGATGACCGCCGAGATCGAACTGGCCTCGGCCTGGGTGCACGTGGAGTTCTACATCACCGCGTGGGACGAGGTGACCGCGCCGTTCTACGAGGCTCTGGTGCGGGCGGTGGAGCGCGGAGTCAAGGTCCGGCTGCTCTTCGACCACCTCGGGTCGCGCGGCATCCCGGGATACAAGGAGTTCACTGCGCGGCTGGACACGACCGGCATCGAGTGGCACCCGATGCTGCCGATCGCGCCGTTGAAGCGCCGGCTGGACCTGCGCAACCACCGCAAGATCCTGGTGGTCGACGGCCAGGTGGCGTTCACGGGATCGCAGAACCTGATCGAGCCCGGTTACAACAAGCCGAAGAACCACGCGGCAGGACGCGAGTGGGTCGAGCTGGTGGCGCGCGTGCAAGGTCCTCTGGTGGGCGCGCTGAACCTGCTCTTCGCCACCGACTGGTACAGCGAGACCGGGGTCAAGCTGAGGGACGAGGTGGCCACGCCGTCGCCACCGGCCGGCGAGATCGAGGGACAGGTGATCCCGAGCGGGCCCGGCTTCGTGACCGAGAACAACCTGCGTGCCTTCACCCTGTTGCTCTACTCGGCGCAACGTCGGCTCTCGATCACCAGTCCCTACTTCGTGCCGGACGAGTCCCTGCTCTATGCCATCACCACCGCGGCTCAGCGCGGGGTGGAGGTCGAGCTGTTCGTGAGTGAGGCCGGCGACCAGTTCATGGTGTTCCACGCCCAACGCTCGTACTACGAGGCGTTGCTGCGTGCGGGAGTGCGGATCTACTTCTATCCCGAGCCGTGGATCTTGCACTCCAAGTTCTTCAGCGTCGACGACGACGTCGCGGTGTTGGGTTCGAGCAACATGGACATGCGCTCCTTCGGTCTCAACTACGAGGTCTCGCTGATGCTTCTCGGACCAGAGATCGTCGCCGAGATGCGGAAGATCGAAGACACCTACCGGGCGATGTCCAAGGAGCTCCTCCTCGAGGACTGGCTCGCCCGTTCCCGGAGGTCGGCCTACATCGACAACGTGATGAGACTGACCGCAGCCCTCCAGTGACGCTCTCAGGGAGAGTCAACCTCGGTGCGAGGAGCTCGTTCCGCTGGATGCGTCAGCAGGATCACGGCGCCCACCACCAACACCCAGGCAGGGAACAACAGCTGGAGCCACTTCTGCTCGGCCGAACCCAGGAGCAGTCCCACCGCGATCACGTAGCCGACGTACGACACCCAGCGAGGAAGCGCCGAAGCCCGGAGTGCCGCCGTGCTGACAGACAGGGTGAACACGGCGGCCATCCGCATGGCGTAGACAGAGATGAGACCCACCGAGGTGGTGCGGCCGTAGGCCCACACGTCGCGGTTGGCATTCGGGCCGTCGAGCATCGCCAAGATGCTGGCGGCAGTGACGGCGCCGGTGAACAACATCGCCAGGAAGAGCAGCCCGCTGCCCAGGAACACGGTGGTGAACAACCGGTCCTCGACGGCGCCGAGGTGTTCGCGGACGACGCCGATGAACCAGAGGAAGGCGATTCCCGCGAAGGGGACGAGGTGGAGGCTCGCCCGAATCAGTCTGCGGCGACCCTCGTCGGACCGCAACGACTCATATCCGACATCGGACAGCGCCAGGCGCATCATCACCATGGCGGTCAGCAGGAGGACGCCGAAGAGGATGCCGGCCACCGCTGCCGCCCGGCGGGTCCGCCAGAAGCCGGCCGTCAGCACGGGCGCGCTACTGCTCACCGTGCGACCCGACATCGTCTGTCGCCGTGCACGACTCGTCAGCTTCCACCACCGTTGAGCCCTCCGCTCCTGATCTGGCCATCCTGGCGGGGTAGTCGCTGATCAGTATCCGGTCCCCATCTTGACCTGTGCACGCTCGACCTGGGCCGCTCCGCCCTTCTGGTCGAGGGTCGCGCAGGCGTCCGCGATGTCACGAGTCAGGCGTTCGACCTGTTCGCGGCTCATGGTCTCCTTGACCAGCGCACGCATGATCTTCACCCGTTCGGCATTGGGCGGCAGGGTGTACGCCGGCACCATCCAGCCGCGCTCCGCCGACAGCTGCCAGGCGATGTCGGACTCGTCGTACGCCGTGTGCTCGCCCGTGAGCCGGAAGGCCACCAGCGGAAGCTGCTCCGCATCGTCGCCGATCACCTCGAACCGGCCGCTCTCGCGCAGGTTGGCCGCCAACGCCTGGGCGTTCTGCTGCATCTGCTTCATCACGTAGGTGTAGCCGTCGCGTCCCAGACGGACGAAGTTGTAGTACTGCGCCAGCACCATCGCGGCGCCTGTCGAGAAGTTCAACGTGAAGGTGGCGTCGGTCTTGCCGAGGTAGTTCTCGTAGAAGACCAGGTCCTTGGCGAGGTCGGCCTCCTCGCGGAAGACCAGCCAGCCGATGCCCGGGTAGACGAGCCCGTACTTGTGGCCCGACACGTTGATCGAGCGGACCTGCTCGAGGCGGAAGTCCCACGTGGAGTCGGGATAGAGGAACGGCCACACGAACCCGCCGCTGGCGCCGTCCACGTGCAGCGGGATGTCCAGGTCGCGCCGCTTCCTGACGTCGAGCAGCAGGTCGTTGATGCCGACGATGTCGTCCATGTGCCCGGTGAAGGTGGTGCCCAGGACGGCCGCGACGCCGATCGTGTTCTCGTCGAGGTGTGGCTCCACGTCCTCGGGGCCGATCGTGTACTTGTTCTCCTCGAGCGGGACGATCCGGGGCTCGACGTCGAAGTAGCGGCAGAACTTCTCCCACACCACGTGGACGTCTCCACCGAACACGAGGTTCGGCCTGTCCGTGGAGAGGTTCGCCGCCTGCCGGCGCTCCTTCCACTTCCACTTCAGGGACAGGGCGCCGAGCATGATCGCCTCGGACGAGCCCTGGGTGCGGCAGCCGGTCGTGGGGCCAGGGGCGTTGAACAGGTCGGCCAGCATCCGCACGCAGCGCTGCTCGATCTCGGCCGAGATCGGGTACTCGGCATGGTCGATGAAGTTCCGGTGCAGGTTCTCGGCGATGATCCGCTGGGCTTCCGGCTCCATCCAGGTGGTGACGAAGGTGGCCAGGTTGCGCTGCGGATCACCTTCCATGTTGAGGTCCTCGTCCAGCAGCCGCATGGCGTCGAGCGGGCGCATCCCGTTCTGCGGGAAGGAGCTCGACGGGGCGCGCTTCGGTGAGGAACCGGTTGCCGAAGAGCGCTTCGGCTGCTGCCTGGCTGAGTTTCGTCATGGCGTTGGTTGGACCACCGTTCTTGTCGGAGTTGGTTTGTCGAAGATCTGAATGACCCCGCCGATCGCGAAGCAGACCGCGCCGGCGAACGTGCCCCAGTTGACGAGTCCGAGGTCGATGGCGGTCGAGGTCGCCGGACGGGTGAAGGCCGCGACTCCTGCGAGGAAGAACAGGATCGAGCCCGGCTGGTTGATCGCCACGACCCACCAGGTGATCTCATGGACGCGCACGACCGATGTGACCGTCGCCCACGTCGAGCATCGCGAGGCGCCCGGACACGAGGAAGCAGACGCAGCCGAGCATGTCGGGGAGCCAGATCCAGCCGTTGGACTGCCGGGGGGTGAGCCCCTCGGCGAACGCCGCCACGAGGCTCACCGCAAACAGCAGGGTCCCGACGAACAGCACGGCCGCACTCAGCCAGTCCCGCCGCTGGGGCAGGTAGCCCCACCAGCGCATCCGTCGGTCGTGCGCCGGACGGCCTTCTTCTGCGGCGGCGATGTTGACGACGAGCAGGATCGACGCATAGCCGCCGAGACTGAAGAAGAAGCCCCCGGCGAGGTAGGTGACGTTGACGGTCACCAGGCTGACCGTCCCGAGCTGGGCGAAGACCGCCCCTAGGGCGAACAGGCTGCCGCCGAGGAAGAAGGCGACCGCGGCGACGCGATTGACGTTGGTCAGCCGATGCGTCGCCGCCTGTTCCGCCGAGTCGGCCTGCTCCTGCTTCAAGGTGCGACTGCTCGGCATCTAGACCGTGGACGGGTACCCGGGCGCCGTACGTCGCTGCGTCCAGCTGCTACCCCAGTTCGCGATGTCGGCAACAGCGGCCAGTGCCACCCAGAACCAGTCCCCGCCGCTCAGGCCGCCGGCCTGCCAGAGGATCACGTAGATGAGCGTCGCGAAGGGCAGGAAGAAGAACCCGAGCAGGGGCCAGATCCAGGTGTCGAAGGCGGCGTCCACCATCTTCGGTCTGGCCACCCAGACGATGAAGAGCATCAGACGCGGGAACAACCCGGCAAACAGCACGAACAGGCAACCCATGGCCATTCCTCCCTGTTGCTGACCCGGCCCATCCTTCAGGGGACACAACAGGGCGCCCTCATCCCTGGCGGGTGACTCGAGGGACGCCAGCTCGCGCACCCGGCCGAGTCGAGGCGGTCAGAACATGTTGGCCCAGTCGTTCTTCATGCTCACGATCGTCCAGCCTTCGGAGTGGGCGCGATCGAGGGCCTTTTCGGCGCCGGAGACGTAGTCGAACTCCCGGTCGGCGTCGTCGTGCAGCACCAGGAGCCGCAGGGACGGCTTGTCCCGGTGCTGGGTGAAGTCGAGCATCTCGATGTCGCCGTTGGAGTTGCCGGCTGCCAGCACGGGTCGACGTCCGGTGCGGGTCCAGATGTGCACGGGCTTCTCCGGACCGTCGTCGAGATAGTCCGCAGCCAGCTGTCGGATGATCGCGCCGCCGTGGTCGTCCGGGGCGTAGGCAAGAGCGACGGCACTGCCGATCACGCCCTCCCGGGGGATGCCGTAGACCTCGTCGCTGATGGGCCTCATGAAGTCGCGCCCGCCCCCTGAGGCGATGTAGTTCGAGAAGCCGTTGGTCCTCAGGTACCCGAGGAGCTCGACCATGGGGGAGTAGGCGCACTCGAGGTAGCCGCGGTCCAGGGTGGGGTGGCGGGTGTCGTGCAGGAAGGCGGCGGACTCCTGCTCGAACTCTTCGACGCTGATGTTCGCGAACGCCGCCAGGAGGCCGCCGGCCACCACAGGCAGGTTCGTGTCGTCGCCGGCGTAGTGGTCGTCCAGGACCTGGGCCAGCCAGCCGTAGTCGCGTTCGTACGCCGCCTTCCACGGCTGCCGGTCGCGCAGGGACGGGTCCGCCTCGGCCATCGCGACCAGGCGGCGCAGGAAGAAGTCGAGCTGGATCGGCATCGGCTTCTCACACCACAACGTTCCGTCGTTGTCGAAGACCGCAACTCGCTCTGGACGGGCACGGCTTCCGGCGAATCTGCCGTGCAGGCGCATCGATGAAGCCGAGTATGGCGTCCTTGGCGGCGCCGTCGCTCCAGCTCGGCAGCGGCTCGGTCCAAGCAGGCACCTTAACGTCGTGGTCGGCGGGGGCGGGCGACTGACGCAGCGGAAACCGAGGTGGGACGTCGAGGTGTCGACGGCCTGTGCCATCCGGGCGGCCGGCCGATAGCGGCGGCAGTAGTTCGGGGCGCACAGGTGCGAACCGCCCTTCATCACTCTGCGCGGGATCTGGGTTCGGGCATCGCCGGGTCGTAGCTGGACTCCTGCGCGCCACCGCGCGGGTTCTCGACCGTGCAGCAGGCGTGCGAGGTCTCGGAGTGCGCCTCGTACCAGTCGGTCGTCCACTCCCAGACGTTGCCGATCATGTCGACCAGGCCGTAGCCGTTCGGCGGGTAGCGAGCCCACGGGCGCCGTGCCGTGCGTAGCCGTCCTCGCCAGTGTTCTGGCATCGGGAACTCGCCCTGCCAGGTGTTGGCCACGGTGCGCCGCCGGGCGTGAACTCCTCGCCCCAGGCGTAGGTGGCGCCGTCCAGGCCGCCGCGCGCCGCGAACTCCCACTCCGCCTCGGTCGGCAGCTCCTTGCCGGCCCATGCGGCGTACGCCGCCACGTCCTCCCAGGCGACATGGACGACCGGGTGGTCGGCCAGCCGCTTCACCGAGCTGCCCGGTCCCTGCGGATGCCGCCAGTCGGCGCCGGGCACGTAGGTCCACCAGTTGTAGGGATTGTCGAGATCGACACCGGTTGCTTCGGCTGCTGGAAGACGACGGACGCCGCCACCAGCAGCTCCGGTCCTGCGCGCCCGGGTAGTCGGCCGGATCGGGCGTGCGCTCGGCGAGCGTGACGTGCCCGGTCGCCTTCACGAACCTGGCGAACTCCATGGTTCGTCACCGTGTGGCGGTCGATCCAGAACCCGTCGACGTTGACCTGGTGGGCCGGCGCCTCCTCCGGATAGTGGTCGTCGGACCCCATGGCGAACGTGCCGCCCGGGATCCAGACCATGCCCGGACGATCCTGCTTGGCAAGGTCGGTTGCACTGCCCTGCGGCACCGACACTGACCCCGAGCCCACGATGGCTTCCCCCTGGACCTAGATTTCTCGTCGCTCTGCGGCAGCGGTGAGTGACTGTCGACCACAGCCTCAGACGTCGGCGTGGGGACTACATCACCCTCCGGGTGTGAGATCCCCGCGACCGTCAGCCTCCTAGCATGATCGAGTGACCGATGGGCGCGCCTCCGAGATCGCGCTGAACCGGGCGCTGTGGGCGGTCATGAACGAACGCTTCACCGATGCGGCTGCCGAGGACATGTGGGGGCGAGCCGGAAACCGTCTGGGGGCTCTTCGCCGCCCGGGAGCGGGACCTCCGCGTCTTGGGAGATGTCCAGGGCCTCGACGTGCTGGAGCTCGCGTGTGGCACTGCCTACTTCTCCGCCTGGCTCGCTCGCGCAGGGGCCGCCACGATCGCCATGGATCTCTCCGGCGAGCAGCTGGCCACGGCGCGGAGGCTCCAGGGGCAGCTTGGCCCGGTCTTCCCGCTCGTCCAGGCGGATGCCGAGCGAGTTCCGTTGGCGAGCGGCCGATTCGACCTCGTGGTGAGCGAGCACGGAGTGGCAGCGTGGTGTGACCCCGAGCGTTGGCTGCCGGAGGCAGCCCGGCTCCTGCGGCCGGGCGGACGTTTGGTCTTCCTGACCAACAGCCACTTGTCGGCCCTGTGTGTCCCGGCCGATGAAGGGTTTCGCTGAGGACCGGCTCCTTCGCGGTCAGCGGGAGGCCTACCGGGTGCGCTGGCCCGGAGGCGGCATCGAGTACCACCCCTCCCACGGTGACTGGATCCGAGTGCTGCGCACGTCAGGCTTCGTCGTCGAGGCCATGCACGAGATCTATGCGCCGCCCGACGTTGGTGACCACCCCTTCTACGAGATCGTGTCGGGCGAGTGGGCGACCAAGTGGCCCGCCGAGGAGCTCTGGGTGGCCGTCCGCACCTGAGCCGGGACGGTGGGCGTCGCGGTCAGGCTTGGCGGATCTGCTCGGTCAGGGCCCAGATCACGACGACGTCCATGGCGATGATCGTGAGTGACCACAAGGGGTACTGCGGCATGAACGCGAACTGGCTCAGGGCCGACAACGCCGCGATCCCGATGCCGACGCTGTTCGCCCACACCTGGCCTCTGAGGATGCCGATACCCGCAAACAGCCCGATGACTCCGATGATCAGGTGGATCCAGCCCCAGGTGGTGACGTCGAACTGGAAGGTGTAGTTCACGCCGCGCACGAACACGTCGTCCTTGAGCACCGCCGCGAGCCCCTGAAGGATCGTGAAGGACGCCAGAGTCGCGAGCAGGATGCCGGCGAAGAGGGAGACGCCGTACGCCATGTCTGCCGGCTCTTTGTAGCTGCCTGGTCCGCTGGAGCTCATGAGGTGTGCCTTCCGTGGGAGGGAGGATGCCGGCGCAAACGCTACGCGGCGATTCCGGGTCGGGGGTCACCCGCCACGGAGGAGTTACGGAGCCGGCACCTCGGGTTCTCGCGTGCGCTGTTCGTAGATCGATGCGTTGACGGTGGCGGCGCCGATCACCAGTCGTCCCGTGATGTAGAGCCAGAACAGGACGGTGGAGACGATTCCGAGGACGCCGTACAGCTCGGTCGCGTTGTCCAGCTTGGGACCGAGGAAGTACACGGTGAACAGATGAAGCCCCTCGAGCCCCACGGCGACCACTGCGGCACCGGGCGCCAGGCCCATCAACCCGACGTCGTGGTGGGGAAGGTGCCGGGATATGAAGAGCCAGATCGTGAACGGGACGATGACCAGCGCCAAGGTGGCCAGGAGGCCGACCGAGGGAAGCTCCTCACGTACCGACCGGACAGCGGACATCGACGCGATGAAGGTCAGCGCCGTGCCGGTGAAGACCACGGACGCCAGGAGCGCTCCCCGAACGCGGGGCGGGGGTATCCCCCACACGGCTGCATGGACGAGCATGAGCGCTTTCGCACCGAGGTAGCCCGTCCACAACACCAGCCAGACACCGACCAGCAACAGCCACCAGCGAGCCGTGTCGGAGGGCCGCGTGTCCTGGATGCTCCCGGCGATGGTGGGGTCGACACCCTGCGCAACCAGGACCGACTGGATGTCGTGGGAGTCGAGGAAACCGAGTGCACCGTTGGTGAGCAGCGACATCGCCAGCATCCAGAAGAAGAACCGATAGGCCACGCCGCCCGCCAGCACGCCGGCAGCCACCCGCTTGTCGCGGTCGGCTACCAAGAACCCGGCATCGACGGTTCGGTATCTGCCGCGAGCTACCAACGCCCAGCTGGACAGCCGCTGAGCCTTCACCTTCGACCAGGCGGTCAGCCGTGCTATCCGACCCACATCCGGTGGTGGGAGGGGTGACGAGGATGACGCGTCTTCAGGCGACGATGAGGGCTCGGGTAACTGCACCGACGGCTGGGCGGCGTTCGAGGGGTCGGGCCTTGGACGCGGTAGGCGGCTCCACGGAAGGGCCGCGGCTCGTCGCTAGGGACGCCGGCGCCGGCGACCCGGAGTCACCGCGGCCGCCACCACCGCCGTCTTGGCGATTCGACGACGAGTTAGTCGACAGGGGCCGAGCTCGTCGAGCGATGTCTGTGTCAACGCATGCCTTCCCTTCTCAGCCCGGGGCGAAGCGCTCCACCTGTGGACCATAGCCCGATGGTCCATCCTGATGTGACCCTGCCTGGACCTCCCCGACGCGGGCTCACCCGTGTCGGGTGACTCCAGATCCAGAGGTCCCCTTGCCGGTGTCACCCGACTTGGGTGACGACCTGGTCGCACCCACCTGTGAGAGTCCGAAGGCCGAACTTGGATCACGGACTGGAGAAGGACATGGCGCTCAGAGCCGTTGTCGTCGCAGGAACCTTGTTGGGGGTCGCGTTGACGGGCTGTGGCAGCGGTGACGGCGGGGGCGGGGACTCAACCGTGGAGGTGGCCAAAGCCCGAGTGTCGGCGGCGGAGAAGGATCTCGATGACGCCAAGACCGACTTTGCCGACACGTCGGCGCAGTTCTGCGGCGCCAGCGAGTCCTACATCATGGCGCTGGACCGATACGGCGACGTGCTCTCCCAGACGGCCGTCACCGTCGGCGACGTCAAGGACGCAGGCACCGATCTCGAGGAGCCGCGGGAGGATGTGATGTCGGGCGCTGAGGCCGCCCTCGAGGCGCAACAGGCCGTGGTCGAGGCAGAGCATGCGTTGGCGGAGGCGAAGGCTCAGCTGGCGGCGGCGAAGAACCCCGGATCGGCAGCGCCGAGTACGCCAACTGGCACGAGCAGCCCCACGCCGTTGGTGCCGGCGGCCACGGTCAACCGCGTCGAGCAGGCCGAGTCGGAGTTCAGCGCCGCACAGGAGGGCATCAGCGACAAGACCCCGTTGGCGCAGGCAGCTCAGCAGTTCAACGCCGCCGTGGTGGCCCTGGAGATGGCCTGGCTACGGCTGTTCGCAGACGCCGGCTGCCTCACCGACGAACAGCAGGTCGCTGCCGAGGCGGCGGTACGCGGCTACACCACCACATTGCAGACCTCCTTGCGCGACGCCGGCTACTACCAAGGTGAGGTCGACGGCGTGTATGGACCGGCGACAGTCGATGCGGTCGAGGCCCTCCAGGAGGCACACGGCCTGCCCAGCACCGGCACGGTCGACAAGGCGACCGCCGACGCCCTCCAAGACGACCTCGCGGCCAAGGGCGGGGCCACCGCCCAACAAGAGCTGACCACCACCGCCGCCGTCCAACAGACGCTCAAGCTCGCCGGGTTCTGGGATGGTCCGGTCGACGGGCAGTGGACGCCCGCACTGACCGAGGCGCTGAAGGACTTCCAGACCGCCCTCGGTGTCGAGCCGACTGGCACCGTCGATGCGGCAACCGTGGCGGCCCTCGAGGAGGCGATCGCCGAGGCCGAGTCGTCGGCGACCGAGTCAGCGACCGAGTCAGCGTCTCCGACTCCCTCGACGGCGGACCCGAGCACCTCGAGCGAACCGTCGCCAAGCCCCTCCGCGACGTGATCGGGGAGCACCTCTTGTCCGCGGTGACTAGCGGGCGAGGCTTGCGGATAGTCTGCGCAAGCAATGGATCCCGACGCTGCTGACGACCCTGGGTCCGTCAATGACGCCGCGGGGCTGACGCGACGCCGCGCGACCGGCGCGGTGGCCGTAGGGACGACCGCGATCGCCTGGTGGCCCGCATTCACGCTGGGAGCGTGGGGAGTCGTCTTCTTCGAGCAGCTGATGCTCCTTTGGGCCGTGTCCACGGCTGCCTTCGTCGTGCTCGTTGTCGCGGGCACCCGCGAGCCGGTGTCTCGCTGGCGAGTCGCGGCCCTGCTCGTGCCGAGCGCCTGGCTGGTGCTGGCTCTGCTGACGCCGACAGGTGAAGAGAGCCTGCTGCGTGACGTTGCCCAGGTGATCGGCACCGTGATCACCATTCTCGGCATCCCGGTCATGGCGGTGCTGCTGATGCGGGTGGCCTCACCGGCGGCACTCGATGTGCGCGACCGACGGGACCGGCTCGCAGCCGGTCTTGCCGTCCTCGTCGTGGTCGTCATGTCGTACGGCGCCGGCGCGTTGAACGCGAACTTCCTGACGTGCGACGACTTCGTGGTCAGCGGCAACTCGCCGCCGCCGGGCTGCAATCCAGGGGAGCCGACGCTCGGCTCGTCGAACCAGCCCTGACGGTCAGCGAGGTGTCATGCTGAGCGCATCCGAGCGTCGTACCGGTGCTCATGCTTGCTGAGGAGTGCGCAGGTGGACTTGGCTCGCATCGCCATCCTGGCGGCCATCTGTGTGGTCTCCTACCTGGCAGGGGAGCTGTTGGCCCGACGTCACGTCCCGCGACTCCCCGTCTACCTGGCAGTCGGGGCCCTCGCCGGGCTGGTGATCTCGAGAGCCGTTGACGACGCGCACGTCGCGTTCCCTCACGTGTCAGCTGTAGCGCTGGGCGTGATCGGGTTCGTGGCGGGCAGCCATCTCGTGTGGCCGACCATCCGACCTCATCTGCGCGCCATCACTCTCCAGGTCGCGGGCATGAGCCTTGCCGTGCCGTTGTTCGCCGTCACGCTGGTCGTCTTCCTGCTGCGCGACCAGGACGCGGCGGTCACGATCTCCACGGCGATCCTGGTCGCGGCGGTGATGCTCGCGCTGTCGCCGCCGGAGGCGATCGCGATCATCTCGGAGTACCGCGCCTCCGGACCGTTCACCCAGCTGGTGCTGGGAGCCACCGTGGTGATGGATGTAGTGGTCGTTGTCGCCTTCTCGGTGGCGATGACGGTGACCAGCGGCCTGCTGGGCGAGGGCACGTCCGCCGGCGACCTGGTCGTCAGCGTGGTGATCGGCCTGCTGCTGTCCGCGACCGCGGGGCTCGTCGTGGGCGGATTGCTCTATCACATCGTCCGGCGGACCAGCGGCTTCCACATCGCGGCTCTGCTGATCGTGGTGGCGGCCGCCATCAGCGTCTGGCTCGCCGTCGTCGCCGTGCGCTGGGCGGATGAGCGCCTCGACGTCCACGCGGAGGTCGAGTCCCTGCTGGTCGCCATGATCGCCGGCGTGATCGTGGCCAACGCCTCGGCCGGCGAGCGCTTTCACCACCTCCTCGAGCGGTTGGCCCCGCCGGTCTACGTCGTCTTCTTCACGCTGACGGGCCTGGCGCTCCACCTCGATGCCCTCCTGGCCGCGGCTGTGCCGGCGGCGCTGCTCTGGGTGGTCCGAGGCGGCGGGCTCTGGGTCGGGTCCCGCGCCGCGATGACGATCGCCGGCGAGTCCGAGAAGGTACGTCGCGTGGCCTGGAAGGCATATGTGCCACAGGCCGGCATCGCCCTGGCCTTGGCCGCCACGGTCGCCGAGACGTACCCCGAGTTCGGAGACGTCTTCGCCACGGTGGTCATCGGCACCGTAGTGCTGAACGAGGCGATCGGACCGTTCTTCCTCCGGTCGGCCTTGACAGAGATGGGTGAGACCGCACCGACCGAGGAACTGCTCCACTAGAGGCGCGACGCCGGATTCGTCGGGTCGGATTAGCCGTCGACCCCGCGAGATCGGCGGTATTCTGGTCGCGGCCCTCGCACGACGGGCCTCATTCATCGTCACCCCGGCCCCCGGTGACCCCGACCCGGGGGGACGCGTGAACGTCTTTCCGCGGTTCACCACGCCGCACTTCCGGCGGCGGGTGGAGCGGTCTCGCGCAGCGCACGCTGCCGCTCCCCCCACGGCTGCACAGCGAGCTCTGCACGAGGCCCAGGAGCGCTACGCCGCCGAGCTGGTCGACCACTACGCCGTCATGTTGTTCCGACTCGCTTGGGTCATTTCGGGAGACTGCGCCATCGCCACCACTGCGGTCGCGAGGGTTCTCGCGGCCGCGGCGCTGGACCGCTCCCGGCTCGAGCCGTCCCGCTCCATGCTGTTCGAGCTCAGCCGGCTGACCATGTGGGCAAGCCTCGCGCCGGCAGCCGTCGCGGACGCCCGATCGGTCAGCCTGGACGACGACTTCGGGGGCGGGGACACGGGCGACGTGCTCCGTTCCATCCCGACTCACGAGCGGGCACTGCTAGCCCTGACCACCTTCGGCGGTCACACCGGCCGGGAGGCCGCGGTCGTGCTCGGGCTCGCCACAGAGGTGGCCGCCGACCTGCTACGCAACGCCGTACACACCATTGGTGAGCTGAAGGCCGATGGTTCAGCCGCCCCAGTTCGCACCGAAGCACCGTGGTCTACCGGTGAGGAGAGCCGCCCGTTGGAACCGATGCCCGAGACCCGAGATGCGATGGCCGAGTTCATGACTCGCGACGGGCCCGAAATCGATGACGTGCTCGCGGGTCTCGGACAGCTGGCCCGGCAGCTCGTGCCGGAGGTGGTGGGTCTGAGCCTGGGGTTGGTGAGGGAGGGCGTCACCTTCACGCTCGTCGCTACCAACAGCGGCGTCGGCGCCCTTGATGCCACCCAGTACCTCGAGGGCGGCCCGTGCGTCGAGGTGACCGAGCGGCGCCGAGACGTCGTGCAGTTCGACACCGACGACCCGCTCGACGAGGGTCGTTGGCTGCTGTTCGCCCAGACCAGTGCGGCGGTGGGGGTGGCGAGCAGCCTGTCGCTGCCGATCTTGCGCGACGGCCAGGTGGTCGGGGGAATCAACCTCTACGCGTCCACGGCCAAGGCGTTCACCGGCCACCACGACGAGCTGGCCAGGGCGCTGGGTGCCTCCGCATCCGACGTCGTCACCAACGCCGACCTGTCGTTCGCCACTCGGTTGAGCGCGGCCCGGGCTCCTCGGCAGCTGCGCGACTCCCAACACATCGAGACGGCCTCCGGAATGCTCGCGGCGAGAGCTGACCGCGACATCGGCCAGGCCCGGGCCCGCCTGCGCGACGCTTCGGCGCGCGCCGGGGTCGACGAGGCACTGGTCGCACAATTGATGATCCTGGTCCACGCCGGATGACCGAGGCAGTTCCCTGAGGGAAACCGGGCGCTCGGACGCGCAGACTGATTGAGTTGATTCATGACGACCCGCGGATCTGACGTCACGCTGCGGTTCCTGGCCGCACCGACGGACGCGGGTCACTCCGGCAACGTGAGCGCCGGCCGGGTCATGGAGTGGATCGACAAGGCGGGCTACGCCTGCGCGGTGGGGTGGAGCGGCAGGTACTGCGTGACCGCGTACGTCGGCAATGTCAGCTTCACGCGACCGGTGCACGTGGGCCACCTCGTGGAGGCCCGTGCCCGGATCGTCAGCACGGGACGATCGAGCATGAACGTGCTGGTCACGGTCGCGTCCGGGGACCCGCGAGACTCACGGGTGGAACAGACCACGGAGTGCCTCATGGTCTTCGTCGCCGTCGATGACAGCGCACATCCGATCGCCGTTCCGTCGTGGGAGCCGGCCACGCCGGAAGAGGCAGGACTGAATCGCGAGGCGCACCGCCATGCCGCGATCCGGTCCGACATCGAGGCGGCGATGGCCGAGCAGAGCTACAGCTCGGCAGGGACCGCCCCCCGGAAGACGCTGCGCTTCCTGGCCGCGCCCACCGATGTGAACTGGGGCGGCAAGGTGCACGGGGGCGTGGTGATGCGATGGATCGACGAGGCCGCCCACGTGCTCGTGACGCGATGGACCGGAACCCCGGACAACAGTGCGGTCTACATCGGAGGCGTGCGCTTCTACCGACCGCTGCTCATCGGCCATCTCGTGGAGGTCGAGGCCCGGCTTCTCTTCACCGGCACGAAGAGCATGCACGTCAGTGTCCACGTGCGGTCCGGGGACCCGGCGACCGAGGACGACCTCGGCCTCACCACCCACTGCCTGACGCTGTTCGTCGCCATCGACCCTGACGGCCGAGCCCAGGCCGCCATCCCCTGGCGACCGGTCTCGAGGGAGGACGCGGCACTGCACAGCCATGCGCAGCACTTGGCCGCGCTGCGCGGGATCCGACCGACGACCTAGCCAGGTGGGGCTCCCTCAGCTTCCAGAGGGGGTCGGCCATCCATGAGCGCCGGGAGCAGCAGCCCGAAGACGGCGGCGGCACCGACGCCGAGGACCGTCTCCAGCACGCGCTCCCAGAATCGGTCCGACCCTCCTCCCGGCTCGTCGTACAGGAGCAGCACGAACGCCAGGTACGTCGTCAGGGCAGGCAGCAAGTACCACCGGCTCCCAGCCGTCGCGGTCGCCGCCGCCACGCCAGCCAGCACCACCAGTGCGTACAACCAGTCCGGCGCTTCCAGGGTCGTCATCGCGATCGCGGCCGCTGCCCCGACGACGACGTCGAGCACGCGGTCGAGCGACCTGAGGCGTTGGATCGCGGGCACCGGGCGCATCACGAGCAGGGCCGCAGCGGGCGCCCATCCCACGTGCTCGAGGTGGAGTGCGAAGCCGACCGCCGCACAGCCGGCTCCCGCCACTCCTGCGGCGTACCCATAGCGGAGCATTGTGTCTCGGGGGAGCGCCGGTGGCGGTGTGGCGGGCTCGGCTGTCTGCGGTGGCCACAGCAAGGACACGGCGGTGGCGTACGCCGCGCCCAGGCCGAGCGCCGCCGCCAATGGGGCGGCCGCTGATATCCCTGGATAGCTGAAGCCGACGGCCATGAGCGGCAACGCAAGGGTCAACGTCAGCAAGGCAGCCGGCCGTCCTACGCTGAGGTGGGCGGCAAGCGGCGCCATGACGAGGATGCCCGTCACCGCGAGCGTTGGCCACTGGGCCAGCACCCCGCCCATGAGCAGCGACATGGCGGCGACCAGCCCCACCAGGCCGGCCTGGATCCGCCCGCGCCGGAGGGGTGCCAGCGGGATGGCGGCCACCGGCAGGACGCCGATCGCCAGCACAGCCCCGAGCTGTAGGTCACTTGCCGTGACGACCGCAGCAGGTGAGCCGAGCAGCACACCTCGCGTGAGTGCGGGCCAGCTCCACACGACTCCGGGACTGATCCTGCCGCTCGTCCTCGTCGCCACCGTGTCTCCCTCGACGGCGCCTCGCAACACCCGTCTCCGCCGATCATCGCGCGCGTTGATCGATCGATCGATCAACGGCGCGGGGGCACTACCCGGGCCCGAGCGGTACTCAGCGGTTAGGACGGCAGGGAGCGATGACCTGCTGAACGCGGGCTTTGTCGAGGAGTTCGGGGTCGTTCAGCTCGGCGGTGGTGAACACGCGGACGAGGCGGTCGGCGCTGCACCGGGCCAAGGCCGGGGTGAACCCGGCGACCACCAGCGTCACCGACACGTGGGTACGTTTCACTGCCAACCTGACCGCATCCATCGAGTGACCCGTGGTCGTCGAGGGCGCCGCCGAGCCGGGATCGCACGATTCGAAGGCCAGCATCGAACCCTGACGTCTGACGTGTGCCGACCCGTCGGGCGCCTGCTCCACCCAGGCGGTCAGAGCGGCCTGCATCTGCTGAAGGTCCTGGGGGGTGTCGCCCGCATAGTTGATCTTCACGCAGCTCACCCCGTCGCGGTCGAAAGCAACGAAGGAGTCGCCACCCCAACCGTCGGTAGCCGTCAGTGCCTGCTGGATGGGGAGGCGCTCGGCGAGCATCAACAGCCACGAGATCGCACCGAACGGGCCATTGTCGAACGACACCTCATCCTCCGCCAGGTCCGGCTCGGCAACGGCGAGATAGCCCTGGTGGTCCGCGACCAGGGTCCACGGGTCGAACAGTTGCTCCTCGGTGGTCGGGGGCACGAGATAGAGGTCGTCCACCGCCCGCTCGCCACCGTTGCGGAAAGCGACCCTCGTCAGGGCCTCACCGAAGACGTTTGGCGCGGCCATCCTCGTCTTGAGCACCTTGGGGATGTCGCTCGACTCTTCCTCGGAGCCGTCATCCTGGTCGGCCAGGGACTCGTCCAGCACCTTCAGTTCCTTCGCAGTCAGCGACTCACGCCACGTCGTCTCCATCCGGCGTGCGTCGCCGTCGACCAGCGCGTCGAAGGCGTTGGAGGCAGCGGGGTCGTCCGCGATTTCGGCGAACCGATTCCCCAGGTCGAATTGCTGGTCCTGCAACGCGTGGGTGAGCTCATGCACGAGCGTGGACTCGAGCGCGGGCGTCAGCTCCGTGCCGCGGAGCCGGATCCGCTCGTCCGCATAGGAGTAGTAGCCGATGGTCGCGGACCCGCGGAGCGGGCTCGTGGTGTCGGAGAGGTCGAGGTCGCCCTCGACCAGCCCGAGGGACCCGAACAGGGCGGCGTACCGCACGAGCTCCTTGGGATCCGCGGTCGTCAGGTCCGCCGCGTCCGCGGTGACCAACTTGTCGAAGTCGGCCTCGGGCAGGAAGTCGACGTAGATCGGATGCTCGAACTTGAGGTTGCGCTGCTTCTCGACGATCGCGGCGTACGGCTCCACCTTGGCGTCCCACGCGGCGGGGTAGTCGCCGCCCCTGCTGCGCAGCCAGACCACACCGACTGTTGCCACGGCAACGAGGCAGGCGAGCACGATGAGGATGACGAGCCAGCGGCGCCGGCGAGGGGCGCGTTTGACCGGCGCAAACATCGCCTCGGGCGACGTGGCCCAAGACGGAGGCTCGAACGCCGGGGGGCGCGGCACGTCGACGTTTCTCACGAAGTGAGCGTAGTTGGCAAAGGCACCGCCCGTGGTGAGATCTGGGGGTTTGCGCGCAAGGCGCGATGAGGGCCTCGCCGCGGGGTTTCGCGGGGCCCCGACATGCGCCACCTCGCCGTGACCGGCCCTAGGATCGCCTCGTGGCGGAGTACCTGCGGATCGGCGAAGTGGCTCAGGCCGTCGGCGTCAGCGTGGACACCCTCCGCCGGTGGGAGGCCGCGGGCACCGTCTCGTTCGAGCGGCGCGGCAACCAGCGGGTACTGCGTGCCGACAAGCTCGCGACCCTGACCGCCTCGGTCAGCGGTCCGGACAAGGTCTCGAGCGCGCGCAACCGTCTTCACGGGATCGTGGTCAACGTGACCCGCGACAAGGTGATGGCCCAGGTCGAGATGGTGTGCGGCGAGTTCCGCGTCGTCTCGCTGATGAGCCGCGAGGCCGCCGACGAGCTCGGCCTCGAGGTCGGCAAGCACGCGACCGCGGTCATCAAGTCCACCAACGTCATCGTCGAGGTCTGACGCCGCCGTTGCTGCGGCTGACCCCCAGTCCGGCGGCGGAGCAGAGGGGCACTTGTCGTGTTGAACAAAACCTAGGCAATACTTAGGCTTTCATCTCCGACGAGTCGAGGAGCAGGATGAAGCGCTGGGCAGGCTGGGTTGTCGGAGCGTCGTTCGTGTGCCTGATCCTGGCGGGCTGTGGCTCGGATGGCTCCGACGACAGCGGGGGTTCGGGTGGCGACACGAAGATCACGGTCTTTGCCGCGTCGTCGTTGACCGCCACCTTCCAGGAGATCGGGAAGGAGTTCGAGGCTGCCCATGACGGGGTCACCGTGGACTTCAACTTTGCCGGTTCCTCCGACCTGGTGGCCCAGATCCAGCAGGGTGCTCCGGCGGACGTGTTCGCCTCGGCCGACCAGGCCAACATGGACAAGCTCACGGCCGACAACCTCCAGGGCTCGGATCCGCAGACCTTCGCGTCCAACACCTTGAAGATCGCCGTGCCGCCGGGCAACCCGGCTGGGGTGACCGGCCTCGCCGATCTCGCGAAGCCCGGACTCAAGCTGGTCATCTGTGCACCCGACGTTCCCTGCGGCGCCGCGACCGCTCAGGTCGCCGAATCGGCCGGGGTCGAGCTCAGCCCCGTGAGCGAGGAGCAGTCCGTGACGGACGTGCTCGGCAAGGTCGCCTCGGGGGAGGCCGACGCCGGCTTGGTGTACGTCACCGACGTGCAGGGGGCCGGGGACTCGGTCGAAGGTGTCGAGTTCCCCGAGTCCGCGAACGCTGTCAACGTGTATCCGATTGCCACCATCGCCGATAGCGACGAGCCGGATCTCGCGCAAGCGTTCGTCGACCTCGTCCTAGGTGCGACCGGCCAGGGGATCCTCCAGGCCGCCGGCTTCGCCCCGGCACCATAGGCCGGTGACACCGCGCGCACCCAGGGTCGGCGTCCCGGGCTGGATTTATGTTCCCGCCCTCGTGGGCGCGGCGTTCGTGATGCTTCCGCTCGTCGCCGTGATCGTCCGCACACCGTGGACGAGGTTCTTCGAGCTCATCACGTCGCCGGCCTCTGTCGAGGCGCTTGGCCTGAGCCTGCGAACCTCCACAGTCGCCACTTTGTTGTGCGTCCTGTTGGGCGTACCCATGGCGTTGATCTTGGCCAGGACTCGATTTCCCGGCCAGAGCGTGGCGCGTTCGCTCGTCCTGCTACCGCTGGTGCTGCCACCCGTGGTGGGTGGCATCGCCCTGCTGTACACGTTCGGTCGGCGGGGCCTGCTCGGCCACACGTTCGAGGTGCTCGGGATCGAGGTCGCCTTCTCGACGGCAGCCGTCGTGATGGCCCAGACGTTCGTGGCACTGCCCTTTCTGGTCGTCAGCACCGAAGGCGCACTCCGGACAGCGGAACAGCGCTATGAGGTGGTCGCGGCCACGCTCGGCGCCACGCCAAGCACGGTGTTGCGACGCGTGACCATCCCGCTCGTGCTCCCCGGCCTGGTATCCGGAACCGTGCTTGCGTTCGCGCGCTCCCTCGGCGAGTTCGGCGCAACCATCACGTTTGCCGGGAGTCTTCAGGGCGTCACACGGACGATGCCGCTCGAGATCTACCTGCGCAGGGAGACCGATGCTCCGGCGGCTGTCGCCCTGTCTCTCGTGCTCGTCGTTGTCGCGATCCTGGTCATCGGGTTTGCTCGCCCAGGGCGGGGCAGCCTGTGAAGCTCGCCGTCGAAGCTCACGTCGAGCAGCGCGGCCTCGACGTCGCCTTCGATGTCGACGTCGGCGAGACCGTGGCCCTGTTGGGTCCCAACGGTGCGGGCAAGTCGAGTGTGCTCGCCGTGATTGCCGGGCTGCTCGCCCCCGACGAAGGCAAGGTCAACCTCGGAGGTCGGGTCCTGACCCACGTTCGCGTCGGCTCGCCCACCAGACAGGTCGCGCCCCACGCCCGCGGCATCGCTCTGCTTTCCCAGGACCCCATGCTCTTCCCGCACCTGACCATCCTGGACAACGTCGCGTTCGGTCCCCGCAGCAGCGGGGCTGGGCGCAAGGAGTCCCGAGAACAAGCAGCCGCCTGGCTGGCCGAGATCGGTCTGGCCGAGCTGTCCGACCGGAAACCCGCCCAGCTCTCCGGAGGGCAGGCGCAACGAGTCGCCGTCGCCCGAGCCATCGCCGGCAACCCAGACCTGCTCCTGCTCGACGAGCCCATGGCAGCCCTGGACGTCGCCGTTGCCCCTGAGCTCCGTTTCACCCTCCGCCGCGTCATGGCCGAGCGCACGGCCATCATCGTCACTCACGACATCCTTGACGCCCTCCTCCTTGCAGACCGCGTCATGATCATCGAGTCGGGCAAGATCGTTGAGGAAGGACCGGGCTTTCAGGTCCTCACGACACCCAAGAGCGCCTTCGCCGCCCAGCTCGCCGGACTCAACATGATTTCCGGGACGTGGACACCCGACGGCCTCGCCACGACCCGATTCGGCACCATCCACGGCACGCCACTCGACCCCGCCCCGGTGCCACAACAAACGGCGGCCGCCGTCTTCCCACCAACAGCCGTGGCGGTCTACCTCGCGCCCCCAGAGGGAAGCCCACGCAACGTCATCCGCGCCACCATCGACGACCTCGAGCCCCACGCAGGCCACATCAGGGTCATCGCCGGCGGACTCATCGCCGACGTCACCGTGCAAGCGGCCGCGGAGCTGTCACTCATGCCCGGCGTCGAAGTAAGTCTCGTCGTCAAATCGGTAGAGGTCAGGGTCTACGGACTCTGAGCGGCGCCGCTCCTCCATCCCGCTCACCTTGACTGTCAGAAGTCGCTACCCGCCACGGGGGAAGGATGCCTTCCGCTGGAGAAGGATCCGGGCCAAGGTAGTACCCACCAACACGCTGCCAGCCCCCCAAGCAGGCGCTGGCGAGGACGGAGAACCTGCCATGAGGAAAATCGCTGCAGTGACTTCCATCGTCGTCGGCATCATCATGGCGATCGCCGGGGTGGTGACGTGGGTCGTGGTCAGCAACACCCTCGCGGAGCAGAAGATCACGGTCTCCGACGACGCCAACTGTGCGGCCGGCGACGACGTGAACGGTCCGATCTCGGCGTACTGCCAAGCCGACATCATCAACCATCACACGCTAGGGATCACCGGTGGCAAGACCTACGCCGAGCTTGCCCAGGACGACCCGAACCGCGCAACGGCCATGGACTCGGCGTTCCTGCAAGCATCGCTGTTCACCTCGGTCGTCGCATTCGGTGTCGCTGGCATGGCGTTCGTCCTCGGCCTCGTCTTGACCCTGATCGGGTTCGCGTTGCGCGCACCGGCCGACGCCACCACCACCACCACCACGACCTAGACGAGCAGGTTTGCGCCACTGGCAGGAGGGCGCCTCGTGACGTCCAGCACTGTGGCTGGCAAGCGCCGTGGGGCAAGGCTGATGCCTGCGCTCGGCCTCGCAGCGGTCCTACTGCTGACGGCCTGCGGTGGGGGAGACGGCTCGATTGCGGTGCCGTCACCAACCGGGAGCGTGTTGCCCTCGCGGCCAGCATCTCTTCCGACCCCGACTCGTACGCCGACCCGTGGTGAAAGCGAGGAGCCGACACCGACGACGACGGTCGCCGTGACACCGCCGACCCCGAGCGGCACACAGGAGCCGACCTCCGAACCGACCACCGAACCGCCCGAGGAACCGACCGAGGAACCGACCGAGGAACCGACCGAGGATCCAACAACTGAATCGCCCGAGGAACCGAGCACGGAACCAACGACGGAACCCGCCAGCGAACCCGCCAGTGAATCGGCCAGTGAATCGGCCAGTGAATCGGCCACGCCGTCGCCCACGCCGTCGCCCACGCCGTCGCCCACAGAGGGTCCGGCGGAGGGGTCGGGAAGTGACGAGGCTCCGGAGAGCGGCCTGCCCACCTGGCTGTGGATCCTGCTTGCGGCCGGGGCTCTGGCAGCGGTCCTGGCGATCATCCTCGGTCGTTCCCGGCGTCGCAGTTCTTGGCAGGCCGACCTCACGGCAGCAGAAGGCGAAGCGGCCTGGTTCGCCACGACGCTGCTTCCGCAGCTTCAGCAGGCAGCTTCCCCGGACGAGGTCGCCGGCGGTTGGCGGGTAGCGGCGGGCCGCGTGGTCTCGATCGAGGACCAGCTGACAGGCCTGGACGCCTCGGCTCCCGACGATGCCGCGCGAGCCCGAGCGCGCGATCTGCGAGACGCCGTACGAGATGCCCGGCAGGCCGTCGAAGACGTCGTCCAGGTTCGCGACAGCACGACGCAAGTCCGGGGGCTGGCCTCGATCGGCAACCGGCTGGAAGCTGCGTTGACCCCGCCGACGTCCCAGTAGCTCAGTGGAGCTGCGTCGGCGGGGCCACGTCAGATCAATCGGGTCACATCAACTCAGTGCCTTGGCCTTCAGTGCGGTGAACTCAGCCTCGTCGATGGCGCCGGAGTCCAGCAGCTTCTTGGCTTCGCCGATCTGGGCCGTCGGGCTGGCCGAGCTGCTGGCGACCTGCTTGATGTACTCCTCCTGAGCGACCTGCCGGTCTGCCACCGCCGCCATCTGACGCTCCGTCATGCTCCTGCCCCGGACGATGATGTAGATCAGCGCGCCGAGCCACGGCACGAAGATGAGCACCACCGCCCACCCCGCTTTGCCCCAGCCGCTCAGCGTGCTGTCACCGAACATGTCGAAAAGGCAGCGCAACCAGATCGTGATTGCTGCGATCCAGATGAAGAACCAGAAGCTCCAGAGGAGCACTTCCCCGAAATCCGTCGTCATTGCGTCCATCTGTCATCTCCCTATGCGTTGATGTCGACTCCACCAAGTAGACCTGCGGCCTCTTGCCCCGTCCGTACAGGACGCACCCTCGCACGGTGAATCACCCGCCGTGGCGCAGGCGCACCGTTGTTCTGGTTCTCAGTGCATCAACGTCTTGAGAAGGATCAGCGAGAGGCCGAGTAGGCCGGTTGCGCCCGAGGAGATCGCCAGTCGCAGTCCCGCAAGGCCTCCCGCCGTGCCCATCTGCCGGCCGACGATGAACAGCAGCACCGCGTTGACCGCAAGGGTCAGGTCGAGTGCGACCGAAGTCTCGATCCCGAGGAGCGCCTCGCCGGCCAAGAACAGCAGCGGGACCGCGCAGGCCGCCACCAGCGGCCACCCGTCGGCGACGATCTTGCGCCGCTCTTCGGGAGTCAGGTCACGCTGCACGAGGGTGCGTGCGGCGATCCAGTGCACGTATGTCTCCGCAGCCCAGTAGATCCCCAAGGTGCAGACCAGGATGACGGCCACCCGGGACAGTCGAAAGTCCTGGGGTGCCGACGCGAGCACGGCGCCGCTGACGATGAGCCCATAGAGATGGGCGGCCCGACGGCGGTGGGCATCAGCCGCCTCGACGGGCTTCGCCTGAGTCGCATCGCCCGCCACCGGATCAGTCTGTCAGCCCACATGGCCGGCGTGCCCACCGCAGGTCTCTCGCACTGGAGAGAGCGTCCCGCCCACGGCCGGGTCCTCGCCGATGCCCACCAGGGACGAACGCTGGCTTCAACCGGCGCGGATGAGGACGCGGAACCGCCGTACATGGTGGGATGACTGGGCATGCTTCACAGGCGACTGCCCTCGACGGATCCCGATGAGCGAGTCGGCTGCGCAACCCTTTCTGCGCCGAGGAGATGAGCAACCGTGACGGCCGGTGATCTCGAGGCAACGCAAGCAGTTCCTCCGACGAAGACGAACTGGTTGCCGCTGGTGGCCTTGGCCATCGCCCAGTTCGTCATGGTCCTGGACCAGTCGGCGATGAACGTTTCGATCAGCGCGCTGGTGGACGACTTCGACACCTCCGTGAGCACGATCCAGGCGGTGATCACGCTCTATTGCCTGGTGATGGCGATGTTCATGCTCACCGGCGGCAAGATCGGCGACATCATCGGCCGGCGGAGGACGTTCGTGATCGGCCTGGTCATCTATGCGGTGGGCTCGGCGATCACGGCGCTGGCGCCGTCGGTGGCCATCTTGACCCTGGGCTGGTCGGTGCTCGAGGGTCTCGGTGCCGCGCTGGTCCTACCGGCGCTGGTAGCGCTGATCGCCGGCAACTTCGAGGGCCCTTCGCGGAAGGTGGCTTACGCCGTGATCGGCGGGGTAGCCGGAGCAGGGATCGCCGTCGGGCCGATCCTCGGTGGCTGGGCGACCACGGAGTACTCGTGGCGGATCATCTTCGCCGGCGAGGTGCTGTTGGTGGCCGTGATCTTGGCGATGACCCCCAAGGTGGTCGACGCGGTGAGGACCGGCGAGCCGCCGAAGCTCGACATCGTTGGCAGCGTGCTGTCCGCCGCGGGCCTCGGCCTGGTCGTCCTCGGGGTGCTGCAGTCGAGCACCTGGGGGTGGGTCAAGCCCAAGGAAGACTCGCCGCTGACGCCGTTCGGCTTCTCACTGACAGTCTTCGTCATCGGCTTCGGGGCGGTCCTGCTGTGGGCCTTCGTGGCGTGGCAGGGTCGACGCGAGCACAGTGGTCGCGACCCGCTGGTGCACCTGGCGCTCCTGAAGATCGCGCCGCTCCGTTCGGGGTTGATCGGCCTGTTCAGCCAGAACCTGATCCTGATGGGCGTCTTCTTCACGATCCCGCTCTACCTGCAGCTGGTGATCGGGCTCGATGCCCTGGAGACCGGCCTGAAGATGTTGCCCGTGTCGATCACCATGTTCCTCGCGTCTGCGGCAGGGTCACGGCTGTCGGGTCGTTACCCGATCCGGTCCATCGTCCGCGCCGGCCTGGCGACCAGCATGGTCGCCGCTGTCATGCTCCTGGCCACGATCGAGCCGGAGCTGGACAACTCCAGCTTCGCCTGGTCGATGGCGGCGCTCGGCGTGGGAATGGGGCTGATCGCCTCCCAGCTCGGCAACGTGGTGCAGTCCTCGGTCGACGCCTCGGGCCGGGGAGAGGCCGGCGGACTGCAGTTCACCGGCCAGCAGCTCGGCTCCTCGCTGGGTGTCGCCCTGCTCGGCGCGATCGTGCTGTCCGGGCTGACTTCCGGATTCGTGTCCAAAATCTCCACCGATGAGCGGATCAGCAGTGCAGTCTCCGAGCAGGTTGGGGTGGCCGTAGGTTCCGGAATCGACTTCGTGTCCGCCGACCAGATCCAAGCCGCCGCGCAGGAGGCCGGACTGGACGAGGCGACTACCGAGGCGCTCGTCGACGACTACGAGTCCGCGCAGCTGCAAGCGCTCAAGGCCGGGCTGCTGGCCGCGGCGTTCCTGGCCCTGCTCTCATTGGCCTTCACCAAGGATCTGCCACATCAGGAACGCTCGGAGGAGCAGGCGGCAGCGGGCCTGCCTTGATGGGCTTCCAACCGTGGCGCTACGAGGACGTCTCGGAGTCGGCGTTCTTGGCGGCGGCCTTGATGTCTCGCGCTGTGACGTCGTCGATCGCGCCCTCGACGATGGCGTCGGCCTTGTCGAGTGCCTTGCGGATCTCCACGACACCGGGGTCGGAGACCAGGGCGAGGATTCCGGAGTGGCCGGGGGCGATCGAGTCCTCGAGCTCGTCGGCGAGCTCGCTGCGGTGGTGCAGCTGACGGATCTTGCCGGTGGCGGCGCCGGCGGCGCCCAGCGCGGCGGCGCTGCCGATGACCGACGGCGGGAAGATGACGCCGAGCGCGATGCCGCCCACGATGCCCCACTTGAGCCCAGACTTGGTGCTGTGGTCCGTTGCCTTCTGGATCTCGAGCTTGCCGTCGGCCTCGCGCTTGACCACCACGACGCCCTCGATCTCGACGGTACGTCCGTCCTCCACCGACTTCAGGGACTCGTAGGCATCCCAGGCGGTGCCGGTGTCGGCAAAGTCGGCGACGATCAGGGTGTAGGCGCCGTCGGACGCAGCAGCGATGAACTCGCCGCTGGACTCGTCGGTCGGCCCTTCGTTCGACGTGGTGGTGGGGGTGTCTTCTGACATGTCGACTCCTTGAGTGTGTCCGAGGTGCCGAGCCTTCCACCCGATGTCCCGATCGGCCTCACCCAACGTGGGCGATACCCGGCCGGCGAATGGACAACCAGATCTCGTGATCGAGCCGCGCTCCGGCGCGTTCGCAAGCGCATCGGTCGCCTGTGTGCCTTGCTGACAACGCGACACCCGGACCCCGTGACGCAGCCTCACTCGCGCTCAGCAGCATCCGCAGCGCGAGCGATGGCGCGAGTGGGTGAAGTTGGGTGACCGTCGCTTCAGGGTCCCTGGTGCACAACGGTCAGCATTTCCGATGCTCCAGCGTTCAGGCTTCGCTCTTCGGCCCGGGGGGACCGTTGAGCGGAGTTTGAGCGTGGCCTGCCCCCACCGCACACCTCGAGGCGTCGATGCCCGAGGTCCGCCGACGCCAGAGCCGGTTCTGCTCGTGAGGCGTGAGGGGTTCGTCGCAGAGCCAGAGCTGGGTGAGCTGATCGAGCGTGAGCGGCAACGCCAGGTGGTGCTGGGGGGTCTGCCTTGTCATGTTGGTGCAACCTATCGAAATGCCGGCGCCACGAAAACGGATCGTTTTCAGTGGGCGATATCCGGCGGCCAGATTATGGTCTGAGCAAGTTCGAAGCCGATCAATCAGCCGGAGTGTGCGCTTCGGAGATCATGGCGAATTACGGGACGCACGTGCCTGCCGACATAAGGACGTGCGGCCAGCGATTCCAGGACGGTTTCCGTCCTTCTCGCTGAGGACACGAAGACCGCGCGTCGGCTGCGCCTGAACGCGGGCCTGCGCCTCGATGGCTGCCAGTCGCTGGACGCGTGCCTGGTGGCTGAGTCGAAGTCCGGAAGCTCGCGCGGGTCGACGAGGAGTGACGACAACTGGCGGGCGACGGAGCGCGCGACGGTCTCCTGCCGTCGCGGGCCGCCCTCGAGCGTCCGCAAGCAGGGCCAGGATTTGTGTCATGTCGACCGGGGTCTGGGACAGAGTCATGCTCGCCGAGCCTCCACGCAGGATAAGAGATGCGGATCCCACCGCGGGGGGGAGCGGCGGGATCTAGATGGGGGGATGCCTGCGCATCACGACCATTGTGGTTGTGGGCACGGTCCGCTCGGTAGGGCACAAGGTCCCTCCGGGCAGCGGGGCAACCGGCCACTGCGCCTACGCAGGGGCTCGAGCGACGGAGTTCGACGTACGTGTGAGCGAGGCATAGGCATATCACGTTGAACATTCACGCAATTGCTCGATTGTGGTTATCGGAATGCTTAGGGACTTTTGCCCGTACCCCCAGGGCCCGGCGCTCGTTAATGTTGCAGGTCGATGGTCATCCGAGTGATCTCATCGACTCGATCACCATCCTCTTGAACCTCCCACCCCCCCTGGGAGGGCCTTAGCTCTCATCCCCCCGAGAGGCATGTCCCCCCATGTCCGCTCAATCATTTTGGCGACCCCTCATGCGTCGCACCCGCCGCCCTTCCGCTCCGCATTCGCACCACGCGGCAGCGATCCTGCTGACGGTCCTGGCGATGCTCCTGGTCGCGCTGGTCGGTGCACCGACGGCGCGCGCCGCCAGCGATGAGCCCTCCCGGCAGCGGGTGAAGTCCCAAGGTGTCTCCATCCACATCCTCCCCCCGGTTCGCCAGCCCGGAGCCGGCGCGGCCAGCAGCAGGAAAGCGGTGTCGGTGATCGTCGCCACCGTCCGCCCCGCCCAGGCGGGCCGCCGGGTCGTCCTCGAGCGCCGTACCGCTCAGGGGTGGCGCCCGCAGGGCTCCCTCAAGACGAACGCCGCCGGCCGTGCCGAGTTCTTCCCCACCATCCGCGGCGGCGACGCGTCGTACCGCGTAGTGGCGCAGTCCTACCGGGGCTTCTCGCAGAGGCAGAGCACCACGGTTGCGTCCGACACGTGGGGCGACCCCGACTTCGTCGACGAGTTCTCAGGGGCCGGACTGGGTCCTGCGTGGGAGCACCGGATCCAGTTCTACAACCCGTGGGGAGGGCGCGCCTGCTCCAAGGGCTCACCCGCGGCCGTCAGCGTGGCCGACGGTGCCATGCAGCTCCGCTCGATGCCTGACCCGACGACGACCGAGATGTGCACGGTCACCGACGAGGCCGGCACTGTCACCGGTCAGTACCCCTACCGCTTGAACGGCCACGTCTCCACGCAGCACCAGATGGACTTCCTCTATGGCGTTGCCGCTGCCCGGATGAAGTTCCAGCAGGATCCCGGCGCCCACGCCGCCTTCTGGCTCCAGCCACGAGGCCTGCTCGAGACCGGCCCGACCTCCTGGGGAGCCGAGATCGACGTCGTGGAGTACTACGGCGCGAAGAACGGACGCTCCCGGCTGTCGAGCACCGTCCATGCACCCTTGCCGTCCGGCGACAAGGTCTCGTTCGGTGGACCGGTGTCCAAGCCCGACCGGTTCTTGCTCACCCGCTCGGACTCCTGGTGGCAGCGCTACCACGTGTTCTCCGTGGAGTGGACCCCGACCGAGTACATCTTCCGGATCAGCGGCCACGAAGTCTGGCGGACCGACCAGGGCATCTCCCACGACCCCGAGTTCCTCATCCTCAGCATGCTCTCCAGCGACTTCGAGCTTCCCGAGGCGGCAAACGTCCAGGGCCTGACGCAGACGGCGAGCGTCGACTGGGTCAAGGTCTGGCAGGCCGACCCGTCCGCCTGACCAACCCTCCGCGGCCGTCGGGCGGGCTCTCAGCCCGGCGAGTCACCCGGTGCGGGTGACGCCAACTCGTCGGTGCCTGGCGAAGGTGGAGCAGTCGCACGAGGGAGGACGACGATGGGATTGCGTGACCGGGGCGTGGACGGCCCCAAGTTCCAGATGCGCGAGAAGCTGATGGCGATCGGGGACGACTTCTGGATCGAGGACGACGCCGGCCACCGACTCTTCAAGGTCAACGGCAAGGCCGCTCGGTTGCGCGAGACGTTCATCCTCGAGGATGCGAGCGGCAACGAGCTGTCGAAGATCCAGGAGAAGAAGCTCACCGTGCGGGACAAGATGACCGTCGAGCGCGGTGACACCAAGGCGACCGTGCGCAAGCGCCTCCTGGGCATCCGCGACCACTACATCATCGAGGTCGACGGCGGCGAGGACCTCAAGGCTCACGGCAACATCGTCGACCACGAGTACGAGATCGAACGAGACGGTGACACCGTCGCGAAGGTGTCCAAGAAGTGGTTCCGGGTCCGCGACACCTACGGCGTCCAGCTGGCCGAGGGCCAGGATGTCCCTCTCGTCCTGGCGATCACGGTCTGCATCGACGCGATGGCCCGCGGCTGACGCAGCATCGCCGGTGATGGTCGATCGACCGAAGCAGCCAGTGCTACCGCACGGCTTCGTGTCCACCACCCTTGGCCACGTCAGCTTCAGTCCTACGCGTCGGTGACGAGGGTCATCGAGTCCCGGGTCTCAGCGATCCGGTCCACCATCTCCGCCGACGCGTCGCTCTGGTGCCAGGCGTCGACCACGACCGGCACGCCGTCCAGGTCCAGGACCCAGAAGTCCATGACGACCGTCTTGGGCACCACGCTGTAGCTGATGCCGCGACTGCCCCGTGGCGTTTCCGCGACGCGATAGCCCTGGCCCTCGGGGCAGTCGTCGGCGATCCCAGGGCCACGACACCAACACCGAGCTGGTCAACACCGTCGGCCTCCTTGGCTTCTGCGCCGTCGTCGCCCTCACCTTCACCGCCGCCACGATGGCCGCCCACCCTCGGTCCGGACTCCGCCTCACCCGCCGCGACATGCCCGGCCAGTTCGCCCACGCCCTCATCCCCATCGTGGTCGGCTACATCGCCGCCCACTACCTCTCCTACTTCGTCGAGGTCGGCCAACAGACCCTGATCCTTCTCAGCGACCCACTGGGGACGGGCGCGAACCTGCTGGGGACCGGCGACTGGACCGTCGACTTCTGGCTCTCGGCCCACCCCACCCTGCTGGCCACCCTCAAGGTGCTCTGCGTCGTCGGCGGCCACATCCTCGGAGCCGTCTCCTCCCACGACCGCGCCCTCAAGGTGCTGCCCAAGAACGCCGGCGTCACCGGACAGCTCCCCGTCCTCCTGCTGATGATCACCTTTACCTGCACCGGCCTCTACCTACTCTTCGGCGCCTGAGGGGCGGCGAGACGACCTCGCTGGTTGGCCGGCCGATGCGAGGATCTAGCCGCGTCCAGGTTGTGCGTCGACCTGGAACTCGACGCTGCTGACGGGGTTGTCGAACCTGCTCAGCCGAAGTGAGATCTGGACGCGCCACGTGCCGTCGCGTGGGAGCGTCACAGTTCCTCGGTAGCTGCCCAGGGCGACCGGGGCCACGGTGATCTCGCCGAGGTCGAGCTCGTCGCTCGAGACGCGGACGCGAGGTGGTGTGAGCAGCTCGGCCGGAGTGCCGGCACTGTTCAGCAGCTGCACCGTCACTGTGTTCTTGCCGGTTGTCGCGGGGGCCAGCGTGACGATGGCGGTCAGGCCGCCGAGGGTTGTTCGCTCCGTGGCACTACGGACGCCGGCGGCGGCCGGGTCGGTCGGCGGGCTCGTGTGGACGAGGAACCCGGTGATGAGCAGGACGGCGACCAGGGCGGCGGCTTCGGTCGTAGCGGTGCGCACGAGGATGCGGCCGGTGGCGGTCCGGTCGTGGAACCCGGCCGCGCCCCGGATCCGAGGGACCAGCCGGAACCGGTTGAAGCCCGCGATCGCCACGGCGAGGGCGGCGATGGCGATCTTGACCAGCAACAGTCGGCCGTAGCCGCTGGTGGCCAGGGCGGTCCAGGAACCGACGATGCGCCAGGCCAGGAATGAGCCGGAAAGCACCAGCACGGCGAGCACCGTCGCGGCGGCGGTCGAGAAGCGGCTGACGAGCTCGGCGGCCGCATCGTTTCGCCCCGCCAGGGCCGGGATCGTCAGCGCGAGGCCCACGATGCCGCCCAGCCAGGTGGCGCCGGCCACCAGGTGCAGGAAGTCGAAGAGGACGGACAGGTCGGCTGGCTCGGCGGTGCGGGTGTGCCCCGAGAGCGGGAGTGGGGCCAACGCCAGCAGTCCGACCGCTGCGGCGAGCCAGCGCCGCCGCGCTTTCCCCGGCGCGGCAGGCAGCATCGAGACGGACGCGATGACCGCGATGGCGACCGTGCCCGTGATGACGATCTCGCGGTTCGGCAGGGCTTGCCAGGTGAGTTCGCCGAGGAGGGTCGAGGCCTGGGTGCCGCGGAGGTAGAGCGCCGTCAGCGGCAGTCCGAGGAGCCAGGCGACGGCGGCGACGGCGGCGGCGAGCCGGGCCGTCGTACGAAGTCGACGCCGCGCCCGCTCGAGCTTGTGGAGTTCCGCCGGCAGCAACAGGGTGGAGAACCACACGAGTCCGACGGCGATCAGGAGACCGGCGTACGCCGGCCAGCGCGAGAGGCTGAGCGCCACCGGCACGTCGGCTGTCGATCCGCCGACGTCAGACGGCGTCACGTTAGGGCTGGGTTCCCCGATCGAGAACGTCAGCGAGCCGCCGATGGGATGGTCGTCGGCGGAGACGACCCGCCACGCAACGGTCACCGTGCCCTCGCCGATGTCACCCTCGAGCGTGACGAGCAGCTGCTTGTCGCGGGTCTTTGACGAGGAGGCGATCGCGCGTCCTTCTGCATCGAACACTTCCACCCCGTCCGCCACGCCCGTGACTGATTCGTTGAAGGTGAACGTCACGACGTCGGGGGCGCTCTGGAGCACCGCCCCCTGGTCGGGATCGGTGTCGACCAGGCGGGCGTGGGCGACGGCGGGAGGTGCCGATGCCATCACGAGCACGGCCGCGACCGCGGCAACCAGGGCCATGGCCCAGGTGTGCCGCGGCCGCGAGCCGGTATCGGTCACGAGCGCCGGCGACCCTGGAGGAGTGCGGCACCACCGAGCACGATGCCGAGAACGCCCGCCCCGAGGGCCCAGGCTCCCAACGCGTCCCCGTCCTCGTCCCCGTCCTCGTCCCCGTTCTCGACGCCGTCGGCGGGCTGGATGGGTTCGTCCGTGCCCTGGGAGGCGTCCGCGGTCGGCGTGATCGTCACCGAAGGGGCCGGCAGCTCCAGCTCGTCCTCCCTCTGGCCCGCTTCGGGGACCTCGATCCACGCCGCCTCGCCCTGCTCACAGGTCTGCACGGTGGGGAACGTAAGAGTGGTTCCCGCGGCGTCCGGCAGCTGCAGGGAGAGCTCGAAGGTGTCCCGGTAGCCGTCAGGAAGAGGCGTCCTGGCGGTGTAAACGACGGTCGCCACCCGCTCGGTGAGCTCGTCGCCCTCCTCGTCAGTGACGGGCGGGTCGAGCTGCTGCAGCTGCTTGTCCACCTCCCACAACGGGTTGCGAGTCGGGGTCACCGAGTTGATCTCCTCGGGGATCTGGATAGCGATCTTCGTGGTGGACGATCCATCGCAGCCGTGCGGGACGCTGACCGTCAAGACGGTGAACGCCCCGGCAGCCGTGGTCGACGCGGTGATGGTGACATGCGCGCTCGCGGGCGCGGCGACGCCGAGGACGACGGCACCGATCGCGAGCGGTACGGCGCACAGACGCGCCAAGTTACGCGGAGACATGAGGTTCCTTCTGGGCTCGGAGGGGTGGTGACAGGACGCGGACGCGCGCCTGAGCCACCCGACGTGGCTCAGGCAGGCGCGAGCAGCCGCGGCGGTGCCCGCCCTGGCGCGCCGACCAACCAGACAAGGCTGGGACGAGGCGCCGAATGCGCGATCCCGCTGACGCGCGAAGGAAGCCCGGGGGCCGCCAGGCCTGCCGTCAGCGAGAGAACCACCTTCACGACCCACCGCCGGCACCACCACACGACGCCCGTGAGCACGGCACACAGCACGTGTGTACAGACCATCCGGAACGACAGCTCGTGCATCCACCAAGCGGAACCGGCCACCGACCGAGTGGCATGATGATGCCCAACCGGCACGAGGGTCGCGGCAGGATGCAAAGGCGCCAGGGACAGATGCAAACCTGCCTGGCCGACCACCAACACCGGCAACATCACCGACAGGCGCACCGAACCCCGCAGCACCCAGGCGGTCGACACCGCGACGAGCCCGGCGACCCCGACGAGCCAGGCCACGGACGGCAGGGTCCCGCCGGCCGCGGAGTGAGCCACGATTGTCAAGCACCACACCTCGGCCGCGGCCTTCACGGTTCGCCAGGGTCTCACGTCGAGATTGACATCGACGAGACCGGGCACGCCGCCATTGTGCACGACGCCGGCATCCTTGCTGGGCTAGCGTTGTCCCTGGCGATGGATCCCGCCGGGTTAGCCTCGTTGCTGGCCACCGCCACCCGAGGATGCACCTGGTGACCTTGTTGGCATCGCCCGACCCGTCAACCTCGACGAGGATGCCCCGGTCGCGATAGACCTCGATGAGGGGGGCCGTATGCTCGGCGTACAGCTCTGCGCGACGACGGAGGACGTTCTCCGTGTCGTCGGCGCGGACCTCGAGCTGTGCGCGCTGGAGCGGCCGCCGGACGATCTCGTCCTCGTCGACTGTCAGGGCGACCGCTGCATCAGACGGTGGCCGGTGAAGGCGGTCATCCCGTCGAGCTCGTCGACCTGGGCCAGCGTGCGCGGGTAGCCGTCGGGCAGGAAGCCGGGCTCGGCGTCGGGCTGGTCGATGCGGTTACGCACCATGAGGTTGGTGACCTCGTGGGCCACGTACTCCCCGGCGTCTATGAAGCGCTTGGCCTGGAGTCCCAGCCGGGTGCCCTGGAGATGTTGGCTCGGAAGATGTCGTCGGTGGAGATGGCGGGGATCTTGAAGTGGTCGGCCACCAACCCGGCCTGGGTGCTCTTGCCAGCCCCGGGCGGCCCCATCAGCACGAGCCTCGTCGCACACCGCTCAATTCGCCGAGATGCAGGGCGGTGCTGCCAGAGAGCGGGCTGGGCGAGATCGTCCGCCTGATCATGCGGATGCAGTGACTCTCGTTTGGTTCAAACCCTTGCGGACCGGGATGGTGGCCGTCGCGGCGGGACCGGATGTGCAGCCAACGCCAGTCGGCGGCGAGACTGGTTTCAAGTGGTTGGGCTCTGCCTTGATGTGCTCGGTAGGGACGCGCGTCCGGGCGCTTAGGCGAAAGCGAAGTACCGCAGCGCGATGTAGGGAATGCAGAGGCTGATGGTGACGGCGGTGACGATGAGTCCGTAGCGGGTGAAGGTCCAGAAGGAGATGGGGTGGCCGTTGCGTTTGGCGATCCCGATGATCACGACGTTGGCGCTGGCGCCGATGGCGGTGGCGTTGCCGCCGAGGTCGGCGCCGAGGGCGAGGGCCCACCACAGGGACTGTTGTTGGGGTGGTAGGCCGGGGCCGGGGCCGACCAGGTCGTAGACGAGGGGGGACATGGTGGCGACGTAGGGGATGTTGTCGATCACGCCGGAGAGAACTGCGGACCCGAGGAGCATGCCCTGGGCGGCGAGTGCGTAGTTGTCGCCGACCCGGCTGGTGATGGCGTCGGCGAGGTCGCCGATCACGCCTTGGTTGACCAGGGCGCCGACCATGATGAAGAGCCCGGCGAAGAACAGCAGCGTCTCCCACTCGACCTCGTCGAGGTAGACGCTGTGCTCGACGCGCGAGACGGCGATCGAGGCGCCCGCGCCGAGCAGGGCGACCAGCGACGGCTCGAGGCCGGTGACGGGGTGGGACACGAAGCCGACCAGGACCAGGGCGAGCACGATCCCGAGCCGGAGGAGCAGCTTGGTGTCGGTGATGGTGTCGCGGGCCTGGAGGGCCATCACCGCCTGCGCTCGGCCGGGGTCGTAGCGCAGGAACCGGCCCCACAACAGCCAGCACAGGCCGACGAAGACGGCCAGCAGCACCAGCGACGATGGGGGCCAGGTGGATGAGGAAGTCGTTGAAGCCCAGTCCTGACCGGCTGGCGATGATGATGTTGGGAGGGTCGCCGATCAAGGTGGCGGTGCCGCCGATGTTGCTGGCCATCGCCTCGGCGAGCAGGAACGGGATCGGGTTGAGCGCGAGCCGGTCACAGAGCAACAACGTGACCGGAGCGACCAGCAGCACGGTGGTCACGTTGTCGAGCAGCGCCGAGGCGACGGCGGTGATGAGCACCAGCAGGACCATCATCCGGAACGGTCGGCCGCGGGCTCGCTGTGCCGACCAGATCGCCAGGAACTCGAAGACGCCGGTCTGTTTGAGGAGGCCGACGATCACCATCATCCCGAAGAGCAGGAAGATGACGTTCCAGTCGATGCCGGTGTCCTCGGAGAAGAAGATGTCGTGGCCGCGGACCGCGCCGATGACGACCATCAGCGCGGCACCGACCAGCGCGACGGCGACCCGGTTGAAGCGTTCGGTCGCGATCAGGACGTAGACGCCCGCGAAGATGACCAGCGCGAGCGTGGCGGTCAGGCTCATGCGGGGTCAGGAGGATGCAGGACGTCGCGCTCGAGCCGCCGGCGTACCAGGTCGCTGTCCTGCCCGGCCGCGGTGGCGATCGCGGCCAGCACCCGGCTCATGGTGATCGCGCCGTGGTAGCGGCCGTCGCGATCGGTCACCAGCACCAGGGGCAGGTGACCGCCGTCCATCACGCTGGCCACCTCGATGAGGGTGTCCTCGGGCAGCACCGACGGAGGCTTGTGGGCGGTCAGCCTCTTCGCGTCGAGCAGCTCGCCGATGGTCGCGTGGTTGAGCCTGCCGCACAGCTCGTCGGCCCCCGCCTCGTCGTACGCATGGGCCAGGTTGGGTTCGTCGCGCACGTACTGCGGCAGCACCAGGCCCAGGATCTGGCTGCCCGGCACCACCGCGATCGGCACACCTTGTGCGTCGGCCACCACAAGACCGGAGAGCCGGTACTCCGCGATCACCCGGGCGGCCTCCGCGCCGGACGTCTCCCGACGGACCATCGGAACCCGCTCCGCCAAGGTCTCCGCGATCATCCCGCTAGCCTGCCACGGTGGGTCGCTGGCCTGGCGTCAGCACCGCGCCTCACCCGGCACGTTCGTCTCGAACGGGAACGGGTCAGGGTCCAGTCGCCAGGACCGGGGTCGTCCGTGTGGGCCTGTCGGTAGGTCCGCCTGGTGAGGATCTCGCCCTTCGCGTCGAGCTCGACGAGGTCGGATGGCGCTGGTATGGGCGGCTCACCGCGCTCCTGATTTGCGCGCGCGGGCAGGCGGGCTGACGCTCCACACCTCGGAAGTGAGGTGGGGCTCACAGCTCGAGAGTCAGACATCCTGCGTCAGATCACCTGGGCCTAGCAACCGAGAGATCGCCCAGACGGAGTTCTTGAGCATCAACTCGGTCAAGACCTACATCCGCAGCACTTACCGCAAGATGCGAGTCGGCAACCCAGCCCGGGCCGTGGCTTGGGCTATCCAGCAAGGATTTGCGCCGCGCGAGCCTGAGCCCTGCTCGAGCCCCGCGCGGGTCTAGATGTCCCCGTTGTGGGACCGGGGTACCGCTCACCCCTGAGTCCGTGTGGGCGGTGGTATGCGGGTCAGCGGCCTGCACATTTCATCTCTGGCGGATCGACCGGTTCTGTGATTTCCTGGGCGTGCGGCACCCGGACCCCGTGTCAGCAGTTTCTCTCGCACGCCGAGAGATGGCGTGAGCGGGTGAAGTTTGGGTGAAGCGTCACCCATCACCTCATGGCCCTGGGTCTAGTCCCGCTCTCGCCGCTCAGGCCCCGCCCATCGGACCGGGGGGATCGATGAGCGGGGCCTGAGGCACCCGGCCGTGTCGCGCCTCTGCGTCGTACTCCTTCTTGGCCTCCATGCGCGACGAGCACGATCCACTCGGTGTGGCAGCGGACTGCGCGATCGATTGGAGTAAGTGCCACCCCCACGACCTGCGCCACGACTTCGCCTCGGTCCAGATCCGTTCCGGTCAGTCCATCAAGGTCCTCCAGGCGCTGCTCGGCAACAAGTCCGCGGTCGAGACCTGGGACACCTATGGCCATCTGATGGCTGACGAGGACGACCGCAGTCGAGCCATCATCCAGGAGGCCTTGGGAAATGTTGTCCACAGCACGTCCACAGTAAGCCCCCTCTGACCATGTATCCGCAGGTC
>CAVYMY010000004.1:0-542454 GCA_963769755.1 uncultured Actinomycetota bacterium
GGCGAAGTCCAACATCCGCGATGTCGGTCAGGCGCTGTGACCCGCAACGGAACAACTGCCTGGAACCCTCAGACGGTCACACCCGGATCGGGCTGACGGACTCATGACCGGGGCTGCGGTTCATCGGGTGGTCATCGTCGGAGGCGGCTTCGGTGGGCTGTTTGCGGCGAAGTTCCTGCGTCGTGCGCCTGTCGAGGTGACGCTCATCGACGCCAGGAACTACCACCTCTTCCAGCCGCTGCTCTATCAGCTGGCGACCGGCATCCTCTCCGCGGGCGAGGTGGCGCCGCCGATCCGTGACGTGTTGCGTCGCCACGGGAACGTGTCAGTGGTGATGGCCACGGTCACCGAGCTCGACCTGGCGGCTCGCACCGTGACCGCCAAGAGGCCCGACGAGACCGTTCGGACCTACGACTACGACAGCCTCATCGTCGCCACGGGCGCCGCTCAGTCGTACTTCGGCCACGACGAGTTCGCCCGGTTCGCGCCCGGGATGAAGACGATCGACGATGCCCTCGAGCTGCGGGGCCGCATCTTCGGCGCCTTCGAGATGGCCGAGAGCGAGCCAGATCCCGAGGCGCGCCGCGCGTGGCTGACGTTCGTGGTGGTCGGCGGCGGTGCGACCGGGGTCGAGGTCGCGGGTCAGATCGCGGAGCTCTCCCGATCGGGGCTTTCGGGCAACTTCCGCCGGATCGACCCGAGCGAGGCGTCCGTGGTGCTCGTCGACGGCGGCAAGGAGATCCTGGCCGCGTTCGGAGACCGGCTCTCGGAGAAGGCAGCCAAGGAGCTACGACGGCTCGGCGTGCGGATCCAGACGGGCAGCATCGTGACCGGGGTCGACGCGTTCGGGGTGGACGTGCGGACCGCGGACGGCTCGGTCGAGCGGCTCGTCGCCCGGACGAAGATCTGGGCTGCCGGCGTGCAGGCCTCCCCGCTGGCTGGGCTACTCGCCGAGGCCAGCGGGGCGTCGTGTGACCGGGCGGGCCGGATCGCGGTCCTCGAGGACTGCACGCTCCCGGGCCATCCCGAGGTGTTCGCGATCGGCGACATGATGGCCCTCGACGACCTGCCCGGGGTGGCCGAGGTCGCCATGCAGTCGGGGATCCATGCCGCGAACACGATCAAGCGTCGGCTCCGTGGCCAGGACGCGGCGACGTTCACCTACCGTGACCTGGGCAGCATGGCGACCATCTCGCGGTTCCACGCGGTGGTGAGCTTCAAGGGCCTCCGGCTCTCGGGATTCCTGGGCTGGTTGATGTGGCTCTTCGTGCACATCGCCTTCCTCACCGGCTTCAAGAACCGGCTTGCGGCGACGTTCCACTGGACGGGGACGTTCCTGTTCGGTGGCCGCGCCGAGCGGACGATCACGATCCGCCAGACCATCGGACGGGTCGCCATCGAGCAGGGTGGCGGCGACGAGCTCACGCGACACCTGATCGCGACAGCGCCGGAACAGCAACCCGACGACGTCGGATCCGGAAGCGCCGCTTCGGCCACCGATGCCGAGATCGCGTCCGACAAGGGGAGGACCGATGCTGTCTGATGCCCTGAGCGTGGTCCTCGCGATCGATCCGGTGCCGTGGGCGCGCTCGCAGATGGCCTTCACCCTGGCGTTCCACATCATCCTGGTACCGCTGGGGGTGTCGTGGTCGGTGATGACCCTGATCGCGAACTACCGGGGCATCAAGCATCGTGACCCGGACGCGATGCTGCTGGCGCAGCGCTGGTCGAAGTACATGGCGGTGACGTTCGCCGTCGGCGCCGTGACCGGGACCGTGTTGTCGTTCGAGTTCGGGCTGTTGTGGCCGAAGTTCATGGGTCAGTGGGGCGCGGCGTTCGGGGTCCCGTTCGCCTTCGAGGGGATCTTCTTCTTCACCGAGGCGGTCTTCATCTCCATCTACATCTTCGGGTGGCGTCGGCTCAAGCCGTGGGCGCACTTCTGGACCGGGGTGCCGATCGCGGTGGCGGGCATCTTCGGCAGCATCTCGGTGGTCGCGGCCAACGCCTGGATGAACTCCCCCGAGGGCGTCACCCTCGACTCGGCGGGCAAGGTGGTCGACGTCGACCCGATGGGGGTGATCTTCAACGACGCGATGCCGCTGATGGCCGCCCACATGGTGATCGCGGCGTACCTGGTCGGCGGTTTCATGATCGCGTCGGTGTACGCCGTCGGGATGCTCCGCGGCCGCACGGACCACTATCACCGCCTCGGCTTCATCATCGGCTTCACCGTTGCCGCCATCGCGACCCCGATCCAGATGGGTGTCGGGGACGGCCTGGCGCGCTGGGTCTACAACAACCAGCCCACCAAGTTCGCGGCGATCGAGATGGTGCCCGAGACCAGCAGCGACGTGCCCGAGGTGCTGCTCGGTCACCTCAACTCGGACGGCGAGGTGGTCGGGGGACTTCCGATCCCGGGCCTGGCGTCGTGGTTGTCCGACCCCAGCACCGGGCGGTCCACGGTCGTCCAGGGGCTCGACGCCACACCCGCGGATCAGCGGCCGACGAACCACGAGGTCAACGTCGTGCACCTGGCCTGGGACATCATGGTCGGCCTGGGCACGCTGCTGTTCCTCCTGACCTTGTGGTGGTGGGCGGCGTGGATCTTCCGACGAGACATGCCCAAGAGCAGGTGGTTCCTCCGGATCTCCGCCACCACCGGGGTGCTGGCCGTGATCACCCTCGAGGCCGGCTGGACCGTCAGCGAGGTCGGCCGGCAGCCTTGGATCGTCTACGAGAAGATGAAGGTCGAAGACGCAGCCACCGCCAACACCGGCATCTGGATCACCTTCATCGGCGTCGTGATCCTCTACCTCGGCCTCGGCATCACCACCATCCTGGTGCTGCGGATGATGAGCCGCCGGTTCCGTGAGGGCGGGGGCGGCTCCGGAGAGGCCGACGTCCCGTACGGACCAAGCGAGCCAATCGAGGCGGGCGACGGGGCCGCGTCCGAGGACGAGCGGAAGGTCCCCCTCTGATGGCCACCACCGCCGCCATCATCCTGTTCGCCGCGATCACCACCTACGCGATCTTCGGCGGCGCGGACTTCGGCGCCGGCTTCTGGGACCTCGTGGCGGGAGGGACCAAGCGCGGCGAGCGGCCCCGAGAGGTCATCGACCACTCGATCGCGCCCGTCTGGGAGGCCAACCACGTGTGGCTGATCTTCGTGTTCGTGCTGCTGTGGACCTGCTTCCCGGAGGCATACGCCTCGATCACCCTGACCCTCTTCGTCCCCCTCACGCTGGCCGCCCTGGGCATCGTGCTCCGGGGAGCCAGCTTCGCGTTCCGCAAGGCCGTGTTCCGCACCCGCGACCGCCGCAACTTCGGCGCCGCCTTCGCCATCTCGTCGGTCCTCGTGCCCTACTGCTTCGGCGCCATCATCGGCGGCATCGCATCCGGCCGGGTCCCCGCCGGAGGCAAGGCGGGCGACCCCTGGGACAGCTGGGTCAACCCCACGTCCATCCTCGGCGGCGTACTCGCCGTCTGCCTGACTGCCTACCTCGCCGCCTTCTTCCTCGTCCAGGACGCCGGCCGACTCTCCGACGAGACGATGGTGGCCTACTTCCGGCGCCGCGCCACAGCAGCCGCGGTGGCCGCCGGTGTGGTGGCGTTGGGTGGGATCTTCGTGCTGTCCAACGACGCCGACTACCTCTTCGACGGACTCACCTCCCGCGCCCTACCCCTGGTCATCCTCTCCGCGGTGTCCGGACTGGCCGCCTTCGCACTGGTCGCCCGGTCCATCAGGCGTGGAGCGCGGCTGGCCGCCGTGGGCGCGGTGGCGGGCGTCGTCCTGGCCTGGGGGGTCGCCCAATGGGACTACCTGTTGCCCGAGTCGCTGACCGTCTCCGCGGCCGCCGCACCGTCCGGCACCATCACGGCAGTCCTGGTGGCCACCGGCCTCGCGGCCGTCCTCATCGTGCCCGCCTTCGTGCTGCTGTACGTGCTGGACCAGAAGTCCCTCCTTCCCGAGGAGAGCATGCCCGAGCCGACGTCCAGGTCATGAGAGCCACTCAGAGCCAGCACTGACCGCAGAGCCATTCTGACGGCGACGCCAGCGCCTAGGGTCGGCCTATGACTCGTCCCTGCAAGATCGGGGTCCAGCTGCCCGAGGTCGAACGGCCGGTGCCGTGGCCGGAGTACCTCGACCTGGCCCGCCGCGCCGAGGCCCTCGGGTTCGACTCGGTCTGGGTCGGCGACCACCTGGTCTACGACCTGCCGGGTGGCGTCACCCGCGGCCCCTACGAGGCGTGGACGACGCTGGCCGCGATCGCGGCGGCGACATCTCGGGTCGAGCTCGGTCCGCTCGTGGCCTCGACGAGCTTCCACGCCCCGGCGATGCTGGCCAAGCAGGCCGCCACGGTCGACGCGATCTCCGGCGGCCGCCTGATCGTGGCCTTGGGCGCCGGCTGGAACCAGCGTGAGTACGCGGCGTTCGGGTTTCCCTACGACCGACGGGTCTCGCGCTTCGAAGAGGCGCTGTCGATCATCGCGCCGCTCCTGCGCACCGGACGCTGCACCTTCGCCGGCCAGTTCTACGAGGTCGACGACTGCGTGCTCGACCCCGCCCCGATCCGGCCCGGTGGGCCGCCGCTGATCGTCGGGTCCAACAGCCCGCGGATGCTCAGCATCGCGCTGCCGGTCGTGGACGCATGGAACGTGTGGTGGAGCATCTACGGCAACTCCGTCGAGGGGTACGCCGCCGTCGTCGAGGACGTTGCGAGCCGCGTGCCGGAGGGTCGGAACGTCGGCGCCACCGCCGCCGTGCTGGTGACGATGCCCAGTGGCAGTGGCCGGCTGATGGGCGAGGGCTACGCCGCCAACGTGCGGACGGTGGGGCTCGACGATCTCGCGTCCCACGTGCGCGGGATGGCCGCGGCCGGTGCCGGCCACCTGCAGCTGGTGCTGGACCCGATCACCGCCGAGTCCATGGACCTGGTGGGCGAGGTGCTGGCCGACCTCGATCGCTGACGCCATCATGGGGTCGTGGCGTACGACGAAGACCTGGCCGACCGCATCCGTGACCTGGTTCAGGGCGAGCCGAACCTCACGGAGCAGCGGATGTTCGGCGGGCTGGCGTTCCTGGTCGGCGGACACATGGCCGTGGCCGCCAGCGGCCAGGGCGGGCTGATGCTCCGCTGCGACGTCGAGGCCACCGAGGAGCTCCTGCGCCAGCCCGGCGCCGGCCCGATGGAGATGCGCGGCAAACGGATGCGCGGCTGGCTGCGCGTCCCCGCCGACGCCGTCGAGAGCGACGGGCTGCTGAGCACCTGGGTCGAGCGCGGAGTGTCGTACGCCCGTTCTCTTCCGCCCAAGTAGGTCATGGATGACGACAGTTCGCCGGTCGCACCTCGCGCGGCACGCTCAACCGCGGACCGATGCCGGCGAACTGCAGTCACGCAGTGGCGGACAAGTTCAGATTTCTCCGGTCGACCGGAGAAATCTGAATACCTACGTGCAGGACTCCAAGGTGGCGTCGTTGCGGGCCCGGTCGCCGAGGCGGGCGGCCTGGTCGGTGTAGGGCAGCACCACGCTGGCGCCGCCGATGCTGCCGATGCCGCCCTGCACGACGCAGTTGGTGATCTTGGACGGGTCGATCTGGGCGACCGCCTGCGCGAGCCGGAACAGCTCGGCAGGGGGCAGGTCGGTGTGCAGGTACTGCATGACGTTGAGCACGCCGTGCTCGAGGAAGCCGCGCTCGGCCGAGCGGGCCCGCACCTTGGCCTGGATGCCGCGGAGCACCCGTTGCTGGTTGGCCGACCGGTCGAAGTCGCCGCGGATCAGGTTGTGGCGGATCCGCGAGAACGCCATCGCGTCGTAGCCGTTGAGGTGGACCTTGCCGGCCCCGTAGCCCTTCGGACGCAGGTAGGGGTCGCTGAACGCGACGGGGTTCTGGATGTCGACTCCGCCGATGCTGGTGATCAGCGCCTGGAAGAACTTGAAGCGCGTCACGAAGACGTAGTCGGGCTGGATGCCGACCAGGTTGCCGACCGATTGCCCCAGCGCCTCCGGGCCGCCGAAGTAGAGCGCGGCGTTGATCTTGTTGGAGCCGTAGCCCGGGATCGACACCCACGAGTCGCGCGGGACGCCGATCGCGGCGGCGGCGCCGGTCTTGAGGTTCATCCCGATCAGCTGGAGCGCGTCGCCGCGCGAGCGGGTCATGTCCTCACCGGGCCGGGCGTCGGAGCCGACGGCCAGGATCCAGACGACGTCCTTGCTGCCGGCGTCGACGCCATTGGCGTGGAGCACCTTCACCAGCTCCACCTGGGTGGGCTTGACGGCAGAGTCGGGTACGACGACTGCTGCGACCGTGAGCACGACAGCAAGGACGACGGCCCGCTTGATCCACGCAAGGGTCGTCATGCCACTGCTCCCTTCGTCACGTCGTAGCCGAAGATCCGCCAGCCCTCGGGCGACGGCGTAAGGAAAAGCCGCCCCCGCACCTCGACCTTGTGCTGCACGTCGTCGTCCTTCACGTCACCCACGGTCTTGAACCTGAGCACGAAGCGGGCGGTCGCTCCTTGCGCATGCCCCTTGGCAGCGAGCACGTCGACGGACACCTTGCGGGCGATGGCCTCGACCGAGGAGACGACCCGGCCGACGTCCTCGTTACTCATCAACCACTTGTCGTCGTGCGCGTCGGCCTTGGCGCCGGTGGTGAAGCCGGGCCACGCGTTCGCGAAGTCGCTGCGCGGGTAGTCGCCGGCGACGTACGCCGCGTCGAACCACGCGTCGACGGCCCGGGCGACCTGCTTGCGGACCTGGCTCTGCTTGGCCTTCGGCAGCTTGCCGGTGACCCGTCCGAGGGTCGCTTTCGTGACCAGCGGGGGTGGCGCGTCGGGGTCGGTCGCCGACGACCCGCCGTCGGCCGGGGCGGCGTCGGGACTGTTCGAGTCACCGCTCGAGTCACCGCTGCAGGCGGTCGTCGCGACCGCCAGGGACATCACGGTGGCGGCGATCGCGGATGCGCGTCGCGGGGCCGTTCTCATCGTGTGGGACTCCTCTGGGATGGATCGGGTACCACCCTGCCTCAGCCTGCCCCACCGCCTCCCGTTGGGTCTGCATTTGGCCGTGTTGGGGACTAATCTGAAGTCAGTCCCTGAATTCACACGCCATCACCCGAGAAAGAGGCGAAACCCCGCCGTGTCTCAGCCTGCCGGCCACCCGTCCGATCAGCCCTCCAGTGACATGGGAGCCAACGAGTGGCTCGTCGAGGAGATGTACGACCAGTACCGCCGGGACCCGCAGAGCGTGGACCCGATCTGGGTGAAGTACTTCCAGACCTCGCCGCCCGACGCACAGACCGATCAGGCCTCGGCGGCGGCGAGCAACGGCAGCCCGGCGACTCAGACAAAGACCGCCCCGGCCCCGACCACGCAGGCGGCCCCGGAGACGCAGCCGGCCCCCGCGGCTGAGCCGAAGCACGCCGCGAAGGTCTCGACCGGCTCGACCGACGACCAGAAGGCCGACGAGAAAGCCCCGACCCGCGAGACGACGGTCGCCGACAAGGACGTCGACAAGGAGGGCGACCAGAAGGCCGAAAAGGACGGAGCCGAGACCCCGGCACCGGTGGCCAAGCCGCGCCCGGAGGTCAAGGCTGCCGAGCCCGCCAAGGGCACCACCAACCCCGTGCCCAAGGAGCCCGTGTCGGCCGAGAAGCCCGCCGCCAGCGACCAGGCCAACTACACGATCCTGCGCGGTGCCCCGGCCCGCACCGTGCAGAACATGGACGCGTCGCTGACCGTCCCGACCGCGACCAGCGTGCGCTCGGTGCCGGTCAAGCTGCTCTGGGACAACCGCATCGTCATCAACAACCACCTTTCCCGCGCCCGCGGCGGCAAGGTGTCCTTCACCCACCTGATCGGCTACGCGCTGATCAAGGCGCTCAAGACGATGCCGGAGATGAACGTCGGCTTCGACGTGGTCGACGGCAAGCCCAACCTGATCACGCCGGCCCACATCAACCTCGGCCTCGCGATCGACGTGCAGAAGGCCGACGGCACCCGTCAGCTCCTGGTGCCGAGCATCAAGGCCGCCGAGCGGATGGACTTCGCCACCTTCTGGACTGCCTACGAGGACGTCGTACGCCGCACGCGTGACGGCAAGCTGACGGTCGAGGACTTCCAGGGCACCACGATCTCGCTGACCAACCCCGGCACCATCGGCACCAACCACTCCGTGCCGCGGCTGATGAAGGGCCAGGGTGCGATCGTCGGCGTCGGCGCGATGGAGTACCCCCCGGAGTACCAAGGCGCGTCCGAGGAGACGATCGCGCGCAACGCGATCAGCAAGGTGATGACGCTGACGTCCACCTACGACCACCGGGTGATCCAGGGCGCCCAGTCGGGTGACTTCCTGCGGCGCATCCACGCTCTGCTGCTCGGCGAGGAGGAGTTCTACGACGAGATCTTCGCGGCGCTGCGGATCCCCTACGAGCCGATCCGCTGGGCCCAGGACATCGCCACCTCGCACGACGACCAGATCGGCAAGCAGGCTCGGATCCTCGAGCTGATCCACGCCTACCGTGTGCGCGGCCACCTGATGGCCGACACCGACCCGCTCGAGTACCGCCAGCGCAGCCACCCCGACCTCGAGGTGACCTCGCACGGCCTGACCCTCTGGGATCTCGACCGCGAGTTCCCCACCGGGTCGTTCGGCGGCGAGGGCCGACGGTTCATGAAGCTGCGCACGATCCTCGGCATTCTGCGCGACTCCTACTGCCGCACCACCGGCATCGAGTACATGCACATCATGGATCCCGAGCAGCGCCGCTGGATCCAGGAGCGCGTGGAGCAGCCGCACACCAAGCCGCCCCGCGAGGAGCAGCTGCGGATCCTGCTCAAGCTCAACCAGGCCGAGGCGTTCGAGACGTTCCTGCAGACCAAGTTCGTCGGCCAGAAGCGGTTCAGCCTCGAAGGTGGCGAGACCACGATCCCGCTGCTCGACGAGATCTGCGAGGCGGCGGCGGAGGCCGACCTCGACGAGGTGTGCATCGGGATGGCCCACCGCGGCCGCCTCAACGTGCTGGCCAACATCGTCGGCAAGAAGTACTCCCAGATCTTCCGCGAGTTCGAGGGCAACATCGACCCGCGCACGGTCCAGGGTTCCGGCGACGTGAAGTACCACCTCGGCGCCGAGGGCGAGTTCCTCGCCGGATCCGGCGACCGGATCAAGGTGTCGGTGGCGGCGAACCCCTCACACCTCGAGGCCGTCGACCCGGTGCTCGAGGGCATCGCCCGCGCCAAGCAGGACATGCTCGACCGAGGTGCCGAATACCCGGTGCTCCCCCTGCTGGTGCACGGTGACGCCGCGTTCGCCGGCCAAGGCGTAGTCGCCGAGACGCTCAACCTCTCCCAGCTGCGTGGCTACCGCACCGGCGGCACCATCCACGTCGTCGTCAACAACCAGGTCGGGTTCACCACCTCGCCCGGCTCGTCGCGCTCCTCGCTCTACTGCACCGACGTGGCGCGGATGGTGCAGGCGCCGATCTTCCACGTCAACGGCGACGACCCCGAGGCGTGCATCCGGGTCGCCCGGCTGGCGTTCGAGTACCGCCAGGCGTTCAACAAGGACGTCGTCATCGACCTGGTCTGCTACCGCCGCCGCGGGCACAACGAGGGCGACGACCCGTCGTACACCCAGCCCCTCATGTACGACCTGATCGAGCAGAAGCGCTCGGTGCGCAAGCTCTACACCGAGTCCCTCATCGGCCGTGGCGACATCACGATCGAGGAGGCCGAGCAGGTGCTGGCCGACTACCAGCAGCAGCTCGAGCGGGTCTTCACCGAGGTCCGCGACGCCGACTCGCAGCCCTCGGAGTGGACGACCGTCCCCGACTATCCGGAGAAGTCGGCCGTCGACGCGACCACCGCGGTGTCGGTGGAGGTGATGAAGCGGATCGCCGACGCCTACGTCACGCCGCCCAACGGGTTCACCGTGCACCCGAAGGTGATGCCTCAGCTGCAGCGCCGGGCGGCCGCCATCGCCGACGGCCCCATCGACTGGGGCACCGGCGAGATCCTGGCCTTCGGCGCGCTGCTGATGGAGGGGCGGCCCGTCCGCCTGGCGGGGCAGGACTCGCGGCGCGGCACGTTTGTGTCCCGGTTCGGCACGATCATCGACCGGATCAACGCCGACGAGTGGACGCCGCTGACCTCGCTGACCGAGGACCAGGCCAAGTTCCACATCTACGACTCGCTGCTGTCCGAGTTCGCCGCGCTGGGCTTCGAGTACGGCTACTCGGTGGCCCGCCCCGACGCGCTCGTGCTGTGGGAGGCGCAGTTCGGCGACTTCGTCAACGGCGCGCAGACGGTCATCGACGAGTTCATCTCCTCCGGTGAGACCAAGTGGCGACAGCAGTCCGGCGTGGTCCTGCTGCTCCCACACGGCTATGAGGGTCAGGGGCCCGACCACTCGTCCGCGCGCATCGAGCGGTTCCTGACGATGTGCGCCGACGACGCGTTCGTGGTCGCCCAGCCGTCCACGCCGGCGTCGTACTTCCACCTCCTGCGGCGGCACTCGCTCGGGGAGGAGCACCGGCCGCTGATCGTCTTCACGCCCAAGTCGATGCTCAAGCGCAAGGAAGCCGCGTCCCAGCCGGGCGACTTCACCGAAGGTGTGTTCCAGCCGTTCTTCGCGGACACCGAGGCCGACGCCGACAAGGTCGAGACCCTGCTGCTTTGCTCGGGCCGGATCACCTGGGACCTGATGGTGGAGCGGGCCAAGCGCGAGGACGGCGACAAGTTCGCGATCGCCCGCGTCGAGCAGCTCTACCCCGTGCCTCGCGACGCGATCAACGCTGAGCTGGCCCGTTACCCGAACCTCAAGGCAGTGCGCTGGGTGCAGGACGAGCCCAAGAACATGGGTCCGTGGCCGCACTACCAGCTCAACGTGTGGCCCGAGATCGGCAACGTCGAGGCCATCACCCGTCCCGCGCTCTCGTCGCCGTCGGTGGGCACCGCCAAGCGGCACGCCGAGGAGCAGAAGGCGCTGATGGCCGCCGCCTTCAACGCCCCCGAGACGATCGACGGCACCGACGAGAAGCACCACTACTAGGCCGGGACGACGCCTTGTACTTCACCGACCGTGGCATCGAGGAGCTCGACAAGCGCCGCGGTGGCGAGGAGGTCACGCTGGCGTGGGTCGCCGAGCGGCTCCAGGAGTTCACCGACACCCACCCGGAGTTCGAGACCGCGGTCGAGCGGTTGGCCACCTGGCTGGCCCGGCTCGACGACCCCGACGACGAGTGAGCCCGGCTAGCCGCGGGGGCCCGGCCTGAGCGACACGTCTGACATCGTCGCGTCGGCCGGCAGGTCGAGCACGTGCACGAGGGTGTCGGCCACCGTCGCGGGCGCGGCCCACTCGGCCGGGTCGTAGTCGCTGCCCTCCTGCTCGTGCACCTTCTGCTGCATCGGCGTCGCCGTCCGCCCCAGGAACACCGAGGTGACCCGGACACCGGCCGGCGCCTCCTCGGCGCGCAGGGCGTCGGCGATGGCCCGCAGCCCATGCTTGGAGGCGGCGTACGCGCCCCACTGCGGACTGGCGGCCAGACCTTGTCCCGAGTTGACGAAGACGACGGTGCCGCGGGCTGCCCTCAGGGCGGGCAGCACGGCGCGGGTGAGCACTGCCGGAGCGACCAGGTTGACGGTGAGCTGGCCGGTCAGGTCGGCGAGCGGGAGGTCAGCGATCGGAGCCATCTCGAACACCCCGGCGACGTGAACCAGGGAGTCGAGACTGTCGAGGCCGGTGACCGCGTCGGCGATCGAGCCGGGATCGGCCAGGTCGGCGACCCGCACGTCCGCGCCGGCGTAGCGGCCGCGGAGGTCGTCGGCGCGCTGCTCGTTGCGGGCCAACAACACGAGATCGTCGCCGCGCGCGTGCAGGGCGTCGGCCAGCGCCTCGCCGACGCCAGAGCCGGCACCAGTGACGAGGTGCCTCATCTGGTGAAGACGACCTTGCCGAAGAGATCACCGTCGGCCATCGCGGCGAAGCCCTCGGCTGCCCGGTCCATCGGCAGCACGCGGTCGATGAGTGGACGCGTGCCCGTCGCGTCGAGCATTGCCACCAGCGAGGCCAGCTCGCCACGGGTGCCCATGGTCGAGCCGACGACCTTGAGCTGGAGGAAGAAGATCCGGGTCAGGCCCATGTCGGCGACGTCGTTGCCCGACGTCGCGCCGCTCGTGACGAGGGTGCCGCCGACGCGCAACGAGCGGATGGAGTGCAGCCAGGTGGCCTTGCCGACGGTCTCCATCACCGCGTCGACCGTCACCGGCAGTCGCTGGCCGGTCTCGAAGACCTCGTGGGCACCGAGTTCCAGGGCGCGCTCTCGCTTCGCCTCGTCGCGGCTGGTCGCGAACACCTTGAGCCCACCCGCCCGGGCCAGGCTGATCAGCGCAGTGGCAACCCCTCCCCCGGCGCCCTGGACGAGGACGGTGTCGCCTGGCCGGCAGCCGCCCTGGACGAAGAGCATCCGGTACGCAGTCAGCCAGGCCGTCGGGAGGCACGCGGCCTCCTCGAAGCTGAGCGAGGCGGGCTTGGGGATCACGTTTCGCCTCGGCACGGCCACCTTCTCCGCGAAGGTGCCGTGGTAGCGCTCGCTGAGCAGCGACCGCTTCGGGTCGAGCGTCTCGTCGGCGCCGCCGAAGCCCGGGTCGCTGATGACGGCGTGCACGACGACCTCGTTGCCGTCCTCGTCGAGGCCGGCCGCGTCACACCCGAGGATCATCGGCAGCTGCTCCTGCTTGATCCCGACACCGCGCAACGTCCACAGGTCGTGGTGGTTGAGCGCGGCGGCCTTCACGGTCACCGTCGTCCACCCGTCGGGCACCTCTGGCTCGGGGCGCTCGCCGACCACCAGGCCGCCCAGCGGTTCGTCGGGCGAGAACGACTCGGCGTACACGGCAAACATGCAGCGACCCTATCGACGCGGGTGTGGCGCTCGACGGCGGTGACTTAGGAACCGTTTCCGGCGACCGAACGGTTGCTAAGTCACCGCCGCTCGGGCCGGACGCCGGGCAGCGGTGACTTAGGAACCGTTTCGGCGGCCAAACGGTTCCTCACTCACTGCCGCCTGGCGCAGACCGACCCTCACTCACCGCTAGCGGGTGGCGACGCCGTCGGCGCGCGCGGCCTCGGAGACGGCCGCGGCGACTGCGGGTCCGACGCTCGGGTCGAACGGCGACGGCACGATGTGGTCGTCGGCCAGGTCGTCGCCGACGAGCCCGGCGAGCGCCATGGCGGCAGCCAGCTTCATGCCTTCGGTGATCGATGTGGCGCCTACGTCGAAGGCGCCCCGGAAGATCCCCGGGAAGGCCAGCACGTTGTTGATCTGGTTGGGGAAGTCGGAGCGGCCGGTGGCGACGATGCGCGCGTGACGGTGCGCAACGTCGGGGTGCACCTCGGGGTTGGGGTTGGCCAGCCCGAAGATGATCGCCTCCGGCGCCATCGTGGCCACCACCTCCTCGGGCACCGTGCCCCCGGAGACGCCGAGGTAGACGTCGGCGCCGGCCATCACGTCGGCGAGCGAGCCGCGGCGGCCGAAGATGTCGGCCGTCTGCTGGGCGAGGTCCCGCTTGACCGGGGTCAGGTCGGCACGCGCCGAGTTGACGACGCCCTGGCGGTCGAGCACGGCGAGGTCGCGTACGCCCGCCTCGAGCAGGATCTTGGCCACCGCGACGCCGGCCGCACCCGCCCCGGAGATGACGACGCGGGTCTCCGCAGGCTCGCGGCCGGTGAGCAGGAGAGCGTTCTGGAGTGCGGCGAGTGCCACCACAGCGGTGCCGTGCTGGTCGTCGTGGAAGACGGGAATGTCGAGCAGGTCCTTGAGCCGGCGCTCGATCTCGAAGCACCGCGGCGCCGAGATGTCCTCCAGGTTGATGCCGCCGAAGCTCGGCGCCAGCCGGACGACGGTCTCGATGATCTCCTCTACGTCGGTGGTGGCCAGGCAGATCGGGATGGCGTCGACACCCCCGAACTGCTTGAACAGCACGGCCTTGCCCTCCATCACCGGCATCGCCGCGGCCGGGCCGATGTCGCCGAGACCCAGGACGGCGGTGCCGTCGGTGACAACGGCGACGGTGTTGGGCACCCACGTGTAGTGGCGGGTCATGCTCGGGTCGGCGGCGATCGCCTCGCAGACGCGGGCAACGCCTGGCGTGTAGGCGAGGGACAGGTCGTCGCGGCTGCCGAGCCCGACTGTCGAGCGGATCTCCATCTTGCCGCCGACGTGCAGGTCGAAGACGGAGTCGCCGGCGAAGGGGTGCTCCGGCCGCACCTCCTGGGGGAGCTCATGGGCTCAGGCTCTCAGGTACGACGCCGTGCTGTCCGCCGGGCCGGGTCCGGAGCAGGCGGGGGCGCGGCCACACCCGGGCCACGACGACGGCAAGCACGTCGTCAGGAGGCACCGGTCCGCGGTGCCGTGAGTCGACTCCCGTGGTCGGGTCGTCGCTGACGAGCCACCAGGCCGCCTCGCCAGTCCGGGTCGTACGGCGCTCCGCAGCGCGCTTGACGGCGAGGGTGCCGTCGGCGAAGCGGGCCAGCACCAACCGGCCCGGCCGCACCTGGCCGCCGTACCTGACGAGGAGCCGGTCTCCCGGGGCGAGGGTGGGCCGCATCGAGTCTCCGCGGACCAGCGCGAGTCCCACCCGGCCGGGCGTAGTCGTCGCCGCCACGGTGAGTAGTGTCGCAGGGAGGTAGCCACCAGCCGATCGAGAGGACTAGTGATGTTCGCGCGTCTGTTTGCCCCCACACTCGAGGTCTCCGCCCACTGCGATCTCCCGTGCGGTGTCTATGACCCCGCCCAGGCCCGGATCGAGGCCGAGTCGATCAAGGGGATCATCGGCAAGCTGGCCGACAACGACGACCCGGACTTCCGCACACGTGCGGTGATCATCAAGGAGCAGCGCTCCGAGCTGGTCAAGCACCACCTGTGGGTGCTGTGGACCGACTACTTCAAGCCCCCGCACTTCGAGAAGTACCCGCAGCTCCACACGCTCGTCAACGAGGCGACCAAGCTCGCCGGCGCGACCGGCACCAAGGGCTCGATGGACGCCGGGACGGCCGACGACCTGCTCGCCAAGATCGACGAGATCGCGGAGATCTTCTGGGAGACGAAGAAGGCCTGACGCCGCACTGCGGGTCGCTGACCTGCAGCGTTAGGCATCTGAAACCGCCTCAGTCCGCAAAGAGTCCGCAAGCGGACTCAGAGCGGCGTCCATGACGTTCCGGGTCCGGTCCTCGTCACCGGGCCACAAGTGGGCGTCGGTCCGCAGGGTGATCACCGCGGACGCGTGACCGAGCACGGTGCACCTGCTTGACCGAAGCGCCGCCAGCGATGAGCGCCGAGGCGAAGAAGTGCCGCAGGCTGTGTGCTGTCATGTCGGTCCCGGCGGCCGTCGTGGCCGCGTCGATAGTTCTGCGATCTCCTGCTCGAGGACGTCGAGGGACTCATGGCGGACGACGAGTCTGTCTAGGAGGTCCAGCAGAGCTGTCTGAATGGCCGCCCGGTCCTCGTCGGCCAGGTCGTCGGCCACCGCCGGCTGCTCTGGGTCTACGTCCGGGGCGTCGTGCTCGCTCACATCGTGACCTCGAGTCCGTTGGGCGAGTGCGGGTGTCTCGGGGTCTAGGAGCTTCGTCTACGACCCTACTCCGCGATTCGTGGCCCTGTTCGGCCCGCGATGACAAGGGAACCCATCCGCCAGCGGCGCCGTTCCGAAGGACTGACGCCGGACACGCGTGGCCTCCCACCCCTGCGGGGGTGGGGTGGGCGGCCGCGCGTGTGGGACCGGAGGCGCGGCCGGCAAACCGGCGCGAGACCCACCTGGGGGCGTCACCCTAGGCGCTGGCGAACCTCGGCACCCGGACACGGGGGATGGGGGACGGCCCGGGTGTCGAGGCCCGGCGCCACGCTAAACCCGCCGCCGAGGCATGCACATCCGCCGGAACGCGTAGGACTGCGCCTACGAGCCTGTCAGGGCGAGGGTGGCTGCGACAGGTGTTCAGGCCCCGCCCGCCGGGACATCCCCGGTGCGAACGGGCGGGGCCCGAACGACGCAGCGGGGCTCTATCGGCCACTCGGATTGCCGAATGAAGTGATGGAGTGACGCTTCACCCAAACTTCACCCCGCTCGCGCCATCTCTCGCCGTTGGACGAGAGGCTGCACGGGGTCCGGGTGCCGCACGCTCAGACAATCACAGAACAGGCCCAATCTGCCAGCACGCCGGAGGGAACCGCCCCGGCAGCACGAATGCCGGGGCGGTTCTGTGTTGTTGTCAGGCGGAGACCGACACCTGCGCCGCCGCATAGCCGGTCCACGCCTCAGCCATCAGCGCAGGCGACCACCTGTCGCGCCTGATGACGCAGAACAAGCGGCCAGCATGCTCGATGAAGGCCCAGTCGACGCCCTCGGGCAGTTCATCCTTTTCGACGAACACCTCGCTGAACGGGGTTGTGTATCGGCGGCCGTGATCGTGGTTCCCTTGTTCTTAGATTCCCCTGCCTTCTAGTCAGGTTTGAGATCAGGCCCCTACCCGGTGGTCAGCACCGGGTGGGGCCACTTGTGTGTCTACATGAGTCGGCGCCAGTCCGCAGAGAGTCCGCAGGATGGTCACCAGCGTTCACCGGTTCTCACCGGTTTGGATCACGTTTGCGCAGGTGGGAGGCGGGCGGTCCCCGACAGCCACCGCTAGTCACCGCAGCGGTCCTACAAGGAGACGAAGAAGGCCTGAGCGAAGCTCAGGCCTTCGAGTCCGACGAGGCGCAATCCGCGCACCAGGGCGGATCGCAACAAGACTTACGAGTCCGGGCACACTTGAGTCACGCTCGTGGCCATGGCGGTCACGGCCGCAGCCAGGCCCTGGAGCGCGGCCCCGATCGCGGGCGCCTGTTCTCTGAGATCGTCCTTGTTCAGTCCGTCCACGGCTGTCTGCAGCGCCTCGAACGCGGTTTGGACCTGCTGGATGGCCGGTTGCAGCTCCGCGGAGATCGAGGCCACGGCGGTATCCAGCGCGGTCTTGGCATCCGCAACCGCTGCCTCCAGAGCCTCGAGCCCGTCCTGCAGCGGCTCGACGTCCGCCAGCGCCTGCATCGACGACTGCAGCGCGGCCAGGTCCGCGCAGCCCGCTGCCGCTGTGGCGCTCGACGCAGGCGGGCTTGGGGTTGTCTCCGCGGCACTGGAACTGCTGTCGCTCGATCCGCCACAGCCGACCAGGAGCGCGCCAGCGGCCACTGCTAGAAGGGCCGATCGGAAACGTCTCGGCTGCTGAGCTGGCCTCATGGGGCCACGATCGTCCACGACGGCCGACGTTGGCATCACCCAAACAGGATGACCCGGCTCGGCCCGCGCCGCGCACCATGTGTCGAACCGATCCACAGGCGCGGCACTCACGGGCTAGCGTGGTGCCCCCATCCTCTTCAGTCCCCTCAAGGACCACCGATGCCAGACAACGATCAGCAGCCGCGTGCCGACGTCGAGCTGCGGTTACCGGCCGACGGCGTCTACGTGTCCGTCGTCCGGACCACCACGGCTGGCCTCGCCGCCCGGCTCGACTTCCTCATCGACGACATCGAGGACCTGCGCATCGCCGTCGGCGAAGCCTGCGCGATGGTGCTCCCGGAGGCAGACGAGGGTTCGCAGCTGGTCTGCAGCTATCACCTCGCGCCCGGCCGGTTGACCGTGGTGGTGGCCGTCGCGGCCGCCGACCCGGATGGCCCGGAGTACGACAGCTTCGCCTGGCAGGTGCTCAGCACCCTCGCTACCCACGCGGAGGCCGACGCCTCCAACGGCCGCTATGCGGTCACCCTCACCATGGAGTCGGGAATCGTCGGGGCCGACGGCTGAGATGAGCATGGAGACCCCCGCGGACGGCTCGGGCCCCGATCCGCAGGTCAGGGGACTCGAGGCGACCAAGCGCCGCAGCGCCGAGCTGTTCGTCGACCTGCGGGCCGACGGCGCGTCCGACGCCGCCCGCGCGACGGCCCGCGACTCGCTGGTCCACCTGCACCTGCCGCTGGTGGAGCACTGCGCCCGGAGGTTTCGCAACCGTGGCGAGCCCTACGAGGACCTCGTCCAGGTCGGCACGATCGGCCTGATCAAGTCGGTCGACCGCTTCGACTCCGATCGCGGCGTGGAGTTCTCGACGTACGCCACCCCCACCATCATCGGCGAGATCAAACGCCACTTCCGCGACAAGGGCTGGGCCATCCGGGTGCCGCGTCGGCTCCAGGAGCTGCGGATGCAGATCGGCGCCGCCACCGCCGAGCTGAACCAGTCGCTCGGCCGCTCACCGACGCCGCGCGAGCTCGCCGAGAGCATCGGCTGCTCGGTCGAGGAGATCATCGAGGGGATCGAGTCCAGCAACGCCTACTCGACCCTCTCCCTGGATGCCAGCGACGACAGCGACGACGGCGGCGGCTCGATGCTCGACGCCATCGGCGTCTTGGACGCCAACCTCGAGCACGTCGAGATCCGCGAGTCCCTCAAGCCGCTCCTCGACGCGCTGGAGCCACGGGAGAAGCGGATCCTGCTGCTGAGGTTCTTCCGCAACAAGACGCAGACCCAGATCGCCGAGGAGATCGGGGTCTCCCAGATGCACGTCTCGCGGCTGCTCACCCGCACCCTGGAGCAGCTGCGGGTCGCGATGGAGGAGACCAGCTAGCCGCCCGAGGGTCGGTCCAGGGCCCTGATGCTGGCGGGGTGGAGGAGGCCGGCCAGCACCAGCAGCGCGACCGCCGCGAGCCCGATGGCGATGGGCGTGGTCGACCCGCCGCGGAAGTTCCACGCCAGGCCGAGCTGGATGAGCTGGGCGAGCACGACGGGGCTGCGCGCCCAGGGCAGCAGTCGGGTCAGCGACCAGGCGCACCAGACCAGCCCGACGGCGTACGCCGCGAAGAACGCCGCCGTGGTCACCCCCATGGTGACCCGGCCGGAGCTGAGGCTGACCAGCTCGAGCAGTCCGTAGATCCCGACGACCAGACCCTCCAGCGCGGTCAGCGAGGCGGCCACCACCAGGGGCGCAGGGGCGTCGACGGGACGGGTGAGAGCCACGCCGCAACCCTAGGCGGTGGTGGGCGGCGTCCCCACAGACCCGGTGGGGTAGTGGCGGAGGCCACTTTTGGCAGTCTGTGACGAATTCGACCGGGCGCTGGGGTTGTTTAGCGTTCCAATAGTTGCCAAAGTGGGGGTTGCGCTCGTGAATGCGTTCACTTCGTGGTGCCCGCACCGAGCCCAGAGCCCTAGCAGGGTGATCCCCTGCAGCTGACGTCGATGGAAAAGGATCCCTCAGCCATGGATTGGCGCAACCGTTCCGCGTGCCTCGACGAGGACCCGGAACTGTTCTTCCCGATCGGCAACACCGGTCCGGCCATCCTCCAGATCGAGGAGGCCAAACAGGTGTGCCGACGCTGCGAGGTGCGCGAGCAATGCCTCGCGTGGGCGCTGGAGGCTGGTCAGGACCACGGCGTGTGGGGTGGGCTCAGCGAGGACGAGCGCCGCGCGCTGAAGCGGCGCAACGCCCGCGCTCGCGTGCGCTCCTCTGCCTGAACCGGGTTGGTGAGAGGCACCTTGCGGCCATGAGAAGGCCCGACAGCGATGCTGCCGGGCCGTCTCCGTGGGACGTGGATCAGTGGGTCAGGCGCCGTAGAGCGCCCGGACGCCCTGCCCGTCGTAGGCGCTGAACGTCAGGTCTGGCGACCCTCCGTTGCACTGCGGGTAGTGCATGATCGACACCGAGTCGTACGGCGTCAGCGGACGCCAGTTGTTGTCCTCGAAGCAGGTGCCGGCCTCCGGTCGTGTGTGCTCGTGGCGGAACCCCAGGGTGTGCCCGAGCTCGTGGCCCAAGATGTTGCCGGGCGCCCAGCCGGAGTTCTGCAGCGAGAACGAGTTGACCAGCACGTTGCGGGTGGCGTCCGAGCTGCTCGGGAAGAACGCTCGGGCGATGTACTCCGACGTAAAGGTCGGTTCGACGGAGAACAGCACCGAGTTGTTGCTGGTGTTGCAGTTGGTATCGGCAGCCGGGACGTAGACGTAGTCGATCGCCGACGAGGAGTTCTCCCACAGGGCGGCGCCCTGCTGCATGGCCGCGACCACGACGTTGTAGTCGGCCCCGAAGGCGGTGCTGACGCAGTAGGTCAGGTTCGCCACCTGGCCGGCGCCCCACGCATCGTCGCCGCCGCCGGCCTGGTTGACGATGAGGCCGTCGGCTTGCGGGCGAGCGGAGGTGGTCACCATCCGGTGGTAGTACTTCCGGAGCTGCTTGACGTTCGCGACCGGTTCGTCGCCGTTGACGATGAACTGTCCGTCGGCGTCGCGGAACGTGGAGGCCTTGAAGTCCGCGAAGCTCGGCGGTGCGATGTCGAACGCCGTCCTGTCGCTCGACGACGCGGTCGCGGGGTTCGCCGTGAGTCCGGCGATCCCCAAAGCGGCCGCGGCCAGGAGGACCTGGCTCGTGCGAGTGACTCTCATGATGGAACTTCCCTTCATGGTTGCGTTGGCCGGGAGCACGCCCGACCCGGGAGCCCACGCCCGTAGGGCGCGACTCGACGTTCGCCGGCCGATCGGGCCGACGGATGCGAGACGGGACATGCCCACGCTGCCGACGCATGCGACGGCTCCCACACCGGACCGGGCCGAGAACCCACTCCGAACGGTGTGGCACGAATTCTGCGTATCCCGAGAATGAGACGCATCACCAACGAACCTACCTAGCCCCCGGGGGCGTGTGTTCACCCCCTGGGGGGTGTCGCCCGCCCCTCAGTCCTGAGGCACGTCCACCGAGACCCGGGCGCCCGCCTGCCCGTGGGCGGCGCCGATCTCCAGCTGCCCGCCCAGCTCGGACTCGACCAGCGTGCGGACGATCGAGAGACCCAGGTGGGTGCTGCGCTCGGGGTCGAAGCCCACGGGCAACCCGCGCCCATCGTCCTCCACCGTCAGGTGCAGCCGACCGACCAGCCGTCGCACGCTGACAACGATGATGCCCGGGGTCTCGGCGTCGGCGTCATAGCCGTGCTCGACGGCGTTCTGGAGCACCTCGGTGAGCACCATGGCCAGCGCCGTGGCCCGCTCGGAGGGCAGCACGCCGAAGGTGCCCGTACGTCGCACCGTGACGCGCTCCCCCAGGTCGCTCACCTCGGTGACCATCCGGCCGAGTCGGTCGGCGATCTCGTCGAACTCGACGTTCTCCTCCACCGACTGGCTGAGGATCTCGTGCACGATCGCGATCGAGCCGACCCGCCGGACGGCCTCCTCCAGCGCCAGCTTGGCGGCCGGCTCGTCGATGCGCCGGGCCTGGAGCCGCAGCAGCGCGGCCACGGTCTGGAGGTTGTTCTTCACCCGGTGGTGGATCTCGCGGATGGTGGCCTCCTTGGTCACCAGCTCGCGGTCCCGTCGACGAAGATCGGTCACGTCGCGCAGCAGGACCAGCGCGCCGACCCGTTCACCGTTTGCGCGGAGGGGGATCGAGCGCACGATCAGGGAGGCGTCGTCAGTGCCGACCTCGGTGTCGCGAGGCGCTCGGCCGAGCAGCACGGCGCTGAGCGCCTCCTCGTCGGTGCGGTGGGTGGGCGGCACCAGCTCGCGGGTGACCGAGGCCAGCTCGAGCCCCGCCAGGTCGCCGGTGAGGCCGAGCCGGCGATAGACCGACTGGGCGTTGGGGCTGGCGTACGTCACGAGTCCTTCGGCGTCGACTCGCAGGAAGCCGTCACCCACGCGCGGCGAGTCGGCGTGGTCGCTGCGCTGACCGGGGTTCGGGAAGTCTCCGGCGGCGATCATCTGCGTCAGGTCGGCGGCCGCCTGGAGGTAGGACAGCTCCAGACGACTGGGCGTGCGCACGCCAAGCAGGTTGGTGTTGCGCGCGACCACGCCGATCACCCGCCCGTCTCGGCGTACGGGGATCGTCTCCACCCGGACCGGCACGTCGTCGCGCCACTCGGGGTCTCCCTCGCGCACCAGGCGTTCCTGGTCGTACGCCGCGTCGAGCATCGGCCGGCGCCCGGCCGGCACGAACGTGCCGACGACGTCGTCGACCAGCGCCGTCGGCCCAGTGGTCGGCCGCATCTGGCCGGCCGCCCAGAACCCCTGTCCGGCCCGGTCGGGTAGCCATAGGACCAGGTCGGCGAAGGACAGGTCGGCGATGATCTGCCAGTCCGCCATCAGCAGCTGCAGCCACCGGACATCGTCGTCGACGAGGTCGGTGTGGCTGCGCACCAGGTCGGTCAGTGACGGCACTCCGACAGGTTAGAGCTGTCTGACCGGCACCCCCGCCGCGTCCACCCCGACGCCGGTCCAGATGACCCCGCTTCCGATGGGACGCGGGCTGGGACGCCAGCGCGACCGATGGCAGGATGACGCCCATGACTCGGGGATACTGGAGCGAGGTTCGAGCCGGCGGCCTGGCCGTCCCCGAGGACCGGCCGCTGGCCGATCTGACGACCGAGCTGACGACCATGCTCGGTTCGCCCGATCCCCACATGCGCGACGGGCTCGCGTACCCCACGCTGGCCACCTGGATCGACCGTGGCGTCTACGACGACCTCATCACCGGCCTCGGCGACGGGATGGCGGCCGGGCTCACGGTCGGGCTCGGCGAGCGCGACACCGACACCGTCTTCCGGCGCTCGTTCTCCGTGCTGGTGCTGGCCGAGTGCATCGACCGCACCAACACCGAAGACCTGCTCCCGGCCGGCAAGGTGCTCGACTGGGGAGACCGCATCGCGTCCTGGCTGCTGCGCGAGCAGGACCTGCGCGGCTACGTACCGGACAAGGGCTGGGCCCACGCCGTCGCCCACGGCGCCGACGCGCTCGGCGTACTGGCGCGCTCGACCCACGTCGGTCTCCACGAGCTCACGGTCCTCCTCGACGTGATCGGCGACCGGGTGCTGGCGCCGGGCGACTGGGTCTACGTGCACGGCGAGCCCGACCGCCTCGCGCTGGCCACCATGACCGTGCTGCGCCGCAACGTCGTCCCGCTCTCGGTCGTCGAGCCATGGATCGCCCGCCTCGCCGCCGTGGCCAAGCTGCCGACGGGCGGTGGCGGCGATCCGTTCGCCGGCACCTGCAACGCCGAGGCCTTCCTCCGCGCGCTGCACCTGCAGCTTGCCGTCGCTCCTGGCGGGCCGGCGATCCGGCCCGACCTGCTGCTCGTCCTCGTCGACGCGCTTCGCTCGACCAACCCGACCTACCTCACCTGACCTCCGAAAATCAGCCCGATAACCTCGGGCAATGACTGAAGAGAGCAGCGCAGAACTGAGCGGCCACGCCGGCGAGCTGGCCGTCGCGGTGGCCCGCGCCCACGGCGTCGAGACGATGTTCACGCTCTCCGGCGCCCACGTGTTCCCGATGTACGACGGCGCCGTCAAGGCCGAGCCCCCGATGCGACTGCTCGACGTGCGGCACGAGCAGACGGCAGCCTTCGCGGCCGAGGCAACGGGCAAGCTGACCCGCCGACCCGGCCTGGCCGTGCTGACCGCCGGACCGGGCGTCACCAACGGCATCAGCGCCATCGCGCAGGCCCAGTTCGCGGGGTCGCCGATGGTCGTCGTCGGCGGCCGGGCCCCGGAGAACCGTTGGGGCAGCGGCAGCCTCCAAGAGCTCGACCAGCCGCCCATCATCGCGCCGGTCGCCAAGTCCGCCCGCACCCTGCCGACCGCGGGTGACGTGATCGGCGGCATGCACGACGCCTTCACCTCCGCGGGCTCCTCGCACCGCGGCCCGGTGTTCGTCGACGTCCCGATGGACGAGTTCTTCAACTCCGCGAGCGGCTCGCTGCCCGACGCCACGCCCTCCCGCGGCGCCGACCCCGACCCGGACGCCATCGCGGCCATCGCCGACCTGCTCGCCAAGGCGCGCCGCCCCGTGCTGATCCTGGGCACCGACGTGTGGGCCGACGGCGCCGAGGTCGCCGCCCTCGACCTGGTCGAGGGCACCGGTGTCCCCGCGATCACCAACGGCATGGGCCGCGGCCTCATCCCGGGCGGGCACCCGCTGCTGGTCACCAAGGCGCGTGGCCAGGCGCTGAGCGGCGCCGACCTCGTCGTCGTGGCCGGCACGCCGCTCGACTTCCGGCTGGGCTACGGCGTCTTCGGCGGCAAGGACGGCGCGGACCCGGCCCGGGTCGTGCACCTCGCCGACTCCCCCGGACAGGTGTCGCGGCACGCCGAGCTGGCGGGGTCAGCGAGTGGCGACCTGACGGCGGTGCTCACCGGCATCCGCGACGCGCTCGACCGGGCCGGCCAGAAACCCGACTGGGCCGACTGGGTCAGCGACCTCCAGGCCGGCGTGGCGGCCGGGATCGAGCGCGACTCCGCCCTCCTGAGTGCCGAGGCCGACCCGATCCACCCGGCCCGGATCTACGGCGAGCTGGTCCCGCGGCTGGCCGACGACTCCGTGGTGATCGGCGACGGCGGTGATTTCGTCAGCTTCGCCGGCAAGTTCGTGGAGCCGAAACGTCCGGGCGGCTGGCTCGACCCAGGCCCCTACGGCTGCCTCGGCGCGGGCCTCGGCTCGGCCATCGCGGCCCGGATCGCGCGGCCGTCGGCCCAGGTGGTGCTGCTGCTGGGTGACGGCGCCGCCGGCTTCTCCCTCATGGACGTCGACACCCTCGTCCGGCACGACCTGCCGGTCGTCATGGTGATGGGCAACAACTCCGCGTGGGGCCTGGAGAAGGGCCCGATGCAGATGCTCTACGGCTACGACGTGGTCGCCGACCTGGCCGACCGCACCCGCTACGACGAGGTCGTGCGGGCGCTCGGCGGTGGCGGCGAGACCGTCAGCGACCCCAAGGAGATCGGACCCGCGCTGGACCGCGCCTTCGCGGCCGGGGCGCCGTACCTGGTCAACATCATCACCGACGTCAACGCGGCCTACCCGCGCAGCACCTTCGGAATCTGAGCCGTGGTCATCCGCCGGGCGGTGCCCGACGACCATGCCGCGGTGGGCGCGCTCACCGAGGACGCCTACGAGGAGTTCATCGACGACCCGGAGGACTACTACCGCGCTGCCCTCCGCGACGCCGCCCGCCGGGACCGCGAGGCCGAGCTCTGGGTGGCCGAGGAGGACGACGCACTGGTCGGCACCGTGACCTACTGCCCGATCGGCTCACCTTGGCGCGAGCTGGGATCCGACGACGAGGCGGAGTTCCGGATGCTGGCCGTCTCGCCGAAGGCCCGCGGCCACGGAGTCGGTGAGGCGCTGGTCCGCAAGTGCGAGGAGCGGGCCAGGGCAGACGGAGCCACCTGGATGGTGCTCTCGACCCTCGACGAGATGACCTCGGCCCATCGCATCTACGAGCGGCTCGGCTACCGCCGGTTGCCGGAGCGGGACTGGTTCCCGCAGCCCGACATCCCGCTCTGGTGCTTCGTCAAGGAGCTCTGATGGAGGCGACCCTCACCTTCACGGTCACCGACGCCGACACCGCTCAGGCCCTCGGCTCGGGGAGCCTGCCGGTGCTCGCCACCCCTCGCCTGCTGGCGTGGTGCGAGGCGGCGTCGTGCGCGGCCGTCGACCCGACCCTTGCCGCGCGCGAGACGAGCGTCGGAACCCGCGTCGAGCTCGAGCACCGTGCCGCCAGCCCCGTCGGGCAGGTCGTGGAGGTCAGTGCCTCCGAGTCGTACGCCGACGGACGGCTGCGCCGGTTCACCGTGGCCGCCCGGCACGCCGGCGACGGACGCGTGGTCGCCACCGGGGAGATCACCCGCGTGGTCGTCGACGCCGAGCGCTTCCTCGGCCGCCTCTGACGCACGCCGCGGGGCTATGCCGATTTCGTCCGCAGGTGCCTCGACTGCGACACTGGTCGCCGCACTGACATCAGGAGGTCACGATGGGCAAGACCGGACGCAAGCGCCGCGCGCGCAAGAAGAAGGCCGCCAACCACGGCAAGCGCCCCAACGCCTGAGGCCATCGGCCGCAGGTCCGGCCCCTCGGGCCACGAAGCACTGAGCCCCCACACCGGCGAACCGGTGGGGGGCTCGTTGCGTCGGGGCTCAGCCCTCGGTGATCTGGATCTGCACCTGACGGAGCCGGACCTTCACGCGCTCACGGAGCTCGGCCGGGGCCGACTCGGTGCACGAACGGGCCACGATCATCTTGATGGTGCGCTGCACGTCGTACTTCTCCAGGCACGGCCCGCACTCCTCGAGGTGCAGCTGCACGGCCACCACCTCGTTGTCGTCGAGCTCGTTGTCGAGCATGTAGACGATGCGGTCGAGGAAGTCGGCGCAGGACTCGTGGTCACCACCGGAGTAGCTCATCCCTCGCCACCTCCTTCGCCGACCCGGAGCAGTCGCCCGTCGTCGCGCACATAGTCGGACAGCATGTCGCGCAGCTGGCGACGACCGCGGTGCAGCCGCGACATCACCGTGCCGATGGGCGTCTCCATGATCTCCGCGATCTCCTTGTAGGCAAAGCCCTCTACGTCGGCGAGATAGACCGCGAGCCGGAACTCCTCGGGCAGCCGCTGGAGCGCGTCCTTCACCTGGGAGTCGGGCAGGTGCTCGAGCGCCTCCATCTCGGCGGACTTCAGCCCGGTCGAGGTGTGCGCCTCGGCCCGCGCGAGCTGCCAGTCCTCGACGTCCTCGGACATCGACTGCTGCGGCTGACGCTGCTTCTTGCGGTAGGTGTTGATGAAGGTGTTGGTCAGGATGCGGTAGAGCCACGCCTTGAGGTTGGTGCCCGGGCGGAACTGGTGGAACGAGCCGTAGGCCTTGGCGAACGTCTCTTGCACCAGGTCCTCGGCGTCGGCGGGGTTGCGGGTCATCCGCATCGCCGCTGCGTAGAGCTGGTCGAGGAAGGGCAGCGCATCGCGCTCGAAACGGGCGGTGCGTTCGGCCTCGGTCTCGGTAGCCAGGTCGACCTCGTCGCCCTGGTCTTCGGTCGTGGTCGTGAGGTCGGGAAGGTCAGTCATTGCCCCCAAGACTACCGGGGGACTGGGATGGTCGAGCACGGCGAGCACGTGGACAAGAACACCGCCACACCGTCAACGATTCCCGACCACCTCGCGCACGATCCACTCCAGCGTCGACTCGACGACGACGGCCATGGCGTCGGCCTCGCTGAGCGGGCCGCGCTTGGCCACGGCCAGCCCGTGGTCGGCGCCCGGCACGACGGTGAGATCGACATCCGGCGGGAACTCCTCGGGACGGCCCATCGAGTCGTTCTCTCCCTGGATCACCAGGGTCGGCACCCCGGCGCCCAGCAGCTCGTCGACACGCGACTTCTCGGGCCGGCCCGGCGGGTGCAGCGGGAACGCCAGAGCCAGGCACCCGGACGCTCCCAGGACCCGGGCCGTGCGGGCAGCCGAACGCGCGCCGGCGGACCGACCACCCACGATCAGCGGCGTCCGGGTGCGCAGGGCGCCTGCAGCGGCCACGAAGGCCGCGTCCAGGGTGGGCGGCGCGGTGGCGACCCCGCGGCCCGCGACCTTCCACGGCTGCTCGAACAGCACCACCGTGACCCCGTTGCCGGGCAGGTGCCGCGCGAGCGCCTCGAGGTCGCGGGTGTCGATGCCGTTGCCGGCGCCGTGGCTGAGCAGGAGCGTGGCGGTGGGCTGGCGCGACCGGTGCACGACCAGCCGCCCCTCCCCCTGTGGGGTGGCGACGCGACGCTCGGTGCTCATCGGCTCATCACATCCAAGGCCTCATGCGAGCTCGGGTACGTCGTCGAGCGGGAGCGGCTCGACCAGCTCGGGACCGTTGTTGCGCACGTTGCTCACCGCCTTGGAGACGGGGAAGGCCTCGAGCGCGCCGGGTGCGGCGGGGACCAGCAGGCCCAGCAGGTCGTCCTTGCCGGACACGGTGGGATCGAGCCAGCCGCCCCAGCGGTCGCGCTCGACCATGAGCGGCATCCGGTCGTGGATGTGGCCCACGTCGTCCTCGGCGTCGGTGGTGATCACGGTGCAGGTCCAGCGGAAGCGATCGGGGTCGTCGTCGGCCTTGGTCGGGTCGCGCCAGATCTCGTAGAGCCCCGCCATCGCCAGCACGCCGTGGTCGCGCGGGCGGATGAAGAACGGCTGCTTGAGCGGCTTGCCGGACTTGCCGAGCTGGGAGGTGGGGTACCACTCGAAGTAGCCGTCGGCGGGCAGCAGGCAGCGCCGCGTCGCGAACGCCTTGCGGAAGGCGGGTTTCTCGGCGACCGTCTCCATCCGGGCGTTGATCATCCGGTTGCCGATCGACGGGTCCTTGGCCCACGACGGCACCAGCCCCCAGCGGAGCACCCTGAGCTGACGCTCGGCCGGTTCGCCGGCCGCCCCGGCTTCCTTGGACTGCGGCCGCTCGACGACGGCGTAGACCTCCTTGGTGGGGGCCACGTTGTAGTCGGCCGCAAGCGCGGTGGGCACCCGGGACTCGACCACCTCGAACTCCTCGATGAGGTCCTCGGGGCGGCGGCTGGAGGCGTAACGACCGCACATGCCCTGCACCCTATTGCGGAGCGCCCCCAGCCCCGTTCCAGACCCTGGGCGCTCACCCCGGCGGGCGACGACGCCACCACGCCAGGTGGTGTAGGAAGGACGGCATGACCGTGACCAGGCTGATCGCCCGCCCGATGCTCGCCTCGATGTTCGTGGTCGGCAGCATCAACGCGCTCAAGAACTCCAAGGCGCACGCAGAGAAGGCTGCCCCGGTCACCGAGCGGCTGGTGCCCCTCATGCAGCGGGTCGCGCCCGGGCTGCCCATCCCCACCGACCCCGTCGCCCTGGTCCGCCTCAACGCGGCCGTCCAACTTGGAGCGGCGGCCGCCCTGGCCACCGGGCACCTCCCGCGCATCTCGTCTGCCGTGCTGGCCGGCTCGCTGATCCCCACGACGTTCGCCGGCCACGCGTACTGGAACGAGACCGACCCATCTGCCAAGGCGATGCAGCGGGTCCAGTTCTTCAAGAACGTCTCGATGCTGGGCGGGCTGATCATCGCCGCCGGTGACACGGTGGGACGGCCTGGCCTCGCCTGGCGGGCCCGCCGTGCGGCGAGCGACGTACGCCGCGAGGCCGGGCAGCTGACCAAGGACGTGCGCCGCGAGGCCAAGCTCGCCCGCGCCCAGCTCACCTGACGCTTCCGCAACCCTGTCCAGGTCGGCACCGTCGGTAGGCTGCGGCGGTGACGACGCTCGCGAACCCGTGGCCGGCGCCGCGTGCGCGCGGACCGGTCGACGCCGTCGTCTCGCTGCCCGGCAGCAAGTCCCTGACCAACCGGGCCCTGGTGCTCGCGGCCCTCGCCGACGGTCCCTCCGTCGTACGCCGAGCCCTCCGGTCGCGCGACACCGAGCTGATGGCGGCGGCGCTGACCGCCCTCGGGGCTGGCATCGACACGACGGGTGACGACTGGCCGGTGACTCCCGGATCGTTCGACCGCGACGCGGAGGTGGACTGCGGCCTGGCCGGCACGGTGCTGCGCTTCGTGCCACCGGTGGCGGCGCTGTCCTCGGGTCGGGTCGCCTTCAACGGCGATCCGCACATGCGCAGCCGCCCGGTCGGCGAGGTGCTCGCCGCACTCAGGACCCTCGGCGTCGACATCGACGACGCCGGCCGAGGCGCCTTGCCCTTCGACGTCCGTGGCGTCGGCTCGGTGCCTGGCGGGCAGGTCGTCATCGACGCCTCTGCGTCGTCCCAGTTCGTCTCGGCGCTGCTGCTCGCCGGCGCCCGCTTCGACGACGGCGTCGACGTGCTGCACGACGGCAAGCCCGTGCCGTCGATGCCGCACATCGCCATGACCGTCGACCTGCTGCGTCGTCACGGCGTCGACGTCGACGACGCGGAGCCGAACCGCTGGCGTGTGGCGCCCGGCCCGATCAAGCCTCTGGACACCACCATCGAGCCCGATCTCTCCAACGCCGCGCCGTTCCTCGCCCTGGCGGCCACGACGCGGCGGGACGATGGTGGTGCGCGAGTGGCCGCTGGCGACGACCCAGGCAGGCGACGCGCTCCGCGACCTGCTCGCGCGGATGGGTTGCTCGGTGACGCTCGGCGACGAGGGTCTGCGCGTCGTCGGGACCGGGCAGCTCGACGGGATCGACGCCGACCTGCACGACGTCGGCGAGCTGACTCCCGTGATCGCGGCCCTGTGCGCACTGGCGGGGTCGCCGTCGGTGCTGCGCGGGGTGGCCCACATCCGTGGCCATGAGACCGACCGGCTCGCCGCCCTGGCCCGCGAGCTCGGCGGGCTCGGGGCCGACGTGACCGAGACCGACGATGGGCTCGCATTGCGCCCCGCCGAGCTGCACGGTGGCCTCTTTCACACCTACGCCGACCACCGGATGGCGCATGCCGGCGTGGTCGTCGGCTCGGCCGTCGACGGCGTCCTGGTGGAAGACATCGGCACGACGAGCAAGACCTTCCCCGGCTTCGCCGACGCCTGGGCCCGGCTGCTGTGAGGCCCGCGGTGGTGCGACGGTGAGTCCAGGACAACGGCGCTACGGCGAGGAGGACCAGGAGCACTACGACCGCCCCCGGCGACGCACCCGCCCGCGCACCAAGGAACGGCCCAGCTACGACGACGCCCGAGATGGCCTCGTGCTGACCGTCGACCGCGGCCGATTCGGGCTGGTTGTCGACGGCCTGCACGTCACCGCGATGAAGGCCAGACCGCTCGGTCGCAAGGGCGTCGTGGTGGGCGATCGGGTGCGCGTGGTCGGCGACGTGTCGGGCGACGACGGTGCGCTGGCCCGGATCGTCGAGGTGGCCGAGCGGCGTACGACGCTCCGGCGCAGCGCCGACGACGAGGACGCCGTCGAGCGGGTGATGATCGCCAACGCCGACCAGCTGGTGATCGTGACCGCGCTGGCCGACCCCGAGCCGCGCCCGCGGCTGATCGACCGCGCCCTGGTGGCGGCGTTCGACGCCCGGATGCGGCCGCTGCTCTGCCTCACCAAGGCCGACCTCGCGGATCCAGAGACACTGCTCGCGACCTACCGCTCGCTGGGCGTGCCGTGGGTCGTGACTCGCAAGGGTGGCGACATCGACGAGCTGCGCGGCCACCTCAGCGGCCGCACCAGCGTGCTGCTCGGGCACAGCGGAGTGGGCAAGTCGACGCTGGTCAACGCGCTGCTGCCCGACGCCGAGCGGGCCGTCGGCCACGTCAACGCGGTCACCGGCCGAGGCCGGCACACCTCGACCTCGGCGCTGATGCTGCCGCTACCCGAGCCCGACAGCTGGATCATCGACACCCCGGGCATCCGCACCTTCGGGCTCGGTCACGTGCAGCCGGAGCACCTGATCGAGGCGTTCCCCGACCTCGACGAGATGACCGAGGACTGTCCCCGCGGCTGCACCCACGGCGCCGACGAGCCGGAGTGCGGGCTGGACGCTGCTGTGGCCACGGGCGAGGCCGACCCCGCCCGGGTGGAGTCGTTCCGCCGCCTGCTGGTGGCGCGCTCGCGAGTCGGCGTACTGAGAACTCGGGTCAGGTTCCCCAGACCGCGCGGGCGCCGGCGTCGCCGGTGAGCCCGACCCACACCAGCGTGGCCACGGCAAGGATGACGACGAGGACGTTCAGCGCGGTCTTCAACGTGCCCGGGGGGCGGTTGTGCTGCCAGGTCGCCGCGCCGGTGGCGAGCGCGAAGCCGGTGACGATCCACCGCAGGGTCTTTGCGTAGCTCTCGTGCGTCTCGATCCGCTCCAGGAGCTCACCTGAGAAGTTGTCGAACTTGTCGCTGGCGAAGAAGTTCTCGCCGGTCAGGTACGCCGCCCAGATGCTCACGAAGGCGATCACCGTCAGGGCAACGGTCACCCAGCGGAGCTGGTCGCGGTATCGAGGAAGGCAGACGTAGGCGATGGCACACAGCGCGGCCAGCGGCCCGAACACCACGGCCGCATGTACGACCAGGGGGTGCAGGGGCAGGCCTGCGATCGACATGGACTCAAGGTAGCCAGCGGAGACGTTCACACTCCATCGTACGAATGGACAGGGTGTCCGGTTCGGTTCGGCATACGCTGTCGGGCATGCCGATCTCAGGGCCCGGATCCGGGTCTGTCGACTTCACCGACGACTTGCGACTGGCCCACCTGCTCGCCGACGACGCCGACTCGCTCACCGAGGCGCGCTTCAAGGCCCTCGACCTGCACGTGATGAGCAAGCCCGACCTGACGCCGGTCACCGATGCCGATACCGCCGTCGAGGAGGCCATCCGCCGCACCCTGTCGCGCGTGCGGTCGCGTGACGCCGTCATCGGCGAGGAGCACGGCAGCAGCGGCCACAGCCAGCGCCGATGGGTGATCGATCCCATCGACGGCACCAAGAACTTCGTCCGTGGAGTGCCCGTGTGGGCCACGCTCATCGCCCTGGTCGTCGACGACGAAGTGGTCCTGGGTGTCGTGTCGGCCCCTGCGCTGCAGCGCCGCTGGTGGGCGTCCAAGGGCGCCGGCACCTTCACCGGACGCTCGCTGCTCAAGGCGACCCGGTGCACCGTCTCCGACGTACGCCGCCTCGAGGACGCCTCCCTGGCCTACGCCTCGCTCCACGGGTGGGACGAGCGCGAGCGCCTGGAGGACTTCATGTCACTGATGCGCCGCTGCTGGCGCACCCGTGCCTACGGCGACTTCTGGTCCTACATGTTGCTGGCCGAGGGGGCCGTCGACCTCGCGGCCGAGCCCGAGCTGGCGCTCTACGACATGGCCGCGCCCGAGATCATCGTCCGCGAGGCCGGTGGCCGGTTCTCCTCGCTCGACGGCACCGACGGGCCCTTCGGCGGCAACGCGCTGGCCTCCAACGGGCACCTGCACGAGGCGGCACTGGCCTTCCTCGGCTCGCTCCCCGACGGCTCCGACGACCCCGACGACCCGGAGTCGCGGCGCAGCGGGCCTGGCTCGGTGCACGACCTGCACTCGCGGCGGCCGCGCAACGACTGACAACCCTGCGGACATGGTGGCGACCGGGTCCGGCCCAGGGCTAACGTGGACCACCCAGCCGCACCGCGCGAGGAGGTCCCCAACGATGCGCATCAGCGACGTCATCGGTTCCAAGACCAGTCAGGACGTCATCACCATCGCCCCGGACGCGACGGTCCGCGAGCTCCTCACCCTGATGGCCGAGCACAACGTGGGAGCGCTGATCGTCAGCACCGACGGTGCGAGCGTCGACGGCATCGTCAGCGAGCGTGACGTCGTGCGCCGCCTCGTCGACTCCGACGACGTGCTGGACGGCGCGGTGTCGGCAATCATGACCGCCGAGGTGCAGACGGCTGACCCCGGTTCCAGCCTCGACGAGCTCCGCGTCGTGATGACCGAACGGCGGATCCGCCACGTGCCGGTCGTCACCGACGGCAGGCTGACCGGCATCATCAGCATCGGCGATGTGGTCAAGGCGGCCATGCAGCAGCTGGAGTTCGAGCGCGACCAGCTCGACCACTACGTGCACCAGACCTGAGCCCAGGCCCAGAGCGCCAGACCATCCCCCGACCCGGAGAGGGACCCATGGACAAGCCCGAGATCGACTACCCGGACTTCGAGGTGCCCGACGACCTGGTCGTCACCGACGTCACCCAAGGTGAGGGTGCCGAGGCCACTGACGGATCGACCGTGTCGGTGCACTACGTCGGCGTGGCCCACTCGACGGGCGAGGAGTTCGACGCGTCGTACAACCGTGGCCAGCCGCTGCAGTTCCGGCTCGGCACCGGGCAGGTCATCTCCGGCTGGGACCAGGGCGTCGCCGGCATGAAGGTGGGCGGCCGCCGCCAGCTCGTCATTCCTCCGCACCTGGGCTACGGCGACCGTGGCGCGGGCGGTGTCATCAAGCCCGGCGAGACGCTGATCTTCGTCGTCGACCTCCTCGAAGTGCGCTGACCTCGCCTGTTGCGCGATGATCGGACCGTGACCGAGAGCCCGCTGACCACCGACCTCAGCATCCGCGACGAGTCGATCAAGCTCGGCCAGTTCCTCAAGCTGGCCGACCTGGTCGAGTCCGGATCCGCTGCCAAGCCGCTGCTGGCCGCCGGGATGGTGCGCGTCAACGACGAGGTCGAGACCCGCCGGGGCCGCCAACTGGTGCCCGGCGACGTGGTGTCCGTGGCCGCCCGCTCGGTGCGCGTCATCGCCTGACCTCTCGCGCGCGGAGCCTCGGCGGCGGTGAGACAGGGTCGCTTTCCGGCCTCACAAGCGACCCTCAGCCACCGCCACACCGCGCCAACACCCAGGGCCGGTGAGACAGGGTCGCTTTCCGGCCTCACAAGCGACCCTCAGCCACCGCCACACCGCGCCAACACCCAGGGCCGGTGAGACAGGGTCGGTCTCCGGCCCCACAAGCGACCCTCAGCCACCGCCCAGGGGCGCGACCGACCTCACATCGTGAGGCTGAAGGCGTGGATCACCACGCCGACGAGACCACCGACGATGGTGCCGTTGATCCGGATGAACTGCAGGTCGCGGCCGACGTGCAGCTCGATGCGCCGGGCGGCCTCCTTGCCGTCCCACCGCTGGATCGTCGTGGTGATGACGGCGGTCAGCTCGGCGCCGTAGCGCGCGATCACGAACACGGCCGTCTCGGCCGCCAGCCCGTCGAGGCGGTTGCGCAAGGTGGCGTCGTGGACCAGCCGGTCGGCGAACGCCGACAGCTCCTTGAGCATCCTGAGGCGGACCGCCCCCTGCGGATCCACCAGCGAGGTCTGCAGCGCCCGCCGCAGCGCGTTCCAGAGGTCCACGGCCGAGGCCAGCACCTGGGGGTGGTCGAGCACGCGTTCCTTGAGCCGCTCGGTGCGGGCCTGGGTCTCGGCGTCGAACTGCAGGTCGTTGGCCAGCTGAGCCAGCATCGAGTCCAGGGCCTGACGGGCGTGGTGCTGGGGGTCGTCGCGGATGTCGGCGAGCCACTTGACCACCTCGGTGTGGAGCCGCTTCGTGACGGCCTCGTTGAGGCGCGGCGGGGCCCACCACGGCGCGCGCTCGCTGAGCACCTCGGCAAACGTCTCGGGGTTGGCCACCAGCCACTCGGAGACCTCGTCGACGACCAGGTCGACCAGCCCGTGGTGCAGGTCGTCGCGGACGATCTCGGCGAGCAGGCCGCCCGCCAGCGGCGCGATGGGTTCCTCGCGGAAGCGGGGCACCAGGGCGTCCTGCACGAACCCCGCGATGTGCTCGTCGGTGATCCGGCCCAGGGCCAGGGTCGCGAGCTCGCAGGCCTCGTCGGCCACCCGTCGCGCATTGGTCGCGTCGGAGAGCCACTGGCCGACCCGCAACGAGATGGTCGCTGCCGCGATCCGGTCGCGGATGATGTCCTCCTGCAGGAAGTTCTCCCCGACGAACTCCTCGAGGCTGCGGCCCAGGTCGTCCTTGCGCTTGGGGATCAGCGCCGTGTGGGGCACCGGGATGCCGAGCGGATGCTTGAACAGCGCCGTCACGGCGAACCAGTCGGCGATGGCGCCGACCATCGAGGCCTCGGCCCCGGCGTTGACGAAGCCGAGGAAGCCGACCTGCCCGAGCGTGGCGACGTACACGATCGCGGCCAGCACGAGCAGGCTGACGGCCAGGGTGCGCATCCGCCGCAGCCCCCGACGGCGCGCCTCGTCGGCGGCGGGGTCGGGGGTGATCATCGCGATCGTGCTGGTCGTGGCGGCCATCGCGGACGATTGTCGCGCATGACCGGTCGGGTGCCAGAATGCCCGCCATGTCAGCCGAGGACCCCCAGACGGCCCCGACAGCACCGACGACACCGCGCACCGTGATCACGTTCGGCACCTTCGACGTCTTCCACGTCGGTCACCTGCGGGTCATCGAGCGCGCCGCCTCTCTGGGGGATCGCCTGGTGGTCGGGGTGTCCGCCGATGCCCTCAACCTGGCGAAGAAGGGCCGCGAGCCGGTCTTCACCCAGGCGGAGCGGCTGGCCATCGTCGCCGCGCTCCGGGCGGTCGACGAGGTCTTCATCGAGGAGAGCCTGGAGCTCAAGCGCCACTACCTCCAGGAGTACGCCGCCGACGTCCTGGTCATGGGCGACGACTGGGAGGGCCGCTTCGACGAGTTCCGCGACGTGTGCGAGGTCGTCTACCTCCCCCGCACTCCGGCCATCTCCACCACCGCACTCATCGAGAAGATCTCCGCCGGCGAGTAACGCTTTGGCAATGGTGTCCGCGACGTCGGGCCTTCGTGAGACCAGCCTCGGCGTTCCGGTTTAGGGTGTTCCCTGGTCCGGAGAGGATCATGACGTGCCGACGCGCTCTCGCTGCGCCGACGCGGGAACATCGACGAGGGGAACAACACCATGCGCCGTACGCTCGCCACCAGTCTGGTGGCTATGAGCCTGGCACTCACCGTCATGCCGGCCGTCGTCTCGGCGGCCAGCGACGACGGGAGCTCGAAGGTCGCGACCGAGGCCCAGGCCCGGCCGACCACCGAGCGCGAGCGGGCAACCCAGGCGCTGGAGCGGGCGAAGGCCCTCCTCGGCGGCGGTGGGCGCGCCATGCTTTCGTCGGCGGGGCAGGGCGACCGAGCCGGCGCCAAGCACCGCGACGCCACCCTCGTCATGCGCGACCTGTTCTCCTCGAGGGACGCGCTGGACCCCTCGCAGCGCAAGGTGGCCGACGCCATCTTGGCCCGACCCACCGACGGCGCGCAGGACCCCTACGGGTTCGGCTACACCGTGCCCGTCAGTGAAGAAGTGCAAGGGCCACTTCTGCATCCACTGGGTGACCAGTACCTTTGACGCGCCGCCGAGCCAGACCTGGGTCAACCAGATGCTCAACCTGATGAACAAGGTCTGGAAGAAGGAAGTCGGCAAGCTGGGCTACCGCGCAGCCCGTCGAGGACTGCGGCCGAGGCGGCAACGACAAGTTCGACGTCTACCTCAAGCAGCTCGGTGACCAGGGCCTCTACGGCTTCTGCGCCCCGGAGCGCCGCAAGCCCGGCTACCAGTGGGTGGCGTCCGGCTTCTGCGTCCTCGACAACGACTTCTCCACCTTGGAGTTCCCGCTCCCGCCGATGCAGAGCGCGCAGGTCACGGCCGCCCACGAGTTCTTCCACGCCATCCAGTTCGGCTACGACTACGGCGAGGACGCCGTGGCTGCTCGAGGCCACGGCCACCTGGATGGAGGAGCGCATCTTCGACAACGTCAACGACAACCGGCAGTACCTGCCGTCCGGCCAGGTCGCCGACCCCACCTACCCGCTCGACTTCTTCAACTCCTCCGGCAGCCAGCAGTACGGCAACTGGCCGTTCTTCGAGTTCCTGAGCAAGAACTTCGGCAACGGCGCCATCAAGAAGATCTTGAACAAGGCCGGCGCCTTCCAGGGTGCGCCCGGACATGTACTCGACGCAGGCCATCTCCTCGGTGCTCAAGCCCAAGGGCGGGTTCGTGAAGGTCTACGCCCGCTTCGCCTCGGCCAACGTGCTGCCGGGCAAGTTCTATCCCGAGGGCCAGGCCTGGCCGAGCACGGCGCTGGAGAACGTCTACACGCTCACCAAGAGCCACCGCAAGACCGGCAAGCACGGCCTCCCGCTGCTGCACATGTCCTCGGCCAGCTGGCGGATCAAGTCGTCCTCGTCGCTGAAGAGCAAGAAGTGGTTCCTCAACATCAAGGTCGACGGTCCGGCGTCCTACAAGATGCCGGCTGCCTACGTGTTGGTCGCCAAGAAGCACGGCTTCGACAAGCATCTCGTCAAGCTCAACAAGAAGGGCAACGGCACGATCAAGGTGCCCTTCGGCAGGAGCAAGGTGAAGGCGGTCTACGTCAGCCTGGTGAACGCCTCGACCCGCTTCAAGTGCAACAAGAGCTACGCGTTCTCCTGCTCGGGCCTTCCGATCGACGACGGCCGGAACTTCAAGGGCCAGCGCTACAAGTTCAGTGCCTCGGTGATCAAGAAGCACTGATGCCTCGCTCCACGCGCCGGCAACGGCGCTCGGGCCGTTAGCGTGCCCGTGTGCCTGACCGTCCGCCCGCCCGATCACTGCGTCCGCTCGGCGTCACCGCCGCGGCGGCCGTGGTGTCGGTCGGCCTGCTGGCGCTGGCGATCGGCCAGGGCTGGCTGGGCCCCGACGTCGGCCGCGGGGACATGTTCTGCGAGGCGGCCCGCGACGGCTTCCTGGTGCAGCCGGCCAACAGCCTGTCCAACCTCGGGTTCGTGGTGGCCGGGCTGCTGGTGGCCTGGCGGGCGGGGCGTCGCGACCAGCTCGGCGACGTACTCCCGCGGCTGCCCGGGCTGCCCACGGCGTACGCCGTCGTCGTCGTGCTGCTGGGCCCGGCCAGTGCCGCGATGCACGCGACCCAGTCGGCCCTCGGCGGTCACCTCGACCTGCTGAGCATGTATCTCATCGCGTCGTTCGCGGCGGCGTACGCCGCGATGCGGCTGCTGCGTCGTCGTCCGATCTTCTTCTTCCAGCTCTTCCTTCTGCTGGTCGCTGCGTGTGAGCTCGTCGGGACCTATCCGCACGAGGTGCCGGTGGTGCACATGGCCGGAAACCTGGCCTTCGGCGTGCTGCTCGTCGCCGCCGTGGTGATGGAGACCCTGCTGTGGCGTCGGGCCGAGGGCACGCGGACCGACTGGCGCTTCGGCGCCGCGTCGGTGGCCTGCCTGGTGGTGGCCTTCGTGATCTGGAACCTGGCCCAAGGTCCGTGGTGCGACCCGGACTCGCTGCTCCAGGGTCACGCCGCCTGGCACCTGCTCGACGCGGTGGCGGCGTATCTGCTGTTCCGGCTCTACGCCAGCGAGCGGGTCACGAACGAGTTGCGGTCGGGTCACGACTTCCTCCCCGCCGATGTCGGCGGCGGCGCCCGGTCCTAGCGTCTGCCCATGTCGACCCAGAGCACCGACCCCGCCCACGCCTTCGACTTCTGGGTCGGTGAGTGGGACGTCTTCGGCCCGGAGGGCCGACAGGTCGGGACCAACAGCATCACCGCCCTGTTCGGCACCGGGATGCTCGCCGAGCACTGGCACGGCAACGGGGGCGTCGAGGGGCGCAGCCTCAACGCATGGGACGAGGCGCGGTCCTGCTGGCACCAGACCTGGATGGACTCGACAGGTGGGGTGCTGCTGCTGGACGGCGGGACAGCTGGCGACTCGATGGTGATGGAGGGCCGGGCGCCGGGCGAGGACCCGAACGTCGTCGAGCGGCAGCGGATCACCTGGACTCCTGAGGGCGACGAGGTGCGCCAGCTCTGGGAGACCTCCGCCGACGACGGCCAGACCTGGACGACCGCGTTCGACGGTCGCTACCGCCGACGGACCGCCTGACGGATGAGCCTCGACACGCGCCACCGGCGAGGTCCACTGTGAGGCATGAGCGCGCAGCCGCCGGAAGGTGCCGACGATGTCGGCAGGAGTGACGAGCCGGGCGACGCGCCTACCGAGGGCTACACCAAGAAGGGCAGGCTGAAGTCCGCTGTCTACGACGTCGAGATGGAACGCCTGCAGGAGCAGCTGGTGCTGCTCCAGTACTGGATCCAGTCCCAGGGCCTGAAGGTCCTGGTGATCTTCGAGGGCCGCGGCTCGGCCGGCAAGGGCGGCGTGATCAAACGGATCACCGAACGCACGAGCCCGCGCACGGTCAGGGTCGTCGCCCTACCCAAGCCGACCGAACGGCAGCGCACGCAGTGGTACTTCCAGCGGTACGTCGAGCACCTGCCCGCCGCGGGCGAGATGGTGCTGTTCGACCGGTCCTGGTACAACCGCTCGAACGTCGAGTGGGTGATGGACTACTGCACCGAGGAGGAGCACCAGGAGTTCCTGCGATCGTGCCCGGAGTTCGAGCGGATGTTGGTGCGCTCTGGCATCAAGGTCGTCAAGTACTGGTTCTCGGTGTCGTTCGAGGAGCAGCGCAAGCGGTTCGAGGAACGCAACGCCGAGCCGCTCAAGCGCTGGAAGCTCAGCGACATGGACCTCGCCGAGCACGAGCTCTACGTCAGGTTCTCGATGGCCAAGGACACCACCTTCCAGTACACCGACACCAAACAGGCACCCTGGTACGTCGTCCCGTCCGACGACAAGAAGGCCGCCCGGCTGAACAGCATCAACCACCTGCTGAGCCAGTTCGACTACGTCGACGTCGCCCCCGACGTTGTGGAGCTGCCGGTGATGCGTGAGATGCCCTATGTGCGGCCCCCGATGCACGAGCAGACCTTCGTGCCACGGCTGTTCTGAGCGCCGCGGGGGCCGAGCTTCGCGAGGGCCCCGATCAGGCGCCAGGTTGAGGAGCGTCGACTCGGACCGAGCCTGCGAGGGACGAGTGGACGATCGTCTCGAAACTGAGCGCCCGCGGGGGCCCAACCGGCCGCCTCAGTCCTCCTGGCCCGCCGCCGCTCGGAGGTGAACGGCCAGCGCACTCATGTCCTCCTGCCCGTGGCCGGCGGCGATCGCCTCGCCGACGACCTGCCGGTTGGCGACCAGCTGGGGAACGTCCACACCCACCTCGTCGGCGAGCGCGGCGGCGAGGTCGAGGTCCTTGGCGACGAGGTCGAGGGCGAACGCCACCGGCACCTCACCAGGGCGCTCGTAGGCGGCCCGCTTGTAGTGCACGAACGGGGCGGCGACCACGCTGGACGCAAACACCTCGTAGGCCAGGGCGCGGTCGACGCCGGACCGTTCGGCCAGCACCAGCGCCTCCGCGAGAGTGCCGTTGAGGCCGAAGACCATCGTGTTCACGGCCAGCTTCATCGTCGCGCCCGATCCGAGCGGGCCGACCAGCAGGATCCGGTCGGCGAACGACTCCAGAGCGGGGCGGGCCAGCTCGACGTCGGCGTCCGCTCCCCCAGCCATCACCATCAGGGTGCCGGCCTCGGTGCTCGGCACGCTCCCCGACACCGGGGTGTCGACCAGGGCAGCCCCGGTTGCGCGCACCAATGCCCCCATCTCACGGACCGTGGCAGGCGCGACCGTGCTGGTGTCGGCGACCACGGTGCCGGGGCCGAGGCCCACCACCAGGCCGTCGGCGCCGCCGTACGTCGCCAGCACGGCCTCGTCGTCGGCCAGCGACACCACGACGATGTCGGCTCCTCGGGCCGCGTCGCGGGCCGTCGAAGCCACCCGCGCGCCGAGCCTCTGGGCGACCTCGTCGGCCGCAGCCCGGGTGCGGTTGTAGACGACGAGGCGGTGGCCGGCCCCGGCCACCCGGCCGGCCATCGCAGTGCCCATCCGGCCGGTGCCGACGACCGCGACGACGAGGGCGTCACTCATGGCTCCAGCCTCATGGCACCAGCGTGCCCCCGTTGACATCGAGGTTCGCGGCGTTCACGCCACGGTTCTCCAGCAGGAAGTCGACCGCGCCGACGATGTCGGCCATCGTGGCCAGCCGTCCGGTCGGCGTTCGCGAGCGGTAGCCCTCGAGCACCTCCGGAGGCTTGCCGGCCCAGAACGGGCTGTCCCCCACGATGCCCGGGTGCACCCCGTTGACCCGGATGGGCGCGAGCTCGAGAGCCAGGGCGTGGACCAGGCCGACCACGCCGCCGTTGACGGTCGAGACGGTGACCGAGCCGGGGTAGGGCCGGTCCTTGGCCAGGCCGCCGAAGAGCACGATGGACGAGTCGTCTGTCATCCGCGACAACAGCGAGTGCACGACCTCGGTGTAGCCGACGAGCTTGAGGACGGCCAGCCGGGTGGCCCGGTCGATCGCGTAGTCGCCGACCGTGTTGGCGTCGCGCTCGATCGCGGCGATGACGAGCCGGTCGACCTGCCCCACGTCCTCGAGCGCACCGGCGATGGTGTCCGGCTCGCTCAGGTCGACGGCCGCAGCCGTGGCCCCCGACCCGAGGGATGCCGCCACCTCACCTGTCCGCGCCGGATCGCGTCCGGTGAGTACGACGTCGTCCCCGCGCGCCAACCGCGCCCTGGCCACCTCCAGACCGATGCCAGCCGTCCCGCCGATCACCACAGTCCTCATCGGTCGCCTTCCTCGTCGAGCCGTTGCCTGAGATGGTCCCAGTCACGCGTGAACCGGTAGGAGTACCGCGACGGTGGCTGCGGCGCCTGGGTCTCCAGCCACCGGACCGGGCCGTCACCCACGTTACGGAAGCCGTGGACACAGCCGACGCCGGCCCATGCGACGTCTCCGGGCTCCAGGACGTAGGCCGCTCCGTCGAACGTCGCCTCGACCGCGCCCTCGACGACCAGGTAGGTCTCCTCGAACGGGTGGTCGTGGGTGCCGGCGACGCCGTCAGGCTCGTACTGCACCATGAACATCGTCGACAGCTGGGCTCCCAGGTCGGGGTCGACCATCATCTTGACCGCGATGCCGCTGTAGACGAGCAGGGCCGTGCGCATGCTGGCCGAGACCGCCAACCGGTCCTGGGTCTGGAGCTGCGGGTCCATGTTGGCGGCGTCGATGTGGCCGTAGCGGCGGGTGCGCGGGTCACGTACGTCGGCCGCGAGCGGAGCCGTGACGCCCAGCTCGGGAACGAGATAGGTGTCCAGGTCGTGCTCGGGTCGAGGGAGCGGCACCGACAGCCGCGCCAGCTCGACCGGATCGCCGCTCTCGTTGCGCAGGGCGTGCGCAACACCGACCGGGATCAAGCCGTAGTCGCCGGGGCCGAGGAGGGTCGCCTCGCCGGCGGTCTGCACGACCACCTCGCCCTCGAGGACGTAGAGGCTCTCCTCGTAGGAGTGCACGTGCGCGGGCACCAGCCCGCCGGGACCGAGACGGGTCAGCCCGAAACCGGTGTGCACCGCGGGGGTATTGGTGTCCACCACTGACCACGCCTCGAGCCCGGGGGATCCCGAGAGGGGCCCCTTGGGCGTCGACCACGCGATCGACGCCCGCCGGGCCACGAGGTGATCCGTCACGCCGGGGCTTTCTGCTCTGCGGCCTTCGCGGCCGCGGCGACCAGGTGGTCCTTCGAGGCCTGCACCAGGTCCATCGCGCGGGCCACGTCGCCGACCAGCCGGAAGTCCCGCTTGCGGAACTCTCCGGCGACCAGCACGTGCTCCACGTTGGACACGTCTGCCGACAGCGTGACCGCGGCCACCGGGTCGTGGACCGGGGCGACGTTGACCGCCGTGGCGTCCACCACGACCACGTCAGCCTGCTTGCCCGGGGTCAGCGACCCCGTGCGGTCCTCGACGCCGGCGACGTACGCGCCGTCGAGGGTGGCCATGGTGAGCATGTCCCTGGCCGTCAGCATCGTGTCGGGGATCGGGATGTCGAGGTCCCAGCAGACTGCGTTGACCCGGGCCCGCTCGGCGCCGAAGGCCGCCCGGATCTGGGTGAACATGTCTCCGGGCACCGTCGTCACCACGTCGATGGACAGGCTCGGCCGGAGCCCGAACTTGCGGGCCTTGCTGACCGGTGGCCACCCGTGTCCCATCTGGGTCTCCACCTGGGCAGCGATCGAGATCGTGCCGCCGGTGTCGGCGACCCGCTGCCACTCGTGGTCGCTGAAGTAGCAGCAGTGGACGTAGGTCGTGTCCGAACCGAGCAGGCCCAGCCGGTCCAGCTGCTCGACCATGCCGTAGCGGCCGGCCAGCCGCCCCATCCCGACGTGCACGGTGATCGGGATGCCGAGCTCCCGGGCGATCCCCCACTCCGACTGGACCACCTGGTCCTGGGTGAAGCCCGGCCCACGCGTGGCCAGGGCCATGGTGATCAGGCCGTCGTCGCCGGGGACGTAGGTCTCCCGCACTCGGCGGACGTCGTCGTTGGGGATGGCCTCCGCGCTGAAGTACCAGTACTTCTCCAGCGACGTGTTGGCGCTGCCGTAGGCGTACTGCGCCCGGATGCCCGCCTCCTTCAGCCCCTGGATGCCGGCGTCGGGGTGCTCGGGGGTGTTGTTGATGTGCGACCAGTCCACCAGGGTCGTGATGCCGGCGTTGAGGCACTCCAGGGCTCCCGCGAGGTTGCTGGCGTAGACGTCCTCGGGCCGATACAGCGGCGCGAAGGTGTCGAGGACCTCGACGAAGTAGTCGTCGAGGGTGGCGTCGGGCGCGCAGTTGCGGATCGCCGCCTCCCACGTGTGCCGGTGGCTGTCGACGAAACCTGGAATGACGATCTTGCCCGTGCAGTCGACGACCTCGGCGTCGGCCTCGATGCTTGCCGAGACCTCGACGATCTTGTCGTCCTCGATGAGGACGTCACCCGTGGCCAGGTCCGCGATCCCTGGGTCCACGGGCAGGACGGTGCCGCCCTTGAGGAGGATCTTGCCCATCTGTTGACCCCTTTCCTGCGCCCGGTGTCTCCGGTCGCGTTTGACTCAGTACGCCGTCAGTCGGCGGATTGCCTCGACGACCTTGTCGACCGTGGGGATGACGCGCTGCTCGAGCGCGTCGGCGAACGGCAGGGGCACGTTCTCGCCGGCCACCCGTCGTACGGGCGCGTCGAGCAGCTCGAAGCCCTCGTCGGCCACGATCGACGCGACGGTCGCCCCCCACCCGCCCTGGAACGGGTTCTCCTCCACGATCAGCAGCCGGCTGGTGCGTTCGACCGACCCGAGAACCGTCGTCACGTCGAGCGGGATCAGGCAGCGCAGGTCGACGACCTCGAGCGAGATCCCTTCACCGGCCAGGACGTCGGCGGCCGCGAGCGCCATCGGCACGGTCGCTGCCAGCGCGACCACGGTGACGTCGCTTCCCGCGCGGGCGATCCGCGCCTCGCCCAGCGGCACCACGTGGTCGGGCGCTGCCGGCTCGCCCTTGCTGGCGAACAGCCCCTTGTGCTCGAAGAAGACCACCGGGTCGTCGCTGCGGACCGCCGAGGCCATCAGCCCGACGACGTCGGCCGGCGTCGACGGCGCGACGATCTTCAAGCCGGGCACGGTGAGGGCCCAGTTCTCCACCGACTGGGAGTGCTGGGCGCCGAAGCCGAGCCCGCCGCCGTTGGCGGTGCGGACGACCAGGGGCACGCTCAGCTGTCCGCCGGTCATGTAGCGGGCCTTGGGCACCTCGTTGGCGAGGTAGTCCCAGCAGCAGGCGAGGAAGTCGCTGAACATGATCTCGGCGACGGGACGCAGCCCCGTCATGGCGGCGCCCATGGCGGCCCCGACGATCGCCTGCTCCGAGATCGGGGTGTCCCAGACCCGGCTCGGCCCGAACTCGTCGAACAGCCCCACGGTGGTCTTGAACACCCCGCCGGCCGCCCCGATGTCCTCGCCGAGGCAGACCACGCTGGGGTCCCTGCGAAGCTCGCGGGCCAGACCTTCGGCCACCGCGTCGCGGTAGGTGGTCAGGTCCGCCATGACCAGCCTCCGTCGGCCCACACGTCGGTGAACGCCTCCTCCGGGTCTGCCATCGGCGCGGCCTGGGCAGCCTGCGAGGCCGCGGACACCACGGCGGCCGCCCTGTCCTCGGCCGCCTCGACCGCGGCCGGGTCGGCTCCGATGTCGGCGAGCCGGTCTCGGGCCACGATGAGCGGGTCGCGCGCCATCCACTCCTCGACCTCCTCGGCAGGTCGGTACGTCGCCGGGTCGGTGCGGCTGTGCCCGAAGTGGCGGTAGGTGAGCGCCTCGACGACGGTGGGCCCCTCGCCCGCACGGGCCCGCGCGACGGCATCGCCCATGGTGCGATGGACGGCCACCACGTCGTTGCCGTCGACCAGCACGCCGGGCATCCCGTTGGCGGCCGCCCGGTCGGCGGCCGGGTTGGGCACAGACGTGACGGCGCCGATCGGCGTGTACTCCATGTAGCGGTTGTTCTCGCAGCAGAAGATCACGGGGAGCTTCCAGACCGAGGCGAGATTGAGCGCCTCGTGGAACGCGCCGATGTTGGTCGCCCCGTCGCCGAAGAACGCCACCGCCACCTGGGTCGTGCCGCGGATCTTCGCCGACCACGCGGCGCCGGCGGCCATCGGGAGGTGAGCCCCGACGATGGCGTAGGAACCCATCATCCCGTGGTCGGCGCGGGTCAGGTGCATGGAACCGCCCTTGGCCTTGCACACGCCGGTCGAGCGCTGCATCAGCTCGGCCAGGCAGCTCTCGGGGGTCGCACCGCGGGCGATCGCGTGGTGGTGGCCGCGGTAGGTCGCGAAGACGTAGTCGTCGGGTCGCAGGGCGGCACTCGCGCCGACGGCCACTGCCTCGTGGCCGGACGCCAGGTGGGTGGTGCCCTTGACCAGGCCGCGCATGAACAGGTCGTGGGCCGCCTGCTCGGTGCCGCGGATCACCGCCATCTGCTCCAGCCAGTCGAGCAGCGTGGCCACGGCGACGTCGGTGGCCGGGGTCGGAGTCGTCGCCTCGCCTGAAGCGGGTCCGGTCACCGCTCGCCCCTGCCGGCGGCGGTGTTGAGGTGGGACTGCGACTCACGGGTGGTCGGAAGCGACCCGTCGACCGTCCAGTAGCGCTGCCCCGCGACCAGAAGCTCCTCAGCCGGGAACTTGGTGATCACCTCACACCCGTCGGCAGTGACGACGACCTCCTCCTCGATCCGGGCCGCCGACCACCCGTCGCCGGCGGGCCAGTAGGTCTCGAGCGCGAACACCATCCCCTCCTCGAGAGTCTCGGGATGGTCGAGGGACACCAGCCGGCTGAAGATGGGCTTCTCCCAGATGCTCAGGCCGACCCCGTGGCCGTACTGGAGTGCGAACGCGGCCTCCTCGTCGGGGAAGCCGAACTCCTGCGCCGTCGGCCACAGCGACACGATGTCGGCCGTGGTCGCCCCCGGCCGGACGGTCGCGATGGCGACGTCCATGTACTCGCGGCAACGCGTGTAGGCGTCGCGCATCGCCATCGAGGCCGAGCCCACCGCGAAGCAGCGGTAGTAGCAGGTGCGGTAGCCCAAGTGGCTGTGCAGGATGTCGAAGAACGCCGGGTCGCCGGGCCGGACGACGCGGTCGCTGTAGACGTGGGGGTGCGGCGAGCAGCGCTCGCCCGAGATGGCGTTGACGCCCTCGACGTACTCGCTCCCGAGGTCGTAGAGCACCTTGCTGACCAGACCGACGCACTCGTTCTCGCGCACGCCTGGGCGCAGGAAGCCGTAGAGCTCGTCGTACGCCGCGTCCACCATCGAGCAGGCCTGGGTCAGCAGCGAGATCTCGTCCTCGGTCTTGATCCGCCGGGCCTCCAGGAAGACCTGCTGCCCGTCCACGACGTCGATGCCCTCGGCCTTCAGCGCCGCCAGGATCGGCATCTCGGCGAGATCGACACCGAGCGGCTCGTCGGCGAGGCCGTGCTCGCGGAGCACGGTGGCGACCTTGCGCGCCACCTCCTGGGCGATGCCGGCATCGGGGTGGAAGGCGCCGCGCAGCGTGGAGATCCCGGCCCGGGCGCGCTCGGTGCCGTCGAGCCAGGGCGTGAACAGCTGGTGGTGGCGCGCGGCGGAGCCGAAGTCCCAGAGCACCGGCTCGCCCCCGCGCGGCAACACGGCGAACCGGATGAGCTTGTCCATGGCCCAGGTGCCGATGTGGGTGGCGGTGAGGTAGCGGATGTTGGAGAAGTCGAAGGCCAGCAAGGCGCCGAGCTCGGACCGCTCGAGGGTGGCGCGGAGCTTGGCCAGCCGCTCGGTGCGCAGTCGGTCGAGGTCGATGCGCTGCTCCCAGTCGACCGCATTCGGGCCGTAGGTGCGGATGGTCATTGGCAACTCGGCTTTCTCCGGCGCTACCGAGTAAAGTCTGGCTGCACAGAGGTGTCAAGTAGCACTTAACACGATCGGGTGGACGTCGGGAGCGAGGTGCGATGGCTGACAAGGTCACCCACGCCACCGCCTCGACGGCGGCGCCCTCCGCCGAACCGGGCGGCGATCCCGCCACCCGGCCGGTGCGCCTCGGTCAGGCGATCCGTGACGCCCGGGAGGCCCAGGGGCTCTCGCTGCGCGAGCTGGCCCGCCGCGTCGACGTCTCACCCAGCTTCGTCAGCCAGGTCGAGCGCGGCCTGGCGAACCCCTCGGTGGGCACGCTCTACGCCGTGGTCTCGGCGCTGGGCACGACCCTGGACGAGCTGATCGGCGACCCGTCGACCGCCGGCCCGGCTCCTCCCGAGCCCCCGGACACCTGGCCGCCGATCGACGTACCGGTGCAACGGGCGGCCGGGCGGGCGCGGGTGGAGATGTCGGGCGTGGTCTGGGAGCGGCTGACCCACGTCCACGACCCGTACGTCGACTTCCTGTTCGTGGAGTACGCCCCGGGCAGCTCGTCGTGCGCGCCCGAGCAGCTGATGCGGCACGGCGGCCGCGAGTACGGCCACCTGGTCAGCGGTCGGCTCCAGGTGCAGGTCGGGTTCGAGAGCTACGACCTCGGCCCGGGTGACTCGATCCACTTCGACTCGATGACGCCACACCGCCTGAGCAACCCCAGTGACGAGCCGTGCACGGCGGTGTGGTTCGTGCTCGCGCGTCGCGACGACGACCGGATGCCGCACGGCTGAAGAGATCTGGATCCGGCGCTGGTCGGGACGAACTCGATGTATCAGGGAGCCCCTCGGCGACTCCTCCATGTCGTCCACCTCACAGGGACAGGTGACCGCAGAGCCGGCGCCGCACCCCCGAACTCAACGGGTGTCGCGTCGGCTCTGCTGCGCGTCGGCCCCCCGCGACGGTAGGCAGTCACGCCCACACCACCCGGTTCCGCCTCGGCTCCACGGTCGTCGTGGCCGCCGACAGCTCCGGGAGGTCCAGGGGCAGCGGCGGAGTCCGCAGCACTCGCACCAGCGTCGATGGGGCGAACAGGGCCGACGGCGGGTCCAGCAGGCCGGCCACTCGGAGGAAGCGCCGGGCGACCTCGGGGTCCTGCTCGGCTGCGCCGAGCACGCGGGCGACGTACCGACCCGTCAGCGAGCCGAAGCGCGTACGCCGGCCTTCCGTCTCGGGGTAGGCCAGGTCGGCACCGTTGGAGAGCTGCCACGCCTCACGCAAAGGCCGCACCGCCTCCCCGTAGAACCTCCGCGGCAGGTCCTCATCGCCGGCTCCGCCCTTCAGCGCCGTCCGCAACGCGGTTGCCTGCTCCAGGGCCACGGTCATGCCCGTGCCGTAGATGGGGTTGAACGCGGCGATTGCGTCGCCGAAGGCGATGACCCCGCCGGGCAGTCGGTCGAGCCGCTCGTAGTGTCGCCACACGCTCGCCGGGTGAGTGTGCTGGGCGACCTCGTCGATGGGCTGAGCCCCGCGCAACGCCTCGGCGAGCCAGGGCGGAGCGAGCCGGTCCGCCAGCAGCAACCGCTCGTGCGGGTCGGTCGGGGGACGGATCCCGCGGCCATAGGACATCGCCGACACGGTCCAGCGGTCCTGCTCGCACGCGAACGCCGCGAAACCAAGCTGTCGCCCGGGAGCCCGGCCCTCGATGACCATGTCCCGCGGGTAGGACCCGGTTGGCAGGTGCACCGTCTGGCTGGCATAGCCGATGTGCACCAGGACGCGCTCCTCCTCCGGGCGGGCGCAGCCCAGCTGCTCCAGCCAGCGAGGCAGCCTGCTTCCTCGCCCGGTGGCGTCGACCACCAGGTCCGCGTCGATGGTCCGCTCCTGGCCGTCCCGCGTCGCGGCGGGCGTCACTCGCGCGCCGGTCACCTGAGGGCCGCCCGGACCCGGCCGGGAGGCGACCCCGACCACCTCGAGGCCCTGGGCGACCCGGACCCCGGGCAGCCGTCGTACCCGCTCCCGCACCCGCCACTCCAGGTGCGGGCGGGTGACCGACAGCACCGGCGCGATGGCCCGTTCCTGCTGGTTCAGCAGCCGGCCGCCCAACCGGAGCCACAGTCGGCTCAGGTCACCGACCTCACGCGCGCCGTCCTCGGCGAGCTCGGCGCGGAGACCGGGAAACAGTCCGTCCAGGAGGGACAGTCCCCCGGCCTGCAGACCGTGCACGTGGCGTCCCTGCGGCACGCCCCGTCGTCCCCGTCCCCCGCCCGGGACGACGTCGCGCTCCACGACGGTCACCTCGTCGAAGCTGTCCGCCAGCACCCTGGCCGCGACCAGGCCCCCTATGCCGGCGCCCAGCACCACGGCTCGTGTCCTACTTGCCTGCTCCCCCATGAACGGACCCTCTCCCCGTCGATCTGCCCGCCACCCGCTCCGGACGGCCGCGCGGTGTCCACGTTGACGGTGTTCCCGGGCAGGGTCGTGGAGACGAAGTGGAGATTGCCCGGAGACGACGCCGAGGTCGACACTGATGAGCGGGAGCAGGGAGGGCGTCTCGGTGTACCGCTTCGAGGAGTGCGAGCTCGACTCGCGGCGACGGGAGCTGCGTCGCAGCGGGCGGCAGGTTCATGTCGAGCCCCAGGTCTTCGACGTCCTGCTCTGCCTGTTGCGGCACCACGACCGGGTGGTCGCCAAGACCGAGCTGCTCGACGAGGTGTGGGGCGACCGGTTCGTCAGCGAGTCGGCCCTGACCAGCCGCCTCAAGGCGGCGCGCAGGGCAATCGGGGACGACGGCCGAAGCCAACGCCTGATCGCGACGGTGCACGGCGTCGGGTACCGCTTCGTCGGATCCTTGGTCGTCGAGTCCGACGAAGGCTCCGAGCGCGCAGAACCGCTTCCCATACCTCGTCATCGCGACACGCAGGAGATCAGATACTGCCGCTCGCCGGACGGCGTCCGGATCGCCTACGCGACGTCCGGGTCCGGTCCCCCGCTCGTCAAGGCCGCGAACTGGCTGACCCACCTCGACCTCGAGTGGCAGAGCCCCATCTGGGCGCATTGGATCGACGCCCTGTCGCAGACACGCCAGCTGGTGCGGTACGACGAACGCGGCTGCGGCCTCTCGGACTGGGACGTCACCGACTTCAGCGTGGACGCGTGGGTGGAGGATCTCGAGCTGGTGGTCGACTCCGCCGGTCTCGGCAGCTTCCCCCTCGTCGGACTGTCCCAGGGTGGAGCGGTCGCGGTGGCGTACGCCGTCCGACACCCCGACCGGGTGAGCCGGCTGGTGCTGATCGGGGCCTACGCGCGCGGCCGACTGAAGCGGGCGGCCACCGACGAGGAGCGCGAGGAGGCCGACCTCGACCTTCGCGTCGGGCGGGTGGCCTGGCGCCGGGACGATCCGGCCTACCGACAGGTGTTCGCGTCCCAGTTCCTCCCCGACGCGTCCCGGTCGATGTGGGACGCGTTCAACGCCATGCAACGCGCCACGACCTCGACAGCGAACGTCGTCCGCTTCCTCGACACGTTCGCGCAGCTCGATGTCTCGACGATCGCGCCCCAGGTGGCGTGCCCGACGCTGATCATGCACGCCCGACGTGACCGTCGCGTGCCGGAGTCGCAGGCCCGCGAGCTCGCGGGGCTGATCCCCGACAGCGTTCTCTACCTCGCGGACAGCGGGAACCACATCATGTTGTCCCACGAACCTGCCTGGCCCGAGCTGGTCGACCGGCTCGAGTCGTTCCTCGGGGCCGACGCATGAAGAGGAGAGCCGCCGCCGCCGTGTTGCTCGGCCTGGCGGTCGGAGGTCTGGCGGGGTGTGGTGGCGACGCGTCCGCGCCGGCCGACGCCGACGTCCCCGTCAGCATCGAGGTGACGAGCACGGCCTTCAGCCAGGACGAGTCGATCCCGGTGCGTTACACCTGCGACGGCGAGGAGGTCTCGCCGCCGCTGGCCTGGTCGGGCGTGCCCCACGACGCTGCCGCCGTCGCCCTCGTGGTGGACGACCCCGATGCACCGTCGGGCACGTTCACCCACTGGGTCGTCCTCGACATCTCGCTGACCACGACGGACTCCCCCGAAGGCGGCGTCCCGGCCGGCGGCGTGCAGGCGTCGAGCTCGGCCGGTGGGGCGTCGTACGCCGGGCCGTGCCCGCCGAGCGGGACCCACCACTACCGGTTCACCGTGTCCGCGCTCGACGAGCCCACCGGCCTCGACGAGGGAGCGTCGATGGACGATGCCCTGGCCGCTGTCGACGACCACGCCATCGCCACCGGCACCCTGACCGGCACCTACTCCCGCGAGTGACCCTCAGGCTCCGACAGTCACCGGGACCGGCTCGGTCTCCTCTTCGACCACCGGCGGGATCCGGCCGGGGAGCACGACGGCTCCGACAGCGGCGCCGACCAGGCAGAGCAGGCCGACCACCAGGCTCGAGGTGTGCAGGCCACTCATGAACGCGTCCTGGAACGCCGCCATGAGGTCTGGCCGGCCGGCGGCCATCGCCGTGGCCGCGCCGACGGAGTCCTGCGCCTTGGTCAGGGCCTCGGCGGGCAGTGCCGTGAAGGCGCCCTCGGCGAGGTTGGCGGCGTACAGGCTGGAGAAGAGCGACCCGACCACGGCCACGCCGAGAGTCCCGCCAAGCTCACGGGTGGCATCGTTGACGGCCGAACCGACGCCGGCGCGGGCGGGTGGCAGCACCAGCAGGATCGACTCGGTGGCAGGGGTGCTGATCAGGCCCATGCCGAGGCCCATCAGCACCATCTGCGGCACGATCGTGGCTGCGTACGACGCGTCGACGGCCACCGTGGAGATCCACACGAAGGAGATACCGAAGAGCAGCAGGCCGGTGCTCACCACGACCTTGGTGCCGATCCGCGGGGCCAGCATGGCGCCGACCACGGAGGCGACCGCGATGCTCAGCGCCACCGGCAGGATGCGGGCGCCGGTCGAGAGGGCGCCGTAGCCGCGCACGAACTGGAAGTACTGCGTGATCAAGAAGATGAAGCCGAACAGCGCGAAGAACGTCACCGTCACTGCTCCGCTGGCCGCGCTGAAGCGGCGGTCGCGGAAGAGCGTCACGTCGAGCATCGGGTGCGCGACCCGACGCTCGACGACCACGAAGGTCACCAGCAGCACCGCGCTCAGGGCGAACCCACCCAGCGTGGACGCCGAGGACCAGCCGCGCTCGGGGGCCTCGATGATCGTGTAGGTCAGCGTGCTGAGCATCGCGATCGACAGCCCGAGACCGGGCAGGTCGAGCCTCGGCACGGCCGGGTCGCGGGACTCCGGCACCAGCACGTACGCCGCCGCGGCGGTCAGCAGGGCTACCGGGACGAGCGCCCAGAAGACGCTCCCCCAGGCGAAGTGCTCGAGCAGCAGGCCACCGGTCACCGGGCCGGCCGCGACGCCGATCCCCACCACGGCACCCCAGATGCCCAGGGCGGCCGCGCGCTCCTTCCGCTCGGGGAAGGTGTTGCTGATGATCGACAGCGTGGTCGGGAAGATGACGGCGGCGGACGCGCCCATGGCGACCCGGGCGGCGATCAGGGCGTCGGTTGACGTGACGAGGGCGCCGACGGTGCTGGCGGCCGCGAAGGCGATCAGGCCCAAGATGAGCGCCGGCCGGCGGCCGAATCGGTCTGACAGGCTGCCGGCCGCCAGCACCAGTGCTGCGAAGGCGAGGTTGTAGCCGTCGACGATCCACTGGAGATCCCGGGTACCCGCGTCGAGGTCGTCCGAGATGCTCGGCAGTGCCACGTTGACGATCGTGGTGTCGAGGTTGATGGCGAGCACGGCCGCGCAGACCGTGAGCAGGATCGGGAGCTTGGCGCGCATGGCTGGTTCCTTCTTGGCCGAAGTGGACAGTGACAACATACGCAGACTTGCACGGAATGTACCCAGTGTCAACATCGGCGCTATGCTGGCCTCGTGACCGTCGCCAAGCCCTACCACCACGGGAACCTGCGAACGGCCCTCATCGACGCGGGCGCCGAGCTGGCGCGCGCCAAAGGGCCGGACGGCGTGGTGCTCCGCGAGGTGGCCAGGCGGACGGGTGTCTCCCACAACGCGGCGTACCGACACTTCGCCGACCGCGACGAGCTGCTCGGGGAGATCGCGTCACTCGCCGGCGCGCAGCTGGAGCAGGCGATGCTCCACCGTCTCGACGAGGTGGCGGAGACCGAGCCCGTTGCGCGGGCCCGAGCGCGGCTGCGGGCGGTGGGGCGCGCGTACATCGAGTTCGCGCTCGCCGAGCCGGGGCTGTTCAACGTGGCGTTCTGCCCGCGGGAAGCTGACGCCCCGGACCCCATGGAGGACGCCGCCGCCTACGCACTGCTCGGACGGATCCTCGACGAGCTCGTCTCGGCCGGCACCCTCTCCCCCGAAGGTCGGCTGGGAGCCGACGTCGCCTGCTGGGCGGCGGTGCACGGCCTGTCGGTGCTCCTGCTCGACGGCCCGCTGTGCGACCTGCCTCCCGACGGTCAGGAGGGTGCCATCGCCAAGGTGATCGCCACGGTCGAGCGAGGCATCACGGGGAGCTAGTCGCCTTCGTTGGTTGAGGACGTTGCGCGCTAGCAACCGTCACGAAACCCGGTGAGAGATGGCCGAGTCGGCCGACGAGCAACATCACGATCGGGTCACGATGCCCAGATCCCCTTGTGAATAAGGGGTTCTGAACCTGCGGACGACCCTGCGAGTGTCGGTGGTCGGTGCTTGGCTAGACCTATGTCGACGCTCACCCACACCGGATCGCACCCGGTGCTGGGCTGTGTCGACACCATCGGCACCGCCCTCGACGACGTGGCCGCGGTGGAGCCGGTGTTCATGACCACCAAGCAGAAGCAGACCGCCCTGGTCGAGCTCACCAAACTGTCCGCCCGGGTGGAGTCCCTCAAGCTCCGCGTCCTCGCCGCAGCCGACGACATCGCCCTCGAGAACGGCGCCCGGTCCACCGCCGCCTGGCTGGCCGACACCACCCGCGACCACCACGGCACCGTGCTCCGATCCGCCCGGCTGGCGGCCGCGGTCGACGACCGGTACCGACACGTCGGCGCGGCCCTGGCCGACGGCAGGGTCAACCTCGCCCAAGCCCACGTCATCACCACTGCGCTGGACGCGCTGCCCGGCGACCTCGACCCCACCCTCCGCGCCAAGGGCGAGCAGCACCTGGTCGAGCAGGCCGCCCACTTCGGACCCCGCGAGCTACGCCGCCTCGGCGACCGGCTCCTGGAAGCCATCGCCCCCGACATCGCCGACCAGGCCGACTACGAACGCCTCGTCGCCGAGGAACGCCGCGCCCACGCCGCCACCCAACTCAGCTTCCGACCCCGAGGTGACGGATCCACCGACCTGTCCGCCCGGATCCCCGACCACGTCGCCCACCGGCTCCGCACCTACCTGGACTCCTACACCTCACCCCGCCGGATGGCACTCGAGACGGCCCGGCGAGGTCGACGCCCTGCCCGTCGCCCGACGCCGCGGCGAGGCGTTCTGCGCACTCCTGGAGAACCTGCCCGACACCGGCCTCCCCCAGCACGGCGGCACCGCCACCAGCGTGATGGTCACCCTCGACCTCGACACCCTCCTCCACGACCTCAACGACACCGGGGTCGCCGACCACCTCCACCGGCGACCGGATCACCGCCGACCAAGCCCGACGGCTCGCCTGCCAAGCCCACATCATCCCCGTCGTCCTCGGCAAGAACGGTGAGCTCCTCGACCTCGGCCGCACCGCCCGCCTCTTCTCACCCGCGCAACGCAAGGCGATGGCCATCCGCGACCGCGAATGCACCGCCCACGGCTGCACCATCCCCGCCACCTGGTGCGAAGCCCACCACTGGAAGAAGCCCTGGTCCAAAGGCGGCCGCACCGACCTCGCCGACGGCACCCTCCTCTGCCCCTTCCACCACCACCGAGCCCACGACCCCGCCTGGAACGTGAACCACCACCCCAACGGCGCCACCACCTTCACCAGGCGGACGTGAGGGCATCGCCGGGCCGACATCGCCGGTCCCTGTGTTCCTTCACCCGTTGATAGGCCACGAGGTGCTTGTCGTGGAGCGCGCCGGCTCGTGGGACACCGTCCCGTGCGAATAGGCAACGCGGCCACCTGGCGCTGCACATGCGCGGATCTGATGAGCGCGCACTCACCGAAACCGGGTGATCACCGATCGCAATCTCCAGGTGAGAATGCACCCATGACAACCGACCCAGACCGCTCAACGTCCGCCACGGGCGGCCCCGCGCAGACCACAGAGGCGTACCTCTACGGCTTTCCCTTGGTGTTCAACCTTGATCAGGTGACGCGGTACGTGACCGAGGGGGTAGGTGCGAACCCTGCCGCGCCGTTCAACACCTTCAGCCACGCGCGCAAACTGGCCGGGCCTCAGGACACCTTCGTCACGATCAACAACGACACGGTCTACTCGATGGCGCAGTTAGATCTCAGCGTCGGGCCAGTGACTTTGCACGTGCCGGACACAGCAGGTCGGTACTACGTGTTGCAGTTCGTCGATGCCTGGACCAACAACTTCGCCTACGTCGGTCATCGCGCCACCGGCACAGAAGAGGGCGACTTCCTCCTCGTCCCACCCGGCTGGGAAGGCGAGTTCCCTCAGCATCACACCGTCATCCGGTTTCCCACCACTGTCGCCTCGATCGTCGGACGATGGTCGGTGGCCAGCGACGACGACCTGCCGACCGTGCACGCTGTTGCAGGACGCAACCACCCTCACACCCGTCGACGGTGGCGCCGAACCTGTCGGGCTCGCCGTGCCGGACCCAGCCGTCCCCGAAGAACTGATGTTCCTCGAGAAGCTGCGCGTGTGGTCCCAGCAGTTCCCCCCGCCGGATCGCGACAGGCCCCTGCAGGACGGTCTCGCTCCCCTCGGCACCACGCACACCGGTTCCTCGCCGTACCTGACACTTCCCGAGGACGAGAGGGCGTCCCTCGCCGCCGGGCTCAGGGACGCCAAGGCTGCGCTCCACCATGCGCTCGTTTCGGGCCACAGCCCGCAGGTCAATGGCTGGAAGCTCACGTTCCATGCCTTCGACTACAACCTGGACTACTTCGAGGTCGGTGCCCTCGACGACGCCCACTTCAAGATCGCCGACCCGAAGCTCCGCATCGTCGAACGCGCAGCTGCCGCCATCGGGGGTCTCTGGGGCAACCACCCCTACGAAGCGGCCTACATCATGACCTACGTCGATGACCGAGGTGAGCAACTGAGCGGCGCGCACACCTACACCCTGCGGCTCCATCCCACGCCGCCGGTGAAGGCATTCTGGTCCCTCACCATGTACTCCGTGCCCGACTTCTACCTGGTCGAGAACCCCATCCATCGCTACTCGATCGGCGACCGCACAGCCGGCGTCATCCTCGACGACGACGGTGCCCTGACCATCACCATCAGCCACGAGCAACCCAGTGGGGAGAAGGAAGCCGCCAACTGGCTGCCCAGCCCGGCAGGCGACTTCCGACCAGTCATGCGCATGTACGAACCCGACGCCTCGATCCTCAACCAGACCTACGAGTTCCCTGCGATTACGCGCGCGTGACGGTCCCTTCGCCCGGCGGGTCCACACGGTGGCACTCTCACCGACGGTCAGCAGGGTGCCCGGATCTGCCGCGATGCGAGCAGACCCAAGCGCTCTGCATGCGAAGCATCGAACCCCAACGATCACGCTGTGGCCACACGAGGTGAAGTGCGGACGTGGTCGATGCTGGCTGCTGTCGCCGTTGTGACCCAGCAGGCAATGACCACCTACCCGTCCACCCAATCTGGGGCATCCGCCATTTGGGTTGTGGTGTCGTTCGCCTTGCTATGGCTTGTGTATCGCCGCAGCAACGTTGCACGAACGGTCTTCGCAGGCGTCGCCGTGATCGGCTTCGTCTTGTTCGCCTCGGTGGCGGTGGGCGAGTGGCGAGCGCCAGCACTCTGCTAGCCGTTGTCTATGCCGTACAGGCGGGTGCGATGCTCGTCCGACCGGTCAGAGAGTGGACCAGGACCGTTCAGGTTGCCCTGCGAACCGAGTAGCAGGGGCACGTCGTCGTCTGAGCAGAGCCGCCCTCTCGTGCCGCAGAGAGTGCGCGGCCCCTGCCGAGGAGCGAGGTGGCTATCTGGATCCCGGAAGGGGTGGGGTGAAGGCGATGGGCGCCATGCTCCCCTCGCCCTTGATCTTGCGCCAGCTGGCGTGGCCGACGTACGTCGCACCTCGGATGCTCAACGTGATCTCCAGGTCGAAGGGGCTCCCGCCCAGCGACGAAAAGGGAATATCGAACTCGCCCTGGTAGTAGAAGAAGAAGGCGTTGCGACAGTGGATCGACTGGGGCACCAGCGGTGCGCTCACAGTGTTCTCACTTCCGTCGACACCGGTGATCACGACCTTCGCGGACGGCGAGAGGTCGGGTGTCTCGGGTTGGAACGGGAGGTCGTCGATGTCGACCTCGAGGCCGAAACGGCCAGGCCCGCTTGAGTTCGAGAACAGGCCCACGGTGCCGAGGGGTTGGTCGACGGGACCGTCGGACGTGGTCGTCCAGAAGAAGCGTGTCGACGCTTGTCCGGGGCCGAGACCATATAGCTGCACCTCGTAGCGACCGGCGACGTTGGCTGGGTCGAGCTCGAATGTCCTCGGCCCGGTGCGCCTCGCGTCGATCGTGGTGGCCGGCGGGCAGTCGTCGTCGGCCTTGCGGAAGACGGCGCCGAACTCCCAGCCTGTCTTGGCGAACTGGAACCTGATGACGTCGTGCGTGCCGAGGTCCGGTCCTGGTTCGCCAGGCATCATCAGTCCACGACGGCAGTCCTCTGGGGCGAAGCCCTGCCAGCAACTGTCGACCGGCGGCATCGTCACATCTCCATCGGGGAGCTGGATCACGATGCCGGAGAGGTACGTCGAGTCGTCGGGTGGTGGGTCGGGCATGGGGGTCGCCGGGTCTGACAGAGACGGGCTCGGCGCGGTGGAGGTCGAAGGATTGCCATGGGCCGAACCGGACGTGTTCTCACCATTCATCGCCCGACCGGCCACAACGGTGGCCGCGATGACGGCCATAGTTGCAAGGGCCGCGAGTGCGACACTGGTGCGGTGGCGCCGGGACAGGCGCCGCTCCTGGTCGACGGGACTATTCGTCATGACGAGCGCTCCAGTGACTTGTCGATCGGCCCTGGCTGCAGCACTGCCGACCTTCCCCCCTTGCTGGAACGGTTGAGAGGCCCGAAAGGTTGGAGCCGTCGTGAGGTCGCCTCTCGGGTGGCCGAATGCAAGACATCCACATCCCGCCCCACCATGCCGATGTGCGGCGATCGCATAGCGTCGACGCCCCGGCATCGCGGCTGGCTGGACCGGAATGGAGTCGCGACCGACACCTCACAGGTGGGAAGGTCCAGGACGTGGACCAGGTCGCTGATCTCTTGAGGCCCGGGCGGTATCCCCGCTCCTCGGAGTATGACCCTGAGTGGGTGCTGGCTCTCGACATGGGACCGCACCCCTTGTGGCAACTCGAGGACCTCCTGATCGGAGTCGAAGTTGCCGCCGGGTCACGAGTCCTGGACCTGGGATCGGGTATGGGTGCGACCTCGGTCTATCTGGTGCGCGAGTACGACTGCGAGGTCGTCTCCTTGGATCTGTGGGTGTCTGACGAGGAGCGCCGGGCGGTGCTCGAGGCCGCCGGAGTCAGCGAGCACGTCACTACAATCACTGGTGACGTTCGCACCATGGCCCTGGGGGACGAGGGGTTCGATGCAATCATCTCGGTGGATGCGTTCGAGTACTTCGGGACCGACGCCCGATTCCTGCCCCATTTGGTGGCGGCTCTGAGGTCAGGCGGCGCGCTGGCGATGTCGACACCTGCACTGCGCGACGATCCCTACACCGCGGCTGTGCCACCTCACGTTCAGACGCTCTTCGGTGCAGAGGCTGCTGCCTGGCACTCACCGGCTTGGTGGCAGCGCCACTGGGATCTCACCGGACTGGTCGACGACATCGGGGCTCGCTGGCAAGACGGTGGGAGAGACAGCTGGCTGATGTGGGAAAGGGTGCGGCGCGTCGGTTTGAACCAGACAGATCCATCGCTCGTGGTCAAGATGCTCGAAGCCGACGCCGATGAACAACTCGGGTTCGCACTGGTCTCGGCGCGCAAGCGGTGACTGCGCCTGTCGGCTCTCCCGTGGCACACCTGCTCATGCCGCTGTCCGGTGCGCGCTCATGCCGATCACCGTCGGAGCGCCCTTTCGTTATCTCCGCCTATTCGTCGGGCTCGTCGTCCAGGTGCGGCCCGTCCCAGGTGGACAGGCAAAACGGATGGCCAGCTGGGTCGGCGTACACAAAGCAGTGGTCGGAGTTCGGCTGGAATTCCAGCAGGGTAGCGCCGGCAACGACTGCGCGGGCCCCGGTTGTTTCGAGGTCGTCGACGAAGAAGTCGAGATGCATCTGCATGGGTACGTCGGCTCCGGGCCACACCGGTGGGCAGAAATCGTCGACCTGCTGGAACGCGATGAAGCCGTTCGGCCCGGAGACGGTCGCCCAGTGCTCGCTCCCCTTCGTGATCCCGCCTGTGAGCGCGGCGTAGAAGGTCGCGAGGGCGAGCGCGTCGGGCGCGTTCACGGTGGTCACGCTGAGCCTGATCTCGTCGGACATCACTCGATCTCCATCGCTTCGTAAGCAGGGGACAACTCGTCCCAGCGCCGACGCCATGCCGGTGCCGGAGTTTGCTCCGTCCAGCGCTCGCCGTGGGCCGCGGTGTCTTCCGCCAGGGACCGCCCCAGATCCTCCAGATGTGCCTGCCACCCGGCTCCGTGCAAGTACAGCTTGTCCACCGGCAATCCGCGCTCCTCGACCACCAGCCTGGTCCGCGATCCCTCCTGGGTCAGCCATGCCTCCATCTGAGACTCGTCGTCAGTGCCCGGCTCCATCGTGAGGAGGAGGTGATGCGGTGCGTCGCACACCTCGACCCGCCCCGGACCGGTCCAGGTACTGGTGAAGACCGCATGGATGGTGCCACCAACCCTCAGGTCGCCGGAGACCTCGGCGAGCCAGCGCGCGAGCCGCTCCGGTGTCGTACATGCCTCCCACAGGTCGTCGATGTCTGTGTCGTAGACGTCCTCGACACGCACCGCGCCGCGGGTCTCGTCTAGCGCCCGCATCGTCCCGATGATGTTCACGTTCGCGCCTTCTTCCCTCGAGCGATCTCTGTATGAAGGGCGTCGAGCCGGTTCTGCCAGAGCACGCGGTACTCCCCCAGCCACTCGTCCACCTCGATGAGCGCCTCCGGGCGGAGGCTGTAGATCCGGCGCTGCGCCTCCCGGCGTACGTCGACCAGTCCGGCCTCCCGCAGCACCCGCAGATGCCGCGACACTCCCGGACGGGCGATGGGGATCGCCTCGGCCAGTTCTCCCGCGCTGGCCGGATGGGAGCGCAGGATCTCCAGAACCGTTCGCCGGCTCTCGTCCGCCAACGCGTGCAGCACCGCATCCATGGAAGTAAAGTACCAAGTCAGGTACGTATCCGCAAGGGTACATATGACTCATCTTGGGTCAGGCTGGGGCCATCGTGCGGACCATCACGCAGTTCTTCTGTCCCTTGGACCGCTGGTAGGTGAAGCCGGCCTCCTCATACATCCTGCGGGTGCCGTTGTAGAGGAATGAAGACGACATCTTCTTGCCCTCGGGCTGCTTCGACATGTCGTGCGGGTATCCCTCGACCACCCCGCCGCCCGCCTGGGAGATCAGGTCCAGCGCTCCCCGCAGAGCCAGCGCCGCTACGCCGCCGCGCCGGTGACGTCGGTCCACGAAGATGCAGGTGATCCGGTAGTCCGGCGCCGTCACCAGTCCCGCCTCGTAGTCCTGTCGATGATGGATGTTCGGCAGCTCTCCCGGTGGCCCGTACTCCGCCCACGCCACCGCCTCGTCGCCGTCGAAGACCAGCGCGGCGTGTGCACGCCCGTCCTCGACCAGCTGGCACTTGAGATCACGATTGCTCTCATAGGTGCGGTCCGGGTCGCGGGACAGCGAGTGGAAATAGGTGCACCAGCACCCGCCGAACACCCCGTTGTGCCGCTCGACAAGGTCGGCGAAGGCACGCCAAGTTTCTGGCGAGAGGGGCCGGATGGTGAGGTGGTCCGTCGAGGTTTCGGCCAGCATGTGGTCAGGCTAGACCGCATTCCCGACAACCGTCGTCCGGTGATCCGGCGCACCTGCATCCCGCTGAGCTGGCCCTACCGAAGCGACCCGCTCGGACGCAGCCGTTGAGCGCACCTTGATGCTTCCGCCGAAACACCCGACCATGAGGCCAACCGGTATTCGTCCGGAACGGGGATGGGGATGCTTGCAACGAGATGGTCGATTCGCCAGCTGTCCGTCTGCACCTTGGGCCTGGTCCTGGCAGTGGCCACTGCGCCTGCTCTGGCGGATACCAAGGTGTTCGACGACCCTGTCGGAGACTCGAGCTTCGTGGACATCTCGCGCGTCCGCGTCGTCCATCGGGACTCCGTGATCGTGCGCGTCCGGTCGACTGTGCCGCTGACGACCGAACAGGTCTTTGCCTTCTGGATCGACGCTGGCCATGGCCGACGTCCGGACTACTACGTCGACTTCCGAGCCAACGCGGGCTTCGACGAGGGGCTACGACGGGTGCGTTCTTCGGGGATCGTCGGTCTCGGCTCGTTCAGTGCCCGGGAATGCGGGCTCGCGCCGACATCTTCGCCGACGAGCCGGTGTGGATCCTGATCCCGCGACGCTGCTTGAAGAACCCAGGGAGCGTCCGGGTCGCCGTGCAGTTCAAGGACGAGAGCATGGGCACCGTGGACTGGGCCGCGGATCACCGAACATTCGGGCCCTGGGTCAAGCGGTAGCGCGTCGCTGACCACGCCGGATCGGGCGTGGATGGACGGTGCCCCGGCGTCACGGGTAAGCGCCGAGGCACCGCCTGAGAGAACTCAATCAACGGCGCTTGAACCTTCGTTGAGAAATCTCTATAGAAAGACTGATATTTCGGCTTCCTTGCGAGTTGCCTCGAAGATCCTTCAGGCGCCGAGTAGGACTACTCGTCGGACTTGAACACACCGAGCGTGTTGCCGCTGACGTCTGAGAAGAAGAACCGGCGACCACCCGGATAGTCATAGGGATCGACGGCGATGGTGCCGCCGGCGGCCTTGACCGCTTCGAGAGTCGCCTCGAGGTCGCTGGAGTAGAGCAGGACCAGGGAGCCGCCCGGGCCGGGCTGGAGGTGGGTGCCGAGCCCGAGGCCGCCCATCTCCCCCTCGCTGCCGTCGAGCTTCTTGATCCCGGCGTACTCAGGTCCGTAGTCGTTGAACTCCCAGCCGAACGCCCGTCCGTAGAAGTCCCGGGCCGCCGGCAGGTCGGAGACCGTGATCTCGATGTATTCGATCGCATGGTGGGTGTGTGCCATGCGACCGAACGTAGACCGGCCCACCGACACTGCGGCCGACGCCGGGCCCGACATGGGAGAGGGGCCGTTCAGGACATCGACGGCGGCAGCACCAGCTCGAGCTCGAGCCACTTCGCGAGGTCCTCGATCTCGTGCCGGATCGCGGCCCTGGCTGTCGCAGAGAGCTCGACGTCCTCGTGGAAGGCGTGCACGACGTACTCGCCTTCCTTGCGATCCGCAGTCGAGTCGAGCTTGCCGACGAACCGGTCGCCGTAGAGCACGGGCAGCGCGAAGTAGCCCCAACGCCGCTTGTCGGCCGGTTTGTACATCTCGAGGTAGTACTCGAACTCGAACAGCTCGGAGGTGCGCTTGCGGTCCTGGACGAGCCGGTCGAGGGGCGAGAGGAGGGCCGCGCGTCCGCGGAACGGCCGCCCGACGTACGCCGGGTCGACCCGCCAGACACCCTTCAAGCCCTCGACCACGGCCTCCTCCCCCACCGCACCAACATGGTTGGGCTCGCCCGGCACGCCGGTGCTGCTGGCCCGCGCGATGCCGAGGGCGTGCAGCCGCTTCTCGTTGCGCACCCGCAGCGCCTCGACCTCGGGAGGCACCGGATCATCGGGATAGATCCGCTCGGCGAGGTCGAAGAGCCGGTCACGGCCGCGCCGACCGACGACGGCAACTTCGCCGCGCGCGATCATGAAGTCGAGCATCCGGATGACGTTCTGGTTGTTGGTCCACCCCGACGAGCGCCACGGCCGTACGCAGGTGTCGGGCACCTCGCGCGACGTCAGCGGCCCGTCGGCGCGGAGCAGCTCGAGGATGTCGTGGTGGCAGCCACCGTTGTCCGCGATCCACTGGGCGTGGTCGACCTGCCATTCCTTGAGGTCGCCCGAGCCCGGCCACGCGGCCATCTCGGCCTGGTAGAGCGCGATGTCTTCCGCCGGACGGGCGAAGCCCTGCAGCTCGATGAGCCGCTGGCTGTCCAGAGCGTCGACCAGGTCGTCTCGGTCGTACGACGATCCGATCCGGCTCCAGGACACGAGATCGGCGTTGGGCGCCACCGCGGCGGTCAGGTCCATCTGCAGCAGCGTCAGGTGTCGCACCACCTCGACCACGTCGGTCGGGCGGTCGGCGGTGAGCAGCTGGGCCGTCACCGCGATCCGCCGCGCGTCGGCGCGGGAGAGCTCGTGGACCGTCACGCGGGCAGGCTAGCCCGCGGCACGGACGGCGTGCAGCGCGCCCGGAGCAGTCAGCCGCGCTCGAGGAGCGCTTCGGTCAGCAGCGCGACCAGCGCCTCGACCTGCACGTCGACCGACGACGCGTCGACGTCGGCGCCATCGAGGGCCCGGGCGGCCAGGCCGGCCTTGCTGTCGATGAGCTCGGCGACCTTGGTGTCGATGGTCTGCGCGGCGATGATCCGCCAGGCGGTCACGGGCTCGTCCTGGCCGATCCGGTGCACCCGGTCGATCGCCTGGGTCTGCTCGGCGTCGGTCCACGACAGCTCCGACAGCACCAGGTTGGAGGCGACCTGGAGGTTGATGCCGACCCCGGCGGCGCTCAGCGAGCAGACGATCACCGCGACATCGGGGTCCTCCACGAACGCCTTGATGTTGCGTTCGCGCGCGGCGCGGGTCTGGTCGCCACGGATGGAGGTGTAGCGAAGCCCGCGGCGGGCGAAGGTCTCCTCGGCGGCGTCCATCACGTCGATGTGCTTGGCGAAGAAGACGACCTTGCCGACGCTGCGGGCCAGCTGCGCGGCGTAGTCGGCCGCGAGACCGGCCTTGGCCTGGCCGATACGGCGCATCATGCCGAAGACGTTTTCGCCGCTCGACTCGTCGGAGGTGTCCTCGCGCTCCCACGTCGCCACCCGGCGTACGAGCGCGTGGTCGATGCCGTCCTCGCCGAGCTCGGCGGCCGTACGCCGCGTAGCCAGGGCGCTCTCGTAGCGCGCCACCAGCCGCTGGGCCAGCACCCGCTCGGCCTCGCGGATCGAACGCCCCAGGTCGTCGTCGAGCTCGACCGGGATGTCGGCGATGCGCCGGGCCGGGATGTCCTTGGCGACGTCGACCTTGCGGCGGCGCACGATGCCCATGTCGACCACCCGCTGACGCGCGGCGGGGTAGAAGCCCGGGTCGGCCGGCGTCAGGCCGGTGTCCTCGAGCGCCTCCATGAGCGCGCCGACGGGGACCTTCTCGTTGATCCAGCCGAGGTACTGCCAGATCGCCCGGAAGTCCTCGATGTCGTTGATCAGCGGCGTGCCGGTCAGCGCCAGCAGCAGCGGTCCGGCGGTGCGCACCCGGATCCGGTCGGCGAGGCGCAGCACGTTTTGCGATCGCTGCGAGGTCATGTTCTTGATGAAGTGGGCCTCGTCGACGACCATGCTGCGGAACCCGAAGTCGCCGAGCCAGCCGACGTGCCGGTCGAGCACCTCGTAGTTGACGATCACGATGTCGGCGAAGCCGTCGATGGTCTCGCCGTCACCGTGGATGACGGTGGGCGTGCGGTCGGGCGTCCAGAGGCCGGCCTCGCGGGCCCAGTTCATCTTCACGACGTTGGGGACCACGGCCAGCATCGGGAAGGCGCCGGCGGCCTCGGCGGCCAGCAGGGCCTGCGCGGTCTTGCCGAGGCCCGGTTCGTCGGCGAGCAGGAAGGTGCGGTGGCCGTCGGCGGCGGCCTCGACGACCTGGGCCTGGTGCGGCATCAGCTCGAGCTCGCCGGGCACGTTGACGTGCTCCGGGTCGGGCAACGGCATCGAGGTGGAGGCCCCGTTGCCGACGTACTCGAAGGACCGGAAGAGCGGGCCGAGCAGCTCCCAGCCGGCCAGCCGGCGCGGCTGGGCCTTGCTCTGGTCGGCGGAGGCGAAGTCGGGGACGAGGAAGGGGTTGGACAGCTGACGCGAGAGCACGGACTGCGGGACGACTCTGCGATCGGTCACGCTCGGGGCGTCGGGGTCCTCCTCGGGCTCCTCCTCCTCGGCGACCTCCATGCCGGCGCGTGTGAGCATCTCCCGACGCAGCGAGTTGGCCTGGTCGGAGACGATGGCAGACTCGGACAGCAGGGTGAACAGCGACGGCTCGCGGGCGGCGGTCTGGGCCAGGATCGTGGCGATGCCGTCGAGCCGCTTGAGCTCACCGTCGCGCTTGCCCTCCGTCAGGGTGGTGTCTGCCCTGACGCGGGCGCGCTCCTCGCGGGCCAGCAGGGCGACCGCCTGGAAACGCGAGCGGATGGACACTGCCGAACCACGCTCTACGGCGGCCTCGATCTCTCGCACGGCCCGCGCGAGGACCGGGATCAGGCCCTCGTTGTCGAGCTGACGGCCGGACCGCTGGTTGCGCGCAGGGGTACGCCCACGTGACGCCGATGGGCGTTGACGACTCCGAGCCACGACCCTCCTCCCGCGCCTGACGCGACGTCAGACCCGCTTGCCCACAGGACGGACAGGACTCCGCGTAACCAGCCGGCTCCGGGGCCTGGACCTCGGACGTTGCGGTCTCCGGGTCGGAGACGGTCGGGCGGCAGTGGTACCGACGCGACGAGGAATCACCGCTGGATGCGGGCTGGCGACCTGTGCGAGACCATCATATCGCCCGCGGGCCAGTCTCTCTAACCAACGGCAGATTCCGTTGCTGCGGGTTCGACGGCCGGCCGCCGCTCGAGGTGGCGTACGTCGGGCGAGAGGAGCGACAGGAGGGACGAGCCACCCATCACTGCGGCCACCAGGATCAGCCACTTGTCGAAGCCCACGGCAGCGGCGATCGGCCCGGTGAGAGCCAGCCCGAGGGGACGGGCGACGAACGAGCCGACCATGTCGAAGGCGTAGACCCGGGCGAGCTTGTCCTCCGCGACGTTCTGCTGGATGGAAAGGTCCCAGTTGACGCTGAAGATCTCCAGCCCGAAGCCGTGGAGGAAGGCTCCGACCAGCAGCGGCAACAGGTTGTCGGAGAGCGCCATCGCCAGCGGGAACGCCGCCGTGAGGGCGAGCATGGCCGTGCCGACGTACAGACCGTGTCGTGGCTGCCACCGCAGGGTCACCAGTCCCCCGACGATGAAGCCGACCATCAGCGCCGCGAGGGACCACCCCCACGCGGAGCGTCCGACGGAGTCGCCGACCACGATCGGGCCGAGCACGCCCGCAGCACCGCCGTAGAACAGGTGGTAGAGCAGTGCCTGCCCGATCAGCAGCCAGAGCCAGGTATGCCGCCGCACCTCGCGCGCGCCGGCGCCAAGATCCCCGAGCAGCGAGGGCATCCGCTCCGGCGTCGGCAGCCCCGGCACGCGGATCAGCCCGAAGCACACCGCAGCCACCGCAAAGGTGGCCGCGTCGACCGCGATCGCCCAGCCGGAGCCGAAGGCCGCGACCAGCACGCCGGCGAGCGAGAAGCCGACGACCATGGCGAAGTTCTGAGCCAGGCGGCGTACGGCGACCGCTCGCGGCAGGTCCGCGGGCGGGACGGTCTGCCGCGTCAGCGCCGACGAGGACGGCCCGCTCAGCGCACCCAGGCAGCCGTTCAGCACGCCGACAACCGCGAGCAATGGCACGCTCGCGAAGCCGCCGATCAGGGCCGCGGCCACGAACGCCTGCGACAGCGCGGCCGCGGCCGACGAGCCCTGCATCATCAGCTGCCGCGGGAGGCGGTCGCCGAGCACGCCTCCCAGGAGGACGGTGACGACCTCCGCGGCCGCGAAGGCGGCGATCACGAGCCCGAGGTCCGTCGCGGAGCCGCCGAGGTCGAGCACGGCGAAGGCAAGGGCCACCGGGGCGATGGCGTTGCCGAGCGAGCTCACGGTGGCGCCCGTGACCAGGAAGCGGTAGTCGGCGTGGGCGAGGGGTCCTTCGCGGAAGGCTCGCGTCACGTTCACATCTGAAGTTTAGTTCGTTACCTAATTATTCGTCAACGAACTAGTCACTGCCGAAGTGTTCGCCCGCGGAAGTAACATCGACTCATGGCGGAGACCGACTGGACCGACCGACACGTCGCCCGTTGGCGCGACCACTGGATCGACGTCACGTTCGACGACCAGGTCGAGGCGATCGTGGTCCGCATCGGCCGGCTCGGCCGGCACCTCAAGGGCTTCATGCAGACCGCGGTGGCAGAGGTGGGCCTCCAAGAGTTCGAGTACCAGACCCTGCACTCACTGATGATTCGCGACACTCCCGGCACCGCCTCCCCGACCGATCTTGCCGAGGACCTGGGGATCTCCGGACCGGGGATGACCGGTCGCCTCGACGGCTTGGAGAAGGCAGGCTGGGTGCAGCGCACCACGTCCCCGGACGACCGGCGCCGGGTGGTCGTGGAGATCACCAAAAGCGGCGCCGAGATCTGGCGCCGCGCGATGGCGATCCGCGGTTCGCAGGAGGAGCAGATGGTGGGCGTCCTGACGGCGAAGGAGCGAGCCACACTCAACCGCCTGCTCAAGAAGATGGCGCTGCACGTCGAGGCCCTGGCCGGTCTCCCGGACTGACCGGCTCGCCTGTCACTGGCGCGTGAGCCAGCCCCGGTCGTAGGCGTGCCACCCGAGCTGGAGCCGCGTCTTGACCTGGGCGAGGTGCATCAGGCCCTGGATCCGCCGCTGCACCGTCCGGGTGCCGACGTCCAGCTGCTTGGCGATGCGGGCGTCGGTGAAGCCTGCAAGCAGCAAGGAAAGGATCTGGAGATCCACCGTGTCGGGGGCGGAGCGCACCTCGTCGACGGCTCCGGCCGCACGGTCGCTCAGGACCAGCGGAGTGGCCTCCCGCCAGACCGCATCGAAGAGGGCGGCCAGGGAGTCCAGCAGGCCGCTGGCATGGATGACCATGGCCGCCGGCTCTGAGCCGGGGACGTTCAACGGCACCATCGCGACGGCCCCGTCGGCGACCACGAGCTTCGTCGGCACGTGGTCGACCACCCGCACCTTCACCTCGCGGCCGAGTGCGGCGGAGACCTCCGCGAAGTCCGTCGGCGAGGACAGCACTCCGCGCTCGATGACGACCCGGTAGGCGACGCCGCGCTCGATCGCGGCTTCCTCGGCCTCGTTCTCGGATCCTGAGACCGCGACCGGCTTGTCGGTCACGAGAGAGCAGACCTCCACCTCGGCGCCGTGCTGGAGCTGCAGGAACCGGTGGGTGACCGCCGCCGCCCCGACCACCACCTCCACGAGCTCGTTGGAGTCGGACTCGTCGGCCTTGGTGCGGTACTCCTCGGCGAGCTCGGCCGCCAACAGCTCGGCCTGGTCGAGCTCGTGGCGCTGCTGGATGAGCAGCGCGCGCAGCGCCACCCCCGGCGGGGCGGCGATCCAGTGCCGGCCAGGCTCGGACGACGACTGCGCCACCAGCCCGCGCTGCTCGAGTGCATGCAGCAACCGGCCGGTCTCGCGACTGCCGACGGCCAGCCGGCGAGCCAGGTCTTCCAGGTCTGCGGTCCCGAGGGCGACCAGCAGCCGGTAGGCCCGCTCCTCGGCCTCGTCGAGCCCGATCGCGGTCAGCACGCCCAAGATCTCCTAGCCGCGAGAGCCTCCCGACGGACCCGTGGCGGAATGAGACCACGGCGCACTCTCGCCGCCGCCATTCTCCCTGCTCGAGCGCTTGTCATGCCAACCTGAAATCGAACCCCCACCCATGGCCGCCACTCCTGCTGGCCATGCCTGCTCTCCCTCGGAGGAATCCCCATGCGCCCAGTTTGGCGTAGCACGCTCGCGGCGGCGGCAGTCGCCGCCCTCGCTGCCACCACCGCACCTTCCCTCGCCCTGGACAAGGGCGACAACGGCGAAAGCCGCCCGATCGTCGGCGGCCCCGACTCCCCCCACGGGGCCGCCGATCCCTCCCGCGTCACCCTGATCACCGGTGACCGAGTTCTGGTCACCGACGGTGACGTCCCGAGCGTCTCCGTGCTGCCCCGCGAGGACGGCAGCCGGCCGCTCGTCGAGACCCGCCGCGTCGGCGACGACGTCTACGTCTACCCCGCCGACGCAGCACAGGCGCTGGCCACCGGCAAGGTCGACGAGGAGCTCTTCAACGTCACCGGCCTCGTCCGCCAGGGGTACGACGACGCGCACACCGACTCGCTGCCGCTCATCGCGGAGTACAACAGCTCCGCCGCGAGTACCCCCGGTGTCTCCCTCCGTGGATCCGAGACCGGCGTCGCCCTCGAGTCGATCGACAGTGTCGCCCTCGAGGCCGACAAGTCGAAGTCAGCGACCTTCTGGGCCGACCTGACCAACCCGCGCAGTCGCGCGGCAGGCTCCATCGAGAAGCTGTGGCTCGACCAGCAGGTGCAGGCCACCCTCGACCGGTCGGTGGCACAGGTCCACGCACCCGAGGCCTGGGCCGCCGGCTTCGACGGCACCGGCACGACGGTGGCGATCCTCGACACCGGCGCCGACGCCGACCACCCGGACCTCCAGGGCCGGATCGTGATCGGCAAGGACTTCACCGACTCCCCCAACGGGTGGAACGACCTGCATGGTCACGGCACGCACACCGCCTCCACCGTCGGCGGCTCCGGCAGCGCTAGCGGGGGCCTGAAGAAGGGTGTCGCCCCGCACGCCGACCTGCTGGTGGGCAAGGTGCTCGGCGACGGCGGCGGCGGCGCGACCTCCGGCATCATCGCGGGCATGGAGTGGGCCGTTGCCCAGGGCGCCGACGTCATCTCGATGAGCCTCGGCAGCACCGAGCAGACGACGACCTGTGACGACCCGATGGCGGTCGCCGTGGGCTCGCTCTCCGCCAGCAGCGACAGCCTTTTCGTCATCGCGGCGGGCAACAACGGCCCGGCCAACAACACCGTGAACTCCCCCGGCTGCGCTCCCGCGGCCCTGACGGTCGGTGCCGTCGACCGCGACGACACCACAGCCGTCTTCTCCAGCCGTGGACCCGTCAACGGGACCCACGTCCTCAAGCCCGAGATCACCGCGCCCGGTGTCGGCATCTCCGCCGCCGCGGCCGGCGGCCGGGGCGCCGACGCCTATCGCTCCATGTCCGGGACGTCCATGGCCACCCCGCACGTGGCCGGCGCCGCCGCCATCGTCAAGCAGCGCCATCCCGGGTGGACAGGCGAGCAGATCAAGGCCGGTCTCGTCTCCTCCGCCGACTCCGACATCCCGGGCGACGTCCGCGAGACCGGTGGCGGACGCCTGGACGTCAAGGCCGCCATCGACCAGACGGTCCAGAGCGCACCCGCCCTGCAGGGCGGAACGTTCGGGTGGCCCCAGGACAAGTCGGACGCCGTCACCATCCAGGTGCCGTACACCAACGACTCCAACCGGCCCGTGAAGCTGAAGCTGCGCATTGCCGGTGTCACCGGCAACGACGGCTCCGCCGTGAAGGGCGACCTCGCCAAGCTCGGCAAACCGTCGGTGACCGTGAGCGCGGGCCAGACGGTGAACGTCCCGCTGCGCCTCAACCCGGACGTCAAGCTGAAGGCCGAGCAGTACGGCGACGTCGCCGGCCGGGTCATCGCTACGGGCGACGAGACCGTCTCCACGCCGTTCTCTCTGTACGTCGAGCCAGAGACCGTGCGGCTGCGGATCAAGCTGATCGACCGCAACGGCGCCCCGGCCGCCGGTCCCTCGTCGCTGGACCTCGTGAACACCGACACGGCCGTCGGCAGCCGGTGGGCCAACAACGGGGCCACGGAACAGATCGCCGACGTGCGGCCCGGCCGCTACTTCGTGTCGAGCTATGTGGTCACCCCCGACGCAGAGGGCACGACCACGCTCAGCGACTCGGTGAGCTATCTGGCCCGACCCGAGCTGAACCTGACCAAGGACACGACCCTGGTCCTCGACGCGCGTGGCGCTCACAGGATCACGGTCCTGACCGACCGCGCCAGCCAGAACAGGATCACCACGCTCGCGTTCTCCCGCACCTGGGACAACGTCTGGCAGCACGCCGGCAGCCTGCAAGCCGGCCCGACCGTGCGCTCGTTCTTCGCCGACGTCCAGGGCACGGCCAAGGACGGCGACTTCGAGTTCGGCAACTACTGGCGTCGCTACGCGCCGCTGGTCAGCAGCATGACCGTCTCCGGCGGTCCCACGCTGCACCCGATCCCGGCGTCGTACTCCTCGGTCAACCTGGACGGGACCGGCGAGCTGCCTGTCGTGGACGCGGGGACGGGGACGGCTGCCGAAGTCGCCGCAGCGGGTGTCGCGGGCAAGGTTGCCCTGATCGTGATGCCCGACAGCTCCGTGAACGCTGCCAGCGCGATCTTCAACGCGCGTGCGGCGGGCGCTTCGGCAGTCCTCGTCTACCACGCGGCCAGCGGACGTTGGCAGCCGTTAGCGGGAACGCTGGGCAGCACGATCCCGGTCTACGGGATCCCTTCCACCGAGGCGGCGGCCCTGCAGGCGAGGCTCGCGACTGGTCCGGCGACCCTGCGCTGGACGGCCTCCGCCGCGAGTCCGTACGTCTACAACCTCGGATTCAGTCAGGAAACGCCCTTCACCAAGGACAAGGTGTACGTCGTCCGCGACGGCGCGCTGGCTCGCACCGAGTCGACGTTCCGGGCGATGGGCGCCGCGACCGACTTCATGGACGCGGTCTCGATCATCAAGCCGTCCGGCGAGGGCCAGAGCGTGTCGGGCTTCGAACCGGTCAAGGTGCCCTCACAGCGCACCGAGCTGTACTCGGCAGGCACCTGGCAGCAGGGCGTGCTGAGCTCCTTCCCCTTCGGTGAGGTGATGATCGGCCCGGCCCGCGCCTACCAGCCCGGCAGCTCCCGCACCGAGTCCTGGTACGACGGCACCCTCGCACCGACCGCAGCGCAGGACCTCTCCGGGACCGTCCAGCTCACTGCCGAGCGGCAGGGCAACCTGATCGGGTTCGCCAGTGGCTTCTGGGGTGACAGCTTCGGTCACTGGTCTCCGGGCGGGTCCTTCGGCGACATCGGCAACCTGACCCTGCGTCGCAACGGCGAGCTGGTCGACGAGCTGCCCTACACGTTCGGGGTGTTCGAGGTGCCGGCCGAGGACTCGGAGTACGAGCTGTCGCTGTACACCGAGAAGATCGGCGCCCCGGCCCGGTTCTGGAAGCGGTCCAACGTGGTGGTGACGGCCTGGACGTTCCGCTCCCACCTCGACGAGAACGTCTACTCGCAGGGCATCCCGATCCTGTTCCCGCGCCTGGATCTGCCCGAGGACGGCCTGAAGACGCTGTCGGCCACCGACGACCAGGTGATCCCGATCCGGGTCACCGGTCACGCCGGCTACACGCCCGGTGCGATCACGTCGGCCGCGCTGGCCTACTCGTACGACGGCAGCACCTGGATCGACGCCGAGGTGCGGCAGCAGAACGGAGCGTGGGTCGCACTCGTGGACCACGCCGGCGCCTCGGGCCAGCCGGTCACGCTGCGGGTGCAGGTCACCGACAGCAAGGGCAACTCGGTCACCCAGACGGTGACGCGGGCGTACGACGTGCGCTGACCACTGCTGACAGCGATCGATCTCGCGGCCGCCCGGGCCGGGCTGCAACGGCCTGGGTGGCCGCGAGCCGATTTGCGGCCGCCAGGGGTGAGGCGGGAACCGTCGAGCCCGCGGCGGTGTAGAAAGGTCGACCGAGAAGAAGGGCAACAAGCCTGAACACCGGCCCGGAGGACACCGCGATCCTGGCCCGGGTGCGCGGCGGAGACCGTGACGCGTACGCGGAGCTGGTGAGTCGCCATGCCCCGGTCGCGATCCGCACCGCCGCCCTGCTCGGCGCGGGCGGGGAAGCGGAGGACGTCGTGCAGGAGGCGTTCGTGAAGGCGTACGCCGCCTTGGACCGCTACCACCCCGGCGCGCCGTTTCGCCCCTGGCTGCTGCGCATCGTCGCCAATGAGACCCGCAACCTGCACCGGGCCTCGGGCCGTCGGGTGGCGCGGGAACACCGCGCCTGGGAGCAGTCCGAGCCACTGCTCGCCGCCCGGCCCCGCGACCCGGCCGACGCGGTGCTGTCGGCAGAACAGCAGTCCGCTCTCGTGCACGGCTTGGCCCGACTCTCCACCGCACACCGGCAGGTGGTGACCTGCCGCTACCTGCTCGACCTCGACGAGGCCGAGACCGCGGCGGTCCTCGGCTGGCCACGCGGGACGGTCAAGTCGCGGCTGCACCGGGCGCTCGCCAAGCTACGGGAGCTGCTCGACGCCGAAGGAAGCCGAGACGGGACAACGGAGGTGAAGCAGCGTGGCTGAGGGCAGGTACGACGACCTGGTCCGCGACCTGGCGACGCTGGGTCGCGGGATCGACGCGGGATCGCCGTCGGCAGACCTCGCGACCGCCGTGATGGACCGGGTCGCGGAGCTGCCAGACCGGCCGGCCAACGCCTGGACCCGCGCCTGGCAGCAGGCCCGACACCGCATCGCCGACGGCATCGAGCCTCGACGCCGCCGGATCGCGCTGGTGGTCGCCGCGGTTCTTCTCGCGCTGCTGGCGACACCGCCGGTGCGCGCGGCCGTGGCCGACTGGTTCGGCTTCGGTGCGGTCCGGGTGGAGAAGGGGGCTCCAGAGTCCGAGGCCCCGCCACCACCCGAGGTGTTGACGGGAGGGACGGTCACTGAGGCGGCCGCGGCGGTGGACTTCGCCGTGTCGGTGCCGGAGGATCTCGGGGCTCCCGACGGCGTCGAGGTATCGCCCGACAAACGGATGGTGTCGATGAGCTGGTCGTCCGGCGAGGACGGCGTCGTCCGCCTCGACCAGTTCGACGGGAGGTTCGACTTCGCCGTCCTCAAGACCGCGCCGGGCGTCCACTACGCCGCGGTCGGCGACACCGACGCCATCTGGTTCGAAGAGCCCCACGAGGTGGTGCTGCTCGACCCGGACGGCACCCGGCGTACCGAGTCGGCCCGGCTGGCCGGCCACACGCTGATCTGGCTGGATGACGTCACGACCCTGCGGCTCGAAGGCGACCTGAGCCTCGAGCGTGCCGTCGAGATCGCGGAGTCGAGCGTGCGGGTCGACTGACGGGAACCCGCAGGTGCGTGGCGGTGTAACAGGGGCACAGGGGTATCCGTCCGAGGAGGCAGCCGTGCACCGATTCCGCGCATCTCTCGTTGTGGTCTTCCTGGTGGTGGGGGCGGCGTCCCTGATGCCGTCCGGACCCGCTAGTGCTGGCGGGCCCACGAGCGCGCTCTTGTCGGTCCCCGGCGAGGGAGCGACCGCCTCGCTCTACTACACCGACCCCGAGTACGACGCCCTCGCCAACCTGGTCGGGATCTCGACCGGGACCCAGACCGGCGACGTCGACAAGTCGGGCGCCGGCCACGAGAGCGGCCCCGGAGTGACGGTCACCTGGCTGATCCACGACGTCATGCCGTGGCGGGTCGACCGCATCTATCTGGAGGGCAAGGGCGCACCGTGGATCGCGACACAGGTCTCGATGGAGGAGGGCACGATCTGGGAGAGCCCGGTCGTGTGGCACCAGCCCGCCTCGCCGGCTGAGCTCACGACGCTGCTAGGCAAGCTCGGAGTCGGGGAGGCCTCCCGCGAGGCGGGCGACTTCAACGGCGTGGCGGGTGCCCCAGCGCCGGCCCCGGTGGAGCCTGCTGCCGCCACCACCCCCGACCCGGCTCAATCAGACGCGTCCCCGTTCGCCGCCATCTGGTGGGGACTCGGCGGACTCACCGTCGGTGTCCTGCTCACCGCACTCTGGATGCGACGCAGCCGGGCGGACGCCGAGCCGGCGACGGATCCTCGTCACAACCATGGCGACGGATCTGGGCTCGGGGTCGCCGAGGAGCTGTCGTGGCCGGCGCCCCGCGCCTGACGTGTCCTCAGCCGATCTTGCGGTGGTAGGTCGCCATGGCGAGGAGGTACGCGACCACGAGCAACCCGAGGCACCAGGCGAGGGCGACCCAGATGTCGGCGCCGACCGGCTGTTGGCCGAACAGGTCGCGGATCGTGTCGACGATGGACGTCACCGGCTGGTGCTCGGCGAACGCGCGCACCGGGCCCGGCATGGTCTCGGTCGGCACGAACGCCGAGCTGATGAACGGCAGGAAGATGATCGGGTAGGAGAAGGCGCCCACGCCGTCCACGGTCTTCGCGGAGAGACCGGCGATCACGGCGAGCCAAGTCACCGCCAGGGTGAAGACGGTGAGCATCCCGGCGACGGCAAGCCACGCCAGCACGCCCGCCGATGAGCGGAACCCCATCAGGAGCGCCACGAGCACGACGATCGCGACCGAGATCAGGTTGGCGACCAACGAGGTCAGCACGTGCGCCCAGAGGACGCTCGAGCGTGCGATCGGCATGGAGTGCAGTCGCTCGAAGATGCCGCTCTGCAGATCCGTGAAGAGCCGGAACGCCGTGTAGGAGATGCCCATCGCGATCGTGATGAGCAGGATGCCGGGCAGCAGGTAGCTCACATACTCGCCCGAGCCCGTGTCGATCGCGCCGCCGAACACGTAGACGAACAGCAGCATCAGCGCGATCGGCATGATCGCGACCGTGAGGATGGTGTCGAGGCTGCGCGTGATGTGGCGCATGGATCGACCAAGCAGGACGACGGTGTCGTCGGCGAAGTGCGTAGTCGTTGTCATGGTTTTTCCTTAGTTCGAGATGGTGTGGGCGCCGGCCAGGCCTGCGTCGTCGTGGGTGTCGCGGGTGCTGTCGGTGCCGACGATGGCGAGGAAGACGTCCTCCAGCGTCGGCTGCTTCTCGACGTACTCGACCTTCGCGGCGGGGAGGAGGCGTTTCAGCTCGGCGAGGGTGCCGTTGGCGATGATCCGTCCCTCGTGGAGGATCGCGATCCGGTCGGCGAGCTGTTCGGCCTCGTCCAGGTACTGCGTCGTGAGCAGCACGGTCGTACCCTGCTCGGCGAGCTCCTTGACCCTGTTCCACACCTCGATGCGAGACTGCGGGTCGAGCCCCGTGGTCGGTTCGTCCAGGAAGATGACCGGCGGCTCACCGATCAGGCTCATGGCGATGTCGAGGCGGCGGCGCATGCCTCCGGAGTACGTCGACACCCGTCGGTCCGCCGCGTCGGTGAGATTGAAACGGGCCAGCAGGTCGTCCGCGATCCGCCCGACGCCGTCCAGGTGCCGCAGGCGGGCCACCAGCACGAGGTTCTCGCGCCCGGTGAGGATCTCGTCCACGGCCGCGAACTGCCCGGTGAGGCTGATGGACTTCCGCACGTCGGCCGGTTGCGCGACGACGTCGAAGCCATCGACGGCCGCCGTCCCCGCGTCGGGCTTGAGCAGCGTCGACAGGATCTTCACGACCGTGGTCTTGCCGGCACCGTTGGAGCCGAGCAGGGCGAAGATGCTGCCCCGCGCCACGTCGAAGTCCACGCCGCGCAGCACCCGCAGCTCGTCGTACGCCTTTTCGAGGCCCTGAACACGGATCGCTGTCTCGGCGTTCATTGCTGCTCCCCTCGCTCCGCGTCCTCGATCGCCTTGGTCAGGCGAGCGCGTTCCTTGTCGATCCATTGCTTGCCGGTGTAGGCCTGCGCGAACGTCTCGGCGAACTCGACCGGGTCGTCACCGACGATCGCGCGCACCGGCGTGTTGTCGGCCGCGGCCCGCTCCCAGAGGTCGGCGAAGTCGTCGAACATCTTCAGGCTGGTCTCGCCGTCCGTGATGCCCCCGTAGTACATGAAGTACCGCTGCAGCGCCTTCGCGACGCTGCCGTACGGCTCGGGGAGGGCCTCGATGCGGGCCTTGTACTGCCGGTACTGCTTCTTCTGTTCGAGCGATCCGGTGACCAGCTCGATCCACCTTGTGGCCATGTCTATCTGCCTCCTTCGCGGAGCTGTTCTAGCCGTTCTGTGAGGAAGCTCCAGGTCCTCCAGAAGTCTTCGAGGTATTCCTGTCCCTGAGCGTTGAGGGAGTACACCTTGCGCGGCGGCCCCTTCTCGGAGGGGACCTTCTCCACGTCGACGTAGCCGCGCTGCTCGATCCTGATCAGCAGGGCATAGACGGTGCCCTCGGCGATGTCGGAGAAGCCCTGCTCGCGCAGCCAGGCCGTGATCTCGTAGCCGTAGGCGGACCGGCCGGACAGGATCGCGAGAACGATGCCCTCCAGCGTCCCCTTGAGCATCTCCGTCACCTGCTTGCCCATGGACACCTCCTCCAACTACGAACTACTCAGTGTTATTGACTACCAGTAGATAGTAACACTGAATAGCGGGGACACAAGCCAGTGGTGATCCCCGCTCGGGAGGGTCAGGCGTTGGTCCTCAGATGGACCGGACCGGCCTGTTGGACGTGCCGCGGACGGCCGTCAGTTGATCGTGAACTCATCCACGCCAGGACCGCCGCCCACGCTCTCGACCTCGATGGTCAGCGGCGTCTGATCGACCTCGACGTCGACCTTCGCGCTGGCGCCGGGCTCGATGGTGAGGTGCCGCGGCTTGAGTGTCCCGCTGTCGTCCGGTGACACGATCAGCTGGTAGGAGTCCCGGAGCTGCCCGACGTTGCTGAGCGTCAGGACCACGACGGCCCCGGGCTCGGCGGTGTTCGGTCCGTTGAGGGTGGCGGCGTAGTCGGGCTTCGCCGCGTCGTCCGCGCTGTCGCTCCCGTCGCCACTGCATGCGGCGAGGCAGGCAAGCACCACGCTGGCAAGCGCCAGGCCGGTCGTGACCCTGCGAGCACGTCGGGTGCTGCCCGTAGACCTTGCCGTGAACACGCATCGTCCCTTCGCTGCGCCACCCCATCGGGGTGCGACCGATAGTCCGCTGACATCACGTTATCGCGGACGAAGAGCGGTCGACTCACTCATCTCGGGTGAGGTCACGTGTCCGCGGCGAGTCCGAAGAGGAGGCGACGTACGGCTGCCCGTGCCACCAAGAGGGCCATGATGAGCAACGTCACCGGGAAGAAACCCCCCAGGCTCACGGCGTCCCCGAAGACCAGGTCCATCAGCTCCAGGACCACGAACTTGCTGCCGATGGCGACCGCCCAGAGGGACAGAGCGGCCAACACCTTGGTGCGCCGCCTGGTGGCCGCTCGCAGCCGGCCGAGAATCCTGTTCTTGATGCCGATGACCAGCTCCAACGCGACCTTCAGGAGCGCCGCCGTCAGCAGCGACAGGGTGAAGCTCTCGCTGATGATCGATGGGACGTACTGGATGGCGAGATTGAGGACCACGACGTAGACGAACAGGTCGACCACATGCTCTGGACGAACCCACCGGCTCACTCGAGGACCTCACGGTCGCCGATGACCGCGGCGAGCTCCGCGGTGTCGGCGTCCGTCCAGCCCGGCGGGGGCAGGATCTCGGCCCACGCATACACCGGCGCGAGCCCGAACTGGTGACCCTGGCCGGCCGGCACGTCGTTGGCACCGAACTGGTCGACGGCCAGCTGGAGCATCGTCACGCCGGGGATCCAGTGGACGTGCGGGGAGACGTCGCGGCCTCGCGGCTCGTTCAGCCAGTCGGGTCGCTGGACGGCGAGCCCGAACGACCACCAGGTGATCGGGTCGTTGGCGTGCTGGAGGTAGCCGACCCGCGTCCCGTTCCAGGCCCCCGGCGCGTCCCAGTCCTCCGGCACGTCGGCGAAGCGCACGATCTCCCCGTCGTCGACGACCGGCAACACCTCGGGCGTTCCGGGTTCCCGCTCGGACGTGAACCGGCTCCAGAGGACGTTGTCGGCGGTCGGTCCGACGAACAGCGCTCCGTCGGTCCTGGTCGCGAGGTCCTGCGCCCCGCTGAACGCCGCCTCGCCGCCGAAGCTGCCGAGGCTCTCGCCGCTGACGACCAGCAGCGGACGCTCGGCCTCCGGGAGGTCGAACCACCGAGCGTAGACAGCGTCGAAGAGGGCCCGGCCGGCGTCCTGCGAGCGATCGCCGTCGAGCAGGAACGACATCCAGCTGGGCAGGTAGGAGTACTGCAGGCTGACGGTTGCGGTGTCGCCGCCCCACATGTACTCCAAGGCCTGCGCCTGGTTCTCGTTCACCCAACCCCGCCCGGTGCCGGTGACCACGTTGAGGACCGCCCGGTCGAAACCGCCCAAGGCATCGAGCTCCTCGATCGCCCGGGCCGCTTCTTCCCGCAGGTCGACACCCTTCGGCCCGGCTCCGATGTAGGCGCGGACCGGCTGGAGCGCGGGCTCCCCGGTAAACGACCCGATGCTCTCGGCGGTCGGGGCGTTGGCGATGAAGAGCCGGCCCTGGCGACCGAGGTCGTCCCACGACTGCACCGAGGCCGGTCCCGCCGACAGTTCGGGCGCGGTGGGAGGAGGCAGGTCGGTGCGGAACTCGTCGTTGAGGGTCATGAACGTCGAGTCCAGGGCGGCCAGCAGGCGGCTCCCGCCGACGCCGACGGCGAGCTCGTAGACGACGAAGGCGACCAGCAGGCCACCGACCACCGTGGCCACCCGAGCGGGCAGCAGCTTGCCGATGCCACGGCCGATCACCCTGCCAAGGGCCTTGAGGGCACGGGCCACCAGCAGCAGGACCACGACGATGACGGCCGTGATGGCCACCGACGCCAACACGTGGCCAAGCCCGACCTCGTCCACACCGACGAGGTTGCGCACCTGATTGTCCCAGCGCAGCCCCAACCACAAGAAGACGACGGTGCCGACGCCACCCACGACCGCGAGCGCCAGCCACGCGATCCGTCGCGCCTCACCCTCGAGACTGCCGCCGCTGCTGCGGATCAGCCAGCCCACCAGGCCACCGAGGCCGTAGCCCACGAGCACGCAGACGCCGGAGATGAGGCCCTGGAACACGATCGTGCGCGGCAGAAGGGACGGTGTGAGCGACAGCCAGAGGAGCACCACCGCACCCAGCGTTGCGGTGTACGGCGCCCGCAGCTGCCGGCGTACGACAGCTGCGGCTGCGTGTGCCGCACGTCGCGTCCTACCCGCGGTCACGGGCTCCACACCAGGGGAACCACGACGAGCGCGACCACGAACCACCAGACCATGATGGGCAGCCCCAGCTTCCAGTAGTCACCGAACCGGTAGCCCGCCGGCGACATGATCATCATGTTGCCGGGCGTCGCGATCGGCGTGAGCAGCGCGGCCGACCCGGCGACCGCCACCACCATCAGCACGGGCTGCACGGACGTGCCCGTCGCCTGGGCCGCGGACACCGCGATGGGGACGATGACCAGGACGGTGGCGGTGTTGCTGATGACCTGGCCGAGCGATGCGGTCAGCACGAAGATCGCCATCAGCAGCAGGTAGGGGCTCGGCCTCGAGCCGACCACGTCGATCAGAGCGCCGGCGATCTCGTCGGCGGCGCCGCTGGACTGGATGGCAGTCGAGAGCGGGATCAGTGCGCCGACCAGCACCACCGTCTGCCACGAGACCGAGCGGTAGGCCTGTTGCACCGTGACCACCCGGAACAGCACCATCGCGACGGCGGCGGTCAGCCCGGCGATCGCCGGGGGCACCTGACCGGAGCCCAGCATCGCGACCATCGCGACCAGCACGAGCACTGCCCGGGTCGCCTTGGCTCCCCACGGCACCGCCTGACGCCGGATCGCCTCGGGCGAGTCCACGAGCAGCACGTCGCGGTCCTTGCTCAGCTGGTCGAGCTCGCTCCACGGACCATGCACCACCAGGGCGTCGCCCTCGGCGAGCTCGATCTCCCCGTCACCTTGGTCACGCCCGAGCCGCTGGACGGCCAGGATGATCAGGTCGTGCTGGCGCTGCATGCCGGCGTAGACCCGCTCGCCGATCAGCCGTGATCGCGGCGGCACCACGACCTCGGCGATGCCGAGCTCGCGGGTGACCAGCTCGGCCGCGGTCCTGCCGAGGCCGTAGTGGGCCTCGAGCATGGAGCCGTACTGCGCGAGGTCGGGCGGCAGGTGCTCGGGCTCCCGCTTGGGGAGCAGCCGCGGGCCGAGGAGCACGCAGATCGCGACCGTCCCCACCAGCATCGGGAGCCCGACCAGCGAGAAGGCGAAGAAGGCGAACGGGCCAGCGCCGGCGTCGTCGGCCGCCTCGGAGACGATCACGTTCACCGGGCTGCTCATCAGCATCAGCAGTCCGCCCGCGCTGCCGGCGAACACGACCGGCATCAGCAGCTGCGACGGCGGCGTGCCGATCCGCATGGCGAGCATGACGACGAGGGGCAGCAGCGCGGCGACCGCGCCGTTGAGGGTGATCAGCGAGGCCAGCAACGCCGACAGCAGGCTGATCGCGACCAGGACCCGCACCCGCTCGGTCCCGGCGCGTTCGATCAGCCAGCGACCGGCCCAGGTGGTGACACCGGTGGAGTCGATGCCCTCGCTGACGACGAACAGGGTCGCGATGAAGATCACGACCGGGTCGCCGAAGCCGGCGACGGCCTGCTCGGTCGTCACCAGGCCGGTGACCCACAGGGTGAGCGTGGCCAGGATCGCCACCACACCGACGGGCAGCTTGTTCCAGATGAACACGGCCACGACGAGGGCCAGGACGAGCAGAGCCAGGGTGGAGTCATCCATCGCGACCCCCACCCTGGCAGGTCGAACCCATCACTAGAGATGGACCGGCGCGCCCGGACCCCACGGGATGCCGATCAGGTACCACGCGATGAAGAAGAGGACCCACGTCACCAGCACGACCACGGTGTACGGGATCATCATCGACACCACGGTGCCCATCCCCGCCGAGGCGCGGTAGCGCTGGCAGACCAGGATGATGAACGGCAGGTAGACCATCAGCGGGGTGATCACGTTGACCGGGCCGTCACCGACGCGGTACGCCGCGACCACGGTCTGCGGCGCGATCCCGAGGTTGTAGAACAGCGGGATGAAGATGGGCGCGATGATCGCCCACTTCGGGATCACGCCCGGCATGATCATGTCGATCACGACCACCAGCAGGATGAACCCGATCGAGCAGCGCGCAGCGCGCCGATGTCGGCATTGCCCGAGCTGGTCGGCCAGCTTGGTGGCCACGATGGCTGAGATGTTGGAGTAGTTGAAGAACGCGATGAACTGCGCGATCAGCAGCATCAGGAAGATCAGGCCGCCCAGGCCGTTGAACGTCTTGGTGATCGCGTTGATGACGTTGGTGCTGCCGGTCAGGCTGCCGGAGCCCTTGCCGTAGCCCAGGCCCGCGGCCAGGAAGAGCATGGAGATGATGAAGAGCAGGCTGCTCATGAACGGCGAGTTGCCGAAGATCTCTCCGGTGTCGGGGTTGCGCAGCGGTGCGTTCGGGAAGGACGGTCAGCAGCCCGATGATGACGATCGCCACCAGCGTGTAGATCAGCGAGAGCCGCAGCCCACGCGCCTCGTGGGAGAGCTCGTCACCCTCGGGGACGTGGTCGACCGGCGCGTCCGCCGGTCGCTCGGCCGGGTCCCACTTGCCGAGCCCGCGGCTCGACGTACCGCTCGGTGAGCAACGTCATCACGACGGCGCAGAACAGGGTCGAGGCGATCGAGAAGTAGAAGTTGCTCGTGACGTTCAGCGGCTCGGCGTTGGGCGCCACCCCGCCCATGATCTCGTTGGTGACCTCGGTGATGATGCCGTCGGCCGGGGTGATGAGGATGTTGACGAAGAACGCCGCGCTCACGCCGGCGTACGCCGCCGCGATGCCGACCAGCGGGTTGCGCCCGATGCTGGCGAAGGCGGCGGCTCCGAGCGGGATGAGCACCAGGTAGCCGGCGTCGGACGCGACGCTCGAGATGCCGCCGAGCAGCACGATGATGAACGTGATCGCACCCGCCGGGGCGACCTGGACCATCTTTCGGATCAGCGCCGCGATCAGACCCGCCTCCTCGGCGACGCCGACGCCGATCATCGCGACCAGGATCACCGCGACCACGCCGAAGTCGTTGAAGTTCTGCACGACCGTGGTGAACATGTGGGCGATGCCCTCGCCGCTGAGCAGGCTCTTGGCCTCGATGGTCTCGGTGACCAGCTCGTAGTCAGGGACCGCCGGCTCGGCGTCGTGCTCGATGGAGGGGTACGTCGAGCCGGCGTCGCTGTAGTCGGGGATGACGGCCTCGGGCACCGGCTCGGCCACCTCGGTGGTCACGCTGACGTCCGCCCAGGCGAGCACGGCCGACAGCAGGATCACGCCGACGATCAGGCCCAGGAAGATCATGGCCGGGTGCGGCACCTTGTTGCCGACCCGCTCGATCCAGCCGAGGAACCCTCCGCTGGTCTGCTCTTCCGCGGCGGCCGCGCTCATCGGATCGCCCCTTTCGGCACGGTGAAGGTGGTGGCCAGCTCGATGAGCAGCTTGGCTCCGAAGCCGCTGGCGCCCTTGTTGCGCCAGCTTCGTACGGCGGGTTGCTGGGCGGTGCCGGCGATGTCGACGTGGGCCCAGGGCTTCCCGCCGACGAACTCCTGCGAGGAACAGCGCCGCAGTGATCGACCCGGCGTTGATGCCGCCCATGTTGGTCATGTCGGCGATCGGGGAGTCGAGCTGCGAACGGTAGGGCCGGTAGAGGGGCAGCTCCCACACCGGCTCGTCGGACGCCTCTCCAGCGGCCTCCAGCTGGCCGACCAGGTCGGCGTTGTTGCCCATCACCCCGGCGACCTCGACGCCGAGGGTGCGCAGGCAGGCCCCGGTGAGGGTGGCGATGTCGACGATGGCGTCGACGTCGTCCTCGACGGCCAGGCACAGCCCGTCGGCCATCACCAGGCGCCCCTCGGCGTCGGTGTTGAGCACCTCGACGGTCGTGCCGTTGCGCATCCGCAGCACGTCGCCGAGCTTCATCGCCGAGCCCGACGGCATGTTGTCGGTGCAGCACAGGTAGGCCGTCACCGCGACCGTGCAGCCCAGAGCCTTGAGGGCGGTCATCGCGCCGAGGACCGCCGCGGCGCCGGTCATGTCGTTCTTCATCTGGGCGTGCGACTCGTCGCTGGGCTTGAGGCTGATGCCGCCGGAGTCGTACATGATGCCCTTGCCGACGAGGCCGAGGTGGCCGGTCGGCGACGTCCGGTCGATAGGTCATCTTGATCAGCCGTGGCTCGTCGACGCTGCCGAGGTTGACCCCGAGGATCCCGCCGCAGCCCATCTCGATCAGCTGCTGCTCGTCGAAGACCTCGACCTCGAGCCCGGCCTCAGGACCGAGCTCGACGGCCACCTCGGCCATCCGGGCCGCGGACAGGGTCGTGGCCGGGACAGTTGGCCAGGTCGCGGGCGACGGCCGCCGCCGCGGCGACCGCCTCACCGCGCGACGCCCCGGCCCGCAGCTGGTCGGCCGCCGACTCAGGCCCCACCAACGTCAGAGCGTTGAGCGTGGCTTCCTCCCCGCCCTTGCCGACGAAGAAGCGCCAGCGGGCGAGCAGGACGCCTTCGGTGACCGCCTGTGCGAACTCCGCCGGCGAGATCGGCAGGTCGCCTTCGGGCAGCTCGACCGCCAGGGTGAGGTGCTGCGGGACCGCTCGGGCGAAGTCCGCCGCCAGGTCGCGGACCCGGGTGACCTCCACGGTCGCGTTGTCCCCGATCCCGAGGGCGACCAGCGCGCGCCCGTCGTCGCCCGGTACGACCAGGTGCTGGCCCGCCTTCCCGGAGAAGCCGGCGACCGCCAGGTGGGCGGCGTCGATGCCCAGGTCGGACGGCGGCTCCGCCCCGGCGGAGACGGGCACCGCCAAGGCCGCCGCCTCGGAGACCGGCGGCAACGTGGTGGACACCGAGACCCGGGCCCGGTGACGCCTGGACGGCACCGGGTCGAAGTCGCCGCGGGCCGGGTGGTTAGCCATGAAGAACACCTTCCATCGGGCTGATCGCCTGCTAGGGCATCGCGCAGGGTTCGGGCGACCGGGGTGGGGACATCGCCCCTTCGAGGGCGCGCCGAGAAGGAGCCTTCGACTGCGGGGGTTCCTTCGCTGACATCAAGGAGAGGCCGGAGACGCTCGATGTTGGCCGCGTCGGAAAGTGCATCTTGACTCCTGAAACCTGCAGCCGACCTGAGACAGCTCGCACCGAACCAGCCAAGCACTCCTCGAGGCCAGCGGGAAGAGGCAGTCCGGATCGTCTTGCCGCCACGTCGCGAGGGTCAGTGAAGCGTTGCGCGAGCGGCCGGTGGGCACTAGCTGGGCACTAGTATGTGACGCGCACTCGCTCGCGCGGACGATCAGTTCTCGGACCTCGGGCAGACGCGCCGCACATCACGTCACGCTGCACGGAGGCGTTGGTCATGGGCAGGTCGAGGTTGACACTCATCGCAGCCGCGGTTCCGACGAGACTCCCGAGATGACCGCCCTGCCAGGCGACGCCGGCCCCGAGTTCGGCGACACCAGCGTCGTACACGCCGTACGTCGCGCGAAGCGGCGCGCCTGGCTCACCCGTGGGGGTCTGCTCGTCCTGGCCCTGCTCATCAGCGTCGTCATCGTCCGCCTCATCGGGCAGATCGACTGGGTCGCGGTCTGGGACGCGCTGCGCCACCTGACCTGGTGGCAGCCGTTGGTGCTGATCGTCGTCGTGGTCGTCAGGCAGGTGCTCAACGCACTGCCGCTGGCGCTCTACATCCCGGGCGTCTCCGTGCTCCGCGCGACCGTCAACGACCTGGGTGCGATCCTGATGTCCGCCGTCGCGCCCCCGCCGAGCGACCTGGCGTTGCGCGTCGGGATGTTCAACTCCTGGGGAGTGCCGACCGTGAAGGGTCTGGCCGGCACGGTGATGAACACGCTGACCTTCTACATCGTCCGGTTCGCGGCGCCGCTCTTCGGATTCATCCTGCTGATCGCCACGGGAGAGCCGGCCGGCCTCAGGCTGCTGGACCTCGCCTGCATCGCCATCGCCGCTGCCATCCTCGTGGGCGTGCTGCTGGTGGTGCGTAGCGATGAACTGGCCAGCAAGGTGGGGCTCAAGGCCGGACGGATCGCCTGCCGGGTCAGGAAGCAGGTCGACCCCGAGGCGTGGCGTCGGAGCTGCGTCGACTTCCGCGACCAGATCGCCTCCCGCTTCCACCACGGGTTCCCCCGCTCGCTGTTGGGGCTCTTCGGGATGCTCGCCGCGGACCTGACCGTCCTGGTGCTCTGCCTCCGGTTCGTGGGCGTCTCCGCCAGCGAAGTCAGCCTGGTCGTGGTCGCGATCGCCTACCTGTTCGCCTACCCACTCACGCTGTTTCCCTTCTCGGGGATCGGGATCGTGGACGCACTCGTCCTGGCCGCACTGGTCGAGGAAGGCGGGCTCGAGATCGAGGCGGCATCGGTCGCGGCGCTGATCGTGTGGCGGGTCTTCACCGTCGGCGGCCCGATCCTGATGGGCGTCGGGGCCGTCGCGCTGTGGCGCAACGGCGCTCTGGGCAACGTTGCGGTCGCGACCGGTGCTGCCCCTGATGTCCCACCCGACCCCCCTGAGAGTGAGGCCCAATCGTGATCCGACTCCTGGTCAGGGCGGTGATCTTCTTCGCCACCTGCGCCGCAGGGCTGCTCGTCGCCTCCTGGTTGCTCGACGACTTCCACGTCTCCACCACCGGCTTCATCGCTGCGGTCTTGGTGTTCGCGCTCGCCCAGAGCATCCTCTCGCCGTTCATCCTCAACCTCGCGCGCAAGTACGCGCCGGCGCTGCTCGGCGGGTTCGGCCTGATCTCGACGCTGGTCGCCCTGATCCTGGCGTCCACGCTCACAGACGGACTCACCATCAACGGCGCAATGACGTGGCTGCTCGGCACGTTGACCGTCTGGCTGGTCACCGCGCTCGGCACCTGGCTGCTGCCACTGGTGGTCTTCAAGAAGTACTTCAGGGCGTCGTCAGCGCAAGACGGACTGTCCCGTAGCTCTTGAGCCCAGACGATCAAGGCGTTCTCGCCCGGAATGCATGATCCGTGGGTCCGCTCGGGCCTACGCTCGATCGGTGGCGGTCATGGCGCGGGTCCTGAAGGGCGCATTGCTCGCCGGCCTCGCGGTTATCGTGCTGGACGCGGCCGTGGTGGTCCCGATGGCCGCCACGCCGACAGCTACTGCCGACGTACTGGTGGACAAGCCCGCCGAGGCCACCTTGGACTCGGCTCCGGCGCCCACCCAGGAGTACTGCAACACCCACTACGGCCAGCCTCGCGGTGAGGTGTTCACCTGGCGCGGGTTCACCTTCCAGAAGTACCTGGGGGACGCCGCCTGCGAGAGCCACCGACAAGGCGCGTACCTGGGCTCGAACGTCGCGGTCGACGCGCGCGGTGACCTGGTCGTCTCCGCGCGTCGACACTGCACCTCCGCCGTCGTCACCGAGCAGACCCCAGCCGACGAGGGGCGCTGCAGCACGCTCCAGCCGCAGTACTCCGTCGGCCGCATTCGAGTGACCGGCTTTCGGGTACCGGCGACAGACTTCGAATGGGGCTTCGAAGTGAGGCTCCCCGATCGATCCGCGCCAGGGGCACGGAGCGCCCTGTGGTTGGTCAACCTCGACCAGATCTACTGCGACCCGCTGTGGGGCGAGCTGGACGTCCTGGAGTGGTACGCCTCGCGCCCGGAACTACCCGAGGCGGCGACGCACGCCACCTGCACCGACTCGGAGTACGTCAGCTGGCACCACAAGCCGACCACTTGGGCGTGGGGAGCCGGCGGCCCCACGGGCTTCCACCGCTGGGCCGTCCGCAAGGAATCCACGGGCGGGACCGTCACGCTCAGCTATCTGTACGACGACCACGTCTACGCCACCCACACCTGCAACGAACTACGGTCCGCCTCCACCTGCCGGGCCGTGCTCGACCGAGGCTGGACCGCGATCCTCCAGACCGCCGTCTTCCATGACGAGACCGGGCCCTTCACCCGCCCGGATGCCAGCGAGCCGTTTCCCACCCAAGAGCTCGTCATCCACTCCATGTGGGTCACTCGGATCGGAGGGTAGACGAACGGCGCCAGCCACGCGTCCACCGCCTACCGCCTACCGCATCAGGACGCGTAGCCGGCGCGACGATTCGGCTGTACCAAGGGGTCTTTGGCCGACAGCGCCGCTGTCTCACACCATGGGGCGACCCGATCCTCACTCGGGTCGGATGACCGACAAACCACTGGGAGGTTCCATGACAGCCGACGACGATCACGCTTTGTCGCCGGTCCCCTTGATGCAGCTGGCGACCGGCTTCTGGGCGTTCAAGACGCTCGCCTCGGCCCATGAGCTCGACCTGTTCTCCCGTCTGTCCGGCACGGCCGGTACGACGGCCGGAGCCCTCGCCGAGGCACTCGAGATCGAGGAGCGACCGGCGGAGATGCTGCTCACCGGGTGCGCCGCACTCGGGCTGCTCGTGAAGCGCGATGAGCGCTACATCAACACCCCGCTAGCCGAGGAGTTCCTGGTCCGCGGCAAGCCTTACTACTTCGGCGGCTTTGTGCAGATGCTGGACCAGCGGCTGTATCCCGGGTGGGGCAAGCTGACCGAGGCGATCCGCACGAACCGCCCGACCACGTGGGATCCGGACCGGCAGAGCTCGCTCTTCGACGGTGAGGATCCTCAGCTGCTTGCGGTGTTCTGGGAGGCGATGCACTCGCTCTCGACGTTCACTGCCCGCGCTCTGGGCCAGGCCATCGATCTGAGCGGTGCGCGCAGGTTGCTCGATGTCGGAGGTGGCTCCGCAGCGTTCGACATCGAGCTGTGCCGGCTCTACCCCGACCTGACCGCGACGGTCTACGAGTTGCCGAAGGTCGCCGACATCGCGGCCGCAAAGGTCAAGGAAGCAGGCCTCCAGGAGCGGATCGAGACGGTGGCCGGTGACTTCTTCGCCGACTCCTCGCTACCCGGTGGGCACGACACGATCCTGCTGTCCATGATCCTGCACGACTGGGCGGAGGACCGTTGCCGCACGATCCTCCAGAAGTGCTGGGCGGCCCTGCCAAGCGGTGGTCGGGTGATCATCGCCGAGCTGCTGGTCAACGACGCGCGGACCGGCCCTCCCGCCGCCGCATTGATGAGTCTCAACATGCTGGTCGAGACCGAGGGCCGCAACTACACGCCCGCCGAGTACGGCGCGTGGCTCGGCGACCTTGGCTTCCAAGACATTCGCACGGTCTGGTTCGAGGCGGCGGGGGCGAACGGTGCCGTGATCGGCCGGAAACCGTAGATCGCGGATCGATGGCGTCGTCAGTAGCACTCAGGCGAACATCCGCAGCAGCGCGTTCACAACGAGCACCACGCCGATCCCCAAGGAGACCCAGACCCGCAACGTGCGCGCGTGCTCGGTCAGCCACGATTGGCCGCTGGCGAAGATCGCGTCGGCGCGATCTCCGGCCAGGACCACGACGCCGACCGGCACCGAGACCAGCATTGTCGAGATGACCACGTAGCTCGCGACCAAGGTGAGATTCACGATGTCCCGGAGACCAGGCTGGCTGGCGGACGCCATGGCCAGGAACGTGAGCAGAAGGCGCTTCGGCCCTCCGAAGCCCAGCAGCCCCGCCATGGAGAACGTCGCGGCAGGGCCGACGTTGTGCAGTCCGGCGAGGATCGCTGTCGCACGACTTCCCCGTGCCTCCGTTCGCGGTGAGGCGTGCCGTGCCCGGAGCCCGACGGCGATCAGAGCGAGGCCGAGGAGGAGGGTCAGAACTCCTTCGAACGTCTCGTGCGAGTCGAGCCGGTCGACTGAGGCCTGTCCGAGAGCAAGGCCGAGCGCGCACGCGATCACCGTGCCGAGCAGGAAGCCGCTCAAGAACGCGATCGCGTTGGTGCGGGGCCGCTCACTCCTGATGGCGACGAAGGTCGCCGAGAGGACGAGAGCGCTGAGGGCCGCGGCCAGGCCGTAGAACAAGACTTCGGCGCCGGCGTGGATCACGCTTCGCGCCGCACATGGATCGGCGCGGCCGGACGAATCGCCTCGGTCATCGCTACCCCTTCTTTGCGGGCGTGTCGGCCACGTCCGCGGCAGGATCTGGAAGGGCAGCCTCACGAGCGAGCGAGATGACGACCGCGCCGACAAACGTCACTCCCAGGCCGACCAGTGCCACGCCGACATGCCAAGCCGGCCGGCTGAGACGCTCGTCGAGCAGCACGACTCCAATCAAGACAGCGACCACTGGATTCGCCACCGAAACGGTGGCAACAGCAGCCGCCAGTCGGCCCGCTCCGAGGGAGACCTGCTGGATGACGAAGCCGAGCAAGCCAATCACGGCGAGGGCATACGGCTGCCAGTGCGACAGCATCGTGTCCACGCCCTCGTGGAGGTATTCCAGCGTCGGCATCGCGAGAGACGAGGAAAGCCCGAAGAGGACCCCAGCGACGGTGCCGTAGACCGCCGCCTTCCTCGACTGATCACGGCTGCCGAACACGAGCAACACAGCGCACAACACCGAGATGAGGCCGATCGTGATCGCCCACTGGGCACCGGATGCGTTTGCGTTCCCGCCGGCTGGGTCTCCGAAGATCACGAACAGGCTGAGTCCGAGAACGATGGCTGCCGCACCCAACACCTCCCGACGACCCACGCGCTGGCTGGTCAGGAAGTAGCCGAGCGGAAGTACGAAGACGACACTTGTGACGAGCAGCGGCTGGATGACAGAAAGACGCCCGCGGTCCAGCGCTGCAGCCTGGAAGACATAGCCACCCAACAGCACGAGGGTGCCGATCAGCCACGTCCTGTTGCCGGCGAGACGGACGATCGACATCGGCTGGGCCAGCGAGATCGTCGGGAGGTTGAGCGTCCCCTTCTGCTCGAGGGTGGCCGCCAGCGCGAAGAACAGTGCTGCGATCAGCGCATAAGTCGCAGCCATGCCGAGAACCTACGGTTGGACCTGAACAGCCCGCAAGGACCCACACGAACACCCCGTCCCATACCGACACGCGTCGTCAGGCAGTGGAATGTGCGAAGTTTTGGCGGTCTACATCCGTGGGCGAGAAGTCGGAGGCGTGACGTCCCGCGTCGGAGACCAGGGAGAACTGTGCCTGCCAGGGCTCGGTACCGTGCCAGGCATGCCAATCAAACTCGAGAACGTCGGCATCGCCGTCCGCGACCTCGAAGCCACGATCGTCTTCTTCACCGACTTAGGACTGACCGTCCTCGGCCGTGACACTGTCAGTGGCGAGTGGACCGACACCGCCGTCGGCCTCGACGGCAACCACGCCAAGATCGCCATGCTCCAGACGCCAGACGGCAACGGTCGCCTCGAACTCTTCGAGTACATCCACCCCGACGCGATCGAGACGGAGCCCACCAGACCCAACGAGATCGGCATGCACCGCGTCGCCTTCTCGGTCGACGACATCGACGAAGCTCTCGAGATAGCCGCCAGGCACGGCTGCCACCCGCTGCGCGGCGTGGCGACGTACGAGGACGTCTACAAGCTCACCTACCTCCGCGGCCCCAGCGGCATCCTCGTGATGCTCGCCGAGGAGCTGAACAAGAGCTGACCGCCATTGCTCCTCCGCCGACCTCGAGCCCACCGGCACGACCACCGGATCTGAGCGGACGTTTGGGCCTAGCGTTGAAGGCATGACCAATGAGGAGTCCTGCACGCAGACGCCGCTCTCAGGCAACGCCGTCGACGAGACAACGGTCAGCGAGGGCCACGCATGACGCCACCGTCACAGCCCGAGGGGGATGGGCTGGGTTCTCCCGACGGACGGGAACGCCTGCGTGTCCAGGGTGAGCCCCGTTGGCCGATGGCCGCCGCGGTGCTCGTCTCGGTGGCGATGCAGCTCTCGCTTCCTGATCGTCATGTGCTGTCTCCGAGCGTTCTCTTCCCCACGGTCGAGGTGCTGCTGCTCGTCGTCCTCGTGATCGGGGATCCCGGCCGCATCGACCGTCGCTCCCCAGTCCTCAAACGGGTCACCGTGGGGCTGGTCATCGTCATGACCCTGGACAACCTCGCCGGGGTGGCGGAGCTCGTGCGGGACATTCTGGACGGCTCGGACCGAGACAACGGCACGGTACTGCTGGCCACGGGTGGCGCCCTGTGGGTGACCAATGTGATCGCGTTCAGCCTGTGGTTCTGGTTGCTCGATCGTGGCGGACCCGCGGCCCGCGCCTTGGGTGTGCCGGTGGCCCCCGCGTTCGCGTTCCCAGAAGACGCTAGCCCTGAGCTCGCTCCTGCGAACTGGTGGCCGCAATACCCGGACTACCTCTACCTCGCCTTCACCAACTCCACGGCCCTCAGCCCCACGGACACGATGCCTATCAGGCGCTGGGCAAAGATGGTGATGCTCGTTCAATCGTCCATCTCGCTGGTGATCGCCGTCATGATCGTGGCGCGAGCCGTCAACATCTTGACCTAACGAGAAAGGTCCCCGGGTTTGCATGACTCGGGTCTGGCGTCCGCTCAGCCGCTCTCGGCCGCGACGCGCCCCTCGTCGACGGCATGCTGGAGTGCTGAGTAGTCGCGCTCGTTCTGGTCGGCGTAGGCCTCGGCGAACGTCGCGAGGGTGCGGTCGAACTTGTCGCTGGAGCCGAGGTAGCTGGCGATGGCCACCGGGTCACCGGAGCGTGCGTGCGCTCGAGCCAGGGTCCAGCCGCACAGCCGGGCATAGGCGGTCAGCGTGGCCGGCTTCATCGCCTCGATGACCGCCGATCCCTTGCCGTCCCAGAGCTGGCGGACGTAGAAGTCCCGCTCCACGCCGTCGATGCCGGTGGTGCGCACCCAGCCGAGCATGATGTCGCTGGCCGCCTGCATGAGTCGCTGGCCCTCGACGACGCGCTGACCGTGACTGGGATGTGCACTCCTTCCCAGGAAGGGCTCGAGGACCGAGGTCTGTGCCTCCTTGGCCTGGAGGAACAGCGGGTCGTTGTCGTCGTTGCCGACCATCAACACGATCCACGCCCGGGTGCCGACGCTGCCGACACCGACCACCTTGCGGGCAGCGTCGGCGAAGCGGAAGCCCTCCATCAGGTGTCGGTGATCGCCCGACAGGGTGCGTCGGTACGTGCGAAGGATGCCTTGCAGCGCCGTGTCGACCTCGCGGTACTCATGGTCGGGCATCAGGTCTTGGAGCCTGACGATCATGGGTGGGTCGCTGATCAGCTGAGGGCGTCCGTCGACCACCTCGATCAGCTTGGTGAACGCCCTGATGCTGTCCTTGGCTCGTGCCTTGGCGACGTTCTTGCGGAACCGCTTGAGCTCGCCAGACTTGATCTGCGGGCTCAAGATGGCCTCGAGCTCGTCGACGTCCAGCCGTGCGTACCAAACGTCGAGCTTCCGCATCCCAGCCCAGCCGTGCATGGCTTCCCGGTACGACGCCGCGACAGCGAGGGTGGCGGCCTCGCGCTGGGCATCGTCGAAACCGCGATCTCGTCCGGCGACCGCGAAGCTGGCCGCCAGCCGCTTGACGTCCCACTCGAACGGGCCAGGCAGGGTCTCGTCGAAGTCGTTGATGCTGAAGACGAGCCGGCGGTCCGGGGCGGCGTACGTCCCGAAGTTGGACAGGTGGGCGTCGCCGCAGAGCTGGACGGTCAAGCCGGTGCGGGGAACCTCCGCGAGGTCGGCGGCCATCAGGTAAGCGGCGCCGCGGAAGAACGTGAAGGGCGACACGAGCATGCGGCCGTAGCGGATAGGGACGAGCTCGGGCACCCGGCTTGCCCCCTGCTCCTCGAGCATGCCCACCGGGTCGGCTCGATCCGGCGCCGGACGCCACTTCCCGTGCACCCCACGAGGCACCAGCTCTCGCGCCGTCCTACCGCCCGCGGCACGTTCCTCCGGCGTCAGACGTCCGCCGCCCCCCAGGTTCCCGGCAACCGGGGCCGAACGGTCCGTCGTCAGCCTTGGGGTGCGGGTCGCGTTCATCACCCCATGGCAGCGCACGCGCCTCTTGTCGGCATCACTCAGCCTGGGTGAGACGCCGGCCCGGACGTGCAACCAGCGACTCGAAGCGATGTCAGCAGATGATGTGGTGCTGACTGGGACGCAAGAACCGGGCCCGTGGTAATCCACGAACCCGGCCCTGAACTGCGATTTCAATTGGTAGCGGGGGCAGTGTCCTGGTTCAGGACATAAGCAACACATGTCTCAAGACATCGGCAACACCCATGTCTCAAGACATCCCGGACGGGTCGGGCTCCTCGATGCTCGGTCGTGTCGAGAGCCAGGCTGGTCATCACCGCCATCACCAAGCAGGGCCTGACCCAGGCCGAAGCAGCACGGACCTACGGCGTATCGCCTGGTTGGGTCAGCCGCCTCATGGCCCGTCACCGGTCCGAGGGCGAGGCCGCCTTCGAACCCCGATCCCGACGCCCCAAGACCTCACCGACAGCGCTACCGGCCTTGGTGGTCGACCTCATCGTGCGGCTCCGCAAAGAACTGTCGGAGGTCGGTCTGGACGCCGGGCCGGACACCATCGCCTGGCACCTCGAGCACCACCACGGCCTGACCATCGCCCGGTCGACCATCAGCCGGCACCTAGCCCGTGCCGGACTGGTCGTCTCGGAGCCGAAGAAGCGGCCCAGATCCTCCTATGTCCGGTTCGAAGCCACCATGCCCAACCAGACCTGGCAGTCCGACTTCACCCACTACCGGCTGAGCACAGGCACCGACGTAGAGGTGATCAGCTGGCTCGACGACTGCACCCGCTACGCCCTGAACGTGTCCGCGCACCGGCGGGTCACCGGCCCGATCGTCACTGCCACGTTCAGAGAAACCCTTGCTGAGCACGGGATCCCGGCGTCCACCCTGACCGACAACGGCATGGTCTACACCGTCCGGCTGGCCGGCGGCCGCGGCGGACGCAACACCTTCGAAAACGAGCTCAGGCGCCTACACATCGTGCAGAAGAACTCCCGGCCCGGGCACCCCACCACCTGCGGGAAGGTCGAAAGATTCCAGCAGACGATGAAGAAGTGGCTGCGCGCCCAACCGGTCCAACCCGCAACGATTGCCGATCTGCAGGTTCTCTTGGACGCGTTCGTCGACGAATACAACCACCGCAGGCCGCACCGATCCCTGCCGCACCGAGCCACCCCCGGCGCCCGCTACAACACCATGCCCAAAGCCGTTCCCGGCGAGTCCCGAGACCCCGATACCCACGACCGGGTCCGGCACGACCGCGTCGACAAAGCCGGGTCCGTGACCATCCGTCACAACGGCCGGCTGCACCACATCGGCATCGGCCGAACCTACGAGAGAACCTGCGTCATCCTGCTCGTCCAAGACCTCCACATCAGGGTCGTCAACGCCATCACCGGGGAGCTCCTCCGAGACCTGATCCTCAACCCGAACATCGACTACCAGCCCACCGGAGCACCCAAAGGCCCCACCCGGAAATGAACAACAGCCGGACCCCAGTTTGCAGGTCCGGCTGTTGCCGATGTCTTGAGACATCACATTGGTAGCGGGGGCAGGATTTGAACCTGCGACCTCTGGGTTATGAGCCCAGCGAGCTACCGAGCTGCTCCACCCCGCGTCGGTGACGCCAACGTTACTCGATCGATCGGCGGGGTCCAAAATCGAGGTCTCGGGAGACCCAGGGCTACTGCTCGGTGGTCGGCTCGACGGGTTGCTCGTCGAGGAGGGCGAGGGCCTGGTCGACCTTGGTGCGGCCCTCCTCGATCAGCGTGGCCCACTCGCCGACCTTGCCCGCCTCGAACGCGCGGTCGGCGGCCTCGAAGTCGTTTTCGGCCTGCGCGAGCAGGTTGCGGACCTTCGCCGGGATCTTGGTGTTGTCGCCGCCGTCGTCGGGCGGGTTGTTGCCACCGTCGTCGGGTGGCGGGGTCGTCGTGTCGCTGCCGAGGGAGTCGAGGATGGCCTCCTCCAGGGTCGACCCGATGCCGACGCGGTCGTGGAAGGAGACCACGACGAACTGCAGGATCGGATAGCTGGCGCTCGACAGCTGGCGGGTGGCATAGATGGGCTGCACATACATCAGCCCACCGGTGACCGGCAGGGTCAGCAGGTTGCCGTAGGTGACCCGGGCCGAGCCCGACTGTGTGTACGGCAGCACCTTGGTGGTCACGTCGTTGTCCGACTGCATCTCGTTGGCGATGTTGCTGGGTCCCGGAGTGTTCTCGTTGGGCAGCTGGAGGACCTGGATGCGGCCGTAGGTCGAGGGGTCGGTCGCGTCGGAGTCGACGGACACGAACGCCGCCAGGTTGTTCTTGCGGTACGGCACGTAGACCGACGTCATCGAGAACTTGTCGATGCCGGTGTCGGGGTCCTGGACGAACAGCCGGTACGGCGGCTGCAGCTTGCCGGCCCGCTCGGGATCGGTGGGCACCTCCCAGCGCGCGTTGTTCTGGTAGAAGTCGCCGGCGTCGGTGACGTGGTAGCGGGCGAACTGGTAGCGCTGCACCTTGAACAGGTCCTCGGGGTAGCGCAGGTGGCTGACGAGCTCCGGCGGCATCTGGTCGCGGTCGAGCACCGTGCCGGGGAAGGCGTTGCGCCACGCGGTCAGCATCGGGTCGGAGTCGTCCCAGGCGTAGAGCCGAACCGTTCCGTCGTAGGCATCCACGGTGGCCTTGACGGCGTTGCGCATGTAGTTGATCTGGTCGGTCGGCACGATCGGGATGTTGTTGGCCTGGGTCAGCGAGTCGTCCGTCATGGTCTGGAACGACTCGCGCTGGGCCAGCGGGTAGCGGTCGGTGGTGGTGTAACCGTCGACGACCCACAGGATCCGGCCGTCGACCACCGCCGGGTAGGGATCGGAGTCCACCGTGAGCCACGGCGCAACCTTCTGGACGCGGTCTCGTGGTGTGCGGGTGTAGAGCACCTTGCTGTTGGAGTTGACCCGCTCGGAGAGCAGGAAGTTGGTGTCGCCGAACTTGACGGCGTAGAGCAGCTTGCGGAACATCGAGCCGACCTCGACGCCGCCCTTGCCGTCGTACGTCGTCGCGGACTGCGTCTCGCTCTCGGTGTCTCCGCCGAGGTTGAGCTCGACGTCCGGCGCACCCGAAAGCTTGCCGACGATCGAGTAGTCGGGGCTGTCCTCGCCGTAGTAGACCCGGCTCTCGTAGCCGCCGGTCGCCGTCGAGAGGGCGTTCTGGTTCTCCTGCTGACCCTCGGCCCACTGGATGTCGGCGTTCTCCGTGTTGTCGTCGGCCGGCCGCTGGTTGGCGAAGGCCGCGATGATTCCGTTGCCGTGGGTGTAGACGGTGTGCAGGTTGGACCAGTTGCGGGCGTCCTCGGACAGTCCGGTCTGGTCGAGCTCGCGCACGCCGAGCACCAGCGCGCGGTCGGTGCCGTCGATCTGGTAGTGGTCGACGTCGAGCACGTTGGCGACCGAGTAGTAGGAGCGCACCTGCTGTTGCTGCTCGAAGGCCTGGTGCACCAGCTGCGGATCGATGAGCGGGACCGACGCGGTGTCGGCGAGCAGCGCCCCCTCGTCCGTGGTGCCGGTCGTCGCCGTGTAGTCCTTGACCTCGATGTCCTGGATGTCGTAGGCGTCGCGGGTCGCGGCGATGTTGTTGGCGATGTAAGGAGCTTCCTTGTCCGGCTCGGTCGGCTTGACCTGGAAGGCCTGCACGATGCCGGGCCAGATCATGCCGAGCAGGATCGCGGAGAGCACGAGCAACGCCAGGCCCACGGAGGGCAGCGTCCAGGTACGTCGCCAGATGTTGAGGAAGAACAGCACGGCACAGATCACGGCGATGCCGAGCAGGATGTTCTTGGCAGGCAGCACCGCATGGTCGTCGGTGTAGGTGACGCCGGTGATCAGGTTGCCCGAGGCGTTGACGATGTCGTAGCGGTCGAGCCAGTAGTCGGCGGCCTTGGCCAGCACGAACAGGCCGAGCAGCACCGAGAACTGCACCTGCGCGGCACCCGTCAGCCGGTCACGCGAGACCTGCAGCCGGATGCCGCCATAGAGGTAGTGCACCGTGGCCGCCGCCAGGATCGAGAGCACCAGCATGGCCATCGTGAAGTTGACGAGGTAGTGCAGCCAGGGCAGCTCGAAGACGTACCAGCCGATGTCCTTGCCGAAGAACCGGTCGGACCGGTCGAAAGGCACCCGGTTGGCCCACAGGAGATACGTACGCCACTCCCCCGCGGCCGCCGTGCCGGCGAAGAGGCCGATGACGACGGAGACGCCGGCGACCAGCCAGCCGCGGACGGGCAGCACGGCGTCGCGATAGCGCTCGAGGCCCGCCTGCTCCGGCGAGTCCGGGCGGAAGAACGGCCGGAAGCGGTGGGCGAGGTACATGTTGGCCCCGACGGCTGCGGCCATCAGCAGGCCGAAGACCAAGAACAGCCCGGTGCGGGTCCAGAACAGGCGGCTGAACACCGAGCCGTAGCCCTCGGCGCTGTACCAGAGCCGGTCGGTGTAGATCGACGAGAAGGTCGTCAGCGCGAAGAACCCCAGCACCAGCACGAGGCCGGTGATCAACAACGCTCGGGAGCGGTTCTGGGGTCGTTCGGGGACGGCTGCCTCCTCGCGGGGGTCGTCGTCATACCGATCGCTCACGGACGGTCCTCTCCATCGGAAACGTCGGCGTCGGGGTCCGCCGCGTCGAGGGTGTCGCTCAGCAGGGCCAGCAGGCCGGGCACCAGGTCGGCGCCGGCCAGCACCGACTGGTCGTCGTCGGCCGCGCGCAGCCGCAGGGCACAGTACGTCGATCCGGCGCGGGTGGCGCCGGCCACGATCCGCACCTCTTGGCGGTCGGGGTGCTCGCTGGCGTACTCGGCGGCCCGGTCGGGGTCCTCGAGGATCTCCGCGTCCGCCTGGGGCGGGAGCACCAACCGCTCCACGACTGCCGCACATCCCGCCACGCCTGCCGGCCAGGTGATCGTCTCGAGGGAGCGCTCGAGGCTGGCGCCAGGCGTCAGGCCGTCCTGCTCCACGGGCGTCAGCGATCCCTCGGCTGCCGCCTCATCGAGCCCCATGGCGTGTGCCAGCATCGGCTCCTTGGCCACCAGCTCGGCCGTCGGCACGAGTGCATAGAGGCGGGCCGGCTGGTCCCAGCCGGTGGCGGAGCTGTGACTCTCGATCTCGAGCACGGCAGCGGCCAGGGCAGGGTCGACGTCCAGCGACCCCAGCCCGCCTTGCGGCATGCTCGTGCTCATCCTCAGCCTTTCCTCGTGCAGGTCGGGAGCGTGGCATCCGGGTCCTTCACCCATGCCTCGATGGCCTGCACTGCTGCATGCATGGTGACTGCCTTCACCAAACGCATGTCACCGTGGCGGGAGGTAAGGGCCTCGTCACAGTTCTGCGGCGGCACCAGGAACAGGTCGGCGCCGTCGTTGCGGGCGCCCACGATCTTCTGTTGGATGCCACCGATCGGGCCGACCTTGCCGTTCTCGTCGATGGTTCCGGTGCCGGCCACCGTCGAGTCGCCGGTCAGGGAGCCGGGGGTCAGGGTGTCGTAGATTCCAAGCGAGAACATCAGGCCCGCGCTCGGCCCGCCGATCCTGTCGCTGATGCTGACCGACACGTCGAAGGGCAGCTCGAAGCCCAGGGCGAGTCGGATCCCGACCCGCTGGAACCCGTCGATGTCGACCGGCGTGATGTCGGTCGTCACGATCTTTCCGTTCGTGCCGCCACGCCGGACCTCGAAGCGGATCGGCTTGCCCTTCGGCGCACCGCTCACGGCGTCGGCCACGTCGCTGGCGCTCTTGATGGGGGTGCCGTTCACGCTCAGCAGGTGGTCGCGCACCTGGAGCTTGCCGTCGGCCGGCGTGCCCTCGGTGACCGCACCGACCTCGATGACCGGCGTGACCTTGAACCCCAGCTCGCGCAGAGCTGCCGCCGTGGCGGCGTCCTGGGACGTGACCATCTCGACCTGGCCCTCCTCGTGGTCCTCCTCCGGCGTCACGTCCTCCTCGTAGACGGAATCGAAGGGATAGACCCCGTGGTCCGGGTTGAGCCAGTCGGTCATCAGCGTGAAGAGGTCGGGCTTCGCTTCGGGGTTGGAGACCAGCACGGTGGTCATCCGCAGCTCGCCGTCGTCGCGAAAGACCTCGTGTCCGCTGACCTGGATGATCTCCTGGCCGTCGGTCTTGCCGAGCACGTCGATCGTCGATCCGGGCGAGTAGGTGACGTAGGGCAGCGGCCGGTACATGGTGACCGCGACAAGGACGCCGAGCAGCACCACGGCCAGGAGGCCGGCCAGGGTCCGCTGCGTCATGCGGGAAAGCCTCTCACCCTGCAAAATGGTCAGGAGGCCCGGCGGGTGCTCGGCTGATCGGTGCGGCTGTCGGGACGACGAGCAGAGGGGCGTACGGCGATCCCGGTGCTCCGGTCTCGCGTGCGCGCCGGTCTCGGCAGCCGCGAACCGGGATGGTCCTTGACCATCGCGGCCGACAGGCGTCGGACGGCCTCCTCGCGGTCGATCTCACCGCGGCCCGCGCGCCCCAGCCACGACACCCAGGCCATCGCCAGCAGCGTCACGACGGCCGGCGGCACCAGCCACAGCAGGATCTCCACGCGTCACAGGGTAGGGACGCAGTCGGCTGCCGGGGTCTCGACACGCTCGACCACCGAACTCGTGGCGTCAGGGTGAGCCGACCCACTCTTCGGTGCCGTCGGCGAACATCTGGTGCTTCCAGATGGGCACCTCGTCCTTGAGGGCGTCGATGAGGGCGCGGGTCGACTCGAACGCCTCGCCGCGGTGACCCGTCGCGGTGGCGCAGATGACCGCGATGTCGCCGATCTCCAGCCGCCCGGTGCGGTGCACGGCGGCCACCGCGGTCACGTCGTAGGTGGACGCGATCTGCGCACAGACGTCGCGCAGCCGGTCCAGGGCGCTGGGGTGCGCGGCGTACTCGAGCCCGGTGACCTCCTGGCCGCCGTCGTGGTCGCGCACCCGGCCGACGAATACCGCCAGCCCACCGGACGAGGCGTCGTCGAGGGTGGCCGTCACCTCGGCCACGTCGAGGGGGGTGTCCCGGATGTCGACCAGGCGCAACACGTCCACGCAGACAGCCTAGGGGTGGACAAGTACCGTTGACGCATGACCGACAACCCCGGTGGCCCGGACGACGAGGGCCCCGACGAAGGCGACAACCCGTTCAAGGGCACGCCTTTCGAGCAGTTCTTCAGCGGCAGCATGGGCGACCTCGGCGGCATGTTCGGCTCCGGTGGGGCGATGCCCGACCTCGGCGCGCTCTTCGGCCAGATCCAGTCGATGATGCAGCCCTACGACGGCGCGCTGAACTGGAACGTCGCCACCGACATGGCCCGCCGCGCCGTGGCCCAGAGCCCGGACCCCTCGCCGACCGAGCGCCAGCAGGCCGCCGTCGCCGACGCCGTCCGGTTGGCCGACCTGTGGCTCGACGAGGCCACCGAGTTCTCGTCCGGCGTGCAGTCCACCGCGGCCTGGAGCCGCGCCGAGTGGATCGTCGGCACGATCGACCGCTGGAAGCCGATGGTCGAGCCCATCGCCCAGTCCTCGGTGGGTGCCGTCGGCAACGCGCTGCCTGCCGAGGCAGAGGGCATCAGCGGCCCGATCGTCGGCATGCTCGGCAAGGCCGTCGGCGCGATGCTGGCCTCCCAGGTCGGCTCCGGGCTCGGCGCGTTGGCCGCCGAGGTGCTGACCGCCTCCGACGTCGGGCTGCCGCTGGGCGAGCCAGGCAAGGCCGCGGTCGTGGTGACCAACGTCAAGGAGTTCGCCGAGGGGCTCGACGTCAGCGAGAGCGACGTCCTGCTCTTCCTCGCACTGCGCGAGGCCGCCCACCAGCGCCTCTTCGCCCACGTGCCGTGGCTGCGCGAGCACCTGATCGGCGCGGTCGCCGACTACGCCAAGGGCATCGAGATCAACACCGCCGACATCCAGAGCTCCATCGAGGAGCGGATGCGCGGCATGGACATCAACAACCTCGACTCCATGCGCGAAATGATGGACGGCGGCATGTTCGACCTCAAGAAGTCGCCCGCCCAGGAGCAGGCGCTCGAGCGCCTCGAGGTCACCCTCGCCCTGGTCGAGGGTTGGGTCGACGAGGTCGTCGGCCAGGCCACCGTCGAGCGGATGCCGGCCGTGGTCAAGCTCCAGGAGGCCGTACGCCGCCGCCGCGCCGCGGGCGGACCGGCCGAGGAGACGTTCGCCGCGCTGGTCGGGCTGGAGCTGCGACCGCGGCGACTGCGCGACGCCTCGACACTGTGGGGATCGCTGCGCACCCGTCAGGGCATGGAGGCCCGTGACGGCGTCTGGATGAGCCCCCACCTGCTCCCGACCGCCGCCGACCTCGACGACCCGCTGGGGTTCCGCGAGGGTGCGAGCACTCCCGACGAGATGAGCGACGAAGACTTCGAGGCCGGCCTCCAGGCGATGCTCGAGGGCACCCTCGACTCCCCGGACCCCGATGCAGCCGATGAGGACGGACCCGTCAGTGCTGACGGGTCCGATGAAGGTCCCGAGGACGACGCCGGACACACCGGCTCCGACACGCCCCCCGCGTGAGTCCGCAGCCCGAGCTGCTCCTCGAGCTGCACCAGGACGCGCTCACCACCCTGCGTGACTGGACCGCGCCTGCGCCCGAGCAGGAAGCACTGCGGGAGCGCTACGTGGGCCACCTCGAGGCGCACGCCGACGGGCTCGAACGCTCGTGCTTTCCCGACCATCTGACGGCGGGCACCTTGGTGCTCTCGGCCGGTGGGGACGAGGCCCTGCTCAACCTGCACCGCAAGGCCCGGCGGTGGTTCGCGTTCGGCGGCCACTGCGAGCCCGGCGATGCGAGCCTCGCCGGCGCCGCGCTGCGTGAGGCCCGCGAGGAGTCCGGGCTCGCCGACCTGGCCTTCGATCCGGTGCCGGTGCACCTCGACGAGCACGCCGTCTCCTTCTGCGACCCTCGCGGGCCCGTGCACCACCTCGACGTACGCTTCGCCGCGCTCGCGACCGCCGGCGAGCGGCACGCGGTCAGCGACGAGTCGCTCGACGTGCGTTGGTGGCCGATCTCGGACCTGCCAGACCTCGAGGACGAGATGCACACGCTGATCCGGCTCGCGCGCGAGCGGCTCTGCTGAGAGGCGCTAGTCGACGTCCTCGCCCGGCAGGTCGTCGACCTTTGCCGCGGCCGACCAGCCGAGCAGGTAGCCCTTGGCCTTCTCGGCGTGCGGGTAGCGATCGACCCAGGCCCAGAACGACGCGTCGTGACCGGGCGCGAGCAGGTGGGCGAGCTCGTGGATCAGCACATAGTCGATGACCCACGACGGCATGCCCTGCAGCCGGGCGGAGAGCCGGATCGTCTTGTCACCGGGGGTGCACGAGCCCCATCGCGACTTCTGGTTGTCGACCCACCGGACCGAGAGCGGGACCGCCAGGCCACCGAGGTAGTCGTCGCTCAGCGCAACCGCTCTGGCCAGGAGGTCGTCGTCGGTAGGACGCCGTCGCTTCTCCGAACGCTCGATGCGCGCCACCATCGTCTCGACCCACTCGGCCTCCTGGCGGCGGGTGAGCGAGGCCGGGATGAGGACGATGATGCGGTCGCCTTCGCGGTACGCCGAGACCGTGCGGCGGCGCCGTTTGGAGCGGCGTACCTCCACCTCGTGGTCCCGGGGCATGAGGTCACGGTAGCGCCGACGACCCAGACACGCCTTACGGGTTGGCCCACTCGAGCAGCCGCTTGCGCGGCCAGCTGTTGACGATCCGGTCGGCTTCGATGCCGGCGGCGTGCGCACGTTCGCAGCCGTACTGGAGGAAGTCGAGCTGCCCGGGTGCGTGCGCGTCGCTGTCGATGGAGAACAGGCAGCCGATGTCGCGGGCGAGCTCGAGGAGCTTGGTGGGCGGGTCGCGGCGTTCGGGCCGGGAGTTGATCTCGACGGCGACGCTGTTCTCCACGCAGGCCTCGAACACCGCGCGCGCATCGAAGCTCGACGGCGGCCGGGTCCCGCGGTTGCCCATCACCATCCGCCCGGTGCAGTGACCGAGCACGTTGGTCCGCGGGTTGCGGATCGCGCCGATCATCCGCTTGGTCATCGGTGCGGCGTCCATGCGGAGCTTGCTGTGCACGCTCGCCACCCGGACGTCGAGCTTGGCCAGCATCTCGTCGGTCTGGTCGAGGCCGCCGTCGTCGAGGATGTCGACCTCGATGCCCTTGAGGAGGGTGAAGTCCGTGCCACCGAGATGAGCGTTGATGGCATCGACGACGCCGAGCTGGCGGGTCAGCCGCTCGGCGCTGAGCCCGTTGGCGACCGTCAGTCGCGGCGAGTGGTCGGTAAGCACCTGGTACTCGTGGCCGAGCTCGATCGCGGTGAAGGCCATCTCCTCGATCGGCGAGCCGCCGTCGGACCAGTCGGAGTGCGAGTGCAGGTCGCCCCTGAGCTGGGCCCGCAGCTCCTCTCCGCCGCGGACGAGGGGTCCGAACGCCGCCTCGAGCTTGGCCAGCCGCTCGGGCAGCACCCCGTCGACCGCGTCGGTGATCACACTCGCGGTGCTGGGCCCGATGCCGGCCAGGTCGGTCAGGGTGCCGGCCTCGGCCCGGGCGGCCACCTCGTCGGACGGCAGCGGCAAGATGACGGCCGCGGCGTTGCGGAACGCCTGGATCCGGCGCGTCTCCTCGCGGCCGCGCTCCATCAGGAAGGCGATCCGGCGCAGCGCGGCGACCGGCCCGGCGTCGTACGGTGCGTCGTTGCCCGCCATCAACCTCGAACTTTCTTTTCTCCACACCCGGTGGACGAACCAGGTGTGCATCGTCGCTGGTCAGCGGCCCGTACGCCGTCCGCTCGCCGGGCGTTGTCCACAGGACGGGCCGCTGTGAGGCTACCTTTCCACCGCTCCTGCACCGGCTGCGACCCGTTCTCCACCGACTTATCCACAGGTTGTCCACAGGCCGACCGCCGGCTGCGTTGACCTCGCTCCCACCGCGCGCCTAGCGTGGACGGCAGATGGGGCTCCTAGCCCGGGGAACGGCGTTCGCAAGGGGAAGGCAAACGCCGCGACACGGACTTGGAGCCCCTTCTCTTGCTCCAACCATGTCGGTCCGGCCGGACGTTGGGGGGTTATGCACCCCTCGCTGGTCGCCGTGGCCGTCCTCGCGCTCGTCTTCCCCGTCGGCGATTCCGGCCGGCCGCCGGGCGTTGCCGCCGAGACCTGTCGCGGCATCGCCGCCACCATCGTCGGCACGCCGGGCGCGGACCTGACCGGTACTCCCGGCCCGGACGTCGTGGTCACCAACGGCGCCGCCACGGTCGACACGGGCGACGGCGATGACCTGATCTGCACGACCGAGACACCCGCCACCGCATCGGGCGCCGGCGTCGAGGTGGACGCCGGGGTCGGCAACGACAACGTCGACACCACCGACGACGGGCCGGACGCTGTGATCGCGACGACCCTCGGCGTCGGCGACGACACCTACGTGGGCGGGCGTGCCCGCGACTCGGTGGATGCCCGGGACGAGGGCCACGACACGGTGGCGACCGGCGGGGGCAACGACTTCGTCGGCACGGGCAGTCACACCGGCGTTGACGAGGACATCGTCGACACCGGGGCCAGTGGCGATCAGCTGCTGGTGGACGGCCGCCTCGGCTCGGCCGCGGAGGTTTCAGGCGGAAACGGCCGTGACGGTCTCAACGTCAACGTGCCCAGCGCCGGCCCGTGGGTGTTCGACAACCGCAGTGGGGAGGTGCGACACGACGGTGTGACCGCTTGGCGGTGGGACGGCCTGGAGCAGTTCTTCTTCAACCAGATCAAGACGGTCGGCCGCATCACGTTCATCGGCGGTCCCGATGATGATCTGTTGTACGTCTCGACGTCGGCCTTCGCGGGCGCCCGGCTCGGCGCCGGCAACGACGACGTCTACCTCGGTTCGCCCCGACGTCTCACCGGTACGCCGGTCATCCGCGCCGGAGCGGGCCGCGACCGCCTCCAGGTCGTCCCTCTCGGCACTCAGGCGCCGGTCCCCCGGGCCGAGCTCGACCTGGCAACGGCGTCCTTGAGCTACCTCGACCGCAACGGCCGGCGTACGTCCCTGCACGTGACCGGCTTCGAGGGCGCCGACCTCCATGCCAGGTCCGTGCGAATGGCGGGCAGCGCCGGCGACGACGCGCTGACCGCGTGGTCGTGCAACGTGGCGGTGACCGGCCGCGACGGGAAGGACCGGCTCGGGCTCATCCCTGACGACTCGTGCGGCGCCGGCACACGTCGCGCCCTCTACGGGGGGCCAGGCGACGACCGGCTGAGCGGGAGCGGGTACGCCGATCTCCTGGTCGGCGGGCCAGGCGCTGACCGGGCCGACGGCTACGACGGGCGCGACCACTGCCAGGCCGAGACCGTGCGCCGCTGCGAGGTCACCGTCCCCTGAACACCGGCGCCCGCTTCTCCCGGGCGGCCCGGATGCCCTCCTGCAGGTCCTCGGTGGCGAGCGTCACCGGTTGGGCGAGCGCCTCCCACTGAAGGCACGCCTCGATGCTGGCGTGGCCGCCATCGGCGAGGGCCAGCTTGGTGAGCCGGCTGGCGATCGGTGCGGTGGCGGCGATGCCTGCCGCGGTGGCGAGCACCTCGTCGAGGAAGTCCGCGTCGTCGACGACGCGTGACACCAGCCCCAGGCGCAGCGCCTCGTCGGCCTCGACGGTGCGACCGGTCAGCAGCAGGTCGCGGGCGGCCGCGGGGCCGACCACCTCGGGGAGCAGCCAGGTGCCGGCCATGCCGGCGTGCATGCCCAGGCGGACGAAGGGTGCACCGAGGCGGGCCGACGTGGCGGCGTACCGGATGTCGCAGGCCAGCGCGAGGCACAGTCCCGCGCCGATGGCCGGCCCGTTGACCGCCGCGATGGTCGGCACCTCGAGCGAGCGGATGGAGAGCCAGGCCCGGTAGAAGCGCAGCATCCGCGTGCGCAGGTCGTCGACCGTGGCGTCGGGCTCGCCGGCGATCCACGACGTGTTGCCGCCGGAGCAGAACGACGTGCCTTCGCCCGTCACCACCACCACGCGGACGGACCTGTCCTGGGCCAGCTCCTGCACGGCCGAGACCCAGCCGGAGGTCATCTGCGCCGACATCGCGTTGCGCTGCTCGGGGTTGTCGAGGACGAGCAGGACGACGCCGTCGGAGGGCCGTTCGATGCGCACTTGGGGGTGGTGATTCATGGCCGCAGGCTAGTCCGAGGCGCCCCGCGACGGCCGCAAGCCGATTTACGCCTGTTTCGACGCTCCGGTGCGCCTGTTTCACGCTCAGCCAAGCGTGGCCTACGCTCGAAGAGGTCCAACGGCATCCGTCGTGGACTTCCGGCGGGCTTCCCCGAATCCCCCGTCGCGACGACCGAGTGATGAATAGGCAAGGAGGCCGTCATGGCGGAGACCTGGAGCGGCGAGTTCTACTGCGTGAAGTGCAAGGAGAAGCGAGAAGCCTCAGGCGAGGTGCACGTCAACGACAAGGGCACCCGGATGGCCAAGGCCATCTGCCCCGTGTGCGGCATCAACCTGAACCGCATTCTCGGCAAGGCCTGAGACTTACCGACGCACCAGGCGGCGCCCCCGACGAAGGTCGGGTGGCGCCGCCGGCGCATTTGGCCCCCTCGCCGGGCTGTGGACGACGGCCGCGCGGCGCGGCGGCTCCGTGGCAGCGTGACCCGGATGAGTGCGTGGATCGAGCCCGGAGGTCGCGAGGTGGCGTGCCCGGTGCTGCTGCCGGGACTGCGGGTCTTCCGGCGTGACGACGACCATCTCCAGGTCGGCCTCGACGAGGGCCGGGTGGTGCTGCCCGACACCGCCGACGTACGCCGCCTGCTGGCGGACCTCGAGACCGGGACGACGCCCGAGCCGGTGAGCCCCGAGGCCGGGTTGGCACTGCGCGACCTGGTCGGCCGAGGCATGGTCGTCGAGCGCACGGCGCTGACGGCCGCGATGTCGGGCCGCGCGAGCCGGGCAGCCACGGCCGCGGTCTTCGCGGCCCACGGACCGGAGGCCACCGCCCGTCTCGCCGCCCGGCGACGGTGCCTGGTCGCGGTGTCGGCACCCGAGCCCTGGGCCCGGCGCGCCACCGACTGGCTGGCTGCCGTGGGTGTCGGTGCGGCCGAGGGTGCTCGCCCTCCGACGGCGACGCTCGTCGTCACGGCCGGCGAGCCGGTGCGCTCGCAGATCGACCGCCTCGTCCGCGACGACCGCCCGCACCTGCTGGTCGCGCTGCTGGCTGACCGGGTCCGCGTCGGGCCGTTCGTCTCCCCCGGCACCACCGCCTGCCTGCGCTGCCTCGACGCGCACCTGGCCGAGCACGATCCGCGACGCGGGCTGGTGCTCGAGCAGCTCGAAGGCGGTCCGCCTGCGACGGCGTACGCCGACCCCTACGCCCCGCTGCTGGCCCACGTGGGCGTCGCGCTCGCCGCGCACGACCTGACGGCCTGGGCGGACGGCGACCGGCCGGCCACCTGGTCGACGACGGTCACCGTCGGCCTGGACGCGGATCCCGTGCGTCGCTCCTGGCCCCGGCACCCGCACTGCGGGTGCAGCTGGGGCTGACCGGGCGTCACCACCACTCCGAGTCGAGCTTGCCCTCCATGGCACGCAGGTGCTCGCGCGAGCAGGTGTCGCAGAAGGTGCGGTGTCGGCCGTTCTCCACCGATGTGGTCCAGGTCAGCGTCTCGGCGTCCTCGGCCTGCCTGCCGCAGAAGTCGCAGGTCTTCATGCCGCCGACTCTAGAAGGGTCTGGGGGCGAAAGAACAAGAGAAGGCCGGGTACGACGTGGTCTGTCGTACCCGGCCTCCGTGGTTCACCGCGATCAGGTCATCGAGGTGAGGATCAGAGAGCGCGAGCGAGAGCGAGTCTTGCCTGCTGCGCAGCCTGTTCGGCCTTACGGCTCAAGCGACGGGCCCGGGCCAGCTGGTGGCCACGTCGCATCTGCTGCGCCTCTCCCAGGCGCGCGGACATCTGTGCGCGCGCAAGGCTTTCGTGCATGAGATTCATTTCGGTACTCCGGTTCTGGTTGGTCTGCATGGGTTGTGTGGTTCTTTCATCAGGGAGTGCGGCGCCTGGTTCAGGCAGCCACCTCGTTCTTACGCGGACGTCCGCGCGGACGCTTCCGGGGGATCACCACTCCTTGCAGGAACAGCTCACCTCCCCAGACACCCCAGGGCTCACGCCGCTCGAGGGCACCGTCGAGGCACAAGGCGCGGACCGGGCAGTCCCGGCACAGCTCCTTGGCGAACTCGACGTCCGAGGGCGACTCGGCGAACCACAGTTCCGAGTTGTTCACTCGGCACGGCAGCAGCTCGTCGACGACCTGGTCGGCCGCGTCGTGGAGCTGGCTCAAGGTTGGCTCCAACTCCTCGGCAGTCCCATCTCTGCGGTCGAGAACAGTGATGGTCATATCTCTCACCTCCTTCGTTGACCTGATCGCTTTGTGGTCGAACTCGTGGTCTGCGTCTCTTCTGCTGGAAGAAACACAAAGGCCGCGGATCCCGGGTTATCGGGTTCCGCGGCCTGGAGGCTGCCGAGTGTTGAAGTATCAACAGCTCGGTGGTCTCCAGGCAGAGGTCCCCGGGAAGTCGCCCTTGATGCGGCCCATGCCGGACACGTGGGCACCAAGGACGACCGTGGTCGTCTGAGCGCACGCGACAGCCCCGGCAACCGTGCGGAAGGCGCGGCCATAGGCGGGCATGCCGAAGGACGACGGGATGCTCTCCGTCGTCGGGATCTGGATGCTGATCACTTGGCCACCTCCGTTCGGTGCCTCGGGCGCGGACTTTGTCAGGGTCGCTGTGCGCATGGGTGTGTGGTGCGGAAGAGCAAGGTATCGCGTGGCCGATCCGGTGGGCAAATCTTTTTCGGGAGTTTCCGCAAACTGTTTTTTGAGGGCTAGCCCACGAGCCCCAGCACGGCCTCTCCGTAGCGCTCCAGCTTGGTCTTGCCGATGCCGTTGATGCGCAGCAGCGCGTCGGCGGACTGCGGCTTGTGCTCGGCGATCAGCTGCAGGGTGGCGTCGGTGAAGACGACGTAAGCCGGCACGCTCTCCTCGGCTGCCTGGCCCGAGCGCCAGCTGCGCAGCTGCTCGAACAAACCCTCGTCGTAGGAGGCCGGACAGTTGGCGCACCGGCCACGCTTCTTCTCGGCGCCGGTCGCCAGCGGCCGGCCGCACTCGCGGCAGGAGACGGTCTTGCGGCTGCGGGCCTTGCCGGGCTCCGCGCGCGCCGACTCGGGCAGCAGCGGGTCGAGGAACCGCGAGGGCTTGCGGGTCGCCTGGCCACCCGGCTTGCGGGCGCGCGCCCAGGAGATGAAGAGGTCGCGGCGGGCGCGGGTCATCCCGACGTAGAGCAGCCGCCGCTCCTCCTCGACCGCCGTCGGCGTGGCGGCGTAGGTGATCGGCAGGGTCCCCTCGGAGGCTCCACAGACGAACACGGCGTCCCACTCGAGGCCCTTGGCCGCGTGGAGGGTGGCCAGGGTGACGCCGCCCGCGACGGGGGCGTGCTGCTCGTTGGCTCGCCGGTCGAGGTCGTCGACGAACTCCCCGAGGCCGCCTTCGGTGAACTCGGCTGCCTGGTCGACCAGCGCCTGCAGCGACTCCCACCGGTCGCGGGTCTGGCCCCTCGCGGTCGGTGCCTCGGGCGTCCAGCCCATCACCGAGAGCACCGCGCGCACGGCCTCGGCGACGTTGTCCTCAGGCGCCGTCGGCCGTGCTGGTGCCGCCGCGGGCGGCGCCGCGCAGTCGGGTCACGGCCTCGCGCACCTCGGCCCGGTCGAAGAAGCGGGCGGCGCCGCGCACGACATAGGGCAGGCCGCGGTGGGCGAGCGCATCTTCGAACGCCGCCGACAGCGCGTTGATGCGGAAGACGACGGCGACCTCGCCGAGCGGCTGGCCCTGGTCGCGGAGCGTCTGGATCTGGCCGGCGACGGCCTCGGCCTCGGCGACCTCGTCGGCGTACGGCGTGTAGCGGACGTCGGGGCCGGCCGGTCGTTGGGCGGCGAGCCGGACGCCGGCCGAGGGCGTGCCTGCGAGCAGGGTGTTGGCGGCCGCGACGACCTCGGGGGTGGAGCGGTAGTTGCGGACCAGGTCGATCGAGGTGGTGCCGGGGAACTTGGCGGGGAACTCGCGGAGGTAGTTGGCGTTGGCACCGGCGAAGGAGTAGATCGTCTGGGCCGGGTCGCCCACCACGCACAGCTCGTCGCGACCACCGAGCCAGAGGTCGAGCAGCGCCGACTGGATGGGCGAGACGTCCTGGAACTCGTCGACGACGAACCATTTGTACTGGCGGCGTACTTGGGCGGCGACCCGCTCGTCGTCGGCGAGCATGCCGGCGGTCAGCAGCAGCACGTCCTCCATGTCCATGCGGGACTGGGCGCGCTTGACGTCTTCGTAGGTGCCGAAGATCCGGCCCACGGTCTCGGGGTCGTGGCCGGAGACGGCGCGGCCGCGCTGGCCGGCGATGCGGGCGTAGTCGTCGGGGTGGACGTTGCTGACCTTGGCCCACTCGACCTCGGAGGCGATGTCACGCAGCGTCGCCTGGTCGGCGCGGACCCGCTGGCGGGCGGCTGCGGTGGCGATCATGCCGAGCTTGGACTCGGTCAGGGTCGGCACGTCGGAGCCATGGACGTGGGGCCAGAAGTAACGCAGCTGGCGCAGCGCCGCCGAGTGGAAGGTGCGCGCCTGCACCCCCTCGGTGCCCAGCCGGCGGAGCCTGCCCCGCATCTCGCCGGCCGCGCGGGTGGTGAAGGTGACGGCGAGCACCTCGGTCGGGGCGTAGACGCCGGTGGCCACGCCGTGGGCGATGCGGTGGGTGATCGCCCGGGTCTTGCCGGTGCCGGCGCCGGCCAGCACCCGGACGGGCCCGCGCAGCGCCTCGGCCACCTGCCGCTGCTCGGGGTCGAGGCCCGCGAGGAGCTCGGCGGGATCGGGCAAGGGAACATCTCCTGCGGCTGGACGGTTAATCTCGAGCGAACCCGATCTCGGGTCCGACGATCACCCTAGACGCCGGAGGCGACACCCCCTGATGAGCACGACCACCCAGACGGTCAACCAGACGTTCACGATGTACACGACGCCCTGGTGCGGTTACTGCCACCGGCTCAAGAGCCAGCTGGACCGCGAGGGGATCGTCTTCGAGATCGTCGACATCGAGCAGCACCCCGACGCCGCTATGGTCGTCGAGCAGGTCAACAACGGCAACCAGACCGTGCCGACGCTCGTGTACGCCGACGGCTCGGCGCAGACGAACCCGTCGGTTGCTCAGATCAAGGAGAAGCTCGCCTCGCTGGCGGGCTGAGCGCGTTTCAGATTTCTCCGGTTGACCGGAGAAATCTGAACTTGTCGCACGTTGCGAGGTGCGACATGTTCAGGGAACGTGCGACAAGTCCGGCGAGGAGGGGAGCCGTCCATGCGGGTGCTGGTCTCTTCCACGGCGGGTCACGGCCATGTGCTGCCGATGGTTCCGCTGGCGCGACGCGCTGCTGGCTGGCCGGGCACGACGTGCTGTGGGCGACGGGTGACGACGCGCTGCCGCTGGTGACGGGGGCCGGGATCCCGGCTGCCGAGGCCGGCGCCAGCCAGGCCGCCCACGCGGCGGCCCGGCGCGAGATCCTCTCCGCTCTCGGGGACCTGCCCGGCGAGGAGCGCGGTCGTCAGGTCTTCCCCCGCCTCTTCGGCGGCTACCGCACCCCGCTGATGGTGCCCGACCTGCTGCGCCTGGCCCAGGAATGGCGAGCCGACCTCTTGGTGCACGAGCAGGGCGAGTTCGCCGCTCCCCTGGTCGGGCGGCTGCTGGGGCTCCCCCACGTGGTGCACGCCTTCGGTGGAGCCAGCCCAGCCGAGCCGGTGCAGGACGCCGCCGAGCGGATAGCCGACCTGTGGGCGGCGCACGGCGTCGAGGTGCCGCCGTACGCCGGCTGCTACGAGCACCTCTACCTGGACATCTGCCCGCCGTCGGTGCAGACGGCCCCCCTGGACCACATCCCCCACCGGCAGTTGCTCCGCCCAGGCACGTACGCCGGTGCGGAGCCGGCCGGCGGGGTGGAGGGTCTCGTGGCGACCGACGGACGGCCGCTGGTCTACCTGACCCTCGGCACCGTGAACAACCAGGCGCCGCTCTTCCGCAAGGTTCTGGCGGGGCTGGCCTCGCTGGACGTGCTGGTGCTGGTGACGCTCGGCAACGCCGACCCCGCCTCGCTCGGTCCGCAGCCGGAGCAGATCCGGGTCGCCGGCTACGTCTCCCAGTCAGCCCTGCTGCCGCACGCCTCCGCCGTCGTGTCGCACGGCGGCTCAGGCACGCTGCTCGCGACGCTCGCCCACGGCCTGCCCCAGGTGTGTGTGCCGCAGGGCGCCGACCAGTTCCGCAACGGCAGCGGCGTCGCCCGCGCCGGCGCCGGGATCACCCTGCCACCGGCCAGACTCACTCCCGAGTCGGTCGCCGATGCCGTGCGCGCCCTGCTGGATGACCCCTCCTACCGCGCTGGCGCCGGGCGGGTGCGCGACGAGATCGGCGCGATGCCTTCGCCGGACGAGGTCGTGACGGTGCTGGAAGGGCTGGTCTGACTACCAGCTGCCCGGCAGCGGGCCGCCGTACCAGTGCTCCACCAGCGAGCGGCTGATCGAGACGCCCCCGGGCAGCACCAGCTCACCGGTCTGCGCACCGACGCGCATCTGCTCGCGCGTCATCCAGCGAGCATCCTCGATCTCCCGGCCGTCGACGACGATCTCGCGGGTCTCGGCGCGGCCGTGGAAGCCCAGCATCAGGCTGGCGGGCAGTGGCCACGGCTGGTTGCCGAAATAGGTCACCTCGCCGACGCGTACGCCGACCTCCTCCCACACCTCGCGACGGACGGCGTCCTCCAGCGTCTCACCGGGCTCGAGGAAGCCGGCCAGCGTGGAGTAGCGGCCCTCCGGCCACGCCGACTGACGGCCGAGCAGCAACTCCTCGCCGTCGGACCCCGGCTCGCCATAGGTGATCGTCATGATCACGGCCGGGTCGGTCCGTGGGAACTGAGCCTTGCCGCACGACGTGCAGACCAGCTCGGCGCCGGCGAGCCGCGACTCGAGGGGGCCGCCGCAGCGCGCGCAGAACCGGGTGGCGTAGTGCCACTCGGCCATCCCGATCGCGTGGAACACCAGCGGAGCGTCGCCGAAGCCTCCGGCGGCGAGCTCGGGCAACAGCGCCCGCAGCCCGACGTACTCGCCCCGGTCTCCTGGTGCGTCGTCCGGGTCGACGAGCAGGGCGAACCACGTGGTGCCGTCGCGTTCCCCCAGCAGCACCTGCCGACCCTCGGCGGGGGCGTCGGCCGGCGCGACCCACGGCAGTACGCCGTTGACCGGGCGGACCCGGGTCCCGACCACCACGAGCACCCGCGTCGACGGGTCGGACCAACGGTCATCGAGCCACGCGTCGTCCACGCGCCGCTCCCCCGCCCGGTCGTGGGCGTTGGCGGCGAGGTCGAGGTGGGGAAACGTCACGGGATGCGAGGCTAGCCCCGTGACTATCCACATCGGAGCCAAGCCCGGACAGATCGCGCCGGTCGTCCTCCTCCCCGGCGACCCACGACGTGCGCAGTGGATCGCGGAGACCTTCCTCGATGACGCCACCTGCTACAGCGAGGTGCGCGGGATGCTCGGCTACACCGGCACCTGGCAAGGCACGCCGGTGTCCGTGCAGGGCTCGGGGATGGGGCAGCCCTCGATGGCGATCTACGTCAACGAGCTGTTCCGTGAGTACGACGTCGCCTCGATCATCCGCGTCGGCTCCTGCGGCGGGCTCTCGGAGAAGGTGGCGATCCGCGACATCCTGATCGCCTCGGGCGCGTGCACGGACTCGTCGATGAACCGGATCACCTTCGAAGGCCTCGACTACGCGCCCGTGGCCGACTTCGGGTTGCTGCGCGCCGCGGTCGAGGCAGCGGAGACCGGCGACCGCGAGGCCGCCGTGCACATCGGCCTGATCTACTCGAGCGACTCGTTCTACGCGAGCAGGCCCGAGCTGATGACGCGGATGGTCGACTACGGCGTGCTCGGCGTGGAGATGGAGACCAGCGGGCTCTACACGCTGGCCGCCAAGTTCGGCCGCAAGGCCCTGGCGATCTGCACGGTCTCCGACCACATCCTCACCGGCGAGGAGACCACCTCCGACGAGCGCGAGCGGACGTTCGCCGACATGATCGACATCGCGCTCCGGGCGGCCGTCACCGCAGGCTGAGCATCGTCTCCAGGTCGACGCGGCCGGCCAGGTCGGCCGGCTCGACGACTCGGCCGCTGCGCACGAAGTAGAAGGCCGCCCGCACCCGGTCGACCGGCACGCCGGCCAGCTCGGCCCAGGCCAACCGGTAGAGCGCCAGCTGGAGCTCGTCGGCCGCGTCGCGTCGGCTGGTCTTCCAGTCGACGACCAGGAAGTCGGCGTCGGCACCCTCATCGGCCCCGTCGTCGATGTAGACCGCGTCGATGCGACCGCGGACCACCTGGCCGTCGAGCACCAGCGCGAACGGCGCCTCGACCGCGTAGGGAGCCCGCTCTGCGAACGGCCCGGTCTCGAACGTGGCGATCAGCTCGGCGAGGTCGTCGTCGGAGTCGATGCCGGCGTCGGCCTGACCCGGCAGGTCCTCGGGGTCGAAGAGGTCCTGCTGGCCGAAGCGCGCCTCGACCCAGGCGTGGAAGCGGGTGCCGAAGCGGGCGGCGGGTGACGGTTGCCTCGGCATCGGCCGGGCCAGCTCGCGGGCGAAGGCCTCCGGCTCGGTGCGCAGTCGCGAGAGGGCGGTGGCCGACAGGCTCGTCGGCAGGGGTACGTCGACGACCTGGTCGCGGTCCGCGCGGGCCTCGGCCACCAGCCGCTCGAGCTCCTGGTCCCACTCGGCGACCCGGGCGCCCTCGATGACGTCGAGGTCGTCGTCGGGCTCGTCGGGCCGGGCGGCACGCACGCGCTCGGCGGCCTCGAGCCGCAGCGCCGCCTCGCGGCCGGGGCCCGGCTCGGGCCAGGGCCGGGACGGGTCGTTGGCGGCGTACGGGTTGGGGGCCCCCGTCGCGGGCTTGTCGAGCCACTCGGCGACCGGCTCGCCCCACTCGTCGAGCTGCTCGCGGACGGTGACCTGGTAGGCCGAGGGGCCGTATGAGGTCTTGCGAGGGCTCCACAGGTAGGAGGTGACGCTGAGCCGGTGGGCGGCCCGCGTGAAGGCGACGTAGCCGAGCCGGAGCTCCTCCTCCTGGTCGTGGGCGCGGGTGCCGGCGCGGTAGGCGTCGAGGGCCGCCTTGTCGTGGCCCGCGAGCTGGGGCAGGTCACCGGCGTCGCCGCGCAACGGCGCGGGCAGCACGGCCGGCGACGATGTCCACAGCGTGCGCGACCGGTTGGACGGGAACCGGGTCTCGCAGACGCCGACCAGGAAGACGTGGTCCCACTCCAGGCCCTTGGCCCGGTGGACGGTGAGCAGCTTGACCGAGTCGGCCGCGGTCGGCGTGGCGAGGTCGAGACCGTTGCCGTATTCGTCCTGCGCCGTCAGATAGGCCAGCAGGGCCGACAAGGAGACGTCGCCGTCGACGGCCTGGAACTCCGCGACGGCCTTCACGAACAGGTCGAGGTTGTCGCGTCGGGCGGCGGCGGCCGGAGACACCGCCGAGGCCAGCTCGATGTCGACGCCGGAGGCCTCGATGATCCGTCGGACGATGTCGAGCAGCGGCTCCCCGACGCTGCGCCGCAGCATCCGCAGCTCGGCGCTGAGGAGCTGGAAGCGCTCGAGGGCCTCGGGCGAGTACGCCGCGTCACCGGGCGAGTCGAGGGCGTCGCCGAGGGCGGCAACTTCGGCGGGGTCGATGCCGTCGGCGATGCCGACGAGCTGGTCGGTCAAGGTGGCGGCGGTGCGGCCACCATCGCCGCCTGCCAGCGCGGCCGCGCGCCGGCCGAGCAGCCGCAGGTCGCGCGGCCCGATCGCCCAGCGCGGCCCCGCGAGCAGGGTGAGCAAGGCGGCGTTGCTGGTGACGTCGTTGAGGAGGTGGAGGGTCGCGACGACCTCGGCGACCTCTGGCAGCCGGATCAGCCCGGAGAGGCCGACGATCTCGACGGGGACGTCGCGAGCCGTGAGGGCGTCGAAGACCTCGGCCGCGTGGGCGTTGTCGCGAGTCAGGACCCCGATGTCGGACCAGCGGGCTCCGGCGTCGTGCGCCGCGTCGACCTCGTCGGCCAGCCAGGCCAGCTCGTCGGCCTCGGTCTCCAGCACCCGGGTGGAAACCTCGCCCCGCCCGGCGTCGTCGGCTGCGGCGAGGCGGACGACCTGGCCGGCGTACTTGTCATAGAGCGGCTGTGCGAGCCGGTTGGCGACCTCGAGGATGCGTCGGTCGGAGCGTCGGCTGACGGTGAGGGGGTAGACCGCTACGTCGCTGTCGGCAGCCGGGAAGGTGTCGGCGAAGTGCAGGATGTTGGACACCGAGGCGCCGCGCCAGCCATAGATCGCCTGGTTGGGGTCGCCGACGGCCGTGACGGGGTGGCCGAGACCACTCGCGTTGTCTGGCCCGGAGAACAGCCGGGACAGCATGGTGGCCTGGGCGACCGAGGTGTCTTGGTACTCGTCGAGCAGGACGACCTTGAAGCGCCCGCGCTCGATCACCCCGACCTCGGGCTGCTCGACGGCGAGCCGGGCGCCGAGCTCGATCTGGTCGGAGAAGTCCATCAGGCCGAGGTCGCGCTTGAGCCGCCGATAGCCGCGCACGAGGTCCATCAGCTCGCGCCGCCGCTCGATGGCGTTGATCGCCTTGCCGGTCGCCTCGAGGTAGGTCTTGCGGGCCCGGCCGGCGCGCTCGGCCTCGTCCTCGCGCAGGAAGTCCTGACCGGCCTCGGCGTCGAAGGCGAGCACCTGTTCGGGCGAGACGAGGTGCTCGCTCATGGCGCCGTCGAGGGCGAGGAGGTTCTGGATCGCGGTGGGCGGGTGGTCGGTCAGGAAGCGGACCTCGGCGGTGTGCCGCTCGACGACGCGCGCGCCGAGCTGGTAGCGAGAGGCGTCGGAGAGCACGCGGGTGTCGGGCTCGTGGCCGATGCGGAGACCGTGGTCGGTGAGCAGCCCGGCGGCGTAGGCGTTGTAGGTCGCGACGGTCGGCTCGAGCGTGTCGTCGGTGCCGTCGTCGCCGCCACCGGTGGTGAGGTCGAGCAGGCCCGCGGCGAGCAGCCCTTCGCGGACCTTGGCGCGCAGCTGGCTGGCGGCCTTGGTGGTGAACGTGAGGCCGAGCACCTGGTCGGGTCGGACCTGGCCCGTGGCCACGAGGTAGACGACGCGGGCCGCCATCAAGGTGGTCTTGCCGGACCCGGCGCCGGCGACGACGACCGCCGGCGCGAGCGGCGCGCGGATCGCCTCCCACTGCTCAGGGCTGGGCGCGAAGTCCCAGCCCATCAGGCGGCCGAGCTGCTCGGCGGAGTCGATGGACAGGGGCTGGGCTGACGGCTGGGTTGACGGTTGGGTCGACGGTGGGGTCATCGCGCCGTCACCGACCCGGCACCCTGGATCGGGCAGAGCGAGACGAAGTCGCAGGCGCGGCAGTGGTCGCCGGCCACGGCCGGGAAGGTCTCGGAGCGCACCAGCGAAGCCGCGCGGACCAGGCCCGCCCTCAGCGCCAGGCGCTCGGGGTCGTCGTCGGCGAAGGGCTCCTGCTGCTGCACCAGGGCGGCGTCGCCCTCCGGCAGTCCGAGATGCACGAGCTCGGCGCCGCCGGACTCGCCGTGCTGGTCGGGGGCCAGGTTGTCGACGGCGCCGCGGTCGACGGCGTACTGGTAGAGGCCGAGCTGGACGTGCCGCTTGAGCTCGGGTCCACTCGGCTTGTCCTTGGTCGTCTTGAGGTCGACCACGACGACGCGTCCGTCGGCGTCGATCTCGATGCGGTCGGCGTAGCCGAAGATCGAGACCCGCTCACCGTCGTCGAGGACCACCTCGGTCACGAACCGCTCCTCCGTCGCGGCCAGGGTGCGCTTGTCGGCGGCGTGCCAGTCGAGGAAGCGGGTGAGCGCGACCTCGATCCGGTCGTGCTCGCGGTCGGCCGACCAGGGAGTGCGGAAGTGCAGCCGTCCCCACACCTCGTCGACGTGACGCATCAGGCCGTCGAGGTCGGGCTCGACGTCGCGGGTCGCCACCCGCTGGGCGAGGGCGTGCACGAGCTGGCCGATGTTGGCCGACTGATGGGCCGCTCCCGCGCCGCCGGCCTCGGTCATCAGGAACCACTGGGCCGGACAGGTCAGCACGTGCTCGAGCATCGTCGCCGAGATGGGGACGGGCTGGTCGGGGTTGCGGACGGGCTCCGTGGACCGGGTCGCCGCGCGGGTGCCCCACCAGGAGGAGGGGTCGGCCTGCGGGACCAGGTCTCGCCCGCCGAGCCGCTCGCCGGCGAGCCGGGCCAGCCGGCGGGCGGCGGCGTCCCTCAGCGCGGGAGTGGTGGTGGGGTCGGCGACGGTGCGCCGCAGCTCGCTGACGAGCCCCGCGAGCGACAGCGGCCGAGCCGGCCGTCCCTCGACCTTCTCGACCGTGACGCCGAGCTCGGCCAGGAAGCGGGACGGCTGCTCGCCGTCGTCCTCGGCCGACGCGACGGCGGTCACGACCAGGCGCGAGCGGGCGCGGGTGCAGGCGACGTAGAAGAGGCGGCGTTCCTCCTGGAGGAGCTCGCGAGCGGTCACGGGCGGGACCAGCTCGCCGCGACCGATCCGGTCGGCCTGCAGCATCGTGGAGCGGCGCCGCAGGTCGGGCCAGCCGTCCTGCTGCACGTGAGCGACGACGACGAGGTCCCACTCGAGACCCTTCGACCGGTGGGCCGTCAGGAGCCGTACGGCGGCGCCACGCACGCCCTGCTCGGCGAGCGTGTCGGCCGGGATCTGCTGGGCGACCAGGCGGGCGAGGAAGTCGCGGACCCCGTGGGCGCCGGAGACCGCGGCGACGTCGCGCTTCTCGGCCTCGCGAGCCGCGACGTCGAAGAGGGCGACGACGGAGTCGAGGTCGCGGTGTGCGCGGCGGGCCCCTCCCCCGCCGAGCTCGACCGACCGGCGCAGGCGGCCGGGCCAGTCGGTGCCGGACCACAGCCCCCACAGGGCGTCCTCGGCGGTGATGCCCGTCGGCGAGCCCGTCGGCCGTCGCGCGGACCAGCCGGTGGAGGGACCGGGCTGCGGTGGCCTCGGTCCCGGCCACCTCGTCGAGGAACCCGTCGTGGAGCACCGCGAGCCTGATCAGCTCCTTGGAGGTCAGCGGCAGCCGCCCCTCTTCGCGGGCGGCGTCCTTGTCGCGGGCGCGCAGCAGCCGGGAGAGGCGGCGTACGTCGCCGGCGTCGAGCCCGCCGAGCGGCCCGAGCAGCAGCGACTCGGCGCGGGAGTGGTCGACGTAGTCGGCGGAGTCCTCGTCGTCGTTGTCGATGTTGACCGCGGCTCGGAGCGCGTCGAGGAGCGGCAGGACCGACGGGTCCTGGACGAGCGGCAGCTCGTCGCGGGCCACCTCGACCGGGACACCCGCACCACCGAGGGCGCGGCGCAGCGGCGGGATGCTGGCGCGGCCGGAGCGGACCAGCACGGCCATCCGGTCCCAGGGGATGCCGTCCTCGAGGTGGGCGCGGCGGAGGAGGTCGGCGAGGTGCTCGGCCTCGGCCCGCTCGGTGTCGAAGGTGCGCACCGAGACGAGGCCGTCGTCGCGCTCGCGGCCGCTGCCGCCAGGGTCGGCCACAGGGTGCAGGAACGCCTCGCGCGCGACCGGGTCGAGGGTGCCGGGCAGGCCGATCCGGCCGGCGACGCGCTGCGTCGCCACCAGCAGCCGCGGCCCGAAGCGGCGAGTGGTGCGCAGCGAGACGACTTCGGCGGGGGTGCCGTCGGCACGGGGGAAGTCGGTCGGGAACTCCAGGATGCCGCGCACCTCGGCGCCCCGGAAGCCGTAGATCGACTGGTGCGGATCGCCGACCGCAACGAGGTCTCCACCGTCGCCCGCGAGCGCGCGCAGCAGGTCGACCTGGCCGGGGTCGGTGTCCTGGTACTCGTCGACGTAGAGGTGGCGGAACTGGCGCCGCAGGTCGTCGCGGTGGACGTGGGCCTCGATGACCGCGCGCCGGATCAGGTCGGCGTAGTCGGTGGCGCTCTGGTCGTCGAGGATGTCGAGGTAGCGCTCGAGGAACAGGCCGGCGGCGACGTACGCCGGGAGGTCGTGCTCGCGGCCGAGCGCGGCGAGGGCTGCGCCGTCCATGCTCTTCTCGCGCGCCCGCGAGAGCACCATCTGCACCTCGCGGGCGAAGCCGCGGGTCTCCAGCGCGCGGTCGAAAGACTCGGGCCAGCGCACCGACTCGGCGTGGGGACGGAGCAGCTCACGCAGCACGACGTCCTGTTCGGGCGCGCTGAGCAGTCGCAGCGGGGCGTTGTAGAGCTCGCGCGGCGCATAGCGGCGGATCAGCCCGTAGGCAAAGGAGTGGATGGTCGCGCACATCGCCGCGCCGGTGGTGCGGCCGAGGCGCGCGGTGACCCGGTCGCGGAGCTGCTCGGCGGCCTTGCGGGAGAACGTCAGCGCCAGCACGCTGTCGGGACTCGCGCCGCCTTCGATGCGGCGCGCAATCGCCTCGACGAGGGTCGTGGTCTTGCCGGTGCCGGGGCCGGCGAGCACGAGCAGCGGGCCGCCCGGGTGGTCGACGACGCGCTGCTGGTCGTCGTCGAGCACCGGCGCGGCCGCGGGCGCGCCGGGACGCACCAGGCGGTACGTCGTGGGGCTCGCGCTCATGTCTTTGCGGAGTCCCCGCGGCGGTGCGAGCGCAGCGAGCAGCGTCGTGGGGTGTTCATGTCCCTCACCTTGTCATCTGCGGCCGACAGTAGGTTGCAGCCATGGACGACCCGACGTACGACGCCCCGCTGGCCGACCTGCTCGTCCTCGACCTGACCCGGGCGCTGGCCGGGCCGCAGGCCGGGATGATGCTGGGCGACCTGGGCGCCCGGGTGATCAAGGTCGAGTCGGCCACCGGAGACGACACCCGTGCCTGGGGCCCGCCCTGGGCGGGTGACCCGGGGCCGGACGACGCCCACGACTCGACGTACTTCATGAGCGCCAACCGCAACAAGGAGTCGATCGTCCTCGACCTCAAGGACCCGGCAGACCAGGACGTGCTGGCGCGGCTGGTGGCGCGGGCCGACGTGCTGCTGGAGAACTTCCGCACCGGCGTGCTGGACCGTCTCGGCTTCCCGGTCGCGCGGCTGCACGAGCTCAACCCCGGCCTGGTCATCGGCTCGATCACGGGGTTCGGGCACGACGGGCCGGAGGCTTCGCGGGCCGGCTACGACCAGATCGCCCAGGGCGAGGGCGGGCTGATGAGCATCACCGGCGTGGGTGAGCCGACCAAGGTCGGCGTGCCGATCGCCGACCTGCTGGCCGGCATGAACCTCGCAGCCGGCGTGCTGGCCGCGCTGCACGAGCGCGCCCGCACCGGCCGGGGTCGCGTCGTGCGCACCTCGCTGCTGGCGGGGGTGGTCGGCGTGCACGCCTTCCAGGGCACCCGCTGGACGATCGCCGGCGAGGTGCCGGGCCTGTCGGGTTCGCACCACCCGGCCATCGCGCCGTACGGCATGTTCGCGACGGCGACCTCGCCGGTGCAGGTGGCGGTGGGTTCGGAGGGGCTGTGGGCTGCGGTTCGCTGAAGCGCTCGGGCTGGAGGCAGCGGAGGAACGGTTCGCGTCCAACCGTTCGCGGGTGGCGCACCGCGATGAGCTGATCGCGGTCATCGAAGAGGTCTTCGCGGGCGAGTCGGCCGAGCACTGGCTGGCGCTGCTGCTCTCCGCGGGGGTGCCGGCGGGCAAGGTGCGCACGCTCGACGACGTCTACGGATGGGACCAGACGCTCTCCCAGGGCCTGCGGCTCGAGGTCGACCACCCGGCGTACGGCCGGCTCGCGCTGCCGGGCTCTCCCATCAGGTTCGACGACAACGCGTTCTCCGGCGGCCGGGCCGAGCACGCCGCTCCCCCGCTGCTCGACCAGCACGGCGCCGACATCCGCGCGTGGCTCGACACCGGGGTTTGAGCTTCGCGCTGCCCGGTTCGACGTCTGGCCACCGAGGGGCGTCGGGGAAGCGTCAGCCTTTGGTGGCCCCCAGCGTGAGGCCGGACACGAACTGCCGCTGAAGCACGAAGAACACGATGAGGACCGGCAACGCCACCATCACCGACCCAGCTGCCACGAGGTTGGTGTCGGTGAAGAACTGACCGCGAAGGTTGTTCAGCGCGCTGGTGATGGGGAACTTGTCGCCACGCGACACCAGGACGGTGGCCCAGAAGAACTCGTTGTAGATCCAGGTGACCTCGAGGACGGCGAGCGCCGCAAGGGCAGGCCGCACCAGGGGCAACGTGATCTGCCAGTACTGGCGCCACACGCTGGCCCCGTCCATCTCGGCCGACTCGTAGATCTCCAGGGGGATCGTTTTCATGTAGTTGCTCAGCACGAACGCGCAGAAACCCAGCTGGAATGCGACGTTGACCAAGATCAGCGCCCAGAAGCTGTTGAGCATGGTGCCGCTGTCGCTCATGAACAGCGGCAGCGGGACCTCCCGGAACATGCGGAACACCGGGACGAGCAATGCCTGGGGCGGCAGCATGTTGGCGGCGAGGAAGAACCCCAGCAGGACGAGGTTGAACCGGAAGCTGAACCGCGCCAGCACGAACGCCACCGTCGAGGCGAGGAAGAGCGTGAGGAGCACCGCCGGGAGAGTGATGATCAGCGAGTTCTTGAAGTGCAACCCGAACTGACCCTGTTCCCAGGCCTGCTGGTAGTTGTCGAACGTCCACCCGCCGAACGAGAGATATCCGTGGATCTGGGTGTAGGAGTACTCACGAAACGAGTTGATCACCGCCCACAGCAAGGGGAACAGCCAGATCACTGCGAGGACGAGCATGATGACGGTTGCGACTGTCCCGCGCCGCTTGCTCATGGCGCCGCCGCCGGACCGCTGCGTCTCCTTCACCCGAGGGGCGGAGGTCGTGATCGTCACCGTCTCTCCTCCTTGAACACGATGCGCAGGTAGATGGCGATGAACACCGAGGAGATGACCATCATGATCACGGCGAGCGCCGACCCGAAGCCGTAGCGGGTCGCCTCCCCGATGACGTTCTGGCTCACGAGCGCCGCGATGATCTCCAGTCCGTTGCGCCCCTTGTTGATCACCCACACGAGGTCGAAGGCTCGCAGCGACTCGATGACCACGATGACCAGCACGATCACGTTGATCGGACGCATTACCGGGAACACGACCTTGAAGAAGGTCTGCCACTGGTTGGCCCCGTCGACCGCAGCCGCCTCGCGCAACGTGTGGTCGACGCTCTTCAGACCGGCCAGGTAGAGCAACATGACGTATCCGGTGTGCCTCCACGCGGTGGCGACCAGTACCGCCCAGAGGTTGATGTTCGGGTCGCCGTACCAGTCGACCTGGGTGTGGAACACGTCGTTCAGCAGTCCTTGGTCCCGGGAGTAGAACAGCTGCCAGATGAAGCCGATCAGCGCCAGGGACAGCACCACAGGGAGGTAGAACGCGGTCTGGTAGAACCTGCCCCACCTCATGTTCCCGTCCAGGACCACGGCGAGCAGGATGCCCAGCAGGGTCGGGAAGACGAAGAGGAAGACGAGCCAGATCAGGTTGTGCCGCATGGCGGGCCAAAACGGCGGGTAGATCGTGGCGATGTCGTGGTAGTTCTGGAATCCGACCCACTGGATGCGGTCGAGGCCGCCGATGCCGTTCCACGTCCCGAACGACAGGGCAACTGACCCGAACGCCGGCAGCCAGACCAGCGCGAGTACCAGGATGGCCGGGACGGCCACCATCAATGTCACCACGATGCGGTCGGCGACGCTGAGGCGCCGTCGCCGGCGGATCGAGGAGGCAGCGGAGCTTCGGCCAGTCCTCGTCGCCCGCGATGCAGTCGTGGTCATCCGGCCGCTCCCTCCCACCCCCGTGTCGTCAGCTCCCGAAGATCGAGACCTTCTGTTCCTGGATGCTCTTGGTGAGCCCGTCGATGTCGTCGGGGTTCTTCAGGAAGTCCTGCAGCGACGGGATCATCACCGTGGAGGCGAAGTCGGTGTCTGTGTCACGGTCCAAGAACTGCGCGATGTGGGCCGCCTGCCCGACCACCTCGGCCGACTTGAGCTGGAGCGCCGAGTAGGAGTCCTGGCTCGCGTTGGAGTTGGCAGCGATCATCGGGGCATCGGCGGCCGCGTTGGCGGCGTCCTGAGCCTCGGCGCTGCCGAGGAACTTCAGGAACTCCTTGCCGGCATCCTGGTTCTGCCCGGCGGCCGCGAGGGCGAAGCCGTCGATCGGTGCGTCCAGGGAGTCGGCGGGGATGCTCGGGTCGATCTCCGGGTAGATGAAGAAGTCGAGGTCGTCCACGGAGTCCGGGATCGCGTCGATGATGAAGGTGCCGAACACCATCATCGCGGCGTCGCCGTTGGCCAGGGAGGTAGCTGTCTCCTGCCAGGTGCGGCCCAGCGGGTCCTCCTGGTGGTAAGGCAGCAGGTCCTTCCAGGTCTCGAACACCTTCTTGACCTCGTTGCTGTCCCAGGCCTCGTCGCCGGCCATCAGGGCCATGTGGAAGTCGAACCCGTTGATCCGCATGTTGAGGATGTCGAAGGTGCCCATGGCGGGCCAGCCGTCCTTGTCGCCGAAGGCAAACGGTGCGACACCCTTGCCCTGCATCTCCTGGGAGAGCGCCATCATGTCGTCGTAGTTGGTCGGAGGCTGCCAGCTGTTCTCGTCGAACACCGACTTGTTGTAGAACACCGCCCACGGGTAGTAGTCGTAGGGCACGAGGTACTGCTTGCCGTCCGAGGACGTGGACGCCTCCTTGAAGGCGTCGCCCATCCCGTCGATCGGCCACAGGTCGCTGATGTCGGTGAGCAGGCCGTCCTCGGCGAACTGCTGCATGCGGTAGCCCGCGAACCAGGCGAACACGTCGTCGGGCGAGCCCTGGAGGTAGGTGTTGATGCTCTCCTGGAACGTGTTGTGGTCTACGTAGTTGGCGCTCACCTCGACTCCGGACTTCTTCGCGTAGGCGTCGGCGAAGCCCTTCATGCGCTGGTAGGCGGCCCCCGAGTCGATCGCCTCGTTGACGCCGAACTTCACGGTGGTCGTGCTCCCGCCGCCGCCGGAGTCATCGCCGCCGCAGGCGGCCAGCAGACCGGGTGAGGTCAGCAGAGCCCCGCCCAGCACGGCCGAGCGCAGAAAGCTGCGTCGGGAGGCCGCAGCAGTCACGCGCGCCGACGGGGGGACGAGCAATGGGGAGCGTTGTTGGCGATTCATGGTGACCTCCGTTGCGGACGCAGAATCAAACATCTCTCCGCATCCTTGATCCGCCGGTGTGCGGTGTCAAGGCACAAATCGGTGAAGGATTGGACCTAAACCAACAGACTTGATGGTTTGAACCTGGTGGGATCTGTTGACTCAGCGAGGCCGGGTGACCAGAGTTGTCACATGCCCAGCGCGCTTCCCGTCCTGGCCTTCGGCGGCGACTACAACCCCGAGCAGTGGCCCCGGCAGGTGTGGCAGGACGACGTCCGGCTGATGAGCGAGGCGGGCGTCAACCTGGTGACCTTGGGCGTCTTCTCCTGGGCCCTGTTGGAGCGCAGCCCCGGCAAGTTCTCCTTCGGCTGGCTCGACGAGGTGATCGACCTCATCCACGCCGCCGGCATCAAGCTGGATCTCGCCACCGCGACCGCGTCGCCGCCGCCGTGGCTCTCCCGGCGCCATCCGGAGATGCTTCCTGTCCGCGTGGACGGCACCATCTTGTGGCAGGGCGGACGCCAGGCGTTCTGTCCGAGCTCGCCGGTCTACCGCGAGCACGCGCTGCGGCTGTGCCGGGCGATGGCAGAGCAGTACGGCGGGCACGAGGCCCTGGCGCTGTGGCACGTCGGCAACGAGCTGGGCTGTCACAACGCCCTGTGCTACTGCGACGTGAGCGCCCAGGCCTTCCGCGACTGGCTGGTCACCCGCTACGGGGAGGTCGACCGGCTCAACGACGCGTGGGGGACCGCCTTCTGGTCCCAGCACTACGGCTCGTTCGACGAAGTGCTTCCCCCAAGAGTTGCGCCCAACTTCCCCAACCCCACCCAGCAGTTGGACTTCCGCCGGTTCTCCTCTGACCAGCTGCTGGCCAACTTCGTGGCCGAGCGCGACGTGCTCCGCGAGCTGTCCCCAGGCGTCCCGGTGACCACCAACTTCATGGTCATGCACAAGGTGCGCGACATGGACTACTTCTCCTGGGCTCCCGAGGTGGACCTGGTGTCGAACGACCACTACGTCACGGCAGCGGACCCGGAGGGGTACCGCGAGCTGGCGTTCAGCGCCGACCTGGTGCGGGGCGTTTCCGGTGGCCGGCCCTGGTTGCTGATGGAGCAGTCGACATCGGCGGTGAACTGGCAGCCGCGAAATGTGGCCAAGCGGCCCGGGGAGCTGTTGCGCAACTGCGTCCAGCATCTCGCACACGGGGCAGACGGCCTCCTGTTCTTCCAGTGGCGCGCCTCCCGGGCCGGGGCCGAGAAGTTCCATGCCGCGCTGGTGCCGCACGCCGGCAGCGACAGCCGCGTCTGGCGCGAGGTCGTCCAGCTCGGAGCCACCCTCAACCGGATTCGGGAGATCGCCGGCAGTGAGGCCGACAACGACGTGGCCATCCTGTTCGACTGGCAGGCCTGGTGGGCCTGTGAGCTGGACTCTCACCCCAGCGAGGACGTGCGCTACCTCGACGTGATGCACGCCCTGCACCGCGCGTTGCTCGACCAAGGTGTGGGGGTGGATGTGGTGCACCCCGACAGCGACCTGACCGGCTATCACTTGATCCTGGTGCCGACGCTCTACCTGGTCAGCGACTCCACCGCGGCGCGCCTCGAGTCGGCGGTCGCCGGCGGGGCGACGGCCCTGGTGACCTACTTCAGCGGCATCGTCGACGAGGACGACCACATCCGGCTGGGCGGCTATCCCGGTGCCTTCCGTGACCTGCTGGGCATCCGCGTCGAGGAGTTCACCCCACTGCGGGAAGGGGAGCAGGTCCGGCTGGACGACGGGTCGGTCGGGGACGTCTGGTCCGAGCACCTGCACCTCTCCGGCGCCGAGGCAGTGACGTCGTACGTCGACGGACCCGTGCCGGGGGTCCCCGCCATTACTCGTCACGCGCACGGACAGGGCACGGCCTGGTATCTCGCGACGCGGTTGCGCCAGGAAGGGGTCGACGCTCTGGTCGGCCGGCTGCTCGCCGAAGCGAAGGTGGCGCCCGTCGTCCCACCGACGGCCGGCGTGGAGGCCACCCGTCGCCGGGCCGCGGATGGCCGCTCCTGGGTCTTCCTGGTCAACCATGGCGATGAGCCGATCGTGGTTCCGGTGGCCGGACTCGACCTTGTGACTTCTCAGCGGACGGAAGGCCAGCTTCGCCTGGGAGCCGGCGGCGTCGCCGTCGTGAGGGAGGAGTGATGCTCGCCGCACAGCGTCGGTCACTCATCCTCGCCGAGCTCGGACGCGACGGCACGGTCAGGGTCTCCGACCTCGTGGCGCGGCTGGGTGTGTCGGACATGACCGTCCGGCGTGACCTGCAGACGCTGCATCGACAGGGCATGCTCGAGAAGGTGCACGGCGGCGCGATGGCCGTGGCCGAACCCTCGACGGCCGAGCCCGGGTTCGAAGCCAACTCGGCACGCCGACTGCTGGAGAAGGAAGCGATCGCCGTAGAAGCGGCTTCGCTCGTGCGGCCCGGTTCGGCGATCGCCGTCTCGGCCGGCACGACGACCCACGCTTTCGCGCGTCATCTGGTGGACATCCCGGACCTCACTGTGGTCACCAACTCGGTCTGGGTCGCGGACCTGCTGCACCGGTCCGGACGGGAGTCGATGTCAGTCCTCGTCACCGGCGGCCTCCGCACCCCCTCGGATGCGCTTGTCGGTCCCGTCGCCATCACCGCGCTGAGCTCTCTGCACGTGGACGCGGTCTTCCTGGGGGTCCATGGCATGGAGGAGCGTGCGGGCTTCAGCACGCCGAACCTGCTCGAAGCCGAGACCAACCGGGCAATGATCCGAAGCGGGCGTCGCCTTGTCGTGCTGACCGACTCGTCGAAATGGGGAGTCGTCGGGCTGAGCTCCATGGCGGGTCTGTCGGAGGCGCACGTGCTGATCACCGACACCGGGCTCTCCGCACAGGCCAGCGCGGTCCTCACCGACCGGGTCGAGCAGCTCGTGCTGGTGGACCCCGCCGCGCCGCCTCTCGCCACCGAGGCGTGAGCGCCTGGCCGCGCTGCACGAACGCGCCCGCACCAGCCGGGGGCTAGGCGCGCCGGCTGATCCGCCAGGTGACCGCCGCGCCGGCGAGCGTCAGAGCGGCGGCAACCGCCGTGGCGACGTTCCAGCCCGACGGCAGATCGTCGCCGGAGTGCGTCATCAGGACGGAGAACAGGGTGATCCCGCAGGCCGCGCCGAGGTAGCGCGCGGTGTTGTTCGCGCCGCTGCCCATGGCGGCGCGGTCAGGCGGCACGCTCGCGACCGACTCGCGGCCGAGCACGGCGTTGAGCACGCCGGTGGCGAGGCCGGTGACCAGGAAGGCCGGTGCCAACCGCCACGGTGAGGAGTCCGCGGTGACACCGAGGGCGAGCAGCTCGCCAACGCCGACGACGGCCAGCGACACCGCGATCACCGTAGCTCCGGACGCGGCGAGGTGCACCCGGCGCACGACGAGCGACGTGACCACGCCGGCCACCGACCAGACGAGCAACGGCAACGTGGCCTGGCCGAGACTGGCGCCGAGCCCCTCCTGCAGCAGCCCGGCGGCGTTCGACGCCATCGCGATGATGCCGAGGCCGACAACCGCGGAGCCGATGGTGGCGACCAGGAAGGCGGGCGACCTCAGGAGGGCGGGCTCGACGAGAGGTTCGGCGACCCGCCGCTGGACGAGCACGAAGCCGAGCGCGAGGGCGACGGTCGCCGTGGTCAGCCCCACCATCAGGGGCGTCACGCCGGTGCGTGCCTCGGTGACGGCCGCGACCAGCGCCGCCAGACCGAGCGACAGCAGCGCCACACCGGGGACGTCGACCCGCCGCGGGGTCACCGCCGCGGACTCACGCAGGCCGTAGTGGCTTGCGGGCGCAAGGACGAGCGCGAGCACCGCCGTGACGACGTACGACGCCCGCCAGTGCTCGCTGCCGAACAGTCCGGCCAGCACGACGCCGGCCGAGATGCCCACGCCGAGGCTGGCGCCCCAAGCGGCGCTGGCCCGGGCCCGCTCGTGTCCGGGGGTCGTGGCGGCCGCGAGCACGGCCAGCCCACAGGCGAGCACGGCCGCGCCGCCGACGCCCTGGAGGATCCGCGCGGCCACGAAGAGCGCCGTGCCGTCGGCGACGACACACCCGACGGCGCCGAGTCCGAGGACGACCAGGCCGCCGACGAGGGTGCGGCGACGGCCGACGAGGTCGCCGACGGCTCCGGTCGCGAGCAGGGTGGCGGCGAGCCCGATGCTCATCGAGCTCATCACCCAGGCGCGGGCGCCGCCGCCGCCGTGCAGGTCGGCGAGGGTGTCGGCGACGGTCGCCATCGGCGTGACGTAGGTGACCAGGACGAGCCCGGTGCCCAGCGCGACCAGGGCCAGCGCGGCCACGGTCAGGGCGGGCGACGTCTGCGTCGGCACTAAGTTTGACTTTCGAACTCACTCGATGCACGATAGCCGCATGAGCCAGTCCGCACCAGTCGTGTTGCGCGACCTGCCCGGCAGGCCGTGCCCGATCGCGGCGTCCCTCGAGGTCGTCGGCGAGCGTTGGGCACTGCTGGTGGTGCGCGAGGTGGCGATGGGCGCCCGGCGCTTCAACGAGATCGTGGCCGGCACGGGTGCTCCGCGCGACCGGATCGCCTCTCGTCTCGCCACGCTCGTCGAGGCCGGAGTGCTCGACAGGCGGCAGTACCAGGGCGGGCCGCCCCGGTTCGAGTACCACCTCACGGAGTCCGGGCTCGCGCTGCTCCCCGTGCTCGAGTCGCTGCTCGCGTGGGGACGCACGTACGCCGTGGCGCCCACCGACCCTGACCTGCCCAGGTACCGCAGGTTCGCCGATCTGACCACCGGGGAGAGCCGATGACCGAGACGACGCTGCGTGAGAAGACAGTCTCCTGGGACGACCCGATGGAGATCGCCCTCGCCGGCCGCGGGCAAGCTGGCCTGGACTTCCTCCGCTCGATGATCGCCGGCGACCTGCCGGCTCCGCCGATCGCGAACCTGGTCGGCATGGGGCTCGTCGAGGTCGAGCACGGCCGGGCCGTCTTCACGCTGACCCCGGACGAGTCGATGTTCAACCCGATCGGCGCCGTGCACGGTGGCGTCGTCTGCACCCTGCTCGACTCGGCTCTCGGCTGCGCACTGCACACGACGCTGCCGGCTGGGAAGGGCTACACGTCGGTCGAGATCAAGGTGAGCTTCCTCAAGGCGGTGCGTCCCTCGAGCGGGCTCCTGACCGCGACCGGCCGCGTCGTCCGGGTCGGCTCCCGCGTCGGCTTCACCGAGGGCGAGGTGACCGACGCCTCCGGCGCCCTCGTCGCCACCGCCTCGAGCACCCTGCTCCTGTTCGACCTCTGAGGCGGCGGGCGCGATACCCGGTCGACCGGGTATCGCGGACGTTCGGGGGCGTTGCAACCGTCACAAAGGGTCAGGAACGACCCCGAAGCTCAGCCCAGGTCGACGATCGCGGCGACCGGGCCGCCGCCGTCGGGGCCCTGGTGAGCCGCCGACACAGACACGAAGACGGCCGGGTCGCCGGTGACGGCGGCGGTGACGCCGCCGACGCAGGCCTTGATCTGGCGGTGCCAGTGCACGTCGGAGTCGTCGAGCATGGCGTTGCGACGCCCGCGCACCTCGCCGTCCTGCGACGCCTCACACTTGAGGAAGACGTTGACCAGCTTGCCGTCGAGGTCGGCGGTGCGCGGGCGGTCGGGGAGCTCGAGGCCGGCCGAGCGGATGGCGTCCCAGATGCCGTCCTGGTCGAGGGCGTCCTTCATCACCGAGTGCCCGATCCGGTAGCGGCCGCCCACGCCGGGCGCGTTGCCGACCACGACCACCTGGGCCTGGTCGAGCTCGACACCGGAAGAGCACGACGCGACCGACGAGAAGAGCGAGCGGTTGTGCATCACGTCGCCGTCGGTTGGCATCTCGATCTCACCGAGCGCGACGGCGATGCCGAGCGCCGTGCAGCCGTTGGACAGGTCCATCGACTGGTGGGTCTCCTCGGTCCACACCGTCTTGCCGCGCGACTTGGCATCGCGGATGGTGTGGATGGTCAGCAGCGGCGTCTTGGTCTGCACGTAGTGGACCTCGGCGGGGTCGGTGATGCCGGCGCGCTCCATCGCGACCTTCACGGCGTCTGCCACCTTCTCGATCATCGGCGTCCGGCCGATGTCCTCGGGCAGCAGCTGCTCGCTCATCGCGAAACCCACGGTCAGCCGCGGCTCGTCGCTGGGTTCGGCGTCGGTGGTGGCGAAGATCGTGGCGTGCGGGCTGATCACGCCGTCGGTGCCGCCCGACCAGACGATCGGCACTTCCTTGACCTGCTCGGCCGGCGCTCCGCCCGCGACGAGCGCCTCACGGAACGCCCGGTCGGCGATGATCCGCGTGTAGTCGTTGACCCCGCCGTTGCCCTCGGTCTTGCCGATGATGGCGACGACGCGGCTCGCGTCCATCACGCCGTCGTCGATGAGCTTGGTCAGCTCGGAGGCGTCGGCGACCGAGTGGATCGGGACCTTGCGCACCTCGATGGCGTCAGGCATGAGCGTTCCTTTCGGTGGAGGTGAGGTCGGGCAGTACGACGGTGCCGGTGCGGCCCTCGACCGCGTCGACGATGCTGTCCAGGTCGGTGATGGCGGCGGGCCGGCCCGTGGCCCGCACGAAGCGGCAGGCGGCCATCACCTTGGGGCCCATGGAGCCGCTCGCGAAGTGCCCCTCGGCGGCGTACGTCTCCATCTGCGAGACCTCCACGCGGCCGATGTCCTCGGCCTCGGGCGTGCCGTAGCGGAGCACTGCGTGCGCCACATCCGTGGCGATGACGAGCACGTCGGCGCCGACCATCTTGCCGAGCAGCGCGGCGCCGAGGTCCTTGTCGATGACGGCCTCCACGCCGCGCAGGCTGCCGTCGGCCTCGCGGACGACGGGGATGCCGCCGCCGCCGTTGGCGATCACCACGAAGCCGGCGTCCATCAGCGCCTGCACGGCCGGCGCGTCGAGGATCTCCAGCGGCTCGGGCGAGGCGACGACCCGGCGCCAGCCCTTCTCGCCGCGGTCCTCCCACGTCTCACCGTGCTCGACCAACAGGGCGGCCTCGTCAGCCGGCAGGAAGCGGCCGATCGGCTTGGTGGGCTTGGTGAACCCCGGGTCGTCGAGGTCGACGAGCGCCCGGGTCACCAGCGCCGCCGACAGACGCTCGATCCCGCGGCGGGCGACCTCGGCGTCGAGTGCGTCCATCAGCACGAAGCCGAGGGTCGCCTGCGTCTGCGCGCCGCACCAATCCAAGGGGACGGGAGGTACGACGGCAGCGGCCACCTCGTTCTTCACCAGCAGGTTGCCCACCTGTGGTCCGTTGCCGTGGGTGACGACCACGTCGGCACCCGTCACGAGCAGAGCACCCACCGCAGCCATCGCGACCTCGGCGGCCGCGATCTGGTCCTCGGGCCTGGCCCGACCCTCGGCATTGGTCATGGCGTTGCCACCCAGTGCCAGCAGGACCTTCATGTCGTTGAACCTAGTGCCGCCCCGCGGTTCTCCCCATGGCACTCCCAGCCAACTTCCACGCACGTCCCTGGCAATCGTTGCCAGCCGCTGGCTGGACCAGAGGTCAGCGTCCCCTGATCCGGTGCGTACGCCGGGTGCCGGCCCAGAGCACGCCCAGCCCGCCGACGACGACCGGCAGCAGCACCCGCCACCCGGTGACGGCGACCAGACCGGCCGAGGCGACGACCGAGCAGAGGGCGGCGAAGCGGCCCCAGCCGTCGAGCAGCACCACAGCCGCCGCGGTCGCGGCCAGGTAGACCAGCGCGAAGGTCGCCGTGGTCAGCAACAACGCGCTGTTGGTGTCGAGCCCCAACACGGCCATCCCCGCCGTGGTGGCCAGCGCCAGCCCGGCCACCAGGCCCAGCGCCCGCCTCGGGACGCCCGTCGCGCCGACGCGTTGAGCCAGCCAGCCGGGCAGGGACCCGTCGCGGGCGAGTGAGGCACCGAGCTCGGCGGCGCCCGCGAAGTAGGTGTTGATGGTCGCCACGGTCAGCAGCACGGCGACCACGCTCATCGCCGGCCGGGCGGGTTCGCCCAGTGCGGTCACCAGCAGGTCGGAGAGCGGCGCCGTGCCTGGCTCGGGCCCGAGCACGGCGACGGTGCAGTACGCGACCCCGACATAGAGGACCGACACCACGATCAGGGAGGCGAGCGCCGCGCGCGCGATGTCAGGCCGCGGCGAGTGGTAGCGGCCCGAGAGCGACGCCATGATCTCCCAGCCCACGAACGCCCACAGCAAGATCCCCGCGGCCTCGGCCACCCCGCCCACGCCGTGCGGGGCGAACGGCGTGAGGTTGGCGGTCCGCGCGTGTGGCAGGGCGAGCACGATCACCACCACGAGCAGGGTGGCGAGCACGGCGGCGATCACGAGCTGGGTGCGAGCCGACGCCTCGATGCCGAACCAGTTCACCGCCGTCACCGTCACCAGGATCAGCGCGGTGACCAGCAGTGCGGTGCCCCGCCCCCGACCCAGCGCGTCGGCGACATAGTGGGCCGCGAACCCCGCCGCCGTCGGCGCGCCGATGGGGATCGTGAAGAAGAACGCCCAGCCCACCGCGGTCGAGGCGCGGTCGCCGAACGCACGGCGTACGTAGGTCGTGACGCCCCCGCCGTCGGGGAACCGCGAGCCGAGGGCCGCGAACGTCGCCGCGAAGGCGACCGACACCAAGATGAGGGCTCCCCAGGCCAGCAGGCTGGCCGGGCCAGCCGCCTCGGCCGCGAGCGCCGGCAGGGAGATCACGCCGGTGCCGAGCAGGGCGCCGAGGGTCAGCGCGGTGCCTTGCAGCGCGCCGATGCCACCGGCCCGGCCGGGCGCTTGGTCGGGCAAGGTGCCAAGATCCCGCCCGCTGTCCACGGACGGATCCTGTCGTGTGCCACCGACACCGGGGGCAGGGGGCCATGTAACGCGGTGTCCGTGCGACTTCCCCCGCGTCCAAACGCTGGGGAGGTACGACGAACACCGCGTTGCAACCGCCCCGGGGCTACCGTCGAACGGCATGAGAGCTGCGGCGGCGAGCACCCTCGCCATCGCGCTGCTGCTCACCGCCTGCGCGGCCGACCGGCCCGCACCGCAACGATCCGTCGCAACGACCACGACGCCCACGAGCGCGACACCGAGCATCTCTGCTTCGAGCACACCTCTCACGCCGTCCCCGACCGAGGAGAGCCAACCCGCCGAGCCGGTGCTGACCTCGACGAGCGGCCGGCCCCGTGAGGCCCGACTGTCGATCCCCGCGCTCGGGGTCGCCGGCGTCCGCGTTGTTCCCTACGTCGGCACGCCGGACGACGGCCCGGGCACCGCAATCCAGGACCGGGGGTTCGCCGCCAGCCCGCACGGGAGCGGCGGGCTGGTCGGGCCCGGCGGGATCGGCAACTACCTGATCACTGGGCACCGGACGTCGTCGAACGCGCCGTTCCGCTACCTGCCTTCGCTGCCGGTGGGCGCCCGCGTCGTCGTCGTCACCGGTTCCCACCGGCTCGTCTACGAGATCGTCGGCACCCGCCGTACGTCGTTCCGCTCGGAGCGGTCGTTGCGGGAGCAGTCGGCGGCCGTCCCGGGCCACCCCGGCCAGCAACCGACCCGCGCGATGATGACGTTGTCGACCTGCGCGACGCTCGAGGACCACGCGGCCGGCAACTTCTGGTCCGACGAGTTCCACAACCCCGAGCACCGCATCGAGAAGATCGGCGTGCTCCGCTCGGTCCGCCGCGCTTGATCATTCGTGGAGGACGAACTCGATCGAGTCGACCATGGCGCCCAGCTCGGCCCGGATGCGCGAGGGCACCTCGCCATTGGTGCCGGTGTTGACCATCAACGGGGTCCCGTCCACGTCCACGACCCAGAGGTCGGCGCGTTCCCCCACTCCGACCGTGTCGTGCGCCGACGTGCCGAAGGCGTTGTAGTCGGGGCAGTCCTGGGTCTCCGGCATCCTGCGCAGCACGAAGTGGGTCGCCGGGTAGCCGAACCTGTCGTCCGCCACCGGTTCGCCCACCAGCCGGTAGCCCGGGATCCGCTTGATGGCGTCGACCGTCTGCCGGGACGTCTCGACGGACTGGTCGGGCGAGTGTGGGTCCCCGCACGTGTCAGCGACGGCGGTGACCTTCACGACCAGCAGGTCGGCGTACCAGGTAGCCGTAAGCAGGGCCTCTTCGTTCGTGTCACCCGGGCTGTGTGGACCGAACTGGTTCGGGCCCTTCCACGAGTTCCAGCCCGAGGGCACGGTGACCAGGGCCGTCGGCTCGGTCCGCACACTCGACGGGAACAGCTCGTAGGTGCCCGGCTCGAGATCCTCCATCTCGGTACCCGGGTACGGCGCGGCCCCAGGTCCCGGATCGATCGGTGGGGCCGGCTCGACCGACTGCGGGGTCTGGTCCCGCACCAGCCAGGCGCCCGTCACGGCCAGGACGGTCGCGGCCGCGACCACACCCGCCTGCCGACGCAAGCGCAGGGCGCGGCCACGGCTCTCCAGGGCGCCCAGATCCGGCAGGATCACGGCCTCCTCGGCCCGGCGACCGAGCTCGCGCAGCCTCAGCTCACTCATGTGCTTCCTCCTCCGCGAGCAGCGCGGCCATGGCGTCCCGGCCGCGAGAAAGGCGGGACTTGACCGTGCCTTCGGCGATCCGCAGCTCGTCGGCAATCTGGGCCACCTGACGGTCGGCCAGGTAGTGCAGCACCAGCACGACCCTGAGGTTTTCCGGTAGCTGGCGCAGCGCGTCGACCACCTCGAGATGCTCCTCGAGCCCCGGCAGGTCGGGTGGGGCGGTGATGCGGTGCTTGATGCGCCCGAAGTTGCGCATCTTGCGCCACCGGTTGCGATGCAGGTTGACGGCCGTCGTGCGCAGCCAGGCCTCAGGGTTGTCCACGCGCGTGAACCTCGACCCGGCGGCGTATGCGCGGACGAACGCCTCCTGCACGAGGTCCTCGGCCTCGCCGGCGTTGCCGACGATCCCGTAGAGCTGGACGACGAGCTTGCGGTACGACGCCGCGAAGACCTGCGCCACGTCGACGCGGGCCACGGATCGGTCCTGGCCCACGGCCAGCGTCTCCCACTCCGCCATCGGTTCCTCCTCCAGCCGCCTGTTCACCAGACGACACATGAGGTGTCCCGAGGGTTCCATCGTCGCGCGAATGAGTCCCCGAGGCGATCCCCAACCGAAGCCGAAAGCTCCACACCGATTCGGTGTGTCAGCGGCCGCCGGCGACCCGCAGCGTGGTGCCTGTGACGTACGACGCCGCGTCGCTCATCAGCCAGGCGACGGCCTCCGCCACCTCGGTCGGCTGACCGGCCCGGCCCAGCGGTACCAGCGGGCCTACCCGGTCGATCCGACCGGGCTCGCCGGCGTCTGCGTGGATGGTCGTGGCGATGATCCCGGGGGCCACGCCGACCACGCGGATGCCTTGGCCCGCGACCTCGCTCGCGAGCCCGATGGTGAGCGCGTCGATGCCGGCCTTCGCGGCGGCGTAGTGGACGTACTCCCCCGGTGCGCCGAGGGTGGCCGCGCCCGAGGACACGTTGACGACCACGCCGCCCAACCCGCCACGAGCCCGGCTCATCACTCGCACGGCCGCCCGGGCACACAGGATCGCGGACGTCAGGTTGAGCTCGATGGTGCGGCGCACGACATCGACCGGGGTCTCAGCAAGCGGGCCGATGTGCAAGGTGGCGCCCGCGTTGTTGACGAGTCCGGTGATCGTCCCCACCTCCGCGGCGCCGGCGAAGAGCGCCTCGACGCCGGCATCGGTGGTCACATCGGCGGCGACGGTCGTGCAGGCCGCGCCGGCCTCTCGCACGGCGGCAGCCGTCGCCTCGGCCGCCGCTGCGTCGCGGGCGTAGCCGAGCACCAGATCGTGACCGGCCGTGGCCAGCCGCAGGGCCGTGGCAGCTCCGATGCCGCGAGTCCCTCCGGTGACAAGGGTGAGCGGTCGGGTCACCTGTCGGCCTTGCGCCGGTGCAGGTCACGGAGCTCGTCGGCCAGCTCCTCGAACGGCCCGCGCGTCGCGACGCCCGGCGCGACGGCACCGATCGGCAGCGCGGCCACCGGTCCGGGCGGCAGACCCCAGCCCGCCCGCCACTCGCCCAGCTGCGCCGAGGAGACGGCGTACACGACGGGGCCCAGGCCCATCCAGCCGTGCGCCGCCGAGCACATCGGGCAGTGCTCGCCCGAGGTGTAGACGGTCGCGCCTGCGCGCTCGGCTGCAGTCAGATTGGTGGCCGACCAGCGGGCGGCCTCGAACTCCGGGTGCCGGGTCTCGTCACCGTCCTTGACCCGGTTGCGGTCCTCGAAGCGGATCTTGCCCTCGGCGTCGACGAGCAGCGAGCCGAACGGCTCGTCTCCGTCGTCGAGCGCCTCGCGGGCCAGCTCGACGCACCGACGCAGGAACTGGAGGTCGCGGTCTCGATCGTCCACGGCGCCAGTCTGACACCGGCGCGCATCGAGTCAGGCGGACCCCGCGATGCGGGAGAGCAGCGCCTGGCGAGACGCCGTACCGGTCTTGGCCAGGACGGCCTTCACGTGGTCGTGGACGGTGTGCTCGGAGACGACCAACGACTCGGCGATGGCACGGGAGTCCAGGCCGCGGGCCAGCTCGGCAAGCACCTCGCGTTCGCGAGGGCTGAGTCCCGACGCGAGCGCGAACACCTCGCGTCGCTCCCCGGGCGTGCTCGCCTCCAGGGTGACCACGACGTCGCCCTCCTCGCTGCCGGCACTGGGCGTCATCCGGTCCGCGCGCAGAGTCAGCCACCGACCGGCACCCAGGTGCAGTCGGGACCATGGTGGCCCGACCGGCACGTCCTGCTCCCGGGCGACCAGAGCAGCGCCGACGTTGTAGGCCGCCGCCGGGATCGTCGGGATCGGCTCATCGGGCGGGTTCAGCCGGTCGAGCGCCTCGGCCGCCCACGCGGTCTGCGCGCGCACCTGCAAGTCGGGGCGGAGCACGACGACGGCCGGCCCGGACAGGTCGAGCCCCGCGGCGTCATCGACGAACGTCCGAGCCTGGGCCGCCCGCAACAAGGGCGTGACCACCTCGGAGAGGTCGGCGAGGAACGCGGCGTCCACCGACGTGTACGGCGCCGCCGGCGCACGGCGCCACAGGTCGAGCCAGGCCCAGCAGCCGAACCGGTCGTAGCAGACCATCGCGGCGACATCGACGACGCCGAGGCTGCACAGGCAGTCGCGCCACAGCGCCGAGAGCTCGGGTCGGCCGTGGGTGGCCTCGAGCAGCAACGCAGAGCGGCGACGGGCATCCATCAGGTCGGTCCAGCGGTTGACGCGGGTCAGGTAGCGCAGCCGGCCGAGCTCCGGAAGCCGTGACCAGGGCAGTCCCGGCACGTCGGCCAGCGGCGACGTCCCTACGCGGGTGACGGGGTCGGTCAGCAACCAGACGTGGGCGTCGTACGCCAACACCTCGTGGAGCGCAGACAGCACGCGCTCGCGCAGCCGCTTGGCCGTCAGCTCCTCGGCGCCCAGCCGGTCGACCCGGTCGAGCACCGCCGTCCGGGTGCCCACAAGGCCGAGCGTAGGGCTCGCCCCGGGCGCTGAGGATCCCCAGAGCGGGGGATGGTTCCTCATCATCCGGCGGCGCAGACTCCTCGCACGACAAGCGCCATGAGGCCATGTCGACGACTAGGAGGAACCATGAACACCCTGCAGATCCGCAACACCGTTCGCGACTTCGAGACGTGGAAGTCGGTCTTCGACAAGTTCGAACGCTTCCGTGAGGAGCACGGGGTGCGCTCCTACCGGGTGCTGCGCCGCGCCGACGACGAGCACGACGTCCAGGTCGTCCTCGACTTCGACACCGAGGAGGCGGCGGCGGAGTTCCGCGGCCACCTCGAGCAGATCTGGCGCACCCCGCAATCGGCAGAGCAGCTGGTCGATCACGACGAGCCCGTGCTGCTCGAGGTGGTCGGCCAGCAGTCCTGGTGAGCGCGACACACCCGACACCTAAAGCAAAGGACAACCCGGGCGTCGAGCGGGCATTCTGGTCGGCACATCCGACCGACATGGGGGTCAACATGAGGAATGCGTATCGGATTCTCGCCATCATCATCGCCGTCGAGGTGGTCATCCAGGCGATGGCCATGGTTTTCGCCGTCGCAGGTCTGGGGATCTGGGTCGACGAGGGGGGCACCTTCGACAAGGCCGCGATGGAGGACGACAGCGTCACGTTCACCGGCCTCGGAGGCTTCATCGTCCACGGCATCAACGGGATGATCCTGATCCCGCTGCTGGGTCTGCTGCTCCTGATCGTGTCCTTCTTCGCGAAGGTCCCGGGAGGAGTCAAGTGGGCGGCGATCGTGCTCGGAGCGATCGTGCTGCAGGTGTTCCTGGGCATCTTCGGCCATGAGTCGGCCTACGTCGGCATGCTGCACGGCCTGAACGCCTTCGCCCTGCTGGCCGCTGCCGGGATGGCCGCGCGGGCGGCCAAGTCTGTCGAGGCCGAGTCGCCGGCCTCCGTCACTGCGTGACGAAGGCCCGACGCGGGCAGCTCATCGCGGTCGCGGCGACGCTCGTCGTCGTGCTGCCGCTGCTGTACCTCTGGCAGGACAGCCGGATGCCCGGGTCCTACTCGATCATGGACATGGGGTACGTCGACGCGGGCGGCGGCCCCGTGTCCATGTCGATGGACGGCCACGACATGGCCGGCATGCCTGGCATGGTCAGCGTCGCCGACCTCGTGGAGGACACCGACCGGCCGGCTGACGTCGTCGTCGAGCTGACCGCCGAGCAGGGCCGGGTCACGCTGACGTCCGGCCGCGAGATCGACGGCTACGCCTTCAACGGTCAGACGCCGGGCCCGGTCATCGAGGCCACCGAGGGCGACCTGCTCGAGGTGCGCGTGCACAACGAGAACGTCGAGGATGGCATCAGCGTGCACTGGCACGGTGTCGACGTCCCGAACGCCGAGGACGGCGTCGCCGGCGTCACCCAGGACGCCATCGGCGCGGGTGAGGACTACGTCTACCGGTTCGTCGTCGACGACCCCGGCACCTACTGGTACCACTCCCACCAGGTCTCCCACACCCAGGTGCTGCGCGGCCTCTACGGCCCACTGGTCGTCCGCCCGAAAGAGGCCGACGACAGGTTCGACGTGCTGGCCGTGACCCACACCTATTCGGGAACTCGCACCCTCAACGGCGAGGAGGACGTGGACACCTACGACGCCTCGCCCGGGCAGGTGGCCCGGGTCCGGGTCGTCAACACCGACAACGGCGCCGTCCAGGTGTGGAGCTCGGCGGCGTACCGGGTCCTTGCCGTCGACGGTCGCGACGTCAATGGCCCGACGGAGGTGTCGGGGAAGCGGGTGTCGGTGCCGGCCGGCGGGCGGTACGACCTCGAGGTCACGGCCCCCGCCCGCGTGCAGATCGGGTCGACCGCGCTGGTTCTCGGCGACGACCATGGCGAGCAGCCGCAGCCCCATGAGGCCCTCGACATGCTGTCGTACGGCGCCCCGGCGGCGCTGCCGTTCGACCCCGCCGACGCCGTCCGCACCTTCCGCTACTCCATCGGGCGCCGGCCTGGCTTCATCGACGGCAGGCCGGGGTTCTGGTGGTCGATCAACGGGCACCTGTGGCCGGACGTGCCGATGTATCTCGTCGACGAGGGCGACATCGTGGTCTTCGAGATCGAGAACCACAGCGGCGAGGTGCATCCGATGCACCTGCACGGCCACCACGCGGTGGTGCTCTCCCGCGACGGCGAGCCCGCGACCGGCAGCCCGTGGTGGGTCGACTCACTGGACGTCGACGACGACCAGACGATGGAGATCGCCTTCGTGGCTGACAACCCCGGCATCTGGATGGACCACTGCCACAACCTCAAGCACGCGGCCCAGGGGCTGGTGGCGCACCTGATGTACAGCGGCGTGGCCGAGCCGTACCGCCTGGGCGACGACAGCGGCAATGAGCCCGAGTAACCACCGACTGGGTCAGGATCGCACTGCCTTCTCGTAGCGCCGGCAGGGCACCACGAACGCGCCGTCGGCGGTCTCCGCCTCGTAGTCGATCTCGCCGGTGTCGTGCCAACCGCTGCGCTCGTAGAAGCGCCGCGCCCGGGCGTTGCCGGACGCGACCGCGAGCCAGGCGACGTCATGCTCGGCGGACACGATGTGCTCGCCGTGCTCCATCAGCCGGCCGGCCACGCCGGTCCCGCGCGCGTCGGCGGCGACGTAGACCTGCTCGAGCTCGTCGCCCAGCACGGTCACGAAGCCGACCACGCGGCCGTCGACCTCGGCCACCGTGGTGTGCGGCAGCCGCGACGGCACCCGCTCGCGGAACGATTCCTCGTCGCGGTGCGCGAGCAGGGCCTCGGGCACGTGGCCCAGGTGGCCGTCGCGCCAGCCGGCGTGCCAGAGCACGGCGACCGCCTCGCTGTCGGACTCCGCGGCCGCACGGAGCGCCACCTCGGCGCTCACGCCATCAGGTCCACGTCGGCGTACGTCGCCCCGCCGGCGAGCCGCGCGTAGCCCGGGCCGCGGTCGAAGAACGCCTCGGACGCAGGAGGCCGGCCGGCGCGCTCGGTCGCCGTGGCGTCCGCGTCGTGGGCCAGCGAGTCGTCGTCGAGCGAACCGGTCAGCACCACGCCGTAGTCGGCCAGCGCCGCCTCGGCCGAAACCTTGCGCCACACCACGTCGCGGACCACGAGCTCGGGGTCGCGCTCCAGCGGGTTGCCCCAACCGCCGCCGCCGGTCGTGCGGATGCGGATCAGCTCGCCGGCCGCGACGGGCTCGGCGTCGGCCAGGGCGTCGACCTCGCGCTCGCCCGGACCGCCGGGGTCGATGGTGACCTGGAACGGCTGCCCGGCCAGGCCGCCGCGGACGCCCCAACAGGCCAGGATCGACCGGTCGGCGATGGACATGAAGTGGCCGTCCTTGAGCATCCGGATCTGCTTCTCGTAGCCCAGCCCGCCGCGGAACTGCCCGGCGCCGCCGGAGTCGACGGCCAGCGAGAGCGACTCGACCCGGAACGGGAAGCGCGCCTCCGTGAACTCGGTCGGCAGGTTCCGCGAGTCCGGCACGACGTGGATGGTGTCCTCGCCGTCGGCGTAGTAGCGGCCGCCGGATCCGCCCCCGAGCACCTCGCGCATCAGGTAGGGCCGGCCCTCGAGGTCGTCGCCGTAGACGCCGGTGTAGCGGATGGTCTCCTGGTCGGCGGGCATCCTGCCGTCGACGGCCTTGGCCACCACGCCGGACAGCACTCCGAGCAGCCGCAGGATCACGAACGTGCGGGCGTTGGTCGGGGCCGGGAAGATCGGGGTCAGCAGCGTGCCGGGCGGCGGGAAACGCATCTCGATGAGCGGCACGATGCCCTCGTTGACGTCGAGCTCGGCCATTCGCTCCGGGCTCTCGGCCAAGTTGCGCAGGATCGGCGCCAGCCACTTCTTGAGGAACACGCCGTCGCTGTAGTCGCCGCAGTGGTTGATCGGGCCCTTGGCCTGCGGGCTGGTGCCGCCGAAGTCGAGGATCAGCCGCTCGCCGTCCGGATCGTCCGCGGGCGTCCGGGTCAGCGTGATTCGCTGGGTGTGCAGCATCGGCTCGTCGACACCGTCGTGCTCGGCGTAGTCCTCCCACACCCAGGTGCCGACCGGGATCTGGCCGAGGATCTCGCGCCGGTAGGTCGTCGTGGTGCGGTCGATGATCGCGTCGAAGCACGACTCCACAGTCTCGATGCCATAGCGGTCGAACAGCTCCCCTAGCCGGCGGGCGCCCATCAGGCAGGCCGAGCACTCCGCGTCGAGGTCGGCGGCCAGGCTCTCGGGCATCCTCGAGTTGCGAGTCATGATCGACAGCGCCGCCTTGTTGGGGACCCCTGCGTCCCACAGCCGGATCGGCGGGACCATCAGCCCCTCCTCGAAGACGCTGGTGGCGTGGGAGGGCATCGACCCAGGGACCGCGCCGCCGATGTCGTCGTGGTGGCCGAAGGCCTGCACGAACGCGACGACCCGCCTGCCGCCCTCGGGGCCCGCGAAGACCGGAACCGTCACGCACAGGTCGGGCAGGTGCCCGATGCCGCCCTCGGAGCGGTAGACGTCGTTGTGGAAGAAGACGTCGCCCTCGGCCATCTCGTCGATCGGGAAGTCACGGGCCACCGGGTGCACCAGCGCCGAGTAGGAGCGGCCGGTGAGCTTGCGCAGCAACCGGTCGTGGATGCCGGCGCGGAAGTCGTGGGCGTCGCGGATCATCGGGCTGCGGCTGGTGCGGCCGATGGCGGTCTCCACCTCCATCTCCACGCTGGCCAGCGATCCCTGCACGATCTCGACCAGCACCGGGTCGGCGCTCGCGCCCGCATCGTCGGTGAGCATTCCGAACGGGAACTGCGTCGGAGCGCGGCGACTCTCGCTCATGCCTCGCTCCTCGTCACGATGATGTTGAGGTAGTCGTCCACGCGCGCCGTGAAGCCCGGGTGCAACGGCACCGTCGAGCCGAACTCCTCGATGATCGCCGGGCCCTCGACCGTGGTGCCGGGGGCCAGGTCGAGCCGCCAGTAGACAGGCGTGTCGACGTAGCCGTCGACCGCCTCGAAGCAGACGGGTCGGGGCGCTCCGGTGGTTGAGGAGGGCGCGCTAGCGCCCGTCTCGAAACCTCCGGCGCGCAGGATCTCCGGCCGCTTGATCGGGCCGATGCCGGAGACGCGCAGGTTGACCCATTCGACCTGCTGGCTGGCGTCGGTGGCGAAGTCGTAGCCATAGAGGATCCGGTGCTCGGCATGGAAGGCGTGGGCGACTCCAGCCAGCGCGGCGTCGTCGAGGTCGCCCTCGGGCACCGGCACCCGGACCTCGAAGGCTTGCCCGAAGTAGCGCACATCAGCCGTCCTGGCGAAGACGTGCTGCTCGGGCGCGAAACCCTCCTTGGTCAGCGCCTCGGCCGCCTGGCGGCTGAGGGCGTCGTACGCCGCCGTCACGGTCGCCGCGTCGATGCTGTCGGCGAGCGTCACGTGGGTCTGCACGTAGTCGTTCTTGACGTCGACGGTGAGCAGCCCGAACGCCGACACGTTGCCGGGGTTGGGCGGCACCAGCACGGTGGGGATGCCGAGGATGTCCATCAGCCGGCACAGCAGCAGCGAGCCGGAGCCGCCGAAGGTCGTCAGGGCGAAGTCGCGGACGTCGAGCCCGCGCTTGACCGTGACCTGGCGCAGGGCGTTGGCCTGGTTCCAGGCCGAGATCTCCAGGACGCCTGTCGCGCAGGCCTCCACGCCGATGCCGAGCTTGCCGGCCAGTGCCTCGACGCCGGTCCGGGCTGCGTCGACGTCGAGGGGGATCTCGCCGCCGAGCAGGTGTGGCGGGATCCGGCCGAGCACGACGTGGGCGTCGGTGATGGTGACGTCGGCCCCGCCCTTGGCGTAGCAGAGCGGGCCGGGGTCGGCGCCCGCGGACTGCGGCCCGACCTTGAGGGTGCCCTCGGGCGACAGCCAGGCGATCGAGCCGCCGCCGGCCCCGACGGTCACGACATCGATCATCGGGATCTTGGACGGGTAGGCACCGACGCTGCCCTCGGTGGTCAGCGTCGGCTCGCCGTCGATGACCACGCTGACGTCGGTAGAGGTGCCGCCGCCGTCGCTGGTGAGCACCCGGTCGAAGCCCGCCACCTGTGCGATCAGCGCGGCGCCGAGCGCGCCCGCGGCCGGACCCGAGAGCACCGTGGTGATCGGCTGGTGGACCACCTCGTCGGCCGAGAGCACGCCGCCGTTGGACTTCATCACGTAGAACGGCACGCGGCGGTCGCCGGCGTACGCCGCCAGCCGGCCCTTGATGTTGGTGACGTACGCCGACAGGCGCGGCTTGACGGCCGCGTCGACGAGGGTGGTCATGGCGCGTTCGTACTCGCGGTACTCGCGCAGCACCTCGCTGCTCAGCGACACGACGGCGTCGGGATGCTCCTCGGCGAGCACCGCCCGCATCCGCTCCTCGTGCTCGGGGTTGGCGTAGGCGTGCAGGAAGCAGACGCCGAGCGTGCTGATGCCGCGGCCCCTGAACCAGCGGGCCACCTCGCGGGCGCCGGCCTCGTCGAACGGGCGCACCTCGGCGCCGGTGAAGTCGAGGCGGCCGCCCACGCCCTTGACCAGGTGCCGCGGCACGATGCGTTCGGGCTTGACCCAGAAATAGGAGTTGCCGTAGCCGTCGGGCACCGACTGACGGGCGATCTCGAGCATCGCCTCGTAGCCCTCGGTGGTGATGTAGCCCAGCGCGTCGACCTTGCCCTCGAGCAGCTGGTTGGTCGCCACCGTGGTTCCGTGGCTGACCGCGCTGATGGCGTCGCCGTCACCCTCGGGCAGCCCGAGCATCCCGAGCACCTTGTCGATGCCGGCCATGAACCCGTCGGCCGGGTTGGCGGGCGTCGACGGGGTCTTGGTGGTGACCAGCTCGCCGGTGTCCTCGTCGAAGGCGACCACATCGGTGAACGTGCCACCGGTGTCGATGCCGATGCGGATCCGGCGGGGCGAGGGCCGCTGGGAGGACATGCCTCCAGTCAACCGTCCGGGTGCGTGGGCGGCGACGGCGAAACCTGCCCAGCCAGACGGCGTACGTTGGCGAGTCTCACCAGCGGCGAGGCCGCCTGCTCACGCGTCGGCGGGACGCTCGTTGTAGATGCCGGCGGGCTCCTGGCCCGAGAGCTCCTGGATCGCGGCCATGATCTCGTCGGTCACCTCGCGGCGGGCCCGGCCGAGCGGGACGCCCTCGGCGCGCCCGGTGAAGTCGAGCGGCCTCCCGAAGGCCACGGTGACCTTCGCCAGCTTCGGGTACTTCGACCCGACCGGCTGGATCTGCTCGGTGCCCTGCAGGCCCACCGGTACGACAGGCACGCCGGCGGTCAGTGCGAGGTGGGCGACGCCCGTGCGGCCGCGGTAGAGGCGGCCATCGCGCGAGCGGGAGCCCTCGGGATAGATGCCGAAGGCCTCGCCACGTCCGAGCACCTCCAGCGCGGTCTCGAGGCTCTCGATGGCGGCGGCGGTGTCGTCGCGGTCGACCGGCAACATGCCGAGGCCCTCGAACCAGGCGCGTTGCAGGGTGCCCTTGACGCCGGACCCGGTGAAGTAGTCGGACTTGGCGAGGAACGCGACCTTGCGTGGCGCGACGACGGGGATGACCACGCTGTCGAAGAAGCTCAGGTGGTTGCTGGCCAGGAGCACCCCACCGGTGCGGGGGACGTGCTCGAGCCCCAGCACCGTGGGACGCCACACCGCCTTGGCCAGCGGCGGCACGACCCGCTGGAGCACGTCGAAGATCACCGGCCCATTGTGGCGCGACCCTCCGGTCAGGCCTGCGCCGGTCCGCGCACTGGGTCGAAATAGTGAAGGGCCCTCGTGAGTATGAGTCACGAGGGCCCTTCGGTTGACCGGTACCGGTGACGCTTCCGGTCGATCGCCCTTGGATCCGGCTCCGGCAGCTTCGTCACCCTGCTACCGCCGCAGGTTGCCCCGCGGTGTGAACCTTCACTTCCGGCCGATCACGCTCTTCCCGGAGGAAGTGCGTAGGAGAGTTCTATGTCCTCGGTGGAGTCACGCGCAAGAGGAATCCCCAACAATTGAAGGGAATTCTGCACATTCACCTACTTCTCCACAGCCGGCCGCTCACCGTCCACAGTTCCCCTGCCCTCCTCCACAGAAAGCGCCGTGAGCTGTGGACAGGCGATCCGGTCAGGTGGGCCGGACCTCGTCGCCGACCGCGATGTCACCGGGCCGGTCGACCCGCGCGTAGATGCCGACGCAGAGATCGCGGCTGCCGCCCAGGGCCTTCAGCCAGCGTTCGGTGGTGGCCACGCCGTCCTGGGCGAGGTCGATCGTGCGACAGCGCTCGATGCGTTCGTCGACCACGAGGCGGGCGGATCCGAGGTCCAGGGTCCGGCCCTGCCAGCCCTCCTCGACGAACGGCTCGTCGGTCTCCAGCAGCACGTTGACCCGGAGCCGTCGCGGGTCGGCGTCGACGCCGAGCTCGCGGGCGCACCAGGCCAGCGTGGCGGTGCCGACCAGGGAGACGGCGGCCGCGTCGTAGTGGGGCGTGCCCTGCTCCGGCAGCACCCGGACCGGGTCGCCGAAGCTGGTGCTGAGCTCGGCGTCGAGGTCGGCGTCGCCGACCCGCCAGGTCCGTCCGTCCCGGCTCACCTCGACGGTGCCGTCGGCGCCGGTCGCGGCGGCGTACGCGAAGACCTCGTCGCGGCGCCGGAAGCGGCGGCTGTCCTTCGCAGTGGCGAACCGGCCGTCGCCGTCGACGACGGCGTACCAGCGGTCGCCGGTCAGGCCGCGCGCGTCGAGGGTCGCCCGCTCCAGGCTCTCGCCGCCCATCGCCTTGACGGGATAGCGGCGCAGGGCGGTCACGACGGGGCCGCGGGGATCGGTGGGCACGTCGCCAGGCTAGGCGGGACCGCGTCGAAAAGCGTGCGGAAATAAGTGAAGGGCCCCGGCAGTATGAGTGCCAGGGCCCTTCGGTGACCGTCGTGGTGACCCAACGATCGCCTCTTTCCAGATCCGGCCCCGGCCCCGATGTCACCCTCGGACCGCACCGGGCAAGCCCGGTGTGTGGACCCTCACCTTCGAGAGACCCGAACTTCCCGAAGGAAGCTCGTGAGGAGAGTTCTACGCGGCCGCGGGCACCGCGCACAAGAGGGAATCCCCAAGTATTTCAGGGAATTCTCGTCCGTCCACAACGTTCGGCGTGTCCTCCACACATCTGCCTCGTTGCTCCACAGGTCGAGGCCCTCCGTCCACAGATCGGGCTGCCGCCTGTGGACAGCCGGGCTAGCCGCGGCCGAGGCCTTCGAAGGCCGCGGCGACCTCGAGCAGCCGCCGGTCGGCGCCGTGCGGGCCGACGAGCTGGACGCCGACGGGCAGCCCGTCGGCCGTGGTCCCGCCGGGCACCGAGATGGCCGGGCAGCCGGTGACGGTGATGAAGTACGCCGACCGCATCCAGTCCAGGTAGGTCGCCATCGGCCGCCCGTTGATCGCGGTCGGGAACTCCTGGTCGGCCGGGAACGGCGGCACCTGCGAGACCGGCAGCACCAGCACGTCGTACTGCTCGAAGAAGCGCCGCATGGTCTCGGCGAGAGCCGTTCGCCGGCGGTAGGCCAGGGCGACGTCGGCCCCGGTCAACGACTCGCCGGCCCGGATGTTGTCGGCCAGCGACGGCTTGAAGGCGTCGGGGTGGCGGCCGAGCTGGCGACCGAACCTGGCCTGGAAGTGCCAGGCCCGCAGGGTGCGGAAGGTCTCGTCGGCGCTCGCGAGCTGGGGGTGCGCGGCGTCGACCTGCGCGCCGTGGGCAGCCATGCGTGCCGCGGCCCGCTCGACGACGGCGGCTACCTCGGCGTCGACGTCGAACGCGCCACCCAGATCGGTGCTGACGGCGACGCGGAGACCGCCCAGGGTGCCGTTGACGGGCGGGGCAAAGGTCGGGCCGGCATCGCCGAGGGCGAGCGGTGCGCGCGGGTCGGGGCCGGCGATCACCGAGAGGAGCAGCGCGAGGTCGTTGACGTTGCGGGCCATCGGCCCACCGACCGACGTGGTCTCCCACTGGTTGTCGACCGGCCACTCGGGGACCCGGCCGAGGCTCGGGCGGAGCCCGACGACCCCGCAGAACGACGCGGGGTTGCGCAGGCTGCCGCCCATGTCGGAGCCCTCTGCGAGCGGCACCATGCCGGCGGCCAGGGCGCAGGCCGCTCCCCCGCTGGAGCCGCCCGCCGACTTGGTGGGGTCGACGGGGTTGAGGGTGGTGCCGAAGATCGGGTTGAACGTGTGGGACCCGGCGGCGAACTCCGGGACATTGGTCTTGCCGATCGGCACGGCCCCGGCGCCGCGGATCCGCTCGACGATGAGCTCGTCGCGGGCCGGCACGTGGTCGGCGTACAGAGGGGAGCCGTAGGTCGTCCGCCAGCCCGCGACCGCGTGGGTGTCCTTGAACGCGAACGGCAGCCCGTGCAGGACCCCCCGCTCGTCCATCGGGACCTGGTCGGCCGCGCGGGCGCCCTCTCTCGCTCGGTCCTCGTCGAGGGAGACGATCGCGTTGAGCTGGGGGTTGCGCTCGCCGATCCGGGTCAAGTGCAGGTCCATCAGCTCGACGGACGAGATCTCGCGGACGCTCAGCCCCGCCAGCATCGCGCGGGCGGTGGAGTCGACGGTCAGATCGGACATGCGGCGCCCACTGGATGGGCAATCCCAGCACTGGATGGCCGAAGTTTCGGCCGCCCAGTGTCGGTTTCACCGGCTGACCGGTGAAACCGACAGCTCACCGTCGCCGCCCGAACAGCGACCCGGCCACCACGCCGAGCAGCACGAGTCCGGCGCCGACGGCGATGCCCTTGACGAAGTCGGTCTGCGACGAGATGCCTGCGGACGAAGGAGGTGCCGTGAACACCTGACCCGCCTGTACGCCGCCCCCGACGGCCGCCCCGGACGACACGGCCGTCCCGGCCGCAGCCCCAGCTGCCCCGACGGCGGGCAGGCCCGCGCCGCTGAGCGCCTTGTCGACGTTGCCGAAGAACTCGCCGGCCATCCGCTTGGAGACCGAGGTCAGCATCCGCTGGCCGACTCCGCCGACCATCCCGCCGACCACCGCGTCGGCGTCCCAGGTGACGGTGGTGGTGCCGTCGCCACCGTCGGCGAAGCCGACGTTGACGGTCGCCCCGATGGTGCCGGGGGCTCCGGCGCCGTTGAGCGCCATCACCAGCGAGCGCGGCTCGTCGAGGTCGGACAGCACGCAGGTGCCGGCGTAGGTGCCCTTGATCGCGGCCACGCCGGCCGTCACGGTCATGTCGTAGGCGTTGTCGCCGGTCGCCACCAGCCGCTCGCAGCCGGGGATCGTGGCCACCAGCACCGAGGGGTCGAGCAACGCGTCCCAGGCCCGGTCGACGGGGGCGTGCAGGACGTTGGCACCGGCGATCTTCATGAGGTCTCCTCGGTCTTCTTGCGGCGCGGCGCGCGCCGCTTCGGGGCGGGACGCGGCGCCGCCAAGGGTGTCGGCGCCGCGGGCGGCGACTGACGCAGCGCGAACAGCTCGGACGGCGAGATCGGCATCGCCATGATCGGGAAGCCCTCGGCGTCGGAGATCGCCGCGGCGAAGACGGCGGCCGACGGGATGACGCCCGCCTCGCCGGCGCCCTTGATCCCCAGCGGGTTGAGCGGCGAGGGCGTCTCGAGGTGGTCGATCTCGATCGACTTCGGCACCTCGGTGACGTAGGGCATCAGGAAGTCCATGAACGACGCGTTGAGCAGCTGGCCCGACTCGTCGTAGGCCATCCGCTCGTAGAGCGCCCCGCCGACGCCCTGCGCCACCCCGCCGTGGATCTGGCCCTCCACGATCATCGGGTTGATCAGGTAGCCGCAGTCGTGCACCACGGCGTACTTGAGGATCTTGATCTCCGCGGTCAGCGGGTCCGTCTCCACGATCACCGCGTGCATGCCCGAGGCGAACGTCGCCCGCTCGGGCGAGTAGAAGTCCTTGCCCTCCAGCCCCGGCTCGTCGTCCTCGGCCACTGGCGGCTTCCCCGGGTCGCCCACGGAGAACTGGGTAGCCATCTTGGACTGCTCGTCGAAGGCGTAGCGCAATGGGTTGGACAGCACCGCGATGGTGCCGAGCGCGATCGACGACGAGGGGGCGCCCTTGACCGACACCACGCCGTCGACGATCTCGAGGTCGTCCTCGGCCGCCTCCAGTGCGTCGGCGGCGATCTTCAGGACCTTCTCGCGCGCTCGCGTGGCCGCCAGGTGGATGGCCGAGCCACTCATCACCGCAGCCCGGGAGGCGAAGGTGCCCACGGCGTACGGCATCCGCCGGGTGTCGCCCGTGACCACCTCGACGTCGGCGAGCGGTACGCCGAGCACGTCGGCCACGATCTGCGCGAAGACGGTCGCGTGCCCCTGACCCTGGGTGGTCAGGCCGGTGGCGACCTTGACCTTGCCGGTCGTCTCGATGTGCACGTGGGCGCCCTCGTAGGGGCCGACGCCCGTGCCCTCGACGTAGCAGGCCAGCCCGATCCCGACCTGCCGGCCCTGCGTCGCCATCTCGGCCTTGAAGGCCGGGAACTCGTCCCAGCCGACCAGCGCCTTGATCTTCTCCAGCGAGGCCGGGTAGTCGCCGGAGTCGTACTCGAGCGCGCGACCGTCCTGGAAGATCAGCCCCTGGTCGTAGGGGAACTCGTCGGGCTGGATGAAGTTCGTGGCCCGGACCGCGGCCCGGTCGCGGCCGAGGAAGTCGGCGATCGCGTCCATGGTCCGCTCCATCACGAAGCAGCCCTGCGGCCGGCCCGCGCCGCGGTAGGGCGTGACGATCACCGTGTTGGTGTAGAGCGACTCGAAGACCACCCGGTAGGCGCCCGGCTTGTAGGGACCGAGAAGCTGGGTGGAGGTGATGATCGGCACGATCAGCCCGTACGGCGTGTAGGCGCCGTGGTCGTGCCAGAACTGCACGTCAAGGCCGAGCAGCCGGCCGTCGTCGTCGAAGCCGACCTCGACGTGGTGCACCTGGCCGCGCTCGTGGGCCGAGGAGATGAAGTGCTCGCGGCGGTCCTCGATGAACTTCACCGGCCGGCCCAGCGCCCTTGCCGCCAGCGGGACAAGGAGCTCCTCGGGCCAGGGGTGGTTGATCTTGACGCCGAAGCCGCCACCCACATCGGGCGTGATCACGTCGACCTGGCCGAGGTCGAGGCCGAGCTTGACGGCGACCGCGGCCCGCACGCCGGTGGACGTCTGGGTCGACGACCACACCTGCAGGCGGCCCTGGTCGGGGTCCCAGCGGCCGACGACGCCGCGGCCCTCCATCGGCTGGCAAGAGCTGCGCTCGACGGTCAGGTCGAGGGTGAGCGTGTGGGGGGCGGTCGCGATGGCCGCACGGGCATCGCCGTTCTCCTGCTCCATCCGCGCACCGACGTTGCCCGGCACGTCGTCGTGCACGAGGTTGGCGGCCGCCCTGGCCGCCTCGATGCCGACCACCGGCGGGAGGAACTCGTAGTCGACCCGGATCCGGCCGACGGCGTCCTCGGCGACGTAGCGGTCGTCGGCGACCACGAAGGCGATCGCCTCGCCCATGTAGTTGACCTCGCCGTTGGCCAGCGCGTACTGCGTGCGGCCGTGGGTCAGCGTCGGGTGCGGGATCAGCAGCGGCAGGGGGTCGGCCATCGCGGGCGCGAGATCGGCGAGGTCCTCGTAGGTCCACACCGCGTGCACGCCCTCGAGATCGAGCACGTCGTCGACGTGCACGTCGAGGATCCGCGCGTGGGCGTGCGGCGAGCGCAGCACCGCGGCGTGCAGGGTGTTCGGGCCGACGGCGACGTCGTCGACGTACCGCCCGTGCCCGCGCAGGAAGCGCTGGTCCTCCACCCGCTGCACCCGGGCCCCGAACAGCTTCGTGGTCATGCGCCCAACCCCGTAGACGCGTTGTCGTCGTCGCGGTCCTCGAACTCCAGCTGACCGTCGTTGCTCGTGTTGGTCGAGTCCCCACCCTCGGTGGTCGAGCCCGCCGAGCCGCTAGGCGAGGCGGTGTCGAGACCCAGCTCGGCGGCTCGCAGCACCGACTTCACGATGTTCTGGTAACCCGTGCAGCGGCACAGGTTGCCGGCGATCATCTCCCGCGCCTCGTCCTCGGTCGGGTCGGGGTTCTCCGCCAGCCCGGCGGTGATGGTGGTCAAGAACCCGGGCGTGCAGAAGCCGCACTGCAGGCCGTGGCACTCCGAGAACGCCTGCTGCACCGGGCTCAGCCGCCCCTGGTCCGAGCCGTCGGCCTCGGTCAGCCCCTCGACCGTGGTGATCTCGAGGTCGACGGCCGAGACCGCGAAAATCAGGCACGAGCGCATCGGCCGGCCGTCGACGAGCACGGTGCAGGCGCCGCAGACGCCGTGCTCACAGCCCACATGGGTTCCGGTGAGGCCGAGGTCGTGGCGCAGCGCGTCGGACAGCAGCCGCCGAGCGGGTACGGCGACGTCGTGGCTGACGCCGTTGACGTGCAGGCGCACGTCGTGGAGCGGCTCAGTCATGAAGTCATCTTCCTCGCCGCGGCCACGACGCGGGCGGTGAGCACGCGGACGAGCTGGGCGCGGTAGGCCGCGGAGGCGTGGATGTCGTCGCCGGGATCGAGGTGCTCGAGGGCTGCGTCGCCGAGAGAGTCGTCGGCGACGCCGGTCAGGTCGACGACGGTGGGGACGTCACACACGGAGAGAAAGCCGACGCGCACGGAGGCGCCGTCGACCAGGGCGCCGACGCCGCAGAGCGCGTAGTCGCCGTGCCGACGGGCGATCTCCTCGAAGCCGATGCCGGCCCCTTCAGCCAACGCCGGGAAGAACGCCTCGACCGCGATCTCGTCGTGCCCGAGGGTCGACTCGAGCGGACCGGCGAAGAGATCGTCGGCCGCGATCGTCCGACGGCCCGAGGTGGAGACGACGTCGACGGAACCGCCCAGCAGCCGCAGCACCATCGGCATCTCGGCGGCCGCGTCGGCGTGCACGATCGAGCCGACGGTGGTGCCGCGGTTGCGGATCGTCGGGTGGGCCACGTGCGCCAGCGCCGCGGCGAGGAGTGGCTGGCTGGCACGGGCCTCGGCAGAGGCCAGCACGTCGGCGTGCCGGGTCAGCGCACCGATCCGGACGCCGTCGGCATCCACCCGCACGTGGTCGAGATCGGGGAGCCCGTTGATGTCGACCAGGCCGCTCGGCGCGGCCAGCCGCATCGACAGCAGCGGCACCAGGCTCTGCCCGCCGGCCAGCACCTTCGCGCCCGGGTCGCCGGCGAGCGCCGCGAGGGCGTCGTCGAGCGACCCGGGCCGGACGTAGTCGAAGGGAGCAGGCTTCACGCGTGCCTAACGGTGTGCCCCGGGCGGGGGTGTGCGGTCTTCTGGCGGAGGTGTGGGGTCGACCCCGCCGGGGGGCGACGTGGCGTCGCCGTCGGGGTGCGACAACACGCGGGTCACCCGACCGGCCCCCGACCCACCACGGCCGTTGACCAGGTGGAAGAAGACGATGACCAGGATCGTGCCGAGCGCGATGCCCGACAGCGAGAAGTCGTCGGTGATCTGCAGGGTGACGCCGCCGATGCCGGCGATGATGCCCGCGGACAGGCCCACGAGGTTGACCGGGTCGCCGAAGTCGACGCCGTTCTCGACCCAGATCTTGGCGCCGATCAGGCCGATCATGCCGTAGAGGACCACGGTGATCCCGCCGAGCACGCCGCCCGGGGTGGCGTTGACGATCGCCCCGAACTTCGGGCACAGGCCCAGCAGGATCGCGACTGCGGCGGCAACGTAGTAGGCGGCCGTCGAGTAGACCCTGGTGGCGCCCATGACGCCGATGTTCTCGGCGTACGTCGTGGTCGGCGAGCCGCCGAACGCGCTGGACAGTGCGGTGCCGAGACCGTCGGCGCCGATGGCGCGGCCCATGTAGGGGTCCAGGTCGGTCTTGGTCATCTCGGCGACGGCCTTGACGTGGCCGGTGTTCTCGGCGATCAGCGCGATCACACCGGGCAGCACGAGCAGCACGAAGGTGAGCGAGATGCTCGGTCCGTGCACGACGCTGACGCCGTCGCTGAGCGTGCCGCTCGGGAAGCCGATCCAGTCGGCTGCCTCCACCCCGGTCCAGCTGACGCGGTCGTGCTCGACCGGGTCGGGACCCGTGGGCAGCAACGAGGTGATCGGACCGAACAGGATGTCGGCGAACCAGGACAGCAGGTAGCCGAACACCAGCGCCAGGAGCACCGCGATGCGCGACCAGAAGCCTGGGAACGTCACGGCCGCGATGACCATGAAAGCCGCCGTCAGCAGCGCGATCCACTGGTCCTGCGGCCAGTAGATGGCGGCCACCACGGGCGCGAGGTTGAAGCCGATCAGCATCACGACGGCACCGGTGACGGCGGGCGGCAGGATCCGGTGGATCCAGTGCGCACCGGCGAAGTGCACGATGAGGCCGACGACCGCGAGCGCGAGGCCGCCGACCATGATCGCGCCGGTGACGTCGGCCGAGTCGCCGCCCTGGCCGCGGATCGCCGCGACACTGGCCACGAACGACGCGCTGGTGCCCAGGTAGCTCGGCACCTTGTTGCTGCAGATCAGCAGGAACATGATCGTGCAGATGCCCGAGAACATGATGGCGAGGTTGGGGTCCAGCCCCATCACGAGCGGGAAGACGAACGTCGCCCCGAACATCGCCACGACGTGCTGGGCGCCGAGCCCGACCGTCTTGCCCCACGCGAGACGCTGGTTGGGTGCGACCGGCTCACCGGGCGCTGGGTCAACAACTTCCCACTTGAACATCGACGACATGGCCGGCCCCTTTCCTGGTGCCATTCCCTGGTGCCCGACGGTTCGGTGATGCGCCCGAGAATCCACAACGTAGTGACGCCCATCAGACACCCTCGACGGCGAGAACTGCCGAAGGAACGCCGTATCCGCTGGCAGATCGTGCGCGCGGGCGCCTCGGAGCGTGTCCTGGCGGGAGGACGAGACCTCAGCCGGCGATGTCGAGGACGCGCAGCGCGACGGCGGCGTCGAGGCGCAGGTGCGGGTCGGAGGAGAGCGGGCCGAGGAGTCGCTCCAGCTTGGAGACCCGGTAGCGCATGGTGTTGTAGTGGAAGAACTGCAGGCGCGCGGCCTCGGCCACGTTGAAGTTGGTGTCGAGCAGCACCTGCAGGGTCTCGCGCAGGTTGGCGGCGTCGGTCGTCTGGTCGGCGAGCGGCCCGAGGATGTCGCGGGCGAAGGCGCGTAGCTCTCCGGTGTCGGGGATGAGCGCGATGAGCCGGTGCAGGCCCAGCTCGTCGAAGAACGTCGTCGAGCCCGTGCCGTGCACCCGCCGGCCGATCTCCACCGCCCGCCGGGCCTGTGCGTAGGCCTCCGGGAGCCCGGTCAGCTGAGCGGCCACCCGGCTGACGCCGACCGAGAACGACCGTCGTCCGCCGCCCTTGTCGCCGGCGACGCCGGTGACCGCGCGCTGCACGAGCTCGTAGCCGGCGAGCCCCGGCTCGCCGAGGTCGACGGGCAGCAAGGTGACCACCTCGGAGCTGAAGTCGACGCTGGGCGTGCCAGCGTCGAGGTTGTGGCTGACCTGCCGCCAGGCCGCGGAGAAGCGCTCCTGCCACGTACGCCGCTGCTCGCGCGAGGCGGGTGCCTCGTCCCGCGGCGCCGGGTCGAGCTCGGCGACCACCACGACGACGGGCCGCGACAGCGTCCAGCCGAATGCCTGCACGTGCTCCTCGACGTAGGCCTCCTCGGCGGAGCCACGGACGAGCAGGTCGCGCAGGAAGTCGCCCTGGTACTTGTTCTCCACCGCTGAGACGGCGCTCTGCCGGGTGATGAGCAGGGCGGCCACGATCGCCACCCGCTCCAGGGCGTGCACGTCCTCCTCGACGACAGGCTGGTCGAGCCGGACGCAGACCAGCCTGGCCAGGTCGGTGCCGCCGGCGGCCACCCGCAGCGACCGGACCTCGCCCGGGCCTATCGGCAGACCGGACTCCTTGATCCGCTCCACGTGGATCCGCCCGGTGTCGTCGACGAGCCGGGCGTCGTCCAGCGCCTCGCGCATGCCGGGCATCAGCGCGGCGGCGCGTTCGCGGCCGTCGGAGGAGGTGAAGACCACCCCGAGATCGAGGACGTCGGCGACCTCGGCCGCGATCAGCCCGAGATCGCCACCCTCGAGCACGATGTGGGTCAGGGCGGTGTGCAGCGCGTCGATGCGAGCGAGCGCCGCAGCCGCCCTGTCGCCGCTTATCAACACTTGGCGCTCACTCCCACGATCGTTGGCACAACCTCACATCGGCAAATGTAACCGGTGGCCGATAGCGTCGGGAAGCGTGGTCCCTGTCGTGACGAGCGTCAGTGCCCCGCAACGGGTGGTCGACCACCTGCGGAACACCCCCGACGGACCGTTGCGGGTGCTGCACCACACACCCCTGGCGTTGTACGTCGAAGCGGCCGGCCGCTGCGTCGGCGTGGTGGCCCCCGGCGCCGCACAAGTTCCGTGCGCGCTGCGCGTGTCGCAACCGGCGGTCCTCGCTGTCGCCGACTCCAGCCCCTATGTTGAGCGCGGGACCCTGTATCTGACCGGCATCCCCCTGCAGGTCGGAAGATTCGTGGATGTTCGCGCGCCACGGATCGAAGTCGGCAGGTGCCCATGCCAGGCGGCGAGCCCGGCACTTGCGGGGGAGCGACCCCCCCTCCCGCACGAGGCCGGGCTCGCCGCTCTCAGCACTCTTCCCGCGCGTCTCGACACTCCGGCGGTGTACGACCTCGTCGGTCGCGGACCGGGGCTGACACCGCTGGGCGACGACGTGCTCGCCGGATGGCTTGCGGTGCTCTGGGCCACCGGTCGGCTCGACGACGAGACGACGGCGACGGTGCGCGCCGTACTCTCCCGCACCACGCTGCTCTCGGCGACGTTGCTCGACTGCGCCCTGCACGGAGAGGTGCTGCCGGAGTTCGCGGCGTACCTCTCGGCCCTCGGGCTGCCCACGGAGACCGCCGCCGTGGCCGCCCTGCAGCGCGTCGGTCACACGTCGGGGACGGGACTTTGGTGGGGCGCCCGGCACGCGCTCGACCTGCTGGCCAGAGAGCCGGCGGCCGCATGAACCCCACCATGAGCGGGGCACCGCTGCTGCATGTCGAGCTGCGCTCCGGCGCGTACGCCGACTCGGTGACGTTGCTCCAGGTCAGCCGCGACGTGCAGTCGGTGGCGGGCGTGAACGCGGCGCAGGTCGCGATGGCGACGCCCCTCAACGTCGAGGTGCTCGGCGAGATGGGCTTCGACGTCCCCGACGGAGCGACGCCCAACGAGATGGTCGTCGCCCTGCGCGTCGACGACGAGGCCGCGCTCGAACGCGCGCTGGCGGGTGTCGAGCGAGCGCTGGCCGACGCCGTACGCCGACCCGTCCGGCCCGAGCGAGCTGGCGCCGCCCCGGACCGTCGGGGCCGCGCTGCGGTCCGTGCCCGGGTCGATGGTGCTGGTCTCGGTGCCGGGCGCCAGCGCCACCGTCGAGGCCATGGACGCGCTCGAGGCCGGCAGCGACGTGATGATCTTCAGCGACAACGTGCCGGTCGACCAGGAGGTCGCCCTGAAGCGGGCGGCGGCCCAGCGGTCCCTGCTCGTGATGGGACCCGACTGCGGCACGGCCGTGGTCGGCGGGCTCGGGCTCGGGTTCGCCAACGTCGTGCGTCCCGGCCCGGTCGGCCTGGTGGCTGCGTCCGGCACGGGCTGCCAGCAGCTGCTCGCGCTGCTCGACTACGCAGGCGTCGGCGTCACCTCGGCCCTCGGCGTCGGCGGTCGCGACCTGTCGGCCGAGGTCGGCGGGCTGTCCACCCGCGAGGCGCTGCGCCGGCTCGACGAGGACCCCGCCGTCGAGCTGATCGTGGTCATCTCCAAGCCGCCCGCCTCCGAGGTGGCCGCCGCCATCGAGGAGTACGCCGCCGGGCTCGGCCACCCCGGTCGAGTTCGCGCTGCTCGGCGCCGGCCGCCCCGACCTGACCGCCGCCGCGGAGTCGGTGCTGCGCCGGGTCGGCCGCGACGTGCCGGCCTGGCCGGTGGATGGCTCGACCGCCGAGCGCGAGCACGGGCTCGCTGCTGCGCGGCCTCTTCGTCGGCGGCACGCTGTGCCAGGAGTCGCGGATCATCGCCACGGCCGCGCTGGGTGAGGACAGCGGGCACACCTTCGTCGACTTCGGCGACGACGCCTACACCGAGGGCCGCGCCCACCCGATGATCGACCCGACCCTGCGGCTGGAACACCTGGCCCGCGCGGCCGCCGACGAGGCGACCGGCGTGCTGCTGCTCGACGTGGTGCTCGGACACGGCGCCGAGCCCGACCCGGCGGCGTTGCTCGCGCCGGCCGTGGCCGCCGTACGCCAACCCGTGGTGATCGCCGTCGTCGGCACCGACGCGGACCCGCAGGACCGCGACGCGCAGGTCCGACGCGCTCGTCGGCGCGGGCGCCGAGGTGCACCTGTCCAACGCCGCCGCCACCCGCCGCGCTGTCGAGATCCTGGGGAGCCACCCGTGACCGCCGCCCCGACCTCCGTCGTCGGCGTCGGCGCCGAGCTGCTCGCCGCCGCCCTCGAGGCTCAGGCCGTCCCCGTGACCCGGGTCGACTGGCGGCCGCCGATGCCGGGCGCCGAGGCCGACCTGGTCGACGTGGCCACCGATCCGTTGCGTGCCGACGCCAACGCGCAGGCCCTGGCCGCGATGCTCGGCGTACAGGCCGTGCTCGTCGACGTGGCGCCGGCCTCGGAGGTCCTCGGGCTCGAGCCCGGGCAGTTCCTGCACGCCGGCCCGCCGATCACCTGGGACCGGGCGGCCGGCCCGATGCGCGGTGCGCTGATGGGCGGCGCCGCCCTCGAAGGTCTGGTCGACGACCCGGAGGACGCCGTCGCGCTCTTCGAGGCCGGCACGTCGATCAGCCTCGAGCCCTGCCACCACCGCGGGGCGGTCGGGCCGATGGCCGGCGTGGTGACGCCGTCGATGTGGATGTGGGTGCTGGAGGACCCGCGCAGCGGTCGGCGTACCTACTGCTCCCTCAACGAGGGGCTCGGCAAGGTGCTGCGCTACGGCGCCTACGGCCCCGACGTGCTGACCCGGCTGCGGTGGATGCGCGACAGCCTCGGGCCGCTGCTGCAGATCGCCGTCCGCGCGACCGTCGACGGCCAGGGCCCGATCGACGTGACGGGCATCCTGACCCAGATGCTGCAGATGGGCGACGAGGCCCACAACCGCAACCGCGCCGGCACCCTGATGCTGCTGCGCGACCTGGCGCCGGAGATGGTGCGGGCCGGGTCGGCCGACGAGGTTGCCGAGGCGCTGCGGTTCGTCGGCGGCAACGACCACTTCTTCCTCAACCTCGCGATGCCGGCGTGCAAGCTCGCCCTCGACGCTGCCCGTGGCATCGAGGGCTCGACGATGGTCGTGGCGATGGCCCGCAACGGCACCGACTTCGGGATCCAGGTCGCCGGCACGGGAGACGAGTGGTTCACCGGGCCGGCCCAGCTGGCCGACGGGCTGTTCCTCGGCGACTACGGCCCCGACGACGCCAACCCCGACATCGGCGACTCGGCCATCACCGAGACCGCCGGCATCGGCGGCTTCGCGATGGCCACCGCCCCGGCGATCGTCCGCCTCGTCGGCGGGTCGGTGCCCGACGCGCTCGCCACCACCCGGCGGATGCACGAGATCACCCTCGGGGAGAACCCGCGCTGGTCGGTGCCGGTGCTGGAGTTCCAGGGCGTGCCGACCGGCATCGACGTGTCCAAGGTGTGCCGCACCGGGATCCTGCCGCAGATCAACACCGGCATGGCTGGCCGCGTCGCGGGCGTCGGACAGGTCGGCGCGGGACTGGTCACGCCGCCCGCCGAGATCTTCCCTGCCGCGTTGGCCCGTCTCGCCGAGCTCGCCCGCGCTCGGCGTACGCCGTAGCAGTCGCGGGCCCCGGTCGACGGCCTGCTAGACATTTCCCATGGCCACGACTCAGCTCGGTGACAACACCGTCCACACCGTCGGCGAACTGCCCGCCGTCGGCTCCGCCGCTCCCGACTTCACCCTGACCGGCGGCGACTTCGCCGACGTGTCGCGGACCGACGGCAAGCGCACCGTCCTCGACATCTTCCCCAGCATCGGCACGGGCGTGTGCCAGACCGGCGTACGGAAGTTCAACGAGCTCGCGGCCGGCCTCGACAACACCGAGGTCATCTGCGTCTCGCAGGACCTGCCCTTCGCCGTCGTCGGCTTCTGCGGCGCCGAAGGCCTCGACAACGTGGTCGTCGGCTCGGCGTTCCGGTCCGGCTTCGGCACCGACTACGGCGTCACGATGGCCGACGGCAAGTGGCGCGGGCTGCTGGCCCGGGCGGTGGTGGTGCTCGACACCGACGGGACCGTGCTACACGCCCAGATGACGCCCGCCATCAGCACCGAACCCGACTACGACGCCGCCGTCGCCGCGCTGGGCTGACGCCGGGCAGCGGTGACCGGGTCGGTTTGGCCCGGGCGGCGGTGACTCAGGGTCGCTTTGGCCGATGAGAAGCGACCCTCACTCACCGCTGCGGGGCGTCACCCTCAGCACCGGCCGGAACGCCGCCAAGCGGATGTCCACGTTGCCGGAGGGACGCAGCGGGGTGCCCTCCTCGAGATAACGCATCCGCGCCTCGCCCTGGTGGCTCGGCGGCAGCGACCCGTCGGCCCGCACGACCCGCCACCACGGCACCGGCCCGCCGTGGTTGGCCATCACCGTGCCGACCAGCCGCGGCCCGCCGCCGCCCAGCACGGCACCGACCACCTCGGCGATCGCGCCGTACGTCGTCACCCGGCCACGCGGCACCTGCTCGACGCACTGCAGGACGCGCTCGACGTACTCCTCGTGGTCGATCAAGGGCCGATCACTCCCGGTCCTTCGGCAGCGCCGCCTGGCTGGCTGCCGCGGTCACCACGACCACCGACAGCGCGACGACCAGGCCCAGCACCCACACGCTCCCCGAGTCCGGCAGCCGCCCCACCCCCCGGGCCAGCAGCCACACCGCCGGCGCGCTGAGGAACAGCAGCACCCCACGCCGGGCCCACAGCCGCGCGACGGGGGCCGAGACAGGGAGCCGCGCCGGCCCGTACGACGCGAGCAGCGCCGCGAGGTGGGAGACGAGCAGCCCGGCGGCGGCGACCAGCGCCCCGAGCGGCAGCCGGTGCTCGAGCCCGTTGACCCAGGAGAACGCGACCACGAGGAGCACCACCCCACCGACCACCGACTCGGGCACCAGCGCCCAGCCGGCGGCGAGCGCCAAGGTCAGCGCGACCAGCCACGGCCGGGGCGGCCCCAGGGACGGCCACTGTGCGAGCAGGGCGACCACCGGGCCGAGCAGCACCATGAGCCGCAGCGCCCACTGACCGCGGCTCCAGTCACCCCAGCGGATGTTCATCGGACCCGCGCCCGCGGCAGGGAGGCCCGGCGGGCCAGGCGGTGCAGCACGTCGTCGAGGGTGCCGGGACCGCGCCAGGCGACGACCGGGCAGCCCTCACGGGCGAGGGCGGCGAGGAACTGCTCCCGCTCCGTACGCCGCAGCCGCCACGCGAGGTCGGCCACCTGCGGGTCGGTGCCCTCGGGCGCCAGCGCGCCGGCCAGGTCGGGCAGGGTGTCGACGGCGAGCACGGGCAGCCCCCGGCGGTGCATCGCCGCCGTGGCGCTGCCGATCGCCTCGGAGAGCAGCGGCGAGAGCACGATCACCACCGTCCCCGCGGTCGCCCTGAACTGCAGCCGCGCGGCGGCGTCGTCGCGCAGGCGGGCCGGCCGCACGGCGGCGAGCCGTCCGAGGATCTGGCGCAGGTGCCGCTGGCCGGCGCCGGAGCCGACGTGCTCGCCGTTCGACCCGACCACCCGCAGGGCGACCCGGTCGCCGTTGCGCACGAAGTGCTCGGCCAGCGCCGAGGCGGCTCGCATCGTCACGTCGAGGCTGCTCGCCGCGCCGTCGACGCCGCCCGAGTGCCCGAAGTCGGCCAGTGCGTCCACCACGAGCAGCACACCGCTGTCCTCCTCGCTGCGCGAGGTGACGACGTGCAGCTCTCCGGTGCGCAAGCGAGACCCGCCAGTTGATCCGGCGCAGCCGGTCACCGGCGTGGAAGGGGCGGATGCCGGCGAACTCGGTGCCGTCGCCGACCCGGCGCGAGCGGTTCGCGCCGACGAGCCCGATCGGCTGCGGCGCCTCGGCCGCGCTGTCGAACGGCGCCGACGCCGGCAGCACGCTCATCTCGAGCGCCGCGCTCGAGCACCGGCCCCCAGCGGTAGCCGGCCCAGGCGCTGGTCAGCGCCACCTTCTCCTCCCCCAGCGTCCGCCGCCCCCAGCGCCGCGGGCTGACCTCCAGCTCCGGCACGCCGTCGCGCAGCAGGCCCGGAGACGCGGCCGGAGGCCGGGTGCAGGGCGACGTACGGCGCCTGGGAGCTGATCCGGGTCACCTGCTCGACGCCGTCGGCCTCGGTCACGTGCAGCCGCGAACGGGTGCCCTGCCCCTCATAGAGCGAGACGTGGTCCAGAGTGGCGCGCACCACCGGTTTGCTCGTCGGCCGGTTGAGCAGCGCGTACGCCGCGTGCACGATGAGCGGCGCGGCCAGCACGACCAGCAGGGGCTCGCCGAACGCCACGGCCCCGCCCACGAGCAGGGCCCCGAACAGCATGGCGCGGCTCAGCGCGGGTGTGGTCTCCCAGCGGTTCACCGGTCACTCACCCGCGGGACGGTGGCGCGAACGACTCGAGGGTCGAGGGCGTCGGCACCGAGGCGAGCACCGCGTCGACCACCCGGCGCCCACTGGCCTGGGTCATCCACAGCTCGGGCTTGACGGTGATCCGGTGCGCGAGCACCGACCGGGCTACCGCCTTGACGTCTTCCGGGATGACGTAGTCGCGCCCGCGCAGCACGGCCCAGCCGCGGGCGGCCAGCACCAAGCCCAGCGAGCCGCGGGGCGAGGCCCCCGTGAGCACATCGGGATGGTCGCGGGTGGCCACGGCCAGGTCGACGCAGTAGCGCCCGACGCTCTCGTCGACCGTCACGGTCTCGGTGGCCGCCTGCATGCCCAGGACGCCGACAGAGTCGGTGACCTGGTCGAGGTCGACCTCCTCCTGCTGGCGTTCGAGCCGGCGGGCGAGGACGTCGTACTCCTCGTCGCGCTTGGGGTAGCCGAAGCTGACCCGCAGCAGGAACCTGTCGAGCTGGGCCTCGGGCAGCGGGTAGGTGCCTTCGTACTCGATGGGGTTGGCGGTCGCGAGCACGTGGAACGGCGCCGGCAGCGGGAAGGTCTCGCCCTCGACGGTGATCTGGCGCTCCTGCATGGCCTCGAGCAGCGCCGACTGCGTCTTGGGTGGGGTCCGGTTGATCTCGTCGGCCAGCAGCAGGCCGGTGAACAGCGGGCCTCGACGGAAGTCGAAGGTGCCGGCGCGCTGGTCGTAGAGGAACGACCCGGTGAGGTCGGCCGGCAGCAGGTCGGGGGTGAACTGCGCCCGGGCGAAGTCCAGCCCGAGCGCGGTCGCCAGCGACCGGGCCGCAAGTGTCTTGCCGAGCCCGGGGTAGTCCTCGAGCAGCACGTGCCCCTTGGCCAAGATGGCCGCGACCACGAGCATCAGCGCGTCGCGCTTGCCCACCACGGCCTTCTCCACCTCGTCGAGCACCAGGCCGGCAAGGCGGGAGGCCTCGGTCACGAGCGGGTCGGTAGTCAAAGCGCCTCGATTCGTTGAACGCAGGTCTCGATCTCGGTCGGGTTGAGGGAGCGGGGTGGGTCGGTGAGGATACGGGCCACGTCGGGGCCCAGCAGGGTCGCGGCGGCCGGGTCGTGCAGGCCGAGCCCGTGTCGCTGCCTCAGCCGCGCTGAGGCGAGCTCGGCCAGCCGGTCGCGCAGGGCGGGGTCGGTGTAGCGGGCGTTCAGGTGGCCGCCGATGACGCGGACCCACATGCCCAGGCGCGCGTCCTGCCCGGGGGCCGTGACCGGGTGCACCGAGTGCACCTCCCAGTCGGGCGCATCGCTGACCACGCTGAGGTTCACCAGAGCCATCACGGAGGTGAGCAGGGCCACGAGCAGCAGCAGCCGCCCCGGCCGAGGATCGGTGTCGACGGCGACCATCAGCACCCAGATCACGGCGTACGCCGCGCCCGTCGCCGCGAGCCAGCCCCACCAGAAGCGCGACGAGCTCATTGCCCGGCCCGGGTCGTCAGCGAGCGGACGATCACGTCGAAGGCCTCCAACGCCGCGTCGCGGTTGGCCTCGGTGATCTCGTGGCGGGAGTGCCGCGCGTCGCGGTAGAGCTCGGCCAGCGTGGTCACCGCCGAGGTGTCGGCGGAGACCCGGTCGAGCACGCGCAGGGTGAACTCCGAGGAGGTCTCCCACGGTCGACGGTGTACGCCGACCAGCGCGGCCTGCTCCTCGAACCGGTGCCAGCAGGCCACGATCGCGTTGCGTGGCGACCCGCTCGTGAGCACCTCGCGCTGGCCCACGGCGTCCTCCACCAGCTTGGCCGCCAGCTGGGCCGGCGCCTCGAGCGGGTCGAAGACGACGTCCTCCGGCTCCGGCTCGCGCTCCGAGCGCCGCCAGTCCCGGGTCAGCAGCCAGCGGATGATCGAGAGCACCACCGCCAGGACCACCACCGTGGCCAGCAACGTGGCGACGATCGCGGCGATCGTGAAGAGCAGGTCGCTGTCGCCGCCGCCCGAGGGGCGGGTGCTGCCCGGCGCGGTGCTCGCCGTCACGGTCGGCGACGACGGCGGCGGCGTCTCGTAGCTCGGCGGGTTGCCCTCTCCCCGCAAGACCTGCTGCGGGCCGATCGTGGCCGCCCAGGTGACCAGCAGCAGCATCAGACCGACGGCCGCCAGCACGCCAGCCACGGCGGTCACCGACGCGCGCTGCGGGGTCATCGGTCCTGCCATGAGCCTGAACCTACTGCCGCGACGACGCCCGGCAGATCACGGTCGGGTCACGGCGCGAACGGCACCCGACCATGCACCAGCCGGAGTCTGCGGATGCCCGAGCGGGCCTGCGCGAAGGCCAGCCCGGCGGCGGGGCGGGGGAGGCGGGTGGGCCGACGATGACGCCAGCCAGGAGGTGCAGGGCGATGACGAGGCGGAGCATAGGGGCCCAACGAGGCAGCGGACCTCGGGCTATCCGCAAAGGCGGCTGCCCCGTCCGGCAGAACGGACGGGGCAGCCGTTGGTCTATCTGTGCAGCGGTTGTCAGAGCACCGGGTTGAACGGCTCGGTGCCGTTGACCAGCTGGAGCCCGGAGATGCCCGAGTGCGCCTGGGCGAAGGCGAGCTCGTGGGCGAGGTCGCCGATGTTGTTGGACGCCGGGAGAGGCGCCAGGCCGAGGGTCGACAGCGTGCCGATGGCCGACCCATCCGCACTCAGGAACGCCGAGCCCGAGTCGCCAGGAACGCCGGGGGTCACGGTGTAGAGCGGGTGCGACCAGCCGCCGTCCGCGGCGTCGTCGCCGAGGCTGATGCCGGTGTGCGGGGAGAGCTCAGGGATGCCGAAGCGGAGGCTGGAGTTGCCGTAGGTGTAGACGCGGTCACCGGTGGCGGTGCCGTCGGTGTCGATGCCGGTCGGGCCGCCCCAGAACGGGATGCTCGGGTTGACCTTGGACACGTCGCCGGCATCGACCTTCACCAGGGCGAGGTCGTTGTAGGCGCAGGTGTTGGCGTCGGTGGTGCCGAGCTGGTTCATGGTCAGCCATGACGAGTAGACGAGCGTGCCGGCACCGACCTGGGTGCCCTCGCTGATCAGCGACCCGCCCTCGTTGAAGGTCACGCGCGTGCCCAGGGGCAGCGACTCGGCCAGGCAGCCGTCGGTGTCGGTGGCCTCGCCGAGGCCGACGCAGTGGGCGGCGTACCCGACGTAGGTCGCGCCCGCGCCGTCGGTGTAGACGAAGTTCGCGGTGCACTGCGCGCCCTGCGTGTACATCATCGTGCCGGGGTGGATGTCCGCGGTGGCGGCCGGTGCCCAGGTGGGGGCTGCGGCGCTCGAGGCCTGGACGGGTGTGCCCGCGGTGAGGGCGAAGGCCAGCGCGGCGCTGGCCAGCACGGCCAGCAGGCCCGCGCTGCGTCGGATCTTCGACGAGGCGTGACTCATGGAGGAGAACCTTCCGTTCGTTCGCGGCAGGCAGGGGTGCCCACCACGTCTGACGAAGGTTCAACGCGGCCCCGGAGCGGAGGTTACGCGGCAGTAACGGCCGCGGCCCGTCAGTACGACGGCTGGCTCGGGTCGATCTGGTTGACCCAGGCAGCGACTCCGCCGCCGACGTGCACGGCGTCGGCGTACCCCGCACCCTTGACGATGGCCAGGGTCTCGGCCGAGCGCACGCCGGTCTTGCAGTGCATGACGATCTGCTTGTCCGACGGCAACTGCTCGAGGGCGTTGCCGTTGAGGAACTCGCCCTTGGGGATCAGCACCGCGCCGGGGATGTGGTTGATCTCGGCCTCGTTGGGCTCGCGCACGTCGACCAGCACGAAGTCGCGGGTGCCCTCGTCGCGCTCCTTGAGCATGTGCTCGAGGGTGACGACCGAGATGGTCGACCCGGCCGCCGCGTCGAGGGCTTCCTCGGAGACCGCCCCGCAGAAGTTCTCGTAGTCGATGAGCCCGGTGACCGTGGGGTGCTCCCCGCACAGCGCGCAGTTGGGGTCCTTGCGGACCGACAGCTTGCGGTACTCCATCTCCAGGGCGTCGTAGATCATCAGCTTGCCGACGAGCGGGTCGCCGATGCCGGTGAGCAGCTTGATGGCTTCGTTGACCTGGATCGCGCCGATGCTCGCGCACAGCACTCCCAGGACGCCGCCCTCGGCGCAGCTCGGCACCATGCCGGGCGGCGGGGGCTCGGGGTAGAGGCAGCGGTAGCACGGCGCCTCGGCGCTGCTGCCGTCCTCGAGGGTCGCGGTCGGCCAGAAGACCGACGCCTGGCCGTCGAAGCGGTAGATCGAGCCCCAGACGTAAGGGATCTTCAGGAAGTACGCCGCGTCGTTGACCATGTAGCGGGTCGCGAAGTTGTCGGTGCCGTCGACGATCAGGTCGTAGCCCTCGAAGACCTGGAGCACGTTGTCGTTGTCGAGACGTTCGCCGTGCACGACCACGTCGACGAGCGGGTTGGTCTCCTGGATCGAGTCACGGGCCGACTCCGCCTTCGGACGGCCGATGTCGGACTGCCCGTGGATGATCTGGCGCTGCAGGTTGGACTCGTCGACCTCGTCGAACTCCGCGATCCCAATCGTGCCCACGCCCGCCGCCGCCAGGTAGAGCAGGGCCGGACTGCCGAGGCCACCGGCGCCGATGACGAGCACCTTGGCGTTCTTGAGCCGCTTCTGACCACTCATGCCGACGTCGGGAATGATCAGGTGCCTGCTGTAGCGGCGTACCTCGTCGATCGTCAGCTCGTCGGCGGGCTCCACGAGGGGCGGGAAGGACACGGCATCTCCTGATCACGGGCGGTTCGGGCGGTTTCGGGCGGCTTTGGGGCTCGCGGGGACAACACCTCCGAGACCACCCATGTTCCCCAGCGCACCGCCGACGACCGCACCGCGTCCCGTCATCCGGACGCGACGTACCGGCGGGTAGGCTGCGCCAGCGCGGGATCAACCGCTGGTCCGGGCGAGTAGGAGACGGCGTGAGCGAGGCTGGGACGGACAATCGTCCACGCGGTGGTCGGCTGCCGCGCCAGGAGCGGCGCGTCCAGCTCCTCGAGTCGGCCCTCGAGGTCTTCGTGGCCCAGGGCTACCACGCCGCGGCGATGGACGACATCGCCGAGCGTGCGGGGGTCTCCAAGCCCGTGCTCTACCAGCACTTCCCCGGCAAGCTCGACCTCTACCTCGCCCTCCTCGACGCCTCGTGCGACCAGATTGTCGACAACTGCCGCCTGGCCCTCGAGTCGACACACGACAACAAGCAGCGGGTCCTGGCGACCATGGACGTCTTCTACGAGTACGTCGCCGGCGACACGGGCGCTTTCCGGCTGGTCTTCGAGTCCGACCTGACCAGCGAGCCCGCGGTCCGCGAGCAGGTCGACCGGGTGACCAGCGAGTGCGCGACGATGATCGCCTCGGTCATCCACGAGGACACCGGTCTGACCGACGAGGAGTCCCGGCTGCTCGCCGTGTCGCTGGTGGGAATGGCCCAGGTCAGCGCGAGGTTCTGGCTGTCCGAGGCCTCGACGATCAGCAAGGCCGACGCGGCGGCACTGGTCGCCGGTCTGGCCTGGCGAGGGATCCGGGGCTACCCCCTCACCGACGAGCACTGACCCGCCCAGCCGACGCACCTAGACAGGCCCTAGACAGGCACAGAGGAGACTGGACCCATGGAGGTCAAGATCGGCGTGCAGCACGCGCCCCGCGAGATCGTGCTCGAGACAACCGAGGACGCCGCCGAGATCGAGAAGCGGATTGCCGAGGCGGTGGCCAAGGACGGCACCTTCGGCATCGACGACACCCGTGGGCGCCGCATCCTCGTGCCCGGCAACCGGATCGCCTACGTCGAGATGGGCAGCAGCACGTCGGGCCAGGTCGGCTTCCGCTCCTGACCGACCCTGATTCACCCCTGATCCCGCCCCCGCGACGTGAAATCGGCCGTTGTGCGGGGCATGATCGACGGTGGCGATCCACCACCCGGTGGTGACTCCTCTCAACGATTGGACCCAGACATGGTCGGCGCGATTCTGTGGGCGCTCATCGGCGGCACCATCATCGGCTTCCTCGGGAAGTGGGTCGCCCCCGGCGACCGCGACCACATCCCGCTGTGGCTGACGATCGTGTGCGGCATCGGCGGTGTCCTCATCGGCAACTTCATCTACGGCAGCATCTGGGACAGCAACACCAACGGCTTCGACTGGTGGCGGCACACCTGGCAGGTCGTCGTTGCGGCGGTCCTCGTGATGGGTGCGGCCTCGGTGACCGGGCGGCGTACGAGCAAGGTCTGACGCGAGATAGTCCGCGCCGGCCGCGTCAGGAGGACAGCCCGAGCTCGGCCATCCGCTCGGCGTGCCGTTCGGTGATCCGGGCGAACATCCGGCCGATGGCCGCGAGGTCGAGGCCGGGACGGTCGACGCCTCCGGCCAGCAGGCTCGAGAGTGCGTCGCGCTCGGCGGCCACCCGTTGCGCCTGGGTCAGGGCCTCCCCCATCAACCGACGGCCCCAGAGTGCCAGCCGGCCGGCCAGCGACGGCTGGGCCACGATCGCGGCGCGGATGTGCTCGACCACGAAGGCCGCGTGACCGGCGTCCTCCAGCGAGGCGATGACGAGGTCGCGGGTCGCGGTGTCGAGGTACGCCGCGATCTCGCGGTAGAAGTCCGCGGCCATACCGTCGCCGACGTACGCCTTGACGAGGCCCTCGAACCAGTCCGCCGGCGCCGTGTGGCGGTGGAACTTCTCGATGGGCTCGATGAAGGGTGCCATCGCGTCGAACGGGTCGGCGCCCAGCTCGGCCAACCGGTCGTGCAGCGCCGCCACGTGGCCGAGCTCGGTGGCGGCCATCGTGGCCAGCGCCATCTTGTCGCGGATCGCCGGCGCCATCTTGGAGTCCTCGGCCAGCCGTTCGAATGCGGAGATCTCGCCGTAGGAGATGGCGCCCAGCAGGTCGATGACGGCTTCGCGGTACTCCGGATCCTGGAAGGCCGCCGGATCCACAGATTCCGACATGCGCGCACCCTACCGATAGGATGGAACCATCGACCGCCGCCCGACCTGCCCTGAGAGGGCGTCAAATAGGCCGAGGCGGCCACCGAAACAGGTCATTCCCACTTCCGGGCGAGACCACCGCATGTGCGCGGCAGACGCTGACCAGCGAGTTCGGCTCCGCCGCTCGAACTCACGAAAGCGATCTGAAAACTCTTGACCACATTCCGCGAGCTCGGGGTCGTCCCCGAGATCTGCGACGCGCTCGAGCGCGCCGGCATCACCGTCCCCTTCGCCATCCAGGAAATGACTCTCTCCGTCGGCCTCCTCGGAACCGACCTGATCGGCCAGGCCCGCACGGGCACCGGCAAGACGCTGGCCTTCGGCATCCCCGTGCTGCAGCGCAGCATCGCCCCACACGACCCCGCCTACGTCGAGATGCCCCAGGGCAAGCCGCAGGCGCTCATCGTCGCGCCGACCCGTGAGCTGGCGCTGCAGGTCTCCGGCGACCTCGCGCTGGCCAGCAAGGACCAGGGCCTGCGGGTGCTGACCGTATACGGCGGGGTGCCCTACGAGGGCCAGCTCGACGCCCTCACCTCCGGCGTCGACATCGTCGTCGGCACCCCCGGTCGCCTGATCGACCTGGCCAACCGCCGGGCCCTCGACCTCTCCCACGTGCACGCACTGGTCCTCGACGAGGCCGACGAGATGCTCGACCTCGGGTTCCTGCCCGACGTCGAGAAGCTGCTGCGGATGACGCCCGAGACCCGGCAGACGATGCTGTTCTCGGCGACGATGCCGGCGGCGATCGTCTCGCTGGCCCGCACCCACATGCGGCACCCGATGAACATCCGCGCCGAGTCGTCGTACGACACCCAGCTGGTGCCGGCGACCGCGCAGTTCATCTTCCAGGCGCACGACCTCGACAAGCCCGAGATCATCGGCCGGATCCTGCAGGCTGAGGACGCCGACAAGATCATCGTGTTCACCCGCACCAAGCGCCAGTCGCAGCGCATCGCCGACGACCTCGCCGAGCGCGGTTTCAGCGCGTCGCCGCTGCACGGCGACATGGCTCAGGTCGCGCGCGAGAAGGCGCTGACCAAGTTCCGCGAGGACAAGATCCGGGTGCTGGTCGCGACCGACGTCGCCGCCCGCGGCATCGACGTGCAGGGCGTCTCCCACGTCATCAACTACACCTGTCCCGAGGACGAGAAGACCTACATCCACCGGATCGGCCGCACCGGCCGCGCCGGGGCGACGGGCATCGCCGTCACCTTCGTGGACTGGGCCGACCTGGCTCGCTGGAAGATGATCAACAAGGCGCTCGACCTGCCGTTCGAGGACCCGCAGGAGACCTACTCGACCTCCGAGCACCTCTACCACGACCTCGGCATCCCGCCGGGCACCAAGGGCCGCATCGTCGATGCCGCACCCTACGAGCGGGCACCGCGCACCGACCGTCCCGCCCGCGGTGGTGATCGCGACCGCTCGAAGAGCTCCGAGCGCACCGAGCGTCCGGCCCGCAACCGTTCGCGCAGCCGCACCCGCAGCGGCCGCCCCGCTGACGCCGACGCGCCCGCAACCGTCACGGCAACGGCCAGCACCGACTCACCCGCCACCGACCGGCCGGCCGCCAGCCGCAGCCGTCGCCGGCGCCGCCGTCCCACCGCCCAGGCCGACCCGGCCTGACCTGGCCCGACCTGGCCGATCGGCGCAAGCACGATCAGGCCGACCCGATCCGGTTCCGCCTAGGGTCGTCGACGTGGCGACCTGGATGGACGTCGAACACGTCGGGCTGACGTTGCCCGGCACGACGCTTGGCGAGGCCCACGAAGGCTCCGCCGCCGTCGTGGTGGGCGCGAAGCAGTTCGCCCGGCTGCGCTGGGACGACCACCGCGCGGAGGTGCTCCAGGTCTGGGTCGCCGACCCCGCGCTGGTGGACGCCGTCGTCGCCGAGGAGCCGGAGCACCGTTGGGGAGCACGCGGCTACTCCCGCTACGTCGTGATGGTGCGGCTCTCGTCGTTGGAGCCGACCACCCTGCGTGAGCTGCTCGTGGAGTCGTGGGCGGCGCGGGCGCCGGTGCGCCTGCGAAAGGCTCACCCCGACCTGCGCTGATCCCGGTGGCGGTGACTTGGGGTCGCTTTCGTCGATCGGAACCGACCCTCACTCACCGCTGGCCGGCCACAACCGACCCTCACTCACCGCTGGCCGGCCACAACCGACGCTCACACACCGCCGGTCGGCCAGAACCGACCCTCTCTCACCGCCGGGTCAGCGGTCAGGCGGTGACGACGACGGCGGTGCCGAGCGGGGCGAAGTCCCACAGGGCGATCGCGTCGGGGCGCCGCTGTCGGATGCAGCCGTGGCTGGTCGGCGTACCGAGCTTGGCCTCGGACTGCACCACGGCGCCGTCCTTGATCGGGATGTCGTGGAAGCCGATGGCGGCGCCGTTGTCGCCCTGGGTGAAGCGGACGAAGAACTTCATGCTGCCCGAGTCGTCGACCCCCCACGCCTGCATGGAGCGGGAGTAGACCGAGAACGTGCCGGGCTCGAGGTTGTCGTAGAGGCTGCCGGACACGAGGTAGGTGCGCTCGACGTGCTTCTTGCCGGTGACCAGCCACACGCGCTGCCGGCTCTCGCTGAAGACGATCCGCTTGCCGGTGCCGGAGTCGGCCGGCAGGGTGGCGTCGCGCTTGGGGTCGACCTTGGCTTCCTCGGCGTCGGCCGTGACCGGCGCGCCCGAGTCGCTGCGTTGGCCCTGGTTGTTCTTTCCGGCAGAGGTGCTCGATGTCGCCTGGCCCTCGTTGCCCGAACCGTCGGGTGTGCCGGCGGCCACCTGCTGGAGGGCGGCATCGCCACTCGAGGCGTTGGCCAGCCCCGACGAGACCGGGAGTACGCCGACCCCGCCGAGCATCGCGATGGCGGTGACCGTCAACGACGTCGCAGCGACCGCCAGCCGCGCGTAGCGGGGCCGGACGTCGTTGCGATGGCGGCTCACAGCTCCGACGTCCTCGCAGTGTTCGTCTTGCCGCGCGGGCGGGCAGCCCGCTCGACGAGATGGGCGGCCGCCTCGCGGTATGCCTTCGCGCCCTTGCTGCTGCGCGAGGTCGCCATGATCGAGCGGCCGGCGGCGGGCGCCTCGGCGAACCTGATGGTCTTGGGGATCGGCGGCTCGACGACCTCGAGGTCGTAGGTCTCGGAGATCGTCTCCAGCACGGTGCGCGCGTGGTTGGTGCGGCCGTCGTACAACGTCGGCAGCACGCCCCACACCTCGAGGTCGCGGTTGGTGAAGCGGCGCACGTCGTGGACGGTGTCGAGCAGCTGGCCCACGCCGCGGTGGGAGAGCGTCTCGCACTGCAGCGGGATGAGTACGCCGTCGGCGGCGGTCAGCGCGGCCACGGTGAGCACGCCGAGCGACGGCGGACAGTCGAGCAGCACCCAGTCGTACTCGATCTCCTCGCCGAGGTCGTCCAGCGCCGCCTTGAGCACCTGCTCGCGACCGGTGCGGGTGAGCAGATCGGCCTCCGCGCGGGCGAGCTCGATGGTGGCCGGCAGCAGGTCGACGCCATCGTCGGTCTCGACGATCACCTCGGAGGCCGCCATGCCCTTGGTGAGCACGTGGTGCAACGACGCCTCGACGTCCTCCGGGTCGATGCCCAGGGAGAACGTCAGGCACGCCTGCGGGTCGAGGTCGACGAGCAGCACCGAGTGACCGAGCTCGGCGAGCGCCGCGCCGAGCGAGGCAACGCTGGTCGTCTTGGCCACGCCGCCCTTCTGGTTGGCGACGGCGAGAGTCGTGGTCATCACTGACATCATGCCGGACCCTGCGGCCTTGGCGCTGCAGGCACCTGCTTTGCTTCCCGCATGTCTGAGTCACGACCCGCCACGGGCACCGCACTGGTCACCGGTGCCACCGCTGGGATCGGCCACGAGTTCGCCCGACAGCTCGCCGAGCGCGGCCACGACCTGGTGCTCGTGGCGCGCGACGCGGAGCGGCTGGAGACGGTCGCGAGCCAGCTGCGCACGACGTACGCCGTCGAGGTCGAGGTGCTGCTCGCCGACCTCACCGACCGCGACCAGCTGATGGCCGTCGAGCGACGCGTTGCCGACCGCGACCGGCCCGTCGAGCTCGTCGTCAACAACGCGGGCTTCGGCCTGAAGCGGCGGTTCCTCGACAACGACGTCGAGCAGGAGCAAGCCATGCTCGACGTCCTCGTCATCGCCGTGATGCGGCTGACCCACGCGGCCCTCGGTGCGATGGCCGAGCGCGGCCACGGCGGCATCATCAACGTCTCCAGCGTCGCGGCCTTCATGCCGCGCGGCTCGTACCCCGCGGCGAAGGCCTACGTCAACCAGGTCGGCGCCTGGGCGGCCAACGAGTACGGCCCGCGCGGCGTGACGGTGACGACGCTGTGTCCGGGCTTCACGAAGACCGAGTTCCACGAGCGGATGGACGTCCGCCGAGGCACCGGGTTCTTGTGGCTGGAACCGGACTTCCTGGTGCGCACCGCTCTCGCAGACTTCGACAAGGGCAAGGCCCTCTCGATCCCGGGGCGGCAGTACAAAGCCATCACCACCGTCACCCGTCTCGTCCCGGATCGACTGCTCCAACGCTTCCAGACCCTCGGCAGGAAGTAGGTCGACCGGTCGCGGAACGCCGATGAAGATTTCCCCGGTTGACCGGAGAAATCTGAACTTGCCCGCCACTGCGTGACTGCAGTTCGCGCGCCGCCGCGTCGGGCTGAGCGCGAGCGCGTACGACGTCAGTCGAACTGCCGTCATCGGATCCAGCTCGCGCGGAGAGCTCAGCCCTCGCCGGCGATGAACGCACGGACGCCGTCTGCGACCAGCTGGACGGCGATGGCCGACAGCAGCAGGCCGGCGATCCGGGTGACCAGCAGCACGCCCGTCTCGCGGATCAACCGCAGAATCGGCAGCGAGAACCGCATCGCTGCCCAGATGCACAGGTGCACCAGCACGATGGCGAGCGCGACCGCGGAGAAGTCGGCGAAGCCGTCCACGCGCCGCGAGAAGAGCATCGTGGCCACGATCGCGCCGGGGCCGGCGAGCAGCGGCGTACCGAGCGGCACCATCGCCACGTTGGTGCCGGCGGTGGCGACCTGCTCCTTCTCGTTGCCCGTCAGCAGCTCGAGCGAGATCAGGAGCAGCAGCAGACCGCCGGCGACCTGGAGCGCGGCGAGCGAGATGTGCAGGTAGTCGAGGATCCGCTGTCCGAAGAACGCGAAGCCCGTGATCACCACGAACGACACCGTCACCGCCTGCCAGGCCGCCCGACGCGCGCTTCGCTGGGAGCGGCCTCCGGTGAGGGACAAGAAGATCGGCACGGTGCCGACGGGGTCCATGATCACGAAGAGCGTGACGAAGGCGCTCGTCATCAGGGTGGTGTTGACGAGATCGCTCACCGGCCCGCCCTCGCCAGGTCGGCCAGCTCGCGGATCCGGGCCAGCTCCTCGGGGGCGGTGGTGTTGCAGCCCAGGTCGTGGTCGACCTTGCCCGTGCCGTGGTAGTCGCTGGACCCGGTGACCACGAACCCGAGATTGGCGGCGATCCCGCGCAGCGCCGAGCGGGCCACGGGGTCGTGGTCCTCGTGGTCGACCTCGAGGCCGGCGAGGCCCAGGTCACGAAGGTCGGAGAACGCCGACTCGGTCAGCACCCGGCGCGCGGAGCGGCCCCACGGGTGTGCGATCACGGGTACGCCGCCGGCCGCGACGACCCTCGGGATCATCTCGGTCAACGGCTCGGCGTGCCGGCTGGCGTAGCCGGGCCGACCCGGGTTGAGGAACCGCTCGAACGCCTCGGCCCGGTCGGCCACCACGCCCAGCGCGACCAGCGCGTCGGCGACGTGCGGGCGGCCGGTGGCCGGGGTGCCGGTGGCCACGCGGCGTACGTCGTCGACTGTGAGGTGTACGCCGGCCTCGCGCAGCCGGTGGAGGATCGCCGGTACCCGGGAGTTGCGGCCCGCGAGCACGCGGCCCAGCGCCGTCAGCAGCTCGGGGTCTGCAGGGTCGGGCAGGTAGGCGAGCAGGTGGACGCCACGCCCCTCGAACACGGTGCTGATCTCGATCCCCGGCACCAGGTCGACGCCGACCTCGGCGGCCGCCTCGGCCGCCTCGGCCCAGCCCTGGCTGGTGTCGTGGTCGGTCAGCGCCACCACGTCGAGCCCCGCGTCGGCCGCCGCGCGCATCACCTCTGCCGGACTGTCCGTGCCATCGGACGCGCGCGAGTGGGTGTGGAGGTCGATGCGCACCGCCCCACCCTAGAGACTCACCAGACCGGGCGCGGCCCTCCGAAGGGCAGCTCCACCATCGACGGCCCCACGGAGGAGACGTCGCGCAGGATCCAGTCGTCGCGCAGCAGCAGCATCGCCGAGGCCGGCCGCAGCACCAGCCACAGCCAGCGCCCGTGTGCCTCGCCGGCGAAGACCGACCGGTCGAACTCCCGGTCCGACGAGCTCGTCGACACCACCCACAGCTTGACCGCTTGGCTGTCGACGCGCACCCGCGCCGCGTGCGGCCCCTCGCCCACGTCGCGCCCGGGGTCGCTGCGGTCGATCGCGGCGCAACGCGAGCCCAGCCCGGTCCCGGGTTCCTCGGCCACCACGAACACGTCGACCGGCCCGTCCAGCTCGCTGGTCCCCGAGCAGCACGTCGCCGTCGCCCAGGCCCGGCCGGTCTCGTCACCGGTCGCCACGACGGCGAAGTCCGTCACCGACCAACCGGGGCTCATCGGCCACGGCAGGTAGGTCGGGAAGTCGACGGCCGCGCCCAGGTGGTCGGCGAACCCGTCGTACGACACCTCCGGCGGCGACCACAACGTCCGCACCTCACCGTGGATCGGACAGCGGGTGGTCCCGTTGTGCTCGACCTCGGCGCGGCAGCGTGGGCAGCCGGCGACCAGAGACATGCCTCCCACCGTGTGGGCCGAGGCGGAGGGCGTCAAGAGTTCCAGGCGAGGATGACGGGCGTCTCGCGCTCGTAACCCAGCGTCGAGAGGGTCGCCGTGTCGAGCCGGAAGAGCCGTCCCTCGGTGACCGACAGCCCGAGCCAGCGCGCGGTCAGCGCGCGCAGGGCGTGTCCGTGCCCGAAGACCAGCGCCCGCTCCGGTACGCCGCGGAGCCGGTCGACCACGCGGTCCAGCCGCTCGGCGACCTGGTCCGCGGTCTCGCCGCCCGGGGAGTCGTGGGTCCACACCGTCCAGCCGGGCACCTCCTCGCGGATCTCGGCATTGGTGCGGCCCTCGTAGTCGCCGTAGCCCCACTCCATCAGGTCGGCATCGACCTCCGCGTCGCCGAAGGCCGTGATCTCTGCCGTCACCCGGGCCCGCTGCAGCGGGCTGGTCAGCACCAGGTCGAAGGGCACCCCAGCGAGCCGGTCGCGCAGCGAGCGCGCCACCCGCTCACCCTCGTCGGTCAGCGGCAGGTCGGTCGTCGAGGTGTGCCGGCCCGACCTGCTCCACTCGGTCTCGCCGTGCCGGACCAGCCAGATCTCGGCGGCGGGCTCACTCTCCGGCTGCGCGCTCATTCCGGGAGTCTGGCAGTCCGTCCCGCCGTGGTCACGCCTCGGCGAGCACCACGACCCGGTCGCCCGGGGCGATGGCGAAGATGTCGGACTTGGCCGGGTTCACCTGCACCCCGTGACCGGCGGCAGGGTCGTCGGCCAGCCGCGCGGTGCGGTAGCCGAGCGCCGTCTCGCCGCGGCGAGCCGCGCCGGCCACGATGGTGGCGAAGCTGACCTCCAGCCCCGTCTGCACGTACCACTCGGCCGGGCGCAGGTAGATCTCGCTGCCGGTCGCGGCCAGCAGCTCGGCGAAGACGGCCTCGAGCCGGTGGTCCTCCGACAGCTGGGTGACCAGCAGGCTGACGATCTCGCCGCTGACCACCACGTCGTCGACGTGCGCGACCTGCGCGAGCACGCGGTTGCGGTCGTCGAGCATCTCGGTGACGACGGGGGTGCTGGCCTCGAAGCCGGAGAGGATGTCGCGCACGTGGAGCAGCGTCACGAGCGTTCGTGCATCAGCAGACTGCACGCCCAGGTCGTTGGAGTAGCAGAGCACGATGACCTGGTCGAGACCCTCGATGATGTGGCGGTCGAGGGTGGCTCGGTCGGTCGTCGACCCGTTGACGACGGTGACGGCGAGGTTGTCGAGGTCGGCAACGGCGGGCATGCCGTAGGACGTCAGCACGGTCAGGGTCGAGCCCGGCACGGCGTAGTTGTCGAGCTCGCTCACCACGATCGGCGCCCGCTCGTTCCAGCCCAGGAGTACGGCACGGGTCGGCCGTTCGGGCCTGCCGGCCTCGTCGCCGAGCGCGTCGAGGTCGGGCTCGACGGAGCTGCGAGCCTGCCCGTCGAGCGCGGAGTCGTCCTCGGCCACCACGATGAGGGTCTGCCCGTTGATCGGCGTCGTGGGAGGCGGGTTGAGCTTGGAGACGCCGCGGTCGATCAGCCCGATGACGCTGGCGCTCTCGAAGGCGAGCTGAGCGTCGGCGTACGACGACCCGGCCAGGTCGTGGTTCTCGAGGAAGTAGATCTCGTCGCCCTCGTAGTCGAACAGCTCGGTGTAGACGGCGGCCGCGCCCGACTGCCGCGAGGTCTGCACCACGAGCTTGGCCACCGTCTCGCGGATGTCGAGCAAGGTGGTGCGCTCGGCGCCGACGAGGCGGGCGGTCTCGAGGTTGGACGGGTTGCGGATCTCGGCGACGATCCGCGGGCCCTCGCGACCACCGTGGGTGAGGGCCAGCAGGGTCTTGATCACCTCGCTGTCCGGGTCGTCGGAGTCGGGGGCGAGCAGGATCACCGAGCGGGCCGTCTGGTGGCTGCTCAACGCGAGGTCGTCGATGTCCATCGGCGAGCCCGACCGGCACACCACGCGGGTGCCGCGGAGGTCGGGCACCTTGGCCCGGATGTCCTCCTCCATCTCGACCTTGTCGCGGTCGGCGAGCACCACGACCACCGGCTTGCGGCGGCTCTCGTTGGCCAGCGTCAGCTCGGAGATGATCGTGAAGATCGAGTCGGACCAGCCCAGGATCACGGTGTGGTCCTTCTCCAAGACCAGCGACCGGCCGCGACGCAGGTCGGCGAGCTTGGTGTCGATGCCGGAGGCGATCACGCCGATCAGGGCGCTGACGATGAAGAGGCCCGCCAACGTGAGCGCCAGCATCGTGAGCAAGAACCGCCACGGGCCGGTGTCACCGCCGATGGTGCCCGGGTCCAGCGCGTGCAGGAGGTTGCCGAACAGGCGGTCGAAGAAGCCGCCGTGCTCGCCGGCCGGGCCGAGGTCGAAGACCGTCAGGATCAAGGCGAAGAGCAAGATCAGCAAGACGGTGGCCACCGTCAGCCAGGCGATCAGCGCGGGCGTGCCACGCGACATCGAGTTGTCGAACATGTAGCGCAGCCGGTCGCCGAACCGGTGCTCCGTGGAGGCCGCCTTCGGGTTGCGCGAGCCCGTGGTGCCTGACGCCATCGCGTTGGCCGTGCGCCGGCGCAGCTGTTGTCCTGTCCTGGCCACCCCCGGCCCCCTTCCTGCTCCGCTGCAAGGTTGGCGCATGCGCGGCCCCGGCGCAGCAGTTTGCCCTCGCGTGATTTGGCGGGCATGCCACGATGCCGCCATGACGCAGGTGGCCCGCACCTCCGGGACGACGCTCGCGCGGACCCGGGCCGGCGTGGCGACGGCCTTCTTCACCCAGGGCTTCGTGTTCATCAGCCTGACCACCAGGCTGCCGACCTTCTCCGACCACTGGTCGCTCTCGGAGCTGGAGCTCTCGCTGCTGCTGCTCATGCTCGTGCTGCTGGCCGGCCTGGGGTCGGTGTGTGCCGAGCGGCTGGCGCCCCGGGTCGGCTCCGCCGGCCTGCTCCGCGGGGGGCTCGCGACGATCGCCGCCGCGGTACCCGTCATCGCGCTGGCCCCGGACCTCTGGGTGTTCGTGGCCGCCCTTGCGGTCTACGGCGTCGCGCTCGGCCTGGTCGACGCCACGACCAACATGCAGGCGGTGGCCCTCGAGCACCGGTACGGCCGGCCGATCCTGCCGTCCTTCCACGGCGCGTGGACGCTCGGCGGGCTGGTCGGGTCGGCGGTCACCCTGGCCACTGCGGACGCGGCGCTGGGCTGGCTGGCGCTGCTGGCCGTCGTACCCCTGACGGCGCTGGCGGCGCCGTTCCTCGCCAACGAGCTCGGCGCCGGGCTGCCCGACGCGTCGGTGGCGGTGCCGTGGCGGCCGATCCTGCTGGTCGGCCTGACGCTGGTGCTCTTCTACATGGTCGACACCGCGGCCTTCACCTGGGGACCGACCTACCTCGAACGCGCCGTCGACGCGCCGACGCGGCTGGTCGCGCTGGCGACGTTCCCCTATCTGGCGGCGAGCGGGGCGGTGCGGCTGGCCGGCGACGGGCTCGTACGCCGCCACGGACCCGTCCGGGTGCTGCGCGTCGGCGCGCTGGTGGCCTGCTTCGCGCTGGCCGTCGTGGTGTTCGCGCCGACCTGGCAGGTGGCGGTCCTCGGGTTCACCATCCTGGGCTCGGGCGTGGCCGTGATCGCTCCGCTGAGCTTCTCGGCGGCCGCGCGCATCGCCGGTGCGGGCCAGCCGGACCCCGCCCTGCGACGGGCCCGGGTCGACGCGGTGATCGCCCGCTTCAACCAGTTCAACTACGTCGGCTCGCTGCTGGGAGCGGTGATGATCGGGGTGGTCGGCGCGGGGTCGCTGCGGGTGGGCTTCGCGGTCCCGATGGTGCTGGTGCTGGGCATCCTGCCCCTGGCGCGGGCGTTCGCCCCCCGCTGAGGACTACTCGGCGGCCCCGTCGGCCCGAGCAGGGTCCGGGCCCGGCCAGTTCTTGTCCGCCACCGGCACCGGGCGGCCCGGCTGCTCGCCGCCGCGCTCCTCGAGATAGCTGTTCTTGGGCACCATCACCTTGCGGCGGAAGATGCACACCACCGTGCCCACCTGGTTGTAGCCGATCGTCTCGACGTGCACGACGCCCCGGTCGTCCTTGGACTTCGACTCCCACTTGTCGAGCACCGTGGTCTCGCCGTAGAGCGTGTCGCCGTGGAAGGTCGGCGCGACGTGGCGAAGTGACTCGACCTCGAGGTTGGCGATCGCCTTGCCGGAGATGTCGGGCACCGACATGCCCAGCAACAGGGAGTAGACGTAGTTGCCGACCACGACGTTCTTGCCGAACTGGGTCGTCTCCCCGGCGTAGTGGCTGTCGAGGTGGAGCGGGTGGTGGTTCATGGTCAGCAGGCAGAACAGGTGGTCGTCGTACTCCGTCACCGTCTTGCCCGGCCAGTGCTTGTACGTCGCCCCGACCTCGAACTCCTCATAGCTGCGGCCGAACTGCATGACGCCTCCTGGCTGGGTGACTGCTTGCTTTGGGCCTGCGGCCCATCGTGCCCAACCCTGCGCGGCCGTGGGAACGGGACGCGCGTGGGAAACCTCACCAGCCGTGTGGGCGCCGGGAGCGGTGACTTAGGGTCGGTTCGCGCGACGGAAACCGACCCCAGGTCACCGCCTACGGGTGGGCACGTCGCGGAGCGGTGAACCAGGGTCGCTTCGCGCGAACGAAAGCGACCCCAAGTCACCGCCGCCGGGCGTACGCCGACCTACAGGTCAGAGGTTGCCGCGCAGGTCCTGCTCGCGCTCGATGGCCTCGAACAGCGCCTTGAAGTTGCCCTTGCCGAAGCCCAGCGAGCCGTGCCGCTCGATCAGCTCGAAGAACACCGTCGGCCGGTCGCCCAGCGGCTTGGTGAAGATCTGCAGCAGGTAGCCGTCCTCGTCGCGGTCGACCAGGATGGCGCGCTTCTGCAGCTCGGCGATCGGCACCCGCACGTTGCCGATGCGGGCGCGCAGCTCGGGGTCCTCGTAGTAGGAGTCGGGGGTGGCCAGGAACTCAACGCCGTTGGCGCGCAGCTCGTCGACCGAGGCGATGATGTCGTTGGTCGCCACGGCGAGGTGCTGGGCGCCAGGGCCGCGATAGAACTCCAGGTACTCGTCGATCTGCGACTTCTTCTTCGCGATCGCCGGCTCGTTGAGGGGGAACTTCACCCGGTGGTTGCCGTTGGCCACGACCTTGCTCATCAGCGCGGAGTAGTCGGTGGCGATGTCGTCGCCGATGAACTCCGCCATGTTCACGAAGCCCATCACCTTGTTGTAGAAGGAGACCCAGGTCTCCATCTCGCCGAGCTCGACGTTGCCGACGATGTGGTCGAGGGCCTGGAACAGCCGCTTCGGCGCGCCGTCGCGCCTGACCAGGGTGCTCTCCTTGGCGACGTACCCCGGCAGGTAGGGCCCCTCGTAGCGGCTGCGGTCGACCAGCGAGTGGACCGTCTCGCCGTACGTCGCGATGGCCGCGACCCGCACCGTGCCGTGCTCGTCGGTGACGTCCTCGGGCTCGCGGACGACGCGGGCGCCGGCCTTGATCGCCTGGGCGATGCACTTGTCGACGTCGGGCACCTCGAGGGCGATGTCGGTGACGCCGTCGCCGTGCCTGCGGTGGTGGTCGGCCAGCGGGCTGTCGGGGTCGACGGCGCCGTTGAGCACGAAGCGGATCGAGCCCGACCGCAGCACGAACGACTTGTGGTCGCGGTTGCCGGTCTCGGGGCCGGAGTAGGCGACCAGGTCCATGCCCCACGCGGACTGGTAGTAGTGCGCTGCCTGGGTGGCGTTGCCGACGCAGAAGACGATGGCGTCCCAGCCGGTGACCGGGAAGACGTCGCCGTCCTCGTCGTACTCCACGAGCCCGACGAGCTGCTTGAGCTGGTCGAGGGTGAGGTCGGCCTTGAGCTCGGCGTCGGTGAGGGCGCCGCCAGTGCTGGGGGTGTCATGGGTCGTCGTCATGTCGCCAACCCTGCCCGCGGACGACAAGATGTGCAACAGTACGACGAAACGTCGGGCAACTTGCACAGTCACCGGAGGATTCATGGACGGTTTGGATGGCAGGGTGATCGACCTGTTCGCGGCCGAGCCGCGGATCGGCGTCCTCGAGGCCTCGCGACGCCTCGGCGTAGCCCGCGGCACCGTGCAGGCCAGGCTCGACAAGCTCACCGCGACCGGGGTGATCACGGGCTGGGGCCCGGACCTCTCCCCCGACGCGCTGGGCTTCCCCGTGACGGCCTTCCTGACGCTGGAGATCCGGCAGGGCGCCGGTCACGAGGCGGTGGCCGCGCACCTCGCCGACATCGCCGAGGTGCTCGAGGCGAGCACCATCACCGGCGTCGGCGACATGTGGGCGCGGGTGGTCGCCCGCTCCAACGCCGACCTCCAGAGGGTCATCGACCAGGTCCTCCAGCACCCGGGCATCGAGCGGTCGACGACCGTGATCGCGCTCGCGACCCAGATCCCTTTTCGGGTCTTGCCTCTGCTCGCCTCCTTGCCGTGAAACCATCCCCGCCATGGGGATGGTCTTCGAAGCCCGGATGCTCAGCGCCGACCAGGCCGCCCACCTGCGCGCCGACCCCGACGACGTCGACGTCCTGCTCGACGGTGACGTGCCGACCGGTCGCTCGGTCGACCTCGACAAGGCCTGGCACGGGCTGCACTGGCTGCTGACGGGCACCGCCTGGGACACCGATACCCCTGCCGGCCAGGCGATCCTCGGCGGCAAGGACGTCGGCGAGGACAACGGCTACGGCCCGTCCCGGCTGCTCGAGCCCGACGGCGTACGCGCTGTCGCGGCTGCCCTCGCGGCGCTCGACGCCGACGCCCTGGCGGCCCGGATGGATCGCCCGGCGATGGAGGCGGCCGACATCTACCCGCAGATCTGGGACGAGGACGACGTGTTCGAGTCCTATCTCAGGCCTGCCTACGAAGACCTGCGGGGCTTCTACGCCCGGGCCGCCGCCGAGGGCGCCGCGGTGCTCCAGTCCCTCTCCTGACGAGTCAGGACGTACGCCGCGCAGCCCACGCGCGCACCCGGGCGATCCGGTCGCGCAGCTGGTCAGCGCTGGCGACGGCCGCGGCCGGCCCGCCGCAGTCACGCCGCAGCTCGGAGTGCGTGACGCCGTGGGCCTGGCCGGTGCGGTGGTGCCAGGCGGCGACCAGGCCGTTGAGCTCGCGACGCAGGGCGGCCAGCTGCTCGTGGGTGCTGAGCTCTTGGACCGAGTCGGGCTCCGGAGCGGCTCGACGGCGCGAACGCTCGGCCTGCTGGCGGTGCAGCAGCTCGCGGACCTGGTCGGGCTCGAGCAGGCCGGGGATGCCGAGAAAGTCCATCTCCTCCTCGGATCCGGCGTGCACCCTGCCCTCGTGGCCGAAGCTGGCGCCGTCGAAGAGGAGGTGGTCGAACTGGGCCTCGGAGCCCAACGCCTCGAAGGACCCGAGCAGGTCGTCGGACGCCGACTCCCCCGCCTGGGCCCGGGCCAGCTCGTCCTCTGCGGCGAAGATGTCTGCCTCGTCGTTGATGCGGCGGCCGAGGACGTGGTCGCGCTGGAGCTCCAGCTCGGCGGCGTAGCCCAGGAGCGAAGGCACCGAGGGCAGGAAGATCGACGCCGTCTCGCCGCGACCGCGGGCGCGCACGAAGCGGCCCACCGCCTGGGAGAAGAACAGCGGGGTCGAGGTGGTGGTCGCATAGACACCGACCGCCAACCTCGGCACGTCGACGCCTTCGGAGACCATCCGCACGGCCACCATCCAGCGGGCGTCGGAGTCGGTGAAGGCGGCGATCTTCTTCGAGCCGGTCTTCTCGTCCGACAGCACCACGGTGGGCGCCTCGCCGCTGATCCGCTTGAGCAGCGTGGCGTAGGCGCGGGCCGACTCCTGGTCGGTGGCGATCACCAGCCCGGCCGCGTCGGGCATGTGGCGGCGTACCTCTGAGAGCCGGGTGTCGGCGGCGGCCAGCACCGAGGGGATCCACGAGCCGGCCGGGTCGAGGGCGGTGCGCAGGGCCTGCGCGTTGAGGTCTGCGGTGAGCGGCTCGCCGAGGCGAGCCGCGATCTCGTCACCCGCGCGGGTGCGCCACTGCATCTCGCCGGAGTAGGCCAGGAACAACACCGGCCGCACCACATGGTCGGCCAAGGCGTGCTCGTAGCCATAGGTGAAGTCGGCGACCGACCGCGGGACGCCGTCAGTGCCGGGCGCATAGGTGACGAACGGGATCGGGTTGATGTCGGAGCGAAACGGCGTGCCCGTGAGGGCCAGTCGCCGGTGTGCCGGCTGGAAGGCCTCGCGCACGCCCTCGCCCCACGCGAGCGCGTCGCCGGCGTGGTGCACCTCGTCGAGGATGACCAGGGTCTTGAACCGCTCGGTGCGGATCCGCATCGCGAGCGGGTTCACGGCCACGCCGGCGTAGGTCACCGCGATGCCGACGTAGTCGCCGGACGTCTTGCCCTTGCCCGCGGCGTACGTCGGGTCGATCGGGATGCCGGCCCGCGCCCCGGCCTCCGCCCACTGGAGCTTGAGGTGCTCGGTCGGCGCGACCACGGTGATCCGGTCGACGATGCGACGGCCGAGGAGGTCGGCGGCCACGCTCAGCGCGAAGGTTGTCTTGCCGGCTCCGGGCGTGGCGACGGCGAGGAAGTCACGAGGTGAGCGCGTGGCGTAGTCCTCCACGGCCGCGGTCTGCCAGGCGCGCAAGGACGGCGCCGTCCCCCACGCTGCTCGCTCGGGCCACGCCGGTCCGAGCGAGGTCACTCCCCTGAGTCCCCTTTGTCCTTGCCGGGCTTCAGCGACTCCCAGATCTCCTGGCACTCGGGGCACACCGGGAACTTCTCCGGCGCCCGGCTCGGGACCCAGACCTTGCCGCACAGGGCGACCACGGGAGTGCCCATCACCATCGCCTCGGTGAGCTTGTCCTTCTGGACGAAGTGGGAGAAACGCTCGTGGTCCCCCTCGTCGGTCGGGACGGTGCGACGGTCCTCGCGGACGTCGGTGTCGATCGAGAAGCCGGTGGTGGTCACCTGCCAAAGTCTACGGTGCCCGGGCTGGACAGGCAGCCCCGACGCCGGACAGGGTGGACAACCATGCGCACCTTTCTCGGCACGGCCGCGGCCGTCGTACTCGCCCTGTCCATCGCTCCGCTCAGCTCGTCCGTCGGGGCGGCCCCCGACGACCGAGCGGCCGGCCTGACCTGGAAACGGGTCGATCTGCCCCACTCGCACCAGAGCCTGCGCGGCCTCGACGCCGTGGACGCCAAGACGGCGTGGGTCAGCGGCGACGAGGGCGGCGTGTGGCGCACCACCGACCGCGGCAAGACGTGGCAGGACGTGCGCCCCGACGCCGAGAAGCCACTGGCGTTCCGCGACGTGGAGGCTGACAGCGCCCAGGTGGCGCAGGTGCTGGCGATCGGCCCGCGCGGTCAGAGCCGCATCTACAAGACCGTCGACGGCGGCAAGTCCTGGACCCGGACCTTCAAGAACGCCGAGTCCGATGCCTTCTACGACTGCCTGGCGATGTTCCCCGACGGCATGCACGGCGTGGCGATGAGCGACCCCGTCGACGGGAAGTTCCGGGTGATCACGACCAAGGACGCCGGCGACACGTGGAAGATCGCCAACCCGAAGGGCATGCCGCGGGCCAAGGACGGCGAGTTCGGCTTCGCCGCCAGCGGCACCTGCGTCGTCACGGCCGGCATCAAGGACGCCTGGATCGCCTCAGGTGGCACTGCGTCGCGGGTCTTCCACTCCCGCGACTACGGCCAGACCTGGAAGGTCGCGAAGACCTCCATCCCGTCCGATCCTGAAGGCGGCGGCGTCTTCTCCTTGGCGTTCCGCACCGCCAAGATCGGCATCGCCGTCGGTGGCAACTTCCTCTTCGAGGACGAGGGCCGGCGGATGTCGGCGCGCACCGGTGACGGCGGCGACACGTGGGTCCGCGCGGGCAACCTCGACGGCTACCGCTCCGGCGTCTCGTGGGTACCGAACTCGCAGAGCGCCATCGCGGTCGGCCCCAACGGCACCGAGATCACCGACGACGGTGGCCGCACCTGGACGACCATCGGCGCCACCGGCTTCCACTCCGTCCAGTGCGTCGGCAACCTGGAGCCGGTCTGCTGGGCCAGCGGCTCCGACGGCAGGGTCGGCACGCTTCAGGGCCTGCCCGTCGGCTGACCCCTATCGCGAGTCGGCGCCAGTTGACGCCCGCAGGCTGCCGAGTCGGCGCTTGTTGACGCCCGCAGGCTGCCCAGTCGGCGCTTGCTGACGCTCGTACGCCGCCGAGTCGGCGCTTGTTGGCCGCCCGGCTCCCTTCGCGATGTCGACTGGCGCCGACTCGCGCACGTTTGAGTGTCAACTGGCGCCGACTCGCGCACTTTTGAGTGTCAACTGGCGCCGACTCGCGCACGTCTGAGGCTCAACTGGCGCCGACTCGGCGTCAGTTCTGGTCGGGGTCGAGGGGGCGGGTGGAGTGCCAGGCGAGCTCGCCGGGCTGACGACGCATCACGTCGCGCCACAGGCCGTTGGTGTCGTCGCGGAAGAAGTCGGGCGGCGCCGAGGGGACGACGTACCAGCTGCCCTCCTCGACCTCGGCCTCGAGCTGGCCGGCACCCCAACCTGCATACCCGGCGTAGATCCGCAGCCCGTCGAGGCTGCCGTCGACGAGCTCGACCGGTGTGTCGAGGTCGACCACGCCGAGGGTCTCGGTGACACCGCGGAAGCCGACCGGCGCGTCGTCGGTGGAGCGCAGCAGACCGACGGCCAGCGCCCCCTCGGTCGAGACGGGCCCGCCCTGGAACAGCACCTCGGGCTCGGCCACCACCTCGGCCCACGGCTCGAGCACCTCGGCGACCGGCACCGCCGAGGGCCGGTTGAGGACGACGCCGAGGGCGCCGTTCTCGTCGGCGTCGAGCAGCAGCACGACCGTCTCGGCGAAGTTCGGGTCGAGCAGCACCGCGGTGGCCACCAGCAGTAGTCCCGGACGCAGCTCAGCCATGCGCCCATACTGCCGCCCATCGAGGCGTCTGGCGACGGGTCAGGCGGCCAGCGCGGCCAGGATCCGAGCCATCAGACCGGTCCGGGAGCCGAGGTGGGAGGGGCCGTCTTGGCCCGCCACGTCCGGCCGGCGGTACGACGCCCGGGCCCGCGCCTCGATCTCCTCGCCGACGCGGACCGCTACGGCGTCCGGTCCGTTGACGCTCGTGCCGACCCGACCGGTCATCACGGCGAGGAGCGTGCGCTCCTTGGCCGCGGCCTTGGCCAACGCCTGCGCCATCGCCGTGTCGAGCGGCTCGGCGCGGTAGTGGTCGACGATGGCCCGGGTGCCGGGCAGCTCGTCGGCGGTGGCGTGCCACGCCGCGATCACCGCGGCATCCAGATCCATGGGCTGGTCCATCAGGTCGCGCTCGATCCGGCCGGCCAGGCGGGTGTGCCAGCGCAGCTGGAGAGCGCCGATCAGGGTCAGCTCGTCACCGAACGTCTCGGCTACACCGGGCACGGCCATCGGCACGAGCCCGTCCCTGCGGGCGTCGGCGGCGGCGATCACGTCGCGGAGCACATCTCCGCGGTGGTGGAAAGACTTCCAGGTCATGGTCCACTCCTCTCGAATCGCTTACATACCGTTGGTACGTACTCAAGAGTATGGAACCTGACGAGGGTATGCAAACTCCCGACCCGTGATCCGGGTCACCCGGCGCGGGCCTAGGGTGCTGGTGTGAGCAAGTCCGTCGCCCGCCTGGTGCCCAAGCCGCCGCGCATCAAGGGCTCGGGCCGGCGGGCGCAGTACTCCGCCTCCACCAAGCGCGCGCTGACCGAGGTCGCGACCGAGCTCTTCGCCGAGCACGGCTACGCCTCCACGTCGCTGGACGCGATCGTGGCGGGGGCGCGGGTGACCAAGGGCGCGCTCTACCACCACTTCACGGGCAAGCGGGCGCTCTTCGAAGCGGTCTTCGAGCAGGTCGAGCGGGCGGCGTCGAAGTCCATCCACGACCAGATCAAGGGCGAGCGCGACCCGTGGGAGAAGGCCCGCACCGGCCTGCGCGCCTTCCTCGAGGTGGTCCGCGACCCGACGTACCGCAGGATCGTCATCCAGGACGGTCCCGCCGTCCTCGGCTACGAGCGCTTCCGCGAGCAGGAGGAGCGCTCGACGTTCGCCAACGTGCTCTCGATCGTCACGTCGGTGCTGAGCACGGGCGACTGGGAGCTCGACGAACCCATGCAGCGCACCTTCGCCCGGATCTTCTTCGGCGCGATGTCCTCGGCCGGCGAGTCGGTCAGCCTGGCCGAGGACCCAGAAGCCGCCAGCGACCGGGTCGAGGCAGCCATCGGGATCATCCTGACCGGCCTGCAGACGCTGGCGGAGTCGGGCCAGCCGCCCGAAGTCCCGCCTGGTCCGACTACTTCTGCCAGGTGACGTTGCCCGGGCTGGCCGGGACCAGCTCGATCCAGGTGTGGCCGGCGGGCACCTTCATGGTGCCCTTCGGGCCCTTCAGGGTCAGCATCGAGGTCAGCTTGTCCTTGTGCCAGGTGCCGCGGATGACCCGACCGTTGTGGAACAGCCAGGCCGGGCCCTCCCCGACGAAGTGGGTCTCCGGCACGTGGTTGCCGGCGGGGTCGAGGTAGCCGGCGTCGCCGACCTGCACCTGCAGGGCGAGCACGGTGTCGGCCGGGAACTGGTCGTCGGCCGCGGCGTTGCTGTTGGTGTTGGTGTAGGTCTCGCCGTCGAACTTCCACTCGGTGCTGTGCCCGCCCGAGAAGGCAGCCGCGAACGTGGTCGCCTTCTTGCCCGGGGGTAGGTCCTTGCCGTCGCCCCACGGCAGGTAGTCGGGCGGCCGGACAGCCTGCTGCTTGGTGGCCTTGGCGACCTCGTTGAGGTGGGCGAAGAGGTTGTAGGGGGCCGAGCGGGAGGTGTCGCGATAGATCCCCTTCGCGCCCTCCTGGAAGAACGGGATGCCCGCGTCGGAGATCCGGTTGATGGTGACCCGGGCCGCGCCGCTGGTGACCACCGCAGCGTGGTCGGACGGCACGATGCCGATGTCACTGGCGCGCATGGAGCGCACCGGCCCGGCGTTCTCGGGCACGTCGGAGTAGAAGAACACCGCCAGTCGGCTGAGCCCACCCTCGACGAGCTCCTCCACGACCAGGTCGGCCTTGCTGAGCCCGATCTGGGGCGAGCTGGACGTGGTGTTGTCGATCTTGGTGACCAGGATCGGGTGCTTCACCACGGCGCTGTCGCCGTCGTCGACCGGCAGCCCGGTGAGCGGCCAGGTGGTCGGCTCTACCTGCTCCTCGTCGTCCTGGTCGGCCGTGAACGCCACGGTCGGCTCCGGTGCGGCGGCCTGCTTGGACTCGTCACCGCCGCCGCAGCCGGCGAGGCCGATCGAGGCGACGAGCAGGGCGGCGAGGGATAGGGGAAGGCGACGCAAGGGGACTCTCCGATCAGCGGGAAGCGAATCTGCTCCATTGTGGTGGACTTCGGTGGCGATCCGCGCAGGCGCGCGGAAACGGCGCGTCGGGCGACGGACCTGGCTAGACGAGTGTGGCGCCGCCGTCGACGTACAGCGTCTGCCCGGTGATGTACGACGCCTCGTCGCTGCACAGGAAGGCGGCAGCGGCCGCGATGTCGTCGGGGAACCCTACGCGGCGCACGGGATTGCGGTCGGCGGCGGCCTTGCGGAAGTCCTCGACGGGCATGCCGACCCGGGCCGCGGTCGCATCGGTCATGTCGGTGGCGATGAAGCCGGGGGCCACCGCGTTGACGTTGACCCCGAACGGGCCGAGCTCGATGCCGAGGGTGCGGGTCAGGCCCTGGATGCCCATCTTGGCGGCGCTGTAGTTGGCCTGGCCGCGGTTGCCGAGGGCGGAGACGCTCGAGAGGTTGACGATCTTGCCGTACTTCTGGGCCACGAAGTGCTGCTGCGCGGCCCGCGTCATCAAGAAGGCACCGCGCAGGTGCACGTTGATGACGGTGTCCCAGTCATCGTCGGTCATCTTGAACAGCAGGTTGTCGCGGGTCACACCGGCGTTGTTGACCAGGATGTGCAGGCCGCCGAACTCGTCGACGACGCGTTGGACCGCGGTCGCGACCGACGCCGAGTCGGAGACATCGCAGCCGATGCCGACCGCCTTGTCGGCTCCGAGCTTGCCGGCGGCGTCCTGGGCGGCGGTCTCGTCGAGGTCGATGATGGCGATCGCAGCGCCTTCGGTGGCGAAGCGCTGCGCGGTGGCGAAACCGATGCCCCGCGCGGCTCCCGTGACGACGGCGACGCGTCCATCGAACCGACCCATCTGAGTCCTCCTCCAGGTCGCAGACTTGCTCGACCGGCGGTGGTCACCGCCGTGTGCCAGCCCACCACCATAGGCGAGCACTCTCCTCATGCAAGCATTCGGGCATGCCATGGCTGGGCTGGATCGCGCTCACGCTGGTGTTCATCGACGAGGTGTTGGCAGCGGTAGCCGCCGGCGTGTGGGGCCACCACGTCGCCGGCCTGGCGGGCGCGGTGCTCGGACCGGTCGTGGTGATCGCCGTGTGGTGGCTTTTCGCCTCGCCGAAGGCGCCGTACGGCGGCCCGGTGCGGCGTCCGCTGGCGAAGGTGCTGGTCTTCGGGCTGGCCACGGCGGGGTTGTGGGCAGCGGGTCACCCCGGCTGGGCGGTGGCGTTCCTGGTCGTCTCGCTCGTCGTCAACGGGCTCGCCTAGCTGCCGTGGGTCAGCTGCACCGGACACCTGTCAGGCGCTCGGGGCTGGGGCCAGATCGGCCCAGGTGAACTTGCCGTCGCTCAGGCGCTCGCAACCCCACCCCGTCGAGAGTGCCTCGATGATCGCCATGCCCCGCCCGTCGACGTCCCCGATGGCGGCCGACCGCTGGCGGGGCTGCCCCGGCGCGACGTCGTGGATGCCGATGCGGACTCCGTCTCCGGCGCGGGTCACCAGCACGCGGAACGGCGAGGCTCCGTGGCGCACGGCGTTGTTGGCCAGCTCGGACACGACCAGGGCCGCGTCCCACTGGAGCTCCTGCAGTCCCCAGGCATCGAGCGCTCCGAAAACGAATCGCCGCGTGGCCCGGACCGCCTGGGCGACGGGGACGAAGACCTCGCTGCGCAGGTCACCGGGGTCGTCGACGTAGGCGTCGTCGTCGAGGGTGTCGGTGTTCGAGCCGTAGCTCGGGGGCGGGAGCACCGCAGAGTGGAGGTCGCAGACCGCTTGCACGTCGCGCAGGGATACCCCGGTGAGCGTCGTCGTGGGGTAGCCACACAGCAGCGTGAACCTTTGGTGCTGCAGGAGGTCGTTCCACAGGCCCTCGAGCTCGATCGCGCCGGCCACGTTGCCGTCGTCCCACAGCAAGGCCACCATCTCGCCGAAGGCCCGCACCGGCCGGCGGCGGCCTCGGTGACGAGCCGGGCCACCTGGGTGTGGAAGCGGAATGGGTCCGGCGAGCCGTCGACCATGAACAGCTCCAGGGTCTCGCGGGCATCCAGCAGCACCAACCGCCCTGGCCAGCGCCCCGACGAGTCGTCGAGGTGGTCACTCAGGAGGCGCTCGAGGGCACTCAGGTGGGCGGCGCTGGCGACCGCAATGACGTGTTCACCGGCCTCGACACCGGCGGCGAGATGCGCACTGACGAAGGCGACGAACGCATCGTCGTCCTCGTAGTAGTGCACAGCATGCTCATCCACGCCGAAACCCCCCTCAACCCGCTCCTCGGCGCACGCTACTCCTGTACGTCGCCGGGCGACATCCACCGAACGGACGAGACTCCGCCCCCGTCCGGACAGTCCGCCGCTGACCGAGGTCAACCCAGGGCGGTGCGGAGCCGGCCGGCGAAGGCGTCGCGGTCGGCGTCGTCGGCGTACTTCGTGCGAGGCCAGAAGAACCCGCGCAGGCCGTCGCCCTTGGTGCGCGGGACGACGTGTAGGTGCAGGTGCGGCACCGACTGGCTCACGGTGTTGTTGACCGCCACGAACGAGCCCTGCGCGCCCAGGCCCTCGACCATCGCGCTCGCAAGTCGCTGACCGGCCGCCAGGAAGCCGTCGCGCAGCCCCGCGGGCAGGTCGGGGAGCGTGACGACGTGCTCGCGCGGCACCAGCAGCACGTGGCCCTTGAAGACCGGCCTGATGTCGAGGAAGCCGACGAAGTCGTCGTCGGCCAGCACCGTCGCCGCCGCCGTCTCGCCGGCGACGATCGAGCAGAACAGACAGTCGTCTCGTTTCGCCATGCGCGCCACGCTAGCCATGCCTCGAGTCAGCCTGGGTCAGGCAGGGTCAGGCAGGGTCAGGCACCCAGACCCAGCGCTGCTCGCCGTCGGGGTCGAGCTCGCCGGTCGCGACCAAGCCGGCTCTGGCGGCCACCCGTTCGGACGGCTGGTGACCGGGCGCCACGTACGCCTCGATGGTCGTCACCCCTCGCTCGCGCAGGAGGTCCATCATCTGGCGGGCCGCGCGACTCGCGACGCCGCGGCCCTGCCAGGGCCGCCCGATCACCCAGGCGGCGACCGCACGTGAGCCGTCGTGGACGGTGGCCTGGACGTAACCGGCCGCCGCCTCATCGACCCTGACGACCCAGTTGAGCCACTCCTGGTGCCCGTCCGCCGAACGGCCCACGACCTGGCGCTGGTACTGGTCGGTGAGCTCCGCCTCGGTCGGCGGGCGTCCGCCGATCACCTTGTAGAGCCCCGGATCCGCGAGCACGCTCGTCATCTCCGGGGCATCGGCGACGACGAGCGGGTCGAGCCGGATCTCCATGTGGCCATCATCCCTGCACTGCGTCGTTAGGACGCCGTCAGCGATCGGGCGGACCGCGTTAGGGCCCCGTTAGGACCGGCATTGCTGCCGACTCTTCGTCCTTGGATGGAGACGTGCGAACCCCAACACCTCAAGGAGAACGCGGATGAGTGACGCGCTCTACCTGGGCCTGACCGCCCTGTTCTTCGTCGTTGCGTTCCTGATCCTGAAAGCGATGGACCGGCTGTGAGCACAGACAACCTGATCGGGCTCATCGTGAGCGCCCTTCTTCTCGGCTACCTCATCGTGGCCCTTCTCTTCCCGGAGCGTTTCTGACATGTCTGACACCACGGCCGGCCTGCTCCAGGTCGGAGCCCTGATCGCCGCGCTGGCGTTGTGCTACCGACCGCTCGGGGGCTACATGGCGCGCGTCCTCAGCAGCCAACGCGACCTGGGCGTCGAGCGGGTGATCTATCGCGTCGTCGGCGTCGACTCCAAGGCCGACCAGCGTTGGTCGGTGTACGCCGCGTCCCTCATTGCCTTCTCACTGGTCAGCGTCGTCCTGCTGTACGCCCTCCAGCGGGTGCAGACCCACCTGCCCCTTTCGTTGGGCTTCCCCGGCGTCGACCCCGCGTTGGCCTTCAACACGGCGGTGTCCTTCGCAACCAACACCAACTGGCAGGCCTACTCGGGTGAGGCCACCATGGGACACCTCGTGCAGATGGCCGGGCTGGCGGTCCAGAACTTCGTCTCGACCGCGGTCGGCATCGCCGTCGCAGTCGCCCTGATCCGTGGGTTCACCCGGTCGAGGACCGACCGGATCGGCAACTTCTGGGTCGACCTCGTGCGCACCGTCGTCCGCATCCTGCTGCCGATCTCGGTGCTGGCCGCGATGCTCCTGATTGCGATGGGCGCGATCCAGAACCTGTCGTCCGGGACCGACGTGACCACCCTCGTCGGAGGGCACCAGACCATCACCGGCGGACCCGTCGCCTCCCAGGAGGTGATCAAGGAGCTCGGCACCAACGGCGGCGGCTTCTACAACGCCAACTCCGCGCACCCGTTCGAGAACCCGACACCACTGAGCAACATTCTCGAGAACTTCCTGCTGCTCCTGATCCCCGTCTGTCTGACGCGGACTTTCGGCGTGCTGGTGGGCGACAAGCGGCAGGGCTACGCACTGCTCGCGACGATGACGGCGATCTGGGCGACCCTCGTAGCCACGGTCACCGCGTTCGAGGTGCACCACCCCGGCACGGCGTTCCAGGCGGCGGGGGCTGCCATGGAAGGCAAGGAGACCCGGTTCGGCGAGTGGGCCTCGTCGTTGTTCGCGGTCTCCACCACCGGTACGTCGACCGGCGCGGTCAACTCGTTCCACGACTCGTTCACCAGCATCGGCGGCGGCGCCGTGATCTTCAACATGGGTCTGGGCGAGGTCGCTCCCGGCGGGGTCGGCTCCGGTCTCTACGGCCTGCTGGTCCTCGCGATCATGACGGTGTTCATCGCCGGGCTGATGGTGGGCCGCACGCCGGAGTACCTGCGCAAGAAGATCACCGCGCGCGAGATCAAGCTCGTCTCGCTCTACATCTTGACCATGCCGCTGATCGTGCTGGTCGGGACGGGCATCGCGATGTCCTTCGACACCCCCAAGGCGTCGATGCTCAACGCCGGGCCACACGGCCTGTCCGAGGTGCTGTATGCGTTCACGTCGGCGGCCAACAACAACGGCTCGGCGTTCGCCGGCCTCTCGGTCGACACGCCGTTCTACAACATCGCCTTGGGCTTCGCGATGCTGCTCGGCCGGTTCCTCCCGATCCTGTTCGTGCTGGCCCTAGCCGGGTCACTGGCCAGACAGCAACAGGTCCCCGAGACCGGCGGCACGCTGCCGACCCGTGGACCGCTGTTCGTCGGCATGCTCACCGGCGTCGTCATCATCGTCGCCGGCCTGACCTTCTTCCCCGTCCTCGCTCTCGGTCCTCTCGCGGAAGGCTTGTGATGACCACCCTGACCAGCGCCCCCGTGGCGCCAACCACCCGGATCGCGGGTGGCCTGCTCGACCCGAAGATGCTGCTGACGTCGCTGCCGGACGCGATGCGCAAGCTCGACCCCCGGGTGATGTGGCGCAGCCCGGTCATGTTCGTCGTCGAGGTCGGCGCGGTCTTCTCCACCATGGCGGCGATCTCCGATCCGAGTGCCTTCGCCTGGTGGGTCGTGGCCTGGCTGTGGCTGACCGTCGTGTTCGCCAACCTCGCCGAGGCCGTCGCGGAAGGGCGCGGGAAAGCCCAAGCGGCGACGCTGCGGCGGGCCAAGACCGAGACGACCGCGCACCGCCTGCTCGACGATGGCCGGACCGAGGACGTGCCCGCCACCGAGCTGCGACTCGGCGATCGGGTCGCGGTCGTCGCGGGCGAGGTGATCCCCGGCGACGGAGACGTCGTCGAGGGCATCGCCAGCGTCGACGAGTCGGCCATCACCGGAGAGTCCGCGCCGGTCATCCGCGAGTCCGGAGGTGACCGCAGCTCGGTCACGGGAGGCACCAAGGTGCTCTCCGACCGGATCGTCGTACAGATCACCGCGAAACCCGGCGAGAGCTTCATCGACCGCATGATCGCCCTCGTCGAGGGCGCCAGCCGGCAGAAGACACCCAACGAGATCGCGCTGAACATCCTCCTCGCCAGCCTGACGATCGTCTTCCTCGCGGCCACCGCGACCCTGCAGCCGTTCGCGATCTACTCCGGCGCCGAGCAGTCCGTCGTCGTCCTGGTCGCGCTCCTGGTCTGCCTCATCCCGACCACGATCGGCGCGCTGCTCTCGGCGATCGGGATCGCCGGCATGGACCGCCTGGTGCAGCACAACGTGCTGGCCATGTCGGGGCGTGCGGTGGAGGCGGCCGGCGACGTCAACACCCTGTTGCTCGACAAGACCGGCACGATCACGCTCGGCAACCGGCAGGCGGTGGAGTTCATCCCTGTCGCGGGATGCGAGCCGACCGTGCTCGCCGACGCGGCCCAGCTGTCCAGCCTCGCCGACGAGACCCCCGAGGGTCGCTCGATCGTCGTACTGGCCAAGAACGAGCATGGTCTGCGCGAACGCTCGGCGGGCGAGCTCACCACGGCGCGGTTCGTGCCCTTCACCGCGCAGACCCGGATGTCGGGCGTTGACCTCGACGGAGGCCGGCAGATCCGCAAGGGAGCCGCCGCCGCGGTCATGCAGTGGGTGCGCGAGCAGGGCGGTCACCCGACCGACAGAGGTCGGTGCCATCGTCGACGCCATCTCCACAGGTGGCGGCACCCCGCTCGTCGTCGCCGAACACGTCGACGGCCAGCCGGCGCGGGCTCTGGGCGTGATCAACCTCAAGGACGTCGTGAAGGAGGGCATGCGCGAACGGTTCGACGAGATGCGCCGGATGGGCATCCGCACCGTGATGATCACCGGCGACAACCCGCTGACCGCCCGCGCGATCGCCGAGGAGGCGGGCGTCGACGACTTCCTCGCCGAGGCCACCCCTGAGGACAAGATGGCGCTGATCAGGAAGGAGCAGGAGGGCGGACGGCTCGTCGCGATGACCGGTGACGGCACCAACGACGCGCCCGCGCTCGCGCAGGCCGATGTCGGCGTCGCCATGAACAGCGGTACGTCGTCGGCCAAGGAAGCCGGCAACATGGTCGACCTCGACTCCAACCCGACCAAGCTCATCGAGATCGTCGAGATCGGCAAGCAGCTGCTCATCACGCGCGGGTCGTTGACGACCTTCTCCATCGCCAACGACGTGGCGAAGTACTTCGCGATCATCCCGGCGATGTTCGTCGTGGTCTTCCCCGGGCTGGACCGGCTCAACATCATGCAGCTGGCCACACCGGAGTCGGCGATCTTGTCGGCGGTGATCTTCAACGCGCTGATCATCGTCGGGCTGATCCCGCTCGCCCTGCGGGGCGTCCGCTACACGCCCTCGTCCGCGGCCTCCATGCTGCGTCGCAACCTGGCCATCTACGGCCTCGGCGGCATCGTCGCTCCGTTCGTCGGCATCAAGCTCCTCGACCTGCTGGTGTCCCAGATCCCCGGCATCGGCTGAAAGGAATCGACATGTCAACCCCACTCGCCCCCGCACTCCGTCAGGTCTGGCCCGCACTTCGGATGCTGGTCGTGATGACCGTCCTCCTCGGCCTCGCCTACCCCCTCGTGATGACCGGCTTCGCCCAGGTGGCCTTCCCCGGCCGCGCCGACGGCTCCCTGATCCACGAGGGCGGCAGGACCGTCGGGTCGTCGCTGATCGGCCAGTCCTTCGACGGCAACCCGGCGTACTTCCAGAGCAGGCCGTCCGCGGCCGGCGACGGCTACGACCCATTGGCGTCGTCGGCGTCCAACCTCGGACCCGAGAACCCGGACCTGATCGCCGCGATCGAGGAACGCCGCGCCGCGGCCGCGAAGCTCGACGGCACCGACCCCAGCGACGTCGCCCCCGACGCCCTCCAGGCCAGCGGCTCCGGACTCGATCCGCAGATCAGCCCCGAGTACGCCGCACAACAGGTCGCCCGCGTCGCCGCGCGAGCGCGGGCTCGACGCCGGCACCGTGCGCGGCTTCGTCGACCGATACACCGACGGTCGAACGCTCGGGTTCCTGGGCGAGCCGCGCGTCAACGTGCTGCTGCTCAACCTCGCGCTGGACAGCCTGTCCGGGGGAGCAGACTAGAGACGTGGGAACTCGCGGCAGGCTTCGGGTCTACCTCGGCGCCGCTCCGGGCGTCGGCAAGACCTACGCCATGCTCAGCGAGGGTCACCGGCGCGCCGAGCGCGGCACCGACGTGGTGGTCGGGTTCGTCGAGACCCACGGACGCAAGCACACCCAGGAGATGGCCGAAGGGCTGGAGGTCGTCCCGCGACGCACCGTGGCCTACCGGGGCACGACGTTCGAGGAGATGGACGTCGATGCCCTTCTCGCCCGGCACCCGAAGGTCGCCCTCGTCGACGAGCTCGCGCACACCAACGTGCCGGGGTCCCGCAACGAGAAGCGCTGGCAGGACATCGAGGAGCTCGTCGCCGCAGGCATCGACGTCATCACCACCGTCAACATCCAGCACCTCGAGTCGGTCAACGACGTCGTCGAGAAGATCACGGGCGTCCCCCAGCGGGAGACGGTGCCCGACGCCGTCGTCCGCGCGGCGGACCAGATCGAGCTGGAGGACATGGCCGCCGAGGCGCTACGCAGACGACTCGCCCACGGCAACATCTACGCCCCTGAGAAGGTCGACGCCGCCCTGTCGAACTACTTCCGCGAAGGCAACCTCAACGCCCTGCGTGAGCTCGCGCTGCTCTGGACCGCGGACCGCGTCGACGACGCGCTTCAGCTCTACCGCGAGCAGCACGACATCACCGGCACCTGGGAGACCCGCGAGCGGGTGGTCGTGGCACTCACCGGCGGCCCCGAGGGGGAAACCTTGATCCGTCGGGCGGCGCGGATCGCGGCCAGGGCCAGCGGTGGCGACCTCCTCGCCGTGCACGTCGCCCGGTCCGATGGTCTCGCCGGAGCCAGCCACGAGGCGCTCGCTGCGCAACGACTCCTCGTCGAGTCGCTCGGCGGCAGCTTCCACCAGGTGCTCGGTGACGACGTGTCCGCCGCTCTCTTGGCCTTCGCACGCGCCGAGAACGCCACCCAGCTGGTGCTCGGGGTCAGCCGCCGGCCAGCCCTGGCGCGGGTCTTCGGCGCGGGTTCGGCCGCCAACACCATCCGGGACTCCGGTGACATCGACGTGCACATCGTCACGCACAGGCAGCGTGGCCGCGGGGTGCTGCTCCCGCCGGGCCGAGGGAGTCTGAGCAGGCAGCGCCGGCTCAGGGGCTTCGCCCTCGCAGTGGTGCTCCCGCCCCTGCTGACGCTGCTGCTCCTACCCGTCCGTCCTGAGGTGAATCTGGTCAGCGACATGCTGCTGTTCCTGCTGATGACGGTCGTCGTGGCGCTCGTCGGCGGCCTGCTGCCAGCACTGATCGCCGCCGTGGCGGGGTCCGCGCTGCTCAACTTCTTCTTCACGCCGCCCTACTACACGCTGACCATCAGCGACGCCAACAACGCCCTCGCCCTGCTCGTCTTCATCCTGGTGGCGACGCTGGTCAGCTCCGTCGTGGACCTCGCCGCGCGTCGTACGAGGCAAGCTGCCCGGGCCGCATCCGAGTCGCGCATCCTGGCGAACCTCGCCGGCAGCGTGCTGGGCGGCGAGGACGCACTCGCCGAGATGCTCGAACGGGTGCGGGAAACGTTCGGTCTCGGGTCGGCGACCATCCTCGAGCAGACCGACGGGGCCTGGGCTCCCGTCGCCAGCGCCGGACCCTCGTGCAACAGCCCGGCGGAGGCCGACACCGCGGTGCCCGCCGGTGACCGGCACGTCCTGGCGCTCCGCGGGCGGCTGCTCGATGCGGAGGACCAACGCCTCATCGGCGCCTTCGCGGCGCAGGTGGCCGTCGTCCTCGACCGGATCCGGCTCAGCGAGGCGGCCGCGACGGCCGCGCCCCTCGCCGAGGCCAACAAGATGCGCACCGCGCTGTTGGCTGCCGTGGGCCACGACCTGCGCACGCCGCTGGCCGCGGCCAAGGCCTCCGTCTCCAGTCTGTTGAGCGAGGACGTCGACCTCCGCGCCGAGGATCGCCACGAGCTCCTCGTCGCCGCCGACGAGTCGCTGGACAAGCTGGCCAAGCTCGTCGACAACCTCCTGGACATGAGCCGCCTCCAGTCCGGCGCACTGTCGATCGCGGTGCAGCCGACGGCCGTCGACGAAGTGGTCGCCCGCAGCCTCGACGACCTCGGCCCCGACGGCCGACGCGTCGTGTTCGACTCCGTCGCCGATCTGCCACTGGTGCTGGCAGACCCCGGCCTGCTCGAGCGCGTGCTCGCCAACCTGCTCGTCAACGCTGTGCGCTACTCCCCCGGCGAAGCCGCACCACACGTGACCTGCAGCCGGCTGGGCGAGCGGGTCGAGATCCGGGTCGTCGACCGCGGACCGGGCATCCCGCCCGACGACTGGGACCGCGTGTTCCTGCCTTTCCAACGGCTGGGAGACACCGACAACACGACCGGCGTAGGTCTCGGCCTGGCCCTGGCCCGTGGGCTCACCGAGGCGATGGGCGGCACCCTCGAGCCCGAGGAGACCCCGGGCGGCGGACTCACGATGGTCGTCTCCCTCACCGCCGTCCCGGGAGACGAGGCGGTCGCGCCCGGCCACCGTGAGCGCGAAGAGGCCCGGCCATGACCCGCGTCCTCGTGGTCGACGACGAGCCCCAGCTCCTCCGGGCGCTGAGCATCAACCTCCGCGCGCGCAAGTACGACGTGCACACGGCCGCGACCGGCACGGACGCGCTCCGGGTCGCGGCCTCGCACCCGCCCGACCTGGTGATCCTCGACCTCGGCCTGCCGGACATGGACGGCACCGAGGTGGTCGCCGGGCTGCGCGGCTGGACGAGCGTGCCGATCCTGGTGCTCTCGGGTCGCACCGACAGCGCCGACAAGGTCGACGCCCTCGATGCCGGCGCCGACGACTACGTCACCAAGCCGTTCGGCATGGACGAGCTGCTCGCGCGACTGCGCGCCATGGCCAGACGCTCCACCAAGGACCTCGACGACCAGCCAGTCGTCCAGCTGGACCGGGCCACGGTCGACCTGGCCGACCGGCGGGTCACCGGACGCCCCGACGGCGAGGACGTCCGGCTCACCCCGACCGAGTGGCACCTGCTCGAGGCGCTGCTCCGCAACCCGGGCAAGCTGATGAGCCAACGTCGGCTCCTCGACGAGGTCTGGGGGCCTGGCTACGAGAACGCCCAGGGAAACCTGCGGGTCTACATGGCCCAGCTGCGTCGCAAGCTCGAGGCCGACCCGGCCCGACCCCGGCACCTCCTGAACGAGCCAGGCATGGGCTATCGATTCGAGCCCTGATGGCGGTGTCGTCAACCCGCATCGGCGGCCGCCGCGGCCGCAAACCGGCCCCGCTTGTGCCACCAGCGACGCCATGCCTCGATCAGCTGAGGTGTCACCGCGAGCTCGATGGCGAGTCCCGAGGCGTCGTGCCCCACCCGGCTTTCGGCCGCGGCGTAGTCGGCCGGCGTGACGACCAGTGCCGCGCCGTACTCCCAGGCGATCCGCTCGTAGGCTGGGGTCGAGCATCCGTGCCCGAAGCGCTCGTGACCCAGCTCGTGCGCCAGGCACGAGACAACCTGTCGCGCGGTGAGCCGAGGGTTCACCACGATCGTGTTGTCGTGGCGCCGGTACTCCCCGCGGCGCTTCGCCCCCAGGTCATGCCACTCGACGTCGATCCCCAGGTCGGCGCAGTGCTGCAACAACTCGTCCACCCGGTCCCGAGTCACGCCTGGCTCATGGCCCCTCGGCGACTCCATTTCTCCGGCCGATCGGCGCCACCGGGTCGGGAACCGCTATCGGACGGCCGATGCTGTCACGGCGCGCCGACATGGAGGCGCGCTCACGGTTCTTCGCGGGCGCTCTGCTCGTCCTCGATGTCGTGCGGCTCCTCGTACGCCGCCACCACCCGCCGCTGACCCACCCTCGCCTCGGCTTCCGCGATCACCTGCCCGGGTGTCACTCCCAAGGCCTCGCAGACGGCGAAGAGCTCGGCGACATCGATCACCGCCTGTCCCCGCATCAGCAGGTAGAGCTGGCTGCGCGACACGGTGGGCACGGCCCGGGAGAGCCCGTGGACAGAGCCAAGGGGGGAACGCTCCAGCCTTTGATGCAAGACATCGATCACAGCAAGGCTCAACGGCGTCTGTCGCGATCGAGGTCCGGCTCTCACAGGGGTCGAGCGTACACATTCAGACACGCCGTGCATGTACTTGCACTAGTCCACATTCTTGGATATACGTAGTCCATGAACATGGATCTCGGGTCATGGTCTGCACGCGTCGTAGCCGTGATCCGAGACGAGATGGCCTCGCGGCAACGCACGCGACACGACCTGGCTGACCTCCTCGTCACGGGCGAGGCGACCGTCGCCAAGCGCCTCAGCGGAGAGGTCCCTTTCGACCTCGTCGAGATCGAGCGGGTGGCTGCGTGGCTCGATCTCCTGCCCTCCGAGCTGCTCGCACGCGCCGACACGCGGGCGGCCTGACGCACGTCCACACCACCAAATCCATCTAGGGAACAAGGAGTGTCATGCACAGTCATCCGCCAACGGCACCACCACGGGTCGGGCTCGGGACCGTCATCGTGGGCCTGGCGCTCTCGTTGTCGACGTTCGGGATTTCGCCGGCCCAGGCGACCGACGGTCGCGCGGCCACCCAACGCGCGAGCGTCCAGGTGGCTCGCGCGCCGTACGCCGTCGCTGTCGCGTCGGCGAGGGCCTCTCACCATGGCCCGGCTCGAAATCCACATCGCCGTGTCCGGCGGACCGGCCAACTCGACGGTGGACTGGCAGTGGTTCTACGGGCGCTGGCAGATCCGATTCAACTGGGCAGAGACGCGCCAGATGTCGCGAGGCACCAGCTACTGCAACGTCATCGCCGGGCTGATCCCGCACTGGACCGCCAGGGTCGTCTCGGCAGCGTGCGGCATCCTGTGGGTCGTCGCGGACTCCGCGGTGAACCAGCGGAAGTGCGTCGAGGTCTACGTGTCCATCGCTCCCACCAATCCCATCGGCATCGGCAAGTGGAACTGCCCAACGTGAGAAGGGGAGGTCGACAATGATCATCGCAGCCGTCATCTGTGGTGTGGTCGCTGGATTGCTCTGCAGCATCCTGGGCCGCCATGCGGGCACCTGGTGGGCAGTGCTCTACGCAGGGGTATGGATCATCGGCGTGTGCTACTCGGAGCTCATCGCCGACAACATCAGCCTCAGCGTCGCCGGAGCGGCCCTGGTGTCATTCGGGAGCGCCAAGGTGCTGCACGACGTCACGCGCTTCCTGGAGCGGCAGGACGTGAGGACGACCAGCTAGCGATCCTTGACCCGCCGCGAGGCACGACAAAACAGAGGATCCCCAGCACTGGTGCTGGGGATCCTCCTTTGTCGTGCATCAAGAGGTGATCGTGTGGAGCTGGCGGGAATCGAACCCGCGTCCTCGAGCGTCGAACCAGGTCTTCTCCGGGTGCAGTCGGTGTTGTCGCTTTTCTCGGCCCCGGCGCTCGCACTGACACGTCGCCGACAGGCCCAGTTACGAAAAAGTCCCGATCAATCCTCGTAACAGGAATCGATCAGCAAGTCCCCTAGATGAGGCCAGGGTCCGGGACGGAGACGGATGCCCGGTCTGACCCTTCGGTCACCGCTTACGCGGCGAGGGCGAAGTGACTGCGGTTTGAATTGGCAGTTATTGGTTTCCAGCGATCGTTAACGAGATGACGCTGGCTCCTCGACCCGCTTCTCCTGGAACAAACGTCCCTAGTCGAAACCGATCAGCCCCTCTTGAGTTGTGAGCCCATTCTAGTCGGACCCGCCCCCACGGGACGAACCGAACAGGCGGACTGCGTTGTCCCAACACACGGCCCGCAGCCAGTGTTCCCCGAGATCGAGCGCGGCCAGTGACTCGAGCTGGTGGAAGTAGGGGTAGGGGATCGTCGGCAGGTCGCTGCCGAGCAGCACCTTGTCGCCGAGGTCGGCCAGGCGGCCCAGCAGAGCGGGCGGGAACGGCGCCAGGTCCTCGAAGAACGACGTGAACGCCATCGTGGTGTCGAGATGGACCCGCTCGTAGGTCTCGGCGAGCGTCAGGAACTCGGCGTACTCCGGGGCGCCGAGGTGGGCGACGATCGCGGTGAGGCGCGGGAAGCGGTGCAGCACCCGTTCGAGCGGCGCCGGCCCGGTGTTGTCGTTGGCGACCGGGCCCGGAGCCCGCGTGGATCACGATCGGGGTGCCGACGTCCTCCAGCGTTGCCCACACGTCGTCGAGCAGCGGGTCGTCGAGCCGGAAGTCACCGACCTGCACGTGGATCTTGAACACCTCGACGCCCTCGTCGGCCAGGTCGGCGACGTACGCCGCCGCGTCGGGCTCGGGGAAGAACGTCGCCGACCACAGCGACTCGGGCACGTCGGCGGCGAACTGCCGGGCCCAGTCGTTGAGGAACCCGGCCACCCCGGGCCTGTGGGCATAGGGCAGGGCCGAGAAGCGGCGTACGCCGAGGTCGCGCAGCAGCGCGACGCGTTCCTCGACGCTGCCGCGGTAGCGGATCGGCCAGGACCGGCCGAGCTTGGGACCCGCCTGGTCGAACTGTTCGTAGACGCGGGCCTGGATCGGCGGCGGCAGGAAGTGCACGTGCACGTCGAAGAGCCCGGGAAGGCCGAGGTCCTGCCAGAACTGGCGGGTGGCCTCGACGGGTCCGTCCGCGGTGATGAGAGCGCGCGCGTCGTCGAAACCAAGGGGCGGATCGATCAGCTCCATGCCCTTGAGCCGGCGCCCGATGTCCTGCTCCTTCTCCCGGTCGGCCTGGCGCTCGGCCAGCGCGTGCCGCTTGTCCCAGGACTTCTTGCCCTTGGCGAGGGAGATCTCGACCTTCGCCCGGCCGTCCTTGAAGTAGAGGGCGGTAGGGATGATCGTGAAGCCCTTCTCGTTCACCTTGCGCTCGATCTTGTCGATCTCGACACGGTTGAGCAGCAGCTTGCGCTTGCGGCGGGCGGAGTGGTTGGTCCAGGTGCCTTGGGTGTACTCCGGGATGTGCACGCCGTGCAGCCAGGCCTCGTGGTCCTCGATGTCGACGAAGCCGTCGACCAGCGACGCGCGCCCCATCCGCAGCGACTTCACCTCGGTGCCGACGAGCACCAGCCCCGCCTCGAAGGTGTCCTCGAGGTGGTAGTCGTGGCGGGCCTTCTTGTTCTGCGCCACTACCTTGCGGCCCTGCTCCTTTGGCATCCCGCCATCCTCTCAGGGGGCCAAGGAAATCGCTGGTCGAGTAGGTTGCGCAGCACCGGGTTTCGAGACGCGTCGCCCGCCCCTCACACGTTCGGGTCTGGGTCGACAGCTCCTCAGCCTGCCCGCCTGATCCTGGCCTTCGCAAGCGAGGCCAGGGGCGGTCAGAAGTACTTCATCGGGTCGACGGGGGTGCCGTTCTCCATCACGGTGAAGTGCAGGTGGCAGCCGGTGGACCAGCCGGTGGTGCCGACGTAGCCGACCACGTCGCCGCGCGAGACGCGCGCGCCGGAGCCGACGTTGTAGCTCGAGAGGTGGTTGTAGATGACGGTGATGAACTTGCCGTTGACCAGGCCGAGGTTGAGGTAGAGGCGGTTGCCCCAGACCGAGGAGTAGTACTCCGTCATCACGCTGCCGCCGTTGACGGCGAAGAGCGGCGCACCGCAAGCGGCGCCGAAGTCGTCGCCGTCGTGGAGCCCGTAGTAGTGGTAGATCGGGTGGATCCGATAGCCGTACGGCGAGGTGACCGGGCCGTCGACGGGCCGCATCAGCAGGCCGTTGGTGTCGACCGGCGGGCCGCCGCGGTTGGCCTTGGCGGCGTCTTGCGGGCCTGGCGAGCGGCCTTGCGACGAGCGCGCTCTCGGGCCTTGCGGATCTGCTCCTGGATCAGCTTCTGGATGTGCGCTTCCTGCTTCTTCAGCTTGCGCAGGGCAGCCCGGTCCAGCTTCTTGGCGCGGGCGGCGGCGGCCTCGGCTTCCTTGCGGGTGCCGACGAAGCCGATGACCCGGTCCTTGGCCTCGAGCGCCTGCTGCGTGAGGTCCTGCATCTCGATGAGGTGATCGGCGGCCTCCTGCCGCTTCTCGGCGACCTCGGCCGTCGCTTCCTCGACCTCGTCCTCGTGGACGCGGAGCAGGACCTCGGCGGCGCGGAGGTCGTCGTACTCGTTGTCCTGGCGCGTCACCAGAGAGCTGTTGGCCTCGCGCCGCCGGGTGATGTCGGACGGCGTCTGGGCCTGGAAGATCGAGGTGAACGCCAGCAGGTCGGGGTCGCCCTGCTCGTAGATCGAGATGATGCTGTCGACGACCAGATCGTGCTGGGTGTCCCGGGCGTCCTTGCCGCTCGCGACGTCGGCCTGCGCCTGGACCAGCCGGGCCTCGGCCGCCGCCAGCTCCGCCTTCATCTCCTCGTCGCGTTGCTGCGCCACCGTCAGCTTGGCGCGTACGTCGCCGAGCTCGGCCCGCGCCTCGGTGAGCTGTTCGCGAGCGCGTGAGAGCTGCTCGGTGGCCCGCCGCAGCCGGCCGCTGGACTCCTCGAACTCGTGGTTGGCCCGCTCGACCTTCTTGTGCACGGCGCGCTGCTTGTCGCGCAGCTCGCCCGCCTGGGCCTGGGGTCCACTGGGAACGGTCAGAGCGCCGACGGCGACGGCGATCGCTGCTGCGACCGCGGCCGTGCGTCGGCAACCGATGCGGGGGAAGGAACGCACCTGTACGCCTTTTTGGTGTTCGGGGAAGTGAACACCGATGACGCTAACCGAGCGCGGTCACACTTTGAGGTATTTGCGGGTCAACACGAGTGTCGGAAGTACCGTGAGCAGCGGACCGAGGATCGCGATGGCCACGATTGCGTACTGGACCTCGGACCAGTCGATCCACGGAATGAAGTTCAGCTCGCCCTCGACGCGGTCCTTGATCCCGAACTTCTCGAACGCCAGGAGGGCACTCGCCGCCAGCACAACGCCGAGGAATGCCGTCACCAGCGCCTCCAGCAGGAAGGGCAGCGCGATGTAGAGCGTGGACGCGCCGACCAGTCGCATGATGCCGATCTCGCGACGCCGCGCGAACGCCGCCAACCGGATCGTGTTGGCCACCAGGAGCAGAGCCGCCACGACAAGGAAGAGTGCCGTGCCGAGCGCCGCCCATTGAAGGGCGTCGATGGTGCCGTAGATCGGTTGCAACGTCTCTCGGGCGTCGCGGATGCCAGAGACGCCGTCGAGTCCCTTGACCGCGCTGGTGATCCCCTCGAACTGTTCGGGGTCCTTGAGCTCGATCCACACCGACTCGGGCATGTCCTCGGCGGTGATCACGGAGTTGGGGCCGTCGAACTTGCCCGGCGCGTAGGTGTCCTTGAGCTTGTCGAAGGCCTCTTCCTTGGACTCGAAGTGGTGGTCGGCCACCTCCGGGTTCTCGGCGATGACCTCGTCGATGGCCTGCTTCTGCGCATCGGTGACCTCGCCGACGCACGCCGGGTTCTCGTCGCGGGCCTTGCAGAGCCACACGGTGATCTGCAGCTCGCTGCCCCAGTGCTCGGCGGCCTTCTGGGCCTGCTGGTTGAGCAGCACGCCGAGACCGACGAGGGTCAGCGAGACGAAGAGGGTGAGGATCACCGCAACATGCATGGAGAGGTTGCGGCGCAACCCCTGTCCCAGCTCGGTGAACACGTAACTCAGCTGCATGAGAACTCTCTTGATGCGTTGGTCAGTGGGAGAAGCCGTAGCCGCCCTGGGCCTGGTCGCGGATCACCTGGCCGTCGGCCAGCTCCACCACGCGCTTGCGCATCTGGTCCACGACGCCGTGGTCGTGGGTGGCCATCACCACGGTGGTGCCGGTGCGGTTGATCCGGTCGAGCAGCTTCATGATGCCGACCGACGTGGCCGGGTCGAGGTTTCCGGTGGGCTCGTCGGCGATCAGGATCATCGGCCGGTTCACGAAGGCCCGCGCGATCGCCACCCGCTGCTGCTCGCCGCCCGAGAGCTCGTCGGGCATCCGGTCGCCCTTGCCTTCCAGACCGACCAGCTCGAGGGTCTCCGGCACGACCGTGGAGATCTCGGAACGCGATTTGCCGATCACCTGCAGAGCGAAGGCGACGTTCTCGCTCACCGACTTGTTGGGCAGCAGGCGGAAGTCCTGGAAGACCGTGCCGATCTGGCGGCGCAGCCGCGGTACCTTCCAGCTGGCGAGCCGGTTGATCTCCTTGCCGGCGACGTAGACCCGACCCGAGGTCGGCCGTGACTCGCGCAGCACCAGCCGCAGCGCCGTGGACTTGCCGGAGCCCGATGCGCCCACCAGGAAGACGAACTCGCCCTTCTCGACGTCGATAGAGACGTTGTCGAGGGCGGAGTGGCCCTGGCCGGGGTAGGTCTTGAAGACCTTTTCGAAGCGAATCACCGGGTCGAGGTTAGTCGGTGGCCCCAGCCCGCTCGGGGACCCGGTCGGGCGCGGTGTCCGCGCGGTGATGCAGGTCACCTCGTGCGTATCTTGGGCCCCATGCCTCCCTGCTCCGTACGACGTGTGCGCGCGCCGCGTCGTCGGCGCGGTGGCGGCGGCGTTGCTCCTCGTCGGCTGCACCGGCTCGGGCGACGGCTCTGGACCGGCGGCTCCTGCTGCGAGCCTCGGCACCGACGCGGGCACTTCCCTGACCGACATCGACACCACGTCGCTGGTCGTGAGGAGGGCGCCGTTCTGCGAGCTGGTGGACCGGGCCGCGGTCGCTCGGGCGCTCGGCGTCGAGGACGACGAGGTGCCCGACGTTGCGGCGTACGGGAATGGTGAGCGGACGCAGCTGACGACCGGGGTCACGGACGTCGCCCACGAGTACGGCTGCACCTGGGCCGTCGGGGACAGCGAGGCCCGGGCCTGGGTCTTCGCGCCGCCGGTCACCCGGCAGCGCGCGCGCACCCTGTCCAAGCTGGCTCGCGACGTAGCGGGCTGCACGGCGGCGCCAGCGGCCGACCGCTTCGGCGACCCCTCACTGGCACGGAGCTGCCGGTCGGGAAACGCGATCGAGACCAGCTATCGCGGCCTCTTCGGCGACGCCTGGCTCACCTGCACGCTCCAGCTGCCGGGCGGCGAACAGGCCGAGCTCGACGACCGCACCGGCCGCTGGTGCTCGGCCGTCGCGACCGCCGCAGCCAGCTGACGTAAGAACCCGACACCTGCGCGCGCGAACGCCCTAGTTCTCAGCAGCCCGCTCGGCGCCGCGACGCCAGCGGATGCCGGCCTCGAGGAAGCCGTCGAGGTCGCCGTCGAAGACCGCGCTCGGGTTGCCGACCTCGTAGCCGGTCCGCAGGTCCTTGACGATCTGGTAGGGGTTCAGCACGTAGTTGCGCATCTGGTCGCCCCAGCTGGCCAGCACGTCGCCCTTGAGGTCCTTGATCTCGGCGGCCTCCTCGGCCTTCTTGATCGCGAGCAGCTTGGCCTTGAGGATCACCATCGCGCTGGCCTTGTTCTGAAGCTGGGACTTCTCGTTCTGGCAGGAGACGACCGTGCCGGTGGGGATGTGGGTCAGCCGGACCGCTGAGTCCGTGGTGTTGACCGACTGTCCGCCGGGGCCCGAGGACCGGAAGACGTCGACTCGGATGTCCTCGTCGGGGATGTCGATCTCGTCGGTCTGCTCCAGCACCGGCACCACCTCGACGGCCGCGAACGAGGTCTGACGGCGGCCCTGGTTGTCGAAGGGGCTGATCCGCACCAGGCGGTGGGTGCCGGCCTCGACCGACAGCGTGCCGTAGGCGTAGGGCGCGTGGATGGCGAAGGTGGCGGACTTGAGCCCGGCCTCCTCTGCGTAGGAGGTGTCGAAGACCTCGACGGGGTACTTGTGCTGCTCGGCCCAGCGCATGTACATCCGCATCAGCATCTCGGCGAAGTCGGCGGCGTCGACGCCCCCGGCTCCCGAGCGGATGGTGATCAGCGCCTCCCGGACGTCGTACTCGCCGGCGAGCAGGGTGCGGACCTCGAGCGCCTCGACGACCTTCTTGACCTTGGTCAGCTCGACCTCGGCCTCGGCCATCGAGGCCTCGTCTGCCTCCTCCTGCCCCAGCTCGACGAGGGCCTCGAGGTCGCCGATGCGGGTCTGGAGGTCGAGGAAACGGTCCAGCTCGCCCTGGAGCAGCGAGAGCCGGCCGGTGACCCTGGTCGCATTGGCCTGGTCGTCCCAAAGGTCGGGGGCGGCGACCTGCTCGCCGAGGTCGGCGATCTCGGCGCGCATCTTGTCGAGACCCAGCACCTGGCCGATGGTGCTCATCGTCGCCTTGAGCTGCTTGATCTCTGAGTCGAAGTCGGTGCCAGCCACAATCGCCAAGGCTACGGGTCCGACGAAGGCCGGGCGAATCAGAGCCGGGCGGCCGTGCGGCGGAAGAAGCCACGCTGCGCGGCATAGAGCTTCGGGAGCTCGGCGGCCAGTGCGTCGTACGTCGCCCGCGTGCGCGGATCGGGCCGGAACGGCTCGTCGGTGGGCACCAGGGAGCGGACGTCGGCGGCGTCGATCTCGCCGAGCGCCATCCCGGCGAAGAGCGCCGTGCCACGGAGACCGGCGAGCCAGGGGTCGGTGACCCGCACGATCGTCCGGTCGGTGACGTCGGCCAGCACCTGGGTCCACAGGTCCGAGCGGGCGCCGCCGCCGACGAGGCGCAGCTCGTCGAACCGGTGGCCGACGAACTTCTCGGCTGCCCCGAGCAGCCAGCGGGCGTTGCCCGCGACGCCTTCGACGACCGCGCGGGTCAGGTGGCCGCGCGTTGCGGTCTCCCCCACGCCGTGGAAGCCGGCCCGCGCCGACCGGTCGTCGACCGGCGACCGCTCACCGGTCAGCCAGGGCGTGAACAGCACCCCGTCCGCGCCAGCCGGCGCCGTCGCGGCCTCGGCCAGCAGCTCGGCGAAGGACGCGTCCGGGGCGACGATGTCGCGCCACCACTGCAGGCAGCGGCCGGCGGACTCCTGGTTGTTGGCCAGCAGGTAGGAGTCGTTGGTCAGCCCCGGCACGCTGGCCTGCTGGCGCATCACGTCGGTCTTCTTGCGCGGCACCGGAGCGCTGATCCAGGCGGTGGTGCCGATCGACAGGTGGCCCTCCCCCGGGCCGATGGCGCCGGCACCGACGGCCGCCGAGTGCAGGTCTGGGAGTCCGGTGACGGCGACGGCGGTGGCCGGGATGCCGAGCTCGGCGGCGACGTCCGGCCGAACTGGACCGACGACCGAACCCGTCGCGACCAGGGGCGGCAGCTTCGTCGCATCGACGCCGGCCAGCGCGACCAGCACGTGGTCGTAGGCCAGCGTCGACAGCGAACGGTTGTCGGTCAGCCAGGCGGCGGTCATCGACGCCAGCGTCGCGGCCGGCACGCCGGTGAACCGCATGGTCAGGTAGTCGACAGGCTCCAGGAACCAGCGGGCGCCGGACGCCACGTCGGGGCGGTCATGCGCCAGATGCAGCAGGTGGCCGATGGGATCGGCGCCGGAAGTACTGGGGATGCCGCCGCTGCGCCGGATCCAGGTCAGCAGCGGCTTGGGCGCGTAGCCCTGCACGGGACCTCCGACCACTTTCTTCGAGTACGCCGCCCCGCGGGTGTCGCTCCAGAGGATGCACGGCCCGACGGGGACGCCCTGCTCGTCGACGGGGACGGTGCTGGCCCACTGGCCGGTGACCGAGACGGCGACGACGTCGGAGCCGTCCACCGCGCCGGACGCCAGGCCGCGTCGGCACGACGCGACGATCAGCCGCCACCACTCGTCGGCGTCCTGGGTGCGCTCGCCGCCGGGGCCGGCGTACGTCGTCACGGGCGTGTGCTCCCACCAGCGCACCTCTCCCCCGGTGGTCACGAAGCCGACCTTGGGGCCGCCCGTGCCGAGGTCGACCGTGAGGACGAGATTCATGCGGGTGGCAGGGACTGCTGCTTGTCGAGCATGTCGTCCATCACCATCACGATGAAGTCGCTGGTCGCCTGGTCGAGTCCGCCGGCCACGCCGCCGTAGATCGCGCCGGCGAAGGCCTCCTCGCCGGTGGCGTGCTTGTCCTTCGCGTACGCCACCGCGTCGACCAGGTCGGCGGCGAACTGCTCGACCACGCCACCCTTGGTCTGCGGACGGGTGACGGCCATGTGGATCGCGTTGGGGTACTGCTGACCGTTGAAGCGCCAGCCGAGCGGCCCCATGAAGTCGACGAGGTGGTAGATCTCGAACTCGTCGGAGGTGAAGCTGAAGCAGAACGTCGGCTGGCCCGCTGAGTCCTGTCCCATGATCCGAAGCTCGGGGTGGCTGCGGACGACGTCCATCATCGCGCCGGCCGTCTCGAAGATCTCGTGTGCGTGCTCGCGATAGCCGTCGCGACCCAGCGAGACCATCGACGCCCAGGTGCTGGAGACCAGGCCGCCGGAGCGGGAGCCCTCCATCCCGGGCGACATGTACTTGCCGCCGCTCCAGTCGAGGAGGTGGAAGTACTGCGCCTTGCGCAGGGACTTCTCGCGGAAGAGCAGCACGGAACTGCCCTTGAAGGCGTAGCCGTACTTGTGGGTGTCGGCCGAGATCGAGGTGACGCCGGGCACCCGGAAGTCGAAGTCGGGGATCGGCAGTCCGAGCTCCTGGCCGAACGGGAGGATGAATCCGCCCAGGCAGCCGTCGACGTGCATCCCGACGCCGCGCTCGGCGGCCAGCGCGGCGAGCTCGGCGATCGGGTCGATGGTGCCGTAGGCGTAGTTGCCCGCCGAGCCCATGATCGCGATGGTCTGGTCGTCGACGAGCTCGGCGACCGCGTCCACGTCGGCCAGCGTCGTCTTGGGGTCGACGGGTGCGATCCGGAGCTCGATCCCGAAGAGATGGCAGCCCTTGTCGAACGCCGCGTGGCCGGTCTCGGGCTTGACGAAGTTGGGTCGGGTGACCCCTCGCGTCTCTCGCGCGTGCTCGCGATAGGCCAGCAGGGCATGGAGGATCGAGCCCGTCCCGCCCGTGGTGACCATGCCGGCCGGCTCGCCGTCGGTGACCGCATCGGCGTTCATCAGGTCCAGCGCCATGGCGATCACCTCGCCCTCGAACTTGGTGGCGCTGGGACACATGTCGCGCTGGAGGATGTTGACGTGGGCGAACATCCCGAACGCCTCGTTGAGGAATGAGTAGTGCTCGTGGTCGCCGCAGTACATCGTCCCGGAGACCTTGCCGGTCTCCCAGAAGGCGTCCTCGGCTGTGGCCATCTCGCGCATCTCGGCCAGCACCTCGGCGCGCGGGCGGCCGTGATCCGGGAGCGTGCGGTTGACGGTGAAACGGTCGGCGTACGGGAAGTCGTTCACGCCCCGGATGCTAGCCAGCCCCGCCTACGGCACACTTCCCGGATGAGCACCGACACCAGCTGGGTCGAATCGATGCCCGAGGTCTACGACCGTTGCCTCGGTCCGGCGATCTTCGCTCCATATGCCGGCGACGTCGCGCTTCGAGCCGCGAAGCTGCGGTCGCGCCGGGTCCTGGAGATCGCGGCAGGCACGGGGATCCTCACGGCCGGCCTGGTCGAGGCGCTGCCGAACGCCGAGATCACCGCAACCGACCTCAGCGACGCGATGGTGCACTACGCCTCCGAGCGGGTGCCGGGGCCGGTGTGGCAGGCCGCCGACGCGATGGACCTCGGTTTCGCCGACGAGTCCTTCGACCTGGTCGTCTGCCAGTTCGGGGTGATGTTCCTGCCCGACAAGGTGGGCGGCTACCGGGAGGTGCGTCGGGTGCTGGAGCCGGGCGGCGCCTTCTTGTTCACGGCCTGGGACACCATCGAGACCTCCGACCTCCCCGCCGCGCTGTTCGAGGTCCTGGGTGAGGTCCTCCCCGACAACCCGTCCGACTTCATGGTGCGGATCCCCCACGGCTACGCCGATCCCGACCGGATCCGCGCCGATGTGCAGGCGGCCGGTCTCAGGGTCAACGACGTCGAGCGCGTGGTGTTGCGTGGCGTGGCGGCATCGGCGGCCACGGTCGCCGAGGGCTTCTGCCTCGGCACGCCGCTGCGGTTCGAGCTCCAGGAGCGAGGCGACCTGACCGAGATCGTGCCTCGCGTGACCGAGCTGATGACGGAGAAGCTCGGCGAGGGGCCCCTCGACGGCGAGTTGGCGGCGTACGTCGTGACGGCAGCGAAGCACGGCTGACGGATCCGCTGGAGGACACGTGTTCGAGCCCTACTCCACCTCGCACCTGATCGTCCTCGCGCTCTTCGTGGTCGGGACGATCGGGCTGCTGGTGGCTGGGCCGCGCGTGCGCGGTCGCCCGGCGGAGCGACGGATCGCCATCGTGCTGGCCGCCGGCAACATCGCCTTCGGGCTGGCCGGCACTGCCACGGAGCTCGTGCCGTTCGACGTCGACGGCTCCCTCCCCCTGCAGATCTGCGACTTCGCCTGGATCGTGGTGGCGTGGGGACTGCTGACCCGGCACCCCGTGGCCACGGCGCTCACCTACTACTGGGGGCTCACGCTCTCGCTGCAGGCGCTCCTCCAGCCCACGCTGACGGAGGCCTACCCGGACCCGAACTTCTTCGCGTTCTGGGGCAAGCACGTCTTCCTCGTGTGGGGCGCGGTCTACCTCACCCTGGCGCTCAGGAACGGCCCCGACTGGCGCGGCTACCGGCAGGCCGTCGGCTGGACATTTGTGTGGGTGGTCGTCGTGATGGGCCTGAACTCCGTGCTGGGCTCCAACTACGGCTACTTCAACCGCAAGCCCTCCGACGCCACCGTGCTCGACCTGCTCGGACCGTGGCCCTGGTACGTCGTCGCCGAGATCGCCATCGTGCTGGTCGGGTGGGCGCTGATCACGCTGCCGTGGGTCGGGCTGCCGCGCCGGCGGTGAGTGAGGGTCGGTTCTGGCCCGGCGGCGGTGAGTGAGGGTCGGTTCTCGCGTCCGATAGCGACCCTGGTCCACCGCCGCTCGGCGTACGGGCCATGTGCGAGGGTTTTCGCGTGTACGACGAGCAGTTCCTCGGGCTGAGGGTCGAGGTGCCCGACCCGGCCCCGGAGATCGCCGGCGACATCGTGGTGGTCGACGGCACGAGCCGGTGGGACTACGTCCACTTCTCGCTGGCGCTCAGCGCCTCGCGCAGACTGGCGCGCTGGGTGGCGTGGAACATCGACGGGCTGCGACTCTTCCCCGGCGACTCGATCCCGCGCGACTCCGAGCGGTTCCGGCTCGACCCGCGGGTCCCGGCCGAGTTCCAGACGGGCGAGGCGGTGTACGCCGACAACGACCTCGACCGCGGCCACCTGGCCCGCCGATCCGACCTGCTGTGGGGCACCCTCGACGAGGCCGAGGCGGCCAACCACGACTCCTTCTACTTCACCAACATCGCGCCGCAGATGGCCGGGTTCAACCAGTCCGGCCTCGACGGCGTCTGGGGGCTGCTGGAGAACGCCATCCTCGAGGAGGCCGCCCTCGACCAGCGGCGGCTGACGCTGTTCGGTGGGCCGGTGCTGACCGACGCCGACCTCGTCTACCGCGGCGTACTGATCCCCGGCGCCTTCTGGAAGGTGATCGTCTACGTGCTCGCCGGCACGCCCAGCGCCCGCTGCTTCGTGCTGGCCCAGGACCTCGACCCGCTCATGCTCGCTCCGACGCTCGACGACTTCGCGACCTTCGAGGTCTCCCTGTCCGAGCTCGAGGAAGTCACCGCGCTGGGCTTCGCCTCACTGCACGAGGAGTCGATCGCCGTCCGGTCCGTCGCCCCCGCGCGTCGGGTCGCCGACGTGGGCGACGTCGACTGGTAGCGATCGCCTCAGAGGGTGGCCAGCACGGCCTGCGCATAGGCCCGCTCGGGATCGATGTCGACGTGCCGGCCGCCGTCGGTGAGCACGACGGCGTACCCCTCCGGCTCGCCGGGGAGCCGCTCCATCGCCGCGAACCGGTCGCCCAACAACTCGCGCAGCTGGTGCTCCCACGGCACCCACAGCGCTTCCTCGGCTGGCAGCGAGTCAAGCGCCCACTCGGTGGTGCCGTTGAAGCGGATCAGCCGGCCGCTCGGCAGGTCGCGCACCTCGACCACCATCTCGCTGACGATGAACGGCGCCTCGAACCCTCGGTCGGGCACGAAGAACCGGTCGCCGTCGCCCGGCGTCCAGGCGATCCCTGCTTTCTTCATCGCCTCGGCCAGTGCCCGCGCCGTCTCGACCGTGATCACCTGCTCATTGTCTCGCTCCCGTGACCGAGAGCGAGACGACCCGGGTCGACAGGTCGCTCAGGGGATCTGCACTGACCATGAACGCCGGCTGGTCCGCGTGGCGGGGGCGTCCCCGCCGACCAGGGCGGTCAACCGAGTGGTGACCCGATAGGTGCCCGCCGGAAGCTCAGCGGGCAGCGACCAGCGCACGGTTCGCAGACCACGCCTCAGGTTGCGGAGGCCGACGGATCGACGCGCCACGTCCTTGCCGGCCCGGCGAAGAACCATCACCAGACCTCCGACCGTGTCGGCCGGTGGGTGAGTGAGCCGGATCTTCTGCACCAGTACGTCGTGGCCGGCCTTCTTCACCAGCTGCGGGCGGCGCAGCCGCAACCCGACATCGAGCCGGGCGACGTTCAGGTCGATGGTGTGCACCCTCCGGTGGCCGCCGGGACTCGTCACCACGATCCTGGCCCTGGCGAGCGACGACCAGGTCGGCTTGACCTTGACCCGGTCGCCGGGGCCAACGCGCAGCGCCGGCACCGTTGCCCGCACCAGACCACGCGGGCTGAACGACGTGAGCTCGACGGACAGGCGTGCGGCGCTGCCACGGTGCAGCAGTGACAGGCCGCCGGCGTCGAGCCCCGCCCGGTCGCTGCCGCCGGCCGACGTCGTCGTCCGGAGGACGGCCAGATGCTGGGTGTCCCCTGCCTCGTCACTCAGGGTCAGCTCCAACGGTCGCGTGGCCGACCCGCTGTGGAAGGTGACCCGGTTGCCCTGCGGGGCGAGGTCGACCCGGTCCGTCACCCCGTCGTCGGTCGCCATCCGGGGGATGCTCGCGGCGAAACCGGGGCCGGTCAGCGAGGTGGCGTACGTGCCGGTTCTGGTGCCCTCGACCGTCATCGTCAGCGGCTTGTCCTGCGGGCCGATCAACGTGCCGACCGCGCCGGCCGGAGCGGCGTCGTCGAGCACGGGCAACCACTCCGATCCGGCAGATGCTTCAGCGATCCGGGCCGCCCCGTCCTCCGACGACAGCTGGCCCAGGCTGAACGGGACCGTCTGGAGCGTGTGCAGGCTGGGAATGCTCGGATTGTCCGGCAGGGCCCCATAGGGGATCATCCAGAACTTGTGTCCGCCTCCGGACCAGTTCTTGGAGCCACCGGCGTTGAAGGCCCACAACCCTCCGTTGATCTCGATCACGCCCTTTGCGCCGGTCTCGAACTCCTCGTGGTCCGGCTCCAGCTTGGTTGTCGGGCCCGGAAGGTAGGGGCTTCGGTTGTCATAGACGTAGATGTCGAAACCGTCGGACGTCGTCTTGATGTCGTAAGCCAGGACCACGTGTCCCTTGGCGCGCAACGGGTGGCTGGGGTCGATGGCCCTCAGGATGCTGATGGCCGGGAACCTGCCGGCCGCGAGCTCGTCACGCACGCGCTGGACCTGGTGGGCCAGGTCCTGCTTCCTCGCGACGAACGCCTCGATGAACTCGAGAGTGAGCTGTCCGGCGTGCCGGTTGTCGAGGTAGTGCCTCAGCTCGGGAGTGGGTCCACCGCTCCAACCCAGGTCGAACGGTCGGGTCACGCCGTCCTCGAACCTGTCGTAGGGCACTCGCCCCCTGAGCAGCTCCTGGATCGTGCGGGAGATGCCGTAGCAGTGGGCTCCCGAGACCCGGACGAGTCCCTTCATCATCACCCAGGCCGACACGGCTCTCGGGTCGGCGACGTTGGAGGTCATGGTGCAGCTGCCAAAGGGGAAACAGGGGTTGATGGAGAGGTAGGCGTCGTCCGGACCGACGAGCTCCTCGAACTCACCCCAGCTGAGCGCGCCCCACTTGAAGTTGTCGAACTGGAAGGCCAGATGGTTGCGGAACGTCCTGACGTCGAGGCGGTTCGTGGTGTCGTACGCCGAGAAGCCGGCGCCCGTTGGGGGCACCACGGTGACGGGACCATCCTCGGCGAGGCGGTCGACCCGGAAGGTCATGCTGCGTCCGTCGGGAGCGACGGTGACATCCGCCTGCTCGGCCGGGACCGAGTCGGTCATCTCGATCGCGGTACCCGGACAGAAACCGTTGCCCTCGAGCGTGACCTCCCAGCCCTTGTGCTCCTTCATCGGCCCCCAGCCGATGGCGTTGCCGGCGACGGATGCCTGCGGGCTCTGCGGCTCGATCGGCACATACAGGTAGCGCGAGATGGATCCCGAGGTCGCGCCGACCCGGACGAACCCGTTAGCGGCCGAGCCGCCTGCTTGCCGGCTGAGCACGAGCCGGGGCAGGTAGAGGAACGGCCCCTCAGGGCCGAGGGTGTCGTCAGGCAGGAAAGTCGCGGTGACCCCGGCCGGCACGTTGTCGGCTGTCAAGGTGATGACGTCCTTGAAGGTCTCGGCCCTCGTGACGCGCAGCGGGTACTCGACGGGTGCGCACGGGGGCAGGAACATCTCGCCCGTGGTGCCGGCCTCGATCTCGAAGTTGGAGCTGACCCGGAGACTGCGCGTGACAGTGCGTGGCCCGGGTGCGACCGCGCTGTTCCCCTGCGGGTCTGCCGTCACCGTGAGCTGCGCCGTCGTGGGCGGCGCGGCTATCGATGCGGTCAGCCGCAGCACGGCGCCCTGCTCGGTGCCGGGCAATGGGTTGGGCAGGATCTGAGCCGTCACGAACGTCGGCAGTCCCGAGACCGACAGCGCCAGCGGCCCATCGGAGCCGTCGATGCGCAGGGTCGTGATCGGGACGTCCAGGGTCCGTCCCTGCAGGATCTCCAGGGTCCCGGAGCCCATGGTCAGCGTGATGTCGGGCGACGAGGTGTCGGGGAACTCGAAGGTCAGATCGTCGAAACCGACAGCGGACCCGATGGCGCCCGGCCCTTCGGCGCTGAGCCGGAAGGCCGCGATGTCACCGGCCGCACTCGTCACCGTCACGGGCACGTTGAAGTGCACCGCGTTCAGCACGACGGCCGACCCGGTGGCGGCCACGCTGCCGTCGGCTCGCAACCCGACCAGCCGGGCGCTGACGGCACCGCCCGACGACGACCGGAAGAGGCCGGCGTACAGCGTGACGGTGGTAGCCCCCCGGCTGAGCCTTCCCTGCGTCCCAGATCCTGTGAATTCGCAGTCCTGCGTGTTGTCGACCTCCATGGGGCAGACGTCGCTGCCCACGTCGACCACGTAGGAGCCGGACCGCGCCCGGGATGCGCCGACGAGCCTTCGGTAGGGCCGGTAGCCGAGATCGGCCCGGATGAACTGCACGAAGGACGACGCGAGGTACTGCGTAGTGATCGGGGTGACGTCCGCCGCCGGACCCGTCTCGAAGTCGACCGTCACGGTCTGGACGGCCTGGGCGGGTTGCGAAAGTAGGGCCTGGCCCACCAGCACGAGGCAGAGCACGACCGCGAGGTGACCGGCGGAGGTGCGGATCGGGTGTCGTGTCATGGCGGGCTCCCTCCCACGCCGAGCGCGACCTGCCCCGGCGCTCGGCCTCGCCATGACGACTCCCGAGAGGGGTGTCCGGTTCACTCGCCGGCTTAAGGTCGACCATGGCGCGCCGGGTGGTCCTTCACGTCGGACTCATGAAGTCGGGCACGTCCTACCTCCAGACGCGCCTGCACGCCAACCAGGGCCTCCTCGCGACAAGGGGAGTGCTGTTCCCCGGCGTGAAGTGGCGCGACCAGGTGCTGGCCGTCAGCGACGTGCTCGGGCGCAAGCAGGCTGGCCCGTCGGCCAGCGGGCGCTGGGCACCGTTCGTGCGACGAGATCGCGGCGTACGACGGCGACGTGGTGGTCAGCATGGAGTTCCTCGGCCCGGCGCGGCCCGAGCGGATCGCCGCAGTGCTCGCGTCGTTCGACGCGACCCCGGTCGAGGTGGTGGTGACCCTGCGCGACCTCGGCCGCGGAGTGCCGTCGATGTGGCAGGAGAGCCTGCAGAACGGCGGGTCGTTCCGGTTTGGGAAGTACGTCGCCGCGCTCCCCGGCAAGCGCAAGCCGGCGCGGACGTTTTGGCGGCAGCAGGGGATGGGACGGATCGTCGACAACTGGGTGGCGGCCGTGGGCGCCGAACGGGTGACGCTGGTGACCGTGCCGCCCCCGGGGGCCGGGTCCGATCTGCTGTGGTCGCGCTTTTGTGCGGCGGTCGGGCTCGACGGCGTCGGCGCCGCCGACGTCCCCCAGGTGAACACGTCGCTCGACGCCGCCGCCGCGACGGTGCTGCGCAACCTCAACGCGCGCCTCGAGGGCGGGCTGTCGGCCAAGGACTACCGCGACCAGGTGAAGTTCGGGCTGGCCAAGCGGGTGCTCGCGGGTCGCGAAGGCCCACCGATCGGCTTCACTCCGTCGCCGTGGCTGGTGGAACGGTCGGAACAGATCGTGGACCGGCTGGTCGCATCGGGCACGCGAGTCGTCGGCGATCTCGCCGATCTGGCACCCGTCGCGGTGCCCGGCATCGACCCCGACGACGTCCCCGATGCCGACGTGCTCACCGCCGCCGTCGAGGCCCTTTCCGGGCTGACGCTGCGCCGGGCGAACCAGACCGCGTCTCGCAGGTAACCAAGGGGGCGCAACGTCGTTGAACAGTCGTCCGACGGTCCCTCGGGAAGGCCGGTGACTGGTTCATCAGCGAGCCCGGGCAGACACGAGGGGCGGCGACATGACAGGGAAGTTCGAGATCTACAAGGACCGCAACGGTGACTACCGGTTCCGGTTCAGGGCGGCCAACGGCCAGATAGTGGCCGAGGGATCGCCGTACCCGACCAAGGCCGAGGCGAAGCGAGCCGTCGCCGCAGTCATGGCCGCAGCATCCGGCTCCGAGGTGACGGACACGACCAAGGACTGACTCGCCCTGCGAGACGCGTTGCGGTCGCGGCGCTACCGAGTCCGCGGCGACGGGCGTGGCGTTCGTCCCGAGCGGGTCTTCGCGTGGCCATGATCCGCGCGACCCACGGGAGGCCATGAGCAACAAGTCCTGGCGCTGCCGTTTAGGTCTTCACAAGTACGTCTTCGTGTGGAACGAGGACAACCAGCGCTACAGCCAATGCCGCCAGTGCGGCCAGGACCACCCGGGAAGCAGCAGTGGCCCTATGGACCGCTTACAGACATCGGTGGCGGTGGGGAGAGCTTCGGCCCACGTCTCAGCGCACGCGGATCCGACCTAGCCGCAGCGCACCCTCGGTCGTCTGCACCAAATTGCCAGCCGGGTCCCGGACCACGATGCCGAAGCGCGCCGTCCGTCCCACCGACCTCGTCCCGGCCAGTGCGCCCGGTCGCCGGCAACCTCCAGGTTGCGAAGCCGCTTCACGGCAAGACGGTGCCCGTCGCCATGGGGCAGCCCTATGCGCATGAGTAGGCACACCGGTGGCTGCTTTCGCGGCCGCCGATGGACGGGGATGCTCAGGGATCGAGGGCGACCACGGCGGCGCCGGTCGCGCCGATGGTTGCGGTCTCAGGGGACCCCGGGATGGTGAGCGGCAGGTGGAGCGGGGCGGTCAGGTGCACCCGCACGGTCTGGGTGTCGGGGTCGGTAATGACCATGGCCTTGAGGCCGGGGTACTTCGCGTGTGCACCGGCCCGCTGGAGGTAGGCGTCCACGGCAGCACGGGCCTCGGCCGAGGTGATCGCCAGCCGGTCGTCGCCGACCCCGCCGGTGTAGACGTCGGTGCCCGCGGCACCGAGGTCGGCGCCCGCCAGGGCCGCACCGTCGGCGAGGGAGTCGAGGCCTTGGCGCTGCAGGTAGGCGGCCGACGCGTCGGTCACCACCGCGACGCCCATCGCCAGCACGCCCGTCAGGCCGATGATCATCACGGTCGCCTGTCCGGACTCCGACCGGCGAGTCACGGCACGGCCCCCGGCTCCTGGTACTGCCCAATCGGTACGTCGTGCCGCGCGCTCAACCCGAACGTCGCGCCGCCGCCGAGGAGGTCGGGGATGAACGGCAGCGCCACGCTCGACGTGATCCGCACCGTCACCACGGCCCCGCCGGTGTGACAGTCGTCGAGATCTCCGCAGTCGATGTCCAGCTTCCACCCCGAGTCGGCGACGCCCTGGTCGGTCAGCGCGACGGCAGCGGCCGCGTGTGCCTGCTGCACACCCGGTGGCGTCGTCGGGCGCGAGGGCGTAGGCCCGCCCGGCCGATCGCGCCGCCGCACTCACCCCGAACGCGCCGCGCTGCACCTCGAAGACCGAGAGCACGATCCAGATCATCGGCACCAGCAAGAGGATCCCCAGCCAGGTGAGCTCGACCAACGCACTCCCCCGCTCCTCGTGACGCCGGGACGTCCGCTTCATCGCGACTCCTCGACCGCGTGCCCGGTGACGGTCAGTTCGATGGCCGGACCACCGATGCCCAGAGCGGGCACGACGGCGTGCACCGTCACCTCGACGCCGGGCGCCCCGTCGACCAGCACCTCGCGCGCGTCGACATCCTCGGCGAACTTGGCGGCCAGCGCACCCTCGATCTGCGTGCGGGTGCGCGAAGCGCCGTCGGCGGGATCGCGGTCGAGCGTGGCGGCGTACCGTGCACCCTCGGACGCCGCCGCCACCAACGTGTTGCGCACCAGCAGCACCAACGCGAGCTGAAGAATGCCGAGAAACACCGGGACCAGCACGGCCAGCACGAGCACGAAGTCGACGACGGCGGCTCCCCGAGACCTGCGGGAGCGCATCGGCTAGTTCTTGACCGAGTTGAGCGCCTTGGTGAGCAGCTGCTGGAGCTGGTCGTCGGCCAGCCCCCAGATCGCCATCACCAGCCCGGCCGTCATCACCGTCACGAGCACCCAGCCCGGCACGTCGCCGCGGTCGTCGCGGACGGACCGCACACGGATGAGCTAGAGCGATGAGCTCCTTCATGGTTTCCCCTTTCGTTGCCCCCGAGACAGGGACTGCTGGTGGCTCACGGGATCGTGAGGTTGAGACCGATCACGCCCGGGAAGAACGCGAACAGCACGGTGATCGGGAGCACGAGGAAGACGACCGGGACCATCATGAAGACCTCTTTGCGAGCGGCGGTCTCGATGAGCTCCCGGCGCGACGCCTCGCGGACGTCGGCGGCCTGGGCGTGCAGCACGTCGGCCAGCGGTGTGCCGCGCTCGACGGCGACGGCGACTCCCTGGGCGAAGCGAGCGACCACCGGTACGCCGGTGCGCGCGGCCAGCGCGTCGAAGGCGACAGCAACCGGCTCGCCCGTGCGTACGGCGGCCAGCACCCGGCCCAGCTCGGTGCTCAGCTCACCGCCGCTGCGGCGGCAGACGCGTCGAGAGCGGCGACCGGACCCTCGCCGGCCGCGACGGCCAACGAGAGCAGCTCGGCGATGGTCGGGAACTCCGCGAGGATGCGGCGCTCGCGCTCCTTGACCTGGCCCGAGAGGTGGTTGTCGCGGGCGATCACGCCGACGGCGAACCCGAGGAGGCACAGCAGCAGCGCCGACACCGCACTGCCGTGTCCGCCGAGCGTGCGAAGCAGCCCGTAGGCCGCAGTCACGGCAAACCCGACCAGCCCCCACACCACCTGCTCGATCCGGAACTCCGGGACCGTCTTGGCGATCGCGGCGCGGTCGAGCCGGCGGCGTACGGAAGCGGCACCGCCGAGCACCCGCTCGACCCCCTCAGCCGCAGACTGGAGGAGCGGCCCGAAGACACCCGCCACCGCCGAGGTCGGCTCGGCGGGCGTGACCCGAAGCGAGGGGGTGCGGCCGACCTGGGGCAGGTCGCGGACGTAGGGCAGCACCCGGTGCGCCAGTTGCGGACGCCGGATGACGGCCACGCGGGCGGCGACGACCAGCACTCCGGCGGCCGCGAGAGCTCCGAGCACCGCGCCCCAGAGTCCGAGTGTCATCGCAGGATCCGTCGTTCGACGGGTAGTCGACCGATGCGCATCATCAGCCAGTACGACGCCACGCAACACGCCGCGCCCACGACCAGGACCGCCACGCCGGCCGGCGATGCGTATCGGCGGATCACCTCGGACTGGAACGACATGATCAGCAGCACCAGCCAGGGAGCGGCGACAGCCAGCCGGGCGCCGTTGACCGTCCAGGCCTGACGGGACTCCATCTCGGAGCGGGTCCGGGCGTCGTCGCGCAGATAGCCGGACAGGTTGCGCAGCAGCCGCCCGAGCTCTCCGCCGCCGACCTCGCGGGCGATCCGCAGGCCCTCGACGACCCGGTCGCCGACGGGGTCGGCCAGCTCGACCTTGAGCCGGTCGAGGCACTCGCCGAACCGGCCGGTCACCTGGTAGTCGAGGGCGAACTTGTCGAACGCCGGCCGCAGCGGCTCGGGACCGCGGACGGCCAGCGCCGCCAGGGCGTCGGGCAGGGACATGCCCGCGCGGACGGCCGAGGCGAGGTTGTCCACCGCCTCGGGCCAGACCTCGGCGAACTCGCGTTGCCTGCGTCGAGCCCGGCCGGCGACCACGACGTACGGCAGGTAGGCCGCCATCAGTCCGAAGACCACGGCCACCGGCGGCGTTCCCGAGACGATCTGCATGACCAGGGCGGCGCCCAGGCCCAGGGCCGCGCAGAGGAGCAGGAACCCGGGCACCGGCACCTGTCCGATCCCGGCCTCCCCGAGCCGGATGGCGACCCGGCTGCTGTGCTCGCGCCGGGCCGCGGGTGTGGAGGGCGTGATGAACGACGACCAGATCAGCAGCAGCCCGACGCCGAACCCGAGCCCGACGAGCGCGCCCATCAGCGACCCTCGACCAGGATCCGGTGGACGTCGACGCCGATCCGCTCGAAGTTCGCGGGGCGAGGCGGCATCCCGCCGGTGGCGACCAGGTCGCCCGCGGCGCGTTCGAAGACGGTCTCGGTCTCGATGACGTCGTTTTCGACGCGGCCGGGCACGGAGACGATCTCGTTGACGCGGCGTACGCCGTGGCTGTCGATGCCCAGATGCACGACCAGGTCCACGGATGCCGCGACGGTGGGCACCACGAACCGGGCGGAGATGTTCTCGCCGGCCAGCAGCGGCAGCGTGCACATCTTCACCAGCGCCTCGCGCGCGCTGTTGGCGTGGAGGGTGCACATGCCTGGCAGGCCGGAGTTGAGGGCGAGCAGGAGGTCGAGGCACTCCTCCGACCGCACCTCGCCGACGATGATCCGGCTGGGCCGCATCCGCAGGCTCTCGCGGACCAGGTCGCGCAGGTGGATCTCGCCGGTGCCCTCGAGCCCCGACTGGCGGGTCTGCATCGGCACCCAGTCGGGGTGCGGGAAGCGGAGCTCGAAGACCTCCTCGGCGCTGACCACCCGGTCGCCGCCGGGGATGGCCGCGGCCAAGCAATTCAAGAGAGTTGTCTTTCCAGCTTGCGTGCCGCCCGCCACCAGGATGTTGAGACCGGCGCGGACGGACGCCTCGAGGAACTGGGCCGCGCTCGCGCTCAGGCTGCCCAGCTCGACGAGGTCGCTGAGCCGCGCCGCCTTGAGCACGAACTTGCGGATATTGACCGCGGAGAAGCCGCGGGTGATCCCTTCGAGTACGACGTGGAGCCGGTGGCCGTCGGGCAACATCGCGTCGACGAACGGCTGGCTGATGTCGACCCGGCGCCCGCTGGACTTCAGCATCCGCTCGACCAGCTCGTTGACCTGGGCGGCGGTCAGGATCAGGTTGGTCAGCTCGTGGCGGCCGTGCCGGGCGACGAAGACGCGGCTCGGGTCATTGATCCAAATTTCCTCAACCGCCGGGTCGTCGAGGAACGGCTGGAGCGCCCCGAATCCGGAGACCCGCGCGACCAGCTCGCCCACCACCGCGGCCGCGTCGGGCACCGGCGCAACGGCTCCGGTGAGGCTGCGCTCGTCGTGGTCGCGCACGACGCCCTCGGCGATGCGGCGTACGACGGGCGCGTCACGCTGTGGGTCGACACCCTGGCGGCGGACGGCCTCGCGGACCCGCTGGTCGAGCTGCTCGACCAGGTCGGCGTGCGCGTCGACAGCGGTCGCTGACACTCACGGTCCTCTCCCGAGATGGAGGTTCCTGAATCGGACAGTAAGCCCCGACCTCGGCTCCACGGAATGCCCGGACGGCAATCTGTGGACAACCTGCGGCCCGAGTGGCGGGTGGGACTGATCTGTCGCAGCTGGGCGAGCGAATTTCCTGTGGCGCGGGTGCGGTCGGTGTTCTACTACGCCCGGAAGGAGGACCTGGGATGCCCAAGGAAGAGGCCCCACCGAACGCCGAGTTGCGCGCGGTGCAGGAGACCATCCGCCAGTTGCAGGAGCAGCTCGCGCGCACCGGGCGCGTGGAGATCGGCTTCCACCACGGCTATTTCGTCTTGATCCTGTCGCTGTGCGGAACGGTCGGCGCGCTCGCCCTCTACGGAGTCGTGACCCGCCAGGGGGACGAGGCTCTCGGGAGCTGGGTGATGTTGGGCGTGTGCGCCGTACCGGCCGCCTGGGCCATCTGGGAGTGGCGCACGGGCCGGCCCATATTGGTGGTCACGAAACAGCACGTCACTCTGCCGCGTCGGGGGCTGGCGATCCCCTGGTCCGCCGTGCTCGCTGCCTGGACGCAGTACCACCCCAAAGGCGCAAACGTGAAGATCAGGGTCGATCCGCAGCAGTTCCCCAGCATCCGCAAACCGCTGAATGTGCCTGGTGCACTGGCGATCGACGAGTCAGCAGTCGGCTGGTGGCTGGGTCGTGAGGTTTCAGCACGGCGGCACCTCGCCCCCGATGTCGCCCCGGACTGATCAGCGGGTCTGACTGTTCTGTCGGCTAATTCCGGTCGACCGCTGCCGATGCCTTGAGCGCCTGTGACCTCGCCAGGTAGCGCTCGGCCGCGTACGACGAGGGGCCGATGCCGATCGCCGCCACGATGACGATGGCCGCGATCACGATCCATCCCGGCGGTCCCCAGGTCATGGCCAGGAACGTGTAGAGCGCCGGCGCCCAGATGTCGCTCATCGTGAACCCGAGCCCGGAGACGCCCTGGTACTCCCCCAGCCGGTCGGGGTCCGACAGCTCCGAGACCAGGCCCCACATGCCGGCCGACTGGAAGAGCTCGGCACCGGTCACGGTGACGTGCCCGATCCAGACCAGCGCGATGGTCACCCAACCGATGGTGTCGTGGGTGATGGCCACGATGCCGCAAGAGAGCACGAAGCAGGCGGCGCCGCGGTACTGCGCCTGCAGGCTGCGGCGTACGTCGGTCACGCCGCGGGCCGCGGCCACCTGGAGGAAGACGGCCATCAGCGTGTTGGTGCCGAACAGCCACGCGAGCAGCACGCGCGGGGCGTCGGTCTCCTGCACCAGCCACAGCGGGATCACCACATTGAGCAGCACCCCGTGGGTGCCCAGGACGCCGTTGCAGATGCTCATCAGGAAGAAGCCGCGGTTGTGCAGCGCGCTGCGCCGCTCGCCGGCGTGCTCGACGGCCTGCTCGATCGGGGTCTCGTGGTGGGGGCGATCGGTCACGTCGGGCAGTCGGAACACCCAGACGGCGTTGATCGCGAGGACGAGGGCGGTGACGAGCGGGACGGCGCGGATCACGTCGTCGCTGCCGGTCGCGAGCGCGATGCCGGAGGCCAGCGCACCCAGGGTGTAGCCGACGTTGCGGGCCGCTCGCATGTAAGCCTGCGAGCGCACTCGCTCGTCGCGCGGGAACACCGCGAGCGTGTAGGCGCCGCGACCGGCCCGCCGGCCGGCCTCGGCCACGCTCATCACGACCATCATCGCGACGAAGATCCAGAAGCCCTCGATCAGCGGCCACAAGGCGTAGAGAACGGCATCGATGGCGCTGGTGATCTGCCACATCCGCTTCGACCCGATCACGTCGGCCAGTCGGCCGAGCGGCACCGAGCAGGCGAACCGCACCGCGGCCGCGATCGAGAGGCCGAGCCCGACCTGCTGGGCCGAGAGCCCGACGAGCACGGTGAAGAAGACGGCGCTGCCCGTCAGGAACGCGCCCTCGCCGAACGCCGAGAGCACCGACTGTCCGGCCAGGCTGCGTACGAGGGGATCGGGTCCCAGCAGCTTCGCGGCCCGCCTCCGCAGTCGCTGCAGTCCCTGCACCCCTCGCACCGCTCCCTTGAAACTATCTTGACGTCGAGATACTGCACGTTACTACAGCATCTTGCCGCCTTGGTCGGGTAGGCGAGGATTCGGGAATGCTCGAAGGCCTCTCCCCGGCACGGAAACGGTTCGTGCTGGGCGCCGTCGCCGTGGCGGTGGTGGTGGCCGTGGTCATCGCAGTAGCCGTGTGGGGCACCCGCGACCCGGCGGTGAAACCCGTGTCGCAGGCGACGCCCGGGCCGGTGCTGCTGGTGCCCGGGTACGGCGGATCGACGGCCGCGCTCGAGGTGCTCGCCGAGGCGCTTCGCAGGGCCGGCCGCGAGGCGACCGTGGTCGAGCTGGCCGGCGACGGCACCGGCGATCTGGACGAGCAGGCCGACGTGCTCGACAAGGCGGTGATCCTGGCGATGCAGCGCACGGGGTCGCGGTCGGTCGACGTGGTGGGCTACTCCGCCGGCGGGGTGACCGTGCGGCTGTGGGTCAAGGACCACGGCGGGGGCAACGTCGCCCGGCGCGTCGTGACGCTCGGCTCGCCGCACCACGGCAGCGATCTGGCCGGGCTGGCCGGCGACCTGGCTCCCGACAGGTGCCCGGAGGCCTGCGTGCAGCTGCAGCCCGACAGCGACCTGCTCACCGATCTCAACGCCGGCGACGAGACCCCGGCCGGCCCGCTGTGGGTCTCGATCTGGTCGAGCGACGACCAGACCGTCGTACCCCCGAGCTCCGCCGACCTCGACGGCGCCCTCGACTTCACCATCCAGTCGGTCTGCCCCGGTGCGGTCGTGGCTCACGGCGACCTGCCGAGTACGCCGTCGGTCATCGCCGCCGTCATCCAGCAGCTGGGTGTCGAGCGGCCGGCGGTGCCGGGGTCGGAGATCTGCTGAGTGCGGGCGCCCCGGCGGCGGTGACCTAGGAACCGTTTCAGTCGCAGAAACGGTTCCTCACTCACCGCTGCCCGGCAGAAACGGTTCCTCACTCACCGCTGCCCGGCAGACCTCAGTCCGTGACGTCCTTGGTGGCGAAGTTGGCCCAGGCGGCGCCCAGGAACACCGCGACGTAGACCAGCTGCAGCAGCGACCCGCGCACCACGTCGCGCCACAGGATCGGGTCGCGGAAGAGGTCGACGAAGGCCAACCAGTAGCGAGTCGGCAGGTACGGCGCGAGCGTGTCGGCCGCGTCGAGCGTCAGCAGCAGGGTCGAGGCCACCAGCACCGCCAGGGTGCCGAGCGCGGCCCCGAGTGGGGTGTCCACCACGGTCGAGAGGAAGAGTGCGATGGCCGCGACGCCCAGCATCGAGAGCAGCGCATAGCCCAGCGCCAGGACGGTCCGCAGGATCAGCTCCTGCTGGGTCATCGTGGTGCCGGAGACGGTGGTGGTGGCGCCGATGTCGGAGTTGCCGAGCAACAGCGTGCCGGTGACGTACGCCGTCGCCGCCACTACGACCAGCGTGAGCAGCACGAACGCCATCACCGACACCAGCTTGGCCATCAGCAGTCGAGTACGCCCGACGGGCCGGACCAGCAGGTAGCGCAGGGTGCCCTGCTGGGCCTCCCCCGCCACCGCTTCGCCGCCCTGGATCGACACCGCGATCGGCAGGAAGAGCGGCAGCACGATCGCCATCGCGGCCAGCGGGAAGAGCGTGCCGTCCGTCAGCACCGCCGACAGGAACGCCGGCCCGGTGCCCGGCCGAGGCCCGATGTCGGTCAGCCCCAACAGCACCGCGACCAGGGTCGGCAGCGCGTCGATGAGCAGGATCGTGGCCCAGGTCCGGCGGCTGCGCACCATCTGGTGCAGCTCGACGCCGATCACGAGGCTGCCTCTGCGGAGAAGCGGTCCGAGCCGGCCGTGGTCGCGGCCAGCACGACGTCCTCGAGTGTGTGCCGCTCCGGTGCCAGCACGGTGACGCGCACCCCGCCCTCGACCAGTCGGGCGTTCAGCGCGGCCACGTCGTCGACCCGCACCAGCAGGCTCTCGGCATCGCCACCTTCGACGTGCCCGTCCAGCAGCGCCCGAGCCCGGGCCACGTCGGGGGTCCGCACATAGGTGCGCCCGGTCGGCCGCTGCAGCACGTCGAGCTGTTCCTGGATCACCAGCCGGCCGCGGTCCAGCACGCCGACCCGAGTAGCCAGGTGTTCGATCTCGGCCAGCAGGTGGCTGGAGAGGAAGATCGTGGTCCCGGCAGCGTTGAGGTCGAGCAGCAGCTGACGGATCTCGCGGATGCCCTGCGGGTCCAGGCCATTGGTCGGCTCGTCGAGCACCAGCAGCCGCGGCTCGCCCAGCAGCGCGTGCGCGAGCCCGAGCCGCTGCCGCATCCCGAGGCTGTACGCCGCCACCGGCCGCTCGTCGATCCCGCCGAGCCCGACCCGCTCCAGCACGTCGTCCACCCGGCCGGCCCGCCCGGATCGCGAGCCGTGCCCGAGCGCGTCGTGGACGCGCAGGTTGGCCCGCCCTGACAGCCGGGGGTACGCCGCCGGCCCTTCGACCAAGGCCCCGACCTGCGGCAGCACCCGCGACCCACGCTTCGGCATCGGCTGACCCAGCACCTCGGCCGAGCCCGACGTGGCCAGCACGAGGCCGAGCAGCATCCGCACGGTGGTCGTCTTGCCAGACCCGTTGGCGCCCAGGAAGCCGTAGATGTCGCCCTCGCGCACGTCGAGGTCGATGTCGTCGACCGCGACGATGGCGCCGAAACGCTTGGTCAGCCCCCGCGTGCGGATCACGGGATGGGCGCCGGGTCGTCGTTGTCGAGGTAGATCGCCCCGAACGCGAGGTCGTGCGCCGCGCGCGTCAGCGTCTCGGGCGTGACGGTCCCCGCCAGCAGCCAGCCGCCGTCCTCGCCGCTGCCCGTCAGCAGCACGCCGAGCGGGCCCACGCTGACGGTGGTGCCCTGGTCGTTGAGCACCACACCCGGCGTGATCCGCAGCTGCTCGCGCAGCGGCTCGGCCTCGCGGCCGCGCAGCGGGATGGCGATCAGCCGCGTCGCGCCGCTGCCGTAGATGCCCACGGCCCGGTCGGCGCTCGGCGACTTCGCCAGGCCGGAGACGACCGAAGGCGGGATGACGTGGGCGTACTGGTTGGCGGCGTCGGCGATGTCGAGCACCGAGTCGAACTCGAAGTCCGCGCTGTCGGGCGGGATGAAGGTCACCCGCTCGACCGACGGCTGGGTCGCGGAGAACTCCTTGAACTCCGAGGTGAACGCCGCCGAATTGGCGCCCTTGGCGACCACCTCGACCCGCAGCGGGACGCCGCTGTCGGGGTCGGCCCACAGGTCGACGTGGTCGATGCTCGACTGCCCGGCTGCGGGTTCGAGCCGCAGCCCGGGCGCGTCGATGCCGGCCACGCGGCGCGGGTCGATGCGGCGTACGTCCTCGGCGACCACGTCGTCGAGCAGCAGGTCGGCGACTGCAGGTGGCACCAGGTCGGCCGTCCGCGGCAACCGGATGTCGGGATCGCGGCTCAGGGTGGCGTCGGCCTGCTCGTAGCGCCACCGCGTGGTGCCCTGCACCGTGTGGATCAGGTCGGTCTCGCCAGAGGCCAACAGCTTGTCGACCCGCCACGCGTCGTCGGCGAGCCACCACACCCGCATCCGGGTCTTGCCGCCGAACAGGTCACCCACGTCGGTGAACCGGTCGGCCACCGGCAGCAGCAGCGTGCCCCGGCTCTCGACGTAGCCGGAGTAGGGATGGTCACCGGCAGAATCGACCTTTGCGAGCAGGGCGGCGGCGGTGATGTCGGTGTCCTGCGCCGGCCACGCCTTGACCGCCCAGGGCGCGGCGAGCAGCACGGCCACCCCCGCCGCGACCGCGCTCCAGCGATGGACGGCCTCCATATCCGGAGGGTACGTCGCGCCTCCCGACCCGGTTCGGCCGCGCCCCAGGCGTCAGCCGGGCAGCTTCGGCCGGTACGGCGTCGCGGTGCCGGCGGTGGCCTCGATGCGGTGCCGCACGCTGGGGTGCACGAGGTCGCCGGGCTGGACGACGCGCGGCTTCCAGCCACCCAGCAGCACCCACGGCCCGCCGTTGGTGTGCAGCGTGCCCAGGGCGCTGTCCTCGGGCACCGGCTCACCGAGGCGCACCCCGGCGAGCCGCTTGTAGACCTTCTCGTCGACCTGCAGCCCCGCGTCGACGGCCTCCTCGATCATCCAGGCGAAGGCGATGTCGGAGAGCCGGTGGTCGTCGTACTGGCCGCCGACGTCGCTGTGCACGCCCGTGAACCACTGCTCGACGTAGCGACCCTCCGACGCGGCCACCGCATCGGGGTCGAAGCGGTAGACGGGGTAGGGCCGACGCTTCTCGTCCAGCGCCATCGCGTGCCGCGCCAGGTCGACGTTGAGGATCCGGCGGGTCGACGGCCAGCGGGCCTGCTCGAACTGCGCCTTGAGGTTCAGCCAGCCGATCGTCTTGACGGTGTCCCACACGCCGAGGAACCGCACCTGGTGGACGTGCGGGTTGAACGGGTTGGGGAAGTCGGGGTTGCCGAAGCGCTCGTTGAACTGTCGCCGCGGTCGCCAGAACTCCGTCTCCTGCTCCGGCGTCGGCTGGTCGCGGCCGTGCTGGGCATAGAGCTTGAGGGCGTACGGCACCAGGTTGGCCGCGCCGGGTCGCAGCAGGCCGACGGTGCGCAGCATCCCGGTGAGCGCCCGGGCCGTGTAGGCGCCCCGGGAGAAGCCGAAGACGAACAGCCGGTCGCCGAAGCGGTAGTGCTCGGCCAGCCAGGTGTAGGCCTCCTCGATGTTGTCCTTCACCCCGAAGCCGACGACCAGGCCGGCGAACCGGGTCGCGTCCTGACCCAGCCGGGTGACCGCGCCCCGCGCGCCCATGGTGCCGACGCCGGGGTCGTAGTAGACGAGCTGGTCCTCGGTCTTGGCCGTCACGGCATAGGTGCGGGCGACATTGGTGGTCCCGCTCTCCGGCTCGTTGCTGGTGCCGTCGAGACAGATCACCAGATTGCGGCCCGCGACCGGTCCGTCGTCCATCGGTCCAGGCTAGCCTCGACGAGACGACCGGAGGGTGCAGCTATGACGGCACAATCGACATCCACGACGGACCTCGGCACGGTCAGCCGGCCGTCCCGCGTGGCCGAGCCCGACGAGGGCATCTCGGCCGAGGAGCTGCGCCTGGCGGCCCGCAACCACGCGATGCCAGCGGAGGCGATGCGCTGGGACATCACCCCGCCGGGACTGCACTACGTCCTGACCCACTACGACATCCCCGACGCCGACGCCAGCACCTGGAGCGTGACGGTCACCGGTTGCGTCGAGCGTGAGCTGACGCTCGGCCTGGACGACCTCGCTGCGATGCACCAGCACACGATGCGGGTCACCCTCGAGTGCGCCGGCAACGGACGCGCGGCCAACGAGCCGCGGCCCGTCAGCCAGCCCTGGCTCGACGGCGCGGTGGGCACGGCCGACTGGAGCGGCGTACGCCTCACCGAGGTGCTCGCGCAGGCCGCACCGACGTCGGAGGCTCTCTCCGTGGTGTTCCGCGGGGCCGACCATGGTGTCGAGCGCGGCATCGAGCAGGACTACGAGCGCGGGCTCACGATGGAGCAGGCGGGCGGCGACGTGCTCGTCGCCACCGCCATGAACGGCGCCCCGCTGCCGCCGCAGCACGGCTTCCCGGTCCGGCTGCTGGTGCCGGGGTGGTACGGCATGGCGTCGGTCAAGTGGCTGCGGGAGATCCGCGTCGTCGACCACGTCTTCGACGGCTTCCAGAACCGCGCCTATGTCCGGCGCCAGGCCGCCGACGAGGAGGGCGAACCACTGACGCGCATCGAGCCGCGGGCGGTGCTCGTGCCGCCCGGCTTCCCCGACTTCATGAGCCGCTCGCGGGTGGTCGACGCCGGCCCCGTCGTGCTGCGCGGCCGGGCCTGGTCGGGCTGGGGCACCGTCGAACGCGTCGAGGTGAGCACCGACGGCGGAGCCACCTGGATGGAGTGCGAGCTCGACGAGGGGCAGGGCGCCGCCCATGCCTGGCGGGGCTTCCGGACGACCTGGCAGGCACAACCCGGGCCGGCCAGCCTGCGGGTGCGGGCGACCGACGCCAGCGGGCGGGTGCAGCCGACCGAGACGCCGTGGAACCGTGGCGGATTCGCCAACAACGCGTCGCTGCCGATCGACGTACTGGTCCGCTGACCTGCTAGTCGGTGCCGCCCTCGAGACGGAAGCCGACGCCGCGTACGGCGACCACTCGGTCGGGCAGGCCGGCGTTCTCGAGCTTGTGCCGCAGCCGGCCGATCGTGACGTCGAGGGTCTTGGTGGAGCCGTACCAGTTCTCGTCCCAGACCTCCGACATCAGCCGGGCCCGGGACACCACCTTGTCGCGGTCGCCGACCAGGACGTTGAGCACGTCGAACTCCTTGCTCGTCAGCTTCAGCTCCTGGTCGCCGGCGTAGACCCGGCGAGCCTCGACGTCCAGGCGCAGGTCCGAGACAGGCCCCGGTTTCGCGGCGAGCGTGCCTCCCTGGGCCTGGCTACGACGCAGCAGCGCGCGCACGCGGGCCTGGAGCTCGGCGAGGCCGAAGGGCTTGGCGAGGTAGTCATCGGCGCCCGTGTCGAGCCCGACGACCCGGTCGAGCTCACCGGTCCGGGCGGTGACGATCATGATCGCTCCCTGGAACCCGCTCTCTCGCAGAGTCCGGCAGACCTCGAGGCCGTCCATGTCAGGCAGGGAGAGGTCGAGGATCAGCACGTCGACGGGCTCGCGGGCGATGACATCGAGGCCGTCGCGGCCGGTGCCGACCCAGCTGACGTCGTAACCTTCGCGCTCGAGCGTCCGCACGAGCGGAAATGCGATATCGCGCTCGTCCTCCACGACCAGTACCCGGGCCCCCATGGTGGCAGAGCATAGGACTAGACCGTCCCCCATCGCTGGCGATCGGGCGCACGGGACAAGTGTCGTCGGGCCTGGCGAAACGCAGAAAGACCCGCCAGGAACTCGCGTCCCGACGGGCCAAGCCCCGCACACAAGCGGGTAAAGAAGAATGCCAGGTTCGGGACGTCCCCCCGGTCGTGCCCGAACCTGGCAGGTTTCTCGCCGAAATGTATGCCCCGGGGGGCTGGACTAAAACCACAGAACACCTACAGATAATCCACGCTTTAGTAACACGACTCTCAGTCGACTTCAGCCCTGCCATCATCGCGCCCCTCGAGACGCTCCAGCACCTCCTCGAACCGGAACTGCGCCAGCCCCATGGGGTCCTCGGCGCCGTCCTCGACCTCGCCCCAGGTGACGGGCGTGGCCACCGTCGGCAGCTCGCGACCCCTCATCGAGTACGGCGAGAGCGTGGTCTTGGAGCCGGTGTTCTGCGACCAGTCGAGGAACACCTTCCCCGACCTCCGGGCCTTCGTCATCGTCGCCGTGACGAGCTTGGCGTGCTCCTTGGCGAGCTCCTCGGCGACCTCCTTGGCGAGCGCCGTGGAGTCGTCGGGGTCGAGCCGCTTCGTCAGGGCGGCGTAGAGGTGCAGGCCCTTGCTGCCACTGGTGACCGCCTCGGCGTCGAGGTTGCGCTCGGCCAGCTTCTCGCGCACCAGGAGCGCGACCCCGCAGCACTCGTGCAGCCCGGCTCCCTCGCCCGGATCGAGGTCGATGACCAGGCGGTTGGCGCCGCGGGGCTTGCCGGCCTTCGTCACGGTCCACTGGTGCACGTGCAGCTCGATCGCGGCCAGGTTGACCATCCAGGTGAGCGTCGCCAGGTCGTCGACGATCGGGAAGACCAGCTCGTCACCGTGGCGCGACGGGCCACGCGAGCCGGTCGTCGGCACCCGCGCGGTGCGCACCCAAGACGGCGTACCACCGGGGATGTTCTTCTCGAAGAAGCTCTGCTGCTCCACGCCGTTGGGCCACCGGACCCGGGTCACGGCGCGGTCCTTGAGCAGCGGCAGCATCACCGGGGCGACCTGGGCGTAGTAGTTGAGCACCTCGCCCTTCGTGGTCCCGGTGCGCGGGTAGTAGACCTTGTCGAGGTTGCTGAGCTTGAGCGTGCGGCCCTCGACGTCGACGCGCACCTCCTGCGACCCCGGGCTCACAGGAAAAGATCTTCCAGGTCGAGGTCGGTGCGCAAGCCCTGGTACGCCGGCTGGCGCAGCCGCTGCTGGCTCGAGAGGCCCAGCGACTCGACGTCGACCACGAGCACGGGCTCAACCCACCGGGTGCCGAGGGCGTCGACGCGCGGCACCTCGTCGCTGAACGGGCTGGTGTCGCGGGTGAGTGGGGCGAGCACCTCTTCGAGCTTGCGGGCCTTCGCGCCGGAGATGCCCGACCCGACCCGCCCTCGGTAGATGAAGCCGCCGCCCTCGACCGGCTCACCGACCAGGAGAGCGCCGATCCGGTTCTGCGAGTCGGTCTCGAGCCGCCAGCCGCCGACGACGAAGGAGGCTCGCCGTCGGTGCGCGAATTTCAGCCAGGCCTTGCTCCGCGCCCCGAACTCGTAGCGCGACGCCCGCCGCTTGCTGACCATCCCCTCCAGCCCCTGCTCCAGCGTTGCCTCGTGCAGCATCGCCCCGTCGTCGTACACCGGCGGCACCGCCCAGGCGGTGCCCTGCAGGTCCAGCTCGTCCAGCGCGGAGCGACGCTCGTGCAGCGGCATCCGCGTCAGGTCGACGCCGTCGAGGCGGAGCAGGTCGAAGACCATGTAGGTCGCGGGGATGGCCGCCGCCAGCCGCGCCACCTCGCGGGTGTTGCGCACGTGCATGCGGGGTTGGAGCACGCCGAAGTCTGGTCGCCCGTCGGCGTTGAGGCCGATGATCTCGCCGTCGACCAGCAGGTCGTCGTGTCCTGCCGGCGAGATCACGATCTCGGGCCAGGCCGCAGAGACGATGTTCTCGTTGCGGCTGAAGAGACGCACTCCGCGCTCGGCCGTCATGTCGGCCAGGATCCGGACGCCGTCCCACTTGACCTCGTGCTGCCACTCGTCTCCCGGGGGGACGTAGGTGCCGCGGGTCGCGAGCATCGGGCGCACCCGGCCATCCTGACGCATACCCCCCAGCGGGCGGGGCGGCTGTGGGTGCCAACCTCTACGCTGATCTCATGCGATCGATCTGGAAGGGCGCGGTCTCGTTCGGGCTGGTCAGCGTGCCGGTGAAGCTCTACGCGGCCACCGAGTCGCACGACGTGTCGTTCCGTCAGGTGCATGCCAAGGACGGCGGCCGGATCAAGTACCAGCGGGTCTGCTCCATCGACGGCGAGGAGGTGGCGTACTCCGAGATCGCCAAGGGCTACGAGACCGAGGACGGCGAGATGGTCATCCTCGACGACGACGACATGGCGGAGCTGCCGTCGGCGTCGTCACGGGAGATAGCGGTCGAGCGGTTCGTGCCGCGCGACCAGATCGACCCGATGCTGTTCGAGAAGTCCTACTACCTCGAGCCCGAGAAGACCGGCGCCAAGCCCTACGCCCTGCTGCGGCAGGCGCTGCTCGACGCCGACCGGATGGCGGTCTGCACCGTGGCCATCCGCAACCGCACGTCGGTGGCAGTGCTCCGGGTCAAGGAGGACGTGATCGTGCTCCAGACGATGATGTGGCCCGACGAGATCAGGAACCCCGACTTCTCGATCGAGTCCGGCGATCCCAAGCCGGCCGAGGTCAAGATGGCCAACATGCTGGTCGAGACGCTGGCGGGCGACTTCGAGCCGTCGGAGTTCGAGGACGACTACGCCGGAGCGGTGGAGGCGCTCGTCAAGGCCAAGATCGAGGGTGGCGAGGTCAAGAAGACTCCCGCCACGACCAAGTCATCCGGCGAGGTCGTCGACCTGCTGGCCGCGCTGCAGCGCTCGGTCGACGCCGCCAAGACGTCTCGCGGCGAGTCGACCAGCGACGACAAGGCGTCGTCGACCAAGAAGACCGCAGACAAGAAGGCGGAGAAGAAGCCCGCCAAGAAGGCGGCAGCGAAGAAGTCGGCTGCCAAGAAGACCGCCGCGAAGAAGAAGGCCAGCTGAGATGAGCCACGAGGGCATGCACGGCGAACCCTGCTGGATCGAGCTCTACACCCACGACGTCGACACGGCGATCGCCTTCTATGAAGGCCTGTTCGGTTGGAGCGTCGGTGAGGCCTCCGAGGATTTCGGCGGCTACCGCATGTTCATGCGCGGCGACCAGCCGATCGCCGGCGTGATGCCCAACGACACGTCCGCGCCCGACGCGTGGACCGTCTACCTCGCCACCGACGACGCGGCTGCCACTGCGGCCGCGGCCGCGGAGCACGGCGGCCAGGTGCTGCTGCCCGCCGCCCCGGTGGGCGACCTCGGCATCTTCGGCGGCGTGCTCGATCCGGCCGGCGCCTACGTCGGCATCTGGCAGTCGTTGTCGTTCCCGGGCTTCATCTCCCGCAACGAGGTCGGCGCGCCCGACTGGTTCGAGACGCTCAGCCACGACTACGAGGCGGCCGTGGGCTTCTATCGTGATGTCTTCGGCTGGCAGACCAGCGTGATGTCCGACTCCGCGGAGTTCCGCTACACCACGCTCGGCGAGGGCAGGGACGCCCGGGCCGGGATCATGGACGCCTCCGGCTTCCTGGGCGACGAGCCGTCGCGCTGGCAGTTCTACCTGCGGGTCGCCGATGCCGACGCGAGCGTCGGGCAGGCCGTGGCCACGGGCGCTCAGGTCGTCACGCCGGTCACCGACTCGCCCTACGGGCGGATGGCGACGCTGACCGACCCGGCCGGCGTGCGGTTCTGCGTGATGGCGCCCAACGCGGGCTGACTTCAGCTCGGCTTGGCCCGGTCGTCGTACCTGCTCATCAGCGCGTCGCTGAGCCGCGGTGCCACGATGTTGAGCACCTCACCGACCCTCCCGACCACGGTGTCGACGGTCAGCGGGCGGTCCTCGAGGGCGCGGACGACGCGCTCGGCTGCCTGCTCGGCAGTCAGCGCACGACGGGCGGCGTACTCCCCCGTCGGCGCCACCATCGGGGTGCGCACGAAGCCGAACCGCATGTTGGTGAACGTGACGTTGTCGGCGTAGGTCTCGCGCCCGGCGATCCGCGACCACGTGTCGAGCGCGGTCTTGGAGGCGATGTAGGCGGTGAACCTCGGCGCCTTCATCTGCACGCCCCAGGTGACGATGTTGACGACGTGGCCGAAACCCTGTTCGCGCATGGCAGGCAGCAGGCCCATCGTCAGGCGCACCGGGCCGAAGTAGTTGACGGCCATCGTCCGCTCGAAGTCGTGGAACCGGTCGTAGGTCTGCTCCAGGCTGCGGCGGATCGACCGGCCGGCGTTGTTGACCAGATAGTCGACGCCGCCGTGCTCGGCCAGCACCTGCTTGGCCAGGGCGTCGACGGCGTCGCCGTCGGTCAGGTCGCAGACGTACGCCGCCGCGCGACCGCCCCGGGTCTCGATGGTGGCGCGCACGCGCGCCAGCTCTGCCTCCCGGCGGGCGACCAGGAGCACCGTCGCGCCGCGTCGGGCCGCAGCCAGCGCGGTCGCCTCGCCGATCCCGCTCGACGCCCCGGTGACGAGGACCCGCCGGCCCGCCAGGGGGCTGGAGTCGTCGCCGGAGAGGTGACGGCGCAGGCGGCGTACGCGAGCGGCGGGAGTGAGCAGCAGCCGAGACGTCAAGTGGTCTCCCAGCGGAACACGCGTGCCGCCACGGCGGTCACGACGACGGCGAACGTCGCCAGGACGGCCATCGGCAGCAGCACGGCACTGGCCGGCTCGCCGCGCACCATCACGTCGAGCATCCCCTCGTTGAGCCACCACAACGGCAGCAGGTGCGCGACGGCTTGCAGCCAGCCGGGGGCGGCGTCGAGCGGGAAGAAGGAGCCGCTGAGGAACGCCATCGGCAACACGATGAAGTTGGCCATGTTGACCGCGCCTTCGGTGGTCTTGGCGACGGCACCGGCCAGCAGCCCGATCGACATGAAGCACAGCGTGCCGACGATCAGCAGCGGGATCGAGGCCCACCAGGCTCCGGTGAGTCGCAGCCCGAACGCGGCCACGCCGACCCCGAGGAAGATCGCCATCTGGGTGAGCGCGATGCCCACGGTGACGGTCACCCGGGCCCCGACGATCGTGCCTGTCGAGACCGGCGAGAGCTGCAGCCGGCGGAGCAGCTTGGAGTTGCGCCAGCCGTTCAAGGTGGCCGCGGCGCCGAAGCTCGCGCTCATGGCCACGGCCCAGCCCAGCAGGCCGGGCGTGACGTACTGGATCGTCTTGAGCGATTCGTCCTCGACCCGTTCGGCGACGAAGGTGTAGGTCGGCGGCTTGCCGGACAACGCGACGTTGGTGCCGTCGACGAACGACTGGAGCACGCCCTGGGTGACGGCGGCCTTGACCTGGTCGGTCTGGGTGTAGTGGGCGATCAGCGTGTTGCCCTGCATCTCGATGGCCACGTCGGCGTCGCCCTTGCGGACCTCGTCGATGCTGGCGGCAAGGTCGTCGCTGGTCGAGACCTCGAAGGTCTGCTCGAACGCCGCCCGCGCGTCCTTCGGCATCTCGTCGAGGAAGGCCACGTCGCCGACCTCGATCAGGTCGACCTTGGACTGGCTCGGGTTGCCGAACAGCCCGCCGAAGAGCACCAGGAACATCAACGGGAAGACGATCGCGAAGAACACCGACGCCTTGTCGCGCAGGAAGCCGCGGACGATCGCCAGGCTCAGGGCCCAGAAGGCGCTGGCCCTCGACCCGCGCTCGGTGCGCTCGCGCGGCTCGACCACGGTGGGGGCGGTCATGCGCGGTACTCGCGTCCGGTGAGGTCGAGGAAGACGTCCTCGAGGGTCCCGGTCCGCACCTGGATGCCCGCCAGCCGCTCCTGGTCGGCCAGTGCCGTGAGCACCGCGGCGGGCGACATGGTGCGCAGCACCAACCCGTCGGGCTCCTCCTCGACGTCATCCACACCGCCGATCGCCCGGGCCTCCGAGGCTGTCAGCTGACCGGGGGCGACCGTGATCCGGGTCGGTGCGTCCAGCGCACGCGTGAGGTTGGCGGGTGTGTCGAGCTGGAGGATCTTGCCGTGGTCGACGATGGCGACCCGGTCGCAGAGCACCTCGGCCTCGTCCATGTAGTGGGTGGTGATGACGACCGTGCGGCCGCTGTCGTTGAGGCCGGCGAGCAGCTCCCACAGGTTGCGCCGGGCCTGCGGGTCCAGGCCGGCGGTCGGCTCGTCGAGGAAGACCACGTCCGGGTCGTGCACGAGAGCGCAGGCGATCGACAACCGTTGCGCCTGACCGCCGGACAAGTCTCCTACCTTGGTCTCGGCCTTGTCTTCCAAACCGACGCGATCCAGCCACTCGTCGGCGGTGCCCGCCCGGATGCCGTACAGGGCGGCCATGGTGTGGATCTGCTCGCGCGCGGTGAGTCGTTCGAAGAAGGCCGACGCCTGGAGCTGGACGCCGATGCGCGGCAGGAGCTCGGCGTTGCGCGGCCACGGTCGCAGCCCCAGCACGCTGATCTCTCCGGCGTCGGGCTGACGAAGTCCCTCGATCATCTCCAGGGTCGTGGTCTTGCCCGCCCCGTTGGGGCCGAGGATGCCGAAGAACTCCCCCTCGCCCACCTCGAAACTGACTCCGTCGACGGCACGAAGGTCGCCGTACGCCTTGGCGAGGTCGACCACCCGGATGGCTGCTCCCATGCAGCCGACGTTATCCGGCGCCGTCCTTGTCAGTTTCACCGGCTAGCCGGTGAAACTGGCACTGGAGGGGCGAGGTTTCGCCCGCGAAGTGTCAGGACTGCCTGTCGAGCCGCTCGATGCGCTCCAACGCGGCGTCGACGACGGCACGTGCGGAGACCTCACCGCCGCTGGTCAGCCGGACGGTCTCCACGACGCCCAGGTCACCCAGATCCGCCATCGCCCGACCCTCCCACACCGCGAGTCGGCGCCAGTTGCCCCCAGAGCACCGCGAGTCGGCGCCAATTGCGGGCCTTGGTGCAAGCGCGACGTCAACTGGCGCCGACTCGGTGCACGCGCGACGCAAACTGGCGCCGACTCGGCGTACCAGCGACGTCAACTGGCGCCGACTCGGCCCATGCTCGGCGACAACTGGCGCCGACTCGCGGGTCAGGCGAGAGAGTCGACCCACGCCTCGTGGAGGTCGGAGAAGCGGCCGTCGCCGCCGGCGATCAGGTCGGCCGGTGAGCCGTCCTCGACGATCCGGCCGTGCTCCATCACCAGCACCCGGTCGGCGATCTCGACGGTGGAGAGCCGGTGGGCGATGATCACGGCCGTGCGGCCGGCCAGGATGGTGCGCAGGGCGCGCTGCACGAGTCGTTCCGAGGGGATGTCGAGCGACGAGGTGGCCTCGTCGAGGATCAGTACCGCCGGGTCGGCGAGGAAGGCGCGGGCGAAGGCGACCAGCTGACGCTGGCCGGCGCTGAGCACGCCGCCTCGGTTGGACACCTCGGTCTCGTAGCCCAGGGGGAGCTCACGGATGAAGCCGTCGGCGCCGAGCGCGGTGGTCGCGGCCACCACGTCGTCGATCGAGGCGGTGGGCCGGCCGAAGCGGATGTTGTCGGCGATGGTGCCGGAGAACAGGTAGTTCTCCTGGGTGACCATCACGACGGCGCGGTGGAGCGTCTCGTCGGAGAGGTCGCGCAAGTCGACGCCGTCGAGCAGGACGCGGCCACCGATCGGGTCGTAGAACCGCGTCGCGAGCTTGGCGAGGGTGGTCTTGCCGGCACCAGTCGTGCCGACCAGCGCCAGGGTCTGGCCGGCGGGGATGTTCAGCTCGAGGTCGGGCAGCACCGGCACACCCTCGACGTAGGAGAAGTCGACGTGGTCGAAGCGCACCTCGCCCCGAGGGTCGGGCAGCGCCACGGGAGCGGCCGGCTCGGGAACCGACGGCTCCTCCTCGAGCACGCCCGACAGCTTCTCCAAGGCCGCCGAGGCCGACTGGAAGGTGTTGTAGAACTGGCTGATCTCCATCATCGGCTCGAAGAACTGGCGCAGGTAGAGCAGGAACGCCGCGAGCACGCCGATGGTGACCTGGCCCTGGATGGCGAGGTAGCCGCCGTAGAACAGCACGACGGCGATGGTGATGTTGCCGATCAGGCGGATCCCTGGCATGAACCAGGCCACCAGCCGGAAGGCGACCAGGTTGGCGGCGCGATACTGCTCGTTGACGTCGTCGAAGATCTCCTGGTTGCGCGGCTCGCGGCGGAAGGCCTGGACCGCGCGGATGCCGCTCATCGACTCCACGAAGTGCACGATCACCAGGGCGACTTTTTCGCGGGTCAGGCGGTAGCTCTTGGCCGACGCCTTGCGGAACCAGTTGGTCAGCCAGGCCAGGAACGGACCGCAGATCAGCGCGACGAGACCGAGCTTGACGTCGAGGAAGAGCAGCAGTGCGGCCGTGCCGACCAGGGTGAGCGCGGCGGTGACCAGCCCGTCGAAACCGGTCTCGAGCATCTCGTAGATCGCGTCGACGTCGGAGGTCTGCCGCGAGATGACCCGGCCCGAGGTGTAGTCGTCGTGGAAGGCCGGGCTGAGGCGCTGGAAGTGGCGGAAGACCCGCTGCCGGATCTCGAAGAGGAGATCCTGGCCGATCGTGCCCGACCTGACCAGGAAGAGCTGACGGGTGATGGCCTGGACGATGGTGGCGACCAGCATCGCGCCGACGATCAGCAGCAGCGGCTCGAGGTCGTTGCTCTCCTGGATGGGCGGGATGCCGCTATCGATGCCGACCTTGACGAGGTAGGGGATCGAGAGCCGGGCGGCGTTCTCGATCACCACGATGACGATCAGCCACTTGATGACGCGGGAGTAGGGACGCAGCAGGTCGGCGAGCAGCCGCCGCGAGCGACCGGCCAGCCGGGCGGAGGTCTCGTCGGTCAGGGTGTCGGCGTGGCCGTCGGCCGCCACGCCTCGCCACGCCTGGACCGGGGCGTCGACAGCCTCGGACTCGGCGGCGTCTTCGCGGTCGGTGGCGGGATCCTTGGTCGTGCTCACGCCGACTCCACCTCCTCGAGGTCGTCGGCGTCGTCGAGCTCGTCGGCGGCGAGCAGCTCGCGGTACGCCGGCACCGTGGCCAGCAGCTCGCGGTGCTCGCCGACGTGGGTGATCGTGCCGTCCTGGAGCAGGGCCACCCGGTCGGCCAGCATCACGGTCGAGGCGCGATGGGCGACGATCAGGCCGGTGGTCTCGGAGAGCACCCGGCGCAACGCATCCTCGACAAGCTTCTCAGTGTGGATGTCGAGCGCGGACATGGTGTCGTCGAGGACCAGGACCCGGGGCTGGGCGAGGACGGCGCGCGCCAGCGCGAGGCGCTGTCGCTGGCCGCCGGACAGCGACATGCCCTGCTCGCCGATGCGGGTGTCGAGGCCCCAGGGCAGGTCGTTGGCGAAGTCGGCCTGGGCGATCGAGAGCGCTTCAGCGATCTCGGCGTCGGTGGCGTCGGAGCGACCCAGCGTGAGGTTCTCGCGGGCACTCATGGAGAAGAGCGTGGGCTCTTCGAAGGCGGTCGCCACCAGGGAACGCAGCTTGCCGAGGGTCAGGTCGCGGATGTCGACGCCGTCGAGGGTGATCCGGCCGCCGGTGACGTCGTAGAGACGCGGCACCAGCGCGGTGAAGCTCGTCTTGCCACTGCCTGTGGCACCCACCAGGGCCACCGTCTCGCCCGGCAGCAGCTCGAGGTTGACGTCGCGCAGCACCAGCTTGTCGGGCTCGTCGGGGAACGCGAAGTCGACGTGCTCGAAGCACAGGTGGCCGCCGTCGGCGGCGGTGGTGAGATGCGGACCGTCGACGATGTCGGGCTGGGTGTCGAAGATCTCGAGGACGCGAGCGGCTGCCGTCATGGCCTCCTGGGCCATCGCCAGGATCACGCCCAACGACGCCACCGGCCACACGAGCGACAGCATCAGCGTGATGAAGGCGACCAGCTCGCCGGTCGTCAGGGCGCCGTTGCCGACGCCGATGGCGCCGAGCAGCAGTACGACGACCACGGCGAGGTTGGGGATCACCTCGAGGAAGGTCCAGAACCTCGCCGACAGGCGGACCTTGTCCATGCTCGTGGCCCGAAGCTTGGTCGCCGCGTCGTCGTATTGACGCGAGACGTGATCGCTGCGGCCGAAGGCCTTGATCACCCGGATGCCGACCGCGCCCTCTTCGGCGCGGGTGGCGAGGTCGCCCTGCTCGTCCTGCACGCGCCGCGACAGCACGACGTAGCCCTTCTCGAATCGCATGCACAGCCACACGATCGGCGCGGCGGTGAGGGCCACGACCAGGCCGAGCGGCCAGTACATGTGGAGCAGCACTCCGGTGACCACTGTGAGCTGGAGGATGTTGATGATCAGGAAGAGCAGCCCGAATCCGGCGAACCGCCGGATCGCGGACAGGTCGGTGGTCGCCCGGGAGAGCAGCTGCCCCGACCCCCACTTGGTGTGGAAGCTCATCGGCAGCCGCTGGAGGCGCGCGTAGAGGTCGTGGCGCATCGCGGTCTCCATCTGGAGCACCGCATTGGACTGGACCCAGCGCCGCCAGAAGATCAGCACCGCCTCGAGCACGCCCAGGCCGAGGACGAGCAGGCCGAGCGGCACCAGCCCGGAGACGTCGCCGTCGCTGATCGGCCCGTCGATCAGCGCCTTGGTCGCCAGCGGGATCGCGATCGAGATCCCGACTCCGGCCATTGACGTCCCGAGCATGACGGCGAGCGCCAACAGGTGGGGCCGGAGGTATCCGCGCAGCCGCCAGAGCGAGTTGACGCTGGCGGGTGGGTGGTCGGAGAACGAGGAGGATGGTGGCATCGCTTGGTTGACGATACGACGCCATGCCGACACCCGGCGAATCGTTTGCGGCGTCTGGGGGGCGGCGGGCGGGACCTTCCCGCCGAAATCGGTCCCGGAGGGGCGTTCAGCCCGTCGCGAGCAACCCGCGGATCACCCGCAGACCGACCGACATCCGGGCCAGGTCGGCCGTCTCGTCGGCGCAGATCTCCTCCAGCGTCGCGGCGGAGCGGGCGGCGACGAGGCTGTCGCCCTCCTCCCAAGTGGCGATCCGCGCAGGCGCGGGTTCGTCGGCCGGGGTGGTGCGGAGCACCTGGGCGGTGAGCTGGGTGTGCACGGCGTAGACGTCATCGCGAAGCGCCGCGCGCGCCATCGTCTGCCAGCGGTCGTCGCGCGGCAGGGCCAGGATCCTGCTGACCAGCGCCGGCAGCCCCAGCCGCTCGCCGAGGGCGAAGTGCACGCGGGCCACCTCGATGGGGTCGAGACCGTCGCGGTCGGCGATCTCGAGGACGCCGAGCAGCTGGTAGGCCGGGTGCAGCACCGCCACTCGCGTGGCGAGGTCCTCGGGCACCTGCTGGGCGACCAGGCGGGCCCGTCGATCCTCGAAGGCGTCGAGCTCGCGGCCCGACAGCAGCGTCGGCAGCTCGGCCATCGTCGTCTGCACGCGGTCGCGGAAGAAGTCGACCGTGCCCTGGCTGTCGAGCGGGGGGCGGCGGTTGGTGACCAGCCAGCGCGAGGCCCGTTCGACCAGGGTGCGCATCTCGATCCGCATCCGGGTCTGGATCGAGGCGTCCAGCTTGTTGTCGTACGACGCCAGCTCGTCGCGCAGGGGCAGCGAGCCGAAGATCTCGCGGGCCACGAAGTTGGCGCGGGTCAGTTCCGCAGGGCCGGCCGACGTCTCGCCCTGGAGCCGCGGCCAGAACGTCAGCCCGGCGCCGTTGACCAGGTCGTTGACGACCTGGGTCACGATGATCTCGCGCCGCAGCGGGTGGGCCCCGAGCTGGTCGGCGAAGCCCGACTGGATCTCCTGGGGGAAGTAGGCGGTCAGGTCGACGTGGCAGTAGGGGTCGTCGGGCAGGTCGGAGCCGATCAGCTCGTCGGCCAGCACGATCTTGGTCCACGCCAGCAGCACCGACAGCTCGGGGGCGGAGAGGCCGTCGCCGCGCTCGAGCATCCGCTTGACCTGGCGCGAGCTGGGCAGCCCTTCGAGCTCGCGGTTGAGCACGCCGCGCTTCTCGAGCTGGCGCATCCAGTCCTCGTGGACGTGCAGCAGCGACGGTGCGTTGGCCGCGCCGTTGGCTAGGGCGAGGTTCTGCTCGTAGTTGTCGCGCAGCACCAACGCTGCGACCTCGTCGGTCATCGACGCCAGCAGGGTGTTGCGCTGCTTCTCGGTGAGATCGCCGTCGTGGACGACCCGGTCGAGCAGGATCTTGATGTTGACCTCGTGGTCGGAGGTGTCCACGCCCGCGGAGTTGTCGATGAAGTCGGTGTTGAGCCGACCGCCGGCCTCGGCGTACTCGATCCGGCCCAGCTGGGTGAGGCCGAGGTTGCCGCCCTCGCCGACGCACTTGGCCCGCAGGTCGCGGCCGTTGACCCGGATGGCGTCGTTGGCCTTGTCGCCGGCCTCGGCGTTGGTCTCGCTGGCCGACTTGACGTAGGTGCCGATGCCGCCGTTCCAGAGGAGGTCGACGGGCGCCTGGAGGATCGCCTTCATCAGTTCGGCCGGCGTCAGCGTGCCGACGCTGTTGTCGATCCCCAGCGCCTGGCGCGCCTGTGGGGTCAGCTTGATCGCCTTGAGCGAGCGCGGGAACACTCCCCCGCCCTCGGAGATCAGGCTCTTGTCGTAGTCCTGCCAGCTGGAGCGGGGCAGCGCGAAGAGCCGCTGCCGCTCGGCGTACGACGCCGCCGCGTCGGGGCTGGGGTCGAGGAAGATGTCACGGTGGTCGAAGGCGGCTACCAGCTTGGTGTGCTCCGAGCACAGCATGCCGTTGCCGAAGACGTCGCCGGACATGTCACCGATGCCGACCGCGGTGAAGTCCGTGGTCTGGCAGTCGATGCCGCGTTCGCGGAAGTGGCGGCGTACGGACACCCAGGCGCCGCGGGCGGTGATGCCCATGGCCTTGTGGTCGTAGCCGACGGACCCGCCGCTGGCGAAGGCGTCACCCAGCCAGAAGCCGTAGTCGTGGGCGACGCCGTTGGCGATGTCGGAGAACGTGGCCGTGCCCTTGTCGGCGGCGACCACGAGGTAGGAGTCGTCGCCGTCGTGACGGACCACGCCCGTCGGCGGCACGGTCTCGCCCTCGACGAGGTTGTCGGTGATGTCGAGCAGCCCGCTGATGAACGTGCGGTAGCAGGTGATGCCCTCTGCCAGCCACGCCTCCCGGTCGGCCGGGTCGGGGAGCTGCTTGCAGTAGAAGCCGCCCTTGGCGCCGACGGGCACGATCACGGTGTTCTTCACCATCTGGGCCTTGACCAGGCCCAGCACCTCGGTGCGGAAGTCGTCGCGACGGTCGGACCAGCGCAGCCCGCCTCGGGCGACCGCGCCGAAGCGCAGGTGCACGCCCTCGACCCGCGGTGAGTAGACGAAGATCTCGTAGCGCGGCCGGGGCTGCGGCAGGTCGGGGATCTGCGAAGGCTCCAGCTTGAACGACATGTAGGGGTGCAACGCGCCGTCGCTGCCCAGCTGGAAGTAGTTGGTGCGCAGCGTCGCGTTGATGTGGGTGAGGTAGGACCGCAGGATCCGGTCGTGGTCGAGGCTGGCCACGTCGTCGAGCGCTCGCTTGATGCGGTCCTCGATCTCGGACACCCGCGCCGTGCGAGCCTCGGCCTGGGCCTCGAGACCGTTCTTGCCGGGGTCGAACCTGGCCTCGAAGAGATTCCAGAGGAGCCGGGTGATGTCGGTGTTGCCTCGCAGGGCCCCCTCGATGGAGTCGACCGCGAAGGGCGAGTTGCCCTGCTTCATGTACTTCGCATACGCGCGAAGCACCGTCGCCTGCCGCCACGTCAGTCCCGCGGCGAGCACCAGAGCGTTGAAGCCGTCGATCTCGTTGTAGCGGTCCCAGACCGCGCGGATGGCGTCCTGGAAGAGGATGCGTACGCCGTCGGAGAGGCCGGGCGGGTAGCGCAGCCCGAACTCGTAGACGAAGCTCTGCCGCGGCAGGCCGTCGAGCTCGTAGGGGCGCTCGTCGAGCACCTCCACGCCCATCGACGACAGCATCGGCAGCACCTGGGTGAGCGAGAGCGGCGAGCCGGTCCGGAACACCTTGAGCCGGGCCTCGCCGCGGCCGGCGTCGAGGGGCGAGAACAGAGACAGGTCGATGCCCGGGTCGCCGACGACGCCCTCGAGGCGGCCGACGTCGAGGGCGGCCGTGGTCGGGCTGAAGTCCTCCTTGTAGGCCTCGGGGAACGAGTCGGCGTACAGGCGGGCCAGCCGCGAGCCGTTCTCCTCGCCGTACTCGGCCACGGCGGCGGTGATGAAGTCGTCGCGCCACGAGCGGGACGCGTCGGTGAACAGCCGTTCGAGGTCGGCCTCGTCGACATCGGGGATGGAGGCGCCGGCCGGCGGGTGCACCACGAAATGCACGCGCGCGGTGGTGGACTCGCTGATGCGCACGTTGAACTCGACGTTCTCTCCGTGCAGTCGGTCCATCAGGATCTGGGAGAACCGCTCGCGGACGCCGGTGTTGTAGCGGTCGCGGGGCAGGTAGCACAGCACCGAGATGTAGCGGCCGTAGGTCTCGCGGCGGACGAAGACCCGCAGCCGACGCCGGCCGACGGTCTCCAGCACGCCCTGGGTGACGGCGGCCAGGTCGTCGACCGGGGTCAGGAAGATCTCGTCGCGGGGGTAGGTCTCCAGGGTGTCCATCAGGCTCTTGCCGGCGTGGCTGCGGGGCTCGACCCCGATCCGGTCCAGCACGGCGGCGGCCTTCTCGCGCAGCAGCGGGATGCGGGTGATCGACTCGGTGTACGCCGCGCTCGAGAGCAGCCCGAGGAAACGGCGCTCGCCGACGACCTCGCCGGCCTCGTCGAAGGTCTTCACGCCGACGTAGTCGAGGTACGCCGGCCGGTGCACCGTGGCCTTGGAGTTGGCCTTGGCGAGCACCAGCAGCCTCTTCTCGCGGGCCTTGGCCTTGGCGACCGCCGGCAGCTTGCCGAAGCCCTTGGACGTGTCCTGGTCGGCGCGCAGGATGCCGAGCCCGGTGGCGGGCACGGCCCGCAGGATCTCGTCGTCGCCGTCCGACTCGAGGCGGTACTCGCGGTAGCCGAGGAACGCGAAGTGGTCCTCGGCCAGCCACTGCAGGAAGGCCGTGCCGCGCTCGAGCTCCTCGGGCTTGAGCGGCGGCGGGTCGGTGCGCAGCTCCTTGACGATGGTCAGCGCCTGCGAGCGCATCTTGTCCCAGTCCTCGACCGACTCGCGGACGTCGCGGAGCACCCGCTGGAGGTCCTCCTCGATCACCGCAGGGTCGTCGTCGTGGCCGAGGCGGCTGATCTCGATGTGCATCCACGACTCGCGGACCGCGTCGCCCTCGGGCAGCTCGCCCTCGTCCTTGATCGGGTGCACGCTCTGGAGCACGCCGGTGATGTCGCGGACGACGTCGAACTGCGGGTGGATGACCAGGTGGATCTCGTGCTGCTGCCGGCTCAGCTCCATGGTCACCGAGTCGACGAGGAACGACATGTCGTCGGTGACGATCTCCACGACCGAGTGGCCGCCGGCCGACCAGCCCTGGTCGGCGTTGCTGGGCGTGAAGACCCTGACGTTGGCGCGGCCCTGGGGCCGGTTCTCGGCGAGCCGGAACTGCGAGGCCAGGGCGGCGTACACGTCTGAGTCCGAGCGCTCGTCGATGTCGTCGGCGGCGATGTGGCGGTAGAAGGCGTTGAGCAGAGGGCCGACCTCGTCGGCGGGCGGTCCGCCAGATCCTTTGCGGGCCTTCGCGGACTCGGTCGCGCGGTCGAGGAGCTCGGACTTCTTCAGTTCGGTCACCGTTGACACAGCCCGACTCTACGACCCTCGGGCACCCGCGGCGGAGTCGCGTCGGGGCGGGTTCCCGGACAGGATGTGGCCATGAAGTCGGTCACCGTCGAGCTCGTCTATCCCGGCCGCACCACCGAGGAGGTGTACGCCATGCTCGCCGACCCGGAGTTCCGCCAGGCGGTGTGCGCCTTCCAGGCGGTCGAGGACTCGTCGGTGACGATCGAGGAGTACGACGACGGCTCGATGACCGTCGCCCTCAACCGCACCTACGGCACCGCCCAGGTGCCGTCGTTCGCCCGCAAGTTCGTCGGCTCGACCATCGACCTCGTGCAGGACGAGGAGTGGGAGTCGGCCAACGAGGCGACCTTCCACGTGACCATCCCCGGCAAGCCCGGCGAGATGACCGGCGCCGCCCGGCTGGAGCAGGCGGACGCCGACACGATCGAGACCGTGTCGATGCAGGTGCGCGTCGGCGTACCCCTGGTCGGCGGCAAGCTCGAGGACCTCGTCGCCGGCCTCCTCCGCGATGCCTTCCGCGCCGAGAACAAGGTCGGCATCAAGTGGCTCGCCGGTGAGTGGCGGGTGTAGCCGCCGTTGGTCGAGGTTGCGCTCAGTCCATGTGGGGGTAGCGGAAGTCCTTCGGGGCCACGAACGTCTCCTTGATCGACCTCGGTGAGGTCCAGCGCAGCAGGTTGACTGCGGCGCCGGCCTTGTCGTTGGTGCCGGACGCCCGGGCTCCGCCGAAGGGCTGCTGACCGACGACGGCGCCGGTGGGCTTGTCGTTGATGTAGAAGTTGCCGGCGGCGAAGCGGACCTGCTCGCTGGTCCAGGCGATGGCCTCGCGGTCCTGGGCGATCACCGCGCCCGTCAGCGCGTACGGCGCGAACGACTCGAGCTGGCGCACGACGCGCTCGTAGTTGCGGTCGTCGTACACGTGCACGGCCAGGATCGGGCCGAAGTACTCGGTCGAGAACATCTGGTCGGTCGGGGTCGTGGAGGTGATCAGGGTCGGGCGGACGAACCAGCCGACCGAGTCGTCGGTCTGCCCGCCGGCGATCAAGGTCAGGTGGTCGTTGCGGCGGACCCGCGCGATCGCGGACTTGTGCTTGGCGAATGCCCGGTCGTCGATGACGGCGCCCATGAAGTTGGAGAGGTCCGTGACGTCGCCCATGGTCAGCGACTCGACGTCGGCGACGAGCTGGTCCTTGATCTTGGCCCACACCGACCGAGGCACGTAGGCCCGCGACGCCGCCGAGCACTTCTGGCCCTGGTACTCGAAAGCGCCACGGATCATGGCCACCCGCAGCACGTCGGGGTCGGCGCTCGGGTGGGCGATGATGAAGTCCTTGCCGCCGGTCTCGCCGACGATGCGCGGGTAGGAGCGGTACGACGAGATGTTCTCGCCGATGGTCCGCCAGAGGTGGTGGAACACCCCGGTCGAGCCCGTGAAGTGGATGCCGGCCAGGTCGGGGTGCGCGAGCGCGACCTTGGAGACGTCGAGCCCGTCGCCGGGCAGCATGTTGATGACGCCGGGCGGGATCCCGGCCTCCTCCAGCAGCTCCATCAGCAGCGAGGCGGCCAGCTGCTGGCTGTGCGCCGGCTTCCAGATGACGGTGTTGCCCATCAGGGCCGGGGCGGTCGGCAGGTTGCCGGCGATCGCGGTGAAGTTGAACGGCGTGATGGCGTAGACGAAGCCCTCGAGCGGCCGGTGGTCGGTGCGGTTCCAGATGCCGGGGCTGTTGGCGATCGGCTGGTCGGTGAGGATCTGCTTGGCGTAGTGGACGTTGAAGCGCCAGAAGTCGATGAGCTCGCAGGCCGCGTCGATCTCTGCCTGGAACGCCGTCTTGGACTGGCCGAGCATGGTGGCCGCGTTGATCCGCTGGCGCCACGGGCCGGCGAGCAGGTCGGCGGCCTTGAGCAGGATCGCGCAGCGGTCGTCGATGTCCATCGCCCGCCAGCCGGGCGCGGCCGCGGTAGCGGCCTTGATGGCGGCCTCGGCGTCCTTGGTCGTCGAGCTCTTCATCGTGCCGAGCACGTGTTGGTGGTCGTGGGGCTGGACCACGTTGATCTCGCGACCGCCGCCCGACCGCTTGCGGCCGTTGATGTGGGCGCGCAGCACGTGTTGGCGGCGCTCCTGCCTGGCGAGCTCGGTCATCAGCTCCTCGCGCTCGGGAGACCCCGGCGCGTAGGTGCGGTTGGGCTCGTTGACCGGTGCAGGCGGGAAGGAGATGGAGTCCATGCGGCGAGGATGTCAGACGACCCCGGCCAGGAGCGAGTCGATCTCCTGGGTGGCGTACCACGCCAGGTCGTCATCGGCCGCGGCGTCGTCCGTCGGGTCGACGTGCACCGCCACCACGTCGCGCAGCGGGATCGGATCATCCGGGCCGGCCGTCTCGGCCACGACCACGACCCGCCGGCGCAGCCCGTCAGCCAGATCGGCCACCAGCTCGGCCGAGGAGTCGGCGGCGGTCATCAGCGCCGCGTACTCGTGCTCCTCGGAGCCGCCCTCGCTGACGACCGCGTCGAGGTTGGTGGCGAACTCCCCCGCGGCGTAGTCGGCCGCCAGGTCCGGCAGGGTCATCGGCAGGTAGAGACGCACGGTTACCGGCTCCGCTTGGCGGTCGTCTTCTTGGCTGTCCTCGCCGTCTTGGTCGTCTTGGTCGTCTTGGTCGTGTTGGCGGCCTTGCGAGTACGACGGCCCCGCGGCGCGCGCGTCCGGCGGCCGCCGATCGTGTCGAGCAGCTCGTCGAGGGCCTCGCGCAGGCACTGCCCCAGCACGTCGGCGTCGGGCAGCTGGTCGCGGTCGGCGGTGATGCCGAAGAAGACGCTGCCGTCGTACGACGTCACGCCGATCGCCAGCGCGTGGCCGGGCAGCAGTGGGTGCACGGGATAGGTCTCGAGCATCTGGGCGCCGGCGGCGTACAGCGGCGACTGCGGTCCGGGCACGTTGGTGACGCTCAGCTGGAAGCCGCGGCGGGCCTCTTCGGCGGCGACGCGGGAGCCGATCGCGTGGAACGTCGACGGGGCGAACCCGGCGATCCCTGCCAGCCGGTTGGCGGCAACGCCGCGGCCGGTCTCCTTGTGGGCCTTGAAGGCGTAGGAGACCTGGTGCAGGCGCACCACCGGGCTGGCCTCGCCGACGGGCAGGTCGACCAGCTGAGCGGCGATCGGGCTGCCGAGCGAGGTGGTCTCCAGGTCGCGGTCGACGACGGAGACGGGCACCACGGTGCGCACGTGCTTGACACCGCTCATCGACTCCGAGCGAGCGAGCAGCCAGCCGCGCAAGGCGCCCGTCACCGTCGCCAGGATCACGTCGTTGACCGTGCCGCCGTGTTCGCGCCGGACCTCGAGGAAGTCGCTCAGCTCGGTGCGGACGGTGACGAGCCGACGTTGCTGGGACAGCTGGCCCAGCAACGGGTGGGTGCCGACCGGGCGGCGGTTGGTCAGCGCGCCGGCGATGGCCCCGGCCCGCGAGGCCACGGCGTCGGCGGTCCGCATCGCGGAGTCCAGGGTCGCGCGGGCGGTGTCGAGGACCGAGCCCGGCGAGACGATGGCGTCCTGCACCGCGTCTGCGACCAGGCCGGTTGACGACGGCCCCGAGTTCGGGTGCCAGTCGTCCTTGTCGACCGGCCGAGGATCGGGGGTGCGGTCGAGCAGCACCTGCGCCAGGTCGACGGTGTGCACGCCGTCGACGAGCACCTGGTGGGACTTCGACAGCACGGCGACCCGGCCGTTCTCGAGACCCTCGACGAAGTAGACCTCCCACAGCGGCCGGTGCCGGTCCAGCGGCCGGGAGACGATGCGGGCCACCAGCTCGAGCAGCTGCTCGTGGCTCCCGGGGCGCGGCAGCGCGGAGCGGCGTACGTGATAGCCGAGGTCGAAGTCGGGATCGTCTACCCAGGCCGGGTTGGCCAGGTGGCCGGGGACCACAGCCAGCTTCTGGCGGTAGCGCGGCACGAAGGGGATGCGGTCGGCCACCAGCTCGACGAGCGCGGCGTAGTCGAAGCCGGAGTCGCCCGGCTCGAAGATCTCCACGGTGGCGTTGTGCCGCGGCGTCGACGGCGACTCGCCCGCCAGCATGGCGAGGTCGCGGGGCCGCAGCCGCTCGCTCATTCGTAACGCCTTCCCAGGGGTGCCGTTCTTCATCCTTGTGGTCGCGTGCGATTCTGGCAGAGACCCGACCGGGGCCTGTGCGTCCCATGTCCTGAAAGGCATCCGATGTTGCGCGCGCTGGCTTCCGCCACTGTCCTGACCGTGTCTCTGCTCGGCCTCACGGCCTGCGGAGACGACGAATCGAGCGGCAACGCCCCGACGACGCCGGTGACGATCGACATCACCGTCGCGGGCGACAGCGTCGAGCCCAACGGCGAACGCGTCGACGTCGCCGTCGGTCAGCCGGTCGAGCTGGTCGTCGACGCCGATGCTCCGGGCGAGATCCATGTGCACAGCGACCCCGAGCAGGAGCTGGAGTACGACGCCGGCACCACCACCCTCGACCTCGAGCCGATCGACCAGCCCGGCGTCGTCGACGTCGAGTCGCACACGCTCGAGGTCGTCATCGTCCAGCTCGAAGTGAGCTGATTTGATCCCGGGCGGCTTCGCCACCCACGGGATCGGCGGCGCCAAGGATCTGCCACTCCCGCCCGAGCTGGCGATCGTGGGAGCGGTCGCGGCGCTGGCGGTGTCGTTCACGGTCCTCGCGCTGGCCTGGCGCACGCCCCGCTACGACGGCCGCGAGACCGGGCGACCGGCGCCCGCGTGGCTCGACTCACTCACCGGCTCGACCGCGTGGGCCGTCGGCCTGCGGGTCGTCGGTCTGCTCGTCTTCGGCTTCGGCGCCTTCGCCGCCATCTTCGGCCAGGACCTGCTCACCAACCCGGTGTTCGGGATGTTCTACGTCTGGTGGTGGGTCGGACTCCCGGTGCTGTCCGTGCTCTTCGGCCCGGTGTGGCGGGCGGTCAGCCCGGTGCGCTCGATCAACGCCCTGGTCGCCCGGGTGTCCGGCGGCGACCCGGCGCGCGGCGTCTTCGCCTACCCCGAGCGGCTGGGCTACTGGCCCGCCGCGGTGGGGCTGTACGCGTTCGTGTGGATGGAGCTCGTCTACGCACACGGCACCGAGCTGGGGCCGGTGCGCCTGTGGTGCGCCGTCTACGTGGCCGCGATGCTGATCGGCGGCGCGTTGTTCGGCGACGAGTTCTTCGCCCGGGCCGACCCGTTCGAGGTCTACTCGACGCTGGCCGGGAAGCTGTCGATCTGGGCGCACGGCGAGGACGGCCGGCTGCTCGTTCGCAGTCCGCTGGCGAACCTGGCGACGGTCGAGGCGGTTGCGGGACTGGTCGCCGTCGTGTCCACGCTCTTCGGCAGCACCGCCTACGACTCCTTTCGCGACTCCACGCCCTGGGTGCGCTTCACGCAGAGCACGGACGTCTCTGGGTTTCTGCTAGGCAACCTGGCCCTGCTCGGCTTCTGCCTGGCCGTCGGCCTGATCTTCGTGGCCGGCACCATGGCGACCGGCGTCGAGCCCGGCACGCGGCGCAGCACGCTGCCCAACCTGTTCGCGCACTCGGTCGTGCCGATCGTGGTGGGCTACATCGTGGCTCACTACCTGACCTACCTCGTCGAGGTCGGCCAGCTGACACTCATCCAGGTCAGCGATCCGCTGTCCAACGGCAGCAACCTGTTCGGAACCGCCAACTGGAGCGTCAGCTATGCGCTGTCCTACCACCCGACCGCGCTGGCCACGACCAAGGTGCTCGCGGTCGTGATCGGTCACGTGGTGGGTGTGATCGCCGCGCACGACCGCGCCTTGACGCTGCTGCCGACGAACCACCGGATCACCGGTCAGCTGCCACTGCTGATCGCGATGGTGGGCTTCACCGTCGGAGGGATCTACCTGCTCTTCGCCGCCTGACCCGGGGTGCGGTCCTCACCGCCGTCTCAGGGGCGAGTGCGTCGACCAGCTCACCGATGCTGCGAGCGAGCGGCGAGTCGCCGACCTCGGTCAACGTGCGACCGGCGACCAGGGCACGGTCGGTCGATGGGCGGTCGTCGGGCAGGAAGTGCAGCCCCGACAGCCGCGCGAACCCCTCGACCATCCCGGCGATGTCGAGCTCCTTCCAGCCGAGGCTCGGGCGCATCCGGTTGACCACGACCCGCACCGGCGCCCCGGCAGTCACCTCGCGCACCTCCACCAGGGCCCGGGCCAACCGCGACAGCCCCACCGGGTCGGCCGCGCCCACGATCACCACCTCGTCGGCCTGGTCGAGCGCGGCCGTCGTCATCTGGTTGCGCGGCGGCCGCACGCCGAAGTCGCCCGCCGGATCGGCCTCGATGCTGAACCCGGTGTCGACCACCACGTCGCCATGCGCGACCGCGACCTCGAGGAGATGCTCGACCGCGCCGGCGCGCACCTCTGTCCAGCGATCGGCCCGCGGGAGGCCGGTGACGACGGTGAGTTGCTCGTCGACCGCCCGTTGGACGGAGCCGAACCGCGCCTCCAACAGTCCGCCGGCAGCCAGCCGCGCGGCCGCGAGGAGGCCGGAGACCTCGTCCAGGATGCCGAGCTGCTGGGCGACGGTGCCGCCGTAGGGGTCGGCGTCGACGAGCGTCGTACGCCGTCCGCGGGCGGCCAGCTCGGCGGCCACGGCGACGGCCACCGTCGTGCGGCCGGGCGCGCCGCCCGGTCCCCAGAAGGTGACGACGCGCCCGCCGCCGGTCGGAGTCGCCGGGGTCTCGTCGGCCAGCGGGTCGGGCACGACCGTGACCTCGTCGTCCGCGGTCTGCACGGCCGCTGGCAGCGCGTCGAGGTCGTCGTCGGCCACCAACGTGGCGATCCCGAGCCGGGCGGCGCGGAGCCCGTGGGCCTCCGAGGCGCCGGCCGGGACGACCGCAACGGGACGGACCTGGAACCGCCGCAGATGCTCCATCGCGGGCTGGTCGAGCCCGGGTGCGTCGAGCGCGACGACGGCCACGTCGGCCTGACCCGCCGAAGCGGCGGCGAGGAGGTCGGGCACGTCGACGCAGCGCTTGAGGACCACCACGCCCCGCTCGCGGTCGAGCCGGGCCAGGACCGGCGACTCCCAGGTCGCCCCCGAGGCCAGGATCAGGACGACGTACACCTGTCAGCCCCGGCTGACGACGGTGATCGTCGGGCCGTCGCCGGCTCCTAGCGCCTTGAAGAACCGGCTGGCGTCGTCGGCCTCCACACCCACGACGAGCTGTCGCTTGCCGGTGGCAGCGAAGCCTTCGTCGACCGTCGACGCGTCGACCACGGTCACGCCCGTGAGCACTGGCGTGCCCGAGCAGGCCGAACCGCAGTCGCCGCCGGCCGTCGGGACCAGATAGATGTCGACGGTCGAACCGGCGGCGACTGCGGGCGGCACCTGCTCGGCATCGACCGCGATCGGCACCTGCAGCAGCCCGCTCTCCTCCGGCGCTCCGACGGCCGTGCGGGGCAGCAGCTCGCCTGCGCCGATCCCGCGCAGCAGCTGGAGCCCGTCTGGCACGGCCGTGTCGGAGCCGAAGTAGCGGTCGAGGTCGGCACCCTCCGCGAACCGGACCCGGCGCGAGACCAGGTCGTCGGACGTCACGGTGTCGCCCGCGCCCATGTCGGCCGCCACCGCCCACACACTGACGGAGTCGTCGGCCGACGCGAGCAGTCGCGAGCCCAGGACCACGGACGCCGCGACGATGAGGATGCCGATCAACAGTCGTGGGTCGCGCCAGCCCGGGCGCGTCGCACGGACTGCGACGGGCACGCCGGAGGCCCCGAGATTCCTGGCCATCGGGCCATCATGCACGCCGATCGCCGATACCGACAGGTGTCCATCCACAGGGCCTGGGGTTGACCGGATGCGCGGGTCGCCCGGGATGCGACGATGACGCCATGGCCGATCAGCCCCTCAGGTTCCTCACGCTGACCGACGTCGCGGAGATCCTCAACACCTCCAGTGCGCAGGTCTACGCGCTCGTGCGCCGCGGGGAGCTCAAGGCGATCAAGATCGGGGGCCGCGGCCAGTGGCGCGTGGAAGCGAGCGAGCTCGAGGAGTTCATCGCGCGGATGTACGTCGAGACCGGCGTCTACCTCGACGAGCACCCGTTCGCCGAGTCGGAAGAAAACTCCGCCACGAGCGAACCGGCCTCCCAGGAGTAAATAAACGTTTAGTCAATCCTGGAGAGGCAGGCTGAGTGGGGACCGCGGACGGTCAGGGCGCTCCAGACCCCGGTCCACGCGACCTCCTCGTCCGTCTCCGGGAGCAGCGCGCACAGATCGTGCTCGTACATCCGGCGCGTGACCCATTGACGCCATCGCAGTGAGAAGGTCGAGGCGATGATCATCAGCACGCGGTCGCGGTTGCCGAACCAGTGCAGCAAAGCCGGTGGCGTCACCCCGATGCGCTGTGCCAGGGAGCGCAACGTGACGGCCCCCATCCCGGACTCCGCGATGATGCCGATCGCCATGTCGGTGACCAGATCGCGGCGATCGCACGAGTCGAGTCGGAGCACCCGACGAGCACAGCACGCATTGCCGCCCACCACTTGGCCTCTCCACAACCTTCACCGTTCCCGCCGGTTGAGGCGTCCCCGGTGGTTGAGGAAGGCGCGCTAGCGGTCGCCCGGTGGTTGAGGAAGGCGCGCTGGGGCGCCTGTCTCGAAACCAACCCCTACCCGACCTCGGACCCCAGCGTCACGGCGATGGTCATCTCCTCGTCGTCGCGGGTCAACGAGAACTCGACCTCCTCGCCCGGTCGGTGGGCACGGATGGCCACGATGAGCGCGATCCCGTCGGTGACCCGCGCGCCGTCGAGCTCGGTGATCACGTCACCTTTCTCGAGGCCGGCGTCCTCGGCGGGCGTCCCGGGCAGTACCTCGCTGATCTCGGCGCCCTTGGCGTTGTCGGTCCCGCCCGTGACGACCTTGGCGCCGATCACCGGATAGCGGGCCTCGCCGGTGCGCAGGATCTGGTCGGCGGTGATCTTGACCTGCTCGATCGGGATCGCGAAGCCGACGCCGATGTTGCCAGCCTCGCCCTGAATGGCTCCGCCGGTGGTCGCGATGGCCGAGTTCACGCCGACGACCTGGCCCTGGAGGTTCACGAGCGGGCCGCCGGAGTTGCCCGGGTTGATGGCGGCGTCGGTCTGGACGGCGTTGATATAGGACGACTCGTTGCCGGCGTCACCGGTGGTCACCGGCCGGTTCAGCGCACTCACGATGCCGGCAGTCACCGTCGAGCTCAGGCCGAGGGGCGAGCCGAACGCAACGACCGGATCGCCCACGTTGAGCGCCTGCGAGGCCCCGAGCGCGGCGGCGGGCAGCTCCGGCCCCCCGGCGACGTAGAGCACGGCCAGGTCGTAGGTCGGACTGCGACCGACGAGGGTGGCGACGAAGCGGTTGCCGTCCTGGTCGACGACCTCGATCGGTCCGTCGTTCTCCGCGGCGTCGGCGACCACGTGGTTGTTGGTGATGAAGTGACCCTGGGTGTCGAGGACGAAGCCCGAGCCGGTCGCGCCGTCGTCCTGCCCCTGGTACTGCGCAAGGATCTGCACGGTGCTCGGCAGCACCTCCTTGGCCACCGCCGCCACCGATCCGTTCTGGGCGGGCAGCGGCGCGGTCGAGTGGGCGCCGGCCTCCTCGAGACCGCCTGCGACGATCCCGTCGCCGTCGGGCGTCGACCAGTTCTCGTACGCCGCCCCGCCGACGGCGCCGGCCAGCCCGCCGACGACCAGCGCCAGGGCGCACACCGTCGGCCAAACCCAGCGGGACACCCGGCCCCTGTCGGCGCGCCCGCGCGGAACGGCGGTCGCATAGGCCGGCATCGGCTGGGTGCCGGGCGGTGGGTAGGGGCCAGGCGACTGAGCCCCGAAAGACTGACCGTAGGGCTCGGGTTGCGCGGGCGGCGCGCCATACTGGGCGCCGTACTGGCCGGTGTGACCGCCCCAGTGATCACTCGGAGGACCGCCCGAGACGTAGTCACCCAGCGACAGCGGAGCGGTCTCCTCCGTGTCGTCGGGGTCCGGGCGGTCGTTCACGAGACCTATCTTCGCCCCTGGCTACAAGTCCGCGGACCCAGGGTGGCTCGCCGTGGGATCAGCGGGCCTGACGGCTGTCGCTCGGCTGCACGCTCGGCAGACCGAGTCGGGGCGTCGGAGTCGGGCTTACGAGCGAGGTGCTGGGGAGGCTGGACGGGGCGCGCCGGTCGATCGACGGCGCGTTGGCCGGGGCGGCGCCCAGGGCGAGGACTCCGAGCACCGCGGCCCCCGCGGCGCCCCCGCCGATGGCGACCAGGCTCCCCCAGCGGGGTCGTGGCGACATGGCCAGCAAGGCGTCGCCGGGCGGCAGTCCCTGATGCGCGCCGATGAGCGAGCCCTTGAGCCGCTCGGACGCGGGCGTGTCGCCGAAGGAGAGGCCGGCCAGCCGGGTCTTGACCCAGCCCTCGCGCTCGACCGCGTCGCGGCAGAAGTGGCAGGAGTGCACGTGCTCCCAGGCTCGCTCCTCCTCCGTCGGAGGGAGCTGACCGTCGAGCAGGGCGCTGACTCGCGCGCCGAGGTGCCCGATCACATCAGCCCGCCCGCGGCCACGGTGGTCGCCGGTCCGGCGTACCGCTGCCGGCCCGGCGCGGGCGCGCGGTGGGCGAGGGCCTCGCGCAGCATCGCGCGGCCTCGGTGGATGCGCGAGCGCACCGTGCCGAGCTTGGCGTCCATGATGTCGGCGATCTCCTGGTAGGAGAGCCCCTCGACGTCGCACAGCACCACGGCAGCGCGGAACTCCGGAGGCAGGCTGGCCAGCGCGCGCTCGATGTCGTCGTCGAAGGTGCGGTCGGCGTACGCCGCATCCGGCGGTGCGCTCGCGCTGGTCAGCCTGTCCGCCCGCTCGTCGGAGAGCGCATCGAAGCGGATCCGCTGCTTGCGCCGGGCCTGGTCGAGGAAGAGGTTGGTGGTGATCCGGTGCAGCCAGCCCTCGAAGGTGCCGGGCGTGTAGGTCGACAGGCTGCGGAACACCCGGACGAAGACCTCCTGGGTGAGGTCCTCGGCGTCGGGACGGTTGCCGGTCAGCCGGTAGGCGAGCCGGAAGACCCGGTCGGAGTGCTGCTCGACGACCTCGTCCCACGTCGGCACCGTGCCCGTGACGACATCACGGACCTCACCGTGGTCAGCCACGGTGGCCTCCTCGCTGCGCCTTCGCGCCGACGTGCCGAACAGCGTTGTCACTCCTCACGGTAGGTATCGCTCCTGAGAGGAACCTGATAGCCGAGCCATCGGGTCCCTGTGAGCAACAACGAACCGGTTGGTGCCCGTGTTCCCGCGCTCTCGGGGCCCGACGAGGGCGATAGTGTCGGCGCCATGGCGACCAGTCCTCCCAAGCCCGCGACCTGGACCTATGCGGAGTCGTTCGTGCCCGAGGACGACGTGCTGGCGGCGGCACGGGTCCGCGCCGAGGAGGTCGGCGTGGCGCCGATCGGCTCCGGTGGGGGCGCCGCCCTGAGCTTCCTCGCCTCCGTGCTCGAGGCCCGCGCCGTGGTGGAGATCGGCACCGGCACCGGCGTCTCGGGCCTGTGGCTGCTGCGCGGCATGCGCGCCGACGGCGTGCTGACCACCGTCGACGTCGAGGCCGAGCACCAGCGGCTGGCCCGAGAGACCTTCACCGACGGCGGATTCGCCCCTCAGCGGGCTCGCACCATCGCCGGGGCCGCGCTCGACGTGCTCCCCCGGCTGACCGACGGCCACTACGACCTGGTGTTCGCCGACGGCGACAAGGTGGAGTACTCCGCCTATCTCAAGGAGGCGGTGCGGCTGCTGCGGCCCGGCGGCGTGGTGGCCTTCGACAACGCGCTGTGGCACGACCGCGTCGCCGACCCCGCGCAGCGCGACGAGGAGACCGTCGCCATCCGTGAGGTCTGCCGCGAGGTGTCCGACCACGACCAGCTCGTGCCGCTGCTGCTCCCCGTGGGTGACGGGCTGCTGCTGGCCAAGAAGGAGTGGGCCCCCGAGAACGTCAGCTGAGCGTCGTACGAGGTTCAGTACCGCGCCGCAGCGAGGAACCCTTCGCCACCCTCGGCGACGGCCACCACGTCGCAGGGCTCGATGAGCACCGGCGCCGACCCGATGATCTGCGAGCCCGGGCTCTGCGCGGCACCAGCCGTGAACGACTCCTGGAACGCCGCCCGCGCGGCGTCGTCGCCGAAGACGTAGCAGCCCTCGAACCACTCACCCGGTCGCATCCGCCAGGTCTTGAACCGCAGTCCGTCGAGGCCGGTGAACCGGGCGTGCGAGGTGTCGGCGACGTAGCTCTCCAGCGCCTCCTCCACCCCTTCGGGGGCGGCGGACAGCGACCACCGCACGGTCAGCGCGTGCACGGGTCAGATCCCCTCGAGCGGGTCGGGTGAGCCGAGCCAGGCCAGCAACGCCCGGGCGCCGAAGCCGGTCGGACCGGCGCTCCACTCGAAGCTGTCCTCGGGCGCGTCGCCGACCGACGCGATGTCGAGGTGCGCCCACGGCACGCCGCCGACGAAGTGCTGGAGGAAGAGCGCGGCCGTGATCGACCCCGCCCCGCCGGGCGCGTTGTCGGCGTCGGCGATCTTGGAAGCGAGCTTCTCCTCGTAGTCGGTGACCAGCGGAAAGCGCCACAGCGGTTCGCCCGAGGCGTCGCCGGCCTCGAAAAGCGCCGAGGCGAGCGCCTCGTGGTTGGCGAAGTAGCCGCCGACCTGCTGGCCGAGGGCGACCTTCATCGAGCCGGTCAGTGTGGCCACGTCGACCATGGCTGCCGGGTCGAGCTTGTCGACGGCGTACGCCAGCGCGTCGGCCAGGACCAGCCGGCCCTCGGCGTCGGTGTTGGTCACCTCGCTGGTGCGTCCGCCGTAGTGGACCAGTACGTCGCCGGGACGCAGCGCGTCGCCGCCGATGACGTTTTCGGCGGCCGCGATCAGCCCGGTCACCTTGACGGGACAGCCGACGGCGGCCAGCGCGCCGAGCACGGAGATGACGACCCCGCCACCGGTCATGTCGCGCTTCATGGTGGTCATCGACTCCGCGGGCTTGATCGACAGGCCGCCGGAGTCGAACGTGATGCCCTTGCCGACGAGCACCACGCGGGGGGTCTTGGAGCTCGCGTCGGGAGGGGTGTAGTCGAGACGGATCAGGCACGAGGGATTGATCGACGCGCGGCCAACCCCGATGATCCCGCCGAAGCCGTCCTTCTCGAGCCGGGCCTCCTCCCAGACCGTCGCCTTGAGGCCGGTCTCCTCGGCCAGCGACTCTGCCTGGTCGGCCAGCCAGCGCGGGCTCTTGAGGTTGGAGGGCACGGTGGCCAGGACCCGGGCCCGCCAGCCGGCGCCGCCGACCGCGACCGCCCGCCGCAGTGCCTGGTCGGACGCCTCGTCGGTCGTCGTACCGGCCAACACGACCTGGGCCACCGGCTGGCGCTGCGGGCCGGTCGAGCGCCAGTGGAAGCCGAACGACCCGAGCATCGTGCCGACCACGAACGGTTCGAGCCCGACGGACCCGACCGCTGCGGGGATGCTGGTGGCGACGCGGCGTCGGTCGCGGGCGGCGCGCGCGAGGGCAGCGCCGGCGCGGCGCAGGTCGGTGGGAGTCTGGTCGCCAACCCCGACGAGCAGGACCAGCTCGAGGGCGTCGTTGTCGGGGCTGCCGCCGGGGACCGGTAGCTGCGTGACCTCACCCGCCTTGCCCGTGGCCTTCGCGATGTCGCAGGCGCCGAGCAGGTCGAGGCCGGCGCGGTCCTCCATCTCGGGTGCCCCTGGTCCGAGCACCACGCCGCCGTCGTCACCGTCGCCGGGCAGGACGGGCAGCGCGACCACGTCGACCCCCCGGACCGCATGCGGCAGCAGGCCGCTCAGCGCAAATTCGGGCGGGGATACCTGGGGAGGGAGTACCAGTGTCCGGATCGCGGCCACGGGGTCAGCCGACGACGCCCTTGAGGGCGTCTCCGAGAGCGCCGGCCTCCTCGGCGTTCAGCTCGACAACGAGACGGCCACCACCTTCGAGCGGGACGCGCATCACGATGCCCCGGCCTTCCTTGGTGACCTCCAGCGGACCGTCGCCCGTCCGCGGCTTCATTGCCGCCATCCGGCACCTACTTCCTCGTGGTTGCTGTGGGGACGCGAGGCCGGACGGACCGGCTCGCCGCTACGCGTGTCTCCATTATCCCCTATGGGTACGGCGCGGGGCGAAGCGTGGGGCAGACTCGCGCACATGCACGCCCGCTCGGCGCTCTTCGACGTGTACGGCGACCACCTCCGCTCGCGTGGCCACCAGGCCCCCGTCTCGGCCCTGGTGAGGCTGCTCGCGCCGGTCGGCATCGGCGCGCCGGCGGTCCGCACGGCCGTCTCCCGGATGGTGGTCCAGGGCTGGCTGACGCCGGTCTCGCTGAGCGTCGGCCCGGGCTATCGGGCCACCGAGCACGCCGTCGAGCGGCTCGCCGACACCGCCGACCGGATCTACCGTCGCGGCACGCCCGTGTGGGACGGGCGCTGGCGGCTGGCGTTCATCGACGCCCCTCGCGACCGCAGCGCCCGCAGCCGACTGCGCGCCGAGCTGGGCTTCCTCGGGCTGGCGGAGTACGCCCCCGGCGTGTGGTTGGGGCCGTGGCCGCGCGAGGACCTGACGCCGACCGTCGAGCGCGCGGGCGGCACGGTGCGCGCCGCCCTCGCCGAACGCTTCGACGTCGACCCCACCAGCGCGTGGGACCTGGACTCCCTGGCCCTGGCGTACGCCGAGTGGGTCGACGCCGCCGACGACCTGGTCGTCGGCGAGCTGCGTCGCCACGACGACGAGGACGAGGCGATGTTCGCCGCGCGGTTCCACCTCGTGCACGAGTGGCGCAAGTTCCTCTTCACCGACCCCGGGCTCCCCGAGGAGCTGCTCCCGGCCCGCTGGCCGGGGCGGGTCGCCGAGGAGCTCTTCAACGACGAGGCGACCCGGCTGGAGCCCGGCGCGGACCGGTTCGTGGCCCGCTGCCTGGCCGGTTGAGCGCGAGTCGGCGCCAGTTGACGCCACATCACCCCCGAGTCGGCGCCAGTTGACGCGCAATAGCGCCGAGTCGGCGTACGTCGACCGCGAAATAGCGCCGACTCGGCGTACAGTTGACCACGAAATAGCGCCGACTCGGCGTACGTCGACCACGAACTAGCGCCGACTCGGCGTACGTCGACCATCAACTGGCGCCGACTCGGGGTACGGCAGACTGCGCGGCATGAGCGAAGCGCCGGTTCTCGTCGACGTCTCCGAGGGCGTCGCCACCATCACCTTCAACCGTCCCGAGGCGATGAACAGCCTCGACGTGGCCACCAAGGAGGCGCTGCTCGAAGCCGTCCGGTCGGTGGCCGACGACCCGTCGGCGCGGTGCGTGGTGCTGACGGGGACGGGGCGGGCGTTCTGCGTCGGCCAGGACCTCAAGCAGCACATCGAGATCCTCAACAGCGGCTCGAGCGACCAGCTGTTCCGCACGGTCGACGAGCACTACAACCCGATCGTCACCGCGCTGGCGGGGATGGCCAAGCCCGTCATCGCAGCGGTCAACGGCGTGGCCGCCGGCGCGGGTGCCAGCCTGGCCTTCGCCTGCGACCTGCGCATCGTCGCCGACACCGCGGGCTTCAACCTGGCCTTCGCCGGGGTGGCGCTTTCGTGCGACACCGGCTCGAGCTTCACGCTGCAGCGGCTGGTCGGTCCGGCGAAGGCGATCGAGCTGCTCTACGCGCCGCGCACGATCAAGCCCGACGAGGCACTGGCCCTCGGCCTGGCCACCCGCGTGGTGCCCGCCGACACCCTCGCGTCCGAGGTGGCCACGTTGGCCGCCGGGCTGGCCGCCGGGCCGACGGTCGCCTTCGGCGCCATGCGCCGCTCCGTCGCGTACGCCGCCGGCCACACCTTCGCCGAGGCGCTGGAGTTCGAGAGCTCGATGATGACCCTCACCGGCGGCACCGAAGACCACCGCACCGCCGTCGAGGCCTTCGTGGCCAAGCAGAAGCCGGTCTTCCAGGGCCGCTGAGGCCGCCGCGCGACCCCTAGCGCAGCACGTCGAAGCGGTTGTTGCCGCGCCAGGCACCGAAGATCCGCATCACCTGACCGGGAGCGGTCTTGCGCATCAGGCGGGCGGGCGGGGAGCCGCCGTACTCGACGGTCAGGGCGAAGCCGCCGAAGTGGTGGTTGTACCAACCCGTCATGGTGCCGTGGCAGACCCCGCCACAGTCCAGCGTGGTGGTCGGCAGGCCGAGGATGCGCGCGACCTTGCGGGCGAAGGCCGGCCGCTCGACGGCGAGGTCGACACCGTGCAGCGGCTGGTGGAAGCTCAGGATCCAGTCGGGCCTCACCCGAGCCAGGAAGCGCCATCATCGCCCGCGTCTCCGGCTCCGACCCGGGCCGCGGCCCCGAGTAGTAGCTGCCGCCCAGCGGCGCCCAGTGGTAGGGGTAGTTGCGGTTCAGGTCGACGCCGCGCGCGTTGCGGCGGGTGCCCCGCGCCAGCCCGTCGGGGTTGTACGACGGCACCACCCACAGGTCGATGCCGTGCACGCTCCGCCCGTCGCGCAGGGTGCGCAGGATCGCGGTCGGCGCGCCCTCGTTGCCGTGCATGCCGGCGATCAGCACCACCTTCGGCCGGTGGGTCTCACCGAGGTGCCAGGCCACGATCGGACTGCCCGTTCACGGACGTGCCGATGACCTCGTGCGCGTACGCCGCCCGCGTCGGTCGGGCCTCGGCCGCCCCGGCCACCGGTGGCACGGCCGCGATCCCGGCCAGCAGGCCGAGTGCGGTCAGCGCGACGCGTAGTACCACGTGAAGACCAGTACCCCGACGACCATCCCGACGTGGGCCAGCACCGAGAGACCGGGCCCCTCCGACCAGCTGTCGTCGCGCGAGGACGACGAGTGCTTGCCATGGGTCGGCAGCCAGCGCAGCAAGATCAGCACCCCGGCGATGGCCGTCACCCACCAGAGGGCGAGCGCGACGATCCCGACCAGGTCGTTGTCCATCACCAGGAAGACGACCCATCCCACGAGGGCCAGCGTCCCGAAGGCCGTGTGGATGTTGACGATCCCGGTCCCGACGTTGTGCTGGCCGGCGGCGGTGTCCTTGCTCAGCCGGATCCGCGTGAGCACGACGACGACCGCGGCCAGAGCGGTCAGCACGTAGACGACGTACTCGGGCTTCACGCCCAGCAGTCTGCCTCAATCGTCGAGGTCAGGGCGCTCTTGGGGGGTCTGGCGGTCCTCGGGCGCGTCGCCCGACGACGGCCGCTCGCGCTCGCCTCCGTCTCCTCCGTCTCCCTGGGCCTCCTTCTCGGCGGCCAGCCGGTCGAGCAGCGCGTCGACCTCCGACATCCGGTAGCCGCGGAAGGCCAGCGAGAACCGCACCCGGCGCAGATCCTCGGGCGCGAGGGGTCCGTCGGCCGGCACCAGGGCGTCGGGGCGGTCGTCGTACACCCGTGCCATCGGCGTCCCGCGACCCGACGCGACCACCGCGATCCCGCCCATCGCCAGCACCACCAGGACGGCGAAGAACCACATCATGAGGTGCTCTTCCGATCCTCGCGGGCCGCGACCATCAGAGCCACGGCCTCGTCCACGTCGTCGGTCACCTGCAGCATGTCGAGATCGGACTGCTTGATCTTGCCCTCGGCCAGCACGGTGTCGCGCAGCCAGGCCAGCAGGCCCGACCAGTAGTCGACGCCCATCAGCACAAGCGGGAACGACGTCACCTTCTGGGTCTGCACCAGCGTGAGCGCTTCGAAGAGCTCGTCGAAGGTGCCCACCCCGCCGGGCAGCACCACGAAGCCCTGCGAGTACTTCACGAACATCGTCTTGCGGGCGAAGAAGTAGCGGAAGTTGATGCCGAGGTTGACCCAGGTGTTCATCCCGGACTCGAAGGGCAGCTCGATGCCGAGGCCGACGCTGGTGCCGCCGGCCTCGCTGGCACCCTTGTTGGCCGCCTCCATCGAGCCCGGGCCACCACCGGTGATGACGGCGAAGCCCGCCTCCGCGAGCCCACGCCCGACGCGCTCGGCCTGCTCGTACGTCGGGTCGCCGGGCCCGGTGCGCGCGGAGCCGAAGACGCCGATCGCCGGGCCGAGCTCGGCCAACGCGCCGAAACCCTCGATGAACTCCGCCTGGATCCGCATCACGCGCCAAGGATCGGTGTGCACCCAGTCGCTGGGACCACGCGAGTCGAGCAGCCGCTGGTCGGTGGTGGTGCCCTCCTCCACCTGTTCGCGACGCTGCATCACCGGGCCCTTCTGCTTCTTCTTCACGCCGCACCTCCCCAGTCCGAGCCGAGCCAGGTGCGCAGCACCGACTCGCACCTGAGGATCTGTGCCATCGGCACGAACTCCTCCTGCTTGTGCGCCAGCATCGGGTCGCCCGGCCCGAAGTTCACCGCCGGCATCCCGAGCGCCGAGAAGCGGGCCACGTCGGTCCATCCGAACTTCGGGTTCACCTCGCCACCCACCGCGGCGACGAACTCCTTGGCGGCCTGCCGGTCCAGCCCGGGCAGCGCCCCCGGCGCCGAGTCGGTGACCGCGACCTCGAAGCCGGCGAAGAACTCCGTGACGTACGCCGCCGCCTCGGCCTCGCTGCGGTCGGGGGCGAACCGGTGATTGACCGAGACGGTGCAGACGTCGGGCAGCACGTTGCCGGCGACGCCGCCGTTGACGAAGACGGCGTTGAGCCCCTCGTGGTAGTCCAGGCCGTCGATCACCGGCTTGCGCGCCTCGTAGGCGTTGAGGCGGTCGAGGATCTCGCCGGCCTTGTGGATGGCGTTGACGCCCATCCAGCTGCGCGCCGAGTGGGCCCGCTCGCCGCGGACCGTGACGTCGACGCGCAGGGTGCCCTGGCAGCCGGCCTCGATGACCGCGTCGGAGGGCTCCATCAAGATGGCGAAGTCGGCCATGAGCAGCTCGGGGTTGCTCTGCGAGAGCAGGTGCAGGCCGTTGAACTCGGCCTCGATCTCCTCCGACTCGTAGAAGAGGAACGTCAGGTCTCGGTTGGGCTCGGGCACCGTCGCCGCGATCCGCAGCATCACCGCGACGCCGCCCTTCATGTCGCAGGTCCCGAGGCCGCGCAGCACGTCACCGTCGCGCCGCGACGGGAGGTTGCCGTTGACCGGCACCGTGTCGAGGTGGCCGGCCACCACGACGCGCTCTGCCCGGCCGAGCTCGGTGCGCGCGACCACGGTGTTGCCGTGCCGCGAGACGTCGAGGTGGGTCAGCGGCGCCAGCACCGCCTCGACCGCGTCGGCGATGCGCCGCTCGTTCTTGCTGACTGACTCGATGTCGACCAGCTGTTCCGTGAGCGTCACGGCATCCGCGGTCAGGTCCAGCTCAGCCATGCGGGCCATCCTGTCAGGCGTCGACTCACGCACGGTCGAGCTCGATGACGGGGTGCTCGACGTCGGCGACCTCGAGCTCGAGCGAGGTCGCGAGCGTCTCCGCCGCCAGCATTCCCCGGTAGGCGTCGACGGCGTCGACGACCTCGGCCCGGGCCGCGATGGTCAGCGTGATCCGGTCGGAGACCGCCAGCCCGGCGTCGCGACGGGCCTGCTGGACGGCCCGCACCAGGTCGCGGGCCACGCCCTCCGCTTCGAGCTCGGGCGTCAGCGCGGTGTCCAGCACCACGAAGCCGCCGCGAGGCAGCAGGCCGGTGGCCTCGTCGTCACCGACCCCGGCCACAGTGTCGAGGGTGTACTCCCCCTCCTCCAGCACCAGCCCGCCGGCGGTCACCTTGCCGTCCTCGCCCACCGACCAGTCGCCGGACTTGGAGGCGCGGATCGCCGTCTGCACGTCCTTGCCCAGCCGGGGACCCGCGGCGCGCGCGTTGACCGACAACCGCTGCGACACGCCGTACGACGCGGCGTCCGGGTGGTCGGCCTCCAGCAGCCGCACGGACTTGACGTTGAGCTCGTCGGCGACGATCGGCTCGAAGCCGGCAAGGCGGTCAGCCCCGGTGACCACCACGGTCAGCTCGGACAGGGGCAGGCGGTTGCGAAGCCCGGCACCCTTGCGAAGCGCCGAGCCGGCGGAGCACACCTCGCGGACCTGGTCCATGGCCACCACCAACGCGTCGTCGGCGGGCAGCTCGTCGGCGGCCGGCCAGTCGGTCAGGTGCACCGACCGATCGCCCGTGAGCCCGCGCCAGATCTCCTCCGTCGTGAGCGGCAGCAGCGGCGCGGTCACCCGCGCGACCACCTCGAGCACCGTGTAGAGGGTGTCGAAGGCCTCGGCGTCGACGTTGCCATCCGCCGCCCAGAAGCGTTCGCGGGAGCGGCGGATGTACCAGTTCGACAGCACGTCGAGGAACGCCCGGGTGGAGTCGCAGGCGTTGGCGATCTCGTAGTTGTCGAGCTGGTCGGTCATCGCGGCGACGTACTGCTGGCACTTGGCCAGCAGGTAGCGGTCGAGCGGGTCGGCCGAGTCGGTCCGCCTGCGGGCGGTGTATCCCGCCGCGTTGGCGTAGAGCGCGAAGAAGTACCAGCAGTTCCACAGCGGGATCAGCACCTGGCGGACGCCCTCGCGGATGTTGCGCTCGGTGACGATGAGGTTGCCGCCGCGCAGGATCGGGCTCGACATCAGGAACCAGCGCATCGCGTCGGCGCCGTCGCGGTCGAAGACCTCACGCACGTCGGGGTAGTTGCGCAGCGACTTGCTCATCTTCTGCCCGTCCGAGCCGAGCACGATGCCGTGGCTCAGACAGGTCTCGAACGCCGGCTTGTCGAACAGCGCCGAGGCCAGCACGTGCATCGTGTAGAACCAGCCGCGCGTCTGGCCGATGTACTCGACGATGAAGTCGCCCGGGAAGTGGTCCTCGAACCACTCGGCGTTGTCGAACGGGTAGTGCACCTGGGCGAAGCTCATCGACCCGGACTCGAACCAGCAGTCCATCACGTCGGTGACGCGACGCATGGTCGAGTTCCCCGTCGGGTCGTCGGGGTTGGGCCGGGTCAGCCGGTCGATGAACGGCCGGTGCAGGTCGGTCGGGCGCACGCCGAAGTCGCGCTCGAGCTCGTCGAGCGAACCGTAGACGTCCACGCGCGGGTACGTCGGGTCGTCGCTCTTCCAGACCGGGATCGGCGAGCCCCAGAAGCGGTTGCGCGAGATCGACCAGTCGCGGGTGTTCTCCAACCAGCGGCCGAACTGGCCGTCCTTGATGTGCTCGGGCACCCACCGGATCTGCTGGTTGAGGTCGAGCATCTTGTCGCGGATCTTGGTGGTGGAGACGAACCAGCTCGAGACCGCCATGTAGATCAGCGGCTCGCGGCAGCGCCAGCAGTGCGGGTAGGGGTGCTCGTAGGCCTCGCGCCGCAGCAGCATCGTGCCGGGCGTGATCGAACCGGTGTCGCCGTCGCCCCTCGTCATCGCCCTGAGGTGGTCGATGATCGCCAGGTTGGCGTCGAAGACGTGCAGACCGGCGTAGTCGTCGACCGGCGCGGTGAACTTCCCATCCCTGGCGACGGGCACGACAGGCTCGATGTCCTCGCGGTCGGTGATGGCCTTGTCCTCCTCGCCGAAGGCGCCGGCGGTGTGCACCAGCCCGGTGCCGTCCTCGATGGTGACCATGTCCGCGTGGACGACGCGGAACGCGCGCTCGTGGCCGAGGTAGTAGGACATCGGCGGCGTGTAGCTCCGCTCGAGCAGGTCGGCGCCCTTCAGCCGTTGCACGATCGTCGGCTCGTCGCCCAACTCCTTGGCGTACGCCGCCAGCCGGGCCTCCGCGATGACGTACCGCTCCGTCGTGCCGGTGAAGTCGGACTCGACCACGACGTAGTCGATGTCGGAGCCGACCATGATCGCGAGGTTGGCCGCGAGGGTCCACGGCGTCGTCGTCCAGACGAGAGCCAACTCGCCGGTCTCGAGCCGTAGGCCGACGGTCACAGCGGGGTCGACCCGCAGCTGGTAGACGTCGTCGTCCATCCGCAGCTCGTGGTTGGACAGCGGCGTCTCGTCATTCCAGCAGTAGGGCAGCACGCGGAAGCCCTCGTAGGCGAGCCCCTTCTGGTGCAGCTGCTGGAACGCCCACATGACGCTCTCCATGTAGGTCGGGTCGAGGGTCTTGTAGTCGTTGTCGAAGTCGACCCAGCGCGCCTGACGAGTGACGTAGTCGCGCCACTCCTGCGTGTACTCGAAGACCGACTTGCGGCATTCGTTGTTGAACTGCTCGATGCCGAGGTCGAGGATCTCCTCGGTCGTCTTCATCCCGAGCTGACGCATCGCCTCGAGCTCGGCGGGCAGGCCGTGGGTGTCCCAGCCGAAGCGGCGCTCCACCCGGCGACCGCGCATCGTCTGGTAGCGGGGCACCAGGTCCTTGACGTACCCCGTCAGCAGGTGGCCGTAGTGCGGCAGGCCGTTGGCAAACGGCGGACCGTCGTAGAAGACGAACTCGTTGTCACCGTTGTCGCCCGCCGCGCGCTGGTCGACGCTCGCGTGGAAGGTGGCGTCCTCGGCCCAGTAGGCCAGCACCGCCTCCTCGATCGTCGGGAAGGACGGCGAAGACGGGACGCCGGCGCTGTCGCCGGTGTGGGAGACCTGGGGGTAGGTCATGCGTTGCGCTCCTCGTGTCGGGTCCTGACACGAGGACGACTTCCGCCGCGGTACCACCTCGCTTGCCCTCCGGAGAGGGCCACTTCATCACGGCTGTGACGGGCCCACCCGTCCGGTTCTAGTGAGGATCTCTGTGATCCCGTTCTTCCGGAGGCTCGCCGCTGATGACGGCTCGAACGCCTGTGCCGCCACGGTACTCGGCGGCCCCGCCGGACCACCAATCGGTTTGCGTCCGGCGCGGCGGGTGGGACAGGTTGGGGCGGTGACCGAGCGCAAGTACCCCGACATGTGGGTCGACCCCGAAGACGACCCCCGCGAGACCGGAGTGATCCCCAGGGGCGAGAAGGCGGTGGTCGCCGGCTACCTGCGCGCCTACCGGCTGACCTTCGAGATGAAGTGCCAGGACCTGGACGCCGAGCAGCTGGCCCGCAGGTCGGTGCCGCCCTCCACGCTGTCGCTGCTGGGCCTCCTGCGCCACCTCGCCAAGGTCGAGCACAGCTGGTTCCGGCGCCGCCTCGACGGCCAGGACCTCCCCCGCCTCTACTGGAGCGAGGAGGACCGCGACCTCGACTTCAACGGCGCCGTCGCAGACCCCGCCGTCGTCGAGGAGGCCTGGGAGTCGTGGCGTCGCGAGGTCGCCTTCGCCGAGGCGTACCTCGACGGGATCGACGACCTCGGGCGGACCGTTGACCTCGACGACGAGGTTGTCGAGGTCCGCGACATCATCGTGCACATGGTCGAGGAGTACGCGCGCCACGTCGGCCACGCCGACCTGCTGCGCGAGTGCATCGACGGTCGCACCGGGCAATAACGCCCCCGGCGACGCGAGTCTGATCGAGCGCCGTTGATTCCACCCGCCCGGGCAGAGGCGGCGGAGCGGGAGGGGCCCCGCTGGCCGTGGTTGGGTCTGGCCCCCCGCCGTGAGGGACGAGCGGCGGGGTGGTAGGCCAAGGGGCCCCTCCCGCGCAGCCGCCGCCGGCCGAGCAACCCCGCCGGAGGCGCTAGAAGTGCTCGTCCATGGAGCCGCAGGAGCTCATCAGGTGGGTGATCATGACGGGCGGGTGAGACTTCGCGGGCTGGTGAGTCGGTGCGGAGGAGGCGCTGGGACCCCAGAGCGTGAGGCCAGCGACGGCGGCGGCGGCCAGGCCGTGACGGAGTCGGACGGACTTCAGGATGCTCATGTCACTCCTCGGCGGTCCGGAGGGACCCGTGTCCACCACGTTACGCCCGGCATGCGGTCCGCACCAGCAAGTCGCGGCCGCGGACCGATCCGTAGTCTTTCAACGTGACTGACGCACCCACGCAGGCCTGGGGACTCGGCCTCGTCACCGTGACCGAGGACGGCACGGTGCTCGACGCCTGGTTCCCCGAGCCGCGTCTCGGCGCGCCCGACGACTCCCCCGAGGAGACGGCCGACCTCGACGCCCTGGCTGGCACCGACGACGTACGCCGCGTCTCCCGGGAGGTACGCCGCGTGGTCGTCGCGGACCTGCAGGCGGCGCCCGCGTCCACCGAGGACATCTGGCTGCGACTGCACCTGCTCTCCCATCGGCTGGTCCGGCCGCACACGATCTCGGTCGAGGGCGCGTTCGGGCTGCTCACCAACGTCGTGTGGACCAGCGCCGGGCCATGTTCCGTCGACGGCTTCGAGGCGACCCGGGTGAGGCTCCTGGCGGCCACCGGACGGCCGGTGATGGTCTACGGCGTCGACAAGTTCCCGCGGATGGTCGACTACGTCGTGCCCGCGGGGGTCCGCATCGCCGACGGCGACCGGGTGCGGCTGGGGGCGCACCTGGCGCCTGGCACCACCGTCATGCACGAAGGCTTCGTCAACTACAACGCCGGCAGCCTCGGCGCCTCGATGATCGAGGGCCGGGTGTCGGCCGGGGTGGTGGTCGGTGAGGGCTCCGACGTCGGTGGCGGCGCCTCGATCATGGGCACCCTGTCGGGCGGCGGCACCCAGGTCATCTCCATCGGCGAGCGCTGCCTGCTGGGCGCCAACGCCGGCATCGGCATCAGCCTGGGCGACGACTGCGTGGTTGAGGCAGGTTGCTACGTCACCGCCGGTACCAAGGTGACGCTGGTCGACGGCCGGGTCGTCAAGGCGGCCGAGCTCTCGGGCTCCGACCACGTGCTCTTTCGTCGCAACTCGGTCACCGGCGCCGTCGAGGCCGTGCCGTGGCAGGCCGGCAGCATCGAGCTCAACGCCGACCTGCACGCCAACTGACCCCGCCACTGACCCCGCCACTGACCCCGCCACTGACCCCGCCACGACACCGGACCTGACCTGTGAATCGCCGACTGCTCGCCGTGGCCCTCGTGGGGGCGCTCGGCATCGGCGGCCTGGTCGCCTATGTCGCCCTGGACGGCGGCGGGGTCCCCCAGCTGTTCCCTCCAGTGGAGCGCTGCGAGGCCTCGGCGGGCGGACGCCACGTCGAGCTCGACCTCGAGCAGTCGGGGAACGCCGCGTTGATCGCGGCCATCTCGGTGCGCCGCGGGATGCCGGCCCGGGCCGCGACGATCGCCCTCGCGACGGCGTACCAGGAGTCCGACCTGCGCAACCTCGAGTACGGCGACCGCGACTCCATCGGACTGTTCCAGCAGCGCCCCTCGCAGGGCTGGGGCACCCGCGCCCAGATCCTCGATCCGGAGCACTCGATCACCGCCTTCTACGACGCGCTCGAGCAGGTCGACGGCTACCAGGAGCTGCCGATCACCGAGGCCGCGCAGGAGGTCCAGCGCTCCGGGTTTCCGGACGCGTACGCCGACCACGAGCCGGATGCCCGGGTGCTCGCCTCGGCGCTGACCGGCAACTCCCGCGCCGCCTTCTGGTGCACCGTCGACGACGACCGCGACGCGCAGGCCGCCGACCTCGACGACTCCGGGCTGACGGCCCGGGCTGCCTTGGTGCGTGCAGACCTTGCTCAGACGTTCGGCGAGCTGCCGCTCGGCGGCTTCGAACCTGGCGGGGTCCGAGACGGCCACATGGCCGGGTCGGCGCATTACGAGGGACGTGCGATCGACGTGTTCGTGCGGCCGATCTCCCCCGACAACCGGCGCCTCGGCTGGGCCATCGCCAGCTATCTGGTCGGCCAGGCCGACCGGCTCGGCATCAACACCGTGATCTTCGACGACCGGGTGTGGCGGGCGGGCCGGCTCTCGCACGAGGGGTGGCTCGACTACCGGGTCCCGGCGTCCTCGAAGGGCGACCCGAGCATCCTCGAGCACCGCGATCACGTGCACGTAGACGTCGCTCACTAACCCGTTCCCAGGGCGATTTCCGACCCTTACACACCCCAGGGTCGCGCCCGCGAGTAGTCGTCTAGACCAGTGACAAACGGGTTGTCAGAATTTGCCCGCTTGACGATCAATTGTTTTGCGACACGACGAAATCAGCACTCTTGACTGCAGACAACCGCGTATCCAGCAGGCTATTTTTTCATTCAACGCCGAGGAGGGGGCTTTTCGGCAGCAGGGGGGGTGAATCGGATATGCAGGGTTCCACGATCTACACCATGGGAACTGCGCTGAACAGGGCGCACGACCATGACGCCATTGTGGAGGTCCTGGTCGGAGGTCAATGGCTGACTGGGGTCGTCGCTGGAGTTGACGGGTACGGAGTGGTTCTCGCCGATGCCCAGAACGACCACTCGGTGATCAGGATGGACGCGATCAGCGCCGTTCGGGTCCCGGGCCGACTATCGGATCACCAGATCGAGGCGCGTGATCTTTACGACGCTTCTGTCTGCTGACGGCATGTTCGACGAGAGGCTGTGGCGCCCGTCTGGGGGGGCGGGCGCCGCGGCTTTCTCTCTTTTCTAGACCTTCTCCTGCTGATTCGTCGACTTTCATTAAGTAAAGTCGATCCGACCCTTCTCGGCGTGCCCGAAGACGTTTATCCAACCGACCCGAGTCGCACGGCCGCAGCGGCCGCTCGCTCGTCGGTCACGGTGACCGCGACGCGCACGTGCTTGCCCCCGCCGTGCCCGTAGAACGCCCCCGGCGCCACCAGGATCCCGAGCTCGGCGAGCGCGGCGACCTCGGTCCAGCAGTCGTGGCCGCGGGTTGCCCAGAGGTAGAGCGACGCCTCGGAGTGGTCGATGCGGAATCCCGCGCCCTCCAGCGCCTGGCGTAGCAGTGCCCGCCGCGCGGCGTACCTCTCCCGCTGCTCGTCCACATGCGTGTCGTCGCCGAGGGCCACGGCCATCGCCACCTGCTGGGGTCCGGGCATCATCAGCCCGAGGTTCTTGCGGACCGCCAGCAGCTCGCCGACCAGGGCGGGGTCGCCGGCCACGAAGGCGCACCGGTAGCCGGCGAGGTTGGAGCGTTTCGAGAGCGAGTGCACCGCGAGGATGCCGTCGGGTACGCCGCCCGAGACGGCCGGGTGCAGCACCGAGACGGGCTCGGCGTCCCAGCCCAGCTCGATGTAGCACTCGTCGGAGACCAGCACCGTGCCGCGGTCGCGGCACCACTCGACGACCTTGCGCAGGTGGTCGACAGGCAGCACCCGCCCGGTCGGGTTGGCCGGGGAGTTGAGCCACAGCAGCTTGGGCACCTCTGGCCCGATCGCCGTCAGCGAGTCGGCGGCCAGCGGGCGGGCACCGGCGAGGCGGGTGCCGACCTCGTAGGTCGGATAGGCCAGCTCCGGATGCACGGCCAGGTCACCGGGACCGACGCCGAGGTGCCCGGCAAGGCTGGCGATGAGCTCCTTGGACCCGATCGTCGGGAGCACGCCATCGAGCCCGATCCCCGTGACACCGAGCCGGCGCTCCATCCAGTCGAGTGCCGCCTGGCGGGTCTCGACGCGGCCGACGGTGACCGGATAGCCGGGACTGTCGGCGGCCTGCGCCAAGGCCCGTCGCACGCTCTCGGGCGTCGGGTCGACGGGCGTGCCGACCGAGAGGTCGACGATGCCGTCAGGATGCGCGCGGGCCCGCTCGGCGGCCGGCGCCAGGTGGTCCCAGGGGAAGTCGGGGAGGCGACCGGAGACCGGAAGCGTCACTCGTCGTGTTCTTGCGGCGGCAGGGCCGCGACGAGCTCGTGGTCGTGGTCGATCTCGCCCATCTTGGCGGCGCCACCGGGTGAGCCGAGGTCGTCGAAGAAGTGGACGTTGGCGTCGTAGTAGGCCTTCCACTCCTCGGGGGTGTCGTCCTCGTAGAAGATGGCCTCGACGGGGCAGACCGGCTCGCAGGCGCCGCAGTCGACGCACTCGTCGGGGTGGATGTAGAGCATCCGCTTGCCCTCGTAGATGCAGTCGACCGGGCACTCGTCGACGCAGGCCCTGTCCTTGAGGTCGACGCAGGGCTGGGCGATGACGTAGGTCACCAGTTCCTCCTGGATGCACGGGGTCGGGCGTTTGTCCCCAGCCTAGTATCCGAGCGTGCCGCCGTCCCGGTCAGCCCAGGGTCTGGGCCCGCACGTCATCGGACGGCGGGTCGTCGTACGCCGCGTGCTGCCCGGCCAGACCGGACCATCGGGTGGGTCGGCGATGACCGACCTGCTGGGCATCTGCACGGCCTGGGGCGACGGCGTGTGTGTCGTGCAGCCCGACGACGGTGAGCCGGTGACCATCCGGTTGGCCGACATCGTCTCGGGCAAGCCGGTGCCACCGCGGCCGTCGCCGCGGCTGCGGGTCTCTCCGAGGGAGGCGCAGACGCGCGGGTTTGCCCTGTTCCCCGATCTGGTAGTCGCCCCGGTCGACGGGCCATCGGGCTGGCTGCTGCGGTCTTCGGCGACCGCGACGGCACGGCGCGCGAACTCGGTGCTGGCTTTCCCGGGGGGTTCGTTCGGATCGTCGGAGGTCGCGGCGGTGGAGGCGTACTACGCCGCGCTCGGGAAGCCGGCCGTGGCGGCGGTGCTGGGCGAGTCGGAGGAGCGCTCCTTCCTGGCCGGTATGGGCTGGGTGCCCGAGAGCCACGACGCGGACACTTTCTTCCAGCTCGCGTCGGTGGCGTCGGTGGCGCGCGCCTTGCGGGGCGGGGAGACCGCCGGTGTCACGGTCAATGTGGACGCCAACGTGGCCGAGGCGGTCGTGCCCGGGCTGGCCCGTGGCTTCGCCGCCTACGCCGCCGACTGGGTCGGTTTCCGTGGCATCGAGGTCGACCCCGCTGCCCGGCGGCAGGGGCTAGGCCGCGCAGTGATGGCCGCACTCCTGGAGTGGGGAGCCGAGCTCGGTGCGACCACGGCGTACCTCCAGGTGCTCGGCCACAACGAGCCCGCGCTCGCGCTCTATGACTCGATGGGTTTCACGACCCACCACGCCTACGCCTATCTGACGCCGCCCCGCTGATCGCATGCCGACGAGCAGGGCACCAGGCCACCGAGGTCCCAGCCGCGGCCGGCCAGGACGCGACCTACCTTGTGGGCCGTCGAGCACGAGCGATCGAAGACCTGGCCCCAACCGAGCCGCAGGGTCTCCCGGCCGCCGACCGCGGCGTCGAGGTCACGATCCAGCTCGACGTAGGTGCCGTACTGCTTGTAGGTGACGTCGCGGTAGATCGTGCCTGGTGGCTCACCTGGTGCTTGACGATCGGCGCGCGGGAGACCATGCGAGCGCTCGACCCTGGTGAGATAGCCGTGCTCGAGCACGGAGCAGGTGCCGTCGCGGATGTCGCGAAGCACGGCTGACAGAAACGTCCGGCGGGCGACGCGCCGACGCCCTGCCAGCGCGTCGATCAACCGCTGAGCCGTGGTCCGGCGCGCTTGCACGGCGTCGGCCAGGATCGCGATGGCGGAGAAGTCGGAAGGCACCGCGACGGCGAGGTCGAGGACCGCCTCCTCGTCGCGCACGCGCGGAGGGCACAGGTTCCACCGCACCCGCTCGTCGAGACCGGTCGCGTGCACCACCCTGATGTCAGCTGGCGCCGCCACGCTGCGGGTGCGCTCGACCACGACGCAGATGGGCCGGTGGGCGGCGGCCCTCCCCGGCCCGTCGTCGGCACGCAGGGCGGACTCCCCGGCCAGCGCGGCCGGCCACACAGCAAGCACCGCTGCCCAGGCGCTCTGGACCCACGTCGGCGGCCCGGTGTGGGCGATGTACACGCCCGCATGCAGCCGGGCCCACTCGCGCCGCCGCAGCATCCGGCGGATGTCGTGGTCGTCGAGCCCCGCTGCCAGCATCTGGCGGCGGCTGACGACATCGGACTGACGCTGGGCCAGCTCGCGGAGCCGAGGATCCATGACGGCAGCATGCGACCGCCGGTTGCACCGATGCTCGGGCCGGAGGCTTGCCTGTGGAGAACGCCTAGTGCCGTGGATCGCAGTCATCTGGTGACTGCGATCCACGGCGTTATCGGTTTGGCGGCACGGCGCCTCGATCCGTAACCTGGTGCTGACCCGGTGAGGCCTGACAACCCTCGCGACGGCCGGGTCCGCGCGTGACGGCGTACCGACGAGAGGCCGGTGACACACCGGCGAAGGTGTGGTGGCACCGCGACTTTGCCCCCGCCCACACCTCCAGGGCTTCCGTCCACTGGAGGTAGTCATGATTCAACGCACACTCTGTTCCGACCTGCCCGCCGCCGAGCCGGGCACGACCGTCCGGCTGCAGGGGTGGGTGCACCGGCGTCGCGAGCTCGCGGCGCTGACGTTCCTGGTCGTCCGCGACCGCACCGGTCTGGCGCAGGTGGTGGTCCGCGGCGACATGGCCACCGGGCTGCCGCCCGAGGAGACGCCGGTCGAGGTGGTCGGCATCGCCACGGCCAACGCCCAGGCGCCCGGCGGTGTCGAGGTGACCGAGCCGGTGGTCCGCGCGCTCTCCGACGACGCCGACACCCCGCCTGTCGAGCTGTGGCGGCCCACCTTGAACGCCAGCCTGCCGACGCTGCTCGACCACGCAGCGTCCACCTGGCGGCACCCGATGCAGCGCGCCAAGTGGGAACTGGCCGCCGCCAGCCTGCGCGGCTTCCGCGACACCCTCGACGCGGGCGGCTTCACCGAGGTCTGCTCGCCCAAGCTGGTCGAGTCGGCGACCGAGAGCGGCGCCAACGTCTTCCAGGTCGACTACTTCGGCAAGCCGGCGTACCTCGCCCAGAGCCCGCAGTTCTACAAGCAGGTGCTGGTCGGCGTCTTCGAGCGGGTCTATGAGGTGGCGCCCGTCTTTCGGGCCGAGCCGCACGACACGGTCAGGCACCTGGCGGAGTACGTCAGCCTCGACGTCGAGCTCGGCTTCATCGAGGACCACCGCGAAGTCATCGCCTGCCTGCGCGACGTGGTGGCCGGCATGGTCGCGGCCGTCCACGAGCACGCCGGCCCCGCTGTCGAACGCCTGGGCATCGACGTCCCGGTCGTGCCCGAGGAGCTGCCGCTGCTGCACTTCCGCGAAGCACTCGAGATTGCCGGCGCCCCGGACGACGAGCCCGACCTGGCCCCCGCGCACGAGCGGGCGCTCGGCGAGTGGGCGAAGGTCGAGCACGGCAGCGACTTCGTCGTCGTCGAGGGCTACCCGACAGCCAACCGCGCGTTCTACAGCCACCCCGACCCGGCCGACCCGCACTGGTCGCGGTCCTTCGACCTGATCTTCCGTGGCGTCGAGCTGGTGAGCGGCGCGCAGCGGCTGCACCGGTACGACGACTACGTCGCCACGCTGGAGGCCCGCGGCTTCCCGCTCGCGCCCTATGCGTCGTACGTCGACGCGTTCCGGCGGGGCATCCCGCCGCACGGTGGCTTCGCGATCGGGCTCGAGCGGTGGGTGAGCCGGCTGACGGGCGTCGCCAACATCCGCGAGGTGACGCTGTTCCCGCGCGACCTGCACCGGCTCGCGCCGTAGGTTGGCCACGTGCGCGAACAGGTGAGCAGCGGGTCGCCCTACGAGAAGTCGGTCGGCTTCAGCCGAGCCGTCCGCAACGGCCAGCACGTCTTCGTCTCGGGCACGGCGCCGATCTGGCCCGACGGGGAGGTCGACCCCGACCCGCTGGCCCAGGCCCGGCGGTGCTGGGAGATCGCGCTCGGCGCACTCGAGGAGCTGGGCGGCTCGGCGAGCGACGTCGTGCGGACGCGTACCTTCCTCACCGATCGCGCCCACGAGCAGGCCGCGTCGACCGCACACGGCGAGGTCTTCGGCGACGTGCGGCCGGCGTCCACGATGCTCGTGGTCGTCGGCATGCTCGACCCACGCTGGGTCGTCGAGGTGGAGCTCGACGCGATGGTCGGCTGACCGCCTCAGCTCGTCGGCGGCTCGCAGACGACGGCGTCCGTCGCCGCGTAGGTGGTGTGCATGACCTCGACCTGGTCGAGCGTTGGGTCGACGAGGTTGTGCAGGTTGCGGGTGACGTCGACGTCGAAGCCCCGCTGGCCCGGGCTCGGCTGGCAGTCGTCGGTGTCCACCACGACCTGCTCCGGCTCGACGAGGTTGGAGCGCGCGGACCTGGTGGAGGTGACCTCCCAGTAGGCCGTCGACCACATCGTCACGGTGGCGGCATTGGGCGTGAACTCGGCCTGGATGAGGACGCCGTAGGGCGTGTTGTTGGTGAACGTGAGGTCCTGGTCGCTCGACCCGACCGTGGCCTCCAGCCCGACCGGATATCCGCTGGCGTGGGTCGCCGGCGTCGTCCGCTCGAGGTCGCCGAGCCCTGCCAGGAAGGCCGCGTTGAACATCGTGGTCGCCGACTGGAAACCACCGCCTCCCTCGCCGAGGGGTCCCACGGTGGCGTTGAAGGAGAAGCCCTCGCCCGGATGCAGCACCGTGCCGTTGATCAGCCGCATGGCCTGCTCGATTCCGGCGTTGCGGTCGGCGTCGTCGCCGAACGAGGTCGTGTAGGTCGAGACCTGCTCGCGGATCTTGAGCCGGCGCACGTCCTTGGTGGTGACCTCTGGCTCGGTCACCTCGACGCTGACGGTCGCGTCGCGCTCGCCGAGCTGTTGACCGACGGCCGCGGCGAAGGCGGCGGTCACCGCGGCGGGGTCGAAGCTGATGCCGCCCCGGTCGGCGATCACCTTCGGCTCGCCGTCGACGATCGCGATGCTCGCGTCGACGGGTGACCTGCGCCCGGCGACGGCGGCGTTGACGAGAGCCACCAGCCGCCGCTGGTCGAAGTGCGGCACGAGCGCGCCGTCCTCCGCGCGCAGGGACAGGGCGGCGGCGAAGTCGCGCGGCTGGAGGAGGACGTGGACGTCACCGAGCTCGAGCGCGACCGCGCCGGAGACGGCCGGGTTGGCAAACGTCTTGAGCGCCGCCTGGATGTCGCTCTCCTCGATGTCGGGCGCCGTGGGCAACAGCTCGATCACGGCCGTCGGGTCGTCCTGGAGGTACGCCGCCACGATCGCGTCGCGGGCCTGCTGGAGGTCGATCGCCTTGCCCGGATGGGCCCGGTCGACCACCACGCGCTGACCCTGGAAGCGGATACGACCGTCGCGGGGTGCCTTGCCGGTGCGGGCCGCCAGGGCGGACAGGTAGTCGGACATGGTCATCTCGGAGACCGTGATGACCGGGTCGAGCTGGCCACCGCCGGTGTAGTAGTTCCACAGCCACTCCGGCTCCCAGCTGCGGCCGAGCCCGGCCGCGTGCACCGAGGCGACGTAGTCGATCGACAGGCCGACCTCGGCCGGGGCGACCGTCTCCTTCTTGCCGTCGATGTCGAGGGTGATCGGCGCCGCGACTCTGTCGGCCAGCCCCTCCCTCAACAACGCCGCCGCCTGCGCGAGCGTGCGGCCACCGATGTTGACGCCCGCCACGAGGGTGCCGCGGGGGGTCTTGTCCTGGGCGGTGACGTAGGCCGCCGCGTAACCGCCACCGAGCAGCACCACGAGCACCAGCAGCATCACCAGCACCACGCCGAAGCCGGCGCGTTCGCGGGTGGAGGAACGGGGGGTCACTCGTCAATCGTAGAGATCACAAGGGCGCAAAGCGGGCACATCGCCCGCTCGCCCGGTGAAAAGCCTCCGTCAGAGCCCGGCGAACAGGTCGGCCTCGAAGCCGTCGGGACCGAGCTCGCCAGGCCGCCCCTTGGCGATCCGGAAGAACTCCTCGGCCCACAACGAGTGCCCGCTCTCGGCGCCGGCGAAGAACGGCCCGTCCATCGACACCTGGCTGCGGTGGGCCGCCAGCGCGGCCATCTTCTGGTCGATGAAGGCGGTGCCGTCGACGCGGGTGCTGATCAGCTCGTCGGCCGTGACGAACGGCCCCATGTCGCCGTCGGGGTCCATGCCACCGAAGGTCTCGGTGTCACCGGACTCCCGCAGTCGGCGCAGAGCGTCGCGCATCCGGCTCTCCGAGTTTGCCGACCAGTAGACCTTGGCGATCTCCCAGGGCTCGCCCAGATCCTTACGGTACGACGGCACCGCCGCGAGCGTGGTGGCGTACGTCGCCACCCGGTGGGCCTGGATGTGGTCGGGGTGCCCGTAACCGCCGAACTGGTCGTAGGTGACGAGCACCTGGGGCCGGACCTCGCGGATGATCGTGACGAGGTGGTCGGCGGCCTCGCGGAGGTCTGCGTTCCAGAACGCGTTGTCATGTACCTCGTCGGCCGGGATGGCATAGCCGTCGTCGTGCCACTTCATGCCGGAGTCGCGGTAGGTGCCGAACCCGCCGAGGTAGCGGTGGTCGGTGACGCCGAGCGCCGCCATCGCCGCTTCGAGCTCGCCCTGGCGGTGCTCGCCCAGGCCGTCGTCGCGGTCGCTGGCGAGGTGCTCGAGCTCGGGCACCAGGATCTCGCCGAGCTCTCCGGCCGTGCACGTCACGAGCGTGACGCCGCGGCCTTCGGCGACGTACTTCGCCATCGTCGCCCCTTGCCCGATCGACTCGTCGTCGGGATGGGCGTGGACCAGGAGGAGTCGTTGTTCGTGGATCTCGCTCATGCATCCGAGCCTAGGACGCGGGCGATGGCGGGGAGGAAGGGGCGGTCGGCGTCGAGCCAGTCGACCTCGACGAGCTCGTCGGCGCCGAGCCAGCGCACCTGGTCGTGCTCGAAGGGGGTCGGTTCGCCGGACACCAGGGTGGCGGTGGCAACGCGCAGCACCAGCGACTCGGTGATCGCGGCCGAGCCCTCGAGCCAGCCGTCGACGGCGATCTCGCAGCCGAGCTCCTCGGCGACCTCGCGCACCAGAGCGGCCTCGGGGGTCTCGCCGTCCTCGACCTTGCCGCCCGGCAGCTCCCACCGGCCGGCGGCCGCGGCGGGCGCCGTACGACGCGCGGCCAGCACCCGGCCGGCGCGGACGATCGCCGCACCGACGACGACCCGCGGCGGTGCGGTGAGCGGGACCATGGGCCGGACCCTAGCGTCGGTAGGTTGGCGTCGTGACCGTCGGCGTGCACCTGCAGCGGACCGACGAGAACGTCCGGGAGATCGACGCGATGGCCACCTTGCTCGACGGCCGGGCCGGCGTCGACGCGGTGCTGGCCGACCTCAACCGCCGGGCTCACCGCTCCTTCCTGGCGCCGCTGATCGGCAGGGCGGTCGACTTTGCCTTCGCCTGGGACGCCGAGGACCGTTCGACCGAGCAGTGGTGGCCGCAGGGCATCTCCACCTCGGCGGACGCCTCCGACACCGAGGACATCGGGGGCAAGCACGTGCTCGCGGTCAGCTGGTACGCCAAGGACGACCAGGGCGCGCGGGTCACCTTCGTCGACCTGGCCAGCCTGCGCTACCGGCACGTCCTGCTGGTCACCCCCGAGCTCGACGAACAGGGCGCGTTGGTGCTCAAGCCGCTCAAGGTGCACGCCGGCGGCATCGTCTGGAGCGGCCCCTACCTGCACGTCGCGGCGACCGCTCGGGGACTGATGACCTGTCGCGTCGACGACATCATGCGTGTGCCGGACGTGCGCGGAAGCGGCGCGTGGGACCGGATCGGGCTCGACGGCGACGAGGTGGCGTCGTACGGGTATCGATATCTGCTGCCGGTGCGCTTCTCCTACCGCGCGCACGCCGACGACGGGACCGACCGGCTGCGCTACTCCTTTCTCTCCCTCGACCGCGGCGCCGACCCTCCGGTGCTGGTGGCCGGCGAGTACGGCCGCGGCGACCAGACCACGCGGCTGGCACGCTACGACCTCGAGCCCGACACCCTGATGCTGGAGACCGGTGACGACGGCTACTCCCGCCCGGTCGGGATCGACGAGGGCGGGGTCTCCCGGATGCAGGGTGCCTCGATCGTCGAGGGCCAATATCACGTCACCGTGTCGCACGGTCCGTGGAAGCCGGGCTCGATGTACGTCGGCACGCCCGGCGACCTCGTCGAGCACCGGTGGGCGATGCCGATGGGCCCCGAGGACATCGCCTACTGGCCGTCGACCGACCGCTTCTGGTCGGTCAGCGAGCACCCGCACCGGCGCTGGGTCTTCGCGATGAAGCGGTCCCGCTTCGACTAGCGGACGGCGCGCCGCGAGGGGGCGAAGGCGCTGCGGCCCAGCCACCGCCACAGCGCCTCCCGGTCCCGGCTCGCACCGACGACCGTGATCGCCTTGTCCCGCAGGGCGCGCTCGGCCTCAAGGTCACCCGTCCACACCTCGGTCAGCGCCCGGACGCTGGAGGTGACGACCAGCGTGACCTCGTGGCCCGGGTCGTCGCGGCACAGGTCGGCGACGCCGCTCTCGACCACCAGCCACCAGACCCGTTCCCGCGGCCGCGCGTCGGGGAACGCGAACTGGAGGACCACCCGTCGCGCGGGGAACTTGTCCAGCTGGACGAACCGGCGGACGTCCCACATCAGGAAGCCCACGTCGAGCTGGCCGGGAGTGAGGCGGCTGCCGATCCAGCGAGCACCCCAGTGGCCCAGCGCCATCACGATCGGCCGCAGCTCCTCGCCGGCGGCCGTGAGGGTGTACGACGTGACGCCGCCCTCCTCGGTCCGGCGCACCACGCCGGCCTCTTCGAGCATGCGCAGACGTTTGCTGAGCAAGGAGGGCGACATCCGCGGCACGCCGCGACGCAGCTCGTTGAAGTGCGTGCTGCCGCACAGCAGCTCTCGGACCACCAGAGCCGTCCAGCGCTCGCACAGGATCTCCGCGCCGCGCGCGACGGTGCAGAACTGGCCGTAGTCAGGCACTTACGCAACCTAGGGACGCCTCGCGCCCAGGACAAGTACAGAAACTGGACTAGCGACGCGTTCGACGTGGGCGCACCTTGGAGTCGTCCGACCAACGAAGGAGACCTCGATGACCAGCAGCACCAGCACCTCCAAGGCACCGGCCTTCGACCCGGTCGCCTTCAAGACCACCACCCGCGCCCAGTGGCAGGACGCCGCCGACGCCTGGCACAGCTGGGGACCCGTCATAGGGTCGTGGCTGGGCGAGGCCACCGAGACCATGATCGACCTGGCGCGGATCGAGCCGGGCTCGCGCGTGCTCGACGTGGCGGCAGGAGCGGGCGAGCAGTCGCTCACCATCGCCCGACGCGTGGGTGCCGACGGCCACGTCCTGGCCACCGACATCGCGCCCGACCTGCTGACGCGCGCCGCCGCCGACGCGAAGGCGGCGGGCCTGGCCCAGGTTGCGACCCGCGAGCTCGACGGCGAGGAGCTGACGTCCCTGCCGGCAGGTGACTTCGACGCAGTGGTCAGCCGCGTCGGCCTCATCTACTTCCCCGACCAGCAGCGGGCCCTGCGTGGGATGCGGCACGCCCTGCGGCCCGGCGGACGGGTCGCCGCCGTCGTCTACTCGACGCCCGACCGCAACGAGTTCTTCTCGATCCCGGTGCGGATCATCCGGGAGCGCGCCCAGCTCCCGCCGCCGTTGCCCGGTCAGCCCGGCCCCTTCTCCCTCGGGGCACCGGGTGCCCTCGAGGCGGCCTTCGGCGACGCCGGTTACACCGATGTCGAGGTGCGGACCGTCCCGTCGCCGGTGAAGCTGCCGTCGGCCGCGGAGTGCGTCCGGTTCGAGCGGGAGTCCTTCGGTGCCCTCCACCAGATGATGCGAAGCCTCTCTGCCGAGGAGCAGGCCGAAACCTGGCAACAGATCGAGGACGAGCTCGGGCAGTTCGAGAACGACGGACGCTTCGTCGGCCCTTGCGAGATGTTGGTGGGCGCGGCGACCAAGTAGGCCGGCGCGGCGGTTAGCGGGGGTGCGCCTCGAGGTAGTCGAGCACCACCCGCGCCTGGGCACGCGCACCCGCGGCGTTGGGGTGCGCGGGCACGCCCACGGCCGGGTCGTTGACCGACGGGCCGAAGGTCTCGGCGTAGCGCACCGTCGGCAGCTGGCACATGTCATGGCCCAGGGTCGGGGTGTAGGTGTTGACGAACTCCGCGTTGCCGGCCTTCGCCGCGCTGCGGACCATCGCATTGAGCTCGATGAACTTGTCGTGGATGTAGGCCATGTCCTCGTCCGTCGCCGGCACCGTCGGATAGCAGCCGTGGTCGGGCACGGCGGCCAGGTAGTCGACTGCCAGGATCCGCGCCTTCGGCGAGATCTTGTGGATGCGCCGGAACGCCGCCACCAGCTTGGGCCCGGCTGCCCTGATCGCGGCGCTGAGCTGGTCGACGCCGCCCTCGGTGAACTCTGCCTTGCAGCCACCCAACGGCACCTGCTCGGGCGTGATCGGCGTGCCGGGGATCGCCGGGAAGGTGTCGCTCGGGATCGGCGAGGCGACGGGGAGAAGGTTGAGGCAGTCGAGGCCGGCCGAGGCGATGCCGGCGTCGTTGCCGCCGATGCCGACGGTGACTAGCGTCGTGCGCCGAGTGAGCCGGTCGAACTGCGGCGGGTTGGTGCCACCCGCCGGCAGGCCGGTCTGCGGCGCGGCGAAGTCGTCGGTCGTGGCCGAGCCGCAGGTGGCGTCCTGGAAGTGGGTGATCCCGAGCTTGGCGGCAACCAGCTTGGGGTAGTTCTTGTGCGACTGGGCGCAGTCGATGGGTGCGTACGTCGCGTCCGGCGGCCCGTCGCCGTTGGCGAGCACCACGTCGGCGGACCAGGAGTCGCCCAGGGCGACGTACTCGACGTAAGCCGGCTTGGCCGGCCGGGCGGCCGCGCCTGCAGGTCCGCCACCGACGGCGGTCAGCGCGCCTCCGGCGAGCCCGAGGAGCGCGATGGTGGCCAGCGTGCGCAGCGGGGTCATGACACTTCAACGCATGAGGGCGGTGCGGGGTCACGCGGACCCTCGCAACCCGGCATCATTGGCCCGGTGATGCCGAGCCTCGACGACGCCTTCCGCGCCGCCGTCGTCGCCGGCGAGCCAGAGGCACCCGAGCCGACACCCGACGTCGTCGAGCTCTTCGACGCCCAGGCGTTGAGCCGTCACCTCGACGTCGCGGCTCGGACGCTGCAGGCATCGGGCGAGGGGTTCTACACGATCGCCTCGGCCGGTCACGAGTCCAACGCCGCCGTGGCCCTGGCGCTGCGGCCGACCGACCCGGCGCTGCTGCACTACCGGTCGGGCGCGTTCTACTGCGCCCGGGCAGCCCAGGTGGGGATCGACCCCGTGCCCGACGTGCTGCTCAGCCTGATGGCCGGCGCCGACGACCCGATCTCGGGCGGGCGGCACAAGGTCTTCGGCCACCCTGCCCTCCACATCGTCCCGCAGACCTCGACGATCGCCTCCCACCTGCCGCGAGCGTTCGGCCTGGCCTTCGCGCTCGGCCGTGGTCGACGCCTCGGCCTGGGCTCGCCGTGGCCCGACGACGCCGTGGTGGTGACCAGCTTCGGTGACGCCTCGGCCAACCACTCGACGGCCGTCGGCGCCTTCAACGCGATCGGCCACACCGTCCACCAGGGTCTCGACGTGCCCCTGCTGTTGGTGTGCGAGGACAACGGCTGGGGCATCTCGGTGCCGACGCCCACCGGCTGGCTGGAGGACGCCCTCGCGACCCGGCCCGGCATCGACTACCGCTACGTCGACGGCGCCGACCCGGCTGCCGTGCTGGCCGCGGCCCGAGCGGCCGCCGATGACGTGCGGGACCGCCGACGGCCGGTGATGCTCCACCTGCGCACGGTCAGGTTGTTCGCCCACGCCGGCTCCGACGCGGAGCTGGCCTACCGCAAGCCACGTGACCTCGCGGCCGACCGCGAACGCGACCCGCTGCTCGGCGCCGCCCGCGCGTTGATGGCGGGCGGCTGGACCGCGGAGCAGGTGCTCCAGCGGTACGACGCCGCGCGCGACCGTGTCGATGCGACAGTCGAGCGGCTGGTCCCGGTGCGGCGGCTGCAAACGGCCGCCGAGGTGATGCGCCCGCTCACCCAGCGCACCCGCTCGGGCGCTCTCCGCGCGGCGGCCGACCGGGCGGCGTACTTCCCCGACGGCTTGCCCGAGGAGGCCGGCAAGCTGACTCTGGCCCAGGCCATCAACGCCGCGCTCACCGACGTGTTGGCGACCTGTGAGCAGGCGATCGTGTTCGGCGAGGACGTCGGCGTCAAAGGCGGCGTCTACGGCGTCACCCGGGGGCTGAAGAAGCGGTTCGGTGCGGCCCGGGTCTTCGACACCTTGCTCGACGAGCAGACCATCCTCGGCGGCGCGCTCGGCTCGGCGTTGGCCGGCCTGCTGCCGATCCCGGAGATCCAGTACCTCGCCTACCTCCACAACGCCGAGGACCAGCTGCGCGGCGAAGCGGCCACTCTGCGGTTCTTCTCCGACGGCCACTACGCCAACGGGATGGTGGTGCGGGTCCCGGGGCTGGCCTACCAGAAGGGTTTCGGCGGCCACTTCCACAACGACAACTCGGTGGCGGTGCTGCGCGACATCCCCGGCATCCTGGTCGCCTGTCCCTCGAGCGCCGCCGAGGCGCCCGGGCTGCTGCGCACCCTGGCCGGGCTCGCGGTGGGCGAGGGACGCGTCGGGGTGCTGCTGGAGCCGATCGCGCTCTATCACTCCCGCGCCCACACCGCGCCGTACGACGGCGTCGGGGCCTGGACCGACGAGCGCGATCACGGGCGGCTGCACGGTGACGGCGGCGACGTGCTGGTGGTGACGTTCGGCAACGGGGTCGCGATGTCGCTGGCGGCGGCCGGACGCGTCAACGCGGCGGTCAGCGTTTTCGACCTGCGCTGGCTCGCGCCACTGCCGGTCGAGCACCTGCTGAAGGTCGCCGCGGACTTCCCGCGGGTCGTGGTGGCCGACGAGACCCGGGCGAGCGGCGGGGTCTCCGAAGGAGTGCTCGCGGCCCTCGTCGACGGCGGATACGCAGGTCGCGTCTCGCGCGTCACCAGCCTCGACAGCCTGATCCCGTTGGGGCCGGCGGCGAGCACCGTGCTGCTGTCCGAGGCCGACATCGTCGCGGCTGTGTGTGCGGCTCTATCGTCAGGGCATGAGCCTCCCCACTGAGTCGGACCTCCGAACACTCGCGGAGTCCGCCGCCGCTGCGTGCGGCGTCGACGTCGCCTCGTTGGCGGGCGACCACGTCGGCCACTCCCCCATCAACGGACGGCCCGTCTCCTCCCTCGCCTGGACCGACGCCGACGGCACGCGCGCCGCGGTGGGCCGCGCCCGGGAGGCGTACGCCGAGTGGCGGCTGGTCCCCGCGCCGGTGCGGGGCGCGGTCGTCAAGCGCTTCGGCGAGCTGCTCACCGCCCACCGCGACGATCTGGCCACCCTGGTCAGTCTCGAGGTCGGCAAGATCAGCTCGGAGGCCCTCGGCGAGGTGCAGGAGATGGTCGACATCTGCGACTACGCCGTCGGCCTGTCGCGACAGCTGTTCGGCCGCACGATGACGTCCGAGCGGCCGGGTCACCGGCTGATGGAGACCTGGCACCCGCTCGGTGTCGTGGGAGTCATCTCGGCCTTCAACTTCCCGGTCGCCGTCTGGTCGTGGAACACCGCCATCGCCCTCGTCTGTGGCGACCCCGTCGTGTGGAAGCCCTCGGAACAGGCCCCGTTGTGCGCCCTCGCCGCGAATGCCCTGCTGCAGCAGGCGATCGCGGAGTCCGGCGATGCCCCGGCCGACCTCAGCCAGGTCCTCCTCGGCGACGCCGCTGTCGGCGAGGCACTGGTCGACGACCCGGGCGTCGCGTTGCTGAGCGCCACCGGCTCGACCCGGATGGGCCGCTCGGTCGGCCCGCGGGTGGCCGACCGCTTCGGCCGGTCTCTGCTCGAGCTGGGGGGCAACAACGCCGCGATCGTGGCGCCCTCGGCCGACCTCGACCTGACAACCCGCGGCATCGTCTTCTCCGCCGCCGGCACAGCTGGCCAGCGCTGCACCACGATGCGCCGCGTCATCGCGCACACCAGCGTGGTCGACGCCGTGGTCGAACGCGTCGCTGCTGCCTACGCCAAGCTCCCCATCGGCGACCCCACGACAGACGGCACGCTCGTAGGGCCGCTCGTCAGCGGCCGCGCCCACGCGTCGTACGTCGCGGCGGTGGCGGCCGCCCAGGATGCCGGCGGCGAGCTGGTCGTCGGCGGCGAGCGGGTGCTGGCCGACGAGGCGCCGGACGCCTACTACGTGCAGCCGACCGTCGTGCGGATGAAGGAGCAGAGCGAGGTCGTGCACACCGAGACCTTCGCGCCGCTGCTCTATGTGATGGCCTACGACGACCTCGACGAGGCGATCGCCCTCAACAACGCCGTGCCGCAGGGCCTGTCGTCGAGCATCTTCACCAGCGATCAGGCCGAGGCCGAGGTGTTCATGTCGGCGGCCGGCTCCGACTGCGGCATCGTCAACGTCAACATCGGCACCTCCGGCGCCGAGATCGGCGGCGCGTTCGGCGGCGAGAAGGAGACCGGCGGCGGCCGCGAGTCGGGGTCGGACGCCTGGCGTGGCTACATGCGCCGCGCCACCAACACCATCAACTACTCCGGCGACCTGCCGCTGGCCCAGGGCGTCAGCTTCGACGTCTGACGCTTGCTGCCCCCGGCGCCGGTGAGACAGCAACCGAGTCGTCGTGCCCAACGGTTGCCAGCTCACCGCCCCTGGGAGCTGAGCCCGGGCGCCGGTTGACTGGCAACCGATTCGTCGTCCTGATCGGTTGCCAGCTCACCGCTCGCGGGGGACGAGCCGGCGGCGTACGCCGCGCCCAGCCGGCGGTAGGGGCGGCTGAACATCGCGGCGACGGTGACGAGCAGGCCGATCAACCCGGTCACCACGAAGACGAGCGCGATGCCGCGGGCGGGGCCGGTGCCGAACCAGGGACCGATCACCTGCGCGCCCCAGCCGTCGGTCATGAAGGGGATCACGATGAGCTGGGTGATCGGCGCGATCAGGAAGGCGGTGAGCGGTGAGGCGGCCTGCTCGACGCTCTGGGCGAAGCCGAACACCCGCCCCTGCCGACCGAAGGGGACCACCCGCTGCAGAACCGTCTGCTCCGACGCCTCGGCGTACGGCATCACCAGCATGAACGCCATCATCGAGACGGCGAGCAGCACGATCGACGAGCGCAGCGGGAAGACGATGCAGGTGGTCCAGAGCGCGAGGTTGACCAGCAGCAGCGTGCGCACCGGGTTGGCACCGACACCGGTGCGCACGACCATCAGCCCGCCGATGATCACGCCGGCGCTCAACACGCCCCACAGCAGTCCCCACACCTGCACCGACACCAGGGACAGGCCGTAGGCGTCCATCAGCGCCATGAAGGTGCCGCCGAGGAAGTTGTTGAAGCAGGAGAAGACGATCAGGGCGAGAAGACCCGGTACGCCGCGCACGACGCGGAGCGTGCCGCTCAGGTCGACCTTGCCGAAGCCTTCCTCGCCCTCCGTCGCCACGATCACCGGCTCGGGCACGTCGAGCCGCGACACGTGGATGAGCGAGGCCACCATGATGGCCGAGGTCAGGACCAACGCCGAGCGCATGCCGTCGAAGGCCACGAGCAGTCCGCTGATCACCGAGGTCACCAGGAACGAGACGCCGGACGCCGTGCCGACCAGGCCGTTGGCGCGGTCGCGCACCGGCTCCGGCACCAGCAACGTGACGAGGGTGGGCAGCGCGATGCCGCGCAGGTTGCCGGCGATCACGCCCAGCATCAGCACGACCACGAAGGTCCACAGCACCGGACTGGCCGCGTCTTGCCACTCGGACGCAGGGACGACCAGATAGAGGCCCAGGCCGACGAGGTAGCAGACGAGGGACGCGGCGGCCGACGCCTGGATCACGGCCTGCTTGCGGTGGTGGTCGACCAGGCTCCCGAACCAGATGCCCGTGCTGGCGGTGGCCACCAGGAAGATGCCGGCGATCAGTCCGGTGGCCAGCACCGACCGGGTCTCCAGATAGACCCAGAAGGTCACCGCGAACCAGACCGTGAAGTTCGCGACCGAGACGACGAGCGAGCTCACCAGGATGTGGGCGAACACCCGCTGCTTCCCGGAGCGCAGGTCCAGCCGCGGTCGGCTGGCCGTCTGGTCGCTCATCCGGGCTCCTCGAGAGGTTGCTGTGGTCGTCGCAACTACGACCGCTCCGGGCCCCGAAACTCATCGTCGGTTCCAAGGCCCGCTCACTCAAGGTAGGACTTCAAGGCCACTCGAGGTCAAGCGTCGACCCAGACCGCCTTGTAGCGAAGCCGCGGGTCACGGTGGGCGCGCGAGGTCGCACCGGCGGGTTCGATGCCCCACGAGCGCAGCGTGTCGGCGACGGTCTCGCGGTCCTTCTCCTCGTTGAAGACCCCGACGACCAGGCGGCCTCCGGGTCGCACGAGCTCGCGGAGCAGGCGCTCCACGAACTCGCGTCGGCGCCGAGGCGGCACGTACTCGAGGCCGGTGCGCACCACATCGAAACGGCGAGGCGGCTCCCACGTCATCGCGTTGCCGGTCCAGATGCGGTCCCCCCAGTGCGGTAGCCGCTCCCGCGCGAGGTCGGCAAGCCGCGCGGAGATCTCCACGCCGTAGGGCTCCACCACCCGACCTCCAGCCGCGCCCCAGGCGGCCAGCGACTCCATCAGCAGGCCGTTGGCGCAGCCGATGTCCAGCACGTCGACCACGCCGGCATCGTCCGGCACCGCGTCGAGCAGCAGCCGCCTGGCCTGCTCCCACCGCACGGCGTCGCCGCTGTGTCCGGACTGCCCCTGCGGGGTCTGGGCCGCGAGGTACGCCGGCTCGACGATCTCCAGGGTGCGCCGGTGCCAGCCCTCGTCGTCGATCTCGCCGCGTAGCAGCGCGTCGTCGACGACGCCGAGCTCGCGCCACCCGCCCTCCTTGTGGGCCGCCAGCGAATCGTCGGGGCGGCTGGCCACGAAGACCAGTTCCCGGCCCGGCCGGTCCGGCGCGTCGCGGATGTCCTCCACGACGAAGCCGGCCGCCACCAGGTCGGACACGACGTCGTCGCGGCCCCGGAATCGCAACGTCGACTCCGAGGTCACGGTGGCGTCGGCGAACACGAGGGTGGACCGGAAGGTGACCAGCTCCCCGCGGTGCTCGGTGACCTCCACCCAGGACTCGACCCGGCCCTCCCGAGGCGTGTCCGCCACCGTCGTCGACTCCTCACGCGTCCACTCCCGCCAGGCCTCTCGGGCCGGGTCGCGGGTCTCGAACACCAGGTGACCACCCGGGCGCAGTACGGAGTAGGCCGTGGCCAGCATCGACCCCCAGGGCTCGTCGCCCACGAACACCTGGGCCACGTTGCCGGTCATCGTGACGAGGTCGAACCTCAGGTCGGCCACCGCGTCGATCTCCCCGTGCACCCAACGCACCCCGTCAGCGTCCGGCTTGCGGCGCGCCACGTCGAGGGAGGCGAGCGCCGGGTCGACCCCCGTGACGTCGAGCCCGTGGCGGGCCAGCAGCACGGCGAAGGTGCCGGTCCCACATCCGAGGTCGAGGACCGTCCGGGCGCCCAGCTCCCTCGCGATCGCGGCGTAGACGTCGAGATCGCTCCGGTCGGGGTCCAGCGGGTCGTAGACGGCCGCCAGCCGGCGGTCCGCGAAGATCGGGTCGGGCACCCCCTTAGTGCTTGATGTCCGCGTCGACCCAGACCATCCGGTGGTCGGTCGAGTCGCCGTCGAGCGGGTCGGAGTTCTGGTCGCCCGCCTTGGGGCCGCCCGTGACGTAGTCGCCCCAGAACCCGACCGAGAGTGTCGTTCGCATGAAAGCGACGCTACGCCAGGGCGGCGATCCGAGCGCCATGAACATCCGGCGAACATCTCGGACCGCGAGCCTCACGCGTCCGACGGGGGAAACTCGTGGATCAGCTCGGGGCGCAGCACCTGCCCGAGAGCGGTCCGCGACTCCTCAGCAGTCACGCCGTGGCCCTCGAGGAGGGGCCGCAGCGCGATGAAGAGGTCCTGCTCGCCGCGGGCGAAGTCCGGGAACCGGAGGAAGTAGATCGGCACGTCGTGCCGCACGAGAGTCTGCACCAGCTCGTAGAACTGGCGGGCCAGCTTCTGCTCTTGCTTGGCGAGGGCGGCCGGCCCGCCCCGCCCGGCCCCGACCGCTCCACCCGGCGTCTTGTAAGGGTCGCGGCCCGCCTCCTCGGCGCGCTCCGACACCTGGCGACGACTCTCCGCAGCCTCGAAGAGGTCACGCACGGGGATGATGCAGGCGCGCACCCGCAGCTCGCCGCTCGCCAGGTAGTCGCCCAGGCGGGCGCCGTACCAGGGAGACTTCGCGACGTACGGCAATCGCTCGCCCACGTCGAGGCTGCGGCGCAGCGAGTGCTCGAGCCCGCCGTGCGAGATCGGGTCCACGCGGCTGACCGCGTCGTCGAGGTCGAACCCGGTGTCGAAACCCAGCGCCGTGAACCACTGCACGAGCAGCGTGGTGCCCGCCCGGCCCGTGCCGCCGATGAGGATGTGCCCGTCGGCTGCTGAGGTGCGGTCCCAAGGAGTCACCGCGGCATTCAAGCACCCGCAACCAATCCGGCCACCTGTCGGTGTCGAACGCCCTGTGGCGTGGCCCACTGACGAGTCACGCGTTCCGATGTGGAGGACCAGATGAGTGACACCAGCAGAAGGAAGTTTCTCGCTGCGGCAGGGATCGGAGCGGCAGGCACGGTCGGCTTAACGGCCCACTCGGCGTCGGCGGCCCCGGCCGCCGCCGCAACCAGCCAGGGCGAGAGCGCCCGACAGCCCGTCGTGGCGTACATCGAGCACCACTTCAGTGACCGGATCCACCTGATGGTCGGTGAGCGCGAGGTCGTCGTGCACGACCGCGACCTGGTCAACCGCATCCTCAACGCGGCAGGAGGTCGCTGACATGTCGTCACACCGCGAAGCACCCGAGATCAGCAAGGATCCTGTCGCCGACAGCACGGACGTCTACGCGTTCGTCAGCCCGAAGCGCCCGGACCACGTCACGCTGATCGCCAACTTCATCCCGATGCAGACGCCCGACGGCGGGCCGAACTTCTACGAGTTCGGCGACGACGTGCTCTACGAGATCCACGTCAACAACCGAGGGGACGCCACCCGCGACCTGACGTTCCAGTTCAAGTTCTCGACGAAGGTGCTCAACGACAAGACCTTCCTCTACAACACCGGTCCGATCAGCTCGATCGGCGACAAGAACTGGAACCGGCCGCAGTTCTACACCGTCACTCGTGTCGAGTGGAAGGGCGAGAAGAAGAACAAGGAGACCGTGCTCGGCAAGGGTCTGCGAGTCCCTCCGGTGAACGTCGGGCCGCGCAGCACGCCCAACTACTCCAAGCTCTCCTCGCAGGCCATCCACGACATCAAGCAGGGGACCCGGGTCTTCTGCGGCCAGCGCGCCGACGCGTTCCACGTCGACCTCGGCAGCATCTTCGACCTGGGGGCGCTCCGGCCGCTCAACGAGGCGCACCTGATCTCGATGCCGGGCGCCGACGGGGTGAACTCGGTGCAGGGCTTCAACGTGCACACCATCGCGCTGGAGGTCCCGATCTCGAAGCTGACTCGCGATGGCAGCAAGCCGAACGCGATGAGCCCCAAGGCGGTCATCGGCGTCTGGGCCACCGCCAGCCGGCGCAAGTCGCGGATGTTCGACAAGGCCAAGGGCAAGTACGTCGGCCACGGTCCGTGGGAGCAGGTCGCCCGGCTGGCCAACCCGCTGTTCAACGAGGTCATCGTGCCGATGGCCGAGAAGGACGAGTGGAACGCCCGCCCGCCGTGGGACGACAAGCGCTACGCGAAGTACGTCAACAAGCCGGAGCTGGCCGGGCTGCTGCCCGTGCTCTACCCCGGCGCGTTCCCGAACCTCGCGAAGTACAGCAAGCCCCGCGCGGACCTCAACGCGGTGCTGCTGACCGGCATCCCGAAGGGCGTCGTGCCCGGCTTCCAGAACTACACGGGTGCCGTCGAGGCGGACATGCTGCGGCTCAACGTGGCGATCCCGCCGACCGCGAAACCGAACGACCTGGGTCTGGTCGCGGGTGACGCGGCCGGGTGGCCCAACGGTCGGCGGGTCCTCGACGACGTCGTGACGGTGGCCCTCCGGGCCGTGGCCGGCCTGACGCTCCCGCTCGTGGACCCGAGCTTCACGCCCGACGGCGCCGCCAGCGCCGTCGCGGACGGGACCACCAACACCAATGCGGCTGTCACCGACACGTTCCCGTTCCTGGGTCTGCCCGGCGGCGGCTACCAGACGGTGCCCGGCACCACCGACGCGTCGTGACCGCCCCAACATCCGTGGAGAACCCGCACGCCGGTCAGGGCTCGGTGATGCTCGACATCGGCGGCGACATCGGGGCCCTGGTGGTCACCATGCCGCCGTCGATGGCGGGCGTCGAGATCGAGATTGCCCGAGAGGGCGAAGGACGTCCGGCCCATGGTCATCAGCACGAGCACGGCCATGAGCACGGCCAACCGCACGGGCACCGCCCGCACGTGGCGGTCGTCAACCGGCCGACCGCTGACGGCGCGGTGCCGTCGTTGGTCTTCCCCGAGCTGGTCGAGGGCAGCTACGAGCTCTTCGACAAGGGCGCGGACGAGGTGCTGCTGACCGCCGACATCGTCGGAGGACGGGTCACCTTCTTGGACTGGCCGGGCGCCTGAGGTCACACGACGACCGCTCGGGATGTGGGGCCCGTGCGGTCGTCGTACGACTTGTCAACCCCAGGCGAGTGCTGACCATCCCTGGGGGTTAGGGACGTTGGTCCCGGTGACGAACGAGCCTTTCCGGGTTACCTTGGAGAATGGGTTCTCTCCCCCCAAGGGCCCGGTTTTTCGCTGCGTGCGCAACCGGATTGTTGGTTGTTGCGCTTCCTGCGGTCTCCGGAGCGACGACATCTGACAAGACCGTGTACCGCACGGTCCACGGCACTCCCGGCGCCGACACCATCATCGGCAAGCGTCACAGCGAGCGGGTGAAGGCCCTGGCCGGCAACGACTACGTCCGCCTCGGCGGCGGCAGCGACGTCGCCTTCGGTCAAGACGGCGACGACTGGCTGCACGGCAATGACGGCAAGGACGTGGTCTCCGGCGGTGCCGGGAACGACCATCCCCAAGGCGGCGGCGGCAACGACCGCGTCTATGGCGGGTCGGGCGTCGACGAGCTCGACGGCGACGCCGGCCACGACCTGATCTTCGCCGGGTCCGGTGACGACGGGGTCACCGGCGACGAGGGCAACGACACCATCTATCCCGGCACTGGGGCCGACATCATCTATGGGGAGCAGGGCTTCAACCACATCATCGCCAAGGACGACGGCGTCGCCGACCGGTTCTACTGCTCGATGATCAACAGAGGTCAGGCGCCCGGCCTGCTGACCTATATCGGCAAGAAGGACCCGCTCGATGTCATCGTGCTGTGCAAGGTCAAGATCAAGTAGCCCGGCTCAGGGTCACAAGCGGTTGATGATCGCCTGGTAGGTCCGTCGGCTCGCATCGCTTGGCACCACGAACAGCGTCGTCGGGGTGAACCCCGGGCGCCGGAAGGTGTAGGTGCCCTGAGGCGGGCCTGCGGTCGCGCACCGAAACGTGAGGGCGAAGCGGTGATTGTCACGCCGGGCTGCTCCGTGGAGGTCCTCGACCTGGGTCAGGGTCATCCGCCAGCGACCCGTGCGGGTCACGAGCCTGAAACCGCGGTTTCGCTGCCGCATGAAGCGGGCGCGCGAGTAGAGGGTCGGGGTGGGGGCTGCGACGGCCGTCGCGATCGAGGCGAAGGGCGCCGCGACGAGACCGACGGCGCTCGCACGCAGCAGGGCGCGGCGCGAAGTCTCTGTCATGGGTTCCTCCTTGGTTGAGAAGGTAGCGGGGATAGGGTCGGCCGGTGGCGAGAATCGAGTGGCTCACGTACGACGACTTCTCCGGCCGTGTGTCGGAGCAGTTCGACGTCTCGGTGGGTGAAGGCCCATCCGTCCCGATGGTGCTGATCGAGGCGACGGGGAGCAGCGTGTCTGGCGGCCGGGGACCTGACGGCCAAGAACGCATGCAGTTCTCGTTGGTGTTCCGGGGGCCGGCCACGCAGGCCCTGCCGCAGCGCATCTATGCGATGACCCACGCAGCCCTCGGCGAGCTCGACATCTTCCTGGTCCCACTCGGCCCCGACGCCGAGGGAATGCGCTACGAGGCCGTCTTCGCCTGAGCGCCTCACGGTGCGACCCACTCCATCCGTCGATAGATCCCGTGCTCGGCGACGACGGCGAAGCCCAGCCTGTCGTAGAGCTCGGCGGCCCGGTTGTGGATCTCCACGTGGATGCTGAGCTTGCGGCCCGAGGCCGCGGCCTCGTCCATCAGCTGGGCGAGGAGCCGTCCGCCGACGCCCTCGCCCCGGAACTCGGGAAGCAGTGCGATGTCGACGATCCTGATGTCTCCGGGCCGGCGGTCGACGTACAACCGGCCGGCCGGCCGCCCAGCCGACCTCGATCACGTCGAACGCGCCGTCGGGGTTGTGCTTGCGGTAGTCCGCGTCCTGCGCGTCGAACTGCATGCGCACGAAGGCCTCACGGTGTCCGGGCGCCCACTCGACCTGGGACAGCTCCTCGTCGCGTGTGGAGCCGTAGACGTCGACCAGGAACTCGCGGTCGGCGTCGGTGGCCGGGCGCAGCGTGACGTCGCTGGTCGCGGTGGCGGAGGTGGGCGTCATGGCGGTCAGGGCCTCGGCGGGAAGACGCCCTGGAGGGCGATGTTGAAGTAGAGAGTCAGGTAGGGCTGCATGTTGTTGTGCGGCTGGTCGCCGCCTGCCGGCGCGAGCGCCTCGGGCGCCATCGCAGCCAGGTTGGCCTCGTTGTCGAGGTAGACGTTGTTGTTGGCGCGGCCGAGGATGCGGTCCGACGCCGGTGCCTGGAGGTTTGCGGGGCCGTTGGTGGCGCTCACGGTGTGGTTGTGCGACGGGATCTCGCTCTGCAGCAGCGTCACCGTCTCGGATCCTCCCGGCTCGCCGAGATCATGAAGGGACAGACCGGGACCCTGACCGGGATGCATCGGCGCCCGCCCCTCGAGGTCGGGCAGCGCGAACGTCGACTTGCCGTCGCCGCCGTAGGTCGTGCCGAGGAGAGAGAACAGCGCGGTGTTCTGCGAGAGCGGCAGCAGCTGCCCGTCGCACCACGCCCAGCCCTTGGGCGCGAAGTTGAACGGGAAGATGCGGATCTCGGCAACGAAGGGGTCGCATGTCAGTCCTAGTTCGGAGGAGGGGAAGATGCCGAAGAGCGAGATGATGAAGTCGATGCACAGGTAGGGCTGGAAGTTGGTGTGCGGTTGCGAGCCACCGACCGGCGCGACCGTCTGGTTCGACAACAACACAGCCCCCGGCGCCGGACCCTGCCGGTAGACGTTCGACGACCCGCTGGCGGCGAGCACGCTGCCCTGCGGACTCGCGGCCGTACCGACCGCGGTCGTGGCGAGCAGCGGATGGGCGTGCGCGGGGATCTGGTTGACGGTCAGCGTCACCTCCTCGGCACCACCCGTCTCGGCCAGGATGAAGCCGTTGCCCTGGTGAAGCGGCAGCCGGCCGCGCAGGTCGGGCAGGTTGAACGTGGTCTCGCCGTCGCCGCCGTAGGTCGTGCCGATCAGCTGGAAGAGGACCTCGTTCTCGGAGATCGGCAGCGGCTGCCCTTGGCAGAACTGCCCACCCGGCGGGCGCGAAGTTGCCCGCGAACATCCTGATCTCTCCCACGTAGGGCTGTGCCATCGCGCGCTCCTCAGTTCGGGCTCGGGAAGATGCCGCTCGAGGGCGATGCAGAAGGTCAGGGTCAGGAACGGCTGCATGTTCAGGTGCGCCTGCGACCCGCCGACGCTGCCGTTGGACGAAGGGTCGAGGGCGGTCAGCTGGCGCGGGAGGACCGTAGAGCTGGCTGGACTGGGCGACGACGTTGCCTGACGGCGAGACGACGTCGGCGTTGGTCGCGGAGCCGTTCATCAGGTGCACGTGCGTCGGCAGCTCGGCGAGCGTCAGCGTGTGCGCCTGCTCGCCGCCACGCTGGCCGAGCGGGTGACCGGAGCCCACGTGGATCGGCACCCGGCCCCGGAGGTCCGGCAGCGCGAAGTTGCGTCTGACCGTTGCCGCCGAACGTCGTGCCGAGCAGGGAGAACAGCGCCTGGTTCTGGTTGATCGGGAGCAGCTGCCCGTTGCACATCGCCCAGCCCCTGCGGCGCGAAGTTGAAGCTCATCAGTCCGGATCTCGCAGAGGAACTGATCGTCACCAGACACGACGGCCTCCTCCTGTCCATGTTGCTCATCACGGGGTCCCGATCGTCAGGGTGCACGCCGTTGCGGCCGTTGCCGTCGGGCCGTTGCTGAACGACTCGACCGTCAGGCCAGCACTCGCCGGGTTCTTGCCTCGGAGGTTGGTCTGCAGGTTGGCCACCGAGGTGTCGTTGAAGTCCGCGAATCGCAGGAACGTGCCGGTGAACCGGTCGATCGCGAGGTCGGAGACGCCCTGGCGACCGATGCCGTCGAAGTCGTTGTTCTCCAGGTCCACGCAGACGTTGCTGGTGTCGCCGCCGGCCCCGCCGGAGAGGATGTACATCCCCTCGAAGGTGTTCGGCGTGACGTCGGGGGTGCTGAACGTGTTGCCGGTGACCGTGAAGTCGGCGGTGCCGTTGCCGTCGTTGTGCGACAGCTCCATCGCGCGGCCGCCGTAGTTGGCCACGACGTTGTTGCGCACCTCGATGCGGGTGGCGCCGTCGCCGTGCGCCCAGCCCCAGATGCTGCTGCCGCCGTCGGCCGAGCGCGTCGAGCGCGCCGGGCTGGGCGTCGTTGATCGTGTTGCCGATCACCTTGGCGTCGAGGCTGCCGCGCGGCGGTCTGGCCGGCCAGGGAGTTGACGATGATCTCGGCGCCGGCGGCCGACTTGACCTGGTTGTTGCTGATCGTGGCCTTCACCGCGGCACCGCTGTCGGAGTTGATCGAGATCTGCGGCCGGCCGGAGACGGCGTTGGAGCTGCCGCCCGAGAAGCTGTTGGCGGTGAGCAGGAGACGTCTGCTGTGCGGTGTTCGCCGCGTCGGTCTGCATCGAGAACCCGGGGTCGGCGTTCAGCGAGAACGTGCTGTTCTGGACGGTCGCGTTCATGACCGAGGGACCCTCGCCCCGCAGCCGCAGGCCGGCGTTGAACTTCGAGTCCGAGAACGTCGAGTTGTTGACCCCGAGGGTGGTCGTGCCGGCCACCGTGTTGCGGATGTTGGCGTTGGAGTCGTCGGACCCCGACACCGTGGTCCGCAGGATGTCCGGCGTACCGGTGACGTTGAGGTAGTCGAGACCGCGCTCCTCCAGGCCACCGGTGTGGCTGTTGCCGTTGTTGAGCACCACGCTGTCGGCCAGGTCGATGTCGTTGACCGTCGTGGCGCGGATGCCGTCGTCCCCGCCGGCGGTGACGGCGACCCGGGTCAGGCTGGCGCCACCCGGCACGCTCGTGAGGTTCATCCCCGGTCCGGTGGAGGCCTGGATGGCGCCCCCGGTGCAGTTGGCCGCGGAGGAGCAGGTGCCGCCGTTGCCGGTCACGACCAGCGCGCCGTTCGCGTTGCCGGTGGTGTTGAGCACGATGCCGCTGGTGGCGCCGTTGGAGGCCACGCGCTGGAACGTCACGTCGTTGTTGCCGATGTCGGTGTTGCGTGACGTCGAGGGCGATGCCGCTGGTGGTGTCGATGGTGTTGCCGGAGCCCGTGACGGTGATGGTCCCGCTGGTGTCGGCGCGCAGGCCACGACCGGAGGTGGCGTCGAGGTCCAGCCCGCCGCCGCTGAAGTTGAGCGTGTGGCCGTCGCTGGTGGTCATGGCGACGGCGTCGCTGGCTCCGGTGTTGATCGTCTTGGTGGCGCCGCTGAACGTCGTCGAGCCGCCGGTGTTGCCCGAGAGCGTGATCCCGCCGCCGGCGTCGTTGGTGTCGTTGATGTTGCCGCCGAAGCGTGACCGCCCCGCCGCTGCGGTTGGTGATGTCCGCCGTGCTCCCGGTGCCGTTGTTGAGCGTCCCGGGATAGGTGACCGTGCCCGAGCCGCCGTCGAGGTCGAACGCGATCCCGGCAGCGCCACCGATCGACCCGCTCGGTGGCCGTGAAGGTGCCGGTGCCGAGGCCCGAGAGGTTGACGCCGTCGTTGGCGCTGTTGGTCGAGGAGACGCCGTCGAGGTCGAACGTCGCACCGCTGGTGCCGGTGATGTCGGCCGCCGGACCGCCGGTGGCGCTCAGGTTGGCGGTGCCGCCAGCGGGCACGCTGACGGTGCCGCCGTTGGAGATGTTGAGCGCAGCGGTCGCCCCGGACGTGGTGGTCAGGTCGAGGTCGGTGCCCGCGCCGTTGCCGAGCGTGGTGGTGCCGGTCGTGGTGACCAGGCTGACGCCACCGGTCCCGGAACCGGTGACGGTGATGTCGTCGAAGACGCTGCCGGCGCCCATGTTGGTGCCGGTGGCATCGAGGCCCTTGGCGCCGGCGGTGGTGATCGAGATCGTCCCGGCCGCCGCGAAGTTCACCGTGCCGGCGTTGAACAGCCGCACCCCGATGGCCGTGGCCGGCGGGCTGGTGGCCGCGGAGTTGTTGACCGTCAGGTTGGAGACGTTGAACGTGCCCGTCGTGGCGTCGAGCTCGAGGGCCGGGCTGGGTGCCGGCGGTGCCGGTGTCGACGATGTCGACGTCGTCGATGGTGCCGCCGCCGGTGTCGCCGGTCGAGCCCGCGATGCCGCCCCCGGTGCCCTGGGGGTCGATCCGGAGTCCCCGCACCTCGGTGCCGTCGTCGAGGTCCACGACGTCCGCGTTGTTGTCGGTGATCGTCGGCTTGTTGGCCGCGTCGACGCTGTGCAGCGTGTCACTGCCGACCGTGAGAGCTGCCGCCTCACCGATCAGCTTCTGGCCGGCCTTCAGGTTGAAGCCGGTGGTGTAGCCGGTCGTGGTGTCGTCGCCGTCGTAGACGAAGACCGAGTGGTTGGCCGAGGACGCTGTCTCGGCCTGGGCCAGGGTGTCGAACGGCTTCTCGGAGGTGCCGTTGTTGCCCTGCGCGTCACCGTTGTTGACGTACCAGACGCAGCCGGTGATCGCGATGTTGACGCGTCCGGTGTCGGTCTGGTTGCCGCCGCTGTCGTTGTCGTTGAGGGTGTAGTCGAAGAAGTCGCTGGTGTCGGTGCAGCTGGTGCCCGCGGCCGGCTCGAAGACGAAGTCGCCGTCGGCCTGGACGGTGACGGTCCCCCCGTCGTTGGTCGCGAAGGTGCCCGGAGTCACCGTGAGGCTCGCGGCCGCCGACTCGAGGTCGGTGTCACCGGCCAGGATGTCCGCGGTGATGGTCTTGTGCGGCCGGTCGGTGACCGGGGCCGTGTCCGTCGGGTCCGGTGTCGCCGGAGCACCGTCGGTCGGGTCGTTGCCCACCAGGGTGGTGTTGCCCACCGCGCTGTCGGTCGAGTTGAAGGTCTCGTCGTCGGCGACCGGCGCGTCGTTGACGCAGGTCACCGTCATCTGCACGGTGGCGGAAGACCCGCCGTTGAGGGTGTAGGTGAACGTGTCCGGAGTCGTGCCGGGCGGGTCGTTGCAGTAGTCGGCGTTGGGCTTGTAGGTCAGGCCCGTCCCACCGCCGGTGATGACGACGGTGCCGTTGGCCGGCTGGGTGGTCGAGCCGATGGACTTGGGGCCGGCGTCGACGTCGGTGTCGTTGGTCAGCACCGCAACCGCGGTGGCCGCGGCGTCCTCGAGCACGGTCGCGGCGTCGTTGACCGCGACCGGGGCGTCGTCGACAGCGGTGACCTGGATGTCGATGGTGTCGCTGGGTGAGCCCGCGCTGGTGGTGACCGAGAACGTCACCGTCCGCGTCGTGGTGGACGGGTCGTCGCTGGAGTTGACGTAGGTCACCGCAGCCAGAGCGGCTTCGTACTCCGCGGCCGTGCCGTTGCCCGTCAGCAGCACCGTCTGGTTGGTGGAGGCCCCCTCGGTGATGGTGTCGCCCAGGTCGTTGTCGGTCCAGTCGAGGACGTCCTGACCTGCCTGGAAGCTGCCGGTGATGCTGACCGAGCCGGCGGTGATCGTCAGCCCGTCGGGGTTGGTGATGTTGACGCCGGCGTCCACGACCTTGGCCGCGTTGTTCTCCAGGTACGTCGTCGGGCCGGCCGAGTTGACGAGCGTCGGCGCGTCGGCCACGCACGTCACCGTCATCGACACGGTCGCGGTGGAGCCGCCGGGCGCGAGGTCGTAGGTGAACGTGTCGGGCGTGGTGCCGGGCGGGTTGTTGCAGTAGTTCGCGCCCGGCTCATACGTCAGCCCGGTGCCACCACCGGTGATGACCACCGTGCCGTTGGCCGGCTGGGTCACCGACGCGATGGAGATCGGGCCGCCGTCGACGTCGGTGTCGTTGGCCAGCACCTGGACCGCGGCGGCGGGGTCGTCCTCGATTCACGGTCGGCAGAGTCGTCGACCGCGACGGGGTCGTCGTCGACGCAGGTCGACGGTGACCGACGACGGTCGCGGTGTCGCCACCGTTGAGCGTGTAGGTCGAAGGTGTCGGGACTGCTGCCGGGCGGGTTGTTGCAGTAGTTCGGCGTCCGGCTGCGTAGGTCAGCCCGGTGCGTGCACCGCCGCCGGTGATCACCACGGTCGCCGTTGGCCGGCTCGGTAGCCGAGGCGATCGACCTTGGGGCCGGCCGTCGGGGTCGGTGTCGTTGGCCAGCACGTCGATCGCGGTCGCCGCGGTCGTCCTCGGCCACGGTCGCGCTGTCGTCGACCGCGACCGGCGGGACGTCACACACGACGGTGACCGAGACCGTGGCGGTGGATCCGCCGTTGAGGGTGTAGGTGAAGGTGTCGGGGGTGTCGTCGTCGCAGTAGGCGGCGTTCGGCGGCATACGTCAGACCGGCGCCGCCGCCGGTGATCGACCACCGTGCCGTTGTCCGGCTGGGTGACCGACGTCGATCGTCATCGGGCCGCCGTCGACGTCGGTGTCGTTGGCGAGCACGTCGATCGTGGTCGCCGCCGCGTTCAACAGGACGGAGTCGGAGTCGTTGACCGCGACCGGGCCGTCGTCGACACAGGTGACCGTCATGCTCACGGTCGCGGTGTCGCCGCCGTTGAGGGTGTAGGTGAAGGTGTCGGGAGTGGTGCCGGGCGGGTTGTTGCAGTAGTTCGGGTTCGGGCTTGTAGGTCAGGCCGGTGCCGCCGCCGGTGATCTCCACGTCGCCGTTGGCCGGCTCGGTGATCGAGTCGATGGACATCGGGCCGCCGTCGATGTCGGTGTCGTTGGCGAACACTGGCACCGCGGTCGCCCCAGGGTCCTCGGAGACTGTCGCGGAGTCGTCGACCGCGACCGGGTCGTCGTCGGCACAGGTCACCGTGACGCTCACCGTGGCGGTGTCGCCGCCGGGAGTCAGGGTGTAGGTGAAGGTGTCGGCGGGGCCGGCGCCGGAGTTGCAGTAGTTGGCGTTCGGGTGTGTAGGTCAGGTCGGCACCGGCGTTGGTGATCACCACCGTGCCGTTGGTCGGCTGGGTCACCGAGTCGATCGCCATCGGGCCGCCGTCGACGTCGGTGTCGTTGCCCAGCACGTCGATCGTGGTCGCCGAGCTGTCCTCGGCGACGGTGTCGGTGTCGTCGACCGCAACCGGGTCGTCGTCGACACAGGTCACCGTCACGGACACCGTGGCCGAGTCGCCGCCATTGAGCGTGTAGGTGAACGTGTCGTCGGGAGCGCTGCCGGAGTTGCAGTAGTTCGGGTTCGGCTCATACGTCACGCCGAGCCCGCCGGTCGCGATCAGCACTGCACCGTTGTCGGGCTGGGTGACCGACTCGACCGTCTTCGGGCCGCCGTCGAAGTCGGTGTCGTTGGCCAGCACGTCGACCGCGGTGCCTGGGTCGTCCTCGGTCACCGTCGTCGAGTCGTCGACCGCGACGGGTGCGTCGTCGACGCAGGTCACCGTCACCGAGACCGTCGCGGTGGCACCTCCGGGGGTCAGGGTGTAGGTGAAGGTGTCGAGGGTCGTGGCGGGCGGGGTGTTGCAGTAGTCCGAGGCGGGCTCGTAGGTCAGGCCGGTACCCGGGCCGGTGACCAGCACCGTGCCGTCGGCCGGCTGGGTCACCGAGTCGATGACCAGGGGGTCGCCGTCGGGATCGCTGTCGTTGGCCAACACCGCGACCGCGGTCGGCGCGGAGTCCTCGGAGACGGTCTTCGTGTCGTCGTGGGCGACGGGGTTGTCGGGCACGCAGGTGATGTCGACCGTGACCCTGCCACTGTCGGTGCTGCCCTGACTGTCGGCCACGGTGTAGTCGAACCGACCAGCCCCAGGACCGCACAGGTTGGCGGTCGGGTTGAACCGGACCGTGCCGGCGGTGATGGTCGCCGTCCCGCCGACCGCACCAGAGACGGCGGTCACCGTCAGCGGGTCACCGTTGGCGTCGGTGTCGTTGGCCGCCGGGCTGCCCGCGCCGGAGACCGGCAGGTCCAAGGTGGTGTCCTCGGAGGTGGTCTTGGTATCGTCGACGGCCACCGGGGCGACGTTCTCCCCGACATCGGTGACCGTGATCGTCAGGCTCTTCGCGTACGTCGCGCCCTCCAGGTCCTTGGCGCGGACCCGGATCGACAACGTCGGATCCGCCTCGAAGTCAAACGAAGCCGCCGTCAGCAGCCGCTTGCCGTCGATGGTGAACGAGCCGTTGTTCGCGGCGCCCGCACCCGAGACCAGCGCAAACTTGTGCTTGTCGCCCGGGTCGGGATCGGTCGCCGTCAACGTGCCGACCAGCGTGCCCGCCGGAGAGTTCTCCGCCACCGCGGCCGGCTGCACCTTGATGTTGGTGGGCGGGTCGTTCTGGTTGACCACCTCACACCCGGACACCACGTCATCGCCCATGTCGGCGAACGCCCGGTCGCCCGACCCCGGGCCACACCTCACGATGTCACCGAACGCGGACGTATCCCGGCTGTCCATCTGGTCGTTGCCCTTGCCGCCCCGCAGATAGTCGTCGCCGTTACCGCCCTTGACGACGTCCTTGCCCTGCTCACCGCGCGCCAGGTCATCGCCCGGACCACCGGACAGGTCGTCGTCACCCTGGCCGCCACGCAGCTCATCGTCACCACCACGGCCGACCACCCGGTCATCACCACCACGACCACACAGCACGTCATCACCGGATGTGCCCTCGAGCACGTCGGGCCCGGCGGTGCCCACGATCGTGCAGCCGGCCTTGTTGGCCACCGCCGCCGCGGGAGCAGCGGCGTCGGCCCTCGTTGGGGCGAAGGGCAACGTGATCATCACCACCGCGGCGGTCGCGATCAGCGACCAGGCTCGACGGTTGAGACTTCCCGAGTTCACGACCTTCGACGCCACGGCGATGCATCCCCTCATGTGCCCCCCCGCGACGCCCGACCGAGACGGGTCGCAGGACCGGGTCGAAGAGATGCCCCACCCTAAGCACCTGGGCGACCCCGATGGAGGCGAATTCGAACATTTCGCAACATCGAGTAGAAAAACTACTTTTTAGCCGTTCAGCGGTCACTTCCGTACGCCGTTCCAGCGCCCCAGCAGGGTCTTTCAGCGGCGCACCCGGAAGCGCAGGTGCAGCACCCGATCGCCCTGGATGACCACGTCCGGATCCTCCAGCAGGTGCTGACCGTCGACCGGCCCGAAATACTTCTTGCCGGACCCGAACACCACCGGCACCACGTCCATCGCGACCTCGTCGACCAGCCCCAATGCCAGCGCCTGGCCGCCGACGTTGCCGGCGGCCACCGCAACCGTGCCGTCGTCGCCCGCGAGCTCCTTGGCCTTCGCGATCGCCTGCTCGACGTCGTCGACGAAGTGGTACGACGCCTCCGGGTGCCACCCGTCCGGCTTGCTGCGGTGCGACACCACGACGACGTGCTCGCCCGTGGGTGGCTTGCCCTCCCAGCCGTTGGTGATGTCGAACAAATGGCGACCGATCACCATCGCCCCGATGGCGTCCCAGGTCGGCCGCACGTAGTCGTATGAGACCTTCGAGACCCCCATGCCTCCTGGCTCGGGGTCGGCCATCTCCTGGGCGGTGAGCGAGTGGTCACCGTTGAAGTACCACTCGAACAGCGGACCGGGGTCGTCGTGCTCGTCGGCGATGTAGCCGTCCACCGACACCACGTTGTGCATCACTACCGTGTTCATCTCAGCTCCTCGTTCTCGATGTTTTATTCAACCGTGTGGTTGAAGACCATCGAGACCTGCTGTTCTCATCGCTAGTGCAGCAACGGGCCGGAGATCAGCTGAAACCGGAGGGCAACCGGACCGTGTACGCCGCCTCGAGGGCGTCGACCTCGTCGTCGGTCAGTTCGAGGTCGACGGCTGCGGCCGCGTCGTCGAGGTGGTGGGGCTTTGTCGGGCCGACGATGGGAGCCACGACGACCGGGTTCCTCAGCACCCAGGCCAGCGCGACCTGGGCCATCGGGACGCCCCGCGCCTCGGCCACCTGTTGGACCGCCGCCACGATCGGCGGGTTCGTGTCGTCGACGTACCGCTGCCCCATCGGGTCGTTCTCGGAGCGCCGGGTGTCCTCTCCCCACGGCCTGGCCAACCGGCCTTTGGCGAGCGGGCTCCACGGGATGCTGCCGACACCCTGGTCGGCCAGCAGACCGAACATCTCCCGCTCCTCCTCGCGCTGCAGGAGGCTGTACTGGTTCTGCATCGAGACGAAACGGGTCCAGCCGTGCACGTCCGCGGCGTGCTGCATCTTGGCGAACTGCCAGGCCCACATCGATGAAGCGCCGAGGTAGCGGGCCTTGCCGGCCTTCACCACATCGTGCAGGGCCTCCATCGTCTCCTCGACCGGAGTCTCTGGATCGAACCGGTGGATCTGATAGAGGTCGACGTAGTCGGTGTCCAGGCGGGTCAGCGACGCGTCGACCTGCTCCATGATCGCCCGGCGCGAAAGGCCTCGACCGCCTGGGCCCTCGCCCATCGGGAAGAACACCTTGGTCGCCAGCACGATGTCCTCGCGACGCGTGTACTTCTTGATCGCCCGACCGGTGATCTCCTCGGAAGTCCCGCTGCTGTAGACGTTGGCGGTGTCCCAGAAGGTGATGCCGAGATCCACCGCCTGACGGAAGACCGGCTCGGCCTCCGCGTCATCCAGCGACCATCCTCGCGATCCGTCCGCGCTCCCGCCGAAACTCATGCAGCCGAGCGCGATCCGGCTGACCTGTAGGCCCGAGCGGCCCAGCCGTGTGTACTCCATGAATGCAATTGTCCCGCAGGTGACCCGGACCGGCCCGGGAGGGGTCCGGTCACACTGCGGGAAAGTAATGCCAGGTGACCCCGCCGTGAGGGGGGCTTACAGCGGGGACCCGACAGGAGGTCAGCGGGTGAAACAGGGGGATGCCGACCTCCCCACCAGTCTCGTTCGCGGACGACACCTTCAGACAGGGCCCAGCGCCCCCCAGGTTGACGGGACAAAGGTCCCGCGCTGCCTGGTAGGGCCTCGGTTCAGTGAACTTTCACGAACTCGCAGCTCTTGACCTGGTCGTTCTTGTCAGCCGTGACCTTGTCGTGGTTGCCAGCGCCGCAGTCGATGGTGTCGCGGGAGCCGTCACGAGCGAAGATCGTGTCGTCGCCGCCGTTGGCAGAGACCTTGTCCTTGCCCGCGCCCGGCGTGATGTCGTCGTTGCCGTTCCCGCCGTTGATCTTGTCCTGGCCGGCATCGCCCTTCATCCGGTCATCCCCGGAGGAGCCCACGAGCAGGTCGGTTCCGCTCCCGCCAGTCAGCCGATCGTCGCCCGAACGGCCGAACAGGCAGTCGTCGCCGCCCCTCCCGTTGAGCACGTCCTTGCCAGCCGCGCCCACGAGTACGTCGTCGCCCGGGGTCCCGACCGTGAACTTCGTCGTGCCAGGGGCATCGCAGGTGGGTGGGTCGGCAAGCGGTGGCGGGGGCGGGGGCGGGGGCGGGGGAGGTGGGGGCGGCGGAGGTGGGGGCGGCGGAGGCGGCGGCGGAGGAGTTGCAACGCAGTTGCCGGCCGATGCAGGGTTGTTGCGATAGACCATCACCGCCGAGTGGACCTGGTCGGAGATGACGATCTCGGGCCGGCCGTCGCAGCTCAGGTCGGCCACGGCCATCGTCACCCGCGTGGCGGTCGCCAGGTTCTGGTAGCCGATCTGGGGCAGATCCTGGCCACCGTCGAAGGCGCCCGCACCGGTGCCGAGGTGCACCAGCCCCCTGCCGTACTCCCCGGCGGCCACGACGTCGTTCAACCCGTCCGCGTCCACGTCCGCGATCGCCACCGCGTCGAGGCCCGGCGTCGACGGCAGTGGCGTAGCGACCACGTCAAGGCCTGTCGGGCCCCACAGGAAGTAGTGGATCGACGCCACCCGATCGCTCAGGCTGTTGACGAACTGGCCCGCCAGCACGTCGAGGTCGCCGTCGTTGTCGAGGTCGCCCAGTGCGGCCGACTCGAGACCCGGGTTGCCCGCGGGGTCACCGGGCACCGTGCGCGGGCTGTCGCCCCAGGTGATCGGCGTGGTTGGGGGGACCGCTGGCGCGAACCCGAAGATCCCCATTAACGCCCCGCCCTCCGAGGTGACTACCTCGTCGGGAGGCACCCCGGGGCTGCTCCCGTTGAGATCTCCGACGGCCAGCGGCCCCTGCACCGGGGTGGGGTTGCAGACGAGGTCTTCGCTGGGATCGAGCTCGTAGCTGAGGCACAGCTGGCGGCCGAAGCTGCCGACCGCATGCTGGAACACCAGCAGCGGCACCGGGTTGCCGTCCGGGCGGCGCGTCAACGCCAGCAGGTCCAACGTGTCCGAGCCGAGGTACTGCGTGGAGGCCAAGGTTGATCGCCTCGGGATTGCCCAGCGCACCGGTGCCGTCCCCGGTGAGGCGCACGACGTACGGCGTGCAGGCGACGTAGGCGTCGAGGTGCCCGTCGGGCTGCAGCCGGTTGCCCGGCGCTGGCGTGGTCACATCGCCGAGCGTGATGTCCACCGCGAGACCAGCGCACGACGGCCCGGCCGAGAACGGCTGCATCGCGGCGAACGTCCCGTCGCCGTTGTTGAGCATCACCCCGACGCTGCCGGTGGACGGCATGGCAACCACGATGTCCTTGCCGTTCTGGCCGTCGAGGTCTCCGAGGGCGACCGACTCAGGGGCCGCCGCCAGTGGGATGTCGGTGCGCACGAGGTTGACCGCGGCGTTGGCCGCTGGGACCCCGAGCGGAACCGCGCCCAGCGCAGCTCCCAGGAGCAGCGCGAGCGTCCAGTGGAGGGTGCGCACTGCTCGGTCGATGACCGGAACCTATACCCAACTTGATGCGCCGGTCAGGACGTACTCTGCGGCCATGGGCAACGGGTGGTCTGAAGGGCGGGTTCGCTGCGTCCTGGGCGGGCTCTCGCTCGTCCTGATGGTCTGCGGCTGCGGGTCGGACCCGCTGGGTGCGGGCAGCGACGAGGCAGCGCCCGGCAGCGGCGAGCAACTGCGGGTCCACCTGTATACGTCGCTGCAAGACCTCGCGGCCGACTCCAGTGCCGTTGCGGTCGTGACAGCCGAGCGCGTGCACATGGTCTCCGCGACCGAGGGCGAGGGATCCGGGCTGACCGCCTTCGCGGCGGACGTCTCGCTGGAGCAGTTGCTTGCCGGTGACCTGCCCGACTCCGCCCTCCTCCGACTGCCCGAGGGAGACGCCGTCAACCTCAGCAATCGTCACGCGCCGATGGAGTCTGGCCACACCTATCTGGTGTTCGCCGACGAGTTCGAGTGGAAGCGAGGGCAACCCATCGGGGAGTGGGTCGTCCCCGGGGGTGCAGGCATCTATGAGGTGGACGGCGACCGCCTCGTGCTCGTCTCCGACACCGGCGACGAGCTTCCGCCCACCACCACGATCGACGAGGTCACGGCCGCCGTCGGCTGAGGCCTGGGCGGAGGACGTTCGAGCCCTGACGTGGGCGTAGGCTCACCGCCGTGAACGTCGCTTGCTCCCGCGTGAACCCCGACGACAACGTCTTCTGACCGGTGCTACTCGTCGCGGTCGACGCCGGGGGCTCGTCGACCCGAGCGGTGGTGGTGGACTCCACGGGGCGCTGCCTCGGGCTGGGCACCGCGGGGAGCGGGAATCCCGTCTCCGCGGGGCCGGAGAGCGTCGCACTCGCTCTCGGGGCTGCCGTGCGGCAGGCGACCCAATCGGCCGGCGTGCTGCCGGCCTCGATCGCCGGTGCGGCGGTCGCGATGGCGGGTTCGCGGTCGGTCCGGTTGGCCACCGGGCCGGAGCATCCGGGCATCACGGCCGGGCTGTCGGCCGCCGGCGTCGATGCGCCGTTCGTCGTCGAGTCCGATCTCCTCGCCATGTTCTGTGCGGGATCCAGTGACCTGGACGGGCACGCGCTGGTCGCCGGCACGGGTTCGGCGGCGATCCGGGTGCGCGCGGGAGAGGTCGATGCCGTGTCCGACGGAAGCGGCTGGCTGCTCGGCGACGAGGGCTCCGGCTTCTGGATCGGCCATCACGTCGTGCGCGCTGCGGTCGCCGACCTTGACGGTCGCGGTCCGTCGACCGGGCTGACGCCGCTCGTGCTGGCCCGGCTCGGCATCGACGCCCACGAGTCGCCCCGCTCCTCCCTCAGCCGCCTCACGGAGATCGTCTACGGCATGCGGCCCGTGCAGCTCGCCCGGTTCGCGCCGGACGCGTTCGCGGTCGGCGACGACGCAGCAGCCGTCGCCATCGTGGAGGGCGCCTCGCAGGCCCTCGCTCGCACCCTGGGCACCGTGCTCGACAACGGGATCGGCGGCCCGCTGGTGCTTGGCGGCAGCGTCGTGCTCCACCAGCCGACGATCGCGCTTGCCGTGGAGGCCTTCTTCAGCCGCGAGGGCGGTGCCGGACCCGTGATCAGGGTCGCCGACGGTGTCGCGGGTGCGGCGACCCTCGCCCTCCGGCATCGTGGAGTCGTCGTCGACCCAGCCGTGTTCGCCCGGATCGACGCGTCCCTGGCGGCCCTGCGCAAGCCGTGACCGGCTAGCGGGCTCGGCTGCGGCGCGCGGTGACGGCGTGGGACGGAGAGATGTGCTCGGTGAGGGCCATCGAGTCGGCGGCGCGGTCGGGGGTGAGCTGGACGACACGGATATAGATGCAGTCGGCAATCATCATCTGGGAGTGCCGCGCGGCGAGGCTTCCGTTTCGGTACGACGTCTCCAGCGCCGCCGTCGTCAGCATGTGGCGGGAGGCCGCGGCGACGGCCGAGCGAGGGTCACCGGTGAGGCCGACGGTCACGGCGCCGCGATCGGCAGCCAGCCGGAACGGCTCCACGACCTCGGAGGTCGCACCCGAGTGGGAGATGGCGATCGCGACGTCGTCGGCCGTGAGCAGCGCGGCAGACGTCAGGGCCTCGTGCACCTCGGTCCAGGCCCGCACCCGGACCCCGACCCGGAACAGCCGGGTCTCCAGCTCGTAGGCGACGCTCGCCGAGCTGCCGATGCCGTACACGTCTACGCGCTTGGCCGCGGCGATCGCCCGGCTCGCGAGGTCGAGGGCATGGAGGTCGAGCTGGCTGACGGTCTGGGTGATGGCGCGTACGTCGGCGTTCGCGACCACCTTGACGACCTGTCGTAGGGAGTCGCCCGGATGGATCTTCACTCCGACGTCCATCGCGACGCCCGGTGCCGTCGCACGCCCCTTCTGCTCGGCCAGGGCGAGCCGCAGCTCGGCGTGGCTGGCGAGCCCGATCGACTGGGCGAACCGCGTGACCGATGCCTGCGACACGCCGGCACGAGCCGCCAGCGCGACTGCGGAAAGCCGGGCCGCCTCGTCCGGGTCCGCCAGCACGGTGTCCGCCACTTCCCGGAGCGCACCGGTCAGCCTGGGCGCCACGGTGCGGATCAGGTCGGTCAGGTCTGTGGGATCCGCGACCGTCGTGGTCGACGGGGCAGCGCGCGTCACTTCGAGGTTCCCTGGGATACCGAGCCTTGAAGCTGGCGCTGGAAGATCCCGTAGACGACCAGCACCGGCACGACGGTGATGACTACGGCGGCGAACAGGCGACCGTAGTCGACGTTGTAGCCCGCCTGCGACGCGAACGACGCCATGCCCTGCGAGAGCACATAGTTCTCCCTCTTGGTATTGAGGGCGACGGGCAGCAGGAACTGGTTCCACAGGCCGAGGAAGTTGAAGATCGCCACCGATGCCAAGCCAGGCGCGGCCATCGGCAGCATCACCTGGAAGAACTTCCGCCACTCGCCCGCGCCGTCGACCTCTGCAGCCTCAGAGATCTCCATGGGCAGCATCCTGAAGAACGGATAGAGGAAGAACACGGTGAACGGGAGCGCGAACGCCACGTAGGTGATGATCAGGCCGGGAAGCGTGTTCAGCAGGCCGATGTTCTTCAGCACGAAGAACAGCGGCACGATCGCCATGAAGATCGGAAAAGTCAGACCGGCGAGCATCGAGTAGTAGATGAACCTGCGACCGCGGAATGAGAAGCAGGCGAGCACGTAGGCGCACATCGACCCGAGGATCATCACGAGGACGAGTGCGCAGCCGACGACGATGACCGTGTTGAGGAAGTAGCGCCCGATGCCCTGGGTCGTCCAAGCGGAGACGTAGTTGTCGAAGTTCCAGTTGGCGGGCAGCTCGAACGGTGACGCGAAGATCTCGCTGCTCGTCTTGAACGACGACATCAGGGTCCACAGCAGCGGGACGATGATGAGGAGGCTCCATAGGCCGAGCACGCCGTGGGAGACCGTCGCCACCACCTTGTCGCCCACGGGCGCGCGCTCTGGAGCCGGGCTCGTCGGGGTGGCCATCGTGTCCGTGGCGTCCGTGGTGTTCGTGGCGTTCGTGGTCATCGGCGCCCGAACGTCTCGCGGCCGCCGACCAACCGGTTCACCGTGAAGACGACCGCAGCGAAGACGAGGGTGGCGACTGCCATCACGACGCCCATCGCGCTGGCCAGGCCGAACTGGCCCTTGGCGAACGCCGTGTCGAGGAGGCGTTGCGGCATCACCAGCGTCGAGTTGTCAGGGCCGCCTCCCGGGTTGAGCGCCGCCATGTAGACGAAAGCGTCGAGGGCCAGGATTCCCAGGTAGATGTACGCCGTCTGCATCGTGTCGCGGACCAGCGGGATCGTGATCGACCAGGCGATCCGGAACCTGCCCGCACCGTCCATTCGGGCGGCGTCGTAGAACTCCGACGGGATCCCCTTGATGGCGGCGACGAACAGCACCATGTAGAAGCCGACGAAGCCCCAGATGATCACGAACATCGAGGCTGGCATGGCGGTCATCGTGTCGCCGAGCCAGGGGAAGGACTCGAACCTGTCGAGGCCGACCCCGGTGAGCAGGCCGTTGAGCAGCCCGCTCGACGGGTCGTACATCGCCGCCCAGATGAGGCCGATGATGATGGCCGGGACGGTGTACGGGAAGAAGGAGATGACCCGGTAGAAACTTGAGTAGCGCAACCCGCGGACGTTTCCGTGTGAAGCGCCGCCGACGGTGACCATCGTGGCGAGCGCGAAGCTCAGCACCACGGTCACGAGCGGGACGACGATCGCAAGCTGGATGTTGTTCCGCACCGCCGTCATGAAGATGTCGTCGTGGAGCAGCTTCCGGTAGTTGTCGAGGCCGACGAAGTTCATGTCGGGCGTGAAGCCCGTCCAGTCGGTCAACGAGTACCACAGCGCCTGCGCGAACGGCCACACCACGAAGAACAGGAAGATCGCCAGCGGCAGCCCGAGGAACACCAGGAAGAAGCTCACCCGGTCGAACGTCAGGGGCCGCCGCGAGCTCCTGCGCGGGGGTGCGGTCGCGGCGGCCGTCGTGGTGATCAGCGTGGAAGCGGTCACGTCACCTCGATCTTCTTGATCGAGTCGTCCTCCCGAACCTTGTCGGTGATCTCCTGCAGCCGCGAGGTCAGCTCCGACACGCTCGAGTCGCCGGCGAGGAAGCTGTTCCAGACGACGAGCTGGTCGACGTTGGTGCCGTAGAGGTCCACGAACCCCCAGGTGAACACGTCGGTGCCGGCGTCGGTGAGCATCTTGCTCTGCGAGACCAGTGCGGTCGACCCGAAGCCGTCCGCGGGGACGGTGTCCTTGACGATCGTCGGCGCGAGCTTCTCCTTGGCGAAGTTGGTCGCCGCCGCCTTGGACAACATCGTCCGGAGAAGCTCCTTGCCGCCCGCGACGTTCTTGGCCTGCGACGGGATCACGAACGGCTCGCCGGCGGTGCTGTGCATCGCGGTGTAGGGCATGGCCGAGTCGGACGAGAGGATCATCTCCGGGAACCCGGTCATCTGGAAGTCGGGCTTGGTCTGGTCCTTCATCTCGTTCTCGATCCACGAGCCCGACGGGTAGAGCAGCGCGTCCTCGTTGTTGCTCCACTGGGCCTGGGCGGCCGTGAACTGGGTGCCCGAGCCGCCCGGCTTCATGTAGCCGGCCGAGACGATCTCGCCCATCGCCTCGAAGACGCCCTGCATCGCGGGCAGGGACCAGCAGTCCGGCTCCAGGTTCTCGAGGGCGAGGCGCACCTCGTCGCCGCCCTGCTTGATCCCCGAGCCGATCGCCAGTGTCTGGTAGTACGTCGCCGCCTCCTTGCCCCACAGGAACAGGTACTTGCCGGCCTTCTTGGCCTCGGCGCCGAGCGCGATGGCGTCGTCCCAGGTCTCGGGCGGCGTCCAGCCGTTCTGCTCGAACAGGCTCGCGGAGTACCAGACGGCGTACACCGTCAGCACGTAGTTCACCGCCGCCAGCTTGCCGTCGAAGGTGCCCGGAGCCTCCACGCCACCGAAGAGGGTGTCGCGGATCGTGATCCCCTCGAGGTTGGGGGCGTCGAGGACGTCACCGAGGTCCTCGAGCTGGTCGAGGATCGTGCTGAAACCGATCGCGTTCTCACCGGAGTTGTCGATCAGGTCCGGCGGGTCACCGCCGACGAAGCGCGGCTGGAGCTCCTGGGCGATCTCGGTTGTCGCCGACACCTTCACCGACGAGCCGGGGAAGCCTTCCTGCATGATCGCGGCCGCGAACGACACGTAGTCGGTGCCGTAGCCGCCGTCGAAGATGACCGCGTCGGTGGTGGAGTCCTCGACCATGCCGAAGGGGTTGTCGGCGCTCTTGGTGCCACCGGCTCGGTGCTGCTGCTGTCGTCGTCGCTCCCGCTCCCGGCGCAGGCGGCGAGCGCGCTGCTGAGCGGGATGACGGCGAACGCAGCGAGCGCGCCCCTCACCATGGTGCGTCGGTCGAAGGTCCTGGTCGGGCTTTGCCTCGCGTTGTTCACTCTGGTGGTTCCTTCCTTGGTGGGGTTCTCAGGCGCCGCGTCGGAGCCGGTCGCCGTACTGGTCCTCGAGCCGGTTGTTGTGGTCGTCGCCGGCGGGAATGTTGGCGGAAAGGTAGATCGGCGGAACCGCCGCCTGCGGCAGCGATGCGCTCCGAGACGCCGATCGTGAGGAGCTGGGCGATGAAGGCCGCCGTCATCGAGGAGACGGCGCCGACGCCGATGTCCCCGCCGTCGGCACCGTCGAGGGTGAGGGTGGTGTCGCCGTACGGCGCCAGGTTGTCGATGACGACATCGGCGACCTCGCTCAGGCGCTTTCCGCTCGGGTGCTTGGAGGTGACCTTGGCGGTGTGCTCGAGGCTGGTGACCGCGATGACACCGTGGCCGTGCTCCTTGGCCGCGAGCGCGATGCCCACGATCGAGCCGTTGACGCCGGAGTTGGAGGCGATGACGAAAACGTCCTCCGGGTGCGGCTTGATCGTCTCCCAGAGCTCGTCCACGATGCGCCGGGTCACGCTCGAGAGCGGCGGCTTCGGAGAGGATCGACGCATCCCTGCCACCGAGGAACACGACGTCGCGCAGGGCGATGCTGTTGGTCGGGATGAGCCCACCCGCCCGGCCGGCGATCTCCATCGCGAAGGCCTGGGAGTGGCCGGTGCCGAACGCCTGGACGATGCCCCCGGCGTCGAGCGCCCGCGTGATCATCTCGACGGGAGCGTCGAGCCCGCCCTCCTCTGCGAGCGCCGCGAGGCGGTCGAGCCTGCTCGTCACCTCGTGCAGCAGCCGGCGGGATGAATCAACCATTCAGAAAGATCCATTCAGAGAGTTCGAAGAGGATGAACAAACCAAACGGGCGCGCTGGTGTCAAGGGTCCGCGCGGATCTGTTGCCGAGAGGTGACCTGCGGTGACCGCTCGGCGAGCAAGATCTCGACGCCGTGGGCAGCGAGGTCGGAGGAGGGCCCTTCATCGGTCACGAGCAGGTCGATGTCGCCGATCGGGCAGATGGTGGCGAACGCGCTGTGCCCGACCTTCGAGTGGTCCGCAACGACGGCCACGCGGCGGGCCCGGGCGGCCAGCTGCCTGTTGACGCTGGCCTCGCCCTCGTGCGCTGCGGTGGCGCCGTGCTCGACGTCGATTGCGTCCACGCCGAGGAACATCAGGTCGAGGTTGACCCGGCGAAGGGCGCTTTCCGCGAGCGGACCGATCAGCTCGTAGGACTGCGGTCGGGCTACCCCGCCCACCACCACAATCTTGACGTGCCGGCGCACGGCGAGCTCGGTAGCGATGTTGAGGGCGTTGGTGACCACCGTGAACGCCGGGCCGTCCTCGCGTGCGGCTAGGTCGGAGCGGCGTACGAGTGCGCGAGCCACCTCGGTGGTCGTGGTGCCGCCGTTCAGGCCGATGACCTGCCCGGGCTGCACGATCGCCGCGCAGGTCCGCGCGATCCGCTGCTTGGCGTCGACGAACCGGTTCGCCTTGTAGCGCAGGGGCAGCTCGTACGACGCGGCCGTGGGCACGGCGCCACCGTGGGTGCGGGTGAGCAGCTGCTGCTCTGCCAGGGAGTCGAGGTCGCGGCGCACGGTCGCAGCCGAGACCCCGAGGGCCTCCACCAGACCTTCGACGTCGAGGTTGCCCTTCTGGGACAGCATGTCCAGGATCGTGTCGAGTCGGGTATGCCTGGACACTGCACGCTCGGCACTCATCTCATGTCTCCGTCATCCGGAAGTCGAGATGCCGCGGGATCGGGGTGCCTGGATGCAGCGCCTGCCAGAGGTCGCCGAGCACGCGTTCGCCCTCCGCGAGGTCCTCGACCGTCAGGTCGTCGAGGATCGCGGCTGCCTCCGTGGGCGAGCCGGCCGCGAGGAGGGCCTGCGCCTCGAGCAGCCGCGTCCGCCCGTGCCGGCGTACGTCGGGCGGTTGCTGGCCGACGAGCCGCAGGCACGCGGCGGGTTGTCCGGCGCGCAGCAGCAGCTGCAGCTCCTCGGTGACGAACGGGCGGGCCCCGTGAGCCGTCCGGGTCGCGCGGGCGTGCAGGTCGGCTGCGGCTTCGTATCGTCCGGCGTCCGCCTCGAGCAGGGCAAGTCCACGCAGCGCGGCGGGATGCTCTCGAACCTCGAGACACTCTCGGTAGGCGTGCGTTGCTGCCGATGGGTCTCCGCGCAGGTGGGCGTTGACGGCCCGCGCGTAGTCGACCCACCAGTGGCCGTCGACTTCCTCGAGCAAGTCACGCCAGCGGTCGGAGACCGGAGGGATCGACGGACCCTCCGCGGTGCGGTCGAGCGCCGCCCGGTCGTCCGTCACGAGCGCCCGCGCCGTGCGGCTGTCGTCGTCGACGTCCGGGAAGTGCAGGCCCGCCGGAATCCTTGCCTGGCCGGCACGAAGTCGCAGCTCGACCGCGCCCCACCCGGAGCCCACGGACAGCGTCTCGTCGACCGGCATATCGGCCACCTCCGCGAGCCAGCCGTTGTGACGTCGGCGCAGCAGCTCCGGCGGCGCCGCCGCGAGCACGGCGTCCCGGGCGTGTGCCGCGGCGCGGGAGTGCTCCGCGATGCACGCGTCCGGGTCGAGGTCGACGGCACCGAAGGACTCGGTCCACGCCACGGCGTGGTGGCCGTCGATCCGGTCGTGCTCGAGCTGGGTGGTGCAGCGCCCGGCCTGGACCTCGGCGTAGCGGCCGCCGCCCAGCCACTCCTGCCAACGTCGCCCGCCGGGGCCACGGCCCCACTGGAACATCTTGCGGCCGGTCAGCTCGCTGGTGCTGGTCTGCGAGAAGCCACGTCCGTCTGGCTCCACCGCGACCAGGTGCGCACCGGTCCGGCCCGCCACGTCGAAGAAGTAGTCGGCAGCATGGGCTGCCCGGCCGGGGTAGCTCACGTCGACGAGTTCGTCGTCGGGATGTGGCCATGCGACCCGGCGCAGGGTCCCGTCGTAGTGGGTGCGCCAGGCGTGGTCGGCCGTCGTGAGTACCCGGGTGTCATCGGTCTCCGGAACCGCGACGTTGGTCCAGTAGTACAGAGGCTTGGGCTCGGGGTCGGGGTTCACGACGCGCCCCGAGGCCAGCAGCCGGTCGGACCCGGCCGGGAGCCAGAGGTCCACCTGCATCACCAGGTCGCGGGTGCGCTCCCACTCCCACAACCGGAGGACGTCGCCGTCCGCGCTGTGTACGACGCCCGCGTGCATCGGCCGGTTGCTCAACGTGGTGTGGCCGGTGGAGCCGAGGTTCCACTCGATGCCGCCGGCGAACCAGGCGTCGGTGAGCCCGAAGTTCGCGAACCGCAGGCGGGGGTTGACGAAGAGAAGCTCGCGTCCCCGGCGCTGGTCGAGCAATGACCACACCCGCCCGCCCAAGGTGGGCAGGACCACGGCGCGGAGGACACCGTTGTCGAGCTCGATCGCGGGGAGCTCGACCGGCCGGTCGGCGCGGTCGTAGCCGTCGTACACGGCGCAAGGCAGGGGCGAGGTGAGGCGTCCGTACTCCATCCGTTCCCGCATCGCGGCGGGTGCGTCGTCCTCCGGGCTGGACGTGGGCAGCGCGCGCAGCGGCGTGAACCGGGGCAGCGGGTTCGGCTCGCCCAGCAGGGACCCGACGACGGTGAGCGTGGTCGCGCGTACCCGGGCTCGCGACGGAGGACACTCCCTCACCGTGATTGTTTTTGATCGGAAAGTCAATGACATTGACAGAATCAATCACCACCCTCCATTCTTGGTCAGTGACAGCTCCTCGCACCACCATCGCGGCGCCGGGCCACCTCGCGACCGAGCTCGCCACCCAGCCTGCGGACTGGCTGGCGGCGCGCGACCTCGCCCGCGAGCACGCCGCCGCGCTCCCCCAGCCCGGCGAGCGGGTGGCGGTGATCGGCTGTGGATCGTCGCTGTACGTCGCCCGGGCCTTCGCCGCGCTGCGCGAGAAGGCCGGACTTGGCGAGACCGACGCCTGGCCCGGCGGCGACCCGATGCTCAGTCGCCCCTACGACCGGGTGCTGGCGATCAGCCGGTCCGGCACCACCACCGAGATCCTCCGAGCTCTCGACGGCCTGGCGGCACGGGTCCCGGTCACGGTGATCACCGCCGACCCGAAGACACCGATCGCCGATCTGGGCGTGGTGATCTCGCTCGAGTTCGTCGACGAGCAGTCCGTGGTGCAGTCCCGCACCGCGACCACGGCGCTGGCGCTGCTGCGCTGGCACCTCGGCGAGGACCTCGGGCCCGTGGCCGAACAGGCGCAGTCGGTCCTCGACCTCGATGAGCGCTGGTTCGACGAGGTGCGGGACGCGGAGCAGGTCAGCTTCGTCGGGATGGGCTGGACCTACGGCGTCGCCGAGGAGGCAGCCCTGAAGCTCAAGGAGTCCACGCAGTCATGGACCGACGCCTGGTACCAGACCGAGTACCGCCACGGGCCGATCTCGATCGCGGCGCCCGGCCGGGTGGTGTGGGCGTTCGGGCCACTGATCCCGGGCCTGGCCGCCGACGTGGCCGCGACCGGGGCCACCCTCATCGACTCCGGGATCGACGGTCTTGCTGAGCTGGTCAGGGTGCACCGACTCTGCGTGCTGCGGGCCGCCGACCGGGGTCTGGACCCCGACCGTCCCCGGGGACTGGCCCGATCGATCATTCTGGACTCGTGACCTCAGAACTCGCCCTGGCGTTCGACGTCGGCGGAACCACCATCAAGGGCGAGCTGGTGGACCGCAGCGGCGCGGTGGCACATGCCGCCTCGGCCCCGACTCCCCCCGGGCGCGAGGCCCGCGCAGCGATCGCGGCGCTCGGGCGAGAACTGCTCGACCGCGCCGGAACCCGGACGATGGTGGGTGCGGGCGTGGTCGTTCCCGGAATCGTCGACGCCGAGGCCGGGATCGCGTCGTACAGCGCGAACATCGGGTGGCGCGACCTCGAGCTCGTGGATCACCTCGAAACGACCTGGTCGCTGCCGGTGCGCATCGGCAACGACGTCGCCTCCGGGGGCGTGGCCGAGCACCGTGCCGCCGCCCACGAAGGCATCGAAGACCTCGTGTTCGTGCCCATCGGCACCGGCATCGCAGCCGCCGTCGTCTCCGGCGGGCACCTGCTGCGGGGGCACCGCGGCGAGACCGCGGAGATCGGCCACCTCGCCGTACGCCCTGGGGTCCGCTGCGCCTGCGGCGGCGACGGCTGCCTCGAGGCGGTGGCGTCGGCCTCGGCCATCGTGCGCCGCTACACCGCCCTCACCAACCGGGCTGTCGACGGTGCCGGTGCCGTGGCCGCCCGGCTCGGCAACGACGAGGCGGCGCGCACCGTCTGGACCGAGGCCGTCGAGGCGCTCGCGGACGCCCTGACCGCGGTGTCGCTCCTCGTGAGCCCCGAGCGCGTAGTGATCGGCGGCGGGCTCAGCGACGCCGGGGCTCTCCTGCTCGATCCCCTCCGCACTGCGCTCGAGGAGCGCGCCCGCGTGGTGACCGCCCCGGCGGTCACCGCCGCCGTGCACGGCCGCCGAGCCGGCGTCGTGGGTGCCGGCCTGCTCGCGTTCGACGGCTGGGCCGTGGAGGCATGAGCACGGCGCTGCGTGGGGCGTGGGTCTCGTGATCGTCACCGTGACACCGAACCCCGCGTACGACGTGACCTACGAGGTCGCCTCGCTGAGCCCCGGCGAGGTGCACCGGGTGTCGACGGTCCGCCGCCGGCCCGGCGGCAAGGGGGTCAATGTGGCCGCCGTCCTCGCCTCGCTCGGGACGCCGGTCATCGCGACAGGCCTGGCCACGACCGGGTTCGGCCAGGACGTGGAGCGGATCGGCGTCCGCGCGGCGTTCGTCGCCGCCCTTCCCCGCGTACGCAGCACCCTCGCCATCTCGCACGGTCCGACCACATCGCTCTGGGAGCCGGGGGTGGCGCCGCGGGACCCGGTCGCGGCGGCGGCCGCCCTCGAGGCGGAGGTCGCCCGGCTATTGGTCGACGCCCACTGCCTGGTCGTGTCGGGCAGCCTCCCCCCGGGCGTGGACCCAGCGCTCCCGGTGGCGCTTGCCCGGCTGGCAAGGGAGCACGGTCTCCCCTGCGTGCTCGATGTAGCGGGCGAGGCGCCTTGGGCTCGCCGCCGACGGCCCCGGGGTGGTGCTGATACCCAACGCCGAGGAACTCGCCGAGCTCTGCGGTCCCTCGCGCAGTCTCGTCGAGGTCGCGGACGCGTCACGCCGCCTGCTCGAGCGCGGCCCGTCGATGGTCTTCGCGACCCGGGGTGCCGAGGGCCTCGTGCTGACCACCTCTGAGGGGTCCTGGCATGTGCCCGCCGTCCCCGGCGTCACGGGAAACGCGACAGGTGCCGGCGACGCGGCGACCGCGGCGGTTGCGCGGGGGCTGGCCGCGGGCCACTCCCCGGTGGCCGTGGCGGAGGAGGCCGTGGCGCTGGCCGCCACCGCCGTGGCCGCGCCGGTTGCGGGCGTCGTCGACGTGCCGCTCTATCTCCGGCTCCGGACCGGCGTCGCCGCTCAGCCGCTGACGACGGAAGGAACCCGATGACTCTCGTCGCGATGACAGACCTCGCCCGGCGCGCCCGACATGCCGGCAGCCCGACCGGGATCGGCGCCTTCAACGTGATCCAGCTCGAGCACGCCGAGGCGATCGTCGCGGGCGCGGAGGCGGCTAACCGCCCCGTGATCATGCAGGTGTCCGAGAACACCGCGGCGTACCACCGGTCATTGGTGCCTCTGGCGCTGGCCTGCCTCGCCGTCGCCGAGGAGTCGTCGGCCGAGGTGGTCGTCCACCTCGACCATGCCACCGACGCGGGGCTGGTCCGTCAGGCGGTGGCGCTCGGGGTCGGGTCGGTGATGTACGACGCCTCGGCGCAGCCGCACGCGTCCAACGTCCGGTCAACCCGCGAGATGACGGTCGAGGCGCACGCCGCCGGCGTGTGGGTCGAGGCTGAGCTCGGTGAGATTGGCGGCAAGGACGGCGTGCACGCGCCCGGCGCCCGGACCCGGCCGGACGAGGCGGCGACGTACGTCCTGGAGACCGGGGTCGATGCGCTCGCGGTGGCGGTCGGGTCCTCGCACGCGATGCTCACCCGCGACGCCGAGCTCGACCACGACCTGATCGCCGAGATCGCCGCCGCGGTGTCCGTCCCCCTGGTCCTGCACGGCTCGTCCGGCGTGCCGGACGACGGCCTTCGGGCCGCTGTGGACGCTCGGGATGACCAAGATCAACATCGCCACCCACCTCAACGCGTTGATGGCTGCGGCCGTCCGTGGGGCCCTGCTCGACGAGCGGCTGATCGACCCCCGCAAGTATCTCGGGCCGGGGCGCGAAGTAGTGGCCGCCGAGGTCGGTCGCCTGCTGACCCTGCTGGCCACCTCTCCCTACTGACAGGCGCGCCGACAAGGCAGCCGCGGTGGCAAGAGTCCAGGCCGACCTGATGGCCGCGAAGTTAGACCTGGCCGTCCACGGGCTGCGGACCGAAGCCGGGGGCCTGGCCCTGATCGGCCTGGGCCTGCTGATGCTCGATCTCAAGTCCGGGTGGTCAGGTGGCTAGGCTGCGCCGGTGGACCCCGACGGTTTCCCCGACCTAGACCCGACCGCGAAGGCCACCATCGAGGCTGTGCGGCCGTACACGATGACGTCGACGGAGCGGATCTTCGCCCTAGTTGAGGCGGTGCGGTACATCTCCCGGTTCCGCATCCCCGGGGCGATCGTCGAGTGTGGAGTGTGGCGCGGTGGAAGCACGATGGCCGCAGCCCGAACCCTCATCGAGTGCGACGACGACCGGCGCGACCTGTGGCTGTTCGACACGTTCGAAGGCATGAGCGCACCACAGGACATCGACCGCGACCTCGACGGTCGAGCAGCCGCCGACATGCTGGCAGCCGCGGACAGGTACACCAGCCTCGTCTGGGCGCACGCGGAACTGGGTGATGTGGAGGCGAACCTAGGCACAACCGGTTACGACTCGACGCGCCTGCACTTCGTGAAAGGCCCGGTGGAGCGAACCATCCCAGACCAGGCCCCCCAGCAGATCGCACTACTCCGCCTAGACACCGACTGGTACGAGTCGACCCGCCACGAACTGGGGCACCTCGTGGACCGGGTCAGTCCGAACGGGGTTCTGATCATCGATGACTACGGGCACTGGGAAGGCGCCCGCCGCGCCGTCGACGAGTTCGTGGCGGCATCCGACCGGCCCGTCCTACTCAACCGGATCGACTACACGGGCCGGATCGCCGTTTTACCGTAGTCCACCCGCCAGTGTTGCGGGTGCGGACGGCCCGGCCCGTGGCCCGGCACCGACAGCCCAGACCGACAGCCCGAACCGGACGGACGGTCCGCACATCTGGGGGGCCACCCGCCCGGGCTGACCGTGTACCCGGGCAGCCGCATCGGGCATGTTGGCCGACGCCCTGACCGCTTCCACCGCGGACTCCGGGGAGAATCCTGAGGACTCTGTGAGGACTCCTGGGGGGTCTGTAGGCCTCTGACCTGGGCAAACGCCATGGATCACACGTTGAAGCGGAACTCCACGACGTCGCCGTCGGCCATCACGTAGTCCTTGCCCTCGATGCGCACCTTGCCGGCCTCCTTGGCCTTGAGCATCGAGCCGGCGGCCATCAGGTCGTCGAAGGAGACGATCTCGGCCTTGATGAAGCCGCGCTGGAAGTCGGTGTGGATGACACCGGCGGCCTCGGGGGCGGTGGCTCCCTTGCGGATCGTCCAGGCCCGCGTCTCCTTGGGGCCGGCGGTGAGGTAGGTCTGCAGGCCCAGGGTGTCGAAGCCCACGCGGGCGAGGGTCTCGAGCCCGGGTTCGTCGACGCCCATCTCGTGCAGCATCTCGCGGGCCTCGTCGTCGTCGTCGAGCTCGACGAGCTCGGCCTCGAACTTGGCGTCGAGGAAGATCGCCTCGTGCGGAGAGACGAGGGCCTGCATCCGGGCCCTCAGCTCGTGGTCGCCGAGCTCGTCGGCGTCGCAGTTGAAGACGAAGATGTAGGGCTTGGCGGTGAGCAGCGAGAGCTCGCGCACGAGCGTGCCGTCGAGGGCGCCGCTGCGGATGAGCGAGATGACCGGCGTACCGGACTCCAGCGCCTCCTGGGCCTGGCGGGTGGCGGCGAGCACGGCCGCCAGCTCCTTCTTGGTCCTGGCTTCCTTCTCCAGCCGCGGGATCGCCTTCTCGATGGTCTGCAGGTCGGCCAGGATCAGCTCGGTCTGGATGGTGGTGAGGTCGGACTCGGGGTTGACCTCGCCGTCGACGTGCGTGACGTCCTCGTCGCGGAAGACCCGGGTCACCTGGCAGATCGCGGCGGACTCGCGGATGTGGGAGAGGAACTTGTTGCCCAGGCCCTCGCCCTCGGAGGCGCCCCGGACGATGCCGGCGATGTCGACGAACTCGACCGTGGCCGGGAGGATGCGCGCCGACGCGAACACCTCGGCGAGCTTGGCAAGCCGGTCGTCGGGCACGCCGACGACGCCGACGTTGGGCTCGATCGTGGCGAACGGGTAGTTCGCCGCGAGCACGTCGTTCTTGGTCAGGGCGTTGAAGAGCGTGGACTTGCCCGCGTTGGGGAGACCGACGATGCCGATGGTGAGAGCCACGGGCGGGAAGTCTATGAGCGGGCGGGTCCAGGGGCCGATTCGGCGGCGGCCGTGCGCAACGTCAGCCACACGCTGACGGCGACGTAGTAGACGACATACAGGAGCGAGACCACCACCAGGGCCAGCGGCGGGTCGGGCAGCAGCGCGGTGATGGCGGCGTACGCCGCCAGCCAGAGTCCCGACAGCACCATGTTGAGCGTCCACAGCATCTCGGTGCGCGACGGGTAGACGTACTTGACCGGCACGAAGACGAGCACCGTCAGGACGGCGATGACCACGGTCGTCGTCACCGTGTCGAACGACAGCACGACGGCGTAGAACGCGACGACGTTCCAGTAGCTCGGGAAGCCGAGGAAGAAGTTGTCGTCGGTCTTGGCGTCGATGCGGCAGAACTGGTAGCAGGAGGCGAGCAGCGGAACGGCCGCGACGACCCCGCCGGCCGTGCCGGAGGGCAGGTAGCCGTTGGCCCAGAGCAGCACCATCGGCGCGAACGCGTAGGTGATGTAGTCGACGATGTTGTCGAGCAGGGCGCCGTCGAAGTTGGGCGTCACGGCCTTGACGCGGAATCGCCGAGCGAGGAACCCGTCGGTGCCGTCGATGACCATCGCCGCGAGGAAGAGCCAGAGCACCGCCTCGACCCGCCCCTGGTAGGACCAGTGCACCATCAGCAGGGCCAGCACGACCCCACTCGCGGTATAGACGTGCACGAGCGACGCAGCCGCCCGGGCACCCGGGCTTGCGGCGTCCATGCCGCCCAGCCTAAGGCGTCCGCGCCTGGTCCTAGGGTGGGCGGATGCGGATCGCCACCTGGAACGTCAACTCGCTCCGCTCGCGGATCGCGCGCGTCGAGGCGCTGCTCGAGCGCCACGACATCGACGTGCTGGCGCTCCAGGAGACCAAGGCCCGCGAGGACCAGCTGCCGCTGATGGCGCTGCAGGGCATGGGCTACGACGCCGCCGTCGCAGGCGTCAACCAGTGGAACGGCGTGGCGATCCTCAGCCGGGTCGGGCTCGACGACGTGGTCACCGGCTTCCCCGGGCAGCCGTCGTGGGGCGAGCCGGCCGGGGTCGAGTCCCGCGCCATCGGGGCGACGTGTGGCGGCGTACGGATCTGGTCGCTCTATGTGCCCAACGGCCGCAAGATCGACGACCCCCACTACGTCTACAAGCTCGACTGGCTGGCTCGCCTGCGAGAGTCGGCCCACGACTGGCTCGGCGACGACACCGCGCTGGTCGGCGACTGGAACATCGCACCCCAAGACATCGACGTCTTCGACATGGCGGCGTACGCCAAGGACACCCACGTGACTCCGCCGGAGCGCGCCGCTTTCCAGGCGTTCCTCGACGACGGCTGGGACGACGTCGTACGCCCGCACGCGCCGGGCCCGGACGTCTACACCTACTGGGACTACTACCGTCAGCGCTTCGAACGCAATCGCGGCATGCGCATCGACTTCGTGCTCGGCTCCCCCGGCCTCGCCAAGCGCGTCACCGGTGCCTTCATCGACCGCGACGAGCGCGCCGGCCAGGGTGCCTCCGACCACGCTCCGGTGATCGTCGACCTGGATTGACTTGCCGCATGTGACCCCTCAGCGGGTGATTCAGCAACCGATCCGCCGACTCAAACGGTTGCCACCTCACCGCCGCCTACGCGGACGCCCCGTCAGCGGTGACCCAGCAACCGATCCGCCGACTCAAACGGTTGCCAACTCACCGGTGCCTTCATCGACCGCGACGAGCGCGCCGGCCAGGGTGCCTCCGACCACGCTCCGGTGATCGTCGACCTGGACTGAGATCCTCCACTGTCGGCGGTCACCGCCACACTCATGAGCATGGTGATCACGGTGGTGCTGATGTTGCTGCTGGGCCTCGTGCTCGGCGTTGCCTTGGGCGTGCTGTGGGCGCGGTCGCGCACGTCGTACGTCGGCGCGGTGGTCGACGCGGGCGTCGACCGGGCCGAGCTGATGCAGGGCCTCGACCGGCTCAGCGACCAGATGCGCGACCTCGACCACCAGCGGGCCAGCTGGCAGGGGCAGCTGAGCCAGCAGGTGCTCGACATGAGGTCGACCACCGACACCCTGCGCCGCGAGACCCAGACGCTGTCGACGGCCCTGCGCAAGCCGCAGGTCCGGGGCCGGTGGGGCGAGATGCACCTCAAGCGCGCGGTGGAGCTCGCCGGACTCGTCGACCGGTGCGACTTCACCGAGCAGGCCCACACGGTGACCAGCGACGACGGCGTCCAGCGGCCCGACCTGGTGGTGCAGCTGGTCGGTGGGCGACAGGTCGTGGTCGACGCCAAGGTGCCGCTCGACGCGTTCCTCGACGCGACCGGCACCGACGACGACGATGCTCGCGAGGCACACCTCGTCCGCCACGCGCGTCAGCTGCGGCGCCATGTCGAGCTGTTGTCGTCCAAGCGCTACTGGCGCTCGCTCGAGGGGTCACCGGAGTTCGTGGTGCTGTTCGTCCCGGCCGAGTCGTTCCTGGCCGCGGCCCTCGGCACCGACCGCGACCTCCTCGACCACGCCGCCGCCAGGCAGGTCATCCTGGCCACGCCGACAACCCTGATCGCGCTGCTCCGCACCGTCGCCCACGGCTGGCGGCACGAGAGGCTTGCGGGCCAGGCCCAGGAGATCCACCGGCTGGGGCGCGACTTGCACGAGCGGCTGGCCACCCTGACCGGCCACGTCGACCAGGTAGGCCGCTCGCTGAACGCCGCGGTCGGCCACTACAACGCGGCCGTCGGCTCGCTGGAGTCGCGGGTGCTCGTCTCCGCCCGCCGGTTCAACGACCTCGCGGTCACCGACGACGCCCTGCCCGGCCCGCGCCCGGTGGTCTCCCTCGCGCGGCGCGCCGCCCGCGAAGAGCCCGGCGAGCCACCTAGCGTGGCCCTGTGAGCGACTCCCGGACGATCTGGGACGAAGGCCGCGAGAACGGTCGCGCGCGTCGTCGCGCTCGGTGCTGCCGTGGCGCTGAGCGCCATCGCCGTCAACCTGGCCATGGTGGGCCGGGTCAGCATGTTCTTCGACCTGTGGTTCGTGCTGCTCTGCCTCGGGCTGGCGTTGCTGGTCCGCCCGCGCGACTTCTTCACCGTCGGGGTGCTCCCGCCGCTGATCATGCTGGGTGCCTTCGTCGTGCTGGCCGCCGGCCGGCCCGAGGCCATCGCCAGCCCGCGCGACGGCATCGTGCAGGCCGTGGTCTCCGGGCTGGCCCACCACAGCGTCGCGCTGATCGCCGGCTACGCACTGTGCCTGGTCACCTTGCTGGTCCGCCAGCGCCTGGCCACGCCCGTGCGTCAGCCCTGACCCACCGACGACGACAGCTTGTCGAGGTCGCGCACGCAGAAACCGTGATGTTCCCGCTCCTCGTTGAGGACGGTCCCGAGGCACTGCCGCACGCTCCGCCCCCTGGCGTACGGGGGCCACCCGTCTCCGTCGGGCACGGGCGCGGTCTTCGCGAGCCGCTCGGGCGTGACCTCGGCCAGCCACGCCTCGATCTGCGACGCCTGCCGATCGCGAACGTCGAGCACCTCGTCGAGGCTCGGGCTGGCGGAGAGGTCGAGGCCCTGCTCCTCCTGGTCGGGCACGAACGGCGACGCCAGGCCCAGGGCCGTGAACGGTTCGGTCAGCCCGAGCACGCAGCGGCGGAACCACGAGTCGTGCACGAAGACCAGGTGACGCAGCGTCTCGACCATCGACCACTCGCCGTCGACGCGCTGATGCTCGCTGCCCTCGGCCATCGACCGGACCCGCTCGGCGGTCGTCGCCCAGTCGCTGCGCAGCTGCCGCCAGGCCTCCTGCAGGTCGGCCGGCTCGTCGGACCGGATCAGGAGGCGCACCGGGTGCCGGCGGTCGAGCTCGGCCTCGACGTACGTCATGACCTCGACGCCGTTGACGACCAGGTTGGTGACCAGGCCGTCTATCTCGGCGTCCTGCATGACCACGCCGACCAGCCGTGTCCTGCTCAGGTCGCACTCGCGGAACTCCGCGCCCGTGAGGTCCTCGTCGTCGAAGCGTCGCACGCCAGACACGCTAGTCAGGCAGCGAAGCGAGCCGGGTCGCCGGCACCGACTCGCACGATCTCGGGGTACCCCTGCGACCAGTCGATGACGGTCGTGGGCTCGGCGGGCGTCTCACCGGCCTCGATGACGATGTCGACCTGGTTGTCGAGCTCTTCCTTGATCTCCCAGCCCATCGTCCGTGGCTCCTCCTCGCCCGGCAGGATCAAGGTGCTGGTCAGCATCGCCTCGTCCAGCGTCTCGAGCAGCGCCTGGTCGAAGACATGGTCGGGGATGCGGACGCCGACGGTGCGCTTCTTGGGGTGCAGCAGCCGGCGCGGCACCTCCGGCGTCGCGGGCAGGATGAACGTGTAGGGCCCCGGCGTCGCTGCCTTGATGGCGCGGAACGCCGAGTTGTCGACGTGCACGAACTGGCCGAGCTGGGAGAAGTCGCGGCACATCAGCGTGAAGTGGTGCCGGTCGTCGAGGCCGCGGATGCGCAGGATCCGGTCGCGCCCCTCGCGGTTGCCGAGCCGGCACCCCAGCGCGTAGCCGGAGTCGGTGGGATAGGCGATGAGCGCGTCGTCGTCGCGCAGCGCTGCGACGACCTCGTCGAGGAGCCGCTGCTGCGGGTTCTCCGGGTGCACGTCGAGGAAGCGGGCCATGGCTAGGTCCGTTGCGCCGCACGCAGGTCGCGCCGCAGCTCCGGCGGCAGCGCGAAGATGAGCGACTCCTCGGCACTGTGCACGGCCTTGGCGTCGGGGTAGCCGCGCTCGGCGAGGAAGGCCAGCACGCCGTCGACCAGGGCCTCGGGCACGCTCGCGCCCGAGGTCACCGAGACATTGCGTACGCCGTCGAGCCAGGCCTCCTCGATCTCGCTCGCGTCGTCGACGCGGTGGGCGGCCTTGGCGCCGGCCTCCAGTGCGACCTCGACGAGACGCACCGAGTTGGACGAGTTGCCCGAGCCGACCACGATCACCAGGTCGGCGTCGACGGCGATCTCCTTGACGGCCAGCTGACGGTTCTGGGTGGCGTAGCAGATGTCGTCGCTGGGCGGGTCGAGCAGCTCGGGGAAGCGCTCGCGGATGGCCGCCACCGTCTCGAGCGTCTCGTCGACCGAGAGCGTCGTCTGCGAGAGCCAGGCCACCTTGGCCGGGTCGCGCACCACAATGCCGGCGACGTCGGCAGGGCTCTGCACCAGCTGGATGTGCTCGGGCGCTTCGCCGGCGGTGCCCTCGACCTCCTCGTGGCCCTCGTGGCCGATCAGCAGGATGTCGTAGTCGGAGTCGGCGAACCGCCTGGCCTCGTGGTGCACCTTGGTCACCAAGGGACAGGTCGCGTCGATGGTCTTCAGGCCGCGCTGGGCGGCCTGCGTGTGCACTGCCGGCGACACACCGTGGGCGGAGAACACCACGGTCTCGCCTTCCGGCACCTCGTCGAGCTCCTCGACGAAGATCGCGCCGCGCGACTCCAGGTCGGCCACCACGTGCTTGTTGTGCACGATCTGCTTGCGCACATAGACGGGCGAGCCGTAGAGATCCAACGCCTTTTCGACGGTGATCACGGCCCGGTCGACGCCGGCGCAGTAGCCGCGCGGAGCCGCGAGCAGCACGGCGCTGTCCGCGATGCTGACGGGCATGCCCAGGTCGGTCGTCATGTCTCGGAGTCTAGAGCCGCACGGGTGAGTCGCTGTCTTCGCCGTGGCCTACGCTCCCGACCATGGCGCTGGAGACCTCCCCCCAGTCGCCGGCCCCCGTCCGTCAGATCGCCACCGCGATCGCGAGCTGGGTCGAGCGGCTGGGCGCCGTGTGGGTCGAGGGTCAGATCGCGCAGGTCAGCCGCCGCCCCGGTGTCGGCACCGTGTTCCTCACCCTGCGCGACTCCGTGGCCGACATCTCGGTCCCGGTGACCTGCCCGCGCACCCTGTTCGACGGCCTCAACCCGCCGCTGGTCGAGGGCGCCAGCGTGGTCGTGCACGCCAAGCCGTCCTACTACGCCAACCGCGGCACCCTCTCCCTCGCCGCCCGCGAGATCCGACTGGTCGGCCTCGGCGAGCTGCTCGCCCGGCTCGAGCGGCGCCGCCAGCTGCTGGCCGCGGAGGGACTCTTCGCCGCCGAGCTGAAGCGCCCGCTGCCCTTCCTGCCTGGCTGCGTCGGCCTGATCACCGCCCCGGGATCGGCCGCCGAGCGCGACGTGATCGACAACGCGCGCCGCCGGTGGCCCGCGGTCGCCTTCGAGACGGCGTACGCCGCCATGCAGGGCAGCCGCGCCGCCGCCGAGGTGATTGAGGCGGTCGGCCGCCTCGAGCGCGACGCCAAGGTCGACGTGATCGTCATCGCCCGGGGCGGCGGCGCCGTGGAGGACCTGCTGCCGTTCTCCGACGAAGGCCTGATCCGGGCGGTGCACGCATGCCGCACGCCCGTCGTCTCGGCCATCGGCCACGAGCCGGACACGCCGCTGCTCGACCTGGTCGCCGACGTGCGGGCCTCGACGCCCACCGACGCCGCCAAGCTGGTGGTCCCCGACGTGGCCGAGGAGCTGCGGATCGTCATGGTCGGCCGCGACCGGCTGCGCGCCGCCCTGTCCGCGTGGGTCGACCGTGAGCAGGCCGGTCTCGACGCGCTGCGGGCCCGGCCCGCCCTCGCCGACCCGGGCTCGCTGCTGGCCGCCCGCGCCGACGAAGTGCTCTCGCTGCGTGACCGCGCGCGCCGCACCACCCTGCACCGGCTCGACCGGGCGACCGACGAGATCGCCCACCAGCGGGCCCGTGCCCGCGCGCTCTCCCCTCTTGCGACGCTCCAGCGCGGCTATGCCGTGCTCCAGTCCGCCGAGGGCCACGTGGTCACCTCGGTCGAAGCGTTGAGCGCAGGCCAGGCCGTTTCGGTGCGGGTCGCCGACGGACGCGTGCACGCCCAGGTCACCGACACCGAGGAGTCCGATGCCTGACGAGAAGATCCCCTACGAGGAGGCCCGCGAGGAGCTGATCGAGGTGGTCCGCCGCCTCGAGGCGGGCGGCACCACGCTGGAGGAGTCGCTGGCGCTCTGGGAACGCGGCGAAAAGCTGGCGACTCTCTGCCAGGAGTGGCTCGACGGTGCCCGCGCGCGGCTGGACGCCGCGCGGGCGGCCGACGACTAGGGACGCGGCGCGTCTGTGAGCGAGCGCACGATCGTCAGCAGGTCCTCGGTCGGCGCCCGGCCGTAGACCAAGACCTCGTCGTCGCCCAACGACGCCGAGTAGGCGTGGTCGCCGCCGTCATCGGACCACTCCTGCCACTCCTCGGTCAGCGCGCCCGGCACCTCGACCGTGTCACCTTGCACCGGGTCGGCATCGACGTACGTCGTCAACAGCGAGGACAGATTTTCGTCCGCCTGCCGGACCCCGACGAACTTCCCGTCGTCGGTCAGCATCCCGATCCCCCACACCGGTCGCTTCCCCGGCACGTAGTCGATGCTCGTAGCCTTCCACCCGCTCGGCAGCGACGGCGGGTACACCGCGGCCAGCCCCGTGCTCTGGACCTGTTCGACCGCTGACAGGTAGTCGACGGCTTCGGGCGTCACCTCGCCGTTGTCGCGCGTGAGGGAGCGCAGCCCCACGAAGGCGAGCACGCAGACGACCAGCACCACCATCGCGCCGACGCCGCCGCCGATCGAGCGCTGGTAGCGCCCGGGTCCGTCTGCCGTCTGCTGGGCGGGCTGCTCTGCCACCGGGCCATCCTCACAGGTGGCCTACGTTGAGGCCCATGCCGCCTCCGGACACGCTCGCCGCTGGGCATCGCACCGTTCTGGATCTCCGGCGTGGCCGCCGTGGTGCTGGTCGTCTGGGGGCTGGGCCGGCGCCTGCTCACGGTTCCCCAGGCGGTGCACGCGGGGCACCCCGCCTTCGCGGTGTTCGTGCTCTGCCTCGGACTCGTGGTGGCCGCCCTCGCGGTCGGCCCGCTCGGCGACGCCGTCAGCGACCTGTTGCCCGACTCCACGTCGTACGCCGCCCTGCTGGTCATCGCGGTGATCGCCACCCTGCTTGCCAACCTGCTGACGAACCTCTCGGCGACGATCCTGCTCGTGCCGCTGCTGGCCCCACTGGGCACCCCGGCGATCCTGGCTGCCCTGCTCGGCCTCAACATCGGCTCCGGGCTGACCTACACCGGGTCGCTCGCGAACCTGTTGTGGCGCGCCGGACGCTCCGGCGGCACGGCGAGCGACCCAGCCTGCTGGAGTTCCACCGCATCTCACTGCTGGTCACGCCGGTCACGCTGCTCGGCGCGGTCAGCACCCTGGCTCTGGTCACCCACTGAACTTCAGTTCGCCTCCGAGATCGGCTGACGAAGTGCCCCCTCATCCAGCACGATGGGCCAGGACACGGAGGCTGGAGCCGGCAAGGGGGACCCGTGGCGACGGAGCCGCACTTCTCGAGCATCTTCACGATGACCGACAGCGCCTCACTCAGCGGGCAGAACCGACACCTGCGGATGCTGCGCTTCGAGCTGGGCACGGTCATCGCGGGCGCCTTCCTCGGCGCGATCGACGACCGCACGACGCGGGTCATCTCGGCGATCGCCTTCGTGCTGGCCATCGTGATGCGCGCTTCGCGGCTGGCCAGCAACCCGGTCGCCGACTGGCACCAGGGCCGCGCGGCGGCCGAGTCCGTGAAGACCCTGTGCTGGCGCTATGCGGTGTGCGCCAACCCGTTCGGCCGCCAGCTCGACGACGCCGCGGTCGACCGGGAGTTCGTCCAGCGGCTCGACGAGATCCTCGAGCAGCTCTCCGGGCTGCACGTGATGCCGCCGGCCGAGCAGGAGGACGAGCAGATCACGCCCTGGATGCGCGAGATCAGGTCGCTGCCGCTGATCGAGCGGCAGGACGTCTACAAGATCCAACGCATCGACGACCAGCGGCGCTGGTATGCCAGCAAGGCACGGATCTCCAGCGTCAACAGCCAGCGTTGGGGCATCGGCGTGCTGCTGCTCGAGTGCCTGGCCGCCGCGATGGCCGTGGCCAGCCTCAGCAACATGGAGGGCTTCGGGAAGTTCGGGCCCGGCACCCTCCTCGGCGTGATCGCCTCGCTCATCGCGGCGGCCACGGCGTGGACCCAGGCACGACAGTTCGGCAACCTGGCGGCGGCGTACACCATCGCCCACCAAGAGCTCACCTCGATCCGTGGCCTGCTGGCGCGCCCCCTGGAGGAGACGCAGTGGAGCGAGTTCGTCGACTCCGCCGAGGGCGCCATCTCGCGGGAGCACACCATGTGGCGAGCAGCCCGAACCGGCGGTGGCAGTTGACGCCGAGCCGCACCGCGTCGGGGCGGTGACCGGTGGCCCAGATCTTCGTGTCCCACAGCTCGGCCGACAACCCGTTGGCCGTGCGGGTGCGTGAGTGCCTGGGCGAGCTCGGCTACGACTCGGTCTTCCTGGACGTCTCGCCCACCGAGGGACTCGTCCCCGGCGCCGCCTGGCGTGACCAGCTCTTCACCAACCTCGACAAGAGCGACGCCCTCGTCTTCGTCGGCACGCCGACCGCCAACGCCTCGCTGTGGTGCCACTCCGAGCTGGCGCTGGCCCGCTGGCTACGCAAGCCCTTGTTGTCGCTGCTCTTCGACGGCGTCGACCCGCACGAGCTGGTGGCCGACATCCAGGGCATCAACCTCGCCTCCGCCGACCTCGCCCCCGACGCCATCCGTCCCGGTCTCGTCGCGCTGGGCCTCGAACAGGCGACGCGCTGGGACTCCAGCCGCTCACCGTTCCCCGGCCTGCGAGCCTTCGACGAGTCCTATGCCCCGGTGTTCTTCGGCCGCGAGCGTCAGGTCGACCAGCTCCGCCAGCTGGTCGACCCACCGAGCCGCGCCCGTCAGGGCCTCGTCGTCCCGGTGCTCGGTCCGTCGGGGAGCGGCAAGTCCTCGCTGGTGCGGGCCGGCCTGGTGGCCGCCCTCCGGCCCGCGCCCGACTGGGTGGTCTCCGAGCCCTGGACACCGTCGGACGCGCCGCTCGCCGAGCTGTCGCTCGCCCTTGCCCACGCGGCGAAGCGGCACGAGGTGGCCCTCGACGCCGACGAGTGCAACGAGCTGCTGCGCACGCCCGGCGGCATGCCGGAGTACCTGCGCCGCCTCCGGGCAGGCGGCTCGGTGCCCGCCGACGCGCGGGTGCTCGTCGTGATCGACCAGGCCGAGGAGCTCGTCACCCTGACGGCGGAGTCGGAGCGCAAGTCGTTCTTCGAGGCCCTCGCGCTCGCCTGCACCCCGCCCTCGCCGCTGCGCGTGGTGATGACGGCCCGCACCGACATGTGGGACAGCGTCTCGGCACTCACCAACCGCTTCGGCATGACCGTGGCGCCGGCCGTGCTGCACGTACCGCCGCTGAGCCGCGCCGACCTGTCACGAGTGATCGCAGAGCCTGCGAAGCGCTCGCACCTCACGCTCGAGGACGGTCTGCTCCAGCGCCTGGTCGAGGACACCGCGAGCGGTGACGCGCTGCCGCTGCTGGCCTACACGCTCGCCCGGATGACGGCCGACGCCACCGACGGGCAGCTGACGCACGAGCTCTACGACAAGGTCGGCGGGGTCCGCGGCGCCATCGCATCCCGGGCCGCGGAGGTCGCCCACGACGCGCGGACCGAGGCCGAGGTCGCGGCGGCCATCTTGCACATCGTCGGGACCGGCGAGAACCGGCCCACCACCCGCCTGGCCCGCGTCGACACGGTGCCACCCGCACAGCGCGCGATCCTCGACGACCTCGTGGACGCGCGCCTCGTCGTCGTCCGGGAGAGCGCCGGGGTGCAGGTCTACGCGCCCGCCCACGAGGCGCTCTTCTCCGCCTGGCCGCCGCTGGCCGAGATGATCAGCCGGCGCCACGACGACCTGCGGCTGCGCAGCCGGCTCGAACGTCGCGCCGCCGACTGGCACGAGGCCGGGGCGGGCAGCTCGGGCCTGCTCACCGGCGACGAGCTCGACCAGGCCGGCGACTGGCTGCGCCGCAGCCCGGACCTGCAGACCCCCGACATCGCGGCGTACGTCGCCGCCTCGCGCCGCCGCGAACGGCGCAACCGGATCCTCCGCGTCGGCGTGGCCGCCGTGGTCACCGCCCTCGCCCTGGCCCTGGTCGTCGTGGTGCTGGTCAACGCCCGCGCCGACCGTCGCCAGGCCCGCGAGGCCAGGGTCGGCGAGCTGGCCGCCATCGCCGAGCGCGAGCTGGTCCACGACCCGGTCGCGGCGTCGATCGCCCTGCTCGAGGGCCTCGCCACCGACCCCGAATCGACCCAGTTGAAGAAGCTCGCGGGCCGGCTGCTCGACGCGCCGGCGCGGGACGTCTTCACCGACGCCGACCCCCGCGTCGGAGCGATCGCGATCAGCGTGGGCGATCGCCGGGCACTGGCCACCATGACGAGCGGACAGACGACGATCGTGGACACCCGCACCGGTCGGGTGCTGGGCCAACTGCCGCCCGGCGTGCTGGTCGGCGTACGCCGTGACGACCGGGTGGCCGTGATGTCCAGCGGCGACGAGCTTCAGGCCTACGACCTGGCCAGCGCCGAGCCCGAGCTGCTGGCGTCGTTCGGGCAAGGCGCCGACCTGACGTCGTTCGCGGCCTCGGGCAGTCTGTTCGCCGCCGCGACCGGACCCCTGGTGCGACTCTGGGACCTTTCCGACCCGGCCAAGCCCGCCCTGGTCGACACCTGGCGTGCCCCCGGGACCGAGCTGCGCGCGCTCACGGTGCTCGACGACGGTCGCGTGCTGGCCTCCGGCGACCAGGTCGCTCTCATGGAGTGGTCTCCGGGCGACGTCGAGGGGTTCCGCGCGATCATCGGGTCGGGCGTCCTCAAGCAGTCCGTCACCACGATCGACGTCGACGAGGCCGGGACGCGCGCCCTTCTCGGCGGACCGAGCACGACCGGCAATGCGCTGGTCGACCTGTCGAGCGGTGACACGATCGCCGCCTTCGACGCCGCGGCTCCGGGACCGGCGGCCGCCACCGTGACCACCTTCGCGGCGGCGATGAACGAAGACGGCACTCTGGTGGCGGTGTTCGACTTCGCGGGCCGCGGCTTCGTCTTCGACACCGGGAATTCGGAGCTGGTGGCCCGGCTGACCGGTGGTCACACCGCCCTCGTCAACGACCTCGGCTTCGGCGCCGGAGGCGTGCTCGTCAGCGCCGGCCTCGACGGCCAGGTGCGCACGTGGGACGCGGCAGCGGAGTCCGACTCGGCCGCTGCGGATGCGGACGCCCTCTGCGCGACGTTCGGTGCCCGGATCGACGAGGCGAGCTGGCGCATCGCCATGGGCGACCAGGACCTGGTGTCTCCGTGCGCAGACGCCAAGTCCACGGACGAGGAAGAGCCCGCCCTCGACGTGTCGCCCGCCTCGATCACTATTCCCGAGGTCCGTCGGTCGTCGACCCCGGTGCTCGTGGGCGAGGACGCCCTGTCGGCCTTCGAGGTCGGGACCAGCCCGGTCGGCCCCGGCACCCTTGAGACGTCGCGCGACGGCGGCCGCTACCGGATGCGGGTGAACGGCGTCGGCCCGGCGTTCCAGATGTGGGTCACCGCGGCCCTGCCACAACCGACACCCTCGATGTCCTTCGAGGCCAGGGTGGTTCCGGTGTCCGCGGGTGCCGTGTGCGGCTTGACCTTCGCCGACAGCCAGACGCGGCTGACGGTCACGTTCGACGGCTCATCCGATCAAGGAACGGCCACCTGGTTCGTCGGCGGCAACCTGGTGGGAACCCTCCCGTTCGACAGCGGCGACGTGGCGGGTCACGACCTCGCACTGGTGCGCGACCGCGGTCGGTCCGCGGTCCTCGTCGACGGGTCGGCCGTGCTGGCCGTCCGGGACGATGCGGTCGGCACCCCCGTCGACGTCGGGCTCGTCGCCGTGGGCGGCGGCTCGACGTGCGCCTTCGACCGCCTGGCGGTGCGCTCGCCCTGACCGGCACCGCCGCGGCGAACACTAGGATCGGCGCCATGCCCCACTCCGAGCGTCCCGACCGCAACCTGGCCCTCGAACTCGTGCGCGTCACCGAGGCCGCGGCGATGGCGGCCGCCCGGTGGGTCGGCCGCGGGGACAAGAACGACGCCGACCAGCAGGCCGTCAACGCCATGCGCTTCATGATCGGCTCGGTCGGCATGCGCGGCACCGTCGTCATCGGCGAGGGCGAGAAGGACAACGCGCCGATGCTCTTCAACGGCGAGGAGGTCGGCGACGGCACCGGCCCGGAGTGCGACGTCGCCGTCGACCCGATCGACGGCACCACCTTGACCGCCAAGGGCATGAACAACGCCATCGCCGTCCTCGCCGTCGCCCCGCGGCACGCGATGTTCGACCCCTCCGCGGTGTTCTACATGGAGAAGCTGGTCACCGGACCCGAGGCCGCAGACGTCGTCGACATCCGCAAGCCGGTAGCCGAGAACATCCGCCTGGTCGCGAAGGCCAAGGACATGCACGAGCACGACGTCACCGTCGTGCTGCTCGACCGCCCCCGCCATGCCGACCTGGTCGAGGACATCCGGGCGACCGGCGCGCGCATCAAGTACATCCTCGACGGCGACGTCGCCGGCGCGATCATGGCCGCGCGGCCCGACACCGGCATCGACCTGCTGCTCGGCGTGGGCGGCACCCCCGAGGGCATCATCGCGGCGTGCGCGATGAAGTGCATGGGCGGCGTGATCCAGGCCAGGCTCTGGCCCACGGACGACGACGAGCGGCAACGCGCCCTGGACGCCGGCCACGACCTCGACCCGGACCACATCCTCACCACCGACGAGCTGGTCAAGGGCGAGGACTGCTTCTTCGTGGCCAGCGGCATCACCGACGGCGAGCTGATGCGCGGCGTGCACTTCCGCCCCAGCGGGGCGACCTCACACTCCCTGGTGATGCGCTCGCGCAGTGGCACGATCCGGGAGATCAGGGCCGAACACCGCTTCGAGAAGCTCCGCGAGTTCGCCGCGATCGACTACGAGCGCTAGGCGGAGTGGCGGTCGAGAGCCGCTAGCACCTCTGTGATCACGCGCGGGTCGAAGGCGAGGCCGGCGTGCGAGGCGGTCACCTCGACGGGGGTGGCCAGCGGGTCGATGCAGGCGCGCCAGTCGACGATGCCGTCGCGCTTGGAGTAGATCGCGGTGAAGCCGACGTCGGGCGACAGCGGCTGCCGGCTCTCGTCGAAGCTCTGCCGGGCGCACTCGCCGGCGACACAGTCCTCCGACATCAGGCCGGGCCAGCCGGCGCGGCTCAGCCGGATCAGCATCTCCACGCTCCTGGTCAGGGACGCGTGATGGGCGCCAGGGGCCAGCATCGGGCTGCCGAGCGTGACGATGCCGGCGACCAGGTCGGGCCGTCGGACGGCCAGTCCGCGAGCGAGCATCCCGCCCAGGCTGTGGCCGACGATCTGCACGCGGGTGCCGCGACGCTGGGCGATGGTCTCGAGCCGGGTCTCGAGCTGGGCGGCGGCGTTGAGGGTGCACCCGGCGTTGACGTGGATCGAGGATCGGTAGGTGCGGAAGCCCTGCTCGCGGAGCACCCGCGCCATCGGCCCGAGCGTGCTGTCGCCGGCGAGGAAACCCGGGACCAGGATCACCGGCGCCGAGTGCCGGGTGGCCACCCCACCGACGTACGACGCGCGGCGGCGCAGGCGGCGGCGCTCGATGGCGCCGAGGGCGAACCGGCCGGCCTCCGTGACGGCGCTCGCCTCGCGCAGCACTGCACCGACCCGGGGCGGGGCGAACCCGTCGGGGGTCAGGAAACTTGCCAGCGGTGTCGCCGTCACGCATTCAAATTTACGCCGCCAGGCCGGGCTCCGGCGAGGAACGCGCCCTTCGTCGCCGATTTGCGACCATGCGGTTGACTGGCGTCATGTCTGCCGGATCGGTGTCGAAATCCGAAACGCCCGAGGTGGCGGTCTCCGCCGAGCTGTTCGCTCCCGGGGCCAACGGCGTGGACCTGTGCTACCAGACGTTCGGCGACCCCGACAGCGACCCGTTGCTGCTGGTGATGGGGCTCGGCGGCCCGATGACGTGGTGGGACCCGGGGTTCTGCCGGCTGCTGGCCTCGCGTGGCTTCTACGTCATCCGCTACGACAACCGCGACACCGGCCGGTCCACCAAGGTGCCCGGCCGGGTCAGCCGGACCATGCTGGTGCGCGCCTTCGCCGGCCAGCGGGTGCGGCCGCCGTACACGATGCGCGACCTCGCGCAGGACGCCTGCTCGCTGCTCGACCACCTCGGCCTCGACGCCGCCCACTTGGTCGGCGTCTCCATGGGCGGCATGATCGCGCAGACCGTGGCCATCGAGCACCCGCGCCGGGTGCTGTCGCTGACCAGCATCTCCTCGACCACCGGCAAGCGCTCGGTGGGCTGGCAGCACCCCCGACTGCTGCCGGCGCTGATGTCGCGCCGCGGTCGCGGCCGGTCGGCGTACGCGAGGGGCAGCCTGGCCATCTGGACGATGATCGGCTCGCCGGCCTTCCCGTTCGACAAGGACGAGGTGCTGGCCAGGGCCGAGGAGACCTTCGACCGCGGCTGGTCGGCCAGCGGCGTGCTGCGCCAGATGGTCGCCGTGTTGACCCAGGAGAACCGCGGCCAGCGCCTGCACGCGCTGCACATCCCGGCGCTGGTCGTGCACGGGACCGCCGACCGGATGGTGCACCCGTCCGGCGGGCGGGCCACCGCGGCGGCCATTCCGGGCGCCGAGCTGCTGCTCATCGACGGCCTGGGCCACGACCTGCCCGCCGACCTCTACGACACCTTCGTCGACGCCATCCGGCGCACCGCCGACCGCGCCTGATCGCCGAGTCGGCGCCAGTTGACGGCAACTGGCGCCGACTCGGCGGTGATCAGTCGGAGAGACGCTCGCCGGTGTCGGTGTCGAAGACGTGCACGTTCTCCGGGTCGGTGGTGACGTAGATGCGGTCACCCTTGTTGACCGAGTCCCGGGCGCTGCTGACGCGCACGATGATGTTGCTGGGCGTGCCCTCGACGTCGCAGGTGCCGTAGACGAAGCCGTCGGCGCCGAGCTCCTCGACGACGGTGACGTCGACCGGCAGGCCGCCCGACCCGTCGCCCACGATGCGCCAGGCCTCGGGCCGTACGCCGACGGTGATGTTGTTGTGGCCCTCGCCGAGCTGCTTGGACGAGGTGGGGTCGACCGGCACCAGGTAGTTGCCGATCTGGGCCTTCCCGTCCTTGGCGTGCGCCTCGATGAGATTCATCTGGGGCGAGCCGATGAAGCCGGCGACGAACAGGTTGACCGGCTTGTCGTAGAGGTTCAGCGGGGTGTCTACCTGCATCAGCTCGCCGAGGCTCATCACCGCGACGCGGTCGCCCATCGTCATGGCCTCGACCTGGTCGTGGGTGACGTAGACGGTGGTGACGCCGAGGTCGGACTGGAGCTTGGCGATGTCGGTGCGGGTCTGCACGCGCATCTTGGCGTCGAGGTTGGACAGCGGCTCGTCCATGCAGAACACCTGCGGGTTGCGGACGATCGCGCGGCCCATCGCCACCCGCTGGCGCTGACCACCGGAGAGCGCCTTGGGCTTGCGCTGAAGGAACTCGGTCAGGCCGAGGATCTTGGCCGCATCGGCGACGCGCTTCTCGCGCTCGTCCGCGGGGACCTTGGCCATCTTGAGCGCGAACGCCATGTTGTCGGCCACGGTCATGTGGGGATAGAGCGCGTAGTTCTGGAAGACCATGGCGATGTCACGGTCCTTGGGCGGGACGTTGGTGACGTCGCGGTCACCGATGAAGATCTTGCCGCCGTTGATCTCCTCGAGTCCCGCGAGCATCCGCAGGGTCGTGGACTTGCCACACCCGGACGGGCCGACGAGAACCATGAACTCGCCGTCGCCGATCTCGAGGTCGATGCCGGGCACCGTGGGCTTGTCGTTGCCTGGATACCAGCGCTGTGCCTTGTCGAAAGTCACTGTTGCCATGTTGAGTTGCTCCCTCCACCGGCAGGTACGTGCCGGACGATCCGTAGTGAAGTGACGCCAGTCACGCTAGCCCGGGTGTCAACCCCGCGGGCCGGCCCGCGGGCAACGAGCCGCCGGGTTCGAGGACCATCGGCAGCCGCACCTCGAGGGGACCGAGGTAGGACTGGTCGATGAGCATCCGGACGGCTTGTCGACCCATCGCCTCGAAGGGCAGCGCGACCGACGAGAGCTTCGGCCGCAGCCAGCCGGCCAGCTCGGAGCCGTCGAAGGAGACGACGGCGAGGTCGTCTGGGATGACCAGGCCGCGCGTGGCCAGCGCCTGGTAGGCCCCCATGGCGATGCGGTCGTTGAGGCAGATCAGGCCTTGGGGCGACGGTGATGTCTCGAGCCACGCCGAGACGGCGTCGTACGCCGCGGTGACCGCCCATTCGCACGCCACCACGCCCGCGAGCGAGACACCGGCCGCCCCGAGCGCCTCGTGCACGCCCTCGAGGCGCGCGGGTCCGGCGACGACGGCGTCGGAGGGGTCCTCGCCGACGACGTAGATCCCGTCTGTGCAGCCAGCTGCCAGCAACGCGTCGGCAGCTACCCGCCCGCCCATCACGTCGTCGGGCATCACCGAGGGCAGGTCGGCTTCGCGGTCGATGCAGTTGAGCAGGACGGCCCGCTGGCCGCGCAGTGCCGAGGGCGCCGAGACCGCCCGGGCCGCCAGCGTGGCGTAGATGATGCCGTCGACCTGGCGATCGAGCATGTCCTCGATGAACTGCTCTTCCACCTCGCGACGCCCCTCGCTCTCGCCGATGACCACGAGGTGGTCGAGCTCACGGGCGGCCGCGTTGGCTCCGTTGAGAAGGTGGCTCGCGACGTGGCCGCTTGCGATGAAGTCGGAGACGAGGCCGATCATGGCGGTCGACGCCGTACGCAGGCTGCGCGCGCTGCGGTTGGGGCGGTAGCTCAGCTCGGTGGCAGCGAGCCGGACGCGTCCCTCGGTATCGGCGGAGATCCGCATCTCGGCGGTCCGGCCGTTGAGGATGTAGGACGCCGTGGTCGTGGAGACGCCGGCCCGGGCCGCGACGTCGCTGAGCGTCGGTTTGCCTGCCCTCCGCACGCTCACCGCCCACCTCTCTGGCAGCTTCACCGGGCCGGATCCGGCCTCGGCCAGGGACCGACCCCGTTGAGCTCGAGACGTCGCTTCCGTTTCGGAATCGTTGCTTGACACCCGGACACCTACGCCGCAAGGATCCTGCTGATTCGTTTCAGCAAGTGAGTCCTATCACATGCGGGCACGAATCGTCAGTCCCACAGGCGCCACGGTCGGCGTCGCAACGCACGAGGAGACTCCCAGGATGCGAATCCCCGTCAAGAAGAGCACGTCCCTGCTCGGCATCGCGGCCGTTGCCGCGTCCCTAACCCTGGCTGGCTGCGGTGGTGATGACGGCGGCGGCTCCGACAGCGACACCGTCACCATCTGGAGCAGCGTGGACCAGCCCGTCCAGGACGGTCTGTTGAAGTCGCTCGAGGCCAAGCTCGGTGGCGATGTCAAGGTCGACTGGCAGAAGGTCGAGAACATCAATCAGCTGATCATGACCAAGATCCAGGCCAACGACACACCCGACATCGCGTTCATCCCGCAGCCCGGCGTGGTCAAGGACATCGTCAGCCGCGGCGCGGCCCAGCCGCTCGACGACGTGGTGGACATGGCTGCCCTCGAGGAGAGCATGGTCCCCGGCAGCCTCGAAGCCGGCACGGTCGACGACCAGCTCTACGGCATGCTCACCTCAGCCAACGTCAAGGGCCTGATCTTCTACCCGAAGAAGGCGTGGGAGGAGGCGGGCTACCCGACCGAGGTCGCCACCATCGACGACCTCAACGCGCTGACCGAGCAGATCAAGGGCGACGGCAACACCCCGTGGTGCATGGGCATCGAGTCCGACACCGCCACCGGCTGGCCGGCCACCGACTGGTTCGAGACACTCGTCGCCAAGTACGGCGGTGAGGAGGGGTACAACTCGTGGGTCACCCACGAGACGCCGTTCGACTCCGAGCTGGTCCGTGAGGCAGCCGCCGAGTTCGAGGAGCTGATGTTCACCGACGGCAACGTGCTCGGTGGCCGTGAGGCGATGGCCAGCACCAACTTCGGCACCGCGGGCAACCCGATGTTCGACGCGAAGCCCGGCTGCTGGATGTACAACCAGGGCTCGTTCATCACGGGCTTCTTCCCGGAGGAGACACTGGCCGACCTCGATGCGAACGTGGGGGTCATGGGCTTCCCGCCGGCCGAGACTGGCGGCGAGAACCCCGTCATCGGTGGTGGCGACCTGGCCATGCTGCTGAGCGACAGCGAGAACGCCAAGACCGTGATGGCAGCGCTCGCCGAGACCGACATCGGCAACGACGCAGCGGGCTCCAGCTCGTTCATCTCGCCGCACACGGACTTCGACGCGTCCCTCTACCAGAACGAGCTGACCCGCAGCTACGCCGAGATCCTCAGCACCTCGTCCACCTTCCTGTTCGACGGCTCCGACCAGATGCCCGGCGAGGTCGGTGCCGGCACGTTCTGGCAGGACATGACCGCGTGGATCAGCGGGCAGCAGGACCTCGACACCACGCTGACGAACATCGACGCCAGCTGGCCCGCCAGCTGACGTCGCTCGTAGGCACATCGTCGCCGGGGGTGCGGGTCTAGCGCCCGCGCCCCCGGCGGCGCTCTTCTAGGACTCACGCCCCGCTTGCGAGAAAGGTTCGCCCATGGCTGGCAAAGCGCTCACCGCCCTGATCACGGTCGTGATCGGCATCGGTGCGGCCCTGCTCCTCTTCTACGCGCTCAACAAGATCGCCGAGCTGCTGCCCGCGAGATGGGAGGAGCGGATCAAGCCGCTCCTCTACATCCTCCCGGCGTTCCTCGCGATCGTCGTCTACCTGGTCTACCCGACGGTGCTGACCTTCATCAACAGCTTCAAGGACCGCTCCTCCACCGAGTGGGTGGGTTTTCAGAACTTCGAGGACCTCCTGACCGACCCCGGTTTCCAGGACACCATCCTCAACACGTTGCTGTGGATGATCGTCGTCCCCGCCGCGTGCGTCATCCTCGGACTCGCGGTCGCCACGCTGGCCGACCGGCTGGGCCCGAGGGGCGAGAAGACCTCGAAAACCATCATCTTCCTGCCGATGGCGATCAGCATGGTGGGCGCAGCGACGATCTGGCGGTTCGTCTACTATGCCGCACCGGCGGGTCAGAACCAGATCGGTTTGCTCAACGCCGGGCTTGGCGTCCTCGGCATCGATCCGGTGGCCTGGCTGCAACAGAGCCAGTGGCACTTCAACAGCTTCCTGCTGATGGTGGTGCTGCTCTGGTCGCAGGTTGGCTTCTCCATGGTGCTGCTGTCCGCGGCCGTCAAGGGCGTGCCGGGTGACACGCTCGAGGCGGCGCGCATCGACGGGGCCAGCGAGCGGCAGATCTTCTTCAAGGTCGTGGTCCCCCAGATCAAGGGCACGATCATCACCGTCTACATCACCGTGCTGATCGGCGTGATGAAGGTCTTCGACATCGTCTACGTGATGACCAACGGCAACTTCAACACCAACGTGCTGGGCAACGAGTTCTGGAACCAGCTGAGCACCAACTTCAACAACGGTGCTGCCGCGGCAATCGTGGTGATCCTGATGATCGCCGTGATCCCGATCATGGTCTACCAGGTGCGGCACTTCAGGGCCGAGGAGGCAAACGCATGACGTTCCCCGCGACAACCGTCATCGACGACACCCCCAAGGTCGCCGAGCGCAAGACCCCGGATCGGGGTGAGGGCAACCCCGCCAAGGCCGGCTGGGGGACCAAGATCTTCCTCATCGTGCTCTGCGTGGGGTGGATGGTGCCGATCTTCGGCACTCTCGTGACCTCGTTCCGAACCTACGACGACGCCAACAAGACCGGTTGGTGGACTGTGTTCACCAACCCGTCGACGCTGGGGGACCTGAGCTTCGACAACTACACGCGTGCCATCGAGGACTCCAACATGGGCCAGGCGTTCATCAACAGCCTGGCGATCACGCTGCCCGCGACGTTCATCCCGATCCTGATCGCGGCCTTCGCCGCGTACGCGTTCACGTTCATGGAGTTCTGGGGTCGCGACTTCCTGTTCCTGGCGATCGTCAGCCTGCTCGTGGTGCCCAACTACGTCGCCTTCGTACCGATGCTGCAGATCTACGCCGACCTGGGCATGAACGGCACGTTCCCGGCGGTGTGGCTAGCCCACATCGGGTTCGGCATGTCGCTGGCCATCTACATCCTGCGCAACTACATGGCCACCCTCCCCAGGACCGTGATCGAGTCGGCCAAGATCGACGGGGCCAGCCACTACCAGACGTTCTTCAAGCTGATCCTGCCGATGTCGGTGCCCGCACTGGCGTCGTTCGCGATCTTCCAGTTCCTCTGGGTGTGGAACGACCTGCTGGTCGCGCTGGTGTTCATCGGTCCGGGCTCGAACGAGCCGGTGACCGTGGCCCTGTCCGGTCTCCGCACGAGCGTCGGCCAGGGCTGGGAGCTCACCACAGCGGGAGGCTTCATCGTGATCATCCTCCCGGTCATCGTGTTCCTGGCGATGCAGCGGTTCTTCGTCCGCGGCATGACCGCGGGTGCCGTCAAGGGCTGAGGTCCACGTTCGCGAGCGCCCGGGCAGCGTGGCTGCCCGGGCGCTCTGCCTGGCCGCTCACCCCCTCCCAGGAGGACTCCGATGCTGTTCCCGAGCGCCCGCTCGCCCTCGGCGCGCACCGCTATCGCCCTCACGCCCGTCGAGGACGCGCTGCCCGTCGTGTCCTGGCTGGGACCAAGCACAGGCGCCGACGCCGGCGAACTGGAGGATGGCGACGGCTTCACAGTGGTCGAGCACGGTCCCGGCATGCCGCTGCTCGGCGAGCACGCACGCGGCCGGTTCACCCGCCCGCACCTGCGCGGCCATCGGCTCCGCAGCGCGGACGTCTCGGAGCCCGGTGGCGCCTGGTCGACGTGGTTCCGCCCTGTAGCCGAGGAGCACGACGATCGGCGGCTGGTCGTGACGGCCGTGGACGAGGATGCCGGACTCGGTCTGGTCGTCGAGCTGGAGACGGTGGCCGGCGGCTCGCTCCGGGGCCGGTGCACGGTCACCAACCAGGGCCGGGGTGACTACGTCGTCGACGGCCTCGAGGTGGTGCTCCCGCTGCCCGACGACCACGTCGAGCTGCTCGACTTCACCGGGCGCCACGAGCGTGAGCGCAGTCCGCAGCGGCACACCATCACCGACGGGCTGTGGCTTCGCGAAGGCTTGGGCGGACGCCCCGGTCTGGACTCGGCCACCATGGTCGTCGCCGGCACCCCCGGCTTCGGGACGACCCACGGTCGCGTCGTCGGCGTCCACGTCGCCTGGAGTGGCAACTCGGTGCTGCGGGTGGAGCGCACCGCGGCGAGCGGCACCACGATCGGAGGCGGCGAGCACCTGCTGCCCGGAGAGGTGACGCTGCGGCCGGAGGCGTCGTACGCGACCCCGTGGGTCTACTTCGCGGCGGCCGACGACGGCCTCGACGGGCTCGCGGCGGCCTGGCACACCTACCAGCGCTCCCTCGAGGCCCACCCCCGCAGCCAGCCGGTGGTGCTCAACGTCTGGGAGGCCGTCTACTTCGACCACGACCTCGATCGGCTGCGCGGTATCGCCGACCGGGCCGCTCGGGTCGGCGTCGAGCGGTTCGTGCTCGACGACGGTTGGTTCCACGACCGGCGCGACGACACGGCCGGCCTGGGCGACTGGTGGGTCGACGAGAGCGTCTGGCCCGACGGGCTGAACCCGCTGATCGACCACGTCGGCGAGCTGGGCATGGAGTTCGGGCTCTGGTTCGAGCCCGAGATGGTCAACCCCGACTCCGACCTCTACCGCCAGCACCCCGACTGGATCCTGGCGGCCGGTGACCGCACTCCGCTGTTGCACCGCAACCAGCTGGTGCTCGACCTGACCCGGCCCGACGTGCTCGACCACGTCTTCGAGCGCATGGACAAGGTGCTCTCCGCGCACGCGATCGACTACGTGAAGTGGGACCACAACCGCGACCTGCTCGAGGCCGGGTCGGGAGCGCTCGGTGGCGCCCCGGCGGCGCACGCCCAGACACTGGCGTTCTACGACCTCCTCGACCGGCTCCGGGCCGCCCATCCCCGGGTGGCGTGGGAGTCGTGTGCCTCGGGCGGCGGGCGGATCGACCTCGGCGTGCTGGAGCGCGTGCAGCGGGTCTGGACGTCCGACATGACCGATGCCCTGGCCCGGCAGCAGATCCAGCGCTGGACCACCCAGCTGGTCGCACCCGAGTACGCCGGCGCGCACATCTCCGCACCCCGCTCCCACACCACCGGCCGAACGCTCTCCCTGGACTTCCGGGCCGCGACCGCGCTCTTCGGCGCCTTCGGCATCGAGTGGGACCTGACCGAGGCCTCGGAGCATGAGCTCGATCAGCTGGCGTCGTGGGTCGAGCGGTTCAAACGGTTCCGGCCGCTGCTGCACTCGGGCCGGATGGTCCGCCCCGAGTCATCGGACCCGAGCGTGCTGCTGCATGGAGTGATCGGCGCGGTCGACGGACGGATCGAGGCGCTCGTCGCGCACGTGCAGCTCGACGAGTCCGCCCACAACCGCGGCGTCTCGGTGCGTGTGCCGGGGCTCGAACCGACGACGCGCTATCGGCTGCGCTGGGAGGGTCCGGTCACCGAGCTGGGCACCAGCATGTCGGTCCGGCCGTTTGCCAATGGTCCGACCGATGGCCAGTCGGTGTCGGGCGCCCTGCTCGCGAGCCGGGGGTTCTGGATGCCGCGGATGCGGCCGGAGGTCGTCACGCTGGTGCACCTGACGCCCGAGGGGTGACGTGGCGAGGCAGGCCGGTCGAGACCCTCAGTAGCGGCCGATGATCTTCTTCGGGGTCCCCGGAGCCGGCAGCCGCTGCACCGACACGCTGCCCATCAGGGCCATGCCCTTGACCCGGACCACGGGTGAGTCGGGTCCTAGCAGCGCCGGGGTCTTGTCCTTGGCCTGGTGGAACTCGCCCATGATCGGGACACCGTCGACCACGACGTGGGTGCCGGCGTCGACGATGACCTTGACCTCGCCCATCACGGCATTGGCGGTGATCGTCACGTCACGGTGGGCGAAGGTCGCGGCGCGCAGGTCGAGCAGGATGCTGCCCATCATCGCGAAGGCAGTGTGGCTGGCCGGCACCAGCCACGCGCCCTGCCGCTTGCACTCCCCCATCACCGCCCATGACGACTCATGGCTGTTGGTGGCGGGCAGCACCTCGCGGCGCGGGACCGGGGTGTTGGCGACGGGTGGAGCGTGGGCCGGCAGGTCGACGGTGATGGGCACCAGGTCGGCGTAGGTCTTGGCGGCGTAGGTCGCTTCCAGCCGCTCGTCGAGCTCCTCGAAGTCGATCCGGCCGTCGCCCGCCGCCTCGCGCAGGATCTCGGCGACCTTGTGCCGGTCCTCGTCCGAGACCCTGAGCTGCGCTGGGTCGTGGTAGCCCGGGCTCTGGCGGGCGGGCTCGTGACCCGCGTGCCCGTCCCCGGCCTTCTCGATCGCCATGGGGACAGGTTAGTCCGGCCTGCGCGCCACCAGGATGTCGCGCTGGATCGCCTGATCGACGCGGTGCTCGAGCTCGCGGTACGGACCGCCGTCCAGCGGCTCCAGACCGACAGCCTCCAGCACCCCGAGCGCCTCGGACCGCTCGGCGACGTGGGTGTTCCAGGCGATCCCCATCGCGCCGCCGGGCCGAAGCACCTCCGCCCAGACCGGGACGGCCTCGCGCAGCAGGTCGAGCGGGCTCCGCGCCAGCCGGCCGCCGGACCTGCTGCCGTGCTGGACGCCGTACGGCGCGTCGACGACGATCGCGTCGATGCTCGCGGGCCGGTGCACGGCGCGGGTGTGGATGGTGTCGGCGTTGACGTAGTCGAGGGTGATGGCGCGGCCGGCCTTCCAGTCGTCCTTGGTGACGCCGATCTCGGCCTCGGAAGCGCCGACCGAGCTTGGCGCCGTCGCGCCGCAGCGGCGTCACCTGGGCGGTGTGCTTGAGCCGCTTGAGCTGGAGCCAGGACTTCAGGAACGCGGCGTAGGCGTCGAAGTCGCGGGCATCGACGTCGATGCCGGCGGCGTGCCAGCCGTTCATCAGCACCTGGTTGAGCGTCGTGCCGCGGCCGCACATCGGGTCGAGGACGTGGAGCGGACGGTCGTCGGTCGGCCGGTCATCGGCCCGAGCGATCGACCAGACCGTCACGTTGAGCAGCAGCTTGGTGAACAGCTCGTTGGTCTTGCCCTGGTACTTGAGGATCGTCAGCAGGTCGTCGTCGAAGCGGTCGCGTCTCGGGAGCTCGACGGGTGTCAGGGCGGCGCCGTCGCGCTCGAACAGCGCCATCGCGGTGGAGACGTCGCCGAGCAGCTCGAGGTCGTCGGAGGTGAGGTCGGCGTCGAAGGTGACGTACGGGACGCCGGCGATCCGGGTCGACTCCGCGTCCCCGAGACGGTCGCCCAGCCGGGTCATGGAGAGCACGCCGAGCTCGGCGATGGTGAGGGCCGCCGACGCGAGTGCGTACACGCGGTTGGCCGACGGCAGCACGAGCAGGGCGTACGACGGCACGTCCGACAGTCTGGACTAGCCTGCGGATCGTGAGCGCTGAACCTGAGTTCGTCTACTCCGACCTGCTGCCGATCGGCGACGACGACACGCCCTACCGGCTGGTGACCACCGACGGGGTGTCGACCTTCGAAGCAGGCGGCCGCACCTTCCTCGAGGTGACGCCCGAGGCCATCCGTCAGCTGACGAGCGAGGCGATGCACGACATCGCGCACTACCTGCGGCCGGCGCACCTCGCCCAGCTGCGGCGGATCATCGACGACCCGGAGTCGTCGGGCAACGACCGGTTCGTGGCGCTGGACCTGCTCAAGAACGTCAACATCTCGGCCGGCGGGGTGCTGCCGATGTGCCAGGACACCGGCACCGCCATCGTGATGGGCAAGAAGTCCGAGGGCGTGCTCACCGGTGCCGACGACGCCGAGGCGATCTCGCTCGGGGTGTACGACGCCTACACGAAGCTCAACCTGCGCTACTCCCAGCTGGCGCCGCTGACGATGTGGGAGGAGACGAACACCGGCACCAACCTGCCCGCCCAGATCGAGCTCTACTCGACCCCGCAGGGCGACCACGGGCCGGCGTACAAGTTCCTCTTCATGGCCAAGGGCGGCGGCTCGGCGAACAAGTCGTTCCTCTACCAGGAGACCAAGGCGGTCTTGAACCCGAAGCGGATGCTGGCCTTCCTCGACGAGAAGATCCGCTCGCTCGGGACGGCCGCCTGCCCGCCGTACCACCTGGCCGTCGTGATCGGCGGTACGTCGGCGGAGTACGCCCTCAAGACCGCCAAGCTCGCCTCCGCCCACTACCTCGACCACCTGCCGACGTCGGGATCGCCGTCGGCGCACGGCTTCCGCGACGTCGAGCTCGAGGAGGAGGTCTTCAAGCTGACCCAGTCGTTCGGGATCGGCGCGCAGTTCGGCGGCAAGTACTTCTGCCACGACGTGCGGGTCGTCCGGCTGCCGCGGCACGGCGCCTCGTGCCCGGTGGCGCTGGCGGTCTCGTGCTCGGCCGACCGTCAGGCGCTGGGCAAGATCACCGCCGAGGGCGTGTTCCTCGAGCAGCTCGAGGAAGACCCGGCCCACTACCTGCCCGACGCCGGGGTCGCCGACGACATCGCGGGCGGCGAGGTCGTGAAGGTCGACCTGACGCAGCCGATGCCCGAGATCCTCGCCGAGCTGTCGCGGCACCCCGTCAAGACCCGGCTCTCGCTGACCGGACCGCTGGTGGTGGCCCGCGACATCGCGCACGCCAAGATCAAGGAGCGGCTCGACGCGGGCGAGGAGATGCCGGCCTACCTGCGCGACCACGCCGTCTACTACGCCGGCCCGGCCAAGACGCCGACGGGCATGGCGTCCGGCTCGTTCGGGCCGACCACGGCGGGCCGGATGGACTCCTATGTCTCGGAGTTCCAGGCCGCGGGCGGCTCGATGGTGATGCTGGCCAAGGGCAACCGGTCCAAGGTGGTCACCGAGTCGTGCGCGGAGCACGGCGGCTTCTACCTCGGCTCCATCGGCGGCCCGGCGGCGCGGTTGGCACAGGACTGCATCAAGTCGGTCGAGGTGCTGGAGTACCCCGAGCTCGGGATGGAGGCCGTGTGGAAGATCGAGGTCGAGGACTTCCCCGCGTTCATCGTCATCGACGACAAGGGCAACGACTTCTACACCGACCCCTCCGGCGCGGTCACGGTGCCGCTGTCGGGGATCCGGGTGCGCTCTGCCGAATAGGCGGGCCGAGTAGCGATCGGTGTGGAACTCCGCGTCGGGCGGGTCCGTTGTCGAGGTGACAGGCGACTGAGCCCCGAGCGAGGGAGACCCCCATGCAGTGCCCCACCGACGGAGCCACGCTGGTGATGAGCGAGCGCAGTGGCATCGAGATCGACTACTGCCCCACCTGCCGAGGGGTGTGGCTGGATCGTGGCGAGCTCGACAAGATCATCGAGCGGGCCGCGACCGAGCAGGGCGCCTGGGCGAACCCGCCCACGCAGCCCGCGTCGGCCCCGGCACCGAGGTACGCCACGTCACCGGCGTACGGCAGCAGAGCGGCCACGGCAGCCACCCGCCGCACAAGAAGCGCCGCGAGAGCTGGCTGAGCGAGCTCTTCGACTGAAGGCCGGCCCCCGGACGGCCGGCGCTAGGGTCGCGCCGTGGCGTACGACGAGGTGGCGCGGGCCGACTCGGAGCGCGGCGAGCTGGTGCTGCGCCGGCGCGACGGTGACGTGCTCGAGCTCCGGGCCAACGGGGTGTTCGTGATGGACACCGCCGAGACGACGAGCGAGCGGGAGCTGGCGCGGCGGTCGCTGGCGTTGGTGACCGAGCCGCGACACGTGCTCGTCGGTGGGCTCGGCCTGGGCTTCACGCTGGCCGAGGTGCTGGCCGACCCGCGAGTCGAGCGGGTCACCGTCGTGGAGATCGAGCCGGCGCTGGTCGGCTGGCTGCGCGACGGCACCGTCGCCCACGGCCCCGCCCTGCTGGCCGAGCCGCGCGTCGAGGTCGTCGTCGCCGACGTCGCCGACGCGATCGAGCAGTCCGAGGAGGCGGCGTACGACGTGGTGCTGCTCGACGTCGACAACGGCCCGGGCAACCTCGTCCACGATGCCAACGCCGCCCTGTACGACGACCGGCTGCTCGCCGCGACGCGGCGCGCGATGACACCGACCGGCGTCTGCGTCGTCTGGTCGGCCGACCGCGACGCCGCGCTGCGACGCCGCGCTCGGCCGGGTCTTCGGCAACAGCGAGGAGCTGTCGTTCGAGGTCGACCTGCAGGGCCGTGCCGAGCACTACTGGCTGCACCTGGCCCGTCGGGCACGCGGGGTAGCGTCGGGGTCATGAGTCCCGAGACCCCGGACGACGATCAGGACTACCGCGTCGAGCACGACTCGATGGGCGAGGTGCGCGTCCCGGCACAGGCGCTCTGGCGGGCCCAGACCCAGCGGGCCGTCGAGAACTTCCCGATCAGCGGCGCCTCCCTCGAGCCGCGCCTGGTGCACGCGCTGGCGCGGATCAAGGCGGCGGCCGCGCAGACCAACCGCGACCTCGAGGTGCTCACCGACGAGCAGGCCGAGGCCATCGCCGCCGCCGCGACGGCGGTGGCGGAGGGCGAGCACGACGACCAGTTCCCCATCGACGTCTTCCAGACGGGCTCGGGCACCAGCACCAACATGAACGTCAACGAGGTCGTCGCCGGCCTGGCCGCCCGCGCCGGCGTCGAGGTGCACCCCAACGACCACGTCAACGCCGGTCAGTCCTCCAACGACACGTTCCCGTCCGCGATCCACGTCGCCGCGACGCTCGCCGCCGCCGACCTGCTGCCCGCCCTGGCCGACCTGCACGACGCCCTGACCGCCAAGGCCGAGGAGTTCGCCGACGCCGTCAAGTCCGGCCGCACCCACCTGATGGACGCCACCCCGGTCACCCTCGGCCAGGAGTTCGCGGGCTACGCCGCCGTCGTCGACCGCGGCCGCGAGCGGGTCGAGGGCTGCCTGCCGCGCGTCCGCGAGCTCCCCCTCGGCGGCACCGCCGTGGGCACCGGCATCAACACGGCTCCCGACTTCGCGGCCCGCACGATCGAGCGACTCAACGAGGCGACGGGCGAGTCGTTCACCGAGGCCCGCGACCACTTCGAGGCACAGGGCGGCCAGGACTCCATCGTCGAGCTCAGCGGCGTACTGCGCACCATCGCCGTCGGCCTGGTCAAGATCTGCAACGACCTGCGCTGGATGTCGAGCGGGCCGACCACCGGCCTGGCCGAGATCCACCTGCCCGACCTGCAACCCGGGTCGAGCATCATGCCGGGCAAGGTCAACCCGGTGATCCCGGAGGCCACGCTGATGGTCTGCGCCCAGGTCATCGGCAACGACGCGGCCATCGGGTTCGCCGGCGCTTCCGGCAGCTTCGAGCTCAACGTGATGCTGCCCGTGATGGCCCGCAACATCCTCGAGTCGTTGCGCCTGCTCACCACCTCGTCCGCCCTGCTCGCCACCTGCGTCCGCGGCATCACCGCCGACCGCGAGCGGATGCGCCGCTACGCCGAGTCCTCGCCGTCGGTGGTCACCCCGCTCAACAAGTACGTCGGCTACGAGCAGGCCGCGGCCATCGCGAAGAAGGCGCTCGCCGACGGCACCGACCATCCGTGAGACGGTGATCGCTCTCGGGTTCGTCGAACGGGGTGAGCTCACCGAGGCTCAGCTCGACGAGGCCCTCGACATCGAGAGGATGACCCACTCGTGAGCACGATCGACGACGCGGCCGCAGTCCGCCGCCAGTACCTCACCGAGGACCACCTGGAGACCCGCTCGTCGGTGTGGCACCCCACCGCCGACGGCCGCGACCCCAACACCGAGGCCCTCGACGCGGTGGTCGCCGAGCGCCCGCTCCGGGTCCTCGAGGTCGGTTCCGGCACCGGCTGCTTCTCGGCCCGGATGAAGGCGGCGATGCCCGAGGCGCGCCTGACGGCCGTCGACCAGTCGGCCCGCTTCGTCGAGATGACCCGCGCCCGGGGGGTCGACGCTCGCGAGGCCGACGTCCAGGACCTCCCCTTCGGCGACGAGGCGTTCGACGTGGTCGCGGCGCTGTGGATGCTCTACCACGTGCCCGACGTCCACCGCGGGCTCGCCGAGATCCGTCGGGTGCTGCGCCCGGGTGGGCTCTTCGTGGCGATCACCAACGGCGACGACCATGTGGCCGACCTGCGCCGCGAGGCCGGTGGCGAACCGGTCGTGACCGCGTTCAGCAGCCAGAACGGCGAGGAGCAGCTGCGCCGACACTTCACCGAGGTGACTCGGAGCGACCTCCGGCCGCGCGCGGTGTTCGCCGACAGCGACGCGGCGCTGGCCTACCTCCGGTCCTCCGACGAGCCCGTCGACTGGCAGCTCGACGCGTCCGGCTGGCCCCGCGAGTACGCCGGCGAGGTGACGATCTTCTGCTGCCGCTGACCCGCCCCGGGAGCGTGGCGGGTCAGCGGCGTTTCCAGCTGGCCGACGGCGATCCGGCCGCCTTCCCAGGATGCCCACGGGTGGGTCCGGAGCGGCGGAAATCCGGAAATAGTGACCAGGTGGTCAGTACCAGCCGTGACCTTGCTTGAAGCCCCACGCGCCGCACGGGCTGCCGTAGCGGTCGCGGATGTAGCCGAGTCCCCAGCGGATCTGGGTGACCGCGCTGGTCGCCCAGTCGGCGCCGGCCGACGACATCTTGGAGCCGGGCAGCGCCTGCGGGATCCCGTAGGCCGAGGAGTTCGGGTTGTCCGCGGTGGTCCGCCAGCCGCTCTCGCCCTCCCAGAGCGGGTCGAGGCAGGAGAACTGGTCGGGGCTGAAGCCGAACTCGGCGAGCAGCGCCTGGGCGATCGTGCGCGCGTCCTCGTCGGCGATGGTCTCGCTGCGCGTCACGGCGGGCCCGTCGGTCTGGGCGAGGGTCTGGGCCTTGTCGCGGTCGACGCTGTCGCGACGGTCGGAGCGCGAGACCGGCGGCCGGGCGCGGGCGGCCAGCGCGTCGGCGGAGAGGCTGGAGGTTCCTGCGCCGGGGACGGCTGCGGACAGGTGGCCCGCCACGGACACGACGCTGGCCGGCGCCGACAGCATGCCGCCGCCGACGGCCAGCGCGGTCGCGAACCCGGCGACACCCGTCAGGGCGGCCGTGCGCCGGACCCGCCGACCCACGAGCGCGGACGCCGGCTTGGCGTGCGCGCCGCGCCGCTTGCCGGCGGCTCGCCGGAGCGGCCGCCGTACGACGCGGGGTCGCGACGGCGCGGTGCTTCGGCGCGCTGGCGGCGGGCTTCGCCGCAGGCGTGTCGGTCAAGCTCACAGGGGACTACTCGCTCGGTCGACGACAGGGGGACAGGTCGTGCGGTCGTGCTCAGGGATGGTGCTCGGGGGTGCTCCGCAGGCCCGGCGCCGAGAGTCGCCAGATCACGAAGCGATCTCGTCACCATGCCGGAGAACGGCGAGCCCCGCCAAAACAACGCCCGAGATTGCCTAGGGGGTTTGCATCACAATTCGCACCACCCGTCACATCACTCACACACGCCCCATGGGCCACGCCCCGGCAAGGCCAGACAAAACCTCAGAGCGTGACGTTCTCCAGCATCTCGGTGACCAACGCGGCGATCGGGGAGCGCTCCGAGCGGGTCAGCGTGACGTGCGAGAAGAGCGGGTGCCCCTTGAGCTTCTCCACGACCGCGACGACCCCGTCGTGACGTCCGACGCGCAGGTTGTCGCGCTGCGCGACGTCGTGGGTGAGCACGACCTTGGAGCCGGCGCCGATCCGCGAGAGCACCGTGAGCAGCACGTTGCGCTCCAGCGACTGAGCCTCGTCGACGATGACGAACGCGTCGTGCAACGAGCGGCCGCGGATGTGGGTCAGCGGGAGCACCTCGAGCATGCCGCGGTCGAGCACCTCGTCGATCACCTCGCGCGAGGTGATCGCGCCGAGCGTGTCGAAGACCGCCTGGGCCCACGGCGACATCTTCTCCGACTCCGATCCGGGCAGGTAGCCGAGCTCCTGGCCGCCGACGGCGAAGAGCGGTCGGAACACGATGACCTTCTTGTGCTGGCGGCGCTCGAGGGCGGCCTCGAGGCCGGCGCACAACGCCAGCGCCGACTTGCCGGTGCCGGCGCGCCCGCCGAGCGAGACGATGCCGACCTCCGGATCGAGCAGCATCTCCAGGGCGATCCGCTGCTCGGCCGACCGGCCGTGGATGCCGAACGCCTCGCGGTCCCCGCGCACCAGTCGGACCTGCTTGTCGGCGCCCACCCGGCCGAGGGCGGTGCCACGGTCGGAGAGCAGCACCAGCCCGCAGTGGCAGGGCAGGTCGCGGGCCGCAGGCAGGTCGATCGAGCCGTCGTCGTAGAGCTCGTCGAGCTCTGCGGCGCTGACGTCGAGCTCGGCCATCCCGGTGTAGCCGGTGTCGGAGTCGCTGATCGCGTCGGCGCGGTACTCCTCGGCGTCGAGGCCGACGGCCGAGGCCTTGATCCGCAGCGGCAGGTCCTTGGAGACCAACGTGACGTCGAACCCCTCGTCGGCGAGGTTGCGCGCGACCGCCAGGATGCGGGTGTCGTTGTCGCCGAGCCGGAAGCCCGAGGGCAGCGAGGCCGCGTCGGTGTGGTTCAGCTCGACCCGGATCGACCCGCCGGCGTCGCCCACAGGGACCGGCTGGTCGAGGCGGCCGTGCAGGATCCGCAGGTCGTCGAGCATCCGCAACGCACTGCGCGCGAAGAAGCCCAGCTCGGGATGGTGCCGCTTGCCCTCCAGCTCGGTGATCACCACGACGGGGAGCACCACCTCGTGCTCGGCGAACCGGCGCAGCGCTCCCGGATCGGCGAGGAGCACGCTCGTGTCGAGCACGAACGTGCGGGTGGTGGAGCTGACGGCAAGCGACTTCTTCTTGGCCTGAGGCACGATGGCACCCCTCACGGCCGGCGCGCGCACTCTCGCCCCGGTCCTGGTCAGTTCTCGCGATCGGACCGGGAAGGGGCGAACAGGCCGGAGTGTCGGCCCCCGCGGACGCGACCCAGCGGTCGTCGTACGCAGTCGTGGTCAGCCACGTTCTTGCCTCCCGATACGACGGGCTTCCCCACCCGCCGTTGATGCGAAGGTACGACGGCGGAGCGATCGTTTCGGGGCAACACGCCCGAATCCGTGGGTGAACAGGTGTGGTGGTCTGGCCGTCCAATCAGGTGCCGTAGCGGCGCTCTCGCTGCGAGTAGGCGCGGATGGCTCGCAGGAAGTCGACCTTGCGGAAGTCGGGCCAGTAGGCCTCGCAGAAGTAGAACTCGCTCTGGGCGCTCTGCCACAGCAAGAAGCCGCCCAGCCGCTGCTCGCCCGAGGTGCGGATCACCAGGTCGGGGTCGGGCTGGCCCTTGGTGTAGAGGTGCTCGGCGATGTGCTCGACGTCGATGAACTCGGCCAGCTCCTCGAGGCTGGTGCCGCGGGTCGCGTGTTCCTGGAGCAGGGACCGCACGGCGTCGGCGATCTCGCGCCGGCCGCCGTAGCCGACGGCGATGTTGACGAGCAAGCCGTCGACGTCGCGGGTGCGGTCCTCGGCGTCCTTGAGCGCCTGGGCGGTGCCTGCCGGCAGCATGTCGAGTGCGCCCACCGGGTGCAGCCGCCAGCGATGCTGCTCGGCCAGCGCGGCGACGGCGTCCTCGATGATGCGCAGCAGCCCGGTCAGCTGGGACGAGGGTCGGTTGAGGTTGTCGGTGGAGAGCAGCCAGAGCGTGACGACGCGGACGCCCACCTCGCCGCACCACTCGAGGAGCGGCTCGATGTTGGCGGCGCCGGCTCGGTAGCCGTGGGCGGAGTCCTCGCCCACCGACTTGGCCCAGCGGCGGTTGCCGTCGAGCATCACACCGACGTGCTGCGGGATCCGGTCGGCGGGGAGGGCCTTGACCATCCGAGCCTCGTACGCCGGGTAGAGCACCCGGCGGACGCGCTCCTTCCAGTCGACCGTCCAGTCCGCCACGCAGCCGATGTTACCGGCGCCGGGGCGCGCCGCTCGGAAGCAGGGAAGATGCCCCGTGCTGACCGGCGGCCCGCTACCTTGGAAACAATGAGCGACATCATCCGCAGCGGGCTCGACTCGCTCGCCGAGACCGTTGCGGAGGTGAAGCCGAAGCTCCGCGGCTGGTTGCACCTCGCCTCCGCCCCGCTGACCGTGGCGGCCGGGATCGTCCTCATCGCGCTCTCCCCCACCGCCCCCACGCGGATCGGGTCGGCCGTCTACACGCTGTCGGCCGTGCTGCTCTTCACCGTCTCGGCGATCTACCACCGGGGCCACTGGTCACCACGCGTCCACGGCTTCCTGCGCCGCTTCGACCACGCCAACATCTTCCTGCTCATCGCCGGGTCCTACACGCCGTTCACGCTGGTGCTGCTCGAGGGCACCCAGCGAGTGGTGCTACTGGCGGCGATCTGGTCGGTCGCGCTGCTGGGTGTGGTGTTCAAGATCTTCTGGATCGGTGCGTCCAAGTGGCTCTACCTCCCGATCTACATGGGCATGGGCTGGGTTGCCGTCTTCTTCATCCCGGCCTTCAACGAGGGCTCCCACCGTCTCGGTGTCGGGATCGGCACGGCCGTCCTCGTGCTCGTCATCGCCGGCGGGGCGCTCTACACGGCCGGCGGCGTGATCTACGGCATCAGGCGGCCCAACCCGTGGCCGCGCTGGTTCGGCTTCCACGAGGTGTTCCACAGCCTGACGATCCTCGCGTTCGTGACCCACTACGTCGGCATCTCGCTCGCGACCTACTCGCTGCGCTGACCCCCTCACCGCCCATCGGCGTGTTCTCGGTCACCACAGGCACCCAACTGGCAACCATCTCGGGGGCTGGTTCGTCCCTCCTAGGACATGTCTGACGAGAACCGAACTTCCCTGACCTATCCCACCGTCATCGGTGGCGCCGTCGCCGCGGCGACCGCCACCGCCCTGAGCAGCCGTCTGGGCCTGATGGGCACGATCCTCGGGGCGGTGGTCGCCAGCGTGGTGAGCACGCTGGTGTCGACCGTGTTCGTGAACTGGCTCGAACGGATGCACGGCGCCACCCGCGACCGCGACCACCGCCCGTGGCAGCGGCTGATGATCGGCACCCTCGCCATCGCCCTGGTGGGCGTGGCGTTCCACACCGGCCTCAGCCTGTTGACCAGCGACCTGCCGCGCGACGCCTTCTCCGCACGCCTGCTCGGCCACCTCGGCCTCTCTGCCGGCTAGCCGAGCAGCGCCGCAAGCTCGGCGGCCGTCGTCACCGGGCGATCGCACACCATCTGGCGGCACACGTACGCCGCCGACTCACCGCCGACGGGCCCCCGCGCGTCGAGCAGGGGGATGCCGTTGTCGCCGGCGTCGGCGACCACCACCGTGACCCCGGGGGCTGCCCGTGCCGTCCGCTCGAGCGAGTCGCGTGGCGGGCCCGCCGGGCCGACGACCGCGACCTCGAGGGGTCCAGCGGCCAGCGCCTCGGCGGCGGCCAGCGACCAGCCCGCGAAGCGCGGTGCCTGGGTGGCCAGCCCGGCCACGCCGGCCAGTGCCTCCTCGGCGGCCTGGATGTAGCGGCCCTCGCCGGTGAGTCCGGAGGCCGTGACCAGCGCGTGGATCATGGCCGAGGTGCCCGACGGGCTGGCGTTGTCTGAGGGGTCGCGCGGGCGGGCGACCAGGGCCTCGGCGTCGTCGGCGGTGTCGTAGAAGCCACCTTCGGGGGCCTGGAAACGGTCGAGGGCGTGGTCGAGCACCGACCGGGCCCGGGTCAGCCAGGCCGCGTCACCGGTGACGCCGGCCAAGGCCAGGAAGCCGCCCGCGACGCACCCGTGGTCCTCCAGCACGCCGCGGTGCCGTCCCGCGCGGCCGTCGCGGGAGACTCGCAGCAGCGACCCGTCGTCGCGCAGGTGCAAGTCGGACAGCAGCGTGCCCGCGCGCTCGGCGACCGCCACCAGGTCCTCGCGGCCGAGCAGCCGACCCGCGTCGCACATCGACGCGATGGCCAGGCCGTTCCACGCGGCGACCACCTTGTCGTCGCGCGCCGGGCCGCACCCGCTCCTCGCGGGCCGCGAAGAGCCGGGATCGGACACTGGCGAGTCTGTCGGCGTCATCGGGGTCGCTCAGCAGCTGCAGCGTCGAGGCGCCGTGCTCGAACGTGCCACCGGCGGTCACCTCGAACATCCCGGCCGCCCAGCCGCCGTCCTCGGGCCCGAGCACGGCGGTCAGCTGTTCGGGTGTCCAGACGTAGAAGCGGCCCTCCTCACCCTCGGAGTCCGCGTCGAGCGCTGCGGCGAAGCCGCCCTCGGCCGTGCCGAGCTCACGCACCAGGAAGTCGGCCGTCTCGGCCGCCACCCGTTCGCCCACCGGCCCGCCCCAACGCGCGTAGACCCCGAGCAGCTGGGCGTTGTCGTAGAGCATCTTCTCGAAGTGCGGGACCACCCACGCACGGTCCACCGAGTAGCGCGCGAAGCCGCCGCCCAGCTGGTCGTAGATGCCGCCCCGAGCCATCGCCTCGCAGGTGGCGTCGAGCATCTCCCGCGCGGCCGGGCTGCCCGTGCGGTGGGCATGCCGAAGCAGCTGCTCGAGCACCATCGACGGCGGGAACTTCGGAGCACCGCCGAACCCGGCGTGCACGGGGTCGAAGTCGGCCCCGAGCCGGGTCACGGCCGCATCGAGCACGGCGACGTCGACCGGAGCGGATACCGTCGGCGCCTCGCGGCGCAGGTGCTCGCGCAGGTCGGCAGCCACCCGCCGTACGTCGTCCGAGCGGTGCTCCCAGGCCTCGACGACCGCCTCCAGCACCTGCCGAAACGCCGGCATCCCGCCCCGAGCACGTTCGGGGAAGTAGGTGCCGGCAAAGAACGGGCTGCCTTCGTGGTCGAGCACGCACGTCATCGGCCAGCCGCCGTGGCCGGTCATCGCCGTGGTCGCCTGCATGTAGACGGCGTCGACGTCGGGCCGCTCCTCGCGGTCGACCTTGACGCTGACGAAGTGTTCGTTGAGGTAGTCGGCGGTGGCCTGGTCCTCGAACGACTCGTGCGCCATCACGTGGCACCAGTGGCACGCCGAGTAGCCCACGCTCAGCAGCACCGGCACGTGCCGGCGCCGCGCCTCGGCGAACGCGTCCTCGCCCCACTCCCACCAGTCCACGGGGTTGTCGGCGTGCTGGAGCAGGTAGGGCGACGTCGCCGTCGCCAGCCGGTTGGCCATCTGCACCTCCAATCGCCACCGTAGCCAGCGTGCCCGCACAGGCCGTTCACAGGTTCGGCCCTGGGATCGCCCAGGTTGGGCCGCGATGGTGGAGTCGTTCCACTCGCCCGACCCGAGGATGAGCATGAACGACGAGACCAGGCCGCTCGAGTCCACCGAGCCCACCAGGCCCACCGAGCCCAGGGAACCGACCGAGCCCAGCGAGCCGACCGCACCGCCGACGGCGTACGCCGCCGCGCCGGCGGCCAAGCCGCGCCGGGGCTGGCTGCCGCTCGCGGGCGCGGCCGTCGGCATCGCGCTGGTGGCCGGGTTGGCCGGGTTCGGGATCGGCCAGGCCACGGCCGACGACGACGGGCGAGGCCATCCCCCAGCCGGGTTCGGGCCCGGCCCACACCGGCACGGGCCCGAGGACATGCCAGGCGACAAGAGGGACGCCGAGCCCCGTGCCACACTGATCCGTCATGGACGCTGCCGGCTGGGACGAGCGTTACGCCGCCACCGACCTGGTCTGGTCAGCGGAGCCCAACCAGTTCGTGGCGGCAGAGTGTGCCGGGCTGCCACCGGGACGGGCGCTCGACCTGGCCGCCGGCGAAGGTCGCAACGCGATCTGGCTGGCCCAACGGGGCTGGACGGTCACGGCCAGCGACTTCTCGCTGGTCGGCATGGACAAGGGCCGCCTCCTCGCGGACCATGCCGGCGTCGCCGACCGCATCGCCTGGGTGCCGGCCGACGCGACGACCACCGACTGGCCGGCCGAGTTCGACCTGTGCGTGATGGCCTACCTGCAGCTGGTGGCCGACGAGCGCCGCGAGGCCGTGCGCCGCGGGTTCGCGTCGCTGCAGGCGGGCGGACGCCTCGTGCTGGTCGCCCACGACACCAGCAACCTGACCGAGGGCACGGGCGGCCCGCAGGATCCCGCCGTGCTGATGACGGCCGACGACATCCTGACCGACCTGACCGGCGAGGACCTCGAGGTCGAACGCGCCGAGCGGGTGCCGCGGCTCGTCGAGCAGGGCGACGGCGAGCCGTCGCGCACGGCGTACGACTGCCTGGTCGTGCTCAGCCGCCCGTAGGCACCTGGGGCGTGACCGTCACCGTCGTGTGCGGGAACTCGTGGTCGCTGGCTCGGGCGACCAGACCGCCGACGCCGAGGCTGTAGCCGGAGAAACTGACCCCACCGCCGCCCATGATCCAGTCGATCTTGACCGGGCCGGGCGGCAGGATGCAGCCGCCGTAGGACCGTCCGCCGTTGGCCGCGATCAGCCCGGTGGCCGCGCCGACCTGGCAGAAGAAGGGCGCCTTCTCGTTCATGTCGCCGCTGATGATGACCGGCCGGCCGGTGGCCCTCAGCGCGTTGATCTGGGCGATCTGGACCCGCTTGGCGGCGGCCCGCTCGGCGGTCATGCCCCACGGCGAGTTGTGGATGGTCATGAAGTAGAACATCCCGCCGGTCACTCTGTTGCGCAGCAGCACGACCGGGATCGGCCGCTGCTGGTGGTCGAACACCGTGCTGAACCAAGAGGTGTCCACCAGCTCGAACATCGAGTCGCGGAAGGCTATTTGGAGCCGGACGCCGTTGTTGCCCAGTGCCCTCGACGGCCAGACGGTGTAGCCGGGGAGCCTGGCGTTGAGCACGTTGAGCTGGTCGTCCTGCACCTCCTGCATCCCGATCAGATCCAGGCCGTAGCCCGTGATCAGGGACGAGGTGAAGCCGGCGCGGACGGTGCCGGGGCCCCAACGTCGGCTGCCCCGGGTGTGCTGGCTGCCGAGGATGTTGAAGGTGCCCATCCGGAAGGTGAACGGGTCACCTGGCTGCGGCTGGGGGATCCGGCGCAACGGGGGGCCGGCCTTCTTCACCAGCAGCGCCGGCGGCTTGGCGTGGGCCGTCGGCCGGGCCAGTCCGGGCTCGGCTGCGAGGGGGTTGCGGGTGCCGCTGCGCGAGACCCGCGCCGACCGCGGCCCGATCTCGGCGCGGGGAGTCCGGGCGTTGCCGAGCTTGGTCGCCGTGCGGGCGGCCGGGTGGGCCGCGGAGACGGTCCGCAGCCCCGGGAGCGGGGCGTCGGCGGTGCCGGGCGTGCTCACGACGGGCGTCAAAGCACTGCCCAACCCGACTGCCAGCACCGTCGGCACGGCCGCTGCCAGCAGCAGGGCGCGCAGATGCGGGGGGAGGGGAGGCACCACCGAACTCTAACGGCCGTCCGGGGTGGTCGTCTTGTCGACGGCGGAACTCACCCGACCCCGCACCCTTGCGGCGCCGCAGTTACTGCGGTACCGTGAACCAGGTGAACACCAAGCCCGATCCCGCCAGCATCGCCATCTCCCAGTCCGTCAAGCAGTCCGTCCAACGGGCTCGCAAGGCGCTCGACCGGGCCGACACCGCCGAGCCGGCCACCGCCCTGCCGTTGCTTCGCGAGGCTCAGGACCACCTGACCGCCGCGATCGACGAGGCGATGGCCGCGGCCGTGGTGGTCGAGGGCGAGACCCTGCGCGGGGCGGGCCAGCTCGCCGGGCTCAGCGAGAACGCCGTCGGGCCACGACTGGCGCGCACGAGCCTGCTGGCGGCGTACAAGTCCGAAGGTGGGCGGGTGACCGCCTCGGGAGTCGAGCGGGCGCGCTACGACGTGGAGCAGGGCCGGCACCTACCGGCCGCGGCTCCCGACGGGACACCCGCGGCACCGATGCGGTTCCGACCGCGCCGCAGCACCTGACCGGACGACCGACGTCCGGTCCATGAGAAGGGGGAGACCCATGACCGACATGAACCTCACGCACCTCTACTTCCTGCTCGACCGCTCCGGATCGATGCAGAGCATCGTCGACGACACCGTCGGCGGCTTCGACGCCTTCATCGCCGAGCAACGCAAGGCAGGTGGCGAGTGCCGGGTCACCCTCGCCCAGTTCGACGACGCCTATGAGGAGGTGTACGCCGACCGCCCGATCGCCGACGTGCCGTCGCTGGTCCTCCAGCCGCGCGGCACCACCGCGCTGCTCGACTCCATCGGCCGGCTGATCGGCGAGGCCGGCCAGCGGCTCGCGGCCCTGCCGGAGGACCGTCGCCCCGGCACCGTCGTGGTCGGCATCATGACCGACGGGATGGAGAACGCCAGTCGCGAGTGGAGCCACCCGCGCGTCAAGGCCCTCATCGAGCAGCAGACGCGGGACTACCAGTGGCAGTTCCTCTACCTCGGCGCCGACCAGGACGCCATCGAGGTGGGCGCGAGCATCGGCGTCTCGGCAGCAAACTCCGTGACCTACGGCCGCGGCAAGGTGCGGCAGGCGATGGCCGCGACCGCGGCCAACGTCAGCGCCTACCGTGCCGCCAAGATGGGCGGCGCCCCGGAGGCGGAGGCCGCCGGACTGATGGCGTTCTCCCCCGCCCAGCGGGCGGAGGCCGCCGACGACGCGGCCGACGAGAAGGGCTGAGTCAGTTCTTCGGGTTGGCCCGTGCGACGTGCGCGACGGCGGAGACGAAGTGGTGGTCGCTGGACGAACGGACCAGCCGCTCGCGTGACTGCCGGTAGTGGTCGAAGGTGACCTTCGCGCCGTCGCGGGTGTTGCCCATGATCCAGTCGATGATGGCGTTGCTCGGGACCCGGCACGGGCTGAGAGTCGCGCCGTTGGCGGGCTTGAGGCCCGTGGCCGGGGCGACCTTGCAGAAGAACTCGATGCGCTCGTTGGTGTCGGAACCCAAGAAGACCGGCAGTCCCGAGCTGAGCAGGCCGCGGATCAGCCCGATCTCGGTGCGGGTGGCCCGCTCGCGCTCGGTCTCCATCCCGAGCGGCGAGTTGTGGAAGGTCGTGAAGAAGAACGCCCGCCCGGTCCTCTTGTCCCGCAGCCTGACATAGGGGATCGGCCGCCGCTGGTGGTCGAACATCGTGTAGATGTAACCGGCCTTCTTCATCGCGAGCTTGTCCTTGCGCCACGCGATCTGGAGGCGGACGCCCTGGTTGCCCAAGCGGGTGCCGGGCCAGATGCCGTAACCGGGAAGCTTGTTGCGCAGCACGAAGTACTGGTCGTCCTGCACCTCCTGCATGCCGAGCACGTCGATGCGCTTCTCGCGGATCACCTGCGCCGTGTAGCGGGCGCGCACCGTGCCGGGGGCCATCCCACCGCGGCGGTGGGTGTGCTGAGAACCCAGCACGTTGAAGGTGGCGATCTTGACGTGGTACGCGCCACCGGCCGGCGGCCGCCCGTTGCCGCGCTGAGCCTCGGCGGCGGTTCCGCCGAGCGCAGCCAGCAGGCCCGCGACCAGGGCCGTCAGGACGGCGACGAGGGCGGTGGCGGTGACCGGGGACTTTCGGGACAGGCGACTACGAGCGGTGGAGCGGGAAGGCATCCGAGGACTGTAACCATTCCGTGACCGACCGGCCAATCCCCGACCCCAGTCGGCCGAGGGCTCCCGTCAGCCGGGGTCAGCGCCGTTCGGCGCCCGGTGCATCGTCGTCGGCGACCGTCGGAGGGTCGCCGTAGACGCCTGCGTCGCGGGCCGCCTGCGCCTTGCGCAGTTGCTTGGTGAGGCTGAACGCCAAGAACACCACGGCCAGGATCAACAGCGCGAAGATGAACAGTGCGCCCCAGCCTGCCTTGACGTCCTCGGCCGCCGGCGTGCTGTCGAGCGAGCTGCTGTCGAGCAGGTGAAGGACGCCGGAGAGGGCAGCCAGGGCCGGCACGAGCAGCATGACGCCATTGTCTCAGCCGACGGGTGAGGTCAGGCCCCGGGGTCGACGCCGGCGAACAGGTCGTCCTCGGGCAGCGTCGACTCCACGTGGCTGACGACCAGCTCGAAGTCCTCGGTCGGCCACACCGCTTGCTGGATCTCGCGCGGGATCGCGAACCACGGGCCGTCAGGGTCGATCTGGGTGGCGTGCGCCATCAGCGCCTGGTCGCGGACGCCGAAGTAGTCGCCGCACGGCACCCGCGTGGTCACCCGCGAGTCCCACTCGGGGTCGGGCTTCCAGTCCTTGAGGCGCTCGGCATAGGGAGACTCCAGGCCATGGCGGAGCATCTCCTCGTGGATCGCGATCGTCTTGGGGCGGTTCCAGCCGTGTTGGTAGTAGAGCTTCAGCGGCTGCCACGGCTCGCCGGCGTCGGCGTAACGCTCCGCGTCACCGGCGGCCTCGAACGCCGCCACGCTCACCTCGTGGCAGCGGACATGGTCGGGGTGCGGGTAGCCGCCCTTCTCGTCGTAGGTCGTCACGACGTGTGGTCGGAAGGAGCGCATCAGCCGAACCAGCCGCTCGGCCGACTCCTCGAGCGGCACCAGCGCGAAGCACCCCTCGGGCAACGGCGGCGGCGGGTCGCCCTCGGGCCATCCGGAGTCGACGAAACCCAACCAGTCCTGGGTCACGCCGAGGATGTCGCGGGCCCGCTCCATCTCCTGGCGGCGCACCTCGGAGATGTTGGCGGCGATGTCTGGGCGGTCCATCTTGGGGTTGAGGATCGAGCCGCGCTCTCCGCCGGTGCAGGTGACCACGTGGACGTCGACACCCTCCGCGACGTACTTCGCCGTCGACGCCGCGCCCTTGCTGGACTCGTCGTCGGGGTGGGCGTGCACATGCATCAGGCGCAGTCCGTTTCGAGGAGCCATAGTCACGAGTGGGAGTCTAAGGACCGTGACCGACGCCTCCACCGACCCCGTGGCCGAGCGCTACGGGCAGCCGGCGCCGTGGCGGCGTACGGCGGTCGTCGTCGCGTCGGGGCTGGTCGGTGTCCTGGCGCTCTCGTGGCTGGCCTGGGCGACGTTCTTCCACTCCACGCCCGACGTGAGCTCGGAGCTGGTGGGCTGGGAGGTGGTCGACGACCAAACGGCCACCGCCCGCGTCGACGTGGTGATCCGCGGCAACGACACGGGCGACAGCATCGGGGCAACCTGCCGGGTGCGCGCGATCGCCACCGACCACACGGTCGTCGGCGAGGCCAGCTTCACCCCCGTCGCGGGCCGCAACACGGTGGTGGTGCGTACCGAGCGGCGGGCCACCTCGGTGGAGTCGGTCGGCTGCACGACTCCCGACCAGCAGCGGCCCCGCTGAGTCCACCGGTGGCCCGTGTGAAGGGGCCTTTCGTGCCCCCCTTTGGTAGCCTGGACATCCCGAACCATTCCGTGGGCTGCCCCGTGACTCACGCCTCGCAACCGGTTGTGCAGCCGCCAGAGGCGCAGCGTCACCGTTACGCCCAGCGAGTTCGGCCCCGAGATTCACAGACCACGTCCGGCTCACAGGTCGGCACCACCGCCGTATCCGCGCATCACCAGGAGTGCCCATGACGCAGCCCGTCCAGGACAAGATCTGGCTCACCCAGGAGGCTTACGACAAGCTCCAGGCCGAGCTGGAGAACCTGCGCGGCCCCGTCCGCCAGGACATCATCGCGCGGATCAGCGCCGCCCGCGACGAGGGCGACCTCAAGGAGAACGGCGGCTACCACGCGGCCAAGGAGGAGCAGGGCAAGATCGAGGCCCGCATCCGCCAGCTCGAGGACATCAAGAGCAAGGCCGCGGTGGGCAAGATGCCCCAGGACGACGGCATCGTCGAGCCGGGCATGAAGGTGACCTCCAAGGTCGACGGCGTGGCCACGACGTTCCTGTTGGGCAACAAGGCCCTCGACGACGGCACCATCGACGTCTACTCCCCCGAGTCACCGCTGGGCTCGGCCATCCTCGGCCGCAAGGTCGGCGACAAGGTGTCCTACACCGCGCCGACCGGCAAGACGATCAAGGTCGAGATCGTCGAGGCCAAGCCCTTCTTCACCGACTGACGCCGATCGCCTACTCGTAGACCTCGTAGCCGCTCTCGCGCAGCCTGCGGACTACTTGCTCGGAGTGCTGAGGTCCGCGCGTCTCCAGCTGGAGGTGCACCTCGACCTCGTCGAGGTGCAGGGCCGGCGAGATCCGCTCGTGGATGATCTCGAGTACATTGGCGCCGACGTCGGCCAGCTCGACGAGCAGCTTGGCCAGCCCGCCCGGCAGGTCGGGGATGTGCACCCGCAGACCGAGGAACCGGCCGGCGGCCGCCATGCCCTGGCGGATCACCTTGCCGAGCAGCAGCGGGTCGATGTTGCCGCCGCTTAGTACGACGACGGCGGGGGTGGTGAACCGCTTCGGGTCGTCGAGCATCGCCGCCACACCGGCCGCTCCGGCCGGCTCGACGACCTGCTTGGCGCGTTCGGCGACCGCGAGCACGGCCCTCGACAAGGAGTCCTCCGACACCGTGACGACGTCGTCGACGTAGCGCTGCACGGCCTCGAACGGGAGGGTGCCGGGGCACCCGACGGCGATGCCGTCGGCGATCGTGCGCATCACCTCGAGTGGCACCGGGTGCCCGTCGGCGAGCGAGGCCGGGTACGCCGCGGCACCGGCAGCCTGCACGCCGATCACCTGGACGTCGGGCCGCAGCGACTTGACCGCGATGGCCACGCCGGCGATCAGCCCGCCGCCGCCGAGCGGCACCAGGATCGTGGTGACGTCGGGGCTCTGCTCGAGGATCTCCAGGCCGACCGTGCCCTGGCCCGCGATGATGTCGACGTGGTCGAAGGGATGGATCAAGATCGCACCCGTCTCGTCGGCGAAGGCTCGAGCGGCCACCATCGCCTGGTCCAGGTACTGACCGTGGAAGCGCACCTCCGCGCCGTACGCCTCGGTGGCGCGGACCTTCGGGATCGGGGCGCCCTCGGGCATGAACACCGTGGACTTGATGCCGAGCAAGGTGGCCGACATCGCGACGCCCTGGGCATGGTTGCCCGCCGAGGCCGTCACCACGCCGTTGGCGCGCTCGTCGTCCGACAGCCGCGAGATGCGGACATAGGCGCCGCGGGCCTTGAACGAGCCGGTGCGCTGGAGGTTCTCGCACTTGAGGTGGACGTCACCGCCGGCCGACGCCGACAGCCAGCGGGAGCGCTCCATCGGCGTGCGGATGGAGATGCCGGTCAGCACGTCACGGGCGGCCTCGATGTCGGCCAGGGTGACGGCCGGCTGGGCGGGCTCGGTCACGAGGTGTCTCCCTTCGAGTCTTTCCCCGTGTCAACGCCGGTCTCCGGCCCCGTGTCGCCTTCGGCAGCGATCGGCTCCCGGTTGCCGTAGGTCTGGTCGCGGTCCTCGGGCTCGAGCGGCGGGTTGTCGGGTGGGTCCTCGCCGTCGTCTCGATACTCCTCCTGGAGCTGTTCCTCTGGATCGTCCCCGGGTCTGGTGTTGGCTGCGAGGTGCTGGGCGACCGCGTTGACGCAGGCCGCGAACGGCACCGCGACCAGGGCACCCGGGATGCCGGCCACCAGGACGCCGACCCCGATCGCGAGGATCACCCCGAGCGGATGCACGGAAACGAACCGGCCCATCAGGAAGGGCTGCAGGACGTGACCCTCGATCTGCTGGACGAGGATCACGCCGCCCAGCATGAAGAGCGCCGTGACCGGGCCCTCTGCGACGAGGGCGACCATGACTGCCACGGTGCCCGCGACGAAGGCGCCCACCATCGGGATGAAGGCGCCCAGGAAGACCAGCACGCCGATGGCCATCACGAACGGCACGCCCAGCACCGCCGCGACGATCATCACCCCGGCGGCGTCCGTGGCCGCCACGATCACGGTGGCGCGCACGAACTGGGTCAGCGAGACCCAGGCGACCCGGCCGGAGCCGTCGACGAGCACCCGGCTGGCACGCGGCGACAGCCGCACGACCCAGGCCCAGATCCGGTCGCCGTCGGCGAGGAAGAAGTAGGTCGAGAACAGCACGATGAAGAAGCCGGCCAGGACGTGACCGAGGGCCGCACCGAGCTCGGTGACATGGCTGAGCACGTCGCCGTTGCGGGCGAAGTCGGTGATCGCCGCTTGCATCTGCTCGAGGTAGTCGTTGATCTGGGATTCGCTCGCGTGGAGCGGCCCTTCCCTGAGCCACTCCTTGATCTGGTCGAGACCCTCCACCACCGAGTCGGCCAGATCGTTGGCGCCGTTGGCCACCTGGTTGCCGGCGAGGGACAGCAGGCTGGCCACCGCGACGATGCCGAGGAGGACGATCACGCCGGCCGCCAGCCCGCGCGGCAGGCCGCGCCGGTGCAACCACGAGACCACCGGCTCGACCAACGCAGCGATCAGCAACGCGACGACGACGGGCAGCACGACGACCATCAGGAAGCCGAGCACCCGAGCGATCACGTAGCCGGCGGCCACGATCACGAGGAACCGCCAGGCCCACGCGGCCGCCAGGTCGACGCCCCACGGCACGTGGGCGCGCGAGAAGTTCGAGGGTCCGCTCGTCACCGGTGGCGGTGGCGCTGCCGTACGCCGCTCCGCGCGCAGCTGGGCGATGTGCTGCCACTGGTGGGCGATCCGGCCGGTCAGCCCATCGGTGGAGGCTGATTCGTCGGCCGGCTCGTCGGGGTCTTCGGGCGCGACGGGCACGCTGGACCGCGACTCGTCGGCGCCGTTGCTCACGGCCACAGGCTAGTGCCCGGCCCCGTGGTGCCCGTCGGTACTAGGACCACGAGACACTGACGACTCATCCCTCCTCGTGCCTAGCGTCGACGACAACAGGGGACCTCAGGCTCCCACCGCTTGCGACGAAAGGATCCGTCATGGGATTCAGCGCTTACACCCACTCCAGTCGGCACGGCCATGGTCACGGTGGCCACGGCTCGGGCACCAACACCAACACCGGTACGCGCACCCGCACCCGCACCCGGACCCGCACCCGCACCGGTCACTGAGCCCGGGCGGGGGGACCACGGCATGAGCACGCAGGCGGAGGCACCCCCCGGGCCTCCGCCTGCGGCCGTGCTCGGCTCCATCGGCGCCCTGCCGACACCCGCGGTCCCGCTTCGGCGGATCCTGCGGGCCTTCTGGCCGTACGCCGCCCCAAGACGCGGCTGGATGGCGGTGGCCCTGGCCCTCGCGGCCGTCGACCCGCTGCTGATGGCCGTGGAGATCTGGCTGTTCAAGGTCGTGGTCGACGAGGTGCTGATCCCGCGCGACTTCGGCCCGTTCCCGGCCATCGCGGCGGCGTACGTCGGACTCACCGTCGTGCAGGCCGCCGTGGGCGGCGCCGACCGGATGCTCTCGACCTGGCTGACCCAGCGCTTCCTGCTCGACCTGCGCAGCGACCTGCTGCGCCACCTGCAGCGGCTGCCGCTCGACTTCTTCAACCGCTCCCGGCTCGGCGACCTGATGAGCCGCGTGGCGGGCGACGTGTCGGCCATCGAGAGCTTCCTCGTCTCGGGCACCTCCCGAGGCCTGACCTACCTCCTCGAGCTGGTCGTCTTCACGGCAGCGCTGTTCTGGCTCGACCCGGCGCTGGCGCTCGTCTCGCTGGTCGTGGCGCCGCTGTTCTGGGTCAGCTCGCGCTTCTTCTCCAAGCGCATCAAGGAGATCTCGCGCGAGAAGCAGCGCCGCTCGGGCTCGATCAGCACCTCCATCGAGCAGACCCTGAGCACCATGCCGCTCGTGCACGCCTTCGACGCGGGTGAGCGGGAGGTCGATCGCTACCGCGAGGAGGCGGAGGCCAAGTACCGCGCCGAGATGGCCTCGGCCCGGCTGCGGTCCTGGTACGCGCCGACCCTGGAGATGATCGAGCTGCTCGGCGCGCTGGCCGTCATCGGCGCCGGCGCCTGGCAGCTGGCCAACGGGCGGCTGACCGTCGGCGAGCTGCTCGCCTTCCTCACGTTCCTCAGTCGCCTCTACGGCCCGGTCCGCGGCCTGGGCACCACGGTCACGGCGGCGTACTCCGCGGCTGCTGGCGCCGAGCGCGTCCTCGAGCTGCTCGCCCAGGAGACGATGCCGGCCGACCGGCCGGGCGCCGTCACGCTCGAGCGGCCGCGCGGTGACGTGCGAGTCGAGCAAGTCGGCTTCACGTACGACGGCCAGCCGGTGCCCGCGCTGGCCGACGTGTCGCTCACGCTGCGGCCCGGCGAGGTGACCGCGATCGTGGGTGCCAGCGGAGCCGGCAAGACCACGCTGGCCCGGCTGCTGCTGCGAGGCCTCGACCCGACGACCGGCCGGATCACGCTGGACGGCCACGACCTGTGCGACGTGTCCCGGACCAGCCTGCGACGCAACGTCGCGGTCGTGCTCCAGGAGACCCTGCTCGTCGACGGCACCGTGCGCGACAACATCGCCTATGGCCGCCCCGACGCCGACGACGCGGCGATCCGGGCGGCGGCCGAGCTGGCCGACGCCCACGAGTTCGTCACCCAGCTGCCCGGCGGATACCTGACCCGGGTCGGTGAACGCGGCCGCAGGCTCTCGGGAGGCCAGGCCCAGCGCATCGCCATCGCGCGCGCCCTGCTCTGCGACGCACCCGTGCTGCTCCTCGACGAGCCCACAGCGTCGCTCGACTCCGGCAGCACCGACCGCGTGCTGGCGCCGATGACCAGGCTGATGGCCGGCCGGTCGACGCTGGTGATCTCCCACAACCTGCTGGCCGCCGAGCGCGCCGACCAGATCCTGGTGCTCGATGCCGGCCGCGTGGTGGAGCGGGGCGTGCACGACGAGCTGCTCGCCACCGGTGGGACCTACGCCCGGCTGTGGGCACTGGCCCGGGGCGGCGCGGTGGTGGCGTCGTGACGACTGTCTCGACGGTGACGACTGGGACGGCGGAGCCGCCGGTGCTCGCGCCCGGCGATGAGATCGCCCCGGGCTACGTCGTGGAGGCACTGCTCTCGCGCGGGCAGGCGCTCGACGTCTACGCCGTGTTCTCCCGTCGCCGGCTGTGCAGCGCCACCGCCAAGACGGTGCGGCCCGACCGCATCGACGTGACCCGGGTCCGCGACCGGCTGCTGCTGGAGGGCCGCCTGCTCGAGACCATCGCTCACCCCCACCTGCCGCGCGCGTTCGAGACCTTCCGCGAGCCGGTGCCGGTGGTGATCGTGGAGACGCTGATGGGCCTGGACCTCGAGGAGATCATCGCCCTGCGTCCCCGGCGGCTGCCGTCGACCGACCTGGCCCACCTCGGCCGCCAGCTCGCGTCGGCGCTGCACCACCTGCACGCGGAGGGCTACCTGCACCTCGACGTCCGGCCGGCAAACGTGATGGCCCACGGCGGCAAGGCCACGCTCATCGACCTCAGCATCGCCCGGCCGCCCGGCGAGGTGCGCGCGGGCCTCGGCACGCCGTCGTACCTGGCGCCCGAGCAGGCCCGCGGCGGCCTGGTCTCGGCGGCCACGGACGCGTGGGGCCTGGGTGCGACGCTGTACGCCGCGGCGACGGGCGTGGCGCCCGGCCCGCCGGTGCGGCAGCTGCGACGGCGGCTGCACCCGGCGCTGGTCTCGGTGATCGACGAGTGCCTCTCGCCGGACCCGGCCGACCGTCCCGCGATCGTCGAGATCCACGACCGGCTCGGCGAGGTCGTCGCCGGTCAGCTCGGCTGAGCGTCGGCGAGACCCCGCACGAGGCGCCAGGCAGCCTCCGGGTGCCGGGCGGCGAGCAGGCCGGCGGCGGCCAGCACGTAGTCGTGGTCGACCACGACCCTCGCCCGCCGGGGCAGCTGCCAGCCACCCTCGATGTGCTCGCCGATGCTGCCGGCGAACACGCGTCCGGCGACTCCTGGGCGGCCGTGGCGCAGCACGCCACCCGAGCCGACGAGCAGGTCGACCTCGCGGAGGTCCTTGCCGGTGCGTTCGACGACGCGGCCGTCGGGGCCGACCACGACCTGGCTGCGGCCGGCGTGCCGGCGCAGCGCGAGCCCCACGGCGGCGGCCGCGAGGCGTTCGTCGATCTCGCGCTCGGCGTCGTCGGTGGGCACGAAGCCGGGGTCGTCATGGCGTCGCTCGGCGGCCTCCGCGAGGTCGTCGAGGCCCGCCGCGTCGGCCGTCGAGGTCGCCGACCAGCGCATCCCGAGGTCGCCCTCGACGGTGCGGGTCACGGGAGTCGTGGCCACCACCTCGCGGGACAGGGTCGCCTCCTCGGGGTCGAGCTCGACCACGGAGTGCACGTCGGTGGTGGCCCCGCCGACGTCGACGACGACGACGTCGCCGGCGCCCGGGTGGCCGGGCATGGTGACCGGGTCGAGCCCGCGTGCCAACAGCTCGACGCCGGTCAGGACCACGTCGGGGGTGGCGCCGGTGACCATCGCCGTGAAGTCGGCGCGCTTGCTCAGGTGCTTGCCGCCGATGACGTGGGCCAGGAACATCTCCCGGATCGCCGCGCGGGCCGACTCTGGCGCGAGCACGCCGATGCGGGGCACGACGTTGTCGGCGACGACGTGCGGGAGGTCGGCCAGGATCCCGCCCAGGTCGACCTGGGCGTCGACGTTGCCGGCCACCACGACCGGACCCTCCCAGCCGCCGGCCACCAGCCCGCGGGCCGCCGCCACGATGACCGCGGTGTTGCCGCCGTCGGTGCCGCCGGTGAGCAGCACGACGTCGGGCCGGGTCGTGTGCCTGAGGTCGCGCCATACCGCGTCCTCAGGCACACGACCCGCAGCAGCGATCACCTCGACCACCCGGCCGCCGCTGGAGAGTGCCACCCGGCGTCCCGCCTCGGCGGTGACCAGCTCCTCGTTGCCGACCACTGCGATCCGCAGACCCCCGCCGGCCGATGAGCAGGCGAGCACTTCGGCGTCGGCGGCCCGCGCGTCTTGGGCGACCAGCTCGCGGAGGCACGCGTCGTACCCGTCGAGCACGTCGGTCTCGATCGTCGTCGGGTGGGACGCCGACGCCACGATGCGGCCTTCGTCGAGGTCGACCAGCGCGGCCTTGGTGAACGTGGAGCCGAAGTCGACGCAGATGACCGCGCTGCGGTCAGCCGGTGGCAAGGGCCCGGTCGAGGTCGGCGAGCAGGTCGTCGGCGGTCTCGATGCCCACGCTGAGGCGGATCAGGTCGGCGGGCACCTCGAGCGCCGTGCCCGCGACGCTCGCGTGGGTCATCCGGCCCGGGTGCTCGATCAGGCTCTCCACCCCGCCGAGGGACTCGCCGAGGGTGAACACCTCGGCGCGGCCGCACACGTCGACGGCGTGCTGCTCGCCGCCGGTGACCTGGAAGCTGACGATGCCGCCGAAGCGCTTCATCTGCCTGGCCGCGATGTCGTGGCCGGGGTGGTCGGCGAGGCCCGGGTAGTAGATGTGGGAGACGGCCTCGTGCCTGGCGAGGAACTCCACGACCTTCTCGGCGTTGTCGCAGTGCCGGTCCATCCGCACCCCGAGGGTCTTGAGGCCGCGCAGCACGAGCCACGCGTCGAAGGGGCCGGCCACGGCACCCATGGCGTTCTGGTGGAAGCCGATCTGCTCGGCCAGGTCGAGGTCGCGGACCACGACGGCGCCACCGACGACGTCGGAGTGGCCGCCGCAGTACTTGGTGGTGGAGTGCAAGACCACGTCGGCGCCGAGGGTCAGCGGCTGCTGGAGGTAAGGCGACGCGAAGGTGTTGTCGACCACCAGCAAGGCCCCGGCCTCGTGGGCGATCACGGCCAGCGCCTCGATGTCGCCGATGTTGAGCAGCGGGTTGGTGGGAGTCTCCACCCACACCAACCGGGTCTCGCCGGGGCGGATCGCGGCGCGGACGGCGTCGAGGTCGGCTGCCGGGGCGGGGTCGTGCAGCAGCCCCCACACGGTGGCGACCTTGTCGAAGAGCCGGAAGGTGCCGCCGTACGCGTCGTCGGGCAGCACCACGTGGTCGCCGGGCCGGCAGAGCGCCCGGATGATGGTGTCCTCGGCTGCCAGCCCGCTGGCGAAGGCGAACCCGCGCTCACCCTCCTCCAGCGCCGCGATGTTGCCCTCGAGGGCGGTCCGGGTCGGGTTGGCCGAGCGGCTGTACTCGTAGCCGCCGCGCAGCCCGCCGACGCCGTCCTGCTTGTAGGTCGAGGTGGCGTAGATCGGCGGGATCACCGACCCGGTCATCGGGTCGGGTTCGTAGCCGGCGTGGATGGCTCTGGTCTCGAAGCCGGACTTGCCGCGGTGCTGCTGCTCGCTCACCCCGTCACGCTATCGCCAGCCTGAGGGCCGTCCTGTGGGCGGGGAACGTTCCTGCCCCCTGGGTGGTTGAGTGTGATGAGACCAAGGAGGCATCTGTGTTCTTCTCCCGCACCAAGACCACCCTGCCGGCGGCCGACGAGGCCCTGGCCGGCCGCTCGGAGCGGCCCTTCCACCTGGCGGCCCGGCACCTCGTGCTCGACGCGCCGCTTGTCACCGACGACGTGCCGGAGGGCTACGAGGCCGCGATCTTCGGCCTCGGCTGCTTCTGGGGCGCCGAGGAGCTCTACTGGAAGACACCGGGCGTCTGGTCGACGTCGGTCGGCTACGCCGGTGGCTACACCGCGCACCCGTCGTACGAGGAGGTCTGCTCCGGCCGCACCGGGCACACCGAGGCCGTCCGGGTCGTCTTCGACCCGAAGGTCGTGTCCTACGGCGATCTCGTCATGCGCTTCTTCGAGGTGCACGACCCGACCCAGGGCATGCGCCAGGGCAACGACGTCGGCACGCAGTACCGGTCGGCGATCTACGCCACCACACCCGAGCAGGAGAAGGTCGCCCACGAGCTGACCGAGGAGTACGGCGCGGAGCTCACCCGCCTCGGCTTCGACCCGATCACCACCGAGATCAAGCTCGTCGAGGACGCCGAGCCGGCGTACTTCTATGCCGAGGACTACCACCAGCAGTACCTGGCCAAGAACCCCAACGGATACCGCTGCCACTCCACGACCGGTGTCGCTTTTCCGGGATAGCCCTGTCGGATTCGCCTGTCGCCGTTCGTGGGCTAGGTGAACGCGGACCACTGGGTCCGCCAAACGAGAAGGAGCAGCCATGCCCGAGTACCTCATCTACTTCAACCAGCAATGGGTGGGCGACCACACCGAGGAGTGGTTCCGCGGCCGCGGACCGCTCGCGAGGGCGGTCACGGAGGAGATGAAGGCTGCCGGCGTGTACGTCTTCGCCGGGGGCCTGGAGGAAGAGGACGGCCCGATCTACCACGCCGACCCCACCAGCGGAACCACTCTGGTCACGGACGGGCCGTACGTCGAGACCAAGGAGTTCCTGGGCGGGTTCGCCCTGGTCAGCGTGCCCGATGACGAGACCGCCAAGATGTGGGCGGGCAAGGTCGCGGAGGCCTGCGGCTGGCCCCACGAGGTACGCCGCTTCAAGCCGCAGCGTCGGGCCGACTGACCTGAGGTTGGTTGACACCGATTCGTCTGCGGTCTGGCGTGGGTTTCCCCGCTGAGAGTCGCAGACGAATCGGTAGGATCGACGGATCTCGCGAGCAGAAGGACGACGCGATGGTTGGCGACGCAGAGACCGTGATCCTCGCCGGTGGTTGCTTCTGGGGGCTGCAGGAGCTCATCCGCAAGCACCATGGCGTGATCGTCACGCGGGTCGGGTGGACGGGTGGGGACATCGCGGATCCCACCGAAGCCAACCCCGGCACACATGCGGAGGCGGTCGAGGTCGTCTTCGACGCGGAGCAGACCTCGTTACGCGGCATCCTCGAGCTGTTCTTCCAGATCCACGATCCGACGACGCCGAACCGCCAGATGGACGACGTCGGCACCGAGTACCGCTCCGCGATCTTCTACGCGAACGACGAGCAGAAGCAGATCGCCGAGGACACGGTCGCCGATGTCGACGCGTCCGGGCTCTGGCCGGGCAAGGTCGTCACCGAGATCAAGTCCGCTGGGCAGTTCTGCGAGGCCGAACCCGAGGACCAGGACTACCTGCAGAAGAACCCCGACGGGGAGACCTGCCACTTCCCGCGGCCGAACTGGAAGCTCCCGCGTCGCGAACCCGCGTCCTGACTCACTCCACGCAGAACTCGTTGCCCTCGGGATCGGCCATCACAACCAGGTCCCCGTCGTCGCGCAGGACGGTGGCGCCGAGGGCGACGAGCCGCCGTACCTCCTCGGCCGGATCGCCCACGGGTCGCAGGTCGAAGTGCTGCCGGTTCTTGGCCGTCTTGCCCTCCGGCACCCGCACGAACCACAGGCTCGGACCACCCCACCCGGCCGGCTCGACCCAGGCACGGTCGGGCGTGCTGTCCTCGTCGACGTTGGAGCCGAGGGCCTCGGCCCAGAACGTTGCAACCTTCAGGGGCTCGTGGCAGTCGAAGGTGGCCGACTTGATGAACGACACCATGGGGACACCGTAGGCCGGGCCCGGCCGGGTCACAGTGCCAGGAACATCACGTGCAGCCCGACGTAGCCGTGCTCGCGGGAGCGGAAGGCGCCCGGGACGGTGCCGACGATCTCGAAGCCGAGCGCCTGCCACAGCCGGACCGCGGCGGTGTTGGTCTCGACGACGGCGTTGAACTGGATGCCGCGGAAGCCCTGGTCGCGGTGCCACTGGACGACGTACTCCGCCAGGGCCCGACCCACGCCACGCCCGCGCGACTCCGCCGCGACCATGAACGACGCCGTGCCGATGTGGTCGCCGCGGGCCGGCCGGTTGGCGCCCATCTTGGCGCTGCCGAGGATGCTGCCGTCGTCGTACACGACGGTCAGGCCGGGCGGCTGCTCCATCCAGAGGTCGCGTGCCTGCTCACTGGTGAGGTCCTCGGGATAGGCGTAGGTCTCCCCCGCCGCGACCGTCGCCGCGAAGAACGGCCAGATCTGCCACCAGTCGTCGTCGGTCGCCGGGCGGATGGTCACAGGTCGGTCGCCCCGTCGATGGACTCGCGGATCAGGTCGGCGTGGCCGGCGTGGCGGGCGTACTCCTCGATGAGGTGCACCATGATCCAGCGCAGCGTCCCGACGCTGCCGTCGCGCCGCGGCCGTTTCGCCAGCGTGTCCAGGCCCTCGCCCTCGAGCGCCGCGTCGATGACCCGGTCGGCCTCCGTGACCGCCTCGTCGAAGATCTCGAACAGCGTCTCGAGGTCGTCGTCCTTGGCGGAGTGCCATTCCCAGTCGTCGTCGGCCTCCATCGCGGCCTCGTCGACCCAATCGGGCTCGTTCTCCCGGCCCTCGAGCACCATCGGCAGCCACCACTGCTCCACGCCCGCGAGGTGCTTGAGCATGCCGCCGAGCGTCATCGTCGCCGGCGGCAGCGGCGTGGCGAGCTGTTCGCGCGTGAGTCCCTCGGCCTGCCGCTTGATCGTCACGCGGTAGTAGTCGAGGAACGCCCGCAGCATCGTCACCTCGTCCGCGGCGTACGGCGGGTCCGTGCGGTCGAAGCGGCTCGTCCCGGTCACTCGCCCACCTGCCCGTCGATCGCCTCGCGGAGCATGTCGGCGTGGCCGTTGTGGCGGGCGTACTCCTCGATCATGTGCAGCAGGATCCAGCGCAGGCTGATGGGTGTGCCCTTGCGGCGGCTCGGCTTCACCGATGGGGTGTCGAGCCCGTCCTTGGCCAGCGCGCGGTCGATAGCCGCGTCGGCGCCGGCCGCGGCCTCTTCGAAGATCCGGCGAAGCTCCTCGGGGCTGTCGTCGGCGGCGGAGTGGAACTCCCAGTCGTCGTCGGCGTCGAACGCGCCCGCCGGCACCCAGTCCGGCTCGGTCTCGCGCCCCTCGAGCACCCGCACGAACCACCAGTCGTCGTTGAGCGCTGCATGCTTCAGGAGGCCGCCGAGGGTCATCGTCGAGGGCGGGTGTGTCGCCGCGAGCTGCTGCTGGTCGAGGCCATCGCACTTCATCAGGAGCGTGGCGCGGTGGTATGCGAGAAAGGCGCGGAGCGTGGTCACCTCGTCGGTGGCGAGCGGCGGGTCGGTGCGCTGAGTCGTCATTGACCCGACGCTAACGGGGCGGACCTGCTGCGAGCACCCCGGTTACGGGTCGGGCTATCGACCGTGGGCGGCGAGCACCGCCTCGTAGACAGCCCGGGTGGCGTCGGTCAGTTCGAGCCCCGCGATCTCGGCCGGGTCGACGAAGATGATCTGCCGGCCCTCGGTGCACACGACGTCGGCGTCGGTCGCCGTGGTCAGCGCGGTGAAAACGCCCGTCCGGTCCTCCCCGTGCACGGTGCAAGGCAGCACATAGGTGCCGAGCTCCGTCAGCTCGTGGTCGATGCCGGTCTCCTCGTGCAGCTCACGACGGGCAGCCTCGGCCGGCGTCTCTCCCGGCTCCACACCACCGCCCGGCAGGCCCCACTTGTCGGGGTCGACGGGCGCCTGGTCATCGCGCTCCTGCAGGAGCAGCCAGCCGCGGGCGTCCACCAGTCCGACGAGGGCCACGTCGGCATCCATGCCACCATCCCATCACGGGCTCTCTTGACCGGGTCACCACACGCCGAGCAGGTCGCCGCCGATGCGGATGATGAAGCCCGAGACGACCACGATGAAGAAGATCCGCACGAATCGGGTCCCGCGCGCCACGGCCGTCCGGGCGCCGAGGTAACCGCCGGCCAGGTTGGCCACGCCCATCGTCAGTCCGACCTGCCAGAGCACTGCGCCCTGCGGCACGAAGACGCAGAGCGCGGCCAGGTTGGTGGCCCAGTTGGCCAGCCGGGCCTTGGCCGATGCCTGGATGAACGAGTAGCCGAGCAACCCCACCAGCGTGAAGACGAAGAAGCTGCCGGTGCCCGGGCCGAGGGCGCCGTCGTAGAAGCCGATCGCCAGGCCGGTGATCATGGCCGCGGCGGTGTGGCGGTGGCCCGAGAACCGCAGCACGGTGCTCTCCCCGAGGGTCGGCTTGAGCAGCACGTAAGCGCCCACCACGATCAAGGCCACCAGCACGATCGGCTCGAACGCCGACCGCGGGATCTGGCTGGCCACCAATGCACCCATCAGCGAGCCGATGAACGCGAGGAGCATCAACGGCAGGAACGTGCGGGGATCGGGCTTGATGCGGCGGTAGTACGTCGCGCTGCTCACCGTCGTGCCGCAGATTGACGCGAGCTTGTTGGTCGCCAGGATCTCCACCGGCGCGGCACCGGGCAGCCCGAGCAGCAGCGCCGGCAGCTGGATCAGCCCACCGCCACCCACTACCGCGTCGACGAACCCCGCCGCCAACCCCGCCAGCGCGAGCAGCGCCAAGACGGTGAGCGTCGGATCCTCCACGCCGACGAGACTAGGGTCAACGAGTGCGCATCGTGTCCCTGCTCCCGTCGACGACGGAGATCCTGTTCGCGGTCGGGGCGGGCGACGACGTGGTGGGCGTGACGTTCGAGTGCGACTACCCGGCCGAGGCGCGAAGCCGTCGGATCGTGTCGACCTCGGCGATGCCGGAAGGTCTGACGCCGGCTGCCATCGACGCGTTCGTGGTCGAGGCGATGGCGCGCGGCGAGGACCTCTACCACCTCGACGCCGGCGCGCTGGCCGACCTCGATGCCGACCTCGTCGTCACCCAGGACCTGTGCGCCGTCTGCGCCGTCGACGTCTCGGTGGTCGACGACGCGCTCGCCCACCTGGGCTGCACGGCCGAGGTGCTGACCATCGACCCCTACACCCTCGACGAGGTGCTCGTCTCGATCGAGACCCTTGGCAAGGCCACCGGCCACCAGCGCGAGGCCGCCGACCTGGTCGCCGACCAGCGCGCCCGCCTCGACGTCGTAGGCCGTCGGGTCGCCGGCCGAGCGCGGCCACGCGTGATGTTCCTGGAGTGGACCGACCCGCCGTTCGCGCCGGGCCACTGGATCCCCGAGATGGTCGAGGCGGCCGGCGGCGAGCCCGTGCTGGCCACCGCGGGCGAGAAGTCGCGCCGCGTCACCTGGGAGGCCGTCCACGAGAGCATGCCCGACCTGGTCCTGGTGGCGCCGTGCGGGTTCGACCGGGCCGGCTGCCAGGCCCTGACCGATGAGCTGGAGGCCTCCGGTGTGCTGCCGCCAGGCGTGCCGACGTACGCCGTCGACGCCAACGCCTCGTGGGCTCGCCCGGGCACCCGGCTGGTCGACGGTGTCGAGGAGCTGGCCGCCGTCCTGCACCCCTGACTGCCCCCACAACGACCGTGGAGCCATCCTCAGGATCGTCGGGGACAATGGCCGCATGACCGAGCTCCCGCGCAAGGCCGCCGTGCGTACGGCGCGACTCGCGGCGCTTCCGTTGGGGTACGCCGGCCGGACGGCGCTCGGTCTCGGCAAGCGGCTGGGCGGCCAGTCGGCCGAGGCGGTGCTGACGGAGGTGCAGCAGCGCACCGCCGAACAGCTCTTCCGCACCCTGGGCGAGCTCAAGGGTGGCGCCATGAAGTTCGGCCAAGCGCTGTCGGTGCTCGAAGCTGCGCTGCCGGAGGAGCTGATCGCTCCCTACCGCGAGCAGCTCACGGCGCTGCAGGACTCCGCCCCCCAGATGCCCGCCGGCATGGCCTACGAGGAGATCGAGCTCGGCCTCGGCGAGGGCTGGCGCGAACGGCTGGTCGAGATGGACGAGGTCGCCGCCGCGGCGGCGTCCATCGGGCAGGTGCACCGCGGTCGCTGGTACGACGGACGCGAGGTCGCGGTCAAGGTGCAGTACCCCGGCGCCGGCGCCGCCCTGCTCGGCGACCTGCGTCAGCTGGCCCGCGTCGCCCGCGGCGTCGCCCCGGTCTTCCCCGGCATCGACATCAAGCCGCTGGTCGAGGAGATCCAGGCGCGCGCCGCCGAGGAGCTCGACTACCACCTCGAGGCCGAGGCGCAGTCGGCGTTCGCCGATGCCTTCCGTGGTGACCCCGAGATCGTCGTGCCCGACGTGGTGGAGTTCTCCAAGACCGTGCTCGTCAGCGAGTGGATGGAGTCGACCTCGTCGCTCGCGTCGGTGATCGTCAGCGGCACCCAGGAGGAGCGCGACCACTATGGCGAGCTGCTGGTGCGCTTCCTCTTCGCCGGCCCGGCCCGCACCGGCATGCTGCACGCCGACCCGCACCCCGGCAACTTCCGGGTCATCCCCAATGCCGACGGCTCCCCCGGCAAGCTCGGCGTGCTCGACTACGGCGCCGTCGCCCGGCTGCCCGGCCGGTCGCTGCCGCCCGCACTTGGCCGGCTGATGAAGCTGTCGGCCGAGGGCGACCCCGACGCGTTGTTGGCCGGCCTGCGTCGCGAGGGCTTCGTCAAGGACAAGATCCAGGTCGACCCGCAGCAGGTGCTCGACTATCTCGCACCGTTCGTGGAGCCGGCCCGCGTCGAACGGTTCCGGTTCAACCGCGAATGGATGCGCCAGCAGTTCGAGCGCGTCAACAACCCGCGCTCCCCGTCGTACGCCATCACGACCCGGATCAACCTGCCGGCGTCGTACCTGCTCATCCACCGCACCTGGCTCGGCGGCATCGGGCTGCTCAGCCAGCTGGAGGCCGAGGCGCCGTTCAGGGCGATCCTCGAGGAGTCGCTGCCGGGCTACGCCGACTAGCTGCCGACCCAGAACCCCCGGCCGCCGAACCAGTCGCCGTAGTGCCCGGGGCCGGTGTCGGGTCCGCGGGAGCCGAGGTAGGAGCCGACCACGGCGGCGCCGAGGTCGTCGAGCTCGGGCGAGACCACTCGGCCGTCGACGCGACGCGCCATCGAGTCGATGAAGCGGGCCAGGCCGGGATCCTCCCCGAGCCGGAAGAACGTGGTCTGCGCGCCCAGGCGGCCGGCGTTGTCGAGCTCGCGGACGGCGTAGGCGACGGTCAACGGGTGCGGTGGGTACTCGAAGTAGACCTCGCCACCCGGCTCGAGATGGCTGGTCGGCTCGCCGTCGGTGACGATCAGCAGCACCGGCTGGGCGGTCGGGTGCTTGCGGAAGTGCCGGTTGGCCAGCAGCAGCCCGTGGTGCAGGTTGGTGCCCTTGTCCCAGCGGGCGTCCAGCCCGGTCAGCTCGTCGATGTCCATCGTCTGCGCGTGGCGGCCGAAGGCGATCAGCTCCAAGGCATCGCCGCGGAACCGCGACCGGATCAGCGTGTGGAGGGCCAGCGCCGTGCGCTTCATCGGCACCCAGCGGCCGTCCATGGCCATCGAGAAGCTGGTGTCGACGAGCAGCGCCACGGCCGCCTGGGTGCGCGCCTCGGTCTCGGTGACCTCCACGTCGTCGATGTGCAGGCGTACGCCGCCGCGCGGGTCGCCGCCGTCGGACGCGACGCGCTGCACCGCGTTGGTGATGGTGCGGGTGACGTCCCAGGGCTCGGTGTCGCCGAACTCCCAGGTGCGCGTGGCCCCGGACTGCTCGCCGGCTGCGCCGGCCCGGCGAAGGTCGCGCTCGCCCTGGCGGCCCGACATCCGGGTGGCCACGTCGCGCAGTAGCGCCTTGCCGAGCTGGCGCATCGCCTTGGGGCTGAGCTTGAGCTGGCCGTCGCTGGACCGCTTGAGGTAGCCGGAGTCGCGCAGCGCCTGCTCGAGCCGTTGCAGGGTCCGGGCGTCGACGGCCGCGTCCTGGCCGAGCTGACGGGCGAGCTTGTCGAGGTCGAGGTCGTCCATCCGGGCGCCGCCGTAGGACTGCGAGAGCTGGTCGGCCAGTGAGTCCAGGTCGGCGAGGTCCTGGAGCGCGCCGGTGCCGTCGCCGAGGCCCAGGCCCTGGTCGCCGTCGAACTGCTCGGAGCCCGACCAGTCCTCTCCCGGTCGCAGCGACTGGAGGTTGGCGTCGAGCTCGGCCAGCTGCTGCATCAGCTGCGGGCTGCCGAACGCCTGGGCCGAGAGCTCCATCAGCTCGCGGCGCTGCTCGGCGCTCATCGAGTTGAGCATCCGTTGCGCGGCCGCGGCCCGCCGCGCGAGCGCGTCGATCAGCTCGTCGACGTTTTGCGGGTTCTCGGGGAAGAACTCGCTGTGCTTGTCCATGAAGTCCTGGAAGTCCTCGTCGGTGTCCTCGCCGCGAGAGTGCTTGGAGAGCAGCTCGTTGAGGTCCGTCAGCATCTCGTTGATGGCCTGACGGTCCTCGTCGGTGGCGCTCTCGAGTGCCTGCTTCATGCCGGCGAACCGCTGGTCGAGCAGCTCGCGCCCCAGCAGGTCCTTGATGCGTTCGTAGTCCTCACGCGCCTCGCGGCTCTGCCAGTCGTAGTCGCTCAGCTCGCTCACGGCCGCCGCGGTCGACGCGGGCAGGTCGTCGAGCTGCATCTGACGGAAGGCCCGGTCGGCGTCGTCCATGTCGACGTCACGCGCCAGCTGCTTGCGCTCATTGAGCAGCGCCCGGTCGAGCAGCTCGCGCACCTCCTGCAGCGTGCCGTCGAGGTTGTGCTTGGCCAGCAGCTCGCGGCGCTTCTCCGCGACCCGGCGGGCGAGGTCGTCGAGGCCGGCCTGGTCCTGGCCGCCCGCGGCGCAGGAACTCGCGCATCGCCCGCTCCGGGCTGTAGCCCGCCATCACCTCCTGGCCGATCGCGTCCAGCGCCTCGGCGAGGTCGACCGGCGGCGCCAGCGGGTCGGGCCCACCGTCGTACGGCGCGTAGCGAGAGGCGTGTCTAGCCATAGACGGTCTCGCCCCGGTCGGACTCCTTGCTGATCCTGCGGGCGAGGTAGAGGCCCTCGAGGGCCAGCTCGATAGCACCCGCCCGCTGGCCGTCGTTGGTGGCGTCGAGCCGGTCGCAGATGTCGTCGTAGAGCTCGGACTCGCCCAGCACCGGCAGGCCGGTGAGGAAGTCGCGCGCGGTGACCTGCTCGCCGGTCGTCACCATCGACGCCGGCCTCGATGGCCTCCACCAGCAGCGCGAGGTCGAGGCCCCGGAAGTGGTGGCGGACCGTCTCGGCCGTGGCCGTGCGCAGCAGGTGGACGAGGATCTCGGACTCGCGGCCCTCCTCGCCCGTCTCGAACTCCACCTTGCCCTTGAGCACGTCGAGCGGCGCCGGAGAGGTCCACGATCCTCGCGACGGCCTCGTCCTCGCCCTGGCTGGTGGCGCGATGCAGCGCGGAGGCGGCGATGGTCTCGGCGCCGGCGATGGCGAACCGGGCACTGACCCCGCTGCGCTGGTCGACGGAGCTGGACTCGCGCAGGTTGCGGGTGAAGCGGGCCAGGATCTCCACGAGGTAGTCGGGGACGTCGGCCAGCAGGTGCGCCTCCTGGCGGATCACCGCCACCTCGTCCTCGAGCTCGGCCGGGTAGTGGGTGCGGATCTCGGCGCCGAACCGGTCCTTGAGCGGGGTGATGATGCGGCCGCGGTTGGTGTAGTCCTCGGGGTTGGCGCTGGCGACCACGAGTACGTCGAGCGGCAGCCGCAGCACGTAGCCGCGGATCTGGATGTCGCGCTCCTCCATCACGTTGAGCATCGCGACCTGGATGCGCTCGGCGAGGTCGGGCAGCTCGTTGATGGCCACGATGCCGCGGTGGCTGCGCGGGATCAGCCCGAAGTGGATGGTCTCGGGGTCGCCGAGACTGCGGCCCTCGGCCACCTTCATCGGGTCGACGTCACCGATCAGGTCGGCGACGCTGGTGTCGGGGGTGGCCAGCTTCTCGGCGTACCGCTCGTCGCGGTGCCGCCAGTCGACGGCCAGGTCGTCGCCCTTCTCCACCGCTCGCCGCCGCGACGCCGGCGTGATCGGCTCGAAGGGGTGCTCCCCCAGCTCGCTGTCCGCGATCACCGGCGTCCACTCGTCGAGCAGGCCGACGAGCGTGCGCAGCAGCCGGGTCTTGCCCTGGCCGCGCTCGCCGAGCAGCACCACGTCGTGGCCGGCGATCAGCGCCCGCTCGAGCTGCGGGATGACGGTGTCGTCGAAGCCGTGCAGACCGGGCCAGGGGTCCTCCCCGGTGCGCAGCTTGGCCAGCAGGTTGTCGCGGATCTCCTGTCGCAACGGCTTCTGGACGTGGCCGCTCGCGCGCAGCTCACCGACGGTGGTGGGTCGAGTCACGCGATCCACGCTAGCCCCGGCCATCAAGATCCGGAGAGACAGTCCGATTCTCGAGCGGAGATGATGAGTCGGTGAGGCTCGAGCCGCTCTACCGGATCCGCTTCACCTACCCCGAGAGCTGGACGGTCGGCCTCGAAGGCGGGTGGGAGCAACACCTGATGCTGGCCGAGGGGCGTTGCGAGGGATCCATCAGCGGCCGCTTCCGCGGCGCGAACTTCCCGCAGCGACGGACTCAGGCCGGACCGTTCGTCCCAGACTTCCGCGCGGTCATCGAGACCGACGACGGCGAGACCATCATGTTCGAGTGGCACGGGTACGGCCGCGCGTACCCACCTGGTCGACGGCAGATCGTCGGCTCAGTCCTGCACCTCAGCGACGGCGAGCGCTATCGACGCCTCAACGACGTCGTGTGCGTCTGTGTCGGGGAGGTCAGGGCGCCCGAGGATCCGGACCGGGACAGCCCTGACCTCGTTGTCGACGTGGCAGAGCTCATCTGGGAGCCGCTGGCCGAGTGAAACGGGGCCGAGGTGAGCTGACCCCGGCCCCGCTTCGTCGATCCGTCAGTGCTTGACGACCCGCAGGCGTACCTTCCGGACGGCGCCGTCGATCTCGACCTGGTAGACGATCACCTTGCCGGCGTGGGCCGAGGCGGGCACCCGGACGACCGACACCCAGCGGGCGACGCCGTTGCGGTACCCGGCCCAGCGGAAGCCGTCACCGGGGCCGACCTGCTTGCCGGTCAGCTTGGGACGCTTCTTGCTCGCCACGAGCAGGGAGACCGACTTGCCGATCGTGACGGGCCAGGCCCCATTGACCGGCTCGGCCTTGCCGACCCACAGGTCGCGCGACCGGTAGGTCACGGTGGAGGTGGTCGTGTTGCCGGCCTGGTCGACCGCCGTGGCGGTGCTCGACGAGCACACCGGGGAACTGGCCCGGTGGTGGACACCGTGCAGGAGGCGAGACCCGAGAGGGCGTCGCTCCCGTGGCAGGTGGCCGCGGGAGCCGGACCGTTGTAGATCGCGGTCGCTCGATGACGCCGACGACATGCGCGGTGGGAGCGGTCAGGTCGATGTTGACCGGACCGGCCGTGACCATGGCCAGGCCGCCGTCGGTGGCCACCACGGTGCGCGTCACGGTCTGCCCGGCCCCTCGTGGTCGAGGACCACAGGCGCGGGGCAGGTGACCGGCGCGGAGCCGGCCACACAGGCGAAGCTCACCGTGACCGGGGTCCGGTACCAGCCGGCCACCGGGGCGGCGCCGCCGACGGCCGTGAGGTCGCGGTGATGGTCGGGTCCTGCCGCGCGGTGGACCCAGTGGAGGGCAGGTAGTTGGCGTGCCACCGGTAGTACAGAGCCGTGACGACGGCGTCGTGGGCGATGGTGGTGTCGGTCGCCAGGACAGGCCGTACCGTCGACCAAGGGGCCGACCCGCAGGTCGTGCCCGTTCAGGGTGAACCGCACCGAGCCGGTCGGGGTCGGGAGGGCCCCGGCCGAGACGACGGCCGTGAGCGAGCCCGGCGTGACCGAGACGTGGGTGGTCGTCGGGCGCTTGGGCGACGACGAAGGACGTCTGGCTCGGAGGCCAGCGTGTAGGCACCGTCCGGCTCCGAGACGAACTCCGCGCGGAGAGTGTGGAGACCGGCGCCGACGTCCTCGATGGCCGGCACCTGCGCCGCACCGTCGTTGCCGACCGCGACCGGGTCGCCGATGGCGTCACCGTCGAGACGCGAACTGCACCAGGCCGCTGGGGATGGGGCCGTCCGGAGAGGTGACCAGAGCGGAGACGGGGACGTCGTCGCCGAAGGTCAAGCCCGATGGTGTCACCCTCGGGGTCGACGGCGATCGTGGTGCGGGTCGCCAGGGCGTTGAGCGAAGCTCCACCCGAGACCCCGTCCAACAGCGCCTCGACCCGGTAGGTCCCGGCGACGTACGGCGTGCAGTCCGCGCCGTCACAGTCGACCGGGTCGCCGCCGGCAAGCGGCACGAGCGTGAGCTCGGCGTCGTGGGTCAGGTCGCCGAGGTCGTTGCCGAACCGGTCGGCGCCCGTCACGGTGTAGGTGACGGACACGCCGGTGCGGGTCTGGGCAGTGCCAGGCGTGACGCTGCAAGCGACGCAAGACGTCGGGCGTGCACCTCGAGCGAGGTGGTCGCGACGACGTCGTCCTCGGGCCCCGGGGTGGTGCTGGTGACGAGGTAGGAGCCCGCGTCCGGTCACGCGGCACACGCCACGCGGGCAGGCGAATCGGGTCGCCGCCGTCAAGGCCGGAGCCACGGTGATGGTGCTGGCGCCGGTCTGGTCGTCGAGTGCGTTGTCGAAGGCGTCGTACGCCGGTGACCGGTGTAGGACACCGCGTCACCCGCGGCGACCGAGAGATCGGCCGGCTCGAGACTGCGTGGTCGTCCAGATCGGCGGGCACCACGGACAAGCTGGTGGCGTCGGCCGAGCGGGCGCGTCCGGACCGGGCTCGGAAGACGTCGACCTGGTAGAGACCGGCCGCGGTCGGACCGCACAAGGCGTCCTCGCAGACCACGGGGCTGTCTCCGCCGGCCGGTGTGTAGGTCACCGTGCTGGCGGCCGTCTGGTCGGGCAGCGCGTTGCCGAACGCGTCGACGCCACCGACGGCGTACTGGACCGGGGTCCCGGCCGGAGTGCTGGCGTTCTCGGGCGTCACGCTGAGCGCGGCCACCCCTGCAGGGACGACGGTGAGGATCGACGCTCGTCGGTGACGGCGGGCTGGCCGCCGCCGGGCAGAGCCGATGCGGTGACGGTGTAGTTCACCGGCCGCGGTCGGTGAGCAGGTGCCGTTGGGGCAGACCACGTCGTGGCCGCCCGAGGCGTAGCTGTAGCTCGACGTGCTGGCCGCCGATGACGTTGCCGAACGCGTCGTAGGCCACTGCGCTGAAGGTGACGGGCGTGCCCGCGAGCCGTCGAAGGCACCGATCAGGGCGAGACGTCGAGGGAGGCGACCGGACCGGGCACCACGGTGAGCATCGTCGCGACGGCCAGAGAGGGTGCCGCCGCTCGGCAGCGGGGTCGCGAGGCTGACGACGTAGTTGCCGGCCAGGTTGACCGTGCAGGTCAGGTCGCGGCAATCCGGGGACGGCGTGCGCCGCCGGTCGGGGCGACCTGAGATCAGTGCGTCGAACCGGCCGGGACGCTCGCGGAGTTGCCGAAGGCGTCGACGCCGGAGACGGTGAAGAGCACACTGGTGCCGGCTTGGACGGTGCCGGTGGTCGCGGGGACCAGCGACGTCGTCGCGAGGGGGCCGGCGGCTCACGGTGAGGGTCGTGTTCTGCTGGAAGCCGTTGAAGGTTGCCGGTGATCTGGTAGGTCCCGGCCTTGGTCGCCGACGCACGATGCTGCCGAGCAGGTGGCGCCGGTGCCGGCGGCTGTTGGGGAAGATCGACGAGGGTCTGGAGGCGTTGTCCTGGCGCCGTGTCGTGAGCCGTCGGTCAAGAGGACCGCCGTAGGTCACCGACGGTGCCCGGCTGTGGTCGTCGCGTTCGCGCGGGAGATCGACGAGATCGCCGGTCACCGGGCGCGACCAGGTGAGCGTCCACGTGCGGGGCCTGGCCGGTGCGCGTTGACGGTGATGGTCGCCGCCAGTCGGGACGAGCGACGAGCCGCCGCCTCCTCCCTGGAACGTGCCGCCACCGCCGCCGCCGTAGAGGCCGCCGCCGCCACCCGCGCGCGAGTCGTTGATCCGCCGCCGCAGCCGCCGGTGCCAAGCGCCCCTCCCGCCGGGTCCGTAGTAAGGTGGCCGCCGCGGGCCGCCCGCTGGACTGCGTGGCGCCACCGCCGGGCGTGCCGCCAAACGCGCCGCCGCCGTTGGCAGGGGTAACGCCGTCGAGACCGGCGTCTCCGCCGGCGCCGAAGCTCTTCGCCGCCGCCCGCCGCCGCCGGCCACGACGATGCGCGACGCCGAGGGAGGTCCGCGGCGTCGCCGCGGCCGACTGACTGTCCGGACGTCGGTGGCGCCGCCACCGCCGAGACGCTCAGACTTCCACGATGGCCGCCGCCGTTGAAGGGTGTGGCGTCATTGGCAGCCGCCCGGCCTGTCCGACGGCGACGAAGAGGGTGTCCAAGGCGGAGACCGGAAGGGCACCACGTCGCCACGGCACCACGGCCGGCGGCCGGCGAGCCGAACCTGCCGCCCGTCGCGCCGACGGCGGTGATGTCGAGGTTGGTGATGCCGGTCGGGGACCGATGAAGGTCTCCTCGGCGCCGGCGTAGGAGTAGGTGACGGTGCAGACGATCGAGGAGTTGCCGGCGACGCACGCAGGCGCGGCGCAGGCCGAGGGCCGCCTGGGCGGCCGGAGCCAGTCCGACGAGGGTCAGCGACGAGGCCGCGAGGGCGAGCGTGAAGACAAGCGAAGCCGAGATGTCGGCGGCGGGAGACGGGTCGTGGGTGAATGGGTCCGAGTCGGGGGAGAGTTGAGTCACTGGGCCATTCACGGGTGCAACACACCCACCCTGGAGGGGGAACGGGTAAAACCCGTGCCCCAGAATGCAACCGATCAGCCCATCCGGGCTAGTCCAGGGTGACTCATCGATTGGGATTTGAGCTCCTAGGCCCGGAACGGGAAGACGGCCGGGCTCCGGTAGCCGTCGGTGCTGACCGAGCGGACGCCGAAGATCACGTTGTCCTTGGAGAGGTTGATGGTGGCCGTCGGCGACGTTGCCGACGTCGATGACGTGGGTCCAGAACGGGTTGATCGTCGGCCGCCAGACCACCTCGTAGCCCGCCAGCGAGGCGTCGGTCCCGTGGGTCCAGCGGAGCACGGTGTCGTTGGTCAGCACCGAGGCGTCGATCTTGACGTCGCGGGGCATCCCCGGCGCCTGGGCCAGCGACCACAGGGAGGCGCCGTTCACGCGGGCCACGCCGGCGATGTAGTCGAAGTCGCAGAACTCCGGCAGGTCGCCGATCTGCACGCCGTTCTCGACCCGGACGTCCTGGTGCTGGTGGTTGAAGTCCTCGGCCGGCTCGGTGAACCGGCAGGCCGGGAAGCCCTGCTGCAGGAAGCCGGTGTGGTCGCCGCCGCGCAGGTAGCGGTCGAGGCGGTAGATCATCCGGATGTCCATGCCGGTCGTCGACGGCCCCGCGACCTCGGCCACGAAGCGGGCCAGGTCGCGCGCGGGCGAGTCGTTCTCGCCGCCGAGGGTGAGCCGCAGCGCATGGGTGGCGGCGTCCTCGCTGGGCGGCGGCCCCTGGGCGAAGAGGCGGACGCTGTGGCGGTCGCGCGTGCCGTCGTCGGCGCGGCTGCTGCCGACGATGTCGTTGGTGAACATGCCCTGCACGTCGACCGCGGCGGCCTTCAGCTGCGCGGCCATGAAGTTGGAGCCGTAGAGCCCCTGCTCCTCGCCGGCGACCGCGGCGAACATGATCGTCGCATCGGTGTGGTGGCTGGCCATCACGCGCGCGAGCTCCATCGAGACGGCCACGCCCGAGGCGTCGTCGTCGGCGCCGGGTGCGTCGGCGGTCGCGTTCATGACGTCGGTGACGCGCGAGTCGTAGTGACCGCTGACCACGTAGGCCCGGTTGGGGTCGACGTCGCCTCTCAAGGTCGCGATCACGTTGCTGATCCGGGTCGGCACGGGGATCCGCGACGCCGGCTCCTGGATGTACGACTGGACCTCGACGGTCATCCGGCCACCGGAGGCCGCGGCGTACTTCGTCATCTCGGCCGCGATCCAGTCGCGGGCCGCGCCGATGCCACGCACCGGGTCGTCCTGGCTGGAGAGGGTGTGGCGGGTGCCGAACGAGGCCAGCTTGCGGACGTTGGCCTCGATGCGACGGTGGTCGATCGCGCGGAGGATGTCGCGCAGCTCGGCGTCGGCCTTCTGGGGTCGGATGTCACGTCCGGGCCCGGGCGGCCAGTCGTCGGATGCCACTTCACGTCCTCCAGCTGCGGTGGCCGGAGAAGCTGCGGCCACGGCGGTGCCTGCGGCCAGTGCTCCGGACCCGGCGAGCAGGGCCCGTCGGCTCGTGCGGGTAGTGCGTGCGTCGGTCATGATGCCTCCCGAGAGTGAGTAGACGCTTCACCCACCCAAGCACTGAAGGCCCAGAATTTCACCCTGGACCTTCGGGCAACGGCGACGGAGGACCCATGACGAGCAGGCGGATCGTGGGTATCGCCGGGGCGCCCGGTGTCGGCAAGACGACGTACGCCGCCGCGCTGGTCGCCGACTCGCGTGCCGCCGGCGTGCCCGCCGCCACCGTGCCGATGGACGGCTTCCACCTCGCCGACGTGACCCTGGCCGCGCTCGATCGCCTGGACCGCAAGGGCGCGCCGGACACCTTCGACGCGTGGGGCTACGCGGCGCTGCTGGCGCGGCTGCGCGCGGAGACCGACCACGTCGTCTACTGCCCCGGCTTCGAGCGCGACCTCGAGCAGCCGATCGCCGGCGCGGTCGCCGTGCCACCGGAGACCGAGCTGGTGGTGACCGAAGGCAACTACCTGTTGCTCGACCTGCCCGAGTGGCACGCCGTCCGCGCGACCCTCGACGAGGTCGTCTTCCTGGAGACCGACGACCTGCTGCGGCGTGCTCGGCTGGTCGCGCGGCACGTGGCCTTCGGCAAGACACCGGCCGAGGCAGAGGCGTGGGTGGCCCGGGTCGACGACGCCAACGCGCACCTGGTCGCGGCCACCCGCCAGCGGGCCGACCGGGTCGTCACCCTCCCCTGAGCCAGGGGCAGGACTAGTCCGGATACGGTCGAAATTGGGCATTTCAGGCACCCGAAATCGTCGAACTCTCGCCCTTTGCCGGGTGTATCCGTTAGTCTCTGCGCAGTGCTGGAACGCCATTCAGGAGCTGGGGGGCTCCTGAAGACGCGAAGTTCGGCCGAGATGGACCACACAGCACTTGGGGGAGTGCGGGGGGTCCTCGCCGGGGTGGGGTCGGGATACGACCCCACTCCCGAGCAGGCTCATCAGCCGCGGACGAGGAAGCCCAGCAGGTCCTGGCGGGTCAGTACGCCGACCGGCTTGCCATCCTCTTGCACGAGCACCGCGTCGGCACTCTCCAGCAGCGCTACGGCGGCCTCGGCCGGCTCGGTCGAACCGATCGTGGGCATCGGAGGCGACATGTGCTGCTCGACTGCGTCGGTGAGCCGGGCCTGACCGGTGAACAGCTTGTCGAGCAGCATCCGGTCGGAGACCGACCCCGCGACCTCGGCGGCGACGATCGGGGGCTCGGCGCGGACCACGGGCATCTGTGAGACGTCGTACTCCTCGAGGATGTGCACGGCTTCGGCGAGGGTCTCGGCCGGGTGGGTGTGCACGAGATCGGGCAGCTGGCCCGACTTGCCGCGCAGGATCTCGCCGACCGACTGGGTCGTGCGCGCGGTGCCCTCGACGGGGAAGCCGTACTGCGCCAGCCAGTCGTCGTTGAAGACCTTGGTGAGGTAGCCGCGACCGGAGTCGGGCAGCAGCACGACGATGACGGCGTCCTCGCCCTCGGGGGTGCCTGCCAGCTCGTGGGCCAGCACCTTGGCAGCCTCGGCGGCCATGCCCGAGGAGCCGCCCACCAACAACGCCTCGGTGCGAGCGAGCCGCCGAGTCATGGCGAACGAGTCGGCGTCGGAGACCTCGATGATCCGGTCGGCGACGTCACGGTCGTAGGTCTCCGGCCAGAAGTCCTCACCGACACCCTCGACGAGGTAGGGCCGTCCGCTTCCGCCGGAGTAGACCGAGCCGGCCGGGTCGGCGCCGATCACCTGGACTGCGGAGTTCTGCTCCTTGAGGTAGCGCCCGACGCCGCTGATCGTGCCGCCGGTGCCGACCCCGCACACGAAGTGGGTGATCTTGCCGTCGGTCTGCTCCCAGATCTCCGGGCCGGTGGTCTCGTAGTGCGAGCGCGGGTTGTGGGGGTTGGAGTACTGGTCGGGCTTCCACGCGCCGGGCTCCTTGGAGAGCCGGTCGGAGACGTTGTAGTAGGAGTCGGGGTGCTCCGGTGGCACCGCGGTCGGGCACACCACGACCTCGGCGCCGTAGGCCTTGAGCACGTTGCGCTTGTCCTCGCTGACCTTGTCGGGGCACACGAAGACGCACTTGTAGCCCCTGCGCTGGGCGACCATGGCCAACCCGACGCCGGTGTTGCCCGAGGTCGGCTCGACGATGGTGCCGCCGGGCTGGAGCTCGCCGGACGCCTCGGCCGCGTCGATCATCCGCTCGGCGATGCGGTCCTTCACGGAGCCGCCCGGGTTCAGGTACTCCACCTTCGCCAGCACCATGGGTGCGTCACCGAGCCCGTCGAGGGACGTCGAGAGCCGCAGCAGCGGCGTGTTGCCGATCAGGTCGAGGAGCGAGTTCACGTACTTCACCACTGCAGGTTATGGCGAAACCCGGGTCGCGCTTAATTCCGAGACACCGGTGCGTAACCTGACGACGTGGGGAAGGCGCAGGCGGCACGCAAGCTCGCGGCAGCCGCGGCGTACGGCGGCGGCGGCGTCTCCGTGCTCGGCGCCGGTCTCTACGGCCTGCTGCGCGCCGAGGCCAAGCTGGCCCGCCGGGCCATCGGCGAGACCCACGGCGAGCCACCCGACGCATCCGGCTGGTACGGCCGCGGCCGTCCCGGGCCCGCCATCAGGGTGGCGCTCCTCGGCGACTCGAGCGCGGCGGGCTACGGCGTGGAGCGCGTCGTGGAGACGCCCGGCGCGCTGCTGGGCAGCGGGATCGCCGTGCGCGCCCACCGACGCGTGCACCTGCGGGACTTCGCCTTCGTCGGCGCCCGCTCGTCTGACCTGGTGGGCCAGATCGACCGGGCCCTGCCGACCGAGCCGCAGCTTGCGGTGATCCTCATCGGCGCCAACGACGTGACCCACAGCGTGCTGCCCTCACAGTCCGTACGCCACCTCTCCGAGGCCGTTCGCCGCCTACGCGACGCCGGCGTCGAGGTGGTCGTCGGCACCTGCCCCGACCTCGGCACCGTCACGCCGATCCCGCCGCCGCTCAAGCAGGTCGGCCGGGCCTGGTCGCACCGGCTGGCCGCTGCCCAGACCATCGCCGTGGTCGAGGAGGGCGGACGCACCGTGTCGTTGGCCTCGATCCTCGGGCCGGAGTTCGCGGCCGCCCCCGCCTTGATGTTCGGTCCCGACCGGTTCCACCCCTCCGCCGACGGCTACCGAAGGCTGGTCGACGTCCTCCTCCCGTCCACCCTCGCGGCCCTCGGTCTGGAGCCCGACGACGAGGCCGAGCCCGAGGCCAACCGCGGCGAGGGCGTCCTGCCCGTCGCGGCGGCGGCGGTCGAGGCGGCCAAGACTCCTGGCACCGAGGTCGACGGCACCGAGGTCGGCGGCGCCCGGCTCGGCGTACGCGGGCTGTGGGTCGAGCTGCGGCACCGCCGCCGCCAGCCCTCGGGCGAGATCGAGACGCCCGACGAGGACGAAGAACCCGGGGTCGCCTCGGTCTAGCCATCGTCGGGACAGCGCTGGTCGTGGGTCAGCGGCCCGTTTGATGCGAATTCCCTCGCGTGCTTTGTCGTCCGACCGGGAATTTCAACAGAACGGTCAGATTTGCCCCACAGGCATGCCTCAGTTCGTCTACTCTTTGTCAACATGGGCGCCGACCTCGGACGCGTCCCAGGGACGCCGATCTCGGGCGGTCGTCCACGGGCAAATCTGGGTAGGCACTCCTGCCCCCCACCCACTCTCGGTCGACCCAATCGTCGCCGCCCCACGTGAAGGCATGTCCCCCCCATGTCGACAACACCGTGGCGTCAGCATGCCCATCTCGGGCTGCCCGCGCTCCTTTCCGCCCTGACCATCCTCCTCGTCGCAATCCTCCAGCCGGCTCCGGCCGGCGCGGCCGGTGACGAGCCGTCCCGACATCGCGTCCAGACCCAGAGCGTCATGCTCCAGGTGCTCCCGCCCATCCGCCAGGCAGGGCGCCACGCGGCCCCGAGCAGCGAGGCGATGACCGTCGTCACCGCCACCGTGACGCCGCCCCAGGCGGGCCGCAACATCGTGCTGGAACGACGCACGGCCAACGGGTGGAAGCCCCAAGGGACACTCACGACGAACCCCGACGGTCGCGCCGAGTTCTTCGTCCCCACCCGGCGCGCCTCGGCGACCTACCGTGCGGTCGCGCAGACCTATCGCGGGTTGATGGCGAAGCGGAGCCCCGTCGCCGCCTCCACCACGTGGGGCGCACCCGACTTCGTCGACGAGTTCGACGGCACCAGCCTGAGCGCTGCCTGGGAGCACCGGATCCAGTTCTACAACCCGTGGGGAGGCCGGGCCTGCTCCAAGGGCTCACCCGCGGCGGTCAGCGTGGCCGGCGGCTCTCTTCAGCTCGGCTCGATGCCCGACCCGGCCGTGGCCGAGACGTGCACGGCCACCGACGAGGCCGGCAACGTGATCGGTCAGTACCCCTATCGTCTCAACGGCCACATCTCCACCCAGCACACCGCGGACTTCCTCTACGGAGTAGCCGCCGCCCGGATGAAGTTCCAGCGCAATCCCGGCGCCCACGCCGCCTTCTGGCTCCAGCCACGCGGCCTGCTCGACACCGGACCGACCCCTTGGGGCGCCGAGATCGACGTGGTCGAGTGGTACGGCGCCAAGCACGGACGGTCCCGGCTGTCCAGCGCCGTCCACGCACCCCTCCCGGACGGTGAGAAGATCCAGTACGGCGGTCCGGTGGCCAAGCCGGACCGGTTCCTGGCGAGCCGCTCGGACGCCTGGTGGCGCAACTACCACGTGTTCTCCGTGGAGTGGACGCCGACCGAGTACATCTTCCGGATCAGCGGCCACGAGGTGTGGCGCACCGATCAGGGCATCTCCCACGACCCGGAGTTCTTGATCCTCAGCATGCTCTCCAGCGACTTCGAGCTGCCGGCGCTCGCCAACCGCCAGGGCCTCACCCAGACGGCGAGCGTCGACTGGGTGAAGTTCTGGCAGGCAGGCTGACGGCGCTGGCCCGGCTGACCGGGTGGGTCAGTCGGAGCTGAAGAAGGCCAGGATGCGCAGCAGGTTGGTGTAGATCCACACGAGGCTGACGGTCAGCGCGAAGGCCATCCGCCACGACTCCCGCTCCTCGACGCCCGCGGCGATGCCCTGCTCGATCATGTCGAAGTCGAGGATCAGCATGAAGATGCCGAGCGCCAGACCCGCGAACGCCGTGACCATGCCGAGCCCGCCCACGCCGAAGATGCCGGTGCCGGCGCCGAACATGCTGAGCACCAGCTCCATCAGCGAGAGCCCCACCATGCCGAACATCGCGGCGATCACGAACGTGCGGAACTTGGCGCCGACCTTGATGTTGAAGAACTTGTAGGCAGCAAGCGTGCCGACAAAGGCGCCGAACGTGCCGAGCACCGCGTTGAAGATGATGTTGTCGCCGAACTGGGCGTCGAAGAACTTGCTGATGGCGCCCAGCGCGATGCCTTCGGCCACACAGAACGCCAGCACCAATGCGGGGCTGACGACGCGCTTGAACGAGTTGGCCAGCGACAGGCCGAAGGCCGCGCCGCCGCCCACGATCATCGCGAGATAGAGCGTTCCGGCCGTGTCCTCGGTGATCTCGGGGGTCATGATCCAGGTAGCCATCGCGGCGGCAACCACGACGATGATCGAGATCGCGCTCTTCTGCACGACGGAGTCGATGGTCATCCGTTGCGTGCTGCCAGGGGTCTGGGTGGGTGTCCCCGTGCCCCAGGTCGACGTGTCACCGTAGCCGGCGTGCGTGCTCCCGTTGCCGGCGTAGGTCTGGTTGCCGTAGGCGTTGGCCTGTCCGTTGGACTCTGCGGCACGCCGTAGCACCGGGTTGTTGCTCTGCATGGTCTCCTCCTTGGAGGCCGAGGTGAGGTCGAGTTGACGGTCACCAGTAGGGCCGACTCTATCGACCCGACACCATTTCAACGATCCGGCTGTGCTCCAGTGTTCCCTCCTGTCGGTCCTCGGGTCACACAGGCCGGCCGGCCAGGAGGGTCTCCCGAAGCACCAGGTCGTCGCCGAAGATCGTCACATCGGCGCGCGCGCCTGGCCGCAGCACGCCGACGTCGTCGCGGCCGAGCAAGGCAGCCGGAGTGACGGTGGCGGCGCGCAGCGCGTCGACGGGGGCGATGCCGAGCTCGACGGCGTTGGTGACCGCGCCGCAGAGCGTGAGAGCACTGCCGGCGAGCGTGCCGTCGCGGTTGCGCACCGCGCCGTCGGTCACTTCGAGCGAGACTCCGGCCAGCTCGAACTGTCCGTCCGGGCGGCCGGCCGCGGCCGTCGCGTCGGTCACCAGGACGACCCGACCCGCCGCCGCGGCCCAGGCCACGCGCACCACCTCGGGTGCCAGGTGGTGACCGTCGAGGATCAGCTGCACCACGACGTCGGACCGCGCCAGCGCTGCGCCGGGCAGGCCGGGCTCGCGGTGCAGCAGCGGGCTCATCGCGTTGAAGAGGTGGGTCACGGTGCGGGCGCCCGCGTCGAAGGCCAGCCCCGCCTCGTGGGCGGTGGCGTCGGAGTGGCCCAGCGAGACCAGCACGCCGTCGGCGACCAGGCTCTTGATCACGTCGAGGGCGCCAGGCAGCTCCGGGGCGAGGGTCACGGCGACCACGTCGGCTCGCCGTCGCCAGCCGGTCAGCTCCGCCAGATCGGGGTCACGCCGGTGCTGCGGCGGGTGGGTGCCGAGCCGCCGGGGGGAGAAATAGGGGCCCTCGAGGTGCACGCCGAGGCAGCGCGCCAGGTGGGCGTCGTACGGCGTCCCGAAAGCGTGGGTCAGCCGGTCCAGCGCGCGGTCGGTGTCGGCGGCGGCCGCCGTGATCAGCGTCGGCACCCAGGCGGTCACGCCGAAGGTGGGGAGGGCCGCCGCCAACGCGTGCAGGTCATCGACGTCGGCGGCCATCAGGTCGACCCCGGCGAAGCCGTTGACCTGGAGGTCCACCAGGCCCGGCGCGGCGATCCGCCCTCCAGCCGCTGGAGGCAGCCCGACCTCGACCACCGTGTCGCCGTCGATGCGCACATCGCCCGGCAACAGCTCGCCGTCGACCAGGGCGGCCGAGACGCCCAGGCTCCGGCTGGTCACGAGATTCCTCCGACCGGGGCGGCCGCCACGATGCGCAGCCGTCGAGGGACCACGAGCACGGGCTGTGGCATCCGGAGCGGTTCGTGGCCCGGACTGATCCGGCCGAGCATCCGCTGGGCCGTCGCGCCGGTGGCGGTGGTGGCTCCGGGCAGCCCGTGCCAGGTCAGGAAGCCGAGGAGGGCCCACATCACCACCTCCTTGCCGTCCACCGGGAGGCCGCGCTCGTCGCTGGTGACCAGCGGCGTGTCGCCCAAGCAGCGCGCCAGGGCATCCATCAGGGCGGGGTTGTGCACCCCACCACCGGAGGCGACCACCTCGGTGACGGCGTACGGCGTCAGCGCCCGGCTGACCGTCTCGGCGGTGAGCTCGGTCAGGGTCGCCATCAGGTCGGCGTCGGCGACGGCGGGTAGGCCGCTGAGCGCCTCGTCGAGGAAGGTCGCGGAGAAGGCCTCCCGCCCGGTCGAGACAGGCGGCCGCCGCGCGAAGTGGGGGTGCTCCAGCAGGGCGTCGAGCAGGTCGGGACGCACCCGGCCCACCAGGGCGAGCCGGCCGTCGTCGTCGCGGGTCAGGACGCCGTCGCTGATGCGAGCGGCGGCCAGGTCGAGCAGGCAGTTGGCGGGGCCGGTGTCCCAGGCCACCACCGGGTTGAAGGCGTCGCCGACGACGGTCACGTTGGCGATGCCGCCGAGGTTGAGCGCGGCCCGCGGTCCGCCCGGTCCGGCGAGCCACAGCGCGTCGAGAGTGCTGGCCAGCGGCGCACCGTGGCCGCCCGCCGCCACGTCGCGGGCGCGCAGGTCGGAGACGACGGGCAGCCCGGTGCGCTCGGCCAGCCACGCGGGCTGCCCCAGCTGCAGGGTGCCCGCACAGTGGCCGTCTCGGACGTCGTGGAACACGGTCTGCCCGGGCGAGACAACCAGGTGGGCCGGGCGACTGAGACCGGCGTTGGTCCGGACGACGACCTCGGCGACGGCCTGGCCGATCTGTTGGTCGAGGTCGCAGAGCGCCGCGGCTGTGGTGGTGGCCGGCGGCAGCACGGCCAGCACCGCCTCCCGCAGGCCGGCGGGCCACGGCTCGCTGGTGGTGGAGACCACCTCGAGCACCAGCTCGCCGCCGCCGACGGCCAGGTCGACGACGCCCACGTCGAGCTCGTCGGCCGACGTGCCGGACGCCACGGCCAGGACCCTCATCGCTCGTCCCTCGACCGGGCCAACGCAGCCACCGCCTCGCGCACCCGGCCCTGGGCGCGGCCGAGGGCGACGCGCGAGGTGTCAGCGTCGGAGTCGGCCAGCAGGGAGACGAGCGCGGTCCGAGTGTGGCCGTCTGCTGCGTCGAGCGCGGCCGCGGCTTGTTGGTCAGTCACTCCCGCAGCCTCCCTCAGGATGCGGCGCGCCCGCAGCCGAAGCTTCTCGTTGGTCGTGTGAACGTCGACCATCCAGGCCCCGTAGGTCTTGCCGGCCCGGACCATCGCACTCGTCGACAGCACGTTGAGCACGACCTTCTGGGCTGTCCCGGCCTTCATCCGGGTGGAGCCCGCGAGCACCTCGGGACCGGTCAGCAGTTCCACGGCGACGTCGGCCAGCCCCGCCGCCGGGCTCCCGGCGTTGTTGACGACCGCCACGGTGGGTGCGCCGAGGGCGTGGGCGGCCTCCAACGCGGCGAGCACATAGGGCGTGCGGCCCGAAGCGGCGATGCCGACCACCAGGTCGTCGGGCCCGACGCCGATGGCCTGTACGTCGGCCCGGCCGGCGTCGACGTCGTCCTCGGCGCCCTCGACGGCGCTGGTGGTCGCCTGGCCGCCACCGGCCAGCAGCGCGACCACGCAACTCGGGTCGGTGCCGAACGTGGGCGGGCACTCCGCGGCGTCCAACGCCGCCAACCGGCCGGGAGTGCCGGCGCCGATGTAGACGAGTCGGCCACCTGCCAGCAGCGCCTTCTCGGCCAGCGACACCGCGGCCGCGATCCCGGCCTTCGCTGCGGCGACCGCGGCCGGGACGGTCGCTTCCGCGGCGAGCAGGAGGTCGACGAGATCCTCCGGCGACCGCTCGTCGAGGTCGGCCAGGTCTGGCCGGACCTGCTCGGTTGGCAGCGCGTCGACGTCCTCGGAGACTGCTTGGTCCGCCTCGACGCGGCTGCGGGCCACGTAAGCCTCGTGAGGCAGGTCGCGACGCTCGGCGAGCAGCACGGCCCCGTCGAGGGCGCTGCCCCGGGCGGGGACCACCGTCAGGTCGTCGGGCAGCCGGTGCAGCCAGCGTTCGGTCAGCAGCGCGACCGACGCCAGGCCGCCGACGGCGGTGACCTGGTCGACCCCGCTTCCCCGTGCCGCCGCGGTCACGGTCTCGACCAGGGCGGACGCCGCGGCGTCCAGCACCTCGAGGGCGAGCTCGTCGCCGCGCTCCGCGCAGGCCACCACGTCGGCGGCGAACCCCGCCGTGGTCGCGGCGACGTCGTCGCCGACCGCGAGAGTCCCGGGCAGCCGGGCCAGCTCGCCGTAGCGGTCTTCGGCAGCGGCCAGCAGCAGGGTGGCCGGGCCGCGGCCGGCACCGGCGGCCAGCGCGTGGCGCAAGGCCCGGCGACCGATCCAGGCTCCGCCGCCGTCGTCGCCGAGCCAGTAGCCCAGACCGTCGACCGGAGTCAGCCCGCCGGGCCCGAGCCCGACGGCGACCGCCCCTGTGCCGATGGCGACCACGGCGCCCGTGCCGCCGGCGAACGCACCGGCGTGAGAGGTGATCGCGTCGGTGGTGAGCACCAGCTCGCGCACGCCCAGCCCGCCGGCCAGCCGGGAGGCGAGGTCCGACTCCGCGCCGACGGCCTCGCGTCCGGCCGCCCCGACGGCCACCACGTCGAAAGCCTCGTCGGCGGCCAGGCCGGCCGAGCGTCGTACGGCGGCCAGGCCGGCCGCGAGCGCGGCCCGGGCGGCCTCGGCACCGCGAAGTTCTGCCAGCCCCCGTGCGCCGGGGACCTCCGCGGTGCCGAGGGGCTTGCTGTCGCGGCTGGCCGCCACGCGACAGGTCGTCTTGCCGAGGTCGACCCCGGCCACCAGCGTCATGGGCCGATCACCAGGTCGGCTGCCGCCTCGGCGACGGCCAACCCGCCGCCGTGGGTGAGCACCACGCGCTGGCCGGGTACCTCGGTGTCGACGCCCGCGTAGACGACGACGGCGTCCGGACGCCGGGAGAGGAGGTCGTGGAGCGCCCCACCCCGGACATCTCGCGCCAGCACGACGAGCGGCCGCTCACCGAGACCGTCGAGCTCGTCGAGTCCGACAATCCCGGCGCCGGGGTCACGCCGGAGCAGCACCTCACGCAGGTGTCGGTCGCGGTCACCGGCCGCGATGTTGACCCGGCCGCCCAGGTCGACGATCGCGGGCGCGTCGACCCTGACGTCACCGCGGTGCGTGACGGCCCGGGCGGCCACCTCGCGGCCGATCGCGGTGACGGGCAACTCGACAAGAGGAGGTCGAGTGCGCAGCCACGCGGCGAGGTCGGCCACCCGGGCCACCGACTCCTCGAGGCGCTGGATGGGGAGCCGTCCGCTCGTCACCGCATCGACGATCGCATCGACGACCACGTCGAGGCGGGTCTCGGCGTCGTAGACCTCGGGGAAGTTGGGGTTGCCGATGCAGACCAGGTCGGCGCCCGCGGCCAACGCCAGGACCGCGCCCTCCCCGTGGCCGACGCCGTCGGAGATCGCCTTCATGTCGAGCGCGTCGGTGACGATCACGCCACCGAACCCGAGGTGGTCGCGCAGCAGGCCGAGCAGCACAGGGCTCAGGGTGGCCGGCGCGGCGTCGTACGCCGAGAACACGACGTGGGCCGTCATCACGCAGCGCGCTCCGGCCTCCACGGCGGCCCGGAACGGCGCCAGGTCGCGGGCCAGCAGCACCTCGACCGGGTCGTCGACGCGGGGCAGGCTCAGGTGGGAGTCGGTGACGGTGGCGCCGTGGCCCGGGTAGTGCTTGGCGCAGGCCGCGACGCCGGCCGACTGCAGACCCTCGACGAAGGCCGTCGCGTGTCGGGACACCAGCTCGGAGGTGGCCCCGAACGACCGGACGCCGATCACGGGGTTGTCGGGGTCGGAGTTGACGTCGACGACCGGGGCGAGCGCCACGTCGACGCCGGCGGCCCGCAGCTGTCGGCCCATCGCCATGGCCACCTGTCGGGTCGCGGTGTCGTCGTCGAGGGCGCCGAGTGCGGCGTGCCCCGGCCACGACGACCCGGTCCCCGCCTCGAGCCGGGTGACGTCGCCGCCCTCCTCGTCGGACATCACGAGCACGCGGTCGTCGCCGTCGCGCAGGTCGTGCAGCGCCTCGGCCAGCTTGGCGGCCTGGTCGGCGTCGGCGACGTTGTGCGCGAACCAGCACACGCCGCCCAGCCCGTCGTCGACCCGGCGGGCCAGCCACTCGGGCACGGTCGTGCCGTCGAAGCCGGTCACCACGAGTGCGTGCGCCAGGCGACGGGTCTCTGCTGACGTGGAACTCATCCCTTCACCGCCCCTGCGGCCAGGCCGGACGACAGCCGACGCTGCACGGCCACGAAGAAGAGCATCACGGGCACGGTGATCAGCGTCGAGCCGGCCATCACCGAGCCCCAGTCGGTGGAGTACTGGGTGAAGAACTGTCGCAGGCCGGCGGCGACGGTGTACTTGTCCTCGTCGTTCATGAACGTGATGGCGAAGAGGAACTCGTTCCACGCGGTGATGAACGAGAAGACGCTGGTCGCCACCAGGCCCGGCGCCACGAGCGGGAACAGGATCGACCAGAACATCCGCGACCACGACGCCCCATCGACGTACGCCGCCTCCTCGATCTCGATCGGCACGGCCGCGACGAAGCCACGCAGGATCCAGATCGCGAAGGGCAGCGAGAAGGCGACGTAGACGATCACCAGACCCAGCAGGTGGTTGAGCAGGTTGAGGTTCTTGGCCTGGAGGAACAGCGGGATGACCAGCGCCTCGAGCGGCACCATCTGGACGACCAGGATCATCACCAGCACCGCGGTGCGGAACTTGAACCGGAAGCGGGCCACCGCGACCGCCGCGAGCAACGCCACCACCCCGCTGACGAGCACGGTCGCGAGCGCGACGATCAGCGAGTTGCGGAGGTAGGTCGTGAAGTTGCCCTCGACGAGCACGAAGCGGAAGTTGTCGAGCGTGAACGACGTCGGCAGCAGGTTGGGCGAGCCGTCGTTGGCCCGCGGGTCGATGGCGGCGCTGACCATCATCACCACGGGCAACAGGCTGAAGGCGAGCACGGCCACGAAGCCGACGGCGATGCCGACCTTGCCGGTCAGGGTGCGCATCACAGTTCCTCCTGCTTGAAGATGACGCGCAGGTAGACGGCCGTGACGAGGAGCAGCACGACGGTCAGCAGCACGGCGATGGCTGCGCCCAGGCCGTAGCGGTTCTGCGAGAGGGCGGTCACGTAGGACCAGACCCCGAGGTTGAGCACCTCACGGTTGGTGCCGTTGCCGCCGGGCATCAGGTAGATCTGGGTGAACACCTTGAAGTCCCAGATGGTCGACAGGATCGTGACGACGGCGAAGATCGGCTTGAGCAGCGGCATGGTCACGAACCAGAAGCGCTTCCACGCACCGGCGCCGTCGATGGTGGCCGCCTCCAGCATCTCCTTCGGCAGCGTCATCAGGCCGGCCAGGATGGTGATTGCCACGAACGGGAACCCGTGGTGCACGACGTTGAGGGTGGCGATCGCGAAGAACGGCAGCCGCTCGGTGAACCAGTTGGTGGTGTCGGGGTCGGCCAGGCCGAGGGTGTCGAGCAAGTGCATCACCGGCCCGCTGCGTGGGTCGAAGAGCAGCATCCAGACGTAGGTGCCGGTGACGGCCGGCACGGCCCAGGCGACCATGATCGCGCCCGTCAGGACGCCGCGGGCCCACGGGCCCAGCTGAGCAAGCAGCAAGGCGACCAGGGTGCCGACGACAACCGTGAGGACGACGGCGACGAAGGCGAAGACGACGGTGTTGGGCACCACCGTGCGCCACAGGAGTGGGTCCTCGACCAGCTCTCGGTAGTTGCCGAGGCCGATCCACGGCGCGTCGCCGCGGACCAGCTCGCGCAGCCCGAAGTCCTGGAAGGACAGCTGGAAGACCCGGGCCAGCGGCACGATCAGCAGGGCGCCGAGGACCACGAAGGCCGGCGTCAGCAGCAGCCAAGGTCGCCACGTCTGGGCGTTGAGAGGACGGCGGCGCCGCTGCCGCGGTCGCCGTCGTCGGCGCGGACGAGCGGGCGCGGCTCCCTGCTCACTCCCGGCGGACGGGGCGCCCACGTCGGGCGCCCCGTCCGTCAGGACCCGAGATGCTTCAGCTGCCACGGGAGAAGATGTCGTCCATCTCCTGGGCGGCCTGCGCACTGGCTTCTTCGACACTCGCCTTGCCCGAGAGGATCGACTGGAGCATCGCCGAGAGTGTCTTCTTGCCCTGGATCTGGCCATAGAGCGGCGTCACCGGGACGGACTTGCCGCCGTCGACCATCTGGGTCGCGAACGGCGAGACGAGCGGGTCTTCCTGCTGGGCCACCTCGTCGAGCAGGGTCTTGGTGCCGGGGAAGAAGCCGGTCTGCTGGCCCCACTCGGCTGCGTAGTCGCCGGTGGTCATCAGCTTGACGAAGGCCCAGGCCAGGTCGGGTTCTTCGGTCTCGTTGAAGATGCCGAGGTGCGAGCCGCCGAGGAACGACGGGCTGACACCGCTGTCCTGGCCCGGGATCGGGAAGGCGCCGATCTTGCCCTCGAGGTCGGGGTTGGCCTCGACCAGGGCGGCGGGAGTCCAGCTGCCGGCGATCATCATCGCGATGTCGCCCTTGGTGAACGACTCGCTGAGGTCGGCCTCGTCCCAGGTGGTCGCGGCGGGCGTGGAGTAGCCGTGCTCGAGGGCGAGGTCGGTGTAGAACGAGATGCCCTCCTGCGCCTCGGGCGAGTCGATCGACGACGTCCAGGCGCCGTCGTCGCCCTGGGTGGCCAGCTCGCCACCGGCGCCCCAGATCCACGGGTCGAGACCGAACTCGCTGTCGCCCGGCACCGGGAACGTGATCATGTCGGGCTCAGCGGCCTTGATCTTGTCGGCCGCGGCGATGAACTCGTCCCAGGTCGTGGGCGGCTGCACGCCGGCATTCTCGAAGACGTCGGTGCGATAGATGATCGAGCGGACGCCGGCGTACCACGGCATGCCGTAGAGCTCGCCGTCGACCGTGCCGGCCTCGACCAGGCCGGGCACGAGGTCGGCGTCCAGGCCGTCGGCGGCCACCGGCTCGGAGATGTCCATCAGGGCGCCCGCGTCGGCGAACTCGGGTGTCCAGGTGGTGCCGACCTCGGCCACGTCGGGGGTGGTGCCGCCGGCGATGGACTGGGTGAACTTGTCGTGGGCCACCGCCCACTCGACGTACTGGATGTCGAGGTCGGCGCCGGTCTCGTCCTTGAAGGCAGTGGTGACGTCGGCGAAGAAGTCGTCGGCCTTGGCGTTGGTGCCCTGCATGATCCAGACGGTCAGCGTCTTGCCGGCGCCGTCGACGTCACCGTCGCTGGAGATGCCGGCGTTGTCGTCGGAGGAGTCGCTGCCGCAGCCCGCCATGAGCAGGGCAAGGGCGGCCAGGCCGACGGTGAGGATGCGGAAACGAGATTGCCGAGAGAGCATGGTGGTCCTTCCGAGATGAGACCATAGGTCTAGGACTGCTGTCGATTCTTGTCCCGCTGCGCTCGATCCGTCAAGGACCCGGCTGGGCTCAAGGCTGGGGAAAAATGTCCACCACGATCCGGTAGCGGTCGCCGCGGTAGACCGAGCGGACGAACTCGGCGATCCGGCCGTCGGCGGTGCGGGACGTGCGCTCGAAGAGGAACGCCGGGGCGCCGGCCTCGACGCCGAGCAGCTCGGCCTCCTCGGCCGAGATCAGGCACGGCTCCACGGTCTGGGTGCCGGACGCGATCGGGGTCTCGAAGCGCTGGGCGAGCAGCTCGTAGAACGAGGTGTTCTCCAGGTCGTCACCGGTCAGCCCGGGCGCGATGTCGCTGGGCACGTGCAGGTCCTCCAGCGCCATCGGCTCGTCGTCGGCCATCCGCAGTCGGCGTACGTGCAGGACATTGACGTGCGGCGAGACCCCCAGAAGCGAGGCACGCATCCCGCCGGCCGGGGCAGTGCGGGCGAAGACGGTGTGGCTTCCGGGGCGCAGGCCGCGGGCCCGCATGTCGGCGGAGAACGACGTGGCCGTGAGCCGCTGGGTGACCTTCGGAGCGGCCACGAAGGTGCCGGACCCCTGCCGCCGGATCAGCCGCTGCTCGGCGACGAGCTGGTCGACGGCCCGGCGCAGCGTCATCCGCGCCACGCCGAGGTCGCGGGCCAGGTCGCGCTCGACGGGCAGCGGCTCGCCAGGAGACAGCGTGGCGATGAGCTCCTCGAGGCTCGTGCGGACCTGTCGCTGCTTGGCGGTCTCACGCCCCGCGTCGACGGATGTCATGGACCATTGGTACAGCAGGACCGCTGCCCGCGCCAGGAGGCGTGGCTCGGCGCGCTCTCGCGGTAGGCGCGGTCCAGCGCGGTCACCACGTAGGTGGCGGGGTCCCCCGGCTCCGCGGCCGGGTCTGTCCAGGTCTGGGCCCTGGTGGTGCCGACCAGGTGAGTGGCGTCGGCGAGGTCGCACGGACCGACCGGCCGGTGCGCGCCGTCGAGCCGGTAGACGGCGTACGACGTGCCGTTGCCGCGCCAGGTCAGCTCGATACCGTCCGCCGTCGCCGTTGCCCGCAAGTGATCGGGGCTTCTTCGGCGCGTGGCCCGGCACGCCGGCCGTGACCGGGATCAGCGCCGGGTGCTCGTAGTGCTCCGCTTGCACGGTGTCCATGTGACCGAGGCGGTTGGCGCGAACGTCCTTGGCGGAGAAGTAGATGTCGCCCAGCACCTCGGGGTAGTCGCGGTTGAAGAAGAGATGCTTGGTCATCTCGAGCGGGTCGAACCAGGCGGGGTCCTGTGTCGAGGTGCCGACCTTGTAGGTCGCCTGGCCGATGTAGAGCTGCACGTCGGTGCCGCGCACCTCGTCGGACCACCAGGGCACGAGCTTGGCGTAGTCGGCAGGGGCGAAGCCGATGTTCCAGTAGACCTGAGGGGCGAGGTAGTCGATCCACTCCTCGCGCACCCAGCGACGGGTGTCGGCGTAGAGGTCGTCGTAGGTCTGCGCGCCCGCGGTGGTGTCGGAGCCCTCGGGGTCGGTGGCCTTGTTCCGCCAGACGGCAAAGGGGCTGACGCCGAACTTCACCCACGGCTTGGCCGCGTGGATGCGGTCGCCGAGCTCGGTGATCAGCAGGTTGATGTTGTGCCGCCGCCAGTCGGCGCGATCGGTGTAGCCGTCGGGGTACTCGGCGAAGGTCGCGTCGTCCGGGAACGGCGTGCCGGCGACCGGGTAGGGATAGAAGTAGTCGTCGAAGTGCACCGCGTCGATGTCGTACTTCGTGACGGCGTCCATGATCGCGTCCTCGACGAGGTGTCGCGCCGCCGGCACTCCTGGGTCGTAGTAGAGCTTGCCGCCGTAGGCGATCACCCAGTCCGGGTGCACGCGGGCGGGATGGGTCGGCACGAGGGCGTCGCGGTTGGTGTCCATCGAGACGCGGTAGGGGTTGAACCACGCGTGGAACTCCAGGTTGCGCGCGTGTGCCTGCTGCACCGCGAAGGCCAGCGGGTCGTAGCCCGGGTGCTGGCCCTGCGTGCCGGTCAGGTACTTCGACCACGGCTCGATCGGCGAGGGCCAGAACGAGTCGGCGGTGGGTCGCACCTGGACGACGACCGCGTTGAGCCCGCGGTCGACGGCCTCGTCGTACCAGCCGACCAGCTCGGCCTTCTGCTGCTCGGGCGTCAGCCCGGGCCGCGACGGCCAGTCGATGTTGGTGACGCTGGCGATCCAGTCGGCCCGGAGCTGCCGTTTCGGCGACGCCGGATCGGTCGGACAGCCAGGTTTGGCTTCGGCGGCAGCGTTTGCCGCGGGGGCCGAGATGGCCAACCCGGAGAGCGCGACGAGGGTGGCGACAGCGAGCAGCCAAGGACGACGGACGATGGTCATGAGCAGATCTCCCGAGATCGAATGAACCATTGGTCTGGACTACCTTGGACCATTCATCCTGCCGAGGTCAACGCCCAGCATCACGGGTGCCCCCGCTGGGGTTCGAACCCAGACTGAATCGCTTTTAAGGCGACTTCCTCTACCGGTTGGGATACGGGGGCGCGGCCTATTCTCCCAGCGCTGCCGCCCGGCCGAGCACCTCGTCGAGCATGGGGGCGGTGAGCCGGCCGGTGAAGGTGTTCTGCTGGCTGGGGTGATAGCAGCCGAGCAGCACCAGGCTCCGGTCGGCGGACGCGAGCGTCACCTCGGCGCCGTGGCCGAACTTCGGTCGCGGCTTCGGTGCGGCGAAGCCAGCAGCGGCCAGGGCGTCCAGCGCACCGGCCCAGCCGAAGCCGCCGAGCGCGACGACGACACGCAACCACGGTGCCAGCAGCCGGATCTCCTGGCGGATCCATGGGCCGCAGGTGTCGCGCTCCTCGGTGGTCGGCTTGTTCAAGGGTGGCGCGCAGCGCACGGTGGCCACCATCCGCGCACCGACCAGCCGCTGTCCGTCGCCAGCGTGCTCGCTGGTCGCCTGCACGGCCAGGCCGACCCGGTGCAGCGACGCGAACAGCCAGTCGCCAGAGGAGTCGCCGGTGAACACCCGGCCGGTGCGGTTGCCGCCGTTGGCTGCGGGCGCGAGCCCGACGATGAGCACCGCCGCCTCCGGGTCTCCCCAGCCGGCGATCGGCCGCCCCCAGTAGGGCTGGTCGGCGAACGACGCGCGCTTGGTGTGCGCGACGTCCTCGCGCCACGCCACCAGCCGAGGACACGCCGAGCAGACGCTGACCCGCGCGTCGAGCTCGCCGAGATGCGGCGTGCTGGCGAGTCGGCGTACGTCGACGGGGTCGTGCGCGACCGGCGTGTCCGGCGCCGCGGGGTCCTCGGGCCAGCCCGTGCCCGGCGGCACCGGTGACTCGAACAGCTGGCGGGTCAGCGGATGCGGCAGCGGTGTGCTCACACCATCGACCACGCGATGCCGTCGAGGATGTCGGCCTCCGACGCGACCAGGCTGCTGGAGGTGCATCTGCGCAGCACGCGGCTCAGCACGAGTCCGCCGGCGCCGAGCACGTCGACGCGGCCCGGGTGCATCCACCCGAACTCGAGACGTCGCGCGATCGGCATCGCTACCAGCCGGTCGACAAACGCGTGCACGTCGTCGACGGCCACCACGGACTGGTCGATCACCGCCTTGTCGAACGACGGCAGGTCCAGCACGCCGGCCACGATCGACAGCGCCGTGCCCGCGACGCCGACCACGGTGGCGGCCTCGGCGATCGGGACCGGGCAGGCGTCCAGCTGGGCGTCGATCTCGGCGACGCAGGCCGCCACTTGCGCGGACGTCGGCGGGTCTGCGGCGAGGTAGCGCTCGTGCATCCGCACGGATCCCATGTCCATCGACTGCGCGGAGGCAGGTCCGGTCGAGTCTCCGAGGATCAGCTCTGTCGAGCCGCCGCCGATGTCGATGACGAGCACTGGAAGGGTCGGTGGCGTGCGCAGGTTGCGGATCGCGCCGTCGTAGGCCAGCGCCGCCTCTTCGTCCCCCGACAGCACCTCGGGCCAGACGCCCAGCCGGTCGTGCACGCCCTGCGCGAAATCGGCGGCGTTGGCGGAGTCGCGGGTGGCCGAGGTCGCGCAGAACCGCATCCGGGTCACCGGGTGCTGCGCCACCAACGCGGCGTACTCGTCGATCGCCGCGAACGCGCGGACCAGCGCCTCGTCGGCCAGCCGACCGGTCGCGTCGACGCCTTGCCCGAGCCGCACGATCCGGCTCTCGCGGACCGCCACCTCGGGAAGGGCGCCGATGAGCAGCTTGATGGTGTTGGTGCCGCAGTCGAAGGCGGCGATGGTGTCAGACACGGTTCACCTCGACACAGGGCCCCGACTCCCACCATTCGCCCAGCAGCGCCAGCACCTCGTCGCCCAGCGGGTTGACGCCCGGACCGGCCGCCAGCGAGTGGCCGGCCAGGACGTGCAGGCACTTCACCCGGTTCGGCATGCCGCCGGCGGAGATGCCCGCGATCTCAGGCACGTCGCCCAGCGCGGAGCGGTCGGCGAGATAGGCGCGGTGCGCGGCGGCGTACTGCTCTGCCAGGTCGGGATCGGCGGCCAGCCGGGCCTCCCACTCCTTCATCAGCCCGGACCCCTCGAGGGTGCCGATGAGCGAGGTGGCGCGCGGACAGGTCAGGTAGTACGTCGTGGGGAACGGCGTGCCGTCGGGCAGCCGCGGCTCGGTGGTGACGACATCCGGATTGCCACACGGGCACCGGTGGCCGACCGCGTGGATGGCCCGCGGCTCCCGGCCGAGCTGCGCCCGGACGGCCTGCTCGTCGGCCCCGTCGATCACTCCTCCGCCGGCGCGTCGATGTGGGTCGCCGGCTTCGGCTCGTCCTCGGGCACCGGCGGGTTGCCGGCCAGCTCGACCGACTGCCACGCGGTGTCCCACCAGGCCGTGGGCTGCTTGACGATCACCGACTTGCGAGGCAGCAGCGCAGTCTCGGCCTCGAGCGGCTTGCCGTCCTCGCCGAGCACGACGTACGACGTCTCGCCCGGCATCAGGTAGCCGAACCGGGCCCGCGCCTGGCTCTGCACGTAGGCCGGGTCGTGCCAGCGCGACTTCTCGCGCTCGAGAGCGTTGATGTCGGCCTCGCTCTGGGCGATCTGCTGCTTGAGGTCGACGATGTGGGCGCGCTGCTGGAGGTAGGCCTTCATCGACGACGCATAGCTGACCGTGAGCACCGCGACCACGAGCACCAGCACGGCCGCTCGGCCGGTCAGCTTGGGCCGGCGCAGCCCACGGCGGGTCGCCGGCTCGGCCGCCGACGGCCGGACCTCTGTCTCGGCGGCGACCACCGGTGCGGCCGAGCGCGCTCGTGGGGCCGGTCGCTGTCCGGGCCGGCGGGAGCCGGGTGCGGACGAGCGAGCCGGACGGCGCGGCTTCGGCTGGGGCACTCCCCGAGTCTGCCCGACTCGGCTCGTTAATCAGCCCGTGAAACGCGGGAAGGCGCCAGCGCCGGCATAGCGGGCGGCGTCGCCGAGCTCGCCCTCGATCCGGAGCAGCTGGTTGTACTTCGCCACCCGGTCGGACCGCGCGGGTGCACCGGTCTTGATCTGGCCGCAGTTGGTGGCCACCGCCAGGTCGGCGATGGTGGTGTCCTCGGTCTCTCCGGAGCGGTGGCTCATCATGCAACGCAGCCCGTTGCGATGGGCGAGCTCGACCGAGTCGAGCGTCTCGGTGAGCGACCCGATCTGGTTGACCTTGACCAGTAGCGCGTTGGCCTGGCCGCCGTCGATACCGCGCTGCAGCCGCTCGACGTTGGTCACGAAGAGATCGTCACCGACGATCTGGATCTTGGAGCCGAGCGAGTCGGTCATCGACTTCCAGCCGTCCCAGTCCTCCTCGTCGAGCGGGTCCTCGATGCTGACGATCGGGTAGGCGTCGACGAGCTCGGAGTAGTAGGCGATCATCTCGTCGCTCGACTTGGAGCCACCCTCGAAGCCGTAGGAACCCTTGTCGTGGAACTCGCTGGCCGCGACGTCCATGGCCAGCGCGATGTCGGTCCCGAGCTCGAAGCCCGCTGCCTTGACCGCCTCGGCGATCAGGTCGAGCGCGGCCCGGTTGCTCTCGAGGTTGGGCGCGAAACCGCCCTCGTCGCCGAGTCCGGTCGAGAGGCCCTTCTGCTTGAGCACCGACTTGAGGGCGTGGTAGACCTCGGCGCCCGTGCGCAGCGCCTCGGCGAAGGTCGGCGCCCCGATCGGCGCGATCATGAACTCCTGCACGTCCACGTTGGAGTCGGCGTGCGCGCCGCCGTTGAGGATGTTCATCATCGGCACGGGCAGCAGATAGGCGTTCGGTCCGCCGACGTAGCGATAGAGCGGCAGCCCGGCGGAGTCCGCCGCGGCCCGCGCCACCGCGAGCGAGACGCCGAGGATCGCGTTGGCGCCGAGCGTCGCCTTGTTGGGCGTCGCGTCGAGCTGCACCATCGCCTGGTCGATCTCGCGCTGGTCGTCGGCGCCGATGCCCTCGATGGCCGGGCCGATCTTCTGGATGACCGCGTCGACGGCCTTCTGCACGCCCTTGCCCAGGTAGCGGTCGCCGCCGTCGCGCAGCTCGACCGCCTCGAACTGTCCCGTGGACGCACCGCTGGGCACGGCCGCCCGGCCGAACGAGCCGTCGTCGAGCAGCACCTCGACCTCGACGGTGGGGTTGCCGCGCGAGTCGAGGATCTCGCGGGCGCCGACGGCTTCGATGTAGGACACGGTCTACTCCCTGACGTGCGATGAAAGAGGTCGGCCTCAGCCTATTGCCACCCGGCCGGGCCGCCAGCGGCGTATCAGGGGCGTATTCAGGTGAGGGTGGCGATCGCCCGCCGCGTCCCGAACCACAGACACAGCACCGACATGGACAGCCCGAACACCAGGGTCGAGGTCAGCACGCTCGTCCAGCCGGCCAGCGCGCCGAGCAGCGGCATCGAGAGTGGCATCAGGACCATGTCGCCGAGGGAGGTGACCGACGAGACGCGTCCCGTGTACGCCGGGTCGACGGCCTTGAGGAACGCCCCCGAAAGCCACACGCTGGCCAGCCCCGCGGTCACGCCGACAGTGAACATGCCGGCCACCACGACCGGGATGAACGGCACCCCGACCACGGCCAGCCCCACGCCCTGCACGACGAGGACCAGGAAGCCGTTGCGCGCGGCATACGTCGGCTGCCACCGGATCGCCGCCAGGCTGCCGACGATCGCTCCCGCGGCCAGCCCGCCGTCAGCGATGCCGAGCCAGTGCGGTCCCCACGCCGAGCCGTCGACGCGCAGCGCCAGGCCGAGCGCGACGACGGGGCTGACGAAGACGTTGAGCGCGGTCAGGCCGGTGACGAAGATCCGGGCTGTGGGGCTGCGGCGCAGGTAGCCCATGCCGTCACTGAACGAGTCGCGCCAGCGCGCGTGCTCCGCGCGCGGCAGGCGGTACCTCACCTTCACGACCAGCCCGAGCACCAGGGCGATCACGGCGAACGTCGCCGCATCGACCCACATCGCGGCCGCCGGCCCGCCCCAGGCGACGAGGATGCCGCCAGTCGGCGCACCGAGCAGGCGCATCACCCGGCCGCTGACCTGGTTCCAGCCCATCACCGTGCCGAAGTCGTCGGGGTTGACGACCTGCCGGATCAAGGCCATCCCGGACGGAATCGTGAGCCCGGCGGCAACCCCGAAGAAGAGGGCGATCAGCAGCAGCGTTGGCGCGCCGTCGTACCCGGACTGCCACGCCAGGGCACCGAGCACCAGCACGACCGCGCGGGCGGCCTGCCCGGCGATCAGCACCTTGCGGGGGTCCCAGCGGTCGGCGATCACGCCACCGACCAGGATCAACACGGCCTGCGGGAACATCTCGATCCCGATGACGACTCCCGCCAACGCTGGAGAGAGCGTGTGCGCCGCGGTCCAGGCCAGCGCAACGATCCAGACGGCGTCGCCGAACGCCGAGATGGCGACGCCGACCAGCCAGATGATCACCATCCAGTCGCGGCGCACGGGCGGCGGGGCGGCGCCGATCAGCTCGGGCTGGGTCAGCGTCGTCATGGCCGCACCGGCTTGCTGGGGAAGCACCGGATCAGGGTGCGGATGTGGCGGCGTACGGCGTCCGGGCGCTGCTTCTCGTCGTCCATGCACTCGCTGCTCCACTCCGACAGCACCTCGCCCAGGCGCCGGTGTAGATCAGCCAGCTGCTCCACCGTCGCGTTGACCAGCGAGTCGGTGGCCCCAGCGGCACGGCGCCAGTCGACCGGCGCCTCGGAGCTCTCCTTGAGCCACTGCTGGGTGGCCCGGGCCTGGTAGCGGAAGTTCTCGATCTCCGCCTGGTCGGCCACCCGCCTGCCGACGCTGTCGGGCTCGAAGTCGTCGGCGCTCCAGCTGAAGTTGCGCGGCGTGACCCGCCACCAGCTCTCGCGGGTGTCGCGGGCGAGGTCGGGCGCCGGCTCGATGAACCCCTGCCGGTGCAGCGGCTTGAGGTGGTGGCTGACGCTGCCCACCGCCAGGCCAGTGCGCCCCGCCAGTCGACCAACGGTCGCCGGCCCCTCTACCCAAAGCAGCTCGACCAGCCACCGTCGCGTCGGGTGGTGGAGCGCCATCAACACGTCGATGAGCTCGTGGGACGTGTGGGTGTCGGTCTGGTGCCGGAGCTCTGCGGTCTTGCGAGTCATGAGACCAGCCTGGGCGGCGTACGGCGGGTTGCACAAGGGCTCTTGTATAAGTTGCTGTCGGCCGTTTCAACTACGCTGGCGGCACCTTCGACTAGCGCTGGGGACGGACATGGACGACTACACGATCAAGGCGCTGGACACGTCGACGTGGAGCGACTTCGCGGCCATGAACGAGCGCGATGGTGGCCTGTTCTCGGGCTGCTGGTGCACCTGGTTCCACCCGGAGGGCCGCGACGACCGCGGGGACGAGGAACCAAACCCTGCCTACAAGGAGCGCATGGTTCGCGAGGGCGTTGCGCACGCCGCGCTCGTGTTCGCGGGGGACGAGGCGGTTGCCTGGGCGGAGTACGGCACTCCCGAGGAGCTGCCGAACATCCATCACCGCAAGCAGTACCTCGCGGAGACAGTCACCCTGCCGGACTATCGGGTCACGTGCATCCGCGTCGACAAGCGTCATCGCCGACGTGGGCTTGCCGCGATGGCGTTGGGCGGTGCGCTCGACCTGATCGCCCGGGCGGGTGGAGGTCTGGTCGAGGGCTACCCGCAGGACACACCCGGCCGGAAGATGAACCCGTCGTTCCTCTACAACGGCACGCGGCACATGTATGAGGAAGCCGGCTTCACCTATGTCCGCCCGAAGGGTCTGAACCACTGCGTGATGACCAAGCACGTTGAGGCTGTCGGGTGATCTCGCCGGCTCGGGCACAATGACCCGAGTGTCCTGGTTCTCTCGACTGCGACGTGGACGACCTGAGGCCGACCGGCCTGAGGTCCTGCGGGGACCGCACGACGATCCTTCGCTGACGGACGACCAGTTGCTGGCCCAGCGGAACGAGTGGTTCGAGGGGTACACGTCGATGAAGAACGTGTACGCCCCGGAGTCCGACGGCCCCCACTCGTGTCCGTGCTGCGGGCACGTCACGTTGCGTGACCGTGGTGGTTACGACATCTGCAGGACGTGTGGTTGGGAGGACGACGGCCAAGACGACCACGACGCGCACGTCGTGCGCGGCGGACCCAACGACGGGAGTCTCGAGGATGCGCGCGCTGAGTACGTGCGGAAGGGCGGCAAGCCGCTCCCCCATCAGCCGCCGACCGAACCGGCTTGATATCGGATTGCTGCGGCTTGCGAGCTTCTCGAAACTGGTGCGATGCCTTGCACGAGCGCGCCCGAACGACCCCATTGGTCTGAGCGACTCCTGGCCGAGGTGCACGCTGCGTTCGAGGTGACCGGTGCCATGACTCCTGGCTGGGCGGACCCGCACCCCGACCGGAGGCCGACCGCCGAGGAGTACTCCCGCTGTCTGGATCCCGGCAAGTACGGGATCCTGGAGGCACGTGCCGAGGCTTGGACGCAGGTCTTAGCCGCACTCGGTCTGGCGACCACGCACGACGTCTCTCCTCACGACCGTGCCTGGGTCGGAGCCATGCGTGACCCGAGCCAGTGGCTGCGGGTGCGCCAGGTCGATCCGGCGCGCCCCGAAGGCTTGACCCTGCTGCTGGCCACCACGCTCGTGGACGGGGCGCCCTACGGCCTCGACGTCGGTCTGGTGGGAAGGAACGGTATGGCGGCCTTCCTGGACACGCTGCCGGACTGCGGTTGCGACGCTTGCGACTCCGGATCGGCCGGCCTCTTGGAGACGATGGACAACTGGGTTCTCACGGTCGCGCGCGGAGGAGTCGTGCACGCCCGTGATGCGACACGATCCGCTACTCGGCACTGGGACGGCCTTCGGGCTAGTGGCAGTGGCGACCCCCGTCAGCCCGCCCGGCAGTGGCTCACCGAGACCTACGACTGGCTCGACCCATCACTCGACCTGCCGGACGGCGTTCAGCGCTGGGACGGGGAGCCGTGGCTGTGAGTTTCTGACGAGGTCGGTGGAGGCCGAGAGAGCGGAGTCAGAGTTGACGAGCAGTGACGATCGCGAGCCCATGAAGGTGGTCGGCTGACGACCAGACCACTGTCGGTGGTGGGTGTTTGACTGTTCTTGTGGCAGACCGCGGGGGCATCGAGGACATGTCGGGGAGCGAGCTCCTCGACCATGTCACCGATCTCGGCCGGACCCAGCGGCGGTGCGAGGTGCAGATCCTGGTGGCCGCGGTGCAGCACGCCATCCTCAACGACGCGGAGTCCATCGACCCCTGGCAGGCCAAGATCCCGGGCGGCGAGCGGGCCAGACGGTTCGGGGGTGAAGGGACTCCGTTGGTGGCGGAGTTCGCAGCCGCGGAGCTGGGGGCGCGCTTGAGTCTGTCGTCGTACGCCGGCCGTGAGCTGATCGCCGACGGCCTCGACCTCAGCATCCGCCTGCCCCAGCTGTGGCAGCGCGTCCAAGCTCTCGAGGTGCGGGCGTCGTACGCCAGGTTCGTGGCCCGCAAGACCCGCGACCTGACCAAGGAGCAGGCCGCCTATGTCGACTCCCGCGTCGTGGAGTCCGCCGACGGTCGGATCCCCTGGACCCGGTTCGAGCCCCTGGTCGAGGCCGCGATCAAAGCCGCCGACCCGGTCGCGGCGGCCGAGCGCGAGGAAACCGAAGCCCAAAGCCAGTTCGCTAATCCGACCGGGTCCGACGAGCACGGCATGCGGGGGTTCTACATCCGCGGCCCGTTTGCCACGATCGCCCGGCTCGATGCCACCGTGGCCTTCATCGCCGAGATCCTGCGACAGCTGGGCGACCAGAGCCCTCTCGACGACCGCCGGGTCAAGGCCGTCCTGGTCCTGGCCAACCCGACACTCGCTGTAGAGCTCCTGAGTGCCTACGCCGCCTGGCGCGACAAGGCTGGCGATCAGCCGAGCGTCGACTGGTCACGCCTGCTGCCGGCCGTGACCGTCTACGTCCACCTCTACGGCGAGCCGGACGGCGACGGGGTAGCCCGCGTGGAGGGCTACGGTCCGGTCACCGAAGCCTGGATCCGCAGCCACCTCGGCCCACATGCGAGGTTCACCATCAAGCCCGTCTTCGACATCGCGGGCCAAGCGCCGGTCGACGCCTACGAGATTCCGGACCGACATAGACAGGCCGTGCATCTGATGACGCCGGCCGACACCTTCCCGTTCTCCAGCAACACCAGCCGATCTCAACAGGTCGACCACACCAAACGCTTCAAGCATGGTGCGGCGGCGAAGGGAGCCGGTCAGTCGAGGATGGGCAACTACGGCCCGATGACCACCGGCCACCACCGGATCAAGACCCACGGTCGGTGGCAGGTCGAGCAGCCCTACGCCGGCATCTACGTCTGGCGCGACCCCTTCGGCGCCCTCTACCTCGTCGACCACACCGGCACGCGTCGACTGACGCAACCAACCCAGTCGACTGGCCAGGCCAGCCGAATCGAGACCTGGTTCTCCAACGTCATCCTGAAGTCGGCGGCCTGAGCAGGTCGAGGGCGACGGACGCGGACCAAGAGGCCCAGACACCGGGCGGCGTGGTCGGCATCCGGACGACCCGGCGCAACCGGCCCTCACCCGGAGACCACGTGACGATCCACGACGAGGTCGAGGTCAGCAGGGTCTCGTCGTCGAGCCAGCCGTAGCTGATGCCCAGGCTTTCACCCTGGCCGAGGTAGCCACCCCTGCGGTTCACCAGCCGCGCAACCGGTTCAAGGGAAGAGCCGTCGACGGCCAGCAGGTCGGTGATCTCGGCGGCCTCCCGGAAGATCGGGACGACGGAAAGCTCCGCGCCGTGGTGAGCGGTCCACGACTGCCCTTGCACCTGCCAGAAAGCCGGCACCGGCTCCTGCGTCGGCGTCCCTCCCTCGGCCGTCCACCGCAGCAGGTGGGTCCGGGTGAACTTCACCGCGGTGCCGTCCGGTTCGTAGGCGATGGCCTGCCGACCGTATGGCGAGAGACGAGCATCGCCGGAGATGCCGACGAGGTGGGTGGTGGCGACACCGCGAGTGCCGGAGGCCCGGTTCGAGAAGGCCTGCAACGTCCGACTGTCAGGCAGCCACCGCACGAACCGCACCGACCTGTCTGCGCCGAGGTCGATCAGGCGGTGCTCACCCGTGCGCAGGTCGAGGAACAGCACGTTGGGACCGGCGTGCGTCGCCAACCAGCGTCCATCGGGCGACAGCTCGCCGGCGCCGTACATGTCAGGGCCCGGCCACCACTCCTCGAGCAGGCCGAGGTCGGCCATCGCAAGCCGGCGCCAGCGCCCATCGTCGCCCAGTGCATACAGCGTTTCAGAGCCCCAGCCATGCGGGTCGTCAAAGCTCTCCACTGGTCGGTAGGTCATCACGGCTCGGCTGGGCGGGTCGTCGAGCAACGAGGGCATGGACTCGCGTCCGGTGGGCATCCGCGCCGGGAGGCCGACATCGGCCCACGGCGCGCCGGCCAGGTCCGCCGGAATGCGGGTACGCACGACGGGATCGGCTGCAGACGGGATGGTCACCGATGCGGAGCCAGTCGTGGGCGTCGATGGGGACCCGGTCTGCCTAGCGGGTGCTTGGTCGTCGCAGGCAACCAGGATCGGGACGAAGAGAGCCAGGACGACAACGAGGCGGCGCCTCAAGGGACGATCCGGCGTACGGCGTCGCGCAAGGCGTGCTCGGGGTCGACGCCGGCAGCGCGGGCCTCGGCCACCAGGGCGAGCAGTCGATCACCCAGGTCACCGTCGGATGAAGGCACCGCGACGGGATTGCCGGCCCGCTCGGCGCGGTCGAGCACCTTGTCGGCCAGCAGCAGCGCGGGCAAGCCTGGCGGCAGCCCGTCGAAGACCGAGGTGCGGGGCTTCTCCATCGCCTTCACCGACTCCCAGAGCTCGTTGACCGAAGCAGCATCTGTGACTGGGACGCTTCCGAAGACGTGTGGGTTGCGGCGACGCAGCTTGTCGACGATCCCCTGCACCACATCGTCGAAGGTGAACTCCCCGGACTCCTCTGCGATCACCGCGTGGAAGCCGATCTGGAGCAGCAGGTCGCCGAGCTCCTCGCGCAGGTGCTCGGGGTCGCCGGAGTCGATCGCCTCCAACGTCTCCCAGGACTCCTCGACCAGGTAGCGCCGCAGCGACTCGTGGGTCTGCTCGCGCTTCCACGCACACTCGACCCGCAGCCGGCGCATGTCGTCGCGGAACTGAACGAGGGGCTGGTCGAGCGGGTCCAGCGAGTCGGACACGGCTCAGCCGCAGCGCTGCGAGCTGGGCAGCGTGGCGGCGTACGCCTGGTCGGGCTGGGCCTTGTCGGCCGCCACGGCGTTCGGGGTCAGCGGGTACGACGTGCTCGTGTCGGCAAACGTGAAGTCGGCGTTGGTGATCTGGATGCCGTAGCGCGGGTTGACGTCGGCCGGGTGGTCGGCCAGCCAGAGCTGAAGCTCGTCGCGGCCCCTGCTCACGCGGGCGTCGTCGTCGGCACTGGTGTTGCCCTCGGCCTCGAGGATCGCGCTGCCGACGGCGTGCTCGACGGCCGTGGTGTAGGCACCCGCGGTCTCGACCTCGATCACGTCGTCCCGGTATTCGGCGGGCAGCCCGGCGTACTGGGTCTCGAGGTCCTTGAGCGTCTCCAGGTAGTCCTCACCCAAGGTGACGCCGTAGTGGTCGGCGAGCTGCTCGGCGGCGGCACTGATGGTCAGGCTGCCGACGACATAACCGCGCAGGTAGCGGATCGGGTAGATCTGCCCACCCGACTCCAGCTGCGGGCGCAGCGCGTCGCAGTAGCCGGTGGTGAGCCGGTTGACGTCTGACGTGGAGACGGTCTGGTCGCCGACCTCGGAGGCAACCCCGGGATTGCTGATCCCGCACCCGGACAACGACAGCGCCGCGACCGCCGCGCACAGCGCGGCGACGACCTGCTTGGGGACACTCACGAGTCGACTCCTCGAACATCTGCGGGATCGATCACCGTGTCGATCACCGTGCGCGCCCATTCAAGCAGGGCGACCCCAGCGATCGGCTGGCCGCCGACCACGGCGGTCTGCGGGCGCGACACGAGCAGGGTCTCGACCGGCGGCTTCACGATGCTCTTGGGATACAGCCGTTGCAGGCGTACGACGCGCGAGTCGGGAAGCGTGACGGGTGCGAACCGCACGTGGCGACCGGCCAGGGTGACCTCGCGGATGCCCGCCTGCCGGGCCCGGCCCCGGAAGCGCGCCACCAGCAGCAGGCTGGCGACCTCCTGCGGCGGCTCGCCGTAGCGGTCGAGCAGCTCCTCGCGCAGCAGGTCGACGTCCTCGTCGCTGCGCACCTCGGCCAGTCGCTTGTACATCTCCAGGCGCAGCCGCTCGCTGGGGATGTACTCGTGCGGCAGGTGGGCGTCGACGGGCAGCTCGATGCGCACCTCGCCGAGGTCGTCGCCGGCCCCCTCGCCCTTGAACTCGTGGACGGCCTCGCCGACCAGCCGGACATAGAGGTCGAAGCCGACGTCGGCGATGTGGCCCGACTGCTCCCCGCCGAGCAGGTTGCCGGCGCCGCGGATCTCGAGGTCCTTCATGGCGATGGCCATGCCGCCGCCGAGGTCGGAGTGCTGGGCCAGCGTGGCCAGCCGCTCGTGGGCCGTCTCGGTCATGGGCTTCTCCTGGGGGTACAGGAAGTAGGCGTAGGCCCGCTCGCGGGAGCGGCCGACCCGGCCTCGCAGCTGGTGGAGCTGGGAGAGGCCGAGGGTGTCGGACCGCTCGATGATCATCGTGTTGGCGTTGGACACGTCGAGCCCCGACTCGACGATGGTGGTACACACCAGCACGTCGAAGGCCTTCTCCCAGAAGTCCAGCATCACCTGCTCGAGCTGGTGCTCGCCCATCTGTCCATGGGCCACGGCGACCCGGGCCTCCGGGACCAGCTCACGGATCCGGGCGGCGGCCTTCTCGATGCTCTGCACGCGGTTGTGGATGTAGAACACCTGCCCCTCGCGGAGCAGCTCGCGGCGGATCGCGGCCACCACGGTGCGGTCCTCGTAGCCGCCGACGTAGGTCAGCACCGGGTGCCGTTCCTCTGGAGGCGTGGTGATCGTGGACATCTCGCGGATGCCCGTCACCGCCATCTCCAGGGTGCGCGGGATCGGGGTCGCGCTCATCGACAGCACGTCGACGCTGGTGCGCAGCCGCTTCATCTGCTCCTTGTGTTCGACACCGAAGCGCTGCTCCTCGTCGACGATGATCAGGCCGAGGTCCTTGACCCGGATGTCGGGGTTGAGCAGCCGGTGGGTGCCGATGACGATGTCGACGCTGCCCTCACGCAGCCCGTCGATCACCTCGCGCGCCTCCTTGTCGCTCTGGAAGCGGCTCAGCGGCTTGAGCGTCACCGGGAAGGCGCCCATCCGTTCCTCGAACGTCGACAGGTGCTGCTGCACCAGCAGCGTGGTCGGCACCAGTACGGCGACCTGCTTGCCGTCCTGGACCGCCTTGAACGCCGCCCGGACGGCGATCTCGGTCTTGCCGTAGCCGACGTCGCCGCACACGAGCCGGTCCATCGGCACCGTGCGCCGCATGTCGGCCTTCACCTCGTCGACGGTGGTGAGCTGGTCGGGCGTCTCGTGGAACGGGAAGGCGTCCTCGAGCTCGCGCTGCCACGGGGTGTCCGGCCCGAAGGCGAAGCCCTTGGTGGCCTGCCGGGCGGCGTAGAGCTTGATCAGCTCGGCCGCGATCTCGCGGACTGCCTTGCGGGCCCGGCCCTTGCGCTTGTTCCAGTCGGAGCCCCCCAGCCGGTCGAGGCTGGGCTGCTCACCACCGACGTAGCGGGTCACCTGGTCGAGCGCATCGGCCGGCACGAAGAGCCGGTCGGGCGGTCCGCCGCGCTTGGAGGCGCCGTACTCGAGGACGAGGTACTCGCGGGTCGCGCCATGCACCTCGCGCTTCCTCATCTCCACGAAGCGGCCCACACCGTGCTGCTCGTGGACGACGTAGTCGCCGGCCTTGAGCTCGAGCGGGTCGATCTGCCGCTTGCGGCGCGCCGGCATCTTGCGCATGTCGCGGGTCGACGCGCGCTGCCCCGACAGGTCGTCGCCGGTGACCAACGCGATCTTGTTGACCGGGTCGACGAGTCCCTGGGTCAGCGAGCCGGTGGTCACCACGACGACCCCGGTCGCCGGCTCGACATCGGCGTCCGCGCCCACCAGCCGGGCCGCGACGTCGTGCTCGGCGAGCAGTTCGGTCATCCGCTGGGCCGGACCGGCACCTGGATGCACCACGACGACGCGGTAGCCGTCGGCCAGCCAGCCGCGGATGTCGGACACCGCGTGCTCGAGGTCGCCGCGGTAGGCCTCGACGGGCTTCGCGGGCAGGTTGCGCGTCGGCACCGCACCCACGGTGACGTCGATGTCGATCGAGACGATCTCGCCGAGGTCGTCGCGCAGCGGCCCGCTGTCGACCGCGGTGATCTCCTCGTCGAGGCCGAACGGGCTCATCGTCCACCAGGGCAGGTGGTGCTCGAGGGAGCGGTGGCGGACGTCGGACAGGCTCCGGTACGACGCCGCGCCGAGGTCGATCGGCGCGGTGCCGCCACCGGCGGCTGCGGCCCAGCTGGCCCCCAGGAACTCGTCGCTCGTCGCGACCAGGTCGTGCGCCCGGGCCCGGGCCCGCTCGGGGTCGAGCACGATCACGTGGGTGTCGGCCGGCATCAGGTCGACCAGCAGCTCCATCTCGTCGACGAGGGCGGGCGCCAGCGACTCCATGCCCTCCACCGCGATCCCGGCGGCGATCTTGTCCGTGAGCTCGACCAGCACCGGATGAGCGGCGCCGAGCTCGGCGGCGCGGCGGCGGACCTCGTCGGTCAGCAGCAGCTCGCGGCACGGCGGCGCCCAGAGCCGGTCCACGGCGTGCAGGGCCCGCTGGTCGGCCACGGCGAACGCGCGGATCTCCTCGACCTCGTCGCCCCAGAACTCCACCCGCACGGGGTGTTCGGCAGTCGGCGGGAACACGTCGACGATGCCGCCGCGGACGGCGAACTCGCCACGCTTCTCCACCAGGTCGACGCGGCTGTAGGCCGCATCGGCCAGCCGGCGTACGACGTCGTCGAGCGGCGCCTCGTCACCCGGGGACAGCTCCACGGGCTCGAGGTCGCCCAGCCCCTTGACCTGCGGCTGCAGCAGCGAGCGCACCGGCGCGACCACCACGCTCAGCGGGCCGTTGGAGTCGTCGGTGCCGGGGTGGCAGATCCGCCGCAGCACGGCCAGGCGGCGGCCGACGGTGTCGCTGCGCGGGCTGAGCCGTTCGTGCGGCAGGGTCTCCCAGCTCGGGTAGTAGCCCACGTGCGTCGGGTCGACCAGGTCGGCGAGCTGGGCGACCAGGTCCTCGGCCTCGCGGCTGGTGGGCGTCACCGCCAGCACCGTGCGGCCCGCGGCCACCAGCCCGGCTACGACGAAGGGCCGCAGCGCCTCGGGACCGGTGAGGTCGAGCGCCCGGACCGTGCCGGCCTTGGCATCGGACACCGCCTCGGCGAGAGTCGCGTCGGCGAGGACGGCGTCGGCGACGCCTTGCAGGCGCAGGCGGGACAGGCTCACGAAGGCTCCTGGGCGGGGGTCCGGACAACACGATTGCCCCCAGTCGGCCTCGACGGGGGGTGCGTCATCACTCTAGGCGACGCCTCCGACAGGGGTTCAGCCGAGAGAGTGCAACCAGTCGGCCACGGTGGCGCCGAAGCGCTCGCGCTCGTCGGTGATCAGCGAGTGGCTCGCGCCCGCGACCCAGCGCACGTCGGCCTGCGGGACGGCGGCCGCAAACCGGGCCGCACCCTGCTCGTTGACGGCGCGAGCCTCATCGGGCGTCGTCGCGAGCAGCAGGAGTGTCGGTGTGCCGCTGCTCGCGATCGCCGGCCAGGTCGCGCTCTGCCGGGCCCGGGCCAGGTGAAAGCGCGCTGCTCCGGCGGCCGATCCGGGCGTCCGGGACACGAGCTCGCCGCCGTCGTCGGCTTCCATGCCCTCCATGAACGCATCCACGAGCACGTCGTCGTTGCCGGTGTGGAGGAGGGCCGCGACGGCGGCGCGGTCGGGCAGCCGCAACCGGTTGGCCTCCGCAGCAGCCACGGTGTCGTCCAGAGTCGACGCGAGGTCGGCGCTCGGCACGTCGGCATAGTCGAGGTGACCGCTGTCGACGAGCACCAGGGCCGCGACCCGATCGGGCCGGGCGGCGGCGACGTGGCAGGAGATCGCTCCGCCCCAGCTGTGCCCGGCCAGCACGAACTGCTCCCACCCGAGGGTGTCCGCGAGCCGCTCGACGAAGCCGGCCAGGGCGGGAACCGCGTAGCTGTCGGGCTCGACCGGCGGGGAAGCGCCGTAACCGGGCAGGTCGGGCGCGGCGACGCACCAACCGGCGTCGACGAGAGGCTGCACCCCCAGACCCAGGAACGCCGCGGACGACGCCGGCCCGAGGGAGTGCAGGAAGAGCAGGGGCGGCCCGGTCGGGGGACCCCACCGGCGCACGTAGAGCGGGACGCCGCCGACGTCTGTATTCGGATGATGCACGGGCCCGACCCTAGCCGCGTGGGTCGGTCACTCGCCCCAGAAATAGCGGAGCCAGGTGTGCGGTGTCGTGGATGACGAAGAGGAACGGCCGGTCGACGACGAAGTCGACGGTCTCGGGCATCGAGGTGGTGCCCATCAGCACCGCCGTGGCGGCGGCCGCCTCGGTGCCGTGCTCGTCGACGGCGATGAAGGTCTGATGGACCACGTCGTCGACGTGCAGGTCGGTGCCACCGTCAGCGGTCATCGCCGAGAAGTCGGCGGCGTGCTCGTCGAAGGCGGTGGGCATCCCGAGCTCGGTCAGCACCTGCTTGAGAGCCGACCCGCTGGTGAAGGTCCACTTCGGCAGCAGCAGCTGCACGGCCTGGGGCCGGGGTGCCATCAGGATGTCGCGCAAGCCACCCCCGGTGACGGCCGCCTCGACCGTGGCCAAGCCGCCGGCGTCGGGCAGCAGGACGGTCATCGCGAGGGTCCCGCCCAAGTAGGGCAGTCGGACGGCCTGCCAGCCGTCGCCCGCGCCGTACGACGCCGGCTCGACGAGCCCCGCCATCGTGTCCACCTGCACGCTGCCCTGCCCGGGCACCTCGAAGTGCCTCGGCGAGGTCGCGGACTCCTGGAGCTCCTTGGCCCACGAGGCCTTGAAGTACAGCGCGTTGACCAGCACCAGCCGGGTCAGCTGGCCGATCGCCCCCTGGGGCACGATCTCCGGGATCCGGTCGTGGGTGCGCTCGGCCGTCCAGTCGTTGATGGCGGTCCGCGCGGCCTCGGCGTCCGCGACGTACTCGACCGCCTCCATCCCCGCGCCGTAGGACCGGGCGAGCTCCGCGAGGAACTCCTCGCTCCAGGTCACCGACTGGTCGCCGAAGAGGGCGTTGGCACTGTCGAGGGCGATCTCTGCCGGGTCGTCGTCGGGCCGGTCGAAGGTGCCGGCGAGCCCTTCGACCGCCTGGGTCAGCGCATTCATGCCGCCGTTGAAGGCGTCGAGGTCGAGGCCGACTGCCTCGAGCCCGAGCACCGCGCTCATCTCCTCGGCCGTGCTGCCGGCCGCGCCGTTGCGCGTCATCGCCAGTGCGACAGCCACGGAGTACGGCGAGAGCGCGAGGTTGCCGTCAGCCTTGGCGAGCTTGCCGTAGAGCCCGCCCGCTAGCCCGTGCACGGCGGTGACGACGGCAGCTACGTCCTCGGGTGAACCTGACGTGCGGTCCACGTCGGCGGCCACCAGCCCGGTCCGGGCTGCCGAGGAGGCGGGGAGGAGTGGCCGAGGGTTCCTCATGGCCGCAGCCTAGGTGGAGAGCGTGCCGTCCTTCTCCGCCTGCGAGCGCAGCACGCAGAACTCGTTGCCCTCGGGGTCGGCCAGCACCGTCCAGCCGGTGCCCTCGCCCCAGTTGCCGCGCAGGTCGGCGACGATGGTGGCCCCGGCCGCCAGCACCCGCTCGGTCTCCTCGTCCCGGCTCCCAGAGCGGGGAACCAGATCGAAGTGGATGCGGTTCTTGCCCTGCTTCCCCTCGGGAACCTCGATGAAGAGGATGTGGTGGCCGCTCACGGCGTCGAGGATCATGCACTCCTCGTGGCCGGGCTCGTTGGGATCGCCATCCACGTCCTGATAGCCCAGCAGCGCCTTCCACCACTCGGAGAGCTCGTAGGCGTTGGCGCAGTCGACAGTCGTGTGAGAGACGAAGGAAGTCATGCCCCGGGAGTCTGCCGGGGTTCCCCTCGAGTGGTCGACCTGTTTGCGTTGACGACCGATTGCAGGGCGTCAGTGCAGGGCGTCAGCGCAGCACGAGCTCGACGGTGCGACCCGAGGCGGAACCAGGGATCGACGGCGGCGTGCAGTCACAGGTGTCGGAGCAAGGCAAGAACGTGTGGGGGGCGTGGCCGCACGCCGTGCACGGCATCTCGTGCGACAGGTGATGTCCTGCCAGCTCCGTGACGGTGTCCCACATGATCTCTTCTTCCCTTCAACCACTTCGAGGGGCCAACCCCCGGCCGCTTGTAAGGACAAGGATGTCGAGATCGCCTCGCTGATACGGGGTTTTGACCCACAACCGTCCGAAGGTTCATCGGTCTAGTCACTACGGGCCACCCGTCAGTGGTCAGGTGGGAGCGGGTTGCTGGTCAGGTGAGAGCGACTGGTCCAGTCCGGTCAGTCGGTGCCGTGGCGGCGGACGAAGTCCACGATCTGCTCGGCCAGCTCCGGCCGGCACACGATGAGGTCGGGCAGCGACACGTCCTTCTGGTTGTAGCGCAGCTCGGAGCCGTCGACGCGCGAGCAGAAGAGGCCGGCGGCGCGGGCCACGGCGACGGGCGCGGCGTTGTCCCATTCGTACTGGCCGCCGGCGTGCACGTAGGCGTCGCTGACGTCGCGGACCACGGAGATCACCTTCACCCCGGCCGAGCCCATCGGCACGAGGTCGGCCCCGATCTCGGCGGCCAACGCCTCGACGAACGCCGGCGGGCGGGTCCTCGATACGGCGATGCGGGGGCGCTGCGACGTCCGAGCCGGTACGACGGGCGGCTCGGCGGTGCCGAAGGTCTCGCCCAGCGCGGGCTGGGCGACGGCACCGGCGACCAGGTCGCCGTCTTGCCACAGCGCCACGTGGACGGCCCAGTCGTCGCGCGGCGGCTCGGAGAACTCACGGGTGCCGTCGAGCGGGTCGATGATCCACACCCGGCTCGCGACGAGGCGCGAGTCGGTGTCCGCCGAGCTCTCGAGCGCCTCCTCCGACAGCACGCTGTCGCCCGGCCGGTGCTCGGCAAGCAGCCCCATCAGGAGCTCGTGTGCGGCCAGGTCGCCGGCGTCCTTGAGCTCGCGACCTTCGAGACCTTCCGCCCGCACCTCCAGGAGACGGTGCCCCGCGACCGTGGCCAGCCAGCTGGCGAGGGTGTGGTCGTCGGCGTCCGCGGGCGGCGTACCGGGCTCGAAGGTCACCGGCTCAGACTAGCGAGGAGGCTGGCGCTCAGTTGAACCGCTGCTGGGTGCGCTCGAGGCCCTCGCCGATGAGGGTCTCGACCGCGTCGGCAGCGTCGAGCACCTGGACCGGGAGGTCCTTGCGCTCGGCAGCCGAGTAGTCCGACAGCACGAAGTCGGCGACGTCCTGCCGCCCCCGCGGTCGGCCGATCCCGATGCGGACCCGGTAGAAGTCACCGGTGCCGAGGGCCGCCCGCAAGGAGCGCACGCCGTTGTGGCCGTTGTCGCCGCCGCCGAGCTTGACGCGCAGCGTGCCGAACGGGAGGTCGAGCTCGTCGTAGACCGCGACGATCCGGTCGGGCGCCACCTTGTAGAACTTGGCCAGCGTCGACACGGCACCGCCCGACTCGTTCATGTAGGTGCGCGACCGAGCCAGCACGACCCGAGGCGCCTCGGAGCCGGGCGGGGCCAGCCGTCCTTCGACGACCTCTGCCCGGCCGGACTTGTGCGCGCGGAAGGGCGAGCCCATCCGTTCGGCCAAAACGTCGGCAACGAGGTAGCCCACGTTGTGCCGGTGGCCGGCGTAGCCGGGGCCGGGGTTCCCCAGCCCCACCACGAGCCAGACGTTGCCGGACTGGCTCCCCGCCTGATCGACGCTCACATTGTTGTCTCCGGTCAGCAGCGATCTCAACCGGTCGAGGATCACTCCTCGTCGCCACCCTGCGCGTCACCGGACCCGTCGCCGCCCTCGCGGTCGGCGTCCTCGGCAGCGGCCTCGACCTGGGCCTCGGCGACGTCCTCTTCGCTGGGCTCGTGGACGATGCCGACCTCGGCCTCGGCCTCGGCCAGCTCGGCCTCGAGGGCCTCCTCCGACTGGGCCTGGGTCACGTTGATGACCAGGGTGTCGGGGTCGACGACCAGCGTCGTGCCCTCGGGCAGCACGAGCTGCGACGCGAGGATCTGGGTGCCGGCCTGCAGGCCCTGGATGTTGACCTCGATGTTCTCGGGGATGTGGGTGGCCTCGGCCTCGACCTGCACCGTGGCGTTCTCGGTGACGACCAGGGTCTCCGGCGCGGCATCGCCGACCAGGTGGACGCGGACGTCCACGGTGACCTTCTCGCCGCGGCGGACGGCCACGAAGTCGATGTGCTCGAGCACGCGCCGGATCGGGTCGACCTGGACCTGCTTGCTCAGCACAAGCTGCTCGTTGCCGTCGATCTCTAGCTCGAGCAGCGCGTTGGAGCCGCCGTGCTTGAGCGCCATCATCGTGGCGTGGCCGGGCAGGGTCAGGTGGATCGGGTCGTTGCCGTGGCCGTAGACCACCGCGGGGATCTTGTCAGCGCGGCGGATCCGGCGGGCGGCACCCTTGCCAAACTCGGTGCGCTTCTCGGCAGTGATCTTCTCGGCAGCCATCTGGGTTTCTCCTCGTCACGTGGTTCAGGTCTGGATGGGCGCCCGGCGACGAGGGAACAGTGGGCCGGCCCTGTCGATCACGGTCTCCTGCTGTGCAGGTTTCCCTCGCCGAGGCAACCCCAGAACTCTAGCCGCGCTCGCGGGCACCGGCCAATCGCCGAGGCCGATCCAGGCGACCAGGTCAGCGCAGCATCTCGGCCACCGCGAGCGTCGCCGAGGACGGGCAGCCCTTGGTGAAGCCGTAGAACGGCCCGAAGTCGCGGGTCGAGGCGAAGCCGGTGACGTAGAGCCCGGCCAACGAGGTCTCGAAGCCGGGGCTGAGGTCGGGGAAGCCGTCGGTGACCTCGATGCGGTCGATGACCCTCGAGAGGTACGGCACCCGCCCGAGGTCGGCGCGGTAGCCCGAGGCGAAGACCACGTGGTCGGCGGTCAGCCGCCGGCCGTTGTCCAGCGTGAGGGTGACCGGTCCCTCGCCCGCGTCGTCCGCCTGCACCGAGGTGACCGAGCACCCGGGGTGGCTGGTGACCACGTCACGGCGCAGCCGCGGGACCAGCCAGTGCTCGAGCGTCAGCCGGCCGACCTTCCAGAACTCCAGGGCGATCTCCTGCTGGCGCTGCGCCGACAGCTCGCGCCACCAGCCGCGGACGGCCAGGGTCTGGTCGACGTAGCCGTCCACGAAGGCCCAGCTGACCCGCTCGAACGCCGGCGTCGGGTGCCGGTGCACCACATCGACCCGCTCGGCCCCGTGGTCGCAGAGCAACGCCGCCCACTCATACGCGCTCTGCCGACCTCCGATCACCGCGACCCGGGCGCCGGCGAGGTCGTCGAAGGTCACCCGTTCGCTGGTGTGGCTGCGCTGCCGCGCCGGCACGGCGTCCGCCCACTCGGGGAGGTTGAGGAAGTGGGCGATCCCTGGCACCGCCAGCACATTGTCGGCCGTGATCGTCGAGCCGTCCTCCATGGTGGCGACGAAGCCGCCGTCGCCACCGTCGAGAGAGGCGACCAGCCGCTGGTCGACGTCCAGCGACTTGTGCTCGGCGAACCAGTCGGTGTGGTCGAGGAACGTCGCGATCGGGATCGGGTCCAGCTCCGCGGCGCTCAGGCCGCGGTCCTCGACGTACGCCGCGAACGTGTGTTCACCGCTGGCGTCGAGGTGCCAGTCGGTGCCCGAGCGCAGGAACATGTCTGTCGGCATCTGGTCGCGCCAGAACGCCATCGGGATCCCGACGATGTGGGTGTCGATGCCGTGGTCGCGGGCGTTCGCTGCCGCGGAGTAGGCGTAGGGACCCGCACCGACGACGAGCAGGTCGGTGCGGATCACGGTCCGAGTGTCGGGCCGGTCCGGCCGTCAGTGCAACGGCCGGACCGGGGAGCTGCCTGCCCCTTTGTCAGTTGTCGCGTCCCGGAACGCACTGGCGGCCCGCGCTCGGCGTGAACAGGTCCGCGCCACTGGTCCCGAAGGACGCAGAACGGCCGCCCGGGTTGGCCACGCAGTCGCTGAACGAGATGTTGCCGATGCCGATGTGCTGGTTGGCACTGTCGCCGTTGTGTCCGCCCTTGTAGATGATCTGGACGTCCTGGATGGGCCCGGCCCACTTGAGGTCCACGTGGTTGAGGCCGCTGTCGATGGCCTGGTCCCCGAAGACGTTGTTGCGGAACGGGCCGGTACTGCTAGCAGGGCTGCCGATGGTGGCCGACCCGTTGCCGATGACGTTGGAGCCCTTGACGGCGGTGAAGACCTTGCCCGGGGTGTTGACGATGACGTAGTCGTCCCACCCGTAGTTGTTCGAGCTGCCGGTCTTGTCGATGTCGTGGATCCGGAAGCCGAGGTTCGTCACCGGGGCCGACAGGTGGATCGAAAGCGTCACCGTGTGGCCCGCCGTGATCGGGTCGAGCATCTCGCACTCCAGGTAGTTCCAGGCTGGGCTGGTCGTGGTGCGGGCCACGAGGCCGGTGTCACCGGGCGTGTTCGGTGTCGGGTCGCCCGGGCTCGAGTAGTTGGCGGCCCAGGAGATCGACGCGGTGATGGTGCTCGGCAGGAACGTGAGCACCGTCGGGCGCGAGCCCACCTGGAGGTTGTCGAAGTTGGTCTGCACCTGGCACGGGACCGGGCTGGTCGCGAAGGCCGGCGCAGCGACGGCTACGCCGACGATGGGCGCCGTCCACACGGCCCCCCTGGCGATGGTGCGCCTGGTGACCCGAGGCTGCACACGTTCGGTTCCGGGCACGTCAGTCCCCACTCTTGCTGGTGCTGACGGAACGGTTCTGCGTTCCGCCACCCGAGCAGCTGTTGAAGTCGACGCCGTCGTCGTTGGTGGTCCCGGTCGTGCGGATGACCGACACGTTGCGGGTGAAGGTCTGCACCTGCACCCAGGGACCAGACGAACCGCCCGTGCTGCGCTGCAGCGTCCAGGTGATGCTGAAGTTCGTCGTCGTCTTGGGCCGGTACGCAGACGTCCGGTAGGTCAACACGAAGCGCTTGCACGCCCCGCCCGACGCGAGGTTCAAGAAGACAGGCGGACGGTAGCCCTGGTTGGGACCGTTCTGGTCGCTGTGGAGGCCGTCGACCTCGATCTGGAAGCTGTCCAGGGTGTCCGTCTCACGCCACCGGTACCAGCCACTGATGGCGTCGCAGGTGCACAGATCGATGTACTGCGGCAACTGACCGGTTCCGTACACGGTCTTGATGGTGCCGGGATGCAGCCACTGGCTCTGCTGCTCGCAGATGGCCCGGTAGTTGGTGGTGACGTTCGGGCCTACCGTGATGCCTCCAGTGACCCCACATGGACCGGGACTGGTGGCGTAGGCCGGTGCTGCCACGGCAACGCCAACGATGGGCGCCGTCCACACCGCCCCCCTGGCGATGGTTCGTCTCGTGACCCGAGGCTGCGAAAGGCCGGCTTCGGGCGCGCGCGTGTTTCTGTTCATTTTGTTTGTGGATCCCCCCTGCTTGCCGGCCATCCCCCCGGAAGACCGTCCACATGCAGAGTAGGTGCCTACTGTCTATCAATGCCAGTCCCACGGCAGTGATCTAGTCCTCGCAGGTCAGAACGGGCCAAGTTGGCCCTAGTGGACTAGTCCGCTCCCCTAGGGTCGCGCCATGTCCTTGACGCTTGCCGAAGCCCGGGCCCGCGCCGATCAGGTGAGCGGGGTGTCCTACCGGTTGCACCTCGACCTGACCGACCCGGCCTCGGGCCGCTTCGGGTCACGCACGGAGGTGGAGTTCGTCGCCACCGCGCCCGAGACCTTCCTCGAGCTGGCCGACGCGAGGGACCTCACGGTCGAGGTCGACGGACTCACCATCGCGTCGAGCTACGACGGTCAGCGGATCGCGCTGACGGGGCTCGCCACCGACGGCCGGCCGACCGAGGTCGTCGTCACCGCGCGGCTGCCGTACGTCACCCACGGCGACGGCATGCACACGTTCACCGACCCGGCCGACGGCGAGACCTACGTATCGGCCTACTGCGGGATGGACGTCGCGCACCGCGTGCTGGCCTGCTTCGACCAGAACGACCTCAAGGCCCGCTGACCCTCGCGGTGACCGCCAACCCGGCCTGGACCGTGCTGGGCAACGGCCGGGCGACCGCGCTGGGGGCGGGCCGCTGGACCTTCTCGACGATGCCGACCATGCCGGTCGCGCTGTTCGTGGTCTGCGCCGGCCCGTGGCACTCGGTGACGTGGGACCACGACGGGCTGCCGTGTGGGTGGCACGCGCGGCGGTCGCTGGCCGCGGAGCTCGACAGGGACGCCGCCGAGCTGCGGGCGACCACCGACGCGGTGCTCGACCACTATGCGGAGATCTTCACCGAGCCCTACCCCTACGACTCCTGTGACCAGGTCTTCGTGCCCGGCCTCAACTGGGGTGCCCAGGAGAACCCGGGATGCGTGACCTATCGAGACGAGATGCTGCCACGCGAGCGGATCACCGACGACCTGCGCACGTTCCGGGCGACCGTGATCGCCCACGAGCAGGCGCACATGTGGTTCGGCAACCTGGTCACGATGCGCTGGTTCGAGGACACCTGGCTGCAGGAGTCGTTCGCCGACTACCTCGGCTACCGGGTGGCCGAGGACGGCGCCGGCTTCGCCGATGCGTTGGTGCCCCACGAGATCGGCCGCAAGCCCGCGGCGTACGTCGCCGACGAGCGCCGGTCCACTCACCCCGTCGCGCCGCTGCCCGAGGACGTGCCGGACGTCGACGCGGCGCTGACCAACTTCGACGCGATCTCCTACGCCAAGGGCAACTCGGTGCTGCGCCAGCTGGTCACCTGGCTGGGCGACGAGGCGTTCCTGGCCGGCGTCAACGACCACCTGACCCGGCACCGCTTCGGCAATGCGAGCCTCGACGACTTCGTCGCGTCCCTCGACGGCGCTTCCGACCGCGACGTGCGCGAGTGGGTGCGGGTCTGGCTGCGCACGAGCGGCTTCGACACCGTCCGAGTGACCCGCGACGGCGACGTCCCGGTGCTCGGCCGCGACGGGATCAGGCCGCACCGCTTCACCGTGACGGCGTACGACGATCGGTTGCGGCCGGTGGGCTCGCGGCTGGTCGACCTGGGCGACGACCCGGTCCGCCTGGACGAGTGGGCCGGCGCGGTGGTCGTGCCCAACAGCCGCGGCGAGACCTTCGCACGGGTCCGGCTCGACGAGCTGTCCTGGGCGGTGGTGGCCGGCCACCTCACCGACGTCGAGGACCCGTTGGCCCGGACGGTGCTGTGGGCGACGGCCTTCGACCTGACCGAGACCGGTGACCTGGAAGCCGACGACTTCGTCGACCTGGTCACCGCCCACCTGCCGCGCGAGCCGCACCCGACGCTGGTGAGAAGCGTGCTCCAGCACGCCACCGGGCGACTGCTGCCGCTCCGGGTGCCGGCAGGCGACGCGGCCGGCGTCGTGGACAGGCTGGCGGACGCTTGCACGGATGGCTTGGCGACCGCGCCCGACGAGCAGGTGGCCGTCGCCCTGACGCAGGGCCTGGCCGCGACCAGCCGGGACACGGCGCTGTTGCGTGGCTGGCTCGAGGTGGGGCGGACCGAGGCGGGTGTCGCCCTCGACCCGGGGATGCGGTGGCGGGTGCTGCACCGGCTCGCCGAGATCGGGGCGGCCGACGAGGCGCTGGTCGAGGCGGAGCGCGGCCGCGACGGGTCGGCCGAGGCCGAGCTCGGAGCCGCCACGGCGCTGGCCGCCCGCCCCACGCCCGAGGCCAAGGAGGCTGCCTGGCGTGCGCTGGTCGACGACGAGCGGGTGTCCAACCGGATGGTCTCGGCCCTCGCTCGCGGCCTGTGGTCACCGGAGCAGGCGAGCCTGGTGGCGCCGTACGTCGCGGCGTACCTGGAGCGGGCGCCCGACCTGGCCCGCCGGAGCCAGGCCTTCGCCAACGTCGTGGGCTGGGCGTTCCCGGCCCTCGCCCTGGAGCCCGCCCAGCTCGAGCTGCTCCGGGAGGCGCTGCGAGGCGACGTGCCGACGGTGCTGCGGCGCGCCTGGGAGGACGAGCTCGACGACCGGAGCTAATCGCCCCTACGCGTGGCCGCCGAACATCGAGGTGACCGATCCGTCCTCGAAGACCTCCTTGATCGCCCGCGACAGCAGCGGGGCGATGGACAGCACGGTCAGCTTGTCGAAGCGGATCTCGTTGGGGATGGGCAGCGTGTCGGTGACGACCACTTCGGTGGCCGAGGAGTTCTTGAGCCGGTCGACGGCGGGGCCGGAGAGCAGGGCATGGGTCGCGGCGATGACTACGCCTGCGGCGCCGTCGGCCATCAGCGCCTCGGCGGCCGCCACGATGGTGCCGCCCGTGTCGATCATGTCGTCGACCAGGACGCAGATGCGGTCGTCGACGCGACCGACCACCCGGTTGGCCGTGACCTCGTTGGGTTGGTCCTCACGGCGGGTCTTGTGGATGAACGCCAGCGGCGCGCCGCCCAGCCTGGCGGACCAGCGTTCGGCGACCTTGATCCGGCCGGCGTCCGGCGACACGACGGCCAGCCGCTGACCGGCGTACTTCTCACGGACGTAGTCGGCCAGGATCGGCAGCGCCATCAGGTGGTCGACGGGCCCGTCGAAGAAGCCCTGGATCTGGTCGGCGTGCAGGTCGACGCAGATCAGCCGGTCGGCACCGGCGGTCTTGAACAGGTCGGCCATCAGCCGGGCCGAGATCGGCTCGCGACCGCGGTGCTTCTTGTCCTGGCGGGCGTAGCCGTAGAACGGCTGGACCACGGTGATCCGCTTGGCCGACGCCCGCTTCAGCGCGTCGACCATGATCAGGTGCTCCATGATCCACTCGTTGATCGGCGCCGTGTGGCTCTGGATCACGAAGGCGTCGCAGCCGCGGACCGACTCCTCGTAGCGGACGTAGATCTCGGAGTTGGCGAACTCGTAGGCCGACGTCGGCACCAGCCGGGTGCCGAGCTGCTCGGCGACCTCTTCGGCGAGCTCGGGATGCGCCCGTCCGGAGAAAACCATCAGGTTCTTCTTGGTGGTCTTCTTCAGTCCACTCACAGGGCGCTTCTCCTGGGCCGATGACGGGTGTTGCGTCGGGCGCTGGCCCTAGTCTCCCTCACTCGCGGCGGCCTGCGCACCACCGGGTCCAGGCGCGTCCGCGAGTGCCGCCTCGGCGGCCGCGGCCTGCGCGGTGCCGGCGCGCTTGCTCTGCGCCCAGTCGGCGAGATTGCGCTGCGGGCCACCCGACACGGCGAGTGCTCCCGGCGGCACGTTGCGCCGGACCACGGTCCCGCCGCCCGTCGAGGCGCCGTCGCCGATGTCGACGGGCGCCACGAAGGTGTTGTTGGAGCCGGTGCGGGCCAGCCGGCCAACTCGGGTGCGGTGCTTGGCCACCCCGTCGTAGTTGGCGAAGATCGTGCCGGCGCCGATGTTGGCCCCGTCACCGATCTCGGCGTCGCCGACATAAGACAGGTGCGGGACCTTCGCGCCGTCGCCGATGGTGGCGTTCTTGGTCTCCACGAAGGTGCCGATCTTGCCGAGGGCACCCAGCACCGTCCCGGGTCGCAGGTAGGCGAACGGCCCGACCGTCGCGCCGTCGCCGATCACCGCGAGCTCGCCCTGGGTGCGGATCACCCGGGCGCCGGCGCCGATCTCGCAGTCCTTGAGCGTCGTGTCGGGCCCGATCACCGCGTCCTCGGCCACCACCGTGGCGCCGAGCAGCTGGGTGCCGGGGAGCAGCGTGACATCGTGGGTGAGCACCACGTCGGCGTCGATCCACGTGGTCGCGGGATCCATGACAGACACGCCGTCTCGCATCCAGCGGGCCACGATGCGCCGGTTCATCTCACGGCCCAGCTCGGCGAGCTCGGCCCGGTCGTTGACGCCCTCGGTCTGCATGACGTCGTCGATCGGGAACGCACCGACGCTCAGGCCGTCCTCGCGGGCGATCCGCACCACGTCGGTCAGGTAGAACTCGCCCTTGGCGTTGTCGTTGGTCAGCCGCGGCAGGGCACCGACGAGGAACTCGGCGTCGAAAGCCAGGATCCCGGAGTTGATCTCGGCGATCTCGCGCTGGTTGGGGGTTGCGTCCTTCTCCTCCACGATCGACTCGACGTCGCCCTCGCCGTTGCGCACCACGCGGCCGTAGCCGAACGGGTCGGCCACCAGGCCACTGAGGATGCTGACCGCCTGCTCGGCTGCCCGGTGCTCGGCCACGAAGTCGCGCAGGCTCTGGCCCTCCAGCAAGGGGGTGTCGCCGGTGGCCACGACCACCGTGCCGCGCGTCGTACCGCTCGCCTGGATGGCCACCCGCACCGCGCCGCCTGTGCCGTCGAGGGTCTCCTGGACCGCCAGCACGGCGTCGGGGACGAGCGCCCGGATGTGCGCCCCGACCGCGTCGCGTTGGTGGCCGACCACGGCCACCACCCGGTGCGGCTCGAGAGCCTCGACGGCCGCGAGGACGTGTCCGATCATGCTTCGCCCACCGACGTGGTGCAGCACCTTGATCGTCTTGGACTTCATCCGCGTGCCGCCCCCGGCCGCGAGGACGATGACGGTCAGCTCTTCAGCGTTACCCATGCTCCCCGGGTAGGAGTCGAACCTACGTCGCTAGTCCTGATTCAAAGTCAGGCGGGCCCTGCCGGCAGACCAACCGGGGATTGCCCGCACAGGATAGGCCCGCGTGGCGGGGCAGCATCCTGGCCCGGCAGACCAACCGGGGATAGGGCGACAACGATAGGCCCGCCTGGCGGGGCAGCACCCAGGCCCGGCAGACCAACCCGGGATTGCCCGCACAGGATAGGCCCGCGTGGCGGGGCAGCATCCTGGCCCGGCAGACCAACCGGGGATAGGGCGACAACGATAGGCAGCACCCAGGCCCGGCAGACCAACCCGGGTTTGTCGCAAAGGATAGGCCCGCCAGACCGACCGGGCCGCACTACGGTGAGCCCGTGCGGATCCTGGTGGCGATCGAGGCCTTCACCCACGTCGGCGGCACCGAGACCTACGTCCTCACCGTCGCCGAGCAGCTGCAGCGGCTGGGGCACCAGGTCCGGATCCACGCCCAGCGCCTCGGCGACATGGCCATGCTCGCGCACGACCGCGGGGTCGACGTCGTCGGCGATCCCGACGCGCTTGGCTCCGCGCCCGACGTGGTGCTGGCCCAGGACGCGGCGATGGCCTACGACCTCGCCGACCGGTACCCCGGGGTGCCGCAGGTCTTCGTCAACCACAGCGCGATGTTCGATCCGCAGCTGCCACCGCTGGTCCCCGGCGTAGTGGATGCGGTGGTCGTGATGAGCGAACGGTTCCAGGCCCGGCTCAAGGCCCTGGACGCCGACCTACGGATCGTCAGGCTGCGGCAGCCGATCGACACCGAGCGCCTGGTGCCGCGTCGGGCCCCGGCCGGTACGCCGCGCCGTGCGCTGCTGCTGGGAAACTACCTGGTCGGCGAGGCTCGCCGCCTGCTGGTCGACACCTGGTCGGAGATGGGGCTCGAGGTCGTCCAGGTGGGCATGGTGACCCGGCCCACGCTCCAGCCGGAGGACGAGATCGCTGCTGCCGACATCGTCGTGGGCAAGTCCCGCGCGGTGCTCGAAGCGATGTGCGCCGGCCGGCCCGCCTATGTGTACGACGCATTCGGCGGTGACGGATGGGTGACCGCTGCAACCTACGCCGCGATCGAGGCGGACGCCCTCGCAGGGCAGGCCTTCCCCGCCGTGATCGACGCAGACCGCCTGCGCGCCGACCTCGCGGCGTACGACCCCGCGATGGGACAGGTCAACCGCAGCCTGATCCTCAAGCACCACCAGGCGCGCACCCACGCCCAGGAGCTGGTTCGCCTCTTCATCGAGGTCGCGCCCCGGACCTCCACAGGCCGACCGCTGACCGAGGCCGGCGAGCTGGCCCGGCAGCTACGCATGCGTTGGCGGGCCGAAGGCGAGCTGGTCGGGATCCGCGGGGCATTCCAGGTCGAGTCCGAGCGGTGGGCTGCAGAGTCGGCTGTGTCGGCTGAGGAGCTGGCGGTCGAGCGGGCCGCGAACCTAGCGGCCGACCTCCAGGTCGACCACCTCACCAACCTGCTCCGCACGTCGGAGCTGAGTCTCCAGCACGCCCAGGACCAGCTCGCCTCCGAGCGCGCGATCCGGACCTCCGCCGAACGACGCCGCGACCGCGCCCGGGCCCGGGGCCGCCGGCTCCAGGCCAGGCACGCCAACCTGCTGTCTCGCCGCTGGGTCCGGCTCGGCCAGGCCCTTCGTCTGCTTCCCCGCCCCCGCAAGGAGATCCGTTGAGCGAGCTTCACCCCTCCGACCGGGGACCCCAGTTGCTGGTGGCGCCCGCTGTCGTCATCCCTGCGGACACCGTCATCGGCGCCAACGTGGTGATCCACGCGGGCGTGGTGCTCGGCCACGGCGTGGTGCTGGAGGACGCCGTCGTCCTTGGCAAGGTGCCCGCCATCGGGAAAAGGTCCCGCAGCCCGCAGGCGCAGGCGTCCCCCACCGTGGTCGGAGACGACGCCATCATCGGAAGCCACGCCATCGTCAGCGCCGGCGCCGTGATCGGGCCGCGGGCGTACGTCGGCGACCACAGCCTGGTCCGCGAGGGTGCCCACCTCGGGGCGGACACCTCAATCGGCCACGCGTGCACCATCGGCCGCGACGCCGTGGTGGGCGACCGGGTCCGGATGCAGGGCTACTGCGGACTGGCGACCGGTGTCGTCATCGAGGAGGACTGCTTCCTCGGGCCGATGATCATCGTGCTCGGGCAACCTCCGATCGACGACCACGGCCGACAGCCGCCTGCCGGCGTGATCCGGCGCGGCGCGCAGATCGGCAGCGCTGCCCAGATCCTCTTCGGCGTCGTCGTGGGCGAGGAGGCCGTGGTCGCAGCCGGAGCCGTGGTCACCCGCGACGTTTCACCCGGGGCCACAGTGGCCGGCGTACCGGCACGGCCACTCAACTAGGGTCACGGCTGTGGACCTGCCCGTGATGCCGCCGGTGCGACCGATGCTCGCCAAGTCGGTCAAGGGAATCCCCGACCCCGAGAAGTTCGGCGGACTGAGCTTCGAGCCGAAATGGGACGGTTTCCGGTGCATCGTGTTCCGCGACGGTGACGAGGTCGAGCTGGCCAGCCGCAACACCAAGCCGCTGACGCGCTACTTCCCCGAAGTGGTCGCCGCCATCAAGGAGCAGCTGCCCGAGCGGTGCGTGCTCGACGGCGAGCTGTTCGTGGCGGTTGGCGACAAGCTGGAGTTCGAGGTCCTGCAGGAGCGGATCCACCCGGCGAAGTCGCGCGTCGACCTGCTGGCCGAGCAGACGCCGGCCGGTTTCGTGGCCTTCGACCTGCTGGCCCTCGGTGACGACTCGTACATCGACCGGCCGTTCTCCGAGCGCCGGGCGGCGTTGGAGCAGGCACTGGCCGGCCTCACCGGCCCCTGCTACCTGACCCGGACGACGACCGACCCGGCCCAGGCCGGGGCCTGGTTCGAGGAGTTCGAGGGCGCCGGCCTCGACGGCGTGGTCGCCAAGCCGCTGACCGCGACGTACCAGGAGAACGCCCGCACCATGCTCAAGATCAAGCACGAGCGCACCGCCGACGTGGTGGTGGCCGGCTATCGCGAGCACAAGACGTCGACCCCCGAGCGACCGTTGCTCGGCAGCCTCCTGCTCGGCCTGTACGACGACGGCGAGCTGCAGCACATCGGCGTCAGCGCCTCCTTCACCGAGGCTCGCCGCGCCGAGCTGATCGCCGAGCTGCAAGCGCTGGTGGTGCCGATCGAGGAGCACCCGTGGGGCCGCTGGGCGGAGTTCCTGACCGCCAACCCCGACCGGGTGCCCGGCACCCAGAGCCGCTGGAGCGCGGGCAAGGACCTCAGCTTCACGCCGCTGCGGCCCGACCGGGTGATCGAGGTGGCCTACGACCACATGGAGGGGCGGCGGTTCCGGCACACGGCGCAGTTCCGCAGGTGGCGCACCGATCGCGATCCCGAATCGTGCGGCTATGAGCAGCTCGAAGAGGTCGTCTCCTACGACCTGGCTAGAATTTTGGGTGTCGAGGACGGGAATGGTGAGACATGAGTGACTCCTACGACGTGGTGCTCCTGGTGGAGCAGGCACTGAGCGAGGCAGACGCCCGTCAGGTGCGCTCGCTGCACGAGGGCATCGAGGACCCCGTGACCTACCACGTGCTGCTGCCTCTGGAGGATGCCGCCGCCCGCATCGAGGCGTCGATGGGCAGCCTGGCCGGCGGCGACATGCTCGGCTCGCCGACGCTCGGGATGCAAGAGGTCGACGTCGAGGCCGTCCGCAAGGACTGCGAGGAACGCTCGTCGGAAGACCTGACGGCGACGCTCGCCGCCCTCCGCGCGGCTGGCGCGACGGCCGATGGGCAAGGTCGTCGGCGAAGAGCCGATCGACGCTCTCGCCGCCGAGGTCAAGGCCGTCGACGGCCGGGAGGCCATCATCTTGACCCGGTCGCACGTGGTCTCCGAGTTCTTCCACCTCGACTGGACCTCCCGGGCTCGCCGCAAGATCGGTGTGCCCGTGCTGCACCTGCTCGAGCACGAGAACTTCGACGAGCAGGCCGGCGGCGGCGAAGGCGTCAGCGGCCTCTGAATAAGATCGCCGGGTGAAGCTCTCCCCGCGGGTTGGCCAGCGCCTGGAACAGGCCCGCGAACGACTTGGCCTCGCCGACGAGCCGGAAGCGCCACAAGCGCCCGACGCCCAGGGGTCGCGCCCGCGAGCGGTGTTCGCCGGCGTGCTCGACGGTCGGCACCTGTGGCTGGCCGTCGAGGCGACGCCTGGCACGCTGTCGCTGCGTGAGCTCGACGCCGGCCAGAGCGGGCAGGTCATCGCGCTGGCCAGCGACCTGGTCGAGGACGACCCCCACTTCCGGTCGGTCCGGGCCGACCTGGCGGACCTTCCCGGCCCGGTCGAGAGCCGCTACGAGGTGGTGATGGCGTCTCCGGGCGGTCTGGTCGAGCGAGTCTGGACGCCGCCCCTGCCCCCGCGCGAACCGCTCACCACCCCGCCTGCCGACGGCGTCCAGTGGCAGGTCGGCCGCAGCCACGACGGCACGCTCGAGCTCGCCCGCATGCCGGCCGAGCCCGGCGCGGTGCTGGTCGGCATCGAGGCCGATCTGGACGACACCGTCACGATGCACATCGCGGGGCGTCGGTCCGGACGCCGAGCTCCGACTCGTCGACGACCAGGACGGCGCGGTGCTGCTGACCCGCCCGCTGACCCACACAGATGGTGTCGCGACGGCGACGCTCCGGCCCGGCGACGTACCCGACCGCGTCGGCCTGTCCACAAGCGTGCACGCCGGCGACCTGCCCGTACGCCGCCGCGCCAACGAGCTCGCCCGGCCCGACACCGCGGTGCTGCTCCCCCAGCACCAGTCCGACGACGGGCAGAGCGTGGCGCTGGTCTACCGCTGGTTGCCCGACGGCGTGCTGCGGGTGCGGCGGCCCAAGGCGGGGACGCCGTGAGGCCCCGCTCATGAGACTGGCCTACCTCGTCTTCAACCTCGACGGCATGGGCGGCACGTCGCGCTCCGCCATCACGCAGGCCAACGCGCTCGCCGGCGACCACGACGTCACGCTTGTCTCGGTGACGCGCAGCGGCGACCGGCCGCACTACTGGATCGACGACCGCGTCGGCACGCGCTATCTCGTCGACGTACGCGAGGGCCACGAGCCGTCGGTGCCCGGCCTCGACCTCGACCCGGGCCGCGCGCGCAAGCTGCACGAGCGGGAGTCGCTGCTCGTGCCCGAGCGCTGGGACGGCCAGTTCACGGCGCTGTGCGACGTCGGGCTGGAGCAGGTGCTGCCGTCCCTCGACGTCGACGTGCTGGTCACGGTCACGCCCGGGCTGCTGGCCGCCGCGATCCAGCTGTTGCCGCCGAAGCCGGTCGTGGTGCACCAGGAGCACCGCTCGACCTCCGACCGCACGTCGGGCATCGAGCCGCTGCTCGATCTTCGCGCCGCGCGCCGACGTGGTCGCCGTCTTCACCCCGGCGATGGCCGACTGGGTGCGCGAGCAGCTCGGCGACCTGACTCCCGAGATCGCGATCGTGCCGAACCCGCTGCCGATCGGGTTCACGCCCCGCTCCCGGCTCGACAACCCGTTGATCGTCGCGGCAGGCCGGCTGGTCAACGAGAAGCAGTTCCCGCGGATGGTCGAGGCGTTCGCGCTGATCGCCGACCAGATCCCCGAGTGGCGGCTGCGCATCTACGGCGCCGGGCCCAAGCGACAGGAGCTGGTGCGGCTGGTCCGCAAGCTCGGCATCTTCGACCGGGTCGAGCTGCCCGGCTCGGTACCCGACATGCGCAGCGAATGGGCCAAGGCGAGCATCTCAGCGCTCACCTCGCGCGCCGAGGGCTTCCCGCTGTCGGTCCAGGAGGCGATGGCCGCCGGCGTGCCCGTCGCCAGCTACGACTGCGCGTCCGGCCCCCGCGAGATCATCGAGCACGAGGTCAACGGGCTGCTGGTCTCGCCCGAGTCGCTGGCCGGCATGGCCCGAGCCCTGCTCCGGCTCGCCACCGACGACGACCTGCGGCGCACCCTCGGCGAGGGCGCCTACCGCTCGTCGCGGCAGTACGACGCCTTCGCGATCGCCGAGCGCTGGGTCGGCATCTTCAGCGCCGCCCGCACCCGGCGGACCAGCGCCGGCCGGCTGGCCCCACGGGTCAACGCCCTCGTGGACGCAAAGCCCGTGCCGACAGCCGCCGACGAGGCCGTCGCCGCCGACAGCGTCACGCCGGTCGAAGCCCGCAAGGCAGCGCTGTCGTGGGCGGTGCGAGCGGCCACCGCGAGCACCGAGCACTGGCTGGTGATCCCTGCGCACGAGTCGAGCGCCCCCGTGGTGGTGGTGCCGATGGCCGACCGCGACGCCTTCCTCAAGTCACTCGCCGACCCCGGGGCGCCGGCGTACCTCTCCCTGCGCGACCCGGAGGGACACGGCTGGCCCGAGCGCCGCGGCACCATCGCCGCGCTGAGCGAGGAGCTGCGCCGCGGGATGACGCCACGGCTGGCCCTGGAGCCGTGGCCGGTCGTCGACGGCAAGGCGAGCGTGGTCGGCCAGGGCTGCACGGTCGAGGTGCAGTTCTGGGAGCGCACGGTCGACGGCGACCTGGTCTCGCCGCGGCCCAACCGCTACACCAGCCGGATCCCCGCGGACGAGCCGACCGTGCCCGTCGACATCGACGGCGTCGGCGTCCGCACCCTGCCGCTGATGGCCACGCCGACGGTCAACGAGTGCCACTTCCCCGTCGACGTCGTCTACACCTGGGTCGACGGCAACGACCCCGAGTGGGACGCCGCCCGCGAGGCCCGCATCGCCGGCATGGAGGGCACCGCCCGCACCCGCGAGGCGAGCGGCCGGGCCCGGTTCATCTCGCGCGACGAGCTGCGCTACTCGCTGCGCAGCGTCCACCTCTTCGCGCCCTGGGTGCGCCAGATCCACGTCGTGACCAGCGGCCAGGTGCCGCCCTGGCTCGACGTCGACCATCCCGGCGTCAACGTCGTCCGGCACGACGAGATCCTGCCCGCCGAAGCGCTGCCCACCTTCAACTCCCACGCGATCGAGACCTCGCTGCACCACATCCCGGGGCTGGCCGAGCACTGGCTCTACTTCAACGACGACTTCTTCGTCGGCCGCCCCATCCGGCCAGAGGGGCTGTTCAGCCCGGCCGGACTCGCGTCGGTGTTCTTCGCGCCCGGCACCATCGGCCTGACCGACCTTCCTGACTCACCCCCGTGGCTCAAGGCGGCGTGGAACAACCGCCGGCTGCTGCAGGAGGTCTTCGGCGCCGTCACCACCAACGCCCTTGCGCACGCTCCCTACGCCGTGCGCACCTCCGTGCTGGCCGAGATCGAGGAGCGCTTCGCCGAGGTGGTGGAGCGGACTGCCCGGTCGCCGTTCCGCTCCGACACCGACATCTCGACGCTGAGCTCGTTCGCCCAGCACTACGGCCTGCTCACTGGCAAGGCGTACGCCACCGAGGTCGACACCGAGTTCGTCAACATCGCCAACCCCGACCTCGACTGGCAGCTGAGCCAGCTGCTCGACCGTCAGCAGGACTTCTTCTGCCTCGGCGACCACCACGACCACGGGTTCCGTGAGTGGCGGCTCGACGCGATGCTGACCGGGTTCCTCGGCGACTACTACCCGATCGCCGCACCCTGGGAGAAGCACGACGACTAAGGGCGGTTGGCCCGCAGCTTGTCGAGCTCGGCGTCGCGTTCGGCAATCTGCTTCTTGAGCTTCTTGCGCACCTTGGCGACCTGCGCCGTCGTCTCGTCGAGCGCGATCGCGGCCGACGACTGGTAGAGGTCGACGTACTCCTCTCGCAGCGCGTCGATGCGGTCCATCGCCGCCTTGTCGTCGGGCTGCTCGACGAGCACGTTCATCGCGTCCCACGACCGGTCGGCCAGGTCGACGAGCGTGGGCGTCACCTCCAGGCCGGCCCAGTCGGGCAGGGAGCGGTTCAGGCCGGCGTCGATGAAGTCGTCGACCGGGTGGTGGCCGGAGAGGTCGCCGTCGAAGGTGAGGCCGAGCTGCTTGCCCGCCCTGGTCATCGCTGCCCGCCAGTCACCGATCAGGTCGTAGTAGGGCACGAACGCCCGCGAATTGCCGCGCGTGACCCGCTCGGTCTCGAAGGCCGCGTTGATCCAGGCCGCCACGTTGGTCGTCTCGCGCTGGCGGCGGAACGGCCGGTCCATGTCGGAGAGGTACGCCGTGTCGCGCGAGCGCACCACCTGGGCCGGGTGCCGCAGCATCGTCAGGCTGGTCAGCTGGGCGCCGAACTCGGCGGCCATCCGCTGCCACAGGTCATAGACCCAGTACGCGCGGGTGTCCTTGAGCAGGATCTGGGTGTGGCCCAGCTCGTCGACCAGCTTGAGCTGGTCGCGCAGCCAGACCCTCAGCTCCTCCTCGACCTTGGGGGTGACGTGCTTCTTGGCGATCTTGCCGGCGTTGGGACGCGAGTCGATGGTGCGGACCGGGATCGGGTTGAGCAGCCACTTGTGGAACTCCGCCACCCACAGCGGCTCGTAGTAGCCCCGCGGGTTGCGCTCGTCGGTCTCCACCTCGGGCTGCGGGATGTAGAGGCCTAGCCGCTTGAGGGTGCCGGCGACGCTGCTCGTGCCGCTGCGTCCGGACCCCGTGACGATGACGAGCTTGACCTGTTGTTCTCCCACGGGATCAGGCTATCTGCCGCCGTTCAACACCGATTCGTCTGCGGTCTACCGCGACATTTACTCCGTGGCGGGACGGACGAATCGGTGTCTACCCTGTCCCTCATGGGAATCACGGAGTGACGTCAGCCAGGCCCCGATCGGTGGCCTGACGACCGACGTGCCCGCACGGGGGTAGCGCCCCGGGTACGCCGGTCAGGCGCCTACTCCTGCCTCGGAGCCCGTCGTGCCCACCCTCGTCCCCGCTCGTCTGCTTCCCATCGGCCCCGGCCACCCGGCCGCCCGCCTCTACTCGCGCGCACGCCGCAACCTGCTGCCCCGGCGCGATCGCCTCGTCGCCGTCGCCGGCCGCTGGCAGCACGAACACCTCGCCCGACTCGGCGTTCGGCCGGTCGCCACGATCTGCTGCGACAGCACCCCGGTCGGCCCGGCCGAGGAGACCTACGCCGTCTCGGAGCGCACCCTCGCGCGTCTGCATCCGGGGCAGTCGGCGCCCGCTCTGCTGTCGGTCGTTCGGCTGGCCTCCTGGCCGCCCCAGAACGTCCTCCGCCCCGACGCGCGGCTGGTCCTGGTCGCCGACGGCATCGAGTACGCCGGAAACCTCGGCACCCTCGTTCGGACCGCCGACGCCGCGGGCGCCGACGGGCTGGTGCTGACCAACGCCACCTGCCGGTTGACCCATCCGAAGGTGTTCGAGGCCAGCCGCGGCACCGTCCTGACGATGCCCGTCCTCGAGTACGACGACGTCAACACCGCCCGGCGCGACCTGACCGCCGCCGGCTTCACGGCGTACGTCGCCGACCCGGCCGCCGCCGTCGACTACCTGACCGTCGACTACGGGCACCGCAAGGTCGCGATCGTCGTCGGCTCCGAGAGCGACGGCGTCGCGCCCGAGTGGCGCGCCCCGGACCTGACCCGCGTCTCGATCCCGATGCGCGGCCGTGCCGACTCGCTCAACGTCGCGGTGTCCGCGTCCGTGCTGCTGTTCGACGCGAGGTCACGGATGGGCTAGCCGTCGGCCAGCTCGACGGAGATGTCGAGGTGGCCGGCATGGCGTGCGTACTCCTCGAGCACGTGGAAGCAGATCCACCGCAGCGGTGGAATGCCGTCGGTGTGCTCCCAGCGCGGCGAGTGCGGCGGCACCTCGTCGAAGTCGTGCTCCGCCAGGATGCCGGTCGTCCGCTCGCCCAGCTCACGCAGCCGCTCGACCAACGTCTCGGCGGTGACGTCTTTCGGCACCTGCCATCGCGGCTCGGACTCCCCGACAGCGGCGGGCACCTCCCAGGGCTCCTCCCGGGTCCAGTCGCCCCACGGCTCGGCGACCTGCTCGCCCAGGAAGCCCCACACGAACCAGCGCTGCTCCATGTGCAACACGTGGCTGAGCAGCTCGATAGGAGTCCAGCCCGACGGGATCCGGGAGATGCGCTGCTCGGTGGGCGACAGGGCCAGCACCGCCTCCGCGATCTCCTCGCGGTAGAACGCCAGGAACGCCGCGAAGCCGCTCGCCTCGTCGCGAACCTCGTCTTCGGGTGCCTGGGGGCTCACCGCAAGCTCACGTGCCCTCGATCCGGTTGCCGTCCTCGTCCCAGTGGGCCGCGACCTTCTTCGAAGGCTGCACCCGCGGCGGCTCGCCGGGCATCTTGGGATGGTCGGGCGGGTAGTTGAGCTCAACCGCACCCTGCTCCTCGAAGAGGTCGAGCAGCGGCGTGAGGTCGTGGTGGACCTCGTCGATGTCGGTCCACGGGTCGCCGTCGGCCAGCCGCTCGGGCACGGTGAAGAGGTTGAACTCCCCCGGGTCGGTGACGCCGGCCAGTTCCTCCCACGTCATCGGGGTGGAGACGGGGGCGCCGGGGATCGGCCGCAGGGAGTACGCCGAGGCGATGGTGCGGTCGCGGGTGTTCTGATTGAAATCGACGAAGATCCGCTCCCCTCGCTCCTCCTTCCACCACGCGGTGGTCACCCCGTCGTCGCGCTTCTCGAGCTCGCGGCCGAAGCCGATGGCGGCGTGCCTCACGTCGGTGAACTCCCAGCGCGGCTCGATGCGGACATAGATGTGGACCCCGCGGTTGCCGGACGACTTTACGAAGCCCCGCATGCCGAGCTCCTCGAGCAGTTGATGGGCCACCCCGGCCACCCGCACCGCGTCGGCGAAGGACGTGCCCGGCTGGGGGTCGAGGTCGATGCGCAGCTCGTCGGGCCGGTCGACGTCGTCGCGGCGTACGGGCCAGGGGTGGAAGGTGAGCGTCCCCATGTGGGCGCACCAGACCGGCACCGCGATCTCGGTCGGGCAGATCTCATCGGCGGTGCGTCCCGACGGGAAGGTGATCGTGGCGGTCTCGAGATAGTCGGGAGCGCCCTTGGGGACCCGCTTCTGGTAGAACGCGTCGGCGTCCTTGTCCTGGGGCCCGGTCGCCAGCTTCATCCCTGGCCGAACCCCGGACGTCCACCGTTCCAGGGCCGTGGGCCGATTGCGCAAGGCGCGCATCAGGCCGTCACCGACGTCGACGAAGAACTGAGCGACCATCAACTTGGTGACCTCGGGCGTCCGCTCGGTCGCCTCGTAGATCACCCGGTCGGGGCTCGACACCCGGACCGCCCGGTCGCCTGCTTGCACCTCCGCCGCAGTGGTCTTGGCCATGGGGCCACCGTAGCCAAAGCAGTGCTCCCATTGTCCGGCCTATTACCGTTGGCCTCATGGCGCACAACGTGGAGAAGTCCGACGAGCAGTGGCGCGCGGAGCTCACGCCCGAGGAGTACGCCGTGCTCCGCAAGGCGGGCACCGAGCGGGCGTTCACCGGCGAGTACACCGACGTCGAGACCAAGGGCGTCTACCGCTGCAAGGCGTGCCAGGCCAAGCTCTTCGAGTCCGACACCAAGTTCCACTCCGGATGCGGATGGCCGAGCTTCTACCAGCCGCTCACCGACACGGTCGAGTACATCGACGACAGCACGCTCGGCATGAAGCGCACCGAGGTCCGCTGCGCCAACTGCGGCTCGCACCTCGGGCACGTCTTCCCCGACGGCTACGGCACGCCGACCGGCGACCGCTACTGCATCAACTCCATCAGCCTGACCCTCGAGCCGGCCGACCAGCAGGACTGACCACGCCCGTCATCCGCGCGCCCGACGGGCGTGACCTCGAGGTGTTGGTCGCCGGTCCAGAGACCGGCGAGCTCCTCGTCTTCCATCACGGCACGCCGGGCGCCGCGCTGCTGCCCCCGGGGCTCGCCGAGGCGGCCGCCGTCCGTGGGTTGCGCACGGTAGTCCTCGCCAGACCCGGGTACGCCGAGTCGTCGCCGCAGCCGGGGCGGCGCGTGGCCGACGCGGCGGCTGACACCGCCCACGTGCTCGCGAGCCTGAGCGTGGACCGGTTCCTCACCCTGGGCTGGTCGGGCGGCGGACCACACGCGCTGGCGTGCGCAGCACTGCTCCCGGACCGCTGCCGCGCGGCTGGCTCGGTGGCCGGCGTGGCGCCCTACGCGGCGTTCGGCGACGGGTGGCTGGACGGGATGGGTCAGGACAACGTCGTGGAGTTCTCTGCCGCCGCGGCAGGCCGCGCCGAGCTCGAGAGCCACCTGGCAGGCATCGATCGGTCCGTGGCCACGGTCGACGATGTGCTCGCCCAGCTCGACACCATCTTGTCCCCCGTCGACATCGCGGCGTTCCGCGCAGGCATCGGTGAGTACCACCGGGCCGGCTCGGAGCTGGGCACCCGCCACGGCACCGACGGCTGGCGCGACGACGACCTCGCGTTCGTGATGCCCTGGGGCTTCGAGGTGGGCGAGATGGACGTGCCGGTGGTCGCCTGGCACGGCAAGCAGGACCGCGCCGTGCCGTTCACCCATGGCCGCTGGCTCGTCGACCACGTGCCCGGCGCGCGCGGCTTCCTGAGCGAGGACCAGGGTCACCTGTCGCTGATCGCCCGCCCCGACCTGCTGCTCGACGAGCTGCTCGAGATCGCCGACTGAGTCACCCAGCAGTCGGTGGACTCAGCGCGGAGCGCACGAACACCAGCCCGGTGCCGTACGCCGCGTCGGCCCACGCCTGCAGCGACCCGTCGTCGTGCACGACGTCGACCGCGACCAGGTTGTCGCCCGTCATCCCCGACAGGTATCCGGGCAGGGAGTTGAGCTCCTCGGCGATGGCCTCGAGCTCGGCCTGCGAGTGGTCCTCGGCGGCCCCGCTGGTCGGCTCGGGTTGCGGCATCGGGTCGTAGCGCGCGCCGGAGACGGACTCCTGGACGGTCAACGTGGTGCCGTCGAAGGAGCCGGCCAGCAGGAAGCTGCCGAAGCGCACGCCGCTCGCGTCGTCGAACTCGCCGTGCTGGTCCTTCCAGCGCCAGCCTGCCAACGGGATCCCGCTGCACTGCGGCGGGTAGGACTCGGCGACCGGGCCGAGGCAGAACTCAGGCCCCTCGTCGTTGTCGATCACGGTTCCAAGGCCCGCGACAGACCCTTCGCTGCTGGGATCGCCGTGGGCATCGGATTCGTGGGGTCGGTCGCCGTGTCGTCCGAGTCGGCGCCGCACGCGGTGACCAGGAGCAGGGTGGCCACGGCCACGAACACGCGCATGGTGGTACGACGGTCGCCCACGACGCCCGGTTCCGCCAGACCGTCGATGATCAGGGCAGCCGGTGGAGCAGGTCGGCGGGCGCGACTCGGGGGCCGGTGTAGAACGGCACCTCCTCGCGCACGTGCCGCCGCGTTTCCGAGCCGCGCAGGTGCCGCATCAGGTCGACGATGCGGTGCAGCTCGTCGGCCTCGAACGCCAGCATCCACTCGTAGTCGCCGAGGGCGAAGCTGGCCACGGTGTTGGCGCGCACGTCGGGGTAGCTGCGCGCCATCTGGCCGTGCTCGGCGAGCATCGCGCGGCGCTCGGGCTCCTCGAGGAGATACCAGTCGTAGGACCGCACAAAGGGGTAGACGCACACGAAGGCGCGCGGCTCCTCGTCGCCGAGGAACGCCGGCACGTGGCTCTTGTTGAACTCCGCCGGCCGGTGCAGCGCCAGTTGCGACCACACGGGCTCGAGCCGGGTGCCGAACGCCGTGCGCCGGAACCGCTGGTAGGCGTCCTGGAGCTGCTCGGCCCGCTCGGCGTGCCACCACACCATCACGTCGGCGTCGGCACGCAGGCCGCTGAGCTCGTAGAACCCGCGCACCACCACGTCTTCGGCCGCCAGCTTGTCGACCAGGTCGGTGAGCTCGGCCGCCTCGGCCGCGCGGTCGGCGCTGGCCCCGCCCTTGGCAAACGGCGTCGCCAGCCGGAACACCGACCACATCGTGTAGCGGATGGCGTCGTTGATCTCGCGGGTCCGGGCGGCGTTGCTCATGGGGTCATTCTGCCTGTGCCGATTTCTTGGGCGAGGGTGGCCGCCGCCCGGCGGGCCGATGCGATCACGGCTGGGATGCCGACGCCGTCGTACGCCGCCCCGCAGACCGCCAGCCCCGGGACCGCGTCGACGGCCGCGCGGATCCGGGCGACGCGGTCGAGGTGCCCGACGGCGTACTGCGGCAGCCCGCCGCCCCAGCGCTGGACGTGCTGGTCGATGGGCAGGGCGGTGAGCCCGGTGGCCTCGGCCAGGTCGGCCAGCGAGGCCGCGACGAGCTCCTCGTCGGACACCTGGAGCACCGACTCCTCGCGGTGCCTGCCGACGGAGGTGCGCAGGACCAGCACGCCGTCGCCGGACGCGCGGACCCATTCCCACTTGGCGAAGGAGAACGTCGCGGCCTTGATCGTGTGCCCGTCGATGGGAGGGACGAGGAAGCCGGAGCCGGGCAGGTCCGGCACGTCGTCGGCCCGGAAGGCGAGCGTCACGATGGCCATCGATGCCGACTCGATCGCCGCGAGCTCGGCGGCAGCCGCGGGCGTCACTCCGGCGAGCAGCCGGGCCGCCGGTGCGGCCGGCACCGCCATCACGACCTCGTCGGCGGACACCAGCTCAGGGGCCGTCGTCGGCCCGACCACGAGCTCGAAGCCGGTCGCGGTGCGCGACAGCTCGCGCACGGTCGCGCCGAGCCGGACCGCGAACATGCCCTCGTCGGCCAGCGCACGGGCCAGTCGGCCCACACCCCCGGCGACACCAGCAAACACCGGACGGCCGTCCGCCGCGGCCAGTGCCTCGGCCGCGCGCGCGACCAGTGAAGCGCCGGCCCACGTCGCGAGCTGCGGCACCGTTGCCCGGGCGGAGAGCTGCCGGGAGTGGCCGGCGTAGACGCCACCGAGCAGCGGCTCGACCAGTCGGTCGACGACCTCGTCGCCCAGCCTGGTGGCCACCAGCTCGCCGACCGAGATGTCCTCGCCCTCGGCGAGCAGCCCACCAGCGGCGGTCTCGTGCCGCAGTCGCTCGAGCCCCTCGTCGCTGAGCACCCCGGACTCCGCCACCTGCTCGATGTCGCCGGGGATGCCCATCACCGAGCGCGGCAGTGGCCGGAGCGCGCCGCGGGTCCAGATCGACGACGAGCTGGTGGCGGGGTGCACGACGGGAAGCTCGAGCTCGCGGGCCAGCTCGAGGCCCTCGGGACGACGGGCGAGCATCGCCTCGGCACCCACGTCGACCTCGATACCGGCCACCGAGTGCAGGCGCAGCTTGCCACCGAGCTCACCGCCGCCTTCCAGCACGAGCACGTCGCGGCCGGCGCGCGCCAGCGCCCGGGCCGCCGTGAGGCCGGCGATGCCGCCACCCACGACGGCCACACGTCGACCGGTCCCTGCCATGCGGCCAACTCTGACAGTCGAGCCCGCCGACCCGGGAACCGGCTGCGGAACCAACCGGCCCCGGGCGCCGTCTGTCACCTATGCGCATCCGACTCGTCGCCGCCGGTCTCACCCTCGCCGCCCTCACTGCCCTGACCGCCTGCTCGGGAGGCGGTTCGGACGACATGGGCATGGCCACGGCCGACACCGCCGAGACCGCCCTGCAAGGTGAGGGTGGCGGCGCAGGGGATGTCAGCGCCGAGATGCCAGCACCCGACGAAGAGGCCCCCGCCGACGGCCGCGCCGCCGCGGGGAAGGTCGCCTCCACGTCCTACGACAGCGGCGAGGTGCCCCTGTCGCAGGCGGTGATCCGCACGGGTTCGGTCTCGTTGCGCAGCGACGACGTGGCCCAGACGCGGTTCGAGGTCCAGGAGCTCGTCGACGAGCACGAGGGACAGATCTCCGACGACAAGACCGAGACCGACAAGACGGGCGCCGCGCTGCGGTCGCGGATGGTGCTGCGGGTGCCCAGCGCCGACTTCGACGACGTGATGGACCGGCTCGGCAAGCTGGCCATCCTGGCTTCCACCTCGACCACCTCGCAGGACGTCACGACCCAGCTCATCGACGTCGAGGCCCAGATCGCCGTGCAGGAGCGCAGCGTGAGCCGGGTCCGGACGCTGCTCACCCGGGCCGAGTCGATCCGCGACATCATGGCGATCGAGGCGGAGCTGGCCAACCGTCAGGCCCAGCTCGACTCCCTCACCCAGCAGCGAGCGTGGCTGAAGGACCAGACCTCGATGGCCACGATCAGCGTGCACCTGCAGCGCACGGAGAAGGCCGTCGCGACTCCGAAGAAGGACGACCGCACGGGATTCCTGGCAGGGCTCAGCGCGGGCTGGGACGGCCTCCAGGGCGCCACCACCGCGGTGCTGACGGCCGTCGGCGCGGTGCTGCCCTTCGCGATCGTGGCAGCGGTGATCGGCATCCCGGTGCTGCTGCTGGTCCGCCGGATCCGGCGTACGCCGCCCCTGGCACCGTCGGCGCCGGCCGGGACCTCTGACTGACGGGCTAGTCGGATCCGAGCGACTGCACGAACTCCGTCAGCGCGGCCAGCTGACCGGGGTCGGTCGAGGGGATAACCCCGTGGCCCAGGTTGAAGATGTGGCCGCGGGCGGCCCGACCTTCCTCGACGATGCGGCGGGCGCGCGTCGTCATCACCTCGGTCGGCGCGAAGACCAGCGTCGGGTCGAGGTTGCCCTGCACGGCGCGGTCGCCGACGAGCGGGATCGCGGCACTCAGCGGCGTACGCCAGTCGACGCCGACCACGTCGGCGCCGGCTTCGGCCATCAGCGGCAGCAGGTTGCCGGTGCCGACGCCGAAGTGGATTCGCGGGACGTCGAGCTCGCCGGCGGCCGCGAGCACTCGCGCGGAGTAGGGCATCACGTGCTCGCGGTAGTCCTCGGGCGTCAGCGCGCCGGCCCAGGAGTCGAAGAGCTGGACGGCCGACGCGCCCGCGGCGACCTGGACGGCGAGGTAGGCGGCCGCGATGTCGGCGATCTTGGCCATCAGTGCCGCCCAGACGTCGGGGGCGCCGAACATCATCGCCTTGGTGAGGGCGTGCTCCTTGGACGGGCCGCCCTCGACCAGGTACGACGCCACCGTGAACGGTGCGCCGGCGAAGCCGATCAACGGCGTGCCGCCGAGTCCGTCCACCAGCCGGCGAACCGACTCGGTGATGAAGGGGACGTGATCCGGAGTCAGGTCGGGGATGGCCGCCACGTCGGCCAGGGTCCGCACCGGCTGGGCGACGACCGGACCGACGCCCGGCTTGATGTCGAGATCGACGCCGACGGCCTTGAGCGGCAGCACGATGTCGGAGAAGAAGATGGCGGCGTCGACGCCGTAGCGGCGCACCGGCTGCATGGTGATCTCGACGACCAGGTCGGGCGTCATGCAGGACTCGAGCATCCCCACGCCCTCGCGCAGGGCGCGGTACTCAGGCAGCGAGCGGCCGGCCTGACGCATGAACCAGACCGGCGTGTGTGGCACCGTTTTGCCGCGTGCGGCCCTGACGAAGGCACTGTCGCGCGGATCTGCCAGACCTGCCATGGGGCGAATCGTCGCAGGTGATCCGGCGTGGTTGCACATCGGCAATGGGCCAACCGACCTAGTGTGGTGAGCATGGTCGTCCGTCCAGAGACGCACCCCGGCACGGGCGCGGACACAAGTCCCCCGGAGTTCCGGGCAGCGGTGGCGACCATGCGCGCCGCCCGCCTGCGACCCGAGGTCTTGTGTGAGGAGATGCCGGCCCCGCAGCGGATCGCCCCGCATGCCGCCGCGCTCTCCGCCGACGTGACGGTCGACGGCACCGACCTCGGGACGGGCCGGATCATCCTGCTCCACGACCCGGCGGGCAACGACGCGTGGGACGGCACCTACCGCTGCGTGGCCTACGCCCGCGCCGAGATCGAGCTCGAGATGGCCAGCGACCCGATGCTGGCCGCCGTCGGGTGGTCGTGGCTGACCGAGGCCCTGGACGCCCACGGGGCGGCGTACGCCGCGGCGTCGGGGACCGTGACCCGGGTCGCCACCGAGAGCTTCGGCGGGATGGCTGACGACGGCGGCACGGCCCAGCTGGAGCTGCGGGCGTCGTGGACGCCGCTCCTCATCGACGGCGCCCTGGACGTCGGGCCGCACGTCGAGGCCTGGGGTGAGCTGCTGTGCACCGCCGTCGGGCTCGAGCCCGTCCCCGAGGGCGTGACCGCGATCCCGAGCCGCCGCGGACAGCGCGGCCCCGGCCGCTGAACCAATGCAGGACGCCACTGACCTTCCCCCCGACGATCCCGCACCCGACGACGCCTCGGAGAGCACACCCGAGCACGAAGCGACCGTGCCCCCCGACGCACCGCTCCTGACCCTGCGAGACGGGCTGCCCAGGATCGTCGACACCGAGCGGGCGCTGGCCGAGTTCTGCGAGGCCCTGGCCGCGGGCACCGGGCCGGTCGCGATCGACGCCGAGCGTGCCTCGGGCTACCGCTACTCGGCCCGCGCCTACCTGATCCAGCTGCGCCGCGAGGGCGCCAGCACGGCCCTGGTCGACCCCATCGCCTTCGACTCGCTGGCGCCGTTGCAAGCGGTCCTCGAGGACACCGAGTGGATCCTGCACGCCGCTACCCAGGACCTGCCGTGCATGAACGAGCTCGGCCTCTACCCCACCCGGCTCTTCGACACCGAGCTCGCCGGTCGCCTGCTCGGCCTCCCGCGCGTCGGGCTGGCCACGCTCGTCGAGACGCTGCTGGGCTACCGGATGGCCAAGGAGCACTCCGCCGTCGACTGGTCGACCCGGCCGCTGCCCGCGCCGTGGCTCGAGTACGCCGCCCTCGACGTGGAGGTGCTGGTCGAGCTGCGCGACCTGCTTGCCGCCCAGCTGGTCGAGGCCGGCAAGGACGAGTGGGCCGCCGAGGAGTTCGAGGCGCTGCGGAGCTTCGCCCAGGCGACCCGGATGGACCAGTGGCGGCGTACGTCGGGCTTGCACAAGGTCCGCGGGCGCCGGGCCCTGGGCGCCGTCCGGGCGCTGTGGACCACCCGCGACCAGATCGCCGCCGAGCGCGACGTGACCCCGAGCCGGATCATCCCCGACTCGGCGATCGTGGCCGCGGCGCTGGCCATGCCGATGACCCGGGGGGCGTTGAAGAGCACCAAGGGGTTCTACGGCCGAGGGGCCGACCGCTACGCCGGCCGGTGGGTCGCGGTGTTGACGCAGGTGCGAGACCTGCCCGAGAGCCAGCTACCGTCCCGTCAGCCGCGCACCGACGGCCCGCCGCCGCCGCGCGCGTGGGCGGAGAAGGATCCGATTGCCGGCCGGCGCCTTCAACTGGCCCGCGAGGCGATCACGGCGGCTTCCGAGGAGCACCAGGTGCCCGCAGAAAACCTGCTCACTCCCGACTACCTGCGCCGGGTGCTGTGGACTCCACCCGAGGTCCGCGAGCCCGAGGAGCTCACCCAGGCGGTGTCGGCCGCGTTGAGGGCGCTGGGCGCCCGCGCGTGGCAGGTGCGGCTCACCGCGCCGCTGATCGCGGCGGCCGTGATCGAGGCCGAGCAGCCCGTCCCGGAGGAAGAACCCGACGAGGAGCGGCCTGCTACGGGCTCGGGCTCGTCGTCTCCGACGGCGTAGGCGTGGCCTCGGGGTCGAGGATCGGCACGGACGCCGCGTCGATCTGCTCGGTGATCGCCACGAGGTCGAGGGTCGGCACCGAGTAGAAGAGCTCCTGGAGGTAGGGCTCGACCGCAGTCTCGAGCTCGTCCCAGGTGTCGAGCAGTGGCGGGATGGCCATCCTCCCGGCCATCTCGTTGAAGACGGTCGCGTTGAGCGGCTGCTTGGTCGGCTGCAGGAAATCGTCGGCGAAGGCCACCTCCAGGTTGGCCGGCTGGAGGAATCCTGCCCGGGTGACCTCGGTGACGGCCTCGGTCGAGGTGGCGTAGACGAGGAAGTCGGCGGCGGTGGCCGGGCTCTCGGCGTCCTGGGCGATGCACAGGCCGGTGATCTCGCCGACCGTCGCCTGGCTGTCGAGGGTGGGCATCGGCATCACGTCGAACTGCAGGCCAGCCACCTGGCGCAGCCTCGGGACCAGCGCGCGGCTGCCGGCGATCATGCCGAGACTGCCGCGTTCGAACCACTCCAAGGGCGTGTGTTCGGCCAGCTGCTCCTCGGTGAGGGTGACCTTGGGGTCGCGGAGCAGGGCCAACGTCGTCTCCAGCGCAGACCGGCTCCCGTCGTCGGAGAAGGCCAGCGACTTGGGGTCCTCGTCGTCGTCGAAGACGTCGCCGCCACCGGAGTAGATGAACGGCGCCAGCCCGCGCAGCGTCGGCGCGATCGAGACCCCCTTGCTGCCGCGGCTCGGCCGCGCCGCGAACGTCGCCGCGGCCGTGAACTGGTCGAAGTTCCAGCGCCGGTGGTCGGTCGGCACGTCGAGGCCGCGGAGGGCCATCCGGTCGAAGTCGATCAGCGAGGTGTTGTAGAACATCACCTGCGGCGCGACGCCGTACGGCATGCACTGGAGGCGGTTGTCGCTGCTGAACGCCGTCAACGCGTCGCGGGAGTAGACGTCGCCGAAGTCGACGCCGCGTTCGTCGAGCAGGCTGTCGACGGGCCGGGTGAGCTCGTTCTCGAGGTACCAGCGCAGGTCGCTTCGCGACACCAGGAAGGCGTCGGGAAGCGGCTCACCGTCGGCGATCGCCTTGCGCAGGCCGTCGTGGTTGTCCCAGGACTTCACCTCGACCTCGGCGGACTCGTCGACCGAGTCGAAGTGGTTGGCCATCCGGGTGTAGGCCGCGATCTCCTCGGTCGAGCCGTAGACGCCGAACGTCAGGTCCACGGGCGGGGCGGGGGTGTCGGTGGCCGGGCTCGTGGTCTCGGGGGTGGGGCTCGACGACGAGTTGTCGTCGGTGCAGCCGGCGAGCACCGCGACGAGGACGAGGCAGCAGCCGAGTGCGCGTGCTACTGCCGACCTCACCGTCATCCTCCTCGCCCGTCCCGCTCCGGGCCCTCGGGGGCCACACTGTAGTGGGCCGGGTTGAGGCCCCGCACGGACGATATCGACCGGGCGGTGACGGGCCGTGTCGCAGCGGCCGATGGCGGCTCCCTCCTCCTACGATCAGCAGGTGTTGCGGACGCTGAGGCTCTGGCTGGCCCCCCTGGTGCTGGCTCTCGTGGTGCTCACGTCGTGTGGTGATTCCGCTCACCCGAGCGCCCCTCCGCAAGGCATCGCCCAGGCCCGCACCGGCCCGTCGGCCCACCTGCTGAGCACCGGTCAGATGCCGACGGTCGGCGCCGACTGGTCGTCGACCGACACGGTGGCCAACGACGTCGAGGTGCTCGGGCCTTGCCACCTGACGTCGATGGTCGACATCGGGGCGCTCTCGGCCGTACGCCGCACCTGGTCGACGGACGCCGGCGCGGTGCCGCGCGCCGTACAGGTGGTCGCTCGGTTCGCCGACAACAAGTCGGCCTGGCGCGCCCACCAGGTGCTGGCCGCCTGGCAGGCCGACTGCGGCGAACGCATCGACGATGCCGTCGGGCCGCTGCGCGAGGTGCCGGTCTCCACGGGCATGGGTCAGGCCTATCGGGTCGCCGGCAAGGTGCAGGCGACCGACCTCGGCATCGTCCGCAAGGGCGCCTACCTGAGCGTGGTCGCCGTCGTGGCCGCCGCTGGCGACGTTCCCGCCGACTCGGCCGTCGCCAAGGCCGCGGTCAAGAAGATCGCCGCAACGTTCTGACGCCCTCTGTCTAATGGGGGTAGTGGGACCTAGTCGGGGAGCGCGTGCAGCTCTCGGGCGGCCGCCACCACGGCGTCGAACACCGACCGGTCGAGCGCGGCGCCCTCCCGCCTGATCTCCTCGCGGGCGAGCACGAGCAGTCGGTCGAGACGGACCTCGCTGGGCCGGCCTTCGCTGTCCCAGCCGCCGGACCCGACGTCCATCCAGTGCCGGCCCCAGCGGGCTTCTTCCTCGGCGTCGCGATCGTGGTCCTTGCTGGTCAGCATCAGGCCGAGCCACCGGCCCTCGGTGTCACCTGTTCCGGTGGCGAGCAGCAGGACCGGACGGTCCTTGCCCTGACTGGGGTCGTCCTCGTAGGGCACCCACGCCCAGACCACCTCGCCCGGATCGGGCTCGCCGTCGGCCTGCGGGTCATAGGTGATGGACACGCCAGTGAGGCTAGCCGGGAGAGATGTAGTGCGCCGGACCGGGAGCGCCTCACGGCGCGTGGCCGCTCTAGGCGGCTTATTTTGGGACCCGGGGCTGCCGCGGCCCGGCGCACCTGATCAGTCTAGTAGAGGCTCCCTCCGCACGCCGAAATTCCCCACAGTTGCCCGTTGTTTGATGAGGCTCAGCCAAGCTGGTGATTCAGCTCCTGGTGGGCGGCGGACTCGAGCTGGTCGGCGAGGGAGGCCATCCGGAGGGCATCGTCGGTGTTGCCGGGGAGGGCGGCGCGGCCGGTGGCGACGACCCGGGCGAAGGCGGCGGCGCGGAACAGTACGTCGGCGAAGTCGCTGCCGGCGATGCCGCGCAGCACCTGGTCGATCATCGTCTTCAGCTCATCGGGCCCTGGCGGGTCGGCCACGCCGGCCACGGCACCGGCGACCTCGGCGTGCGCGCGGCCGGCGTCGTACTGGTGGGCGACTTCGACCGGGTCGGCGTACACCCACTGGCGCAACACGTAGAGCCGCCACAGGCAGCCTGCCAGCGAGTCGCGCGGGCGCACCGGACCACAGCTCGGCGATGGTCTCGATGCCCTCGGTCTCGGCCAGGTGCAGCAGCCGTTCGCCGACCTCGGCCTGGTCGCCGTTGCGCGCACCGCGGACGATCAGCGTGGCCGCGCGGTCGGCTGCCTCGGCCACGGCGGCGGGGTCGGCGCCGGCTTCGAGCTCCTCGAAGTAGCGATCTCCGGGAGTCATCGGCCGGTGGTGCTGGCGGTCGGTCATTTCGGGGTCCCCGCGGAATCGGGAGCGCAGCGAGCGATTCGTGGGGTGAGTTCACGAGGCTACGTCCGCGTGGTCGAAGTTTCGGTCAAAGCCTTGCGGATGCGTTGGTCGCTGACGGCGTACGCCGTGCCGAGGTGCTGGGCCCAGAGGGAGACGCGGTACTCCTCCAGCATCCAGCGCACCCGACGCAGCGCCGCTCCGGGCGGCCGCCCGTCGGGCAGCGCGGCGACCTGGTGGAGGTAGGCGTCCTGCACGTCGCTCACCTGGGCCATCAGCTGCTGGTCGCGCGCCACCTGTGCGTCGAGCCGCTCGCGCCGGTGCTCCACACCCGCGAGGTAGACCGGGTAGCGGCGCAGCTGCTCGGGCCCCGCCTCGCCGACGAACCCGCGGTGCACGAGCCGCGCGAGCTGGGCGCGCATGTCCTGCATCGCGGCCAGCGTGAGCAGCTCGGCCCGCCCGCTCAGCACCTTGTCCGCTCGCCGCCACGCGTCGAGGACGCGAAGCACGTCGGCAATCAGGAGCGAGAGCCGCTCGTCGTACGTCGCCGCGAGCTCGTCGGCCAACCAGCCCGAACGCCGCCTCGTCGCGGACCGGCGGGTGGGCGTCGACGACCGCGCCGGCCACGGCAGCCCGGCAGTCGTCGAGCAGCTCGGCGACGGTGGGGTACGGCGACCCGGCCAGGCCGAGCTTGGCGGTGTTGTCGAGCCCGGCGAGCGGGTCGGTCGACGGTTGGCCGATCAGCAGCAGGCGGCGGACGCCGAGCCGGTGCCGCGCCTCGGCCTCGTCTGCCGAGCCGAAGATCCCCAGCCCGACGGTCGCGCCCTCGTCGACCAGCGCGGGGAAGCCGCGGACCTCGTGACCTGCCCGGCGTTGGACCACGGACTCCTCGACCACGCCGAACGTCCATCGCGTCTGACCGGTGGCCGAGAGCCCGGCGTCGGAAGCGACCTCGGCGAGCGCCCGGTCGAAGGCCGGCTGCAACGGTGCCTTGAGGGCGTCGAGATCCTTGCTGCGTGCCTGTTCCTGGCCGCCGTCGTCGACGACCCGGTACGTCGGCCGGAGATGGTCGGCGACCTTGTCCCAGTCCCAGGCCTCGCGCGGCACGACCACGCCGGTCGTCGAACGCAGGTATCGCTCGAGCGCGTCGAGCAGCGACTCCTCACCGGCCGGCACCTGGGCGAGGAAACCGCGCGCGGTGTTGGGCGCCGGCACGAAGCTGACCCGCAGGTTCTTGGGCAGGCTGCGCAGCAGCGACGTCACCAGCTCCTCGCGCAAGCCAGGGACGTTCCAGGAGAAGTCCTCGGCCTCGACCCGGTTGAGGGTGGCGACGGGGACGTCGATGGTCAGCCCGTCGTCGGCGGCACCGGGCTCGAAGTGATAGCTGATGGGGAAGGTCAGGCCCTCGCCCTCCCAGGAGGTCGGGTAGTCCTCGGCGTGCACCTCCTCGGCGGCTTCATGGGTGAGCATCTCGGGGTCGAAGGTCAGCAGGTCGGGCTGCGTGCGTCGGGCCTGCTTCCACCACTGGTCGAAGTGCGCGCCGCTCACTGCCTCGGCGCCGACCCGGGCGTCGTAGAAGTCGAAGAGGGTGTGCTCGTCGACCACCAGGTCGCGTCGCCGGGCGCGGTGCTCGAGCTCCTCGGCCTCCTCGAGCAGCCGCAGGTTCTCCCGGTAGAACGGCTGGTGCGTCGACCACTCGCCGTAGACCAGGGCATGGCGGATGAACATCTCGCGGCTCAGCGCGGGATCGATCTTGGCGTACTGCACCAGCCGGTCGGCGACCAGCGGGACGCCGTACAGGGTGACCCGCTCGTGGGCCATCACGGACGCGCGCTTCTTGGACCAGTGCGGCTCGCTGTAGGTGCGCTTGACGAGGTGGGCGCCGATCCGCTCGGCCCACTCGGGCTGGATGGCGGCGTTCTGCCGCGCCCAGAGGCGGCCGGTCTCGACGAGCTCGCCGGCCATCAGGAACGCGGGGTTTGCGCCCTTCAGCGAGCTGCCGGGGAAGATCGCGAACCGGCTGTTGCGGGCGCCGAGGTACTCACGCGGGCCGCGCTTGCGATCGCTGCCCGGCACCGCCCGCTCGCGCTCCTCGAGCAGGCCGATGTGGCTGAGCAGCCCGGCGAGCAGCGCCTGGTGGATGCCGTCGGCGTCGTACGGCGCCTCGCCGCTGCTGGCGCCGGCCTTGCCCAGCTGGATCTTCATCTCCTTGCTGACCTGGCGCAGCTGGGACTCGAAGTCCTGCCACTCCCGCACCCGCAGGTAGTTGAGGAACTCGCGTTTGCACATCCGTCGGAACGCGCTGCTCGAGAGCTCGCGCTGCTGCTCCTTGACGTAACGCCAGAGGTTGAGCCAGGTCAGGAAGTCCGAGGTCTTGTCGGTGAAGCGGGCGTGCAGCTGGTCGGCCTGCGGCCGGTGCTCGAGCGGGCGCTCACGGGGGTCCTGAAGCGACAGCGCGGCCGCGATGACGAGCACGTCTCGTACGACGCCGAGCCGCTCGGCCTCCAGGATCATCCGGCCCAGTCGCGGGTCGATCGGCAGTCGGGCCAGCCGCTGGCCGACCTTGGTGAGCTCGGGTCGCTCGCGCGCCGACTTGATGGCGCCGAGCTCCTCGAGCAGCTGCACGCCGTCGGTGACCGTGCGACGGTCGGGAGGGTCGACGAACGGGAAGCGCGCGATGTCGCCCAGCCGCAGCGACGTCATCTGGAGGATGACCGAGGCCAGGTTGGTGCGCAGGATCTCGGGCTCGGTGAACTCCGGGCGCTTGTCGTGGTCCTCCTCGGAGTAGAGGCGGATCGCGATGCCCGCCGCAACCCGGCCGCAGCGGCCGGAGCGCTGGCTGGCGCTGGCCTGGCTGATCGCCTCGATCGGCAGCCGTTGGACCTTGGTGCGCGCGGAGTAGCGGCTGATCCGCGCGACGCCCGTGTCGACGACGTAGCGGATGCCCGGCACGGTCAGCGACGTCTCGGCCACGTTGGTGGCGAGCACGACGCGGCGTCCGGCGGTGTGCGGGGCGAAGACGCGGTGCTGCTCGGCGGCGGACAGGCGTGAGTAGAGGGGCACGATCTCCAGCCCGCGCAGGCGGTCGGCGCCGCGCGCCTCGACCTTGCCGAGCGCGTCGGCCGTGTCGCGGATCTCCCGTTCGCCGGGGAGGAAGACCAGGATGTCGCCGGGACCTTCGGCCGACAGCTCGGCCACGGAGTCGAGGATCGCCTCGGTCTGGTCGCGGACGATGGCCTCGCCCTCCTCGTCCTCCTCGGGCAGCTCCACGAGGGGCCGGTAGCGGATCTCGACCGGGTAGGTGCGACCGCTGACCTCGATGATCGGCGCGGGGGTGCCGCGCTTGTCCGCGAAGTGCTCGGCGAAGCGCTGGGGGTCGATCGTCGCCGAGGTGATGATCAGCTTGAGGTCGGGCCGGCGCGGCAGCAGCCGGTTGAGGTAGCCCAGCAGGAAGTCGATGTTGAGGCTGCGCTCGTGGGCCTCGTCGATGATGATCGTGTCGTACTTGCGCAGGTCGCGGTCGCGCTGCAGCTCGGCGAGCAGGATGCCGTCGGTCATCACCTTGACGCGGCCGGCCGCCGACGTGCGGTCGGTGAACCGCACCTGGTAGCCGATCACGTCGCCCAGGTCGGTGCCGAGCTCGGAGGCGATCCGTTCGGCGACCGAGCGGGCCGCGATCCGACGGGGCTGGGTGTGCCCGATCATCGCGTCGCGTCCGCCGCGACCCCGGCCGAGCTCGAGGCAGATCTTGGGCAGCTGGGTGGTCTTGCCCGAGCCGGTCTCGCCGGCGATCACCACGACCTGGTGGTCCCGGATCGCGGCGGCGATGTCGTCACGGCGCTGCGAGACCGGCAGCTCCGGCGGGAAGGTGATGTCCACGGCGCCGCCCATGTTGCCAGGAGTGCGGTCGCGGCCGCGCGTGGTTTGCGCCCAGGCATCACACAGCAAACCCACAGACTTCTGCGAAAGTCTGGGGCCATGGAGCTGACCCGCCCCGACGGATCGCCGCTGCGCGTGCTCGTCGTCGACGACGAGGTCAACATCGCGGAGCTGATCTCGATGGCGCTGCGGTACGAGGGGTTCGAGGTCGCCAGCGCCCACACCGGCAGCAAAGCGGTCAGCCTGGCCAAGACCTTCCGGCCCGACTCAGTAGTGCTCGACATGATGCTGCCGGACTTCGACGGCCTCGAGGTGCTGCGCCGGATGCGCGCGACCGACCCCGGCGTACCCGTCCTCTTCCTCACCGCCCGCGACTCGGTCGAGGACCGGGTGGCCGGGCTGACCGCCGGCGGTGACGACTACGTCACCAAGCCGTTCTCGCTGGAGGAGGTCGTCGCCCGGCTCCGGGCCCTGATGCGGCGGTCGGGGGCCCACGACGCCGGCTCGTCGTCCGTGCTCGTGGTCGGCGACCTGACCATGGACGAGGACAGCCGCGAGGTGATGCGCGCCGGCGAGGACATCTCGCTCACCGCCACCGAGTTCGAGCTGTTGCGGTTCTTGATGCGCAACCCGCGGCGGGTGCTGTCGAAGGCGCAGATCCTCGACCGGGTCTGGAACTACGACTTCGGCGGCCAGGCCAACGTCGTGGAGCTCTACATCTCCTACCTGCGCAAGAAGGTCGACGCCGGGCGCGAGCCGATGATCCACACCATGCGCGGGGCCGGCTACGTGCTCAAACCGGCCGGCTGAGCCGGTGGATCGCTTCCGTTCGCTCTCGGCGCGGCTGGTCGTCACGGTGGTGACGCTGGTCGCGGTCGTGTCGCTGCTCATCGTCACCGTGACCACGCTCGCGCTCCGCGCCCAGCTCCTCGACCAGCTCGACGCCAAGGTCATCGACACGGCGCAGCGCGGTCCCCAACCCGGAGGCCCCGGCGGGCCCCGCGGCGACGACTTCGGCAACCAGGGTCCAGGAACTCTGCAGGCGGTCGTCAACACACCCGACCCGCACGGGGAGATCGTCGGCGACAGGGACAACCGCAACCGGTCCCTCACCGCCGACGAGCTGGACTCGCTCAGCACCGTGCCCCCCGACGGCGAGGTGCACGCGATCGATCTCAGCGGTCTCGGCAGCTACCGGGTGGTCGCGGTCCCCCGGCGAGGCCGGCCACACAGGTCAGTGGGCTGCCCACCGACGACGTGGACGACACCTTGGGCACGCTGATCCTGACCGAGACGTTGCTGGCGTTGCTGGCCGTGCTGGCAGCAGGCGGCATCGGCACCGTCGTCGTACGCCGCCAGCTGCGGCCGCTGCGCGAGGTCGCCGCCACCGCCCACGCGGTGGCCGAGCTGCCGCTGGCCACCGGCGCAATCTCCCTGGAGGAACGCGTCCCCTCCCACCTGACCGACGAGCGCACCGAGGTCGGCCAGGTCGGCTCGGCCATCAACACGATGCTCGCGCACGTCGAGTCGTCGCTGAGCGCCCGGCACCGCAGCGAGCAACAGGTCCGCCAGTTCGTCGCCGACGCCTCCCACGAGCTGCGCACGCCTCTGACCACGATCGCCGGCTACACCGAGCTGGCCCGCCGCCACCCCGACGACCGGGCCGCTGCGGACACCGCCCTGGCGAAGGTGGAGGAGGAGTCGGGGCGGATGACCGCGCTGGTCGAGGACCTGCTCCTGCTGGCGCGGCTCGACGCCGGGCGCCCGCTCGCCCACGACCCCGTTGACCTGAGCCGGCTGCTGATCGAGGCGGTGTCGGACGCCCGCGTGCTCGCTCCCGACCACCAGTGGCGCCTGGAGCTGCCCAACGACTCGGTCGGGGTGACCGGCGACGAGCAGCGGCTGCACCAGGTGGTGACCAACCTGCTGACCAACGCCCGCAAGTACACCCCTGCCGGCACCACGGTCACCGTGCGTGCACACCCCGGCGGCTTCTCCGTGCACGACGACGGCCCGGGCTTCCCCGCCGACCTGGTCGACACGGCATTCGAGCGCTTCGCCCGCGGAGACGTCTCGCGGTCCCGCAGTGGCGGCGGTGTCGAGGGTGGCTACGGCCTCGGCCTTTCGCTGGTGCACGCCGTCACCGTCGCGCACGGCGGCAGCGTGCGGCTCGCGTCCGCCCCCGGCGACACCACCGTCTCCGTCGACCTGCCGGCAGGTGGGTAGCGTCTGCTCCGTGACGCTCCCTTCCCACGTCGAACACCTGGTCGTCGGCGCCGGGTTCGCCGGCGTCTCGCTCGCGATCGGGCTGCAGGACGACGGCGAGGAGTTCCTGGTCATCGAGAAGGCCGACGGGCTCGGCGGGACGTGGTGGGCCAACACCTATCCCGGCGCCACGTGCGACATCCCGAGCCACCTCTACAGCTTTTCGTTCGCGCCCAACCCCGACTGGTCGCACGCCTACTCGCCGCAAGCCGAGATCCTGGCCTATCTCGAGAAGGTCGCCGCCGAAGCCGGCGTGCTCGACCGCTTCCACTTCGGCGTCGAGCTGCTCGAGGCCGCGTGGGACGACGAGGCTCGGCTGTGGCGGGTCCGTACGTCGGCGGGCGAGCTGACCAGCACCACGTTGATCAACGCGACCGGCGGGCTGTCGGCTCCCAAGCTCCCGGACATCGACGGCATCGAGACCTTCGCCGGCCACCTGTTCCACACCGCGCAGTGGGACCACGACGTCGACCTGGCCGGCAAACGAGTGGCCGTGATCGGCACCGGCGCGTCGGCCATCCAGGTAGTGCCGGCGATCCAGCCGGAGGTCGGCCACCTCGACGTCTACCAGCGCTCGGCGGCCTGGGTGATCCCGCGCGGCGACCACCCGTTCACGGAGTCGCAGCGGCGAAGGTTCCGGCGGTTCCCCGTCCTCCAGCGCGCCCTCAGGGCCCGGCTCTACTACTCCCACGAGGCGCTGGTCCCCGGCATCACCCGCTGGCAGCGGCTGAACCTCCCTGTCGAGACGCTCGGCCGTCGCAACCTCGCCAAAGGCGTCGAGGACCCCGTCGCTCCGCGAGAAGCTGACCCCGCACTTCGGCGTCTTCTGCAAGCGGGTCCTGACCTCCGACGACTACTACCCGGCCATGGCCGCCGCCAACGTCGCCGTCGTCACCGACCCGATCGTGCGCATCACGCCGACCGGCGTAGAGACCGCCGACGGCACCGAGCGGCCCGTCGACGTGATCGTCGTGGCAACCGGGTTCCGCGCGACCGACCCACCGGTGTCACACCTCGTCCGCGGCCGCGACGGCCGGACGCTGGCCGAGACCTGGGCGGTGGCCGGCATGACGACGTACAAGGGCACGACGTCCCGCGGCTTCCCCAACCTGTTCGCGGTGCTGGGCGCCAACACCGGCCAGGGCCACACGTCGGTGATCGTCTACATCGAGGCGATGACCGGCTACGTCCGCGACGCGATCCGCACCATGCGTCGTGGTGGCTACGCCGCGATCGAGCCGCTCGCCGCAGCCCAGGAGCGGTGGAACGCCGACATCCAGCGCCGGATGCGACGGACGGTCTGGGCCCGCGGCGGGTGCACCAGCTGGTACCTCGACGCGCAGGGCCGCAACCCGATCACCTGGCCGCGGAGCACCTTCGCCTTCAAGCAGGAGCTCAGGCGCTTCGACGTCGACGGCTACGACGTCGGAGCGACCCAGCCGGCCGGAGGGAGGCCGGCGTGAAGTCCTTCGACGGCCGGGTCGTCGCGATCACCGGGGCGGGCTCGGGGATCGGTCGGGCGCTTGCCCGCGACCTGGCTCGGCGCGGAGCGTTGCTGGCTCTCTCCGATGTCGACGAGGCTGGGCTGGCCGAGACCGTCGACCTGGTCAAGGCCGACGGCGCCCGCGAGGTGCGCAGCGACACCGTCGACGTGGCGGACCGGGACGGCGTTGGAGAGCCTGGGCCGAGCTCGGTGGTCGGCCAGTTCGGCCGCGTCAACGTGCTCGTGAACAACGCCGGCGTGTCCTTGACCGGCGACCTCACCGACCTCGAGGTGGCCGACATGGAGTGGGTCGTCGACATCAACTTCTGGGGCGTCGTGCACGGGACCCGGGCCTTCCTGCCCCACCTGATCGCCTCGGGCGACGGTCACGTCGTGACGCTCTCCTCGCTGTTCGGGCTGATCGCGGTGCCGGGCCAGACGCTCTACAACGCCACCAAGTTCGCCGTCCGCGGCTTCTCGGAGTCGCTGCGCGAGGAGATGCTGGTGGCCGGCCACCCCGTCGGCGTGACGGTCGTGCACCCGGGCGGCATCAAGACCGCGATCGTCCGCAACTCTCGCGTGTCGGCCCGTGAGAACCACGCCGAGACGGCCCGGCTCTTCGACGAACGGCTCGCCAAGATGCCGCCCGAGCGAGCGGCCGAGATCATCCTGCGCGGGGTGCTGCGCGGGAAGCCACGGGTGTTGGTCGGCCTCGACGCACATCTGCTGCACCAGTTCCAGCGCGTCGCGGGTGCCCGCTACCAGGACGTCGTCGCGCGTGCCGCCGGGCGGATCCGGTCGCCCAGGCTGCGCTGAGAGACTGGCCGAGTGACACTTGCGCCCGGTGACGCCGTCCATGTCCGGATGACCAAGTGGGGCGACCGCCCGCACTGGGAGTTCGACGCGGTCTGGCTCGGCACCGACGAGCACGGCGACTGGCTGGGCTTCCTCGAGGGCACGGTGATGACCCGCCCCGGAGCCCAGGAAAGGGTCCAGTACATCGCGCCGTACGACCAGGTCGGCCTGGTGCCCGCCGTTGGTCTGCCCGACGCCGAGCGGGGCTGGCTAGCGACCTTCCACTCCCCCGGTGGTCATGTCTCCGTCTATGTCGACGTCACCGCTCCGGTGACTTGGTCCGGCTCGATGGTCAACGCGATCGACCTCGATCTCGACGTGGTCCGGCTCTCGGACGGAGAGGTGTTCGTCGACGACGAGGACGAGTTCGCCGAGCACCAGGTCGCCCTCGACTATCCCGCTGAGGTGATCGCGGCCGCCCGCGCTTCCTGCGACCGCGTGCACGCGCTCGTGGCCGGTGAGCGGGCGCCGTACGACGGGAGTCACGTGGTCTGGCTCGATCGACTGGCCAAGCTCTAGCGGCGTTTCGGGCCGCCCCGGCCCGATCCCGGGTCCCGGACGCCACCCGGTTCCGGGCCACCTCGGCCCGCTTCAGCCCCACGCACCCAAGCCGTGTCCGGGCCACCCCGGCCCGGTTCCGAGTGCTTTGCGGCAAATCGCGGACAGGCAGGCCCAGAACGCATACCGTTCGCTTGCTCGCGAGCACCTCGGTAAGAGCCCCGACCTGAAGGGCCCACTCCAGACGAAGATTGACGTCATGACACGCAACCCGGGCCGCTTCACCTTCGATGGCGGGGCAGGCACCATGTCGGGACTGCGATTCTCGCCTTCCTGATCACGGTCTTGACACTCGGCATCTGCTTTCCATTCGCGGTGGTCTTGAAGGAGCGCTGGCGCGCCAAGCACTCCTTCATCGACGGGGTGCCGCTCATCTTCACCGGCTCGGCTTGGAGCCTCTTCGACAACTGGATCAAGTGACTCCTGTTGTCGATCGTGACGCTTGGCATCTACCTCTTCTGGGTCGCCCCACGCATCGCGCGTTGGAAGTGGGAGAACACGGACTACGACTTCTCCCGCGTCGTCAGCGCCACGCCTCCAGTGGGCGCGGCTGTCTGAGGTCAATAGCCACCCTCCGGCTCGACCATCTCCAGCCGTACGCCGAGCAGCCGCACCGGCCGCTCCTGCTCCACCCGGTCGAGCAGCGCCACGGCCGCATCGGCGAGGACCGTCAGGTCGCGACTCGGCTCGGGGAGCTTGCGGGAGCGGGTGACGGTGAAGAAGTTGCGGTAGCGCACCTTCAGGTGCACCCGCATCGCCGGCCGGCCCTCTCGGTCGATGTCCTCGAGCACGCGAGCGGTCAGCGCGCGCACGGCGTCCGGCACGGACGGCCACTCGAGGTCCTCCTGGTAGGTCTCCTCGCGGCCGTGGGCCCGCGGCACCCACGGCGTCGCGTCGACCGGCGAGCTGTCGACGCCGCGGCCCAGCCGGTGGAACCACGGCCCCATCGTCGGCCCGAACTCCGCCACCAGGATCTGCACGTCGCTGGTGGCCAGGTCGGTGACCGAGTGCAGGCCGAGACCCGCCAGCCGGCCGGCGATCTTGGACCCGACGCCCCACAGCGAACGTGTCGGCCGGTCGCCCATCTCGGCCACCCAGGTCTCGTCGGTGATCGTGTAGACCCCGCGCGGCTTGCCGAAGTCGGTGGCGATCTTGGCCTGCAGCTTGTTGTGGCCGATGCCTACCGAACAGTGCAGTTGCGTCGCCTCCAGCACGGCGGTCCGCAGGACCGCCGCGAACTCCACCGGGTCGCCCAAGTCGCCGTGCCCCTCCCCGGCACCCACGAACGCCTCGTCCCAGCCGAGCACCTCCAGCACGACCGGTACGCCGCCCCACTCCAGCGATCGCAGCGTCGCCATCACCTCCGCGGACGCGGCGTTGTAGACCGGGAAGTCGACCGGGAGGAACACCGCGTCGGGGCACTTCTTGTACGCCGTCCGCAGCGGCATGCCCGACCGGATGCCGAACTCCCGCGCCTCGTACGACGCCGTCGACACCACCGCCCGTTCGTTGACGATCCCGCGTCCACCGACCACCAGCGGCTTGCCGACCAGCTCGGGGTGGCGCAGCAGCTCGACGGCCGCCAGGAACATGTCCATGTCGACGTGCAGCACCCAGCGCTGGGCGGTGGACACGGGCTCAGACCGTCCGATCCGGCGGTGGCGGCAGCGCGTCGGTGCTCTCGAGCTCGTCGAGACCGGTGAGCAGCAGCAGGTCGGCGACGACGGACCTGATCTGTGCCAGCAGCACGTCGGTGTTGAGGTCGGACGTGCGTTCGACGAGGCCGGTGGCCTCGCCGACGGCAAGGAGCGCGGGCCGGGCAGCGAACGCCACCCGGTCGGCCATCAGCTCGTCGGCGACCGCATCGGCAGCGTCGCCGAGGTCGCGGCACAGCAGGGCGTACGACCTGGGCACTTCGCGGTGCCGGTAGGCGGTGATCGCGGTCCGCCGGACCAGCACGCGGGTGCTGCGAAGCGCGCGGTCGATCGGGTCGACGAGATCGACCATCCGGCGCAGGCCGCTCTTGTGGCGGACCCGGAAGGGTGAGGACGCCACCACCGACAGCCCCTCGTCGGCCGCGGCCCGCAGCTCGGTGATCAGGTGGTCGGTCGAGCGGGCGTCGGCGAGCAGCGCCAGCGCGCGGTCGACCACTCCGTCGACCATCACGTCCGCCGCCGCGCGCAGCAGCTCGGCCACCTTCCTGACGACCCGCGCCGCCTGCTCGCGCGGCCGTCGCAGTGGCGCGGCCGGAACGACGGTGGCGGCGACCAGCGCGACGGCTCCCCCGATGAGGGCGTCGGTCCAGCGGGTCAGCGCGGCTCCCGGGTTGACCACCAGGGCAGCGACCACGATGGACTGCACGGCAGCCTGCATCATGAACAGCTGTCCGCCGTCGAGCAGGATCGCCGTCGACATTGCCAACGCCACGATGATGGCCAGCTGCCACCAGCCCGAGCCGATGGCGGCCACGATCAGGTCGGCCAGGAACACCCCGACGGCCACGCCGACGGTCACCTCGGCGACCCGTCGCAGCCGCTGGCCGTACGTCGTGCCCAGGCTCACCACCGCCGCTATCGGCGCAAAGAACGGCGCCTGGTGACCCAACACGTCGGCGGCGATGAACCACGCGATCCCGGCCGCGAGAGCGCACTGGCCGATCTGCCAGCTCTTGGACTGCCACCGATCGAGCCGGGCCGTCATCGAGCTCCGCCCCCGGTGCCAGAGCCCGTCCAACGGGTGCGCCTGCATGGGATCGATGGTGCCAGAGGGTGACGGGGCGTTCCCTTGTGAGTTGTCTCGCGACCCGCGAGGATCGCCGGGTGGTCTCACCCCTCGATCCGACGGCGCTCGGGTTCCTGATGGCCGAGAACCGCCGGATGCCGATGCACGTCGGCGGGCTCCAGCTCTACAAGAAGCCCGAGGGGGCCGGCCGCAACTACGTCCGCGAGCTCTTCGAAGACGCGCGCGACACCACCGACATCGCGCCGCTCTTCCTCAAGCACCCGCACCGCTCGGTCAAGACGGCCGGCCAGTGGGTGTGGGTCGAGGACGACCAGTTCGACATCGAGCACCACGTACGTCACAGCGCGCTGCCCAAGCCCGGCCGGATTCGCGAGCTGTTCGAGCTCGTCTCCCGGCTGCACAGCACCCGCCTGGCGACGGAGCGGCCGCTGTGGGAGTGGCACGTCATCGAGGGTCTGCGCGACGGCCGGGTGGCGATGTACACCAAGCTGCACCACTCGCTGGTCGACGGCCTCGCAGCGATGCGGCTGCTCCAGAGCATCCTGTCCGGCGACCCCGACGACCGCGGCATGCCGGTTCCGTGGGCCGTCCGGCCGCGCAGCTCCAAGGTGGGCAAGGCCCAGGAGGCCGCCGAGCACCTCGGCTCCGAGGCGGCGATGGGCGCGCTGCGTACGGCGCTCGGCATCGGCGCCGACGCGGCCGGGTTGCCGTCCGCACTCATCAAGACGCTCAACAAGAGCCTGCGCAACGAGACCTCCACGCTCGCCCTGTTCGCACCGCGGACGATCCTCAACACCGAGATCACGGCGTCGCGCCGGTTTGCCGCGCAGGACTGGCCGATCGCCCGCATCCGCGCCATCGGCAAGGCCACCGGCACGACGATGAACGACGTCGTGCTGGCGATGTGCAGCGGCGCGATGCGGACCTATCTCTCCGAGCTCGGCGAGCTGCCCGAGACCACGCTGATCGCGATGGTCCCCGTGGGCCTGAACGCCAAGTCCCGCAGCTCGGCCACCGGCGGCAACGCCGTCGGCTCCATCATGGTCAAGCTCGGCACCGACCTGCCGGACGCCGAGTCGCGGCTCAAGGCGATCCACGCGAGCATGCGCGACGGCAAGGAGGCGTTGTCGACGATGACGCCGATGCAGATCCAGGCCATGAGCGCCGTCGGCCAGGTGCCCGCGATCCTGCCGACGCTCTTGGGGATGACCAGCTGGACCAAGCCGGCGTACAACCTGGTGATCTCCAACGTCCCCGGCCCGCGCACCACCCAGTACTTCAACGGCGCCGAGCTGATGGGCACCTATCCCCTGTCGGTCCCGATCGACGGCAACGCCCTCAACATCACCTGCAACTCCTACGCCGACCAGATGGCCTTCGGCCTCACCGGCTGCCGGCGCACGGTCCCCCACCTCCAGCGCATCCTGACCCACCTCGACACCGAGATCACCGCCCTCGAGAAGGCAGCAGGCGTCTAGCCCCGCCGCTGGTTGAGGAGGTTGCGCTAGCTGCTAGCACCCGTCTCGTTACCCCGTGAGCGGACAGCCAGCCGCCACCCAACGCCACCACGCGCTAGCGGTACATCCGCCCGATCAACGCGTCCATCGCCGAGTCGGGCAGCACCTTGCGGGCGCGCACGATCGTGCCGGCGCCCCGACCGACGGGGTAGCGCGCCTTCGGGTGTGCCGTCGTCGCCGCCTTGACGATCTTGCGGGCCACCACTTCGGGCGAGCTGCCGGCCCAGCCGGAGTCGCCGCGGGCCATCGTCGCGCCCACGCGTTCGGCACGCTCCTCATAGGCGCCGCCCCGGCTGGTCTCGACGAGGCTGTCGCGGGAGATGGTGTTCCACTCGGTGATGATCGGGCCGGGCTCGATGATCACGACCTGGATCCCGAAGGGAGCCAGCTCCAGGCGCAGGCTGTCGCTGAAGCCCTCGACGGCGAACTTGGTCGCGTGGTACCAGGCACCCAGCGGCTCGTAGAACTTCCCGCCGATCGACGACACGTTGATGATCCGGCCGTGCCCCCGCTGGCGCATGTAGGGCGTCACGAGCTGGGTCAGCCGGGCCAGCCCGAACACGTTGACCTCGAACTGACGTCGCGCCTCGTCGATCGGCACGTCCTCGACCGAGCCGTAGGAGCCGTAGCCGGCGTTGTTGACCAGTACGTCGATGCGGCCCTGCTCGTCGACCACGCGCTGCACCCCGGCGACCATCGACGCGTCTTCGGTGACATCCATGGCGAAGGTGTGCACGCCGGCCTCCGCAAGCGCCGCCATCCGGTCGACGCGACGAGCGACGGCGTACACCTCGAAACCCTCGGCGCGCAGCAGGCGAGCGGTCTCCTCACCGATCCCGCTGGATGCGCCGGTCACCAGCGCCACCCGCTCGCTCATGTCTCTCCCATCGTTGGTTGAGGAGGTCGCGCAGCGACCGTCTCGAAGCCACCCCCGACCGTCTCGGCGACCGCCCGCAACCGCGCCCGCGTGATGTCGGCGACGGTGGCGTAGCCAGCGAGGTCGGCGTTCGACCCTGCCCGCGTGGGCTCGGCAGAGTTGACGCTCAGGCAGCGCCGTGTCCCGCCGTCGGCGAGGTTCTGGAGCGCCACGGCGTGCCCGGTCGTGCCGCTGCCGGCGAAGAAGTCCATCACCACCGCGTCGGCAGGCATCGTCTGCAGGATCCGGCGGACCAGCCCGGTCGGCTTGGGCGACTCGAAGACGTGCCCGAGGATCTGCTTGAGCTCGGCGACGGCGGTGTCGGTGGAGCCGATCTCCTCGGACAGCCAGATGGTGCGCAGCTTCTTGCGCCGGCCACCTGCGGTGTCGCGGTGCAGCCAGTCCTTCTGGAACACGTCTACCCGGGCGCCGTCGCGTCCCTTGATGATCCGGCAGACCAGGTCGTCGGGACGCCGTTCGATCAGCGGCGCCGACCACCGCCACACCGCCGGCCGGCCGTCGCCGAAGACGGGCTCGATCTCCTGGGCGCCGTCGAAAGGTGTCACGCTCACCCGACCGGACTCCGGGTCGCCCCACACGGGGAAGTGCAGGGTGCGGGCCGTGACCGGGTTGAACTTCTTGTTGGTGTTGCGCAGCGGCAGGTGCCGGTAGCGCCGCCCGTCCGCGTCCTCCAGCGGGAAGTCGGCCGGGTCCACCGTCTCGGTGGTGCTCGCGTCGAGCACGCACTGGCGGGGGTCGCGCGCGTACGCCAACACGTACTCGTGACTCGTCGCGAAACCCTTGCCCAGCTGCCGACCCTTGGCGTTGAGGTTGACGACGATCTGGGCGAGGAAGCCTGCGCGACCGAAGACCTCGTCCATCAGCAACCGCAGCCGAGCCGCCTCGTTGTCGTCGATGCTGACGAAGATCGCCCCCGTCAAGGCGAGCACCTCGCGAGCGGCCTCCAGCCGCGGCCGCATCATCGCCACCCAGTCGTCGCCGCGGAAGTCGTCGCGGTAGGCGAAGGCGTTGCCCGTGTTGTAGGGCGGGTCGATGTAGATCAGGTCGACGGTCTCGACTCCCGCCATCGCGCGGAGCACGTCGAGGTTGTCGCCCTCGACGAAGCTGTTCCACACGCCCACGCCCGAAGCCTAGGGGTGACGGGCGTCACAACGCGTGACCTCACCCCTGCCTGCTCCGTTGAACGCGCAACGGATCCGGGGAGGAACCCATGACTGTGCACGGCCTCATCAAGACCGCAGCTATCGGGACGGCGGTCGCGACCGTGGCATCACTAGCGCTCCTCGGCCCGACGACCGCGGCCACGGGCGCCGCGCCGGCGCCCAGCGCCGAGGTCAAGACCACCAACGCCTGCCTGACCAGCGTCCCGGATCCAGGGACCGATGCGCCGGTGCAGATCTGCTACACCCTCTTCAAGCCGGCCGGCGCGGGAAGCCACCACCGGGTTCCCCTGATCATGCACAGCCACGGCTGGGGCGGGTCGCGCACGACCGACCCGGCCGCGTTCAAGAGCTGGCTCGACGCGGGCTACGGCGTGCTCTCCTTCGACCAGCGCGGCTTCGGCGAGAGCGGCGGGACGGCGTACGTCGAGAACCCGCGCGTGGAGGGCCGCGACGTACGGCGCCTCGTGAGGCTCGTTGCCCACCTGCGCTGGGTGAAGAAGGACGGACCGGGCGACCCGCGGCTCGGTGCCATCGGTGGCAGCTACGGCGGCGGCTACCAGTTCCTCGGCGCCTTCGAAGAGCTGCGCGTCAAGGGGAAGCCGGTCTTCGATGCCCTCGCTCCCGAGATCACCTGGAACGACCTCAACACCAGCCTCGCCCCGCAGGCCGTGGTGCGCACCGAGTGGGCGCTCGTGCTCGGCGCCGCCTCCGTGCCCAGCCAGGCGTTGCCTCCCAACGTCTACAAGGCACTCGTCGAAGGAGCCGCCACCGGCTTCTGGCCCGACGGCTCGATCCCCGGCACCGAGAACCTCCCGAAGTTCTTCCGACACAACGGCCCGGCCTGGCACGTCAGCCAGGGACGCCGCCTCGACATCCCGGTGCTCTTCGGGCAAGGCCTCACCGACACCCTGTTCAACCTCCAGCAAGGGCTGGACAACTGGCGCACCGCCATCACCAAGGGCGCGCGCAAGCACAGCATCTTCGTCGGCTACAACGGCGGCCACACCCTGCCCGCCGCCTACCCGCAGGGTGTCGATGTCGCCTCCGACCCGTGCAGCAAGCAGCTGGCCGGCGGTGACTTCGCGGCGCTCGCCCTGCGCTTCATGGACGAGCAGCTCAAGGGCAAGAAGACCGGCCTGAAGGGCTACGGCAGGCTCCACCTCGCCACCCCGACCTCGACCTGTACGACGGTCGGCAATGCCGCCGCCGACAACCCGGTCGATGTCGGCGACGTCGCCACCACCGAGACCGGTGGCGCGGCGATCGCCTACCCCGTGGCCCAGGGTCCGATCAGCATCGCGGGTTCGGCCTACCTCACCGGCACCATGACCGCACTCGGCGCCAACAACCGCGCGTTCTACGGGCTGGCGGTGGGCACCAACCCGCTCGACGCCAAGCTCGTGCAGAACAACGTGATGCCGTTCAACGAGCTCGCGCCCGTCATGGGCGAGCCCCGCCGGATCGAGCTGCCGGCCGTCGCCGTCGACGTCCCCGCTGGCCAGACGCTCTATGTGATCGCGTCACCGCTCAGCGAGACGTTCGTCGGCATGGGCAGCCGAACCCCCGGCGCCATCCTGCTCCAGAACACCGTGGTCCACCTCCCAACCGTTACTGCTGGCTGAACGCGGCGTCGAAGGACGTGGCCGGCGGCTGGAAGTCGAAGCGGCGCAGATACTCCAGCGCCTCGGGCGCACCGTGCAGCCGGTCCATGCCCGCGTCCTCCCACTCGACCGAGATCGGGCCGTCGTAGCCGATCGCGCGAAGAGCTCGGAAGCAGTCCTCCCACGGGACGTCGCCCCGGCCGGCGGACACGAAGTCCCAGCCCCGCCGCTGGTCGCCCCACGGCAGGTGCGACGAGAGCACGCCGTTGCGCCCGCCGCCGAGGCGCATCCGGGTGTCCTTGCAGTCGACGTGATAGATCCGGTCGGCGAAGTCGGTGATGAAGGCGACCGGGTCGAGGTCCTGCCACATCATGTGGCTGGGGTCCCAGTTGAGCCCGAACGCCTCGCGCTGCCCGATGGCTTCCAGCGTGCGCTGCGTCGACCAGTAGTCGTAGGCGATCTCGGACGGGTGCACCTCGTGCGCGAACCGCACGCCGCACTCGTCGAAGACGTCGAGGATCGGGTTCCAGCGGTCGGCAAAGTCCTGGTAACCCGCGTCGATCCGGTCCGCGCCCACCGGCGGGAACATCGCGACGTACTGCCAGACCGACGAGCCCGTGAAACCGACCACGGTCTTCACGCCGAGAGCGCGGGCCAGCCGCGCGGTGTGTTGCATCTCCTCGGCAGCGCGCTGCCGCACGCCCTCCGGTTCACCGTCTCCCCATACGCGAGGCCGGACGATCGCCTGGTGGCGGAAGTCGATGGGGTCGTCGCAGACCGCTTGTCCCGTCAGGTGGTTGGAGATCGCCCAGAGGCCGAGCCCGTGCTTGTCGAGGATCGCGCGCCGCTCCGCGATGTAGTCGGCGTCGTCCCAGCGCCACGCGTCGAGGTGCTCGCCGGAGACGGCGATCTCGAGACCGTCATAGCCCCAGCCGGCCGCCAGCTCGGCGACCTCGGCCAGGGGCAGGTCGGCCCACTGGCCGGTGAACAGGGTGTACGGCGTGCTCATTCGGCCACCTCCAGATCGATGCGCTGTCCCGACCGTGCCCCACTCTCCTGCACCGCCGCCAGCACTCGCTGCACGGCCAGCCCGTCGGCGAACGACGGGATGGGCTCCGAGCCGGATGCGATCGCGGTGAGAAAGTCGGCCGCCTGGCTGGTGAACGTGTGGTCCCAGCCGAGGATGTGGCCCGGTGGCCACCACGCCCCGACGTACGGCTGGTCGGACTCGGTGACCAGTCGCCGCGTGAAACCAGCTGCCGGGTCGGTGCATACCGACAGCTCGTTGAGCGCCTCGAGGTCGAAGGCCAAGGCGCCGGCCGAGCCGTAGACCTCGATGCTCAGCGAGTTCTTGCGGCCCGTCGCCATCCGCGACACCTCGAGCGAAGCGACGGCCCCACCCGACGTGCGCAGGGTTGCCCAGGCCGCGTCGTCGACCGTGACCTCCTCCGGGCCGTCGTCCCCCGCGCGCTCACGGACGAAGGTCTCCACGCTGCCCGACACCGACACCACGTCCTGACCGAGCAGGAAGCGCACCTGGTCGACGGCGTGCGAGGCAAGGTCGCCGAGCGCCCCCGATCCGGCGGTCTCCTTGCGCATCCGCCACGTCATCGGTGCGCCGGCGTCGGCGAGCCAGTCCTGGAGGTAGGCGATCTTGACCTGACGTACGTCGCCCAGTGATCCTGCGGCGACCAGGTCGCGGGCCATCGCCAGCGCAGGCACCCGGCGGTAGTTGAAGCCGACCATCGACGCGACACCGCGCTCTCCCGCAGCGCGCGCGGCCACCAGCATCTTCTCGGCCTCGGCGACGGTGTTGGCCAGCGGCTTCTCGACCAGCACGTGCTTGCCGGCCTCGAGCGCGGCGATCGCCACCTCGGCGTGGAGGTGCCCGGGCAGACACACGTCGACGATGTCGACGTCGTCGCGGTCGACCACCGTCCGCCAGTCGGTCGCGGCCTCGGCCCAGCCGTATCGCGCCGCGAGGTCCTTGGTCGCCACGGGATCGCGTGCGACCAGCACCTGCTGCCGGACGTCCGGCACGTCGGGGTAGAACGCCCGCACGTTGCGCCATGCGTTGGAGTGGGCCTTGCCCATGAAGGCACTGCCGATCAGGGCAACACCCAGAGGTCTTTGCGCCATCTGCGTCCTCCGGTCAGGTCTGGTCGGTGAGCGACCGCAGGAACGCCAGCCCGTCGCGGGCCAGGTCGTCCTGGGTCGGGGCCAGCGGCCGCCAGATCGAGGCGGCGGTGGCGATGGCGGCGTTGTCGGCCGTGAAGCTCTCGATGTTCAGCGGGCCCTCGTAGCCCACGTCGTCCAGGGCCGCGAGCAGCGCTTTCCAGTCGGTCTGGTCGCCACCGGGAGCGCCCCGGTCGCTGCCGCACACCTGCAGGTGCACCAGGTGCGAGCCGGCCGACCGGATCGCGTCTGCGCTGGACCGCTCCTCGATGTTGAGGTGGTAGGTGTCCAGTGCCAGCCCGAGGGCCGGCCCGAGCAGGCCGTCGAGTGCGGTCAGCGCCTGGTCGACGGTGTTGACCAGCGAGGTCTCGTAGCGGTTGAGCGGCTCGATGCCGATCGTCACGCCCCGCTCTCCCGCCTGCTCGACCACCGGCCGCAACGACTCACGCAGCTGCGCGTACGCCGCCGTCCGCTCGTCATCGGTCATCCGCCAGACCCGGCCGGTGGCCGCGTAGAAGGGCCCGCACACCGACCTGGCGCCGACTGACGACGCCAGGGCGGTGCACGCTCCCAGGTACTGCTGCGTTGCTTCGACACTCCCCGGATCGGTCATCACCAGGTCCCGGCCCGGCGCCATCGCGCCGACGACGTACGGCGTCAGGCCGGTCTCCTCGAGAACCGCACCGACCACCTCGGGCGACAGGTCGCCCGAGGTCTCCAGGGGAAGCTCCACCGCGTCGAAGCCGAGGGCGGCGACGTGGTGCAGCAGGTCGGTGACGGTCTCGTCGGTCAGGGGCGAGGCCCAGACCCAGGTGTTGATGCCGATCTCGCGCATGGGAGGGGTCTCAGCGCGCGGTCAGGGGATCTGGCGCTCTTGCCAGACCTCCGGGTAGCCAGGCAGGTTCTCGCCGCCGAACTTGGCGTAGTGACCGTCGGGCATGCCGTCGTTGGCCTCGAGCCAGTCGGCGCGCTCGTCCTCGGTGATCGGCACCTGCGGAAGCACCCACTCGCTGGGCACCTCCTCGCCGGCGAAGATCTTCTGCACTGCCAGCAGCGGGGTGCGCCACTGGAAGTTCGAGTACACCGGGGCCAGGCCCGTCAGGCCGGTCTCGTCCCACTTGCGCAGGAAGCTCATCTCGTCCTCGCCGGTCATCACCGGGTAGTCGACGCCGGCGTCCTCGAAGGCCTCGATCGCAGCCACGGCACCGTCGCCGGCGTCCATCCAGACGCCCGCCACGTCACCCTTGGCGAGCTCGTCGCTGATGATCTTCTTGATCTCGGTCGGGTCGGCGCCCGTGAAGTAGTCGACCGCCTCGATGCCGGACTCGTCGAAGAGCTTCTCGGCGGCGGCCCAGCGCTGCTCCAGCACGTCGACGCCCGGCAGGATCCGCAGCGCGACGACCTTGTCGCCTTCCTCCAGGTTGTCGATGAGGAACTCGGCAGTGTCGATGCCCCACGCGAAACCACCGATCGGGTGGATGAACGTCGTGGCGCAGTCGGTCTGCACGCCGCGGTCGAAGACGATCACCGGCTTGCCCGTGTCGCACGCGCGCTCGACGGCCGGCGTCATCGCGGCCGTGGAGTTGGGCGAGATGACGAAGGCGTCGCACTTGCCCTCGGAGATGAAGTAGTCGATGTCGGAGATCTGGGTGTTGTCGTCGTCCTCGGCGTCGCGGGTCTCCATCTCGGAGATGACGCCCTCGTCCTGGAGCACCTGCAGCTGCTGGTTCATGGTGATCCAGCCGGTCTGCCGCCACGGGTTGGAGATCGAGGCGTTGGCGAAGCAGACCTTCTTGGCACCGTCGGACTTGTACCCCGACGTGTCGGTCATGTCGCCGTCGATGTACTGCAGGTAGGGCTCCTCCGGGTCACCTTCGAAGGTCGCCGAGCGCTGCTCGTCCTGCTCGTCGAAGAGGGCCTGGTCGAACCACTCGGTCTCCTCGCCGCTCTCGGTCTCCTCCTCGGCGGCGGTGGTCTCGCTCGTGGCCTCGTCGGCCGGGTCGTCGGCAGACGGGTCTGACGTCTCGCTGCAGGCGGTCAGCACCGCCAGCAAGAGAGCGGCCGCGCCCAGCATCGCTGGGGCCCGGCCTCGGATGGACTTTCGGCGCATCAGTGTTCTCCTGTGTCGGTGCCCGACCGCGTCGGCGGCGGGGCAGTGTTGTCCACCGCGGGTGCGGTGGGTAAGGCGGGGGAAGAAGTGGGGCGGCGCCCGAGAGTCCAGGCGCGGGCCGACGCGGCCACGGCGAGGATGATGATGATTCCCTGCACGGTGTTGCGCCACGTCGACTCGACGTCCTGGAAGGTGAGCAGCGCCAGCAGCAGCTCGAGGGCGAAGGCGCCGGCCGCTGCCGAGAGCACCCAGCCGCGACCGCCGCCCAGGACGACGCCGCCGAGCACCACCGCGGTGATGGCCTGGAACTCGTAGCCCTGACCGACCGAGGGGTGCACACCGGCGTACCCGACCAGCAGGATGCCCGCGATCGTGGCCGACAGCGACGAGAGCATGAACGCCCAGGTCTTGGTCCACCAGACCGAGGTGCCGGCGAACGTCGCCGCCTCCGGGTTGTCGCCGACAGCGAGCAGCGTGCGCCCGTACGACGACCGCATCAGCAGCGCGCCGAGCACGGCGACGACGACCAGAATGATGACGGAGTACGGGATCACCTCGACCACGGGCACGTCCGTGATGCCGCCGCGGCCGATCTGGCGGAACTTGTCCACGGGGTTGCCCGTGGCCGCACCGCCGGTCAGGTACTTCACCAGGCCACCGAGGGCCAGGAACATGCCGAGCGTGACGATGAAGCTGGGCACCTTGAGCAGCGTCGTACCGACGCCGTTGAGGAAGCCGATGAGGGCCCCGACACCGATCATCAGAGCCATCACCGGCAGGATGCGGCCCTCGTCCTGGCCGATGAGGTTGCCGGCCATCACCACCTGGGTGGCGATCACGGCGCCCATCGACAGGTCGAACTCGCCCGAGACGATGACGTAGTACTGCCCGATCGCCGCGATCGCCAGCGGCGCCGTGCGACCGACGAAGCGGATCAGGAAGCCGGGATCCCCGAAGTTGGGGTTGGACCAGATCACGGCGACGAGCAGGACCGCGACGAGCACGAACACCGCTCCACCGGGCGTGACGGCCGCGCGGAGGGCGCGCTGGGCGACGGTGCCCTGGTGGAGCGGGATGGCGCGCGGGACGGCGGTGGTGGTCGTCATTTCGGGGTCCCCGCGGAAGCGTGAGTCGGAGGAGCGGAGCGGGGGAGACGAGCGGTTTCGTGGGGTGAGGTCATCCGTCCTCCTTCAACACGGAGCCGAGGGCGGAGGCGTGGCCGAAGCGAGCGGGCCTGCGGACGATGCTGCGGCGGGCATAGACGGCCACGGCGAGCACGATGATCAGGCCACGGACGACGTCCTTGAGGAACGGGTTGACCCCCATCACGGCCATCACGTTGTCGAGCACGGCGAAGATCGCGACGCCGCCGATGGTGCCGACGACGCTGCCCTTGCCGCCGGCAAGCAGGGTGCCGCCGAGCACGACCGCCGCGATCGAGAGCAGGTCGTAGCGGCCCTGGCTGCCGATGGTGGGGCTGCCGATCCCGGTCCGGGACAGCAGCGTGAGCCCGGCGAGCCCAGCGAACACTGCGCACAGCACGTGGGCGACGATGACGGGGTACGCCGTGTGCAGGCCGGACATCCGGGAGACGGCGCGGTTGCCGCCGACGGCGTACAGGTGGTGACCCCAGCGGGTCCAGCGCAGCGCGGCCCAGACGATCGCGGCGGCGGCGAACATGAACATCGCGGCGTACGGCATCACGCCGAGACCGGTGACGCCGAAGAACTGGAGGTCGTCGGCCGCCTGGCCGGTGCTGCCTTGGTAGTTGGACGCGAGATAGCCGCTGATGATCAGCCCGACGCCGAGGGTGGCGATGAAGCCATGCACGTCGAGCACGGTGACGATCAGCCCGCTGGCCAGCCCGACCAGGGCGGCGACCGCCAGCGCCGTGAGCACGCCGCGCACCATGTTGGCGTCGTCGCCGGCCATGATCCCGCCGGCGACCAGGGTGGTCAGACTCGCGACGTAGGGCACCGAGAGGTCGAGACTGCCGGCCAGGATCACCAGCGTCTGCCCGATGGAGATGAAGCCGAGGACCGTCATCGTGGTGAAGATCGTCCAGAGGTTGCCCTGGCTGAAGAAGTTGCGGTCCTTGGTCAGCGTGAGCACCGCCGAGACCACCACGATCAGGGCGAGCACGACGTAGACGAGCTGGGTCGAGGTGAGGGCTGCCGTACGCCGACGACTGCGGCCGGCGCCCTGCGTGCGCGAGGTGGTGGTCGCGGTGCTCATGCGACGTCCTCCGCAGCGCCGGTGGCGAGCCCGAGCACCTGCTCCTCGGTCGCGCCCGCGGGCAGCTCGCCGGCCAGCACGCCGTCACGCATCACGAGGATGCGGTCGGACATACCGATCACCTCGGGCAGCTCGCTGGAGACCATCAGGATCGCGACGCCGTCGGCAGCGAGCTTGCGCATCAGCTCGTAGACCGCGTGCTTGGCGCCGACGTCGATGCCACGCGTGGGCTCGTCCATCAGCACCACGCGCGGGGCGATGCTCAGCCAGCGCGCGAGCACGACCTTCTGCTGGTTGCCGCCGGAGAGGAACTGGACCTCTTGGTCGAGCCCGCGCGCCGAGACCTCGAGGCTCGACAGCACGCCGGGCAGCTCGCGGCGGGCGACGCCGGTCCGGGACGGCAGCACGGCGCGGACCACGCCGAGGGCGTTGTCGAGGATCGACTGGTTGAGGGCGAGGCCCTTGGCCTTGCGGTCCTCGGTGACCAGCGCGAGCCGGCGGCGGACGCCCTGGCGCGGGCTGCGCACGGTGACGGTCTTGCCGTCGAGCGCCATCGTGCCGCGGTCGAACGGGTGCACGCCGAAGACGGCCTCGACGAGCTCGGTGCGGCCGGAACCCTGGAGCCCGGCCAGGCCGACGATCTCGCCGGCGCGCACGGTCAGGTCCACGCCGTCGACGTACGGGTTTCCGACGCCCTCGAGAGTCAGCCGGACCTCGCCGACCTCGGTGCCCGGGATCTTGTCGGGGAAGTACGACGTCAGCGACCGGCCGACCATCTGCCGCACCAGCGAGGCCTCGGTCAGCTCGCTGGCCGGCCCGCTGCTGACCTGGCGGCCGTCCTTGAGGATCGTGATCGTCTGGCAGAGGTCGAAGATCTCCTTGAGCCGGTGGGAGACGTAGAGGATCGCGACGCCCCGGCCGGTCAGCCGCTCGATGATCGAGTAGAGGAGCTCGACCTCGTGGTCGGCCAGCGACGCCGTCGGCTCGTCCATCTGGATGACCTTGGCGTCGAAGCTGACGGCCTTGGCGATCTCGACGACCTGCTGCTCGGCAACCGAGAGCTGCCGCACGAGCGTGCCGGGCTTGAGGTGGGTGATGCCGAGCCCGGCGAGCAGCTCGGCGGTGTCGCGCTGCATCCGTCCGGTGTCGACCAGCCCGAGGCGGCGCGGCTCGCGACCCAGGTAGACGTTCTCGGCGATGGTGCGCTCGGGCAGCAGGTTGAACTCCTGGAACACCGTCGAGATGCCGGCCCGCTGCGCCTGCACCGGGTGACCGAAGCTCACCTCGTTGCCGTCGAGCTCCACGGTGCCGCTGTCGGGCTGGTAGACGCCGGCGAGCAGCTTCATCAGCGTCGACTTGCCCGCGCCGTTCTCGCCCACCAGGCCGTGCACCTCGCCCGGCCGAAGCACCACGTCGACATCGGCGAGCACGGTGTTGCCGAGGAAGCTCTTGGTCATCCCCGTGGCCACGAGCACGGGGGCAGGGGCCCCGGTGTCGTGATCTGGGGCGTCGTCGAGCGGCACGGCGTCACTGTGGCACGGGTCACCCACTTCTGTCGAGAGGCAAACAAAAGTCGATGCCTAGACGGCGAAAGCCGATGATGCTTCACTGCTCGCTGTGCACGCGGGCGACATCTTCGAGCTGCTGCGCGACGGCCGACCGTGGACGCGCGCCGAGCTCGCCGACGCCACCGGCCTGGCCCGATCGACCATCGCCGCCCGGATCGACGTACTGATGCGCCTGGAGCTGGTGGCGCCGTTCGGGGGCGCTCGGTCGACGGGCGGCCGCCCGCCCGCGCTGTTCGCGCTCAACCCGGCCGCCAGGGTCGTGGTCGGCGTCGACGTCGGCGCGACCCACGTGCGCGCCGCCCTGGCCGACCTCTCTGGTGAGATCCTCGGCGAGGTCGAGACGAGCCTCGACGTGGCCGAAGGCCCTGAAGTGGTGCTCGGTTGGGTGTCCTCGACCGTGCGCGCACTGCTCAAGGCGCAGCACCGGCCGCTCAAGCACCTCGCCGCGATCGGCCTGGGCCTGCCCGGCCCGGTGGAGCACGCGACCGGCCGGCCGATCAGCCCGCCGATCATGCCGGGCTGGGACAAGTACGACGTCCCGGGGCGGCTGCAGCGCGAGTACGCCGTGCCCGTCCTCGTCGACAACGACGTCAACATCATGGCCCTGGGCGAGCAGCAGGCGCACCAGCCCGACGTCGACGACCTGGTGCTGGTCAAGGTCGCGACCGGCATCGGCTCCGGCATCATCTCGGGCGGCCGGCTGCAACGCGGCGCCACCGGCGTCGCCGGCGACCTCGGACACGTGCGCGTGATCGGCGCCGAGGACGTGACGTGTCGTTGTGGCAACACCGGCTGCCTGGAGGCCGTGGCAGCGGGGCCGGCTCTGGCAGCCAAGATCCGCGCGGACGGCGGCACGGCCCACGACGGCCAGGACGTCGTCGACCTCGTGCGCGCCGGCGACGCCCTCGCGATCACGGCGGTCCGGCAGGCAGGCCGAGACATCGGCGACGTGGTCGCTGCGATGGTCAACCTCATCAACCCATCGGTGGTGGTGATCGGCGGGCAGATGGCCCAGGCCGGCGAACACCTGCTGGCCGGCATCCGCGAGACCGTCTATCACCGGTCCCTGCCGCTCGCGACCGAGCACCTGCGGATCGTGCCGTCTCGCGCAGGCGGCGAGGCGGGTGTGCTCGGCGCCTCCGTGATGGCCATCGAGCACGTGCTCTCCCCCGCCGCCATCGAGGCGGCGAGTTTGGCCCTCACCAGCTGACGCTTAACCTGGCGAGCATGCGTTCTCCCCTCGGACTGCTGGCCGTCCTCACCGCGTGTGCCCTGGCTGTGCCGGCCACCACGTCGTTCGCGGGAGCGGACCCCGGGGGCGCCTCGGGCGGTGCGGACAAGCGGCCGCGACAGTCGGGGCCGCAGACCTCGGACGGCGTACGCGGCAAGATCGCGCCGTACGTCCCCCGCTTCCTGCAGAAGCCCGCGACCATCACCTCCGACGTCACCTGGACGGTGGCTCCCGGCGTGACGTTCCGCCAGTGGGACCAGGTCGACGCGCGCGGGCCGATCCGCGCCTCCCTGCTGACGATCGACCCGGGCGTACCCGGCCTGGCCATCGACTACGCAAGCGCCAAGTCCGTGCGAAACCGTGAGACCGTGCGCCGGATGATCGCCCGTGACGGCGCAATCGCCGGGATCAACGGCGACTTCTACGACATCGGCGACACCGGCGCGCCGCTGGGCCTGGGCGTCGACCGCCAGCGCGGCCTGCTGCATGCCCGCAAGTACGGCTGGAACCGCGCCTTCCTGATCAAGAACGGCGTCCCGACGATCGCCAACCTCCCGATGACGGCCAAGGTCGTCCAGGAGCCGTGGATGAAGATCCTCCACTACAACTCGCCCACGATCTTCGACGGCCGGATCGGCGTCTACGACTACCGCTGGGGTCTGACTGCCGGTTACCGCGTCGTCGACGACCAGCGTGAGGACGTCCGACAGGTCGTGATCCGGAACAACCGTGTCGTCTCCAACAAGCCCACGCTGACCTACGGCGAGAAGATCCGAGGGCTGGTGCTGATCGGCCGGGGCACCGGCGCCGACTCCCTCGGCGCGCTGAAGAAGGGCGAGAAGGCCCGCGTCACGTGGTCGCTCCGCGGGAACCCCGAGGTGGCGATCTCGGGCAACAAGGTACTGCTGCTGCACGGCGTACGACGCGTGGTCGACGACCGCGAGATGCACCCGCGCACCGCAGTGGGGATCGACCGCGACACCGGCCAGGTGCTGATGCTGGTGGTCGACGGCCGCCAGTCGTTCAGTCGCGGCTACACCATGGTCGAGCTGGCGAACCTGATGACCGCGCTGGGCGTCGACGACGCGCTCAACCTCGACGGCGGCGGCTCCTCCACCATGCTGGCCCTCGACCCCGTGGGTCAGATCGGCATGCGCAACTCACCCTCCGACGGGTTCGAGCGCCACGTCGCCAACGGCCTCGAGGTGACCTACACCCCACCCGCAGCGACACCCGGCCGGTAACTAAACGTCTAGTCAGGCGGCAGGCACGGCGACGATCGCGACGCTGGTGACCGGGGCCAGGCACTCGGGCAGCGGGTCGGCCACCTTGAGCGGCGTGATGGTCCACGAGCCGGGCTCGCCGGTGACCTCCACGCCGGGCGGCACGTCGCAGCCGATCGAGACGACCGCGCCGATGAGGACCTGGCCCTCGGGGACCGTGGTGGCGGCGACCTTCTCAGCGATCTGCTCACCGAACCCTGGGTGCTCGAACTGATTGACGAAGGCGTCCATCTGCGCCTGGTCACTGAGCTCGACGGCCGTCGTCGACGTCTGTCCTCCAGCGGCGGTCTGCGACAAGATCGCGATCTCGTCGAACTCCACGCCCCCGTCGGTCGGTTTCCCGGTCGGTGAGTCGGACGGGGTCGACGGGGTCGACGTCGCGGACGACGAGGTCGACCCGGCCGGGTCACTGGCCACGTCGGACGCGTCGTCACCACTGCAGGCCGTGAGCACCAGCAGCGGAGCGAGCAGGAGGGATCCGAGAAGTCGCTTCATGCTCATAGGACGGTAGCGAGCCGGTCGGCGTTCCGTCAGTTCGGGACGTGCTGGCCCTTGCCCAGGATGGTCAGCCCGTCCTCGACCATGAAGCCGCGTCTCCTGTCCTCGTCGTGGTCGGCCCCGATCCTGGTGCCGGGCGGGATGTCGACCGACTTGTCGATGATCGCGTTGCGCACCACGGCGCCGGCGCCGACGTGGACGCCGTGCAGGAGCACGGAGTCGGAGACGATCGCGCCGTTGTCGACGTAGCAGGCGGGTGAGAGCACCGACCGGCTGACGGTGCCCCCGGTGATGACGACGCCGGGCGAGAGCAGCGTCTCGTCGGTGCGCGAGGGCTGCCCCTCGGCTCCTTGTCCGACCTTGACCGGCGGTTGGGGCCCGTACGACGTGTAGATCGGCCACTCGAAGTTGTAGAGGTTGAAGATCGGCAGCGGCGAGACGACGTCCATGTGGGCGGCGTAGTAGGACGACATCGTCCCGACGTCGCGCCAGTAGCCGCGGTCGCGGTCGGTCGAGCCCGGCACGTTGTTGTCCTTGAAGTCATAGACGCCCGCCGCACCCTTGCCGACGAACGCCGGCACGATGTCGCCGCCCATGTCGTGCTTGGAGCCGTGCAGCGTGGCGTCGCTGGTGACCGAGTCGATGAGGGCATCGGCGTCGAAGACGTAGTTGCCCATCGAAGCCAGCACCTCGTGCGGGCTGTCGGGCAGGCCCTCGGGGTTCTTCGGCTTCTCCAGGAACTCCCGGATCGAGTTGGGGTCGTGGGGGTGCACGTCGATGACGCCGAACTGGTCGGCCATCGAGATCGGCTGCCGGATCGCGGCCACCGTGCAGGCCGCGCCCGAGTCGACGTGCTGGTCGACCATCTGGGAGAAGTCCATGCGGTAGACGTGGTCGGCGCCGACGACCACGACGATGTCGGGCCGCTCGTCGGTGAGCAGGTTGAGGGACTGGAAGATCGCGTCGGCGCTGCCGAGGTACCAGTGCTTGCCGACCCGCTGCTGCGCCGGCACCGGGGTGACGTGGTTGCCGAGCATCGTCGACATCCGCCAGGTCTGCGTGACGTGCCGGTCGAGGCTGTGGGACTTGTACTGCGTGAGCACGACGATCTTGAGATAGCCGGAGTTCACGACGTTGGAGAGCGCGAAGTCGATGAGCCGATAGATGCCGGCAAACGGCACCGCCGGCTTGGCCCGGTCGGCGGTCAGCGGCATCAGTCGCTTGCCCTCCCCGCCGGCCAGCACGATCGCGAGCACGTTCCTGCGTTGTCGGTCGGCCATGGTGGTCAACGTAGCCGGTGCGGGAGCCATGCCGGGAGGGGTAGTTTCGCGGGTGTGCGCGTCGACGTCGTGAGCAAGGAGTACCCGCCCGAGGTCTACGGCGGCGCGGGGGTGCATGTCGCCGAGCTGGTCCGGGCCCTGCGCGCCATCGACGGGCTCGAGACCCGGGTGCACGCCTTCGGTGAGCTACGCGACGAACGCCTCACCGCGGCGTACGACGACCTGCCCGAGCTAGCGGGTGCCAACGGCGCCATCAAGACGATGGGCGTCGACCTCAGGATCGTGCCGGGCTGCGAGGGCACCGACCTCGTGCACTCCCACACCTGGTACGCCAACTTCGCCGGCCACGTCGCGGGTCTGCTCTACGGCGTCCCGCACGTCATCACCGCCCACTCGCTCGAACCCCTGCGGCCGTGGAAGGCCGAGCAGCTCGGTGGCGGCTACGCCGTGTCGTCGTGGGTGGAGAAGACCTCCTATCTCGCCGCGTCCGCAGTGATCGCGGTGTCGGCGGCCATGCGTGACGACGTGATCGCGTCCTACCCCGACATCGACCCCGACAAGGTCAAGGTCGTGCACAACGGCATCGACACCGACGACTGGGCCCGCGTCGACAACCCCGACCGCGTCCGCGAGCTCGGCCTCGACCCCGACCGTCCCTCGGTGATCTTCGTCGGCCGGATCACCCGCCAGAAGGGGCTCCCCTACTTCCTGCGCTCGGTGGCCCGGCTGCCGCCCGACGTGCAGATCGTGCTGTGCGCCGGGGCGCCGGACACTCCTGAGATCGAGGCCGAAGTGGTGGGCCTGGTCGAGGAGCTGTCGCGGACCCGCACGGGCGTCGTCTGGATTCGCGAGATGCTGCCGCGCCCCGACGTCGTCGCGCTGCTCTCGGCGGCCACCGTCTTCGCGTGTCCGTCGATCTATGAGCCGCTCGGCATCGTCAACCTCGAGGCGATGGCCTGCGAGACGGCCGTGGTCGCCACCGCGACCGGCGGCATCCCCGAGGTCGTCGTCGACGGGGAGACGGGCCGCCTGGTGCCGATCAAGCAGGCCACCGACGGCACGGGCACGCCGCTGGACCCCGATCAGTACGTGGCCGACTTCGCCGCCGCGCTGACCGAGGTCGTCACCGATCCCGACCGGGCCCGGGCGATGGGACAGGCGGGCCGGCAGCGGGCGATCGACGCGTTCAGCTGGGGGTCGATCGCCGAGCAGACGCTGGAGATCTACCGCTCCGTTGTCAGGACCTAGGCGGCCTTCGACGTCTGCAGGATGGTGCCGTCGAGGTCGGCCTGCAGATAGCCGGAGTCACCGTCGTCGTTGCTGACGTAGACCGCGAGCTGCGGCCCACCGCTGAAGACTCCCCGGTCGAAGATCACGTAGGTCGACGTGGCGTCAGGCACGCCCAGGGTCTGCTGCGCCGTCCGCACCAGCATCATCACCTTGGCCGGCCGCAGGTCGGCGAGGTCGACGGGGGCCGTTTCCTGGGTGTCCTCCATCGGGTCGCCGAGCTGGTCGAACGCGCCGTCGAGGTAGTTCCAGAGCGCCACCTTGTCGTCGCCGGCCGGCACCCAGGAGACGACGTACCCGGCGTCGTAGAAGACCGCCCGCACCGTCTCGGTGCCGTCGAACGTCTCGTCGTACGCCGTCACGAAGTCCCGCAAGCCTGCGGCGGTCAGCTCGAAGGGCGGCCCCGCCGGGATCGGGTCTGTGTCAACGACCTCGGACCCGCCGCCACCGGCCGTGGAGGCGAACAAGACGATGCCGAAGACGATCGGCGCGAGCACGAAGACCAACCCCATCACCATGCAGCCGACGAAGACCTTGCGGGCGGACTTCGTCGACGCTGGGATGGACTTGGTGCCGGCGGCGGTGTGCGTCTTGGCGCCCGGCGCCGGGCCGTAGAGGTCGGCAGGCACCGACCCGACGCCGGTCGAACCTGTCGAGACCACCGGCGGGACCACCGCGGTCGGCGGCAGCGGGGCCGGTGCAGTGGCGATGTCGCGGACCAGCCCTTCGAGCTCGCCCACCGTCGTCGAGGAGCGCACCCGCTCGACACGCAGGTCGTGGTCCTGCTGGCTGATCTGGCCGTTGCGATGCGCGGCCGCGATGACATAGACCGCCCGGTCGCGGTCGCGGTCCTTGGCTCGCGCCTGCGGGTCACCGTCGAACACGCGGTCAGGCTAGTGCCTGGGCGGGCCCTCAGCGGGCGATCCGCCACCACGGATCGACGGGGCGCTCAACATGCGGTTCGAAGCGCTCGCCCGGCCGCGGCACGGCCACGTCGACACCGGCCGCACGGGCCGACACGACCAGCCGCTCGGGCGGCTCGGCCCACGCGTGGAACGCCAGGTCGAAGGTGGCCCAGTGGATCGGCACCAACACACCGGACCCGCCCATCTCCCCGTGCACCTGGACAGCCTGCTCGGGGTCTAGGTGCACGTCGGGCCAGCGGGCGTCGTACGCCCCGATCGGCAGCAGCGACACGTCGAAGGGGCCATGCCGCCGACCGATCGCGGCGAGCTCTTCGGTGTATCCGGTGTCGCCGCCGAAGTAGACCCTGGTCTCACCCGCGGCCAGCACCCACGACGCCCACAGAGTGCGATTGTTGGTGAGCGCCCGGCCGGAGAAGTGCCGGGCCTCGGTGCAGGTCAACGACAGCTCGCCGGCCCCGCTGCTGAGAGTGCCCTCGAGGGTGTGGGTGGTGTCCCAGTCGAGCTCGACGATCCGGTGCGCCGGCACCCCCCACCGGCGCAGGTGGGAGCCGACGCCCAGCGGCACCACCCAGGGCGCGTCCTGGGTCGCCGTCAGCGCGTCGACCGTCGCGGTGTCGAGGTGGTCGTAATGGTCGTGCGAGATCACGATGGCGGCGAGCCGCGGCAGGTCGGCGATCGCCAGCGGCACGGGATGCGTACGCCGCGGGCCCACCGTCGCCGACGGCGAGCAGCGCTCGCTCCACACCGGGTCGGTGAGCACCCAGTGGCCGCCGATCTCGAGCAGTGTGGTGGCGTGGCCCAGCCAGGTGACGGCCAGCTCGGCGGCTTGCGCCGGCAGCTCGGGCCGCACCAGCGGCACCGGCCGGGTGGGGCGGCCGCTGCCGTCGCGGCGGGCCATGTCGATCGCGATCGAGCCCGTCTGCTCGACGACGGTCATCGGCATCCGGTTGGCGAAGCGACCGTCGCGCCACGGCGCCGTACGCACGGCGTCCACCGTGACCGTGTTGGCGCCGAGCGAGCGGCGCAGCCTGCGGGCGGCGGTCACGGGCACGATCAGACCCGCGGCCACCAGAGGCACGAGCAGGGGCAGGCGACGACGCACTACTCCAGTCTCCCAGCCCGCTGGTTGAGGAGGACGCGCTGGCGCCCGTCACGAAACCAAGGGGCCGCGTCAGTGGTTCGCGACCCGGACCTTGCCGATCTGGTAGGCGCCGTCGCCCTTGCGACCGTTGATGGCCAGGGCCATCGGGGCGAGATAGCCGGTCGGGTCGGTGACCGTGACCCATAGCGAGTAGCGGCCCGGAGCCAGCGACCCGAGGGCGACCGAGCGGCTCATGGAGGTGGTGCCGGGAAGAACCCTGCGCAGGTCGATGCCCAGGTCGGTGGTGCGGACGACCTGACCGCGCTTGCGCAACTGGAGGCTGACCCGCCAGCCGTCGTACGTCGGCGCGGAGCCGTCGTTGCGCCACTGCGAGACGAGCTTGAACTTGCCGTTGCCCGGCAGCTTGCGCGGCACTCGCATGGAGGCGAGGACGTAGCGATAGCCGCTGCTCTTGGCCGCGTCGACGAAGGCTGCCATCGCCGCGGGGTCGGTCTCGATCGCCGCGGCCACCGAGCCGCCGGCGCTGCCGATCTGGCTGATGTGGAACTGGCGCACCTGGTCGGCGCCGCGGGTCGTGCTGGTGGCCGGGGTGTTGCACCACTCGCTGAGCACCGGCGCGGTCTTCCAACGGTCCTGGATCGCGGCCCCCGCCGTGGGGATGATCGAGAACATGTCGACCTCGCCGAGGCAGTCGACCCGCAGCCCGATCCGGGGGCTCAGCGCCACCGCGGCGTCCACGTAGCGGGGCACCATCGCGTTGAGGATGACGTGCTGTGCCGGGAAGTGGTCGAGCACGGCGCGCATCAGCCGGACGGCGTTCGGGGTGGCGATCTCGCTGCCCTGGCCGCCGTTGTGGAACTCGCCCCAGGCGCCGTAGCCACCGACGTCGACCCAGCCGAGCGCCGGGTCGGCGGCGTACCGGTCCCCGATCGCGGTCATCAGCCGCTCCCACGCAGCGAGGAAGGCCGGGTTGTCCCAGTCGGGGATGTCGGTGCCGGGCTGGCGCGGCAGCCACGAGGGGGTGGCGTCGAGCCAGCAGCCCGGACACCACGCCATCACGCGGAAGCCGAAGCGGCCGTTGAGCTCGTGCGCACGGGCCAGGCCCTTGTCGAACCAGGAGAAGTCGTAGACGCCGGGCGACGGCTCGATCCGCTTCCAGGCGACCTGGTCGCGGTAGTAGACGTCGCGCACGGGCCACGCCCGCGGCTGGGCCGCCGCGCCGAGCCACTCGTACTGGCCGCGCATCGGGTTCGCGATCTCGGGTGCGGACAGCGGGATGGGCTTGGCCCGCAGCAGCAGGGTCTTGGGCTTCTGTTGCGCCGGCGCGACGACGTCCGCGGAGGTCCCGGCTCCGGACGCGGGCGTCAGGATCGCGGGTACGACGCACATGCGCGGCCACCATGGAGAGCGCGGCGGCGCCCCACACCCGGGTCCTCGGCACTGGTGAGCCTTCCTGACTCGTTGCCTGGCCCCCGGGCGAGTCGCGCGACAGCCCGGTAGTGGTCCCCGCGGGGGGCCGGTGACCAGGGCATCAGTGTGCCCCGCGCGACCCAGGTGCGGGCGAGATCGCGCGAAGTCAGCGTCCGGACACCACACGCTCCGCCAGCTGTGGGGGCGGGCGGAGCGCGGGTCCCGGAGGTTTCACTAGCCGGCGAGTGCCGCCATCGAGCCGGGTCGGATCGTGGACGGGTAGCCGATGGCGGTCGCGTCGGGGTCGCCTTGCACGCTGACGCGGGTGTGGCTACGGATCCACTTGCGGTAGCCGAGAGCCGACAGCGAGATGTAGCCGAAGTTGCGCTCGCGCAGGCCCCGCTCGACGAGCAGGCTCGCTCCGTCGGCGATCAACAGACCGTGGACGTTGGGAGTGCCGAGCTCGGCGCGCAGCCAGTCGACGTAGACCGCCAGCTCGTCTCCGGCAGCGTGGCCCACCGCGGTGACCTTGTAGGAGATGATCAGCCAGTCGCCCTTGCGGATCACATCACCGTCGTCGGTGGCCCTGGCGACCAGGTCGGGGCTTCGGCCGTCGGAGAATGTGTGCGCCCGACCGTCGATGTCGTCGTCGAGGATCTCAGCAAGCGCTACTGGGAAGCCGTAGCGAGCGAGCCAGTCGAGGCGGTCGATCAGCCAGCCACGGAAGGAATCTCTGCTGCCCGTGGGCAGCACCTCGAACGGGCGCGGCCCGGACCCCTGATCGGCGTACGTCGAGAGCCACACGTCGAGCATCCGCAGGTGCGTCTCGGACTGGTCGTCCGGCACGGCGAGCCGGTCGAGGCATCTGGCCAGCAGGCCGAAGCGACCGACGACAGGGTAGGCCTCGAGGACCTCCGGCGGCAGCCGCAAGGCGAGGGCGAGCTCCTGGTCGGAGACGTCGAGGCTGTCGGGCAGGTTCCAGCGCCCGTCCTGCATGAGCATCAGCAGCCGGTCGAGGACCGGACACCCCACGCGACCCACCATCAGCGGTGGCGCGGCGACGACGATGTCGTCGGTGATGAGCTCTTCCACGATGTCGTGGAGCACCGACACGAAGGTCTCGGCGTAGTGAGATGGCACCCCCGTCACACGAGCGACGTGGTCGATGATCTGCTTGGTCTCGGCCACAGCCAAATCCCCATTTCCCCCCGGAACGCGTTCCTCCATGGTAAGCCCCCGGTGGTGCTGCAGGAAGGGTCACCGAAGCGGTCCAGACCGGTGGCCAAGGGGCCCTGGGGTAGGACCGCGCCGGACTGCGCCACCAGCGCGCTTCTAGGCTGAACCGGTGACGGACTACGGCCACGACCTGGAGTTCGGCGTCTTCCTCTCCCCCGACGCGGCCGACGCGGCTCGCACCCTCGAGCTGGCCCAGCTCGCCGACGTCCTCGGCCTCGACCTGGTCACCGTGCAGGACCACCCCTACCAGGCCAAGCACCTCGACACCTGGACGCTGTTGTCCACCATCGCGGCGCGCACCAGCGCGGTCCGGGTGGCGCCCAACGTGGCCAACCTGCCGCTGCGCCAGCCCGTCGTGCTCGCCCGCTCGGTGGCGACCCTCGACATCCTGAGCGACGGCCGGGCCGAGCTCGGCCTGGGCGCCGGCGCGTTCTGGGACGCCATCGTGGCCGCCGGGGGCTCGCGACTTTCGCCGGGAGAAGCGGTCGAGGCGCTCGAGGAGGCCATCACGGTCATCCGCGCCGTCTGGGGCCGCGACGGCAACCGCACCGTCGACATCGACGGCGAGCACTACCGCATCAAGGGCCTGCACGCCGGACCGCAGCCGGTGCACGACCCCGGGATCTGGATCGGCGCCCTGAAGCCGCGGATGCTCCGACTGACCGGCCGGCTCGCCGATGGCTGGCTGCCGAGCCTCGGCAGGGTCGAGCCGTCCGACCTACCTCGGATGAACTCGGTGATCGACGAGGCGGCGGTCAAGGCGGGCCGCAGTCCGCAGGCCGTCCGCCGGATGCTCAACGTCTTCGCCGGCCACGCCGTGATGCAGGGGCCGTCGTCGGCGCAGGCCGAACGGCTCGCCGGGCTCGCCCTCGACCACGGCGTGAGCACCTTCATCCTCGGGTCCGACGACGCCGACGAGATCAGCCGCTTCGCCCTCGAGGTCGCCCCCGCCGTGCGGGACCTGGTCGACGCCGCCCGCACTCGCGGCGATACTCCTTCGGTCACGCCCCCTTCGGTGGTCGAGCCCGCGAGCGCAGCGAGCGGTGTCGAGACCCAACCCGAGCACACACTTCCCCGCCCCACCCCCGACACCGGCAGGCGATTGTCGGCGGAGCTGCCGTGGGTCGAAGCCGACCGCCCGACGTACGCCGGCCCGGTCGACGCGTCGTACGAGCCCCACAACCAGGCCGTCCCCCAACACCTGCTCGACATCCACAACCACCTGCGCGACGAGCTGGCCCAGGTCCGCGACGTCGTCGACCAGGTCCGCCGCGGCGCGATCGGCGTCGGCGCCGCGCGCTCGGTGATCAACACGATGGCGATGCGCCAGAACAACTGGACGCTCGGCGCCTTCTGCGAGTCCTACTGCCGCATCGTCACCGGACATCACACGCTGGAGGACCGCAGCGTGTTCACGCACCTGCGGCGCAGCGAGCCAGACCTCGGCGCCGTCCTCGACCGGCTCGAGCAGGAGCACCACGTGATCGCCGACGTGCTCGAGCAGGTCGACGACGCGCTCGTCGGCCTGGTCGGCTCGGAGCCGTACGGCGCCCCGGCCGCCGAGGCCCTCGCCGAGCTGCAGCGCGCCCTCGACTTGCTGACCGACACGCTGCTCTCGCATCTGGCGTACGAGGAGCGCGAGCTGATCGCGCCGCTGGCCCGCCACGGCTTCGTCTAGCCGACCCTGTGGATAGCCGTTCGCGCCGTCGCCCGGATCGGGTGAGGCTCGGACCATGACGAACTCACGCCCACCCTTCCAGCCCGTCATCCGCACCCAGGCCCAGCTCGAGGAGACCTGGCGGACTCTGATGGGCCCGTTCGGGTTCGGCGGCCACAGCGTCTGGATGCTGGTGATCGCCGACGACGACCGGGCCGTCCCCCAGATCACCGAGATCACCCACGCCGTCGAGCCGCCCGAGGACCAGATGATCGACGGCCTCGCCCAGGTCCTCCGCCACCTCGACGTGCCCGGCCAACGCTTCGCCTTCCTCCGCTCCCGGCCCGGTCCGGGCGGACTGACCGCCAACGACCTGGCCTGGGCCAACGCTCTGTACGACGCCGCCCGCCGCGCCGGCGCCGCGTGCGAGGTCGTCCACCGTGCCTGCGACGCCGACCTGGTCGCCGTACCCATGGACGAGCTGCTCGGCGGCGACGCCGCTTGAGACCATGCGACATGGCCCGCCGCCTGACTCTCTACGCCCGCGAGCGCCTGCACGTCGACGTCGTCCTCACCGACGCCGGTGACCTCGTGTTCGAGGGTCAGGACCTGGATCCGCCGATGAAGGACATCGACGAGTACGAGTACTGGGTCACCGTCCGGGCCGCCGACGTCCCGGTCGTCGTTGCTGCACTTGGCGGCTCACCCGGTGACGACGTCCTCGACCTGCTCGTCGCGCACGGCGAGGAGATCGTGACCCTCGGTGAGTCTCGTTGGGTGACCTCGCTGGGTCTGACGCCGGAGATCACCACCTGGTGAGCAGGCCGGCACTCGACCAGCCGAGTACGGTCGCAGCATGGCCGAGAGCCTGCCCTGGCCCGGGGTACTAGACCCCGGGCTGCTCAAGCCCGAGGTCGTCGAGCGCAGCCACCGCCTGGCCGACGCCGCCAAGTCGGGCAACTGGCCCCGGGTTTTCGAGACCCTCGACCTGGCCTGGGTCAACGTCAACCAGCCGCGCATCGACGGCGCGTCCTGGTTCGCCCCGCTCCACCAGGCCGCCTGGCGCGGCGCGCCCGTGTCGATCGTCGAGGAGCTCCTCCACCGCGGCGCCCTCCGCTCGCTACCCGATCGCGACGGCCGGACGCCGTACGACGTGGCTCGCGAGCAGAGCCGCGTCGGCCTCCTCGAGCTGCTCACTCCCCCGCCGTCACCGCTCGACGCCGACCGCATCGCCGCCCTCGACCGCAACCTCGCGTCGGTGATCGAGGGTCGCCTCAAGCTCCCCGAAGGCATCGCCGACTCCTACGAGCGACCGCTGCGCGAGGCCCTCCGCTACCCGCCCGTCGGGGTCCTCCACGAGTGCCCTGGCCAGGCCGTCTGGTTCGCGGTGCCCGCCATGTACGGCGGCTTCCACGTCGAACTGATGCGGGGCTACCTCTTCGTCACCAGCTGGATCCGCGTCGTCGGCGGCTCCGGCCAGTCCCACGTGGTCACCCACGAGGGCGTCACCCTGGTCGAGGAGGGATTCGTCTAGGTCAGACGCCAGCCCCTCTTGCGTGTCCATTTCTCCGAACCGCCGTAGGGTGCGCCCGGAGGCCCGGGCCGCCCTCGCCACTGCCATGCGGAGGGAGCTCGGGCATGCAAGAGGGTCTCTACGAGTCCGTGTTGACCACTGAGCTGGCACAACGGCTGGAGGCACTCGTTGACCTGGTGCCGGAGCTCGGCCGGGTGGATCCGGCAGATCAATCCCACGTGTTGTCACAATTTCTTGCTGCAGCCATCCAGCGGCGCCTGCTAGGCCGAGCGCGACCCTGACCGCCGCCTCGCACTCGTGAATCAACTCGTGCAGCTCATCGGCAGCGGATGAACCCCTCGTCACAGATCCGGTGAGCCAACTGCTCGCCGTGAGGCGGACGGCAGGACCCGGCCAAGTCATCCGCCTGGGCGCACGGCCCAAGACTCCGCTCAACGATGCGGCCCTGCTGACCAACGCTCACGGCGAGCCATCCTTGGCAAGCGAGCTCAAGGCAGAGATCGACTCTGCAGACTCGATCGACCTGCTCTGCGCGTTCGTCATGTGGCGCGGCGTCCGACTTCTCGAGGCGCCGCTCGACTCGCGCGCGCGAGGCCGGCATCCCTCTGCGCGTCGTGACCACGACCTACATCGGGGGCACCGAGCGCGAGGCCCTGGATCGCCTCGTCCGCGACTTCGGCGCCGAGGTCAAGGTGCAGTACGACGCCGCGCGCACTCGTCTGCACGCAAAGGCCTGGCTCTTCCGGCGAACCACGGGTTTTGACACGGCCTACGTCGGGTCGTCAAACCTGTCGACCAGCGCCCTGCTCGACGGGGTGGAGTGGAACGTCCGGTTGTCGCACAGCACGACGCCGGCCCTGCTCCAGAAGTTCGAGGCAACCTTCGACTCCTATTGGAACGGCTCCGAATTCGAGGTCTACGACCCGGAGCGCGATCGGGATCGCCTGGATGACGCGCTCATCGCTGCGCGGGGCGGGCGCCAGGGCGACCGGGTGACGATCTCCATCTCTGGCCTGGAGGTCCGGCCCTTCCCCTACCAGCAGGAGATCTTGGACGCGATCGCGGTCGAACGAGTGCTTCACGATCGGCACCGCAACCTGGTGGTTGCCGCCACAGGCACCGGCAAGACCGTGATCGCCGCGCTGGACTACCGCCGGCTCGGGAACGACGGGCCAGCAGCCCGAGTCTTCTGTTCGTGGCGCACCGCAGAGAGATTCTCGAGCAGTCGCTGCGCACCTACCGCGAGGTGCTGAGCGACGGCGACTTCGGCGAGCTGTACGTCGGCGGCGCCCGGCCGGAACGCTGGCAGCATGTCTTCGCCAGCGTCCAGTCGCTCACGTCGTACGGCGTCGCCAACATCCCGAGCGACGCCTTCGACATCGTGGTGATTGACGAGTTCCACCATGCGGAGGCGAAGACCTACCGTCGCATCCTCGATCACCTCACGCCGCAGGAACTGCTTGGGCCTGACCGCGACTCCCGAGCGGACAGACGGGACCGACGTACGGAGCTTCTTCGACGGCCGGACGGCGGCAGAGCTGCGGCTGTGGGACGCGCTTGGAGCGGACCTGCTCTGCCCGTTCCACTACTTCGTCGTGGCCGACGGCACCGATCTGCGCTCAATCGGCTGGTCCCGCGGTCGCTACGACGAGGATCAACTCTCAAACGTCTACACCGGCAACGACGCGCGCTCGCGCATCGTGCTGAAGGAGCTCCGCGACAAGGTTTCCGATATCGGTGAGATGCGCGCCTTGGGCTTCTGCGTGAGCGTTGCCCACGCCGAGTACATGGCCGAGGTATTTCGACGAGGCCGGGGTAGCCGCCCTCGCCGTCAGCAGGTCAGACTCCCCGCACGCGAACGCGAGCGAGCACTTGCTGACCTGCGCGCCAAGCGCGTCAACATCCTCTTCGCCGCCGACCTCTTCAACGAAGGCCTGGACGTTCCGGACGTCGACACCGTCCTCTTCCTGCGGCCCACCGAGAGCGCCACCGTCTTCCTGCAGCAGCTCGGCCGCGGGCTGCGACGGACTCGCGACAAGGCCGTCCTGACGGTCCTGGACTTCGTGGGCTTCCATCGCAAGGAGTTCCGGTTCGACGCAAAGTTGCGTGCTCTGACCGGGGACACGCGGGCCGGGATCGAGCGGCAGGTCAAGGAGGGCTTTCCCTTCCTGCCCTCGGGGTGCCAGATCGTCATGGACCGGCAGTCCCAAGCCATCGTCCTGGACAACATTCGGGCGCAGATCGCCAACCGCTGGCAGCAGATCGTCGCCGAGCTGCGGTCGTATGGCGATCGCGGCTCTGGACAGCTTCCTCGAAGAGTCCGGCCTGGAACTCAGCGACATCCTCCGCCGCGGAAGCTCACTCATGGACTCGGCTTCGCCGCGATGCGGGGCTGCCAACCGGCCGGGCTCGTCGCTCGAGAGCGAAGCTTGCTCAAGCGAGTGCGTGCATTCGCCCACGTGGACGACCGGCTCGACGCGAGGCGTATCGACGCCTGCTCCAGGACGACGCCCCTGCCTACGCCGACCTCCCGGTCGAGGAACAGCGTCTGGCTCGGATGCTCTTCTACTCGCTCTGGTACGACGGTGGTGGCCACGGCTCCTACGAGGGAGGGCTGTCGGCCCTTCGAGCAGAGGTCGCTACCCGAGCGCGAAATCGCGTCGGTCGTTGACATCTCCTTCGAAGCGGCCCGGCACGTTTCGATGCCGCTCACGGGGCCCCACGCTGACCTGCCACTCCGCGTGCACGCCCGCTATCAGCGCGAGGAGATCCTCGCTGCCCTGGACTTCCCGCGTCAGCCCAACAGTTTCCGCGAAGGCGTCTGGTACTCGTCAGACCGCAACATCGACGCCTTCTTCGTCACCCTGAAGAAGTCCGAGGCGGACTACTCACCCACCACGATGTACCGGGACTACCCGATCTGACCCACGCTATTCCACTGGGAGTCGCAGTCGACCACGTCGGTGCAGTCCCCGACGGGTCAGCGCTATCTACGGGCACGAGCACCGTGCTGCTGTTTGTCCGACACGCGCAGAAGGACGAGTTCGGAACCTCGCCATACCTCTTCCTCGGCCCCGCCCACTACCTGAGCCACACCGGCGATCGACCCATCGCCATCACCTGGCGGCTCGACCACGCAGTGCCGACCGACTTCTTTGCTCTCGCCACAGCGGTCGCGCAATAGGCAGATCGGGCCGGGCACATGCGAAGAGACCCAAGCATTCAAGCTTGGGCGCTCTCGCTTGTTGAATCAGTCAGCTGCAGCCGCTGGTGCTGCCGCAGCCCTCGCAGACGTAGCAGGAGCCGGCGGGGCGCATCTTGGTGCCGCAGGTCATGCAGAGCGGGGAGTCGATCGGCGGTGCCGGTGATCTTCTCGAGGAGCTCGGCGGAGGTGTGGGCCTCGCTTGACCTCGACCTGCCGGCGCGGCGGGCGTCTCGTCGACGACGTCGATGATCTCGACGTCCGCTCCTCGACGTCGGTGGCCTCGACGTGTCGCCGATCGACCTCTGAGGCCGAGCCGGTCTCGCTCGACCAGCGGGCTCGTAGGAGCCGGTCTCGAGGTAGCGCTGGCGCTCGTCGGCGGAGTAGATGCCGAGGGCCTGGCGCTGCTCGAAGGCAGGTAGTCGAGGGCCAGGCGGCGGAAGATGTAGTCCATGATCGACTGGCTCATCCGGACGTCCGGGTCGTCGGTGAGGCCGGCGGGCTCGAAGCGCAGGTTGGTGAACTTCGAGACGTAGGTCTCCAGCGGGACGCCGTACTGCAGGCCGATCGAGACCGCGATCGAGAACGCGTCCATCACGCCGGCGAGCGTGGAGCCCTGCTTGCCGAGCTTGAGGAAGATCTCGCCGAGCTCGCCGTCGTCGTGCGCACCCGAGGTCATGTAGCCCTCGGCGCCACCGACGGTGAACGACGTGGTGCGCGAGACGCGCGGACTTCGGGAGGCGCTTGCGGGTCGGGTGCGTAGACGATCTTCTCGATCACCGCGGCGGCTCGGCCTCGGCGAGCCGTCGATGCGGCCTGGTCCTTCTTGGAGGCGTCGGACTTGCCGTCGGCCAGCGGCTGGCCGACCTTGCAGTTGTCGCGGTAGATCGCGGTGGCCTTGAGGCCGAGCTTCCAGGACTGGAGGTAGACGTCCTCGATCTCCTCGACCGTGGCCGACTCGGGCAGGTTGACCGTCTTGGAGATGGCACCGGAGAGGAACGGCTGGGTGGCCGCCATCATCCGCACGTGGCCCATCGGCTTGAGGGCGCGGGCACCCATCGCGGTGTCGAAGACCTCGTAGTGCTCGGTCTTGAGGCCGGGCGCGTCGATCACGTGGCCGTGCTCGGCGATGAACGCGACGATCGCCTCGATCTGCTCGCCGACGTAGCCCATCTTGGCCAGCGCCCGCGGGATCGTCTGGTTGACGATCTGCATCGAGCCGCCGCCGACGAGCTTCTTGAACTTGACCAGCGAGAAGTCCGGCTCGATGCCGGTCGTGTCGCAGTCCATCATGAAGCCGATGGTCCCGGTGGGCGCGAGCACGGAGGCCTGCGCGTTGCGGAAGCCGTTCTTGGCGCCGATCTCCTGGACGTCGGCCCACGCGACCGTGGCCAGCTGGTGCACCTGGCGGTCGGCGATGCCGAGCGTGCGGACGGTGTCGTTGGCGGCCTGGTGCTTGCGCATCACCCGCTTGTGGGCGTCGGCGTTGCGGGCGTAGCCGGCGTAGGGGCCGACGACGCCGGCGAGCTCGGCCGAGCGGCGGTAGGACGTGCCGGTCATCAGCGAGGTGATCGCGGCGGCCATCGCGCGGCCACCGTCGGAGTCGTAGCCGAGGCCCATCGCCATCAGCAGCGCGCCGAGGTTGGCGTAGCCGATGCCGAGCTGGCGGTAGTCGCGGGTGGTGTCGCCGATCGCCTCGGTCGGGAAGTCGGCGAAGCAGATCGAGATGTCCATCGCGGTGATGATGAACTCGACCGCCTGGGCGAACCGGACCGCGTCGAAGGTGTCGTCGTCCTTGAGGAACTTCAGCAGGTTGAGCGACGCCAGGTTGCACGAGGAGTTGTCGAGCGACATGTACTCCGAGCACGGGTTGGACGCGGTGATCCGGCCGGTCTCGGGGTTGGTGTGCCAGTCGTTGATGGTGTCGTCGTACTGGAGGCCCGGGTCGGCGCACTCCCACGCGGCCTGGCTGATCTTGCGGAACAGCTCGCGGGCGTCGACGGTCTCGATGACCTCGCCGGTCTTGCGGCCGCGCAGGCCGAACTCGGTGCCCTCCTCGACGGCGCGCATGAACTCGTCGCTGACGCGGACCGAGTTGTTGGCGTTCTGGTACTGGACCGAGGTGATGTCGTCGCCGCCGAGGTCCATGTCGAAGCCGGCGTCGCGCAGCGCGCGGATCTTGTCCTCCTCGCGCGCCTTGGTCATCACGAACTCCTCGATGTCCGGGTGGTCGACGTCGAGGACGACCATCTTGGCCGCGCGGCGGGTGGCGCCACCGGACTTGATGGTGCCCGCGGACGCGTCGGCGCCGCGCATGAAGGAGACCGGGCCGGACGCCGTGCCGCCGGAGCTGAGAGCAGCTCCTTGGACGAGCGGATCCGGGAGAGGTTGAGGCCGGCACCGGAGCCGCCCTTGAAGATGAAGCCCTCCTCCTTGTACCAGTTGAGGATCGAGTCCATCGAGTCGTCGACCGAGAGGATGAAGCAGGCCGAGACCTGCTGCGGCGACGGCGTGCCGACGTTGAACCAGACCGGGCAGTTGAACGAGAAGTACTGGTGGACCAGCAGCCAGGTGAGCTCGTGCTCGAAGAGCTCGGCGTCGCGCCTCGGACGTGAAGTAGCCGTGGTCCTCGCCGCCCTTGCGGTACTGCTTCACGACGCGGTCGATGAGCTGCTTGAGGCTCCACTCGCGGACGTCGGTGCCGACCGCGCCGCGGAAGTACTTGGTGGTGACGATGGTCGAGGCGTTGACCGACCAGAAGTCCGGGAACTCGACGCCGCGCTGCTCGAAGACGGTCTCGCCGGTCTTCCAGTTCGTCTGGACGACGTCGCGGCGCTCCCAGGTGATCTCGTCGTAGGGGTGGACGCCCGGCCGGTGCTGAAGACGCGCTCCATCGTGAGGCCCGCGCTCTTCTTGGTGGCCTTGGCTCCGGCGCCGTTCACCGTCTCCGTCATGTGCATACTCCCTGGTTCCTCGTGGTGGTCCCTGCTGATCAGTGTTGCTGGTGGCACCGACATCGCAGGGACAGGCGGGTCACCGATTGGTGTGCCCGGTACGCCGCTTCCCCACGACGTACCGGGCGGTCTGTGGTCAGCCGGTGTTGGGGCTGAGTGTCCGCCTCGGGCATCTCACCGACCATCTCGGCGAGCTGCTCGGCGCGACTGGCGCGCAGGGCGGCGATCTCGATCTCGAAGTCCTCGGCGGTCTCGAACTGCTTGTAGACCGCGGCGAACCGCAGGTAGGCGACCTCGTCGAGCTCGCGCAGCGGCTCGAGGATCGCCATCCCGATCTCGTGGGAGGCGAACTCGGCGTGGCCCGAGCCGCGCAGCGCGTCCTCGACGACCTGGCCCAGGCGGGCCAGGTCGTCCTCGGTGAGCGGCCGGCCCTTGCACGCCTTCCGGACGCCGGCGATCGCCTTGTCGCGGCTGAACGCCTCGGTGGCCCCCGAGCGCTTCACCACGGTGAGCTGCATCAGCTCGAGGGTGGTGAACCGCTGCTCGCACTCGCAGCACGTACGCCGGCGGCGGATCGAGCTGCCGTCCTCGGCGACCCGCGAGTCGAGGACCTTGGTGTCGGTGTTGCCGGCAGAACGGGCAGTGCACGTCGGTCCTCCTCTCGTGGGCGCGCTGAGGGCGCGCCAAGGACACCCCTCCGCGGGTGGCGCCTGGCTGTGGATAACGGGGGCTTCACTGTGTAGAACAACCGGCGATCTGTGTGCCTTCCACCCTGGCCCTGTGAACTAGATGTGGATAACTACACCGGTGTAAGTACTACATGTAGTGGTGAGGTTACGCCGCGACCACAAGGCCACGCAAGACCCCGATCGTGATCATTTTTGATCTGGGTCACATTCCCGCGTTTGCGCAGGTCAGGGGGCTGCGGCCCGCTCACGGACCGGCGTGTCGCGGCGCGCTCGGGAGCCGTGATCTGGGCCAGGTCGCGCCACCAGGAGAGCCGGTTCGGCCGCCCGTCGTAGTCCTTGCGCTGGTTGGCGCCGCTGGTGCCCGGGAGCACGAAGACCTCGGCCTCGGCGACGCCCCAGTCGGCCACGCCGAGACCCGGCCGCCGGTGTCCGAGCGCACGGGCGGCGTACCCGGCGGTGCCCTTGCTCGGTGAACGCCACCCACGCCGGCTGCCAACGCTCGACGGTCGTCGACCAGCAGGTCGATCTCGACCCAGCCGCGGCCGGTCTCGTGGTCCCAGTGGCCGACCAGGTCGGTCAGCCCGAGCCCGAGCTCGACGACGCGGCGGTCCTCCTCGGGCCGCAGCCGAGTGGGCGACAACCCGCTGAGGTGCAGCGACTCCCAGAAGCTGTTGCCCGGCGAGGCGTAGTAGTGGTCGCGGGTCTTGGTGCTCTCGGCGCCGGCCATCCCGCAGAACACGATGACCGGCTCGGGGCCGACGATGTCGGGAAGCACCTCCACGAAGAGCGGGTACCCCTCCTGCATGGCGGACCTGCGCGGGCTCCTTGGTCTGGCCTTCGTGCTGCTCGTCGCGATCGCGCTGTCCAAGCACCGGCGCGGCATCTCCTGGCGCACCGTGGGCGCCGCTCTGGCGCTGCAGATCGGGTTCGCGTTCCTGGTGCTCAGTGGGGTCCGGGCGAGGACGCGCTCGTCGTGGGTCTCGGACCGCGTCCAGTCGCTGATCGGGTACGCCGACGAGGGCACGACCTTCGTGTTCGGCCCGCTGACGGAGGTCGGCGAGGAGGACGAGACGATCTTCGCGCTCCGGTGCTGCCGGTGATCGTCTTCCTCGGAGCGCTGATCGGGCTGCTGTTCTACCTGCGCGTGATCCAGTGGGCGACGTACCTCGTCGGCGGCGCGCTCGCGCTGGCTGCTGCGGTGTCAGCCGGGTCGAGTCCTTCTACGGCAGCACCGTGATCTTCCTCGGCATGAGCGAGGCGCCGCTGATGATCGCGCCGTACCTCCGCTCGCTGCGCAAGGGCCAGGTCTTCACGATCATGGTCGCGGGTTCGCGGCCGCGGCCGGCTCGACGCTGGTCGGCTACTCACTGCTCGGGGCGCCGCTGGAGTACCTGCTCGCGGCCACCGTGATGAACGCGCCCGCCGTCGCTGCTGATGGCCAAGATCATGTGGCCCGACAGCACGCCGCCGGACCCCGACGACGACGCCGAGGGCGTCGCCGACGCGCGGACGCGGAGGAGCCGACGTCCGCGCCGTGCGGGACGAGGAGTCGCGCAACGTCATCGACGCGATCGGTCGCGGCGCCCTGGCCGGCGGCCGGATCGCGGTCACCGTCGGCGCACTGCTGATCGCGTTCGTCGCGCTGATCGCGATGGCCAACGGGATCCTCGGCTGGGTCGGCGGCTGGTTCGGCGCCGACGACCTGACGTTCGAGCAGCTCCTCGGCTGGGTGCTCGCGCCGCTGGCGTGGCTGCTCGGCGTCCCGTGGTCGGAGGCGGTCGAGGCCGGGATCGTGGATCGGCAGAAGACGGTGCTCAACGAGTTCGTCGCCTTCGCCGACTTCGGCCCGCAGGTCGACGCGCTGTCGCCGGTGACCGTGGCCGTCGTGACGTTCGCGCTCGCCGGCTTCGCGAACTTCGCCTCGATCGCCATCCAGATCGGCACGCATCGGCACGCTGGTGCCGGAGCGACGCGCCTGGGCGGCCGAGCTCGGCCTGCGCGCGCTGCTCGCCGGTGGGCTGGCCAACCTCGCCAACGCCGCCATCGCCGGGGTGGTGGTCGGCCTCTAGCCGCGTGGCGGCACACCGTCGCGACCTGTTCCGCGCCAGAATGACGAGGTGGCAGGCCGGGTCGAGCCCACGAGGGCGGGAGCGCGCCGGGGCGAGAAGCCCAAGCGTCAGCTCGACGCGCGCCTGGGCGGGCTGAGCGCCGCTGCGGTGGTCGCGCTGGTCGCCTGGGTGTTCCTCGTCAAGGCCGCGATCTCGTTCGGCCGGGACGCCCGCGGCGGCGACGGGTCGGCGTGGATCTTCCTCGGCGATCGCGTCCCTGGGAGCGGTGGCGTGCCTGTTCCTCAGCCTGATGCTGGGCACCGCTGATCCTGCGCAAGGTCGGCATCCTCGAGGAGAGGCCGCCAAGCACCGCGCGCGCCGAGAGCTCGACACCGTCGCAGCGGCCGACGCGCCGAGCGCCGCGGTGACCGCGCCAGCGCTCATCGGTCGCAGCCTCCGCACGAACTTCAGCCCCGACCACGTGTCGTCGACCGCCGCCACCTTGACGTCCACGAACCCTAGGTCGAGACCGAGGTCCCTGACCCGGTTCTCGTCGAGGTCGCTGGTGATGCCGAGCGCCTTCTGGGCGGCCTTCTTGGGCCAGCAGACCCAGACCATGCCGGCGGTCGCTCGTCCGGTCGAAGAGCGGCGGCAGCGCTTCGCCAGGTCGGCGTACGACGTGTGGAAGGTCAGCGTGACGTCGACCGACCTGGGCAGCCGGCGGACGACGGTCGCCGCGCCGGTGTCGAGCTCGAGGTCGTCGGGAGCGCCGTCGAGGAGGACGACGTGCTCGTCCTTGATGCCGATCTTCGTCGCGAGCGGGGTGCCTGAGTAGCCGGCCATGGGCACAACCTAGGCCCAGAAATGGCCGCAGGGGCGGAGCCCCCGGCTCCGCCCCTGTTCTTCCCCGGCCCGCCAGCCGGGGTCGAAGCGGCTGACGAAGTCTGTGTGGCTAGCCGGCGGGGACCACCAGGCGCTGGCCGGCGGAGAGCATGCCGCCGTCCATGGCGTTGAGGCTCTCGATCTGTGCATCATCGCGCGGACGTCGCCGTCGTCGGCGAGGTCGGAGGCGATCGCCCAGAGGGTGTCGCCGCTGCCGACGGTGATCACCTTGGTCGGCTCGGGCGTGCCGGCCTCGCCGGTCGCGACCGAGCCCGCGGCGACGAAGACGCCGACCGCGAAGGCGATGACCAGGGAGGCCAGGAGCACGACGACGCGTCCGCGGCGGGTCAGGCGGACCTGGCTGCGCGGGGCGGGGCGACGCAGTGCCACCTTCTGGGAGACCGGCTGGAACGCGGGCCCGATGGTGAGAGTGCTCATGGTGACCTCTTGGGGAAGTAGTGGTCTGTCTGGATCAAGTTGTAGAGGTGGCCACCGACAGTGGCCTCCGACTACCTCGCTCGATCAGACGTTCGATCGAACATGTGTACGAAGTTAGAGCACATGTTCGAACGAATCAAGCACCACGCGAACAAATGTTCGAACGGCGTGTCGCCACTCCTACGTCCGGCGCGTCCGCCGCTTCCCCTGGAGCTCGAACACCCTCAGACCCGGTCCGGCCTGCGACGGCAGGAGGGCCCCGAACCGCATCGCCCCCGCCCGCCAACCGGGCAGCGTCCGCACGACACGCCGCGAGCCGACCAGGCCGACCGCCGCCTCCGCGACCTCGGCCGTCGTCAGCACCCGCCCGCCGGACCGCACCAGCTTCTCGGCCTTGCCGCCGACCATGCCCTCGAGCATCGGTGTCTGCACGCCGTCCGGGCAGAGCGCGTGGATCCGCACGTTGCGCGGCGTCTCGAGGTTCACCGACATCGCGAGCGACAGCACGGCGGCCTTGGTGGCGGCGTACGCCGACAGGTTCGGCACCGGGCCGTGGGCCGAGAGCGACGAGGTGATGACGACGTCGCCGCCGGCCGCCCGAACGCGTCGACCGCGGCGCGGGTCCCGTACATGACGCCGAGCACGTTGACCTCGACCGTGGTCCGCACCTGCTCGTCGGTCAGGTCGACCAGGTCCGCGTCGAAGGCGACGCCGGCGTTGTTGAACCACGCGGTCAGCTCACCGAACCCGCCGGCCGCCTCAGCGACCGCGCGGTGGGACGCCGGGTCCCGCACGTCCTGGGCCAGCCCCGCCGCCGCGCCGATCTCGGACGCCGTCCGCGCTGCCCCGTGGCCGTCGACGTCGGTGACGACGACCCGATGCCCACGGGCCACCATCTGCTCGGCGATCGCGCGGCCGATGCCCCGCGCTCCCCCGGTCACGACACAGCTCGACCTCGCCATGACGTGCAGTCAACCAGCCGCGGTCCCATAGCGATTACGACCAAACCCCGATCCGCGCGACGGTCTCTGGAGGAGACTCTGCGTCGTGACCCGCTCCCGCCTCGTCCCCGTCCTGCTCACCGCCGCGCTCCTCGTCGGCGCCGCCAACCTCGGTGCGTTCGCCGCCACCGGCGGCCCGCTGCTGCTCGGCAAGGGCAACACCGCGACCAAGACCACCAAGCTGAAGACCACCGGCAACGGCCCGGCGCTCGGGCTCAAGACCAAGGCCTCGGCACCGCCGCTGAAGGTCAGCAGCTCGAAGAAGGTCGCCAAGCTCAACGCCGACCTCGTGGACGGGGTCGACAGCGAGACCCTGAGGACCAAGACGTACGTCTACAACCTCTCCGCGACCGCGGTCACGCAGAGCTACGTGAAGCTTCGCCCTCCCGGGGCTCCCGCCGGGTCAGTACCTCGCCAGCTTCTCGATCTCCGCGGCGACGACCGGCGCTCCGTCGGTGGTCGGGTGCTTCGTCATCTCGGGAACGGGCGGCACACCGGACTTCAGGGTTCCCGTCGCAGCTCTGGCCGACACCGTCAGCAGTGGGCTGTGGTTCGTCAGTGGCAGCGGGTACGTCGACACGCGGACCGCCACCCACCGGTTCGCCTGCCAGCGGACCGGCGGCACGGACATGACCATCCCCAATCCGTCGTACCCGGGCACGGTGTCGTTCACCCGTGTCGACGCCGCCGCCGTGGCAACGTCGAGCGGGGTCGGCGGCGCACTCCCGCGACCCCTCGCCCCCTGACCCCGACACGCCCATTCGAACAAACGTTTGAACATCAGGTGTGGTTCGTTCTAGCCTGACCGCATGGCGAACAAGGTCTCCGCACTGCCCGACGGCCCTCCGGACGCGACCGGGCTGACCCCACGTCAGCAGCGGATCCTCTCGACATCAAGGACTCGATGGAGCGCGTCGGCTACCCGCCGAGCATGCGCGAGATCGGCGAGGCGGTCGGGCTGACGAGCTCCTCCAGCGTCGCCCACCAGCTCAAGGTGCTCGAGGAGAAGGGCTACGTCGCGCCGCGACCCCAACCGGCCGCGCGCGCTCGAGGTGTTCCTGCCCGAGGTGATGGCCGCACGCCGCTCGATCTCCAGCGCCGACGAGTCGCACATCGACGAGACCGGTGTCGGCGACGCGATGCCGCCGGCGACGTACGTGCCGATGCTCGGCCGGATCGCGGCCGGTGGGCCGATCCTGGCCGAGGAGAACCTCACCGAGGTCTTCCCGCTGCCCCGCGACCTGGTCGGCGAGCGGCGAGCTGTTCATGCTGGAGGTCAGCGGCGAGTCGATGATCGACGCCGCGATCTGCGACGGCGACTACGTCGTCGTACGCCGCGAGCAGACCGCGTCCAACGGCGAGATCGTCGCCGCGCTGATCGACGGCGAGGCCACCGTCAAGACGTTCCAGCGCAAGGACGGCCAGGTCTGGCTGCTCCCCCACAACGACGCGTTCGACCCGATCGACGGCAACAACGCCACGATCCTCGGCAAGGTCACCGCGGTCCTCCGCGCGTCTGACGCGCGACGTCTTCGCGTCGCTTCACCGGGGTAAGGTCAGCCCCGTGCGTACCGGGAAGTACGGGCCGGTGCGCGCGTCCGTTCCCCACAGACTCGGAGTACTCATGCCCACGTCCGCTCTCACGCGGTCCACTGGCCACGCTGGCCACTCGTCGCCCTGCTCGGCGCGACCCTCGCCGCCCCCACGGCCCAGGCCGCCGACCGCGGTGACCGCGGTGACCGCACGGCCGGTGCCCAGACCTCGCAGCGCACGGTGCTCGCCAAGGGCGCCCTGACCCGGGCGCAGGACGCGCTCGCCGGCAAGGGCGGCGACGCCACGATGGCGCTGCGCGACCTCTCCATGCTCAAGGGCGCACTGTCGCCCGCCGACCGCGCGGCTGCCGACAGGCTCGGCGCGACCGCCCGAGTCAAGGCGACGCTCGATCGCGGCCGGCAACATCCGGGTCCACTACACCGCCAGCGACTTCGCGCTCTCGACGTTCACGCCCACCGACGTGCTCAACACCTCGGTGGCCGTCTCGCAGGTCTACTCCGCCGCCGGCTACCGCAAGCCGCAAGCCCGACTTCGGCAAGGGCGGCGACAACCAGACCGACATCTACGTCGACAATCTCCAGCCCGGCCTCTACGGCTACTGCACGATCGACAACAACACCAAGCAGCCCGGCCCGGGCCGCTACGACGTCCCGGCCTACTGCGTGGTCGACGACGACTACACCGGCTTCACGCGGCCACACCCCGATCGAGAACCTCCAGGTGACCGTGGCGCACGAGTACTTCCACGCCATCCAGTTCGCCTACGACTACTTCGAGGACGGCTGGTGCATGGAGGCCACGGCGGCCTGGGTCGAGGACGAGGTGTACGACGAGGTCAACGACAACGTCCAGTACCTCGCCGACAGCCCGCTCACCGCAGCCCGAGCGGCTCGATGGACCAGTTCGGCGGCGTCTACCACTACGGCGACTGGATCTTCTTCCGCTACCTCACCGAGACGCTTCCCGAAGGAGACGGCGATGCTGCCCGAGATCGTCCTCGACATCTGGAAGGCGCGCCGACGGCTCGAACGGCGCCAGCAGGACAACGTACTCCACGCAGGCGCTCGACGCCGTGCTCGGCAGCGGCACGTGCGAAGCCCCTTCGACAAGGTCTTCGCCAAGTTCGCCGCCGCCAACCGCCGCCCGACGCGGTCTACGACGAGGGCGCCGCCGAGGGCTACCCGGCGAAGACGCTCGCGGGCAGCGAGACGCTCCCGCAGAGCAAGGCCGCAAGACGTTCACCGCACCAAGCTCGACCACCTCGACCAGCGACACCTGCGGTTCACCCGCGAAGAGCGGCAAGAAGCATCGCGGATCGCGTCTCGAGGCCCGCCGACAGGCCGCGCGGCACCCGCGCGGTCGGCGAGTCATCCGACAAGGCCGGCACGGTCGCAGCAGGTCGCGTCAAGCTCAAACAGCGCGCGGCGCACAGGACGCGTCAGGTTCGGCTGACGGCGCGTCCACGCCGTCGAGGTCACGCTGGCCAACGCCGGGCACCGCTACACGAAGTGCTTCCCGCGGAACTACTCGGCGTCGCCTGCGGCGGCAAGCCGGTCGACTGACAAGCACGATCGCGGTCACCGGCAACGCGCCTGACCGATCTCGAGCGCCAGCACCGCCCGGTCGGAGCTCGACGGCGTCGTCAGCCGCGGCGGCCAGCCGCTTCAGCGCCGCCGAGCACGACGGCCCGGTCGGTGGTGCGCCACATCGGCGGCAGCGTCGCCTGGAGGAAGCGGCCGTAGCGCGCCGTCGCCAGCCGCGGGTCGAGGACCGCGACGACGCCGCGGTCGGTCGGTGGTGCGGATCAGCCGGCCCGACGCCCTGCGCGAGCAGCAGCGCCGCGTGCGTCGCGGCGACCGTGCATGAAGCCGTTGCCGCCGGCCTGGTCGGCGGCCCGCTGGCGCGCCGACATCAGCGGGTCGTCGGGCCGCGGGAACGGGATCCGGTCGATGATCACCAGCTGGCAGGTGTCGCCGGGCACGTCGAGGCCCTGCCACAGCCCGAGCGTGCCGAACAGGCAGGTGTGCGGGTCCTCGACGAACTGCTTCGCGCAGCTCGGGCAGCTGGGCGTCGCCCTGGGCCAGGATCGTCAGGTGCGGCAGCCGCTCGCGGACCGCCTCGGCCGCGGCCTCGGCCGCGCGCCGGCTCGAGAACAGCCCGAGGGTGCGGCCGTCGGCGGCGTCGACGAGGTCGACGATCTCGTCGAGCTGGCGCGGCGCCGAGGCCGTCGCGGCCCGGCGGCGGCAGGTGCGCGGCGACGTAGAGGATGCCCTGCTTGCCGTAGTCGAACGGCGCAGCCGACGTCGATGCCGCGCCACGGCTGGACGTCCTCGGTCCGCTGGGACCCGCCGGGCTCGACGACCGCTCGGCGGCTTGAGCCCGACGTCGTCGCGACGGCGCTCGAAGTCGCCGCCGAGCTTGCAGCGTGGCGCTGGTGAACACGACGGTCTTGTCGGCGAGCAGCTTGTCGCGCATCGGGCCCCAGACCTGGAGCGGCGCGACGCAGCAGCCGCGGCGGGATCCGGTCGCCGCCCTCGGTGAGCCAGAGCACGTCGGCCTCGTGATCGCGGCCATCCGCTCGGCGGTCGCGAAGACCTCCTGCACCCAGCCCTTGGCCTGGGTCAGCCCCGGCGTCGGCCTCGCCGGCGAGTCCCTTGGGGTACGCCGAGATGCAGGCCCGGGCCGCGTCGCGGACCAGCACCAGCGCGTCGGCGAGCTCGGTCGGGCACCGGGTCGATCCGGCCCGGACGCCGTCGTTGCCATCGCGCGTCGCGCAGCGCGTCGCGCGGCGTCGGCCAGGTCGTCGGCCTGGTCGCCCTCGACGTGGCGCTGCGGCGCGCCTGGCGGCCCGCTCGACCTCGGCCGGCCGTCAGCTCGTCGGTCGCCGCCTGGGTGACCCGGGCGACGCAGCTCGTGGGCCTCGTCGATCACCACGACGTCGTACTCGGGGATCATCGGCACGCCCTCGATCGCGTCGATCGCGAGCAGCGAGTGGTTGGTGACGATCAGGTGCGAGCGCTGCGCCTTCTCGCTGGCGCGCTCGGCGAAGCACTCCTGGCCGAACGGGCACTTGGCGGCGCCGAGGCACTCGCGGTGGCCGACCGAGACCTGCCGCCAGTCCCGGTCGGTGTGCCGCGGGGCGTTGTCGCGGTCGCCGCTGCCCGTCCTTCGGCCTCCTCCTCGGCCCACGCGCGCAGCTCGAGGACCTTGCGCGCCCATCGACCCGCTCGGGCACCTCGACGAGCGCGCCCTGGTCGTCGGGCACGCCCTCGCGGATCCGGTGCAGGCAGGCGTAGTTGGAGCGCCCCTTGAGCACGGCGTACGACGGCGTCGACGCCCGAGCACGTCGCTCGACCGCCTCGACGAGCGCGCGGGATGTCCCGCTCGACGAGCTGGTGCTGGAGCGCGAGGGTCGCGGTGGCGACGACGACCCGCTCGTCGTGCAGCAGGCTCGGCACCAGGTAGGCCAGCGACTTGCCGGTGCCGGTGCCGGCCTGGACGAGCAGGTGGTCGCCGTCGTCCATCGCGGCGGCCACCGCCTCGGCCATCCGCACCTGGCCGGCGCGCTCCTGGCCGCCGAGCGCCTCGACCGCGGCCGCGAGGACGTCGGCCACCGGCGTCTCGGTGGTGCTGGTGGCGGTCACCGGGCAAACCCTACGGCGGGACGCCGACGAACGAGCCAGTCCTCCCCAGGTGCTAGTCCTTCGTCGCGAAGGCCGCGTCGAAGGCCGCCTCGGGGGCGTCGAAGGCCAGCCGGCGCACGAACTCCAGCGCCTCCGGCGCACCGACCAGCCGGTCCATGCCGGCGTCCTCCCACTCGACCGAGATCGGGCCGTCGTAGCCGATCGTGTTGAGCATCCGGAAGCACTGCTCCCACGGGACGTCGCCGTGGCCGGTGGAGACGAAGTCCCAGCCCGCGGCGAGGGTCGGCCCACGGCAGGTGCGAGCCGAGCCGGCCGTTGCGGCCGTTGCCGACCTGGCGCTTCGCGTCCTTGCAGTCCACGTGGTAGATCCGGTCCTTGAAGTCCCACAGGAACCCGACCGGGTCGAGGTCCTGCCACACGAAGTGGCTGCGGGTCCCAGTTCAGGCCGAACGCCTCCCGGTGACCGATCGCCTCCATCGTCGCCACGGTCGTCCAGTAGTCGTAGGCGATCTCGGAGGGGTGCACCTCGTGGGCGAACCGCACACCGCACTCGTCGAAGACGTCGAGGATCGGGTTCCAGCGGTCGGCGAAGTCCCGGTAGCCGGCGGCCACCATCTCCTCGGACGCCGGCGGGAACATCGCGACGTACTTCCAGATCGACGAGCCGGTGAAGCCGACGACGACGTCGACGCCCGAGCCTCTGCGCCAGTCCGGGCGGTCAGCTTCATCTCCTCGGCGGCGCGCTGGCGGACCCCCTCGGGGTCACCGTCGCCCCAGACCTGCGAGGACAGGATCGCCTGGTGCCGGGCGTCGATCGGGTCGTCGCAGACCGCCTGGCCCTTGAGGTGGTTGGAGATCGCGAAGAGCTTGCAGGCCGTACTTCTCCAGCAGGTCGAGCTTGCCCTGGACGTAGCCGTCGTCGTCGGCCCTGCCACGGGTCGAGGTGGTCGCCCCAGCAGGCGATCTCGAGGCCGTCGTAGCCCCACTCCGGAGGCGAGCTGCGCCACCTCCTCGAACGGCAGGTCGGCCCACTGGCCGGTGAACAGCGTGATCGGTCGGGTCATGCGGGGATCTCCTGCCAGGTGCGGGTGTCGGAGCTGGTCTCGACGGCGGCCAGCACCCGCTGGACCTGCAGGCCGTCGGCGAACGACGGAGTCGGGTTGGTGCCGTCGGCGATCGCGCGGACCAGGTCGACGACCTGGTGGGTGAAGCCGTGCTCGTAGCCGAGCCCGTGGCCGGGCGGCCACCAGGCGGCCGACGTAGGGGTGCCCCGGCTCGGTGACGAGGATCCGGCGGAAGCCGGCGGTCTCGGCTCGGCTCGGCGGCGTCGAAGAACTCCAGGACGTTCATGTCCTCGAAGTCGAAGGCGAGGCTGCCGCGCGAGCCGTTGATCTCGATGCGGATCGCGTTCTTGCGTCCGGTCGCGAAGCGGGTGGCCTCGAAGACGCCGAGCGCCGCCGCCCGTGAAGCGGGCGAGGAAGACGGCGGCGTCGTCGACGGTGACCGGACCACGCTCGGTGCTCGCGCCGCCACCGCCGAGCGAGCCCGCGGTGTCACCGGCGGCGACGGGCCGCTCCTTGACGAAGGTCTCGAGCTGGCCGGAGACCTCGCTGATCGCGTCTCCGGTGATGTGCTGGGTCAGGTCGACGATGTGCGCGCCGATGTCGCCCAGCGCGCCGGACCCGGCCTTGCTCCTTGTCCAGCCGCCACGACAGCGGCGCCTCGGGGTCGGCGATCCAGTCCTGGAGGTACTGCGCCCGGACGTGCCGGATCTCGCCGATCCGGCCCTCGGCGACCAGCTGGCGGGCCAGCGCGATCGCCGGCACCCGGCGGTAGGTGAACCCGACCATGGCGCGGACGCCGCCGGCCGCGGCGCGTTCGGCCGCGGCGGCCATCTGCTCGGCCTCGTCGACGGTGTTGGCCAGCGGCTTCTCGCAGAGCACGTGCTTGCCGGCCGCCAGGGCCGCGATCGCGATCTCTGCGTGGGTGTCGCCGGGCGTGCAGATGTCGACCACGTCGATGTCGTCGCGGGCGATCGACCGCGCGCCAGTCGTCGGAGCTCTCGGCCCAGCCGAGCGCGGGCCGCGGCCTCGGCCCGCGCGTGCGCCGTCGCGGCCCACGACCACGGTCATCTCGGGCCGCAGCGGGAGGTCGAAGAAGTGCGGCGCGGTGCGCCAGGCCTGCGAGTGTGCGTTGCCCATGAACGCGTGGCCGATCATGGCCACGCGGAGCGGTCGTGCAGATGTCTCGGTCATCGCTGTGCTCCCGGATGGTGGGCGTGCCCGCCCCTGGAGGGGGCGGGCACGCCGGGTGAGCCGACGGTCAGGACTCGAAGCAGAGGTCCCGGTACTCGTCGACGTTGTCGGCGGTCACGACCGGCGCGTTGAGCACGACCCGCTTCGGCACCTCGACCTGGACCAGGTCGGACATGCCCTTGTCCTGCGCGATCAGGCGCGCCAGCTTGATGCCGTCCGCTGCCTGGGTGGGCGGGTAGATCACGGTGGCCTCCATCGAGCCGTCCTCGATCCAGTCCATCGCGTTGCACGAGCCGGCGCCGCCGATGAAGAAGAACTCGTCGCGGTCGGCGTTCTCGAACGCCGCCTTCACGCCGACACCCTGGTCGTCGTCGTGGTTCCAGATGATGTCGATCTTGTCCTCGGCCTGGAGCAGGTTCGCGGCGACCTCCTCACCGGACTCGACGGTGAACTCGGCGGCCTGCCGCTGGTCGACCTCCTCGCCACACGCCTCGAGCGCGTCCGCGAACCCCTGGGAGCGGTCCTGGGTCAGCGGCAGGGCGTCGATGCCGGCGATCTCGGCGATGACCGGGTCGGCGATGTCGTTCTCCTCGATCAGCCCACAGGCGTAGGTGCCGGCGGAGACGCCCATCCCGTAGTTGTCGCCGAGGACCGTCGTCGCGGGCGGCGAACGGCGAGGAGAACTCGCGGTCGACGTTGATCACCGGGATGCCGGCGTCCATCGCCTGGATGGCGACCTCGGTGAGCGCGGCACCGTCGGACGGCAGCAGCACGATCGCGTCGACGCCGTCGTTGATGAACCCCTCGACCACCGCGATCTGCGCGTTGACGTCGTTGGTGCCCTCCGCGAACTGGAAGTCGATGTCGTCGTAGCTCTCGGCCGCCTCCTGGGCGCTGCTGTTGATCGCCGCGAGCCAGCCGTGGTCGGCGGCGGGTCCCGAGAAGCCGATCGTCACCGTCTCGCCGGTGTCGTCGTTGGCGCTCACCGCGTTGGTGTCGTTGGAGTCTGTCGGACTCCTCCGGGTCGTTGCTCGTGCAGGCCGTGAGCGCCAGGCACGTGACGGCCGCGACGGCGGCACCGGCCAGGAAGCGACGGCGCAGGGGTGGACGTGCGGACATGCGATCTCCTCGGGTTGTGTCGGTCTAGGACGTCTAGGCGACAGATGTGGGTGGTGCGGTGCTGCTGGGTGGCTGCGTGGTCGGTGCTGGTCTTGCTGGTCTTGGTGGAGCCGGCGAGGCGCTGCTGGAGCAGGACGGCGAGCACGATGATCGCGCCCCTGGCGACGTTCTGCGCCGAGCTGGAGAGGTTGTTCTGGACGAAGACGCTGGAGAGCGTCTGGAAGATCAGCACGCCGAACACGGTGCCGACGATGGTGCCCCGGCCACCGGTGAGCAGGGTGCCGCCGATGACGACCGCAGCGATGGCGTCGAGCTCCCAGAGGACTCCGTGCGTCGAGGACCCGGTGGTCGTGCGGGCGGTGATCATCAGCGCGGCGATGCCGCAGCAGAAGCCGACCAGCACGTAGAGCATCACGGTGTGCCACTTCACGTTGATGCCGGCCAGTCGCGCGGCCTCCGGGTTGCCGCCGACGGCGACCGTGCGCCGGCCGAACGTGGTGCGGTTGAGCACGACCCAGCCGACCACGGACACCAGGGCGAAGATCCAGATCAGGACCGAGATCCCGAGGAAGTCGCCACGGAGGAAGTCGTTGAACCCGTCGACCTTGACGATCTGGGTGCGGCGGTTGGCGATGATCTCGGCGAGCCCCCGGGCGCTGGCGAGCATCGCGAGCGTGGCGATGAACGGGACGACGGGGCCGTAGGCGACGAGCAGCCCGTTGACGAGCCCGCAGGCGATGGCGACCGCCATGGCGACGCCGACCATCACGAGCCAGTGCGTGTCCTCGGCCATCGTCTGGGTGGCCAGCGTGGTGCACCAGACCGAGGCCAGCGCCGCGATCGCGCCGACCGACAGGTCGATGCCGCCGCCGATGATCACGAACGTCATCCCGATGCTCACGACGCCGATCACCGACGCCGCGCGCAGGATGGTCAGGCCGTTGTCGATGCTCGCGAACTGCTCCCCTGCGGTGACGACGCCGACGACGATGATCAGCAGCAGCGCGACGACCAGCCCCGCGTTGCGGCCGATGCTGGTGCGCAGCACGGCGAGGAACGGGTTGCGCTCCTTCTCCGTCTCGAGCGCGGCCTGCTCGACGCGGGCACTGTCCTGGCTCATGCGGGGACCTTTCCTTCCATGACGAGGTCGAGGACCGTGGCCTCGTCGAGTTCGGTGGCGGCGGCCTCGTGGACGACCACGCCCTCGCGGACGACGAGGACCCGGTCGGCGAGACCGAGCACCTCCTCGATCTCGCTGGAGACGACCACGACGGCGACACCGCTGTCGGCCAGCGAGCGGACCAGCTGGTAGAGCTCGGAGCGGGCGCCGACGTCGACGCCGCGGGTGGGCTCGTCGAGCAGCAGCACCCGGCAGTCGCGGAGCAGCCAGCGGGCCAGCACGACCTTCTGCTGGTTGCCGCCGGACAGGGTGCGCACCGCGCGGGTGACGCCGTCGGGACGTACGTCGAGGCTGGCGGTCAGCTCGGCCGACCTGCGTCGCTCCTCGCGGCGGTTGAGGAAGCCCAGCCGCGCGAAGCGGCTCATCGACGACATGGTGATGTTGCGGAACACGGCCTCGTCGAGGAACAGGCCCTGGCTCTTGCGCTCCTCCGGCGCCAGCCCGACGCCGGCGCGCACCATCGAGACCACCGAGCCGCGGCGCATCTTCTTGCCGTCGACGGTGACGCTGCCGGCCGAGGCCTTGCGGGCGCCGTACAGGGTCTCGACGATCTCGGAGCGGCCGGCGCCGACCAGCCCGGCGAGCCCCACGATCTCGCCGGCGTGCACGGTGAGGTTGACACCGCTGAAGACGCCGGCCAGCGCCGAGGTCCTGGACGTCGAGGACGACCTCGCCGCGGTCGCGTCGGCTCGGGCCGCGGCGGGAAGACGTACTCGATGGACCGGCCGGTCATCAGCTTGATCAGGTCGGGCGTCGGGGTGTCGGCGACCGCGAGGCCGGTGCCGACGGTGCGGCCGTCCTTGAGCACGGTGATCCGGTCGCCGATCTCGCGGATCTCCTCGAGCCGGTGCGAGATGTAGACGACCGCGACGCCCTCGGCGGTGAGGTCGCGGATGACCCGGAAGAGGTTCTTGACCTCCTCCTGGTCCAGCACCGCGGACGGCTCGTCGAGGACCAGCAGCCGGGTGTCGCGCGAGAGCGCCCGGGCCATGCTCACGATCTGCTGGTTGGCCGGCGACAGGTCGCCGACGATCCGGGTCGGCGAGATCTCGGAGTGGCCGAGCCGCGCCAGCAGCTCGCGGACCCGCTTGCGCGCCTGCCGGCGCTGGCTGAAGCCGGCCCGCGAGACCTCGTGGCCGAGGAAGACGTTCTCGGTCACGTCGAGGTGCGGGACCAGGTCGAGCTCCTGGTAGATGGTGGCGACGCCCTGCTCGATCGCCTTGGCCGGAGTGGAGAACGACGCCTCCTCCCCGTTCCAGGTGATGGTGCCCTCGTCGGGCTGGTGGAAGCCCGAGAGCACCTTGATCAGCGTGGACTTGCCGGCGCCGTTCTGGCCGAGCAGGCAGTGCACCTCGCCGGCGCGGACGTCGAGGTCCACGCCGTCGAGCGCCCGGACACCCGGGAACTCCTTGACGATGCCCGGTCATCTGGAGGAGCGTCCCGGCCGCGCGATCCTGACGTGGTGGCGGTGCCTGTCACCTGACGGCTCCTTCGGCGGCGGACCGGCGCTCGACCCGGGTCGGGTCGGCGAAGACGGCTGTCCAGGGCGAGCGGGGCGCCCCCGCGCACGGCGGCGGTGAAGCCGAGCGGCGGAGAGCTCGACCCGGGTGCCTCCGGCGTCGGGAGCGAGCACCCCTGCCTGCAGCCGCGCCTCGATGGCGGGGCGCATGTGCTCGCCGACCGCGGCGAAGTAGCCGCTGAGCACGATCGCCGCCGGGTTGAGCGCGTTGGCGAGCACGGCGGCGCCGACGCCGACCCAGCGCGCCGACCTGGTCGAGCGCGGCCATGGTGCGGGTGTCGCCCAGCGCCGCGCGCGGTTGATCTCGGCGAGCCGGTCGTCGATGGCGAGCGCGGGATCGCGCACCGGGTCGTCGGGGTCGGCGGCGAGGTCGAGCAGCGCCCGCAGGCCGACTGACCGTCTCCCAGCAGCCGACCCGGCCGCAGCCGCAGCGGCGCCCCTGGGGCTCCACGATCATGTGGCCGAACTCGCCGGCGTACCCGTGCCTGGCCGCGGAGCAGCCGACCGTCGGCGACGATCCCGCCTCCGACGCCGACCTCGCCGAAGATGACCAGGATGTCCTGCCGGTCGGGGTCGCCGGGTGTGGCCTCGGCGATCGCGGCCAGGTTGCCCTCGTTGTCGACGGAGACCGGGTACGCCGCACCGAGCCGCTCGCGCAGGAGGTCGCCCACCGGGACGTCACGCCAGCCGAGGTTGGGTCCGCGGGTGAGCACGTCGTGGTCGCGGTCGACCAGGCCGGCGACGCCGACGGTGAGGCCGACCGGCGTGATCCCGCGACGGGCCAGGTCCGCCTCGGACTGCTGGACCTGGTCGGCCAGGCGGGCGATGACCTCGTCGGCCGACATGGCGCGGGCGTCGAGGCCGAGCTTGTGCTCGCTGACCACCGCGCCGCCGAGGTCGAGGGCCAGTGTCGAGACGTGGTTGACGTTGATCTCGGCCCCCAGCCCGCAGACCTGCTGGCCGTCGAGCTCGACGGTGGTACCCGGTCGGCCCATCCCGCCGCGCTCGATCGCCGCCGGTCCGGACCAGACCTCGCTCCGCCAGGTCTGTCACCAGGGTCGAGACCGCGGTGCGGGTGAGCCCGAGCTCGGCGGCCAGGGTGGCGCGCGAGCGCGGGCCCTGGTCGCGCAGCCGGCGCAGGACTCGGCCCAGGTTGGTCCGGCGCAGCGTCAGCTGGTCGGTGGTCGACAGGTCGGCCGTGCCGATGGTTCGCACCCGGTCCACCCCCTACCGACGTTGTGAGCGCCGTCACTTACTTTGTCAGGTCGGTGCACAAAGTAGGCACTTATCGGCGCGGGCGCAAGAGGTTGAGCGGGGCTTGAGTCCGATTCGTGACGTAACTTCCGTCAATCCTGGACAAAGTCGCCGATCGAGAGTGGTTCAGGCCGCGCGCGTCGGGTCCGACGAGTACACCGCTCCGCTGACCATCCGCGCGGCGCCGATCACTCCGCCCTCGTCCCCGAGCTCGCTCAGCACGATCGGCAGGCTGCCGGTGGCCAACGGGAGCGAGCGGCGGTAGGTGACCCCGCGGATCTCGGCGAGCAGCGAGTGGCCCAGCGCGGTCACGCCCGCCACCGATCACGATCATCCCGGGGTTGAAGAACGACACCAGGCGTGGCCAGCACCTGGCCGACCCGGCGCCCGCTGTCGCGGATCAGCTGGACCGCGACAGGGTCGCCCTGACCCATCGCCGTCCCCACGTCCGCCGCGGTGAGCTCCCCCTTGTCCGCGAGCAGCGCCGCCAGCGGCGGCAGACCGCCCGGACAGCGGCCGCTGTCGTCGCGTCCCTCGCCAGGGCGGCCCCACCGGCGAACGCCTCGAGGCACCCGTTGTTGCCGCACGCGCAGGTCGGGCCGAAGTCGTCGACCCGGATGTGACCGATGTCGCCGGCGCACCCGTCGACCCCTCGGTAGAGCTCGCCGTCGACGACGATCCCGCAGCCGATGCCGGTGCCGATCTTGACGAACAGGAAGTCCTGGGCGCCTTTGGCCACCCCGGCGTGCTGCTCGCCGACCGCCAGCACGTTGACGTCGTTGTCCAGGACGACCGGGCAGCCCAGGCTCGCGCGAGACCGCGTCCCGGACCGGGTAGCCGTCCCAGCCCGGCATGATCGGCGGCGACACCGAGACCCCTCGGTGGAAGTCGACCGGGCCGGGCACGCCGACCCCCGCTCCGCTGAGCCTGGCCACGCCGGCCTCGTCCATGACCTCCCGCAGGACCTGGATGGCGAGGGCCAGCACCGCCTCCGGCCCCTGCCGGATGTCGCAGGGGCGGTGCTGGACCGCGAGCGTGCTCAGCCGACCGTCGGTCACGCCGACGGAGAGTCCTGTCGCTCCGATGGAGATGCCGCCGAAGCGGATGTCGGGCGAGAGGTCGACGAGCATCGGAGCGACGACCACCACGAGAGGCGGCCGGACCGGCCTCGACGGCCAGCCCCAGCTCACCGAGCCGGGCGACCTCGGCACCGACCGTCGTCCGGGAGATCTGGAGCAGGTCGGCGAGCTGGGCCTTCGAGAGCGGGCCGTCGTCACGCAGCCTCTCCAGCAGGCGTGCCTGCATCGGCGCTCTCGGCCCGACCCGCCAACGAATGGCACGCGGGCATCCTCGCACCGACCGGTCGCGACGCGGCCCCACGGGTCAGTCGTCAGACACCCTCAGCGCCCCGATCCGGCTGGCGACCGCGTCACCGAACTCCCGGTGACCGGCCGCGGTCAGGTGCAGCCGGTCGTCCAGGTAGGGCAGGTCGAGGTCGGCCGTCGAGACGTAGCCGACGCCGTACTGACGGGCCAGTCCGGCGAGCACGGCGTCGACGTGCGGGACCTTGGCCGCCCGGGACGGCGCGCTGGCGGGACCGACCACGACGACTCGCTCGGCGCCGGCGGCGCGCACGACGCGCATCAGCCTGGCGAACCCGGTACGGATCTCTGCGTCGGGGCGGTCCCAGTCGTTGAGGCCGCCCTCGACCACCAGCGAGGTCGGCGCCGCGCACCACGGCGCGGGGCGCGGTCAGCGAACGACACCCGGCCGCACGGCGAGGCCTGCGCGCTGAAGCCCGAGCCGGAGAAGCCGGCGACGTGCACCCGGCCCGGCAGCCGGGACGGCCAGGACCGCACCGGCCTGGGCGAGGCCCAGACCGGCGGACCACGAGTCACCGATGACGACGACGCGCTCGCCGCGGCCGGTGACCTGCGCGGCGCGGGCCACGGAGTCGGCGCGGAACTGGTCGCAGCGGGAGACGCCGGCGTCCGCGCGGGTCATCACGGCAGCCGTCAGCGCCACCACGAGGGCAGCCGTCAGCACCAGGACCCGAGCTCGCACGGCGCAAGTGTGCGGAGTCGAGCGCCCTCACCCCATGGCACAACCGGGTGGTTCTGGACTAGTCCGGAGACCAGTCCATGACCAGACGGTCAGACGGCGTACGACGCGAGCTCGCCGGCCAGGTCGGCGTTGGCGCGGCCGGCGACGACGGTGCCCTCGGCGGTGTGCTCCATCGAGTCGATCTCGCCCTGCTGGTGCAGCCTGTTGATCAGGTCGCCGCGCTCGTAGGGCAGCAGTGCAGTGAACGCGACACCGGGCCGCGGCAGCTCGACTCCACCAGCGCGCGCAGCTCGTCGATGCCCTGGCCGGTGCGGGCGCTGACCACGATCGAGTGCGGCTCGGCGCGCTGGATCCGCGCGAGCACGAGCGGGTCCGCCGCGTCGGCCTTGTTGACGACGATGACCTCGGGGATCTTGGCGGCGTCGACCTCCGCGATCACCTCGCGCACCGCGGAGATCTGGCCCTCGGGGTCGGGGTGCGACCCGTCGACGACGTGCAGGATCAGGTCGGCGTCCGCGACCTCCTCCAGCGTCGAGCGGAACGCCTCGACGATCTGGTGCGGCAGGTGCCGGACGAAGCCGACCGTGTCGCTGAGGGTGAACACCCGGCCGTCGCTCGTCTGGGTCTTGCGGGTGGTCGGGTCGAGAGTCGCGAACAGCGAGTCGTCGACGAGCACGCCGGCGTCGGTCAGCCGGTTGAGCAGGCTCGACTTGCCGGCGTTCGTGTAGCCCGCGATCGCGACCGCAGGGATCTGCCGGGCGTTGCGCGTCGAGCGCTTCACGGCCCGGGTCTTCTTCATCTCCTTGAGCTCGCGGTTGAGCTTGGCGATCTTGGTGTTGATCCGGCGCCGGTCGGTCTCGATCTTGGTCTCACCGGGGCCGCGACCACCGATGCCGCCGCCGTCCGCGCCGACGCGGCCACCGGCCTGGCGGGACAGGTTGCCACCCCAGCCGCGCAGCCGCTGCTTCATGTAGTTGAGCTGGGCCAGCTCGACCTGCGCCTGGCCCTCCTTGGACTTCGCGTGCTGGGCGAAGATGTCGAGGATCAGCGCGGTCCGGTCGACGACCTTGACCTTGAGCTTGTCCTCGAGGTTCCTCAGCTGGCTCGGCGCGAGCTCGCCGTCGCAGATCACGGTGTCGGCGCCGGTGGCCTGGACGATCTCCCGGATCGCGTCGACCTTGCCGCGCCCGACGTACGTCGCCGGGTCGGGCGACTGCCGGCGCTGGTAGATCGCCTCGAGCACCGTCGAGCCGGCCGTCTCGGCGAGCAGCGCGAGCTCGGCCATCGAGTTGTCGGCGTCCTCGGTCGTGCCCTCGGTCCAGACCCCGACCAGGACGACCCGCTCGAGCCGGAGCTGGCGGTACTCGACCTCGGAGATGTCCTCGAGCTCGGTGGAGAGGCCGGCGACGCGGCGGAGCGCGTGGCGCTCGGCCAGCTCCATCGCGCCGACGGTCGGTACGTCCTCCGGGTCGGGCTCGTCCCAGTCGATGGTCGCCTCGAGGTCGGCCTCGAGGCTGAAGTCGGGGTCGATCTCGATGGTGCCGTCGGAGTCGTCGAGGGCGTCGGGGTTGATCTCGTGTGCGTTCGTCATACGCCCTCCAGACTACGGTCGCCCTCCATGGACCGCATCAGCGTTTCGCCCGGCGTGCGGCTGCTCGGCGTCACCGGCGCCCCCGGAGCGGGCAAGTCCACCTTCGCCGGGGCGCTCGCGGCGGCGCACGGCGGCGTGGTGGTGCCGATGGACGGCTTCCACCTCGCCGACGTCGAGCTCGTCCGGCGCGGGCTGCGCGACCGGAAGGGCGCTCCGGAGACGTTCGACGCCGAGGGGTACGCCGCGCTGCTGGCCAGGGTCGCCGCGCGGGACGGGCTGGTGATGGCGCCGGCGTTCGAGCGGGGTCTCGAGCAGCCGGTCGCCGCGTCCATCCCGGTGCCCCCGGAGGCGGAGCTCGTGGTGACGGAGGGCAACTACCTGCTGCTGGACGAGCCGCGCTGGGTCGCGGTCCGCGAGGGGCTCGACGAGGTGTGGCACGTCCGGGTCGACGAGGACGCTGCGCCTCGAGCGACTCGTCGCCCGGCACGTCGAGTTCGGCAAGTCGCCCGACGAGGCGCGGGCCTGGGTCGACCGGGTCGACCAGCCCAACGCCGTCCTCGTCGAGGCGGCCGCGTCGCGAGCCGACCGGATCCTCGACCTCACCGACTGGGAGCCGTGACCGGCTCCGGGTCGAGGTCCCTGGTCCACAGCGCCACCCCGCCGCCGTCGTACAGCGTGACGGTGAGGAGCCCGTCGGCAGCGATGGCGACGTGGCCGAAGAACTGGTTGCCGTCGCGCGGCGACTGACGCACGCCGGAGTCGTTGCCCTTGGAGAACACGACCTCGGGACCGAAGGTGCGGTCGAGCAGGTCGCTCTTGTCGGGGAACGTCTCGGCGGCCATCGGGCCGGAGACGAACTCCCAGAACGGGTCGAAGTCGTGGAAGCGGGCGCGCGACGGGTCGTAGTGGTGGGCCGCCGTGTAGTGGACGTCGGCGGTGATCCAGACGACGTTCGTGACCCCGTTGCGCTTGAACGCCGACAGCACGCGCGCGATCTCGGGCTCGCGCCCGGTGGGTGCCCCGTCGTCGCCGTTCGACGGCCCGTCGCGGTCGTCCTCCCAGTTCGACGGGATCGACGAGCGGGAGGTCGGCGGAGATGACCTTCCAGGTGGCTCGTGAGCGGGAGACCTCGTCGACCAGCCAGCGCTCCTGCTCGGGGCCGAGGATGCCGGGCGCGCCGCGTCCGGGTCGGGGCCGTTCGGGCCGCGGTAGGAGCGCATGTCGAGGACGAAGACGTCGAGGTGGGCGCCCCGGGGGACGCGCCGGTAGATCCGGGACGACGCGAAGCCGTCGCCGGCGCGGTCGACGAGCCGCGTCACCGGCACCGGCTGGTACTCCTGCCAGGCCCGCCGGCCGCGCGCCGCCAGCACGTCGCACGCCTGACGACGTACCGCGCGTCGTCGACCGTCTCGCCCGGGTACCAGTTGTTCATCGTCTCGTGGTCGTCCCACTGCGCGATGGTCGGCACCTCGGCGTGCAGCGCGCGGACGTGCTTGTCCAGCAGGTTGTAGCGGTGCCGGCCGCGGAACTCCTCGAGGGTCTCGGCGACCTTGGCGACCTCCTCGGTCACCACGTTGTGCCAGACCTCGCCGTTGTCCTCGGCTGACGAGCTCGGGATCTCGATGTCGCCGTAGATCGTGTCGCCGCAGTGGATGAAGAAGTCGGGCCGGGTGTCGAGGATCGCGCGGTACGTCGTCAGGCCGTCGAGCTCCTCGTTGATCCCCCAGCCCTGGCCGCAGGTGTCGCCGGACCACACGAACGACGTCGCGGCCGGGTGCACCGCCGCGGTCGTGAAGCTGATCAGCTCCGGGTCGTCCGGGCGTCCCGTCGGCGGCGGTGAACGAGATGTCCGCGTCGTAGGTCCGGCCGGGCGCGAGGCCGTCGAGGCGGACCCGGGCGGTGTGGTCGGTCCGGCTCCGGCGAACGGTCCGCGCACCCTCCGGAGCAGCCGGCCGTTGCTCGACAGCCGGACGTGCATCCGCCGTCGCCCGACGCGCGGCCCCACAGCACCGCGGAGTCGGTCGTCACCTCGCCGGACCGCACACCCGAGGGGAGCTCGAGTCGTCGGGCGGACCAGCGCGGGCGACGAGCGCCCGGCGCCGTACGCCAGCAGCCCCGGCGTACCGCCGATGGCGATGCCGCCGAGCAGGGCTGTCCGTCTCCCGAGCTGGAAGGTCACGTTCCTGCAGGGTGTCGGCGGCCTTCGACGGGCCGGGTACGGCCACGTGTCGTGTCGCCGAACACCGCGTGGCCGGCAGCCCCGGCCGGCGGCGCTCAGACCAGGCCGAGGAGGCGGTCGAGCTCCTCGATGACGACCTCCGGGCGGTCGAGGTCCACGTCGTGCGACGACTGGACCGGGACCAGTCGTCCCTGCCGGAACCCGTCCACGAACGCCTGCTGGCTGGTCTCGATCAGGGACCTCATCCGTTTCACGGGCCACTGGGCGGGCAGTGACACGGGTCGGGCCGCCAGGTAGGTGATCGGCACGTCGGGCACCGCGGCCAACAGGCCCTCGGCCTGGACGAGGGTGTCGTAGAAGTCCACCTGCTCGCCGTTGGCCTCCTGGTCGGCCATCACCCTGCTGCCGCTCCGGCTCAGGGATCAGCGCGTCGACGTCTCCGTCGGTCGGCAGGCTGGAGTCGAGCAGCAGGATCCCGGCCACGTCGGCGGGATGGGTGCCGGCGTACATCGTCGCGATGAGGCCACCGAAGGAGAAGCCCACCAGCAGGTAGGGCGGCTCCACCTCGGCCGCCGTGAGCAGGGCGTGCAGATCGGCGACGCTGTCCGTGCCCAGGTGACGCGTCGACTGGCGGTCGCTGCTGCCGACGTTGACCCGGTCGTAGGTGCAGAGGTGACCGCGTTCGACCAGGTCCCCGCTCAGCGCCTCGTGCACGTCATCGCCCCCACCACCGAGTCCGTGCAGATAGACCATGGTGGGCGTTCCCGGCACCTCCTCGCCGCTGCAGCTGAGGTGGAGCTCGTGCCCCCCGACGTCGAACGACGCGTCGATCCCGCCAGGAGGCGCCTCGGAGGTCGGGGCCGCGCTCGCTGCGGGACTGGCGGCGGCACTGGACGTCGGTCCGTTCTCCGGGCTCGGCTCGGCATCCGGGTCCGACGAGCTGCCGCAGGCCGTCGCACACACGACGATGCCTGACGTCAGGAGCGCCACCGCTCTCGATCCGATCATCACTACCTCCAGGTCCGTTTCGTGCCGTGGCTCGATGGTGGCCGGACGGAGGTGGCGCGACATCCGTGCTGCCACGGAACTCCCTCGCGTGCCGCATCAACTGCGCAACCGCATGATTTGCGTTGCCGCAGTTACTGCGGTACCGTCTCGTCATGACGCCCGACCCGAAGCACCTGGACGCCGTCCACGAGGCACTCGAAGCCGCCGAGGGGCTCGACCCGGACGAGGCCCTCCCGCACCTGCGGGAGGCCGCCGACCGGCTCACCGAGCTGATCGACGAGTCGATGGCCGAGGCGGTGCTCCAGGGGAAGGCGTCACTCCGCTCGGCCGGCGCCGCCGCCGGCCTGACGGAGAACGCCGTCCCACCGCGGCTGGCCCGCACCCAGACCCTCGGCGCCTACGCCAACGAGGAGGGCCGGGTGACGGCCGCCGGGGTGGAGCGCGCGAAGTACGACCACGAGTCCGGGACGCCCCGCCGGCCCCGGCACCCGCAGCAGCACCCATGCGGTTCAAGCCGCGCCGACCCAGCTGACCGGCTGCAGGCCAGCCAGGAGGCAGCCATGACCCGTTCCGACCTCACCCACCTCTACTTCCTCCTCGACCGGAGCGGGTCGATGCAGTCGATCAAGTCCGACATCGAGGGCGGCTTCGCGGCGTTCGTCGAGGAGCAGCGCAAGGGCGCGGGCGAGTGCCTGGCCAGCCTGTCCCAGTTCGACGACGTCTACGAGGTCGTCTACGCCGACCGGCCGGTCGCCGACGTGCCCGCCGCTCGACCTGCAGCCGCGCAACATGACCGCGCTGCACGACGCCATGGGCCGGCTGGTCACCGACGCCGGCGCCAAGCTCGGCCGCGCTCCGGAGGACCAGCGGCCCGGGCACCGTCATCGTCGCGATCATGACCGACGGCCTGGAGAACGCCAGCAAGGAGTGGCACGCGCCCGGCGATCAAGGCGCTGGTCGAGCAGCAGACCACGCAGTACGGCTGGGAGTTCCTCTACATGGGCGCCGACCAGGACGCCGTCGAGGTCGGCGCCGGCCTCGGCATCGCCGGCGGCCAACTCGGTGACCTACTCGCGCGGCAAGGCCCGCGAGGCGATGGCGATGTCCGCGGGCAAGATCAGCGGCCTGCGCGCGCGACCGGATGGCCGACCCGGCCGCGGCGATGCCGGCGTTCACCGAGGAGGAGCGGCGGCGCCTGGCCGAGTGACGTCGAGCGAGCGCTACTTCGGGGGCATCCGGATGCCGCCGTCGACGCGGACGACCTCGGCGTTCATGTAGGAGTTGGTCAGGCACTCGACGACCATGCTGGCCAGCTCGTCCGGCGACGCCGAGGCGCTTGGGGAACAGCACGCTCTCGCCGAGCTTGGCCTTGAACGCCTCGGAGTCCGGGCCCTCGCCGTAGATCGGGGTGTCGATCAGGCCGGGGGCGACGGTGTTGAGCCGGATGCCGGACGCCGAGAGGTCGCGGGCGACCGGGAGGGTCATGCCGACGACGCCGCCCTTGGAGGCGGAGTACGACGCCTGGCCGATCTGGCCGTCGAACGCCGCGACGCTGGCGAGGTTGACGATGGCGCCGCGCTGGCCGTCGGCGTCGGGCTCGTTGCGGCTCATCACGGTCGCGGCCTGGCGGACCATGTCGAAGGTGCCGATCAGGTTGATCGCGATGACCTTGGTGAACGCGTCGAGGTCGTGGGCCGACTCGATCTGGCCGTCGCGGCCGATGGTGCGCTGGGCCCAGCCGATGCCGGCGGAGTTGACCACCGCGCGCAGCGGGGCGATCTCGGCGGCCGCGTTGACCGCCGCGGTGATCTGGTCGGTCTGGGTGACGTCGACCTGGGCGAACACGCCGCCGATCTCCTGCGGCGAGCGCCTCGCCCTTGTCGGCCTGCAGGTCGGCGACCACGACGATCGCGCCCTTGGCGGCGAGCTGGCGGGCGACAGGCGGCGCCGATGCCCGAGGCGCCGCCGGTGACGATCGCGCTGGCTCCGTTGATGTCCATGGCTCGGGAGCCGTAGGGTGCGGCCGGGGTCACCGGGCGTCAGAGGTCGGTCGTCGCCCCTGCGCCGACGACGACGGCCGGGCCGGTGAGCAGCACCCGGTCGTCGGCGGTCCAGGTGACCGTCAGCGTGCCGCCGGGCACGTCGACCCGGTAGGCGACGTCCGCGTCGCCGGCGACCGCGCCGTCGGCGACGGCCGCCGCGACCATCACCGCGCAGGCGCCGGTGCCGCAGGACCGGGTCTCGCCCGAGCCGCGCTCGTGGACCCGCATCGCGACGTGCCGCTCGCCGCGGCGTACGACGAACTCGACGTTGACGCCCTCGGGGTAGACCGCCGGGTCGTGGCTCGGCGGCGTCGAGCAGCGGGCCGGCGTCGTCGAGCGACGACACGAACGCGACCGCGTGCGGGTTGCCCATGTCGACGTGCGGCGCCGCCCAGGTCGAGGTCGCTCGACGCGCGACCATGGTCTCGCCGAGCACCTTGGGCGTGCCCAGGTCGGCGGTGATCAGGTCGCCGTCGACGGTCAGCACCTTGACGCCGTCGCGGGTGTCGACCGCGGATCGGCGCCGCGGCGTCGGCCAGGCCCTCGTCGACGAGGTAGCGGGCGAACAGCCGGATGCCGTTGCCGCACATCTCCGAGACCGAGCCGTCGGCGTTGCGGTAGTCCATGAACCACTCGGCCGTCCGGCGTCGGCGTCGACCGCACGCACCCGCAGCACGCCGTCGCCGCCGATGCCGGCCCGGCGGTCGCACAGCGCGCGCACCCGCTCGCCGCGGTCGAGAGCTCGCCGTGCACGGTGCCGTCGAGGTCGGGCAGCAGGACGAAGTCGTTCTCGGTGCCGTGGCCCTTGAGGAAGCGGGTAGCTCAGGCCGTAGAGGCCCCGCGAGTAGTTGGCTCGGCTCGTAGTAGTCGTCGAGCTGCTCGACGGTCATGCCGCTCGGCTCGACCTGGCTGGCGATGACCGCGCGCCGCGGGCACCGTGCGCCTCGGGGTCCCAGGTCTCCGGCTTCCAGAGCCCGGAGCGCAGGAACGCCTTGGCGCAGTGGAAGAAGATGTCGTCGATCTCGACGACGACCGCCAGCAGCGGCCGGTGGCCCTTGACCACCATCTCGTCGAAGAACGGCGCGTCGCTGACCAGCCGGGCCCGGCCGTTGATGCGCAGGGTGTCGCCGCGGCCGGGGATCAGGAAGTTCAGGCCGACGTGCGGGTTGGCCAGGATGTTGTGGTAGCCGTCGGCGCGCTTGTTGCCGGGCCGCTCGGCGAGCGCGATGGTGCGGTCGTCGATGACGTGCACCAGCTGGCCGGCCGGGTCGCCCTTGGGCGAGGCGTCGCAGCTGCCGTCGGCGTCCGAGGTCGCCATCACGCAGAACGGCGACGCGGCCAGCCAGTCGCGGTCGACGTCGAGCAGCGCCGGGCGGCCCTTGTTGGCGGCGCGCTCGCCCGGCTCGCCGAGCAGGTCGACGAGGTCGTCGACGCTGTCGATGGTGGTCCAGGTGCTCGGCCGGTCGCGGTCACCCCTCCAGGGTAGGGGTCGGCGTCAGCCTACTGCGGGTCGACCACCGTGGCCGCGCCGCCACCCCGGCGGCGTCGGCTCGGCGACCGACGGTGAGCAGCCCGCCGGGGCCGAACTCGATCGCCGGTGGCCGCGCCGATCTCGGCGGCGCTGGTGCCGGGGTCGCCGGCCGGCGCGAGCGTGTGGCCGAGCGCCTTCAGCGCGGCGCCGTACAGGTCGAGGAACGCCTGCTCGGCGCAGCACCGTCGCGCGTGTTGCGCGGCGAGACGCGCGGGCGCCGCGAGCGCCTGCGGCGAGCGTCATGCCCGAGGTCGAGCCGGTTGACCAGGATCTGCAGCACGGTGGTGATGATCGTCGAGCCGCCCGGCGAGCCGAGCGCCAGCACCGGCTTGCCGTCCTGCAGCACGATCGTCGGCGACATCGAGCTGCGCGGCCGCTTGCCGCGGCTGGATCCGGTTGGGGTCGGCCGGCGTCGTAGACTCGGTGCGTGAAGTCGGTCAGCTCGTTGTTGAGCAGGAAGCCGCGGCCGGGCACGACGATCCCGAGCCACCGGTCTGCTCGATGGTCAGCGTGTACTCGACGACGTTGCCGTCCTTGTCGGCCACGGTCAGGTTGGTCGTCGAGACGCCCTCGGTGTCGTCGCGTCGCCGGCGACGGCGCGCGTCGGCGCCGCGCACTCGCCGTCGTAGCGCCGCGACGTCGCCGGGGCGACCGGCTTGGTCGCGGCCTGCGCCGGGTCGATCTGGCAGGCCCGCTCGTCGGCGAACGGCTGTCGGAGAGCAGGTCGCCGAGCGGGACGTCGACGAACGCCGGGTCGCCGACGTACTCGCCGCGGTCGGCGAACGCGAGCGCGCCGGCCTCGAGGTAGAGGTGCAGCGCCTCGACCGGCGGCAGCGAGGCGAGGTCGTAGCGCTCGAGGATGTTGAGCGCCTCGCCGACGGTGGTGCCGCCGCTGGACGACGGCCGCATGCCGTAGACGTCGAGGCCGCGGTACGTCGCCCGGCGTGGGCCGCTGCGCCGAGCGCCCGGTAGCGACGCCAGGTCGCTGGCGCCGCATCCGGCTGCGCGGGACCGGCAGGTCGGTGAGCCCGCTGAGCGGGGGCGGCGGACCGCGTCGACGATCTCGTCGGCCAGCACGCCGCGGTAGAACGCGCCGCATGCCGCGTCGGCCGAGCAGGTCGTAGGTCGTCGGCGAGGTCGGGGTTGCGGAACGTGCTGCCGACCTTCGGCAGCGCCGCTCGCGCAGGAACAGCTCTTGGTGGAGGTGAAGGTGCGGAAGCGCTCCCGGTTCTCCTTGGTCTGCTAGCCGGAACGTGTGGTCGACGACGAAGCCGCGGCGGGCCAGCCTGGCGGCCGGCGCCAGCGACTCGCCGAGCGACCGGGTGCCCCACTTCGTCGAGCGCCGCTGCCACGTGGCCGGCGTGCCGGGCACGCCGACGGAGACGCCGCTGGTGACCAGGTCGGGGGTGAACGGGTAGGGCTCGCCGGTCTCGGGGTCGATGAACGAGAGCAATACGTAGATGTAGTTGAAGAAGAAAAACAT
>CAVYMY010000005.1:0-850440 GCA_963769755.1 uncultured Actinomycetota bacterium
ACTGGAGACAGCCAGTGGCGCTCCCCGACAGGGCAGCGCCGCTTCTCTTGCAGCCCGGTGTGGTGCGCAGATTTCTGCGCCGAGACCGACGATCGGGTGTCTCGAGATCCGCGTCTTGCAGGCTCATCGGACCACGCCACGTGGTGTCGTGCCCGGCGCATCCGACCAACCGAAAGCACCCGACGCATGTCTGCGCCCGCGCCCGAGTCCGACCCTCGTCCCACCTCCGTCTTCGACACGCCTGCCCGCCGAGCTGGTGGCGGCCCTGGCCGCCCAGGGCATCACCGTGCCCACGCCCGTCCAGGCGGCCGTGCTGCCCGACGCGCTGGCCGGCCGAGACATCCTCGGCCGCGCCCAGACCGGCTCCGGCAAGACCCTCGCCTTCGGCCTCCCCGTGCTGGCCCGGCTGGCCGGCCGCAAGAGCCGCCCCGGACATCCGCGCGCGGTCATCGTGCTGCCCACCCGCGAGCTCGCGACCCAGGTGGCCCGCGCGCTGCAGCCGCTGGCCCACGCGCTGCGGCTGAAGCTGACCACGGTCTACGGCGGCACGCCGTACGACCGCCAGATCCGCGCGCTGCGACAGGGCGCCGACCTCGTCGTCGCCACGCCCGGCCGGCTCGAAGACCTGCTGCAGAAGGGGTCCTGCTCCTTCGACGCCATCGAGATGACGGTCCTCGACGAGGCCGACCACCTGTGCGACCTCGGCTTCTATCCCGCCGTCGACCGGCTCGTCTCGCTGACCCCCGAGGGCAGCCAGCGGATGCTGCTCAGCGCCACCCTCGACGGCGACGTCGACCGACTGGTCCGGACGCACCTGCGCAAGCCGCGGCTGCACGAGCTCGACCCTGCGGCCGGGGCCGTCACCACGATGACCCACCACACGCTGGTCGTCGGCGGCTTCCGCGACAAGGTCGACGCCGCGGTCCGGCTGGTCGAGGCCAACGGCCGCACCATCGTCTTCACCCGCACCCGCGAGGGCGCCGTCGAGCTCGCCGAGGCGCTGACCGCCAAGGGCGTGACGGCGGTGGACCTGCACGGCAACCTGAGCCAGCGGGTGCGCGAGCGCAACCTGCACCGCTTCTCCAGTGGCGCCGCCCAGGCCGTGGTCGCGACCGACGTCGCCGCGCGGGGCATCCACGTCGACGAGGTCGACCTGGTCGTCCACTTCGACGCCGCCAACGACTCGAAGGCCTATCTGCACCGCAGCGGCCGCACGGCCCGCGCCGGTCGCGACGGCGCCGTCGTCACCATCACGACGCCCAAGTTCGCGAACGCCGTCACCCGGCTCCAGCACGGCGCCGGCGTCGTGGTGCTGCACCACGACATCCGCACGGCTCCCGACCACCTCAGCGCCTCCGCCCTCGCGAAAGCCGGCTCGACCACGCCGGCCGCGAGCAGCGGCGCCCGCTCCCACGGTGGCGCTCGTCGGCCGAACGGCGCCGGATCCCGCCGGCCCGAGGGCCGCTACGACGCCCGCGGCAAGGGCAGCAGGGGTGGCCGCACCGGTGGCAAGAGCGGTCAGCGCTGGGGCTAGACCGACGAAAAGCCCAACCGTTAGCCCAGTGCGAGCTTGAGCGCGATCGCCAGCATGGTCAGGCCGATGAGCACGTCGAGGACCTGCCAGGCCCGCGGCCGCTCGAGCAACCGGGTGGCCAAGGTGGCGCCGTAGCCCAGGGTGCAGAACCAGGCGATGCTGGCGACCCCGGCGCCGGCGGCGAACCACCAGCGTCCGACGGGACCCTCGTGCGCCGCCAGGGTGCCGATCAGCAGCACGGTGTCGAGATAGACGTGCGGGTTCAGGAACGTCAGGGCCAGCGCACGTACGGCGGCCGCGCGCCGAGAGAGCGACCGCGCACCCGCCGCGTGCAGCGCGTCGGGTGACCGCGCCCGCCACAGGGACGCGACGCCGTACCAGGTCAAGAAGGCCACCCCCAGCCACTGCACGACGTCGAGCGCCCAGGGCGCGTTCTCTACGACCCTCCCGATGCCAGCGACGCCGGCGGTGATGAGCAGCAGGTCGGCGATCGCGCAGATCGCCACCACGATCCCCACGTGCTCGCGCGCCAGCCCCTGGCGCAGCACGAACGCGTTCTGCGCCCCGATGGCGACGATCAGCGACAGACCTGTGAGCAGGCCGGTCAGGGCGGCGGAGAGCACACCTCGACGCTAGGTCGTTGGCCGGATGAAGGCCAGCGAATGTTTCTGCAGAACCATTAGCATCACTTCACATGACCGTCAGTCGCTTCGACCCGGCCCAGCTCGAGGCGCTGGTGGCCATCGCCGACCACGGCACCTTCGACGCCGCTGCCCGCGCTCTGCACATCACGCCGTCCGCAGTGTCCCAACGGATCCGGACGCTGGAGTCCGCGGTGGGCCAGGTGGTGGTGCGCCGGTCGGTCCCGTGCACGCCGACCGCGGCGGGCGAGGTGCTGCTCCGGCTGGCGCGCCAGAGCCAGCTGCTCCACGCCGAGGCGGCCGACGCCTTGTCGGAGGGCCATCGGTTGCAGGCGGACCTGCCGGTCGCCGTCAACGCCGACTCGCTGGCGACCTGGTTCCGCGGTGCGATGGCCGAGGTGGCCGGGTGGTCGGACCTGGCGCTGCGCCTGCGCGTGGAGGACCAGGCCCACACGGCCGACCTGTTGCGCGGCGGGGACGTGCTGGCCGCCGTCACCTCCGAGGTGGTGCCGGTGCAGGGGTGCACGTCGGAGACCCTCGGCGCGCTGCGCTACATCCCTGCCGCCGAGCCGGCGCTGGCCGCGCGCTTCCGCCGCGGCCGGAGTGTCGACTGGGCGCGGATGCCCGTCGTGGAGTTCAACGAGAAGGACCGGCTGCAGGCCGACATCCTCGGCACCCGCGGCCTCGCGGCCCCACCCGTGGTGCACCGGGTGCCGACGTCGGCCGACTTCCTCGAGGCGGTCTGCCTCGGCCTGGGCTGGGGAGCCATTCCCGAGCCGCAGCTCGAGCACGAGATCGCCGCCGGCCGGCTGGTGCGGCTGACGCCGCGCGGCCACCTCGACGTACCTCTGCATTGGCAGCGCTGGCGCATCGACTCGCCAGCGCTGGTCCGGCTCACCGACGCCGTACGCCGCGCGGCCCGGGCCGGGCTGCGCACACCGCGCCGGGTCTGAGGCTAGAAGGACTCTTCGGGGAGGTCCATCAGCGCCAGGTCGGTGGACTCGGCGATGGCCCGCTCGGCGCTGAGCAGCGGCAGGTTGTGCTGGGCGAAGAACTGCGCGGCAGCCACCTTGCCCTCGTAGAACGCGTGGTCCTTGGCCGAGACGTCGCCGGCGAGCTTCTCCAGGGCCACGTCGGCCCCGCGGAGCAGCAGCCAGCCGCACACCACGTCACCGAGCGCCATCAGCAGTCGCGAGGTGTTGAGGCCCACCTTGTAGATGTTGCGGACGTCGCCGCCGTCGGTGCTGGCGTCGGCCGACATCAGGTCGTTGATCATCGCCGCGACGATGGCGTTGGCGTCCTCGAGTGCGGTGGCGAGCAGACCGCGCTCGACCTTGAGGCGGCCGTTGCCCGCCTCGGACTTGATGAACGCCTCGATCTCGCCGGCCAGGTGGCCCGAGCGCGCGGCCCTGGTCCTTGACGATCTTGCGGAAGAAGAAGTCCTGGCCCTGGATCGCGGTGGTGCCTTCGTAGAGGGTGTCGATCTTGGCGTCGCGGACGTACTGCTCGATCGGGTAGTCGGTGAGGAAGCCCGACCCGCCGAGCGTCTGCAGCGACTCGGTGCCGAGCAGCACCCATGAGCGCTCGGAGCCGTAGCCCTTGACGATCGGGAGCAGCAGGTCGTTGACCGCGATCGCGAGGTCGTCGCGCTCGCCGGCGTGCTCGGCGATCATCACGCGGTCCTGCCAGGACGCCGTGTAGAGGACGAGCGAGCGCATCGCCTCGGCGAACGCCTTCTGCGTCATCAGCGAGCGGCGTACGTCGGGGTGGTGGGTGATCGTCACACGCGGCGCGGTCTTGTCGGCGGCCTGTGTCAGGTCGGCACCCTGCACCCGCTGCTTGGCGTAGTCGAGGGCGTTGAGGTAGCCGGTCGAGAGCGTCGCGATGGCCTTGGTGCCGACCATCATCCGAGCGTTCTCGATGACCTGGAACATCTGCGCGATGCCGTCGTGCACCTCACCGAGCAGCCAGCCGCGGGCCGGTTCGCCGCCGCCGACGCCGGAGTCGCCGAAGGTGACCTCGCAGGTGTTGGAGACCTTGATGCCCATCTTGTGCTCGACGCCGGTGACGTAGGCGCCGTTGCGCTCGCCGGTCAGCTCACCGGTCTCCACGTCGAAGTGGTGCTTGGGCACGATGAAGAGCGACAGCCCCTTCGTGCCGGGGCCGCCTGCGCCCTCGACGCCGCTGGGGCGGGCGAGGACGAGGTGGATGATGTTGTCGCAGAGGTCGCTCTCGCCCGAGGTGATGAAGCGCTTGACGCCGGTGATGTTCCAGGTGCCGTCGTCGTTGGGGGTGGCCTTGGTGCGGCCGGCGCCGACGTCGGACCCGGCATCGGGCTCGGTGAGCACCATCGTGGTGTTCCAGCCCTTGTCGACGATGAGCTGGGCGATCTGCTTGTCGCGCTCGTTGCCGGCGCGGTGTACGACGCCGGCGAACATCGCTCCGGCGCCGTACATCCAGACGGCGGGGTTGGCGCCGAGCACCAGCTCGCCGATCGCCCAGCAGACGCTGGACGGCGCGGGCGTGCCGCCGAGGTCGGACAGGGTCATCAGTCGCCAGTACTCGGCGTCCATCCACTGGTGGTAGCTCTTCTTGAACGACTCGGGCAGCGGGGCCGTGTGGGACTCGGGGTCGAAGACCGGCGCCTCGCGGTCGCTCTCCTCGAACGACGCCGCGAGGTCCTCCCTCGCCAGGCGGTCGACCTCGGCCAGGATCTCGCGCGCTGTCTCGGAGTCGACCTCGGCGAACGGGCCGGAGCCCAGCACGTCGTCGCGCCCGAGCACCTCGAAGAGGTTGAACTCGATGTCGCGCAGGTTGCTCTTGTAGTGGCCCATGACCCACCCGTTCGTCTCGGTTGCGTGGCTACTCGTCGGTAACATAATACTGCCTCGGCGCAGCGGCCGGTGCAAGCAAGTGGCAGATCCGGCGCTGCGCCCCAGGGCCGCTCCGCCCGGGTTGTGAGCCGGGTCACGCCCCCAAGCGAGGGGACACGACGTCCACATACCCGGCTAGCCCGACAGACCCGGTGCACATATCTGGAAGGATGCGCAGCATGAGAGTGTCCGCCAAGACCGACTACGCGCTGCGCGCGCTGCTCGAGATGTCCTCGCGCACCGACGCCAAGCCGGTCAGCGCCGAGGAGCTCGGCCGCCTGCAGGACATCCCCCACGGCTTCCTCCAGGCGATCCTGGCCGACCTCCGCAAGGCGGGCGTGGTGATCGCCCAGCGCGGCCAGTCGGGTGGCTGGCGGATGAACCGGGATCCCAGCGACGTCAGCGTTGCCGACGTGATCAGGGCCGTCGACGGGCCGCTCGTCTCGGTCTACGGCGTCCGGCCCGAGTCGGTGTCCTACAACGACAAGGCCGAGGTGCTGCAGCTCGTCTGGATCGCGGCCCGCAGCTCGTTGCGCGAGGTCTTCGAACGCGTGAGCCTGGCCGACCTGGCCAGGGGCAAGCTGCCCGCGGCCGTCACCGCGCGCACCGCCGACCAGGACGCGTGGCAGCCACACTGACCGTGCCCGACGGTGCAGCGGGCGAGCCCGAGGTCGGGGCCGGCTTGGCCTGGGCGGCGGCCGCCTTGGGCAGCCCGCTGGTCTCCGCGGAGCCGCTCGAGGGCGGCTGGACGTCCGCCATGCTCGCCCTCACCACGCAGGACGCTCGGCGGGCCGTGCTCCGGCTGATGGTCAAGGAGCCGTGGCGCACCCACGGAGCCGGGTTGACCAGCCGGGAGAGCGAGATCCAGCGGCTGCTCGCCGACACCGTCGTGCCCGCGCCGACCAGCCTGGCCCTCGACGCCGACGGGTCGACGGCTGGATACCCCGCCCACCTGATGAGCCTGCTTCCGGGCGAGGTCGACCTCGACCGGGTCGGCGCGGACGACCTCGGCCGGCTCGCCGACCTGCTCGTCGCGATCCACGCGATCGTCCCGCCCATCCCGCCGCGCGACTACCAGTCGTGGGCGTGGCCGGCGAAGTACGTCGCGCCGGAGTGGGCGCGGCATCCGGACGCTTGGGGGCAGGCGTTCGCGGTCCTGGGCGGCGACCCGCCGGCGTACGAGCCGACGTTCCTGCACCGCGACTTCCACCTGCGCAACGTGCTCTGGGACGGCGACCAGATCAGCGGCGTGGTCGACTGGGTGGAGACGTCGTGGGGTCCGGCGTGGCTCGACGTGGCGCACTGCCGCACCAACCTGGCGATCCACCACGGCACCGGCGTCGCCGACCGATTCGCAGACCTGTACGCCGCCCGGTGCGGGCGCGAGCCGGCGGCGTACTGGGACGTGATGGACGTGATCGGCTTCCTGCCGCCGCCAGATCGGCCCGGCTTCATCACCGATTCCGACGAGCGGAGGCGGCTGGAGGATCACCTGGTGGCGGTGCTCGGCTGATCCACCGCCACGTCCGGCTCAGTGACCGGCCGGCCGCTCCTCGTCATCGTCCGCCTCGAAGTCTCACCACATCTCCTACGTCGTGGACGTCTATCGCGGGACGCCGGCCGCCGATAGAGGAACCCGCTGACGTTCGACGACGTACATCGCGCTGTTCCCGCAGCTGATCGCCGGGCCGATCGTGCGCTTCCGGGAGATCGCCGACCAACTCGCCGACACCCGCAGCGCAACCAGCTGGCCGACTTCGCCGACGGCTTCCCCGCTTCGCCATCGGGCTCGTCCAAGAAGATGATCATCGCCGACACGCTCGCGGCGCTCGGCCGACGCGGTCTTCGCGCGCGTCCGGCGACGCTGACGCACGGCGACCGCCTGGATCGGCGCGATCGCCTACACGCTGCAGATCTACTTCGACTTCTCCGGCTACTCCGACATGGCGATCGGCCTCGGCCGGATGTTCGGCTTCCGGCTTCCCGGAGAACTTCCGCTGGCCGTACTCAGCGCGCAGTCGATCACCGAGTTCTGGCGGCGCTGGCACATGTCGCTCTCGCGCTGGTTGCGCGACTACGTCTACATCCCGCTGGGCGGCAACCGTGGCGGCACCGCCGCGGACGTACGGCAACCTGATGATCGTCTTCCTGCTGAGCGGCCTGTGGCACGGCGCCGCGTGGACCTTCGTCCTCTGGGGCGCTACCACGGCGTGCTGCTCATCATCGAACGCGCGAGCGGCCTTAGCTCGCAGCAACCGTTTCGTGGTGCTGCGGAGAGAGAGTCACCTTCCTGCTGGTGGTCGTCGGGTGGGTGCTGTTAGCGCGGAGGACCTCGCGGTCAGCGGCCGGATGCTCCGCGCGATGAGCGTCCCCGCGCGGCCTCGACACGGCGGCGGCGGCCTGAGATCCGGACGTGGACGCTCCTGCTCAGCCCAGTGGTGCTGGCGCTGCTCGCCGCCACCCTCGCTCTGGCTTTGGTGCGGGGCAGCTGGGTGATGGTCGATGATCGACGGGCTCGACGACGTCCGCGACCGGCCTGCAGTTGGCTGCCCGGACGACGGCTGTGGCTGTCGCGCCGTACGCGCGCTGTTGCCGCCGTGGGGCTCCTCGTCGTCGTCGGGCTCGAAGTTCGGGCACGACCACGGGCCTCAGCCGGGCCCAGGCGATGAAGATGAGGCCGGCCACCAGCAGGATGAGTCCGGCCCACAGGTTGGCGTTGACCCCTCCTGTCTTGTCCTCCTCGGTGTCGGCGAAGATCCCGGCCAGGGTGAGGATCAGCCCGTAGATGCCGAGCAGCGCGCCGATGAGGTTGCGGATGTCGAAGAGACCCGCCGTGTGTGCGGCGCTGGTGTGCTGTGTCTTGTCGGTCATCTCGTCCTCCTCAGAAGATCGCGTTCAGGACGATCACCATGGCGAGGGCGACGCCGGCGAGCGGGAGGGTGCGGCGGTACCACGGGTAGCCCGCCTCCTTGGGGTCGGTGCGTTGCTCCTTCGGGGTCTCCGAGTAGACCAGGCCCACGAGCTCCTCTGCGGGCTTGGGCTTGGTCACCAGGGTGACACCGATGCTGAGCACGAGGTCGACGATGAACGCCGTCGAGGCCGCGGCGAACGCCGCACCCTGCCCAGAGAGCGGGATCACGCCGGTGCTCCACGACCCGAAGGCGTCCTCGGTCAGGAAGGCCATCGCGACCGCTGACAAGGTGCCGAACACCAGGCCCATCCAAGCGGCGGTCGGGGTCATCCGCTTCCAGAACATGCCCAGGATGAAGGTCGCGAACAGCGGCGCGTTGAAGAAGCCGAACAGCACCTGCAGGTAGTCCATGACGTTGGAGTAGTTGGAGGCCAACCCCGCGGTGAAGATCGCGATGATGGTGGCCGCCACCGTGGCGATGCGGCCGACCCGCAGGTAGTAGTCGTCGTCACGCTCCTTGACGATGTAGTCGCCCCAGAGGTCGTAGGAGAAGACCGTGTTGAAGGCCGAGATGTTGGCCGCCATGCCGGCCATGAACGCCGCCAGCAGGCCGGTGATCGCCAGCCCCAACAAGCCGTTGGGCAACAGGTCGCGCATGAGGAAGAGCAGCGCGTCGTTGTAGGCGACGCCTTCGCCGGAGGACCCGCCCGGTGGTGCTTCGCCTGCTTTGAGATCGGCGATCTCGGTCACCAGCACCGCGGCGATCATGCCCGGGACGATCGTGAGGAAGGGGATGAACATCTTCGGGAAGGCGCCGATGATCGGAGTCTTGCGGGCCGACGCGATCGAGTCCGACGCCAACGCTCGCTGCACCTCGACGAAGTTCGTGGTCCAGTAGCCGAACGACAGCACGAAGCCGAGGCCGAACACGATGCCGACCACCGACCACACCGAGGAGTCGAAGCCCGAGAGCGCCTGGCCGGGCCAGGAGTTGAGCTGTTGCTCGGCGGGCGCCCCGTGGCCGGCGTCGGCCGCCTTGGTGATCTTGTCGGTCAGGCCGTCCCAGCCGCCGACGCGGTGCAGTCCGATCAGCGTGAGGGGCAGCAGCGAGGCGACGATCACGAAGAACTGCAGGACCTCGTTGTAGATCGCCGCTCTCAGGCCGCCGAGGGTGATGTAGGACAGCACGACGCCCGCGGCGACGACGAGGGCGACCGGGAGCGACCAGCCCAGCAGCGCATGCAAGATGCTGGCGAGCAGGTAGAGGTTCACGCCCGCGATCAGCAGCTGCGCCACCGCGAAGGAGGACGCGTTGACCAGGTGGGCGCCCTTGCCGAACCGGCGGAGCATGAACTCCGGCACCGAGCGCACCTTCGAGCCGTAGTAGAAGGGCATCATCACGACACCGAGGAACAGCATCGCCGGGATCGCGCCGACCCAGAAGTAGTGCACGGCCGGAAGGCCGAAGTCGGCGCCGTTGGCCGACATGCCCATGATCTCGACGGCGCCGAGATTGGCGGAGATGAACGCCAGCCCGGTCACCCACGCCGGCAGCGAACGACCGGAGAGGAAGAAGTCCAGGGACTCCGACACCTGGCTCTTGGCGAGGAAGCCGATGCCCAGCACGAAGGCGAAGTAGATGGCCAGGATGAGGTAGTCGATCGCGCTGGCGTCGATGAGCGTAGAAGCCAGCGCGAAGATCTGTGGTGCGAGCAAGAGGGCCTCCTCCGAGTGGGCCAATCTCTCGCCAAACTAGTGGCGCGAATCTGCACCCGTCGCCACCCACTGGGGTGTGGTGGGGCGGTGGCCGGAGAGTCACGTCAGACGTCGGTGGCGGCGCCCAGCCAGTCGATCAGCGGGCGCAACGCGCGCCAGTCGGCGCGCACCTCGTCGAGCAGCTCGGGCGTGTGGATCACCTGCTCGAATCCGTAGGACCGCCCGGCGAACAGCTGCTTGTGGCGCAGCAGCTCGATGCGCTTGTGGTCGGCGGGATACCCGCGCGGCGCGGTCTTGAGCTGGTCGCCGCCGATCTCCCAGCCGGCCTTGGTCAGCTTGTTGACCACCCGCGCCAGCCGTGCACCGGACTTGTCGTCGGCGACCGCGTCGCGGTAGGCGGCGAGCCGGTTGCCGGACAGGTCGTAGCAGCCGCCGCCGGTGCGTACGCCGCGTGCCGAGATCTCGACGTACCAGCCGGTGGCCGGAGCGACCGCGACGTACGCGCCCTGGTTGGTCTTGTAGGGCGTCTTGTCCTTGGCGAAGCGGACGTCGCGGTAGGGCCGGAAGATCTTGGGCTCGCCGAACTCCGGGGCGAGCGCGGTGACCAGCGCGGTGATCGGTGCCTTGACGTCGTTGTCGTAGGTCGCCTTGTGCTTCTCCCAGTAGGACTTGGTGTTGTCGACCTCGAGGTCGTCGTAGAAGTCGAGGGCGGCCACGGGGAAGCCGGCGAACTCGGTCATGCCTCGCAGGCTAGCCGCGACGGTCAGGAGGAGTGGCACGGTGACCTGTTCGTCGCCCTGCTCGCCGTAGCTGGTCAGCGTGATCGCGTCGCCGCCGCAGCGCGGCGCCGAGAGGAAGGCGTTGCCCTTGCTCTTGCTCTCGTAGACCACCGACAAGGTGCCGTCGGGGGTGAACCGCATCAGGCGGGCCGGGTCGGTCTTGGTCTGGGGGTCGCGGACGAAGTACGCCGCGGAGCCGCACCACGCGAGGCTCCCGGTGGTGCCGGGGCCGAGGTCGTAGGTCGTGCCATCGACGCTGGCGTGGAACACGGCCTTCTCGGACCGGTTGGGCTGCGGGACCTCCGACCAGATCGCACCGCCGTCGAGGAGCGCGACGTCCCAGCCGCTGCACTCGGCGACTCCTTCGACGGGGCTGGGAGTGTCGCCCTCGACCGCCAACAAGGTGGCGCAGGAGACCGGGCGGGCGTCGTCGAAGCTCATCAGGCTGAGCCCGGCCGGCGTGATCACGGCGCCGCGGAACCCGTGGTGGGGCTGCGGCGCACCAACCTTCGCTGCCCTGCCCGCTCTCGAGGGAGACGGTGGCGAGGCAGTAGTTGCCGCCCGGGCTGACGGTCGCGTGCACGATCGTGTCGTTGCCCATCGCCCAGGTGCCGCCTGTGGTGGTGGGCGGTGACGACGACCCGGTGAGCATGGCCGTCCCGCCCGACGTGTCGAGGATGGTCGCCTCGTCGCCGCGCTCGGCCAGGGTGTCCTCGACGACCACCACGACCCGCTGCTCGTCGACGAGCACGGTCGAGATGGTGCTGCGCTTGCCCGCTCCCAGCTCCAGCGACTGTGGTCCGGCGATGCGTGCGGTCTTGTTGTCGGCGGTGACCGTGACGGTCGTCCGCGTGCTGCGGGTGACGGTGTCGTCGACGGATCCGGGGACGGGCTGCCAGTCGAGGATGTCCTGCGTCGGCGTCACCTCGCCGTCGCTGGGCGTGGCGGACGGGGAGGTGGTGGTGCTCTCCGAGGGGGTCGGCGTCCCGGATGAGGAGGGCGGGCTGGGGGGCGGGGTGGGGGATGTCGACGAGTCGTCACTCGGCGTACAGGCAGAGAGCGTTGAGGCCAGCAGCAGCGCCGCGGCCGCAGCGCGGATCCGGGACATCACACGCCGATGTTGTGCGCGTAGTGGGCCTGGTTGCCGCGATAGCTCTTGAACGCGTCGCGCCACTGCACGCGGGAGATGAACGGCTCGGAGGGATCGAAGCGCTGCTGGTTCCAGGGCTCGAAGTAGCTGACCTCGGTGGGCCTGTCGGCACGCTCGAGGTAGCCGCGGCCAACCTGGTAGTGCCCGGACGCGTCGTCGTCGAGGTAGGGGTAGAACTCCTTGAGCAGGATCGGGTGATAGATCAGCGGCGCTCTGAAGTCGACGATGTGGCGCATGTTGAGCAACAGCCACTGCTCGTAGGTGAAGTCGCCGATGTCGAGGACGACGTACTTCCCCGCGTAGTCGGGCCGGTCCCACCCGGTGTTGCCGTTGAGCACGCGCACCATCTCGGTGATCGCGGTGCCGCTCGTGGTGGTGCCGAGCTTGGCGGCCCAGAAGTCCTGGCCGCGGTCCTCCTGCTTCCAGCCCCAGGCGATCATCTGCATCGACGTCGGGCCGCACCAGTAGGTCCGGGTCTGGTCGGCGACCTGCGTGGGATCGAGGATCAACCCCTTGGTCGGGTAGTCCGCGATCGTCTTGACGGGCTCGGCCGTCGGGCTCGGTGTGGGGGTAGGCGTCGGGGTCTGGGGACAGTTGCAGGGAGGCGCCGAACCGCCCGCTGCTGACCCGTCCTTGGCCCGGGCCTCGGGGTGCCGGTCGAGGAAGCCCGCCGGCAGCGGGACACCTTGTACGTCGTGGCGCAGCATCCACACCTTGGCGACCGAGCGCGCGGCTCGGGTCAGCTCGGCCCGATCGGCAGCGGCGCGGGCCGCGGGGGACAGGTGGGCCTGGCGGGCCAGCTGGTCGAGCACGGCGAGGTCACCCGTGGTCTCGGTGCCGATCGGCCGGCTGCGCGCAGCCACGGACAGCCGCGCGTGCACCTGGCTCTCGGTCGAGTCTGTGAAGCCCAGGCCGAGGCAGTAGGTCTGCCCGTCGAGGTCGGCGCACCGGACCAAGGAGTCGACCAGGCTGGCGGTCGGCTGCTTGCCGGAGAGCCGGCCGAGGACCCGGCCCTCGGCGACGACGCGGTCGATCTCGTGACGCATCGCCGCAGACACCCGGCCCGGGCCGGGGACGGTGGCCAGCGCGTCGCTCCCGTCGCTGCGCCCCGACGGCAGCAGCCCGTCATCGTCCTCGCCCCGCGGGATGAGCGGCGTCAGGGCGAGGAGCAGCACCAAGACAGCCGCACTCAGCAGCAGCACGCGGGAACGCGTCATCGGGAAGCCTCAGTGGTTGACAATGGTCACATTCGTCACACTGTCCACAGTAGGCGAAGCAGGGTCAAGTCAGCGGCCTAACGGTGCTTGAGGAGGCGCGCCAGCGCCGTCTCGAAACCACAGCTCCGGACAGGCTCGGCCGACCGACGGCGATGTGATGGTCGCCGGGCTTCGAGACGGCCCCTCGGGGGCCTCCTCAACCAACGAGAGATGGAGCGGATGACGAGACTCGAACTCGCGACATCGACCTTGGGAAGGTCGCGCTCTACCAACTGAGCTACATCCGCATGACCCGACGGTGAGGCCGCCGAATCGGTCGAATAGTACCCGGTGATCGATGCTGACGGCACGCCCCGTCGTCCCGATCTCGCCCACCTTCGCGGCAACGCCGCGCCCACCCGGGACCCGGGTCCTGGGGTCGGGACTGCCCGCCGGAACGTCCGGCGTGGCCGTGACTTGGCTCAGGTGCGGGGACGTCGCTCGACGAACGCTGCTGTTCGGAGGTGGTGACGTCGCCACCGGAAGGGGCAGGGCGATGAGCACCACTGGACGATGACGGCGCTGGTGGCAGTGACGATCTGGGCGGCCCTGGCCGGGTGCGCCAGGGGCCGGGCGGCGCCCCGTCGATGAGGGGGAACGACGAGGCGTCGCCCCGGCCGTCCGTCACGGCCGAGCGAGGGAGGAGGGCTGGGACCGTCGTCCGCCCGGTGCGGCCAAGCTGCCGCAGGGGTGGAGGACTGGCGGATGACGCGTCTGCCGCGGGGCGGATCGCGGCGTACACCACCTCGCGAGCGCCCTGGCGGGCGCGAGGGTCGGGGTCAAGGTCTCGACGACAGCGGCGCGGCTTCCGGCTTCGGCGTACCGGATCGGCTCCGTACCGGGCGGCACGGGCACTTGGTCTGGCGGTCCGGCTTCCTCCCCGGCACGGCATGCAGCCGCGCGGCGATATGGAGCCGGTCGAGACCCGGACGGTGGTGGCGCCCGTGGCGCCGTGACCTGACCTCGACACGACCCGCTGGGCGCCCGGCTTCTACGTCCTCAAGCTGCGGACCGGCTGCGGGCTGGGAGACGCTGGTCCCGTACGTCGTGTCGTCGCCGTCGGCCGAGGGCACGGTCGCGCTCGTCGCACCGGTGACGACGTGGCAGTCCTACAACGAGTGGGGCGGCTACAGCCTGTACGTCGGCCCCGACGGCGACCGGCGCAGCTGGGCGGTCAGCTTCGACCGGCCTTACAACGGCGCGACGGGCGCCAACGACTACGGCACGGCCGCGATCCCGGTCGTCGTGCGGGCTGAGGCGCTCGGCATCCCGCTGGGCTACTTCACCAACGTCGACCTGCACCAGCGCCGGACGCGCTGGATGGTGCGCGCGGCTACGTCTCGATGGGCCACGACGAGTACTGGACCCGGCGATGCGGCGCCAGGTGACCCGGGCACGGGACGCAGGCACGAACCTCGCCTTCCTCGGCGCCAACACGATGTACTGGCGGATCCGGCTCGAGGACCGGCGACCGGGCCGGCGCGCCTGATCGTGGGCTACCGCGACGACGCCGCCCTCGACCCGGTGCGCGACGAGCGGCCCGAGGAGGCGACCTCGCGCTTCCGCGACGGACCTGCGTCGCGGCCCTGAGCGCGACCTGACTGGGCATGGACTACGAGTGCTACCCGGTGGACGCCGACTTCGTCGTGACCTCGCCCTCGCTGGTGGGGCTTCGCCGGCACGGGCCTCGGCGCAGGGCGACCGGCTGCCCGGCCTGATCGGACCGAGGCAGACCGCGTCTACCCCGGTGCGGGACGCCGCGGCTGATGGAGATCCTCAGCCACACGGTGTACGACTGCCGCGGGGTCGACCACGTCGGCGCAGTCCGTCTACTACACCGCAAGGTCCGGCGCGGGCGTCTTCACGGCCGGCACGCTGCGCTGGGACTGCGCGATCGCGACCGCTGCGACGTGCTGCTCGACGACCGCGTCAGCGCGGTTCGTGCGGAGGGTGACCGACAACGTGCTGAGCGGCTTCGCGAGGGGCCCGGTTGGGGCGACCCACCCGGCGCGCGACAACGTGGACCGGTTCGACCTCTCGCCGGTGAACAGCGTGACGGCGAGTTGAGCCAACCGGCCCGGATCCGTCATCATGGGCCGCATGACGCGCACCCGTGCAGCGGCAGCCCGCCTGGCGGGTGCGTTGCTCCTCGCTGTCGCTCACGGGGTGCACGGCGGATCCGCCGGTGGATCCGGAGCCGACGCCCGGCGAAGCGAGGTGGCGCTGCGGGTGACCACGGTCGCCGGCGTCGACGGGGTCGACGCGAAGACCCAGGCCGGTCTGGAGGAAGCGATCGGCGACGTGCTGTCGACGTACGTCGAAGGGGGCTTTCCTGGGCGACTTCCCCGCCAGGACTTCGTGCAGGCCTTCGACGACTTTCACGCCAGGACTGGCCCAGGACGCCGCCGGTGACATCGACGTGCTGACCGCGGCGTCCTTCGCTGACGCCTCGGACGTGCGGGCGACCGAGCTCGTCGCGCGGCTGTCCTTCGGGGTTGACCGGTCGCACCGTCGTCGGCGCCACGGCACACGTCGACTTCCAGTTCGAGGCGACGACGGCCGACGGCCGCCGCCGCTCGTCGTTGACCGGCCGGCTGGTCCTCCTGTACCAGGACGACACCTGGACGGTCTTCACGTACGACGTCCGGTCCGAGGACGGGACGTCGGTGCAGGCCGAGGTGACGTCGTGAGAGCAACCCTGCGAGTCATCCGTCAGGTGGCTCGCGTGCTTCTGCTGGTGGCCCTGACCGCCATCGCCCTGCCGTTCGTCGACCGTCGCGCCCGTGACGATCAGCCTGACGGAGACCAGGTCGGCCAAGAGCGTGGACTTCGACGAAGGGATCGTGTGGATCCTCGTGCTGGGCTCGGACGCTGCGCCCGGCAAGGACGTGCGCGAAGGCGACACCGACGCGATCCAGCTGGTCGGCATGAACGTCGAGACGGGGGCGGCGACGGCCATCGGCTTCCTCCGCGACTTCTGGATCGACATGCCGGGCCACGACCCCGGACGCATCAACGGCTTCCTCAAGCGCGAAGGCGGCGGCCCCGACCTCATGGCCACCGTCGTGGAGAGCCTCGTCGGCATCGCAGCCTGACTACGTGCTGGTCACCGGCTCCGACGGCTTTCTGTCGATGGTCGGAGCCGCCGAGGGCGTGACGGTCAACTCGTCCGATGGAGTTCGACGCTGACGACTCCTCGACTGCACGTGCACGTGGGCGCAACGACTTCGGCGCGCAGGACGCCCTCGACTACGCCCAGACCCGCTGGCCCTCCCGCGCGGCGACCGGGACAGGTCGGCCAACCACCAGGCCCTGTTGCTCGGACTGCTGCGGCAGCTGCGGCGAGCACGAGGACGAGGAGGGCTTCCTGGAGAAGGTCGGGGTCGCTGCGATCGAGGGGCTCGACACCGACGACATGTCCCCCGTCGAGGTCTACCGCCTGGTGCAGGCGGTCACCGAGCTCAAGCCGGGGAGCACCACCGGGTGCGTGCTCGAGGGGAGCGGACGGGCAGGTGGGCGAGAACGACGTCATCTTCCCGGACGTGACCCAGGCACAGGCGGTCGGCCTGGACGCCAAGGAGGACGCCGTCCTCGACCCCGACTGCCACCGGTGACTCGACGCAGGGCCTCGCCTCACTGAAGGCCGGCCTCCCGGGCCATCACGATCGCCTGCGCCCGATGGGCCACCTGCAGCTTGGTGAAGATGTTGCTCGCGTGGTTGCGCACGGTCTTGACCGACAGGCCGAGCGCGCGGGCGATCTCGGCGTTGTCCTTGCCCTCGGCGATGTGTCCCAGGATCACCCGCTCCCGTTCGGTGAGCTCGGGGAAGACGTCCGCGCTCGGCCGGGCCCGCACGCCGCGGAAGTAGGCCATCACCCGGTCGGCGATGCCTGGTCCGAAGATCACCTCGCCGGCGCCGACGGCCTCGATCGCGCGTCGGAGCTCCTGGCGCCGGGAGCCCTTGAGCAGGTAGCCGCGGGCCCCGGCCCGCACGGCGGCGAAGACCGAGTCCTCGTCCTCCATCATCGTCAGCACCAGCACGCTGATGTGGGGAGAGGACAGCGACGATGCGTGCGGTCGCCTCGATCCCGTTGAGCTCGGGCATGTGCAGGTCCATCACGACCACGTCGGGCTGCAGCTCCAGCGCGAGCGCGACGGCGCGTCGGCCGTCGGCGGCCCGCCCCACCACCTCGACGTTGTCCATGGAACCGAGCAGCGTCTCGAGGCTGTGTCGGAAGTCGGCGTGGTCGTCCACGACGAGCACTCGCAGCGGCGTCCTCGCTCACCCCGCGTCTCGACCCCGTCTCCGAGAGGCAGCCACGCGTCGACCAGCGACGCCGTAGGCGTCAGACGTCACCGTGCAGGTCCCACCGAGCTCCTCGGCCCGCTCTCTCATGGAGGACAGGCCTACACCCGGGGAGCGCCCTGCGGCCAGCCCTCCGCCGTCGTCGCGGACGCGCAGGCGCAGCACGCCGTCCTGCCGCCGCAGGGAGACCGTGCAGGTCGCTGCCGCCGCTGTGGCGCAGCGCGTTGGTGACGGCCTCCATCGCGATCCGGTACGCCGCCACCTCGACTGCGGCGGGCAACGGCTCGACGTCATCGGTGGCCTCGACCCTCCAGGAGGGCCTGGTCGACTCCCCGGTCCGGGCGGCCAACGCATCCTGGGCCGGCGCGCTCCCTCAGGGCCGATACCAGGCCGAGCTGGTCCAGAGCGGGCGGCCGCAGCCCGTCGACGAGGCGCCGGATCTCGGCGATCTCCTCGCGAGCCTGGTCCGACAGGCTCCCCACCAGCTCGGCGGCGCGACGCGGGTCGCGCTCGATGAGGTCCTGGACCGACTCCAGATCCATGGCCATGGTGGCCAGCGAGGGACCCAGCCCGTCATGGAGGTCGCGTCGCAGCCGACGCCGCTCCTCCTCGCGTGCGGTGACGAGTCGCTGCCGGGAGCGTTGCAGCTCGCGGTTGGCCAGCACCGCCTGCACCAGACCGCCTACTTGGCTGCCGACGTCCTCGAGCAGCCGCCGGTCCCCGGGCCCGAAGGGGTCGCGGTTCGCGGCGACCTCCAGGCGCAGCACGCCGAGGTGGTGGCCGCCGGCCTGCAGGTCGACGGTCACCGGGCGGCCGCGGGGCTCGCCGAACGACGCCGCGAGGGGCTCGGCGCCCTCGGTCGCGGGCACCTCGACCGAGGCGTGGGAGAGCCGCAGGCGGCGGGCCAGGAGTGCCAGCGCCTCGGTGAGCGTCTCGACAGGCGTCGCGGTCACGTCGAGGCCGCGCAGCTCCGACACCACGCGTTGGGGCAGGTCCCGGTCGCCGTACACCGCCCGGCGCACCATCCGTTGCAGCACCACCGCCAGGGGAAGCACCAGCAGGGCCACCACGCCGCCGGCGAGCATCGAGTCGAAGGAAGACTCCGAGGCCTGGTCGACGCCCGCCGCGACGGCGACGAAGACGGTCGCGAAGGCGGTCGCCACCACTGCTTGGACGAGGGCGCGTCGGACGGTCGGCTCGATCTCGTCGAGGCGGTAGCCGACGATGGCGACCACGAGGAAGGCGAGCACGGCGGGGGTGACCAGCAGCACCAGCACGCCCCAGGGAAGGAGCGGTTGTCCCGTCGCCTGCTCGGGGACCACGCCGAGCAGGAGCAAGGCGACGAACCCGGCGCCGAGCGCCAGCAGGGCGAGCCGGATGGCGAGCACGTCCTCGCGCGTCGACGCGCGCGGGTAACGCCAGACCAGCACGAGCAGGACGGCGGGGACGACCGCGAGCGCGGCCGGCACGGCGATGGTGATCAGGGCCTGGAGACGGGCCGCCTCCGGGGTCAGGCCGCGTGCCGGGCCAGCGATCCACACGGCGTACCCCACGACCGGCACGGCCAGGGCGACGAGCACGACCCAGGGCCGGCTCCGCAACCACCCCGGAGGTGTCCGGAAGGCCAGGGCGGCGAGCAGCAGGAGCCCGAGGCCTACGGCGAAGGCGGCCTCGCCCACCAGGTGCGGCCAGACCCCACGACCACCGGCAAGGTCGATGGCACCGAGGCCGCAGGGGGCGGACGTGAGACCGACCGGCAGCAACGCGCAGCCGGCGAGGAAGGCCGCGGCCGTCGCCGTGCCGGCGCACAGCCAGAAGACGACAGAGCCGGCCACCAGCACCAGCAGGGCGACGACGAGGGTCGACAGGTTGTGGCCGGCGCGCGTCCAGCAACGGATAGCGGATGAGCGTGACCTCGAACGACTGGTCGAGCGGGTTGCCCTTTTCGGAGACGCGCCGCACTTCGTACACCACCACGTCACCCACGTCGCGACTGATCGTGGCGCCGCTGGCGACCCACTCGTCGAAGCTGCGCCCGTCGATGCTCTGCACCTCGTCGCCATCCTCGAGGAGGGTGTCGCCGTAGGCGTGCTGCACGGTCGCGAACGAGCCCCATCGCTCGCTGCCCGTCAGAGCGTCTCGGAGATGACGCTGCCGTCGGAGGGCCGGCCATCAGGGCGACCGCTACCCAGGCGGCTGGGACACCCAGGCCACTGCGATGGCGGTCAGCCTGCGGGCGGGCGACATGGTGGTCATGGTGCACCGCAGGGAGCGGGGGTGGAAGCGGGGGTCAGTCGAAGGGTGCGAGGCCCGGTCGCTTCGGGGTGACGAGATCGCCGCTGGAGCGGCCGGTCAGGCGGCGGCGCACCCAGGGGCCGAGGTGCGACCGGGCCCACTCGCGGTTGGCGCGGCGCTGCTCGGCACGGGTGAGCACGACCTCCGGCGGCAGCTCGGGCTGCCCGACCCCGTGCGGGACGCCGAGCGCGTCGAGCACCTGCAGCGCCATCCAGGCGTGGCCGGCGGGTCCCAGGTGCATCCGGTCGGGGTCCCAGTAGCGCCAGTCGCGCAGCTCGCGCATCCGCCAGAAGTCGACGATGGTCGCGCCGTGCCGGTCGGCGGCGGCGCGCACCAGCTCGTTGTAGAGCGCGAACCGCCCGCGCAGCGGCCGGTAGATGGCCGAGCCGCCGGTGTCGAAGGCGGTGAACACCAGCAGGCGGGCGCCGGTGCCGGCCAGCTTGCCGAGCGCAGCGTCGTACCTGTCGACCAGGCCGTCGATGTCGACCCTGGGCCGCATGATGTCGTTGGCGCCGGCGTAGATCGTGAGCAGGTCGGGGCCGAGGGCGACCGCCGACTCGAGCTGTTCGGCGAGCACGTCGTCGAGCTTGCGGCCGCGGATCGCCAGGTTGGCGTAGCGGAAGTCCGGTGTCTGCTCCGCCAGCACTGCCGCCACCCGGTCGGCCCAGCCGCGCAGGCCGTTGGGTGCGCCGGGGTCGGGGTCGCCGACGCCCTCGGCGAAGGAGTCACCCAGCGCGACGTAGCGGTGGAAGGTCATGGGGCGAGCCTAGGCTCGCTGGATAGGGTGCCTGCGTGCTGCTCTCCGATCGAGACATCCTCATCGAGCTCGAGGCCGGCCGGATCACGATGGAGCCGTACGACGAGGCGATGCTGCAGCCCTCGTCGATCGACGTCCGGCTCGACCGGTTCTTCCGGGTCTTCGAGAACCACCGCTATCCCCACATCGACCCGGCGGCCGACCAGTCCGACCTGACCCGCGAGGTGCAGCCCGAGGGCGACGAGCCGTTCATCCTGCACCCGGGCGAGTTCGTGCTGGGGTCGACGTACGAGGTGGTGACGCTGCCCGACGACATCGCCGCCCGCGTCGAGGGCAAGTCCTCGCTCGGGCGGCTCGGGCTGCTGACCCACGCGACGGCGGGCTTCGTCGACCCAGGCTTCTCCGGCCATGTCACCCTCGAGCTGGCCAACGTGGCGACGTTGCCGATCAAGCTCTACCCGGGCATGAAGATCGGCCAGTTCTGCTTCTTCCGGCTCTCCTCGCCGTCGCAGCACCCCTACGGCTCAGCGAAGTACGGCTCGCGCTACCAGGGCCAGCGCGGCCCGACTCCGTCGAAGTCGTTCCAGAACTTCCACCGCACCGACATCTCCGGCTGAGCACTGACGCGGGTCGCGCTCGTCGAGACCCCGGCTGTCGCCAGGGACCACGTTTGAGGTTAGGCTTGCCTAAGTAAGGCAACCCTCACTCGAAGGACCTCTGATGTCGCTGCTCCGCCGTACCTCTGTCCACCGCCTCGGGATCGCGCTTGGCGGGCTGCTCGCCCTCGGGGCGCTGACCGCCTGCAGCACCGGACCGACCGGCGACTCGGCGACCGACCCCGGTGCCGCCCCGGCGGCCGACGCCTCCGCCGCGGAACCCGACGCATTCCCCGTCACCGTCGAGCACGCCTACGGCGCCACGACCATCGAGCAGCCGCCGGTGCGGGTGGCCACCCTGGGCTGGTCCGACCAGGACGTCGCCCTCGCCCTCGGCGTCGCCCCGGTCGGCGCCGTCCAGATCACGTGGGGAGGAAACGCCCAGAAGTCCACGCCCTGGTACGACGAGCGGCTGGCCGAGCTCGGCGGCAGCCAGCCCACCCGCTACAACGACGCCGACGGCGCGCCGGTCGACGAGATCGCTGCCCTCCAGCCGGACCTGATCCTGGCGACCAACTCCGGCGTCACGGAGCAGGAGTACCGCAAGCTCACCAAGATCGCTCCCGTCGTCGCCTTCCCGGGCGACCCGTGGGTGACGACGTGGCAGGAGTCGCTGGAGATGGTCGGCCAGGCACTCGGCCGCTCGACGCTGGCCGCCGACCTCGAGGCCGACACCGAGGCGTCCATCGCCGCCGCGGCCGAGGCCCATCCGCAGATCGTCGGCAAGTCGTTCATCTTCGCGGCCCTGGCCACCACCGACATGTCGAAGATCGACTACTACACCCCGGCCGACAACCGGCCCAGGCTGCTGGCCGACCTCGGCATGGTCAACGCGCCCGTGATCGAGGAGATCAGCGAGCCGGGCGCCTTCTACGGCACCGTCTCGGCCGAGCGGGCCGCCGACCTGGAGTCCGACGTGTTCATCACCTACGCCGAGACCGGCGACGACCTCGACGCCTTCCGAGAGAACCGGCTGCTCGGCCGGATCCCGGGCATCGCCAACGGCCACGTGCTGGCCTCGACCGACAAGACCGACGCTCTCGGCCTGTCGGCACCGTCGCCGTTGGCGATCCCCTACGCCATGGAGCACTTCGTGCCGCTCGTGGCCGAGGCTGTCGACGGCGCCTGATGCCCGTCGGCACCACGGTCACCGCCCGCCCGGACCGCCGTACGTCAGCCCCCGCCGCCAGCATGCCGGCGGCCCGGCTGGTGGCGGGACTGGTGGCGGGACTGGCGGTGGCCTGCATTGCCTCGCTGCTCATCGGCTCGCGGATGGTGACGCCGTCCGCGGTGTGGGACGCCTCCCACCCAGACCATGCGATCGTGGCGGCCCGGCTGGCCCGCACCCTGCTGGCGCTGGCCGTCGGCGCCGCGCTCGGGCTGTCCGGCGCCGTGCTGCAGGGGTTGACCCGCAACCCGCTGGCCGATCCGGGCATCCTCGGCATCAACGCCGGCGCGGCCTTCGCGATGGTGCTGGCCATGTCGGTGCTCGGGCGTGTCCGGGCTGTCGGCGTACCTGGCGGCCGCCTTCGTGGGGGCGGCCAGTCACGGCCATCGCGGTGCACCTGGTCGCGTCGCTCGGGCGCGACGGCGCGACCCCGATGAAGCTGACGATCGCCGGCGCCGCCGTGACCGCCGCGCTCGCGAGCTGGACCTCGGCCGTGCTGCTGACCGACCGCCGCACGATGGACGTCTTCCGCTACTGGCAGGTCGGCACCGTCGGCGGTCGCGACCTCGAGGTGCTCCTGACCGGGTTGCCGTTCCTGGTCCTCGGCGGCGGACTGGCGCTGACCAGCGCACGTCGCCTCAACGCGCTGGCCCTCGGCGACGACCTGGCCCGCGGTCTCGGTCGACACGTCGTGAGCGACCGGGTCGTCCTCGGGCTGTCCGTGGTCCTGCTGGCCGGCACCGCCACCGCTCTGGCGGGACCGATCGGCTTCGTCGGGCTGCTCGCGGGGCACGCGGTGCGCGGCCTCGTCGGCCCCGACCACCGGCGCGTGCTCCCCCTGGCGGCGGTGTACGGCGCGGGGCTGGTCGTGCTCGCCGACACCGTGGGACGGGTGGTGCTGCCGCCAACCGAGGTGCAGGTCGGCATCATGACCGCGGTCATCGGGGTGCCGGCGTTCCTGTGGCTGGTCCGACGCGGACGGATGGCAGCGCTGTGACCGCCGTCCTGGCCGATGTCTCGCCCGACCCGGCTGTCATCGAGCGGGTCTCGCGGGCGCGGCGCGTGCCGATCCGGCGCCGGCGCCTGGTCGTCGGTGGACTATCGGTCCTGCTCGTCGCGGTGTTCGCCGTCAGGGTGTTGCTGGGGGACTTCACGTTCACGGTGCCCGACTTCTTCCGGATCCTCTTCGGCGCCGACATCCCGGGGGCGTCCTACATCCTGATGGAGAGCAAACTGCCCCGCGCCGTGCTGGGGGTGCTCGTGGGCGTCGCCTTCGGAGTGGGTGGCGCGGTCTTCCAGACCACCTTGCGCAACCCGCTGGCCGCTCCCGACGTGATCGGCGTCAGCGCCGGTGCCAGCGCGGCGGCCGTCTTCGCACTGGTCACGTTGGACCTCGCCGGGCCGTGGGTCTCGGCCGCTGCCATCGCGGGAGCCGTGGTGGTCTCGGTCGTCGTCCGAGCCGTCGCCGGCGGGGCGGCCACCGGCTTCCGGCTGGTGCTCGTCGGGGTCGGCCTGGCCGCCGCTCTCGGCTCGGTGGTGCAGTACCTGTTCACGCGCGCCGACGTCTACGACGCCCAGCTGGCGCTGCGCTGGCTGACCGGCAGTCTCCATGCCGCCGACTGGCCGACCGTGCGCATCCTGACTCTGGTCCTGCTGGTCCTGATGCCGGCAGTCGTCTGGCTGGCGCGGTCGCTGCGCGTCACGGAGCTCGGCGCGGACACGGCCATGGGCCTCGGCGTTCCCGGGCGGCGTACGGACGCGCTGCTCCTGCTCGCGGTGGTGCTGACGGCGGTGGGGGTGGCCGCGGCCGGCCCGGTCGCGTTCGTCGCCTTCGCCGCGGGGCCCGTGGCCCGGGCTCTCAACGGCGGGCGCACCACGTTGCTCGGCGCCGCCCTCGTCGGCGCCTGTGTGGTCGTCGGCGCAGACGCGGTGGCGGCCGATGCCGTCGCCGACATCAATCTCCCCGTGGGGGTGGTGACCGGTGCGCTGGGTGCGCCGTTCCTGCTCTGGCTGCTTGCCACGGGACGGACCAGGAGGACCGGATGAGCGTCCACACCCCCGAGAAGCTCGGCGTCGAGACGGACACGTACCGGCTCGAGGCCCGGGAGGTCACGCTGGGCTACGGCGACCGGGCGGTCGTCCAGCGAGCTGACCGTGTGCGTGCCGGACGGACGGGTCACCGTCGTCGTCGGCGCCAACGCCTGCGGCAAGTCGACGCTGCTGCGGGGGATGGCCCGGCTGTTGCGCCCGACCTCCGGCAGCGTGCTGCTCGACGGTCACGAGATCCACCGTCGCCCCACGCGCGAGGTGGCCCGGTCACTGGGACTGCTTCCACAGAGCCCGGTGCCGCCGGAGGGCGTCACGGTGGCCGACCTGGTCGGCCGCGGCCGCTACCCGCGCCAGGGGGTTCTGCGCCGGTGGTCGGCCGAGGACGACCGGGCCGTCGCCGAGGCGCTGCTGCTGACCGACACCGTCGACCTGGCCGACCGCGTCGTCGACGAGCTCTCCGGCGGTCAACGGCAGCGCGTCTGGGTGGCGATGGCGCTGGCCCAGGGCACCGACCTGCTCCTGCTCGACGAACCGACGACGTACCTCGACCTCACCCACCAGGTGGAGATGCTCGACCTGCTCCGCGACCTCAACCTGCGCCGCGGCACCACGATCGTGATGGTGCTGCACGACCTCAACCTGGCCGCGCGGTACGCCGACCACCTCGTCGCCCTGCTCGACGGGGAGGTCGCGGCCGAGGGCGGCCCGAACGAGGTGGTCACCGAGGAGGTCGTTCGCACGGTGTTCGGCCTCGACTCGCTCGTCGTCGACGACCCCGTCTCCCACACGCCCCTGGTGGTCCCCGTGGGCCGCCACCACCGGAAGGACACGCCATGACCACCAGCCCTCTCACCCAGGAAGTCCCGCCGATGCTCGTGACCGACGTCGAGGTGCTTGCCCTCGAACGGCTGTCGACAAGCTTCGTGCGGGTCGAGCTCGGGTCGCCGGTGCTGGCCGACTTCGGGGTCGACGGGCCGCTCTACGACCAGCGGATCAAGCTCGTCTTTCCTGGTGCGTCGGGACGGTTCCCGGAGCTGACGTTGAGTGGCGTGTCCTGGTACGCCGACTGGCTCGCGCTGCCCGAGGACGAACGCGGCTACGTGCGCACCTACACCGTGCGAGCCGTCCGGGGCGCTCGTGCCGACACCCGCCTGGTCGTGGACTTCGTGCTGCATCCGAGTGACGCCGGGCCGGGGTCGGCGTGGGCTGCCCAGGCAGCGGTCGGCGACCGGCTCGTCACCGTGGCGCCGCGACGAGGCATGCCGTTCGGTGGCATCGAGTTCGCTCCTGGTGGGGCTCGCGAACTGCTGCTCGTCGGCGACGAGACAGCGGTGCCGGCCGTGTGCGCGATCCTCGAGGAGCTGGGTCCGGAGTTCTCCGGCCGCGCGTTCCTCGAGGTGCCGCACGTCGACGACGTCCTGCCCGTTTCCATTCCGTCGGCGATGACGCTGGAGTGGCTGCCCCGATCGGGACGTTCCGTCGGCGACCTGCTGCGACCGGCCGTGGTGGCGTACGTGGGCGACGGGGAGATCGGGGAGATCGGGGAGGTGGCCGACCTGGGCGACGTACCGGAGGGCGAGGTCGATCCGGACCTGTGGGAGACCCCGACGTACTCGTCCTCGGGGGAGCCGGTCGTCGACGCCGCACCGGACCTGGCGGGGCTCTACGCGTGGGTCGCGGGGGAAGCCGGCGTGGTGACCTCGCTGCGTCGGCACCTGGTGCGCGAGTGCGGGATGACCCGCCAGCAGGTGGCCTTCATGGGCTACTGGCGCCGCGGCGTCGCACTCGGCTAGGCGGGCCCGAATGAACACTGACCCGCCCGATGGTTTCGGGCGGGTCAGTGGGCACTGGGGCTCACGCGTCGATGCGGTTGGCCCACCGGTGGAGGCGCTGCGCCATCCGGTGCCGACGGCTGCCGGTCTCGAGGTGAGGCTCGGCGGCGCGGGCGACGCGCTCGTCGATGAGGTGGCGGGCGAGCTGTTCGTTGAGGACTGACTGGTCGTTCATGGTGATCTCCTGGGTGGTGGTGGTTGTGGTGTGGTCTCAGACTTCGATGAGCTGGATGTCGCCGCTGACCGTCTTGGCCCGCAGCTCGATGTAGTCGCTGCCGGGCTCGGGCTGGCCGGCCCCCTGCAGGTTGGAGTGGATCTCGCCGCTGACGGTGGTCAGATCGGTCCAGACGGGGATTCCGGCCGGGATGCCGATCTGCACGTCGCCCGAGGCGCCCTTGGCGCTGACCTTGCCCTTGGTGGCGGTGTGGATACGCATGTCGCCGCTGCCCGTCGACATGGAGACCCCGTCGTGGGCCCGGCCGATCTCCAGGTCGCCGGAGCCGGTCTTGATGACCGACGGGCCCTTGGTGGTGCCGATCTCGACGTCGCCGCTGCCGGTGGAGACCGAGGCGGTCGCGTCGACCTGCTCGACGTTGACGTCACCGGAGCCGCTCTTGATCCGAAGGTCGGACCCGGCTCGCTCGACATCGATGTCACCCGAGCCGGTCTCGACGGCAAGCGGTCCGTCGAACCGCTCCATCCGGCAGTCGCCGGAGCCGCTCTTGACCTGTCCGTAGCCGTAGCGGCCGTCCAACGTGATGTCCGCGCTGCCGGTCTTGATGGTCGCGTTGCTGCTCTCCGGGAGCGTGATGGTGACGGCGTACGACGGCTCGCTGCCGAACAGCCCGGAGCGCGTCTGCGGGGCGACCACGCTGACCTGGTTGCCGTCCTGGCGAACCATCACCTGGTCGGCCTCGCGGCCCTGCACCTCGACCGTGGTGGCCGTGGTGTCGCTGGTGTTGACGGTGACGCTGCCCTTGCCGATCTCGACGTAGAGGTCGACCGGCTCGTGGGACTCGAACTCGTAACTGCTCATCACGTGTCTCCCTGCTTGTGGGTGTGTTTGTCCGCGGGAGCGGCCTGCTGCCGTCCCGGTGGTGAGTGATGGATGGTGCGGGCGGCTAGACCCAGCCGGTCATGCGGCGATTGCCGCGGTTCTTCCCGCTGAACGGGTCGTTGCCGAAGAACGGGATGCTCGAGAGGTCGATGTCGACGTTGATCGCGCCCTCGCGGGTGGCGGTGCGGACGACGTTGACGAGCCAGGTGTTGAGCGACTGGCCCGACTTGGCGGCCATGTCCTCGGCCTTGGTCTTGACGGACTCGGGGATGCGCAGCGTGATCCGCGCGAGGCCACCGTCTTCGTCTTCCTCGAACGACGGGGGCGACGGCGGGGCCGGCGGCTGCGGGACGGCGGAAGGCGCGTGCACCAAGAAGGCGAGGTCGCGGCCGTCGAGCCGGACGTCGACGCCGCCGCTGGGCAGCTCGGCGGTGATCTCCGCGGCGGCCTGCGAGATGGCCTCCATCATCGCCAGCCGTGCGGACGGGTCGAGCGCGTAGGTCAGTCGCTCGGCGGCTGCCCGGGCTTCGGGACCGGCGGCCTCGGCGGCGGCCATCAGGTCCCGCTTGAGGCTGTCGACGTAGGGGGTGATGTCCATGTGCATCATCCTGACATCATGGTGATGTCACGTCAAGGGTTTCGTGATGTCACTTTGCGTCAGATCGTCGGCTTAGGACGTTTGCGCAGGTCAGGACGCTGCAGCTCGTGTGCTGAAGTGGCTCCCCAGGCGACTCCTTGAGCACACGACCGGGCTTCTCAGAGGTCGAAGAGCGATCCGGCGTCGTTGATGTCGGCGTCCGTGCGCGGCTTGTTGGTGGCTCCCGAGCTCGATGGCTTGCTTGGCTCGTCGGGCTCCTCCTCAGCGTCTGGCTCGGGCTCGGGCTCCGGCTCGTCGTCGGCCGCGTCGTCCGCGTCGAGGGTGGTGACCGGGTCGTCGGAGGCCGCCGCGGTGGCCAGCCGGCTCAGCTCGGTGGGGTCGGGACGTTCGGACGGCGACTCGACGGACGTCGATTGCTCGGGCTCTGGGTCGGGCTCCGGTTCCGGCTCGGGTTCGGGCTCGGGTTCTGCCTCCGGCTCCGGCTCGGGCTCCGGCTCCGGCCCGGGCTCCTCGGCCTTGGGGGCGGCTGGAGGGGGTTCGGGGGCGGCTATATCGAACAGCGACCCGCCCTCGGGGACGGTGGCGGTCGGCTCCGAGGGTTCCTCAGCGTCCTGGGCCACAACCGGCTCGGCCGGCTTCGCGTCGGCCTCTGCCTCGGGCTCGGCCGCCTTGGGCGACGTTTCCTCGACCGGGGTGTCGAAGAGCGAGGCGTTGTCGTCGAAGAGCGAGCCGCCGGTCTTGCCCTTGGCGTCCTGGGTGCCTTCGACCTCGGAGACCGGCTCGGGTTCCTGCTTGGCTTCCTGGGTCGGCTTCTCGGCTGGGGTGTCGAACAGCGATGAGCTGTCGTCGAAGAGGGAGCCGGACTGCTTCTCTTCCGGTGGTTTCGAGACTGTTGCTGGTGTCGCCTCCTCAACCACCGAGTCATCGGCGGGCGCCGGGGCGCCCTCCTCAACCACCGCAGGCTTCTCGCCGGCAGCGGGAGGCGCGGTGGGGCCGGGCGCGGAACCAGCGGCGACGCGAGCCCTGGTGGCCGAGACCCCCTTGACCGAGGCGAGCAGCATCTGCGCGACGTCGAGGACCTCGACCTCCTCGCGCGCTTCGCCCCGCGACTGCTGGGCGGTCAGCCCGTCGTCCAGCATCACCCGGCAGAACGGGCAGCCGACGGCGATCTGGTCGGCGCCGGTGCCGACGGCCTCGGTGGTGCGGTTCTCGTTGATCCGCTCGCCGATCGTCTCTTCCATCCACATGCGGGCACCGCCGGCGCCGCAGCAGAAGGACTTCTCCTGCGACCGCTCCATCTCGACGTACGACGCCCCCGGCAGCACCTGGAGCAGCTCGCGCGGAGGCGAGTAGACCTGGTTGTGCCGGCCGAGGAAGCACGGGTCGTGGTAGGTGATCGAGCGCTTCGCGGCGCCCGCCCCGTCGGCGACCGGCGTCAGCTTGCCGTCTCGCACCAGCCGGTTGAGCAGCTGGGTGTGGTGCAGGACCTCGAGCTCGAGGCCGAAGTCGCGGTACTCGTTCTTGAGCGTGTTGAAGCAGTGGGCGCACGTGGTGACGACCTGCTTGACCTTGGCGCCGGTGAGGGTGGCGACGTTCTGCTGCGCCAAGCCCTGGAAGACGAACTCGTTGCCGGCGCGGCGGGCCGGGTCGCCGGTGCAGGTCTCGCCGTTGCCGAGCACGCCGAACGAGATGCCGGCCATGTTGAGCAGCTCGGCCACGGCCCGGGTGGTCTTCTTGGCGCGGTCCTCGTAGGCGCCGGCGCAGCCGACCCAGAACAGCCAGTCGACCGACTCCAGCGACTCGAGGTCGTCGCCGACCACGGGCACGTCGAAGTCGAGGCCCTTGGCCCAGTCCATCCGCATGGTCGCGGACATGTTCCACGGGTTGCCCTTGCCCTCCAGGCCCTTGAACAGCTGGTTGAGCTCGGCGGGGAAGTTGTTCTCGACCAGCACCTGGTAGCGGCGCATGTCGATGATGTGATCGACGTGCTCGATGTCGACCGGGCACTGGTTGACGCAGGCGCCGCAGTTGGTGCATGACCACAGCACGTCGGGATCGATGACGCCGTACGCCGCCTCGTCACCGATCAGCGGCCGCGCGGCCTCCTGCTTCACCTCGTCGGAGAGCCCCTCGCGGGCCGACTCGTCGGCCAAGATGTAGGGCGCCTTGGCGAACGCGTGGTCGCGCAGGTCGAGGATCAGCATCTTGGGCGAGAGCGGCTTCTCGGTGTTCCACGCCGGGCACTGCGACTGGCAGCGACCGCACTCCGTGCACGTCGCGAAGTCGAGCAGGCCCTTCCAGGTGAAGTCCTCGACTGCTCCGATGCCGAGCTTGGCGTCCTCGTCGAGCTCCTCGAGGTCGTCGAGGGCGACCGGCTTGCCGCCCGACATCATCGGCGTCACGGCGCCCAGGGCCATCGGTTGGCGGCCGAACATCACGTTGACCGGCGCGACGAAGATGTGCAGGTGCTTGGAGTGCACCACGATGACCAGGAACACCAGCATGACGCCGATGTGGAGCAGCAGCCCCAGTCCCTCCAGGAACTCCAACGTCTCGTGGCTGAGCCCGTCGAGCAGGTTGCCGATACCGATGGACACGAAGGCGCCGCTGTCGTAGGGCAGGTTGCCCAGGGCGGAGGCCGCGCCGCGGAACAGGAACATCGACCAGATGACGTTGAAGATCATGAACAGCACGACCCACGCGCCGCCGAGGTGGGAGCCCTTGAAGCGGGACTGCCGGCCGATCCGCTGCGGTGAGTTCCGCAGCCGGATCACCGCGAAGGTGATGATGCCCGCCAGCGCCATCAGGGCGATGAAGTCCTGCAGGAAGCCGAGCACGGGCCAGTGGCCGATCACCGGAATCGCGAAGTCGGAGCTGAACAGGGCGCCGTACGCCTCGACGTAGACCGTCCCCAGGATCAGGAACGCCCAGAACACGAAGAAGTGCGCGGCGCCCGGGAGGCTCCACTTGAGCAGCTTCCGCTGGCCGAAGACCTCGACGACCTGACGCTTGGCCGCGGCGCCCAGCCGTCCGGTCACTCCCTCGACGCGGCCGGGTGCGGGCTGCCCGCTGCCGATCAGCCGGTAGAGGAACCGCACCCGCCGGGCCACGATCGGCAGGGCGATCGCGTTCATCAGCAGGCCGATGATCAACACCCAGGACACTCAAGACTCCCAACGTGGTGCGGACGGAACGCGGGACTGCCTGAGCCTAGGGCCACCCCGATTCGTCTGTCGTTCCCGGACGACAAAAGTCACACCAGGGCTGCAGACGAATCGGTGTCAATGGCTGCGGCGGAGGCCGACCACGTGGCCGGTGTCGTCGTAGCGGACGACCATGCGGACGCTCGGGTCCTTGGAGGTGCGGGCGCAGAAAGTAGAGCGAGTGCCGAGGCGCGTGTAGGGCTGGCCCACGGCCTTCATCACCTGGCGCACGCCCATGCCGGGCTTGACCAGCGCCTTCACCTGCGAGACCGACAAGCGCTGCTCCGGGTTGCGGCAGGAGTCGGCGGCGATGCCGGTGGCGCGCTCCCACATCTGCAGATAGGCCTCGGCGCCGCGCGACATGTCCTCGGTGATGGCGGCGCCGTCGCTGGGGTTGGTGGCGCCGGCGACGAGACGCAGGTCCTCGATCCAGTCGGGGTAGAGGCCGTACTGGGCGACGCCGTCGACGTTGATGTCGTAGACGCGCTGTCCGGCGTGCTGCCTCTCGATCCGTACGCCGCCCAGGCCGGTGAACGGGTAGGTCACCGGGTTCGGCACGTCCGCGCCGCGGGGGTTGCCCTGGGCGCCGAGGCCGTTCATGTCGGCGCCGTAGCCCATCCCGAAGTAGTAGCGCGGGTCGGCCCAGCCGACGTGGGTGCGCCACTTCTCGACGAAGCCGGTCGAGTCGCCGGCGTAGGGCGTGATGAAGCCGCCGAGCTTGTAGATCCGGTGGTAAGCGTCGGGCGTCGACCAGGAGTGCGACGAGACGACGCCGGGGTAGTGCATGGCCTCGACCTGGTCGAGCGCGGAGTTGCGGGCCTTCACGCTCATGTGGTCGGGGTCGAAGATCATGTGCCGCTTGGCCAGGCCCTCGATGGTTGCCTTGCCCAGGGTCGTCAGGCCGCGGCTGTTGCAGTGGTCGGGCGGCGGGTAGAGCGGCAACGCCAGCGTGGGCAGCCCGAGGCTCGCGACCGCGCCGAACAGCGCGTCCTGCTGGCCGGCGCTGATGTCGGGCGCCGCCAGCTGGTTGCGGTCGTGGGACTCACCGTCGGGCGGCGCGCAGTGCTGCATGTCCCAGAAGGAGCCGGTCTCGAGGAAGTTCGCCGCGTTGACGGCTGCACCCACCTCTCCCGTGTCACCGGCGACTCCGGACAGCGCGTTGTCGAACTTGTTGACCAGCTCCATCTGCCGCACGCCGAGATTTTTGACCTCGGTCAGCTGCTTGTCGATCGACGCGAGGTCGCAGGCGGGCACGTCGAGCTTCATCGTGCAGCCGAAGGGCACGCTCGTCTCGATGCCCATGATCACCGCCATCTTCCCGGCGTTGATCACCTTCCTGGCCTGGAAGGGGCTCTTCACGATCCGGTAGAAGCCCTTGCCGGGCCCGCCGAACTGCGCGTCGATGTAGTCCTGCATCGCATACATGTCCTCGGCCTGGAGCCGGATGGAGACCATGTCGTCGCAGGAGTTGCGCTTGAGGGGATAGAGCTGGCAGAGCTGGTTGTTCTCGACGAGCAGGTTGACGAAGATCCGCTGGCCGCCTCGCCACGACCGCTCCAGCCAGCGGTAGTAGGTGCCCTCGTGGGTCAGCGACTCCGGCGCCGGCCAGTCCTTGAACGTCGGCCAACCGACCGGGTCGTGGTTCGGCTTGCCCGACAGCACCGACTCGAGCACGCCGCCGTAGCCGCCGGTCGTGCTGTGGTCGGGACAGTCCACGAGCGCGTACGGCGCGCCGTACTCGTGCCACGGCCGCCCGCAGTGGGCGTCGCCGCCGAGGAACTCGAACGCCATCCCGTGGGTGTGCGCGTCGACGTAGCCGCGAACCTCCTGGTACGGCGTGATGCCCGCCGTCGGATGCCCGGTCACGTCGATCTGCGACTCGGGGTAGGACGTGCAGCCGGTCTTGGTGCGGTGCAGCCGGAACGTCGTCTTGCCGCCGACCTCGAGCAGCGTGCTGCCGTTGCGGAACCTGAGCTTATTGCCGCGTTCGGTGGCCCGCCACACGGCCGCGGGGCTCGGTTGGGCAGCTCTGCCGTTGGGGCCGGCCGCCGTCACGAACTGCCGAAACGCGTCGTAGAGCAGGTAGCTGCCGAGGTCGGTCGCCTTGAAGAACAGCGGCTCGCCGCCGGGGACCAGCCGGTAGCAGCCTCCTGCCATCGCGTAGCGGTCCTGGGGCACGTCGCGCCGCGGCTGCTTCACGGGGACGGTGGTCAGCGTCGGGTCGACGGTGGTGCGCTCGTGGGCGACGTACGCCGCGTTGGCACGACGTTCGCCCGCGCTCGTGGGGTCCTGCGTCGCGGCCGACACGTCGCCGGCGCGGGAGAGGGAGTTCTTGGTCGCCGGGTCGTTGTGGTTGTGCGGCGCCGTGCCGGGTGGGTCGACGTGGGGCCGGGCCTCGAGCACCGCGGCCTTGCTCGCTTCGTAGGCCCGCAGGTAGTCGCCCGTGCGGTCAGCCGCCGCCGGCAGGGCGAGCGCCGTGGCCACCAGGGCGATTCCGAGCAGGGCAGCGACGGTCAAGCGGCGCGCGGGACTGTTCACGAGGAGTCAACGAGCGCACGGCGTGAGAGTGACGTCACGACGCTTTGATCTTCTGGGTCCGGCTGATCGAGATGAGCGTGTGGTCGGTCTGCGGTAGCACGGCGCGCACCTTGATCGTGCCGGTGCGCGTGATCTTGAAAGCCGCGCGATAGGAGCCCTGCTTGGAGATGAGGGCCTTGCTGATGGCGCGCCACTTGCCGCGGTAGAACTGCTGGAGCTGGAGCTTCTTGCCCGACTTGTTCGGCTTGACGGTGCCCGACAGTGAGACGACGGCGCCCTTGCGCACGGACTTGTCGGAGACCCTGAACTTCACGGCCGGCTGCGGCAGGACCTTGATCCACTTGAGAGTGCCGAATCGCGCTGTCTTGCCGGCCTTGTGAGTGGACGTGCCGGCATGGGAGATCAGGATTTCGCCGGGCTTCTTGACCGACGGGATCTTGAGAGCGAACTTGCCACCGGTCTTGGTCACCGTCGTGCCGACGGCGTCGCACTGGACCAGCGGAGTCTTGCGGTTGGCGCACTTGAACGCGAGCACCTCCTGGTCGGCCAGGCCGTCGTCGGACTGCTGGTCGGTCAGGGTTCCCACCAGCCGGGTGCCGGTCTTCTGCTTGGCCTTCAGCGCGCCGGTGGAGATCTCGATGGGAACGGGCGCGCTGCGGGCGCCGGCACTGTCGACGGTGGTCACGATGGCCGTTACCGGCTCCCCGACCGGGTAGGTGTGCGACGTGGTGGCGCCGGTGACGGCCATGGCGCCGTCGCCGAAGACCCACTCCAGTGACGCGGTGCGACCCGCGATCTCCGGGGTCGGCACCTTCATCGTGAAGACGAACGCGCTTTGCCCCGCGACCGGGACGACGGAGACGATCGCCGGCGCAGCCGGGCATCCGGTGACGTTGGCGCTGAACTGGCCGGCCGCCACGGTCGCGGACCTGGCTTGAGCGACGAGCGTGGAAGTGATTGCCGTGCAGGTGGGCGACTGGGCGACGAAGGGGACCGCCGGGTTGACCGCGCCGACCGCCTCGGTGACCAGGCCGTTGAGGTTGAGGGCGACGGTGTTCATGGAGAAGTCCGCGGCGGTGTAACCGGCCGGCGGGGCGATGGCGGGCTGGGTGCCCATGGTGAACGACGGTCCCGAGCTCGCGGTCGCCTTCGCGAAGATCATCGTGGTGGTCGTGGTGATCGGCGTCAGCATCGGGAGCGTGAGCCCGTTGATCCAGACGCTCACATCGGCGTTGATCTTCGCGCCCGGGCCGACGGTCATGCTCCTGATGCCGAACACGGCCGGCCTGATCTCCTCTGGGCCCACCAACGGCGTCAGAGCGACCAGGCCTGAGCCCGAGCCGGCTGGGCAGGTGGCGGCGTACGCCGTGCCGTCGGCGCCCGGGGCGCAGGAGCCGGCCGTGGCGGACGACCCGGCGACGTACGAGCCGAGCGGCAGCTGTGCGGGCGCGGTGATCGCGAAGGCCTTGGCCGACGAGGTGCCGAGGACCGCGGAGACCTTGGCCAGCCACTGTGACTTGTCGGTGCCGACCGTGGGCGAGGTGTCGGTGAAGCGCAGCGCCAGGTTGCTCGGCTGGGCCGCGGCGGCGGTCGGGAGGGTGGGCGCGAAGGCGTCGTTGGTCGCCATGTCGAAGGTCGCGCAGAACGCGCCGGCGCAGTTGTTCTGCGGCGCCGGGTCCGGTGCCGACGCACCGGCGGGGACGGTGAGTCCCCAGGTGGCGAGGATCAGCGCGAGCACACCGGCGGTGCGCAACGACCTGCTGTTCATGGGGCTCCCTCCCAACGTCATCGGTCCAGCCCGCCGAGCCTACGGCTGAGCGCCTGGGCCGTCAGTCGTACGGCATCGGCGAGTTCCCGAGTGTCGCCGTCGGCGAAGGTGAGGGCCAACCCGGCCACCGGGTGGGCGTTGTGGTCGAGCACCGGCGAGGCGACGCTCGACAACCCCGGCGTCACCTCGCCCTCCTCGACGGCGTAGCCGCGTTGCCGGGTGTCGGCCAGCAGCGTGCGCAGCTGGCTGAGCGTTCGCGGACCCGTGCCGTGGCGGTCGACGAAGGCCTGGGCGTCCGGGTAGAGCGCGCGCACCTGGGGCGCCGGCAGGGCCGCCAGCACGGCCCGGCCGCTCGCGGTCAGGTGGGCCGGCAGCCGTACGCCGACGTCGGTGACCAGCGGTGGACGGCCGGGGGCGCGCTCCTCGACGACGTAGAGGACGTCGCGTCCGTGCAGCACCGCCAGGTGGGCGCTCTGACCCGTGCGGTCGGCGAGGTCGGCGAGCAACCGTCGACTGATGCGTTGGAGCGGCTCCTGGCGGGTGTAGCCACTGCCCACCTCGAACGCCGCGACCCCCAGGCCGTAGCGGTGCTCGTCGGGCAGGTGCACGACGAAGCCCTCCTCGATCATGGCGCGCAACAGGTGGTACGCCGTGCTGCGCGCCAGCCCGCACGCGCGCATGATCCGGTCGAGCGAGGTCGGCTCGGGCTGGCTGGCGAGGAACCGCAACACCCGCAGCGTTCGCGTCGCTGCTGGCACCTGACCCATGGCCGGATTGTGGCAGGCGGTCTCGCATCCGAGATCGCCAACCTCGTTGACGCGACGCACGCCGGGGGAGGACCGTTGCACGAGCAGCGGAGGGATGGCCACTTCCCCCGCCCGGGGGGACGGCAGCTGCGGGGACGCCATGGACAAGCGCAGTGCACTGATCGTCGCGACGGAGAGCTACACCGACGCGGGGCTGACCAGGCTGCGCGCACCCGGCGCCGACGCGGAGGCCCTCGCCGACGTCCTGGGTGATCCCGACATCGGCGGCTTCGAAGTGCGGACCGTCGTGAACCAGGCCGCCCACGAGGTCACCCGGGCCATCGCCCAGTTCTTCGCCGACCGGCGCCAGGATGACCTGCTGCTGCTCCATCTCTCCTGTCATGGGGTCAAGGACGACAGCGGTGAGCTCTACTTCGCCGCCACCGACACCGCGCTCGACCTCCTGGAGGCCACGGCGGTCTCGTCGTCGTTCGTGAACCGGGTGATGGAGCGGTCCCGGGCCGGCCGGGTGCTGCTGCTGCTCGACTGCTGCTACTCCGGAGCCTTCGCCCGCGGCCTCACCAGCCGCGCCGGCGGGTCGGTAGACGTCAACGAGCGGCTCGGCGGCAAGGGGCGCGCGGTGATCACCGCCTCGTCGGCCCTCCAGTTCGCGTTCGAGGGGCAGCGGCTCACCGACGGCGACATCGAGGCGAGCGAGCCGTCGGTCTTCACCAGCGCCCTCGTCCGCGGCCTCCGCACCGGCGACGCTGACCGCGACCGTGACGGCTGGGTCTCCCTGGACGAGCTGTACGCCTATCTCCACGACGAGGTCACCAAGGTGACTCCGGACCAGACGCCGAAGAAGTGGGCCTTCGACGTCCAGGGCGATCTGTACGTCGCCCGGCGCGGCCGCCCGGTCGACCAGCCGAGCACCCTGCCGAGCGAGATCATCGAGGCGATGGAGAGCCTCGTACCGTGGAACCGGCTCGGGGTGGTCGAGCCGCTGAGGCTGCTCCTCACCGGTGCGCACCCCGGCCTCGCCCTCGGGGCGCGGCAGGCGCTGGAACAGATGGCCGAGTCCGACGACAGCGACAGGGTCAAGCAGGCCGCCCGTGAGGCGCTGGCCGCCGCGCCGCCCGTCGAGGCCGCCGCGCCTGCGCCGCCGAGCTCGCCGCCACCCGCGCCAACGCCGACACCCGAGGCGACCTCGGTGGAGCCGATCGAGGCGTCGCCGCCTCCGCCGCTCCCACCTGGGTCGGAGGCGGAGCCGGAACGGCCGCGCGAGCCCGACGGCAGCGGGCCCGCAACGGTGCGGCGTACGCCGCGCCTCGCCGTGGTCGGCGCGGTCGTCGCCGTCCTGCTCGTGGCCGCGCTGATCGGCTGGTTGCTGCTGCGCGACGATCCGACGACCACGGCCACCGACGAGCGCACCACCGAGTCCACCGGCGAGCCGTCGATTAGCAGTGCGGAGCCGGCGGTCGGCGGCGGCGCGCTGCCGGCGAAGGAGCTGCTCGTCACCGAACGCAACGACGACGGCACGCGGGACCTGCTGGCGGTCGACACGTTCAGTGGCGAGACGCGGGTCGTCATCAACGACGAGCCGGTCTCCAACCCGAACATCTCGGTGGACCGGACCTGGATGGTCTATCGCGAGGGTGCCGAGGGCACGCCCCAACGCCCGATGCTCGCGCACCCCAGCGGCGCCGCCCGTCGTCCGCTGATGGAGTCGAGCGCCGACTGCGTCGGCACGGGGCGACCGGCCTGGAGCCACGACGGCGGCCGCCTGGCCGTGGTCTGCCTCAGCGCCGACAACCGGTCCACCGGGCTGCGGATCGTGACGCTTGACGGTGAGGTCGGCGCGCCCATCGTCACCTCCGACATGCTGCGCGAGTCGCCCACCTGGACGGGCCACGACACGGTGATCTATGGGCAGACCGACGAGTTCCGTGGCCCGGTCGCGCTGATGGAGATCCCGGCCGACGGCACCAAGGCACCCGAAGAGATCGTGTCGGCCGACGGTTACTGGGTCAGCCAGCTCGACTGGTCCGACACCGGCCTCCTGTTCATCCGGGCGTCGGCGTACGGCGCCTCCGGCGACGTGTGGCTGCGCGACCCGGACGGCGCCCTCACACCGCTGTCGACCACCGGCGACGTGACGTCGGTGTCGTGGAGTCCCGACGGACTGTCGGCCGTCTACACGACCGGGTCGGACCCATCCTCGTTCCAGACCCTGTGGGTCATGCGGTTCGGCACGGATGACCCTCGGGAGATCATGGACGGCGCGCTCGGCCCACCCTCGTGGGCCAGTCGCTGACCGGTCAGGTCTGCGTGCGGACCGCGTCGGCCAGGAACTTCTCGACCAGCGCCTGCTGCTGATCGGACGTCGGGGTCAGCTCGATCGTGTGGCCATTGACGGTCAACCGCATCACGCGCGAGCCGCCTCCCTCTGCCGCCCGGGCGCCGCCGCGGCCGAGCCACGACCGGACGACGTCGAGCACCCGCTTGACCACTTCCATCGTCGGTTCGGCCGAGATGAGCAGGACGCCGAGCGCCTCGATCCCCATCGCCCGGCTCCCCTCGGGCGCGGGACCGGCCGAGGCCGGTCGCACGGCGTCGACGGCGTCGATCTCCAGCAGCTCCCCACGCAGGACCCGGGAGATCTGCTCGACCTCCTCGGCCGGCGCCTCCGGGTCGAAGACCTCGACCACCATCTCGTCACTGCTCACGACGAAGAGGTTGGCACCGGCCGGACGACGCGTCCAGTCGTCTCGGATCCGAGACGTACTCTCCGTGTCGCCCCTGCCGCCAGACTCCGCGCGGGAGTTGCATGAGGACATGGCTACAGGTGTGCACACCGTGCTGGACCCGGTGATGGTGGACGTCGGTCCGCTGGCGATCGAGGACGTCGTCAAGGTGGCCCGCGACGGCGCCCCGGTGGAGCTGACCGAGGCTGCCGTAGCCGCCATCGGCCGGGCCAGGGCGGTGGTGGAGGAGCTGGCGGCGGCGCCCACGCCGGCGTACGGGATCTCGACGGGGTTCGGCGCCCTCGCCACCCGCCACATCCCGGCCGAGATGCGCGAGCAGCTGCAGAAGTCGCTGGTGCGGTCGCACGCCGCGGGCTCTGGCCCCGAGGTCGAGCGCGAGGTGGTGCGCGGCCTGATGCTGCTGAGGCTGTCGACGCTGGCGACGGGGCACACCGGGATCCGGGTCGAGACCGCACGGCTGCTGGCCGGGCTGCTGTCGGCCGGCATCACGCCGGTGGTGCGCGAGTACGGCTCGCTCGGCTGCTCCGGCGACCTGGCGCCGCTGGCCCATTGCGCGTTGGCGCTGATGGGCGAGGGCGACGTGCGCGATGCCTCGGGCGCGTTGCTTCCGGCCGCCGACGCCCTGGCCGGTGCCGGACTCGCGCCGGTCGAGCTGGCCGCCAAGGAGGGGCTGGCGCTGATCAACGGCACGGATGGCATGCTCGGCATGCTGGTGCTGGCGATCACCGACCTGCGGATGCTGCTGCGCACCGCTGACATCGCGGCCGCGATGTCGGTCGAGGGCCAGCTCGCCACCGACCGGGTCTTCGCGCCCGAGCTGCAGGCGATCCGGCCGCAGGTCGGCCAGGCGCTCTCGGCGGCCAACCTGACGCTGCTGCTGCGCGACTCCGGCGTGGTGGCCTCGCACCGCGGGCCCGACTGCAACCGCGTGCAGGATGCCTACTCGCTGCGTTGCTCGCCCCAGGTGCACGGCGCCGCTCGCGACACCGTCGAGTACGCCGCCACCATCGCCGGCCGCGAGCTCGCCTCGGCCGTCGACAACCCGGTGGTGATCGACGGACGGGTCGAGTCCAACGGCAACTTCCACGGGGCGCCGGTGGCCTACGTGCTCGACTTCCTGGCGATCGTCGCGGCCGACGTCGCCTCGATCAGCGAGCGTCGCACCGACCGCTTCCTCGACAAGGCGCGCAGCCACGGCCTGCCGGCGTTCCTGGCCGCGGACCCGGGCGTCGACAGCGGCCACATGATCGCCCAGTACACGCAGGCCGCCATCGTCTCGGAGATGAAGCGACTGGCGGTGCCGGCCTCGGTCGACTCCATCCCCTCCAGCGCCATGCAGGAGGACCACGTCTCCATGGGCTGGTCGGCGGCCCGCAAGCTGCGCCGCTCGGTCGACGGCCTGTCTCGCGTGGTGGCGGTCGAGGTGCTCACCGCGGCCCGGGCGCTGGACTTCCGTCGCCCGCTCGAGCCCGCGGTCGGCACCGCCGCTGTCATCGACCTGCTGCGAACCTCCGGCATCGAGGGCCCCGGCCCCGACCGGCACTTGTCCCCCGAGATCGAGACCGCGGTCTCGCTCGTCCAGTCCGGAGCGGTGCTCGCCGCCGCCGAGAACGTGATCGGAGAGCTGGCATGAACGACCGACTGCCCATCCACGCCGCCACCGGCAGCGAGCTGACCGCGAAGTCGTGGCAGACCGAGGCGCCGCTGCGGATGCTGATGAACAACCTCGACCCCGACGTGGCCGAGCGGCCCGAGGACCTCGTGGTCTACGGCGGCACGGGCAAGGCCGCGCGCAACTGGCCGTCGTACGACGCCCTCGTGCGGACGCTGCGCGACCTCGAGGCAGACGAGACGCTGCTCGTGCAGTCGGGCAAGCCGGTCGGCGTGATGCGCACCCACGAGTGGGCGCCGCGGGTGCTGATCGCCAACTCCAACCTGGTAGGCGACTGGGCCAACTGGGAGGAGTTCCGCAAGCTCGACGACCTCGGGCTGATCATGTATGGCCAGATGACCGCTGGCTCGTGGATCTACATCGGCACCCAGGGCATCCTGCAGGGCACGTTCGAGACGTTCGCGGCAGTCGCCGACAAACGTTTCGGTGGCACGCTCGCCGGCACGATCACGTTGACGGCCGGCCTCGGAGGCATGGGCGGCGCCCAGCCCCTCGCCGTGACGATGAACGACGGCGTCGCGATCTGCGTCGACGTCGACCAGACGCGGATCACCCGCCGCATCGAGCACCGCTACCTCGACACCGAGGCGGCCTCTCTGGAGGAGGCCGTGGAGATGGCGGTGGCAGCTCGCGACGAGCGCCGGCCGCTGTCGATCGGCGTGCTCGGCAACGCGGCCGAGCTGTTCCCGAAGCTGCTGGAGCTGAAGGCGCCCATCGACATCGTCACCGACCAGACCTCGGCCCACGACCCGCTGTCCTACCTGCCGGTGGGCGTGCCCTTCGACGACTGGCACGACGCGGCCGACCGCGACCCGGCCGGCTTCACCAAGGACGCGCAGGCGTCGATGGCCACGCACGTGCGGGCGATGGTGGAGTTCCAGGACGCCGGCGCCGAGGTCTTCGACTATGGCAACTCGATCCGCGACGAGGCCCGCAAGGGCGGCTACGACCGGGCCTTCGAGTTCCCGGGTTTCGTGCCGGCCTACATCCGGCCACTGTTCTGCGAGGGCAAGGGACCCTTCCGGTGGGCAGCGCTCTCGGGCGACCCGGCCGACATCGCGGCGACCGACAAGGCGATCCTCGAGCTGTTCCCCGACAACGCACGGCTGCACAAATGGATCAAGATGGCCGGCGAGCGGGTGCAGTTCCAAGGGCTGCCGGCGCGGATCTGCTGGCTGGGCTACGGCGAACGCCACCTGGCCGGGCTGAAGTTCAACGAGATGGTGGCGTCGGGTGAGCTCAAGGCGCCGATCGTGATCGGTCGCGACCACCTCGACTGCGGCTCGGTGGCATCGCCCTACCGGGAGACCGAGGCGATGCTCGACGGCTCCGACGCGATCGCCGACTGGGCGATCCTCAACGCCCTCGTCAACACCGCGTCGGGCGCCACGTGGGTGTCCTTCCACCACGGCGGTGGGGTGGGCATGGGCCGCTCGCTGCACGCCGGCCAGGTGTGCGTGGCCGACGGCACCGATCTGGCCGCGCAGAAGATCGAGCGCGTGCTGACCAACGACCCCGGCATGGGGGTGATCCGGCACGTCGACGCGGGTTACGACCGAGCGAGCGAGGTGGCCGCCGAGCGCGGCGTACGGATTCCCGTCCAGGAGTCCTGACCGTCGAACCCCGGCGTCAGACGGGCGAAACTGTGGGGGTCGCGCCCGCCTGACGGTCTCTGGATCAGGGTCGTGTGCCTGAGGACGCGCCATAGCGCGTCGTGGGGCACACGACCCCGCGCGGATGCGTCAGACGCGGTCGTCTCGCCGGGTGGCGTCCTCGCGGTCGGCGTACTGGCCATCGACGGTGCTGTCGGTGTCGGTGGTGGTGTCGGTGGTGGTGTCGGTGGTGGTGTCGTCGGTCGTCCGGCCCCACTTGCTCGCCTGGGGGTCCTCGGCCGCGGCTTCGGGGGCCGACAAACCGGTGGCAGGAGTCTGCGGAGCGTAGTCGTCGGCACGGGTGTCGACGTCGGGGTCGATCCGGTCGGCCTCGCGGACCCGGTCCTCGACGCGGGCCTCCTCGACCTGGATGCCCTGGCGGCTCTCAGCGGCGCGCTCCGCGGCGCGAGCAGCCTCGGCCCGCGCGATCTCCGCCTCGGCAGCGGCCTCGTCGGCCTGCCGCTGCGTCTCGGCGAGGCTGGAGGTGGTCGTGACCGCCTCGTTGCGCAGCTCGTCGGCGTCGGCACGGCGCTGCTCGGCCTTGCGCTTGGCGCTCACCTGCATCGCGATGACGACGAGTGCGGCGACGACGATGACGGCCACGACGAGCAGGATGACTTGGGTGCTGGTCAACGGATCCCTCCCTGGTTCCGGCCGCGGGAGGACCCGCGACGACAGACCTACCTCTTCAGCCCATCATTTGTCACAAGGGAGCAGACCACCCCAAGAGGTGGTTTGAAGGGGTATGCCGACCCCAGGAGCCTCAGTCGCCTCAGTCGTCGATCGGCAGGTCGTCGGGTGGGGTGACCTTCCAGCGGCGCAGGTTCTGGAACAGCTCGGCCTGCTCCACGGCGTCGTCGAGCGCGTGATGGGTGTGCGGGCGGTTGGGCACCAGCTCTGCTGGCAGGTCGTCCTTGCCGAGCTCGTCGAGCACCCGGTGGGTGCCGACGTAGAGCATCGTCTTCATGTCCAGCGCAGAGCTGAAGCCGAAGGGCGAGCCCACCTCGGAATAGGTCATGAAGTACCACTGCAAGAACATCCAGTCGTAGCCCATCGGCCAGCCGACGAAGACCGGTCGGCGACCGGCGGCGAGGTCGGTGACCCAGCGCGCGGCCTCGGTCATGGCTACCGCCGGATCGGCCCCTTCGCGGATCAGGCGGTCCCGGTCGATCCCCGTCGACGCGATGGCCTCCAGCGCACTGGGCTCCCACTCCTCCGAGATCGGCCGCAGCTCGCGGTAGAAGCGGGCGGACTCGGGCTGGATCGGACGGAACGTGCCGGCCTGGTCCTGCTCCCCGGCGATGCACATGCCGAGCGAGAGGATCGAGTAGCGGCCGGGGATCGGTCCGTCGGCTTCGATGTCGGCGGAGATGTAGACGTCTGTACGGACGGCCGGGGGAGCGGCGGACTCGTCCTCGTCGGGGACCTCGTCCTCCGAGGTGGTCGTCACCAGGTCGCTCACCGGACCTCTTTCATGACCAGGTCGTAGACCGACTGGAGTCCCGAGGACTCGGCGATCTTCTCCCGGAAGTAGGAGCTGACCTGCTGGTTGGACACCTCGGCGATCCGGTCGGCGGCGGCGATCAGCTCGTCGTCGTCCATCTCAGGGAGTCGACGGACCAGCTCGAGGATCTCCTCGCGGTCCTCGCCGGAGTAGCAGTCGGCGATCGTGCCCTCCAGGGCTGCGAGCTGCGCGACGATCGTGTCGCGCTCCAGTCGGTCGGCCCGGATCGCCGCGCTGAGTGCGTGCATGGTGCCGCCCACCTGATAGAGCCGCGCGGGCGGGTCGTCGAAGAGCTGACGCAGGTAGCCGGCGTCGGCGTCGCGGCGCAGGAGGCGGCAGATGTTGTAGAGCCGCTTGGCGACCTTGCCGTAGTTCTCGTGGGCCGCGTCGGAGTACTTGGCGACCTCGCCGGCGATCTGCTGGAGGTACTTCTCGAGCCCGTCGGGGGAGACGTGCTGGACGAGCTTCTCCACGTCGACCTGGCTATCGGGGTCGAGATAGACCTCCTGGTAGAAGGAGTCGAGGACGCCGTCGAGGGCGACGATCGTGCCGTCGGGCGCCTCCCAGGTCGCGTCGATGACCTTCGACACCGGGACGACGCGCTGCCGGCCTCGGTCGGCGTACACCCAGTCCAGCTTGACGAAACCGGGGTCGAGGGCGACCTCGTGCATCCGCAGGCGGTGGCTCTCGCCAGTGGCGTCGACGACCCGGACCACCCGGGCGTCGACCTCGGCCAGGCCCCAGCTGATGGGGGAGCCGGCGCCCACCGGCTGCTCGTCACGGCTGTACGGCGCGGGGAACAGGCCGAGCTTCATCTCCACGAACTGCAGGTGCGGGTTGGTGAAGGTGAGCGCGACGCTCTCGACCATCGTCGAGGCCAGCGTCTGCACCGCATCCTCGCGGGTCGGCGCCACGATGTGCACGCGCTCGAAGAAGTCGCAGTCGCCGGGGAACAGCTGGAACTTCGACTGTGCCGCGCTGCCGGCCAGCGCCATCGCCGCGCGGATGCCTTCGCGTGGCTGGGTGCGGATCATCCCCGCGATCTCTCGGACCGCCTCGACCCCCGACGCGTCGAAGTCGCCCACCACGTCGTCGAGGCCGAACACGCCGCCCGCCTGGACGAACCGTTCCTTCTCGTGCATGCGCCCATCCTTGCGGCTGCGTCCCTTTGCGGCGAGGATTTCGATTCGGACCGAGAGGGGGCTCGACAGTCGATGGACATCTCGACCTTCTACGCGTTGTTCTCCGCGACGTGCTTCACCCTCCTCGGGCTGTGGTGGAACGTCCTGCAGAACAACCCCGAGTGGACCGCGGTCGTGGAGCAGCGACGGGCCGTCGGGGGTGTCTACCTGACGTTCCTGCTGCCGGCGATGATGGGCCTCTTCGCCCAGGTCGGCGGCATCGAGACGCCGGTGATCTGGCGGGTCAGCTTCGTGGTGGTGGCGATCATCGGATGCTTCTCCACGCTGCGCCTGCTGTGGGTGCTGCGCCAGGGAAGCACCCAGGCGCCGCGCGGCAAGTACGTCGCCACGCTGGTCATCTACATCCTCATCGCCGTGATCGGCGCAGCCCCCGAGATCGCCGAGCCGCTCGAACTCAAGCCGATCCAGGCCGAGGCGACCCTGCTCATCCTGCTGGTGCTGGTCGGTCACGGGCTGGTGTGGGACTTCATGGTCCGCGCGCAGCACCGGCCCGGTGAGCACGTCCGCGGCTTCGACGAGTGACGCCTTCGCGGCTCGAGGTGCTCCGCCGGGTGGCCGAGCTGGTCCCGTCGGCGACGCGTCCCTTGCTGGTGGCGGTCGACGGGGCAGACGGGGTCGGCAAGACCTGGTTCGCCGACGAGCTCGCCGACGCCCTGCGAGACGACAGGCGGTCGGTGGTGCGGGCGTCGATCGACGACTTCCACCACCCACGCGAGCACCGTCACGCACTGGGGCGGACGGGGGTGACCGTGTGGACGCGGTCGTTCGACTATCGGGCGCTGCGCCGCGAGCTGCTCGACCCGTGGCTGGCCGGTGCCGGGGCGTCGTACCGGTGTCGCTGGCACGACCTGGCGACCGACGGGCTCGTCGACGCGCTCCCCGAGGCCGTGCCCGAGTCTGGCGTGCTCGTCGTCGACGGGGTCTTCGCCCAGCGAGCCGAGCTGCGGCCGTGCTGGGACCTCGTGGTCTACCTCGATGCGCCCGACGACGTGCGGTTGTCGCGGCTCACGGCCCGCGACGGCGGCTCGCCGGACCCCGACGACCCGGACCAGCGTCGCTATCTCGACGCGCAGCGTCTCTACCGCCAGGCCGCGGACCCGCTCGGGTCGGCCGACGTGATCGTGGACCAGACCGACCTCGACGTGCCCGCGCTCGTCTCCGGCGACGTGCCGGCTGGCTGGGCGGCCGACGGCGAGGCCGTGGTCCGCACCCTGCGCACGGACCCCGCGACCGCCGCGGCCGTCAACCTGCTCCTCGACGAGGACGGCTGACCCGAAGGAGCTCAAGAGGGGTCTCAGGCGCGGGCGATGGCCCTGGGCTTGAGCAGGAACGCCGCCAGGTAGAGGGCGGCCACCACGAGCAGCAGGTTGGCGTAGCCGGTGAGCAGGGCGGCGTACTCGAGGCAACCGCCGACGATCGCGCCGAGGATGTTGATCGCGAACGCCGCCTGTGAGTCGCCGGCTTCGGCGAACCGTTTGGCGAAGGCGATGTTGGCGAGATAGATCGGCAGGAAGGCCAGCACCACGGCGATGACCAGCCGGGGCACGAACGGCAGCGGCAGCAGCCAGTCGGGCTGAACGGCATAGGCCAGCGCGAGGGAGCCGGCGATGCCGGCGAACACCACCGGCAACGGTGGCGTCCGCACCCGTCTCGTGGTCTCGACGGCCGCCAGCACGACCACGAGAACGCCGCCGAACACGAGGGCGTTGACCAGCCAGGTGGTGCCGAAGAGCAGGGCGAAGGTGGCGACGTTCTTGGTCTCGAGCAGCAGGAACGCCGCGCCCATGAAGAACAGGTCGGCGTACGGCCGCATCGTCCGGAACGGGCCACCGAGCAGGCGCATCGTGATGAGAGAGAGCAGCAGGATGCTGCCGATCGCCCAGAGGTACATGCTCGGGAAGCCGTCGCCCTTGAAGTACAGGAACGGACTGTCGTCGGTGGCCGGCGCGATCACCTCGCCCGAGGGCCGGTACGCCGTCTCGCACTGCTGGAAGTCGGCGTCTCGGGCGATCGTGACCACGGCCTGCGCACCGGCGAAGGTGTCCACGCACGGCGTGTGCTCGAAGACGCTGGCCGCGGTGCCGGCGAGCCGGTCGATCAGCCAGTCCTCGCGGTAGTAGTTGTACATCGCGAAGGCGCCGTCGGGCTTGAGATGGTCGCGGGCCTCGGTCAACGCCGTCTCGGTGAACAGGAACGACTCGAGCCGGATCTGCGACGCGCCGCTGACGAGTGTCAACGAGTCGGGCAGCGCGAAGAGGATCAGGTCGTACTTGGTGTCCGTCGACGTCAGGAAGGCGCGGCCGTCGTTGACGTGGCGATCCACCCGCGGGTCCTGGTAGGCCCCGTCAGGGTTGCGCTCGACGCCGATCTGCATGATCCGCGGGTCGATGTCGACGGCGTCGATGTGCTTGGCGCCCTTGGCCAGCGCGATCGCGACGTCGGACCCCGAGCCGGCGCCGACGATCAGCACGTTGTCGAGCGAGTTGTCCTTGATGCGCAGATAGGGAGTGGCGTACTGCTGCTCGCCCAGCTCGAGCTTCCAGTCCGCCGGCGCCATCAGCTGGTGTGGCACCCCGTTGACCGAGATGTCGACGAAGGATGCGTTGCCCTGGACGTCCTCGGTGTGGATCTTGTAGTACGGCGACCAGCTGGTGCCCGGGGCCATTGTCTCGATGAGCAGGACGGCGACCACCGCCGCGCCCGAGAGCAGCGCGACCAGGCGGCGCAGGTTGGGGACCAGCACCACGAAGGCGACTGCGACGATCGCGCCCCACACCACGGGCGGGGCCCACAGGAACGAGAGCACCGTGAAGAGGCCGATGCCGACGAGCGAGCCGATCAGGTCCCAGCGGTAGGCCGTGAGCGGGGTGAGCCCGGCGAAGCAGCGGCCGACGATCTCTGCGGGGCCGGCGACCACGAGCGCGACCACGACGAAGACCAGCGGCAACATCAGCCACGCCGGCGGGCCGGTCGCCTGGAGCGAGGTGAAGTAGATGACATCGGAACCGGTGCGGTCGAGGGTCACCGGGAACAGGCGCACCCCGACGATGAGGATGGCGAGCAGGACCGGGGCGACCGGCACCAGCGTCCACGAGCGGCGGCTGACCAGGAACCCGATGCCGATGCCGAGGAACGAACCGAGCAGCACGAAGTTCGAGAAGTACGACAGGTGCACGATGTTGGAGCCCAGCCACCGGATCAGCGCCAGCTCGAGGAAGAGCATCAGGGCGCTGCCGAGCACCAGACGGCGTACGACCGCGGGGTCGGCGTGCCGCCCGGTGTCGCGATCCACCGTCTGCTGGGACATGGGCCTCCTCGGTCCAGGGCTCCGTGTTCGTCTCGGGCGGGGCCATCGTGCCAAAAGGGTGGCTAGGAGGTTGCGGTCGCACCTGTGCCGGGATACAATCGAACATACGTTCGAGTCAAGAGTGGTGCTCAGGGCTCGGACGCACCGCCCTCATCCGCGGTGGCCACCACGGCGAACCCGCATCGACGTTGCACGTCGACTGTCGAGCGTGCCGAGAGGGGGCGACCATGCGGGACCGGGACGGCGGCGACCACCGCGACAACCACGGAGAGTGGCGGGCGCCCGGGTGCGTGGCGGGACCCGATCCGGCAGTGGCCGGTGCTCTTGCGCAGTTGCATGCGGCCCTGTATTCGTTGACCTCGTTGTCGTTGACGGTGTTGTCGGACGAGGACGTCACTCGCCTGGTCGACGCGACGACCCGGGCGTCGGCCAGGACGACGGCCGTGGTGGGGCGGGTAGCGGCCGAGGCCGACCGGCGCAAGCTCGGCGACGCCACCGGCGCCCGCAACACCGTCGCCTGGTGGGCCCGCCGGTCGCGGCTGACCCGCGGCGAAGCCGCACGGGTGCTTCACCTGGGTCGCAAGCTCGACCGCGACGAACACGCGCCGACCGCCGCCGCCCTGGCCGCGGGTGAGGTGTTGGCCGACCAGGCCGGCGTGATCGTCGAGGCCGTTGACGCGCTGCCCACCGACCTGACTGACCCGGCCCTGCGGACCCGCGCCGAGGTCACTCTCCTCCAGGAGGCGGCAAAGCACGATGCGAAGGCGTTGCGGATCCTGGGCCGCCGGATCCTCGAGACCCTGGCACCCGAGATCGGCGAAGCCCACGAAAAACGCCTCCTCGAGGCCGAGGAGCAAGCCGCAGCCGCTGCCGCCCGGTTCACCATGGTCGACGACGGCCACGGCAAGAGCCACGGCCGGTTCACGCTGCCGACCCTGCACGGCGACCTGCTCCGCACCCACCTGATGGCCCTGGCCAACCCCCACCGCCACCCCTCTCCAGAGTCAGACGAGACGGAGCAGGAGCACGACCCGGCGGCACCCGTGATCACGCCGCAGCGGATGGGCGAGGCGTTCATGGAGTACATCGAGCGCTACCCCGCCGACCGCCTGCCCCGCCACGGCAGCTACAGCGCCACCGTCGCGGTCACCATCAACCTCGACGCCCTCCTGACCGGCCTGGGCGCCGCCACCCTGGGCACCGGTCACCGGATCACCGCCGGCGAAGCCCGCCGCCTCGCCTGCGGCGCCGGCCTCCTCCCCGCCGTCCTCGGCACAGACTCCGAAGTCCTCGACCTCGGCCACACCAGCCGCCTCTTCAAAGGCGCCGTCCGCCGCGCCCTCGACCTGCGCGACGGCGGCTGCACCACGCTGGGCTGCGGACTTCCATCCGCGGTCTGCCACGCCCACCACGACAACCCCTGGTCGCGCGGCGGCCCCACCGACCTCACCAACGGCCGACTCCTCTGCCCCCGCCACCACCGACTCGCCCACGACCCCCGGTACGAGATGACCCTCCGCCCCGGCCACAAAGTCGACTTCCACCGCCGCACGTGAGCCACCGCCCGGATCTGGCCGATGAGCGGGCGACCACGACCGGCTTGCGGCCCGGTCGCTGGCGCCCTGAGGATCTGTATGTGAACGAGCCGGCTGCCACGGCGAGGCCAAGACGCGCCGTCCGGGCGGTCATCCTGGCCGACGATGACCGTGTCCTGCTGTGCCGCTTCAGCTTCCCGCATCCAGCGGTACCGACGGACGCCACGGGCGTATGGGCGGCCCCCGGCGGCGGCATCGAGCCCGGTGAACTGCCGCTGGCGGCACTGCGCCGGGAGCTGCACGAGGAGACGGGGCTTGTGCTGGAGGCTGACCCGCCTCACGTCTGGCACCAGGAGGTCGCCCTTCCCAGAAATGCGGACGGCTACGACGGGGTCGTCAACGACTACTTCCTCGTCCGCACCACACGCTTTGATCCTCGAGGCGCGCTATCCGATGACGAGCTCGCCGCCGAGCACATCAGCGCGATGCGATGGTGGCGCCACGAAGAATTCGCCGATTACGGCGGAGCCGACCTGTTCTCGCCCCGTGACATCGCCACACCGCTAGCGGCGCTGATCGCCGGTGACATCCCGGTTGCGCCACTGACGCTCGGCCTGTGATGTCTCTGGGCACTGATCGGTCCGCGGGCCGGCGCGGAGATGGTTGCGGCTACCTGCGAAGAAGCTGAACCTCTTCAGTCCTGCCGCCATGGTCGGCTTCTTCGAAGACCTGGCTGAAGCGGAAGCGAACGTCACGGCTACGCCCGAACGCCTCGGTGAGATCAGCGAGAGAAACCACATGGGGATCGTGGGACCGGTGCCCGACACCCATCTGTGAGGCTTCCGTCTCCGCGCCAGGTTTCTGCCCGCCTCAATGCCGTGGATCGCAGTCAACTGGTGACTGCAATCCATGGCACTAACGGCGGAGCCGCGTCGCATGCGCTAAACCCGTAGAGACGTCGGTGTCCACTCGCAACAATGACCGGCGTGGACGAGGTCGAGGTCGTGGTGGCACATCACGAGCGGGCGACCCTCCGCGTCGGCGAGGTGTTCCTCAAGATCGACGCCGACCAGGCGAGCACCGACGTCGAGGTCGAGGCGATGAGGATGGCGCCGGTCCCGACTCCCGAGGTGCTGTGGCGCAAGCCGCCCGTGCTGGCGCTCGCCGCTCTCCCGGGGACGGCACTCGGCCGCCTCGGCGAGCCGTCGACAAAGTCGTCGGCGGCGTGGGCCGCGGCGGGTGCCACCGTACGGTTGCTGCACGACGCGCCGCTGCCGCCATGGCCAGGTCGCAGCCTCGACGAGAAGGCATCGAGCCTCGACGGCGAATGCACGTGGCTCCTGGCGAACGACGTCCTTCCCGCTCACCTGGTCACGCGCAACCGCCAGATTGCCGAGGCTGCGCTCCGGCCGGGGACACCGGTGTTCATGCACGGGGACCTGCAGGTCGCCCACGTGTTCGTTGACGGTGACGAAGTCACCGGCGTGGTCGACTGGTCCGAAGCGGGTCAAGGCGATGCCATGTACGACCTCGCCAGCCTGACGCTCGGACACCCAGGGCACCTCGGCGACGTCGTCGACGGATACGGCGCCGACGTCGACCTCGACGTGATCCGCGGCTGGTGGTCGCTGAGAAGCCTGACGGCGATCCGCTGGCTGGTCGAGCACGGCTTCGACCCGGCCTCGCCCGGATGCGAGATCGACGTACTGCGGTCCGCGTCGTCAGGTCTCTGACGGTCGGGGAACAGGTCGCCGGCCCGCTAAAAAGGGCGCTGGGTCAATCGAGCAATTCCAACAGATGGCTGGCCTGCGCTTCGAGAGTGCCAGGCGGGTTGCGGCGGAAGCCTGCGTTGCCGGGCAGCAGCATGACGAGCCAGAAGGCTGCCCAGAGCGGGCGGTAGGCCTGCAGCCGTGCCTGCTCTTCGTCTGTGAGCCCGACGGCCGCCTCCAACGCGCCGGGATCGAAGACCCCCGTGAGACGCCCGGCCAGGTGCTCGACGTGGTCGGCAAGGTCGTAGGCCGGGTCGGTGAGCCCGCCGTCCTCGAAGTCGACGAGGCGACAGGTCGTGCCGTCCCAGAGAGCGTTCGCGGGGTTCAGGTCGGCGATTCCGAGCGCCACGAGTCGCGGCTCGGGGAGAGTGGCGGGCAACGCCAGCCATCGTGACGCAGCGTGGACGGACTCGCTGACAAGCGCCGGGTCGCGGCATGCGGCCAGGTCGTACGGCTCGCTGAGCCACTCGGTCACGTCCCGCGCACCGGTCGTGGGTCCTGACTGGCGCTCGCCGATGCCCGCAGCATGGATCGCCGCCAGCGGCACGTCGTACAACTGCCGGAGCGCCTGGCCGAGTGACACGGTCTGGGCGGAGGTCAGCGGAGCGCCTCCCAACGGCTCCCCAGGAAGCCGCTCCATCACGATCACCGGGCTGCCGTCGGACGTCTGACGGCGCAGGGGTCTCGGCGCGACTCCCGGGGCACGCTCCGCAAGGAGGCTGAGGCAAGCCCACTCTCTGTCTGGCTCACCCCGATCCCAGCTGACGTACCTCTTGTGGACCTCGGTCGCGGTGAAGGTGAGATCGTGCGTCTGGGTCTGCACGGTCATTGATCGCTCACTCGTTGATGGCCTCGATGCCAAGCCGCTTGGCTTCTTCAAGGTGGTCCAGCATGTTCTGCAGCACCTCGGGCGCGTGGCCCTGCCAGCCGACGACCTCACCGACTACTCGCAGCGGCTCGCGGGTCCGGTACGACCTCGTCGGGTTGCCCGGGAACCGCTGGTCCGTGAGGTTGGGGTCGTCCTCGAACGGGCCCGTGGGGTCCACGCAGTAGATCCTGCCGGGACCTTCTCCCAACGCGAGTTCCGCTCCCCACGTGGCCGCATCGAGAGTGGCCGTCAGATAGATGAAGTTCGCCCTCGCTCGCTCGCCGAAGTTGGAGTTGAAGCCGGGATCCAACAGGTCCCCCGTCTTCAGATCGGCCTTCGTGCCGTGGAAGAAGGGTCCGGGATCCTGGGACCCGAACCGGATCGGCTCGTCCTCCATGCACACCCACCCATCGAACGTTGGGCTCTGAACACTAGCTCCGGGTTCAGGTCGTCTCGGCTCGGGGAAGCAGCGAGATCTTCTGCCAGATCTTGTTCGACAGCTCGGTTGTCAGCGTCTCCAGCGTGGACACGGTGTTGAGCACGAGCGCGTCGTTGCTGTTCTCGGCGCAGAGCGCAGCGGCCTTGGCGGTGAGGCTGAGCATCTCGCTGCAGTAGTCGAGGTAGTGGTGCAGCTGGTCGGCGTCCAGCCCATGGCTGACGCTCTGCTCGGTGCGGGTGTAGGTCGGGCTGACCTGCTCGGGATCCTTCGACAGCTGGTGCATGTCGATGACGTGGGCGAGCGACCGCAGCCGGTGCAGCAGGCTGAGCAGGGTCTTGCGCTCGAAGCGCTCAGGGAACGCCCACAAGAACAGCACGGCGATCGCGGCGAAGACCACGTCGCTGATCGTGCTCTCGATGAGGGGGAGCCAGTCGAAGCTTTGGTCGAGGCCCTCGGTCACCGCTTCCTTCAGGGTGATCACCAAGGCAACCACGGTCGCGACCACGATCGCGACGCTGAAAGAGCGGGCGAGGATGTTGGTCCGGTGCAGCCGGACGTGGGAGGCGCCGGTCTGCTCTTGGACGATCGTGACGAGGGCTCCGAGGTCTCGCGCGGCCTTGGTCAGCCCGCGCTCGCCGAAGCGCGCGGCGATCCGGCGCTCGAGCTGCTCGACGGTCGCGCCGACGTGATCGGCGACGAGCTGGACCTCGTCACCTGCCGGGCTGGTGGACGACACGTTGCGACTCTAGGGCCGCTCTTGCCGACGATCGCTCCTCCACGCAGCACAAATCCGTTCGGGTCGCTGTGGCGAATGAGCCCTATCGGGCGGATGCATCGGCCTACCCTTGTGGGGTACCTGCGTGATCGACACACGACAGCTGATCCATCGCGGGCTCGGCGCCCTCATCGACCTGACCCGAAGGAGCCTCTCGTGGGATTCATCGACTCGATCAAGGACGCCATCCGCGGCGACGTCGACCGCAAAGGCGACGGGCCGGCGCCCGACGCCGCAGAGCCGGTCGTGGAAGTGCCGGTCGCCGAAGTGCCGGTCGCTCCGGAGGGGCCTGTCGGTGGTGGCGCGCACGCCGATCGCTCGGCGGCCGTCGACGACCAGGAGGGGCTGGGCACGCGCTCCGGCTCCACCGGCGGCAAGCACGCTGCTCCTCGCGACGAGGACGCCGCCTCCGCCTAGGCGAGGGCCTCGATGGCCTCGTGGATCGCGAGCGTGCGTCGCGCGGCCTCGACGTGCAGGTGCTCGATCATCCTGCCGTCGTAGGTGACCACGCCGGAGCCCGCACCCTGCTCCCACGCGCTGAGGATCCCGCGAGCGTCGTCGACCGCCTGCTCGCTCGGAGCGAAGACGCGGTTGGCACCCTCGACCTGACCGGGATGGATAAGCGTCTTCCCGTCGAAGCCCATCTCGCGGCCCTGGCGGCACTCGGCCAGGAAGCCGTCGTCGTCGCGGACGTCGTTGTAGACGCCGTCGAGGATCGCGGTGCCGGTGGCGCGGGCGGCGAGCAACGCGAGGGAGAGCCCGGTCAGCAGCGGCGCGCGGCCTGGGACGTGCTCGGCGTACAGCTCCTTGGCCAGGTCGTTGGTGCCCATCACCAGCACGGTCAGCCGGTCGGCCGCTCCGGCGATCTCCTCGGCGTGCAGCATCGCGGCCGGCGTCTCGACCATCGCCCACAGCTTGGTGTGCTCGGGGGCGTCGTGGCCGGCCATCGCCTCGACGAGCTCGAGGACGGCGTCGGCGGACCCGACCTTCGGTACGACGATCGCGTCGGGGCCGGCGGCGCACGCGGCGGCCAGGTCGTCGGCGTGCCACTCGGTGTCGGCGCCGTTGACCCGGATGGTGAGCTCACGCTTGCCGTAGTCGCCCGACGCCGCGGCGGCGCAGGCTGCCTCGCGGGCCGCCGGCTTGGCGTCCGGGGCGACGGCGTCCTCGAGGTCGAGGATCAACGCGTCGCACGGGATCGTCTTGGCCTTCTCCAGCGCCCGTTCGTTGGCCGCGGGCAGGTAGAGCACCGAGCGACGGGGCCGGAAGGCGGGCTCGGTCACGAGGTCTCGACCTCGATCGCGTCGTAGCGTTCCTTGAGCGCGGGATCGATCGCAGCCAGCTGCTCGGCCAGCTCGACGAGCACCAGGCACTGCTTGAGGGACGCGTCGTCCTCCATCTTGCCGTCGAGCATCACCGCCCCGGTGCCGTCCCCCATCGCGGCGACGACCCGTCGCGCGTGCCGGATGTCGTCGACCGACGGGGAGAAGACCCTGTTGGCGATGGCGATCTGGCTCGGATGCAGGCTCCACGCACCGACGCAGCCGAGCAGGAAGGCGTTGCGGAACTGGTCCTCGCAGGCGACGGCGTCGGCGATGTCGCCGAACGGTCCGTAGTAGGGATAGATACCGTGCATCGCGCACGCGTCGACCATCCGGGCGATCGTGTAGTGCCACAGGTCCTGCTGGTACGTCGCCCGCTCGCCGCGTCGCGCCACCGTCTGAGGTGGTCGTCGGGTCCTGGCGGACGAGATAGCCGGGATGTCCGCCGCCGACGCGGGTCGTCTTCATCCGCCGGTCGGCGGCCAGGTCGGCCGGGCCCAGTGAGAGTCCCTGCATGCGGGGCGAGGCGCCGCAGATCTCCTCGACGTTGGCCACGCCGCGGGCCGTCTCCAAGATGGCGTGCACCAGGATCGGCCGTTGCAGGCCGGCCTTGGCCTCGAGCTGGGCGAGCAACCGGTCGACGTACGCGATGTCCTCGGCGCCTTGCACCTTGGGCACCATCACGACGTCGAGCCGGTCGCCGATCGCGGGCACCAGCGTGGTCAGGTCGTCGAGCACCCACGGGCTGTCGAGGGCGTTGATCCGCGTCCACAGCTGCGTGGGGCCGCCCGGCCCGCCGAGATCGGCAGTCCCCTGGGCGATCCGCACCAGACCCTCGCGCGCGGCCACCTTGTTGTCGGCCTTGACGGCGTCCTCGAGGTTGCCGAGGAGCACGTCGACGGTGCCGACCATGGCCGGGATCTTGGCGGCCATCTTGTCGTTCGACGGGTCGAAGAAGTGGATCGCCCGGCTCGGACGGGCTGGGATCTCGCGGAACGGCTCGGGGGCGCCGACCGCCAGCGGTCGGAAGAAGTCCTTGGCACTGCGGGTGCTGGGCATCTGCGGAACGTACCGCCCGAGTCGCCTGGGCCGGTATGAGCAACTTCTCACCGCCCGGATCCCGCTGGTTCTACTCCGGATCGACGCCGTTGGGACGGCTTTGCCCATTCCCGTCCGCGACGGGCGGAGGCGGCATCACCATGGCTTGCGCTACTCGTCCCCCTGGACCATGAGGAGAGCCGTGCACGCCGTCCGACCGAGCCACGACGCGATCGCCCTTGCGGTGCGCTGGTGTGTGCTCGTGCTGGCCTCGGTGCTCGCCTTGTCCTTGGTCCTCGTCGTGGTCGCGACGGCTCCGTCGCGGGCAGACCCAGGGGCCACGCCCGACCCTGCCGGTCCAGACCAGCAGGTGGTGCAGGCGCAGCTGGAAGCCGCCATCCGCACCGGTACGGCGACCGGAACCTTCGTCGGGCCCGCCGGCAACGAGCAGTGGGTCGGCGTCTTCGGCACGCACTCTGCCAGCGCCGGATACGGGTACCCCTACCCTGCGGCGCCCGACTGCCTCGAGGCGGCCGGCGGCCTCGACTGCGTCGGCGACTCACGCGGCTTCGTCCAGGGGCAGTGCACCTCCTGGGTGGCCTTCAGACTGGCCGCGCGCAACGGTCTGTCGTTCTCCAACTGGTACGCCGACCGGCACTGGGGCAACGCCTCCGAGTGGTCGAAGGTGGCCAAGGGCATCGGTCACAAGCCCGACAAGACCCCCGCCGTCGGCGCCATCGGCTGGTACAAGCGCGGGCACGTCTCCTACGTCGAGGACGTCTACAGCAGCGGCAGCATCCTCGTCTCGGAGATGAACACCGACGGCCACAACGGCTTCCACTTCTCAACCGTGAGCCCGGGCGACCACGGCTATCCGGACAAGTTCATCCACCTCGACGACGTCATCCCCGTCGACACCGCAGCACCCTCGGTGCCTGCCGGCCTCCAGGTGGTCGCGCACCGCGGTCGGACCGGCGTCACGTGGCGCCCGTCCACCGACACGTTCGGCGTCGCGGGGTACCGAGTGACCCGCAACGGCGTGCCGCTCGCGACCACCGGCCGGACGTCGTACTGGGACACCACCGCCCCCGCCGGGCAGGCCACGGTCTATGCGGTGGTCGCCTACGACTCTGCCGGCCACGCATCCCGGCCCGCCCGGGTCCGGGTGAAGCCCGGCACCGAGGCGGTCGACCGCGCCTGGGTCGAGACCGCCAGCGGTCCCGCACTGTGTGGGCGTACAGGGACCGCGAAGCAGCAGCGGCTCGGTTGCCGGCTGTTGGCCAATGGCGCCTGGCGCTACGTGGGGTTGACCCGCACCACGGCCTGGGGCGACCCGGGCAGCCGGGTGTTCGTCCCGAGCCGCGATGGGGGCGTGTCCTACTGCCGAGCCGTCGGCCGCACCGCCCGGACCCTCGCCTGCACCACCCTCGACACCGCCAAGCGCCGCTGGGGTTACACCTGGGTCTCGCAGCGGACGCCCCGGCTCGCGGCCGCCGATGCCACGTGGGTGTCCACCTCTGCTGGGCCCGCGCGCTGCGGGCTCTCTGGCTTCGGACCCCGACAGCAGGCGACCTGCTCGGTCTTCCTGCCCACGGGCTGGCACAGCGCGAGCACGACCGGGCCCACCCCTGTGGGTCTCGAGGACGGCCGGGCCTTCCTGGCCGACCGGGACGGTGCCGTCAACTTCTGCCGCTGGCTCCCGGCCGGTCGCGGCGTCCGGTCGGCGTGCACGACCTTCGACCCGATCAGCTTGGCGTGGGGCCCTGACCAGGCGTCCCGTCGGATCGCCGGTGTGGTGCCGGCGTACGGCACCTGGACAGACACCGCAGCCGGCCCGGCGGTGTGCTCCTCGCCGACCCGCTCGGAGCGTGGCGGCTGCCGTGTGCTCGAGTGGAGCGGCTGGCGGAACACGCCGCTGCCCCGCCGCGTCGACCCTGGCGCACCGGGCAGTCGGGTGTTTCTCACCGACCGCTCCGGCGGCGTCTCGTGGTGCCGGGTGATCGGTCGGGGCCGCGTTGCCGCGTGCACCGGTCTCGCCGCATACGGTCGCTCGTGGGGTCCGGGCCGTTCCACCCGGATCGTGCCGGCCATGCAGGCCGAGAACCGCACCTGGGAGTCGCTGGCCTCCGGCCCGGCGCTGTGCGGCCGGACCGGCACGCTTCGCAACCAGCGGCTCGCCTGCCAAGTCCTCACTGCCGGCGGGTGGCGGTCGACCACGTCCCACCTGGCGTCCTGGGGCAACCCCGGCTACCGCGCCTTCGTCCCCTCGGGATCCGGCGTCGCCTACTGCCGGACCCTGGAGCTCAAGCGCGGCACCGCCTTGTCGTGCACCCCGATGAGCAAGCTCGAGTGGGGCGCGTCTCGGACGTCGAAGCGCGTCCGGTTGGCGTACGCCGACCCGTTCTGACCGCGGATCGGTCAGGCGCCTCGCCACCAGCGGCGGCGCCTGCGTGATGCTTCGGGCTCGGCGGCCCGCTCGGAGGCGGCGGCCTCGCGGCGTACGCGTGCCCGTTCCTGGGCCCGCGCACGCCAGGCCGCGACCTCGGCCTCGACATCACGAGGCTGGGTGATGAGCGGGGGTCCGTCAACGGGGGTGTAGCGAGCCTTCAGAACCCGGGCGTTGAAGTCCTCGAGCAAGCGGCGCACCTCAGACTCGGCAGTGTGCCGGTCGAGCTGGGCGTCGAGCTCGGCGTCGTCCTTGCGCAGCTGCAGCGACGGGGGCAGGACGCCGGTGATCCGCTCCCGCTCGATGAGCTTCTTGAGCCACCAGTCCTTGTCGTGCGCAGGTCCGAGGTCGGCGATCGGCTTGCCGGCACCCGGCAGGTTGTCGAACTCGCCGCGCTCCATCGCCAGCCGGATCTGCTCGTCGACCCAGAGGGCCTGGTGCTTGATCCGCAGGGCAGCAGGCGTCTCGCTGTTGCGCTTCGCGCGCTCACTGTCATCTTGGGTGACGTCGCGGGTGCTGTCGGTGTTGGGTTCGCTGCCCATGGGCAGATTTTACCGGCCCCCTCAATCAGTCCAGGGGTGGGTCAGCGCGACCGACACCCCGACGACGAGCACGACGATGACGACGGACCAGATGATCGACCGCACCTGTGCCGCCCTGGTGTATCGAGCGGGGTCTTCCCGGCGCTGGTCCTGGTAGCGGACGAAGGCCGCGGCACCGAGCAGCAGCGCGCCAGCGATCAGGCGACCCACCGAGAAGCGGGTGGCGGCGAGGAGCAGGACCAGGGTGCCGAACACGGCGAGGCCACCGGCGAACACCGAAGCCTTCAGGTGTGACATCCGGGACCTCACGCGGGTGCTTCCTCGAGCGCCGGCTCGGTGGCTGCCGTCCGTGGCATCAGGAGCAGTGACAAGGCAGCAAGCACGGCGGCCCCAGCGCAGACGGCCCACACCGTGAGGTAGCCCGACAGCGGGGCGTGGCCCTCGGCTGGGCTGTCGAGGGATCCGGTGGTGGCCAGCGCGATGGCGAAGATCGACGAGGCGATGGCTCCGCCGATGGTCTTGGTGGCGTTGGTCATGCCGGTGGCGAAGCCCGTTCGCTCAGGCGGGGCGCCAGCGGCGGCACTCGCAGGCAAGGCGGCTACTAGCGCGCCGGACCCCACGCCGGCGATCGCCATGTTGACCAAGGCCTGTCCGGTGGAGTCGTGGAAGGGAATCCACAAGGCGTAGCCGAGCGCGACCAGCAGCGACGACATGATCAAGGCCCCACGCGGACCGAGCAGCCGGGTGGTCAGCGGCAGCGTGAAGGCGCCGACCGCGAGGAAGACGACGTACACGCCGATGAGGGTGGACACGAACGTCGCGTCGGCGCCGAGGCCGTAGCCCGCCACGTCGGGGTCGGTCCGTGCGAACGTCGAGAGCGGGATCTGCGCGCCGAGCACCGACATGCCGAAGAGGAACGCCGTCAGCTGCACCGGCCACTGCAGCGGGCTCGCGAACAGCCGGACGTCGACGATCGGCTCGGCATGCGCGGCCTCGTAGCGCACGAACGGGATCAGCGTGACCAGGCCGACCAGGATCAGTCCCCACGCGAGCAGGCTGTCGGGGCCCTGGAGCCGGATCGCGATGAGACCGCCCATCACGAAGCAGATGACGGCGGTGATCAGGAACAGGCCGATCCAGTCGATCCCGCCGCCCGGCGTACCGGCGTCGCGCTCGATGCCGAAGAGGATCACGAAGAAGCACAGCGTCACCACGATCGCCGGGAGCATCAGCACCACGGTCATCGAGGTCGAGTCGACGATGGCTCCGCTGGTCAGGGCGCCGATGATGACCGCCAGCTCGAGCGCGCCGACCAGGACGCCGGCCGCCCGGCGGGTGAGCAGGTTCTGACGGCCGGTGCCGGCGGTGCGCTTGTAGACGATGGCGACCTCCATCGGCAGCCAGATCACGTAGGCACCCTGGATGGCCCAGCCGATCAGGAACGTCGTGAACGACGGCGCGAAGGCGAGCACCCACGAGCCGAGCGCCGTGATGGCGGTCGAGATGAGCAGCACGTTCTTGGCGCCGATCAGGTCGCCGAGCCGGGCGAACAGCGGGACGCACAGCGCCGCGACGATCAGCTGGGCGGCCTCGAACCAGTTGACGTCGGCGTCGCTGATGTCGAGGTGGTTGGCGATGTCGCTGAAGATCGGCGTGTAGTAGCCCTGCAGCACGCCGCTCGCCAGCTCGACGCAGACGAGGAAGCCGACGACGGCGACGAGGCTGTGGGCGCCGATGTGCCGCTCGGGGCTGGGCTCGGTGCCCTGATGGCCGATGAGCGTCATCACGGGATCCTCTCGATGAGGCGCTGGTACCACCGGATGCCCGCGAGGAAGTCGTCGACACCGAGGTGCTCGTCGTAGGAGTGGATCGCCTCGCGTTGCGCCTTGGTCATCCGGAAGGGCGCGAACCGGTAGACCCGCTCGCAGATGGCACTGAAGTGGCGGGAGTCGGTCGCGGCCATCATCACGTACGGCGCCGGCACGGCGTCCGGGAACACCTCGAGGATCGTCGACTCGATGAGGCGGAACGCATCGTCGTCGACGCGGCGAGACCGGGCTTGGCTCACCCTCCTCGACGACCTCGATGACGACCTGGTCGTCGTTGATCACCTTGCGCAGGTGGGCGATCACGTCGGCCACCGTGTCGCCGACCATGACGCGGATGTTGATGCCGGCCCGGGCGGTGGAGGCGATCACGTTGAGCGCGGGAGAGCCGTGCAGGGTGGTGGTGGCGAACGTGGTGCGCGTCATCGCGGCCGACTCGGGGCCGGCGGCGATCAGGGCCCGGGTCAGGAGCGGGCGGAGCCGTTCGGCTCCCGACATCAGCGGACGCAGCGGCAGCGGCGCGTGCGGTGCCAGTCGCCGCATCAGCTCGACGGTGGGGTCGGGCAGGCTCGCCGACATCGGCGAACGGTCGACGCGGAGGATGGCGCGCGCCAGACGGGCGGTCGGCCCGAACTTCGCCGGCGTGGACGCGTGCCCGCCCCGGCCGTCGACCCGCAGCTCGACGCTCGTGGTGCCCTTCTCGGTCACGCCGACGACCCCGACGGCCGGCTTCACGCCGGGGAAGGCCTGAGCGGCGATCGCGCCGCCCTCGTCGACGACGAACCACGGCTCGACGCCGCGGCGTACGAGGTCGGCCACCGCTTCCTGGGCCGCGGTCCCTGAGACCTCCTCGTCGCAGCCGAAGCTGAGCCAGACGTCCTGGGCGGGCGTGAATCCTGCCTCGAGCAGCCGCTCGACGGCCTCGCAGATGGCGACCAGCTCGCCCTTGTCGTCGAGGGTGCCCCGCCCCCAGATCGCGCCGTCGACGATCTCTGCGCCGAACGGCGGGTGCTGCCAGGGTGCGTCGACGTCGATGGGTACGACGTCGAGGTGGGCCATCAGCACCACCGGCCGATCATCACTCCGGCCGGCCCAGTGGAAGAGCAGGCCGTGGGTGTGGATGCGTGTCAGCGCCAGCTCGGCGTGCAGTCGCGGGAACTGCGCCGCCAGCTCCTCGACGAACGCGTCGAACGCCGCGGCGTCGACGAGGGCCGGGTCGCGGTCGGACACGGTGGGGATACGGACCAGCGCCTGCAGCTTGGCCACGGCCCGGTCGTCGGTCACGGCGTCAACGTAGTGGCTTCAGACCAGCAGGGAGAGCAGCTCGTCGCGACCACGCACCTGGGCCTTGCGATAGAGCGCCCGCTGGTGGTCGCCGATCGTGAGCACGGAGATGCCAAGCCGCCGGGCGACCTGCTTGGCGGCCAGCCCCTGGACGAGCAACCTCAGCACGTCCCTCTCGCGCGGGGACAGCCCGCACCAGTCGGCGAACGCCGGCAGCACCGTCGCCACGTCACCGGACCGGAGCTGTACGACGGTGTCGACACGCGAGCCACCCGGCCTGCGTGGCGATGGCCACCAGCCAGCGGCCGTCGGAGATCCGGGTCCGGGAGATCGCAGGCACCGCCGGCCGCTCGCCCGGCTCTGTGCACCGCGCCGCCCTGGCGACCTCGTGGACGCACCGGAGCACGTCCTCGGGCACCACTCCGCCCTCCCACGAGTTGGCCAGTGAGGCCAGCCAGGTGTTGGCGTCGTCGTCCATGCCGACGATGACGCCGTCAGCGTCGAGGCAGACCACGCCGCCCATCGGCGCCGTGCTCTGGACGGCCTTCTGCGACGGGTTCCCGACCTGGTAGCGGCGCAGAACGTCGCCGAGGAAAGCCGCCAGCGCGTCGGCGTCGATGACGTCGGTGTCGGTGAACGGGCGACGCCGGTCGTCGCGGAACAGCGACAGACCGCCCCAGTAGTGCCCCGGAGACGTCAGCACGACGCGCAGCTCGCTGTGGTAGCCGTCGGCGGGCAGGATCTCGTGGAGCCGGGGGCTGCGGGGCGCCGTGCCTGGCGTCAGGATCCCTGCCTTGACCGGGGCGCCCAGCAGGTCGACGTAGCGGTTGCCGTCGGCCTCCACCGACTCGTTGTGGAGCAACCGCTCGGTGGGGACGGAGAGCCCGTGCCGGGAGAACATCACCGACCGCACCTGGCTGGCGGGGTCGACCCCGAAGAGGCAGTATCCGTCGTGCCCGATCACCCGGCCCAACGCCGTGACGGCGGCGTCCACCAGCCAGGGACCCGGGGGCGGATCGGCGACCAGCCCCTGGATCTCGCGTCTCGCGGCCTCGACGGTGGCCGTCATGCCTCCATGATCGTCGGCGCGTCAATGCCTGATTCTCGGGAGGGCGCCCGCGCCGACGTGTCTCCTAGCGTGCCCACAGAAGTGTCCAGAGAACCGAGGCCTGCCATGCGCCCTGCCGTCACTCTCGCCGCCGCCACTCTGCTCGCGGTCGCCGCCCTGCCGTCGTACGCCGCCCCCTCGCCGCCCGCGGAAGAGTCGGCTCCGTCGTCGGCCGGCTTGATCGTCTGGACCAATCGTGCCGCGGACGGGCGCGAACGGCTGATGATCGCCTCGGCCGACGGCACGGGCGATCGGGTGCTCACTCATCCTGGCAAGGACCGGTTCGACATCGACCCGCAGTTCTCGCCCAACGGCGAGTGGATCGCCTACGAGCGCGACACACCGGAGTCGGCATCGGTCCGGTTGATCCGACCCGACGGCACGCAGGACCACCAGCTCGCGGTGCCGTGTGAGGACCCGTGCGTCGTCGTGGGTGCGCCGACCTGGCTGAGCAACGGCCGTCTCGCAGTCGTGCTGGTGCTGGGCCCGTTCGACGCCGACGACAACGCGGCCGAGGCGCTGCTCTGGACCATCCGGACCGATGGGACCGGACTGCGGCGGTTGTCGCCCGCGAGCGCTGCTGGCAAGTACGAGGACACCTACGTCCACGCCTCCCGGGACGGGAGCTACCTGGTCTTCATGCGCCGACGGCTGTCGGACGGGGCGTCGGCGCTGGTCAGGACCGACGGCAACGGCGGCCACCTGCAGCGGATCACCCCATGGGGTTGGGGTGTGGAGATCAACGACGTGTCGACGGCCGCCAGTGGGCCGAGCAAGGACCTGGTGGTGTTCGAGGCCTATGGCCGCGGCGATCCGGACGCGACGTTCGTCGACCTCGGCACCGTGCCGGCGACGTGTGGGACGCCCCAGGCGTGTCGCAAGGCGATCGTCTGGCTCACCGACAACGCGGCATCCGGACGTCGAAACGCCAACCCGCACTGGTCGCCCGACGGGCGGAACCTGGTGTTCACCGACCGGGAGAACATCGACACCGAGGACGTCGAGATCTGGACCGAGCGGTTCGGGACGGACGAGCGTCGGCAGATCTCGGACACGCCGCGCTTCGACTACCGCCCGGACTGGGGCAGGGGCTGACATCGTCCCTGGTCTCGGATGCGAGACCCGCCGACGGCCCGGCGCGTTGACCGGGCCTCGCGCGACCGATGGACTGAGGTCGTGTCAGGATCCCCAGCCGCCGTGGTGGACGACGTCGTCCAGCGGCTTGCGGGGACGGTGGCTCGGGGACCCAGCGGCGCCGTCGGAGGTAGTGCGGTGGCCGATGGTGATCGCGCCGACCGGGTCGAAGGTCTCGGGTATCGCGAACGCGCTGCGGACGGGCGGCACGCGCTCCGGGGGGATGCCGAAGAAGCAGGCACCCAGGCCCTCGTCGACCACGGTCTGCAGGATCAGCAGGCTGGCCATGGCAGCGTCCATGTGCCAGAACGGCACCGGCCAGCGCGCCTCGTCCTCGTCGGTCCAGCCCTTGTCGGGCTCGGCGTAGCGGCCGAGGTACGCCGTCTTGCTCGAGCAGGGCACCACGATGACGGGCGCGCGCATCATGCCTGTCAGCCACTCGTCGGGCGACTTCAGCTCGTCGGGGTCGGTGCTCGCTGCCCAGTAGCGGCCGACGTCGTCGGCGGTGTCGAGCACGAGGAATCCCCAGCCCTGGCTGAAGCCTGCGTTGGGTGCGCGGACCGCATTCTCGAGCGCCCGGCGGACCACGGCCGGGTCGACCGGCTCGTCGGCGTAGTCGCGGATCATCCGGCGGCGGCGTACGACGTCTTGGAACTCCATGGTGCCGAGCATGCCTGACGACTTCGAGGCGATGTGGTCCGACCTGGTGCCGGTGGGCCGGTCGGCGTCCTCCGGCGGCTACTTCCGCCAACCGTGGCTGGCCGCCGAAGGCGAGCTGCGCGCGTGGTTCGTCGAGCAGGCCGAGTCCCGCGGCCTGGTGGTCGAGGCCGACGGCGTCGGCAACCTGGTGGCGTGGTGGGGGTCGTCGGGATCCTCTCGCGACGGCGGGGTGGTGACGGGGTCGCACCTGGACTCCGTGCTCGACGGCGGTGCGTACGACGGCCCGCTCGGCGTGGTTTCGGCGCTCGCGGCGGTCGACCTGCTGCGCGAGCGGGGGTACGCACCACAGCGGCCGCTGGGCGTCTCGGTGTTCGTGGAGGAGGAGGGTTCGCGCTTCGGGCTGGCCTGCCTGGGGTCGCGGCTGGCGACGGGCGCGACGACGTGGGAACGGGCCCGCGAGCTGCGCGACCGTGACGGGGTGTTCCTGGCCGACGCGCTGGAAACTGTCGGGCTGCCGGGTGATGGCGGCACGGGATTGCTCGATGGTGTCGGGACGTTCGTGGAACTGCACGTCGAGCAGGGCCGCGACCTGGTCGACCGCGACCAAGCGGTCGGGGTGGCGAGCGGGATCTGGCCGCACGGACGTTGGCGCTATGCGTTCGCCGGCGCGGCCGACCACGCCGGCACGACGCGGATGGAAGACCGGGCCGACCCGATGCTGACCTACGCGATGACCGCGCTGGCGGCCAACAAGCAGGCGCGGCTGGCCGGCCAGCGGGCCACCTTCGGCCGGCTCGAGGTCTCTCCCAACTCCACCAACTCGGTGCCCTCGGGCGTGACGGCCTGGCTGGACGCCCGGGCCTCCTCCGAGGACGCCTTGGCCGACCTCGTCGCCGCCGTCGAGCGGCAGGCGACCGACCGGGCTTCCCGCGATGGCACCTCCCTCGAGGTCACCGCCGAGTCCGTCTCGGGCTCGGTCGCCTTCGACCCGGAACTTGCCGCGCGGGTGGCGGCCGGCCATGCCGATGGCGACTGGCCGATCATCCCGACCGCGGCCGGCCACGACGCCGGCATCCTGTCGGCGGCAGGCATCCCCACCGCCATGCTCTTCGTCCGCAACCCGACCGGCGTCTCGCACTCCCCGGCCGAGTCGGCATCGATGCCCGACTGCCTCGCCGGCGTAGTCGCCCTCGCCGACACCCTCCAGCGACTGACCGGCGGCGACGAGTGACGACGTACCTGCTCGAACGCGCCTGGGTCGACGGCGCCGTCCACGACGACGTGCTGGTCGAGATCGAGGATGGCCGCTTCACGTCGGTCGAGCTTCGTGAGCGTGTCCTCCCCTTCGAGGGGGTTGCAACGACGCCGAACGTCCGGAATACCCGGTCGACCGGGTATCCCGTCCAGGTCCCCGGCCTCACGATCCCGGGCCTCGCCAACTGCCACAGCCACGCGTTCCATCGGGCACTCAGGGGGCGGACTCAACGGGGGCGGGGGACGTTCTGGACCTGGCGCGAGCAGATGTACGCCGTGGCGTCGGCGCTCGACCCCGACAGCTACTTCGCGCTGGCGCGGGCGACCTATCGCGAGATGGCGGCCGCGGGCATCACCAGCGTGGGGGAGTTCCACTACCTGCACCACCAGCCGGACGGCACGCCCTACGCCGACCCCAACGCCATGGGAGAGGCCCTGATCCAGGCCGCCCGCGAGGCGGGGATCCGGATCGCGCTGCTCGACGCCTGCTACCTGAGCTCCGGTTTCGGGGAGCCGCCGCAGGGCGTGCAGACCCGGTTCAGCGACGGCACTGCCGACGCCTGGGCCCAACGCGTGGCCGGCCTGAAGGGCGACGACGACGCGGTGATCGGGGCCGCCATCCACTCCGTCCGCGCCGTCCCCGACGACGAGCTGCGGACAGTGGTTGAGGCCGCCACGGGCCGGCCGCTGCACGTCCACCTGTCCGAGCAGCCCGCAGAGAACGACGCCTGCATCGCGGCGTACGGCGCCACCCCGTCCCAGCTGCTCTCCGACCACGGGGTGCTCGGGCCGCTGACGAGCGCCGTGCACGCGACCCACCTGACCGACGACGACATCGGCCACCTGGGCGGGACCCGGACCTACGCGTGTTTCTGCCCCACCACCGAACGCGACCTCGGCGACGGCATCGGACGCAGCCGGGCCCTGCACGACGCAGGCAGCCCGCTGACCCTCGGCTCCGACAGCCACGCGGTCATCGACCTCTTCGAGGAGATGCGCGCCGTCGAGCTCGACGAGCGCCTGGCGACCAGGCAGCGCGGGCACTGGTCGGCCGCCGAGCTGCTCGCCGCCGCGACCACCGATGGCCATGCCAGCCTGGGTTTCCCCGACGCCGGTGCCATCGCCGTCGGCCAGCGCGCGGACCTCGTCACGCTGGCGACCGACACTCCACGCACCGCGGGGACCGGGGATGACGAGCACACGGCTGTCTTCGCCGCCGCAGCCGAGGACGTCGCGCAGACCATGGTCGGGGGCCGGGTCGTGTTCCGCGCCGAAGACCGCGCCGAGATCGGCCGCGAGCTCGCCGACGCCATCGCAGCCCTGGACGGGAAAACGGCATGACCAGCACAGTCATCACCAACATCGCCGAGCTCGTCACCAACGACCCGGACGCCGACGACGTGCTCGGCATCGTCGAGCGGGCCGCGCTCGTCGTCGCCGGCGGTCGGGTCGCGTGGGTCGGTCCCGCCACAGAGGCGCCCGCCGCCGACGTCCTGGTCGACGCGGGGGGCAGGGCTGTCATCCCGGGGTTCGTGGACTCCCACTCGCACCTCGTCTTCGCCGGTGACCGGGCGGCCGAGTTCGCCGCGCGGATGGCCGGGACGCCGTACGCCGCCGGCGGTATCCGCACCACCGTGGCCGCAACCCGTGCCGCGACCGACGAGCAGTTGACGAGCCGCGTCGCGGCGCTGGTGCGCGAGATGCGCCGCCAGGGCACCACCACCGTCGAGATCAAGAGCGGCTACGGACTGACGGTCCACGACGAGGCCCGCAGCCTGGCCGTGGCCTGTCAGTTCACCGACGAGACCACCTTCCTGGGCGCTCATGTCGTTCCCGAGGGCAGCACGCCCGAGGAGTACGTCGAGCTGGTCACCGGCCCGATGCTCGACGCCGCCGCCCCCTACGCGCGCTGGGTCGACGTCTTCTGCGAACGCGGTGCCTTCGACGCCGACCAGGCCCGCCGGGTGCTCGCCGCCGGTGCCGAGCGCGGGCTTCGCGGCCGGCTGCACGCCAACCAGCTCGGCTCCGGCCCCGGCGTCCGGCTGGCCGCCGAGCTCGGCCTGGTCGCGGTCGACCACTGCACCTACCTCGAGGACGCCGACGTCGACGCGCTGGCCGACTCGGGCACGGTGGCCACCTTGTTGCCGGGCGTCGAGTTCTCCACCCGGCAGCCCTATCCCGACGCCCGCCGCCTCGTCGACGCGGGCGTGCGGGTGGCGTTGGCCAGCGACTGCAACCCCGGCTCCAGCTTCACCTCCTCGATGCCGCTGTGCGTTGCGCTCGCCGTCCGCGAGATGGGGCTGACCCCCGCTGAGGCGACGTACGCCGCCACCGCCGGCGGCGCCGCCGCGCTCGACCGGGACGACGTCGGCCGTCTCGTCGTCGGCGCCCGCGCCGACCTGGCCCTGCTGGACGCCCCCAGCCACGTGCACCTCGCCTACCGCCCCGGAGTCCCGCTCGTGAGCGGCGTCTGGCTCGGCGGGCGGCCTCTCGAGCCCCTTTCGGGCGTCTGAGGCACCCCGCCTACGCGCTCGGCCCGCCTTAGATAAGGCACTTGCCCGATGTCCGGGCCTACCTCAGAGGCGGAATCTCTTCATTACCAGCGAAACCCAGCTGGCTGGAGGAGAGGAAGCACCATGAACAACGACCTGCTCGTCAACGCAGAGATCGACTACCGCCGTAACCGGATCAGCGAGGACTGGCGTCCCATCCGGGCCCGCCGCCGTCGCCGCCGCCTCGAGCGTGAGGAGGAGGCCCGGTACGCCGCCAAGGCGACCGAGCGCGAGACCTGGATCGGCTGACCCGGTGGTCGGCAGACAAACGGGAAGCCTGATGTCCCCGGCACCGGACATGATGGGTGTCGTGGCGCAGGCGACCGTGGCCCCCCTCGTGGGGCGAGATGCCGAGCTGGAGGACCTAGCCCTCCGGCTCGGCATCGGCGCGTCCGGGGACCGGTCCTCCCGCGGCGGCATCGTGCTGCTGGCGGGCGACGCAGGAGTCGGCAAGACCCGGCTGCTCACCGCGTTGCGTGACCAGGCCCTCGACGCCGGCTGGCAGGTCGTCGCCGGCCACTGCCTTGACTTCGCCGACAGTGCACTCCCCTACCTCCCCTTCTCCGAGATCCTCGGCCGCCTCCAGGCCGACTCCCCCGACGTGGTCGCCGCCGTCGCGGCCCACCACCCCGCTCTCCTGCGCCTCCAGCCCGGCCGCCGGATGATCGACGAGGCCGGTGACTCCGGCGACTCCGGCGCGTCGAGCATCGACAAGGGCGCGCTGTTCGAGGCCGTGCACGCCCTCTTCGAAGCGGCCGCCGAGGCGCAGCCGCTGGTCCTGGTGGTCGAGGACCTCCACTGGGCCGACATGTCGACCCGCGACCTGATGAGCTTCCTGTTCACCCGCCCGTTCAGCCAGCCGGTGGCGCTCGTCGCGTCCTACCGATCCGACGACCTGCATCGCAAGCACCCCTTGCGCGGCAAGGTCGCCGAGTGGTCGCGGCTCCAGGGCGTCGGCCGGACGGCCCTCGAGCCCCTCGGAGCTGCCGACGTCCGCGAGCTGGTCGCCTGCCTCCATGCCGGCCTCACCGACGACGAGGTCACCGCGGTCGTCGAGCGCGCCGAGGGCAACGCCTTCTTCGTCGAGGAGCTCGTCGGCGCCACCTCGGCGACCAACGAGGCAGGCCTTCCCGCCGACCTGGCCGAGGTGCTGCTGGTCCGGCTCGACCGGCTGGACGACACCGCACGCCGGGTGGTCCGCTCGGCGAGCGTCGCCGGACGCCGGGTCACCCACGAGCTGCTGGCAGTCGCCGCCGATCTCGACGACGCCGCCCTCGACGAGGGACTGCGCACCGCCGTGGAGCGCAACATCCTGGTGGCGAGCGACCGCCACTACGCCTTCCGTCACGCCCTGCTCGGCGAGGCCGTCTACGACGACCTGCTGCCCGGCGAGCGGGTCCGGCTGCACGGCAGCTATGCGGCGGCCATCGGCGCCGGTCGCGCCCGCGGCACGGCCGCCGAGCTGGCCCGCCACGCCCTGCTGGCCCACGACGACGAAACCGCGCTGACGGCGAGCATCCGCGCCGGTCACGAGGCTGCCGCCATCGGCGGTCCCCACGAGGCGGCCCAACACTTCGAGCGCGCGCTGCGCCTGGTCTCGGGTCTCGGCACGACCTCGATCGTCGACCGCGGGCAGCTGGCGGTCGACGCGGCCGACGCACTGACGGCGAGCGGCCACCCCGAGCGCGCCGCGGCCCTGCTGGCCGAGCAGCTCGCGTGCCTGCCCGACGACACCTCGCCCACGTCGCGCGCGCTGATGCTCGCGGCCCGGGCGGTAGCGCTGACGGCGATCGAGAACGAGGAGGACCCACCCGCCATCTCCGCCGAGGCGGTCCGGCTCGTGCCCGAGGACGACACCCTGGCGCGGGCGCGGGTGCTGACCGCCCACGCTCACGTTCTCGCAAACTACTGGCGGCAGCAGGAGGCCCAGCAGGTCGGCCTCGAGGCACTCGCCCTCGCCGACAAGCTCAATCGCAGCGACCTCGCCTCCGATGTGATCACCACGCTCAGCGCGCTGCGGCTCGGCACCACCAAGGAGCGCCTGAGGCAGGCGCTGCGCGAGGCGATCGAGCGCTCGGTCGAGTCCGGCGCCGTGCACGCCGAGCTGCGGGGCCGCTACCTCCTCGCCCGCTCCTACCAAGACTGGGGCGAGCTCGACGAGGCCGACGAGTGGTTCCGTAGTGCCGTCGACCGCGCCCAGGCGGCCGGCATCGAGTGGGCGCCCTATGCCTCGGGTGCCCGCTGGCACCTCACCTGGGTGCGGATGACCCGCGGTGACTGGGACGGCGTACTGGCCCTGACCGACCTGGGCGAGAGCCACCCGCCGCCGATGGCGCGGGCGATGTTCACGACCCTGAGGGCGGCGATCCGGGTCTCCCGTGGCGAGGACCTCAGCGACGAGCTGCGCGACCTGCGGCCGATGTGGCGGCTCGACGGCGCGCTGGCCGTGCACGCCGCGGCCCAGGAGATCGCGCTGGCCACCCGCGCGGGCGACGCCGCCCGGGCGCAGGCGGTCTACGTCGACGTCGTCGACGCGATCACGGCCATCTGGCACCCGTGGTTCGACGGCCGCGTGCGGCTTGCCGCCCAGACGATCGAGGCGATCGCCGCCGCGATGCCCCAGGCTTCTGCGGGTGACCGGGCCGCGCTCGTCGAGGCGGCCGACCGGTTGCACGACGACGGTCACACGGTGCTCGACCGCTACAGCAGCCCCGAGAAGCAGTGGGGACCCGAGGGGCACGCCTGGCTGGCCCGGCTCGACGCCGAGACGCAGCGGGTGCGGTGGCTTGCCGGCACCGACGACGCCCCCACCGAGGACGCCCTGGTGACCGGCTGGCGCGAGGTCGTCGACCTCTTCGAGGCCTTCGGTGACGTCTACCAGCTGGCCCGTGCACGCACCGTGCTGGCCGGCGTACTGCGAGCCACCGGTGACACTGCCGGTGCCCGCGAGGTGGGCGACCTGGCCCGCGCGGGCGCCCGCTCCCTGGGGGCGAAGCCGCTGATCGACCAGCTGCGCACGATCGGCTCGGCGCCGGTCCGCCAGGAGGCCGGCACCGACACCCTGACGCCGCGGGAGGCCGAGATCATCCAGCTCGTCGCGGCCGGGCGATCCAACGGTGAGATCGGCAAGCAGCTGTTCATCAGCACCAAGACGGTCAGCGTCCACGTGTCCAACATCCTCGGCAAGCTGGGCGCCTCGGGACGCACCGAGGCGGCCGCCATCGCACGCCGTCGCGGCCTCCTCGACTAGCTGGCCCGCTAGCCGCGCAGTGGCCCGCCACCCCACCCCAATGGAGCCTTGTCTGCCTGGTCGGCGGGCGGTTGACTAGTGGCAGGTGGTGGTCCCGGGCGCTGCACCTGCTGCCGGGTGACCCGACCACGTCAGCTAGTCGCAAGGATCAGTTCACTTCGCAGCTCAGCCCACCAGGAGGACGCAGATGACCCCGGAAGACCCCACCCCGCTGGACGACAGCGACATGACGACCTCGGGCTCCGACCCGCTGGCGACGGCCGGCGACGCCGACGGCACCGATGGCGGTGACTCCGACGGCACCGACGGCGGCGACTCGGACGGCACCGATGGTGGTGACTCGGACGGCACCGATGGTGGCGACCGACGGCACCGACGGCGGTGACTCCGACGGCACCGACGGCGGCGACTCCGACGGCACCGACGGGATCGCGCTCTGAGCGAGCCCCAGCCAGCAGCGCTAGACCTGCTCAGCGGCGACGCCCAGACCTTCGCCTCGAAGGTCTGGGCGTCGCTGGTCCACGTCCACGAGACCGACCCAGACGAGCTGGTCGGGCTGCTCTCCCTCGACGACGTCGACACCCTGCTGACCGGGAGCGCGATCCGCACGCCGGCCGTCCGCGTGGCGCGTGACGGCGACGTGCTCGCGGAGTCGGCGTACGTGCGCTCGGGTGCCTCGATCGCCGGTCGCCCGCTCAGCGGCCTGGTCGACCCCCGAAAGGCACTGGCGCTCTTCGAGGGCGGGGCGACGATCGTCCTGCAGGGGCTGCACCGCTACTGGCCCCCGCTGTCCGACCTGGTCGGCCGGCTGGAGATCGAGCTCGGCCACCCCTGCCAGGCGAACGCCTACCTCACGCCGCCGGGCTCGCAGGGTTTCGCCGTGCACGAGGACACGCACGACGTGTTCGTCTTCCAGACCCATGGCACCAAGCTCTGGGAGATCCACCACGCCCGCGGCGAGCGCGCCTGCACCCACGAGGCCCACGGCGACGACTGCCGCGTCGATGACGTGCTGCTGCGGCCGGGGCTCTCGATGTATCTGCCCACCGGCACGCCGCACGCCGCCCGCGCCCAGGACGACGCCAGCCTGCACGTGACCATCGGCATCAACCAGCTGACCTGGCGCGACGTCGTCCGCCGCAGTGTCGACAAGATGCTCGACGACGTCGAGGCCGAGCACCTGCCGGTCGGCTGGGCCGATCGGCCCGAGGACCTCGGCCCCGGGCTCGCCGACCGGCTGGCCGCGCTGGCCATCGCCATCGGCACCCTCGACCCCGAACAGGCCGCGGCCGACGAGGCCCAGCGCTTCCTGACCTCGCGCAACAGTCGCCTGCGCGGCGGCCTGCGCGACGTGCTCGCCGCCTCACACCTCGCCGCCGACACGCGACTCCGCCGGCGGCCCGGTCGACCCTGCGTCGTGGTGCCCAGCGGAGACCGGCTGGGACTGCTGCTCGGCGACCGGCGGCTCGACGTACCCGCCTGGCTGGCCGACGCCGTCGAGGTGGTCCGCACCGCCGACACGTTCACGCCCGCCGACCTCGGGCTCGACCCGGAGAGCGCGCTGGTGCTGTCGCGCCGGCTGCTCCGCGAGGGGTTGCTCGAGGTCGCCGGGTGACCTTCCGCTGCTCGGCGGCCGGCCTCGAGCGCGGCGACTCGATCGCCGGCACCGCCTCTACCGTGCGCGCCTTCCTGCTCGTGGAGAACCCCGGGCCCTGGGGGGTCGACGCGCTGCGCGACAGTCGCCTGCCGGCAGGCGCGAAGCAGGGTCTGCGCGCGGCAGCTGCCCGCGCCAGGGTGCGCCCGTTGCTGATCCGCCGCTTCCACCGCAAGGCGCCGCGCGAGGGCTTCCGGGTCTTCGCGGCGCGGGTCGACCCCGACGGCTGCTGGCTCGAGACCGCCACGCTCGCGCGCTCCGAGGACCTGCTCGACCTCGACCTGGCCGCGCTCGGAGCGGGTCGGTCGCCGGGACTCACGCCCGACGACGGCCCGCTCTTCTGCGTGTGCACCCACGGCCGCCACGACGCCTGCTGCGCCGAGAAGGGCCGGCCGGTGGCGGCGGCGTTGAGCGAGGCCTACCCCGAGGCGACCTGGGAGGTGTCGCACATCGGCGGCGACCGGTTCGCGGGCAACGCCCTGGTGCTGCCGCATGGGCTCTACCTCGGCCGACTCGACGCCGAGTCGGCGGTGGCCGCCGCAGGGGAGGTGCTCGCCGGTCGGCTCCCCCTTGACGTGCTGCGTGGCCGCTCGTGCCTCCCGATGCCGGTCCAACATGCCGAGATCGCCCTGCGGCAACGGCTCGACGAGCGGGCCGTGGACGCGGTCCGGGTGCTGGGGCACCGGCGCGCCGACGACGTCACGACCGTCGACTTCGCGCGCGGTGACGAGCGCTGGCGGGTCGTGGTCCGCACTGTCCAGGGCGACGGGGGCCGGCTGACCTGCAAGGCCGATCACACCGATCCGGTGCCGCGACATGTGGTGCTTTCGCTCGAGCCCTCCTGAGTGCGTGGTCAGGCCGACCAGGCTGTCGGGTCGGGGTCGAAGGTCTCGGCGACGTCCTCGAAGACGTCGCAGTAGTCGGCGTACTCGTCGCGCGCGACCGTGCCGAGCAGCTGATGGGCGAGGCCGCCGACGACCCAGAGCCACTGCTCACACAGCACGGGTACGCCGGCCGCCAGGTAGCCGAACCGGCGGTAGGCCACGTCGTGGCCGGCCAGGTCGAACACGTCCTCGTCGTCGAGGTCGAAGCCGGGCCGGGTCTGGTCGGCCGATGCGATCCGCCGCTGCCAGGCCGCCAGGTCGCCGTCGAACGGGACGCTGCGGCACTCCAGCCGGGGAGCGACACCGGACGCGTGCACCCCGGGTGCGGCGTAACCGCCGCGCACCCGCAGCCAACGACGCGGCATGGTCACCGGGAGGCCGGTCATCGGACCGCCGCTTGGGCGTCGGGAGGTCCGGGGTCGGTTGGTTCGGGCGGAGTGGGTTCGAGCCCGGTGATCGGGTCGCGACCACCGGCGCTGCCGAGGTGTCCGGCCGAGCCCAGCCCGGTGCCGACGGCCCAGCTCTCGGGCAGGTTGATGGGCACTGGCGGGCCCTTCGGCTCGGGGACGCGCTCGGCGTGCGGCTCGGGGACGCGCTCGGCCCGGGTCTCGTGGTGGTCGTGGTGCGGTCGAGGGCCGTCGCCGGCGACGGTGACCAGCACCGGTCTGGGGGGATCGCCGGAGTCGACGGGTCCGACCGGTGGGTCGGTGCCGGGCGCGGGTGGCTGGTGCCCGCCCTCGTGATGGGCCTGGTGATGGTGGGACCCGGGCAGCGCCGGAACAGCGGGCCTTGGCTCGTCGGACGCCTCCGCCCGGCCGAGCACGTGCAGCCAGCGCTGCTCGGCGAGGTCCTCGAGGTCACGTGCCTGCCGCCACCAGCCCACTGCCTCGTGCCAGGCATCCCACCGGTTGTTCAGCGCGGCATCGGCCGGATCCGGCGGCTGGCCGGGACTCCAGATCGCCCAGGCGCAGCTCGTCAGCCACGGCGCCGCGGTGGCGCGCGCCTGCGCCATCAGGCGGCGTACGTCGGCGATGTCGCGCGCATAGTCGGCCAACGCGTCTGCGAGGCGGGCGCAGTCGGCGCCCAGTCGGTCGCAGGACTCGGCGGCGCCGGCCACGGACCGTCGGTAGGCCGTCCCGGAGAACCCGCCGAGGTCGTCCTCGCTCACCTCTGCCCGGCGGCCCAGCCGCCCGGCTACCTGGACGCAGGCCTGGCCCAGCCGCGCGAGCTGGGCCGAGGTCCGCTGGCAGGACTCCGGGTCGGCCAGCACCTCGATGTCGATCTGCTGAACGGCGTTCACGGCGCTCACTGGGCCAGCTCCCCGGCCATCAGCCAGTCGAGAGCCACGCCGACCTCCCCGTCGGTGGCCAAGGTGGCCTCGACCCACTTCGCCAGGGCGTCGGCAAGCGCCCTCAGCTGCTCGCCGAGCTCGTCGGCGCGGGTGGCCAGCTGCCCGAGTGCGAGCGCCGTCGCGCCGCTGACCACGCCGGCGTCGGGCGGGTCCAGGCTGGACCGGCTCTCCACCTCGACGTCGTCGGCGAGCAGCCCGAGGCGATGCTGCTTGACGACGTCGGTATCAACCGCCAGAAATCCCTGTTGTGTCATGCGGGCAGGCTGCGCCGTGGCGTACGCCGCCAAACCGGTCGTTGCCGCGCCTGTGGAGAGCCGCGGGGATCGCCTGCGCGGCCCCGTCGAAAGGCGTCGTTTTCGTCGTGCTGGGTCGCTCCGTAACAATGGCAGGGACCACGACGTAGAGCCGACGACGAGGGGAGTCACGTGCCCGAGAACAACCAGCACCCGGTCATGGCCGGCCTGGCCGCGCTGCTCGGCGTCGGGCTGGCCATCGGGCTGCTCGCCGGCGGCGGCACCCTGCTGGCGACCCGCGTCCTGGGTCTAGGCACCGATGCGACGGCGGTCGACTCCAGCGCCGGGCAGTCGATGTATCTGCCCAAGCCCGAGAAGACGACGGCGTCGTCGTCGGCGGTTGCGTCCACCCAGCCCGCCGCCAGCGAGCCAACCGGTCCGGTGCACACGACGCCCAGCCCGAAGACGGAGATCACCCTGACATCGGCGCAGACCGAGGTCGGGCCGATGGCACGCATCGACCTGACGGGCAGCTATCCGACCGGCGAGGGCGCGGTGCTGCAGGTGCAGCGCGCCACGGGTCCGGGTGACGACTGGGTCGACTTCCCCGTCACGGTGACCGTCAGCGGCGGCCAGTTCTCGACCTACGTGCAGACCGGCAAGGCCGGCCCCAACCGCTTCCGGGTCATCGACACCGACACCGACCTGGCGTCCAACGAGGTCACCGTCACCGTCACCAGCTGAGCGCGCCGTCGTGTCGGGATACCCGGTCGACCGGGTATCCCAACCGTTCGTTGGGGTTGCAACCACGCCGAAGCGGCAGGAACGACGCCGAAGTCTCAGTCGGGGATCCAGTCCATCTGGTTGGGGTTCGGGCCGGTACGCCCGGCTTCTCCCTGGTCGAGGCCGGAGATCGCGGCCATGTCGGCGTCGGCGAGCTCGAAGTCGAAGATCGCGAAGTTCTCGCGCATCCGCTCGGGCGAGAGCGTCTTCGGGAAGACGATGTCGCCGCGCTGCACGTGCCAGCGCAGCGTCACCTGGGCCGGCGTACGCCCCAGCCGGTCGGCGATCGCGCCGATGGTCGGGTCGTCGGCCACCTGGCCCCTGGCGATCGGCGACCAGGCCTCGGTGGCGATGCCGTGTCGGGCGTCGGCGGCGCGGACGCGCTCGTTGGTGAGGAAGGGGTGCACCTCGATCTGGTTGACGGCCGGGATCACACCGGTCTCGTCGATGATGCGCTGCAAGTGGTCGGGCTCGAAGTTGGAGACGCCGATCGAAGTGGCGCGGCCGTCTCCGCCCTGTCCGGCGAACTCGGTCAACGTCTGCCAGGTGCTGACGTAGTCGCCGTCGTAGCGAGTCGGCAGCGGCCAGTGGATGAGGAACAGGTCGACGCGGTCGAGCCCGAGCCGCTCGAGGGACTCCCCGAACGCGCGGCGGGCGTCATCGGGACGGTGGAAGCCGTTGTTGAGCTTGGTGGTGACGTAGAGCTCCTCGCGCGGCAGCCCCGCCGCCGCGATCGCCTTGCCGACGCCTTCCTCGTTGCCGTACATCTCCGCCGTGTCCAGATGCCGATAGCCCACCTCGAGCGCGTTCTCCACGACGGCCTGCGTCTCGTCGGGCTTCACCTTGAAGACACCGAACCCCAGCTGCGGGATGGTCGTCTGGTCGTTGAGCTTGATGTCGGGAACGGTCATGCCAGACATGACAAGACCGGGCGACGAGGTATTCCGCGGCCGTCTCGGCACCCGGTACGCCGCCCGATCGGCGGGTCGCTCAGCCGGTGTCGTTGGGGTCGCGCCACTGGCGCTCGAACGGCAGCCGCCAGGCGAACGGGGCGATCAGCTGGTGGATCTGGTTGGGACCCCACGAGCCGGGGTTGTAGGGCCGAACGATGGGCGGGTTCTCCAGCAGCGGCTGGGAGACCTCCCAGAGACGCTCGATGCCCTCGGCGCTGGTGAACAGCGTGCGGTCACCGCGCGCGGCGTCGTAGATCAGCCGCTCGTAGGCCTCGAGCACCGAGCCCGCCCAGCCGGTGTCCTGCATCGCGAACTGCATCGACAGCTTCTGCAGCTGCATGCCCGGGCCGGGCTTCTTGCCGTAGAAGGACAGCGACATCTTGGCCTGGTCGGCCAGGTCGAAGGTGAGGTGGTCGGGGCCGTGGTCGCCGACCCCGGAGCCGGCGGGGAACATCGACCGCGGCGGCTCGCGGAAGGCGACGGAGATGATGCGGGCGCCCTCGGCCAACCGCTTGCCGGTGCGCAGGTAGAACGGCACGCCGGCCCAGCGCCAGTTGTCGATGTAGCACTTGAGGGCGACGAAGGTCTCGGTCTCCGACTCGACGCCCACGCCGTCGATCTCGCGGTAGCCGACGTACTGGCCGCGGACCACGTCGTGCGGCTCGATGGGCAGCATCGAGCGGAAGACCTTGTTCTTCTCCTCCGAGATCGCGCGCGGCTCCAGGGCCGTGGGCGGCTCCATCGCGGTGAACGCCAGCACCTGGAACAGGTGGGTGACGACCATGTCGCGGTAGGCGCCGGTGGCCTCGTAGAACGACGCCCGCGTCTCGAGGCCGAGCGACTCGGGCACGTCGATCTGGATGTGGTCGATGTGGTTGCGGTGCCAGATCGGCTCGAAGAGACCGTTGGCGAACCGGAAGGCCAGGATGTTCTGGGCCGCCTCCTTGCCGAGGAAGTGGTCGATCCGGAAGATCTGCTCCTCCTTGAAGATCTTGTGCAGCTCCTTGTTGAGCGACACCGACGAGGCCAGGTCGGTGCCGAAGGGCTTCTCCATGATGATCCGGCTTCGCGCGACCAGGTCGGCGTCCTTGAGGATCTGCACGACCTCGAGAGCCGCCTTCGGCGGGACGCTCAGGTAGTGCAGCCGGTCGCGCTGGCCGCCGCCGGCCGACTCGTCCGCCTTGTCGACGACGGCCTTGAGCCCGTCGGCACCGGTCTCCCAGGACGACCACCAGAGCCGCTTCTCGAACTCCGCCCAGTCCTCCGGCTTGACGTCGTAGCCGGCGAACTCGTCGACCGCCGACCTCGCGAACTCCACGAACGAGTCACGGTCGTGCTGGTCCAGCGAGGTGCCGACCACCTGCAGGTCGCGCAGCATCCCGGTCTGGAACAGGTGCAGCAAGCCCGGCAGCAGCTTGCGCTTGGACAGGTCACCGGTCGCGCCGATCAGGACGACGGTGATGGGCGGCGTGGGCATGTGCCCAGCGTGGCACTTCCCCCGCTGGTTGAGGAGGGCCGTCAGGACCGTCTCGATACCCGGCCCCCGCTGGTTGAGGAGGGCGCGCTAGCGCCTGGTCACGAAACCCGATGACCCAACCGCTCTCCTGATAGACCCGGGGCATGCGAGTCGCCGTCATCTCGGACGTCCACGGGAACCTCGTCGCCCTGGACGCCGTGCTGGCCGACTCGAAGCGTCGAGAACGTGCGACGCCCACTGGGTGCTCGGCGACCTGGTCGCCCACGGACCTCGCCCGGTCGAGTGCGTACGCCGGGTGGCCGCGCTGCCCGGACTGGTCGCCGTACGCGGCAACACCGACCGCTACACGCTCACCGAGCCGCCGTCGGCCGAGATGGGGCCGTCGTTCGACTGGACCCGGCGGGTGTTGGCTGACGCCGGTCTGCTCGACTGGCTCGGCGGGCTCCCGGTCGAGGCGCGCCCGGCCGCCCCGGACGGGTCGCGAGTGCTGCTCGTGCATGCCTCGCCCGGCCGCGATGACGGGCCCGGCCTCGACCCGCACACGTCCGACGACGACCTGGTGGCGACCGGCTTCTCGTCCGACGCCGCCGACCTGATCGTGGTCGGTCATACGCACCACGCCGACGAGCGGCGCTTGGGCGGCGCCCACGTCGCGAACCCCGGTCCCGTCAGCCTGCCGCGCGAGTCAGACAACCGGGCCCGCTACGCGGTCCTCACGAGCACCGACGCCGGCTGGTCCGTCGAGCATCGGACGGTGGCGTACGACCGCGACGCCACCCTGGCCGACCTCGACGCCGTCGCCCACCCGTCCGCCGACTGGCTGCGCAGCAAGCTCACGACGCCCTGGGGCTGAGGCCCGCCTCCACCAGCGAATAGCGCGCGAACCGGAGCGTGACGATCTGGAACGGTCGCAGCGACAGCGTCTCGCCGTCCCAGGCATCCGAGTCGTAGGGCCGCTCCAGGAGGTCGACCTCGAGACCTCGCTATGGCTCGAACGACGCCGTGACGCGGGCCGAGGTGCGCGCACCGAGCGGCTCGTAGAGCCGGACCACGACGTCGCCGGAGCCGTCGGTGGCGAGCTTGACCGCCTCGACGTACGCCGGCCCGTCGACGCTGACGAGCGGATCCACGGCGGTGCCGGTCCGGCGCCGCAGCGGCAGGTTGAGGGCGTAGCCCGCTTCGGCAGCGTCCGCGACCGTCGCGCCGGGCACCAGGGCGAAGCGGAACACGTGCCGGCCCTGGTCGGTCTCGGGGTCGGGGAAGAGCGGCGCGCGCAGCAGCGTCGCCCGGACCCGGGAGAACGTGCCGCCCCCTGGGCGCGGGTGCCGGGTGACGTCGTGACCGTAGGTCGCGTCGTTGGCGAGCGCGGCGCCGTAGCCGCTCTCGCCCACGTGCACCCACCGGTGCGCGCAGACCTCGAAGCGGGCGGCGTCCCAGGTGGTGTTCTCGTGGGTCGGCCGGACCACGTGCCCGAACTGCGTCTCGTACCTCGCCTCTCCCGTGTGCACGTCGACGTCGAAGGCGGCCTTGAGGACCCGTTCCCTCTCGTGCCAGTCGACCTCGGTCTCCACCAGCACCCGCCGCCCGTCGAGGCTGATCCGGCTGGTTGCCGAGGAGTCTCCGAAGCTGCGCGTCACCGTGACCACTCCGTCGGCGACCTCGAGCGTGTCGACCTCGGTCAGGTCGGTGACCCGCGCGCGGTAGGACCGGTCGAGGTCCCAGGCGTCCCACTTGACCGGGTGGTCGGGGTGCAGCTGGAGCAGGTTCGCCGCACCTCCTGGCGGCAGCAGCTCACGCCCGGCCTCCTTGTCGAGCACCGACCGGATCACACCGGCGTCGTCCAGCTCGACGCGGAGGTGCACGTTCTCCAGGACGTCGGGTCTCGACACGGGCCCGCTGGCGCCCGCCCGGCTCGACCACCGAGGAGCCGAGGGCAGGTACGCCGTCCCGCGCGACCGGCCCGGCGTTGAACACGACGTCGTCGTCCCCATCGCCGGCCAGCGCGTCCAGCGCCCTGCTCGATGATCGCCTCGAGCTCCGCCTCGACGCGCGCGTACGTCGCCCGCGCCTCGCGGTGCACCCAGGCGATCGACGAGCCGGGCAGGATGTCGTGGAACTGGTGCAGCAGCACGGTCTCCCACAGCCGCGCGAGCTCGGTCGCGGGATAGTCGAGCAGCCCGCGGCACCGCCGCCGTCGCCGACCACAGCTCGGCCTCGCGGAGCAGGTGCTCGCAACGCCGGTTGCCCTGCTTCATCGCCGCCTGCGAGGTGTAGGTGCCGCGATGGATCTCGAGGTAGAGCTCGCCGGCCCACACCGGCGCGGCGGCGTACTCCGCCTCGGCGGCCTCGAAGAACGCCCGCGGCGTCTCGATCTCGACCCGGGGTGACCCGGCCAGGTCGCGAGTCCGCGCGGCGCGGCCGAGCATCTCGCGGGTCGGGCCGCCGCCACCGTCGCCGTGCCCGAACGGGACCAGCGACCTGGTCGCCGCGCCCTTGTCGCGGAAGTTGCGGGCCGCATGGGCCAGCTCGGCGCCGGTCAGCTCGGCGGTGTAGGTGTCGACCGGCGGGAAGTGGGTGAAGACGCGGGTGCCGTCGATGCCCTCCCACCAGAACGTGTGATGGGGGAAGACGTTGGTGGTGTTCCAGGAGATCTTCTGGGTCAGGAACCAGCGGCAGCCCGCCAGCTTCACGATCTGCGGGAGCGCAGCGGTGTAGCCGAACGAGTCGGGCAGCCACACCTCCTCGCAGATGGTGCCGAGGTGGTCGGCGAACCACTGCTGGCCGACCGCGAACTGCCGCGCCATCGCCTCGCCGCCGACCATGTTGGTGTCGGACTCGACCCACATCCCGCCCACCGGCACGAACCGGCCGGCCCGCACCTGCTCGACCACCCGCTCGAACAGGGCCGGGTGCTGCTCCTCGATCCACGCCCACTGCTGGGCGCTCGACATCGCGTAGACGAGGTCGTCGCCGTTCTCCAGGAGGTTGACCACGTTGGCGACGGTGCGGGTCACCTTGCGCACGGTCTCGCGGACCGGCCACAGCCAGGCCGAGTCGATGTGGGCATGCCCCACGGCGCTGATCCGGTGGGCCCCGTCGTACGCCGTCCGCCCGAGCGCCCCGGCCAGCGCGGCGCGGGCGTCGGCCGCGGTCGCGGGCACGTCGGTGAGGTCGAGCGCGTCGAGGGCGGCCTCGACCGCCAGCAGCACCTCGGTCTGGCGGGCGTCGTCGTCACCCAGCTCGGCCGCCAGCCCGCCGAGCACGTCGAGGTCGGCGAGCAGCTCGCGGACGTCGGTCGCGACCTCGCACACCTGGGCGCGGGTCACGCGGTAGATCGGGTCGGCCGACGACGTCTGCTTGTCGCCGAGCGCTGTCGGCCGCCAGCCGGTCAGCACCATCGGGTTGGCCGCGGCCTCGACATAGAGCTCGACCCGCTCGCCCGGGACGACGGAAACCCAGTCGTTGAGCGGGTTCAGGCCCTTCACGTGGGTGCCGTCGGGCCGGAACACCAGCCCCTCGCACTGGAAGCCCGGCGCCCGAGAACCGAACCCGAGGTCGATCACAAGCTCCGGGTTGGCCGCGTCGGCTGGCACCTCGCCGGTGATCCGGAACCAGCTGGTGGCCCAGGCCGGGCCCCACGCTTCGCCGACGGAGTAGGCGGCGTACGGCTGGCCGACCGCCTCCTCGAACGGCACCGGCTCGCCCACCGACTCGCCTGAGCCAACGGCGTCCGGCGGGACGTGCCACACCTCGAGCTCGAGGTCACCGAGCACCCGTCGCTCCGCGGGTCGCAGGTGCTGGTCGGTCACTCGCTGCAGTCGGCCCCGGATCTCACTGCGTCGCTCGTGCACCCCGCCACGCTAGCGGGGGGCCGACCCGGTTCGTCTGCAGTCCTGAGTGGAGGAATCCACTGTGATCCGCAGACGAATCGGTGTGATCATGCGCGGGTGACCGCCGAGGGATTCGCCCATGACGTACGCCGCAACGGCGAGGTCGAGATCACCCACCACGGCCGACGGGCGACGGTGCTCCGCGGTGCTCGTGCGGCGGAGTTCCTGGCCGAGGTCGAGTCCGGAGACGCGCAGCAGGTGATGGCGCGGTGGACCGGCAACTACCGCCGTGGCAACGAGCGCCGGGCCCGCGAGCACCCGCGCAACCGCGGCCGATGAGTCTGAGCAGGATGAGTCTGAGCAGGGAGGCGCAAGCCGCGCTCGACGAGGTGCTGGCCCGCCAGGACCCGGCGATCATCGGGATCGTGCTGAGCGGCTCCGCGGCGCGCGGGATCGCCACCGAGCACTCCGACGTCGACGTCTACGTCGTGCTCACGGCCGAGGCGGCCGAAGGGCTGGAGACCAGCCGCAGCGCGGCGATCGACGAGATCCCGCACACGCTGGCGGACTTCGAGGACGTCCCGCCCTGGGGCCACAACGAGTACGGCTACCGCTGGGGCTACGCCTACGCGCAGGTGCTCCGCGACGACACGGGCGGGCGGATCGCCGAGGCCGTGCGTCGTCAGGCCACGCACACGCCTGCGGAAGCGCGGCGGATGCTGCTCGAGGGCGACCAGCTCGACGGCTACATCAACATGGCCTTCCGCGCGCTCAAGTCCGAGCGCGACGGCCGGGCGCTCGAGAGCAGGCTGGACGCCGCCGAGTCCGTGCACTGGTGGCTGGACGTGGTCTTCACACTCGAGGGCCGGGTCCGGCCCTACAACAAGTACCTGCCGTGGGAGCTGCGCGAGCACGCGCTCAGCGTCCCTGAGTGGTCGGCCGACCGGTTGCTGCCGCAGGTCGAGGCGGTCCTCGACGGCGACGCCGACGCCGTCCGGGCGGCGTACGCCGTCATCGAGCGTGAGTGCCTCGCTTGGGACCAACGCCACGGCGGCCACGACCTCCACGAGCTCATCGAGGGCTGGGGCGCCGACCTGGCGCTGCTGCGCGGGACGTGAGCCTCAGCACGCTCCGGCGGTTTTCGGTTGCAGATTCATCTATTCGGCCACGCCGCGGCCATCCCCGTCCTACCGTCGGAGCATGTCTTCGTCGCCCCTGCGCGCCTGCGCCTTCGCCGTGGCCACGGTCTGCTTCATCGCGCCGCCGGCGACGTGGGCGATCGGGCACGCCGCCGGGGCCGCGCCGGCTCAGGCGTCCGCGGTCCGGCTGGTCAAGATCCAGTACGACCCGCCCGGCGAGGACGTCCTGACCAACGCCTCGCTGAACCGCGAGTGGGTGGCGATCCACAACTTCGGCGCCAAGCCGGCCAAGCTCACCGGCTGGGTGCTGCGTGACGTGTCGGGCTCTCGCTACACCTTCACGAGCGGCTTCACGCTGGCGCCGGACGCGACGGTCACCGTGCACACCGGGACCGGGTCGGACCGACCGCTTCACGTCTACTGGGACCAGGGCAGCTACATCTGGAACAACACCGGCGACAAGGCCACGTTGAAGAACTCCGCAGGCACGGTCGTCGACACCTGCGCCTACGCCGGCGACGGCGCCTGGGTCTCCTGCTGACGCATCCGGCAGCTGGGTGGCGTCACGTTTTCCCGAAGCGCCACGGGCGGGACAGGGCGCGGGTTACGGTCGCCGCTCCCTCCAATCAAAGGATCTCGATGAGTCTCGCCCGACGCACCACCACCACGTCCGCTGCCCTCGCCATCGCCGCCCTGGCGCTGAGCGGGCCGGCCTTCAGTGCCCAGGCGGACTCCGCGCCGAAGTGGAAGACCCTGGCCTCCATCACCGGCGGCAAGATCCAGGCGTGCAAGATGCCCGTCACCCCGACCGGCCCCTGGAAGATCAAGCTCCGCGTGGACGCCACGAAGGCCAACGGCAAGGTCAACGGCAGCGCCTACATCATGAAGAAGGGCACCCAGACCAACGAGACCTGGTCGTCCGGCTGGGTCGCCCCCGGCAAGATCTCCGCGCTCGGCATGGTCAAGCTGCCCGTCGGCGAGAACTACACGATGGACGCCGGCATCGGCACCACTGCCATGGGTGACGGAGGCTCGTTCACCTCGAGCAACCTGCCGCACTGCTGACCGCCGACTAGCTGACGTTTCACCTGTTCACCGCCCGCCCCGGGCCCAGCCCCATGCTCGGACCCGGGGCGGCGGCGTACCCTGCTCTAGAGCTCGATGTCCTCGCCGAACCGCCCGCGCGCCTCGACGGGGATGAGCGGGTTGTCGGCCCGCGCCCGGATCTGCTGCACGGCCCAGCTGTTGCCGTCGGGGTCGGTGAACCCGAAGAACGTGCCACCATCACGCTCGTCGAAGACCTGGATCTCCGAGCACTCGACTCCCCGCCCGACGAGCTCGGCGCGGGCCGCCTCGGCGTCGGCGACGACGAGCTGGACGCCGTGCAGCGAGCCGGGCTGCATCCCTTTCTGCGAGGGCAGGTCGCCGACCACGATCGAGCAGCCGGACCCGCGTGGGGTGAGCTGCGCGACGTGCATGTGTTCGTTCTTGGTGTTGTGGTCGAGCGCGAACCCGACCTGGTCGCGGTAGAACGAGATCGCGGCGTCCAGGTCCGACGTCGGCACGACGACGACCTCCAGGGTCCAGTCCATGGGTGTTCCTTCTGTCGGTGAGCGGCGGTGGTGCGGCGGTAGGGGACCATCCCACCGCACCCGTCCAGCCCAGCGCATCGTCAGGCCACGAAAATTCCCCGGCCGACCAGGAACAACCCCCATCATGGCCGCGTTGGACGACATGTCAGACTTGAGCGCCAGCGACTCAACTTGTTTGCTTGAACGGCCAGCCAGGCCAGGATGGCGCTCGGACAACAGCGCGGAACAGTTCCGCGTACGACAACGGAGGTAACCCAACATGGCTCGTGCCGTCGGCATCGATCTCGGTACGACGAACAGCGTCGTCGCCGTCCTCGAAGGTGGAGAACCCACCGTCATCGCCAACGCCGAAGGCGCCCGCACCACGCCTTCCGTGGTGGCCTTCGCCAAGTCCGGCGAGGTGCTGGTCGGTGAGGTCGCCAAGCGCCAGGCCGTCACCAACATCGAACGCACGATCCGCTCGGTCAAGCGCCACATGGGCTCCGACTGGTCGGTGAAGATCGACGACAAGACCTTCACGGCCCAGCAGATCAGCGCGTTCGTCCTGCAGAAGCTCAAGCGCGACGCCGAGGCCTACCTCGGGGAGACGGTCACCGACGCCGTGATCACGGTGCCGGCGTACTTCTCCGACGCCCAGCGCCAGGCCACCAAGGAGGCCGGCGAGATCGCCGGCCTGACCGTGCAGCGCATCGTCAACGAGCCGACCGCGGCCGCGCTGGCCTACGGCCTCGACAAGGGCGACGACCAGACGATCCTCGTCTTCGACCTCGGCGGCGGCACGTTCGACGTGTCCCTGCTCGAGATCGGCGAGGGTGTCGTCGAGGTCAAGGCGACCTCGGGCGACAACCACCTCGGTGGTGACGACTGGGACTCGCGCGTCGTCGAGTGGATGGTCAAGAAGTTCAAGGACAACAACGGCGTCGACCTCGCGACCGACAAGATCGCCAAGCAGCGCCTGCAGGAGGCCGCCGAGAAGGCCAAGATCGAGCTGTCGAGCTCGAGCGAGACCACGGTGCACCTGCCCTACATCACCCATGGCGAGTCCGGCCCGCTCCACTTCGAGGAGAAGCTGACCCGCGCCGAGTTCCAGAAGATGACCGCCGACCTGCTCGACCGCACCCGCGCGCCGTTCCAGTCGGTGCTCAAGGACGGCGGCGTCGCCATCTCGGCCATCGACCACGTGGTCCTGGTGGGCGGCTCCACCCGGATGCCCGCGGTGCCCGAGCTCGTCAAAGAGCTGCTCGGCGGCAAGGAGCCCAACAAGGGCGTCAACCCCGACGAGGTCGTGGCCGTGGGAGCCGCGCTCCAGGCCGGCGTCCTCAAGGGTGAGGTCAAGGACGTGCTGCTGCTCGACGTGACCCCGCTGAGCCTGGGCATCGAGACCAAGGGCGGCGTGATGACCACGCTCATCGAACGCAACACCACGATCCCGACCAAGCGGTCCGAGATCTTCACCACGGCTGACGACAACCAGCCCTCGGTGGAGATCAAGGTGGCCCAGGGCGAGCGCCAGATGTGGGCGCAGAACCAGGGCCTCGGCAACTTCGAGCTGACCGGCCTGCCCCCGGCTCCCCGAGGCATCCCGAAGATCGAGGTCACCTTCGACATCGACGCCAACGGCATCGTGCACGTCTCTGCCAAGGACCAGGCATCCGGCCGCGAGCAGTCGATGACGATCTCGGGCGGCTCGGCGCTGTCCAAGGACGAGATCGACCGGATGGTGCGCGAGGCGGAGAAGTACGCCGCCGAGGACGCCACCCGTCGTGAGGCCGTCGAGACGCGCAACCAGGCCGACTCGCTCGTCTACTCGACGGAGAAGTTCCTCGGCGACAACGCCGAGAAGATCCCCGACGACGTCAAGACCGAGGTGCAGGCCGACCTCGACGCCCTCAAGGCGGTGCTCGAGAATGCCGACTCCGGCGCCGGCGAGATCCAGGCGGCCGTCACCAAGCTGGGCGAGTCGAGCCAGAAGATGGGCGCGGCCATGTACGCCGCCGCGGATGCCGACCAGTCGGCTGCGGGTGGCAACGACGGCAGCACCGGCGAGTCCGACGACGACGTCGTGGACGCCGAGATCGTCGACGAGCCCGGTGACGAGTCCGGTCACGCCGGCGACGAGGGCGAGAACAAGTGACCGGTCGACCCCAAAGCACCCCGCGGGGGGAGCCGCACCCGGTTCCCCCTCCGGGGTCGTTCGGAGACGAGGCGGCCGAGATGGCGAACGAACCCGTCGAGACGGTTGCTGCGCAGCCTCCTCGGGGACCGACCGACGCCCAGGACGACATCAGCGGCATCGCCGAGATGATCGAGGAGGGCGCGCCGCTCGAGCCGGCCGACGTGGCCGACCTGGGTGACGGCGCCGACGGGGCAGTGCCCACCGAAGAGGTCTCGGCTGTGGCGTTGGCCAACCAGCTGGCGGAGCGGACCGCTGACCTCCAGCGCCTCCAGGCCGAGTACGTCAACTACAAGAGGCGGGTCGAGCGCGACCGCGAGCTGGTCCGCCAGAACGCGACATACCAGGCTCTCGGGCCGATCATCGAGGTGCTCGACAACATCGACCGGGCCCGTGAGCACGGTCCGCTCGACGAGGGTTTCCGCGGGGTTGCCGAGCAGCTCGAGCGGGTGGTGGCGCAGCTGGGCCTGACCCGGTTCGGTGCGCCGGGCGATGCGTTCGACCCGACCATCCACGAGGCCCTCTCCCACATCGGGGAGGACCCGGACGTCGAGGTGACCACCTGCAAGGTGATCGCCAAGGCGGGCTACCGCATCGGCGACCGGGTGGTCCGGGTCGCTCAGGTCCTGGTCGTCGATCCGGCCGGGCAGGGCGGCGACTGATCGGCGCGACGCCGCAGCCGCATTCGGCTACGGCGGCAGCCTCCGGGCTGCACCATGAGTCTCAGCCGGGAAGGAGGTGGAGCAGGTGAACGACGGGATCCGCACGGACTGGGCGCAGAAGGACTTCTACAAGGTCCTCGGCGTGTCCCAGACCGCGTCCCAGGGCGAGATCAAGAAGGCCTACCGCAAGCTCGCCCGGGCCAACCACCCCGACTCCAACCCCGGTGACGCCAAGAAGCACGACACCTTCAAGTCGGTCGCCGAGGCCTACGACGTCCTGGGCGACCCCGACAAGCGTGCGAACTACGACAACTACCGCATGCAGATGGCGGCGGGTCCGTTCCGCGGCGGCTTCGGGACCCCGTTCGGTGGCTCCGGCCCCGGCACCTTCGACATCGAGGACCTGATCCGCGGCCACTCGGGAGGGTTCGGAGACGTCATCGGCGACATCTTCACCACCGGCCGTCAGCGGCAGGCCAGAGGCGCCCGACCTGTGCGCGGCAAGGACACCGAGACCACCGCCACGATCGGGTTCACCGACGCGATGGACGGCGTCACGATCAGCCTGCGACTGACCTCCGACGCCCCCTGCTCGGGGTGTCAGGGCACCGGCGGCAAGCCGGGCACCAAGCCGCACATCTGCCCGTCGTGCGAGGGCGCCGGATATGTGGTCTCCAGCCAGGGCGGCGCGTTCACCATGAACGAGACCTGCCCGACATGCGGTGGCCGCCAGCTGGTCTACGACGAGCCGTGCCCGGTCTGCCACGGCAGCGGCCGCGGCGTCTCGGCTCGGTCGATCCAGGCGCGGATCCCCGCGGGCGTCCGCGACGGACAGCGGATCCGCCTGCGTGGCAAGGGCGGCCCGGGGGAGGACGGCGGTCCGGCCGGCGACCTCTACGTCAGCGTCAAGGTCACCCCGCACCGGCTCTTCGGCCGCAAGGACGACAACCTGACCCTGGACGTGCCGGTCTCCTTCGACGAGGCGGCGCTGGGGGCCGACATCAAGATCCCGACCCTCGGCGGTGCGCCCGTGACCCTCAAGATCCCGGCCGGCACGCCCAACGGGCGCACCTTCCGGGTCCGGGGTCGCGGGGCGAAGAAGAAGGACGGCACCAACGGCGACCTGCTCGCCACCGTGCAGGTGCAGGTGCCGGCGGTGCTCAACCAGGCGGCCCGCGAGGCGGTCGACGCCTACCGGGTGGCTGCGGCAGACGGCAACCTGCGCGCCAACCTGTTCGAGGACGCGAAGTGACCTCTCGCACGCCCGGTCCCGAGACTCCGGTCTATGTCATCAGCGTGGCCGCCGAGCTGACCGGCCTGCACCCGCAGACGCTGCGCGCCTACGAACGGATGGGGCTGATCACCCCCGGGCGCACGGGCGGCGGCGGCCGGCGCTACTCCCACCGTGACGTCGAGCTGCTCCGCACCATCGCGGAGCTGACGGCCCAAGGGGCCGGCATCGAGGGGGTCCGCCGGATCCTCGACCTCGAGCATCACGTCGACGCATTGCGCCGCCGCAACGACGAGCTGGGCCGCCGCAACGAGGAGCTGGCCGCCGAGCTGGCGGTCACCCGCGACGCGCTGCGCGAGGCCGTTCGCGAAGCCGGGCGCGGACGGCTGACGGACTCACCGAGCAGGTTGCCGGTGCTCCGCCAGCCCGACCCCGCCGGCCACCTGGTCGTCTGGCGCCGCGGTCGCTGACTCCGGCCCTCGGGAGCGTCGCCGAGCGGGTCAGTAGAGTGGCCGTTCCCTGGACCGACGCGCAGAGAGCCCTGACCTCACCGTGACCCCGAAGGACAAGTTCGTTGCGCGCACGCGTTCGGCGCTCGTACGTCGTCTCGACCCGGTCGTCGCCAAGCGCGCGGCGACCCTGGCCGAGCGCCGTACCAACGGCGCCCCCGCGTCGCCCGAGGTGACGGAGGCACTCGACGCGGCAGCGGCGCTCGCCGTGCGCGACCTCGCCCAGCGCATCCGCAGCGGCGACGTCGACCCGCACCACCAGGCGGCCCTCGCCCAGCTGGTCGAGGCCTACCTGACCCACCATCCGGCAGAGTCCATGCCGCAAGGCGTCGCGCAGGCCGTGGCAAGCAGCTTCGAGGGGCTCTGGCAACCGGTGGGCGAGCCGGTCAGCGAACCGCCGCCGTTCATCCGCGACGTGATCCGCGACCAGTTCCACCGGCTCTACTACCACGTGTCCAAGCGCACCTGGAAGGACACGTGGTACCGCGGCGTGCGCACCTACAAGTGTCCCACCGACATGTGGATCTACATGGAGCTCATCGACGAGCTCGCTCCCGGACTGGTCATCGAGACCGGGACCTACCGCGGGGGCAGCGCGCTCTACATCGCCGACCGGCTCGAGACGATCGGGGCCGGCAACGTGGTCACCGTCGACGTCAACGAGCCGCCCAACCCGCCGCAGCACCCGCGGCTGACCTATCTGACCGGCTCGTCGAGCGACCCCGAGATCGTGGCCGACATCGCGGGAATGATCCCGGAGGGCTCTCCGGTGCTGGTGATCCTCGACTCGGACCACTCCCGCGACCACGTGCTGGCCGAGCTCGAGGCCTATGCCCCGCTCGTGCCGGTCGGCTCCTACCTCATCGTCGAGGACACCAACGTCAACGGCCACCCGGCGGCGCCGGACTTCGGTCCGGGGCCGATGGAGGCGATGTGGGACTTCATGGCGACCGACCCCGGCTTCGAGGTCGATGCCCACTGCGAGCGCTACTTCCTCACTCAGAACCCGTCGGGATACCTCAAGCGCGTGCGCTGACCCTCAGTCGGCCGTCCGCTTGAGGGTCACGCCGCGCGCCAGGACGCCGCCGTACAGGCTGGTGCCGTCGGTACGCAGCAGGTTGACCATCAGCGGCTGGAGCGAGGTGGTCGACCACTGCTGGTTGTTGCGGGTCATCGTGCAGCTCAGGCGCAGGCTGTCGCCGGCAGCCAGGATGATCGGGCCGGTCCCGTTGAGCGCAGGCGGCGTGCCGACCGAGGTCACCGTGCTCTCGCCGATGATCGCCTTGTCGAAGGTGGCCGCGCCGGACACGCCGGACTGCACGACGCGACAGTTGATCACGTTGGGGCTGGCCGGGTCGCCGGCTGCGCCGGTGAGCTGGACGGAGTAGGTGACCAAGTAGCTGCCGGGTGCCTGCGGCGGGAGTGCCTGGCTGAAGCCGCCGGTGTGACTGGCCGTGCCCCAGTAGTAGATGGAGTTGCGGTTGGTCTTGTAGTCGCCGCCGGTCATGCCGTCGAGCTTGTCGGCGTTGAGCTTCTTGATCCGCTTGCTGTTGTTGACCTTGAGCACCGGGCCGTTCTTGGTGCGCAGGTCGAGGGCCACGCCCTGCTTGGTGTTCTTGAGGACCGTCTTGTGGTCGGCCTGGTTCCAGTGCCCGAGGACCATGGCCCGCCCGGTCGCGGCCGCGGCGGCGAAGTCGAGGGCGGCGAGGAGGACGATGCCCACGGCGAGGGCGGTGAGGGCTGACTTCAGACGTTGCATGGCGATGCACCTCTCGAAACCGGAGTTGAGTGGAACAGACTCAACTTCTGGACTGTTGTGTCGATGGGTCGCCACAGTTGTGGTCGGGAGCGTCTGGCGACCTCTCCGAACCGAAACCGAGACGAGGAATCACACCGGGTATGAGTCAGTTCGCCGCCGAAAAGTTCACCACCCGCAGCCGGGAGGCCATCGAGGCAGCCCAGGTGTCGGCGACCACGGCAGGTCACACCACCACCGAGCCCATCCATCTGCTCGTGGCGCTGTTGCGCCAGGAGGACGGCACCACGCGGAGCCTGGTCACCAAGGTGGGCGTCGACGTTGGCACCCTGTCGGCCGCGGCCGAGGCCGCGGTCCGCGCCCTGCCCAGCGCGAGCGGGGCTACGGTGCAACAGGCCACCGGGTCCGCCGCGCTGACGCGCGTGCTCGCCACCGCGCTCGACCTGGCCAACGGCATGAAGGACGACTTCGTCGCCACCGACCACCTGCTGGTGGCGCTGGCCACCGTTGAGTCCGCGGCCAAGAAGGTGCTCACCGACGCCGGCCTCAGTGCCGACGGGCTGCGCGAAGGCATCTCCGCGGTCCGCGGCAGCCGGCGCGTCACGAGTGCCGGTGCCGAGTCGACCTACGAGTCGCTCGACAAGTACTCCGTCGACCTGACGAGGTCCGCCGAGGAGGGCCGGCTCGACCCGGTCATCGGGCGCGACGCAGAGATCCGGCGGGTGATCCAGGTGCTGTCGCGGCGTACGAAGAACAACCCCGTGCTCATCGGCGAGCCCGGCGTCGGCAAGACGGCGGTCGTGGAGGGCCTGGCCCAACGGATCGTGGCCGGCGACGTGCCCGACTCGCTCAAGGGCCGACGGGTGCTCTCGCTCGACCTGGCCGCGATGGTGGCCGGCGCGAAGTACCGCGGCGAGTTCGAGGAGCGGCTCAAGGCCGTGCTCGAGGAGATCAAGGACGCCGGCGGCCAGCTGATCACCTTCATCGACGAGCTGCACACGGTCGTCGGCGCGGGCGCCGGCGGCGACTCGGCCATGGACGCGGGCAACATGCTCAAGCCGATGCTGGCGCGGGGCGAGCTGCACATGATCGGTGCCACGACCCTCGACGAGTACCGCGAGCGGATCGAGAAGGACCCGGCCCTGGAGCGCCGCTTCCAACAGGTCTTCATCGGCGAGCCCACGGTCGAGGACACCATCCAGATCCTGCGCGGCATCCAGGAGAAGTACCAGGCCCACCACGGCGTCCGGATCACCGACGCGGCGCTGGTGGCTGCGGCAACGCTCTCCGACCGCTACATCACAGGGCGCCAACTGCCCGACAAGGCCATCGACCTCGTCGACGAGGCCGCGTCCCGGTTGCGGATGGAGATCGAGTCCTCTCCGGAGGAGATCGATCAGCTGCGCCGCCAGGTCGAGCGGATGAAGATGGAGGAGTTCGCGCTCGCCAAGGAGACCGACCCCGCGTCGGTCGAGCGGCTCGAGCGGCTGCGTGCCGACCTGGCCGACCACGAGGAGAGCCTGCGCGCGCTGGAGTCCCGGTGGGAGCGCGAGAAGGCGACGCTCGAGGGCGAGGGTGAGCTGCGCCGGGAGCTCGACCAGCTGCGAGTCGAGGCCGAGAAGCTGCTGCGAGAGAACGACCTCGAAGGCGCCAGCCGCATCCGCTATGCGCAGATCCCCGAGCTGGAGAAGCAGATCCTCGCCGCTGAGGCGGTCGAGAAGTCGGACATCGAGCCACTCGTAGGTGAGGAGGTCGGCGCCCAGCAGATCGCCGATGTGGTGGAGGCCTGGACCGGCATCCCCACCGGAAAGATGCTGCAGGGCGAGACCGCCAAGCTCCTCGAGATGGAGGAGGCCATCGGCCGCCGGCTGATCGGCCAGGCCGAGGCCGTGCGCGCGGTGAGTGACGCCGTACGCCGCTCCCGGGCGGGCATCGCCGACCCCAACCGACCCACGGGTTCGTTCCTGTTCCTCGGCCCCACCGGCACCGGCAAGACCGAGCTCGCCCGGGCGCTGGCCGACTTCCTCTTCGATGACGAGCGGGCGATGGTGCGCATCGACATGAGCGAGTACTCCGAGAAGCACTCGGTATCGCGGCTGGTCGGCGCCCCACCCGGCTATGTCGGCTACGACGAGGGCGGACAGCTGACCGAGGCCGTCCGCCGGCGGCCCTACTCGGTGGTGCTGCTCGACGAGGTCGAGAAGGCCCATCCCGAGGTCTTCGACATCCTGCTCCAGGTCCTCGACGACGGCCGGCTCACCGACGGCCAGGGTCGCACGGTCGACTTCCGCAACACCCTGTTGATCCTGACCAGCAACCTCGGCTCGGCGTTCCTGATCGACCCCACGCTGGATCCGGACAAGAAGAAGGAGTCGGTGCTCGGCGTGGTGCGGCAGTCGTTCAAGCCCGAGTTCCTCAACCGGCTCGACGAGATCGTCATCTTCGACGCGCTCACCCAAGACGAGCTCGCGCACATCGTCGACCTGCAGCTCGCGCTGCTCGAGAAGCGGCTGGCCGCGCGCCGGATCGGCATCGAGGTCACCGATGCCGCGCGCGAGTGGCTGGCCGAGACCGGCTACGACCCGGCGTACGGCGCCCGCCCGCTGCGCCGCCTGATCCAGACCGCGATCGGCGACCCGCTCGCCCGGATGCTGATCGGCGGCGAGGTAGTCGACGGGGCCACCGTGCACGTGGATCGAGGGGACCTGGGCCTGGTGCTCACCCCCGCGTGAGAAAATCGCAGTCGATGACCCCGACGAAGCCGGATCCCCGCCCACGCCAGGTAACGCTCTCCGCGACCCTGGTGATTGCGGGTTCGGTGCTGCTGGTCCTGTCCATCTTCGAGCGGCTCGGTGACCTGCGCTCGCTCGAGACCCGCACCGACATCCAGCGGTTCCTCAGCGAGCCTCCCGGCAGCGATCTCGGGGTCGGGCTCGAGTCGGTGCTGACCCTGATGCGCACCGTCTCGATGGTGGCGGCCGGCCTGGCGACAGCGGCGGCGATCCTCGGTTACCACGTGCTCAAGCGCAACCGCGGTGCCCGGATCGGCCTCGGTGTGCTGGCGATCCCGTTGTTCCTCTGCGGCCTGGTGACCGGCGGCTTTCTGGCGAGTGTGGTGGCCGCCAGCGTGGCCATGCTGTGGCTCCAGCCGTCCCGATCGTGGTTCCACGGCGACCAGCCGCCCACGGAGGACGCCGACGAGGCGTCGGGGGGCTCGTCGGCCCGATCGTCGACCCGACCCGGCCCGTCGTCGAGCGACCTGCCGTTGCTGCCGCCGCTCGAGCCGCCGGTAGGCGCGGCCGGCCGGCAACAGGCGCCGCCGGCCTGGACGCCGTACGCCTCCAGCGAGCCGTGGCTCCAGCAACGCCGGCCCTCGCGTCCGGGCAGCCTGGTCACCGCGTGCATCGTCACGTGGGCGACCTGTGCGCTGGCCGGGCTGTTCGCGATCCTGATGGTCGCCGTGCTCGCCGCCGATCCCGAGGGACTGGCCGCCGAGATGCACCGGCAGAACCCGTCGCTCGCCGACGAGGGCATCACCGACGCCACAATGCGCACCGTCGCCTGGGTCGTCGGCCTCGGCAGCCTGGCCTGGGCGCTGGTCTCCAGCGTGTTGGCCGTGCTCGCCTTCCAGGGGGTCCGCTGGGCCCGGCTCGCGCTGGTCGTCTCTGCAGGCGCCGTCGCCATCGTCTGCCTGGCCGGCTCGCTGATCTCGCCCGTGCTGGCCGCCCCTGGCGCGCTGGCGGCGCTCACCGCGGTGTTGCTCCTGCGCCCCGCGGTGCAGCGTTGGTTCGCCCGCCCGGGCCCGCGTCGTGATGTGATGTCTTCGTGAGCGACAGCAACGCGGGCGGCCCGCCGCAGAATCCCCACGGCCAAACTCCAGAGGGCCAGACGCCCTACGGCGGACAGCCGCCACCCCCGAGCAACCCGTACGGCTCTGCGCCGCCACCGCCTGCGAACCCGTACGCCGCGCAGCCGCCACCGCCCGCCAACCCCTACGGCCAGGCGCCCTTCCCGCAGCAGCCGGCAGGACAGCAGCCCTACGGCGAGACGCCGATCGGCGACGGCCTCGACATGTACGGCCGCCCGCTCAACCCGACCGACGAGCCCCGGCCAGGCACGGTGACCGCCGCCGGGTGGATCACCCTGGTCGTCGCGGGCCTCTCGGCCATCCTCTATGGCTTCATCACGATCGCCATGATCGTGTCCAAAGACGACGTGCTGAACGAGATCAACAAGGCGCTGGCCGAGCAGGGCTCCACCGGTGACTTCGACGCCGAGAGCGCCTTCGGGGTGGTGGTCGGCGTGCTCGTGGTGGTGGTCGTCTGGTGCCTGATCGCCTGTGCGCTCGCGGTGTTTGCGATGCGGCGCTCCAACGCGGCGCGGTACACGCTGGTCGTGTCGGCGGTCGTGGCCGGGCTGCTGAGCCTGATCGGCATCAAGTCGGCCGTCAGTGCGATCCCGTTGCTGGCCTGTCTGGCGACGGTGATCTTGCTGTTCACCGGTGGCGCCGGTGACTGGTTCGCTCGCCGCCGGAGCTACTGACCGATCGGCTCAGGCGTACGCCAGGTCGGCGGCCGCGAGTCGGGTCAGGCCCTCCTCGATGACCTCGCGCTCCTTGCAGAACGCCCAGCGGACGAGCTGCCGGCCTGCCTCGACGTCGTCGTAGAACACCTGGGTCGGGATGGCGACGACTCCGGCTCGCTCGGGCAGCGCCAGGCAGAAGCTCATCGCGTCGGGCCAACCGAGAGCCGAGATGTCGGTGGTCGCGAAGTAGGTCCCCTCGGGTGGCCGGCCTGCCAGCCCGACCTTGTCCAAGCCGGTGCACAGCAGGTCGCGCTTGACCTGCAGCTCCGCGGCCAGGGTGCGCGGGAAGTCGGGGTGTTCGTCGAGCGCGGTGGCCACGGCCGGCTGCAGCGGCGCGCCCGACGTGAAAGTCAGCCACTGCTTGGCCGCGAGCACGGCCGCGACCAGCTCGGCCGGCCCGGTGGCCCAGCCGACCTTCCAGCCGGTGAAGGAGTAGCTCTTGCCGGCGCTGGACAGCGTCAGGGTGCGCTCGGCCATCCCCGGCAGGGTGGCCAGCGGGATGTGGTCGTGGGCGCCGTCCTGGCTGGTGAACGTCAGGTGCTCGTAGACCTCGTCGGTGATCACCACCAGGTCGTGGGCCGTGGCCACCTCGGCGACGGCGGTCAGCTCCTCGAGGGTCAGCACGGTGCCGGTCGGGTTGTGCGGGCTGTTGAGCAGGATGAAGCGGGTCCGGTCGGTGACCGCCGCGCGCAGGGCGTCGGTGTCGAGCCGGAAGTCGGGCGCGCGCAGGGTGACCGGGCGTCGTACGCCGCCGGCGATCTGGATCATCGCGATGTAGGAGTCGTAGTAGGGCTCGAGCACCACCACCTCGTCGCCGGCGTTGACCAGGCCGAGCAGCGCGGCGGCGACGGCCTCGGTGCAGCCGGTGGTGACCACGACCTGGGTGTCGGGGTCGAGGTCGATGCCGTAGTGCCGCTGCTGGTGCCGGGCGATGGCCTTGCGCAGGGCCGGCACCCCGATCCCCGGTGCGTACTGGTTGGCGCCCGCCTCGAGGGCCCGCACCGCCGCGGCCACCACTGCGGGCGGGCCGTCGACGTCCGGGAAGCCCTGGCCGAGGTTGACCGACCCGGTGCGCGCGGCCAGTGCCGACATCGTCGAGAAGATCGTGGGCGGGATGCCGTCGAGGCGGGCGGCGGTGCGCATGGCCCCGAGGTTAATGGGGGCGCCGCAGTCAGTAGGGGCCAGCGGGGGTCAAGAGGGCGGTCAGTAGGGTGCCGCCCATGAACTCACCCCGCAGAATCGCTCGCTGCGATCTCGATTCCGCGTGGACCCCGAAATGACCGCCCGCGACGAAGACCTGGCCCGCGACATCGACGCCTGCTGCCGCCTGACGGGCGAGTTCACGCTGCGGTCGGGACAGGTGTCGTCGGAGTACTTCGACAAGTACCTCTTCGAGGCCCAACCCGCCCTGCTGGCGCGGGTCGCGGAGCAGATGGTGGACCTGGTGCCCGACGACACCGACCTGCTCGGCGGCCTCGAGCTCGGCGGCATCCCGATCGTGACCGTGATGAGCGCCCGCACCGGCACGCCCGCGCTGTTCGTGCGCAAGAAGGCCAAGGAGTACGGCACCCGCAAGCTGGCCGAGGGGCCCGACCTGGCCGGCCGACGGGTGACGCTGGTCGAGGACGTCATCACCACGGGTGGCGCCGTCCGCGACGCCACGCTCGCGCTGCGGGAGGCGGGCGCCACCGTCGAGGTGGTGGTCTGCGCGATCGACCGATCACCCGGGTCGGAGAACCCGCTGGCCGACCTCGGCCTGGAGGTCCGGCCGGTGCTCACCAAGGCCGACCTCGACGCCGCGCGTTCCGGAGACTCCGCTGGTTGAGGAGGAAGCGCAGCGCAACCGTCACGAAACCGGCGGAACCGACGCGCCCTCTCAAGCACCGAGGGTGCGAGTCAGGCCGTGGCCTTCTCGTCGTCGTTGTCGCGGTGCCGCCACCACTCGAAGGCGACCGGGATGACCGACAGCACGAGGATGCCGAGGATCGCGTAGTCGATGTTGGCGGCCAGCCAGGGGAAGGATCGACCGACGAAGTAGCCGATCAGGGTGATGCTCCAGACCCAGGCGACCGCACCGATCAGGCTCCACAGGATGAACTTGCGGCGGTCCATCTTGGTCGCGCCCGCGACGAGCGTGATGTAGGTCCGCACGAAGGGCACGAAGCGGCCGATCACCAGCGCCTTGCTGCCGTGCTTGTCGAAGAACGCAGACGTCTGCGTGAAGTACGACCGCTTGATGATCTTGCCGTCCCGCTCATAGAGCGGTGGCCCGACCTTGCGGCCGATCTCATAGCCCACGACGTTGCCGGCGAAGGCCGCCACGGTGAGCAGGACCAGCGCGAAGAGCAGGTTGATGAAAGGCCCGCCGGGGATGATCGTGATCTTCTCGCCGGCGATGAAGAGCCCCATCGCGACCAGCAGGGTGTCGCCGGGCAGGAACGGGAAGAACAGCCCGCACTCGATGAAGATGATGACCAGGCTGACCCAGAAGAACGCCGACCCGAACTGGTCGAGCAGCCACTCCGGCTCCATCCACTGGATGCCGAACAGCATCGGGACGAGCACGGCGACGGGCAACCTCACGGGCGTAACCGTACCGGGGCATCCCTGACGCCCCCGTAAGGTCGCGGGCGTGGATGCGGGCGAGTCGGAACGGCGGGCGCCGTACGACCCGATGCCGCACGGGCCGGCCGAAGTAGGCGTCGGTCCATGGGAGGGACCGTGGCCCGAGGGCGAGGAGTACGACGCCCGGTTGCTCGCCGAGGGTGACCGGCGCAACGTGGTGGATCGCTACCGCTACTGGACTCTCGAGGCGATCGTCGCCGACCTCGACACCCATCGCCACGACTTCCACGTCGCCATCGAGAACTGGCAGCACGACTTCAACATCGGCACGATCGTGCGCACGGCCAACGCGTTCCTGGCGGCCGAGGTGCACATCGTGGGCAACCGGCGCTGGAACCGCCGAGGCGCGATGGTCACCGACCGCTACCAGCACGTCCGGCACCACGGATCGGTGGCCGACCTGGCGGCGTACCTGCGCGAGCGGGAGGTGACGCTGCTCGGCATCGACAACCTGCCGGGGTCGGCGCACCTCGAGACGATGGCCGTGCCCCGTGAGGTCTGCTTCCTGTTCGGCCAGGAGGGCCCCGGGCTGTCGGACGAGGCGCGCGAGGCCTGCGTGTCATCGGGAGGCACCTTCTCGATCGCGCAGTTCGGCTCGACCCGGTCGATCAACGCCTCCGCCGCAGCAGCCATCGCCATGCACGCGTGGGTTCGCCAGTACGCCGACCTGTCCGGCGACGTCTGGCGCGGCTGATCCAGTCGCTAGGAGCGGCTGCCCTCGGCTACGGTGCGCAGGAGGCTCAAGAGGGAGGGTCATCGACGGTGCTGTCGGACATCGAGATTGCGAACGCCGCCACGCTGCGCCCGATCAAGGACGTGGCCGCCGAGACGCTGGGGATCGAGGAGCGGCACCTGGTGCCGTACGGCCACTACAAGGCCAAGGTCGACCTGACCTACCTGGCGTCGCTGGCCGACCGCCCGCTCGGTCGACTGGTGCTGATGACCGCGCTGTCCCCGACGCCCCCGGGCGAGGGCAAGACCACGACCACCGTCGGACTCACGGACGCGCTGCACGGGCTGGGGCACCGCTCGATCGCGTGCCTGCGGGAGCCGTCGATGGGTCCGGTCTTCGGGATGAAGGGCGGCGCGGCCGGCGGCGGCTACAGCCAGGTCGTGCCGATGACCGACATCAACCTGCACTTCAACGGCGACTTCGCGGCCATCGCAGCCGCCAACAACCTGCTGGCGGCGCTGATCGACAACCACATGCACCACGGCAACGAGCTCGACATCGACGTGCGCAGCGTGACCTGGAAGCGCGTCTTGGACATGAACGACCGCGCCCTGCGCGAGGTGACCGTGGGTCTCGGTGGCCACGCCAACGGCTTTCCGCGCGAGGACGGCTTCGACATCGTCGTCGCCTCGGAGCTGATGGCGATCTTCTGCCTCACCGAGTCGTGGGCCGACCTCAAGCGGCGGATCGGCGACATCGTCATCGGCTACACGCGGTCGATGGCCCCGGTGACCGCACGCGAGCTGGGCGCCGACGGCGCGATGGCCGCGTTGCTCCGTGACGCGCTCGCGCCAAACCTGGTGCAGACCCTCGAGGGTGCCCCAGCGCTCGTGCACGGCGGCCCGTTCGCCAACATCGCCCACGGGTGCTCGTCGGTGATGGCCACCCGAGCCGGTCTGCGGATGGCCGACTACGTGGTCACGGAGGCGGGCTTCGGCGCGGACCTCGGGGCGGAGAAGTTCGTCGACATCAAGTGCCGCAAGTCCGGCCTGCGCCCCGACGTGGCGGTGGTCGTGGCGACGGTGCGTGCGCTGAAGTACCACGGCGGTGTGCCGCTCGCCGACCTCGGGACGGAGGACCTCGGCGCGGTGCGAGCTGGGATGGCGAACCTGCGTCGCCATCTCGACAACATCCGCCACGTCTACGGCATCCCGTGCGTCGTCGCCGTCAACCGGTTCCCCACGGACACCGACCTCGAGGTGGCGGAGGTCGTCGAGCTGGTGGCCGCGGAGGGCGTCCAGGCCTACCCCGCGACGCACTTCGCCGACGGCGGTGTGGGTGCGCAAGACCTCGCCAAGGGCGTGCTGCAGGCGCTCGACGAGCAGTCGCCGTACTCCTTCTCGTTCACCTACGACGACGAGCTGACCCTGATCGAGAAGGTCGAGGCGATCGCGACACGGCTCTACGGCGCCGGCCTCGTGACGTGGGAGGCCAAGGCCCGTCGACGACTGCTGCGCGTCGAGCGCGACGGCTACGGCGCGCTGCCGGTGTGCGTGGCGAAGACGCAGTACTCGTTCTCGACCGACCCGGCCTCGCTCGGAGCTCCGTCGGGGCACGAGCTCCACGTCCGCGAGGTGCGGCTGTCCGCAGGCGCCGGCTTCGTCGTCGTGGTGTGCGGCGACATGATGACCATGCCCGGGCTGCCCCGCGACCCGTCCGCGTCACGTATTGACCTGGCCGACGACGGGACGATCCTGGGTCTCTCCTAGGCGAGCCCGTCGAGGTATTCCGCCAGCTTCGCGGCGGGCCACTGGGCCTCCAGGTCGGCGACGACCCGGTCGCAGACCTCGGGACCGCTTCCGTCCGCCGGCGTCCACTCGCCGCGCGTCCAACCCTCGAGGTATGCGTCGCTGCCGGTTGCCCCCAGTCGCATCGCCGCCTCGTCGATGGCTTCCTGGAACCGCGGGTCCAGCAGGCCCTTGGTCACGGACTCGCCCTCGCGCGCCACCACCAGCGACGGCAGCTCGCGCCAGTAGGTCACCTGGTAGTCGGTCACGCCGCGAGGGTAGTGGTCGGCGGCGGCCAGCAGCACCCCCGACTCAAGCCGGCAGCAGGCGCTCGATCCCGTCGAGGATCACCTCGAGGCCGAAGGTGAAGTCGTCGTTCGGGAAGCCCACCGCCTCCTCGTCCTCAAAGACGCCTGCCTCGAGCGCGGCCGCGACGGCAGGCAACACCTCGGCGTCCACCACGAGTCGGAGGCTGTCGGCCCACGCGTCGGCCGCCTCGGACGCGCCGTACTGGAAGGCGAAGACCACCGTGCTGCGCACGTAGCCGTCAACGAGCAGCAGGGCGGAGGACGCCTCTGCGTGGCCGAGGCCGGCCCGCGTGAGGACCTGCAGCCCGAGGTCCATCCAGCCCAACGACCGGGGGCCGACGGGCGGTGACCCGGTGCGGATGTCGAGGAACCACGGGTGCGCGAAGAGCTGCTTCGCCTCCGCCAGCGCCCAGCCGACGAGCTGGGAGCGCCAGGTCTTGCGTCGGCTGAGGTCGGGGAGCGGCCCGAGGGCCTCGTCGGCCATCACCGCCAGCAGGTCGGTGTGGGACTCGACGTGCCGGTAGAGCGCCATCGTGGTGAAGCCCAGGCGCCTGGCGACCGCGGACATCGTGACGGCCTCGAGCCCGTCGGCATCCGCTAGCGCGATGCCGGCAGCGGCGATCGAGCGGACGGACATCGCTGGCTTCGGACCGCGGCGCCCGCCCGGCGTCAGTCCCCAGAGCGCGAGCGTGCCGCGACTGAGCGGGCTGGGCGGGTCGGCGGTCACGGGCGGCCTTTGCGTATCGAGAAAACTATTTACACCGCACACAGTAGCAACTATGTTCTGCGTACTGACTAAACAGATACGGTCGTACACAGAAAGGTCTCGCCTCGATGAACACCTCGACTCCCCTCGCCGGTCGCCGCGAGTGGCTCGCCTTCACCGTCCTCGCCCTCCCGCTCCTGCTGGTGTCGATGGACGTCTCGATCCTGTACTTCGCGGTGCCTCAGATCAGCCGCGAGCTGGGGTCCTCACCCACCGAGCAGCTGTGGATCTTCGACATCTACGGGTTCATGCTTGCCGGGCTGCTCGTCACGACCGGGGCCATCGCCGACCGGATCGGAGCCCGGCGACTGCTCCTTCTCGGCGCGGTGGCGTTCTCGCTGACCTCGCTCGCGGCGGCGTACGCCCAGACCTCCGGCCAGCTGATCGCCGCCCGCGCCCTGCTCGGCGTCGCCGGCGCGACCCTGATGCCGTCGACGCTGGCGATGATCCGCACGCTCTTCCGCGACGAGCGCCAGCGGGGCCGGGCGATCGGCGCGTGGACCGGCGTGATGACTGCGGGCGTCGGCCTGGGGCCGGTGGTGAGCGGGATCCTGCTCGAACACTTCTGGTGGGGCTCGGTCTTCCTGATCAACATCCCTGCCATGGTGCTGCTGCTGGTCGCCGGCCCGCTGCTGCTGCCGCGCGGAGAGACCAGTGGACGGCGCTTCGACCTCGTGAGCTCCGCGCTGTCGCTCGCGGCCGTGCTCCCGGCCATCTACGGCATCAAGGAGTGGGCGGTGCACGGCTGGGACGCCCGCTGGGCCGTGTGCATCGCCGTCGGCGCCGCCCTCGCCTGGCTCTTCGTGCGCAGGCAGAGCCGCCACCACAGCCCGATGATCGCGCCCGAGCTGATGGCCAACCCGCGCTATCGCACCGCCCTGGTCGGCAACGCGATCTGTTCCTTCGCCCTGATCGGCAACGCGGTGCTGATGACCGGCTATCTCCAGCTGGTGCTGGGCTACGACCCGCTCGAGGCCGCGCTCTGGAGCCTGTTGCCAACCTTGGCCGTCGGCACCACGGCACCGTTCGCGGCGGGGCTCGGCCAGCGGTTCGGGATGGTCCGGGTCGGGGCGGCCGGCCTGTTGGTGGGCGCCCTCGGCTTCGTGGTGCTGGCCACCGTCGGGACCGACTCCCTCGCCCTCGCCCTGGTCGGCGGCGGCGTCCTGGCCGCGGGGCTGGTGGCCACCATGGCGCTCTGCGGCGAGCTGGTCCTCGGCTCGCTCGAGCCGAGCGAGGCGGGCGTCGGCTCTGCGGTCTCCGAGGCGGCCAGCGAGCTCGGCGGGTCGCTCGGCATCGCGCTGCTCGGCAGCGTGGCGGCGGCCGGCTACCGGTCGCACGCGGGTCAGCACCTGCCCGGCGGGCTCGCGGACGGGCCGGCGGGAGAGTCACTGGCGGGCGCGTACGGCGTCGTGGCTGGTCTGCCGGCTGCGGCCGGCGACGCGGTGCTCGGTGCGGCTCGGGCGGCGTACGTGTCCGGGATGCACCTGGCGGTCGTGGCTGGCGCCGTGGTCCTGGTCGTGGCGGCCGTGGCAATGCTGGGCAGCCGTCGCACCACGTCGCCCTCGATGAGTGACCAGGCGGAGGTGACCGTTGGAGGCTGACCCTGCCGGACGCGCTACCGCTCGGTGGCCGGCATGGCCTGCTCGAGGGCGGCCATGCCCCGCGAGGTGTGGCTCTTGACGGTGCCCTCGCCGATGCCCAGCTCGTCGGCGGTCTCGGCCACCGAGAGGCCGACCAGGTGGCGGAGCACCACCACCTTGCGCTGCATGGTCGGCAGCCGTTGCAGGGCGTCGACCAGCGCGCTGCGTTCCTCGAACCCGATCCCGGTCGGCGTGGCGCTGTCGTGGCCGTCGAGACCCGGCCGCTCCCGGCGCCACGGCCGGCGGGACTCGTCGACGCTGACCCGCACCAGGATCCGGCGGATGTAGGCCTCCTCGCGGCCGGGTTCGCGCAGCCGCGGCCACGCGACGTACAGCTTCACGAAGGCCGTCTGGAGCAGGTCGTCGGCTTGGTGCCAGTCGCCGCAGATCGCGTACGCCACCCGGCGCAGGTGGGTCTGCCGCGCCTCGACGAAGGCGGCGAAGGCGGCGTCGCGGTCCCTGGTCAGCGCAGGCCCTCCCCACTGGCGTACTTCTCGCGTGCGTAGTCGAGGAAGGCGTCGAGGTCGGGCCCTCCGGTTCGGAAGGGTGTGGCGATCACGTCGAGGCCGCCACTGTCGCGGACGACGACGTACCACTTCTTCCCGTCCGGCCCCTGGAGGAGGGCGGCCGCGCTCGGCTCCCCTGCGAGGACGAAGTCCTTGAGCTGCACGGGGTGCCGCTGGTCGAGGATCTTCACGCCATGACTCGCCACGAGTGAGCCGTCGTCGGCGAACTGCACGTAGCCGGCCGAGTTGTCGTCGTTGGCGGCGACGTTCTGGGCGACCCAGTCCTGGAAGTCACCCTCGGGAGCTGCTCCGGCGCCGCTCGAAGAGCTGCTCGCCCCGTCCGGATCGGTGTCCCACTCCATGATCAGCCAGCTCTGCGCCCCTTGGAACTCCAGCGCCAGGGCGACCGAGTGGTGGTAGTCGGTCGGGTCGCCGTACGGCTCGTCGACGCGGTCGATCACGGTGACGCCAGGTCGCAGCTCGAGGATGCCGGCGTCGTTGTAGCGGGCGAGCTCGCCCTCGTCCCACCCTGCGGCCGGATCGGTGGTCAGCTCGGTAGTCGGGTCGGTGGTCGGGTCCGTAGTCGGGTCCGTGGCCACCTGGCCGGGCCGCTCGCCGTCGCGCCGCCGCCGAGGATGGCTGTCACGCCGAGGCCGATGGCGGTGGCCGCGGCGACCGCGACGACCGAGCCGGCCAGCCGGCGGCGGCGTACGGCGCGGTGGCCGGCCGCGAGCCGGTCCGCCACCGGACGGTGCGGCGGCTCGGGGCCGAAGCCCTCGGTGAGCGACTCATGCAGATCCAGGTCCATGACAACTAGACGGAACCACTTGGCCGTTCGGTTGTCACCGATGCGGACGAGTCTCGGGGGCGGCTCCCGCCGCCACTAGTGTGGTGGCGCTCGCATCAACCGCCGCTCGAGGAGCTCATCCCATGCCCATCGCCACCCCCGAGAAGTACGCCGAGATGCTGGACACCGCGAAGGCCCAGGGCTTCGCCTTCCCGGCGATCAACGTCTCGTCATCGCAGACGCTGAACGCTGCGCTCCAAGGCTTCGCCGACGCCGGCGCCGACGGCATCGTCCAGGTCTCCACGGGCGGCGCCGACTACCTGTCGGGCCCCAACGTCAAGAACATGGTCACCGGGTCGGTGGCCTTCGCGGCGTACGCCGCCGAGGTTGCCAAGTCCTACCCCGTCAACATCGCGCTGCACACGGACCACTGCCCCAAGGACAAGCTCGAGGGATTCGTGCGGCCGCTGGTCGAGATCTCCGCCGAGCGGGTGGCCCGTGGCGAGCTGCCGCTTTTCCAGTCGCACATGTGGGACGGGTCGGCCGTGCCGCTGGACGAGAACCTCCAGATCGCCGAGGAGCTGTTGGCCAAGTGTTCAGCGGCCCGCATCATCCTCGAGATCGAGGTGGGCGTGGTCGGCGGCGAGGAGGACGGCGTCGAAGGGGCGATCGACGACAAGCTCTACAGCACCCCCGAGGACGCGCTGGCCACCGTGCGCGCGCTCGGCACCGGCGAGAAGGGCCGCTACCTCACCGCGCTGACCTTCGGCAACGTGCACGGCGTCTACAAGCCCGGCAACGTCAAGCTCCGCCCCGAGGTCCTCAAGGCTGCCCAGGAGGCGGTCGTCAAGGAGCTCGGCCTGGCCGCCGACGCCCGCCCGTTCGACCTGGTCTTCCACGGCGGCTCGGGCTCGTCGGCCGACGAGATCAGCGCCGCGGTCGACTTCGGCGTCGTGAAGATGAACGTCGACACCGACACCCAGTACGCCTTCACCCGCCCGGTCGTCGGCCACATGTTCGCCAACTACGACGGCGTACTCAAGGTCGACGGCGAGGTGGGCAACAAGAAGGCCTACGACCCCCGTGCCTGGGGCAAGTCCGCCGAGGCCGGGATGGCCGCCCGCGTCGTCGAGGCCTGCGAGAACCTCCGCGCCAGCGGTCGCTCCATCGGCTGATCGGCGCACCCCATGTAACGCGGTGTTCGCACGGCTTCCCCAGCGTTCGAACACGGAGAAAGCCACGCGAACACCGCGTTACATGAAATCTGAGTCGGACAGATCCGTACGACGAGCCGTCAGGCCGGCGCGGTCTCGGGCTCGCTGCCGGCCTGGTTCGGGTAGCTGGTGCCGCCGAGGTGTTGGGGGAGCACGAAGGCCAGGCACGACAGCAGGCCGAGCAGCAGCACCCCGACCGACAGCAGCATCGACTGCGACATGGCCGTGCTGAAGGCCGACGAGATGGCGGCAGGCAGGTCCCCGCCCGTGCTTTCGGGGGAGGAGCCCCCCGAGCTCAGGCCCTGGGCGGCCAGCCGCGAGTCCATGAGTACGGCGATCGCGGCCGACCCCAGCACGGAGCCGACGTTGCGGGTCGCGTTGTAGACACCGGCCCCGGCCCCGGCCAGGTGCATCGGCAGGTTGCGGGTGGCGGTCGCCGCCAGCGGCGCCCAGATCCCGGACATGCCGAGGCCGAGAAAGCCCATCGGGACCAGGATCTGCCAGGTGGCGCTGTCGGGGGTCATCACCCGGCTCAGCCAGAAGATGGAGACGGCCGTGATCGCGAAGCCCGTCGCGGTGAGGGTCCGTGGGTGCACCCGGTCGGTGACCTTGCCCACGAGCGGCGCCATCACGATCGAGACGAGTGCCATCGGCACCATCAGCAGGGCGGCCTCCGTCGGCGACAGCCCGCGCACCAGCTGGGCGTAGAGCATCAGCGGGAAGCCCATCGAGGTGGCCGTGAACGACATCGTCGAGATCGCGAAGCTCGAGATCGAGAAGTTGCGGTCGCGGAAGAGTCCGAGCGGCACCAGCGGCTCGTTGCGGTTGCGGGCCTGCCAGTAGACGAACGCTGCGAAGACCAGCAGCCCGCCGATGATCAGTCCCCACACGGAGATCGGGCCGGTGACGGTGCCCCAGTCGTACTGGTGGCCTTCCTGGATGCCGAAGACCAGCAGGAACATGCCCAGGCCGCTCAGCGCGACACCGAGCCAGTCGAAGCTGTGGCTGTGGGTCGCCAGCTTCGGAACCAGTCGGTACGCCAGCACCAGGCCGACCAGCCCGACGGGCACGTTGATGAAGAAGATCCACTCCCAGCCGAGGGTGTCGACCAGCACGCCGCCGAGGATCGGGCCGACGAGCGTTGCCACCCCGGCGGTCGCACCCCACAGCGCCATGGCCTGGCCGCGGTGTGCGGATGGGAAGATCCGGGTGATCACCGCCATCGTCTGCGGGGTCATCAGCGCGGCGCCGAGACCCTGCACCACCCGCGCGACGATGAGCATCTCGATCGTGCCGGTCAGCCCGCACCACAACGACGCGAGCGTGAAGATCGCCAGGCCGATGATGTAGATGTTCTTGGGTCCGAACCGGTCCCCGAGACGACCAGTGATCAGCACCGGCACGGCATACGCCAGCAGGTACGCGCTGGTCACCCAGACGACGGAGTTCACGTCGGCGTGCAGGTCGGCGATGATCGCCGGCGTCGCGACGGTAACGATCGTGGTGTCGACCAGGATCATGAAGAAGCCCAGGCAGAGCGCGAACAGCGCGGGCCACGGGCGCACGTCGGCCGGTACACCGACGGGGTTGCGGGGAGCCGTCTCTGCTGGGTCGGGTGTCGTGTCGACCATGACCACACTCAACACCCGCCCGCCAACGGCTCTTCCCCCGCCCCGCACCTAGGCTGGCCGGCATGACGAACCAGGATCTGATGGCCGGACCGCCGCCGACCCACCTTCCGGACGACCCGGCCACCGCGGAGCTCGTCGAGGGGCGCCAAGCCGACGACGTCGTACGCCGCCACCCGGCGTCGCCGGTGGCGTGGGCCGCGCTCGCGCAGGCCGCGCGGGACGCCGACGCGGACGACCTGACCGTCTACGCCTACGCCAGGGTCGGCTACCACCGCAGCCTCGACCTGCTGCGCCGCAACGGCTGGAAGGGACACGGTCCGGTGCCGTGGGAGCACGAGGGCAACCGCGGTTTCCTGCGCTGCCTGGCCCTGCTCGCCCTGGCCGCCCGCGCCATCGGCGAGAGCGAGGAGTGGGAGCGCTGCTCGGCGTTCCTGCGTGACTCCAGCCCGACGGCCGCCGCCGAGCTGCTCGACGAGACGCGCTAGAAGACCGGAGCCCCGCCCAGCAGCGACCGCACGCGTTCGGCGCCCAGCGCCAGGATCAGCGTCGGCAGCCGGGGCCCGCGCTCGGCGTCGACGAGCAGCCGATAGAGCAGCCCGAAGAACTGCTTCTGGTCGGCCTTTACCTCGTCGGTCGGCGGCGCGTCCAGGGACTGGCCCCGCGCCAGCTTGGGCACGCCGTAGACCAGGGACGTCACGGTGTCGAGGTCCAACGGGTCGGGGAGGCCGTCGAGCAGCAGTTGCAGCCAGCCGAGCTCGGTGGCCGACAGGTCCGCCAGTGCCGCCGTGTCGGGCGTCTCGCGCACGGTCGTACGGTCGGCCGGGTCGACGTACTCGTCGGTCCACGCCATCGCCCGCGACAGTCGCGGCTCGAGGTCGTCGACGGAGTCGTGGGCGTAGCCGAGCTCGCCGACGATCCGGCTGATCTGCTCGGCCGAGCCCGCGGTGACGTCGGCGACCGACGACAGCACCCGGAACGGTACGACGACCCCGGCCGTCGGCAGCGCGCCAGCGGTCGCCGTCGACGAGGCGCGCTCCCACGCGAGCACCTGGGTGTCCCGCTTCGCCGGGTCGGCGGCCTTGCGGGACAGTGCGTCCCACTCGTCGTAGAGGCGGACCACCTCTGGACCGAAGTCGATGTCGAAGGTCTGCTTCGGCTGCCGGCGCACGTAGAGCCAACGCACGATCGGGGCCTCGAGCACCCGCAGGGCGTCGTCGGCCGTGGGGGCTCCGCCCGCCGATGAGGACATCTTCTGCACACCGGCGAAGCCCACGAAGCCGTAGCCGAACCAGGCGGGACGCGGCATCCCGAAGATGCTCTCGACCAGCTCGTGCCCGACCGTGAACGATGACCCGGGCGTGGCGTGGTCCATGCCCGCCGGCTCGAAGTCGACGTGCTCGAAGGCCCAGCGCATCGGCCAGTCGGCCTTCCAGACCAGCTTGCCCTCGTCCTGGGTGGCGAGGTTGGTGGTGTGCTCGTGGCCGTAGTCGCAGCGGTAGGCCAGGTCGGTCGACTCGTCGTCGTACGACACGATCGTGGTCGTGTCGCGGCCGCAGGTGCGGCAGTAGGGCTTGAACGGGAAGCGCTCCAGCTCGGAGGCTCCGCTCGTCTCGTCGTCGGCGGCAACGGACTCGGCGAGTGCCTCGGCCTCCTGGTCGGAGCCGGGCTGGGGCACGGACTTCTTGGTGCGGTAGCGGGCGAGCACGGTGTCGATGTCGGCACGATGGCGGACCGCGAGGAGCACCTGCTCGCGGTAGGTGCCCGACGCGTAGCGCTCCGTCTGGGAGATCTCCTCCATGTCGACGCCCATAGCGTGCAGCGAGTTTCGCAGCGGCTCCTTGAAGTGCTCCGCCCACGAGGGGTGGCACTCCCACGGGTCGGGGACCGCGGACAGCGGCCTGCCGATGTGCTCGGACCACGAAGGGTCGACACCGGCCGGCAGCTTGCGGAAACGGTCGTAGTCGTCCCACACGTGCAAGTGCCGCACGGGCACCCCGCGGCGGCGCAGCTCGTCGGCCACGAAGTGCACGGTGAGGAACTCCCGAAGGTTGCCCAGGTGCACCGGTCCCGACGGCGAGACCCCGGACGAGCACGTCACGGGCTTGCCCTCGCCGGCGTGACGCTGGGCGTCGTCGGCGGCGCGGGTGACCCAGTCGTGGATCGCGGCGGTGGGCTCGGGCATGCGGCGGCCGCTCCTTCTGCTGGACGAGGCGGAAACGAGCACGCTACCGGAGGGCCCACCTGGCGCCGTACGGGTTTCGTGGGCGTGGACGACGCAGACGGGCGCCGGAGTTGTCCCCTGACTCCACTCCGGCGCCCGTCGACGCCGCCGACTCAGACCCCCGCAATGAGTCGGCATCGACCCCGGTCCCCGGCGCTCTAGCGAGTGCCCGACGGCCGTGACGTCGACCCGTATCGTTGCACTGACAGGACCCTGCCAGGTGGATAAGTCCTGCCCCTGGCACTAACGTGCCACCCATGCCTTCGAAGGTCCGACGACCGCCTGAATCAGTGCTCGCCGCGCTCGGCCTCAACACCGCGGAGGAGTGCCGCTACCAGCAGCTGCTTCCCCTGTCGGGTGGTCCGGTCGGCGACGTGGCCGTCGCGATCGGCATCGAGGCCGACGCCCTGCCGGCCTGGGTCGGTGGCCTGCTCGAGCGGGGCATGGTCACCATCGGTGCGGGCCGGGTCACCGTGCTGCCGATGCCCGCCCTCGTGGCCCACCTGGTCGCCGAGCAGGCGGAGGCGGCGCAGCGCAGTCGCGAGCGGTTGCTCGACCTCGCCGACGCGATCCCGTTCCTCGCCGCTGCGGCCAGCAGGCCGGGCCCGGGTGAGGTCGACGACCTCTACGCGATCGACGGTGAGGTGAGCTCGGGTGGCAATGCGCTGATGTTGCTGACCAACCTGATCGAGCAGAGCAAGGGCGACCTGCTGTGGCTACGCCCCGACGCCTGGATGATGCCGCGCGAGTCGGCCATCTCGGTCGTCGTCGGACGAGCCGTCGCCTCGGGTCGCCGGTCCCGGGCGATCTATCCGCTCCGAGCGCTGCACGAGGCGCCCGAGGTGCTGCACGCGCGGGCGGAGCAAGGCGAGGAGGTCCGGGTGATCGACGACCTGCCCACCCGCATGCTGGTGATCCGCGGCACGCACGTGGTGCTACCCGAGCCGCTCGGGTTCAGGGACGAACCGCGGCTGCTCGTCCGGCAGCCCGCCATCGTGGGCGCGCTGACCCTGCTGTTCGAGAACTACTGGAAAGACGCGACCCCGCTGCCGGGGCTCGACCCGGGTCGCCCGCGCGCCGACCTCCGCAGCAGCCTGCTGCGCCAGCTCGCGGCCGGGGCCAAGGACGAGCAGATCGCGCGCACCCTCGGGCTCAGCCTGCGGACCGTGCGCCGTCGGGTGGCCGACCTGTTGATCGAGCTCGGCGTCGACACCCGGTTCCAGGCTGGTGTGGAGGCGGCGCGGCGAGGGTGGCTGTAGTCCTCGCGCGTTGCGGGTCGCTTGCGGGGTTTCGAGACGGTTGCTAGCGCAACCTCCTCAACCAGCGAAGCGTCTAGGGCAGGACCATGGCGTACGCCGCCGGCTCGACGTGCCAGGTGCGCTGCCGCTCCGGGCCGTAGATCTCGCCGTCGGCGCTGCACCAGAACTCCTCGCCCGAGACCGACACCTGGTGGCCGCGCAGGTAGGCGACGTCGTCGCGTTCGACGTGCTTGCCGCGGGCCATGCTCAGCGCATAGGCCACCTTGGCGAAGGGACTGGTCGCCCGGGAGATCATCACGTCGGCCATGCCGTCCTCGGCGTCGGCGTGTGGGGTGACCTCGGTGCCGCCGCCGATGTGGGAGCCGTTGCCCACCGAGACCATCAGCACCGGACGGTCCAGGTCGTTGACGACCACTCCGTCGAGCTCGATGCGCAGGTGCAGCCGCGGCGGGTGCAGGGCCGCCTGCAGCGCACCGATCGGGTAGGCGGCCCGGCCGAGGTTGACCTTGCCCACGCCGATGGAGCCGAGCCGCTCCTTCCACCGGGCGCCGCGCCGGCTGGCCTGCGCGCCGGCACCGGCGTGCACGTTGTTGACCACGATGTCGCCGACCTCGTCGACGATCAGGTCCATCGGGCGCACCTCGCCGTCGAGGACGACGCCGGCCGCCTCCTCCATGTCCAGCGGGATGCCGACGCCGCGCGCGAAGTCGTTGCCCGTGCCCAGCGGCAGCAGCGCCACCACCGAGGTCTTCAGCTCGTTGCGCCGGTGCAGCGCCGAGATCACGGCGTGCAGGCTGCCGTCGCCGCCGGCGACCACGATCCGCCGGGAGCCGGCCCGCTGCAGGACGCCGTCGAGCTCGCCGGGGTCGGAGGTCGCCGCCACCTCCACGGAGGTCCGCCCGCGCAGCTGCGACAGGGCGACATCCAGGGTCTCCTGGTCCGCCGTACCGGCGTCCTTGTTGGTGATGACGAGCAGCGGGTCCATTGGCGCGGACACTATCCGACGCCCCGCCAGCACACCGTCCGCGTTGGGGTAGCGTTCTGCGCGCCCAGGAGCCCCCGTTTCTGAACGCAGTCCACAGCACGGCCCGACAGCAGGAGGCGGCATGCCCGCGATCGTGGTGCTGGGCGCCCAGTGGGGCGACGAGGGCAAGGGCAAGGCCACCGACCTGCTGGCCACCAACGAGACCATCGACTTCGTGGTGCGCACCAGCGGTGGGCACAACGCCGGCCACACGATCGTCATCAACGGCGAGAAGTTCGCGACCCACCTGCTCCCCAGCGGCATCCTGACCCCTGGCGCGACCTGCGTGATCGGCAACGGGGTCGTCGTCTCGCCCGAGGCGCTGTTCCGCGAGCTCGACGCGCTCATCGCCCGCGGCGTGGACCTCGCGCCCCTGGTCGTCAGCGCCAACGCCCACGTGATCGCGGGCTATCACGTCACCATCGACAAGGTCACCGAGCGCTTCCTCGGTGACGCCAAGCTCGGCACGACCGGCCGCGGCATCGGGCCGGCGTACGCCGACAAGATCAACCGGATCGGCATCCGCATCGCCGACCTCTTCGACGAGTCGATCCTGCGGCAGAAGGTCGAGGCGTCGCTGGAGCTGAAGAACCAGATCCTCGCGAAGGTCTACAACCGCCGCGCACTCGAGACCGATGCCGTGGTCGACGACCTGCTGTCGTACGTCGAACGGTTGCGGCCGCTGGTCGCCGACACCTCGCTGCTGCTCAACAACGCCCTCGACGAGGGCAAGACGGTGCTCTTCGAGGGCGCGCAGGCAACCATGCTCGACGTCGACCACGGCACCTATCCCTACGTGACGTCCTCCAACCCGGTCGCCGGCGGCGTGTGCATCGGTGCCGGCGTCGGGCCGACGCGGATCGATCGGGTGATCGGCGTGATCAAGGCCTACACGACGCGCGTCGGCTCCGGCCCGTTCCCGACCGAGCTCTTCGACGCCGACGGCGAGAAGCTGTGGAAGGTCGGCGGCGAGGTCGGCGTCTCCACCGGCCGCGACCGCCGCTGCGGCTGGTACGACGCCGTCGTGGCCCGCTACGCCTCCCGCGTCAACGGCCTGACCGATCTCTTCCTCACCAAGCTCGACGTGCTGTCGAGCTGGGAACGGGTGCCGGTGTGCGTGGCGTACGACGTCGACGGCGTGCGCCACGACGAGATGCCCATGACCCAGACCGAGTTCCACCACGCCAAGCCGATCTATGAATACTTCCCCGGCTGGTGGGAGGACATCTCCGCGTGCCGTGAGTTCTCCGACCTCCCGGTCAACGCGCAGGCCTATGTGCGCGCCCTGGAGTCGATGTCCGGCAGCCGGATCTGGGGAGTCGGGGTCGGCCCCGGGCGGGAGCAGACGCTCGTCGTACCGGCCTGACACACCCCGGCAATCTCGATCAAGCGGAGGTGGGGGAGCGGTCGCAGGATCGTCGGCATGACCTGTGGGAGGACGTGATGCCGGCAGCGAGCGAGGATGACATCCGGGCTGCCGGTGAGAAGATCGCCGCCGCCATGCTTGCATGAACACCGTGGCCGAGGAGTCAGGGCACTTCCGGGGTTTCGAGACGGGCGCTAGTGCGCCCTCCTCAACCAGCGGCGGGGGACTGGCGCGGCGACTCGGGTTGGGCGATGCGGTGGTCATCGGGCTCGGGTCGATGATCGGGGCCGGCGTCTTCGCCGCCTTCGCCCCGGCCGCCCGCGCCGCAGGGACCGCGCTGCTCGTCGGGCTCGCCATCGCCGCGGTGGTCGCCTACTGCAACGCCACCGCGTCCGCTCAGCTCGCCGCGGCCTACCCGCGCGCCGGCGGCACCTACCTCTATGGGCGCGAGGTGCTCGGCGAGTGGCCGGGGTTCCTGGCCGGCTGGGGGTTCGTCGTCGGCAAGACGGCCAGCTGTGCGGCGATGGCGATGACGTTCGCGGCGTACGCCGTCCCCGACGAGTGGCAGCGCGCCGCCGCGGTCGCGGTGGTGGTCGTCCTCGCGCTGGTCAACTGTGCCGGGATCACCCGCACCGCCGGCCTGACGCGGATCATCGTCACCCTCGTCCTACTGGCCATCGCCGTCGCGGTGGCGGCGTGCTTCGGTGGCGGCGACACCCAGGGCCTCGGCGACTGGACCTCCCCGCACGGCGCCTACGGCGTGCTCCAGTCCGCCGGCCTGCTCTTCTTCGCGTTCGCCGGCTACGCCCGCATCGCCACCCTCGGCGAGGAGGTGCGCGACCCCTCCCGGGTGATCCCGCGCGCCATCCTGATGGCCCTCGCCGGTGCGGTCGTCGTCTACGCCGTCGTCGGGGTCGCCGTCCTGACCGTGCTCGGCCCCGAAGGCACAGCCGCCTCCACCTCGCCCGTGGCCGACGCGGTCGCGGCGACCTCCTGGGACTGGGCCGTCCCCGTCGTCCGCGTCGGTGCCGCACTGGCAGCGGCCGGGGCGCTGCTCGCCCTGGTCGCCGGGCTCGGCCGGACCTCGCTGGCGATGGCCCGCGAGGGCGACCTGCCGCGTTGGCTGGACGCCGTACACCCGAGGTTCCAGGTGCCGCACCGGGCGGAGCTGAGCATCGCCGCGGTGGTCGTGGTGCTGGTGCTGCTCGTCGACCTGCGGGGGGCCATCGGCTTCTCCTCCTTCGGGGTGCTGCTCTACTACTTCGTCGCCAACGCCGCGGCATGGGCACAGGACCCCGCCCAGCGGCGCTACCCGCGCTGGCTCCAGGCTCTCGGCTGCGTCGGCTGCGTGGTGCTGGTCGCGACCCTGCCCTGGCAGTCGGTGGTCGCGGGCGCGGCGGTCTTCGCGGTCGGCGCGGCCTACCGACTGATCCGGATCCGCGGTCGAGCCGGGCGGATCTGAACCGGAATCTGGCCGATAGGCCCTTTCGGCAACGGCCGTGCAACCTCTAGCCTCCCGACATGCTGGAACCCGAGCGCGCCGTCGACCGGATTGTCGCCGCGCATCGTGCGCCCCCGGGTCTGCGGGCCCTGCACGCCAAGGGTCGGTTCTACTCGGGCACCTTCAACGCGTCGCCGGACGCCACTGCCATCTGCCGGGCGCTGCACCTCAACGGGGAGTCGGTGCCGATCCTGGTGCGCTGGTCCAACGGCACGGGCCGGCCGCGCAGCGACGACCGCTCGGACGTCCGCGGCATGGCCGTCTCTTTCGTACTCCCCGACAGCACCTCGACCGACCTGGTCGCGCAGACGGCCCCCAGGTTCCCCGTGCGAACGCCCGACGACTTCGTCCGGATGATCGAGGTGACCCGCGACCGCAAGGCGTTGCTCAAGTTCCTGGCCACCCGGCCCGGGACCGTCCGCGCCTTCTACGTCAACCACCGCGCCGGCAGCGTCAAGCCCCCGCGCAGCTATGCGGAGGTGACCTACTACCCGATCCATGCCTACCGCTGGCTGTCGGCGGCCGGTCACGGCAGCTGGGTGCGCTACCGCTTCGTGCCGCAGCCGGGCGGACGCCGACCGACGGGCCGCTTCCAGGGTGACGACCGGCTGCAGGACGAGATGGCCGCCAGGCTGCAGGACGGGCCTGTTGGCTTCGACCTGGTCGTCACCGTCGCCGGACCCAAGGACAACCCCCACGACCCCATGTCGGTGTGGAGGGGCAGCCGCGAGTTCGTCGCGGGCTGGTTCGAGATCACCACCGCCGAGGCCGACCACGAAGCCGACGGTGACGTCGTCGTCTTCGACCCCACCCGGGTGGTCGACGGGATCGAGCTGTCCGACGACCCGATCCTGCGATACCGAGCCAGGGCGTACGCCGTCTCGGTCGCCCGGCGAACGGCCGGCTCGAAGGACTGATCGACCGGCGGGGCCGCTCGACCAGCGTTGGGCCTAGAGTCACTGCCCGTGAAAGTGCTCGTAATCGGCACCGGTGGGCGCGAACACGCCTTGGCCCTCGCTCTCTCCCGCGACCCAGGAGTGACCGAGGTGCATGCGGCACCCGGCAACCCCGGCATCGCGGCAGTGGCCACCCTTCACCCGGTCGACCCGATGTCCGGCGAGGCCGTGGCCGAGCTGGCCGTCTCCTTGGGCGCGGACCTGGTCGTCGTCGGGCCCGAGGCGCCGCTGGTCGCGGGCGTGGCCGACGCGGTCACGGCGGCCGGCATCACCTGCTTCGGAGTCTCGGGCCAAGCCGCGCGGCTCGAGGGCTCCAAGGAGTTCGCCAAGGACGTGATGGCCGCCGCCGGTGTGCCGACCGCCGCCGCCCGCGCGTGCAGCACCCCCGACGAGGTAGCCGCGGCCCTCGACCTCTTCGGGCCGCCGTACGTCGTCAAGGACGACGGCCTGGCCGCCGGCAAGGGGGTGCTGGTCACCGATGACCGCGAGGCAGCGCTGGCCCATGCGGCGCGATGCGGGCGGGTCGTCGTGGAGGAGTACCTCGACGGCCCCGAGATCTCGCTCTTCGCCATCACCGACGGGGTGACCGTGCTGCCGATGCGGCCGGCCCAGGACTTCAAGCGCATCGGCGACGGCGACCAGGGACCCAACACCGGTGGCATGGGCGCCTACACGCCACTGACGTGGGCACCCGACGGGTTCGTCGAGGAGGTGCTGCGCGACGTGCTCCAGCCGACCGTCGACGAGCTGGCCCGCCGCGGCACCCCGTTCCAGGGTCTGCTCTACGCCGGCCTGGCGCTCACCGCGCGCGGCGTGCGGGTCGTGGAGTTCAACGCCCGCTTCGGCGACCCGGAGACCCAGCCGCTGCTGGCGCTGCTCGACTCGCCTCTCTCGCCTCTCCTGGTCGGGGCCGCGACCGGCACCCTGCACGACGTGCCGCCACTTGCCTGGAAGGACGGCGCGGCCGTGACCGTGGTGATGGCCAGCCGCGGCTATCCAGAGACCTCCTCGTCAGGGGACGTCATCGTCGGGTGCGAGACGTTGGACGTCGAGGACGACGTGCACGTCATCCATGCAGGCACCGCCCGCGACGAGGACGGTCGACTCGTGACGGCCGGCGGTCGGGTGCTGGGCGTGACCGCCGTGGGCTCTGACGTGGCCGACGCCAGGGCCAAGGCCTACGAGGGCGTCGTCAGCATCTCGTTCCCCGGCGCGCAGTGGCGCCACGACATCGCGGCCGGGCGCTAGCTACCCCGGAGCGCTACATAGACGGTCACACCTGTGACCATCTATGCAGTGCGGGGGGTGCCCGTATGGCTTGAGGTCCTTTCCACAGGTCAGGCCGTCGAACCCATGCGGGGGGCGGTCAGGCACCTACAGTGCACACGCATGTCGTCGGTCGAGAGTTTGATCTCACAGCGCGAGGCGACGGCCATCCTCAAGGCCGACGCGGGATTGAGCGAACGGCACGCCCGCCGGGTCTTGGCCGCCGGCTTTGCCGGCCCGACGACGGGCACCCGCGGCGCGCGCCTGTATGCCAGGGATCGCGTGGCTGCCCTGGTGGCGCGCGCTCCGGTGTCGGACGCAGAGCTCGACAGATGCTGCCCACACGGCCTGTTCGTAGCCCGGCGGGACATCGACCTCACCCGGGATCGTGACCGGCAGACTTCTGCACTCACGGAGGGGTGGGGATACTCGCCCTGGACGGCTGTGTGGCTCAACGTCCGGATCGAGCGACACGGCGCCTTGCCGTTGGTGGCCACGGTGGGCAGCTTCGTGGTCCTCGGCGCCGACGTCGTCCAATTCACGTCCAGCGGACAGCTCCGACTCAGCGATCCAGGCACGTGGTTCGGAGACCTGGCACACCGACGGCTGACGACGGGGCCCGGGCGGGACTGGTGGATTCGCGGTCTCGACCGGCCCCGGTGAGACACTTCCGGGGTGACTGTCCCCAACGTGCTGGCCACGCGCTACGCCGGCGACGACCTGGTCGCGATCTGGTCGCCCGAGCACAAGATCGTCCTCGAACGCCGCCTCTGGATTGCGGTGCTGGAAGCGCAACGCGACCTCGGGGTCGAGGTACCCGACGGGGTCGTCGAGGCCTACCGCGATGTCGTCGACAAGGTCGACCTCGACTCGATCGCCGCCCGCGAGCGGGTCACCCGCCACGACGTCAAGGCGCGGATCGAGGAGTTCGCGGCGCTGGCGGGGCACGAGCACATCCACAAGGGCATGACCAGCCGCGACTTGACCGAGAACGTCGAGCAGCTGCAGATCCGGGCGTCCCTGGAGCTGCTGCGCGGCCGCACCGTGGCGACCCTGGCCCGCCTCGCCCGGTTGGCGGCCGAGCACGAGACCACCGTGATGGCCGGCCGTTCCCACAACGTCGCCGCCCAGGCCACCACGCTCGGCAAGCGCTTCGCGACCATCGCCGACGAGATGCTGGTCGCGCTGGAGCGTCTCGACGACCTGTTGCGCCGCTACCCGATGCGAGGCGTCAAGGGCCCGATGGGCACCTCCCAGGACATGCTCGACCTGCTCGGCGGCGACGCCACCAAGCTCGCCGACCTCGAACAGCGGGTCGCCACCCACCTGGGCTTCGAGCGGGTGCTCACCAGCGTCGGGCAGGTCTACCCACGTTCGCTCGACTTCGACGTGCTCTCGGCGCTGGTCCAGCTGGTTGCCGGGCCGTCCAACCTGGCCACCACGATCCGGCTGATGGCCGGCCACGAGCTGGTCACCGAGGGCTTCGCCGAGGGCCAGGTCGGCTCCAGCGCCATGCCCCACAAGATGAACACCCGCTCCTGCGAGCGGGTCAACGGGCTGGCCGTGGTGCTGCGCGGCTACCTCTCCATGGTCGGCGAGCTGGCCGGCGACCAGTGGAACGAGGGCGACGTCTCCTGCTCCGTCGTCCGCCGGGTCGCGCTGCCCGACGCGTTCTTCGCTGCCGACGGGCTGTTCCGAACGTTCCTCACGGTGCTCGACGAGTTCGGCGCCTTCCCGGCCGTCATCCAGCGCGAGCTCGACCGCTACCTGCCCTTCCTGGCCACCACCAAGGTGCTGATGGCGGCCGTCCGCAACGGCGTCGGCCGCGAGGCCGCCCACGAAGCCATCAAGGAGGCGGCCGTCGGCGCCGCGCTCGACCTGCGCGCCGGCGCTGCCGACAACGATGTCGTCGACCGCCTCGTCGCCGACGGGCGGCTCGGGCTCACCCGCGCGGACATCGACGAGCTGATGGCCGAGCCGCTGTCGTTCACCGGCGCCGCCGTCGCCCAGACGCAGGCCGTCGTACGCCGGGTGGCCGACGTGGTGGCCACCGACCCCGACGCCGCGACGTACGACCCCGGCGGGATCCTCTAGCGAGTCACTCCGGCGGCAGCACCCGCCCGCCGAGCTGCTGCACAAGACCGAACAGGTCGTTGACACTCCACACGTCGGCGATGCGACCGCGGGCGTCGAACTTCACGAAGGTCGCGCCCGCGTACGTCGCCTCGCGACCGGTGGGCGATACCGGACCGAACGCACCTTCCTGGTGGCCGGTCGCCGTCCAACGGATCGCCGCGTGCCCACTGCCGGCCACCACGTCGTCGACGACGTAGGCCAGGTCGGGGAAGGCGTCGCGCCGGTCGTGATGCCAGGCCAGCACGGCCTCCGGGCCCGAGCCGTCGAGGCCCGGGCAGTCGGGCGCGATCAGCTCATGCGCCGCCTCGTAGTCCAGGTCGTTCCAGACCCGGTCGACCAGTCGCCGGACGGCCAGCTCCTCGGGACGAGTTGCATGAGGCATGGACCATCATGGACCGATGGCGGTGAAGGCGGTGCAGGTGAAGGTGAGCGGCCGGGTCCAGGGCGTGGCGTTCCGCTGGGAGGCGCAGCGGGAGGCCCTGCGACTGGGCGTGACGGGCTGGGTCCGCAACGAGCCGGACGGTGCGGTCGCGGCTCACCTCGAGGGCGACGAGCAGGCTGTCGACGCCATGGTGGCGTGGTGTCGCGCGGGTCCACCGGCGGCCCGAGTACGCGATGTCGTGGTCAACCCGGCGGGCGTCTCGGGGGCGAGGTCCTTCGAGATCACCAACTGAGCCGGCTCCCGCCTCGATAGGCTCGGCTCGTGGCGGCTCTCAACATCCCGGACGCTCCCAAGATCGACGGCGCCACGCACCTGCACAGCGGCAAGGTGCGCGACCTCTACGAGCTCCCGGACGGGCACCTCCTGATGGTCGCCAGCGACCGGATCTCGGCCTTCGACCATGTGCTCGAGACGACCATCCCCGACAAGGGCGAGATCCTGACCCGGATGTCGTTGTGGTGGTTCGACCAGCTGAGCCACCTCGTCGAGAACCACCTCGTCTCCACCGACGTGCCCGCCGCCGTGCGCGGCCGGGCAGTGGTCTGCGAGCAGCTCGACATGTTCCCGGTGGAGTGCGTCGCCCGCGGCTACCTCACCGGCTCGGCCCTGCTCGACTACGGACGCACCGGCGAAGTCTGCGGGATCGCCTTGCCTGCCGGGCTGCGAGACGGGAGCAGGCTGCCCGAGCCGATCTTCACCCCGGCCACCAAGGCCGCGGTCGGCGACCATGACGAGAACGTCGCCTTCGACGCCGTCGCCCGAGAGGTCGGCGACGACGCGGCCGCCGAGCTGCGGATGCTGACGCTGGCCGTCTACGACAAGGCCGAGGAGATCGCCCGCGCGCGGGGCATCATCCTCGCCGACACCAAGTTCGAGTTCGGCCGCCGACTCGACTTCACGACCGTGCTGGCCGACGAGGTGCTGACGCCCGACTCTTCGCGCTTCTGGCCGGCCGCGAGCTGGCAGCCGGGCCGCGCGCAGGCGTCGTACGACAAGCAGATCGTCCGCGACTGGCTGCTCTCGCCCGCCTCCGGCTGGGACCGCGCGTCGGGTGAGCCGCCTCCGCCGCTGCCGCTCGAGATCGTCGAGCGCACCCGCACCCGCTACCTCGAGGCCTACGAGCTCCTTGCCGGCGAGCCGTGGTGAACCGCGGGGGATACGACTTGGGCTCCTTCACCGTCACCCTCGATCTGCCGCATGCGCCGCCGGTCTTGTTCCGCTACCTCGCCGACCCGTTCAACCGGCCGCAGTGGCAGTCGAGCCTGCGAGCCGTCACCGATGTCGACCCGGGGGAGCCACACGCCGGCATGCACTGGCGCGACGTCACCAAGCTGGGCGTGAAACCACACCTGCAGTGGACCGAGCTGGTGCCGTTCCGCACGATGTCCGAGCTCGGCACCTGGCACGGCGTCGACGGCCTGCTCACCTTGCGCTTCGTCAAGGTCGGCGACGGCACCCGGCTCACGGCCGAGGGCCGGGTGATCGGGCGCGGCCCGTTTGCGGTAGCCGCCGCCATCGCCGGCCGCTGGGCCCCCGGCACCATCACCGCCGACCTCAAACGAGCGAGTGAAGCGCTGACAAGCAGCCACTAAGTTGTGCATCATCGCTGATTGAGGAAGGCCCGCCAGGGGCCCGTCTCGGAACCTCGTAAGCGGCACGTCGGCCCAGGAGGCGCCATGTACAACTTGTCGATCTTCCTCGAAGACAGCGCCCGGCGGTACGCCGACCGCGACGCGGTGGTGCTCGGGGACACCCGGCTGACCTACGCCCAGGTGAACGCCGCGGCCAACCAGGTCGCCCACCTGCTCGTGGAGACCGGCGTCGCGCCGGGTGACCGGGTCGCGCTCTCCTGCCCGAACCTGCCGTACTTCCCGATCGTCTACTACGCCATCCTCAAGGCCGGCGGCGTCGTGGTGCCGCTCAACGTGCTCAACAAGGGCCGCGAGAACACCTACTACCTCGACGACTCCGGCGCCACGGTCTACCTGTGCTTCGAGGGCACCAAGGACCTGCCGATCGGGGAGGAGGGGTACGCCGGCTTCCAGGCCGCCGACGGCTGCGAGCACTTCTTCCTCATCACCGCCGACCCGGCCGCGCCGTCGCCGATCGACGGGGTGACGACCCTGGGCCAGTCGATGCAGGGCCGGCCGCCCACCTTCGAGAGCGTGCTGCGCGACGAGACCGAGACCGCGGTGATCCTCTACACCAGCGGCACCACCGGCCAGGCCAAGGGCGCCGAGCTGTCGCACAGCAACCTGGTGCTCAACGCGCTCACGTGCAACCGGCTCTTCGTGACCGAGCCCGCCACCGAGACCCATCTCCTGACACTGCCGCTCTTCCACTCGTTCGGCTCGACCGTGCAGATGAACGCCGGCTTCGCGTCGGCCGCGACGCTCGTGCTGCTGCCGCGCTTCGACGCCCAGCAGGCCGTGGCGCTGATGCAGAAGGAGGACATCACCTTCTTCGCCGGCGTGCCGACGATGTGGTGGGGACTGCTGGGGGCCCTCGAAGGCGCCGACGTCGGGCGGATCGCGGGCAACCTGCGCAGGGGCGTCTCCGGCGGCGCGAGCTTGCCGGTGGAGATCATCAAGAAGGTCCAGGCCAACCTGGGCGTGCAGATCCTCGAGGGCTACGGGCTGTCGGAGACCTCACCAGTGGCGACGTTCTCCGACCCGGACCGCGACCCCCGGCCCGGCTCGATCGGCGTGCCCGTGTGGGGCATCGAGCTCAAGCTCATCGACAACGACTGGGGCACCATCGAGGGCCCCGACGAGATCGGCGAGATCGCGATCCGCGGCCACGCGATCATGAAGGGCTACCTCAACCGACCCGAGGCCACCGCCGAAGTGATGCGCGACGGGTGGTTCCGCACCGGCGACCTGGCCCGCCGCGACGGGGACGGCTTCTACTACATCGTCGACCGCTCCAAGGACATGATCATCCGCGGCGGCTACAACGTGTACCCGCGGGAGATCGAGGAAGTGCTCGTCACCCACCCCGACGTGTCCCTGGCGGCGGTCAAGGGCGTGCCCCACGAGAGCCACGGCGAGGAGATCAAGGCGTTCGTCATCCGCAACGACGGCGCGGCCGTGACAGAGGACGAGCTGGTGGCGTGGTGCAAGGAGCAGATGGCGGCGTACAAGTATCCTCGCGTCGTGGTCTTCGTCGATGCCCTCCCCATGACCGCCACCGGCAAGATCCTCAAGCGCGAGCTGAGCTGATGAGCCGGCTTCTCGGTCGCATCATCGGGCTGGCGATGATCGGGATCGGTGCCCTGTGGACCGCGCAGGGCCTCGGCTACATCGAGGGCAGCTCGATGAGCGGCGAGGAGCACTGGGCCATCGCCGGGCCGCTGATGGCCGGCCTCGGCGTCGCGATTCTCATCGTTGTGCGGAAACCGCGCGGCTGAGCCCGCCTCCTAGACTGCCTCCCGTGGCCCGCTATGTCGTCGACGTGATGCCCAAGCGCGAGATCCTCGATCCCCAGGGCAAGGCGGTCCTCGGCGCGCTGCCGCGGCTGGGCTTCGACGGCGTCGTCGACGTGCGCCAGGGAAAGCGCTTCGAGGTCGAGGTCGACGGCGAGGCCTCCGACGCCACCCTGGCCGAGGTGCGCCAGATGGCCGAGACGTTGCTGTCCAACCCGGTGATCGAGGACTTCGAGGTGCGGGTGGACGGATCGTGAAGATCGGCGTCGTCACCTTCCCGGGCTCGCTCGACGACGAGGACGCCCGGCGGGCCGTACGGATCGGCGGCCACGAGGCCGTCGCCCTCTGGCACGGCGATCACGACCTCCAGGGCGTGGACGCGGTGATCCTGCCGGGCGGCTTCTCGTACGGCGACTACCTGCGCTGCGGGGCCATCTCGCGGTTCGCGCCGGTGATGACCGAGGTGGTGGCCGCGGCCGGCCGCGGGCTCCCGGTGCTCGGCATCTGCAACGGCTTCCAGATCCTCTGCGAGTCGCACCTGCTTCCCGGTGCGCTGATCCGCAACGACCACCGCAAGTTCGTCTGCCGCGACCAGCGGCTGCGCATCGAGAACAACCGGACCGCGTGGACCTCGGCCTACGAGCAGGACGCCGAGATCACCATCGTGCTCAAGAACGGCGAGGGCGGCTTCGTCGCCGACGAGTCGACGCTGGAGCGGTTGGAGGGCGAGGGGCGGGTCGTCGCGCGCTACCTCGACGGCAACCCCAACGGGTCGCTGCACGACATCGCCGGCATCACCAACGAGCGCGGCAACGTCGTCGGCCTGATGCCACACCCCGAGCACGCCGTCGAGGCGCTCACGGGTGCTGGCACCGACGGCCTGGGGTTCTTCACCGGCTTGGTCGAAGCCGTCGTCGCTTGACACTCGTGGTCGCCCCGCGGCGGTGCACCAGGGTCGCTTTCCGACAACTAGACCGACCCTGAGTCACCGCCGCCCGGGTCGCTGGGAGATCAGCGGGTGCCCTTCCACAGCTTGTGCCAGGTGCTGGCGGCAGCGACTCCGGTGACGGTCATCTTGTTGCGCTCCTGCCAGTCCCGCAGCGCGTTGATGGTGGCAGTGGTGAACAGGCCGGTAGCGGTCACGTGGGCCTGCGGGTCGGCGGCCGACAGCGCGCGCTGGAGGCGGCGTACGTCGGACCCGGCCGAGCCGACCTTGAGGGTCGGCTTGGCGCCCTCGCTGAGCAGCGCCACCCAGTGCCGCGCCCCCCAGCGCGGCTGGGCGTTGAAACCGTGGGAGGTCTGCCACGCGTTGGTCGCGGCGAGCGTGGCTTCGTCGAGTACGCCGGAGAGTGGACCGGCGTACGCACCGCGCTCGGTGAGCAGGCACTGGAGCGCGGAGACCTGGATGGACGAGGCGCCAGGGTCGAGGGCGGCGTACCGCCAGAAGCTGACGCGGACGCCGCCGCAGTGCGTCTCGGGCTGGGCCACGGAGCCGAGGCCCAGGTCGAGCCAGTTGCGGTCGATGTTGATCCGGACGCCGCCCCAGGTCTCGTCGTGGCCACCTTGGTACTGCTTCATCCGGCCGCCCGGCAGCCAGCCGTCGTCGCGGATGTAGGAGGTCGACGTGTTGGCGTTGCCGTCCCAGCGGGCGATCCAGATCTGGTCGGGGAGGCTGAACTGGCCGGGCCGCTCGATGCGGGCGTCGTCGAGCATCTCGATGCCCGACCCGGCGCTGGAGTAGACGCCCGAGACGTAGCCGAGCGCGTGGATCTGGTCGGTCCAGGCCGACAGGAAGGCCAGCGCCGACTCGCGGCAGTCCTTGAGGTTGTCGTTGAAGCCCTCGAGGTCGTACCACATGGTCGAACCCGCGACGATGCCCAGCGACTGGGCGACGCCGACGGTCTTGGTCGCCTCGGCGGTGCCCTGGTTGCGAGCCGACTGGTAGAGCCCGTCGGTGCCGCGCTTGGGGTTGATCTTCGGGTCGTCGTTGTAGCGCGGGAACCGCGGCTGACAGCTCGCCTGCGGGCCGAGGGTGATGGGCAGCAGCCGCCAGCCCTTGGCGAGCTGGGCGCTGATCCACTGCGGTGTCAGGTTGGCCTGCTCGCGGCAGGCGCGGGAGTTGCCGGAGATGTAGATGCCGACCGCCTGGAACGGCGAGTGGCTCATCCAGCGGTTCATCGAGCGCTGGTCGGGGGCGTGGCACTGGTCGAACCCGTAGCCGGTGAAGTTGCCAGGGGTGACGACGTTGGCGGCAGCCGGGGCCGCGGGGGCGCCCCACGAGGCCGTCGCGCCGGCGGTGGTGAGCCCGCCCGCCAAACCGGAGAGCAGCAGCGCCAGGACCACCACGGTCGCCGCCACCGGGGGGCGGTGGCGAGCTACGCGAGGCGGTCGAGTGGAGAGGGCAGTGCGCATGCTTGGACTCCCGGGGGAAGGCGGGCGGGCCGAGTCACCATAACCTCACAGATCACACCAGTCACAGTGGTTCGGACTAAGTACAAACATGTAATTCTGCCGACGCCCCGCCGGTCGAGCCTGTCGAGACCTCGTCGGTAGATTGACGGCGTGACGGAAGCCCCCGCTCGTACGACGTCGGACACCGTCGCCATCGCGGCCACCGACCCCGACCGCGAGCAGCCCTGGTCCGCGCTCGGTCTCAAGGCCGACGAGTACGCCCGGATCCGCGAGATCCTCGACCGCCGGCCCACCAGCAGCGAGCTGGCGATGTACTCGGTGATGTGGAGCGAGCACTGCTCCTACAAGTCCAGCAAGGTGCACCTGCGGCAGTTCTCCGAGATCCCGCAGGAGACGCCGCTCGGCGAGGGGTCGGGCAAGATGCTGGCCGGCATCGGAGAAAACGCCGGCGTCATCGACATCGGCCAGGGCTACGCCGTCACCTTCAAGATCGAGTCACACAACCACCCGTCGTACGTCGAGCCCTACCAGGGTGCCGCGACCGGTGTCGGCGGCATCGTGCGCGACATCCTCGCCATGGGCGCGCGGCCGGTGGCCGTGATGGACCCCCTGCGCTTCGGTCCGCTCGACGCGCCCGACACCCAGCGCGTGCTGCCCGGGATCGTGGCCGGCGTCGGCGGCTACGGCAACTGCCTGGGCCTGCCCAACATCGGCGGCGAGGCGGTCTTCGACGCGTCCTACCTCGGCAACCCGCTCGTCAACGCGCTGTGCGTCGGCGTGCTGCGCCACGAGGACCTCCACCTCGCCAAGGCCAGTGGCGCGGGCAACCTGGTCGTTCTGTACGGCGCCCGCACCGGCGGCGACGGCATCGGCGGCGTCAGCGTGCTGGCCTCGGAGACGTTCGCCGCCGACGGCCCGGCCAAGCGGCCGAGCGTCCAGGTAGGCGACCCCTTCATGGAGAAGCTGCTCATCGAGTGCACGCTCGAGCTCTTCGCTGCAGGCCTGGTCGCGGGCATCCAGGACCTGGGCGGGGCCGGGCTCTCGTGCGCGACCTCCGAGCTGGCGAGCGCCGGCGACGGCGGCATGTGGGTCGAGCTCGACCGGGTGCCGCTGCGCGACAGCTCGCTCGCGCCCGAGGAGATCTTGATGAGCGAGTCGCAGGAACGGATGATGGCCGTCGTCGAGCCCGAGGACGTCGACGACTTCCTGGCGATCTGCGCCAAGTGGGAGGTCGAGGCGGTCGTCATCGGCGAGGTCACCGACACCGGCCGGCTCGAGATCGACTGGCGCGGTGAGCGGGTGGTCGACGTACCGCCGCGGTCCGTGGCGCACGACGGGCCGACGTACCACCGCCCCTACGAGCGGCCCGACTGGCAGGACGCGCTGCAGGCCGACGCCGCCGAGCGACTGCCCCGGCCGTCGACGGGCGACGAGCTGCGCGCGACCCTGCTGCGCCTGCTGGGCTCGCCGAACCTGTGCGACAAGTCGTGGATCACCGACCAGTACGACCGCTACGTCCGCGGCAACACGGTGCTGGCCCAGCCCAGCGACAGCGGCATGGTGCGCGTCGACGAGTCGACAAATCTCGGGGTGTCCGTCGCGACGGACTGCAACGGCCGGTTCGCCAAGCTCGACCCGTACGCCGGCGCGCAGCTGGCGCTCGCGGAGGCGTACCGCAACGTGGCCACCGGCGGGGCCGCGCCGCTCGCCGTCTCCGACTGCCTCAACTTCGGCTCGCCCGAGGATCCGGCCGTGATGTGGCAGTTCAGCGAGGCCTGCCGCGGGCTCAAGGACGCCTGCCTCGAGCTCGGCATCCCGGTCACCGGCGGCAACGTGTCGCTCTACAACCAGACCGGCGAGACGCCGATCCTGCCGACCCCGGTGGTGGCGGTGCTCGGCGTGATCGAGGACGTCACCAAGCGCACGCCGTCGTGGTTCGGCGCGGCCGGCGAGGTCGTCGTACTGCTGGGCGAGACCCGCGAGGAGCTCTCGGGTTCGGAGTGGGCCCACGTCGTGCACGGCCACCTCGGCGGCCTGCCTCCCGTGGTCGACCTCGGCGCCGAGGCGTCGCTGGCCGTCCTGCTCCGCGAGGGCGTCGGGCTGCTCACGAGCGCCCACGACCTCTCCGAAGGCGGGCTGGCGCAGGGGCTGGCCGAGGCGGCGATGCTGCGCGGCGTCGGCGCGTCGGTGTCCGTCGGTGACGACGCTTTCGTCGCGCTGTTCTCCGAGTCGGCCGCCCGGGCGCTCGTCACGGTCCGGCCCGACGACATCGGTGCCCTCGAGGAGCTCACCGGCTCCCTCGGCGTACCCCTCACCCGCCTCGGCGAGACCGGCGGCGACGCCGTCACCGTCGACGGCGTGCTCTCGATCCCGATCGAGGAGCTCCGCGAGACCTGGAGCCGGACGCTGCCCGAGGCGCTCGGGGGCTGAGTGGACGACCTGGTGGTGACGCGCTCGCTGACGGTCCGCGACGCCGACCTGCAGGAGCGGTTCAGCCGGTCGAGCGGGCCGGGCGGGCAAGGGGTGAACACCGCGGACAGCCGGGTCGAGCTGTCGTACGACGTCGCGCGGGTGCCCGGCATCGGCCCGCGGATCCGGGCCCGGCTGCTGGGGCGGCTCGACCAGCGTCTCGTCGACGGCGTGCTCACCATCGCGGCATCAGAGCACCGCACCCAGCTCGCCAACCGCAAGGCCGCGCGGGAGCGGCTCGTGGAGATCCTCCGCGAGGCCGCCGCCCCGCCACCGGCGCCACGGCGCCCGACCCGGCCGACCAGAGGATCGAAGGAGCGCCGGCTCGCCGAGAAGAAGCGCCGCGGCCAGACCAAGCAGGGTCGCGCCGGCAACTGGGACTGACCCGCCCGAACCTTCGGGCGGGTCAGCATTCAGGCGACCGGAGTCAACGACCGCTCGGCTTCGGCCTGCGCTTCGGCCTCGGCGGCGAGCTCGGCCTGCCACACCGCCGGGCGGGGGACAGTGCGGATGCTGCGGCTCAGCGTGGGGATCAGCGCGACCACTCCGACCAGGCAACCGATGACGCCGATGGCAGCCGGGCCACCGAGAGCACCGAGCAGCGCGCCGCCGAGCAGCGGCGCCACCCAGATCACCGACATCGACAGGAACTGCGAGGCCGACTGTGCCCGGCCCTGGAGGTGCGCGGGGGTGTGCGCGATCCGGTAGGTGCCGCCGCCGGCGTTGCCGGCCGGGTTGAGCAGCAGGCCGGTGAAGATCGCCGCGGCCACCACGGCCGGGTGGCCCCACAGCACCATCGGCACGACGAGCGGGACGAAGCTCCAGGCGACGGCGACGACGAGCATGCCGGTCGCCAGCCGCTCGATGATCCAGGGTGCGGCGATCGCGCCGAGGATGCCGCCGACGCCCGCGGCGGTGCTGACCAGGCCGATCACGGCGGGGGAGACGCCTTCTTGGATCATCCGCAGGATCGCCACGAAGAACATCGCGTTCACCAGCAGGTTCGTCAGGGCGCCCCAGACGGCCAGCGCCCGGAAGTACGGCCAGCCCAGGATGAAGCGGATGCCCTCGACCACGTCGTGGTGCGGCTTGCGCCGAGGCCCGTCGTGCTTCGGCGCGGACAGGTCGGTCCGCAGCCGCCCGAGGAGGACCCACGAGACGGCGAACGAGATGGCGTCGAAGGCGAACGGCAGCCAGCGGGTGACGCCGTAGAGGATGCCGCCCAACGGACCGCCGACCAGCGAGGCGATGTGCTGGCGGGCCTGGCTCTGGCTGAGCGCCGTCGACAGGTCCTCGCGGCGTACGACGGAGCGGATCGCCGACATCTCCGACGGGCCCGAGAGGCCGCTCGCGACGCCGGTCAGCAGGGCCACCACCGCGAGGTGCGGGATCGTCAGCGCGCCGAGGGCGCCGGCGACGGCGAGTGAGGAGTAGAGGACGACGCCGGCACCGCTCGCCGTGCGCATCAGCAGCCGGCGGTCGACCCGGTCGGCCAGCACGCCGGCCGGGAGCAGCGCCGCGCACATGCCGAGCAGGAAGGCCGCCTCGACGACGGCGGCCCACATGGCCGAGCCGGTGAGGGCGTAGGTGATCAGCGGGAACACGAACGTGCTCACCTGGCTGCCCAGGTCGCTGATCGTCTGGCCCGTCCAGAGGATGGTGAAGTCGCGGTTGCGAGAGAGGTCGCGGTATCCGGTCATATCCGCACCCTATATTGCGCAAGAACACGTGCGCAATAGTTCGTGCGCAATTTGGTAGAATACGTCGCCATGCCCCGGAAGCCATCCACCCCGCTGACCCCGATCTCCGACCCACGCACTCTGCGCGCCATCGCTCACCCCGTGCGCAACCGGATCCTCGACGAGCTCGGGGCGGGTGGGCCGATGCGGGCGGCCGACCTGGCCGAGCGCCTGAAGATCCCCGCCAACCAGGCGAGCTTCCACCTGCGCCAGCTCGCGAAGTACGACCTGGTCGTCGAGGCGCCCGAGGCCGCCCGCGACAAGCGCGACCGGGTCTGGAAGGCCGCCCATGAGGGCGGCGCGAGCGTCAAGCTCGAGGAGCTCGCCCACCAGCCGGGCGGCAAGGCGGCCGTTGCGGTGTTCCGCCGGCAGTGGATGGGCGAGGCGCACGCCGCCATCGACCGCGCCGAGCACGCCGAGCGACACAAGGACAGCCTGGTCGCCGTCAGCCACGGAGGTCTGCGGCTGACCAAGGCCGATGCGCAGAAGCTGGGAGCAGAGCTCACCGACGTGATCGAGAAGTGGCGGCTGAAGGGCCAGCAGCGCACCACGGCCCGAACCTACGAGCTGCTCTGGGTGCTGCAACCGGCCCCGGACGTGGAGTCCTAGGCTGACCAGGTGCCCGCCCGCCTGCGTCCAGCCTCGCCGGAGGAGGTGGCCGAGGCGCTGGCCGCAGACCCGCGCACAGAGGAGCAGACCAGGCTGCTGGTCAAGCACTTCCTCGCGGTGCTCGAGGCCCACGCGCCGGGACGTTCGGTGGAGGTCAGGGTGCCGCCGTACGCCGCGGTGCAGGCCGTCCCGGGGGTCCGCCACACGCGCGGCACGCCTCCCGCAGTCGTCGAGACGGACGCGCGGACCTGGCTGGCCCTGGCCACCGGCGAGCTCACCTGGTCCGATGCCGAGCAGACGGGCCGGGTCCGCGCGAGCGGCGAGCGGGCCGACCTGACGCCGTACCTGCCCCTGACCGAGGAGGCCCGATGATCGCCAGCCTGCCGTTCGCTGCCCTGGCCGAGGCCGTGGGACCGGTCGACGGTGTCGAGCTCGTGGTCTGGGACGGGTCGGGCGAGCCGCCGCGCGATGACATCGAGTTCCTGGTTCCCGACTATCGCCACGCCACCCAGACCCTCGGCTGGTTCGACCGGCTGACGCAGGTGCGGGTCGTGCAGACGCAGACGGCCGGCGTGGACGGGCTCGTCGAGCTGGTGCCCGACGGTGTGCTGCTGGCCAACGCGCGGGGGGTCCACGACGACGCGACCGCCGAGCTCGCGCTCGGCCTGACGATCGCCTCGCTCCGGGGCATCGACGCCGCGGTTCGCGAGCACGGTCACTGGCAGGACGGGCGTGAGTACCGCAGCCTGGCCGACAGCCGCGTCGTCGTGCTGGGCTACGGCTCGATCGGCCGAGCCGTCGCGGAGCGGCTGTTGGCCTGCCGGGCCGTGGTCACCGCGGTCGCGACGGCCGCTCGCGACGACGACCTGGTCGGCAAGGTGGTGACCACGGCCGACGTGGACTGGTCCGCCCAACACGTGGTTGTCGTCGTACTGCCCCTGACCGAAGCCACCCGCCACGTCGTCGACGCGGCGTTCCTGGCCCGGCTCGCGGACGGCGCGCTCGTGGTCAACGTCGGCCGCGGCCCGCTGCTCGACACCGATGCGGTGATCGCGGAGGCCGGCCGGCTGCGGTTCGCCCTCGACGTGACCGACCCCGAACCGCTGCCCGACGGGCATGCCCTCTGGTCGGCGCCGGGCGTCGTCGTCACCTCGCACGTCGCCGGCGGCACCACCGCGATGCTGCCCCGGATGGCCGCCCTGCTGCGCGACCAGCTCACGGCGTACGTCGCGGGCCGGCCGCTGCGCAACGTCGTCTGACGACGGCGATCAGACCCGACTTGTCGCACGATCCCTGAACATGTCGTACCTCCCTAGGTACGACATGTTCAGATTCTCCGGTTGACCGGAGAAATCTCGCGCGCTGCTCAGGCCTCCGCGAAGCCCGCCATCACGGTGCGGAAGGCCTCGATGAGGGTGTCCATGTCGTCCTCGCTGGCGACCAGCGGGGGAGCGAGCCGGACGGTCTGGCCGTGCGCCTCCTTGGCGAGCACGCCCTGGGTGAGCAGCGCCTCGGTGACCTGACGGCCCGTTGCGACGCCGTCGGTGATGTCGATGCCGCACCACAGGCCGCGGATGCGCACGGCGTCGAAGCCGTGGCCGACCAGCTGGCTGAGCCCGTTCTCGAGGCGGGCGCCGAGGACGACGGCCCGCTCCTGGTACTCGCCCGTCTGCAGCATCGCCACCACCTCGCGGCCGATGGCGGCCGCCAGCGGGTTGCCGCCGAAGGTCGAGCCGTGGCTGCCGGGGGTGATCACGTCGAGCACGTCGTGGTTCGCGGCGATCGCCGACACCGGGTAGAGCCCGCCGCCGAGCGCCTTGCCGAGCACGTAGATGTCGGGCACGACGCCTTCGTGGTCGCAGGCGAACGTCGTGCCCGAGCGGCCGAGACCCGACTGGATCTCGTCGGCCACCATCAACACGTTGGTCTCGTCGCACAGCGCGCGCACGTCGCGCAGGAAGCCCTCCGGCGGGATGATCACGCCACCCTCGCCCTGGATCGGCTCCAGCAGAACCGCGACCGTGGTGTCGTCGATCGCGGCCCGGATCGCGGCGACGTCGCCGTACGGCACCATCCGGAAGCCGGGCGTGTACGGCGCGTAGCCGACCGTCGCGTCGGCGTCGTCGCTGAAGCTGACGATCGTCGTGGTGCGGCCGTGGAAGTTGCCCTGCATGACGATGATCGAGGCCTGGTTCTCCGGCACGCCCTTGACCTGGTAGCCCCAGCGGCGGCTGACCTTGATCGAGGTCTCGACGGCCTCGGCGCCGGAGTTCATCGGCAGGATCAGGTCCTTGCCGGTCAGCGTGGCCAGGTCGCGTGCGAAGGGGCCGAGCTGGTCGTTGTAGAACGCGCGGCTCGTCAGCGTGAGCCGGTCGAGCTGCTCGTGGGCCTTGGCCAGCAGCCGCGGGTGGCCGTGCCCGAAGTTCAGCGCGGAGTAGCCGGCCAGGCAGTCGAGGTAGCGCTTGCCGTCGACGTCGGTCACCCACGCGCCCTCGCCCGTGGCGAGCACCACCGGCAGCGGGTGGTAGTTGTGGGCGGCGTACGTCTCGGTCAGCTCGATGTGCGCCTCGGTGTTGTCGACCGGGACGGCGGGCTCGACGGGGCCGGTCACGTCGGCGGGGCTGGGGGTGAGGCTGGTGGTCATGGGCCCATCGTCGCGCATGGGTGACCCGGATTCCAAAACATTGTCAGACAAAATTCCGTGTGTCCCGGGCGGTGTCGGATGGGCGACCCGTCTCGAGATCCACGTGACGGCCTCGTTAGTGTCCAGAGCATGGCGACGAACCCCGCAACCGACGATCTGAGAGCCCGCGTCCAGGAGGTCCTGCCGGGCGTGCGCAGCGACCTGGAGGACCTGGTCCGCATCGAGTCGGTGAGTGCCGACCCGGCGCGGTTGGGGGAGGTACGCCGCAGCGCCGAGGCCGTCGCCGCGCTGCTGGAGGCCGAGGGCTGCACGGTCCAGATCACCAGCGCCGAGGGCGGCGCGCCGGCCGTGATCGGCCACAAGGCCGGGCCCGAGGGTGCGCCCACGGTGCTGCTCTACGCCCACCACGACGTCCAGCCCGAGAACGACCACGCCGACTGGGACAGCCCGCCGTTCGAGCCCACCGAGCGCGACGACCGGCTCTACGGTCGCGGCGCGGCCGACGACAAGGCGGGCATCGCCACCCACCTGGCGGCGCTGCGGGTGTTCGGCGACGACCTGCCGGTCAGCGTCACGCTGTTCATCGAGGGCGAGGAGGAGGTGGGGTCGGAGACGTTGCCCGCGCTGCTCAAGCAGCACCTCGACGAGCTGCGCGCCGACGTCATCGTGATCGCCGACTCGGGCAACTGGGACATCGGCGTACCCGCCCTGACCACCAGCCTGCGCGGCCTCGTCCGCGCCGACATCGAGGTGCGCACCCTGACCCACGCGGTGCACTCCGGCATGTGGGGCGGGCTGGTGCCCGACTCGCTGATGACCCTCGCTCGGCTGATCAGCACGTTGCACGACGACGCCGGCAACGTCGCCGTCGCCGGGTTGCACGCGGGCCCTGCCGCCGACGTCGACTATCCCGAGGAGCGACTGCGTGCCGAGTCCGGCGCGGTGCCCGGCATCCGGTGGATCGGCGAGGGATCGACCGTCGAGCGGCTGTGGACCAAGCCGGCCCTCTCGATCACCGGGCTGGACGCGCCCAAGGTCGCCGGCGCCAGCAACACCCTGGTGCCGTCGGCCCGTGCGCGGATCTCGATGCGGATCGCCCCGGGCGACACCACGGCCAACGCCGTCGAGCGCCTGCGCAAGCACCTCGAGGAGCACCTGTCCTGGGGGGCGGAGCTGACGTTCACGGTGGTCGACACCGGCGAGGCCACCCAGATCGACGCCACCGGCCCGGCGTACGACGCCGCCCGCAACGCCTTCGCCGAGGCCTGGGACGGGACCTTGCCGGTCGACATGGGCGTCGGCGGCTCGATCCCGTTCATCGCCGAGTTCCTCGAGGCCTTCCCGGAGGCCAGCGTGCTGGTGACCGGTGTCGAGGACCCCGACACCCGCGCCCACGGCGCCAACGAGGGCCTGCACCTGCCGGAGTTCGAGAAGGTGCTCCTCGCCGAGGCGCTGCTGCTGCGCAACCTCGGCTAGCTCCGCTGGTTGTGTAGCACCGTCACGAAACCACGGTGACCTTCCGCCCCGGAGGTTTCGTAGCAGGCGCTGGTGCGCCTTCCCTCAACCACCGGGAGTAGCGACCCAGGTTCCTGCGTCGTCGGGCGGGGTGCCCAGGACGACCAGGTCGGCGCGCTCCCAGGGTCGGTCGGCCGCGAGGAACGGCTCCTCCTCGGTCATCCAGTCGTCCCAGAACGCCTCGGCCTCGGCCGGCGTGCGGGTGCCGTACGACGCGTCGCGCTCGAGGCCCCGGACCCGCGCCCGCGTGCGGTCCGACTGCACCCAGATCACCAGGTCCGCCAGGTCGGCCAAGGATGCTCGCGCCGCGCCCACGCCCTCGACCACGAGCGGGACCCGCCCGGTGGCCGCGACGGCCCCCTCGCGGTCGTGGGTATCCCAGCTAGGCGGCCGGTAGCCGACGTCGTGGCCCTGGCGCCATGGTTCGATCACGCGCCCCACCAACAGGTCGTCCCATCCGAAGCGGGAGTACTCCCAGGCGACGTCGTCGGAGTGCACGATGCCGGCGTCGAGGAGCCGCGCCACCTTCTCGGAGGCGAAGGTCTTTCCGGCACCGCTGCGGCCGTCGACGAGGACGAGCGCCGGGTGCCGCCCGCGCAGGCGGGCAGTCAGCTCGTAGGCGAGGGCTTCGTCGTCCAGCGACCGCCAGGGTCCGGCCGCTGGCTCCTCGGGATGCAGGTCCACGCCCTCAGCCAATCCGCTGCTCGAAGAGGAGCCGGTGCTTGTCGTGCCAGGGCAAGGGCCTGCCCTCGGCGTCGACGTTGACCTCGACCACCCGGGCCCTGGCCATCGCCCGGTCGCCGTCGCGGATCTCCGACTCGAGCGTCACCGAGGTCCGGCCGAGGCCCGCGACGCGGGACCACACGTCGTACGGCTCGGGTCTCAGGTTCAGCTGGCCGAGGTGGTCCACCTCCGTGCGCGCGACCACCGTGTCGACCTGACCCTCGACCCGCGCCTCCTGGAACACCCCCGTCAGCACCTCGACCTGGCCCTCGTGGACGTAGTCGAAGTAGCGCACGTTGTTGACGTGGCCCAGCATGTCGACGTCGGAGAACCTGACCTGGATGGGCCGGCGCAACGCACCCGGGTCCCACGGCACCGGCCGCGCCGCCCGCGTTGCCTCGAACGGCGGCTCGCCCAGCGACGTCGTGAGCCGGTCCCGTTCCTCGGCGGTGAACCGGCGAGGCCGCTCGTCGGCGAATACGAACAGCGCCAGCACGGTCGTCGCCCGCGCATGCACCACCGGACCCGCGTGGGACTGCGTGGTCAGCTCATAGCCGAGCGTGAACGTCGCCGCCCGGATGTCGGTCACCCAGGTGTCGACCGACAGTGGGGCGTCCGCGAGCCGCAGTGGTCGCACGTACTCCACGACCGTCCGCACCACGACGAGCCCCTCGCCGGGGTTGGGCGTGGGCGACGTGTCGTAGTGGCGCAGCAGGTCGAGGCGCGCCTCCTGGAGGTAGTCGACGTAGAACACGTTGCCGACCGTGCCGTCGCCGTGGAGGTCTGCGCGTCGCAGCTGGCACTCGTACACGTGGCGCACCCGTCCACCCAACCACCAGCACCTAGACTGGCGCCCGTGCCACACCCCCACAGCCGCCGTGGCGGCGACGGTCGGCTCACCGCGGCTCTAGACCCGCAGGACCAGGGACCCCAGGACGCCTGCGGGGTCTTCGGGGTCTGGGCTCCCGGCGAGGACGTCGCCAAGCTGACGTACTTCGGCCTCTACGCGCTCCAGCACCGCGGCCAGGAGTCGGCCGGCATCGCGGTGAGCAACGGCCGCCAGATCCTGGTCTACAAGGACATGGGCCTGGTGTCGCAGGTCTTCGACGAGTCGACGCTCTCGTCCCTGGTCGGCCACATCGCGATCGGCCACTGCCGCTACTCCACCACCGGCGGCAGCACCTGGAAGAACGCCCAGCCGACGTTCCAGCCGACCCCGGACGGCTCGATCGCCCTGGGCCACAACGGCAACCTGATCAACACCCACGACCTGGCCAAGAAGGTCGCCGAGCTGCCCACCTACAGCGAGGAGCTCGACCTCCACATCCGCAACGTCGAAGCCTCGACCAACGACACCAGCCTGGTCACCGCGCTGCTCGCCCACCATCCCGACACGTCGCTCGAGCAGCGAGCCCTCGAGGTGCTGCCCCAGCTCGAAGGTGCCTTCTCCTTCGTGTGGATGAACGAGGACAGCCTGTACGCCGCCCGCGACCCGCAGGGCATCCGCCCGCTGGTCCTCGGCCGGCTCGCGCGCGGGTGGGTGGTCGCCAGCGAGGACTCCGCACTCGCCACGGTCGGCGCCAGTCTCGTGCGTGAGGTCGAGCCCGGCGAGCTCATCGTCATCGACCAAAATGGCCTGCGCTCCCACAAGTTCGCCCCGGCCGACCCCAAGGGCTGCGTGTTCGAGTACGTCTACCTCGCCCGCCCCGACGCCACCATCGCCGGCCGCAACGTCCACGAGGCGCGCGTCGCCATGGGCCGCCGACTCGCCCGCGAGCACCCCGTCGACGCCGACCTGGTGATGCCCGTCCCCGAGTCGGGCACGCCCGCCGCCGTCGGCTTCGCCGAGGAGTCCGGCATCCCCTACGGCCAGGGCTTCGTCAAGAACGCCTACGTCGGCCGCACCTTCATCCAGCCCAGCCAGACCCTGCGCCAGCTCGGCATCCGCCTCAAGCTCAACGCCCTCGAGCACATGATCCGCGGCAAGCGGGTCATCGTCGTCGACGACTCGATCGTCCGCGGCAACACCCAGCGCGCCCAGGTGCGGATGCTGCGCGAGGCCGGCGCCCTCGAGGTCCACGTGCGCATCTCGTCCCCGCCCGTGAAGTGGCCGTGCTTCTACGGCATCGACTTCGCCACCCGCGCCGAGCTGATCGCCAACGGGCTCGACGCCGACGAGATCGCCGCCAGCGTGGGCGCCGACTCGCTCGGCTACATCTCCCTCGAGGGGATGGTCGAGGCCACCGGCCAGAGCGCTGACCGGCTGTGTGCCGCGTGCTTCACGGGGAAGTACCCCATCGACCTGCCCGACGAGTCGCTCCTCGGCAAGCACCTGCTGGAGCCGTCGTACACCCAGGCGCTGCCCGTCCTCAACAACCCCTGACCCAGGAGCCGAACGACGTGACCCCTCCACCCGACGAAGGCGCTCGCTTCGCTCTCGTCTCCGCGGGCAACCCGAAGAAGCAGGACGCGTACGCCGCCGCCGGCGTCTCCATCGAGGCGGGCGACAAGGCCGTCGAGCTGATGAAGACCTGGGTCGAGAAGGCCCGCCGACCCGAGGTGATCGGCGGCATCGGTGGCTTCGCGGGTCTCTTCGACGCCAGCGCCCTCAAGCGCTACGAACGCCCGCTGCTGGCCACCTCCGCCGATGGTGTCGGCACCAAGGTCGCCATCGCTCAGGCGATGGACCGCCACGACACGATCGGCTTCGACCTGGTCGGGATGCTCGTCGACGACCTGGTCGTGTGCGGCGCCGAGCCGCTCTTCCTCACCGACTACATCGCGACCGGCCGAGTCGTGCCCGAGCGGATCGCGGCCATCGTCAAGGGGATCGCGGAGGCCTGTGTCGAGGCGGGTTGCGCGCTGATCGGCGGCGAGACGGCCGAGCACCCGGGGCTGCTGGAGCCCGACGAGTACGACGTCGCCGGCGCCACCACCGGAGTCGTGGAGGCCTCCAGGCTGCTCGGCCCGGCCCGGGTGCGCCGCGGCGACCTGGTCGTCGCCATGGAGTCGAGCGGCCTGCACTCCAACGGCTTCTCGCTGGTGCGGCACGTGCTGCTCACGACCGCCGGCTGGGAGCTCGACCGCGACGTGCCCGAGCTGGGTCGCACCCTCGGCGACGAGCTGCTCGAGCCCACGCGCATCTATGCGCGGGCCTGTCTCGACCTGGCGGCCCACACCGAGGTGCACGCGATGTCCCACGTGACCGGAGGCGGCCTGGCCGCCAACCTGTCCCGGGTGCTGCCGGAGGAGCTGACCGCGACGGTCGACCGGTCCACGTGGACTCCGGCGCCGATCTTCGACCTGGTCCGCCAGGTCGGCGACGTCGATCAGTCCGACCTGGAGATGACGCTCAACTGCGGCGTCGGCATGGTCGCCGTGATGGACGGCGGCCACGCCGACCGGGCCATCGAGGTGCTCGCCCGGCACGAGGTGAAGGCGTGGGTCGCCGGCGAGGTGACCGCGCGGGGTTCCTTCGACCAGCCCGGCGGCGTGACACTGACCGGCCGATACGGCGGTTGGTGACCGCCGCCGTCGAGGACGTCGGCGTTTTCTCGGACCGGAGTGTGCGGGAACAGCCTTTTACCGGGTAGCGTTGTGCCCACGACAGACTGACCAATCAGACCGGTGCCGCCGCCACTGCCATGAGCAGGGCCGCGAGCCCCGGCCAAGTGTGCGAGGAGGTCGACCCTATGGGGCGCGGCCGGGCTAAGGCGAAGCAGACGAAGGTTGCCCGCGACCTGAAGTACCGCACTCACGAGGCGGACTTTGGGGCGCTGGCGCGCGAGCTGCATGGCGACGAGGGCGAGAGCGACACCGACCAGGAGCCGGGCCCCGAGCTCGACGCCTGGTCCGACTACGCAGAGCCCCGGCGCGACTGATCATTGGCCCGTGACGCCTCGGGCCGTCGTACGAGTGGTGTGAGCGTGTCCGTGCGGTCGTGCGCGCCCGGACCACGTTGGGTGACCTGGGCGTGAACCAGCTGGCTCAGCCGAGGTAGATGCCGCGCAGGCGCCCCACGGCGTGGATCCGGCGCTCCGCCAGCCGGTCGGCGGCTATTGCGGGCGGTACGCCGTCGGTGCGCGCCAGCTCGAAGACGGCCCGCGTGGTCTCGAAGATGCCGGTCGCCCGCTGCTTGGCACGGTCGAAGTCGAAGCCGTCGAGCTCGTCGGCGACCTGGATCACGCCGCCGGAGTTCACGCAGTAGTCAGGGGCGTAGAGGATGCCCCGCTCCTCGAGCATCTTCTCCACGCCGGGGTGCGCGAGCTGGTTGTTGGCCCCGCCGCACACGATCGTCGCCTTGAGCGTCTCCACGACGTCGTCGGTGAGCGCGCCGCCGAGGGCGTTGGGGGAGTAGACGTCGATCTGCTCGCCGACCAGCGCGTCGGTCGACGGCACGACCCGCACGCGGGCGTGCTCGTCGCGCACCCGCGAGACGGCAGCGTCGTTGACGTCGGTCACCACCACGCTCGCGCCGTCCTCGACCAGGTGCCGCACCAGGTGCCGGCCGACCTTGCCGACGCCGGCGACGCCGACGGTGCGGCCCGCCAGTGACGGCCGCCCCAGACGGACTCGGCCGCGGCCCGCATGCCTTGGTAGACGCCGAACGCGGTCAGCACCGACGAGTCACCCGCGCCTCCGTGGGCGAGCGTGCGGCCGGTGACGTAGTCGCTCTCGCGGGCGACGATGTCCATGTCTTCGGAGAAGGTGCCGACGTCGCAGGCCGTGTAGTAGCGGCCGTGCAGCGACTGGACGAACCGGCCGTAGGCCCTGAGCAGCGGCTCGGACTTCAGGGTGGCCGGATCGCCGATGATCACGGCCTTGCCGCCGCCGAGGTCGAGCCCGGCCAGCGAGTTCTTGTAGGTCATCCCCCGCGACAGGGCCAGCACGTCGCGCACGGCGTCGTCCGCGGAGGCGTAGGGGTAGAAGCGGGTGCCGCCCAGGCCGGGCCCGAGGGCCGTGGAGTGCAGCGCGATGATCGCGCGGAGGCCGGTGGCGGGGTCGTTGCAGAAGACGACCTGCTCGTGGTCGGGTGCGAGGTCGAAGACGTCGGTCATGGGTGACCAGTTTTCTCGTGAGAGCCGTGTGGGTGGCGGCCGGTGGTCCGTGGAGGCTCGCCGTCCTGGATCACAGGCCCGACGTGGGGTCCACGCTAACGCAGCATTGAAACCGCGGCCCACGAGGCGCCGAACATCGCGACCGCCACGACCAGGCACGTCAAGGCAAGGAGCAACCCACGCCCGTCGAGCTTGTCGAGACCCCTCGACCGTCCTGCGGGCACCGACCCGCGCCGGTCGAGACCCGTGACAGCGTCCGGGGCGCACGCGCTCAGCGCGTCGACGAACGACGCCACGTCGGGCCAGCGGTTCTCCCGGTCGGGCTCGAGGCCGCGCAGGATCGCCGCGTCTACCTCCGGCGAGACCGGGACGAAGACCGACGGAGCGGGCGGCAGGTTCGCGCGCACGAGGTCGGTGACCCCGCCGTTGCGGGCAACGTGGCCGGTGAGCAGGTGGTACGCCACCGCGGCCAGGCCGTGCACGTCGGCGCGCTCGTCGATGCCGCCGCCCAGCGCCTGCTCGGGTGCCATGTAGGCGGGGGTGCCGACCACGTCGGTCAGCCCGCTGGCGTGGATCAGGGCCTTCGCCACGCCGAGGTCGGCGACCATCAGCCGCTCGCGGCCCAGGCCGTCGCTGGCCAGCAGCAGGTTCTGCGGCTTGATGTCGCGGTGCACGACGCCGCGGCCGTGCAGCACCTCGAGCCCGTCGCCCGCCTGCCGGACCAGCGCCACGGTCCGCTCGAGCGAGACCCGGCCCTCGTCGAGCAGGTCGGCGACGGTGCCGCGGTCGGCGTACGTCATCACGAAGTACGGCGTCTCGTCGACCTCGCCGATGTCGTAGACGCGGACCACGTGGTCGGAGTCGGCGGCGCGCAGGATCCGAGCCTCCTCCAGGAAGCGCTCGCGGACGTCCTCGCGCTGCGCCCAGTTGTCGGCCAGCGCCTTGACGGCGACATCGGAGCGCAGCTCGTCGTCGCGGTAGAGCCAGACCGAGGAGAACCCTCCGATACCGAGACGGTCGACCTGGTGGAGTCGACCGAGACGTTTGGGGAGGGGCACGGTCGGTATTGTGCCCTCACTGACGGCGCCCAACCTCGGGGAGACACGTGGAACACGAACGCCTCGCCACCCGCGACGACGACGAGACCGTCGATCTCGACGCGCTCGCGCTCCGCGCGGCGGCGGGTGACCGCGATGCGCTCGACCACCTGTTGGAGCTGATCCAGCCCCGCGTACGCCGCATCTGCGGGCGGATGCTGCTCTACCCCCAGGACGCCGAGGAGGCCTGCCAGGACGCGCTGATGCTGGTGGCGACCCGCATCCAGACGTTCGCGGGACGCAGCAAGTTCACGACCTGGCTGCACGCCGTGGCGGCCAACAGCGCCCGGTCGACCTACCGCTCGCTGAAGCGGCGCTCGGCGGAGCTGCCCAGCGACGACCTGCCGAGCGGCGCCGACCCGCGCACCACCAGCGTGATCGCCGGCAGCCGGCTCGACCTCCTCGACGCGCTCGAGGTGCTGGCCGCGACCCATCCGCTGCTCGTCGAGGCGTTGGTGCTGCGCGACATCCAGGAGCTCGAGTACGCCGAGATCGCGCTGCTGATGGACCTGCCGCTCGGCACCGTGAAGTCGCGGATCCACCAGGCCCGCAAGACCGTGCAGCCGCTGCTGATCGCCCAGCTCTAGCTCTGCGGGTCCGGCTGTCGCCACGACGAGGTCGCCGTGGGTGCCGTATCCCACCAGCCCGCCGCCGGTCGGGGTGCCGTCGAAGGTGACCAGCGTCCAGCCGTCGCCGGTGCGGACGAGCGTCGGCCACGGGATGTTGGTCGGGTACGGCGCGTCGAGGCGGCCGGTCTGCCGCACGGCCAGGTCGAAGACGGGGAACCCCGTCCGGCGCTCGCGTGGCCCGTGTCGTCCGTCGCTGGCGAGCACCACCCACGCGCCGTCGACCTCCAGGAGCGTGGTGCCCTCGGTGGCGGTGCGTGAGGTGTCGGCGCCGACGAGGGTGAGGTCGTCGAGGGTCTCGCCGGCCGCCAGCGCCGGGTGGAACTTGAACCACCGCGTCGCGCTGACGAAGCCGACGTGCCAGCGACCCTCGATCCGCACCAGGTGCGGGTCCCAGACCCCGACCGAGGAAAGACCGTCGGTCGGTAGCCGCAGCGGCCGGGTGTCGAGGACGTGGCGGCCGGTCAGCAGGTCGGCCTCGGTCTCGGCCAGGGTGACCGCGACCGTGGCGTGGCGGCGTGCCTTGTCGAAGTCGCCCCAGGTGCTGGTGGCCACCAGCCAGTGGCTGCCGTCGCGGACCAGGTGCGTCGCGTGGTCGCCGTACGCGCCGGGGCGGCCGGGGCGCCGGAAGAAGAGGTCGGCGAGGTGCCGGGTCACCCAGCCGTCGGGGTCGAGCGACCAGACGCCGGTGTGCGCGGCGTCGAAGAATCCCGGGCCCGCGTGGGTGGCGGTGAGCAGCAGCCGGTCGCCGTCGCGGACCGGGGTGCCGTCGGCCCCGGTGACCAGCCGGACGTCGCGCAGGCCGAGCTGTCCGAAGCCGCCGGCGCGCACGAGCCCCACGGCCCCGCCGGCGCGGACGTCGAGACGGCCGCCGAACGCGTCGTCGCGGGTGTCGACCCGCTCGCTGAGGTCGTAGCGGGCGCGGGCCACCCACCGCCCTCGCTCGCGCACGAGGCCGGTCAGGTGGGTGCCGGTCAAGGTCAGGGCCAGCGCCTCGGGCTGCTCGGTGACCGCGCCGAAGCGGCGGCTGCGGTGATGGGTGGTCCGCCCACCGGCCTCGACGCGCAGGGAGAGCACGCCCTCGGCGAGCCGGCAGACCAGCCCCGTGTCACCGCTGGTCAGGGCGAGCGTGACCTCGCCGGCCGTGACGAGCTCTGCCGTCACCGCGGCGTACGGCGCGGGCTGCGGGAGCGGCCAGTGTCCGGGTGCCGCCTCCTCGACCGAGCAGAAACCCGGTGCGACCAGGTCCACGGGCCGACGCCGGGCGACGATCGCGAAGGGCCCCAGCACGCGCGCAAGTGTGGCAGCCCGAGGAGCGGGTACGGTCCGAATGTGACGCCCGCAGAGCTGCTGACCGACGCCATCTCCCGGATCCGCGACGGGGCGACCCGTGTCGTGGACGGTCTCACCACCGACCAGCTCGCCCATCGCCCGCCACCGAGAGGCAACTCGATCGGCTGGCTGGTCTGGCACCTCACCCGCATCCAGGACGACCACATCGCCGACGTGGCCGGGCTGGAGCAGGTGTGGACCGCCCAGGGCTACTCCGAACGATTCGGGCTGCCGTTCGACGTGACCGCGACTGGCTACGGGCAGCGAGACGACGACGTCGCCGCGGTCCGGGTGACGGCTGACCTGTTGACGGAGTACCTCGTGGCCGTCACCACACAGACGCTCGGCTACCTCGTGACGATCGGCGATGACGACCTGGACCGGGTCGTCGACAAGCGCTGGGATCCGCCGGTGACGCTGGGCGTGCGGCTGGTCAGCGTCGTCAACGACGACCTGCAGCACCTCGGCCAGGCGGCGTACGTCAGGGGCCTGCTCAGCGGCTGACCCGCGCCGTCCCCTTTGTCAGGTGCGTCAGCTGCGTCAGGTGCCGATGACCGCGTCGGGTCGGAGCATGACGACGTCGAACTCGATCACGCGCAACGTGCGGGCGTGGCGGCTGACGGGGAACATCGCGGAGATCGCGAATCCGGCCGCCTCGTAGGTGTCGAGCTGCTCGGTCATCCGCGGCATGCCGTCGTAGATGGGCAGGCAGCTGACCTCCGACTGGAGGGCGAGGACGTCAGCGAGCCGGTCACCGGCACCGCGCACGGTGGCCAGGTCGTAGCCCTGGGTGTCCATCTTGAGGAAGATTCGCGGCTCCGCCAGTCCGTCGGTCGCTTCGTCCAGCACGCCGTCGAGCTTGCGGATGGAGATGGTCTCGGTGTGGGCATCGCGGAGCTTGGCCGACCACTCCTTCCCGAAGTCGCTGGCCGACAGCATCGAGCTCATGGTGCCGGGGACGACGTTGATCTCGGCGGTGCCCTCCTCGTCGCCCAAGCGCCCACGGGTACACGTTCCAGGCGGGGTCGTCCGCCGCCTCCTCGGTCAACGCCCGATAGCAGCTCGGCGACGGGTTCGTACGACACGATGCGGCCGCCGTAGCCCGCCTGGCGCAGGCGCTTGGCGAACTGGCCCCGGTTGGCGCCGACGTCGAGCACGCAGTTGATCCCGAGGCTGCGGAACACCCACTGCAGGTGCTGCGCGCCGAGATGCTCGGCCATGGAGTTCTGGTAGCCGTTCATGTGCTGCAGTGCGGCCTGCTGGTCGAAAACCACGTAATGACCGCAGGTTCGGCGGCCCGACGCGCCGCACGGTGAGCTGCCGATCACGGCGACGCTGGACCACGAAGGCGGAGTCGTCAACGCGCTGGAGGTCGAAGCCTGCCGACTTCACCAGCCGCTTGAGACCGCGCATGGCTTTCACCCCCGTCACCGTAGGGGACGCCGTCGGGCGGCCGGATCAGCAGGTCCCGACCGGCGAGACCTCGAAGCGCGCCCACAGCTGTCGATGGTCGGAGATCCCGGACCACATGGTGTCGGCCTCCAACGGCCGGATCTGCTCCCCGTGCAGCAGGTAGTCGATCCGTCGGCGCGGAACCAGGGCCGGCACGGTCGAGTCCCTCGCCGGCGCCGACCTCGCGCCAGGTGTCCGTGAGCGCGCCGCGTTCGAGGACGCGCAGGCTCACCGAGTCCGGCTCTGCATTCAGGTCGCCGCCGAGGATCTTGGGCAGCGGGTCGAGATCGACCACCCGACGGATGGCGTGCGCCTGTTCGATCCGCATCGAGCCCGACGTGTGCTGGAGGTGTGTGGTGTAGATCGAGACCGGCATGCCGTCGACGGAGACCTGCGCATGGAGCAGACCGCGCAGCTCCATCCCGGGGCGGTTGGGCAGGTGCGTGTTGGCGGCGTCGCTGAGCGGGAAACGGGACAGGATCGCGTTTCCGATGGCGGCCTGCGGCAGCCCATCGGCGGCTGGCGGACGGAGCTTGTTGGCGCCGTACGCGACGTCCATGTCGAGGGTCCGCCCCAACCACGCGGCCTGGTCGACGACGCGCGACCGGAGCCGGAGCCGGTCGACCTCCTGGAGCAGGACCACGTCGGCCCGGGAGGTCCGGATCGTCCGTGCGATCGCGTCGAGGTGGAGGCGGTCGTTGCGCAGTCCGCCGTGGATGTTGAAGGTGAGCACGGAGAGGTGCGCCAGCCGGCCCGGCGTCGGGCAGGGCGTGGGTGTGGGTGTCGGCGTAGGTGGGTGTGGGAGGGGTGGGCGGGAGCGACGTAGACGGCGACGGCACCTGGGGCCCCGGCTCTGTCGATGGTGGCGGGTTGTCGGCCGGCCGCGACCAGACCACGACAAGGCCGATGAGGATCCCGATGCCGACCAGGGCGAGGAGCCCGTGCATCCAGCGCTTCATCGGGAACCCGTTCCGAATCTCGGCAGACCAGCCACGATCGAGAAGGCCCCCAGCACGCGCGCCAGTCTGGCAGCCCGAGGAGTGGGTACCGGGTCGGGCTCACTCCAGCGGGGGCACCAGCACCGCGACCCGAGCGGCGGCGTGTGCGGGCGTGGCGGGCAGGCGGACGACGTATCTGGTGGTCTTCTTGCCCGGGGTCACCTGGAAGTGCACGACGGAGTCGGCGTCCAGGGTCCCCTCCAGCACGGGCACGAGCTGCCTGTTGACCCGCCGCAGCAGGGTGACCGGGTCGCCGGCGCGCCCGCCGGCGGCCACGACCGCGATGTCGGTGGTCGTCCCGGGCGTCACGGTGACCTGCAGCGTTGGCACCAGGGCGATCCGCCACCGCTGACGCTGGGCACGGCGCCCGACATGAGGCGGAAGACGCTGGTCCGCTCCGCGGCCGGCGTCGGCATGAAACCGCGCCGGACGAGTCACTGGTGGCAGTGCCGATCGTCCGCCAGCGGTGCGCCCCCCGGACCTGGAGGGCGACGGGTTGACCCGGAAGCGGCGATCCGGCCGCGGACCGGACGACACCGAACAGCAAGAGCGAGTCACCCGGTCCGATCTCGTGCGTCTCGGCAGAGACCTCGACGGTGGCCGGCGCCGGCGGGGTCACCGACAGCCGGGTGACCGCACGTGCGTGTGCGGGCGTCGCCGGCAGGCGGACGACGTACGTCGTCTTGTGGGCCGGCGGCGTGATCCGGAAGACAACCGTGCCGGCGGCGTCCAGGTGTCCGCGCTGCGTCCCGACCAGGCCCTGGGGTGTTCGGCGGAGCAGGGCTATCCGGTCGCCGGTGCGGCCGCCCTCGACCGTCGCGGCGAGGTCCACGCCAGCACCGCTTGGCGTCTGCGTGGCGGTGAGCGCAGGGACCAGGACTACCCGCCAGCCGTCGCTGCGCACTCGCGGGGCGCCGAGCAGCCGGTAGCGGGCGGTGGCGGATGCCGGCGGTGTCGCGATGGTGACCGCTCCGGACTCGTCGGACCGCGCTTCGGCGACCTGGCGCCACCGCTGCGGCCCCCGCACCTGGAGCACCACGGCTTGGTTGGCGATAGGCGTGCCGTCCTTGGCGGTCACCGTGCCGGTCAGGGTCACCGAGGTCCCGACGTCCGCCCGATGGCTGCTGCCCGAGATCGTCACTGCCGCAGGGACCGGCACGGGCGGCGGCGTCGGGGCGGTGGTGGGGGCGCTCGTGGGCGCGGGTGTCGGGGTCGACGTGGGCGCCGAGGTAGGCGCCGAGGTGGGAGCCGAGGTGGGGGCGGAGGTCGGTGTGGAGGAGGGGGTCGACGTGGGCTGTCGGGTCGAGATGGCGCTCGTCGGGCCGCCTCCGGGACTCGTGGACGGCCCACTGGCGACGGTTTCCGACGGTGCGGACGTGGCGGTCGACGTGGGGGTAGCGGGCGCGGTGCTGCTCCCTGGGACGGGCGTCACTCGCGGGTGGTGCTCCGCTGGGGCCGGCGCCGGGGCGCCCAGCACGGCGTGCGCGACCCGCTGGACCGGGTCAGGCAGGTGCCGCGTGTAGGCCGCCGCCGCGACGCCGCTGGACAGCACCACGGTGACCACCACCGCCGTGCCGCCCGCGCCCAGCCGTCGGGCCCGGCTCAGCGGGGTGACGTTGCCACGCGGTGTGTGGACGCCCCGGAAGGCGGCCACGTAGCGCTCCTCGTCGGCCAGCTCGCTTGCCGTGCCGGGGGCGCGCAGCGCGCGGACGAGCTCGTCGTCGTCCCAGCGCTCCGGGTTGTCGTGCTCGCTCATCTCTCACCACCTCGTCGTGCCGATCGGGCCCGCGGGTCGCGGGACAGAGACTTCAGTGCCCGGTGGACCGCCACCCTGACGGCGCCAGGCTCCTTGCCGACCAGGTCGGCGACCTGGGCGACGTCCAGGCCGGCGACGACTCGGAGCATGACCATCTCCGCCTGCGCCGGGGGCAGGGTCGCGACCAGCTCCAGAGCCCGGGCCGTCGCGTCCCGCTCGACGACGTGCTGCTCGGCACTCGGCTCGACCGGCGGACGCGTGACGCCCGCACCGGGGTCGGCCTGCGGCACCGACGGCCGCGCCGCGTTCGCCCGCCCCTGGTCGATGGCCCGGTGGCGGGCCACCGTGAAGAGCCACCCGCGGAACTCCTGGGCCCCGCCGGTGAACCCCGCGAGGTCGCGCACCACCTGCAGCCAGGTCTCCCCGGCGATGTCGTCCGGTGCAGGGTTTCCGCGGACGGTCAGGTAGCGCAGCAGCGGGGGATGGAGGGTGCGCCACAAGGTGGTGAAGCCGCCCTCGTCCCCCTGCCGCGCCAGCTCCAGGGCCAGCTCCAGAGCCTGATCGGGGTCCGCCTCCGGGGTTGCCGACGAGCCCCGGCCGGCCCGCGCTGTGGGGTCGGGCCGGTCGAGGTCGTCGGAGGAGACCCTGCTCGTCAGCTCGGTCCCCTCAGTGCACAGGTGTCGGGGTCACTGGAACACCGCGCCGCTTGTGCTCGCCGCGAGTCGCGGACCCCCCGCATAGGCGAGAAGGTAACCCGTGCCCGACGCCAGCGGCTGGTCGAAGCGCACCCGGCCACGCTCGCTCGTGGAACCGGAGTCCACGGCGACCCATTCGGTCGTGCCCGGCGCCTGGGCCATCAAGGTGACGGATCGGTGGGCCAGAGGCTGGCCACGGCCGCGCAGCACGCCGCTCACGACGTACGCCGCCGCCATGCTGCGACCACGGATCGACAGCGACGTCGGCGCCCGGACGACGACCCGCACCCGCGGGCTCAACCCCCTGGGCACGCCTTCCGTTCGGAGCACCCGCAGCCGGTAGAACTGCGAGCGCAGTGGCGTGGCCGCGATCGCCACGCTGCCGTCGGCCGCAGTGATGCCGGTGCCGACGACCTCGAGGCCGTGGGGAGTACCGACCCGACGCGCCAGCAGCTCGACGGTTGCCCCGGCAACGGGGAGATCAGCGGTGGTGACGACCACGCCCGAGATGGTGGTGGTCTCGCCGGGGTCGATCACGTCCGGGGTGGCCGCCGCGGTCACCGTGGGACGCACGCCGACGTGGACGACGGCGCTGCGCACGGGCTGCAGCAACGGCGTGCCGAGGAAGACCAGCCTGTAGGCGCTGCGCTGGTCGGGCGTCACCTCGAAGGAGACCCGTCCGTCCGGACCCGTCCGGTCAACCGACCCGAAGACCCACCCCCCGGAGCCCGGGGTGCGAGAGACGAGCACGACCCAGCGGTGCTGGACCGGCACCCGGCGGGCGGCCAGCCGGCCTCGGATGACGTTGGCTGCGCCGGGGTCGACAACCCGGTGCGATGACCGCACCGCCAGCGTCGTGTTGATGCGGGTCGCAGGGTGATCGGGGGTCCGCACGCGGATCCGGGCGATCCCACTGACGGAGGGCTGGGTCTCCGCGTCTCCGGCGTAGTGCCACCGGTAGCGCGTCGTGGTCGCCGGGGTCACCTTGACCCGCAGACCCCCGTGCTCGCGGGTCACGGCCTCGGCGACCGGGACGAAGGACTCGGTGCCCTGCGGCTTGGCCTCGAGGGTGACGGTGCGCCCGGCGTCGTCGAGCCCGTGCACCACGAGGGCGCCGGTGACGGCCGTGGACCTGCCCGGTGCGACGCCGGAGTGGACGGTGCGGATGGACAGTGAGGTGTCCGAACGTGTGGTCGCGGACGCCGGTGGGACCGTCAGTGCCGGTACGACGCTCACGCCGGCGACTGCCGCCAGCATCGCGACACCGGTCGCCGCGCGCCGTTTGAGTGCGGTCGTCATGCAGGATCCTCCCGATCGGGGCGCCCGCCGAAGGCGCGCTTGACCACTTCAGCGGGCCGGAGGGTCCGAGCGTTACAACCGGGTCCGATGCTCGGCCGGTCGTTCCGAGTGAGGTGCCCGTTGAGACGACCTGGCCGCGTGAGTCTGGTGGCGCGTCGCCGTCGCGGACGCCACGATCTCACTCCTCTGCGAACACCCGCTTGGTCTCGGCGATCCGCTCCGGACGCCTCAGCATGAGGACGACCAGGTACACCACGCCGACCGCCATCCAGATCGCGGCGGCCGGTCCGGCGTACGACAGCGGCGACGGCAGCGGCGTGATGAAGCTGAAGACGGGGATTCCCGCACCGGCGCAGAAGGCCGGGATGAACGCAAGCGCTCCCAACACCGGGATCAATCCGTGGAGCCACCAGCTGAACTCAGTCCGGCGGAAGCGCCAGAAGTAGGTGATGCAGGCGATGTTCAGCAGGATGTACATCGGGGCGAAGATGTCCACCAGGATCGTGGCCAGGATCAAGAAGCCCGTGTAGGGGTCGTACTTGTTGCCGAGCCAGAGCGCGAGACCGAGGCTGACCACGAGTTGCGTGACCAGAGCGAGCATCGGGGAACCGCGGGTCAGGGCGCCGTACTGCGTCGGCAGCAACCGGATCCGACCCATCGAGAACAGCGTGCGCGTGGACGAGTTGTTGGCTGCGTTCTGGTTGGCGATCACGGAGTTGACGAGCGCGATGAAGACGAGCACGAAACCGACCGTGCCCCAGGCGTCTCGAGCGAGCAGGTTCTGCCACGGGTTGCCGCCACCGGCGCCGACGAAGCCCGTCATCTGCTCGGGTCCGAACGTGATCGTGCTGGCATAGGTGTTGAGGATGTAGAAGAGGCCGATCCCCAGGCAGGAGAAGATGATCGCCAGGTTGACGGTCCGATGCGGCTCGTGCGCCTCTTCCGCGATCGGCGCCGCTTCCTCGAAACCGATGAACGCGAGGATGGTGAAGATCGAGCCCACGATCACTCCTGAGAAGCCGGAGTAGTCGGGGTTGTTGGCGTAGTGCGTGCCGAACACCTCGAGCGTGTTGTCGCTGCCTGCCTGGACGATGAGTGTCAAGGCCAGCGCGACGAACACGAGGATCTCGAAGGCGCCGAGCAGGATGCCGGTCCCGGTCGAGGCCTTGATGCCGCGGTAGCCCAACCAGAACACGAGCAGGCAGACGAGTACGGTCCAGACCCACCACAGGTCCGGCGACCATCCCCACTCCGAGTTGGTGGTGCCGGCGACGACGAAGCCCATCTGCAGGGCCAGGAACGGGCCGCCGACAAGGATCCCGAGCAAGAACCCCCACCCGACGAGGAACCCCACCGCGGGATGGAGACCGTTGCTGGCGTAGGTGTAGAAGGAACCCGCGGTCGGCATGTGCTTGGAAAGCTGCCCGATCGAGACTGCCGCCAGCAGCGACGCGATGAGCGCGAAGATCACCGAGAGCGGCGCCGCACCGCCGCTGAACGCGATCCCCGCCGGGATGGAGAATGCCGTGGCGATCGCGGGCGCCATGAACGTGATGGACTGGAAGAGCACCCCGCTGAAGCCGACGCCTCTACGCAATCCGGGGGTTCGGTGTCCACCAGCAACGTCGGCCATCGCGCGCTCCCGTCGAGAAGTGGTCTCGAGTTTTACGCCGACCGACTCTAGCGCCGACCGTCCGGGAGGTCGATGGAGCAATCTGCGGCGTCGACACCTCGACCTCGTCGGCTGCGCCCGGTCATCGGCACATCCAACTGATCTGCGTTCCAGAGGCGGCCAGGGGCGGGTCGAGCCGCCGACCTTCCGAATTTCAGTCGGACGTTTGCGCAGGTCAGCACGTCACGACACGCCTGCAGATCCACCCACTTCCGTGGTTGTGGTGGCATCACGACCGGCCTACAGTCAGACCACAACCTCACCTTGCTGTGAAGCAGGCTCGAGGAGTGGAACGACGGGACGTGTCACTGCGTCGAGTGCGGCAAGAAGGTCCGGCTGCGCCGACGAGTGAAGGATCCAGCAATGGCGAAGAAAGAAACCCCTCCCAAGCCCGCGACCCCCAAGCCGGATGACGGCAGGCGCCGCCCCGCCAGCTGACCGCGGGCAAGAACGCGCGTCTGCTACGGCGACGATGCGACCTGCGCGGCCGAGCGGTTGGGGTTGGTGGCCAGGGGCGGGGTCGAACCGCCGACCTTCCGATTTTCAGTCGGACGCTCGTACCAACTGAGCTACCTGGCCGATGCCCGCGGAGCCGGTGATCGGCGTCCCGCGGGCGACGCGAACTCTACCGGAGCGCCCTCGGGCGGACGAATACCGGGAGCCCCCCGGACACCGTCCGAAGGACCCGACGAAGTTGGGGCGACTCAGGGCCCGCCCTTATGCTGATCCGCGTTCCGGCCCCCATCGTCTAGCGGCCCAGGACCCCGCCCTTTCACGGCGGTAGCACGGGTTCGAATCCCGTTGGGGGTACTGCTTCTTGCGATTGGGAGTCGCCACCGCGGATGGGTTAGAGTTCCACCGCTTCAACAACCTGGCCCCGTAGCGCAGTTGGTTAGCGCGCCGCCCTGTCACGGCGGAGGCCGCGGGTTCGAGTCCCGTCGGGGTCGCCACCGACCGCACGCCCTGGATCATCGCGATCCGGGGCGTGTCTCGTCTCCAGACCAACGGCCGAGAAGTCAGTGCAGGTGTGACTGCCAGTCTGCGGGCACCGCCCCGGCCGGCCCGGGAGCGGGCTGCTCCGCGGGATGGCTGTGCGGCTCGGCCAGCGTCGGCCCGGCGAGGAAGTCCTGGCTGGTGTAGTCGTAGAACCAGTCCTCGCCCGGCTCGAAGCTCTGCACGACGGTGTGGCCCGAGTCGCGAGAGTGCCTGGTGGCGTGCTGCGCCGGCGAGCTGTCGCAGCAACCGACGTGCCCGCAGGCCGCGCAGCGACGCAGGTGGAACCACCAACCCCCGCCGGCCGAGCAGTCCGCGCACCCCGGCCCGCTGGGCGCCACGTCCGGGTCGATCATCGAATCCTCCATGTCGGCAGCCTTGCACGCACCTCATGGTCGGGGACCACACTGGAGCCATGCCGGTGGAGATGGGGCGCGCAGAGTTCGAGGATCTCGTGGAGTCCGCGCTCGACGAGATCCCCGAAGAGATCGCTCGCCTGATCAGCAACGTGGTGGTGCTCGTCGAGGACGACGCCCCAGCCGGACGACCCGACCCTGCTCGGCCTCTACGACGGCGTCGCGCTGCCCGAACGGATGGGCAACCACACCGGTCTGCCCGACCGCATCCTGATCTTCCGCAACCCGCTGCTCGACATGTGCGAGGACGCCGACGACCTCGCCGAGGAGGTCCGGATCACCGTCGTGCACGAGGTCGCCCACCACTTCGGGATCGACGACCGGCGCCTGCACGACCTGGGTTACGCCTGACCGATCACGAACCCGAGGGCGCACGCACCGAGCGCCAGCCCCACCGTGACGAGGGCGTACGTCGCGCCGCGGGCCGGCCCGAGGTCGCGGGTCTGCACCGCGAACGCCGAGTAGGTCGTCAGCCCACCGCACAGTCCGGTGCCGACCAGGGCGACGGCGGACTCCGAGGCCGACGCACCAACGACCACGCCGAGCACGAATGAGCCGGCCACGTTGACCAGCAGCGTGCCGGTCGGCCAGCGGTCGTCGAGGAAGTGGCCCACCCAGAACCGGAGGGTGGCGCCGACAGCCGCGCCCAGGGCGACGAGGAGGGGCGTCACTCGTTGCCGTCCTCGGAGGCGAACTCCGCTCGCCGGCTGCCACTCGACAACCGGCCCGCGAGCGTGACCGCCACCAGGCAGGCGGCCAGGGTGCCCGCCAGGTACGCCGCGGCGAGCGCAGGCTGCCCGTCGGCAAGGAGGCCGCGGCCCTGGTCGGCGTACGTCGACAAGGTGGTGTATCCGCCGAGCAGTCCCGGTCCGAGGCCGACCGCAAGCGCCGGTCGGGCCCGGACCACAGGCAGGAGGGGGAGCAGCGCGAGGGCGAGCGACCCGCTGACATTGATGGCGAAGGTCGTCCACGGGAACCCGGTCCCGTCCGGCACGACGTCGCCCAGCCACCACCGCAGGGTGCCGCCCACCGCGCCGCCCAGAGCCACCGCCAGCAACGCGGCGGGAGCCGGGGCGGGTCGGGTCACGACACGCTTTGTTGCCGGCTCGCGGGGCCGGGGCCCCGCCATCGTGCCGGCTCGGCTCCACTGGTCTGGCGGACGAACTCCCCGAGCATCCAGTTCTGGAAGGAGGCCTGTTCGGGGGTCCGGGCCAGGGTCAGCAGCCGCTCCTGGCGGCAGAACGCGTCGGCGAGGTCGAGCAGCTCGAGGAACCGCTCGAAGTCCGGGCCGATCGAGCGCGGCACGATCACGACGAGGTCAAGGCTGGCGTCGCCGTTGAGCAGCGCAGCCGCCAGGCGGTCGTCGCGCATGCCGCGCCAGAAGACGGTGTCGAGGTCGGTGAAGAACGTCGAGAGCGAGGCGGCGAGCGGGTAGCTCTCCTCGTGGCCCAGGGCCAGCAGCCGCAGCTCGCGGCGCAGCTCGCGCAGGTGCTGGCGGCTGTCCTTCATCTCCGGCAGGGGCAGTCCGATCAGGGACACCTCGACGGGGTCCTCGACGGCCGGCGGGACCTCGCGCGACACGTTGGGCGCCTCGGTGATGGTGCCCTGCACCCCGGCGCCGTCGGCCGGCTCGGTCTGCGGCACGAACCACACGATCTTGCCGTCGTCGTCGATCTCGGCGCCCCAGGCGCTGGAGACGCGGGCCACGATCGACAGGCCGCGGCCGAAGGTGAGCAGCAGGTCGTCCTCGGGGGCGGACTCGAGGTCCGGCAGTGCAGGCGGCTCCTTGGAGCCGTCGCGCACCTCGATGCGTGGGTGCTCGCGGGTGCCGCGCAGCCGCACGTTGACCGGTTGCTCGGCGTGGAGCAGGGCGTTGGTGATCACCTCGGAGACGCCGAGGCTGGCGGACTCGACGAGCTCGCCGCGGTCGATCTCCGTCAGCACCTGGCCCGCCCACCGACGCGCGTCGGAAACACCCTTGGGCCCAGGCGTCAGGGCCTGTGCGGGGCGGTTCAACGGCATGGCGGGCTCCACGGCTGGGACTTGGGCGAGGAACGTGGTGGGCGGCCCTCCTTGGTAGGACTACCCCATTGAAATGCAAATCAAACACGCAGGTATCAGCAATTCATCGTCCTTTTGGTCAGAACACGCCGGAATCCGTAGTCCATCGGTGCCATGCCGGGCGCATCGCGTACGTCGTCAGGGGCCTGGTCGCCCCGAAATATTCCTGGAATGCGGGTGGCGAACCAGACACCGGAACAGGGCTCCAGGAGCGGGCGGAAATTGGGTCGCGGCACGCCCGGGGAGGAAGATTGGAGGCAAGGAAAGGGTTGAGTTCGATGACCGAGAACGACTCAGGAGTGGACATGGCGGACGCGGCTTCTGCGACACGCACGAGGCACCGGGTGGTGGTCATCGGGTCGGGCTTCGGCGGCCTCTTCGGGACCAAGGCGCTCCGGCGCGCCGACGTCGACGTCACCTTGGTGGCCAAGACGAGTCACCACCTCTTCCAGCCGCTGCTCTACCAGGTCGCGACCGGCATCCTCTCCCAGGGCGAGATCGCGCCGTCGACCCGCGAGATCCTCAGCGGCCAGCGCAACGCCCAGGTGCTGCTCGGCGAGGTGGTCGACGTCGACCTCGAGGCCCGGACCGTGACCTCCGACGTGCTCGGCCGCCGCACCGTGACGGCGTACGACTCGCTGCTCGTAGCCGCCGGCGCCACCCAGTCCTACTTCGGAAACGACCACTTCGCCGAGGACGCCCCCGGCATGAAGAGCATCGACGACGCCCTCGAGCTGCGGGGGCGGATCTTCGGGGCCTTCGAGATGGCCGAGCTCGGAGCCAGCCGCGGGGAGAACGTCGACGACCTGCTGACGTTCGTGGTGGTCGGCGCCGGTCCGACCGGGGTCGAGATGGCCGGCCAGATCGCCGAGCTCGCCCACCGCACGCTCAAGCGCGACTTCCGGACCATCAACACGCACCACGCGCGAGTGATCCTGCTCGACGCGGCCGGCCAGGTGCTCCCGCCCTTCGGTGCCAAGCTCGGCGCGCACACCAAGAAGGCCCTCGAAAAGCTCGGCGTGGAGGTGCTGCTGGGGGCCATGGTCACCGACGTCGACGAGCGCGGCATCGAGGTGGCCTACAAGGACGGGCGCATCGAGAGGATCGCTGCCGTGACCAAGATCTGGGCCGCCGGAGTCCAGGCCAGCCCGCTCGGAGAGATCCTGGCCGAGCAGTCCGGTGCCCCGCTCGACCGGGCGGGCCGGATCGGCGTGAACCCCGACCTCACGCTGCCGGGCCATCCCGAGGTCTTCGTGGTGGGCGACATGATCGCGCTCGACAACCTCCCCGGCGTGGCCCAGGTGGCGATCCAGGGGGCGAAGTACGCCGCCAAGTCGATCCAGCGGCGACTGGACGGCAAGCCGCCGCTGCCGGCGTTCAAGTACTTCGACAAGGGTTCGATGGCCACCATCAGCCGCTTCCGCGCCGTCGCCCTGATCGGCAGGCTGCGGTTCACCGGCTTCATCGCCTGGCTGATGTGGCTGGGCCTGCACCTGATCTACATCACCGGCTTCAAGAGCCGGATCACCGCGCTGCTGCACTGGTTCGTCTCGTTCCTCGGCCGTGGCCGGGCCGAACGCACCACCACCGAGCAGCAGGTCTACGCGCGGGCGGCGCTCCATCGGCTCAAGGGCGGGGCGGCCGACCTGGTCTCGCCTCCCGGCGCCTACGAGCGCGCGCAGGAGATCCTGGAGATCAGCCGGCGTGCCGAGCTCGAGGCCCGGGCGCTGGAGGAGGCGCGGCTGACCGACGCCGGCGAGCGTGGGGTCCACGCGGACCAGCGCTGACCTGGCTGACCCGGCTGGAATGCCGGCTCAGTCGCTGCGGTGGTAGGCCTTCAGCACCTTCATGAAGGCCCGCGGGTCGACCATGGTGCGGTCGATGACGAACGGCACGTCGGTCGGCCGGTCGATGAGGACGCGCCAGCGCGAGCTGCTCGGCTTTCCCTCCACGCGCAGCAACGTGTAGTGGCTGGTCAGGTCGAAACGCGCCGTGTTGCTGCCGCGCCGAACCTCCAGCACTCCGCCGTGCACGTGCAGGTGGGCGACCGGTGAGCTTGCCCAGACCGCCCACAGCACCAGGATCAGCACGAAGACGGTCGCGACGATCCCGTAGGAGACGGTGGAACGCTCCTGGTAGGCGACCCAGCCCAGGTACGCCGAGGCTCCCAGCCCTAGCAGCGTGACCGTCCCGACGATTCGCCGCGCACCCGCGCGCGGCTTGAACTCGACCGAGTACACCGACGGGTCGACAAGGCGTCGACCGGTGATGGGATCGGACTGGCTAGACACGTCGCCAAAATAGACCCATCCCCGCGTGCGTGGGGGCTCCTTGGGAGATCTTCTCAGCCTCGGTGAGCGGCCCATGGGCCTGAGTAGGCCCCGTGGGACTCGAACCCACAACCAAAGGATTAAAAGTCCTCTGCTCTGCCAATTGAGCTAGGGGCCCACCGCGACCCGGTCCGGGCCGCCCGCGGTCAGGATAGGCCCGCCATTCGGGTGTTCGCCCAGTGCACGGCGCAGTGGGCGGCGCGGCGCATGGCCGGGTGCTGGCGCGCCGAGCACCTGAGGCAAGTGGTGGGGAGATCCGATGGGCGCCGATGGTTGTCAACGACGGTCATGTTGGTAGTGTTCATCTTGCAACAGGTGCAAGTTCCAGCAGGTCAGACGCCCGCGGAGTTTGTGATCCAACGGCGTTTCGTTTTACGTGCGAATCCACTCACGCAAGTCGGAGCGACGTGTCACCGCATCTGGTGTGGGCCGCCGAAGTGGCGGCTTTCGTTCCGATAACAGGAGTAACGAGCACATGGCTCAAGGCACCGTGAAGTGGTTCAACGCCGAGAAGGGTTTCGGCTTCATTGCGCAGGAGGACGGCGGCGACGACGTTTTCGTGCACTACTCGGCGATTCAGTCGCAGGGCTACAAGTCCCTCGACGAGAACCAGAAGGTTGAGTTCGACGTCACCCAGGGTCCCAAGGGGCCCCAGGCGGAGAACGTCCGCGCGATCTGATTCGAGCGGGCGCCGGGCCGGCACCTGTTGCCGACTCGACGACTCATGCCGAGGCCTCGCCCCTTTGGGGCGGGGCCTCGTGCGCGTCCAGGCGCCGTCGCGACGCCGACCGTCTAGACGATCCGGACCCGGGGTTCCCGGTTGGTGGCCCGCGCCACCTATCCTTGATCAGAGCCCGTGGTCCGGGCAGGTCGTCCCCATTCCGGGGAGCGTCTGGGGTTTAGGTTCGGACCAGACGGGGAAGTGTGCCTCGGGGGTATGGCGCGAGGGCGCCGGGAAGCTGAGGGGAGAAAGCGTGCACGACCAGTTCGACGTCACGCTTGAGGACCAGGATCTGCTCCGCGAGGTTGAGCTCACGACCAACCTCATCATCGCTGCGAGCGAGACCGAGGACCATCTCTCCCTCGCAGAGATCGACCAGATCCTCGGCGTCGTCCCGCGCGGTGCGTCCTCCTGACTCGTGGTTTCGCGCACCCCTGACCAAGCGATACCCTCGGGGGGTATGATGGAGGAATGGCCCACGAACACGGCTACATCAGCCGCAAAGACGACTATCTGACGCGCCTTCGCCGCATCGAGGGGCAGGCCCGCGGCCTGCAGCGGATGGTCGACGACGAGAAGTACTGCATCGACATCCTGACCCAGGTCTCGGCCATGACCAGGGCCCTGCACGCCGTCTCGATGGGCCTGCTCGAGGACCACATGAACCACTGCGTGGTCGACGCCGCCCGAGCCGGTGACGACGAGGCCCGCGAGAAGGTAGCCGAGGCCGCCGCGGCCATCGCCCGCTTGGTGCGATCCTGATGGCGGCCTCCGTCACGACGCACGTCAAAGTCAGCGGCATGACCTGCGGTCACTGCGTCGCCGCGGTCACCGAGGAGCTCTCCGAGATCGGCGGCGTCGAGTGCGTCGACGTGGTCCTGGAGTCCGGGGTCCTCACCATCACGAGCGCCGGCCCGCTCGACCCGGCCGAGGTTGATGCCGCGGTCGCCGAGGCCGGCTACTCCGTGGGCTGACCATGCGCACCGTCGACCGCGTGCTGGCGTACCTCTGCGCGATCACGGCCGTGTTCTCACTGGCGTTCGCCGCCGGTCGGCTGGCAGGCCCCCTGGGGCCTGACGAGCCCGCGGATCACCCGACACCCGTGAGGGAGCACTCCGGTGAGCACTGACCTCACCCTCGACATCGGCGGCATGACCTGTGCGTCCTGCGCCAACCGGATCGAGCGCAAGCTCAACAAGCTCGACGGGGTCACCGCCACGGTCAGCTATGCCACGGAGAAGGCGCGGGTCACCGTCGCGGCGGGCGTGACGACCGACGACCTGCTCGCCACCGTCGCCGCGGCCGGGTACGCCGCCACGCCGGTGTCAGACCCCACGCGGCCCTCCGCCGGCGTACCGCCACCCGACCGACACGAGACCGAGCTGGCCGACCTGCGGCAACGGCTCCTGGTAAGCGCCCTGCTGTCCGCACCCGTGGTCGCGATGGGGATGATCCCCGCGCTGCAGTTCACCAACTGGCAGTGGGCGTCGCTCACCCTCGCCGCACCGGTGGCCGTGTGGGGCGCCTGGCCCTTCCATCGCGCGGCGTGGGCCAACCTGAGGCACGCCGCGACCACGATGGACACGCTCGTGTCGCTCGGCGTGCTCGCCTCCTTCGGCTGGTCGCTGGTGGCGCTCTTCCTGGGCTCGGCCGGCGACCCGGGGATGACGCATCCCTTCCGGCTGACGGTCGAGCGCACCGACGGGCTGGACACCATCTATCTCGAGGCCGCCGCGGGCGTGACCACGTTCTTGCTGGCCGGTCGCTACCTCGAGAAACGCGCCAAGAGGGCGGCCGGTGAGGCCCTGCGCTCCCTGCTCGAGCTGGGAGTCAAAGACGCCGGTGTGCTCCGGGACGGCATCGAGACACGGGTGGTCGCTGCCGATGTCCGGGTCGGGGACGAGTTCGTGGTCCGCCCCGGCGAGCGCATCGCCACCGACGGCGTCGTCGTCTCGGGAAGCTCGGCCGTCGACACCTCGATGCTGACCGGGGAGTCCGTGCCGGTCGAGGTCACGGCGGGCGACACCGTCACCGGTGCCACGGTCAACGTCGGCGGCCGGCTCGTCGTCCGAGCTACCCGGGTCGGCGCCGACACCCAGCTGGCCCAGATGGCCCGCCTCGTCGATGCCGCCCAGAACGGCAAGGCCGACGTCCAACGGCTGGCCGACCGGGTCTCGGGCGTCTTCGTCCCCGTTGTCATCGCCGTCGCCGCTGGCACGCTCGGCTTCTGGCTCGGCGCTGGAGCCGGCGCGACGACCGCGTTCACCGCCTCCGTGGCCGTGCTGATCATCGCCTGCCCCTGCGCGCTCGGGTTGGCCACGCCGACGGCGCTGATGGTCGGCACCGGTCGTGGTGCCCAGCTCGGCATCCTGATCCGCGGACCGGAGGTCCTGGAGGACACCCGCCGGGTCGACACCGTCGTGCTCGACAAGACAGGCACCGTCACCACCGGCCGGCTCGTGCTCGTGGAGGTGGCGGCCGGCGAGGGCGAGTCCGTCGACGACGTACGACGCCTGGCAGCGGCCCTGGAGAGCGCCTCGGAGCATCCCGTCGGTCGCGCGGTCGCGGCCGGCGCGACCGACCTTCCCGAGATCGTCGGCTTCGTCAACCTGCCCGGCCTCGGCGTGAGCGGCACGGTCGAGGGCCGGGAGATCGTCGTCGGCCATCCCGCCCTGCTCGACGACCATGGGCTGCCGCTTCCGCCCGACCTAGCGGCCGCGGTCGAGGACGCTGAGTCGCGGGGTCGCACCGCCGTCGCCGTTGGCTGGGAGGGCCGGGCCCGCGGCGTGCTCGTGGTCGCCGACACGGTCAAGCCGACCTCGCGCAGAGGCCGTCGCGCGGCTGCGTGCGCTGGGGTTGACGCCCGTGTTGCTGACCGGGGACAACGAGCGCACGGCCAGGTCCATCGCCGCCGAGGTCGGCATCGACGAGGTGCTGGCGGGGATGCTGCCTGCCGACAAGGTCGCCGAGGTGCGCCGCCTCCAGGAGAGCGGCCGGGTCGTGGCCATGGTGGGCGACGGGGTCAACGACGCCGGGGCGCTGGTGCAGGCCGATCTCGGCCTCGCACTCGGCACCGGCACCGACATCGCCATCGAGGCCGCCGACCTCACCCTGGTCGGCGGCGACCTGCGGGCCGCGGCGGACGCCGTCCGGCTGTCGCGACGCACGCTTGCGACCATCAAGACGAACCTCTTCTGGGCCTTCGCCTACAACGTCGCCGCCATCCCGCTCGCGGCCGCCGGCCTGCTCACGCCGATGATCGCCGGCGCCGCGATGGCCGCCTCGAGCGTCCTGGTCGTCACCAACAGCCTGCGGCTGCGCACCTTCCGCTAGCAGGTGGCGAAGAGCACGGGGCCGGTGCTGAGGTCGCTCAGCACGTACTGCCCCTCGACGGGGAGCAGGTCCAGCGTCACCAGGGAGCCGTCGGCCTCGGCGGACTCCAACGAGAACCGGTCGGCATAGTCGCCGCCCTGCCCGACGGCGGGCCCGGTGGCCAGCACCGATCGGGAGTCTGCGTTGGTGCGCGCCTGGTCGTCATCGGCGAACTCGAGCACCACCCGCACGTGACCGTCGGGCTGGGCCGACATCGCGAAGGCCGCGTAGGGGTCGACGGTGCCGGCAGTGGCCACCAGCTGCGCCGCCGCAGCCTGGTCGTCCGCGTCGGCCTGTGCCATCGCCAAGGCGCCGCACGCGTAGTCGCCGGTGTAGACGGCCGCCGACAGCGGCTCCCCGGTCGCCTGGGCGACCTCGGCCAGCCCCTCGACCCGGTCGCCCCCCTGCGTCGCGGCCCGCACCGCCGTCTCCAGGTAGGCCCGTTGGTCTGATGCCAGAACCAGGTGCTCGTCAGCGTCGAGGGCGAGGTAGCCCAGCTCGGGTGTCAGCTCGGCCGAGATGGCCGAGAGCCCGTCGGGACCGGCAGCCCAGACACCCGTCGGTGCCGATGGCCGCCGATAGCCGAGCCCCTCGAGCCGGTCGCCCAGGTCATCGAAGTCCGTCTCGTCCGGCAGCCGCAGGGTGATCACCGCGCCGTCGACGGACTGGCTGAAGAGCTCCCACTCCGCCGAGGCGGGAGAGAAGCCGAACCGCTCCTGCAGCACGGGCGCCGACTGCACCAGCGCCGAGGTCGAGGTCAGGTCGGCGTCGTAGCCCCGGTCGAGGAAGTCGGTCAGCTCCGCTGAGCTGGCGCTCGCGGAGAGCGAGACGCCGAGCTCGCGGCGTACGGCGGCCCAGTCGGTCCACGAGAGGCGTTCGGCGCCCGCGGGCGCGGTGGCGACGGCGCGGGTGAACTCGGTCTGCTGAGAGGCGCGGTACCAGCGGTAGCCGGCACCCGCCACCAGGAGGAGCACGGCCACCACCGCGACCACGGTGACCGCTCTGCGCACACACCCTCCTCGACTGTTGCCGGGTGGTGTGAGACTACGGGCATGTCGCCGAGTGCCGGTGCTCGCCGGGACGTCCAGGCCGCTGGGGCCGTGGTGCTGCGCAAGGGCGCGGTGCTGCTGGTCCACCGGCCGCGCTACGACGACTGGTCGTTCCCGAAGGGCAAGCTCGACCGCGGCGAGCTCGCGCCCGTAGCCGCCGTGCGCGAGGTGGGCGAGGAGACTGGCCTGCGGATCCGGCTGGGTCCGCCGCTGCGTCCCCAGCGATATCCCAACGGCCGGCTGATGAAGACGGTGTCCTACTGGCACGGCCGGGTCAGGGGCGACCACGACGTCGGCGGCTATCTGGTCAACGACGAGATCGACGAGGTGGCCTGGGTGCCCGTCGACAAGGCGCAGCGACGGCTCAGCTACACCTACGACCAAGAGACACTTGCCGAGGCCCTCGGCAGCGAGGCGCGCACGCACGCGCTCGTGCTGCTGCGCCACGGTCAGGCGTACTCGCGCAAGGCCTGGCGGCACAACGACCGACGCCGGCCGTTGCTGAGCACCGGGCGGCACCAGATCGAGCGGCTCACGCCGCTCCTGGACACCTACGGGCCGACCCGCCTGGTCACCTCCAGCAGCCTGCGATGCGTGCAGTCGGTGGCGCCGTACGCCGCGTTCAGCGGCTGGCCGGTGCAGGAGACCGACGCGCTCAGCGAGGAGGACTCGACCGTCGAGTCGGTGTTGGAGATCCTCGACGACATCCTCGACGGCAAGGAGTGCGCGCTGCTCTGCACGCACCGACCCGTGTTTCCCGCGGTCCTCGATGCGCTCGGCATCGAGGCCGAAAGGCTGGCTCCTGGCGAGTTCCTCGTCGTCCATCACCGCAATGGCCGGATCGCCGCGGTCGAGCGGTACTGACCCGCTCTCGGGCGGTCCCGGACGCCCGCCCCGGGTGACCGTCGTCTCGTCCTCGGCAAGTCGTCGGACAACCGGTCATCCGTGTTCACCCTGCGTTCACCGTCGCCCACGGAACCGGACACCTGGCGTGCCTACCTTCAACGTGTCAGAGCCGTGTCCGGCAGCCGCCGGACCACGACACCGAACACAGGAGAAACGAAGTGAAGAGCACTTCCATGCGACGCCGCCTGGTCCCCGCGGTTGCCGCGCTTGCCTTGGGCCTCTCGGTCACGGCGTGCGGTGCTGGCAACGAGTCCGAAGCCGGCGACGGCGGCGGCGACGCAGTGACGCTCGACGGCGGCGGCGCCACCTCTCAGGCGAAGGCCCAGGGTGTCTGGCGCGCGACCTACCAGGACGACTCGGGCAACACCGTCAACTACGAGGAGGTCGGCTCCGGCACGGGCCGCGAGAACTTCAACAGCGGCGCCTACTCGTTTGCCGGCTCCGACTCCTACCTGAACGACGACGAAGGCGAGCTGAGTGCGGCCAAGGAGCGCTGCAACGGCGAGGACCCGATCGAGGTGCCGGCGTACGTCAGCCCGATCGCGGTGGCCGCCCGGGTCTCCGACGACACCGGCTTCTTCAACCTGAAGGCCACCGGTCGCCGGGTCGGCTGGTGGAGTTCAACGCCACCAAGAAGATGTTCACCAACCGCGACGAGACCTCCACCGAGGCCTACATCTCCGGCCGCTTCGGCTGAGGCCCGGCAGCGGTGGGTGAGCAACCGAAGCTGGCGGCGAAACAGTTGCTAAGTCACCGCCGCTGGACACCGGCGACGGAGGTCAGTGCATGAACAGGCTCGCCACGCCGTAGCACAGGGCAGCGGCCAGGCCGGCCATCGGGAAGGTCAGCACCCAGGCGATCCCGATGTAGCGTGCCATGCCCCAGCGCACCGCCGAGAGTCGCCTCGTGGCGCCGGCGCCCATGATGGCTCCCGTGACCGTCTGGGTCGTCGAGACCGGCGCCGCGAAGACGTACGCCGTCGTGTAGAGCACGGTGGAGCCCACCGTCTCGGCGGTGAACCCGCGGGCGGGATCGAGGTCGATGATCTTGCGGCCCATCGTGCGCATGATCCGCCAGCCGCCGGCGTAGGTGCCGGCGGAGATCGCTCCGGCGGCGAGGATCACGACCCAGATCGGAAGCGGGTCGTCGGCGTCGGCATGGCCGGTGGTGACGAGAGCCAGGAAGATCACGCCCATCGTCTTCTGGGCGTCCTGCAGACCGTGGCCCAGCGCCAGCGCGGCGGCGGAGACCGTCTGCATCATGCGGAAGGTGCGCGAGACCTTTTTGGGGTTGCGGCGGCGCAGCAGCCACATGAACCCGAGCATCAGCAAGAACGCCAGCACGAAGCCGACCACCGGCGAGAGCACCATCGGGATCAGCACCTTGTCGACGATCGTCGCCCAGTACACGAGGGCGCCTGCGGCGAGAGCGGAGCCGACGAGACCGCCGATCAGGGCCTGGGAGGACGACGACGGCAGCCCGAACCACCAGGTGATCAGGTTCCAGATGATCGCGCCCAGCAGACCGCACAGCACGATCGTCAACCCCTGGACGACCGTGAATCCCTCAGTGGAGATGGTCTCGCTCACCGTGCGGGCCACCTTCTGCCCGAGCAGCGCGCCGACGAAGTTCATGACGGCCGCCAGGGTCAGCGCGACCCGCGGTGTCAGGGCGCGGGTCGAGATCGAGGTGGCGATCGCATTGGCGGCGTCGTGGAAGCCGTTGGTGTAGTCGAAGACGAGCGCGACGACGATGACCGCGATCAGGATCGCGAGCTCCATCCGGTCAGGACTCCTTGACGGCGATCTGCTCCACCGTCTTGGCCACCCGCTCGAACGCGTTGATGGCGCCCTCGAGGACCTGCGCCACATCCTTGAGCTTGAGGACCTCCATCGCCTCGTAGTTGCCGCTGAACAGCTTGGCGATGATCCGGCGGTAGCTCTTGTCGCCCGCCTTCTCCAGCCGGCCGATCTCCAGCCAGAACTCCTCGAGGTCCAGCGACCGCAGCCTCGGCATCGCGGCGGCGGTCACCTCCGCGCAACGCTGGATCGTCTCGACCTGCTTGGCGAGCTCGTTGGGAAGGTGTCCGATCTCGTAGAGGTTGATGAGGTCGGCGGCCTCCTCCATCTCGTCCATCACGTCGTCGAGGCCGTTGGCGAGCGCATAGATGTCCTCGCGGTCGAACGGCGTGACGAAGGTCTTGTTGACCCTCGCGATGATCGTGCGGGTGGTGGCGTCCGCCACGCTCTCCGCCTCGCGCATCTCCTTGGCCTTGGCGGCGCGGTCGGTGCCCTCCGCGAGCATCTCGGCGAGGAGTGCCGACCCGCCGACGAGGTGGACAGCCATCTCGTTGAAGAGCTCGTAGAAGGCGCCGTCCACCGGACGGAGACTGAATGCCACAGGAGCGCTCCTGACCTGTCGAGGCACGGACCGTGGATCATCGTGGTGCCCCGGCTCGCCCAAGCGCAACTTGGCGGCCACCGGCTGTCCACCTGGGGGTCGCCGGGACGGCTCAGGTCACCCCGGTCGACGCTGGCTCTCGATCAGCGCCTCCTGGAGATGCACCTTGCCGTCGTTGAGCGCCCACGACCCGTCGCTGTGCAGCAGCCAGGCACGCGTGTCGGGGTCGAAGGACATGTCCAGCAGCTGACCGACCTGCGCGATGCTCTCGGCGTCGGGCAGCCGGACCAGCACCTCGACGCGCCGGTCGAGGTTGCGGTGCATCAGGTCGGCAGACCCGATCCAGGCCTGGGGCTCTCCGGCGTTCTCGAACCAGAAGATCCGGCTGTGCTCCAGGAACCGGCCGAGGATCGAGCGGACCTCGATCGACTCGGAGAGGCCGGGTACGCCGGGTCGCAGCGAGCAGATGCCGCGCACCACCAGCTGGATCGGCACGCCCTCCTGCGAGGCCAGGTAGAGCGCGTCGATGGTGGCCTCGTCGACGATCGAGTTGGCCTTGAAACGGATCCCCGCGGGCTTGCCCTGGCGGAAGTGCGTGACCTCCCGATGGATCTGGTCGATCAGCCCGTCGCGCACCGAGTCGGGCGCCACCAGCAGCTCGTCGTACGACGGCTTGCGGCTGTAGCCGCTGAGGTTGTTGAAGAGGTTGGCGACGTCCTCGCCGATTGCCTCGTCGGTCGTGATCAGCCCCAGGTCCTCGTAGGAGCGGGCGGTCTTGGGGTTGTAGTTGCCCGTGCCGATGTGGGTGTAGCGCCGAATGCCCTCGGGTTCGTCGCGCACCACCATGGCCAGCTTGCAGTGGGTCTTGAGGCCGACCTGGCCGTAGACGACGTGGCAGCCGGCGTGCTCGAGCTTGCGGGCCCAGCGGATGTTGGCCGACTCGTCGAAGCGGGCCTTGATCTCGATCAGGGCGAGCACCTGTTTGCCGGACTCGGCGGCGTCGACGAGGGCGTCGATGATCGGCGAGTCACCCGACGTCCGGTAGAGCGTCTGCTTGATCGCCAGCACGTGCGGGTCGGCGGCAGCCTGCTCGAGGAAGCGCTGCACCGACGTGGCGAACGAGTCGTAGGGGTGGTGCAGCAGGATGTCGTGGCGCCGGGCCGCGTCGAAGACGTCGACCGGCGAGGACGACTCCACGTCGTGCAGGTTGCCGTGGGTGATCGGGACGAACGCGGGGTACTTGAGGTCGTCGCGCGGCAGGTCGGCGATGTCGTGCAGGCCTCGCAGGTCGAGCGGCCCTGGGACGCGGATCACCTCCTGCGGCGAGACCCCCAGCTCCGAGATCAGCAGCTCGAGGACCTGCGGCGTGATCGACTCCTCCACCTCCAGTCGGACCGGCGGGCCGAACCTGCGGCGCAGCAGCTCCTTCTCGAGGGCCATCAGCAGGTTCTCGGCGTCGTCCTCCTCGACCTCGAGGTCCTCGTTGCGGGTGACCCGGAAGGTGTGCACCTGCAGCACGTCCATGCCCGGGAAGAGCCGCTTGAGGTGCTCGCCGATGACGTCCTCCAGCGGCACGAAGCGCTGGTTGCCCACGGCCACGAACCGGCTGAACGTCGGCGGCACCTTGACCCGCGCGAAGTGCTCCTTGTCGGTCTTGGGGTTGCGCACCAGCACGGCCATGTTGAGCGAGAGGCCAGAGATGTAAGGGAACGGGTGGGCGGGGTCGACGGCGAGCGGGGTCAGCACGGGGAACACTCGGTCCCGGAAGAACCGCTTGCAGAACTTCTGCTCCTCGCGGTCGAGCTCGTCCCAGCGCACCAGCTCGATCCCGGTGGCCGACAGAGCCGGCACGATGTCGTCACGGAAGACCGCGGCGTGCCGCTGCATCTGCTCGGCACTGCGGCTCCAGATCGCCTCCAGCTGCTCGCGGGGCATCTTGCCGGACGCCGCTCTGACGGCCATGCCGGCGGCGATGCGTCGCTTGAGCCCGGCCACGCGGACCATGAAGAACTCGTCGAGGTTGCTGGCGAAGAACGCCAGCGACCGGACCCGCTCCAGCAGCGGCAGGCTGTCGTCCTCGGCCATCTCGAGCAGCCGCAGGTTGAAGCGCAGCCAGGAGAGCTCGCGGTCCAGGAACCGGTCCTCGTACTTCGCCAGGCTGGCGAGCGCCTCGGCGTCCGGCGCGTACGGCGGCTCCACGTCGTACGTCTCGAGTACGCCGCGCCCGTCGGGGAGGACGTCGTCGGCGGGGCTCTGCAAGGTCATGGTCTGAAAGTGTGGCACCGCCAGGTGAACGACGGGTGGCCTCAACCGACCCTGGTCCCGCCCGTCAGCGGGAGCGTCCCCGACCGGACGCGCCAGTGGCTGCCGGCGTCGATCCGGTCCAGCACGGCGCGCTGCAGGGCAGTGTCGCGGGGCAGACCCGCCAGGTCGCCGCCGCGCCGGCGGAACACGAAGAAGACCACGTCGTCGTCGTTCTCCCAGCCGTCACCGTAGAGGCTCCAGCGGCGCTGGAACCGGACCAGGTTGCTGTCGGCCGGCAGCACGTCGGACAAGGCGGGGTCGAGCAGCCACGACGAGCAGTGGAAGCACTCGACCGGCACGCCGGGGAAGCGATCGGCGAAGAAGTCGCGGGCCCGCTCGAACGACGCGTCGACCAACTGCGGCGACAACGGCCCGGTCTCCGGGATGTGGGTGCCCAGGACCCAGTGGGCTCGGTGTCGTCCCACGAGTACGGCGCGGTCAGGCGCTGGACGTTGAACTGCAGGCGGCCGAGCCAGACCAGCGCTCCCGACCAGGGGCAGGTCAACCAGTTCTGCGTGTGCAGCCCGAAGTCGCCGTACGTGCGCCGGTGCACCCAGAGCTGCTGGCCGAGGTCGCGCAAACCGGACTCCGCCGGACCGATCCGGCGAGTGGCCTGGAAGCGGCGTACGTCGGCGGAGGTGGCGACCAGGGCGGCAAGCGGCAGCAGACCCATCGGTCTGCCCGGCTCGTCATCGCAGCCGGCGAAGACGGGGGAGTCCGGCATCGTGAAGTCACCGATCCGCGCCAGCAGCCGGTCGGCAGCGCGGGCGACCCGTTCGAGGTCGCCGGCGGTCAGCCCCGCCAGCTCGCGGCGCAGGTCGGCCAGGTCGTCCGGGCGGAGGTCAAAGGCGTCGAGATCGGCCTCGGCCAGCCGGTCGGCGACGTCGGACGCGGAGAGCATTGCCCCACCCTAGGTAGGCGCTGACCTGCGGCGATTCACCCCGTGGGCTGCCGGGCCGGTAGTATGGAGCACAGCAGCCCGCTCAGTCTTACCGCGGGCCGCCCGCGCCGCCCAACGGCGCCCCTCCTCGTGAGGTTCAGGCTTCTTCGCTCCCGCCGCCGGCGGGACAGCTGGGTGAGACACCCCACCGAGAGCGACCCCTTGTCTTCCACTGCTTCTTTTGCCGACCTCGGCGTGCCCGCGAAGCTCGCGGCCGTCCTGGCCCACCGTGACATCACCGTCCCCACTCCGATCCAGGCCGCCACGCTGCCCGACTCGATGGCCGGCCGAGACGTGCTCGGCCGCGGCCGCACCGGCTCGGGCAAGACCTATGCCTTCCTGCTGCCCCTGGTTGCCCGCCTGGAGTCCAACCGGCGCCGCACCAAGCCGGGCGCACCGCGCGCGCTGATCCTGGCCCCGACCCGTGAGCTCGTCGGCCAGATCCACGCCGCGCTCGCGCCGCTCGCCGAGGCCGCCGGCCTCCACACCCAGACCGTCTTCGGCGGCGTGGGCCAGAACCCGCAGGTGCGTGGCCTGCGCGCCGGCGCCGACATCGTCATCGCCTGCCCCGGCCGGCTCGAGGACCTCATCGGCCAGGGCCACTGCAGCCTCGCCGACGTCGAGATCACCGTGCTCGACGAGGCCGACCACATGGCCGACCTTGGCTTCCTGCCCTCCGTACGCCGCCTGCTCGGGCAGACCCCGACCACCGGCCAGCGGATGCTCTTCTCCGCGACCCTCGACAAGGCCGTCGACGTCCTGGTCAAGCGCTACCTGCGCAACCCGATGACACACGAGGCCGACTCGGCCCAGGCCACGATCAGCACGATGGCCCACCACGTGCTGCACCTCAAGCGCGAGCACCGGCTGCCCGTGCTGGTCGATCTGACCAGCGCACCCGGACGCACCGTGGTGTTCACCCGTACCAAGCACGGCGCCAAGGCGCTGGCCCGCCAGCTCAACAGCAACGGCATCCCGACCGTCGACCTGCACGGCAACCTGAGCCAGGGTGCGCGGACCCGCAACATGGAGGCCTTCCACTCCGGCAAGGCCACCACGCTGGTCGCCACCGACGTGGCCGCCCGCGGCATCCACGTCGACGACGTCGCCCTCGTGGTGCACGCCGATCCGCCGTCGGAGCACAAGGCCTACCTGCACCGCTCGGGCCGCACGGCCCGCGCCGGCGCGGATGGCACGGTCGTCACGTTGATGACAGACGAGCAGGTGCGCGAGGTGCGTGCCCTGACCCGGGCCGCCGGCATCAACCCGACCACGACCAAGCTGGACCAGGCGAGCCATGCCGTGCTGCAGGAGCTCAAGCCCGGAGTGCGCGCCACGCCGGGCGGCCTGGTCGCGATCGTCACGGCCCAGTCCGGCGGCAACCGCGGCCCGCGCAACGGCGGCGGCGGCCGAGGCGGCAACGCAGGCGGCAGCGGCGGCGGCAACGCCCGTCGTGGCGGTCAGCGTCGCGGTCGCAGCGGTGGCTCGCGTACGCCGACCGGCGGCGGCCGCTCCGGGAGTGCACCCCGCGCCCAAGCTCGGGACGTCCGCACAGCGCCGCGTCGTTCAGCTCCAAGTCTCGCTGACGCCAGTCATCCTCGCGGCTGCGCGGGCCGCACGTACATCACGTGCGTGTCCGCGGCAGCGTGGGTGAAGCCTTGGCCCTCGTAGAGCCCGACGGCCGGCACATTGTCGGACTCGACGTACAGCAGCACGTCCTCCATCCCGACCGAGCGCAGGTGCCGCAGACCCACGTCGACGAGCGTCCGGCCCAGACCCTTGCCCTGGGCCTCGGGGTCGATCGCCATGACGTACACCTCGCCCAGCGTCGCCGAGTGTCGCTTGGTCCAGTGGAAGCCGTACATCCGGGCGCCATCGACGGCGACGATCAGGTCGGCGGGGTCGAACCACGGCTCGGCCATCCGCTCGGCGAGCTCTCGGGCGTCCATGCCGCCCTGCTCGGGGTGGTGGGCGAAGGCGGCGGCGTTGACCCGCAGCAGCTCGGGCTCGTCGCCCGGTTGGAAGCTGCGCACCTCAAGGCTGGGGGCCGTCAACCTGAGGTTGCCTGGCAGCTGCTCGCTCCCGGCCAGCGACCTCCGCATCACCCAGAGCTCCCGCACGCGGTCGAACCCGAACGCCGCTGCTAGGCGGGCCGCGCCCGGATGGTCGCCGTGCGACCAGGCCTGCCAGGCGTGGTCGGCCGACCCGAGAGCGCGCGCTAGCAAGCGGGTGCCGACGCCTGTGCGGCGATGGGTCGGGTCGACGACGAGGTGCAGGAGCTCGCCGTCGACCACGGTCATGCCGATGCCCGGCTCGACGTGGACCTCGAGCTCGTCGGCGTGGTTGCTCAGCCGTCTCCAGGCGCCCTCGTCGAGGGGCTGCGCGCCGTCGGCCTCGGCTGCCGCGTCGGTGATCGCGCGCAGCGGCGCGAGGGAGGCGTCGTCCATGGATCGACCCTACGGTCGTCAGGCGTCCTGGGAGTCCCGCGCCAGGTCGGCGGTGGCGGTCTTCTCGACGGCCGGGATCACGAACCGGTAGCCGACGTTGCGGACCGTGCCGATGAGCGTCTCGTTCTCGGGGCCGAGCTTGGCGCGCAGGCGGCGTACGTGCACGTCGACGGTGCGGGTGCCGCCGAAGTAGTCGTAGCCCCACACCTCCTGCAGCAGCTGCTGGCGGCTGAAGACCCGGCCCGGGTGCTGGGCGAGGTACTTGAGCAGCTCGAACTCCTTGAACGTCAGGTCGAGGGAGCGGCCACCGAGCTTGGCGGTGTACGACGCGTCGTCGACCACCACCTCGCCGGACCGGATCACGTGGGACTCGGGGTCGTCGGCCTCGCGGCGGGCCCTGATCCGCCCGATGGCCAGCTTGATCCGGCCCTCGAGCTCGGCCGGCCCGCAGGTGTGCAGGACGATGTCGTCCATGCCCCAGTCGTGAGCGACCACGGAGAGTCCGCCCTCGGTGACGATCAGCAGGACCGGGACGTCGGTGCCGGTCGTGCGGATCAGGCGGCACAGGTCGCGCGCGTGGGCCAGCTCGAGGCGACCGTCGACGAGCAGCAGGTCGACCTCGGGCGTCTCGAGCAGCGCGCTCCCCTCGGCAGGCAGGATCCTGACCTGATGTCCGAGAAGCGCCAGTCCAGGCAGCACCTCGACAGAGGGCTGCAGGGCGTTGGTGAGCAGGAGCAGCGCGCTCATTGGGGTGATCTCATTTGGTCGAACCCCCGGGAAGCGGGCGGGCAGTCGGACGGGCTCGGGCGACGTTGACCGATGGGGAAGGATACCGAGGCATGGAGCCCGGCACCGTCAACGTCCACTACTGGGCGTCGGCCCGCGCCGCTGCGGGCGTCTCGGCGGACGTCGTACCGGTGGACGGATCGGTGACGTTGGCCGAGCTGCGCGAGCGCGCCGTGGCCCTGCACCCCGGCACCAACCTCGCGGCCGTCCTGGGTGTCTGCTCCGTCCTCGTGGGCGAGCAGCCGGTGGGCTCGCAGGACGCTGGTGCCGTCGAGGTCCGCGCCGGCGACACGGTCGAGTTCCTGCCGCCCTTCGCGGGAGGGTGATCCGATGTCCGCCGAGAACGTCGGGAAGGACTACCGGGGCAAGGGGCCGCAACGCTGCGCTCAGTGCGGGAGCACGTTCTTCGAGGAAGGCTTCATCGAGGACGGCGGCAGGAACGCGCCCGGCTTCGCGCGCTGGATACCCGGGCGGCTGACCTTCGGGTGGCTCGGGCGTCCCAAGATGTCGTCGGGCAGGCGGCACCGGATCCTGGCGCACCGCTGCACGTCCTGCAACCACCTCGCGCTGTACGTCGGCCGCGAGTGACCGGTCGGCCAGGAATGCTCCGGGCGTGGGGCTGGTTGAGCACGGCATGACGACGGGTGACTGGGTGCTGGTCGGCTGCGTGCTCTTCGTGGTCGGGTTCGCGGTCTACCGCGTCGGCACCGACGGCCGCTTCCGCGGTACCCGCCGGGTACGCGGCGCCGCCGCCGGTACGACGCCCGCCGAGCCCGTCTCCACGCTGCTGGCCGCCGCGGGCGTGACGGTGCCCCTGGGTGAGCGAGCGACGCTGCTGCAGTTCTCCTCGGCGTTCTGCGCGCCGTGCCGGGCGACCCGCCGGGTGCTCGGCGAGGTGACCGACCTGGTGCCGGGCGTGACCCACGTGGAGGTGGACGCGGAGCACCACCTCGAGGTGGTGCGCGCGCTGCGGGTGCTGCGCACCCCGACGACGCTGATCCTCGACCCCTCGGGACGCGAGGTGTCGAGGGCGGCCGGCCTGCCCGTGCGCGACCAGGTGCTTGCCGCGCTGGCGGACGTCTCGTGACCCGCTCGGGGAGCACCGCGTCCATATTGCGGACAGACCATCCACATATCGAGACACCCAGTTCTCCGACGTCGACCGGCGCACCTACAGTGGCGGCCATGTCCTCGACCATGCTCACCCGACGCCGCGCAGTGGATCACTGCCGCGTGCGTTCGGCGCTGTGTCGAATGTCCTGACCGATCGCCCGCCGCGCTCTCGCGCGACAGTAATTCTACTGAATTTGTAGACTAAGGCGATCGTCGTGCCCGCCCAGGGCAGCGCGCGGCCATGCCGCGCGATCCGGACCTTCGAGACCCGAGGAGCGCCATGAGCAAGCAGATCGATCCGCGAGGGCAGCAGTTCGCGGCGGCCGTCACGAGCGCCGTACTCGTGCTGGTGCTGTTGACCGCCCCCAGCCCGGTGGGCATCGCCCTGCTGGCCGTGCAGGCGGCGCTCTTCGGCACCGCGGTGGTCCTCGGGGTCCAGCGCACACCGGTTGCGGCCGTGTTCCGCACGCTGGTGCGGCCTCGGCTCGGGCCGCCGGCCCACCTCGAGGACCCGGAGCCGCCGCGGTTCGCCCAGGGGGTCGGCCTCGGCTTCGCCGTGATCGGGCTCGTCGGCTTCGTCACGGGCGTGACCACGCTGGGCCTGCTCGCCACCGGCGCCGCGCTCGTCGCGGCCCTGCTCAACGCCACGATCGGGTTCTGCCTGGGGTGCGAGGCCTACCTCCTCCTGCGCCGGCTGAGCCCCAACAAGTCCCGCACCACGGGTGCGCGGGTCCCGGAGTCCGTCCACTGATCCGCCGTCCATTCCCTGCAAGCCCAACTCCCGCAGCAGAGTCACCACCACCACAAGGAGCACCACCATGAGTCGCGACAACTCTCTCGTCAGCGCCCAGTGGGTCGAGGACAACCTCGACGCCGACAAGGTCGTCCTGATCGAGGTCGACGAGGACACCTCGTCCTACGACAAGGGCCACATCAAGGGCGCCATCAAGCTCGACTGGACGACCGATCTGCAAGACCAGGTCCGCCGGGACTTCGTCAACAAGGCGCAGTTCGAGGCGCTGCTGTCCTCGCGCGGCGTCGCCAACGACGACACCGTGGTGCTCTACGGCGGCAACAACAACTGGTTCGCCGCCTACGCCTACTGGTACTTCAAGCTCTACGGCCACGAGAACGTCAAGCTGCTCGACGGCGGCCGCAAGAAGTGGGAGCTCGACAGCCGCGAGCTCACCGACGAGACGCCCAGCCGCGCCGCGACGTCGTACACCGCCCAGGACCAGAACCTCGACATCCGCGCCTTCCGCGACGAGACCGTCGAGGCCATCGGTGTGAAGAACCTCGTCGACGTGCGCAGCCCCGACGAGTACGCCGGCCGGCTGCTCGCCCCGGCCCACCTGCCGCAGGAGCAGGCCCAGCGCGCGGGGCACATCCCGACCGCGGCCAACGTCCCGTGGAGCAAGGCAGCCAACGACGACGGCACCTTCAAGGCCGACGACGAGCTCAAGCAGATCTACACCGAGGCCGGCGTCGACTGGAGCAAGGACACCATCGCCTACTGCCGGATCGGCGAGCGCTCGTCGCACACCTGGTTCGTCTTCCACGAGCTGCTCGATGAGCCGAACGTGAAGAACTACGACGGTTCCTGGACCGAGTACGGCTCGCTCGTCGGCGTGCCGGTCGCCCTGGGCGACGAGCCGGGTGTCGCCTGATGTGCGGCGCGATCGTGGGTGGGCTGTCGCTCGACGGCGTCAACGTCGCCAAGGAGGCGATCATCCAGGGCACGGTGCTGCGGGTGGACGCTTCCGGCCAGCAGGTGCCGGTCGGCAACGCCTACGTGCGGCTGCTCGACCGCACCGGTGAGTTCACCGCCGAGGTACCCACCGACGAGGGCGGCCACTTCCGCTTCTTCGCCGGCAACGGGGAATGGACGCTGCGCACCCTGGCCCCCAAGTCCACCGTCGTGGACCAGAAGGTGACCGCCCAGATCGGCACCGTCGCCGAGGTCGCCATCGCCGTCTGATGCGCGAGTCGGCGCCAGTTGTCGGTGAGATGACCCCGAGTCGGCGCCAGTTGGCGGTGAGATGACCCCGAGTCGGCGCCAGTTGTCGATGGAATGAAGCGAGTCGGCGCCAGTTGTCGGCAACTGACGCACCAGCCTCGGGTACATGTGGCGCGATTTGGCGCCGACTGGGGGTGTTTGTGGCGCGAAGTGGCGCCGACTGGGGGTGTTTGTGGCGCGAAGTGGCGCCGACTGGGGGTGTTTGGGGCGCGAAGTGGCGCCGACTGGGGGTGTTTGGGGCGCGAAGTGGCGCCGACTGGGGGTGTTTGTGGCGCGAACTGGCGCCGACTCGCGGGCTAGGGGGTGTCGAGGACGAGGGTGATCGGGCCGTCGTTGACCGACGTGACCCGCATGTCGGCGCCGAAGCGGCCGCGCTGGACGTTGGCGCCGAGGCGTTCGAGCTCCGCGCACACGGCGTCGTACGCCGGCTGGCTGACCGGGCCGGGCGCGGCGGCCTGCCAGGTGGGCCGGCGGCCCTTGCGCGCGTCGCCGTAGAGCGTGAACTGGCTGACCACCAGCACGGGCGCGCCGATGTCGGAGGCCGACTGCTCGTCGCGCAGCAGCCGGAGGTCCCAGATCTTGCGGGCGGTCCAGGCGATCTCGTGGGGTCCGTCGTCGTGGGTGACCCCGAGGTAGACCAGCAGGCCCGGTCCGTCGATCGCGCCCACGGTCTCGTCGCCGACGGTGACCGCGGCACCCAGCACTCGTTGGATCACCGCTCGCACCGCGTCACTGTGGCACAGGAACGGGCCCAGAAACGGACACCGCAACGGCGATCAATGGACCGTCGGTCGGTGGTGATGTGCTGTCGACATGAGCGATGACAAGCGACTGCAAGGCAAGGTGGCGCTGGTCTCGGGCGCCTCGCGCGGGCTCGGGCGGGCGGTCGCCCGGGAGCTGGGGGCCGCCGGAGCACACGTGGTGGCCACCGGGCGCAGCAGACCGGGCGCAGAGACGCAGACGGAGGTGCCGGACCTGACAGTGCAGCGCACCGTCGACCTGGTCGCCGAGGAGGGCGGCTCGGCCGAGGCGGTGATCTGCGACCACACCGATCCCGACCAGGTACGCCGCCTCGTCGACGACGTGCTGGCTCGCCACGGCCGGATCGACGTGCTGGTCAACAACGCCTGGGGCGGGCACGACCAGCACGACGAGCCCGACGGCGAGGAGGTCTGGGACGAGCCACTGGGACAGTTCAAGGCGATGCTGCTCGCCGGCGCCTACTCCGACTACGTCACGAGCCTGACGGTGCTCAAGCACGCGATGGGTCCGGCGGGCGCGGGCATCATCCTGACGACCACCTGGCACACGCCCGAGCCGCCGGCCTGGCTGCCTTACGAGTCGAGCAAGGCGGCCAAGAACCGGCTGGTCTACGCGCTCGGTCACCACCTGCGCGAGAAGGGCATCCCTGTGGTGGCGGTGGCCCCGGGCTGGATGCGCACCGAGCTGATGGAGGCGCACCACTCGGCCGAGGAGCTCGCGGGCAAGACCGAGACCCCGCACTACGGCGCCCGCGGGGTGGTGGCCCTGGCGGCCGACCCCGACGCCATCCGGTTCACCGGACGCACCATGGACGTCGGCGTGCTGGCCCGCGAGTACGGCTTCACCGACCTCGACGGCACGCAGCCCGACTGCAACGCCGGCCGCTTCGTGGAGTGATCGTCCGACTGCCACTATTGCGGGTGTGAGCATCTCCGCCGACCGCCTGCTGATCACCGTTGCGCCGACCGGCGCCGAGACCGCCAAGGCCGACTGCCCGCAGCTGCCGACCACGCTCGACGAGCTCGTCGCGACCGCCGTGGCCTGCGAAGCCGCGGGGGCGGCGATGATCCACGTCCACATCCGTGACGACGAGCACCGGCCCACCCTGGACGGGCAGCGGCTCAAGGACACCGTCGTGGCGCTGCGCGAGAGCACCGACCTCGTGGTCCAGCTCTCCACCGGCGGCTCGGTGCACGACCCGCTCGACGTCCGGCTCAAGGTGCTCGACGCCGAGCCCGACTCGTGCAGCCTGACGATGGGCACCACCAACTTCGGCGACGACGTCTTCCTCAACCCGTGGCCCTTCGTCTGCGACCTCTACCAGCTCAGCCAGGAGCGCGAGGTGGTGCCGGAGTTCGAACTGTTCGACCTCGGCCAGGTGCACGCCCTGACCAAGCTGCTCGACAAGTACGGGCCGCCGTACGGCGGGAAGGTGCACGTCGACCTGGTGATGGGCGTGCCCGGTGGCATGAACGGCACCGCCGACGCGCTCGTCGCGTCGGTCCGCGACCTGCCCGCCTCCGTCACGTCGTGGTCTGCCACCGGCATCGGCAGATCAACGCTGGCCGTGATGCTGGCCAGCCTCTCCAAGGGCGGGCACCTGCGCGTCGGCATGGAGGACGTGCTGACCATCAGCCGCGGCGTACCCGTGGAGAGCAACGCCCAGCTGGTGGAGCGGGCGGTCGCCATCGGCGCGCTGGCCCAGCGCACCCCCATGACCACCGCCGAGGCCCGGGAGCTGCTCGGCGTGAAGGATCGCTGACCGGTCGGCGTCAGTAGACAAGCGCTTGGACGCCGTCGACGAGGATCTCCTCGGCGAAGGTTGCGGCACCTGCGATGCGCACGCCCTCCACCAAGTCCTCGGCCACGATGCCGCGGCGCTGCGCGCACTGGGTGCAGACCGTGACCTGGCCACCCGCGACGACGGCCGCCAGTAGGTCCGCCAGTGGCGCGGCCAGTGGCAGGTCGAACGCTTGGGCCCGTCCCGGGACCGCGAACCAGGCGGCCTCGCCCGTCAGCCACAGCCCGACGTCGGCACCCGCCGCGACCGCGGCGGCGCTGACCGTGAACGCCTGGTTGCAACGCTCTGCGTCCTCGGCCCCGCAGGTCACCTTGACGACGAGTCGGCGAGTCATTCCTCAACACTAGACTCGCCGCATGCCGTTCGAGATCCCGGAGAACATCCACGAGCTGTGCGCGCCGCTCGCCTGGCTGATCGGGACCTGGCGCGGCAACGGGCACGGCGACTACCCGACGATCGACGCGTTCCAGTTCGGGCAGGAGGTCATCTTCCAACAAGACGGCCGGCCCTTCATCCACTACCTGAGCCGTGCCTGGATCGTCGACGACGACGGCGTCGTGATCCGCGAGGCCGCCCAGGAGACCGGCTTCCTGCGGCCCCAGGCCGACCGCTCCGTCGAGGTGGTGATGAGCCACAACACCGGCTTCGTGGAGATCTGGCACGGCGAGATCCACCCCGACCAGCCGCGCTTCGAGATGGTCACCGACACGGTTGCCCGCACCGCGACTGCCAAGGCGTACGCCGCCGGCAAGCGGCTCTACGGCTACGTCGACGGCGACCTCCTCTACGCCTACGACATGGCTGCCATGGGGCAGGAGATCCAGCCCCACCTCTGGGCGCGACTCCAGCGCGCCGGTGGTGCCGGATGAGCGCGCCCGAGCCGCACCCGCACGGCGAGGGGGAGGACCTCCGGACCCGCCTCAAGGGCAGCGGCTACCGGCTGACGCCCCAACGCGAGCTCATCCTGGCCGCCGTCGAGAAGCTCGGCCACGCCACGCCCGACGAGGTGCTGGGCGAGGTGCACACGCACTCCGCTGCCATCAACGCCTCGACCGTCTACCGCACCCTCGAAGTCCTCGAGGACCTCGGCCTGGTCCGGCACGCACACCTCAGCGACCGGGCACCGACCTACCACTCGGTGACCGACCACGAGCACTTCCACCTCGTCTGCCGGAATTGTCAGCGCGTGGTCTCGGTTGCACCAGACATGCTGCAACCCCTCGCCGACGGCCTGCGCGCCGAGCACGGCTTCGCGGTCGACGTGGGCCACCTGACCGTGTTCGGCGAGTGCGTGGAGTGCTCCCAGACGGCAGGGTCGACCGAGACGACAGGGGCCTCATGACCAGCCCGCTGCTCGGCCTCCCCGACGCCGTCGCCGGCGACGGGATCGATGCCGGCGTGGCCGCGCACTACGGCTCGTTCACCGGCGAGCAGCGCACGCTCGAGGCTTACGACGGCTTCGTCGACCTCTCCCATCGCGACGTCGTGCGAGTCAGCGGGCCCGAACGGTTGACGTGGCTGCACTCGCTGACCACCCAGTACTTCCTCGACCTGCCGGCCGACCAATGGACCGAGGCCCTGATCCTCAGCCCTCAGGGGCACGTCGAGCACGCCTTCACCGGCGTCGACGACGGCGAGGCGTTCACCGCGCACACCGAGCCCGGTCGGGGCGCAGCACTCGTGGAGTTCCTCGACCGGATGCGCTTCATGACCCGGGTGGAGGTCTCGCTCGTCACCGGCGAACTCGCCGTCGCCTGGCGACCGGTGGCTGACACCGACCCCGGGTCGGCGTACGACCTGGTGCCCCGCGACCGGCTGGAGGCCTACGCCGCGGCGGCCGGCCAGCCCTGCGGCATGTGGGCGTTCGAGGCCCTGCGGATCGCCCGCGGCGAGCCGCGGCTCGGCATCGACACCGACCACCGCACGATCCCCAACGAGGCCGGCTGGATCGGCCCGGCGGTCCACCTGGACAAGGGTTGCTACCGCGGCCAGGAGACCGTCGCCCGCGTGCACACCCTTGGCCGCCCGCCCCGTCGGCTGACGATGCTCCACCTCGACGGCACCGCCAACCGGCTGCCTCGCGCCGGCACCGACTTGTTGCTCGACGGCCGCGTCGTCGGGTTCGTCGGCAGCTCCGCGCGCCACCACGAGCTCGGCCCCATCGCCCTTGCGCTGGTCAAGCGCAACGTCGACCTCGAGGCGGTGCTCGACGCCGACGGCCTGCCCGCCGGTCAGGAGGTCGTCGTCGACCCCGAGGTGGGCCTGCACGTCCGACCGAACCTGAAGTGAGGTTGCAGCGTCATACGGGCATGAGGATCTCGCTTGCCGTTGCGGCCCGCACCAGTATCGGGGCTCTGCTCCTAGGACTGCTCGTCACCGTGCCGACGCCGGGCGCGCTCGCGGCGCACGCGGGCGCGCTGGTCAAGCTCATCGCCCACGACAAGTTCTTCTCCCCCAACGGCGACGGGGTCTCCGACCGGTTCCGCGTCGTGTTCCGGCTCGACCACCGGGCCTACGTGAGTGTGTTGGTCCGCGCCCGTGACGGGGACGTGGTCAAGCGCGAGAGCCTCGGTGTGCTGGCGGCAGGTCGTCACATGTGGCGCTGGAACGGCCGTTCCAGCGCCGGACATCTCCAGCCCGATGGCCCCTACCACGCCGTGGTCCGGGCCCGGGGCGATGGCCGGACCGGCAGGGTCGGCGCCAGCGCCAAGGCGGTCAGCAAGCCCGATGCCGGGCGACTCGTTCTCAGCCGTCCCGTCGTATACCCCGCGGCCACGGCGGTCGTGGACAGCCTGGCCGTGGCCTACGTGCGGGAGGGGGACTCCGAGGAGGAGCGGCTGTACGGCTACTACTACGGTGACCGCCCCATCCGCCTGTCCACCCGGCTGAGGATCACGGGCCCCGACGGCGAACGGGTCTTCGACGCCGTCCACTCCGGCTACCGCCAGCGCTTCTCGTGGACCGCCCGCGACGGCAACGACCATGCCCTTCCCTCCGGGGACTACCGGCTCCGGGTCAAAGTGACCGACGAGGCGGGCAACAGCCGCATCATCCGGCGTACGGTCGCAGTGTCGTCCGAGCAGCTGATCGAGCAGATCTGGACCTCGACGATTCCGGCCGCCTCTGCGGAGTCCGGCCCCGGGCCCGTCTACGATCCTGCGTGCAACGGCTGCGGTGAGGTCTGCGGACCGGTGGCCAGCCAGCGGTTCCCGGGCGGGCTCAGCTTCCTGCAACCGTGCAGCTTCGGCTACGCGGCCGTGCGTCACTTCGGAGCCGCGCCACCTGTCACGCCGGCGCCGGTGGACGCCTTCCGCGTCACAGCGACCGGAGGGCCCACGACACCTGGGGACACCGACATCGCCCGCTTCGACGAGCTGACCGTGGGTCCGGGCGACGTCTCGGTCACGACCTCATGGGAGCCCGTCGACCTCGCTCACTACCCGTACCTGCCCGACGCCCAGAAGCCGGTCACCTGGAGCGTGTCGACTTCCGAGGAGAACGACTACGACATCGCGACGTTCACCGTGGAGTACCGGCACTACGTGCCGGCAGGCTGAACCTCAGCTCGCGTTGATGATCATCCCCGCGCCGACGGTGACGCCGGTGGCCTCGTCGATGAGGATGAACGAACCCGTGGTGCGGTTCTGGGCGTAGGCGTCGCACAGCAGCGGCACGGTGGTACGCAGCTGGACCCGGCCGATCTCGTTGAGACCGAGCTCCTTGGTGTCCTGGTCGCGGTGCAGGGTGTTGACGTCGAGGCGGTACTGGAGGTCCTTGACCAGCGCCCGAGCCATCCGGGTGGTGTGCTTGATCGCCAGCTTGGCCCGCGGCTTCAGCGGGGCGTTGGTCATCCAGCAGACCATCGCGTCGATGTCCTGGCTCGGCGTCGGGGCGTTCTTGACCCGGGCGATCATGTCGCCGCGCGAGACGTCGACGTCGTCGGCGAGGCGGACCGTGACCGACATGGGCGGGAACGCCTCACTGATCTCCTGGTCGAACATGTCGATGCCCTCGATGGTGGACGTCATCCCGCTCGGCAGGACCACCACCTCGTCGCCGGGCTTGAGCACGCCGCCGGCGACCATCCCGGCGTAGCCACGGTAGTCGTGGTGGGCGTCGGACTTGGGCCGCACGACGTACTGGACAGGGAAGCGGGTGTCGACCAGGTCGCGGTCGGAGGCCACGTGCACGTGCTCGAGGTGGTGCATGAGCGTCGGGCCGTGGTACCAGGGCGAGTTCTCGCCGCGGTTGACGACGTTGTCACCGGCCAGCGCCGAGATCGGGATGACCTCGAGGTCGGGGATGTTGAGCTTGGTCGCGAACTGCGTGAACTCGTGGTGGATCTTCTCGTAGACCTCCTGCGACCAGTCGACGAGATCCATCTTGTTGACGCACAGCACGAGGTGCGGGACCCGCAGCAGCGAGAGCAGTACGGCGTGCCGTCGCGACTGCTCGGTCAGCCCCTGGCGGGCGTCGACGAGCACCAGGCCCAAGTCGGCCGTGGAGGCGCCGGTGACCATGTTGCGGGTGTACTGCACGTGGCCCGGTGTGTCGGCGATGATGAACTTGCGGGCCGGCGTCGCGAAGTAGCGGTAGGCCACGTCGATGGTGATGCCCTGCTCGCGCTCGGAGCGCAGGCCGTCGGTCAGCAGCGACAGGTCGGTGTACTCGTGGCCCTTCGAGACGCTGGTGGCCTCGACGGCCTCGAGCTGGTCGGCGAAGATCGACTTCGAGTCGTAGAGCAGCCGGCCGATGAGGGTCGACTTGCCGTCGTCGACGGAGCCCGCAGTGGCGAAGCGGAGCAGGTCCATCAGAAGTAGCCTTCCTTCTTGCGGTCTTCCATGGCCGCCTCGGAGAACCGGTCGTCGCCACGGGTGGCGCCGCGCTCGGTGATCCGGGCGACCGCGACCTCCGCGATGATCTTCTCGATCGTGTCGGCGTCGGACTCGACGCAGCCGGTCAGCGTGATGTCGCCGACCGTGCGGAAGCGGACGGTGCGCTCCTCGATGGTCTCGCCGGGACGCAGCGGGTTGTGCTCGCTCTCCGACATCAGCATGCCGTCGCGCTCGAAGACGCGGCGCCGGTGGGAGAAGTAGATCGACGGGAGCTCGACGCCCTCACGGCCGAGGTAGTCCCACACGTCGAGCTCGGTCCAGTTGGAGATCGGGAAGATCCGCATGTGCTCGCCGGCGTGGATCCGACCGTTGTAGAGGCTCCACAGCTCGGGCCGCTGCATCTTGGGGTCCCACTGGCCGAACTCGTCGCGGTGGGAGTAGACGCGCTCCTTTGAGCGGGCCTTCTCCTCGTCGCGCCGACCACCGCCGAACAGCGCGGTGAAGCCGTTCTCCTCGATCGCGTGGAGCAGGGTGCCGGTCTGCATCCGGTTGCGGCTGGTCTTGCCGTCGTCGATGACCACGCCGTCGGCGATGGCCTGCTCGACGCTGGCCACGACCAGGCGGACGCCGAGGCGGTTGACCCACATGTCACGGGTCTCGAGGACCTCGGGGAAGTCGTAGCCGGTGTCGATCTGCAGGACCGGGAACGGGATCTTGGCGGGGTAGAAGGCCTTTTCGGCCAGCCGCATCATCACGATGGAGTCCTTGCCGCCCGAGAACATCAGGACCGGCTTCTCGAACTCGGCGGCGACCTCACGGAAGATGTGGATCGACTCCGCCTCCAGCTGGTCGAGCTGACTCAGCTGGTAGTCGGCGTGGGTGGCAGGTGCGGTCATCGGGTGGTGGTCGTCCTTGCGCTCATCGGTTTCGGGAGCCTCTTGGTCCCCTGCATGCTAGCGGTGGGGCGGGGGGGCCTCGCCAATCGTCGTGGGTGTGCGGACGGTCACCCCGAGCGGTACGGCCCGCGGTCGTACACGGGGTCCTCGAGCTCGGCCACGGTCGGGGCGCCGAACATCGGCAGCCCCTGCTGGCGGCGGAGCAGACCCCAGACGAACGGGACGACGACCAGCATGGCCAGCCCGATGACCCCGATGAGGATGGGGTGGGTCTCGTCCTCACCCGAGCCCAACGGGCCCCAGCCCGCCTTGTCGAGCAGCGCGACGCCCGACATCGTGAGCACGATCACGATGCCTCGCCGGATGAACGACTGCGGCACGCGCGGTGCGATCTTGCTGCCGATCAGGGTGCCGGGCACCGAGCCGATGATCAGCGGGATCGTCACCGACCAGTCGAGGCCGTGCAGGGCGATGTTGGAGATCGCGGCGGCCAGCACCAGCGGCACCGCCTGCACGAGGTCGGTGCCGACGAGCCGCACGGCGGCCAGTCCGGGGTAGAGCATGAGCAGGGCGATCATGATGACCGAGCCCGAGCCGACGCTGGTGACACCGACGAGCAGGCCGCCGAGCGCCCCGACCAGCACGGTGGGGATGACTCGGATCTTCGGGTTCTCATCGCCCGGGGGAGCACCGCTGCGCACCCGGCGAAGGTTGATGTAGAGCCGCAGGGCGTACGTCGCCGCGGCCAGCAGCAGCGCGAAGCCGATGCACATCTTGAGTACGTGGTCGAGGTCCTCGGGGTCGGTGAAGTACGCCACCAGGTGGGGTCCGAGCAGGGCCATCGGCACCGAGCCGAGGATCAGCCACTTGGCCAGCTCCAGGTTGGGTGACCCCTCGCGCTGGTGCACGATCGCGCCGCCGGTCTTGTAGACCGCGGCGGCCGTCAGGTCAGCGGTGACGACCGTCGCCGCGTCGCCGACGCCGAGGAAGATCAGCGCGGGAGTCATCAGCGCGCCGCCGCCCATGCCGGTCAGCCCGACCACGACGCCGACGAAGAATCCGGCGGCCAGGATCGAGAAGAAGGTGACGGTGATCAGGTCGTGCATGGGGTCCTTGCTGGCCAGAGGGGCTAGCGACGCAAACGCGCCAAACTCTACTGAATCAACTGGTAACGACGAATTTCGGCGAGCACCTCGTCGCGGCAGTCCTCGATGGTGCGCCCCGTGGTGTCGATCCGCAACGCCGCGTCGTCGGGCTCCTCGTAGGGCGAGGAGATGCCCGTGAAGTCAGGGATCTCCCCGCGCCGGGCCTTGGCGTAGAGGCCCTTGCGGTCGCGGCGCTCGCACTCCTCGAGGGGAGTCGCCACGTGCACCAGGTAGAACGCACCTCCAGCGTCCTCGACCATCGTGCGCACCTGGCGCCGGGTCTGGTCGAACGGCGCGATCGGGCTGCACACCGCCACCCCGCCGTGGCGGGCCACCTCGGCGGCCACCCAGCCGATCCGCCGGATGTTGGTCTCGCGGTCCTCCCGGGAGAAGGTCAGTCCAGCGCTCAGGTTGCGGCGCACCACGTCGCCGTCGAGGCTGGTCAGCGTCCGGCTGCCCTCCTCGAGCAGCTGGTCCATGACGGCCTGGGCCAGCGTCGACTTGCCGCTCCCCGACAGGCCGGTGAAGAACAGCACCACGCCCTGCTCGCCCGGCGGGGGCCGGTCGAAGTCGACGATCGCGGCGATCTCGTCGCTCAACGGCGCCTCGGAGTCGTCGTCGGCGAGGCCGAGGACGAGGTCGCCGCCGGCGTACGCCCCGACGACCCGGACCCCGAGCTCGTGGTCGGTCTCAGGATCGTCGTGCGACGCCAGCGGTACGGCGACCACAGCGGCGTCGGCGAGCCGGTGCGCCGCCGCGAGGCTCGCGCGCAGCAGGCCCACCGGCGAGAGGGCGGGCGTGCCGTGGCCGACCAGCGCGACCAGCACCACCCGGCCGTCGACCTCCGCGAGGCGGGCGATCTGGTCCTCGTCGAGTGCGTCGGTGACCGGCACGAAAGTCGCGCCCGTGTGCTGCTCGCGCGTCTGGGCGGGCGTCAGGTAGAGGCGGCGGAACGGCCCGTGCTGGGCGGCGGTGAGCGACTCGACCGACCCGTCGGCGGCGACCCTGGCCAACGGCAGGCCCTCGGGATCGACCAGCTCGAGCACCGGCTGGTCGACCAGCCCGTCCGGGCGGGTCAGCGTGACGGGGGAGCCGGGTTCGTCGAAGCGGGTGACCGGGGCAAACGCCCCCGACACCAGCAGTTCCAGGTCGTCGAGCTCTCGCGGCAGCGGGTAGTGCTGGGGAGGGTTCGGCACGCGCTCATCCTGCCACCGGGGTCGACCCGCGGCCGTCAGCGCCGGGCCAGCAGCCCGAGGGTCACCAGGTGGGCGACGAAGGCGGTCACCTCGTCGCGGATGGTGTCGGGGTCCATCTCGGTGGCCGCGGCGACGCGCTCGAGGATGACGTCCAAGGTGCCTCCGGCGGCCGCCGCGGTGAAGATCAGCCTTCCGGTGGCCCGCAGCACCACCGGCGGACCGTCCGGAAGTCTGGTCGCGTAGACGACCTCCTCGTCCTCGGTCATGTCGAGCCACGCCACGTCGTCGGCGAGCGTGAAGGTCTGGGTGGTCACGACCGGCCGATGCGGACGACGCGAGCGAGGCGCTTGCCGGAGGCCGTGGCCAGCTCACGGCCGAGCACTCGCGCGCGGTGCAGCTGGGCGGCCGCGACCTCCCGTCGGGTGGGTGGCCGGCCCAGCTCCATCCACAGATGGTCGCGGTTGACCGTGATCGCGCTCGCGACCACACGGACGGCCTCGCGCCGGGTCGGCGCGGCGCGCCACCGGGCCCGCCACTCGTCTAGCCGGGAGCCGCCTCGGGAGTAGTAGCGCCACAGGTCGGCAGTGGGATCCCCGACGATCGCGTCGAGCTCACCGAGGCCTGCCGCGAGGGCGGTCTCGGCCCGCAGCCGGGCGGCCATCGCCCGCACCTCGGAGCGCTCCTCGTCGGTGATGGCGTCCCAGGCGAGGGGGAGGTCGTTGCCGCCTCCGGTGGTGCGGGCCGCGTGCAGGACCAGGATCAGGATCTGGCCGATCCGGTTGGGCACCCGGCAGCTGACGTGTGCGATCTCCTGGGTCAGGTCGCCGGCCGCGAGCTCGGCGTACACCTGGTCGGGCCGCACCTTCGGCCCCGGCCAGGTGGCATGCACGTCGGCATATCCCCAGTTGCCGTGGAACCAGTTGGCCGCGTGCTGGAAAGCAGAGCCGGTGTCGAAGCCCGACCGGCGCTCCCAGCCGTGCCGGGCCAGGGTGGCCTCGAGGCGCTCGACGTGCCCGGGGCGGACGAGGACGTCGACGTCCGAGCTCCCGCGTCCGGGCGCACGCAGTCCGGGGAGGAGGGCCGGGCCCTTGATGTGGAGCAGGTCCACGCCTGCCTCGCGGGCGAGCGACTCCACGACCGCGTGGCTCAGGTGCACCCGCGTGGAGAGGGGGATCAGGTCGCTGGCGTCGGCGCGATCCTCCATGTGTTCCATCCTGCCAGCCGGGCACTCCGGCACCCGGCCTTTGCGCACTGCTGTGCTCGCCCGCTATTCGTCGCCGCGGAGGGTGAACGAGCGCAGCCGGTCGCCCGCAAACCACACCGACGCCACCGTGACCAGCGCGGCGGCGATGAGGGCGTATGCCAGTCCGGTGCCTGGAGTGGCGTCCAGGGCGTCGCTGACCGAGGCTCCGACCTGGGTGCCCCACGCGCCGACGTCGAGCCACCGGATGCCCGGCAGCAGGCCACCCAGCAGGCCCTCCCAGAGGAGCACGAACAGCAGCCCGACCACCACGGCGTGGCGGGTCAGCGCGGCCAGCGCCAGGAAGAGCGCCGTGTACGCCGTCCCCGACACGGCCCCGGCCACGCCCCAGCCGACCGCGTGGCCGGGGTCCGAGGCGTCGAGCACCAGCCCCGCGACGAGCAGCGGGAAAGCGCCCAGCGCCAGCGTGGCGAGCCACGCGACGGCGTACTTGCTGAAAGCGATGACGTGCCGGGGCACGGGCTTGGCGAGCAGATAGACGATCGACCCGTCGTCGATCTCGGGACCGAGCACGGCCGAGGCAGCGAGCAGCGCGACCAGCGGCAGCGCCAGCGCGAAGCCGACGGTGTCCACGATCTCGTAGCCGACGCCCTCGCTGGTCAGCGCCCGGATGACGACTGCCAGCGCCACCACGAGCGCCGGGATCAGTACCAGGACCAGCCCCCGGCGCCTGCCCAGCAGCGCCTGGGCGGAGAGCCGCACGATGGTGGGGTTCATCGGGTGCTCACCCCGCCACCAGGTAGGCGAAGACACTCTCGAGCGACTCGTCGGTGGGGGTGAGCTCCAGCAGCCGCACGCCCGAGTCGTGGGCCAGCCGGGGGAGTCGCACAGCGAAGGAGCCGAGGTCTGAGACCGACACGTCGACGCCACCGCGCGGGCGCAGCGCCACCGCGACCACCGAGGGCTCGGCGATCAGGACGCTCGCCAGCCGGCGGTCGTCGTCGCTGACGACGACGTACTGCACGGGCCGGTCGATCATCAGCCGCCGGATCTCACCGAAGTCGCCCGACGCGGCGTGCCGCCCGGAGACCACCACCTCGATCTGACGGGCGACCTGCTCGACCTCCTCGAGGATGTGGGAGCTGAACAGGACGGTCCGGCCATCGGCTCCCATCCGCTGGAGGAGACCCATCAGGTGCAGCCGCTGGCGCGGGTCGACGCCGTTGAACGGCTCGTCGAGCAGCAGCACTCCCGGGTCGTGCACCAGCGCCGAGGCCAGCTTGACCCGCTGACGCATGCCCTTGGAGTAGGTGTCGATCCGGCGCGCCGCCGGCTCGTTCATCTCCACGATGGACAGCGCTCGCTCTGCGGCGGCGCCCGGGTCGGCGAGCCCGTGCAGCTCGGCGTTGGCCACCACGAACTGGCGGCCGGTGAGGTAGCCGAAGCTGATCTCGCGCTCGGGCACCAGGCCGACGGTCCGGTAGATGTCCGTGTGCCGCCAGATCTGCTGCCCGTCGAGGGTGACCGTGCCGGCCGACGGCGACAGGAAGCCGGCCATCAGCGCGATCAGAGTGGTCTTGCCCGCGCCGTTGGGGCCGAGCAGGCCGGTCACGCCGGGCCCGACGGTCATGCTGATGCCGTTGACCGCGACCACGTTGCCGTACCAGCGGCTCACCGCGTCGAGGGTGATCGTGCTCATGTCTTCTTCACCGGCCCGCCAGCCGTCGGTAGCGCAGCACGATGCCCGCGAGGCCCGCGGCGGCGACGAGGACCATCACGACGAAGTACGCCGCCGTCATGGCAGCGCCGGTCGGCGGGGTGATGGCGAGGTTGTCGGTGAGCGCGGCCATCCCGCCGCGGTAGAGGGAGTACGGCGAGAACAGCCCCGCGACCTCGCCGACACCGGACTCACCCTGCTCCTCGGAGATGCCCTGGATCGCCGTGACCACGCCGTTGCCCAGCAGCAGCACGGCGATCGTGCCCACCACCGCGAAGCCGCGCCGCACCGACACCGACGCGATCAGGCCGCCGATCCCGGTGAGCATGAGCGCCAGCAGCACGGCCAGCAGCACGGCCTTGGCGGCGCCCTCGGTCTGCTCGGTGAAGTCCAGCTCGCTGAGCACCGCGCCGACGTAGAGCGCCACGATCGGAACCAGGAGGAAGACCAGCGTCGCGGCGAGCAGCGAGGCCCAGCGGGCGACGGCGTACGCCGCCGACGACAGCGGGCGGGCCAGGTAGAGCGCGATCGAGCCGTGCCGGATGTCGCGTGAGAACAGCACCGGCGCCTGCGCGGCGACGAAGATGCTCAGCGGGAACTGACTGACCGCCGATGCGTAGCGGGCGTAGTCGATGGGCAGCTCGTCGAGGCCGACCAGGACCATCACGCCGATGATGATCACCGCCGGCAGCAGGTTGATCCCCAGCAGCAGGAACGGCAGCACCTTCGACTTGCCGGACCGGCCGAGGCCGAAGGCGTTGCGCAGACCGCTGAGGAACAGCGCGAAGGCGATCGCGCCGCCGCCGGCGCGGGGGCCGTCGTACGGTCGGTAGCCGAGGTCGTAGATCGCGCCGGTGCGCGGGACGTCAGGCATCGGGTCCTCCTACGGCGGCCGCGGATGTCGTGGCGTCGTCGGCGAACACGTCCTCGATCCGGCGGTGGTCGGCCTGGATGCGCACCAGGCCGAGCCCCAGCTCCAGGGCGGTGTCGCGGACCAGGTCGTGCAGGTCGGTGCCGAGGTCGGCGGGGGTCGGATCGAGCGCGAGCAGGCCGCCACGGGGGCGGGTCGGTACGCCGGCCGCGGTCAGCGCGCGCCCCATCCGGTCCTGCGCGTCGTCGCCGAGGACCTCCACCAGCAGCGTCCCCGTGGCGTCGAGGAAGTCGTCCGTGCGGGAGGCCCGCAGCAGCCGCCCGCCGTCGAGGATCACCACGTGGTCGCTGACTCGTTCGAGCTCGCCGAGCAGGTGGGAGGTGACCAGCACCGAGATACCGAAGTCCTGGCCGATCCGCTGCACCAGCCCCAGCATGTCGTCGCGAGCGGCGGGATCGAGCCCGTTGGTGGGTTCGTCGAGCATGACCAGCTTCGGGTCGTGGGCCAGCGCCTGAGCCAGCTTGGCGCGCTGCTTCATGCCGGTGGAGTAGCCGCCCATCGGGCGATAGCGCTCCTCGGCCAGCCCCACGTGCCGCAGCACCTCCGCCGCACGTTCGCGGGCCGCGACCCGAGGCAGGCCCGACATCATCGCCAGGTGCACCACGAAGTCGCTGGCGCTGACGTCGGGCGGCAGGCAGTCGTGCTCGGGCAGGTAGCCGACGCGGGCCCGGATGCCGGCCGCCTCGCCGGCGATGTCGAGGCCCAGCACTTCGGCGGTGCCGGCGGTCGGGGACACCAGGCCGAGAAGCACCTTGATCAGCGTCGACTTCCCGGCGCCGTTGGCACCGACGAGCCCGGTGATGCCGGGTTCGATGTCCAGGGACAGGTCGTCGAGGGCGAGCACGGACCCGTAGTCCTTGGTCAGGCCCCGGGTCCTGATCACCGCCTCCACGGGGCCACCCTACGAGTGCGGCCCGCGCCTCACGTGTCGCTGGCCAGCGCGGCGAGGCCCGGAACTGTCTCTTCCGGCCCGGGCAGGTCCGCGATCGCGGCCGCGACCACGCGTGCGGCCGACGCGTACGACGGGTCGTCGAGGACGCCGGTCAGCGCCGCGGCGCCGCGGGTGACGACGTCAGGGCCGGGTTCGACGACCACGCCGGCGCCCACGGCCGCGACGTGCCGCCCGTTGACGACCTGGTCGGAAGTGAAGATCGGCGCCACGACCTGCGGCACACCCGCGGCGAGCGCCCCCATCGTCGTCCCGAAGCCGCCATGCCCCAAGACCGCCGAGACGTGCGGCAGCAGGCCGGCCTGGTGCCACCACGGCGCGACGTGGGCGTTGCCGGGCAACGGTCCAAGGGCCTCGAGGTCGACCCGGCGCCCGACCGTCATCAACACCCTGACTCGCTGGTCGGCCAGCGCGTCGAGCGCCTCGCGAAACACTCCCGCGAACGGCGGCAGCGAGCCGGTGACGGAGCCGAACGTGACGTAGACCAAGGGATGGTCGGGGTCGCCCCACGACGGTGGCAGGTCGCCGGGCGGGGCGACGAGCCCGGGGTCGCGGAATCGCCGGACGTCGGTCGGCCCGGCCATGGCGCCGTCGCCCGCGGCGCGGTCGAGCACCTCGGGGACCGAGGTCAGCACCGGTTCCTCGGCCAGCGCCCGGGCGGACCGGCCGTCAGGCAGCCCGGCCAGTCGGTCCAGCTCGGCCAACGGCTCGGGGACCAGTCGGGCGAACAGGTCGCAGACCTCGAGCATGCCGATGGCCACCTGGGCATGCGGGACGCCCGCCCGCTCGGCCGCGGCCAGGGAACCCAGCTCGGCCGGCTCGCGCAGCACGACGTCGGGGTGCCACGCCTCCATGATGGCGGTGACGGCAGGCAGCGCTGCCTGGGCGTCGATCCGCCCGAACACGTCCCGGATCACCGTCTCGTTGGCCTCGTCGAAGCCGAGCGTCGGCAGCCGTCCCATGACGGGGCCGATGAGCTCCGGTGGCGCGTCGGCGAAGGGCTCGTGGGCGAACCCGGCTGAGGTCACGGAGGCGGCGTACGACTTCGGCGCGGCGACCCGCACCTCGTGCCCGGCCGCGACGCACGCGCGGGCGACGGGCAGGAGCGGGCCGAAGTGACCGTCGTTGGCGGTGCTGGCGACGAGGATCCGCACGGGACGAGGGTTCCACCGGTCGGCAGCCGAGGCAATGCCCCCGCTAGCGTGGCCCGCATGTCATTGCCGGTCGTCGCCGAGATCGTGCGCTCCGGCTTCGTGGAGGGTCACCACCACGGTTCGGTGGTCGCCCTCGACACCGACGGGGCCGTCGACTGGTCGGTCGGCGAGGTGGCCGTGCCGATCCTGCCGCGCTCCTGCAACAAGCCTCTCCAGGCGCTGGGCATGGTCCGCCTCGGTCTCGACCTCGAGCCGGAGCTGCTCGCCCTGGCCTGCGCTTCGCACTCCGGTGAGGACTTCCACATCGATGGCGTACGGCGCATCCTCGCGGTCGCCGGGCTGGGCGAGGACGCGCTGCAAACACCGCCTGACTACCCGCTCGACGACGACGCCCGCGAGGCCGTCATCAGGCGCGGGGGCCAGCGCACCCCGGTGCTGATGAACTGCTCGGGCAAGCACGCCGCGATGCTGCTCACGTGTGTCGTCAACGGCTGGGACGTCGCCACCTACCGGGAGCCGGACCACCCGCTCCAGCGGGCCATCATCGAGACCTTCGCCGAGCTGACCGGCGAGCCGGTCGCCGTCGTGGCCGTCGACGGCTGTGGCGCCCCGCTGCTCTCGGCCTCGCTCACGGGGCTGGCCGGAGGCTTCCGAGCGCTGGCCGTCGCCACCGAAGGTCCCGAGCGCCGGGTGGCCGACGCGATCCGCGCCCATCCGGCGTACGCCTCGGGCACGACGCGCGACGAGCGGGCCCTGCTGACCGCCATCCCCGGCGCGATCGGCAAGGCCGGTGCCGAGGCCTGCTACGCCGTCGCCCTGGCCGACGGCCGGGCGTTCGCACTCAAGGCCGACGACGGCTATCCGCGGGTGCGGCCGGTGCTGATGGCGGCGGCACTGAGACGCAGCGGCGCCGACATCGGACCGGGCGTCGACACCAACGCGGTCCGGGCCACGGGACGCGTCGAGCTGCTCGGCGGCGGTGTGGCGGTCGGCGAGATCCGCGCCTGCTTCTGACGTTCGCCAGCTGTTAGCGATCCAGCTGCATGCTGCTTGTTAGCAGCGTGGCGGCCGTAATCTTCCTTATTTTTCAGGCCTCTTCACCATCGGCGTGACTCGGATCACCCCGCCTCAGTTTGCTTTTGCTAACAACAGTTAGCAAGATGGAGGGCATGGCAAAGAGCAAGGTCGGGAAGACCGTCGGGTCGCTCGGCGACTACCTGAGGGAGCAGCGCACTGCATCGCGGCTGTCCCTCCGGCAGCTCGCGGAGCAGGTCGGCGTCTCCAACCCCTACCTGAGCCAGATCGAGCGCGGACTGCGCAGGCCCTCTGCCGAGGTGCTGCAACAGATCGCCAAGGCGCTGCGGATCTCCGCCGAGCAGCTCTACATCCGCGCGGGGATCATCAGCCCCGAGGACGGCGTCGGGGGATCGGTCGAGCTGGCCGTCCTCAACGACACCGGGCTCAGCGAGCGCCAGAAGCAGTCGCTGCTGGACGTCTACTCGTCGTTCCTGGCCCTCAACGAGGACCGGCCCGACCTGGACGCCCGGGGCGCCTGACCGCCCAGCAGATCCACGCAGACCCAGCAACGACCACCCGAACCCCGAAGCAAAGGAGCAGGACATGGCCAAGGCCAAGTTCGACATCAAGACCGTGCAGACCCAGGCCCTCGAGGCCGCCGTGGGCGCCACCGACCTCGCCGTGGGCGTCGTCCGCAGCAGCGTCGCCGACCTGCAGAAGCGCCTCGCGGACGTGCAGAAGAACGTGGGCTCGTTCGAGCCGCAGGCGTTCGTCAGCACCTCTGTGGAGAGCCTGACCAAGGACGCCAAGGCGCGTCGCGCGGCGATCGAGAAGCTTGTCGCCGCCCTGCAGGCCGAGGCGCTCGCCGTCCCGACCCGGGTCCAGGGAACGGCGACCGACACCTACGCCGACCTGGTCAAGCGCGGTGAGATCCTCGTGGGTCGGATCCGTCGCCAGCCGTCGACCGAAGGCCACCGTGAAGTCCGCCGAGACGACCGTCACCAAGGCCAAGACCACCAAGACCCAGGGTGCCAAGGCGGCCAAGAAGACCACCACCGCCGCCAAGCGGAGCACCACCGCCACCAAGAAGCGCACCGCTGCCACCCGCAGCAGCGCCAAGGCGACCACCACCTCGGCCCGCAAGACCGCCTCCTCGGCGGCCAGCGCCGTCGTGGACGCTGCCGAGAAGGTCGGCGACTGATCGACCTCCGGCACCACCGGACACGGAGCCCCTGAGCGGCAAAGCCCTCGGGGGCTCCGTCATGTCCAGGTAGGCTGAGGACCGTGTTCAACGTCTTCGCGGTCGAGGGGATCACCATGCTGGTGATCGAGATCGTCCTGCTCGCGGTCAAGATTTTCGCGTTCGTCAACGCGCTGAGGTTCTCCGACGAGGCCTATCGCGCCGCCGGCAAGCTCAACAAGGCGGCCTGGACGATCATCCTCGGACTCGGCGTGGTGGCCCAGATCGTGCTCGCGGGCTCACCCCTGAACCTCATCAATCTCGCCCTCACGGTGGCCGCTTTGGTTTACCTTGCTGACGTCAAGCCCGCGCTGACCTCGCTCACCCGCCGCTGATCCGAGCAGCTTCCGCGGGCGCCGGCTGAAACTCGTTCGACCGGTTCGCCAACAGGGGAGATGCACGACATGGAATCCGACCAACGGCCCTGGGGCGCGTGGTACCGCCTCGACCGTGGCGACGGCTACCAGGTCAAGCGGATCGTCGTGAACCCCGGCCAGCGGCTGTCCTACCAGACCCACGCCCGGCGGACCGAGCAGTGGGTGGTCGTCAGCGGCACGGCGACGTGCACGATCGACGGGGAGACGGTCGAGGTGAAGGCGGGTGGCCGCGTCGAGGTCGGGGTGGGGGTCCCGCACCGGATCGCGAACCTGCACGACGACGAGCTCGTGGTGATCGAGGTGCAGCTCGGCGACTACCTCGGGGAGGACGACATCTGCCGCCTCGAGGACGACTACGGCCGCACGCAGTAGGCCGCTAGCCGTTCGAAAGCATCGGCTGGTCTGAAGCCGGTGGCCTCGAGCTTCGACAGGTCGAGCGTGCCGTTGGCCGGCCGGGGCGAGATGCCCTGCTTGCCGGCGACGTACTCCTCGGTCGTGATCGGCGTGACGTCTGCCTCGTCGCGCCCGCTCAGCCGGAACACCTCCTTGGCCAGCTGCGCCCACGACGTGGCCGGCCCGCCGTTGCTGACGTTGTAGGTGCCGTACGGCGCGCCGGTCGACACGAGGTGCTTGGTCGCCCGGGACAGCTCGTCGGTGAACGTCAACCTGCCGACCTGGTCGGCCACCACCGTGGGCGAGACCCCGTCGTCCGCGAGCTTCTGCATCGTGCGCACGAAGTTCTTGCCGTCGCCGATCACCCACGAGGTGCGGACGAGGTAGTGGCGCGGCGCGGTGGCGACCGCGATGTCGCCAGCGGCCTTGGACTGGCCGTAGACGCCGAGCGGCGCATAGCGCTCGTCCTCGGTGTGCAGCTCGACGGTGCCGTCGAAGACGTAGTCGGTGGAGTAGTGCACGAGCGTGATCCGGTGCTCCGCCGCGATCCTGGCCAGTGCCGCCGGCGCGGACGCGTTGGCGGCCCACGCTGCGGCCCGACCAGCGGGCGTCTCGGCGAGGTCGACGGCGGTGTAGGCGGCCGCGTTCAGCACCACGGCGTACTCGTGCCACGGCCAGGCCGCGACCTGCGAAGCGTCGGTCATGTCGAGCTCGGCGAGGTCGACGAGGTCGCTGCCGGGGAAGTCGGCCTGGAGCGCTCGGCCGAGCTGGCCCAGGGCGCCGATGATGAGCGTCTTGAGCGGTTTCATCGGGACGACGGCGTCCATCGAGGGCTGGGCGCGGTCCTTGTCGGAGATCTCCGCCTCGGTCAGCGGGATCGGCCAGTCGATGGCCGCGGTCGCGTCGTCGAGGGCGAGGGCGGGATAGGCCGTGCCGGGCCGCCAGTGCTCGTTGACGAGATAGCTGTAGGTCGTGGCGTCCTCGAGCGTCTGGTAGGAGTTGCCGACGCCTCGGGGCACGAAGACCGCCACGGACGGGTCCATCTCGATGGTGAACGTGGTGCCGAAGGTGGGGCCCTCACGCATGTCGACCCAGGCACCGAAGACGCGGCCGGTGACGATCGAGACGAACTTGTCCCACGGCTCGGTGTGGATGCCGCGGGTCGCTCCGCGGGTGGTGTTGAACGAGACGTTGTGCTGGACCGGGCCGAAGTCGGGCAGCCCGAGGTCGATCATCTTCTGGCGCTGCCAGTTCTCCTTGAACCAGCCGCGGGAGTCCTCGCGGACGTCGAGGCGCAGCACCACGAGTCCCGGGATCGGTGTGACCTCGAGCGTCAGGGCGGGCACGGCTACTGCCCCTTGGCGGCGTACGCCGCCTCGGTGGCCTCCTTGGCCGGCCGCCACCAGTCCTCGTTGGCCTGGTACCACTCGATGGTGTTGGCGAGCCCGGCCTCGAAGTCCTGGAAGCGCGGCTGCCAGCCCAGCTCCTGGCGCAGCTTGCCGGACTCGATGGCGTAGCGGCGGTCGTGGCCAGCCCGGTCGGTGACGTGGTCGAAGTCGTCCTCGGGGCGGCCGAAGTGCTTGAGGATCAGCTGCACGACCTCGAGGTTGTTCTTCTCGCCGTCGGCGCCGACCAGGTAGGTCTCACCGATCTTGCCGTCGTTGAGGATCGTCCAGACGGCGCTGGAGTGGTCGTCGGCGTGGATCCAGTCGCGGACGTTGAGCCCGTCGCCGTAGAGCTTGGGCCGGCCACCCATGATCACGTTGGTGATCTGGCGCGGGATGAACTTCTCGATGTGCTGCCAGGGGCCGTAGTTGTTGGAGCAGTTGGAGATCGTCGCCCGCACACCGAAGCTGCGCACCCACGCCCGGACCAGGTGGTCGGAGCCGGCCTTGGACGCGGAGTAGGGGCTGCTCGGGTTGTAGGGAGTGTCCTCGGTGAAGCGCTTCGGGTCGTCGAGGTCGAGGTCGCCGTAGACCTCGTCGGTGGAGATGTGGTGCAGGCGGGCGCCGGTCTTGCGGACGGCCTCGAGGATCGTGAAGGTGCCGATCAGGTTGGTGCGGATGAACGGGCTGGGGTCCGAGAGCGAGTTGTCGTTGTGTGACTCGGCGGCGTAGTGGACGACGGCGTCGTGCTCTGCCACCAGCGGCTCGACCACCTCTGCGTCGGCGACGTCGCCGACGACCAGCTTGACGCGGTCGAGTCCTTCGATGGCCTCGCGGGTGGCGGCGTACGTGAGCTTGTCGAGGACCGTGACCTCGGCGTCGGTGTGGTCGACGAGGTAGTGCACGAAGTTGGAGCCGATGAAGCCGGCTCCGCCGGTCACGAGAAGTCGCTGCATGCGCGGCAGTCTATGAGCAGGTCAGCCGCGGCCTGTCATTAGGATGACCGGCCATGAAGGGGATCATTCTGGCCGGCGGGACTGGCTCACGCCTGCACCCGATCACCCAGGGCATCAGCAAGCAGCTGATGCCGGTCTACGACAAGCCGATGATCTACTACCCGATCTCGACGCTGATGCTGGCCGGGATCCGCGACATCCTGATCATCACCACGCCCCACGAGGCCGACGGTTTCGTGCGGCTGCTCGGGGACGGCTCGCGCTTCGGCATCAACCTCGACTACGCCCAGCAGCCCAGCCCCGACGGGCTCGCCCAGGCCTTCCTCATCGGCGAGGACCACATCGGGTCCGAGTCCGCTGCGCTCGTGCTCGGCGACAACATCTTCTACGGCAGCGGGCTGGGCTCCCAGCTCAGCCGCTTCAGCGAGATCGACGGTGCGGCGGTGTTCGGCTACCGCGTCGCCAACCCGACGGAGTACGGCGTCGTGGAGTTCGACGAGAGCGGGATGGCGATCTCGCTCGAGGAGAAGCCCGCCGCGCCCAAGAGCGACTACGCCGTCCCCGGGCTCTACTTCTACGCCAACGACGTCGTCGGCTTCGCTCGCGACCTCAAGCCGTCGGCACGCGGCGAGCTGGAGATCACCGACCTCAACCGGATCTACCTCGAGCAAGGCCGGCTGCGCGTCGAGGTCCTCCCGCGTGGCACTGCTTGGCTCGACACCGGCACCTTCGACTCCCTCAACGACGCCAGCAACTTCGTGCGCACCATCGAGGGGCGGCAGGGCACCAAGATCGGCGCCCCCGAGGAAGTCGCCTGGCGCCAGGGGTTCCTCTCCGACGACGAGCTCGTCGAAGCCGCCCAGCCGCTGCTCAAGAGTGGCTACGGGACGTACCTCATGGAGCTCCTGCACCACCACTGAGCCGGCGACGATGCCCGTGTAGCGCGGTGTTCAGCTGACTGTGCAAGCGTTCTGACGCTGGGGAAGCCCACCGAACCCCGCGCTACAAGCTCGACGGCGGCACGTCCAGCAGCGCGAGGTCGGCGTCGACCATCCGGCCGACGACCTCGGCGAAGTCGACGGTCGGGGACCAGCCGAGCTCGCGGCGGGCCTTGGTGGCGTCGCCGGTCAGGTCGGTGGCATCGGCGGGACGGAACAGGGCGGGGTCGCTCTCGAGCAGCGGTTCCCAGTCGGCCACGCCCGCGCGGGCGAAGGCGGCGGCGGCGAACTCGCGGACGCTGTGGCCCTCGCCGGTGGCGATGACGTAGTCGTCGGCGCGCTCGGCGCGGGCGGCCCGGACCAGGGCGTCGACGTAGTCGGGGGCCCAGCCCCAGTCTCGGCGCGACTCGAGGTTGCCCAGGACCAGGCGGTCGGCCCGGCCGCGGGCGATGGCGGCGACGGTCGAGGTGATCCGCCGGGTGACGAACTGGGCGGGGCGACGCGGCGACTCGTGGTTGTAGAGGATCGCGCTGACGGCGTGCAGGTCGCGGTGGCGGTAGACGCCGACGGCGAGGTGGGCGAAGGCCTTGGCCGCGCCGTACGGGTTGACCGGCCGCAGCGGCGTGGTCTCGTCCTGCGGGCTGGTGGCGGGCTCGCCGAACATCTCGGCGCTGGAGGCCTGCACGAACCGCACCGGGTGGCCACGCTTCTCCTGCACGGCCAGCGCCGACTCGAGCAGCCCCGCGGCGCCGAGGCCGTTGACGCGGGCGGTGAGGTCGGGCTCGGACCAGGAAAGGGCCACGGAGCTGATCGCGGCCAGGTTGTAGACCTCGGAAGGGTCGACGTCGTGCATCAGCGCCCGGACGTGCTCGAGGTCGGTCACGTCGCCCTGGTGGACCAGCACCTCGGGCGGGCAGTGCTCGGGCGGCCCGTCCGTGCTCAGCGCGAGCGCGTGCACCTCGAGGCCGTCGGCGACCAGCCGCTCGGCGAGGTAGCTACCGTCCTGACCGCCTATCCCCGTGACGAAGGCCCGTGTCACCAGCCGGCCTTCTGGGCGGCCACGTCGGCGTCGACCATCATGGCCACCAGCTCCCCGAAGCTGACCTTCGGCTCCCAGCCGAGCACGCGGCGCGCCTTGGAGGCGTCCCCGATCAGCTGGTCGACCTCGGCGGGACGCATGAACCGCTCGTCCTGACGCACGTACGGCGTCCAGTCGTCGATGCCGACGTGCGCGAAGGCCACGTCGACCAGGTCGCGGATCGAGTGGGTGACGCCGGTGGAGATGACGTAGTCGTCGGCCTGCTCCTGCTGGAGCATCAGCCACATCGCCTCGACGTAGTCGCCGGCGAAGCCCCAGTCGCGCTCGGCGTCGAGGTTGCCCAGCACGAGCTCCTTCTGGGTGCCCAAGTGGATGCGGGCCACCGCTTGGCTCACCTTGCGGGTCACGAACTCCGGCCCACGCCGCGGCGACTCGTGGTTGAACAGGATCCCGGACGATGCGTGCATGCCGTAGGACTCGCGGTAGTTGATGGTCATGTAATGGCCGAAGACCTTGCTCACGCCGTAGGGGGAGCGCGGCCACAGCAGCGTGCGCTCGGTCTGCGGGACGTCCTGCACCTTGCCGAACATCTCCGAGCTCGACGCCTGATAGAAGCGGATCCGTCCGAGGTCGCCGGCCGAGTGCAGGCGGACGGCCTCGAGCATGTTGAGCACGCCTTTGCCCGTCACGTCGGTGGTGAGAGGCGCGTTCTCCCAGGAGTACGCCACGAACGACACGGCGCCCAGGTTGTAGACCTCGTCGGGGTCGGAGTCGCGCATCGCGCGGATCAGGCTCGAGAGGTCGGTGAGGTCGCCGTTGTGCAGGCGGACGTCGGGCAGCAGCTGCTCCACCAGGTCACGGCGCGGGTTGTTCTGTCCGCGGATGAGGCCGTGGACGTCGTACCCCTTGCTGACGAGCAGCTCGGCGAGGTAGAGGCCGTCTTGGCCGGTGATTCCCGTGATGAGTGCAGAAGGCATGCGGGGCATTGTGTCAGCCGGCCGGCGCCCGTCGGCCGATTCAAGAGGTGGCGAGGGTGCGCATTACCCTGCTCGCATGAAGGTTCTCGTGACCGGCGGAGCCGGCTACATCGGCTCGACGACGGCCAAGGCGCTCGAGGAGGCCGGCCACACGCCGATCATCCTCGACTCGCTGCTGACCGGCCCACTCGCGTTCGTGGGCGACCGGATCTTCTACGAGGGCGACATCGCCGACCGGGAGCTGGTCGCCCGCATCGTCGCCGACCACCCCGACCTGCACGCCACGATCCACATGGCGGCGCGCATCTCGGTGCCGGAGTCCGTCGAGATGCCTTACGAGTACTACCGCGACAACGTGGCGAAGTCGCTCGAGCTCTTCGCCGCCCTCGCCGGACTTGGCAAGAACCGCGTGCTGTTCTCCTCGTCTGCTTCGCTGTACGCCGCCCCGGCCGAGGGCTTCGAGGTGCGGGAGGACGATGCGCTCGATCCGCCGTCGCCGTACGCCCGGACCAAGCGGATGATGGAGCAGATCCTCCAGGACATCACCGTCGCCACCGACCTGCGCGCCGTGATCCTGCGTTACTTCAACCCGATCGGCTCCGACCCCGAACTGACCACGGGGATCTATGCCAAGGAGCCGTCGCACGTCCTCGGTCAGCTCGTCCGGGCCGCCCGCGGCCAGCAGGATGCCTTCACGATCACCGGCACCGAGCACCCGACGCCGGACGGCACCGGCATCCGCGACTACATCCACGTCTGGGACATCGCCCGCGCCCACGTCCGGGCGATCGAGAAGTTCGACGACGCGATCCGGGCGGCAGACGCGACCAGCGTCATCGTCAACGTCGGTCGAGGTGCCGGCGTCTCGGTGCGCGAGCTGGTCTCGACATTCGAGCGGGTCTACGGCCGGCCGGTGCCCGTCCGCGAGGCGCCGCCGCGCCCCGGAGACGCCGTCGGCGCCTACGCCAACGTCGACCTGGCGGCGGAGCTGCTCGGCTGGCGGTCCGAGCTGACCCTCGACGACGCCATCGCCTCGGCGCTGGCGTGGAGCGAGAAGCGCCAGGAGATCCTGGGCTACGAGTGACCGGGCGCATCGGGAGCTGGGTGACGCTGGTGGTGGCGATGGTCGCCACCGCGGTCCCTGCTCCCGCTGCAGCGCCCGGCGCGTACGCCGCCACGGGACCGGTGCAGCGGGTCGACGTGCGGCCGCCTCTCGAGGGCCGGGTCATCGTGCTCGACCCCGGCCATCAGCTGGGCAACCGGCACTTCCCGGCCCGGATCGGCCGCCCGGTGCCCGCCGGCGGCTTCCGCAAACCCTGCAACACCACGGGAACGGCGACCGACCGCGGTTATCCGGAGGCCAGCTTCACCTGGAACGTCGTGCAGCGGCTGCGGGCACGGCTGAAGGCGTTGGGCGCCACGGTGGTGCTGACGCGGCACAGCAACCGGCCGGATCGCTGGGGACCCTGCGTGGACGAGCGGGGCCGCGCGGGGAACGCGATCCACGCCGACCTCAAGATCAGCGTGCACGGTGACGGCTCGTACGCCCGTGGAGCTCACGGCTTCCATGTGATCGCGCCGGCCGACCGGGCGCCCTGGACCCACGACATCTACCGGTCGTCTCGGCACCTGGCCCTGGCCACCCGGGCGGCGCTGCTGCACCTCGGGTTCTCCAGGGCGACGTACGTCGCTGGCGGCGACGGCCTGGACGTCCGGCGCGACCTGGCCACCCTGAACCTCTCGGACCTGCCGACGGTGATGGTCGAGCTCGGCAACATGCGCAACCCCGTCGACGCGTCGTTGATGACCCGGCCAAGCGGTCGCGAGCGCTACGCCCACGCCCTGGCCGACGCCTCCCGGCACTTCCTGGAGCGCTGATCCGACCGCCCGGCAATTGGGCGGAACTGCCGGTGCGGGCTTGCCGAAACGGATACGGTTCGAGGGAACACCTGCGCGCCGCGCTGCTCTCGAGCTGAGGACCCTGTGACTCTTGTCGACCTCGTCCGGATGACCCGGGCAAACCTCAGGCTGATTTTCATCATCTTCTCGATGGGCCTGCTGGCTGCCTTCGCCTGGACCTTGACCCGCCCTGTGGTCTACGCGAGCACGGCCACCGGTCAGGTCTACGTCGGCACGACCGACAGCGTCGGGGAGATGCAGGCGGCCCTGGGGCTCGCCACGACGAAGGCCGACGTCTACAGCGCGTACGTCGGCGGCTCCCAGGTCCAGTCGAAGGTCGCTGAAGCTCTCAACATCTCGCCCAGTGAGGTCCACCTTTCAGGCTCATCCGACGCCATCACGGCTTCGGTGACCGTCACCGCCTACGCCCCGACACCGGAGGAGGCCCAAGCGCTCGCCAGCGAGGGCGTCCACGCGACTGCCGCGGTGGCGTTGGAGATCGAGCAGGAGTCACTGCCGCAGGGATCTGCGAGCAAGTCGATCGTGCGGCTGGTGCCTGTGGAGAATGCCTCCCTGCCCAGCGCGCCGTTCACTCCGAACTACACCCGAAACCTCGCCATCGGCGCCCTCGCCGGCATCCTGCTCGGCTACGTCGGGGCCTTCGTGCGCATGAACCTCGACCGCAAGCTGCGCTCCGTCGAGGAGGTGGAGGAGCTCATCGAGACCCCGGTGCTGGCGATCCTCCCGGACGTCAAGGAGCTCGACCGCAAGCAGTCCGTGGGCGTGGATCAGTCTCACCGCGGACCGGCGGCCGAGGCCTTCCGCCAGCTGCGCACCAACTTCCGATTCATCGACGTCGACAACCCCATCCGCAGCGTGGTCATCACCAGCGCCAACGAGGGTGAGGGCAAGTCCACGGTGGCCACCAACCTGGCCCGGGTGCTGGCGACGGCAGGCCAGGACACGGTGCTGATCGACGCCGACCTCCGTCGTCCGGTGGTCGCCGGGATCTACGGCGTGGACACCCAGGTCGGGCTGGCGCAGGTGCTCGTCGGCGACCTCACGGCCGAGGAGGCCCTGCAGGAGTCGGGCATCGACCACCTCAAGGTGATGTCGGCCGGGCGGGTGCCACACAACCCCAGCGAGCTGCTCGGCTCCCAGCGGATGCAACACCTGCTCCAGGAGCTCTCCCGCGACCACATGGTCATCCTCGACGCGCCACCCCTGCTGCCGGTCACCGACGCTGCGCTGCTGGCGGCAGTGGCAGACGGCGCCATGGTGGTCTTCGCCGTCGGGCGGACCTACAAGGAGCAGGCGCGGCTTGCCAAGCGCCGTCTCGAGCAGACTGGTGGCCGGATGCTCGGAGTCATTTTGAACCGGGCCCCGATGCGCGGCATGGGAGCGGTGGTCTACGGCTACGGCTACGGCAGCTACACCTCCGAATACCTCTCGAACTCTCCAGAGTCCGAGCCCGAGTCCAAGTCGAAGCCTGGCCAGCGACGCAAGCAAGCGTTGACCAAGAGGGTGTCGACATCTCTCGGCTGGCCGTGGATCGCCGTTCGGGAGAAGTGATGCGGCGCTGGGTGACCGTGCTCGTCGTCGTCCTCGCCGTGCTGGACGTCGCCGTGCTCGTCGTGGGCTACCGCTCGCGCAGCGGCATACTGCCCGCATTCTCGGTCCCCGAGGCGAGCTACAGCATGACCCCGGCGGGTTCGCCTGAACCCACGTCTACGGCAGGGGCCGAAGCGACCTTGGTCGGCCCGGTGATGCTGGCCGTCGACGCCGAAGGTTTGGTGCTCCGCGCGACGCGCGGCGCCTGCGAGGACCGCTTCGACAACCCAGCACAGGTCGCCGTCGGCTCGGTGACGACCGCGGCCATGACGCCAGTCGACGTCCCCGACCTGGCTGAAGTGCTCGGACTGGCCATCCTGCCCGACGACCACTTGCGCGTGTCGGGCCTCGACGGCGAGTGCGAGGTGACGACGGTCGACTCGACGGACGCCGGCCAGACCTGGCAGACCCTTGCCAATAACGAGCCGGCCGACGTGTGGCGCTTCGACCGGGACACCACGGCCGAGAGCGTGACCGGACCGGCCGGATCCCCGCTCTCGGTCGACTGCGCCCCGGTGTCCTTGTCGAACCTCCCCGACAAGCAGGGCGCGATCGCCTGCGAGGGCGGGGGGATCAATGTCCTGACCCCTGGGTCCCCGCCGGCCGCCTTGTCAGCGAGTGGCTTCGACAACGTGAGCGTCGCCGGTGCTCCGCGCGCGGGCCGCTACTTCGTGTTCGGGTCCACGGCCGGCTGCACGGCTCGAGTGGGCCTGGTCGAACAGGCCCAGCAGTCCCTCACCAAGCTCGACTGCCTGGCCACCGATGGGGCCATTCCCCACGCGATCGCCGCGGCTGGGGGCTATGTCGTCGTGCAGAACGCGGACGTCGTGATGGTCAGCGAAGACGCCGGGCGCTCGTTCGTCGCGGCCGGCTAGGCCGGACCGGACGCCCCGTCGTGCGGGGCCAACGCTGCCACCGCCTCCCTGATCGCGATGCGGAACGTCTCCTCGTCGAAGCGCCGCCCGTGCCGCACGATCGCCTCGGCGTCCCAGCCGACGGTGCGGTTGGCCACCACCGCGCGGGCGATGTCGGCGGCCTCGGCGCGCGCGAAGAAGTCGCCCGTCACGCCCTCGTCGATCGTGTCGAGGTACCCACCACCGCGCAGCGCCAGCGTGGGCTTGCCGAACGCCCCAGCCTCCAAGGGCGTGAGCCCGTAGTCCTCGAGACTGGGCGCCAGCAGGGCGGTGCAGTGCGCGTAGGCCCAGCGCAGCTCGTCGTCGCTGACCCCGGGCAGGACCGTCACGTTGTGCGGGAGGTGCTGACGCAGCCGCTCCTCCTCGGGGCCACGGCCGATGACCAGGAGGCGCTCGTCGGGCAGGCCGCGGAACGCTTCGATCGCCTTGTCCACGTTTTTGTACGGCAGCAGCCGTGACACCAGCAGATGGAACCCCTCGTCGTACGGGCCCACTGGCTGCTGGGCACCGCTCGCCAGCACCGTGGTCGGGGGAAACAGCACGTCGGCCTCGATGCCGTACGTCGCCCGGACGCGGTCGCGGACCACCGAGGAGATCGCGAGGTAGCGGTCCCGGCGCCGGGCCGCGCGCTGGTCCCAGCGCCGCAGGCCCGGGGCGAGCAGCCGCAGTGCCAGCGCCTTGGCCGATCTGCCGCCGTCGTCGCCGAGGTAGTCGTCGGCCTGGTAGAGCCACCGGGCCGGGTTGTAGCAGTAGACGAGGCTGCGACCACGGATGTCGAAGCCGTGTGCCCACCCGCTCGTGGAGACGAGGGCGACGTCTGCGTCGACGCGAAGTCGGGAGGCCGCCGGAGCGAGCAGCGGCAGCGCGAGCCGGTGGTCGTGCCGCAGCGGGCCGAGCCGGTTGAGAGGCGAGGTGACCACGTGGGCGTCCCGGAACTCAGGGAAGGTGCCGTCGGGGTCGTAGAGCAGCGTGTGCACCTCGGCGTCCGGAAACGCTCTCAGCATCGCCAGCACGACCCGCTCCGCGCCGCCGCGCTGGGTCAGGTAGTCGTGCGCGATGGCCACGGCGGGCCGGCTCACGGCAGGTCTCCGCGGCGCGCAGGGCGGGAGTCGACGGCACCTCGGTCGGCCAGCCGCTCCATCAAGGTCGTGACCGAGCGCAGGCCGGCGGCCGGCGAGTAGAGGTCCTCCCAGCGCTGCCTCATCAGGGCCGTCAGGTCCGCCGCCGGCAGGTCGGCGATGGCGGCACCGAGGGCCATCGCCAGCGCCGGTGCGTCATCCTGCGGCACGACGTAGGGGTGGTCGGGGCCGGCCACCTCGGGCAGCGCCCCGGCGTCGCTGACCAAGAACGGCACGCCCGCTGCCATCGCCTCGGCCACGACGAGACCGAACGACTCCGCGCGGACCGACGCAAACACCGCGAGGTCGACCTGGCTGAAGAAGTCGCTCGGGTCGACCCAGCCGATGCGCTGCACGCGGACGCCGGCCCGCTCCGCCTCCGCGATGGCACCGCTGACGACGGCCCGGTCGGCTTCGGGCACGAAGCGGTCGTCGCCCGCGATCACAAGCCTGACCCTGCTGCGGACGGCGTCGCCCAGCAGGGCGCACGCAACCGCCAACACGTGGGCGCCCTTCTCGCGCCCGATCCGCCCGAGGTAGCCGACCGTGACATCGTCCGAGCGCTCGGGCCTGGCACCCTGGCCGGACGCCAGGTCGTCGGTCCAGTTGGGCAGCACCTCTGCGCCGGCCACCCTGGACCGCATGAACGCCGACGGCACGATCGTCGCCAGGGCCCCCCGGCGGGCCACGGCCGCGAGCGGCCGCTGGACGCCCAGCGGCTCCTGGTGGAGGTGGACGACACGTTGGCGTCGGCCGGCGGTGGCGAGCGCGGGCAGCAGACCGTTGCACCAGAGCAACCCGCGGCGGCTGCGGTCCCAGCGGCGCAGCGCCCGTGCGTAGGACCGGCGGTCGTGGCAGGGGATCTCCTCGACGGCCAACCCGCGGGCGCGGGCCTGCCCGACCAGGTCGCCGGGGGTGGACGGGGCGACCACCGAGACGTCGTACCCGAGCAGGGCGAGCGCGTCCGCCAGCCGGAGCAGCATCACCTCGCCGCCACCGACGTCACCGCGGTTGGCGGCCAGGTGGATCGGCGTCACAGAATGGTCCGTGGGGCCGGGGCTCTGGTCTCCTCTTGCTCGTCCAGACCCGCCGTCCGGGCGTGGAAGGCGGCCATGCCGAGGGCCAACGCCGTCGGCAGCTCCAGCAGCACCTCGCCGAGGTTGATGGCGCAGACGGCCACGGCGATGATCGCCGCTTCGTACCAGACGTTGCGCAGCCGATCGCCGAGACGGACCAGGCCGATCAGGGCGGCCAGGCCGGCCAGCAGGAGCAGAGCCAGCGCGATCCGCCCACCTTCGTTCTGCAACGCGATGTAGCTGTTGTGGAAGAAGAAGCTTTCACCGAGGACGTCGACCTTGCTCGTGCCCGGGCCGTTGCCGATCCAGGGGTGGTCCATGATCTGGATCTCCTCCGCGGCCACGATCCTTGCCCGCAGGGCGTCGCTGCCGGTCCGGTCCGCAAACGGTCCGATCGACTTCAGGTTCTCCGGGAAGTGCGCGATCGCGTAGATCATGCAGGTGAGGAGTAGCACTCCCAGCCCGGTGGAGAGTCGGCGGCCGACCAGGCTCCACACGATGATCAGCAGCACGGCGAGCAGTGAGGTGCGTGAGTAGGTGAGGACGACCGCGACGAGGAGTCCGAACAGCACGACGTTTCGCCAGCCGCCCGGCCTGAGGCCACCCATGGCGATGCAGCCGAGCACCGTCAGCATGTAGCCCGCGGCGTTGGGATCGGCCATCAGTCCGGTGAGCCGACCCTCGTAGCTGCCGCCATAGCCTGCGTAGAACGCGGCCGCTGACACCAGCAGGCCGGTCGCGAGTCCCGGCGCCATGGAGCGCACGTAGAAGCGGCCTTGGGCGGCGAAGAACGCGAGGGCGACGAAGAGGACCAGGTGCAGCAGCCTGCGGTAGGGCGTGAGGTCGTTGAGCTGGGCAGACACGACCATCCAGCCGAACAGTGCGGGCAGCAGGTAGATCCACGGCGGCAGTGGCCGTCCGGGGAAGGGGTGGCGCCACATCCCCACGAAGATCGCGGTGCACATGGCCAGCTCGGGGAGGGGAAGGCCAGCGATCTCCAGCTGGGACATCGGCAGCATGGCGAACAGCACGAAGTCGAGCAGCGAACGCTTCCCGCGCGGGTCGGGACGGACGTCGGCGGGCTTGTCGACGTCGGGGTACGCCGACCAGTCGCTCGACGGGGTCACCGGACGGTCCCTGCGTAGACGTCGGCGACCGCGGCTGTCATGTCGGCGACGGTGGGCCAGCCGGCGGGGATCTTCGGCCGGGCGTCGAGCTGCTCACCCTGCTCGAGGAGGAGGTCGGCGACGGCGCGATGGTCAGCCGGGTCGACGAGGCAGTGTTCGGGCAGCATCTCCGGCATCCCGCCGGCGGGTGACGCGACGACTCCGGTGCCGTGCACGAGACCGTCGAGGACGGCGTACGGGCAGTTCTCCCACAGCGAGAGCATGGCGAGCACGTCGGCCCGGGCCAGCGCGGCGCCGGCATCGACGTAACCCGGGAGGCTGACCCGGTCGTCGAGACCCAGGGTGGCGACCTGGTGGCGCAGGTCGCCGTCGAGCTCTCCCTGGCCGGCGAGGGTCAGCGTGGCGCCGGGATGGTCGGCGGCCAGCAGCGCGAAGGCCTCGACGAGGTCGTCGAGCCGCTTCTCCGGGGCGAGACGGGCCAACGTCAGGATGCGCAGCCCCGGCCGCGGCTGCGCGGGTGCCGTCGGCACGTCGACGCCGTTGGGGATCACCCGGACCGGCTGCCGCGGGTGCCACTTGTCGGCCATCGCCCGCTTGGTCGCCTCGGACACCGCGACGACTGCGTCGAAGCGGCGCAGTCGCAGGGCGTGCGCCCGCGCCATCACGGCCGACTTGGCCGCGCTGCCGTGGTAGACCCGGTCGTCGGCCGCGATGCCGTGCTCGGTGGTGACGAGCGCGACCCGGCGCGGCACAGCGGCGGCCGCGACCAGGTCGGCGTACGACAGGTGGGTGTGCACCACGCGCGGGCGCAGCAGGTCGACGGCCCGCCGCAGCGAACGGAGGCTGGCGGCGAGCCCGTGGTCGGGGCCGAACGGCACCTCCGAGACCGCGCCACCCGCACGGCGAACCTCGTTGACGAGCGGGCCCGGCGGGCAGAGGACCACGAGCCGCCAGCCGGGGATGCCGACTCGCACCACGTCGAGAACGTGGCGGGCCACGCCGCCGAGCGCGCTTACGGGGATCGCCCACACGGCCGTTGGGGGAGCAGACATCGTCAGAACCACTGCTCCAAGCGCTCCAAGGCGATCCAGAAGCCCTCGCCGTCGTTGACGTGGCCCTGCCAGATCTCGGGGATGAAGCCGGCGCCCGGCGCGTGCTCGTCGAGCTGGCGGGCGAGCAGGGCCCAGTCGATCTCGCCGTCGCCGACCTGGACGCCCTCGCCGTCGATGCCGGTGGCGTCGACGAGGTGGAGGTGGTCGGCGAGCGGTGCCAGCAGGTCGATCGCGTCCGAGAAGGCCTGACCCCGGAAGTTGGCGGCCAGCTTGGAGTGCGAGACGTCCAAGCACAGACGACGGCCGTAGCGCTCGGCCCAGGCGGCCGTGTCGTCGGCGCCGACGAAGAGGTTGCAGTAGAGCTGCCCGCCCATGTACCAGGGGTACGGCGGCAGCGTCTGCGCGCACAGGCGGACCCCGCTGTCGTCGATGCGGTCGAGCCCGGCGGCGACCCGGGCGTACATCGGCTCCAGCTGTGTGCGCGGCACGTGGGCGTCCTTGGTGAACCCGCCCAGGCTGGCGATGACGACCGGGTCGGGCGCGTCGCTGCGGAAGTAGGCCCGCATCGAGCGGGTCAGGTCGACGACCTTCTGCAGCTCGGCGATCGAGCGCTCCCAGTGGGCGTCGTCCTCACTGGCCAGGTTGAGCAGGAAGTCGCCGGCGAACAGGTCGGGGGAGTGACAGGCGTACGTCGTGCCCGACAGCTGACCTCCTTGGCCGCCGTACGGCTCGAAGACACCGGCGGGGTCGATCTCGAGGTCCTTGTAGGAGAAGTGGAACTCCAAGAAGTCGGGCATGCAGTCGCGCGTCATCGTCCCGATGTCGTGGTAGCGCACCGGCAGGCCCCACGGGCGCTTGAAGTCGTACTGCCGGCCGTGCGGCGCCCGGTCGCCGAGGTCGCTGGCGTAGAAGAAGTCGCCGGGCTCGAAGGCGCGGGTGGCGGTCCGGCCCACCAGGCGGTCCAGGGCGTTGGGCTGCAGGCCGCGGCCGGGGCTCTTGATGTCGACGGCGTCGGGGTCGATGGTGTCGCCGACCTCGATCCGGCGGGCGGCGACGAGCGACTTGGCGAGGTTGACGCGGTTCATCATCTCGCCGGTGGACACCCCGCGCGGGACGGCGCTGCCGAGGGCCTCCTCGAGCTCGCGGATGCGCTGCACCATCTCCTTGAACTCACCGGGCAGCAGGCTCACCTTGTGGTCGTTGCCCTCGAGTTCGCGGTCGGTGGTGAAGTGCTTCTCGACGATCTTGGCGCCGAGGGCGACGGCGGCCAGCGGCACGTGGAAGCCGCGCTCGTGACCGGAATAGCCCACCGGGCACTGGCCGATCTCGGCAAGTCGCTCGAGGTAGCGGAGGTTGACGTCCTTGAACGGCGCCGGGTAGGTCGACTGGCAGTGCAGCAGTGCGTACGACGCGCCGGTCGCGCGCACCAGCTCGACGGTCTCCATGATCTCGGCCTCGGTCGACATGCCGGTCGAGATCACCATCGGCACGCCGTACTTGCCCATGTGGCGCAGCAGCGTGTGGTTCGTCATGTCGGCGGAGGCGACCTTGAACGCGGGGATGCCGTACTCGACGAGGCGGTCGACGCTGGGGGCGTCCCAGGCCGTGCACATCGCCTCGATACCCGAGTCCGCACAGTGGTCGAAGACCTCGAAGAGCTGGTCGGCTCGGAGGTTGAACCGACTCAGCAGATCCAAGGTGTACTGCGGGCCGAGGTCCTCCCCGCCACTGGCGCCCGCCCCCTGCCGGTAGAGAGCGTCCATGTCGCGCAGCTGGAACTTGACGACGTCGGCGCCGGCCTCGACCGACCGGTCGACCAGCTCCTTGGCGAAGTCGACGGACCCCTGGTGGTTGATGCCGATCTCGCTGATCACCAGGCAGGGGCTGTCCTTGTCGACCGAGTAGCGGCCGATCCGGATCTCGTTGTCGCGGTTGATGGCCACCGCGACGAGCCGGCCGCGCTCGTCGACCAGCGGCACGTGGTCGACGCCCGGGCCGAAGAGGGTGGCGATCTCGACCGGCGTGGCGTGCACCGAGGCCGAGCTGACCTCGAAGTGCGCCGCCTCACGGGTGGGGCGGTTGAGGTCGACCGGCGACTGCGTGGCGATCCAGCGCCGGAAGTCGCCGTCGGACAGCGAGCCCTCGAGATGCCCGTGGCTGTCGACCAGGAAGATGATGCGTGACTGGTTGGCGGTGATCTTCTCGAGCGCGCGCAGGACCGGGTCCTCGGCGTATACGAGGTACGCCGCCAGGTTGCGCTCGATGATCATGTAAAGAATCCTGACATGCCGGTCCTCTTGGGGCGGGTGGTTGAGCCAATCGATAGCGCGCGAGTCGGCTGCGGCACGTCTGTCGGGAACTGTCGGCGCTGCGCCTAGGGTCGGTGGGGTGAAGCGACGATGAGCAAGATGGATGACATGCGGGCCATGCGCGAGGCGCGCTACGCGCGACGAGCGGCCGGCGGCGACGTGCCCACCCATCCGGCCAGGCGGACGCCGGGCCCTGGTGGCCCGGCAGCCACTCCCGCCGCGGTGGCCGAGCGTCCGGATGCCGAGGCGCGGGCCGGACTGTGCGGCCACAAGGCCATCAGCGGGCGCACCTGCACCCGCGAGAAGGGCCACGACGCCAAGAGTCACCGCTACTCCTGAGCATTCCCTTTCCCGACACTCGATGTCGGGAATGCCTTCTAGCGTGGTGGTCATGACCATCACCGAGACACCCTGGGAACCGCCGCTGGCCGGCACGGAGGCCGAGCAGATCGTCGGCGCCCTGGAGCGGCTGCGCACGACCTTCCGGTGGAAGGCCGACGGCCTGGACACCGCCGGGTTGACCACGACGATCGGCGCATCGACGCTGACCCTCGGCGGCCTGCTCAAGCACCTGGCCGCCTGCGAGGACTACAAGTTCACGCAGAAGATGCGCGGCGAGCCGTGGGGAGAGCCGTGGGCCTCGACCGGCTGGGACGGCAGCACCGACTGGGACTTCGAGTCGGCAGCCGACGACGATCCCGAGTACCTCTACGAGCTCTGGGACGGCGCCGTACGCCGCTCGCGCGAGCGCCTCGCCGCGGCGCTGGCCGATGGCGGGCTGGACCAGGAGATCCACGCGTCGGAGCACGGCCGGCACGCCAACCTGCGCCGACTCGTCTGCGACCTCATCGAGGAGTACGGCCGGCACACCGGACACGCCGACCTGATCCGAGAGGCCGTCGACGGCCGGGTCGGCGAGGATCCGCCGGACGGCTGGAGCGCCACGTCGGGCAGCTTCGGCCAAGGACGCTGACGTCTGTCAGGGGAGCCAGTCCTCGGGCACGGGGAGCATCCCGACGCCGCCCAGGCGGCGGTGGAAGCGCACGTCGGTGGCGTAGGCCTCCAGGACCCGCCACAGCGCCTCGTGGGCGGCCCAAGGCAGCGGCTCTGCGCCGTGCTGCCAGCTGGGTCCGAAGGCAACCCAGACCGGCGTCCAGTCGGCGGCCTGGTCCCACTCCCCGCGGTGCTGCATCAGCAGCCGCCGCCTGACCTGGAACTCCATCCGTGGGCCGTCTCCACAGATCGGCGCGGTCCGGATCGGCCAGACCCGCATGTCCAGCAGCATCAGCTCGAGTTCGAGGTCGGCGAGCACGCGCGGGTCCACGAGCACGGTGGCGACGTTCTCGTGAGGCTCGCGAGTCACAAGAGGAACGCTAGCCCCGCACGCGCGTGGCGTCTGCCCCAGGTCCGCACCGGTTCAGACCGCTCCTAGAAGACGGCCCGCGTCCAGCTCCGGGCTGGCCGCGAGCACTGATGTCTGTATACCTTCTGACCATGTCAGGCGACGGGGCGACACCTGGCCTGTCGATCGTCATCCCACACTACGGAGCAGCTGAACCCACGCAGTCGCTGGTTGCTCGCATCGCGGCTCAGGACTATCAGGGTCCGATAGAGCTAGTCGTGGTCGATGACTGCTCACCGACTCCTCTGCCTGTCATAGCCGGGGCCCGGGTGATCCGCGCGAAGAGCAATCGCGGGTTCGGCGCGACTGTCAACCATGGCGTCCGCGAGACGCGGGAAGAGTTCCTGCTGATCCTCAACAGCGACACGGAGCCCGGCCCGAACTTTCTTCGAGACCTGGTGGAAGAGGCCCTTCCGCACCAACCCGCAATCTGCGGTGTCACGCTCATCGAGCAGGGTGAACCCGAGATCTCAGGATATGCCGAGCCGCAAGTGAGGGACGTCGTGCTCGATCACCTCGCACCTCTCCAAGCTCGTCGTCGCCGCTTGCTCGAGGCCGCCCGTCCTTCCTGTCACGGGAATGGGGCCGAGCGAGTCGGGTGGGTGGCCGGGGCGGCTCTGTTCGTCAGGCGGGACGAGTTCGACTCGGTAGGCGGTTTCGACGAGGGCTACCACATGTACTGGGAGGATCGTGATCTGCAAGTTCGTCTCAACCGTGCGGGCGTGCCCGCTGCTTGGCTGAGGGGGATCACGTTGGAGCACGTCTCCGGGGCGTCCAGCGACATCGAAGAGCGGCGGGTCTGGGACGTGGAGGGCCAGTTCCGCTACTTCGCCCTACGCGGAAAGGCGCCCGTGCTGACCGCGACCTGGGTAGGCGTCATCGCGGCCAACTTCGCCTACGACGTCGTTCGACGGGCGACCGGCCGGGATGTCGCACCGGTGGAGATCGTCGCGGCACGGGTGCGGCACCTCCGGGCCGGGATGAGGAGTGCTCGCCGGGCCGTCGGCTGAAGACGCACAGACCTCAGATGGCCAGGGTCGAACGAAGCTGCTGCTCGGCGACCAGCAGGTCCAGCTCGGTGTCGACGTCGACGCCCTCGATGTCCTCCATCACGAACAGGCCGATCCGGCCGCCGAGGCGGTTGTCGAGGTCGTCGTAGACCCAGCGGCGGTGACGTAGAGGGACCCGGTCTCGCGGTAGCGGAGCCGGTCGGGGGTGAGGTCCTGGCGGCGCGGGCGGCGTCGACGGCGTAGTCGGCGCGGGGCGGGTCGCCCCGCCACCACAGGAACGGCGTCTGCGGGACGACGCCCACCATCGAGTCGACGTCGGTCGCGTGCGAACTCGGCCAGCGCGCGGTCGAGGGTCCCCGGGAGCCGGAGGGGCGAGGTCGCCTGCAGCAGCATCACCGTCGGTGGCGACGGTGCCGAGCGCGTCGAGCGAGGCGAGCGCGTGCTGGACGACGGGCTCGGTGGCGGTGGTGTCCTCGGCGAGCTCGGCGGGCCGGAGGAACGGCACCGAGGCGCCCGCCTCGCGCGCCACCGCGGCGATCTCCTCGTCGTCCGTGGAGACCACGACGTCGAGGGGAGCGCGGACGGCGAGCGCCTGCTCGATCGTCCAGACGATGAGCGGCTTGCCGGCCACGAGCCGCAGGTTCTTGCGAGGGACCCCTTTGCTCCCGCCTCGGGCCGGAATGACGCAGAGGGCGGTCATCCGCGTCCCTCCAAGGCAGCCGCGATCAGGGCGGCGGGCTCGGTCTCGGGGCCGGGTCGGGGCTGCTGTGGGCGTGCCGCCGTACTGGGACATGCCGTAACGCTCCCAGAACTCCGCGAGCCACGGAGGCGGTCGGTCGAAGGCAACCCAGGCCGGTACGCCGCGGGCGGCCGCCTCCAGCACCCCGGTAGAGAACACGCTGACCACCGGGGTCGGCAGGTCGCGCAACGGGAGGCCCGACTCGTCGAAGAGCATTCCGCGGCGTCGCCAGAGCGCGTGCTGCCATCGGGAGAGCCGGTCGATCTCGCTGGGGTGCGGACGGTAGCGCAGCCCCTCCCCCCGGACGAAGGACGCCGTGAAGCGGGCCATCGCATGCCGGGCGACCTCGGCGCCATGCAGCTGCCCGAGGAAGGTCGGCCGGTCGTCGGTGACCTCGGCAGCGTCGGCCCCTGCCTCCCACAAGAGTTGCGACCCCACCACGTCGCTCTCGACGTCGTCGCGCCCGGCCCGCCAGAAGTCCGCGTCGGCCGACGTCCAGGCGAGCAGGCGCGAGTCGGGCGCCAGCGGAGGTGCGTACGCCGTCAGCAGGCCGTGCTGTACGGCGACGAAGTCGGCGCCCAGGCGTCGGGACCAGGCGTAGCCGACCGCGTCTCGGGCCAGGAAATGCCCGAGTGCGACCACGGTGGTGACCCCGCGCAGCGTCTCCGGGACTTCGTCGGGGGCGAGCATGAGCGTCGACTGCGAGGCGCGGGGGCCTACCGCTCGGGCGGGCAGCGGCGCCGCTGTGAGCAGGGCGTGGTCGCCCACCAGGTGCCGGGCCGGCTCGAGGAGGGCCAGCCTGCTGGTCGGAGTCAGGGTGTCGATGACGACCAGGGTGCGGGGTCGCTCGCCGACGACGGTCAGTACGCCCGTGAGCGGCGGCTCGGAGCGCCACCGGTGGGCGAGGTGCCGCAGCCGCGCGCGGGACTGCTGCCAGTCGTGCCAAGCCCGCAGGTCACGCGGATAGATCAAGCCCATAGCTGCTCGAGCACCTTCACCCGGTGGTCGAACGTGTGCTCGGCCAGAGTCCGTCGGCGGCCTTGTTCGCGCAGCCCGTCGGACCACGCCCGGTCGACCCGGGCGCGCTGGCAGAGCTCGACCAGCTCGTCGAGGTCGACCATGAGGCGAGCTCCACGCCGTCGTCGTAGAACCCCGCCAGGTCGGTGCGGTCGATGAGCTGCACGGCGCTGGACCCGCAGGCCTCGAACGTTCGCATCGTGAAGCCGTCCTGGTTGGCATGCATGTTCAGCGTGGCCGCAGACCTCGCCATCACGGCGTAGGCGGCGGCTCGGTCCACGTCCCGCTCGGCGGGGAAACCCGGCCGGCGCCAGCTCCACGTCCGGAGTCGGTCAGCGGGATGCCCGGACCAGTCGCGGCCGTAGCCGCGCACCGGGATGCCGGCGTCGCGCAGGTGCAGCATCGCCTGTTCGCGATCGGGGTAGCGCGCGCCGATGAAGGAGACCTCGTCGACGCGGGTCCTGCCCGGCGTGGTGGCCAGGTCGCGGTCGAAGGCGTTCGGCAGCCAGTGGGCCGGCATGCCCGCCTGTTGCATCTCGGCCACGTCGAGCTGTGAATAGCTGACCACTCCGGTAGCGCGGGCCAGGTTGGCCATCCCGAAGGGCATCCTGCGGAGTCGTCGTAGAACCACACGTAGTAGGGCCTCCGGCTTGCGTCCAAGCTTCCCAGAAGCGGTCGCCGAGGAGGTCTCCCCGGATCACGATCACCAGGTCCGGCGCAACCGCCCCCAGAACGTCCAGCGTTTCGGCGGTGGCCCGGCGGACTGCCACAGACCTCGAGTTCATGCCGACCTGGGCGGGCAGCTCGACAAGCAGCTTGTGCCGTGCCTTCGACCAGACGCTGGTGTAGCGGTCATACATATGCACGAAAACCTCATGACCGCGGCGGCGCAGAGCATTGCCGATGGAGTCGCCGTAGCCGTGGAAGGCCGGGGTGACGATGAGGATCCTGGTCAAGATGTCACCCTGACGAGCCTGGCCAGCAGCCGCTCGACGAGGCCGTCGATCTCGAGCGCTGCGACCCGGGCGGCGTCCGGTCCGCGGCGATAGGGGTCGGCGACGTCGAGGCTCGCGGACGCTGCACCACGGGCCGCGACCAACGCGGCCGGGACGTCGCCGGGCGCGATCCCCGGGTCCACGCGGGCCAACGCCTGGTCGGCCTGGCCGAAGGTGAGCACCTTGCGGGTCGCCACGGGATGCTCGTCGAGGATCCGGGCACGGTGCGCCGCCTCGGCGGTCAGCACGAGGTCGGCCTCGGCCAGGGCGGCACCCGTGAGCAGGCGACTCCGGAAGTCGTCGGAGCCGATCCCGCGGGTCGTCAGCTCGACGGCCATCGCCGGGTCGATGAGCGTGTCGTTGCGCGCACTCACCCCGGCGCTGGAGAAACGGACCGGCCCGTCGCCGACCCGGTGGCGGGCGACCAGCTCCATGTACGGCGACCGAGAGATGTTTGCCGTGCAGACGAAGAGCACGTGCAGCTCGTCATCGTCGGGCACCACGGTTCTCATCCTGCCAGGCCGCCACGGGGTGTGACGCGGCCAGGGCGACTGGCTACTCAGTACGCCCCGCGCGAGGACACCACCGCTGACCAGGTGCGGGGCAAGATGACAGGTCTTGGATCATGGACCAGTTGTCGACGTAGTAGAGGTCGAGGCGGACGGTCTCGTCCCAGCTCAGGTCGGACCGACCAGAGACCTGCCAGAGGCCGGTCATGCCGGGACGCACCCGCAGTCGCTGGTTCATGTCGTTCTCGTAGCGGGCCACCTCGTGCGGCAGCGGGGGCCGAGGTCCGACCAGGCTCATCTGCCCGACCACGACGTTCCACAGCTGCGGCAGCTCGTCGATTGACAGGCGGCGGATCAGCCGGCCGGGCTTGGTCACCCGCGGGTCGTCGGCGAGCTTGAACAACACCGAGCTGCGCTCGTGGTTGGTCTCGAGGTCGCTGCGCAGGGTCTCGGCGTCGACGACCATGCTGCGGAACTTCAGGCAGCTGAACGGCTTCCCGTCGCGGCCGATGCGGGTCTGGCGGAAGAGCACCGGACCGCCGTCGTGCAGCTTGATGGCGACCGCGGTCGCCAGCATCAGCGGCGCGAAGAGAACCAGCAGGAACACGGCGCCGGTGAAGTCGAAGACGCGCTTGGCCCAGTGCGAGGCATGCGTCGCCCGCGGCGACTCCAGGTGCACCAGCGGCAGGCCGGCGACGGGGCGGACCTTGAGCCGCTCGCTGGAGACGTCGGTCAGGCTCGGGACGACGATCGCCTGGACCGAAAGGTCCTCGAGCGCCCACATCGCCCGACGCAGGTCCTTGGAGCTGCCGAAGGCGCCCTCCGCGAAGACGATGACATCGGCACTCGCTCCTTGGATGGCGGCGGCCGCGTCGGTGGTGTCGCCGAGCACGGGAATGCCGGCCGGGGTCTCCACGATGCGGGTGCCGGGCGTGGTGAGCGCGCCGAGGACCGTGTAGCCGAGCCACGACTCGCGACGCAGCACGGCGGCGATCTCGTCGATGTGCTGCGGGTCTCCGGCGATGATCACGCCCTCGCGGAGGTGGCCGTGACGGCGGGTCGCCTGGATCGAACGCCGGAACACGAACCGCCCCAGGATGAGCAGAGGCGTCCCGATGGTGAAGACCAGCAGGAAGAAACCGCGGGAGAGCGGGAAGCCGGTGAGGTAGCAGCCGATCCCGATCAGGCCGGCGCTGAGCAGCGAGGCCTTGACGACGAGCTTGTACTCCTCGGTCCCGGCCCCGAAGATGTCGCGGGCGTAGCCGCCGACCGCCCGCAGCATGGCCAGCCAGCCGACCAGCAGCGGGACGGCGGCGATGGTGACGTAGTCGACGATGTCGTCGCGCGGATCGAAGAGGGCGAGCTGTTGTCGGCCGAGCATGGCCGCGAAGCTGGCGAAGGCGAGCACGAAGCAGGTCGCCGATGGCCGCGGCGAGCGGAATCAGGCGCGCGGAGTGCGATGACTCCCTGGCCGCCATGCGTCTGACGGCGTTGTCCAACAACGTCATGCGCCTGTTACCCCCGATAGCAAGTGGACCCAGGCCCGAATGACCGGCCCACGGAAGGAATTCCCCCACGGAGAAGTGTGCCCCCCAGGTGGGCGTGCCGACCCGGGAAACGACGTAAACAGGGCATGAAATGTCTAGCCGCGACGAAATCGCTCGTTCCGGATCAGATGGACCCGCTGGTGTCGCGTCGTCGGTACCCCGCCTGCGCGCCCGCTTCGACGAGCAGGGCGATGGCTTTCTCGGCGATCCGAGCCGGCAGCCGCGGCACGGCGCGGTCCACTGCCCTGCCGGCCGTCTCGATGCGGTGCTCCGTCATGAGTCGGGCCGTCGTGCCCACGGCCAGGTTCCATGGGTCGAAGGACCGACCACCGGCCAGTGCCAGCGTGCCGTGCTTGGCCTCGAACCGGTGTCGGGCCGACCCGGAGTAGTAGGCGCGCAGGGCCCGCCCGCCTGTGGTCGTGGCGGCGATGTGGTGATCGGTCTCCAACGCCGGCACCACCACGATCGGTACGCCGAGGCGGCTCAGCCGAAAGCCCCAGTCGACGTCCTCCCAGCCGTAGGAGCGGAAGGACTCGTCGTACGGGCCGACGCGGTGCCAGGTGTCGCGGTCGACGGAGACGTTGCCTCCCCAGTAGTGCCACCTGTCCTCAGCCGCGGCCGCGTAGGCGGCGTCGCGCTGGCGGACGTAGGCGCGCCGCCCGTACGCCGCGGCGTACGCCGTCTCGGGGAAGAGGTTGCGGCACATCCCGATGACTCCGCGCGGGCCGTCGGCGTGCGCGCCGACGTGGCCGGCGAGGAAGTCGGGGCGCGGCGCCAGATCGTCGTCGCAGCGGAGCAGCACCTCGCCCGACGCGGCCTCGAAGCCGGCGTTGAGAGCCGCTGGCCGACCGCGGTTCTCGGGGAAGACGATGCTGCGGACCGGTGCGATGGCGGAGTAGCGCTCGAGCACCGAAGCGCTGTCGTCGATGTCGCCGTCGACGACCACGACGGCCTCCCAGTCAGCCTGGGTCTGGGCGGCGAGCAGGTCGAGCAACAGGGGCAGCCGCTGCGCACCGCCGCGCGATGGGACGACGACGCTGATGGCGACGCTCACGGCCGGGTCACCCCAGGGCGCGGCGCTCACCATCGACGGCTTGGGTCCCGAGCGACGCATCATGTCCTTTCGAGGGGCTCGTGGTCTTGGGCGAGCTGGCCGAAGCAGGGCAACCGGGCGCCCGCCGCAGACTATGATCCAGGCGTCCGTGTCCGTAGCTCGTTCCCTACTCCGAGGGTGGCCAATGTCGTTGCTGCGGCGGGCGCGGCGCCTCATCCTCACCGCCATGGGCATCCCAGCCGGCATCGGGATCCTGTTTTCGCCGAAGGCGCGGCGTCGCCTGGGACTGGCCCTGGCCGGGTCGCTCTTCGTGGCGCTGATGGAGATGCTGGCGGTCGTCATGATCCTCCCGCTGATGCAGCTGTGACGGGCTCTTCCACGAGACGGGCGTGCTGGAGCAGCTCTCGGACTTGTTCGGGACGGACTCCGACCGGGCGCTGGCGATCACGCTCGCCTGTGTGGTCTTTCTCGGCTTCCTGGCCAAGGCGCTGCTGACGTCGTCTTCCGCTGGTGGATCCTCGGCACGCTGATGAGGCAAGAGGTGGAGACCGCCACCCGGATGTTCCGCTACTACCTGCTCTCGCCCTACTCGCTGCACCTGAAGCGACACACGGGCGAGATGCTGCGCAGCCTCAACGAGGCGGTGACCCAGGTCTACACGTTCGCGATCGGTGGGTCGTTGGCCGCGCTCTCCGACCTGACCACGATCGCATTCGTCACGCTGGCCCTGCTCGTCCTGCAGCCCGTCCCGACCATCAGCCTGATCGTGTACTTCGCGATCGCCGCGTCGGTGTTCCAGCGGGTGCTGCGGCCACGGGCGGCCGAGGCTCAGGCGCTCCTCTTCGAGTCCAACCTCGCGGTCTACCGCACCGGCACCGAGGCTCTGGGCGGCGTCAAGGACATCAAGCTCCGCGGCAGCCACGAGTTCTTCCTCGACCGCTACCGCAGTGGTCGGTCCGATCTCGGCCGGGCGACTCGAACCAGAGTGTTCTTGGTCGAGCTCCCCAAGCACGTGATGGAGATCGTCTTCATCCTGGGCGTCGGAATCATGACGATCATCGTCTTCCGCGGTGAGCCGTCGAGCCAGGCGCTGAGCTTGCTTGCTCTGTTCGCAGCGGCCGGATTCCGGATGCTCCCCAACATCGTGAGAGCCCTCGCCTCCCTCACCATGGTGAGATCGTCGCGCCAGGCCGTCGACATGGTGCTGGACGACTACCGCGACGCTGTGCTGTTCACCGACACCTACGAGTCGCGACCGCGCCTTCCCATCCAACGCGACCTGGTGGTCGAGAACCTGACGTTCCGCTACGACGACGGCCCCGAGGTGCTCTCGGGTGTCGACCTCACGATCCCGCGTGGCACCTCGCTGGCCCTGGTCGGTGGCAGCGGAGCGGGCAAGACCACCTTGGTCGACCTGCTCGCCGGTTTCCACCCGCCAACCGCCGGGCGGATCCTTCGCGACGGGGTCGACATCTCCACCGACCTGGTGGGGTGGCAGGCCGGAGTGGCCATCGTGCCGCAGACGGTGTTCCTCACCGACGGCTCGCTGCGCGAGAACATCGCCTTCGGCGTGCCCGCCGAGGAGATCGACGAGCAGCACCTATGGGAGGTCGTCGACCGCGCACAGCTGCGCGAGCTGGTCGAGCAGCTCCCGCTCGGCATCGAGTCGCTCGTCGGCGAGTCGGGCGACCACCTGTCGGGCGGTCAACGGCAACGCATCGGCGTCGCACGGGCGCTCTACGTCGACCCGTCCTTCCTGATCCTCGACGAGGCCACGTCGGCCCTCGACAACGAGACCGAGCGCCGCATCACCGAGACGGTCGACAGCCTCTCCGGGATCGTGACCAGCGTGATCGTCGCGCACCGCCTGTCCACCGTGAAGCACTGCGACCAGCTCGCCTTCCTCAGCAACGGCCGGGTCGTCGCGACCGGCACCTTCGACGAGGTGCGGGCGGCCAGCCCGGAGTTCGAGCGCCTGGTGCGGCTCGGCAACCTGGTCACCAGCTAGCAGCGACGAATGAGGCCGAGCCGTCGCGAAGCGTGCGCAAGCCCGAGAACGGACCAGGAGAGACCGTGCAGCCAGGTAGTGCCGGGAGGGCAGGCGTGTACTTCCCGGGTCTCAACGGACGCGGGGGAGCCGAGCGGCTCGCGGTGATGATGGCCCTGGAGCTGGCCCGCATGGGTTGGGAGACCTGCGTCTTCACAGACGGCCCGACGCCGGCCGAGCTCGAGGCCGACCTGGGCTGCGACCTGTCGTCGATCAGCGTCGTCGAGCTTGGCGCTCCAAGGCCCGAGCAGGGTCGGCTGCGTGGGCTCCAGCGGCTGCGGCTTCTCCACGACCACGCCTCGGCGATCCGTCGTCACGGCCTCGACCTGTTCGTCAACGCCAAGTTCAAGAGCCAGCTTCCCGGTTGCGGGAGGCGCAACATCTACTACTGCCACTTTCCGCACCGCCTCGACCTGGGCGCCACGGGCGCGCTCCGGGTTGCGTACCTCGGCATGCTTCGAGCCGTCGAGCGAGCTGCGATCGACCGCGACCCCCGGGGTTTCCTCGCGACGTACGACGTGGTATGGACCAACTCCGAGTTCAGCGCGTCGCAGGTCCGGCAGCGGTGGGGCGTGCAGCCCCGCGTCGTCTTCCCGCCCTGTGACCAGGTACCGAGCCTGGACAAGCGGCGCGAGATCGCGGTGGTCGGCCGTTTCCAGGCGCCGGGACCGAACATCCCATACAAGGCACAGGACTTCCTGCTCGCGACGTTCGCGAGGATGACCGACCTCCACGAGCGGGGCTGGCGGCTGGTGATGATTGGCGGTGCGCGGAGCCAGGACGAGGCCTACCTCGCCGGACTGCGGAGCATCGCCGACCACCTGCCCGTCGACCTGGAGGTGAACGTCTCCCGCGGTCGGGTGCGGGGCCTGCTCGGCCATGCGTCCCTGTACTGGCACGCTCAAGGGGTGGGGGGTGACCAACAGCGATTTCCCGAGACGCAGGAGCACTTCGGCATCAGCACGGTCGAGGCGATGTCGGCGGGGGCGATTCCCCTGGTCTACGGCACTGCAGGGCCGTTGGAGGTCGTCGGAGGTGTGGAAGGCATCGACCCCTGGCTAGACGGCGCGGAGCTGGAGTTGCTGACCCGCAGCTGGGCGACCCGCGTCGACGAGCAGTCGGCCGAGCTCGAAGTAGTGAGGGACCGATGCCGTCTCCGGGCCGCTGACTTCGACGCCAATCACTTCGCCAAGCGACTCCGCGGGGCCCTGTGACCACGGCGCCCCTGGGGTGGCCGCCCCACGTACGTCGGGTGGTCATCGTCGCCCCACGCGTGCCGGAGGCAAGCGGTGGAGCGGTCGTGGCGGAGGCTTACGCGCGGATGTTCGCAGGCGCGGGTCTGGGCGTCGAGATGGTGTCTCTCTATCCGGGGACCCGTAACGCCTGGTACACCCCGACCGTCGTCATCCGTCGGGAACGGCTCCACAAGCGGCCGGTGATCCGCGGAGGCGCGGGCGCGTGGCGACGGCTGTGGCTGCTGCCCGTGGTGGCGTTCAAGCGTGTCGACCGTACGCTCGCGCTGCGCAGGTTCAAGCGGAAGATGGCCGGCTACACCTCCGACACGCTCGTCGTGTTCACGCACGTGGTGGGCCTCTCCCTGCTGCGGGAGGGCGGGTTCGAGTGGCCAGCCGACCGTCCGCTTCTCATCGGGCAGCACCACTCGCCATTCGTCGACCTGGAGGAGGAACCCCACATCCGGGATCTCATCGCCCGCCACTTCGCTCACATCGACGCGTTCACAGCGCTGTCGGTCGTCGATGCCCAGGAGTTCGCCACGATCCTGCCCGTGCCGTGCTTCGCCCTGCCCAACCCCGTCAGCCTCAGCGACTGGGGCCGTCCCGCAACGAAGCTGTGGGCGAGACCAAGGATGTTGCGGGCGGCCGCAAAGGAGACGCGGTCGCCGTCTCGCTTGCCCGCTACGCGCCCGACAAGCGGCTCGACTTGATGATCCGGGCGTTCGCCCGTGCCACGCACGACCCGTCGCTTCGCCACTGGCGGCTCGAACTCTACGGCTCGGGTCCGGAGCAGGGCCGGTTGGAAGCAGCCATCGCGGAGTCCGGTGCGAGCGACAGGATCGCGCTGATGGGCAGTGTCGACGACGTTCGACCCGTGCTGGCCAGGGCGGCGTGCAACCTGCTGACCTCCAGCAACGAGGGTTTCGGGATGAGCGTCCTCGAGGCTGCGCAGTACGGCGTGCCGTCGATCGCGTTCGGCTCCGCGCCGGGCGTCATCGAGCTCCTGACGACGGTGCACGGCCGAGTCGTCCTGCCTTCCGGGGACGAGTATGCGTTCGTCGCCGCACTGAGAGAGGAGCTCAGCGACGAGCGGGCGCTGGCGGCACGCGGCGCCAGGGCGCGAGCAGGCGCCGCCGCCTACTCGCACGAGGCCGTGCTCGCCAGAGTGGGTCGAGATCCTCGGTGCGGTCCAGCCAACCGTCTAGGCTGCTTGCTCGAGGCCGCGGGCATCGATCGATGGGAGGGCGTCTGTGCGCAGGATCGTCGTCGCGCCACACATGGACGACGAGTCCTTGGGGTGCGGCGGCCTGATCGCCAAGTACCCCGCCGAGTGCACGGTGGTGGTCGTCACCGACAGCGGTGACGACGCGGGCGAAGGAGCACGCAGAGGCGATGGAGATCCTGGGCGTCGGCCAGTCCGTCGCTCGGGCTGACGGACGGCGACACCGGGCAGCACATGACCGACCTCGTCGCCCGGCTCGACGAGGTGTTCGCCGAGCTGCAGACCGGACGAGGTGTACCTGCCGTTCCCGTCGCTGCACCAGGACCACATCGCCAGCTACGAGGCGGGATGCGGGCGTGCCGGATCTCGATGAGTGCGGCCATTGGGTGCCGCGAGCGTGCTGATCTACGACATCGCCGTCTACGACATGAACCTCTACCCCAGTGACCTGAGATGGAACGTTTTCGAGGCGCTGACCGAGGAGCAGGTCTCGCAAAAGGAGGCCGCGTGCGCGGCCTACGCGAGGGAGAGCCCCACGGCTTCCACCCGATGAACAGCATCAAGCAGATGGCGGCGTCGGTCGGCCACGTGCGGCTCGTGGAGTACGCCGAGCAGTACGCGCTGGTGCGCCACATCCGTCGATGAAGGTCGCCATCCACCAACCCGACCTCCTGCCCTACTCGGGGTTCTGGTTCAAGTTGGTCACCAGTGACAGGTTGGTGATCGCCGTGCACGATCAGTTCCAGAAGCACGGCTACCAACGCCGGGTGAGGATGCGCGACGCGTGGTGCTCGCACCAGCTCGTCGGCAAGCCGTCGTTGGTGCCGATCAACACCGTCCAAGTGGCACCGGGCTGGCAGCAGCGCATCGTCGACGTGATCCGCGGACGCTATGCCGGCGCCCGTCACTTCCAGGACCGCGGACGGGTGCTCATGGACCGCATCCTGGCGTGCGAGGGCGAGCACCTGGACGAGGTGAACCTGGCGATGATCCGTGTCGTCCAGGAGATGCTCGAGATCCGCACCGAACTGGTGATCACCGTCCCACCCGTGGCGAGCGGCATCGACCGCCTCATCGAGCAGGTGCAGATGGTGGGCGGCACGTCCTACCTCTCCGGCTCAGGGGGAGCGGCGTACCTCGGCGAGGACGCTGCCGAACGCTTCGCCGCCGCAGGGGATCGAGCTCGAGTGGTCCCAGCATCGCCACGTGACAGGTGACTCGATCGTGACGCTGCTCATGGACCATGACGATCCGCTGTCAGCGGTGCTCGAGAGCCACGCCTAGACGGGCCTGATCGACTAGGGCCGGGTCACGCGGACGCCTCGGCCTGTCGGTCGTGAGCTACGTCGTCATGGTGACCGTGGTCATGGTCGTGGTCATGGTGGTCGTGGTCGTGGTCGTCCTGGGTCAACGGGACGGGCAGTTCCCCGGCGGCGTCTTGGATCGCGGCCTGGTCGGGCGCGTCGGCCGCTGCCAGCTCGGCCAGAACGTCGTCAACGAACTCGGTGACGTTGATATAGCCGGACACCGGACCGCCGGCGAGCATGCCGTCGGCACCGAGCAGGACGGCAGTCGGACGACCCGAACCACCGAGGGCGTCGATCGAGCCGCTCTCGATGTCGCGCCAGTGGCGGACGCCCTCGGCGTCGAAGTCACTGGGAACCAGGTCGAGTGACTCGGTGAAGACCGCGGACAGCTCGACGGGTTCCAGTCGAACTGCCCAGTCGGCCAGGTGGCTGCCGACCTGGAGACACGAACTGCAGCCCGTGGAGAGGAACACCACCAGCTGGGCTCGCTCGGCGGCCAGCTCGCGCAAGGTCGTGTGCTGACCGTGCGAGTCTTCGAGCATGCCGAACGGGATGGGTTCGCGCAGGTAGTCGAGCAGCTCGTCGTCGGGCACTTCCGCCTGCTCTTCGGGCCGCCAGGGCGCGGTCACCAGCACCGCCGCCGCGGTGACGACGGCGGCCATCAGCAGCCACCACCAGTCGGTGCCCTCGAAGTCGCGAAGTGCCGGGACGACGCCGGAGCCGGCGGCGCCGAACGCCGTCGCCAGGACGCCGAGCACGACGAGCACGACGTTGCGGGCCAGGGTCGCCCGGGTGACCCGGTCGTCGCCGATCGTGCCGAAGCAGTTGCAGTGCACCTGCTCGCCGCTGCGGAGAGCCCTGGCCACGAACAGGAGGTAGGTGAGGAAGAGGACGGTGACGACCGCGGCCACCACGGCCAGCAGCCACCCCCAGGTCACCAGCAGCGCGATGCCGAGGGCGAGCTCACCGTAGGGCAGCGCACGCACCACGGCCCGGCCGCGCAGGAAGGTGGGCACGTTCATCGCGATGAACGCCGCGCGGGTGGCCTCTGCGTCGCCGACCTTGGCCGCGCCGCTGACGATCAGCACCACGCTGCAGGTCAGCGGGGCGAGAACGAGGGCAAGGTCAGTCACTGGTTGATCATCCCAGGCTGCCCCAGGTCACGAGGCTCAGATCGACCAATGTCTTCACCGCGGCCTCCACGATGGTGGCGGCGTCCTCGTGTTCGCCGTGCTCCCTCTGGGCGGCGGCGACGAGCTGGTCGATGCTGCGGGCTTGGGTCAGCTCGAGCCAGACGGTGGCGGTGATGTCGCTGAGCCGGTATGCCTGGGTGGCGAGCAGGACGACCAGGTCGGGCCCGATCTCGACGGCGTCGACCCACGGGGCGCGGGCGACCAGGTCGGTGGAGAAGTCGTCCGTCGACTCGTCCTCCGGGCCGGGATGGTGCGGCAGTCCGGTGGCCAGCTCGAGGGGTGGGAGATCGCGGGCCAGCAGCTCGACCAGGGTGTCGAGCTCGTCGGCGATCTCGTCGTACTCGAGGCCCCAGACCCCACCGCACGCGCCCATCAGCCGAAGCATGGTGCGAAGCGGGTCGGGCAGCTGACCCAAGGAGGAGCTCTGCTCGATGAGCTCGAGCAGGGCCGTGACCGTGTCCAGGAGCACCAGGCCGCTCGCGGCTTCGGGGCTTCGGTGCAGTACGACGAGGCGCGCCAGAGTGCCGGTGGCCGGAGTGGGGAGGAGCCCCAGGTCGTCGGGGGAGAGCTGCTCCTTGCGCTGGCGCTGCTCTGGGTCGACCAGCACGGAGAGCGGCTTCGGGTGGGCCGACACCACCCCGTCCGGCGCGATGGACACGGTCTCGTCGGACAGATAGGCCAGTCGACCGGCCAGCAGCCGGGTCGCGGTGGTCTTGCCGGCGCCCGAGGGGCCGACGAGGGCCAGCACCCTGCCCCGCTCGTCTGCGACACCGCCCGCGTGCAGGTTGAGACGCTCGCCGGCCGTGGCCACCAGCGCGGCCATCGTCAGCTGGGTGGTCAGCGTGTAGTCACGTTCCAGCTCGGTCTCGCTGGTTCCGGACGTCGCCGCGACGACGGCCTCTGCCGGCTCGTCGGGTTCATCGACCAGTGCGCGCGCCCACTGATGAGCCAGTCGGGCTCGCGATTCCTCGTCGAGGACGGTCAGCTCGATCGTCTTGCCCATGAGGCGCACGTACAAGGGCGCGAGGCTCGGGGTGGTCGTCACGGTGCGGCGATTCTAGGCGGACGCGGCGGTCGCTGGGGCGACGTACAGCCCTAGGGTCGCAAGCATGGACCTGAGCCTGACCGACGAGGAGCGCGAGATCCGGGACTGGGTGCGCACCTTCGTCACCCGCGAGATCATGCCGCTCGAGCCGACCGTCCTCGAGCGGGAGCGACGCAACGAGCGCGGCCTCACCCTCGCCGAGCTGCGCGAGCTGCAGGGCAAGGCCAAACAGTCGGGGTTCTTCGGGCTGCAGACGCCGGAGAAGTACGGCGGCATGGCGCTCGGCGCGGTGATGTCCGCCCTGATAGAGGTCGAGCTCGGTCGCTCGTTCGTGCCGTTCAGGTTCGGTGGCGAGGCCGACAACATCCTCTACAGCGCCAACGACGAGCAGCAGGACCGTTACCTGCTCCCGACGATCAGCGGCGACAAGATCAGCTGCTTCGCGATCACCGAGCCTGGTGCTGGTTCCGACGCCCGCAACATCCGCACCGCGGCGGTGCGCGACGGCGACGAGTGGGTGATCAACGGCGAGAAGACGTTCATCACGTTCGGTGACGTGGCCGACTTCGTGATGGTGTTCGCCGTGACCGACAAGGAGAAGGGGGCCAATGGAGGCGTCACCTGCTTCCTGGTCGACCGGGAGGCCGGCTGGACCTCGGCCGAGATCTCGACGATGGGGCAGTGGGGCCCGGCGTCGCTGAGCTTCCAGGACGTCAGGGTGCCGCACTCGGCCATCCTCGGCGAGGAGGGCCGTGGCTTCGAGCTGGCGATGAAGTGGATCGGCAAGGGCCGCTACATGTTGCCCGCCCGCGCCCTGGGTGCCTGCGAACGGTTGGTGGAGATGGGCATGGAGCACGCCCGCAACCGAGTCACCTTCGGCGAGCCGATCGCCAACCGGCAGGCCATCCAGTGGATGGTCGCCGACTCGGCCGTCGAGATCGAGGCGCTGCGCTGGCTGGTGCTGACCGCCGCGTGGCAGGTCGACCACGACATCGACTCGCGGCAGTCGCAGTCGATGGCTAAACTTTTCGGCGGCATCAAGGCCAACGAGATCGTCGACCGGGTCCTGCAGATGCACGGCGGCATGGGCTACACCCGCGAGCTCCCGGTCGAGCGGTGGTACCGCGAGCTGAGGCTGCTGCGTATCTATGAGGGGACCGACGAGATCCAGCGCCGCACGATCGCGCGCAACCTGCTCTCCGGCCACGTGTCCGTGCGTGGACACCTGGGCTGACCCCGGAACGCCGGCTCACGGTCAACTAGTCCGGCAGCGCCGGAACGACCGAACGCCTGCGCCTCGCAGCCGTTCCACCCACGATGGTTCCAGGTTCGCCAGCGCAGGGGTTGCGCGGCGAACTGGTTCACCTTGCGCAGGGGGCTGCGCTCGGGTTCCGGGGGGCTCTTGGGGGAACACTCGCGTGCGCAAGTTTGCAGTGATGTGCGCCGTTTTGGCGTCTGGGGTGGCGACCGTTTGGGGCGCACCCGTTTCGTCGGCCGTCGGCGACCGAGCTGACAGCCAGGACGCAGTGCCGTCCTTCTCGCTCCGGAGCATTCCTCAGGTCAACGGTGATGCCGCTGTCCCCGCTCGTGCGCGCGTGCTGGTGATGCGCATCTACTGGTCCGACGAGCCACCGGCCACTCCCGACTACCCGACGATGCGCGGCCTGATGAAAGACACCGCCGCCTGGTTCGAGAGTGTCTCGCGCGGACGGCACCACGTGACGAGCGAGGTCACGCCGTGGCTGAAGGTGGACGGTGGTGACTCCAACTGTCTCGACCTCGAGGCACCGCTGGCGCGTGCCCTGGCGGCGGCCGCGGAGCACGGCTACGGCACCGGTGGCTACAACCGGTTCATGGTGGTCTCACCACAGTGCGCGAGCACCTCGTTCGCAGAGGAGCCAGGGCGCACCACCTGGATCCGGGAGGCCAACCCGTATCTCGCGGTGCTCCTCCACGAGCTCGGACACAACCTGGGCCTCAGCCATGCGAACTCGTCCATCTGCAGCCGGCAGCAACGCCGGGTCATCTATGGCGGCAAGTGCTCCGACCAGGAGTACGGCGACCTGTGGGATGCCATGGGGATGAGCGACCGCCCGTACGCCGTGCCCGTGCTGCAGCGCCTGGGATGGGCGGGACGCGTGGCCACGACCAAGCGGTCCGGCACGTGGACTTTGCGCGACGCCGAGAGGTCCGGCCACGGGATCCAGGCGCTTCGTGTGCGGTCCGGCGGGGTGTCCTACTGGCTCGAGTACCACACCAATCCCGTCGCGCTGGCGGACTCGACAGCCACCTTCGGCATCCGCGGCGTGCCCGGCCTCGAGATCCGGCTCGACACCGGAGCGGAGTCGCTGCGAATCCTCGATGCCGATCCCGGGAACCCGGACGACTACGTGACCTTCCCAGACCCTGACTTCGTCAACGTCGCGCTCCCCGTCGGCAGCAGCTTCACCACGCCGCAGGGGGTACGGATCACGCTCAGGGCGCAGGGCGCGACGAAGGCGATCGTCCGCATCACGGTGGGTCATTCGGGGTAGCACCGCAGGCGGGCTGCGAGGATCGCGGCATGGAGCTGCGACTGGGTCGGCACACCTTCGCCGGCGACCAGCCGCTCATGATGGCGATCGTCAATCGCACCCGCGACTCCTTCTACGACCGCGGCGCCACCTTCGACGACGCGCCCGCGCGCGACCGGGTGGACCAGGTGGTGAGCGAGGGCGCGGAGATCATCGACATCGGCGGCGTCCGGGCGGGCTACGGCGAGCAGGTCGACGCGGCGGAGGAGATCCGTCGGGTGGCGCCGTTCGTCGCCTGGATCCGGGAGGCCCATCCCGAGGTGGTGATCAGCGTGGACACCTGGCGGTCGGAGGTGGCTCGCGAGGTGTGTGCCGCCGGGGCCGACCTCCTCAACGACGCGTGGGGCGGCCATGACTCACAGCTGGCGGAGGTGGCCGCGGAGTTCGATGCCGCGATCGTCTGCACCCACACCGGCGGGCTGCCGCCGCGGACCGACCCCTACCGCATCGAGTACGACGACGTGGTCGCGGCAGTCATCGAGGAGACCGTCGGCCTGGCAGATCGCGCCCTGGCGGCTGGGGTCGCCCGCGAGTCGATCGTCATCGATCCGGCTCACGACTTCGGCAAGAACACCTTCCACTCCCTCGAGGTCACTCGCCGTCTCGGCGAGATGGTGGCGACGGGCTGGCCGGTGCTCGTCTCCCTGTCCAACAAGGACTTCGTGGGCGAGACGCTCGACCTGCCTGCCAACGAGCGGCTGACCGGCACCCTGGCCGCGACCGCTGTCTGTGCCCTGGCGGGGGCCCTCATCTATCGGGTGCACGAGGTCGTCGAGACCCGTCAGGTCGTCGACATGGTGTGGTCGATCGCGGGCCGGCGGCCGCCTCGTCGCGCGATCCGGGGCATTCAATGACCGGCACAGGCCCGGGCCAGACGCGGATCGCGCTGGTGCCGGGCGTGCTCGCGCTGCTGCCCGAGTACGCCGGCCTGGAGGACCCGGTCGCGGAACTGCGGTCGGCTGTCCGGGATGCCGCCGCGTGGCTGGCCGAGATCGTCGGGCCGGTCGCCGTCGTCGCCGACGAGCAGGGCGCCCGGGTGGGCCGCCACCTGCTGGCCGAGGCGGGCGCCACGGTCGCCGATGGCGGTGGGGCCGGTGCGGCGGCGTACCTCGTGGTGGCCAACGGCTCGGCCCGGCGCAACGAGCAAGCGCCCGGCTACATCGACACACGCGCAGTGCCGTTCGACGCGGCTGTCGAGGCCGCCCTGCGTGGCCCGGACCCGGACGTGCTCGCCGATCTCGACGTCGAGACGGCCACCCAGCTGCTCTGCGGCGGGGTGGCCGGACTCGTGCTCCTCGGCACCCTGTTGCGCGGAGCCGGACCGGCGATGGTGGACTATGCGGACGATCCGTACGGCGTCCAGTACTGGGCGATGCGATGGACACTCGGCAATCTCGAAGGGGAAGTGGGCGGCGGATGAGGACTCTGGCCGGACCGGAGGGCGACCTGCGCGAGGTGTACGCCGCCCCGCGAACACCTTGGCTGCGCGTCAACATGATCTCCACCATCGACGGGGCTGCGACGGGCGACTCCGGCCTGACGGGTTCTATCAACAACACCCCTGACAAGGTCGTCTTCGACCTGCTCCGCGAGCTGGCTGACGTCGTGATCGTCGGTGCCGGCACCGCCCGGGCCGAGGGCTATCCGCCACTCGGCAAGCCGACGGTGGTCGTCTCGCGCAGTGGCCGCGTGCCCGAGAAGATGCGCGACGCCGAGCCGGGCGGAGTCATCCTGGCCACCTGCTCGCACGCGGACGGGCTCACCGAGGCACGCAAGATCCTCGGCGACGAGCACGTGCTGGTCCTGGGGTCCCACCGCGTCGACCTGGTGGCGCTCAAGTCAGCGCTGGTCGATCGCGGCTTTGCCGACCTGCTGTGCGAGGGCGGCCCGCACCTGCTCCGCGACCTGCTCGACGAGGGAGCGGTCGACGAGGTCGACTGCACCTACGTGCCGCGCCTCGTCGCCGGGCTGCACCCGCGCATCACCGACGGCCCGCCGGTCGACGTACGCCTGAGGCTGCATTCACTGATCGAGGAGGACGGCACCCTCCTCGGCCGGTGGTTCACCGGCTGACGCCGACCCGAAGGGTCAGTCCGCGATCCAACGGCTGGTCACCGTGGTCCGCACGACCATGATGACGTCGCCGCCGTCGGTGCGGCTGGCGCCGGCACGTCGGTCGACGCACGCGAACGCCAGAGGCGGCAACGCCGCGCCCAGGCAGTCCGGCACGGGCTCGTAGTTCCCCGTGCCAGAGGCGTGCTCCACCGTGAGCACATCTGGGTTGGACGGCCGCGACCCCAGCAGGCTCTGGTTGTACCGGAGCTCGATGACCACGGGGTCCGCCGCAGTCGCGGTGAGCTCCTCGGCGTGCACCTGCATGGGAACCCCGATGGCCCTCGCTGGCGCTTTGGCCGAGTCGAGGGGCTTGACCCTGACCTCGGCAAAGCCGTCGTGCTGAGCCGGCATCTGCAGGGACCCGAACTGGGGGTCCTCCTTCGTGGTGTCGGTGACGCACGTGAGCGATTCGGCGCACGTGCCGGAACCGACCATGGCGCCCTTCGCCACCTCCACCGCAGCGTCAGCCTCGTCCGGAAGGACGAGGTATCCGGTCCGGACCCGCACCTCACCGTTACCGCTGTATGTCGCCGTGATGGCGCTGTTGAGGTACGAGAACCGCTTGACGATCTTCCCCTCGTTGACGAACTCGCTCAGCGGGTCGGCCCCGTCGGGCGCAAAGTAGCCGCGGTCGTTGCGAATGACGAACCGGCCGACCTCGTCGTCGTCCGCGAGATGCTCCATGAGCCTGAACCGCGTCCCGGGTTCAGCCATCAGGCCCGCGCTCTCGAGCAGGCGGGCGCGGCCATGCACGTCGACGGTGTAGCCGCCAGTCAGCAGCGCGTCGGAAGTGCCCCGGAAGTCCAGCGTGCCGTCGTCACCCACGATCATCAGGCCGGTGTCGGTATCGCCCCCACTCAAGCGACCGGTAGACGTCTGGCTGCTGACGACCTGCACGGTGCCGATCACATGGAGCTGGCCCCCTCCGCCGAGGGTTGCCCCGTCCACCACGATGAGCGAGTCCAAGCGGGTGAGGGACTCCTGGTCCGCTCCGCCCCAGACGTACAGGGCCGTGCGCTCCTGCATCGTCAGCCGGGAGCTTCGGCCCAGCTCGAACCGCTGTAGGTCGACGCGCTCGACATCGAGAATCACTTTCACGTCGTCCGGAATGCATGCGGACTGACCGCTCCCGGCAGCAGGAGGCGCTCCTAGCGACCAGTTCCGGGACACCGACCAGTAGCCGTCAGCACCGGTCCACAGGTTCGCGCCGGCGCCCGCGCGCGCACAGCTGGGCGGTGCACCCGATGCCGTCGTCGAAAGCAGGGCCGCTAGCGGGACGGCGAGCAGTCCGGACACAAGCAGGCTGATCAGGCGCGAACGAGTCATCCGGTGCTCCCCAACGGCGACGATGTGCCACCTGCACGATAGAGCCGCAAAGCCCCAGGGCGCACTACCGTGAGCACACGGACGTGAGGGGAGCCGATGGCCGACGGTGAGCGCGTGTGCGTGGTCGCGGGTGCGAATGCCTGGCCGTTCTACCTCGCTACCGGAGCCTGGGTCGGCCAGGAGAACCGGCGGTTCGGCGACGCGACCCGGCTCGGCTTCTACTCCGCGCGCCAGATCCAGGCCCTGCTGCCGCGCATCCTGCACGTGGTCGGGTCGGTGCCGCTGACGCCCGAGGACGCCGCCACGCGTGCGTTGAGCGCCGATCCGGTCGAACGCCGCGTGGGCGAGGCTCTCGCCGCGGCCCTCCATGAGGGCAGCACCACCGCCCGGGTCGAGGTCGTCTTGCTGTCGCGGCCCGATGACGACGACACCACCACGGTCACCCCGGTCACTCACGACGGCGACGCCGCGTGGACGTTGTTCCAGCGCTTCACCGACGTCGGGCGCCTCCGGGCCGCGGCGACGACCGACGACCTCGGGGCCGGGTGAGGTGGCGGTGAGCACGAGCCACGCTCGCGAGGCGCGCCGCGAAGAGCTGCGCGCCTGGTACGAGCAGCGCGTCGACGCTTTGCGCGACGTCGAAGCTGCCCTGCGCAACCACCTCGGTGGCGCCCTGCGCGAGGCCCGGCTCGATGACGCCCGTCTCGAGACTCGCACCAAGTCGTTGGACAGCTTCCTCGACAAGGCGATGAAGTCCGACGGCCGCGGCGGTTACAAGTACGCCGACCCCGCGTCCCAGCTGACCGACTTCGTCGGGGCGAGGGTGCTCGTCCCGTTGAGCGCCGACGTCGCGCCGGTGGCGCGGCTCGTCCAGCGCCTCTACGCCGTCGAGGAGATGTCGGAGCAGCGGGCCGACCAGCTGCTCGACGTCCCCGGCTACCAGAGCCTGCACTTCCTGCTCCGCTTCAAGGAGGAAGACCGAGGTGCGCTCGGCCGGGACGGGCTGCCGGACCTGCCCCTCGAGGTGCAGGTGAGGTCGATCCTCCAGCACGCCTGGGCCTCGCTGCAGCACGACCTGATGTACAAGGGCGAGCGGGTGCCGACCGATAACGTGCGGCGACGACTGATCGCCCTGGCCGGGCTGCTCGAGCTCGCCGACCACGAGTTCATGGCGGTTCGGCTCGCCCACGGCGACTCGGCCGGCATGCTCGACGACGCCCATGCAGGCGGGTTCGACGTGGCCGCCGTACGCCGCTGGGCCGAGGACCTGGCCGGCGGCGAGGGCGACGCGGATCCCGTGCCGTGGGCGTCGGCGCTGCGTGACGTGCTGTCCGCGCTCGGCGCGACCTCGGCCGACGAGGCGACCGCCTTGCTGGGTGACTGGGCAGGCCGGGGCGCAATTGTCGCCCAGGCCGTGCGGGCGACCCGCCCATGGGCGACCGCGTCGTACGTCGCCGACCTGATGCTGAGGGTCGCGCTCGGCCCCGACTACCTCGCGCGTCGCTCGGTGGCGGACCCCCAGGCGCTGGCCGCTCTCGCCCGCGAGACCGCCGAGCTCACAGACACCCTGGAGGACCTCGCGTGAAGCCGGGCCTCTTCTTCCTCGTCGAGATCCTGGCCGCGGTCGCAATCTGGCAGCTGGCCGACCGCGCCCGCAAGCAGCAGCTGACCGCCCGGACGGCCACCATCTGCGCCGCCGTCTGCGGCATTCTGCTGATGCTGCAGATCGCCACCGACTGGCCGTTGACCGACTGGCCGTCGCCGGCGATCAACCAGTTCTGGGACGACCACGGCGTGGTCAGCGGCACCCTGCACAGCGTGCTTCTGTTCGGCGTCGGTCTGTTGTCCTACGAGGCCGGCCAGCTGCGCGCGCAGGAGCGCCTCGACGAGAGCGTCACGGCCGCGGGGCTCGGCGGCATCGTCGACCACGTCGTCGATGTCGAGGTGGGCGTCGCGCTGCTGTCGTCGCCGACACCGCCCGACACGCATGGCTGGTCTGAGACCTGGTCTCGCGGGCGGCCGCTCGAGTGGCTGCGCCAGCATCGTGAGCGGCTCTCCCGCCGGGCCACCGACCGCGACCTCGACCCGCGTAACTGGCCGGCCACCCTCCCCGAGACCGCCAGCAGTGAATGGCGGCCACTGCTGATCGACCAGTGCATCCGCCGCCTCCTGGTCGTGGTTCGCGACTGGACCCCGGTCATCTCCACCTCCCGCAACGGCACGAGAGTGCTGGTCGCCATCGCCGAGCTGCGCAAGGACCTCGTCGAGCTGGAGGCTCACCTGGGCGACGACCGTGAGGTCGTCGAGGCGCTGCTCGTCAGCCTCAGGGCGCGGGCCAGGCTGCTGGCGTACTTCCTGGAGCTCAAGAGCGGTGCCGATCCGCTGCGCCCCGAGGTGCTCGAGACGTTCGTCCCGCTGCCCGCGACCCCCGAGTCGCTGGAGTGGGCGGCCGACCCATCGGGGCGTGACCTGTTCGGCGCCGAGTGGACCAAGGACCTGCAGGCGGCGACCCGGGCGCTCAGCCGGGGGTCGTCAGAGCCTTCTCAGGCACCTCCGCCAGGAGGGTCGACAGCAGAGCCCTGACCGCGGCCATCGGCATCGTCTGACCCAACAGCCAGGCCCGTCGCGCGGCCTGCGGGCCCAGCGCGGCCCGGGCTTCGGCGAGGCCCGCGGCGAGGTCCTGCTCCGGCGGTTCGTCGCCGCCACCCGGTGAAGCCGAGAGCGTCTGGGCGGCCGCGAAGAGCCGCACTGCGGTGTCTGCCTGCCCCACCGCGGCTGCCAGGCAACCCCCGGCCCGGATGCACTGCGCCACCGCGAGCGATTGCCCGAGCTGATCACTCAGGTCCAGGGCGAGGAGTAGCTGGCGGCGAGCCTCTGGCAGCTCGCCCAGGACGAGTGCCGCGCGGGCCAGCGTGATGGCCGCATCGCGGCTGACCGTCGGCCGGCGCTGCTCCGCGATGGCGAGCGCCTCAGCCGCGAACGTCCGCGCCGTGTCACCGTCGGCGTCGTCGAGGGCGAGCTCGGCCAGCGTGTTGAGGGCGCCGGCCGTGCGCGCGAGGTCGCCCTTGGCGCGGACGACGGCCAGGCGTGTTTCTTGGACCTGGCGTTCGCCGTCGAGATCGCCCCGCATGCCCCGGGCCATGGCGAGGAAGTGCAGCGCTTGCGTCGACAGCGGGTAGATGTCGAGGGCCTCGGCGTCCGCCGACGCAGCTTCCACGAGGGCGACCCCTTCTCCGGTTTCGCCCGAAAAGATCAGCTCCCCGCCGAGGAAGGTGCGCGCGACGGCAGCGGAGTGCCGGTCGCCGTGCCGTTCCGCGAGCTCAAGGGCCAGCCGGCCGTACGCCTTGGCCTGGTCGTGGTCGCTGAGCTGATGGGACAGCATCGTGGCGGCGGCCAGCAACCTGGCGGCGTCCGGGCCTTGCTGCGGAACGTGGTCGAGCACCCGCAACGTCATGGCCAGGGCCTCGTTGTGCCGTCCTGCGGGGACCCAGCACTCCAGGCTCGCGAGCAGGAGCTCGACCGCGACCGAGCGACGGCCGGCGTCGAGCGCCCAGTTGACGGCCGCCTCGATGTCGGCCGCGTCGTCGTCGAAGCGGGCCAGGGTCAGGGTGCTGTCGGGGCCGTAGAGCTGAGCCACGAACGCCTCGACGCGAGCGGTCAGGTGGGTAGCCAGCAGCTCGCGACTGCGGCTGAGGTCGGCGCGCTCCAGCAGCCGCTCGCGGGCGAACGCGCGCACCGTGCCGAGCACCACGAAGCGCACCTCGGCGCGGCTCTCCATCGAGCGGATCAGCCGGGCGTCCACGATCGACGCGATCGCCTCGACGACGCCGGGCACGTCGGGACACAGGGCCTCGACCGACTCGATGGTGAAGCCGCGCTCGAAGATTGCCAAGCGGTCACAGACGAGGCGGGCCGCGGGGGTGAGCCGGTCGTAGCTCCACCGGATCACCGAGGTCATCGTCCGCTGGCGCTCGGGAGCGCCGTCCGAGCCGGACGAGAGCAGCTCGAGGCTGACCTGCAGACCGTCGATGATCCGGTCGAGGCTGCGCAGCTTGACCCGCGCCGCTGCCAGCTCGAGGGCGAGCGGCAGGCCGTCGAGCAGGAAGCACAGCTGGGCGACGGCGTGCTCCTGGCCCGCGAGCCGGAAGTCCGGCTCGGCCGACCTCGCCCGGTCGACGAACAGCTGGACCGACGCCGACGCGGCGATGGTGGCCAGGTCAGCGGCCGTGCCAGGGACCTCGAGCGGATCCACCGGCATCACATGCTCGCCGTCGATCTGCAGCGGGAGTCGGCTGGTCACGAGCAGGGTCACCGCGGCCGACGACGCGAGCAGGCGGCGTACGACGCTGGGCCCCTCGGGCAGCGCCTCCAGGTTGTCCAGCACCACCAGCGCCCGACCCTCATCGCCGAATGCCGCCAACGACTCCGCCAGGTCGCCCCCTGGCTTGCAGCCGAGCGCAAGCGCGATCTCGGCGAGCAGCAGTGGGCCTTCCGTGGCCTCGGTGACCTGGAGGTAGGGGACGTCGGTGAACCCCTGCTCGGCTGCCGAGGCGACCAGCGCCGCCACCCGAGACTTGCCGCATCCGCCGATGCCCGTCAGCGTGACCAACCGGACCTCGGGGTCTGCCAGCTCGCCGCCGATCCGGGCGACCAGCGCGTCGCGGCCGAAGATCGAGGTGCTCAGCAGCGGGATGCGGGCTCGTGGGCGTGGCTCCACCGGCGCCAGCTCGCCGCCCGGCACGGTGCCCAGGATCGGGTCGTTGCGCAGGATGCCGGCTTCGAGCTGGCGAAGGGCTGCGCCCGGCTCGATGCCGAGCTCGTCGGCGAGCCGCTCGCGTGCCTCGGCGTACACGGCGACCGCGTCCTCGCCGCGGCCACTGCGGTAGAGCGCCACCATGAGCAGTCCCCACAACCGCTCCCGTGTCGGGTTCTCCTCGACCAGACGGCGCACACCGGAGAGCAGCTCACGATGTCGGCCTTGTTTCAGCGCCAGGTCGCAGCGGTCCTCCAGTGCGGCGACGCGCGCCTCGTCCAACCGCGTGGCCTCGGCGTCGAGGTGTGGGGTCAGTCGTACGTCGGCGAGCGCGTCGCCCCGCCACAAGCCGATCGCCTCGCCCAGGAAGTCGCCGGCGCGCGGCAGGTTGCCCGCCGCTCCCGCGTCCTGGGCCTGTCCGACCAGGTCGGCGAAGCGCTGGGCGTCGGTGGACACCAGGCCGGCGTCGAGGCGGTGACCGTCGTCGGTGCGCTCGATCGCGCCCTCGGGCAGCGTCGCAGCAAGCTGGCCGAGGAGGCCTTCGATCGCGTTGGCCGGGTCGGGGGGCATGGCGCCGGCCCACAAGCGCCTCGCGAGCTCATCGAGTGGCAGCGGCTCGTCGCCGGCCAGTGCGAGCACGGCCAACAAAGCCCGGGCTCGCTTGCCCGGCTCGGCCTGCCCCTCGGGGAGTGGGACCGTCACCGGGCCCAGCAGTCCCACCTCCATACGTGGAGGGTAGTGATCCGCACCCGTCAGGGCACCAGGGTTGGCTGTCAGGCGCTGGCCCGGCGGACGATGGCGGGCGGGATGATCACCCGCATGGCGCCGCTCGGCCCGGACTCGTCGAGCTGCTCGAGCAACAGCCGGGTGGCGCGTTCGGCCATCTCCACGATCGGCTGGCGAACCGTGGTCAGCGGCGGGGTGGTGCGCTCGGCGACGCCGAGGTCGTCGTAGCCCACGATGGCCACGTCGTCAGGCACTCGTCGTCCCGTCTCGGCCAACACCCGCAGCACGCCGACGGCCATCAGGTCGGAGGCGACCGCGATGCCGTCGAGGTCGGGGTGCTGCTCCAGCAGCTCGCGGGCCGCCTGCTCGCCGCCGGCCTCGGTGAAGTCGCCGAAGGCGATCGCGTCGGCGGACTGTCCGCCAGCGGCCATCGCCTCGTGCCAGCCCTGGAGTCGGTCGACGGACGCTGTCATGTCGATCGGACCGGCCACGGTGCCGATCCGGCTGCATCCGCGGTCGATCAGGACGCGGGTCGCCTCGCGGCCACCTGCCACGTTGTCGACGTCGACGTAGGTCACTCGGTCGCCGCCCGACCAGGGACGGCCGCCGAAGACGCATGGCAGCCCGATGGCCGCGAGGTGGTCGGCCAGCCCGTCGTTGCGGTGGTGGGAGACCACGAGTGCCCCGTCGACGTGCCGGTGGGAGAGGTAGCGCAGCGTGCGTGCCCCTTCGGCCCCCGGTGTGGCCAGCAGCAGCACGAGCTGCAGGTCGCGCTCGGACAGCACCCGGTTGGCCCCGCGCAAGGTGCCCGCGAAGAAGGGGTCGCTGAAGACCCGGTCGTCGGGCTCGGGCACGATCACCGCGATCGAGTCGGTGCGCCGGGTGACCAGGCTGCGGGCGGCGGGGTTCGGGATGTAGCCGAGGGTGCGCACCGCCTGCTCGACGGCCGCCCGGGCGGCCTGGCTGACCCGGGACCCACCGTTGATGGCCCTCGACGCGGTGGCCCGGGAGACTCCCGCTACCCGGGCCACCTCGTCGAGGGTCGGCTGGCTGTTCACGGCCGTCACGGTAACGGCCCTGGCGGTTTGCCAGCCGGCTCGCCAGAGAGTTCACCCGAGAGTTCGCTGGAGAGTTCGCCCGAGAGTTCGCTGGACGCCGCGAGCCGGGCGTACCAGTGTGCGGAGGCCTTCGGCGTACGACGCAACGTGTCGTAGTCGACGTGCACCAGGCCGAAGCGCTTGTCGTAGCCGTAGGCCCACTCGAAGTTGTCGAGCAGCGACCACACGAACACACCACGCACGTCGACTCCCTCGGCGATCGCAGCATGCACGGCCCGCAGGTACGCGTCGAGGAAGGCAACCCGCTCGTGGTCGTCGACCCGGCCGTCGACGAGCAGGTCGGTGTAGGCGGCGCCCGTCTCGGTGATGGAGATGGGCGGCGGGGCGTAGTCGTCGCGCAGCCGCACCAGCAGCCGCCGCAGCCCGTCGGGCTGGACCTCCCAGCCCATCCCGGTCTGTGGCAGGTCGCGTGAGGCGACCGAGACGTACTCGGCGGTCGGGAACGGCGACGAGCCGCGGCGCTGCGGCGAGCCGTGGTGGTCGGTGGCGCTGGGCAGGGTGATCCCCGAGACTGCGTCGCCGTGGTAGTAGTTCACGCCCAGCACGTCGATCGGAGCGCTGATCAGATCGAGGTCGCCGTCCTGGATCACGTGCTGCCAGCCGAGGTGCTCGGTGTCGCTCAGCAGGTCGGTGGGGTAGTGGCCGCGCAGCACGGCATCGAGGAACAACCTGTTGTGCAGCGCGTCGATCCGGCGCGCTGCCTCGTGGTGGACCGGCTCGTCGGCCACGGGGTCGGCGACCGTGAGGTTGAGGCTGATCCCCCACTTCACCTTGTCGCTCTCACGCCCGGGGCCGCGAAGGGCGTCGAGAACCAGGCCGTGGCCGAGCAGCAGGTGGTGGGCCGCGACCAGCCCGGCTCCGCTCTCCTCACGGCCCGGGGCGTGCACCCCGGCCGAGTAGCCGAGGAACGCCGAGCACCACGGCTCGTTCAGAGTGGTCCACACCGGCACCCGGTCGCCCAGGGCGTCGTACACGCTGGTGGCGTAGTCGACGAAGCGGTAGCGCGGTGTCGCGGTTGGTCCAGCCGCCGCGGTCCTCGAGGGCCTGTGGCAGGTCCCAGTGATAGAGCGTCAACCACGGGTCGATGCCGTGGCCGAGCAGCTCGTCGACCAACCGGTCGTAGAACGCCAGGCCCTGCGGGTTGACCGCACCGCCGTCGGGGCGCACCCGTGGCCAGGAGACGGAGAAGCGGTACGACGCGAGGCCGAGGCTCGCCATCAGCGCGACGTCCTCGGGCATCCGGTGGTAGTGGTCGCATGCGATGTCGCCGTTGTCGCCGCCGGCGACGGCGCCGGGGACTCGCGCGAAGGTGTCCCAGATCGACGGACTGCGGCCGTCCTCCGAGGCGGCTCCCTCGATCTGGTACGCCGCCGTGGCGGCGCCCCAGACGAATCCGGCCGGGAACGAGACCCGGTCGGTGGCGAGGGGTAGCTGCTGGGTTGTCATCCTTTGACGGCTCCTTGCATGATGCCGGCGACGAACTGGCGGCCGGTGACGACGAACAGGACGAGCAGCGGGATGGTGGCCAAGGTGGTCCCGGCCAGGACGAGGCTGTAGTCCTTGTAGTAGCCGCTCTGGAGCTGGTTGAGCGCGATCTGCACGGTCGGGTTGTTGTTGGGCAGCACGATGAGCGGCCAGAAGAAGTCGGTCCACACTTGCATGAAGGTGAACAGCCACAGGATCGCCGCCGCCGGCCGGGCGGCCGGCACGGCAACGGTCCAGAAGATCCGGATCTGGCTGCAGCCGTCGACGCGCGCGGCGTCGATCAGCTCGTCGGGCACCGCGTCCACCAGGAACTGCCGCATGAAGAAGACGCCGAAGGCCGTCACCACCCACGGGATGACGACCGCCCAGAGGCTGCCTGTCCACCCGAGCTTGGCCATCAGGATGAAGAGCGGGACGACCCCGAGCTGCGTCGGGACGGCCAAGGTGGCGACCACGAAGATCAGCAGCGGGGTGCTGCCCCGGAAGCGCAGCTTGGCGAAGGCGTAGCCGGCCAGGGTGCAGAAGAAGACGACCGAGCACGCGGTCACCGACGACACGAGCAGGCTGTTGGCGAGGGACTTCCAGAACGGCACCGTGTCGAAGACCCGCTGGGCGTTCTCGAAGAAGTGGCCGCCCGGCAGCAACGGCGGCAGCCGGCGGGCCATCACCTCGCTCGTGTGCGAGCCGATGAGGAACGACCAGTAGAGCGGCGCCATCGAGCCCAGCACGAAGGCGAACAGCAGCCCGTAGACGAGGAAACCCGGACGGCGGTTCACCGCTGGCCCCTGACGGCGCCGAAGCGCCTGGTGAGGAAGAAGTTGACGAGGGCGAACACGACGATGAGCAGGAACAGCAACCAGGCGGTGGCGGAGGCGCGACCCATGTCGCGCAGGTGCCAGCCGAAGTCGTAGATCAGCATCGTCAGGGTGCCGAACTGGCGGTCGCTGCCGCCGTTCTGGGCCGGAGTGCTGTCGAAGAGCCGCGGCTCGGCGAAGATCTGGAGGCCGCCGATGGTCGAGGTGACGATCACGAAGAGCACGGTGGGACGGATCAGCGGCACGGTGATCTTGACGAACGTCTTGATCCGGCTGGCGCCGTCGAGGGCGGCCGACTCGTAGACGTCGCGCGGCACGGTCTGCATAGCCGCGAGCAGGATCAGTGCGTTGTAGCCGGTCCACCGCCAGTTGACCATCGTGGCGATGGCGACGTGGCTGGCCAAGCGGTCGACGTGCCACTGGATGGGTGAGATCCCGATCCAGCCGAGCGCCTCGTTGACCAGCCCGTAGCGGTCGGCGTACAGGCTGCCGAAGATGATGGCCACGGCCGTCGGGGCGACGACGAACGGCAGCAGCACGCTCATCCGCCACAGCGTGCGGCCGCGGAGGCTGGTGTCCAGCAGGCCGGCCAGGGCCAGGGCGATCAGCACCTGCGGCACCGATGAGAGAAGGAAGATGCTGATGGTGTTGACCAGCGACTTCCAGAAGTAGGGGTTGTCGAGGACGTCGCGGTAGTTCTGCAGGCCGACGAAGTCGCCCTTTCCGCCGATCAGGCCCCAGTCGAAGACGGAGACCCAGGCGGTGTAGGCCAACGGGAACATGCCGATGACCATGAACAACAAGAAGAACGGGGAGACGTAGAGATAGGGCGACAGCTTCACGTCCAAGCGGCTCAGCCGCTGCCGCCAGGTGAGCCGGGGCGGCGCCGGAGCGGGAGTGGTCGGCCCGGACGAGGAGGTCCGGGCCCCCACCGGGAGCGCTGCGGTGGCAGTGCTCCCGGCGGAGGGGTCGACGTCGTGGGTCATCGAGGTCCGATCAGTGGGTCATCGGGTCCGATCAGGACAGCTGGTCCACGTCACTGAGGAAGGTCTGCCAGGACTCGTCCGCCGTGTTCGAGCCGTCGTCGACCCTCAGCAGCGCGGCCTGGAAGGCCTGCAGGATGTCGGAGTACTTCGGGCCCTTGTACGGCTGCACCGTGATGGCGGCCGCCCGGTTCGACAGGATCTGGCCGGTCGGTGCGTTGTTGAAGAACTCGTTGGTCACGTCGATGATCTCGGGCGCGTCGAGGGCGTCCACCTGGCTCGGGAAGGCGCCGATGGCAGTGAAGGCCTTGGCCTGCTGCTCCGGAGCCGTGATCCAGGCCGCGAACTCCTTGGCCTCGTCAGGGTGCTCGGACTGCTCGGGCACGACCAGGAACGATCCGCCCCAGTTGCCTCCGCCGCCCGGGAAGACGTCTGCGAAGTCCCAGCCCTTCACGCCCTCGGCGTTGCCGGAGACGACACCCAGCATCCAGCCGGGGCAGGCCATCGTGGCGAACCCGTCGTTCTGGAAGGCTGCGGTCCAGTCCTCGCTCCACTGCGGGAGACGGGTCGAAAGCCCCTTGTCGACGTTGCCGGCGATCGTCGAGTAGACCGCTTGGAGCTCGGGGTTCTCGACGTCGATGGTGTTGTCATCCTGCTCGAAGGGGTTCTGGACCTGGTTGAGCATGGCCTGCGCGGTGCCACCCGAGGAGTCGTACCACGCAGTGTTCGGGACCTTCTTGATGAACTCCTCGCCGAGGGCGAAGTAGTCGTCCCAGGTACCCATCAGGGGCACGACGTCCTCACGGGCGGTCGGCAGGCCGGCCTTCTTGAACAGGTCGGAGCGGTAGCAGATGCCCTCCGGCCCGGCATCGGTGCCGTAGCCGATCATCTCGCCGTCGGCGTTGGTGGCCGCTGCTGCCTTCCAGTCCAGCCACCGGCCCTCGAGCTCGGGGTCGGTGAGGTCGAGGAAGGCGTCGGACTCGGCCAGGATCGCCGGCATCGCGTCGCCTTCGATGGCTTCGATGTCGGAGAGGCCTGAGCCGCCGGCAAGCTTGGTGTAGAGGTTGTCCTTGGCCTCGTCCCAGGTGCCGACCTTCTTCTGTTCCACCTGGATGTCGGGGTTGGCTGCGTTCCACTCCGTGATGAGGTCCTCGTAGCCGAACTCGTTGAATGTGGCGATCGTGAGATTGACCTTGCCGTCGGCACTCTCGCCGCCGTCGTCGTCGCTGCCGCAAGCAGCGAGGGCGAAGGTGAGGGCGAGTGCGAAGGTGGCTCCGAGGGCCGTTCCGACGGCCGGGCGTCTGCGCCGGGGTGTGCTGCGGTTCACCGTGGACTCCTTGGTCGTACCTGGGATGGTGCCTCTGAAGGTGTGAGAGCGCTTCCACTCTCACTTGCCGAGGACTATGACCGGCGTCACTTCTCGTGTCAATAGGGAGCGTGGACATTGGATCGTTCAATCGTGGAAGCGCTCTCACGATTGGGTAACGATTGAGCATTCATGAGGTCGACAAGGGGTGGCGCAGCCGGGAACTGGCGGCTTAGTGTCGCGGCGGGCACGCGGGTGTGCCTCCTTGTCCCTCCTCCCTCTCTCCCACCTCCTCTGCCGATACGGGGTCTGTTGATGCCTCTCATTGCTCGCCTCTCCATTCTCGTCTCCGCCGTGCTCACAATCGGCGTGCTCCCCGCAGTCGTCCACCACGCGGCCGACGCCGCGCCCGCGGCACAACCCTTCACGGCGCTCAGTGGCTTCCATCCGACCGGCGACCGGATCCGGGTCCAGCCGCGCTCGTACGCCGCCTCCCGGGTCGACGTCGACGCGCTGCGCGCGGTGCTTTCTCGGGCCACGGCGACCGAGCCGGTGACCCTGGCGATCCCCGGGCCTGACGGCAAGACGGTCCGCTTCCGGGTGGAGCGCACCAGCTTGATGCAGTCGAAGCTCGCGGCGGCCCACCCCGAGATCGTGACGTTCGCCGGCCGCGGTGTCGACGACTCCTCGACAATCGCCCTCGACCTGACGCCCATGGGCTTCCACGCCTCGGTGCGCCCGGCCGGGGTGCAGGGCGCCTGGTACGTCGACCCGGCGTACAACGGCCGCGGGACCACCACCCACCTGAGCTACTACGGCGCCGCCCTCCCGGCCGCGGCGCAGCGGCGGACCGAGGGTGAGACACGCGCCATCCGTTCCACGGTCCACGCCAAGCTGGCCAGCGATCTGGCCGCCGGCTCCTTGGTCGAGCGCCGCTTCTTCCGGCTCGCGCTGACCTCCGACCCGTCGTACGCCAACTACTTCGGCACCGCCAACGTGCTGGCCGAGAAGGTCACCCTGATCAACCGGGTCAACCAGATCTACAACGACGACATGGCGATCAACCTGCGCCTGGTCAACGCGTCCGACTCGCTCAACCTCGACACGGCGGCCAAGGCGACGGGCGCCAACGGCCCGTGCGGACAGGCGGGCTGCTTCACCGCCGGTCAGATCGCGGGCTGTGGCGTCGCCACGCTAGGTCGCAACCGGACCGTGCTCGGGCAGCTCGTCGGCGCCTCGAACTACGACATCGGGCATCTCGCGCTCGGCGTCAACGGCGGAGGCATCGCCTACCTCGGCGTGACCGGCGGCGACTACAAGGGTGGTGGCTGCACCGGACTTCCCGACCCCATCGGCGACTTCTTCGCCATCGACTACGTCGCGCACGAGATGGGTCACCAGTTCGGCGGCAACCACACGTTCAACGGAGCCCTCGGCGCTTGTGGCGGCAACATCTCCGAGGCGTCGGTGGAGCCGGGCTCGGGTTCCTCGGTGATGGCCTACGCCGGCATCTGTGGCCAGGACGACCTCCAGCCGCACACCGACCCCTACTTCTCCCATCTCACCATCGGCGAAGTGAAGGCGCTGGCGGAGTCCGAGCCCTACCGCAACACCGAGGCGCAGACAGTCTCGCTGCGCGGCTTCGACACCGACGGCGAGCAGATCACCCTCGACTTCCCCGGCTCGGCCGGCCCCATCACGCTCACCCGCGGCACCAGCTACACCGCCGCCGCCATCGACACGGCCGTGGAGACGCTCACGGGCCTGGACGTGTCGATCGCGCGCTGGGGCTTCGACGAGGTCGTCCAAGGCCCGGGTACACCCGACAATGCCGGCTTCCAGGTGATCTTCAACGACACGCCAACGGTCTTCGAGGCCGACGACACAGATGTCGACCTCCCCTCGCTCACGGTCAGCAGCCCGAGCGCGGGGGTGAGCGGCTTCGTCGGGGAGACCGCACAGGGCGGGCTGTCGCTCAACGCCGGCAGCACCGTCGTGACGACCGCGAACAACTCGCCCGTCGTGACGGCTCCCGCCGACAAGACCCTGCCGTTGCGCACCCCGTTCGCGCTCACCGCTTCCGGCACCGATGCCAACGGAGACTCCCTGACCTACCTGTGGGAGCAGGCCGACTTCGGTGACGAGGACGGAACCAGGCTCGCGGACAACGCGAAGACGACCGGACCCCTGTTCCGGGTCTTCGGCACTGCGGCGGAGGTGAGCGACGAGGGCACCCTGGAGAGCCCGTCGCCAGGCGAGAACATCGCCGACGGCAACCCCACGCGCGTCTTCCCAGACATGGCGCAGGTCCTCGCCGGCAACACGAACGCCGACGGCGACGGCACGTGCACTCCACCGGCGGACGACGCCGTGGCGCTGACGCCGGCGCAGCGGGAGTGCTTCTCGGAGTTCCTCCCGGTCCCGGGCTACATCGGCAGCGTCGGGAGCCCGACGGCCGCCATGCACTTCAGGGTGACGGCGCGCGACGGTTTCCTGAACGGTGGCGGGTCGTCGTTCGACGACGTGGTCCTCACCATCGACCCGACCAAGGGCCCGTTCGAGGTCACCTCGCAGGCGACCCCTGGCGGCTCGGCCCAGGCCGGGACCCCGCTCACCGTTGCCTGGAAGCCCAACCACACCGAGACGCTGGCCCCCACCGTCAAGGTGACGATGTCGACCAATGGCGGCGCGACGTTCGACCAGGTGCTGGCCGCGAGCACGCCCAACGACGGGTCCGAGGCGCTGGTCCTGCCCAACGTCCCGACGACCCACGCGCGGATCAAGATCGAGGCTGTCGGCAACTACTTCTTCGACGTCAACGACGCAGAGTTCACGGTGACGGCGGCTGACACCGCCGCACCCGACACGTCCATCACGAGTGGGCCGTCGGAGGACTCCGTCGTGTTGTCGAAGAGCGTGCACCTGGCCTACACGTCGAGCGAGGCCGGATCGACGTTCGCGTGCCTGGTCGACGGCCTGGCCACTCCGTGCGGCACTGCGGCGGTCACCTTGATGGGCCTGAAGGCAGGCACCCACACCTTCTCGGTGGCGGCCCGCGACGCGGCGGGCAACATAGATGCCTCGGCGGCGGAGCGGACCTTCACGGTGCCGGTCGACGACCCGAAGCTCAAGCACAAGGGCGACTGGAAGATCAAGAAGACCTCCGGCGCCTTCGGCGGCGACTTCTCCAAGTCGTCCACGAAGGACGACAAGCTGACCTACGAGGTTCACGACGTCACGCGCATCGTGCTCGTGGTCGGCACGGGCAAGAAGTTCGGGCCGGTGAAGGTCTACCTCGGCAAGAAGTTCCTGAAGACGATCCGACTCAAGGGCAAGCAGCACGGCATGCTGATTCGCACGGCGGCGGTCTTCAACGGCCCGCGGTCGGGGAAGCTCAAGATCGTGGTCGACAAGGACAAGCCGGTCCGGATCGAGGGCGTGGCCCTGGTCGACGGCTGAGCAAGCCGGCGCCCGAGGAGGGGACCCGTCAGCGGGTCCCCTTCCGGGCCCGCGACGCGAGCTTGCCGCGCTCGTTCGCATCGAGGATGACCTTGCGGATGCGTACGGACTGCGGGGTGACCTCGACGCACTCGTCCTCGCGACAGAACTCCAGGCACTGCTCGAGGCTGAGCCTGCGCGGCGGGATGAGCTTCTCGAAGTTGTCGGAGGTTGCGGAGCGGATGTTGGTCTGCTGCTTCTCCTTGGTGATGTTGACGTCCATGTCGTCGGCGCGTGAGTTCTCGCCGACGATCATGCCCTCGTAGACCTCGGTCGTCGGCTCCACGAAGAGGATGCCGCGCTCCTGCAGGTTGGTCATGGCGTACGCCGTCGCGGCACCCGTCCGGTCGGCCACCAGCGAGCCGGAGTTGCGCGAGCGGATCTCGCCGGCCCACGGCTCGTAGCCCTCGCTGATGTGGTGGGCGATGCCCGTGCCGCGGGTGTCGGTGAGGAAGTCGGTGCGGAAGCCGATCAGGCCGCGGGCGGGGACGACGTACTCCATCCGCACCCAGCCGGTGCCGTGGTTGGTCATCTGCTCCATCCGGCCCTTGCGGGAGGCGAGCAGCTCGGTGATGGTCCCGAGGTACTCCTCGGGGGCGTCGATGGTCAGCCGCTCCATCGGCTCGTGCAGCTTGCCGTCGATCTCCTTGGTGACGACCTGCGGCTTGCCGACGGTCAGCTCGAACCCCTCGCGCCGCATCTGCTCGACCAGGATGGCCAGCGCCAGCTCACCGCGGCCCTGGACCTCCCAGGTGTCGGGGCGCTCGGTGTTGAACACCCTGAGCGAGACGTTGCCGACGAGCTCGGTGTCGAGGCGGTCCTTGACCATCCGCGCGGTGACCTTGGAGCCCTTGCTCCGCCCGACGAGCGGCGAGGTGTTGGTGCCGATCGTCATCGAGATGGCCGGCTCGTCGACGTGGATGAGCGGCAGCGCGGCGGGGTTATCGGCGTCGGCCAGGGTCTCGCCGATGGTGATGTCGGGGAATCCTGCGACCGCCACGATGTCGCCGGGTCCCGCGGAGTCGCCGGGCTTGCGCTCGAGGCCTTCGGTGATGAGCAGCTCGGTGACCCGCACGTTCTGCTTCGAACCGTCGCGCTTCATCCAAGCGACGGTCTGGCCCTTGGTGAGCTCGCCGTGGTGGATGCGCAGCAGGGCCAGCCGTCCGAGGAAGGGCGAGGCGTCAAGGTTGGTGACGTGGGCCTGCAGCGGCGCGCCCTCGACGTACGTCGGGGCGGGGATGGTCTCCACGATGGTGCGGAAGAGCGGCTCGAGGTCGGGGGAGTCGGGCATGCCGCCGTTTTCCGGAACGACGAGCGAGGCCCGGCCGGCCTTCGCCGACGCGTAGACCACCGGGAAGTCGAGGGCGTCCTGGCTGTGGTGCTCGTCGAGCAGGTCGAGGAACAGCTCGTAGGTCTCGTCGACGACCTCGGCGATGCGCGCGTCGGACCGGTCGACCTTGTTGACCACGAGCACGACGGGCATGTCGGCGTTGAGGGCCTTGCGGAGCACGAAGCGGGTCTGCGGGAGCGGGCCTTCGGAGGCGTCGACCAGCAGCACGATCCCGTCGACCATCGACAGCCCGCGCTCGACCTCGCCACCGAAGTCGGCGTGACCGGGGGTGTCGATGATGTTGATCGTCATGCCGCCGGGGAACGACGGGCCCGTGTAGTGCACCGCGGTGTTCTTGGCCAGGATCGTGATCCCCTTCTCGCGCTCGAGGTCGCCGGAGTCCATCACGCGGTCGGCGACGCCCTCGAGCTCGTGTGCCGTGAAGGCGCCCGCCTGCCGGAGCATCGCGTCGACGAGGGTGGTCTTGCCGTGGTCGACGTGGGCCACGATCGCGACGTTGCGCAGGTCGTGGCGCAGCGCGCGGGGACTGGTGGAGACGGTCTCGGGCATGGGGATACAGGGTGCCTTTGCAGGGGAGGTTCGGGGACCGACCGAGTCTACGGGCCGGTCTGGACATCGCCCGCATCGATCTATGCGCCCCCCGAGGCGCCCGCTACCCTCATCAAGCGCTCGCCAGGGGGTTGGCGGCGCTGCTTTCTGCGTGGGATTCGGGGGGATCTCGATGGGGGCCACCGCGGCTGCTTGCCCGGGTCGGCTCGGATGAGGAGCGCGTCGAGCAACACGCATCCGCGTCCGGTGCTGCTCGATGTACTCGGCGTCCGGGTCGCCGTCGACGCCGGAGGGCACACCGCGGCCGCGCAGGTGGGCTCGTGGTGGTCGCGCTGTCACGTCGAGGAGACCGAGGGTCGCGAGCCCGACGCCGACCGTGAGATCCGGCTGCCGCGCACCGACCGGCCGCTGGCGACCGACGTGGCTCTCGGGCTGACCGACGACCTCATCGAGGTGGCTGTGGCCGCCGCGTCGGGGCGGCTGCTCGTGCTGCGGGCGGCCGCCGTGGCCACGCCCGACGGCTCGGTCCTCGGCCTGCTCGCACCCGGCGGCGGCGGCCGCTCGACGGCCGCAGCCGAGCTGTCCCGGCGCGGGTTCTGCTACGTGACCGACGAGCTGCTGGCGGTCACGGAGTCACTCGACGTACTGCCCTTCGCGGCTCCACTGACGTTCGACCGGCCGGGGGAGCCGCGCGCGATCGCCAGTCCCGACACACTCGGCCTCCGGACGTGCGGGCCCGACCTGCGCCTGGCCGGGCTCGTGATGCTCGAGCGCGTCGCCAACCACCCGGGCCCGCCTGAGCTGACCCGACTCTCTGCTCCTGCCGGCCCACGGCGCCTCGCCGATGCGGTGGTCTCGACGCCCGGGTCCGTGCCGGCCACCCAGGCGCTTGCGGGCGTGGTCGCGGCCGTCGGCGGAGTGTGGGTGCTGCGGTACGCCGAGGCGCACTCCGTCGCCGCCGTGTTGGCGAACCTGCTGGTCGATCATGCACGTCCGGTCGACACCGACCGGTCGCGGCGCAGGGGCGGACCCGCGCTTGGCTCCGTCGGCGCCAGGGGGTAGGCAAGGGGCATGTCGTGCTCCTTCATCCCCCCTTACCTCCTCGAGCAGATCGCCCGCCGCGACTCCGTCGTGGCCGAGCGGGTCGCCGCGACGCTGGCCGTCGACGCGCGGGTCCGCGAGCGGCAGGCGACCTACGCCGGCCCGACGACCGCCCCGACCGCCGTCACCGAAGCGGCAGCCACGTCCGCCTGGACCGTGCACTCCGCCGACAGCACGACCACCCTCCCCGGCCGGGCCGTGCGCGCCGTCGGCGACCCGCCCTCGGGTGACGTGGCGGTCGACGAGGCGGCCGACGGCATCACCGGCGCGCTGGGGCTCTTCGCCGACGTGTTCGGCCGCAGCTCCTACGACGGGGCTGGCGCGCCCGTCTCGCTGACCGTGCACTACGGGCACGACTACGACAACGCCTTCTGGGACGGCACCCAGCTGGTCTTCGGAGATGGCGACGGCGAGCTCTTCGATCGCTTCACCAAGCCGGTCGACGTGCTGGGCCACGAGCTCACGCACGCCGTCACCGAGCACTCCGCCGGGCTGCGCTACCAAGGCCAGTCCGGCGCGCTGAACGAGTCGGTCAGTGACGTCTTCGGCAGCTGCCTCAAGCAGTGGCTGCTCGGCCAGACCGTCGACCAGGCCGACTGGCTGATCGGCGCCGGCCTCTTCCTGCCCGGGGTCAATGCACGCGGCCTGCGCGACATGGCCGCCCCCGGCACGGCCTACGACGACCCGCTCCTCGGCAAGGACCCGCAGGGCGCCTCCATGGACGACTACGTCCAGACCCAGGACGACAACGGCGGGGTGCACCTCAACTCCGGCATCCCCAACCGTGCCTTCCACCTGGCCGCCACGGCGATCGGCGGCTCGTCGTGGTCAGGCGCCGGCGCGATCTGGTACGCCGCCCTCACCGGTGACGCGGTCGGCCCCGACACCGACTTCGCCGGCTTCGCCGCGGCGACCGTGGCGGCTGCCGGCGAACACGCCGACGCGGTCAGCCAGGCCTGGGAGACGGTCGGCGTGACCCCGCAGACCGCGGGCACGACGCCGGGCGGGGGCACCGACTCCGAGGACGACACGGACGGCGAGCCTGGCGCGGCCAACCTGGTGTGGGTGCGGCGTACGGGTGGCTTTGCCGGCCGCACCTCCGAGGGGGCACTCGACCTCGAGGGCGACGACGAGCGCATCCCCGAGGTGCGGTCCCTGGTCGAGCGCATCGACCTGGCGCTGGTGGCGGCCGGCCGTCCCCACCCCGACATGTTCATCTACGACTTCGACCTGTGCGGCCGGCGAGCGGCCCACGTGCCCGAGCAGCACCTCACCCCCGAGCTGTCCCGCCTCGCCGTGCTGGTGCTCGAGGGCCGTCCGCTGGAGAAGTGAGGCCACACGCCCGAGTCGTGTGCCGAAGTGGTCGCCCGGGCAGCCGTTTCAGCACACGACCGGGTCAGGCCAGGGCGCGGTCCAGGGCGGCGTTCACGTGGAGCGTGGTGCAGGGGATGACCGGCAGCTCGACGTCGGCCTGGGAGATGAGCAGCTCGATCTCGGTGCAGCCGAGCAGGATCGCGCCGGCGCCGGCGTCCCAGAGCTCCTCGGTGAGCGCGACGACGCGGCGCCGGGTGGCGTCGACGACGCGACCGTGCACGAGCTCGTCGTAGATCGCGGAGTTGAGCCAGTCGTGGTGCTCGGTGGCCGGCATGATCACGGTGACGCCGTGCTTGGCCAGCCGGTCGGGGAAGAAGCCGTCCGACATCGCCACCTTGGTGCCGACGAACCCGACGGTGGTGGCGCCTTGGGCCAGGCATGCCTCGGCGACCACGTCGGCGAGGTGGAGCAGCGGGATCCGTACGGCGGCCGCGACCTGGTCGGCGACCCGGTGGAAGGTGGTCGTGCACATGACCAGGAAGTCTGCGCCGGCGCGCTCCACGCCCCGGCCCGCGTCGGCGAGCAGCTCGCCGATCTGGTCCCAGCGCTCGTCCTCCTCGAGGTCGGTCAGCTCGGCGAAGTCGACGGTGCTGAGCACCAGCCGCGGCGAGGAGAGACCGCCGAGCCGCTGCTGCACCCCAAGGTTGAGGTCGCGGTAGTAGACGGCGCTGCTCTCCCAGCTCATCCCGCCGATCAGCCCGATGGTCTGCATTGGTCGAAGTGTTACCTGTCGGTCTCGGAGGCGTCCACCCGGTGCACCTTGTGCTGGGCGGCCTGGGCCCGCGGACGGACCACGATCTCGTCGAGATCGACGTGGCTGGGGCGGGTGGCGACCCAGCCGATGATGTCGGCGATGTCGTCGGCGACGAGGGGCTCCTGTACGCCGGCGTACACGGCGTCCGCCTTGTCCTGGTCGCCGCCGAAGCGGTTGAGCGCGAACTCGTCGGTGCGCACCATCCCCGGCGCGATCTCGGTGATCCGGATCGGCTCGCCGCTCAGCTCGAGCCGCAGGGTGCCGGTCAACGCCCTGAGCGCGTGCTTGGCCGCGGTGTAGCCGCCGCCGCCCTCGTAGACGACCCTGCCGGCGGTCGAGCCGACATTGACGATCAGCCCGTCGCCGCTCGCGCGCAGGGCCGGCAGCAGGGCCTGGGTGACGTGGAGGGTGCCGAGCACGTTGACGTCGTACATCTGGGTCCAGTCGTCGGGATCCGCGCTCGCAACCGGGTCGGCGCCCGAGGCCCCGCCCGCGTTGTTGACCAGCACGTGCAGCTCGCCGCCGACGCGCTCGGCCAGGGCGGCCACCGATGCGGGGTCGGTGACGTCGCAGACCGTGGCCACCCCACCGATCTCCCCGGCCAGCGCCTCGATGCGGTCGCCCCGCCGGGCGGCGCAGTGCACCAGGAAGCCTTCCGCGGCCAGCCGCCGGGCCGTGGCGGCGCCGATGCCGCTGCTGGCGCCGGTGACGACCGCGATCCGCTGCTTTCCGGGGGTGATGACCATGTGCCGATTCTGCCCGTGGGTGTGACGAGGCGGACGGCCGGTGGCAGACTAGGACGCCGTCGCCGTCAGTTGGAACTCGGAATCGATCGGACGGGAAGGGCAAATGAGTCTGCGGCAGGTCTCCCAGGTGCTCGGGATCGTGGGCGGGATCGCCTGGGTCCTTCACTACTTCGTCACCGATGATGGAAGCGCCCCGCTCGCTCAAGGCCTCTTCTGGATCGGGGTCGTGCTCATCACGATCGCGCTGCTGGAGCTCGGCCTGATGCTGGTCAAGAGCGGGGTGGTGGCCCTGCGGGTGTTCGTGGCCTGCGTGCTGCCCGTGTTCTTCTGGATGGTCGTGTCAGTCGTCGTGCCCTCCGCGGCCGACGAGGCAGCGGGGTACGCCGTCATGGGCAGCGTCGTCGCTGCGCTCTTCCTGCTGCTGCTCGCCCGGCCAGGGCCGCAGCGCGCCACGCTCTGACATCCGGCTTCCCCCGGCTGACAGCCACCCGTCGACCCACCCGTCGACCCGGCCGTCATCCGCGCGTCCCGCCCCGGGAATCCCGACGGGCTTCGCGAGGTTATAGCGGGTTGGTGGAGGGCCCGTCGACGGAAGGCGCAACAGTGGCTGACTCGGTCAAGCGTGTCGCGATGGTGAGTCTGCACACCTCGCCCCTCGACCAGCCCGGCATCGGCGACGCCGGTGGCATGAACGTCTATGTCATCGAGCTGTCCCGACGGCTGGCCGCGCAGGGCATCGAGATCGACATCTTCACCCGCGCCACCGCGTCGTCGATCCCGACCGTGGTCGAGGCGGCGCCGGGAGTCCTGGTCCGCAACATCCACGCCGGCCCGTTCGAGGGGCTGACCAAGGCCGAGCTGCCCGGCCAGCTGTGCGTCTTCGCCCGCGAGGTGCTCCGCACGGAGGCCGCAAAGCCGCTGGGCCACTACGACGCCGTGCACTCCCACTACTGGCTCTCCGGCCAGGTCGGGGCGCTCGCCCGCGACCGCTGGAACGTGCCGCTCGTGCACTCCATGCACACCATGGCCAAGGTCAAGAACGACGCGCTCGCCGACGGCGACACCCCCGAGCCATCGGCGCGCATCATCGGCGAGGAGCAGGTGGTCGAGGCCGCCGACATGCTGATCGCCAACACCGACACCGAGGCCAAGCAGCTGATCAACCTCTACGACGCCGACCCGACGCGGGTCGAGGTGGTGCACCCCGGGGTCGACCTCGAGGTGTTCCGCCCTCAGGAGCGGAGCGTGGTGCGCGCCCAGCTGGGGCTAACCACCGACGCGCTCGTGCTGATGTTCGCCGGGCGGATCCAGCCGCTCAAGGCGCCCGACGTGCTGCTGCGCGCGGTCGCCGTGCTGCTCGAGCGCGACCCCGGGATGCGCTCCCGGCTCGTCGTCCCGATCGTGGGCGGCCCGTCCGGCTCGGGCCTCGACCATCCCGAGTCGCTGGCGCAGCTTGCCGACAGCCTCGGGCTGACCGACGTGGTGCGCTTCGTCCCGCCGGTGGCCCAGGTGGAACTGGCCGCGTGGTACGCCGCGGCCGACCTGGTCGCCGTACCGTCCTACAACGAGTCGTTCGGCCTGGTCGCCGTCGAGGCCCAGGCCTCCGGCACCCCGGTGGTCGCCGCCGCAGTGGGTGGCCTGACCACAGTCGTCCGCGACGGCCGCAGCGGCCTGCTGCTCGAGACCCACGACCCGCGTGACTGGGCCGATGCGCTGGGCCGCCTGGTCGACGACCCCGGTCTGCGAGCCGAGCTCGCGCGGGGGGCCTTGGTCCAGGCGCGGCAGTTCTCCTGGGACCTGACCGCAGAGCGGACCTTGGAGACCTACGAGCGCGCCCGCTCGTTGATGCGTCAGGCCGTTGCCTAACCTGGCCGTGTGCTTCCCGACGAGAACGCCGAGCAGAACCCTGCCGCCGCCGTCGTGCGGGCGCACCTGACCGAGCACGAGATCGAGTTCCGGGAGAGCGGCGAGGGCGTCTTCAGCTTCTCGCTGCCGGGCGAGCGCAAGCTCCAGACGGCCGTGCGGGTGGACGTCGGCAAGCACGCCTTGGGCGTGCACGCCTTCGTGTGCCGAGCCCCGGATGAGAACCACGAGGGCGTCTACCGCTGGCTGCTCGAGCGGAACCTGCGGATGTACGCCGTGTCGTTCGCCGTCGACCGGCTCGGCGACATCTATCTCGACGCCCGGCTGCCGCTGGCGGCCGTCTCCTCCGACGAGCTCGACCGGCTGCTGGGCGCGGTGCTCACCTATTCCGACGAGTCGTTCAACACGATCCTCGAGCTCGGCTTCGCCTCTTCCATCCGCAAGGAGTGGGCGTGGCGACAGCTGCGCGGGGAGTCGACCGCGAACCTCGAGGCGTTCCGCGGCTGGCTGGAGAGCGGTGCCGACCCGTCAGCTGGCTCAGTTGGCGACCAGGACGGCCACGAGGGCGAGGGTCGCAGGTAGCGCCTGCACGAGGAGGATCCGGCGGCTGACCGTCGCGGCGCCGTACGCGCCGGCCACGATCACACACAGGAGGAAGAACACCTGGACGTCGGTCAGGTCGGCCACCAGGCCCCACACCAGGCCTGCGGCCAGGAACCCGTTGTAGAGGCCCTGGTTGGCCGCGAGCGTCTTGGACGCCTCGGCGAACTCGGCGTCCGTGCCGAACGCCGCCCGCCCCTGCGGCTTGGTCCACAAGAACATCTCGAGCACGAGGATGTAGACGTGGATCAGGGCCACGAGGGCGACCAACACGGCCGCGACGACGTTCACGGGGTCAGCATCGCACGGTGATCAGCCGTGCACCCTCGTCGCCTCTTCGGCCTCCGGGACGGCCGCCTTGGGCCGCGGCTTGCGGCGCGCCACGGCGACGCCGATGAGGGCGAGTGCGCCGCCGACGTAGGCGATGGCGGGTGGCGTCTCGGAGAGGAACACCAGGCCCATCACGATCGTGATCGGCGGCACGAGGTAGGTCGTCACGCCCAGGCTGGAGGCGCTCATGTGGCGCAGGGCGTAGGCGTAGGTCGTGAACGCGATCGCTGTCGGGAAGACGCCGAGGTAGATGACCCAGAGGATCGAGGAGGTCGACGCGTTGCGGGTGTCGTCGACCAGCTGCCCGGCGAAGGGCAGGCACGCGATCATCCCGACCGTGCACGCCAGCCAGGTGATGTGCAGCGCCGGAAGACGGGCGACGAGCGGCTTCTGCAGGATCACGCTGATGGAGTAGACGGCCGCCGAGACGAGGCACAGCACGACGCCGACCACCTCGATGTTGCCGCTCGAGGAGTCGGCCGTGCCGATCAGGGCGACGCCGGCGAAGGCAAGAGCGAGCCCGATCACGAGGTAGGTCGTGAACCGCTCGTCGAGGAAGATCGCGGCAAGCACTGCGATGAAGATCGGCGAGATCTGGAGCAGCATCGAGGCGGTGCCGGCGTCGACATGGTGCTCGCCCAGGTTGAGCGAGACGTTGTAGACGCCGAACCACAGCACTCCGATGGTCACGATGGAGACCCATTCGCGCCGCGTCGGCCTTGGCATCCGCGGCTGGGTCAGCACGACGACGCCGAGGCAGATCGCGCCCACGAGCAGCCGGCCGAGTGACAGCGCGCCCGGAGTGAAGTCGGGTCCCAGGTGGCGGATCGCCACGAACGCCGACGCCCACAGCACCAGCGTCACCGTCACGGCGGCAAGGGGCAGCCAGGCGCGGGTCGTCGGGGTCACTTCGCCAGCCTAGGGAGGCTCACCGACTCCCAACACGCGGTTATCGGACGTCGTACGACGAGTTCCCGCCGTACTCGACGGGCAAACCTGACACCTGATGGGTGTTGCTTCGCCCTACAAGTGTCGGTTTCACCGGTCAGCCGGTGAAACCGACAGGCGAGTGCCCCCTCACAGATCGAGCTTGTAGCCCAGCCCGCGCACGGTGACGAGGTACTTCGGCTCCGACGGGTCGGGCTCGAGCTTGGCGCGCAGCCGCTTGACGTGGACGTCGAGGGTCTTGGTGTCGCCGACGTAGTCCGAGCCCCAGACGCGGTCGATCAGCTGGCCGCGAGTCAGCACCCGGCCGGTGTTGCGCAGGAACATCTCCAGCAGCTCGAACTCCTTGAGGGGCAGCCGCTGCTCGGACCCGTCGACGGTGACGACGTGCCGCTCGACGTCCATCCGCACGGGGCCGGCCTCGAGCGTCATCGGCGCGAGATCGGGCTCCTGGCCGCGGCGCAGCACCGCCCGGATGCGGGCCACCAGCTCGCGAGGCGAGTAGGGCTTGGTGACGTAGTCGTCGGCGCCGAGCTCGAGCCCGACCACCTTGTCGACCTCGTCGTCCTTGGCGCTGACCATGATCACCGGCACGTTGGACGTGGCCCGGATCTGGCGGCACACCTCGGTGCCCGGCAGCCCGGGGAGCATCAGGTCGAGGAGCACGATGTCGGCGCCGTTGCGGTCGAACTCGGTGAGCGCGTCGGGGCCGGTGGCGGCGATCGCCACGTCGTACCCCTCCTTGCGCAGCATGTAGGCGAGGGCGTCGGAGTAGCTCTCCTCGTCCTCGACTACAAGTACTCGGGTCATTACATGGCCTCCTGATGGGCACTGGGGAGCGTGAGGGTGAAGGTCGAGCCGTGGCCCTCGACCGACCACACGCGGATCTCCCCGCCGTGGGTCGCCGCGACGTGCTTGACGATGGACAGGCCCAGGCCGGTGCCGCCGGTGGACCGGTGCCGTGCCGGATCGATGCGGTAGAAGCGCTCGAAGATCCGCTCCAGCTCCTGGGGAGGGATGCCGATGCCCTGGTCGACGACCGAGAGCTCGACCATGCCCCCGTCGGGCTTGGCGGAGACCGTCACGGTCGAGTCGTTGCCGGAGTACGTCACGGCGTTGGCGACCAGGTTGGCCACGGCCGCCCGGACCTGCTCCTCGTTGCCGAACACCTTGAGCCCAGCGGCGCCACTGATGGCGATCTTGATGCGTCGGTCTCCTGCGTCGATGGCCGAGCTGTCGACGGCGGCGGCCACCATCTCGTCCACGTCGACGACCGCCGGGGCGTCGAGCGGGTCGTCGTCCTGGAGCCTCGAGAGCTCGATGATCTGCTGCACCAGCCGGGTCAGACGGTCGGACTCGGTGAGCATCCGGCCGGCGAACCGGCGGACGGCGACCGGGTCGTCGGCGGCGTCGGAGACGGCCTCGCTGAGCAGCTTGATCGCCCCGACCGGGGTCTTGAGCTCGTGGGAGACGTTGGCGACGAAGTCGCGACGCACCGTCTCGACGCGGCGTTCGCGGGTGCGGTCCTCGACCAGCGCGAGCACCAGCACCGACGACAGCGGCGCGACGCGGACGGTCACGTGGCGAGGGGTCGACCCGCTGCGCGGCATCAACAGCTCGGTCTCTTGGATCTGGCCGTCGCGGCGTACCTGCGTGACCAGCTCGGCCAGCTCGGAAGAAACCAGCCGGTCGCCGGACACCAGTCCCATGGCGTACGCCGGCGCCGAAGCCTTGAGCACGGTGTCGTCGCCACCGACGACGACGGCGCTGCTGCGCAGCACCGACAACACCGACGCGACGCCTTCGGGTACGACGGGCGCCTCGGTCTCAGGGATGGCACTTTGTTGACGCTCGGTGACGTGCCATGCGAGCACCGCGCCGCCGGCCACCAACGCCCCGACCAGCGCGGCGAGGAATGCCTGCGTCGTCGGATCCACGCCTTGATCGTACGCAGCAGTTCACCGGCTCCTCGTTCGCGAGACAGGGGCTCGACGAGTGTTCACCGCGCGTTCACCGCCTGACCCCGTCTGGTCACCCTGCGCCCGTACGGTCGCGCCCATGCGTGAGGCCTACCATGACCAGCTCGACTCCATCTTCGGCGACCTCGCCGCCGTCTGCGGCAACGTGCAGCAGGCCGTCCGGCTGGCGACCCACGCGCTGCTGACCGGCGACGCCGAGACGGCCGAGGCCGTCATCAGCGCGGACGTCGAGATCGACCGGGCGACCGAGAAGGTCGAGGACAACTGCCTGTCCCTGCTGTCGCTGCAGCAGCCGGTGGCCGGCGACCTGCGGGTCGTGGTCTCCGCGTTGCGGATGGTCAGCGAGCTCGAGCGGATGGGCGACCTGTCGGTGCACGTCGCCAAGATCGCCCGGCTGCGCGTGCCCGAGATCGCCGTGCCCGACGAGATCCGCCCGACCATCTCGCGGATGGCCGAGGTGGCCGAGGACATGGTCGCCCGGGTCGCCCAGATCATCGACGAGCGCGACGTGGAGGGTGCCATCGTGCTCAGCCGCGACGACGACGAGATGGACCAGCTGCGCCGCACCAGCTTCGCCCAGCTGCTCTCCGACGACTGGGCGCACGGCGTGGAGGCGGCCGTCGACATCGCCCTGCTGGGCCGCTACTACGAGCGGATCGCCGACCACGCCGTGTCGGTCGGCAACCGGATCATCTTCGTGGTCACCGGGCAGTTCCCGGTCATCAGCGCCTGAGCGACGACTCCCACGCGTACGTCGACGGACTGGTCAGCCCTGCCCTGAACTTGTCAGGCATTGCAGAGGCCGACAAGTTCAGGGATCCCCGGTCAGCCGGGGATTCCTTCAACGGCCGTCAGCGCCCCTGGTTGGCGACGGCGGCGGCCGCCTCGGCGGCGGCGGCGGGGTCGAGGTACTCGCCGCCCGTGACGGTCGGCTGCATGTCCTCGTCGAGTCGGTAGAGCAGGGGCATGCCGGTGGGGATGTTCAGCCCGGCGATGTCCTCGTCGCTGATCTTGTCGAGGTGCTTGACGATGGCGCGCAGGCTGTTGCCGTGGGCCGCGACCAGCACCCGTCGGCCGGCCCGGAGGTCGCCGGTGATGTCGGCGTCCCAGTAGGGCAGCATCCGGGCGATGACGTCCTTGAGGCACTCGGTGCGCGGCATCTCGTCGCCGACATCGGCGTAGCGGGGGTCCCCGGCCTGGGAGAACTCGTCGTCGTCCGCGATCGGGGGCGGCGGCACGTCGAACGAGCGCCGCCAGAGCATGAACTGCTCCTCGCCGTACTCCTGGAGGGTCTGCTTCTTGTCCTTGCCCTGGAGCGCACCGTAGTGCCGCTCGTTGAGACGCCACGAGCGGCGGACGGGGATCCAGTGCCGGTCGGCGGCGTCGAGGGCGAGCCCTGCGGTGCTGATCGCGCGCCGCAGCAGCGAGGTGTGCACCACGTCGGGCAGCAGGTCGGCGTCCTTGAGCAGCTCGCCGCCGTGGACGGCCTCGGCCTCGCCCTTCTCGCTGAGCGGGACGTCGACCCAGCCTGTGAACAGGTTCTTGGCGTTCCAGGTGCTCTCGCCGTGGCGGAGCAACACCAGCTCGTAGGTCACGACGAAGGGGAGGGGGACTCGGAGGGCTCGGTCGGCGTGCCCGTGCCGTTGTCCAGGCCCTCCCACTCGTAGACCGCGTCGACCACGGGCACGTTGACGCCGGCGGTCTCGCCGTTGTCGAAGACGACCGTCAGGGCCAGGAAGTCGCCCTTCGTGAAGTCGCCCTGGACCTTGATCCCCTGACCGTCGGCGAGGTTCACCAGCTGACGGGGCTCGACTTCGATCGGGTCGAAGTCGGCCACCTCGATCGTGGAGTTGGAGCCGAAGTCCAGCGAGGTGAAGGAGATCGTCTCGGCCGGGTCGCCGTTCGAGAGCGACGTGATGAACGTCCCGGAGCCGTCCTCCTGCGAGACGATCACGGCGTTCAGGACGTCGACGACACCGTCTTGGTTGTTGGAGCCCGCCGCAGGTGAGTACTCGCGATCCGTGGCGTAGTTGAAGCCGCACGAGGCCAGGCTGGGCACGGCGAAGAGGAGAGCCGCGATCGTGAGGGCGAGGTTGCGGCGCCGGTGCCGTCCGTCCATGGTCCACAGGCCTTTTCGAGTCGTCGGGGCGAGTCGTCGGGATGCGCGACACAGCCTAGCGTCGAAGCCGGGCCCGCCGACCGCGGCTACTGACGCAGACCCACCGTGAGCCCGGTGACCACGATCGCCGCTGCCACGAAGGCGGTTGCGGCGCCCGCGATCAGCAGCAGGCGGGGCGCGCCGGTGCGCAGCGCCACCCGCAGCGGCAGGTGTCGCATGCCGTCGGCGTTGTCGTCGACCAGGTCGGGCAGGGCCAGCAGGAAGTGCACCCCGACACCGAGCAGCGCCGCGAGCACCGTCATCACGATGGTGGGCGGGTCGCCCTCCGCCTGGCCGCCCCAGCCGCCGTACGACAAGAAGGCCGGCAGCAGGCCGAACGCGACGGCCCAGGCCACCCAGGAGAACGCCGTACGCCGCAGCACGACGTTGCCGACCACGGCGACCGCCAGGGAGAGCAGGTAGGCGCTGCCTGCCGTCACGCCGTTGCCGAGCGCGAGCGGAACGACCAGCAGCACCCCGCACGTCACCGCGAACCAGGTGCTGCCACCGTCGAGGGCCCCGGACGCGATGGGCTTGCCCGGCCGGTCGTGCGCGCGGTCGCGGCGCTGGTCGACGAGGTCGTTGTGCCAGCCGATCACGGCCTGCCCCACCAGCACCGTGAGCGCGACCAGGGCGGCCTCACGCCAGGGCCGGCCGCTCAGGTAGGCCGCGCCGCCCAGGACCAGCGCCGTGACCAGCGCGTGGAGGGGGTGGGCGGCGCGCACCAGCTGCACCGGCCAGGCCGACGCGAGGGCAGCGACAGGGGAACGGCGCGGTGTACGCGAGGAGGCCACCGACATGGCTGAAGTATCGCCGAAGCCCGCCGGCGGCGTGCCCGCCACCACATCGGATGGCCTCTTGTCAAGCCAAGACTACGGCTCTGACCTGCGCAAACGTGGCAGGGGCTGGTTGGTCGACGTGTTAGAATGGTCACCTGGAAAGGGGTACAGAACATATGACCTTCACCGTCGGCGAAACGGTTGTCTACCCGAATCACGGGGCCGCAGTCATCGAAGACATCGAAATGCGAACCATCAAGGGGGAGGAACGTCAGTACCTCGTCCTGAGGATCGTGGCCCAGCAAGATCTCGTAGTGCGCGTGCCCTCGTGCAACCTCGATTTGGTCGGAGTTCGCGACGTCGTCGACAAGGAGGGCCTGGACCGCGTCTTCGACGTGCTCCGCGCCGCCCACGTCGAGGAGCCGACCAACTGGTCGCGTCGCTACAAGGCCAACCTCGAGAAGTTGCACAGCGGTGACGTCATGAAGGTGGCGGAGGTCGTTCGCGACCTCTGGCGCCGCGAGCGTGACCGCGGACTGTCGGCGGGCGAGAAGCGGATGCTCGCCAAGGCCCGTCAGATCCTGGTCTCGGAGCTGGCCCTGGCCGAGCACACCAACGAGGACAAGGCGGAAGCCATCCTCGACGAGGTGCTCGCGTCCTGACCGGTCCTACGACCCAGCAGAGGCCCCGCCCGGCTCCGGCCGCGCGGGGCCTCTCACGTCTCCAGCCCGTTACCCGGCCATGACGCTGCTCGACGATGCGCTCGAACCCGTCGTCGCGTTCGGCCGCGTCCTCGACGAGGGCCGTGGCTCGCTGCCGTTCTCGCTCATGCACGGCGAGGCACTGGTCACCTGTGCCACCTGGGCCCTGTCCGAGGCCGGCGTGCTGCCGCTCGACGCCCGCACCACCATGGAGGGCGTGGTCGACACCGAGGCACCGCTGGTCCTCCACGACTCGCTCTGCCCGATGACGCCACCCGACTTCATCGCCGCGTGCGTACGCCGCGCGGTCGACGACGGCGTCGTGGTGGTCGGTGTCCGGCCCGTCACCGACACCGTGAAGGTCCTCCACGACGGGCTCGTGGGCGAGACCCTCGACCGTGACGCCCTGGCCCTGATCACCTCCCCGGTCGTGCTGCCCCCGACCGTCGCCGCCGAGCACGCGGACCTCCTCGACGACCCGGCGCTCGACCTGGCCGCGCTGACCGACGCGTTGCGTGCGCGCGCCACCGTCGTGCTCGTCGACGCCCCGCCCACGGCCGCCCGGGTCGCGACGGCCGACGACGTGCGGGTCCTCGAGGCCCTCACCCGCCCGTCAGCCTGAGACGGCCAGCGCCTCGGCGAGCGCGAGGTCCCAGGGGTTGGTGATCTTCAGGTTGCCCGGGCCCGACGGCACGGCGGCGATCTCGACGTCGGTGTAGCGCTCCAGGCACGAGGCCGTGTCGGTGCCGGTGAAGTCGTCGCGCTCGGCCTCGCGGTGGGCCGCCAGCAGCTCGGCTGCCCGGAACGCCTGCGGCGTCTGCACCCCGGCCAGTGAGCCGGGCGGGAGGGCAGAGCCGTCGCGGGTCACGACGTGCTCGACGGCCACGACGGGGATGGCGCCCCCGGTCTCCCGAGCGGCGGCCAGGGTTCGCTCGAAGAGGTCCGCGCCGGCGAGCGGTCGGGCGGCGTCGTGGACGGCCACCACCCCGATCGACCCGCCGTCGATCTCGTCGGCCAGCACCACCAGGGCCAGCCACTCCGACGCGTGCCGGGTCTCGCCGCCGGTCACCATCAACACCTCGGCATCGCCGAGGTGGGGAGCCAGGGCCGCGCCGAGCGCGTCCTCCTCGCCCGGGCGGGCAACGACGACCACGCGGCGTACGTCGGGGAGCGCCAGGGCCGTCTGGACCGACCACGCGACGACGGGCCGCCCGTGCAGCGGCAGCAGCACCTTGTTGACCCCTGCGCCGACCCGGGTGCCGGCTCCGGCCGCCAGCACCACCACTGCGGTGTCACCGGGCTGGTCGGTCATGCGGCCGCAGCGTACCGGCCAGTGTTCTCACCCCCGTAACACGCCGAAACGCGTCGTCAACACGGCCGTCCTAACGTCGCAGGACACGGAAGGGAGTCGGGGATGAGCCCGACCGAGGAGTGGCTGCCGGTCTGCCAGGTCGCCGAGCTCGAGGTCGAGCGCGGGGCCAGCGCCCTGGTGCACGGCCATGCCGTCGCCATCTTCCGCACGACCGACGGCGAGGTCTACGCGCTGGGCAACCACGACCCGTTCGACCGCACGTCCGTGCTCGCCCGCGGCATCGTCGGCACCCGCGACGGGGTGCCGTTCGTGGCCTCGCCGCGACACCGGCACGCCTTCGACCTGCGCAACGGTCGCTGCCTGGACGACGAGCACGTGTCCGTGCCGTCCTACGAGGTGCGGGTGGTCGACGGGGTGGTGCTGGTCGGCCCGCGCGTCACAGGCCGCCGGGCAACGTCGCGGACATGATGTCGTCGCCCCCGAACACGCCGTCTTGCCACACCACCCGGTTGCCCGACATGGACGGGAAGCCCTGCTGGCCCTTCTCCTGCAGCGGGCTGTAGATGTTGTTGGTGGCGAAGGAGTAGACCCAGAGGTCGGTGTCGGGCATCTGGCCGCCGATCGCCTCGCTCACGCCGCCGGCGAGCGCGTCGACCGCGACCGGGAACACGGCGTAGTCGGCGCTCATCGCCGATCCGTAAGGGAACCCGAAGTCGGTGAGGTGGGTGCGGCCGCCGTTGCTGGTGAAGACGTCGGTGGACTGGTTGCCGTCCATGGCGAGCACGTGGTCGCCGTACGTCGCGGTCGTCATCACCCCGCCGGTCATCGTGCCGATCTGGTCGACCTGACCGGTGCTCGGCTTCCACATCAGCACCCGGCCCTGCTTGGTGCCCGCGCCTACTGTGCCGCCGCCGGCAGACATCGACGTGATCGTGTCGCCTCCGAGCCCGGTGATCCGGACCCGGGTCACCTTGCCGCCGGCGCTGACGTAGTTGAGGGAGTCGTCCTCGGCGACGTACCAGGCGGCACCGTCGGCCGAACCGCCGAGGCCGGCCGTGAACGTCGAGAACGACAGGTCGTCGAGCTTGGTCGTCTTGCCACCCTTCTCGCGGCGGACGAGCGCCTCGCCGTTGGGGGTGGCCTCGGCGGTGATCAACGCGTCGCCGGCCCAGGCCATGTCGAAGGTCAGCGGGTTCTTCGACAAGCCGGAGCTGACCACGGGGGTGCCCGGCCCGCCAGCCGGCTCGAGCCAGGCCAGGTTCTTGCCCGACACGATCGGGTAGACCTCTCGCTGAGGCTGGTTGCTGACGATGTCGCCGGCCAGGTTGCCCGGGGAGTAGCACCCTGCGCAGAGCTTGTTCTGGTCGAAGGTCTCCTTGGCTACGCGGATGATCGCCGCGTCGGCGCCCGCCTTGACCGCGGTGTCCTCCACCGCACTGGCCGCGTCGACCATGGTCGAGTTCGGGCCCAGCTGGTGGCTCAGGGTGTAGTAGACGATCAGGTCGAAGTCGTGGGCCAGCGGGGACTGGTAGCCCGGCTTGTTGTCGATCTTGGCGAGCTGGGTGCGGATCGACCACAGCGCGTTGTTCCAGATCGCGGAGTTGAGGTGGACCCCGCCGTTGTCGGTGATCCGGCCGACCGTCACCAGGAACCGGAAGCCCGGGTCGATGACATTGAGGTAGTCGTCCATCGTGTTGTGGTTGAGCATGTAGCGGGTCGCGAGGGTGCCCGTCTCGTTGTCGTCGCACAGCCGCTGTGGGCCCGTCACGGCCTTGCAGGCGTCCTCGCCGAGGGTGGTCGAGTCGCGCTGGTAGAAGCGGTCACCGATGACGTTGCCGAAGTAGTCGGAGAAGGCCTCATTGAGCGCCCCGGACTGACCGGTGTAGTTGAGCCCCGCCGTGGAGTCGGTGACGCCGTGGGTGATCTCGTGTCCGGTGACGTCGAGGCTGACCAGCTGCATCTTGCCGTTGGGACCCTCGCAGGGGTTGCCGTAGACCATGCCTTGGAGGTCGGAGCTGAAGAAGGCGTTGCAGAAGTTGCCGTCACCGAAGTTGACCGTCGACTCCACGCTCGCGCCCTTGCCGTCCCAGGAGTTGCGGCCGATGCTCGCGTAGTAGTCGTAGACCACCCGGCTGATCTTCTGGGCGCCGATGGCGTCCGGGTCGGTGATCAGGGTGTTCTGGCCCTGCTGGACGAACTGGTGGCCGGGGAGATCTCCCTGGTCGGTGCTGTCGTCGGCCGTGAGGGTGTAGATGCCGCCCCGGCCGCTCGAGGCGTTGTACGACGGCGTCGTGGTGTCGATGAGGGCCACGCCGTTGCCGGTGAGCAGGCCCTTGGCCGTGACCTGGCCGAGCACCGGGTTGGTGCCCGTCACGTCGACCGGCTGGCCCTGCGGCCCGCGAAGCTCGGCGAGCAGCATCTTGGAGAGCCGCCGCGAGACGCGGCTGTTGCTGTTGCTGAGCAGGCCGGCGACGCTGGGGGCCGCGAGCTCTGCGGTGGTGGGCCGGACCTCGAGCAGCGTGCCGGAGACCGCGTCGATGTAGTAGTTGCCGTCGCTGAGCTGGATGTCGCTGTCGTTCTGCCCGGCCGCGAAGACGCCGACCTCCCACGCGAGCTTGCCGCTGCCCTGCGCGAGCACGACCAGCCGGGGTTCGTCGACGATGGTGCCGCGCGTCAGCTTGCGCACCACACGCTCGGCGAGCTGCGGGGTGACCCGGGGAACGGTGGCGACCTCGAGACCAGGGAAGACCCGGCCCCGCAGCGAGTTGAGCCGCGGCTGTTCGGCCACGCCGCCGACGCTCAGCACCAGGCCGGCGTCGAGGACCGGCACACCGTCGAGCTCCTGTGTGGCCCGCAGCACGGTGCTGCCACTCAGGTCGGTCTCGCCTTCGGGGTCCACGACCACCTGGTCGGCCGCCACGCCGAGCAGGTCGGTGGCGTAGGTCTCGAGGAACGAGTCGACAGTGGCGGCGGCGTCGGAGCCCGGCGTCGCCGCATAGCGCCCGCCGGAGAGCTCGCCGAGATAGCCGGTCACGTCGTCTTGGCGACCGACCCAGCCGGAGCCGGTGCTCGAGCGGAGCTGGTCGATGACCCGCTGCAAGGACGCAAGCTGTCCAGACAGGTCGGTGTCGGGGTGGGACGCGGCGTACTCCGCCGATGGGATCAGGCTGCGCGCCGCGGTCTGGTCGCCGCTGCCGAGGGCGCCGCTGTCGTCGCAGGCGGTCATGGCGACGAGCAGCGCGACGAGTGCGGGCGCCGCGAGCAAGCGGCGTACGGCGCCGGGCTGGCGGGAGCGGCTCATGACCGGAGATTGTGGCCCATCCGCCGGCGTGCCGGGCGTTTCTCCGAACCGTCGTGCCACGTCGGCCCCCATATCCCCCGATGCCGCGCCCGATCCCGGCCGCGGCACGCGCGATTCTCCGGTAGAAATCAAATGAAGAAAAGGCCTACCGGATAAACGCCGACACAAATACCCTGCACCCACGGGCCGGACTCCGGCGCGCTCGAAGAACGAGGGGGAAATGCCGTGCCCTGTCCTACCTGCGCCACCGAGAATCCCGAGGTAGCACTCTTCTGCTACCGCTGCGGGACCTCTCTGCGTGGCAGTGCATCCACGCGCACCGGCTCGTATGCGGTCCAGTCGTCGGAGGGCGTGAACCAGTTCGCGCTGATCTCCACGATCATGCCGCACACCAACCGCGAGACCGCCGACAACTACCGCTGGGCGATGATCTTCAGCGCCGTGCTGATCATCGGCGCCACCGCGCTCGGCCTGCTGCCGATCGCGATCGCGTCGGCGGCCTTCCTGATCCCGATCGTCTACCTCGTCTACATCTACGACGTGAACCTGTTCGAGGACGCGCCGGTCCTGGTGGTCGCCGGGCTGTTCGTGGCCACCGGGGTGATGGCGATCCTGGTCTCGCTCTTCTTCTTCCGCTGGGTCTTCGAGGACGAGTTCACCAGCTTTGCCTCGAGCTCGCGGATCGGCATCTCGGGCCTGTCCGTGCCCGCCCTGCTGATCTTTGCCGTGCTCCTGCCCATCGTCTCCATGGTCGTGATGAACCTCGGCGGCATCTTCTTGGCGAGCCGTCCGCAGTTCGACGACATGATCGACGGGCTGACCTTCGGCATCGCGGCCGGGACGGCGTACGCCGCCTTCGAGACTCTGGTGCTCTACTCGTCGGTCTTCACCAATGGCGACTTCCGCACCACCGACGGCCTGGCCACCTGGGCCGTCGTCGTGGTCAACCTGATGGTCGTCAAGGCGCTCATCTACGGCACCGCGACCGGCATCGCTGTCGCGGCGTTCTCCGGCAAGGGTGACGGCTACGACGGGTTCACCCGCTCCTACGCGATGAACTTCGGTCTCGCAGTCGCCGCCGTCGTCGGCTACTGGCTGGGCGTTCGGTTGCTCGCCTACGTGCCCTTCGGTCAGGCCCTAGGGCTGGTGTGGGGCTTCGTCATCCTGGCGATCCTCGTCATCCGGGTCCGGGTGACGATGCAGGCCGCCCTCCTCGAGGCCGCGGTCGAGGACGCGGTGCGCACCGACGGCGAGGTCAACAAGCGCGCCACCGTGGGTGACTCCTACTGCCCCGAGTGCGAGAACCTGCTGCTGGACGGCTCGAACTTCTGCATGGTGTGTGGCAACTCCGTGCGTTCGACGAGTCGTCAGGCACGCCGAACGATGGGCGCCCCGACGACCACGGGCGGTGCCGCATGAAATCACCCCACGAAGTCGCTCCCTCCCCCCGCTTCGCTCCTTCCGCTCACGACTCCGAGGGGACCCCGAAATGAGCGAGCCGACTCCTCCGCCCGACCAGCCGGCTCAGCCGGCCCAGCCGCCGGTCGACCCGACCCCGCCGGCGCCGACTCCGCCCGCGCCGGCACACCCCGTCGCGCCCGCTCCGACCCAGCCTGCGGTCGCGGCTTCGCCGGTCCAGCCTGCGGTCGCGGCGACGCCGGCCCCGCAGGCCGCTCCTGTCCAGCCGGCGTACGCACCCGCAGCGCCGATCCCGCAGCCGGGCTACGGATATCCGCAGGGCGGGGCCCCCACCGGGCCGGTGCCTCCCGGGCAGACGCCCGGCGGCAACTTCAAGTCCAGTCGGGGCAAGACCATCGGCCTGATCGTGGCCGGCGTGGTCGCGGTCGGCGCCCTCGGGGGCATCGGCGCCGCGGTGCTCGGCGGTGACGACGCCGACGACCTCTCGAGCTCCACGAGCACCGATGGGGCCGGCACCACGGAACCCGACGAGGAGGTCCTCCCGAGTGACGGCGGGATCCTCGACCCGACCCCCATCGGGTCGGCCACCCCGGAACCAGACGCGACGAGCTCTGCGGAGCCGAGCGACGAGCCGACGACCGAGCCGACCGAGGCACCGACCGAAGGCCCGTCGCCGACCCTGGGCCCCGACCCCAGCGCCGACGTGGTCACCATCGGCAACGGCGTTCAGGTGGCGGTGCTCCCGGGCTGGGAGGTCGTCGGACAGGGCGACAGCGACGTGCTGCTGGCAGACGGCCAGAACAGCTACGTCTACGCGCTCACCGGCACGGTGAACCCCGCGGCCGACGCGGCCTCCGTGATCGCCGGGTCCATGGACTCGGTGCTGCCGCCGCAGAACTACACGCAGCTGCGCACGACCGACATCGCGCCACTGCAGGCCTTCGGGTCGGTGGTGTCGATCGCGGCCATGCAGTACCAGGCGACCTGGGTCGACCAGCAGGCCTCGGTGCCGTTGCAGGGTCTGCTGATCTGCGCCATCCGTCAGGACGGCACGGCGCTGATCATGACCGCAGAGCACGCTCCGCCGGACGAGTTCAAGCAGAGCTCCGACTCGTGGGCCCCGGTGGTCAACGCCACGCTGGGTCTGTTCGGCGCCGCCTGATCCGAGGCACCTGCGACGCCGGTCATCCCCTCGGGGGTGGCCGGCGTCGTGCATTCACCGCGGCAGCAGAAGCGCAGTGGCGACGGCCGCAACGCCCTCGCCTCGGCCCGTGAGGCCGAGGCCGTCGGTGGTGGTCGCTGAGACGGTCACGGGGCCGCCAGCGGCGGCCGTGAGCGCGCGCTCGGCCTCCGCTCGCCGCGGATCCAGCCGCGGGTGGTTGCCGATGACCTGGACGGCGATGTTGCCGACGGCGTACCCGGCTTCCGCGACGCGGCGGGCCGTCTCCTCCAGCAGGATGACGCCTGAGGCGCCGGCCCACTGTGGGTCAGCCGTGCCGAACTGGCTGCCAAGGTCGCCGAGGCCGGCGGCCGACAGCAGGGCGTCGCAAGCCGCGTGGGCCGCGACGTCGCCGTCTGAGTGGCCGACGAGCCCGTGGTCCTCGTCGGGCCAGGCGAGCCCGGCGAGGTGCATCGGGAAGCCGGCTGCTAGACGGTGCACGTCGACGCCCACGCCCACTCGAGGCTGTCCGGCGTACGCCGGCCGGTCGCCGTCACCGGGCCGTAAGGAGTCGTGATCCACAGGGCGATCATGCCTGAGGGAGAATGAGCGGGTGAGGACGTCGCGGCACGCCTGGTGGTTGGCCGGGCTCGTCGCAGGTCTCGCCGGCCTGGCGACCAGCTACTTCGTCGCGACGGTGATGACCATCCGCGAGTCACCGGTGGTCGCCGTCGCGGAGTTGATCATCCGGCTCACCCCGGGTGCGCTGGCCGAGCGGGCGATCCAGGTCCTGGGTCACCACGACAAGCCGTTCCTCGTCGTCGTCCTGTTCATCGTCCTGGGTCTGCTCTTCGCGTTGACGGGTCGGCTGGCCCGGCGTTCGTGGTGGTTGGCCGTGCTGCTGCTCGCCGTGCTCGCGGGGCTGGCCGGGGTGGCGGTCTGGGTGCAGTACGAGGCCACCTTCAGCGACCTGCTCCCGGTCTTGGTGGGGTTCGTGACCTGGGTGCTGTGCCTCGCGATCCTCACCGACCCGCTCCGCTCCGCCGACCGCACGTCCGCCACGCCTGAGGAGGCGGACGCGCGGCCGCCGCGCCGCGGCTTCCTCATCGGTGCTGGCGTGATGGTGCTGGCCTCCGTGGGGGTCGCCGTCGCCGGCCGGGCGCTGGGGCAGGGCCGCCGCAAGGTCGAGGAGGCCCGACGGCTGCTGCGGCTGCCGGGAGTCACCGCGCCGGTGCAGCCGGCCGGGGTCTCGGTAGGCGTCGACGGCATCTCGCCGTGGCGCACCGCCAACGAGAAGTTCTACCTGATCCACACCGCCCTGATCCCGCCCGCAGTCGACCCGAACTCGTGGGAGCTGAGGATCCACGGGATGGTCGACCGCGAGATCGTGCTGACCTACGACGACCTGATGGAGCGCGAGGTCACCGAGGCGTGGGTGACCCTGAACTGTGTATCCAACCCGGTCGGAGGACCGCTGATCGGCAACGCCTGGTGGAGCGGCGTACGACTGGCGGACCTGTTCGCCGAGCTCGGGATCCAAGACGGCGCCGACGCCGTGCTGCAGACCTCGAAGGACGGCTGGACGTGCGGCACCCCGCTCGCGGCCATGACCGACGACCGCAACGCGATGCTCGCCGTGGCCATGAACGGGCAGCCGCTGCCCATCGACCACGGCTTCCCCGTGCGCACGTTGGTTCCGGGGCTCTACGGCTACGTGTCGGCGTGCAAGTGGGTGGTCGACATGGAGGTCACCCGCTTCGACGACATCTCGGCGTACTGGATCGACAGGGGCTGGGCCGAGCAGGCTCCGGTGAAGATGGCGTCGCGCATCGATGTGCCCGGCGGGGGCGAGACGTTGGGCACCGGGGACCAGCGGATCGGTGGGGTGGCGTGGTCCCAACACACCGGCATCAGCGCTGTGGAGGTCAGCCTCGACGGCGGTGCCTGGCAGTCGGCCGAGATCGGCAACGCCGACACCATCGACAGCTGGGTGCAGTGGACCACGACCCTCGACCTGGACGACGGCGAGCACGTGCTCCGGGTCAGGGCCACCGACCGAGACGGTCAGGTGCAGACCGGCGCCGAGGCCGACGTGCTCCCCGACGGTGCCACCGGCTGGCACACCGTCATGTTCGACGCGGGCTAGGCAGAGCTGTCGCGAGGCTGCCGGACGGACCCGTCGGGCCATGCGCAGATGCACACGCGGTTGCCGGCGGGGTCGGAGAGCGTCCAGTGCCCTGGCTCAAAGGACTCGTCTACGATGCGGCCGCCCGCAGCGAGCGCCGCCGCGAGTCTTGCGTCGACGTGCTCGCGGGCGACCGACACGTCGACATGCATGGCATGGCGCAGCTGCCTGGCAGCATCGAGGTCCTGCATCCAGACCGTCGATCCGTGCCCGAGCGGGTCGATCGCGTTGTCATCGTCCAGGGGTGCGTAGCCCAGCGCGGCGCGCCAGAACCCGACGTCCAGCTCGTCCGGCTTCGCCGCGATCGCCAGCGACACCTCCTGCACGGCGCCGCGGTCCGCGACCGCGCCGCTCGCCCGTGCGGCCTGCGAGATGGCCCGCGCGAGAACGACGTGCCGGGCCTCGAGCCGCCACACGCCGCGGGTCAGTCTCACGGTGAGGCGGTCGGCCGCAACCGTGAACATCACCTCCTCGCCCTCGAGACCCTCGACGCCTGCGACCTGTTCGGCCAGTCGCGCCGCTTCGACCAGCGAGCCGACGCGGAAGACCGCCGCCGCCCCGCCGTGCAACACCACCCAGTCATCGGTCCCTTCGGCGCCTAGGAACGCGCGCCAACCCTCTTCGCTCATGTCTGTCGTTCTCCTCCCGTAGAGGCGCGCATGGAGCGCCTCTCGCCAGCTGACTCCCACGTCGCGGTGACGACGGTCCATCCTTGCGGCGGCCGCCGACAGTGCTGGCGTCGCCTCGAGCGCCTATTGGCGTCGGGTGAAGGTGGTGGTGCCGTTGGGGTGGTAGTTCACGTTCCAGGCCGGGTCGTGGGCGCGGTGGTGGTGGAAGGGGCAGAGGAGGGTGCCGTCTTGGAGGCGGGTTTTGCCGCCGTTGGACCAGGGGGTTTTGTGGTGGGCTTCGCACCAGGCGGCGGGGATGGTGCAGCCGATTTCGGTGCAGGTCTTGTCGCGCAGGTTCATGGCCTTGCGGATGGGGCCTTTGAAGAGTCGGGAGTCGCGGCCGATGTCGAGGATCTCGCCGTGGCGGCCGAGGACGACGGGGATGATGCGGGCTTGGCAGGCGAGCCGGCGGGCTTGTTCGGCGGTGATCCGGTCGCCGGTGGAGGTGGTGGCGACCCCGGCGTCGTTGAGGTCGTGGAGGAGGGTGTCGAGGTCGAGGGTGACCATCACGCTGGTGGCGGTGCCGCCGTGTCGGGGCAGGCCGGTGTCGGGCAGGTTCTCGAGGAGTGCGCAGAACGCTTCGCCGCGGCGGCGGGCGACCGGCAAGTGGTCGACCTCGCCCAGAGCCATCTCGCCCAGGGCCGTCCGGCGGGGTGAGGTGTAGGAGTCCAGGTAGGTGCGGAGCCGGTGGGCGACGTGGTCGGGGATCCGGGCGGACACGTCGGTGGAGCCGTCTCCTCTCGGCTTGAAGGTGAGTCGGGTGGCGGCGTGGGCGCGGCGTTCCTCGGCGACCAGGCGTTGGTAGTCGGCCTGGTCGGCGATGTCGGGGGCGATGGCTTCCAGGAGCCGGTCGCCGAGGCGACGTAGCTCGCGGGGTCCGAACTGGTCGGCCTGCTCGACCAGGTGCTGCTCGCCCTTGGCGCGGAGGGTGGGGTCGAGGTCGCCGGGCAGCGCGTCCAGCGCAGTGGTGATGACGTGGGCTTGGGCGAGGTTGACCCTGCCGTCGGCCAGGGCCGCACCGACGTGTCGGTACCGCTCGTCGACCGCGGCCGCGAGCCGGGCGGATCGGAGCACGGTGCCGTGGTTGTCGCGGGTGGTGTCGGCCAGCCAGGCGGCGGTGGACCGGGCGCCGGTCTCAACAGCGATGTCGTCGGCGGCGGCGAGGATCCGGAGCTTGAGGGACTCCACCCGCGAGGACAGTTTGGTGAGCTCGACCAGCGCCGCCTGCTTCTGCTTGGTGGTCATGAACACCGGCTCCACCGCAGCCACTCGGTCGAGCGCCGTGCCGATGGTGTCGACACAGCCCAGCACCGGGTGCGATCCGGTGTGGGTGAACGTCGACATGGGTCTAGCCAAGCACCGACCACCGACATTGAAATGCCCCAGAACCCCTTATTCACAAGGGGATTGAGCATCGTGACCTGATCGTGATACTCCGGGGAGCGCTGCCTTGGCTAACGTCACTGCAGTGTCCAAATTGTTGAGCGTGCTGACCATCGATGAGGAGCCTGCCGAGTTCGTAAGCCGCTACGGCACCGTGATCGCAGAGTTCGGCCCCCTCACGCAGGACTCCGGCAACGTGTCGTGGCTGGTCGACATCGGGGATCTACAGGTCTTCGTCAAGACGGCAGGTGTACGCGGCGAGCCGATCCCCGGTGCTGCCGTTCCTTACTTCGACCACGGGGGTCGGGTCCGGCTGTTGCGCAACGCCATCGTGCTGGCCGGCTCGTGTCGGCACCCGGCGTTGCCGCGGCTCCTCAACGTCATCGAGTCACCGGCCGGCCCGGCCCTGGTCTACGAAGCTGCACGGGGAGAGCTTGTCGGGGTTCCGCGAGAGGCCCGGGACGATCCGGCGTCGTCGTACCAGAGGTTCGCGCACCTCCCGGCAGATCAGCTGCTCGGCGTCTTCGACGTCCTCATCGATCTGCACGTGGCCCTCGCCGCAGCCGGCTGGGTCGCCTGCGACCTCTACGACGGGTGCCTGATCGTGGACTTCGCGACCGCCTCGCTCAAGGTCGTCGACCTCGATACCTATCGCCGCGGCTCGAGCGTCAACGACATGGGCCGCATGTTCGGCGCCACCAGGTTCATGGCACCGGAGGAGTTCGAGCTGGGAGCGGTCATCGACGAGCGCACCACCACCTTCACGCTGGGCCGGCTCGTCTGGCACTTCGCCACCCGCCTGACCGAGCAGGCCGAAGAATTCTGTGGCTCAACTGCCGTCGCCGATGTCGTGCAGCACGCCTGCCAAACCTCGCCGGCCGACAGGTACGCCAGCGTGGCGTCGTTCGCGAGGGCGTGGACGGGCGCGCGCCGTCCCTTAGTCGGTGGGCTTGGCCAGCGACTCGCTGAGTGACCTCATCGTTTCGCCGAAAGCGGCCTCGAGGTCGACGTCGTAGGCGTCGGCGAGGGTGAGCACGCTCCAGAGGCAGTCCGCGAGCTCGTGGGCGAGAGCCTCGTCGAGGTCGTCGCGGGGTCGCACTCCCTCCTTGCCCTGGACGAGCTTGGCGAGGTCGCCGACGTCGCCGAGGAAGCCGAGCATGATGTCCTCGCGCGTCCAGGCGCGCCCGTAAGTCGAGACCTCCATGTCGGCGTACAGCGCCCGCACCTCGCGCGCCTTGGCCTGCATCTCGCTGAACTCCACAAGCCCGTTCCTACCGGCTCAGCCGTGAGCCGGCTCGAGGCTGCGCCTTCGTCGCCCGCGTCGAGACTTCGCGGCATCGAGGGTCAGCTCCTTGGGCCACACAAAGACGAGCGAGCCGCCGAGCCGGAGGTCCCGCCACTGATCGGCGACCTCGGCCATCCGGCGTACGGCGCCGCGCAGTGTCTCGGCGTCGACCTCCGCGCCGTGGGTGAAGCTCTGGTGCTTGGTCCTGCCAACTGTCCGCTCCCACGCAGCCACCGTGGTCACGACGAGGTGCTCGGAGCGCTGCATGTCCACCCGCCCGATCGCACCGATCCTGGCTGCTCGGCGCTGGTAGCGCATCGAGTTGTCGGACGGTGCCGGCCAGAAGATTCCGCCGCCGCCCGCGGCGAGCTGACCCCACACGCCCAGCTCGATCTCGAAGTACTCCTCGACGAGGTAGTGCGCGAGGTCGTGCGGCATCAGGTCGTCGTAGCCGGGTGCGAAGCGGGGCACCAGCGCGGGGCCATTCTCGCGCTCGATGGCGACCTCGTAGCGCTTGACGCCTGCCTTGGTGAACGTGACCTTCATGAGCCGAAACTACGGACCTTCCCGAGCCCAGTCACTCGATTTTGAAGGGATCCACGACCCTGCAACGCCCACCGCTGGATCGTGGAACCGAAGCACGCCGCGGCGGCCGGCTACCAGTTGGCCTGGGCGGGGGGTGCGGGGAGCGGGTGGGCGTCGTCGTAGATCACGTAGACGGTGCCGCCGGACTTGGGCAGCCAGGCGTTCTCGAACTGCTCGCGGTCATAGATGGTGCGCACACGCTCGGCGGTCTTGAATGCCGGGTCGTTGACCACGACGTCGCCATAGCTGGTGAAGCCGGCGATCACGAGCAGGTGGCCGTCGCTGGATGCGACTGGAGCGCCGGTCAGCTCGCCGGCGCCCCAGGAGACCGAGGCGACGAGCGGGATGCCCGCGGCGATGAAGGCCTCTGCCTCGGTCAGCGAGCGCAGGCGGGTGACGAAGGCGTGCCCGGCGAGCCCGGCGGCGTACGCCGTGTTGAAGGGCCAGTTGCCGGTGCCTTCGTAGTCGAAGTCGTAGGTCTGCCGAGCGGCGTAGTCGACCCAGGGCGCGGGGTGCCCCTTCGGCACGAAGCGGTACGCCGGCGCGGTCGGCAGCCGGTTGTAGTAGCCGAGCACCATCGAGGTCGAGGTCGGCGAGCACCAGGCCTCACCGCCGCCGCCCCACTGCGGGAAGTCGCCCTTGTGGACCATCTGGGAGTACGTCGGCACCGGCAGCGAGGTGCCGACCGTCGGGCCGAACGGCGAGACGTTGACCTCGGGGCGTCTTGGCAGCCGGCTGGCAACGGCGCCGACCATGGTGACGCTCGGGCCGGCCGTGCCCGGCATCCGGAAGAGCGACACACGTAGCTGCCAGGACGTGAACCCGGCGCCCTTCTTGGCTACCCAGGTGTCGACGTTGACCGACGCGAGGTCGTCGGACTGGGGCGTCAGTGTGCGGCGCTGGATGGTCGCGTCGGCCGTCCAGCGGCCCAGCACGTCCCAGCTCGTCTTCTCGGCATCGGGTGTGCGTCCTCGCACCTCGATCTCGATCCAGCTGCCCTTCGGCGTGGTGGCCTGCCACGACGCGATCAGCTGCGTCAGGCCGAACGTCGAGTCGACCCAAGGTGCGCTCCACCGGCCGCGCTCGAAGGTGCGGCCGCCGTACTCCCGTTTGCCGGTCGGCGTCGCGATCGCGATGTGGGTGCCGTCGACGACGGCGGTGCCGCGGTGCTTGCCCAGCCCGAGGTTGGCGCCCTCCCACCGGGTGAAGGTGATGTCGCGGACGTCGGTCCGCTGCGCGCTCGTCACGACCCCAGCCTGCCCGGTGGCCGTCGACGGTGCGACAGCAAGGGTGGCGGCGAGCATGCAGGTGACGGCGAGGCGCAGCACCCAACGATCATGACTGGCCGACCATAGACTTGGCGGGTGACACTCCGGCTCTACGACACCGCGACCCGCGAAGTCCGTGACTTCGTCCCTCTCGAGGAGGGCAAGGCGGGCATCTACGTGTGTGGGCTGACCGTCCAGTCGGAGCCGCACGTGGGTCACGTCCGCTCTGCCGTGAACTTCGACGTGCTGCGTCGTTGGCTCACGCACGAGGGCTACGACGTCACGTTCATCCGAAACGTCACCGACATCGACGACAAGATCCTCGTCAAGTCAGCGGAGCAGGGCCGGCCTTGGTTCAACCTCGCCTACGAGATGCACCGCGAGCTCGACAAGTCGCTGGCGGCCATCAACGTGCGGCCGCCGACCTACGAACCCGGCGCGACGGGCCACATCCCGGAGATCCTCGAGCTGATCGCCGTCCTGGTCGCCAAGGGCCACGCGTACGCCGCCGAGGACGGGTCGGGTGACGTCTACTTCGACGTGCGGTCGTGGCCGGACTACGGGGCGCTGACCCGACAGAGCCTCGACGACATGGAGCCGGCCGAGGACGCCGACCCGCGCGGCAAACGTGACCCCCGCGACTTCGCCCTGTGGAAGGGCTGGAAGAAGGAGTCCGAGCCCGAGACCGCGGCGTGGCCGAGCCCGTGGGGTCCCGGCCGGCCGGGGTGGCACATCGAGTGCTCCGCGATGGCGGGCAAGTACCTCGGCCCGGCCTTCGACATCCACGGCGGCGGCGTCGACCTGCGGTTCCCGCACCACGAGAACGAGCAGGCGCAGTCCCGGGCCGCGGGCCACCCGTTCGCGTCGTACTGGCTGCACAACGCCTGGATCACCACTGCCGGCGAGAAGATGAGCAAGTCCCTGGGCAACTCGCTGCTCATCCCGTCGGTGCTCGAGCGGGTGCGCGGCATCGAGCTGCGCTTCTACATCGTGGCGGCCCACTACCGCTCCCACGTCGAGTTCTCGTTCGAGGCGCTCGACGAGGCGGCCGCCGGCTTCCGGCGCATCGAGAACTTCCTCGACCGGGCCGCCAAGCTCGGGATCGGTCACGACGAGCGGCCGACCTCGGTCTCGCGACTGGGCGCGCCCGCCGAGGTGGACCTGCCGGAGGCGTTCGTCGCCGCGCTCGACGACGACCTCGGTACACCGGCCGCGGTCGCCGTCCTCTACGACACCGTCCGCACCGGCAACAAGCTCCTAGCCGACGGCCCGTCGGCTGCCCTGACGACCGCCGTCCGTGAGGTGCTCGGCATGCTCGACGTGCTCGGCCTCGACCCGAGCGACCCCGATTGGCCTTCCGCTGGCGGCGGGGCCGATACTCGACTGACGCAGGCCGTCGATGCCCTCGTGCAGGGACTGCTCACGCAGCGGGCCGAGGCGCGGACGGCCAAGGACTGGGCGCGCGCCGACCAGATCCGTGACCAGATCAAGGCTGCCGGCATCGAGGTCGAGGACACCCCGTCCGGACCCGTCTGGAGCCTGGGAGAGACGAGCTAGATGCCTGGCAACTCGGCCCGCAAGGGCGCCATCCGCAAGACCACCAAGAAGCCGACCGCGGGGTCCGGCGGCCGGGTCAAGCGCGGTCTGGAGGGCAGGGGGCCGACGCCCAAGGCCAAGGACCGCCCCAACCACAAGGTCTACAAGCAGCGCGCCAAGAGCGAGAAGGCCGCCGCTGCCAAGCCACGCCGCAAGACCTCCGCTTCGGAGTCGGAGTGGGTGGCCGGGCGCAACTCGGTCGTCGAAGCCCTCCGCGCCAGGATCCCGGTGACCGCCGTCTACGTCGCCGAGGGCGCCGAGCGCGACGGCCGGCTGCGAGAGGCGTTCCGGCTGGCGGCCGAGCACGGCACCAGCCTGCTCGAGATCAGCAAGGGCGAGCTCGACCGGCTCACCGGCGGAGCGGTGCACCAAGGACTGGCCGCCCGGATCCCGAGCTATGAGTACGTCCACCCCGACGACCTGCTCGACCGGGCAGCCGAGATGGGCGAGCCGCCGCTGATCGTGGCCCTCGACTCGGTGACCGACCCGCGCAACCTCGGCGCTGTGGTCCGCAGCGCGGCCGGCTTCGGCGCGCACGGCGTACTCATCCCCGAGCGCCGCGCCGCCGGCATGACCGCGGCCGCGTGGAAGACCAGCGCCGGCGCGGCCGCCCGGATCCCGGTTGCGCAGGCGGTCAACCTCGTCAGGCAGCTCAAGGCCTACCAGGATGCCGGCTGCATGGTGATCGGCCTGGCCGCTGACGGCGACGTGAGCCTGCCCGACCTCGACCTCGGCGACGGCCCGCTCGTGGTCGTCGTCGGCGCCGAGGACAACGGGCTGTCCCGCCTCGTCACCGACACCTGCGACCAGATCGTCTCCATCCCGATGTCGGGCAATCTCGAGTCGCTCAACGCCGGCGTGGCGGCCAGCGTCGCCCTGTACGCCGTCTCGCGGTCGCGGGCCTAGCTACGGCGTCCGTCCGGGTCGTGTGCTGAGACGGTCGCTCCCGCAGCCGTTTGGGCACACGGCTTCCGCTGCCTCCCTATCGTGGACGGATGCCCCGTCCCGCCCGGCCGACCTGGCGCGGCATCGCCACGACGGCGGTGCTGGTGCTGGTCTGGGCGCTGGTCTCGATGGCGGCGGGTCTGGCGATCTTCCTCGGCAGCAGCCGCACGCTGGTGCTTGCCACCCATGACGCAGAGCTCCGGCCATCGCTGGATGGGTACGTCGTGCTCCACACGGGCCCGGTGCTGCCCGACATCCGCCAGCTCTCCGGCGGCCGGATCGGCGTCGACATCACCCTCGGCAAGACCGACGCGACGTCGGTCGACGAGCTGCTCGAGCGGTACGCCTACATCGGGAGCCAGCCGGAGGGCCAGATCGCCAAGGTGCGCTCCGCCCTGGGGGAGATGGTGGTGGCCGCGGGGGTCAGGGGCGCGCTGGTGGGGCTGGTCCCCATTGCCCTGTGGTTTGTGCTCGGGCGGCGCCGCCGACTGGAGCTGCTCCACCATGTGCGCAAGCTGCGGCTGCTCGAGATCGGGCTGGGGCTGCTGCTGGCGGGCGTGCTGTGGTGGCAGCCGTGGGACGACGACGACGCGACGGTGGCCCAACAACAGGACTGGATGGCGTTGGGGGAGTTCCTCGGCCCGGAGGTGCCGCTGCCCGAGGAGGTGCAGGACCTCGAGGTGCTCGGCGACGTGACCACCGACCAGACCCGGCGGCTGATCGCCAGCGCCATCTCGACCTACGACCAGAGCAAGACGTTCTACGACACGGCCGCCTTGGCCGCCGAGGGACTCGAGCTGAGACAACCCTCCGAGGACGAGACCGTGGTGCTGCTGATCGCCGACCGCCACGACAACATCGGCATGGACGAGGTCGCGCGCGCTGTCGGCGACGCCGGGGGCGCCACGGTCGTCTTCAACGCGGGCGACGACACCTCCGCCGGCAAGACGTGGGAGGCCTTCAGCCTCGACTCGGTGAACTCCGCCTTCGACGACCTCGACCGCGTCGGGGTGGCCGGCAACCACGACCACGGCCCGTTCGTGTCCGGCTACCTGGCCGACCGCGGGTGGACGATGCTGGACGGCGAGGTGATCAACGGCCCCGACGACATCCGACTTCTCGGCGTCGACGACCCTCGGTCCAGCGGCCTGGGCAACTGGCGTGACGAGACCGGGCTGAGCTTCGAGGAGGTCGGCAGTCGCCTCTCGGACGTCGCGTGCGCCAGCGCCGACCGTGGCCGGCGGGTGGCCACGATGCTGGTGCACGACGCCAACCTCGCCCGCGAAGCGCTGGCCCGCGGATGCGTCGACCTCGTCGTCGGCGGCCACACCCACGTGCAGGCCGGGCCGACCAGGGTGGTCGGCGAGGGCGGTGCGATCGGCTACACCTACACGACCGGGACGACCGGCGGGGCAGCGTACGCCATCGCCATCGGCAGCAAGCCCCGTCGACCCGCCGGCATCTCGCTGATCACCTACCGGGAGGGGCGTCCGGTGGGCATCCAGTCCGTCACCCTCCAGACCACGGGCGTCTTCGACGTCGGCGACTACGTCGTCCTATCACCGGCGGCACCGCCCGACGACAGCGAGTGAGCGCCGCAACCTAGGATCGAGGAATGCCAACCGACGTCCAACGGCTGCTGCCCACCGAGGAGGCCGAGGCGCTCCTCGAGCTCACCCGGGACCTCGCGGTCAAGGAGCTCGCGCCGCAGGTCCACGACGCGGAGGAGAAGGGCGAGTTTCCCGCGGCGGCGTACGCCCTGCTCGGCAAGTCAGGGCTGATGAGCCTGCCGTTCACCGAGGAGGAGGGCGGGGGTGGCCAGCCCTACGAGGTCTACCTCCAGGTCGTCGAGGAGGTGGCGACCGCCTGGCCGAGCGTCGGCGTCGGGATGAGCGTGCACACGCTGACGGCCTCGGTGGTCGCGGCCAACGCCAGCGCCGAGCAGCGGGAAGCCTGGCTGCCGCGGATGCTCGGCGGCGACTGGCTCGGCGCCTACTGCCTGTCCGAGCCGCAGGCCGGCTCCGACGTGAGCGCGATCAGCACGCGGGCCCGGCTCGAGGGTGAGGAGTACGTCGTCTCCGGCACCAAGCAGTGGATCAGCAACGGGTCGTGCGCCGACTACTACATCCTGTTCGCTCGCACCTCCGACGACGCCCGCCGCGGGCTGAGCGCGTTCATCGTGCCGGGAGACACCGCAGGCATGACCTTCGGCGCCCCCGAGAAGAAGATGGGCCTGGCTTCCGACGTCACGACCCAGGTGCTCTTCGACAACGCGCGCATCCCGGCCGACCAGCGCATCGGCGCTGAGGGCGACGGCATGAAGGTCGCCCTCAGCGCGCTCGACGCCGGCCGCCTCGGCATCGCGGCAGTGGCCACCGGCATCGCGCAGGCGGCGCTGGCCCATGCGGTCGCGTACGCCAGGGAGCGGCGCCAGTTCGGGAAGCCGATCGGTGAGCTCCAAGGTCTGCAGTTCCTGCTCGCCGAGCTCGGCGTCGAAGTCGAGCGCGCCCGGGCGACGTACCTGCACGCCGCCCGCCTCAAGGACGCGGGCCGGCCCTTCTCGCGGCAGGCCAGCATCGCCAAGCTGACCGCGAGCGACGCCGCGATGCGGGTCACCACCGATGCCGTCCAGGTGCTCGGGGGCAACGGCTACACCCGCGACTACCCGGTCGAGCGGCTCTTCCGCGACGCCAAGGTGACCCAGATCTTCGAGGGCACCAACCAGATCCAACGGATGGTCATCGGCCGGGATCTGCTGAAGTAGCGCTGCCGATTGGTGGGAGTGGCTCGTCCTCGTCGACGACGAAGTCGTCCTCGTCGTCGTCCCCGGTCTGTTCGGGATCGGGGGCGGGTCCGGCGGCGGGGCTGACGAGCTCGTCGGGCTTGTGCTTCAAGACGGTGTCGATGTAGTCGCGGGCGGCCTCGAAGATCGAGACCTCGCGTCCGACGCGCTCGGACAGGTACCACCGGTGCACCAGGATCTCGTGGTAGATCTCCGCGGGCTCCAGCTTGCCCCGGGCCTCGTCGGGGACCATCGCCATGATCGGCTCGAAGATCTCGGTGAGCCAGCGGCCGGCGACCACGGCTTGCGACTCCCGGCCGAGGTCGAAGTGCGCGGTGTACGCCGCCAGGTCGTTGAGCAGCCGGCGGGCCTGCGGTTCCTCGACGTGCAGCCCCGTCAGCGACTGCAGCTCGCGCTGGTGGTGGCCGAGCTCGACGACCTTGGGCTGGATGCGGATCCGGTCGCCGTCGAAGTCGGTGACGATGTCGAGCTCGTCGACGTCGAAGCCGAGGTCGTTGAGTCGCTCGATGCGTTTCTGGATCCGCCACATCTCGTCGGTGGCGAACTCCTCCTCGGCGGTGAGCTCGTTCCACAGCGCGTGGTAGCGCTCGCCGATCAGCTCCACGATCTCGTGGGCCTGCACCTCGTCCGCCACCGCCTTGCTGGCCTGGAGGTCGAGCAGCTCGGCAAAGACGTTCTCGCAGCCGACCGCGACGTCGTACTCGCGCATCGACGCCGACAGGTTGTCGCGGATCTCGCCGGTCTCGGCGTCCACCAGGTAGGCCGCGAAGCCGCCTGCAGCGCGCCGGAACAACACGTTGGAGAGCGACACGTCGCCCCAGTAGAAGCCGGCCAGATGCAGGCGCACCAGCAGCACGACGAGCGCGTCGATCAGGGAGGGCAGGTTGTCGGCGGACAGCCCGTGGGCGAACAGGCTGCGGTAGGGCAACGAGAACGTCAGGTGCTCCGTGAGCAGCGCCGCCGGAAGGCCGTTGCCGTTGGCGTCCACCCGGCCGGTGACGACGCCCTGGGGGACCACGGCGGGCAATGGGATGCGCTGGAGGTCGCGCAGCAGCCGGTACTCGCGGAACGCCATCGCCTCGACCGTCTCCTTGACGGCGTAGGTCCGGTCGCCGAGTCGCACGATCCGCACGACATGTCGAGAGAGACCGCGAGGCAGCGGGACGACGTGCTCGGTCCACTCCTGCAGGGGCAACGACCAGGGCAACGTGACGATGGCCGGATCGGGTCGGCTGGCCACGATGCGCAAGGCATGCGAGGTCGCCATGTCGTTCAGGCTAGTGCGGCACTGGACTAGGGTCGACGCTCGTGCCCGACCCCGAGACCCGCTTCCGCCCCGGCCAGATGATCACCCGGCGTGAGGTGCTGCACGGCCGACCGTGGCTGGAGTCTCCGGTCACCGTCGTGGCCGACGACGGCGCCGTACTCGCGGTGCTGCTGGAGCCCGGGTCCGTCTTCACCTTCCACGAGCACCCCTTCGGTCCGCACCCCTGGAGGGCGCACGCCGCGTGGGGCGCGACGACAGTGCTCCAGCTGCACCGTCGGGGCGACGCCTACGGCGTCTGGAAGTTCTTCGTCGACGGAGAATTCCGCTACTGGTACGTCAACTTCGAGGCGCCGGTGGTCCGGCATCGCGACGGCTTCGACACCGACGACCACGGCCTCGACCTGATCGTGCACCCCGACGGTCGCCCGGAGTGGAAGGACGTCGACCACCTCTCGGAGATGGTCACGTCGGGGCGGATGACGAGCGACGAGGTCGTCGGCGTGCTGCATGCCGCTGCCGTCGTGGCTGATCTGCTGCGGGCCGACGACCGCTGGTGGTCCCCCTGGGACGACTGGACCCCGTCGTCGGCGTGACGAGGCTCAGGGCTGCAGCCGCACCGGCCCCGGCCCGGCGCCGGCCAGCACGTCGCCGGGGTTCACCAACGTGCAGGTCCGCAGGCTCAGGCAGCCACAACCGATGCAGCCGTCGAGGCGGTCGCGCAACAGCTCGATGCGACGGATCTGCTCGTCCAGCCGCGGTCGCCACGACCGGCTCAGCCGGGCCCAGTCCGCCTTGGTCGGGGTGCGGCCGTCGGGCAGCGTGGCGAGGGCCTCGGCGATCTCCTCGAGGGTCAGCCCGACCCGTTGGGCGGTGCGGATGAACGCGACCCGGCGCAGCGTCGCGCGCTCGTAGCGACGCTGGTTGCCCGTCGTACGTCCGGAGTGGATCAACCCGCGCTCCTCGTAGAAGCGCAGGGCGGACGTCGCCACGCCCGATCGCTCGGAGAGCTCGCCGATCGTCAGCATCATGCTCACACGATGGCTCGACTTGAAGTGAACTTCAAGTCTGGTCAGGACAACCCGGTCGGCCCCGTCGACGTCAGACTAAGATTTCTCCGGCACCGCCTGGGCGGTGCCGTGCCGCGTTAGCTCAGTGGTAGAGCACCCGCCTTGTAAGCGGGCGGTCGTCAGTTCAATCCTGACACGCGGCTCAGCGGACCCGCGTGACCTCGAACTGCATGGCCGGGTGGGCGTAGAACTCCTGCGACTCCACGAGCTGCAGCTCGCGCCGGCCGGACTCGTGGGTCGTGCGCAGCAGGTCGAAGACGCTGCGACGTGGTGCGGGCCAGCGCGTCGGCGGCATCGCCGGTGGAGCGGTAGTGGGCGGTGAACAGCGCCGCGGTGACGTCGCCCGAGCCATTGGCCTTGATCGGGATGCGCGGGGTCTGCACGATCCAGCCGCCGTCGTCGGTGACGGCGAGCATCTCGATGGTGTCGGGGGGCGCGTCGGGTCGCTCGACGCTGGTGACCAGGACGGCCGAGGGCCCCATCGCCCGCGCCGCGTCGACGGAGGCCAACGTGCTCTCGAGGTCGGCGGGCTCGGTGCCGGTGAGGAACCCGAGCTCGAACTGGTTGGGCGTGATCAGGTCGGCGGCCGGCACCACCCGCTCGCGCAGCAGGATCGGGATCGCAGGGTTCACGAAGCAGCCGGAGCGCGCGTTGCCCATCACCGGGTCGCAGGTGTAGGTCGCCGCCGGGTTGGCCGCCTTGACCCGCGCCACCGCGTCGAGGATGACGTCGCCGATGTCCTCACCGCCCTGGTAGCCCGACAGCACCACGTCGACCTCGCCGAGCACCCCGCGCTCCTCGATCCCGGTGATCACCTCGCGCACGTCGTCGGCGGCGAGCAGCGGCCCGCGCCACGCGCCGTACCCCGTGTGGTTGGAGAAGTGCACGGTGAACACCGGCAGCACCTCATGGCCGAGCCGCTGCAGCGGGAAGACCGCGGCGGAGTTGCCGACGTGTCCGTAGGCCACCGAGGACTGGATGGAGAGGATCCGCATTCGTCGATCTTCGCTGATCGAGCCGACCGAGCGTCAGCGAGGTCGTGTCGAGATCTAGGGTCGGTGCCATGAGCGAGATGACCTATGGCCCGCTGGGCGACTCCGGCCTGATGGTGAGCGCCGTCGGGATCGGCTGCAACGCCTTCTCGCGCCGGGTCGACGAGGACGGCGTGGCCGACATCCTGGCCGCGGCGCGGGACACCGGCGTGACGCTGCTCGACACGGCGGACGCGTATGGCGCGACGTTCGGTGCCTCGGAGTCGATGCTGGGCGATGCGCTCGAGGGCCAGCGCGACGAGTTCGTGATCGCGACCAAGTTCGGCGGCGGAGCGGTCGGGCCCGACCACGGCGCCCGGGCGTCGCGGCGCTACATCGTGCATGCGGTCGAGGAGAGCCTGCGGCGGCTGCAGACCGACCACATCGACCTCTACCAGCTGCACGTGCCCTGCGACATCACGCCGATCGAGGAGACCCTCTCGGCACTGACCGACCTCGTCCACCAGGGCAAGGTCCGCTACGTCGGTTGCTCCAACTTCGCGGGCTGGCAGATCGCGGACGCCGACTGGACGGCCCGCACTGCTGGGCTGGAGCGGTTCGTCTCGGCGCAGAACGGCTACTCGCTGCTCGACCGGGATGCCGAGGAGGACGTGATCCCGGCCTGCGAGGCGTTCGGACTGGGGATGCTGCCGTACTTCCCGCTGGAGTACGGGCTGCTGACGGGCAAGTACCGCCGCGGCGAGCCCGCTCCCACCGGCTCGCGAGCCGACGTCGATCGCGAGCGCGCGCAGTGGCTGCAGCGCGCCGACTGGGACGGCATCGAGGCCCTGACGGCGTACGCCGCCGCGCGCGACCTCACGATCCTCGACGTCGCGATCGCCGGCCTCGCGGCCCAGCCGACCGTCGCGTCCGTGATCGCCGGGGCGACCTCGGGTGACCAGGTGCGCGCCAACGCGGCCGCGCTGAGGTGGGAGCCGACGGAGGCCGACCTCGTCGAGCTCGACGAGATCACCGGCAGCCCGGAGGACTAGCGGTCAGGCGACCTGGAGCGACCGCTTCGACAGGCCCATCCAGAAGCCGTCGATGACCTGCAGGCCCGGCTCCTCGGGGTCCGTGGCCGCGCCCAGGGTGACGAACAGCGGCGTGTAGTGCTCGACCGTCGGGTGGCTGTAGGGCATGCCGGGCGCCTCGGCCTTGTAGTTGGCCAGCGCGTCGATGTCGCCGCGCGCCATCGCCTCGGCGGCCCAGGCGTCGAAGTCCGTGGACCAGCCCGGGGCGGCCGCGTCGATGCTCCAGTCCGTGAGGAAGGGCAGCCCGTGGGTCAGGAAGCCCGAGCCGATGATCAGGACGCCCTCGTCGCGCAGCGGGCGCAGCCGGGCGCCCAGCTCGAGCAGCCGGGTCGGGTCCTGGGTCGGCAGCGACAGCTGCAGCACGGGGATGTCGGCGTCGGGATACATGATCCTCAGCGGCACCCACGCGCCATGGTCGAGACCCCTGCTGCTGTGCTGATGCACCGGCTCGTTGGCGGGCATCATCGCCGCGACCCGTTGGGCCAGCGCGGACGCGTCGGGGGTGGCGTACTGCATCTGGTAGTACTTCGGCGCGAACCCCCCGAAGTCGTAGACCAGCGGCGCGGCGTTGGCGCTGAGCATCACCGGCGCGGACTCCCAGTGTGCGCTGACGATCAGGATCGCCTTCGGTCGTGGGAGGTCCTTGGCCCAGGCCGCCAGCTGCCCCGACCAGACCGGGTCGTCGAGCAGCGGGGGAGCACCGTGGCCGATGTAAAGCGCGGGCATGCGGGTGTCGTTCACGTCAGCCATGATAGTTCAAGATTCAACTTCCTGTCGAGATGACCGGTCGCCGTCCCGCATGTAACGCGGTGTTCGCGGGGCTTTCTCCGTGTCCGAACGCTTGGGAGGTCACAGGAACACCGCGTTACATGGGATTTCGACCTCATTCCGGCAGCGACCAGTCGAGGGGTACGCCGCCCTGCTCCTCGAGCAGCCGGTTGACCCGGCTGAAGGGCCGCGAGCCGAAGAACCCGCGGGAGGCGGAGAGCGGAGAGGGGTGGGCCGACTCGACCCAGGGGATCGGACCGAGCTGGGCCTTGAGCGACTGGGCGTCGCGGCCCCAGAGGATCGCGGCGGCCGGGCCGCCACGGCGGGCCAGCGCGTCGATGGCGCACGAGGTGACCTCCTCCCAGCCGCGACCGCGGTGCGAGGCGGCCTCGCCCGGGCGCACGGTCAGCACCCTGTTGAGCAGCATCACGCCGCGGTCGGCCCACGCAGTCAGGTCACCGTGCTTCGGCATCGTCAGGCCGAGGTCGGTGCCGAGCTCGGCGTAGATGTTGCGCAGCGAGCCCGGCAGCGGCCGCACGTCGGGCGCGACCGCGAACGACAGCCCGATCGGATGGCCCGGCGTCGGGTAGGGGTCCTGCCCGACGATGAGCACCCGGACGTCGGCCAGCGGCCGCTGGAAGGCACGCAGGATGTGGTCGCCCGCCGGCAGATAGCTGCGCCCGGCGGCGAGCTCGGTCCGCAGGAACTGCCCCATGGCGGCGATCCGCTCGTCCACCGGGGCCAGTGCCGCAGCCCAGTCCGGCGCCACCAGCCCACGTTCGACGAGACCGGCCAGGGCACCCATGGGGGGAGGGTAGTCGGGACCGGTCGGCGTACGGTCGAGCCATGGCCAGGCCCAAGCGCGCGACCGTCGAGCAGGTGCACGAGCTCGCGCTCTCGATGCCCGGGGTCACCGTCGAGAACGGCCGGCGGCCAACCCCGTCTATCAAGTAGGTCGCAAGAGCTTCATCTTCTTCCGCAACCCGCGGCCCGACGCGTTCGACCCCGAGACCGGCGAGCGCTACGCCGACGTCATCGTCTTCTGGGTCGCCGACGAGGTCGACAAGGAGGCGATCGTGGCCGACGAGACCAACCCGTTCTTCACCACCCCGCACTTCAACGGACACCACTCGGTGTTGCTGCGGGCCGGCCGGATCGGCGAGCTGACCGCCGACGAGCTCGCCGAGGCCGTGTACGACGCGTGGCTGGCGAGGGCCGGCGTACGCGCGAGGAAGGCCTGGCTCGCCGAGCGCGGGCTGGCCGACTGACCGGCTGTCCTTGATGGGCAATCCCTGCACTTGATGGGTGTTGCAACGCCCATCAAGTGCAGGTTTCACCGGTCAGCCGGTGAAACCGACGGGCCTCGGACCGGTCGCGACAGGCGGTCGAGGAAGGCGATCAGCAGCGCCTCGCGCAGCGGGCGGCGAGGCGACGTCGAGCAGCGCGTTGACCTCGGCCATCCGCTCCGGCAGCACCAACGAGGACGCCGAGTCAGGGCCGACCAGCCCCGAGGCGGCCAGCAGCCCGTCGAAGTCCTCTTCCGACAGCCCGGCCGGGTCGAGCGCCTCGATGAAGGCCACCACCCCCGGGTCGACCGCGACCGGTCCGGCGACGCGGGCCGATGCGACCGACGCGGCCAGGGCACCGACCAGCTCCTCGACGTGGACGAGGGTCGCCGCGCACACCGAGAGGTGGATGGTCGGCCCGTGGCCGCCGTAGGACATCTGCGGCTGGACGTACCAGCCGCGGGTCTTCATCTCGTCGCACACCGTGAACGCATCGCATGAGCCGTCGGTGGCAAGCGCCACCAGCGTGGAGTCCGGAGCCGCCACCACCGACAGCCCGTCGATCGTCGACACCCCCGAGACGATCGCGTCCACCGCCGAGAACACCTCGCCGGCCAACCGCAGGTAGCCCGCGTCACCAAGGTGCTGCACCACTGCCCAGGCGCCGGCCAGCGGTCCGCCCGACTTGGTCGACTGCATCGTCGAGTTCAGCATCGTGTAGCCCGGCCAGTCGGCCGAGGCGAAGTACTGCGGCCGCCGCAGGGCGGGGGTCCGGTGCACCAGGAGCGAGGTGCCTTTGGGGGCGTAGCCGTACTTGTGGGTGTCCACCGAGATCGACGTGACGCCGTCGACCGCGAACGTCCACGGCGGCACTGCCCGCCCCAGCCGGGCGGCGTACGGCAGCACCCAACCGCCGATGCAGGCATCGACGTGGCAGCGCACGCCCCGGGCGGCCGCCAGCGCGGCCAGAGCGGGGATCGGGTCGACCACGCCGTGCGCGTACGACGGAGCGGAGCCCACCACCAGCACGGTCGAGTCGTCGATCGCCGCAGCCGTGGCCGCCACGTCGGCCCGGAACGTCGCGTCCACCGGCACCACGCGCGCCTCGACGCCGAAGTAGTGCGCCGCCTTGTGGAAGGCCGCATGCACGGTCGAGGGCACCACCATCGACGGCCGGGCCACGTCAGGCCGCGCGTCGCGGGCGGCCTGCACGGCGAGCAGCACCGACTCGGTGCCGCCCGAGGTCACCGAGCCGACGGCGGTCTCGGGTGCGTCGAGCAGGTCGCAGGCGAACCCCACCAGGTCGTTCTCCATAGCCAGGAGGCTCGGGAAGGAGGTCGGGTCCAGGCCGTTGGAGCCGGCGTATGCCGCCACCGCCTCGCGTCCGAGCCGGTCGACCTCCGGCAGGCCGGAGTCGTAGACGTAGGCCAGCGTCCGTCCTCCGTGCACCGGCAGGTCGCCCGCCTGCAGTGCCCGAAGCGCCGCCAACACCTCCTCGATCGAGGTCATCGCTCCACCGATCCGGCCGCGGCGACTCGGCGAGCGTCCAACGAGTAGCGCGACAGCCACCACAGGCTGACCAGCACCAGCACCGCCGGCAGCACGGAGAACGCGTAGGTGATGGCGGACACCGCGCTGTCCGGCTGGGCGACGTCGCCGGTCGTCGACGAGCGATAGCCGCCGACGGCGAGGGCCACTGCGAACAGCCCCGGACCCAGGGCCAGACCGAGCGTCTCGGCCGCGGTCCACACACCGGTGTAGACGCCGACCCGGCTGGATCCCGTCTGCCGCGCGTCGACTGCCGCGGCGTCGGGGAGCATCGCCAGCGGGAAGACCTGGCACCCGGCATAGCCGACACCAACCAGGGCCGTCGCCGCGAAGACCACACCAGCGGGCGCCACCTGAGCGGTCGCCGCGAGCATCGCCCCGAGAGCGAGCACCACCGACGAGGCCGTGTAGCCGGCCTTCTTGCCGATCCGCTCGCCGACCGCTGCCCACACCGGTGTCAGCAGCAGAGCCGGACCCACGAAGCAGATGAACAGGATGGTCGTCGCGCCCGGGCGGTCGAGCACGTCGCTCGCGAGGTAGTCGACGCCGGCGAGCATGCAGCCGGTCGCCAGCGCCTGCACCACGAACGTGGTCAGCAGCAGTCGGAAGTCGCGGGCGGCCGCGACGACCCGCAGCTGGTCTCGCAGCGTCCCGGGCCCGGGCTCGACCCGGCCGATCGGCGCCCGCCGGGTGCCGACGTAGGCGCTCATCACGCCGACGACGATGACGACAGCCATCGCCAAGCCCATCACGCGGTAGCCGGCACGGCCGCCCACTGCGTCACGGATGACCGGCGCGGTGGCGCCCGCCAGCATGATCGTGAACGCGAGCAGGGCCACCCGCCAGGTCATCAGGCGGGTCCGCTCGTCGTACGACGCGGTGATCTCCGCCGGCATCGCGACGTAGGGCACCTGGAAGAAGGCGTACGCCGACGCGGCAGCCAGGAAGAACACCAGCACCCAGGCGGCCTCCAGCACGCGCGACCCCAGCACGGGTGCAGCGAAGATCAGCGCGAAGCACACCGCCAGTGCCAGCCCCGCCCGCAACAGCCAGGGTCGCCGAGGGCCGCGCGGGTCGACCGTGCGGTCGCTGATCCGCCCGGCGATCGGGTTGAGCACCACGTCCCAGGCCTTGGGCAGCAGCACGATGCAGCCGGCAGCCAGCGCCGCGATGCCCAAGGTGTCGGTCAGGTAGGGCAGCAGCATCAGCCCCGGCACCGTGCCGAACGCGCCGGTGGCGACCGATCCGGATCCGTAGCCGAGACGCACTGAGATGGGGAGCGCCGGAGCATCGGGCCCAGCACGCTGCGGCGACATGCCCGGAGGTTATCGACATCGGTGCCGCCGAGGTCTACACACGGAGCATGACGCGGGGTGGCAGGTGGGCGAAGGCTGCGGGGGCCGCGGCGGGCGCGCTGGCCGGGCTCGCGGCGTACGACATCACCCAGCGCCGGCACGCCATCCTGCGCACCTTTCCGGTCGTCGGGCACCTGCGGTTCCTGCTGGAGAAGTTCGGCCCGGAGCTGCGTCAGTACATCGTCACCGGCAACGACGAGGAGCGGCCCTTCAGCCGCGACCAGCGCAGCTGGATCTATGCGTCGTCCAAGCTGGAGAACAACTACTTCGGCTTCGGCACCGACAACGACGTCGAGCACGCCAACGGCTACCCGATCATCAAGCACCGCACCTTCAAGGGCGAGGGGGCGCCGACAGCACGGCACGCCGGCGACGAGGTGCTGCTGCCGTCCGCGAAGGTGCTCGGCGGGCCGCGCGGCAGGCGGCACGCGTTCCGACCCGCGAGCGTCGTCAACATCTCGGGGATGAGCTTCGGGTCGCTATCCAGCCACGCCATCGAGGCCCTCAACCGCGGGGCCGCGCTCGCCGACTGCATGCACGGCACTGGCGAAGGAGCGCTCGCGTCGTACCACCGCAAGGGCGGCGACCTTGTCTTCCAGATCGGCACCTCCTACTTCGGGTGTCGTGACGAGCACGGTGCCTTCGACCTGTCCCGGCTCAAGGACCTGGTCGCCTCGCGCGCCGGTGCGGGCCATCGAGATCAAGCTCTCGCAGGGCGCCAAGCCCGGCCTCGGCGGCATGCTGCCAGCAGTGAAGGTGACCCAGGAGATCGCCGACATCCGCGGCATCGCACCCGGCGTTGACTGCGCGTCACCGAGCCGGCACACGGCCTTCCACGACGTCGACTCGATGCTCGACTTCGTCGAGCTGATCGCCGACGAGACCGGGCTGCCGGTCGGCATCAAGTCGGCCGTCGGCAGCCTCGGCGTGTGGGACGACCTGGTCAGCGCGATGGGCAGCCGCACCCGTGGCGTCGACTTCGTCAACATCGACGGCGGCGAGGGTGGCACCGGCGCGGCGCCGCTGATCTTCGCCGACGCCGTCTCCTTCCCGTTCCGCATCGGCTTCGCGCTCGTCTACGCCAGGTTCGCGGCCGCCGGGCTCACCGACGAGGTCACGTTCGTGGGCGCGGGCAAGCTCGGAGTGCCCGAGAACGCGGTGGTCGCCTTCGCCCTCGGCGTCGACCTGGTCAACGTCGGTCGCGAGGCGATGATGGCGATCGGCTGCATCCAGTCGCAGAAGTGCCACACGGATCGCTGCCCGACCGGGGTGGCGACCCAGAACCCCTGGCTCGTCCGGGGCCTCGACCCAGACCTCAAGTCCGTCCGCGCGGCCAACTACGTCAAGTCGATGCGCCGCGACCTGTGGAAGGTCTCCGAGGCGATGGGCGTGGTCCATCCGGGCCTGATGACGCCAGACGACGTCGACATCCTCGACGGGCTCAACGAGCACCGGACGCTGCGGGAGGTCTACGGGTACGACGAGTCATGGGGGCGGCTGGGCCCCGACCTGGAGCGGCAGGTGGTCGAGATGATGGCCGGCGAGGAACGACCGGAACTGCCGCCCGTGGCGTGAACAGGCCGGACGCCCGCCGAGCCGTTCCGATGACGAACCCGAAAGATCGCCACGGTCAGGCCCGACGGACGCCGTGCGCCACGGTCCGGGCAGGCGAAACGCCCCCGGCCCGCCCGAGCACCCCCGTGTCAGCTTCCCGGTGGGCACTACCGGACTGACCGTGGTTGTCGCGCACAGCCGTCCAACGATTGCGCGACCTCGGAGTTACCCCTGGTCGGGTGTCGGTTCGGCGTAGCCACGGGCCATCCACCGCGAGGTGTCCTCGAGCGGGCCGAACCCGAAGCTGGCGTAGAGCCCGTGCGCGTCGGCCGTGGCCAGCATCGCCCGGTTGACGCCCATCCCGCTCAGCAAGGTCTCGGCCTCGGCAAGCAGCAGCCGGCCGATGCCCTCTCCGCGGCGCGCCGGGTCGACGTACACGTCACAGATCCACGCGAACGTCGCGCGGTCGGTGACGATGCGCAGCAGGCCGACCTGCTCCGGACCGTCGGCCGTCTCGGCGTAGGCGCCGACGTTGACAGAGTTCCGCAGGCTGCGCTCGACCTTGGCGAGCGACCGGCCGCGCGACCAGTAGGCGTCCTCGGACAGCCAGCCATGGATGCGCTCGACGTCGAGCAGGCGGTCGTCGCTGGAGAGGGTGAGCACGGCGCGCTCAGGTCCCGTGGGCCGGTCGCAGGTGCTTGCCGTGGGCGGGGCGCACCTCTTCCATCGCCTCGAGGTAGGCCTGCGCCCACGCCGCGACGTCGGCGGCGGCGATGGTCTTGCGCATCGCCCGCATCCGGCGGGTCAGGTCGCGCCCGTCGGCGCGGTAGGCCTCCATCAGGGCGGCCTTCATGCCGTTCAGGTCGTAGGGGTTGACCAGCCAGGCCTGACGCAGCTCGTTGGACGCGCCGGCGAACTCCGACAGGATCAGCGCGCCGTCGTCCTCAAAGCGGCAGGCGACGTACTCCTTGGCGACCAGGTTCATGCCGTCGCGGTAGGGCGTGACGACCATGATGTCGGCGGCCCGGTAGAGCGCGGCCATCTCCTCACGTGGGTAGGACGCGTGCAGGTAGGAGATCGCGGGCCGGCCGATGCGCCCGTAGTCGCCGTTGATCCGGCCCACCAGCCGGTCGATGTCGTCGCGGAGCTCGCGGTAGTGCTCGACCTGCTCGCGCGAGGGGGTGGCCACCTGCAAGAAGACGGCGTCCTCCACGTCGAGCTCGTCGTCGGCCACCAGCTCGCTGAAGGCGCGCAGCCGGGCGTGGATCCCTTTGGTGTAGTCGAGCCGGTCGACGCCGAGGAACAGCTTGCGCGGGCTGCCGAGCGCGTCGCGGATCTCGGCAGCGCGTTCGCCGACCTCGGGCGAGCGGGCCAGCTCCTCGAAGCCCGCGACGTCGATCGAGATGGGGAACGCCGACGCGCGCACGGTGCGCTCGTCGGGGAGGTAGACCAGGTCGCGGTGGGTCTTGTGCCCGACCCGCTGACGGACCAGGCGGATGAAGTTCTGCGCCCCACCGGAGAGCTGGAAGCCGACCAGGTCGGCGCCGAGCAGCCCTTCGAGGATCTGCCGCCGCCAGGGCAGCTGCTGGAAGAGCTCCGCCGGCGGGAACGGAATGTGCAGGAAGAAGCCGATCCGCAGGTCGGGTCGCAGCTCGCGCAGCATCCCTGGCACCAGCTGGAGCTGGTAGTCGTGCACCCAGACGGTGGCGTCGCGGGCCGCCCGGTCGGCGGCGTGCTCGGCGAAGCGCCGGTTGACCGCCTCGTACATGTCCCACCACTCCCGGTGGAACTCCGGCTTGGCGACCACGTCGTGGTAGAGCGGCCACAAGGTGGCGTTGGAGAATCCTTCGTAGAAGCCCTCGATCTCCTCGGCGCTCAGCGAGATCGGGTCGAGCTGCATTCCGTCGTGCTCGAAGGGCTCGAGGCCGGTCTCGGTGCCGCCCGGCCAGCCGATCCAGATCCCGTCGTTGGCCCGCATCACCGGCTCGATCGCGGTCACCAGTCCGCCTGGGGAGGGGCGCCATTCCAGGCTGCCGTCGGCCAGCGTCACGCGGTCGACCGGCAACCGGTTGGCGACGATCACGAGGTCGGCCGGCATCCCTTCACCCTAGGGCCCCTGGCCCCGCCACCCTTTCGGGTGAAGCCGGGATGACGCAGCAGGCGGCCGGGAAATTCGCCCTTCACAGTCGACAAAGGCGCGGCTACCGTAGGGCAACTTCGCTTGCGGCCGAAGCTCGGGGAGGGGTACGGGGCGAGGGTCTGCACGTCTGACCATCGAATGGGGGAACACCACATGAACAAACCCGTACGCAGTCTTGCCATGCTGTCCGCCGCCGCGCTGGCAGCCACCGCTTTGGCCTCGATGGGCGGCAGCGCCGTCGCCTCGCCGGCACGCGCCGCCGAGCCCGAGGTGCTCGCCAAGCACCTCATGGGCCCACTCAGTGCCGCGGTCGCGAAGGACGGCTCGGTCTATGTCAGCCAGAACTTCGGCGGCAGCCTCGTGCACGTCGTCCCGGGCGAGAAGCCGGCCGTCGTCTACCAGTCGAAGGAGAAGAACGCCGAGGTCGGCGGGGCCTCGGTCTACAAGAACACCGTCACGTTCACCCTCACGGGCAAGAACCAGATGGTCAAGCAGATGACTGACGGCGGCAAGGCCACGAACATTGCCGATGTCGGCTCGTATGAGGCCACCAAGAACCCCGACAAGACGACGACCTACGGCCTGCAGGGCGCCACGCCCGAGTGTGAGGCGCAGTGGCCGGTGAAGGAAGCCGGCCCGGCGGTCTACAAGGGCATCGTGGAGTCGCACCCGTACTCCACCTACACCACGGGTGAGGGCGTGTACCTCGGCGACGCCGCGGGCAACGACATCTTGTGGATCGGCAACGACGGCAAGATCAAGACCGTGGCGGTGCTGCCCCCGACGCCCGTCACCATCACCGCCGAGGCCGCAGAGGGTCTGAAGCTGCCCGACTGCGTCGTCGGACTGGACTACTGGTTCGAGCCGGTGCCCACCGACGTCGAGCTCGGTCCCGACGGCTGGCTCTACGTCAGCAGCCTGCCGGGTGGTCCCGAGGACGGCAGCCTGGGCGCCCTGGGTCGCGTCTACAAGGTCAACCCCAAGAGCGGCAAGGTCAAGCTGGTCGCCGACGGCTTCATCAGCACCGTCAACGTCGCCGTCGCGAACAACGGTGACGTCTACGTTGCAGAGCTCTTCACCGGCCAGGTGAAGCTGATCAAGGCCGGCAAGGACAAGGCCAAGCCCTTCATGCAGTTCGCGATGCCGGGTGCCGTCGAGTGGACCAAGGAAGCGCTCTACGTCGTCGACAACGCACTCCCGCAGGGCAGTGAGAAGAACCCGAAGTTCCGGGGCAAGCTCCTCCGCATCGAGTGGTGACCAGCCACTTGTGACGGTCGGTAGCCCGGGTCTCGCACCCGGGCTACCTACCGACCTCGGTCCGACGCATAGCTGACCCCGATCTGCCGGCGGATGTCGTCCATCTGGCGGATCACGGTCAGAGTCTGGGCGTGCGGGACCAGCGGACTCTCGAGGCGGCCCGCGTGCAGGCACTCCTGCACGTGGGCCGCTTCGTTGCCCAGGCCCGTGCCGATGAGCGGCTCGACGCCGTCGATCCGCTCCGGCGCACCGTCCGCCGGCGTCCAGGTGACGTACGCCGGCGCGTGGAAGCTGGCCGGAAAGTCGAGGCGGCCCGTCGTCGTCGCGATGGTCGCCGTCCGCGGTGAGGGCGAGGTCATCGAGGCGGTCAGCGCCGAGACGGCGTCGCCATGACGCCCCGCGACGGAGACGTCGAGGTCGACGCCCTGGTCGCTCAGCGTGGCCGAGGCCGCGATCGAGTCGGCCGGACCGAGCATCATCGTCGCGAACGTGAGCGGATAGATGCCCATGTCGAGCAGCGCCCCGCCGCCGAGGTCGGGATTGAACATCCGCCCGGTGGCCGGCTGGTCGACGACGAACCCGAGATCGGCGTGCACCTGCCGCGGCGCGCCGAACCGACCCTCCTCGAGGCCCGACCGCACCGCCCGGATGACCGGGTTGCAGGCCATCCACATCGCCTCCATGAGGAAGCGGCCCGCCTCGGTGGCGGCGGCGACCATCGCCTCCGCCTGCGCGGCATTGAGGGTCAGCGGCTTCTCGCAGAGCACGTGCTTGCCGGCGCCGAAGGCCAGCCGGGCATGGTCGAGGTGGAAGGCGTGCGGGGAGGCGACGTACACGACGTCGACATCAGGGTCGGCCGCCAGCGCCTCGTAGGAGTCGTGCGCGCGGCCGCCGAACCGAGCGGCGAAGGCGTCGGCTGACTCCTGCGAACGCGAGCCGACGGCGGCGATCTCGGCGCCTTCGACCTGCTGGAGGTTGCGGGCGAAGTCTTGGGCGATCCGGCCGGTGGCCATGATGCCCCAGCGGGTGGTGGCGGTCGGTTCGGTCATGACCCGACCTTAGAATGCGTCCCGATGGTGCTGAAGGGGCACCATTGGGTTGGCCGCGACATTGGGCAACGCGACTCGCCGAGGCGAATGACATGCGTGTGATTCATCGCCTACAGTGGTCCGCATGGACGCCGCCACGCCTCTGCACCGACCCGGTCACGCCGGGCCTGCGGACCAGGGGGCCGACCTGAGCGACCGCGACCGCGAGATCCTCGAGTTCGAGCGCCAGTGGTGGAAGTACGCCGGCGCCAAGGAGACCGCGGTCCGCGAGCAGTTCGACATGTCTGCCACCCGCTACTACCAGGTGCTCAACGCCCTCATCGACCGTCCCGAGGCGCTGGCCAGCGACCCGCTGCTCGTGCGCCGCCTGCGGCGGCTGCGGGCCGCCCGCCAGCGACAGCGCTCGGCGCGCCGCCTCGGCTTCGAGGTCTGACGGCGATGTCGGCCTGGCTCCGCCCCCGCTCCGAGCGGGGGGTGGTCTTCCCATCGCCGGTGGTCATCCTCAGCATCGTGGCGGTGGCGATGGCCGGGATCGCCTACGTCGCCACCCGCAGCCAGCCGCCGACCGAGCGCGAGGTCACCATCGCGTCCTCGTCGCCGAGCACCACGGTCAGCCCGTCGCCGTCGATGCCGACGACGAAGCCCAAGCCGACCAAGCCAGCGATCGACAAGGGCAAGGTCTACGTCGAGGTCTACAACAACTCCGGCGTCACCGGCCTGGCAGGGCGGATCGCCGCCACCGCCACCGCGGCCGGCTGGAAGGTCGTCGGCTCCGACAACTGGTACGGCACGATCCCCGCCTCGACCGTCTACTACCCCGCCAAGCTCGAGCGCGCGGCCCGTGCCCTGGCGCTCGACCTCGGCATCCGTCGTACGGCCCGCGCGGTCGACCCGATGCGGCTCGACCGGCTCACGGTCATCCTCACCGCCGACCACGCCTGACCGCCTGCGACCGGTCGCACCGGAGTCCATGGAAGGCTACGGCCGTGGACTTCACCTCCGACGCGGCCGAGGAGCAGTACGCCGCTCTCGTGCGCGTCGCCGGGAGCGTGGTGGTGGGGCTGGACTTCGACGGCACCCTCGCCCCGATCGTGGACGACCCCGAGTCGGCCCACATCCATCCCGACGCACCCCAGGTGCTGACCGACCTGGCCGAGTGCGTCCGGGCCGTCGCGGTGATCACCGGGCGGCCCGCCCGCCAGGCCCTCGCACTCGGTGGGCTCGACGAGGTCGGCGACGCGATCGGCAGCAACGGTCGTGAGCTCTACATCTTCGGCCAGTACGGCAACGAGCGCTGGTCGTCGACCCAGCGCCGGGTGGTCTCGCCCCGGCCGCCCCCGGGGCTGGCCACCTTCGAGCGCGAGCTGCCCCGAGTGCTGCGGGCCGCCGACGCCGCCGATGCCTTCGTCGAGGACAAGGGGCTCGCGGTGGCCGTGCACACCCGCCGCCTCGATGACCCCGACGCCGCCTTCGACCGGCTGGTCAAGCCGATGGCCGAGCTCGCCGAGCGGCACGGCCTCGTCGTGGAGCCGGGTCGCCAGGTGCTGGAGATCCGCTCCCACGGCATGCACAAGGGCATCGTGGTCGAGTACCTGATGGAGAGCCTGGAGGCCGGCGGCTTCCTCTTCGCCGGCGACGACCTCGGTGACCTCGAGGCCTTCGAGGCGGTGCTCGAGCTGAGGAAGCAAGGCCTGCCCACCCTCCTGGTCTGCTCGGCTTCCCGCGAGGAGAGCGTGCTGCGCCCGATGGCCGACGTCGTCGTCGACGGCCCCGACGGCGTCCTCGCCCTGATGCGGCAGCTGACGCGGGACGCCGCCGCCATCGCTGGTTGAGGAGGTCAGAAGGGCGGCGGGCCGAGGATCGTGATGCCTGCCGTTGGCTTCCCCGCTTTGAGCGATCCGAGCGAAGTCGGTCACGCGAGCGGAGCCCTCTAGGGGCTCGCTGGCGCCGAGGTAGAAGCTCACGCACTCGTCGGACGGCTGCATCGTGATCACCCGGGCACGCTCGCCCAGGACGAGGAACGCATGCGGGATGCCGCCGGGCACCATCACGAAGTCGCCCTGGCCGAGGTCGGTGTCCTCGGTCCCGATGCGGTAGCGCAGCGCCCCCTCGAGGACCCAGAGCGACTCGGCGATCGGATGCGTGTGCACGGGCGTGCATTTGCCGCCATCCATCTCCACCTCGACGACGCACAGGCCATCGCTGTCCGCGCCCGACACCTTCCAGGTCCAGACGCCGCCGCCGAAGAACCACTTCTTGTCACCTTCGCCCGCTCGGCGGACGACCGGCGCGGCACTCGTGAGCTCCTGCATAACGACTCTCCTTTATGGGACTTCAGTACCATCATGAATCTGGCATACCATCAAGCCCATGTCAACGTCGTACGTCAGCTCCGGCCGCAGCGGTCAGAAGCAGCGCACGCGGGAGCATCTCCTCGCTGCCGCGCGCCGGCTGATCGAGGAAGGCGACACACCACGAGTGGAGGATGTCGCCCGCGAGTCCGGTATCTCGCGGACCACCGCCTACCGCTACTTCCCGACCCGGGCCGAACTGCTCGCGGCCGCCTTTCCGGAGACGGTGGCCGAGTCGATGCTTCCCGACCCAGCCCCGGTCGACGTTGGGGAACGAGTCACCGCGGTCGTGACTTCCGTCATCGACATGATCCAACGCACCGAACCGCAGCAGCGCGCCATGCTCCGGCTCTCCCTTGGCGACCAGCCGCACGAGCTCCCACTCCGACAGGGCCGGGTGATCGGCTGGCTGCGGGAGGCGCTCGAGCCGTTGTCCGACGACCTGGGCGAAGCCGGAGTCCGCCGGCTCGCGATCGCGCTGCGCAGCGTCTGCGGCATCGAGACGCGCGTCTGGCTGACCGACATCGCCGGGCAGAGCGCCGACGAGGTCCGGGAGATGCAGCTGTGGATGGTGAGCGCCTTGCTGGCCCAGGCCACCGAGGAGCGCCCGAATCGCTGATGGCGACCAGCATGTGGATGCGACGTACACATGCTGAGACGGCTCGGCGTACGGTGGGGGTTGCTCATCGAGAGGGACTGAGGGAACGGCCCTGTGAAGTCCCGGCAACCGTCTGCTGCGCCTCCCGTCGCCCGAAATCCGGGTGGCGGTCGCGGGAACGGTGCCAATTCCGGCCTGTGGCGAGAGTCGCCGCGGGGAAGATGAGGAGGAGGATTCCCTTGAGCGTCGTCGCAGAGAAGACCCGTCCCACGATCCGCGAGGGGGCGTTCGGCCACGCGCGCGCGCTGGTCTGTCGCGAGTGCAAGCACGAGGTCGAGCTCGGGCCGTACTACGCGTGCCCGGAGTGCTTCGGGCCGCTCGAGGTCGGCTATGACCACGCCACCGTGACCCGCGAGCAGATCGAGGCCGGCCCGAGCAACATGTGGCGCTACAAGGCGCTGCTCCCGGTCCCCGACGACATCGAGGACAGTCCCAACACCGAGCCCGGCTTCACGCGGTTGCTGCGCGCGGGCAACCTCGGCCGCGAGCTCGGCATCGACAAGCTGTGGGTCAAGGACGACTCGACCAACCCCACCAACTCCTTCAAGGACCGCGTCGTGGCCTGTGCCCTGAGCGCGGCCCGCGAGCTCGGCGCCACCGTGTTCGCCTGTCCGTCCACCGGCAACCTCGCCAACGCCGTGGCTGCCGCCGGTGCGCGCGCCGGGATGAAGACCGTCGTGTTCATCCCGGCCGACCTCGAGCGGCCCAAGGTGGTCAACTCCGCGGTCTACACCGAGTCGCTGGTCGCCGTGAACGGCAGCTATGACGACGTCAACCGCCTGGCCTCCGAGATCGCGGGCGAGGAGGAGGGCTGGGCGTTCGTCAACGTCAACGTCCGCCCGTTCTACGCCGAGGGCTCCAAGACGCTGGGCTTCGAGATCGCCGAGCAGCTCGGCTGGCGGCTGCCCGACCAGATCGTCATCCCCGTCGCGTCGGGCTCGCAGCTGACCAAGGTCGACAAGGCGTTCCAGGAGCTGATCGCCCTCGGCCTTGTCGAGGACAAGCCGTACGCCGTCTTCGGCGCGCAGGCCACGGGCTGCTCGCCGGTCTCGACCGCGTTCAGGGACGGCTCCGACGCGATCCGCCCGGTCAAGCCCGACACCATCGCCAAGTCGCTGGCCATCGGCAACCCGGCCGACGGCGTCTACGTCCTCGACATCTGCCGTCGCAGCGGCGGCGCGGTCGAGGACATCAGCGACGACGAGGTGCGTGCCGGCATCCTGCTGCTCGCCCGCACCGAGGGCATCTTCACCGAGACGGCCGGCGGCACCACCGTTGGCACGCTGAAGAAGCTCGTCGAGTCCGGCCGGCTGGACCCCACCAAGGAGACCGTCGTCATCAACACCGGCATGGGCCTGAAGACCCTCGACGCGATCGCGGACCAGGTCGGGGCCGCGGCGACCATCGACCCGTCGTACGCCGCCTTCGCGGCCACCGGCATCGGTAGGACAAACTGAAACCGAGCAGCATTGCCCCTCGACCGTCGAACCAGGAGAGCCACCAGATGAGCGTGTCCGTCCGGATCCCCACCATCCTGCGCACCTACACCGGGGGCGAGTCGGAGGTGAAAGCGGAGGGCGACCACCTGGCTGCCGTGCTCGACGACCTCGATGCCAACTACTCCGGCATCAAGGGGCGGATCCTCGACGAGGCCGGCCAGCTGCGGCGGTTCGTCAACGTCTACGTCGGCAACGACGACGTGCGCTTCCTCGACAACCTGGCCACCCCGACGCCCGAGGGCACCCAGATCTCGGTCATCCCCGCGGTCGCCGGCGGCTGAGGCGCGCGCCAGCCAGCGGTGAGCTAGGACGCCAATTCTCGCTCGACGCAAACGGTTCCTCACTCACCGCCGCCCGGCGTCACGCGGCCACGCGACACGGCCCACCCGCGTGGACCGACCACGTCGAGTGGGGCCGTCGCCCTGTGGACTGGTACCCCCAGACCTGGCGGGTGAGGTCAGGCGGCCCGGTCGGTGGTCAGTCCCACGCTGGCGGCCCGCGCCCAGTCGTCGTCGACGAGCACGACGTCGCGGCCGAGGCGGGCGAGCAGCCCCGCGGCGGTGGCGGCCCGGAAGCCGGCCTGGCAATGCACCCAGATGCGCCCGGCGGGTAGGGCAGCCGCCTGCCGCCACAGGTCCGGGAGCGGGAGGTGCCGAGCCTCCGGCAGGTGCCCCGCGGCGTGTTCGTGGGCGTGGCGGACGTCGAGGACGAGGTCGCCGGGTCCGGCCTGGGCCAGCTCCTCCCACCCGACCCGCCGGATCGTCGCGACTCGGGGCCACTCCCTGACGGGCGGCAGCTGGTGCAGGCGGCCAACGGTGACGCCGATCTGGCCGAGGTCGCGCACGGCGCGGTCCAGGTCGGCCGGGTCGTCGCCGACCACTGTCAGGTCGGTGCCCCAGGGCGTCACCCAGCCGGCGTACGTCGCGAACGAGTCGCCCATCTCGACACTGACCGAGCCGGGCAGGTGCCCTGCGGCGTACGACGCCCGCGGCCGCACGTCGAGGACCCACTCGTGCCGGCGGGCGCGGTCGGCGACCTCGGCAATGCCGGCAATGGAGGGCGTGGCGAGGGGCTCGGACCCGGCGCCGGCGCGGTTGAGCCGGGCCAGCCGCCGGTAGTAGGTGGGGATGGGTCCGAAGCCGTCGACCAAGTCCTCGACGAACGCCTCTCGAGGCGTGGTGAGGACAGAGTTCGTGTGTCGTTCGTGACCGAGAGTCGACGCTGCATCCTCGGCGCCGCTGCTGACCGAGGAGCAGAAGCTCCCGAAGCCGTGGGTCGGGTGCAGCGTCGTCGCGCTCGGCAGCACTGCTTGGTGCCGGGCGCTCTGCCACTGGGCGCGGCCGAGCAGACGGGCGAGCAGCGGGTCGACCAGGTCGGTGCGGCCGACGGTGCCGTGCAGCAGGCTGCCGCCGCTGAACAGCGCGCTCTGCTCGATGCCGTGCCAGACCACGAACGACTGGTGGTGCAGCGTGTGGCCGGGCGTCTCGAGCACCTTGACCTCGAGGGCGCCGACCGGCACGACGTCCCCGCCGCGGACGGGCGTGCGCTCCACGTCGACGCGTTCGTCGGCCGCGAGCAGGTAAGGGATGCCGTGTCGGTGGGCCAGGGCGGCGGCGCCGGAGAGGTAGTCGTTGTGGACGTGGGTATCGGCGACCAGCGTGATGTCGACCCCTGCCTCCTCGGCGGCCCACTCGACCGGGGACAGGTCACGCGGCGGGTCGACGACCAGGCCCCGAGCTCCGTCGTGGACCAGGTGGCAGCGGTTCCCGAGCTCGGGTACCTCGACGGTGACGACCTCCACGACCACTCCCCAGAATAAAGTCTAGTGACTTACTACAGTAAACCACGGATGTGGGGAGGTGGTGGGCTGACGGGCGCGCGAGCCGGCCGGGGGTCAGCCCTTCTCGAGACCGACGATCGCGGCGTGCCCGCGACCGTCGACCTTGATCACGGCGACCATCGTCCCGGCCCCGACGGCGTCCTCGAGATCGGCGGCCTCGTCCTGTGAGACGAACCAGCTCTCGATCCCGCAGCGGATCCGCCAGTCGCGGTCGTCGCAGGTCAGGTATGGCCCGTCCTCGGGGCGACTACGGCTGTAGCTGCCCGCCTTCCACACGTCGCCGTCGGCCACCAGGGTGACGTAGACAGTCCCCTCGTCGCCGGCGATCGGGTGGTCCTGGTCGAGCCGGAGGTCCGGGTAACCGAGGTCGACGTACGCCCCGCGGAAGGGGTCGATCGGGTCGACGGGCGCGACGCGCATCCGGTACTCGTCGCCGAACGCCCGGGCCGAGAGCTGCGGCGCGACGGCGACCCCCACCAGGGCGAGCTGGGCGACGGCCACGATCGCGATCTTGCTCAGCATGCCGGTCATCGACCCGCTCCTGCCTGCTCGGTGTCGGTTTCATCGGAAAGGCTCTTCGCGAGCTCGCGCCTGGCCCGGTCGGCCAGCCAGCCCGTCCCGGCGAAGATCAGGCCCAGGAGCACGAACAGCCACGCGCCTTCCACGATCTCGGCGAACACCGCGAACGACTGCGTGGTCGTGAACACCACCAGCGCCGCGGTGGCCACCCAGGTGAGTCGGCGGCTGTCGCGTTGTACGCCGAGGATCGCGATCCAGGCGGCGGCGCCGACGTAGACCGCGATGCCGACGATGGCGTGCGCCCAGTCGAGGGGGCCGACATCGTCGGCGTCGGCGCCCGCTTCCCAGAGCACCAGCGCGACGCCCGCAGCGGCGATGGCCAGGGCCATCAGGGGTTCGAGACGGAAGCTTCCGGGCGCCAGCGCGATCCCGGCCAGCGCGGCCAGCCCCGCAAGCACCAGTGCGACGACGAGGAACGTCGTCCAGGCGAAGTCGTCTCTGTCCACGAGGGGCAGGGCCGCCACGAACAGGGCGCCGAGGGTCAGCGCGGCGCCGACCTCGCGCCAGGCAGCCGCGAAGCCCGGCAGCCGGTCGGCGTGCAGCGCGGCCGCGGATGCGGCCACCACGCCACCGGCGAAGATCGCGAGGAGGACGGTCAGCGCGGAGGGCTCGTCCCAGGCGCTCTGCCACACCAGCCAGATGCCCAGCCCGAGCAGGCCGACGACGAGCGGTCCGGTGCCGCGCACGGCGTACGCATGGATGAGGGCGCCGAGGCCCCAGCACGCCAACAACGAGGGTGTGTACGCCGGCACCTGGAGGCTCTGCGCGGCCTGCATCACCAGCGCGCCGAAGGTCAGCGCCGCCAGTATCCGCACCGCGCCGACCACCGGCGAGGGGATGGCGCCGCCGTGCTCGCGCCGGCGGGCCAACAGCTCACCGCCGACCAGGAAGGCCAGCCAGAACGCCGCAACGACGAGGAACCGGGTCAGTGGCGACAGCTGGTCGAGGTTGCTGGCGACCAGCCAGAGGATGCCGATGCCGACGAAGCCGGCGCCGAGGGTCAGGAGCAGCCGAGCCATGTCGAAGCGGCGGGTCGGGTGGTAGCCCGCCAGGATCGCCGCCGCGGCCCGGTCGTCGACCCAGCCGGCGGACCGCCAGAGGGGCAGCTCGGCCCTGAGCCATTCGAGCTGGGAAGGGGTGGCCGGCCGAGTGTTCGGGACCGGCTCGGTCGAGGGTTGGACGGGTGCCTGCGTCATGTCTCCATGGTGGCGCGTCTGTGACCCCGATCACGTGCGCACGCGTACTCAGCCGCCCACTGGTTCGGACCGGCTCACGCCTCCCTCAGGCAGCGCTCCAGATGGGCGCGCTCGGCCGCGTTGCCGGCCGCGGCGACGGCTCGCTCGAGCTCGCGGCGGCCCTCCTCGACCTGGCCGGCCCGGACGAGGAGCTGGCCCCGGATCCCGGGGAGCCGGTGGCCGGGCAGGTCGAGACCGTCGAGCAGGGCCAGGCCGGCCTGCGGGCCGTCGGCCTCGGCCACCGCGACCGCCCGGTTGAGCCGGACCACCGGCGAGCCGGTGAGCTCGTCCAGCTCGCGGTAGCGGTCGGCGACACGTACCCAGTCGGTGTCGGCCGCCGTCACGGCCACCGCGTGCTCGGCGGCGATCAGGGCCTGGAGGAGGTACGCCGTCGCCGGCGCGTGCACCCAGGGCGTGAGCAGGGCGACGGCCTCGTCGATCTCGTCGGCGTGCCACCGCGACCGGTCCTGGTCCGGCAGGGTGACCAGTCCACCGTCGGCGTCGACGCGGGCGTCGCGACGCGAGTGTTGGAGCAGCATCAGGGCGAGCAGCGCGTCGAGATCGATCCGGCCGGGCGCCAGCTCGCGCAGCACCCGCGCCAGTCGGATGGCCTCGCCGGCTGCCTCCGGCCGCAGGACGTCCTCACCCGAGCCGGGCGCGTAGCCGGCGGTGAAGGCCAGGTAGGCCACGTCGGCGGCCAGCGCGAGGCGGGCGTCGAGCTCCTCTCCGTCCGGGAGGGCGAACGACGCGGTCGCCAGCCGTTTGCGGGCCCGGGTCAGCCGCGCGGCCATCGTCGGTGTCGACACCAGGAACAGCCGGGCGATGTCCTCGGTGGCAACGCCCATCACCAGCCGCAGCGACAGGGCGGCCGCGGACTCCGGCGCGATCGACGGGTGCGCGCACAGCAGGACGAGCCGCAGCCGCTCGTCGTACGCTGCGCTCGCCGCCGTCGGCCATCACCCGCTGCGCCTCCTCGCTGAGCTCGGCCTCGACCGCCAGCACTGGCATCCGCCGGGCCGCGACGGCCTCGGCCCGCAGCCGGTCGAGGACCCGCCGGCGGGCCGCGGTCAGCAGCCAGCCGGCGGGATTGGCGGGTACGCCGTCGCGCGACCAGGTGCGGGCCGCGGCCTCGAACGCGTCGGCGAGCCCGTCCTCGGCGAGGTCGAGGCGGCGGAAGTTCGCGACGAGCAGGGCCAGCAAGCGGCCCCACTCCTCGCGCCAGGCCCGGTCGAGAGCGGGGCCGACGGCGTCGCGGTCATCAGAGATCAGAGTCGTAGCCCTCGATCTGGATCACCGGACGGACCTCGATCGTGTAGCCCGCGGGGAGGATCCGGCACAGGTCGAGCGCGGCGTCCATGTCGGTGACGTCGATGACGTAGAAGCCGCCGAGCTTCTCGACGGTCTCGGCGTATGGGCCGTCGACGACCTGTCGTACGCCGCCCACGGTGCGCAGCGTGCGGGCGGTCTCGGTGCCGGCGATCGCCTCGCCGCCGAGCATCTTGCCGCGCTCACGAACGGCCTTGTCGAAGGCTCGGTGGGCATCCATCACGATCTCGCGCTCGGCCTCGGTAGCCCGGTCCCATGCGTCCGGGTCATCTTCGGTCAGCAGGACCAGGAAGCTCATCCCGCGTTGGGGTCCGACATCGGCACGCACTCGCGGACCTCGATGCCCTCACTCTCGCCCTCGGCGAGGATCGCGATGCACTGGAACATGTCGTCGACGTCGCTGGTCTCGATGATGTAGAAGCCGGTCAGCTGCTCGGCGGACTCGGCGTAAGGGCCGTCGGTGACCTGCAGGCCGCCGGCGCCGTCAAGGCGGAGCACCTTGGCCTCGCGGGAGTGGTGGAGCTCGGCCCCTCCGGTGACCTTGTGACCCCGCTCGGCCAGGGCTGCCTGGAAGGCACCGTGCCGGCCGTAGACGCGCTGCTTCTCCTCCTCGGAGGTGGCGGCCCAGGTGTCCTCGTTGCCGGGCAGCAGGACGACGTACTCGGTCATGGCGGGTTCCTCTCGTCGATGTGGTGAGTCTGTCACCGAGTTGACGGGCGAGGGAGGGCCGGATCGACAGGTCTGCGGCACGGGTTTGCGAGCGGTCCTATCCGGCGGGAGCGTTTGCACTCGCAGGGTCCGAGTGCTAAACATGACGCTGGCACTCTCGGCATGAGAGTGACAACAATTCCGGACCGGTGAGCTGAGGTCCCGGGCGCCGGCGAGCAGGGTTCGCCGGGTCAGCCGGACCGTCCGTCGCGGGCAGCGAGCCGGCCACCACACGCTGAAGGAATCGCAGGAGCTATGGCTAAGCTGATTGCTTTCGACGAAGAGGCCCGACGCGGCCTCGAGCGCGGCATGAACATCCTCGCCGACGCCGTCAAGGTCACGCTGGGCCCCAAGGGCCGCAACGTCGTCCTCGAGAAGAAGTGGGGCGCCCCCACCATCACCAACGATGGTGTGAGCATCGCCAAGGAGATCGAGCTGGAGGACCCCTACGAGAAGATCGGGGCCGAGCTCGTCAAGGAGGTCGCGAAGAAGACCGACGACGTCGCCGGTGACGGCACGACGACGGCGACCGTCCTCGCCCAGGCAATGGTCCGCGAGGGCCTGCGCAACGTCGCCGCGGGTGCCAACCCGATGGGGATCAAGCGCGGCATCGAGAAGGCCGTCGAGGCCGTGGCCGAGCAGCTGATGGCCGCGTCCAAGGACGTGGAGACCAAGGAGCAGATCGCCTCGGTCGCCGCCATCTCCGCCGGTGGCGACCAGAGCGTCGGCGACATCATCGCCGAGGCGATGGACAAGGTCGGCAAGGAAGGCGTCATCACCGTCGAGGAGTCGAACACGTTCGGCATCGACCTCGAGCTGACCGAGGGCATGCGGTTCGACAAGGGCTACATCTCGGCCTACTTCGTAACCGACCCCGAGCGCATGGAGACGGTGCTCGAGGACCCCTACGTCCTCATCGCCAACTCCAAGATCTCCTCCGTCAAGGACCTGCTCCCGTTGCTGGAGAAGGTCATGCAGTCGGGCAAGCCGCTGCTGATCCTGGCCGAGGACGTCGACGGCGAGGCGCTGTCCACGCTGGTCGTCAACAAGATCCGCGGCACCTTCAAGTCCGTCGCCGTCAAGGCGCCGGGGTTCGGTGACCGCCGCAAGGCCATGCTGCAGGACATCGCGATCCTGACCGGCGGCCAGGTGATCTCCGAGGAGGTCGGCCTCAAGCTCGAGTCGACCGGCATCGAGCTGCTCGGCACCGCGCGCAAGGTCGTCATCACCAAGGACGAGACCACGATCATCGAGGGTGGCGGCGACGCGGCCCAGATCGAGGGTCGGGTCAACCAGATCCGCGCCGAGATCGAGAAGTCGGACTCCGACTACGACCGCGAGAAGCTGCAGGAGCGGCTGGCCAAGCTGGCCGGCGGCGTCGCGGTGATCAAGGTCGGCGCGGCCACCGAGGTCGAGCTCAAGGAGCGCAAGCACCGCATCGAGGACGCGGTCCGCGCGGCCAAGGCATCGGTCGAGGAGGGCATCGTCGCCGGCGGCGGCGTGGCCCTCATCCAGGCCGGCAACGCGGCGTTCGACAAGCTCGACCTGGTCGGCGACGAGGCCACTGGTGCCAACATCGTCCGGGTCTCGCTGAGCGCCCCGATCCGTCAGATCGCGCTGAACGCCGGCCTCGAGGGCGGCGTCGTGGCCGAGAAGGTCGCCGGTCTGCCGACCGGTCACGGCCTCAACGCCGCCACCGGCGAGTACGGCGACATGCTCGCGGCCGGCATCCCCGACCCGACCAAGGTCGTCCGCTCGGCGCTGCAGAACGCCGCGTCCATCGCGGCGCTCTTCCTCACCACCGAGGCCGTTGTGGCCGACAAGCCCGAGAAGGCGGCGCCCATGGGCGGCGACCCGTCGGGCGGCATGGGCGGCATGGACTTCTCGACCGCCCACCCGCAACAATCTGCAGGTTCACCGCTGACCCGCCCGAAACTTCGGGCGGGTCAGCGTCAATCCTGACGAGCCTGTGACAGCCTGCGCGGGTGACCCCGGAGGCGCTGGCGCTGGTGCTGACGGCGGCGGTGCTGCACGCGCTGTGGAACCTGGCGGCCAAGGGCGTGGTCACCGACCGGTTGGCCTTCATCTGGGTCTACGTCGTGGCCAGCGCCGTCGTGTGGGTGCCGGTCGCGGTGGTGTGGGTCGTGGTCGCCGACGAACGGCCCGACTGGGTCTGGCTCGGTGCCGCGGCGGTCACCGCCGTGCTGCACATCGGCTACCAGCTGGCGCTGCAGCGTGGGTACGCCGAGGGCGACCTCAACCTGGTCTACCCGCTGGCCCGCGGCACGGGACCGCTGCTGACGTTCGTGGTGGCCGTCGCCCTGCTCGGCCAGCGACCGGGCGTGCTGGCGGCCTGCGGGGTGTTGCTCGTGGCGGCCGGGGTGCTGGTCATCTCGATCGCCCCCGGAGGGAGTCACCGACCCGTCGGCCCGGGCGTGCGCTGGGGACTGGCGACGGGCGCCGCCATCGCGGCGTACACGGTCTGGGACAGCCACTCGGTGACGGCACTCGACGTGCCGCCGGTTCCTTACTTCGTGCTGGGGTTGGTGCTCCAGGTGCCGGCGCTGACGCTGATGCTCGGCCGCGGGCTCGGCGCCGTCCCCGGCGTCTGGCGCGAAGCGCGACTCGCGGTGCTGGCCGTCGCCCTGCTCTCACCGCTTGCCTACATCCTGGTGTTGGAGGCGATGCGGTCCACGCCGGTCGCCCTCGTCGCGGCGGCCCGGGAGAGCAGCATCGTGGTCGGCGCGTTGCTGGGCTGGCTGGTGCTCGGAGAGGCTCGGCCGCTGCACCGCGTCCTCGGGTCAGCGCTGGTTGCTGCCGGGATCGCCGCGATCGTGCTCGGCTGAGCGGAGTCAGGCGCTGCCGAGCCGGCCCTCCAGCTCCTCGTGCCAGTTGTCGTGCCGTTGCCGCGGCTGGACCAGGTCGGCCGTGCCGCTCGTCCCGAAGTGCGGCGGCACCACCGCACCGCACGCTCGGCAGACGAGACCCGCACCGGCGTGGACGTAGCCGTCCTCCCAGGCAAGGGCCATCATCGTGGTCTCGGCCCAGTCTTCGGGTCGGGCTTCTTGACGTGCGACGCGCGGCATCGCCCCACGCTAGCGGTGGCTCTGTCAGAACGCCGCGATCGACCCGGGCGCGCGCTCGGCGCGGGTCAGCGCGGTGATGACGGCGCTCTGGCCGTGGCGCCGCACGGCCAGCCGGTTGAGCAGCGCCAGCACGGGCTCGAGTACGTCGCCCGGGAGCGGCGGGGCGGTCACGCCGGCCGAGGCGGCGAGGTCGTCGGAGTGGACCGCGATCTCCATCATCCGCGTCGTCAACAGGTCGTCGCGTCGAAGCGACCACCCCTGCCATGGCACCAGCAGCACGAGCGACTCATCGGTCTCGGCCAGCAGCTCGGCCGCCCGAGCTCGCGCGGTGCGGACCCGGTCGACCAGGGCGGTCGGCCCGGCCTGGGCGTCGGCGTCGCCTCCGGCGCGGATGCTCGCGCTGACGTCGTCGTCGATGTTGGCGGTCACCCAGGCGGCACGCTCGTAGTGCTCGTCGATCGAGATCGGCTGCTGGCTGGACGGGCCGTTCTCCAGCAGCCGGACGCCGAGGAACGCCTGCGCGGCGAGGTGACCGGCCAGCCCACCGACGCGCCACTCGGCCAGTGCGCTCGGCGCGTCCCACGCGTCGGCCACCTCGGGCCGGCCGAGCAGCTCGACGACCGAGTCGACCGCCCTCAGATAGGCCTGCGGGGTCGTGTCGGTCTCGCCCATGGCCGGCATTCTGGCAGCCGACGCCGAGACCGGCCGAGGGGGAAAGGATCGGGACGGTGCCGGACATGTGACACCGTGAGGAGCATGTCCGCCGAGGAGTCAGCCACGGAGCGACGGGCCAGGTTCGAGGCGCTGGCCCCGGTCCTGATCGACCCCTTGCGGCGGTTCCTCGCTCGCCGTACGGACGCGGCGACGGCCGACGACGCGCTGGCCGAGACTCTGCTGGTCTGCTGGCGACGTCTGGACGACGTGCCCGCCGATCCGCTGCCGTGGGCCTACGGCGTGGCGCGCTTCTGCCTGGCCAACGCCCAGCGCGGGGCCCGACGACAGGAGCGGCTCGCGGCCAAGATCGCGGTGGTCGACCCCCCTGCCGACCAGATGCCCGAGCCGGCGGACGAGCCCGAGCTGGCCGAGGCCATGGACGCGCTGCGGCCCGACGACGCAGAGCTGCTCCGCCTGTGGGCGTGGGAGCAGCTGTCCGCCTCCGAGATCGCCGAAGTCCTCGACATCACCCCCAACGCGGCCAGCATCCGGCTGCACCGGGCGCGCGAGCGGCTGCGCGAACTGCTGGAGGAGAAGCGAAAGGCGCAGTCACCTGCCGGACATGAGGAGTCACACGAAGGGAGGCGACCATGAACGAGACCGACGGACCTGACCGTGACGAGGAGCTCGACCGCGCCCGGTTGCGCGGGCTCGACCCCGCCGCCTCCCTTGCTCCGGCCGACCCCGTCTGGGTGGCCCGACTCCTGGAGGACACCATGAGCCACGACGTCGACACCCCGCTGACCAACGAGAGTCGGGAGAACGGCACCCACGACCGCTCGCCGCTGACCTGGCTGGTGGCCGCCGCGGCAGTCCTCGTGATCGCGGGTGTCGGAGTCTTCGCCACCATGTGGCAAGAGGACGGCCCGGACAACCCGCCGATCGCCGCCCCGAGCACGTCGCAGGGGCCATCGGTGATGAAGCTCTCGGCACGCCCACCGGTGGCGGCCAAGTGCATGGTGCCGACGGCCGAGATCCTGGCCAACCAGCAGACCGCGTTCGACGGGACCGTCGCCTCGATCACCGATGGCGTGGTCACTCTCGACGTCACGCACTGGTACCGCGGCGGTTCCGCCGACCAGGTCACCGTGGCCGCACCGCCCACGGAGCTGCAGTCACTGCGTGCTGGCCGTCGACTTCCAGGTCGGCCAGCGCTACCTCGTCTCGGCCAACGACGGGTTCGTCACGGTCTGCGGGTTCACCGCGGCCTACAACGACGACCTGGCCGCCATGTACGCCGAGGCGTTCGGCAACTGACCTCCACAGGGGACGGCGGCGGGCTCCGCGGAGGGAGCCCGTCGCCGCTACGTCTGGCAGGCTGGCGGGGTGCGGGTGGACGGGTTGCTGCTGGCCGCCGGTGCCGGGTCGCGGATGGGTCGGCCCAAGGCCCTCGTCGTCGGTGACGACGGCACGCCCTGGCTGCACGCCGCGCTGGCCGCTCTCCACGACGGGGGCTGCTCGCGGGTGACGGTGGTGCTGGGCGCCGAGGCCGAGCAGGCGGCGGTGCTGCTCGCGCAGGCCCCGGTCGACCACGACGACCTCCATGTCGTGGTGGCCGCCGACTGGGCCGAGGGCATGGGGGCTTCGCTCCGCGCGGGGCTGGGCCGGCTCGGCCCGAATGCCGAGGGGATCCTGGTGACGTTGGTCGACCTGCCCGATGTCGGTGCGGACGTCGTGGCGCGCGTGGTGGCGGCCGCGACCGGCCCGGCGAGCCTGGCTCGGGCGTCGTACGACGGGACGCCGGGGCACCCGGTGCTGCTCGGCCGCGACCACTGGGCGGGCGTGCGCGCGTCGGCCGCCGGTGACCGGGGGGCCCGCGACTACCTCGGCTGCCCGCGACGTCACGCTGGTCGAGTGCGGCGACCTGGCCACCGGCCGCGACGTCGACTACGCGGGCTGACGGCAGACCAGCACGAACCGTCGCTGGGTGAAGTCCAATGGCCGTCCCTCGTGGTGCAGGGCGAGCAGGGCGTCGGCGTGTGCGTCGACCGTGAAGCCCTCCGGCGCCTCCCACGGCACCATCCGCAGGTAGGACACGAGCGTCGACACGTCGGCGAACCGCATCGTGCCGCGCCACTCCTCGGAGGTCTCGACCGCGAGCCCGGCGTCCTCGGCCTCGGCCCGAAGGTTGGCCAACGTGATGTGGGAGTAGGCCGGCTCGCTCCCGAAGATCGCGTGCTTCTCGACGAAGTCGCGGCCGTCGACCTGCTGGGTGAGGAACCGGCCACCGGGTGTGAGCACCCGCGCCACCTCGGTCGCGACATAGGCCTCGTGGCGCACCAGTACGACGTCGAAGCGGTCGTCGGGGAACGGCAGCCGCGGTTCGGCCTCCGCGTCGTAGGGATGGACGTCGATGCAGTGCGGCTCGAGCGCCGCCCTGGCCACGGGCAGGTTCGGCGGCCAGCCCTCGGTCGCGACGGTGTCGGCCGGCAGCGCGTCCAGCAGGCCGAGAAGCACCTCGCCGCCGCCTGTGCCGACGTCCAATGCGCTGCGTGCCGGCGCCGGCGAGCAGGCCGCGGGCCAGGTTGTCGTAGGACCACGGTGGCTCGCCGGTCTCGATGCGGTCGCCGAAGGCGGAGAAGTCCCAGCCGCTCGTCGGCTCGGCGAACAGCGCCCGCCACGACGCCACCAGCTCCTCATCGGTTCCGTCGCCACTCATGGACCGATCACATCACCCGTCGTGCCAGGGTGGTCGGCGTGGGGTGGCTGATCGAGGAACCGACCGTCGACGACGCCGAGGAGCTCGGGCGGGTGCACGTCGAGATCTGGCAGCAGGCCTACGCCGGCGCGATGCCGGCCGCCTACCTGGCGGGGCTCGACCCCGAGGACTTCGCCGACCAGGTGGCGGGAGCGGCTTGCCGACCCACCGCCCGGAGAGGTGCGACTCGCGGTTCGCGACGCCCTCGGGATCGCAGCGTTCAGCATCGCCGGGCCGCCGCGGCTCGACGACCCTCCGGCGGAGCTGGGAGCTCTACGCGATCAACCTGCTGCCGCGGGCTCAGGGGACCGGCCTGGCCGACGAGCTGCTCGACCGCTCCCTCGGCGACCGGGCGGCGTACCTGTGGGTCATCGAGGGCAACGAGCGGGCGCAGGCGTTCTATCGCAAGCACGGGTTCGCCGACGACGGCGGCCGCACGGTCGACGAGCCGTCGGGCGCGCCCGAGATCCGGATGGTCCGGCCAACCGTCGGCCAACGACCCCGCCAGTAGCCTGAAACCATGGAGCCGGAGTCTGCCGCCGACGTCGCCACCCGCCTGGCGACGACCGGGTACCTGTGTGATCCCGACCTGGCGACCGTGACGTTCCTGGCCCTGAAGATGCAGCGGCCGCTGCTGCTCGAGGGCGAGCCCGGCACCGGCAAGACCGCGCTGGCCGAGGCGATCGCCGAGTCCCTGGACCTGCCGCTGGTGCGGCTGCAGTGCTACGAGGGCATCGACGCCACCCAGGCGCTCTACGACTGGGACTTCCCGCGGCAGATCCTGCACCTGCGGGCGTTGGAGGCCTCGGGCGGTGCGGACCTCGAGGAGGCCGAGAAGAGCCTGTACGACGCTCGCTTCCTGCTGGCCCGCCCGGTGCTGGCCGCGCTGCAGCAGAGCCCTGCGGTGCTGCTGGTCGACGAGGTCGACCGGGCCGACGACGAGTTCGAGGCGTTCCTCCTCGAGGTGCTCTCGACCTACCAGGTCAGCATCCCCGAGCTCGGCACCGTCAAGGCGGCGACCCCGCCCGTCGTCGTACTGACCTCCAACCGCACCCGCGAGCTGCACGACGCCCTCAAGCGACGCTGCCTCTATCACTGGATCGACCACCCCGGCCTGGACCGCGAGGTCGAGATCGTCCGCACGCGGGCACCCGAGGTGTCGGCCACGCTGGCCCGCCAGGTCGTCGAGGTCGTGCAACGGCTTCGCCGCCGCGACGACCTCGCCAAGCCGCCCGGTGTCGCCGAGACGCTCGACTGGGCGCGCGCGCTGACCCACCTCGGCACCGCCGAGCTCGACCTGGAGAGTGCGTCGGCCACGCTCGGTGCGCTGGTGAAGTACCGCGAGGACGGCGAGAAGGTCAGGCACGCCCTCGACCAGATGTTGCGATCCTGATGGACGCGGTGCTGGACGCCGGGGTCCGCGGCGGCGACGAGATCCTGCTGGCCTTCACGCGGGCGCTGCGCGCCGCGGGCGTCGCCGTCACGCAGGACCGGGCCCAGGGCTTCCTGGCCGCGGCCGCCCTGCTCGGCGTCGGCGACCGGCGGGCCACCTGGGTCGCCGGGCGGTCCACCCTGTGCGGCGGACCCGACGACCTCGACCGCTTCGGCGCCGTCTTCGAGGCGTTCTTCAACGCCCGCGACGGCCTGCCCCGGCGGCGACCTTCGGCGCCGGCGACGCCGTCGTTCAGCGACTTCCCCGACAGCGACGCCGCTGGCGACGGTGCCGACGACGCCGTGGAAACGGTCCTTGCCAGCGCGAGCGAGACCGAGGTGCTGCGGCACCGCGACGTGGCCTCGATGACGGCCGCCGAGAAGCACCGGCTGGCCGCGATGTTCGCGACCCTGCACCCGCGGCCACCGACACGGCGTACGGCTCGCCACCAGCGCTGGCACCGCGGCCAGGTCGACGCGTCGCGGACGCTGCGCAACAGCCTGCGCCAGCTGGGTGAGCCCGCGCGGATCAGCTGGCGGCGCCGCGGCATCAAACCGCGCCGCGTGGTGTTGTTGATTGACGTGTCGGGTTCGATGAGTGGGTACGCCGACGTACTGCTGCGCCTCGCGCACCGGCTGACAGTCTCCTTGCGGTCGCAGGGCGGCGTCGTGGAGACGTTCACGGTCGGCACCCGGCTGACCCATCTGACCCGCGCGCTGCGGCTGCGCGACCCCGAGCGGGCGTTGGTCGCGGCGGGGGAGACCGTGCCGGACTGGTCCGGCGGCACCCGGCTCGGCGAGACGCTGCGGATCTTCGTCGACCGCTGGGGCCAGCGCGGCCTGGCGAGGGGCGCGGTGGTGGTGGTCTTCAGCGACGGGTGGGAGCGCAGCGACCCTGCCCAGCTTGCCGAGCAGATGGCGCGGCTGCAACGGATCGCCCACCGGGTCGTCTGGGTCAACCCCCACCGCGGCAAGGCGGGCTACGAGGCCGTCCAGCAGGGCGTTCTTGCGGTGCTGCCGCACGTGGACGACTTCGTCGCCGGCCACTCCTTGGCGACATACGGCGAGCTGACGGAGGTGATCGCGCGTGCGTGAGGTGCTGCCCGAGCTGATGGCCTGGTGGGAGAAGGGCGAGACGGTGGGCGTCGGCACCGTCGTGGCGACGTTCCAGTCCGCGCCGCGGCCCGCAGGTGCTTCGATGCTCGTCGGCCCCGACGAGTCCGCGGTCGGCTCGGTCTCCGGTGGCTGCGTCGAGGGCGCGGTCTACGAGCTCGGCCAGAGCGTGGTCGAGTCGGGGACGCCGGTGCTGCAGCGCTACGGCATCTCCGACGACGACGCCTTCGCCGTCGGCCTCACGTGCGGCGGGATCCTCGACGTCTACGTGGAGAAGGTGAACAAGGAGACCTTCCCCGATCTCGGCGAGCTCGCGGCCGACATCGAGGCCGGCCGCCCCGTCGCGCTCGCCACCGTCATCGAGCACCCCGATCCCGCGTGGCTCGGCCGGCGGCTGGTTGTCCGTCCAGAGGCAGTCCGTGACGAAATGGTTGCTACCGACCCCGAAAAGCAACGCCAACGTCACGGACTGTCGCTCGGGTCGCAGCGTGCCGACGACGCGGTGCACGACGACGCGCTCGGGCTGCTGGCGAGCGGGCACAACGCGACGCTGACCTACGGGCCTGACGGGGAGCGCCGCGGGGAGGGCATGCGCGTCTTCGTGTGGGCGTTCGCCCCCAAGCCCCGGATGCTGGTCTTCGGCGCGATCGACTTCGCCGCGGCGGTGGCGCGGGTCGGCGCGTTCCTCGGCTACCACGTGACGGTCTGCGACGCGCGCCCCGTCTTTGCCACCACGAGCCGGTTCCCGGAGGCCGACGAGGTGGTCGTCGACTGGCCGCACCGCTACCTCGAGTCCGAGCGCGACGCGGGCCGCATCGACGGGCGCACCGTGCTGGCCGTGCTCACCCATGACCCGAAGTTCGACGTGCCACTGCTCGAGGTGGCGCTGCGGCTGCCGGAGGTCGCGTACGTCGGGGCGATGGGTTCGCGGCGTACGCACGACGACCGGTTGGCCCGGCTCCGCGAGGCGGGGGTGACCGAGGAGGAGATCGAACGCCTCTCCAGCCCGATCGGCCTCGACCTGGGTGCCCGCACGCCGGAGGAGACCGCGATCAGCATCGCCGCCGAGATCGTCGCCACCCAGTGGGGCGGCTCGGGCGACCGGCTCGCAGAGCGCGACGGACGCATCCACCACTGACCACGCCTTAGCCTGCTCGTCGCGTCGGTTGAGACTTGCCGGTTGACCCCCCGGGGTCGTGCCGAAACCTTTGCCCCACGGGTTGTGCGCACGGGCTAGCGTGGCCCTCGGGGAGGGGCTCGAGGAGGAGCGCGCACATGCACGTCGAGGACGTCGACCTGCAGCACCGACGGCTGCAAGCGGTGCGGGCGTGGACGGCGTTCGTCGAGCACGGCGACCGCGTCGAGCCGCTGGTGCGGCCCGAGATCTTCACCAGCTGGGAGCGCTCGGGAGCCGCGATCACCACCGACGTCCGTGAGGCGCCGTTGGCCGACGAGGCCGACACCCGCGCGTTCTGGAAGGGCTCGCCGCTGCAGACCGCTGTGGCGCGCGTCGAGGAGGACCTGCGGCGCACCGCCGAGGACGGGGACCTCGTGCTCGCCGTCACCGATGCCGACACCCGGATCCTCTGGACCTACGGCGGCCGCGTCATGCGACGCAAGGCCGAGACGGTGAACTTCGTGGCCGGCGGGCGCTGGGACGACGAGAGCGTCGGCACCAACGCCCTCGACCTGGCCAACCGGCTCAGCCGGCCGGCGATGGTGTTCTCGGCCGAGCACTACGCCCCCATCGTGCACAACTGGGTGTGCTGGGCCGCGCCCGTCAACGACCCGGTCACCGGCCGGCAGCTCGGCGTGATCGACCTGTCGACGACCTGGGACCGCACCCACCCGATCGGCCTGGCGACCGCGCGCGTGATGGCGCGGCTGATCGAGCAGGCGATGCCGCACTCCCACCAGCACCCCGGACTCGCGGCGCCGGCCGTCCCCGACGTCGACGGGCTGTCGCTCCGGCTCCTCGGCACCGCCGAGGCCCACTTCGACGGGCGCCGCCTGCTGCTGAACCGCCGGCAGACCGAGATCCTCGCGCTGCTCGCCATGAACCCCGAAGGCGTCTCGCTCGAACGCCTGCACGCCCTCGTGTACGGCGACCAGGGAGTCACGCTGTCGACGCTGAAGGCCGAGGTCTCACACCTGAGGTCCTCCCTCGGCGGCCAGCTCACCTCGCGTCCCTACCGCCTGACGATGCCGGTGACGACCGACGTCGACACCGTGATGGCCGCGGTCGGTCGCGGCGACGTGGTGGCCGCGCTGGCGGCGTACGGCGGTGACCTGCTGCCCGGCACCAACTCCCCGGCCCTGTCCGAGCTGGGCGAGTACGTCGCGGTGGCGGTGCGCGAGGCGCTGCTGGCCGACCCGCAGCCCGAGGCCGTGGTCCGCTACAGCGACCTCGCGCCGTACGACGCCGAGGTGCTCGAGGTCTGCCTGGCCCGGCTCGGGGACCTGCCCCACCCCGCCAAACCGCTGCTGAAGGGGCGCCTCGCCGTATCGGGTGGATGAGCCCGAGATCGCAAACAACTTTTTGCAAAGAAATGATTGCAAACAAGCCTTTGGGGTTCTAATCTGACGGGGTGGAACTCACCTCGATCACCCCGACCACGGCCGCGCTGCGGGCGCTGGCGCACCCCACCCGGCTGCGGATGCTCGGCATGCTGCGCATCGACGGTCCGGCCACGGCGACGGGGTTGGCAACCCGGCTCGGCCTCAACACCGGCCAGACGTCCTACCACCTGCGCCAGCTCGCGCAACACGGCCTCGTCGTCGACGACGACGAGCGCGGCAACGGCCGCGACCGCTGGTGGCGGGCCGCTCACCAGTCCACGATCTTGGGGGACGGATTGCCCGAGAAGCCCGAGGACATGGAGGCGATGGACGCCTACATGCAGGCCGTCGGCGTCTTCTACACCCAGCAGCTCCAGGCCGCCGTCGAGGAGGCGCCGCTCCTCCCGCGCGAGTGGCGCGAGGCCTCCACGCTCAGCGACTACCACGTGCGCGTCACGGCGGAGCACGCCGAGCAGCTCACCACGAAGATGCACGACCTCTTCATGGAGCTGCGCGAGGACGAGGACGACGACCCGGACGCGGTGGACTTCGTGTTCCAGTTCCAGGCGTTCCCGCGTCCAGGGCACGTCGACGACGGAGGCGAGCAGCTGTGAGCCGCCGTACGCCGCTCGTCGGGTTCCTCGTCGCCGACGCGATCTCCCTCTGCGGCACCCGGGTCTCGATGATCGCGATCCCGTGGCTGGTCCTCACCACCACCGGGTCGGCCACACAGACCGGCCTGGTTGCCTTCGCCGAGCTGCTGCCGCTGGTCGTCGTCCAGGCACTGGCCGGACCGCTGATCGACCGTCTGGGGGCGCGCCGGGTCGCGATCACCAGCGACCTGCTGAGCATGATGGTGGTCGGGTTGATCCCGCTGCTGCACCTGGCCGGTGCCCTCTCGTTCCCCATGCTTCTCATCCTGGTGGCCGTCGCGGGTGGGTTGCGCGGGGCCGGTGACGGCGCCAAGCACGCGTTCGTCCCCGCGCTCAGCCGCGCTGCCGAGGTTCCGCTCGAACGGACGACGGGGCTGACCTCGGCAGTCGAACGCACGGCCAGCTTCGCCGGGGCGGCGTTCGCCGGTGCCCTGGTCGCGGTGTTCGGGCCGACCAACGCGCTGATCGTCGATGCGGTCTCGTTCGGCGTTTGCGCTGCCGTCTTCGCGTGGTCCACCTCGTCGATGCGCGCGAAGCCGGTCGACGAGCGGCCGGCGGGCACGACGTACGTCCAGGAACTGCGCGAGGGCTGGACCTTCCTGCGCAAGGATCCGGTCCTGGTCTCGATGTCCGCGATGGTCGCGGTCACCAACCTGCTCGACCTCGCGTTCTCCGCCGTGCTGCTGCCGGTGTGGATCAAGGACAACGGCTACAGCGTCGGCGTGATGGGCGCGTACTTCGCGACCTGGGCCGCCGCGTCTGCCGTCGGGTCCGTGGTGGCCGCGTGGGCGGCGGAACGGATGCCGCGCTTCCAGGTCTACCTGTGGTCGTTCCTGATCACCGGACTCCCGCGCTTCCTGCTGCTCGCCCTCGGGGTGCCGTGGTGGATCGTGATCGCGTCGTGCCTGGTGGGTGGGTTCGCGTCGGGGTTCCTCAACCCGATCCTCGGAGCGGTCATCTACGAACGGGTGCCCGATCCCGTGATGGGGCGCGTGACCACCATCAACAACGCGCTGTGCTGGTCGCTGATGCCGTTCGGCGGAATCCTCGGTGGCGTGCTCACCGAGAGCCTGGGCATCAGCGCTGCGCTGCTCATCGTCGGGTTCGCCTACCTCGCCGCGACCATGCTGCCGCTCGCCGTCCCGGCGTTCCGGCAGTTCGACAAGCCGAAGGCTCCGGTGGCGGGCGATCCAGCGGTGGAGGTTCGCGCGTAGGTCGCGGGCGTTTCGAGACGGCGCTGGCGCGCCTCCTCAACCAACGGGGAACCAACCTCTGCCTCCTAGCGTGAGGGGCACCAGACAACTGCCCTGCGCAGGAGGAGCCTCATGACCAAGATCAGCCTGACCGTCGACGGAGAAAAGGTCTCCGACGAGGTCGAGCCGCGGATGCTGCTGGTGCAGTACCTCCGCGAGAAGCTCGGGAAGACCGGCACCGTCATCGGTTGCGACACGAGCAACTGCGGTGCCTGCACCGTGCACCTCAACGGTCGGTCGGTGAAGTCCTGCAACGTGCTGGCCGTGCAGACCGACGGAGCCGAGGTGACGACCATCGAGGGGCTGGCCCAGGACGGAAAGCTGCACCAGGTGCAGGAGTCCTTCCGCGAGTGCCACGGCCTCCAGTGCGGCTTCTGCACCCCGGGGATGATCATGCAGTCGGTCGACCTGCTCAACGAGAACCCCGATCCGAGCGAGCAGGAGGTCCGGCTCGGTCTCGAGGGCAACCTGTGTCGCTGCACCGGCTACCACAACATCGTGAAGTCGGTGCTGCACGCGGCCAGCCAGACCAAGGCAGGAGCGACCCCGTGACCACGCTCGAGGACGCCCCCGCGGTCGCCAAGGAGATCGGTCGCGACCGACGCCGCAAGGAGGACCAGCGGCTGATCACCGGCCGCACGCGCTGGACCGACAACCTGTCGGTGCCCGGCATGCTGCACCTGGCCATGGTGCGCAGCCCGCACGCCCACGCCAAGATCGTCAGCATCGACAAGCAGGCCGCCAACGACCACGTCAACGTGGTCGAGGTCTACACGGGTGCCGACCTGGCCGACACCCAAGGCATGCTCATCAACGCCTGGGCGATCACCACCGAGCAGGTGGCCCCGGTGCACCTGCCGGTCGCCGTCGACCGGGTCAGCTTTGCCGGCGAGATCGTCGCGGTGGTCGTGGCGCGTACGCCGGCCGAGGCGCGCGACGCGGCCGAGATGGTCGATGTCGAGTACGAACTGCTCCCCGCCGCCCTCGACCTCAAGGAGGCCGCGGAGGACAAGGTGCTGGCGCACCCGGAGCTCGGCACCAACAAGAGCGCCTACTGGGTGTTCGACAGCGGCGATGCCGGCACCGGCGGCAACGCCGAGGAGGCCATCGCCAAGGCCCGCACCGACGGCATCGTCATCGAGCGGGAGTACCGCCAGCAGCGGCTGATCCCCTCGTTCATGGAGCCGCGCAGCGTGCTGGTCGACCCGACGGGCGAGCAGATCACGATGTGGACGTCGACCCAGGTCCCGCACATCGTCCGCTTCGCGCTGGCCGCCACGACCGGCGTCCCGGAGTCGAAGATCCGCGTCATCGCACCCGACGTGGGCGGTGGGTTCGGGGGCAAGCTCCAGACCACGCCCGAAGAGTGGGCGGTCTTCGCGATCGCCCGCCTCCTGGAGAAGCCGGTCAAGTACACCGAGACCCGCAGCGAGAGCCTGATGACCGGGCACCACGGTCGCGACCAGTGGCAGAAGCTGACGCTCGCCGCCGAGAAGGACGGCAGCGTCACCGGCTTCAAGGTCGAGCTGCTCGCCGACCTGGGCTCACAGATCGCGCTCGTCGGCGGTGGCATCCCCATCCTCGGCGCCTTCATGTTCAACGCCATCTACAAGTTCCCGGCCTACCACTTCGCCTGCCAGACGGTCTTCACCAACAAGACCTGGACCGACGCCTACCGGGGCGCCGGCCGGCCGGAGGCGACGTACGCCATCGAGCGCCTGATGGACGAGCTCGCGGTCGAGGTGGGCGTCGACCCCTTGGAGATCCGCGAGAAGAACTGGATCAAGCACGAGGAGTTCCCGTTCACCACCGTGTGCGGCCTCGTCTACGACTCGGGCAACTACGAGGCAGCCACCGCGCGGGCCAAGGAGATGTTCGGGTACGACGAGCTGCGCGCCGAGCAGAAGCAGCGGCGCGACAGCGGCGACAAGGTCCAGCTCGGGATCGGCATCTCGACGTTCACGGAGATGTGCGGCCTGGCTCCCTCGCGGGTGCTCGGCTCGCTCAACTACGGCGCCGGCGGCTGGGAGCACGCGAGCATCCGGATGCTCGCGACCGGCAAGGTCGAGGTGGTGACCGGCACGAGTGCCCACGGCCAGGGCCACGAGACGGCGTTCAGCCAGATCGTCGCCGACCGGCTCGGCGTAGCCTTCGAGGACGTCGAGATCCTGCACGGTGACACCCAGGTCTCTCACAAGGGCCTGGACACCTATGGCTCGCGGTCGCTCGTCGTCGGTGGCGAGGCCATCGTGCTGGCCGCCGACAAGGTCATCGAGAAGGCCAAGCCCATCGCGGCCCACCTGCTCGAGGCATCCGTCGACGACATCGAGTTCAACGCCGGGCGCTTCTCCGTACGAGGGACCGACCAGGGCATGGCGATCGGAGAGGTCGCGCTGGCGACCTTCGCCTCGCACAACTACCCGGAGGGCATCGAGCCCGGACTCGACAGCGACGCGACCTACGACCCGGTGAGCTTCAGCTTCCCGCACGGGACCCACCTGTGCGCGATGGAGGTGGACACCGAGACCGGCCAGGTCACGATGCGCAAGTACGTGTGCTGCGACGACATCGGCAACATCATCAACCCGCTGATCGTCTCGGGGCAGGTGCACGGCGGTCTGGTGCAGGGCATCGGGCAGGCCTTGTGGGAGGAGGCGGTGCACGACGACGCCGGGACTCTCGTGAGCGGGTCGTTCGTCGACTACCTGCTGCCGACGTCGGCCGACACGATCAGCTTCGAAATCGACCACACCACGAGCCCGTCGACGACCAACTCCCTTGGCACCAAGGGCGTCGGCGAGGCGGGCACCATCGCCTCGACGCCGGCCGTGGTCAACGCCATCGTCGACGCGGTCCGCCACCTCGGGATCACCGACATCCAGATGCCGTGCACGCCGGAGCGGGTGTGGACCGCTTTGCAGGGTGCCGGGTCCGGAGCCGAGACGATCGAGGACGCGATGCCGCACTTCGAGGCCGAAGGAGAAGACAAGTGATCCCCGCACAGTTCGACTACGTGGCGCCGACGTCGGTGGAGGAGGCGCTCGCCGCGCTGGCCGAGCACGGCGACGACGCCAAGCTGATGGCCGGCGGGCAGAGCCTGCTGCCGGTGATGCGGATGCGGCTCAACGCCCCGGAGTGGGTCATCGACCTCGGTCGCATCGACTCGATGCGCGGCATTCGTGACGACGGCGACGCCATCGTCATCGGCGCGCTGACGACCCACCACGACGTGCTGAACGACGCGCTCGTGCGCGAGCACGCGCTGCTGATCACCAAGGCGGCGAACGAGGTGGCCGACGCCCAGGTCCGGCACCGCGGCACCTTCGGCGGAGCGTTGGCGCACGCCGACCCCGCCGGTGACCTCGGTGCTCCGGTGCTGGCGCTCGGTGGCGAGTTCGTCATCGCCGGCTCGGGTGGCACCCGGACCGTCTCGGCCGACGACTTCTTCGTCGACCTCTTCGAGACCGCGCTCGGCGAGGACGAGATCCTCACCGAGATCCGGATCCCCAAGCACACCGGCTGGGGCGCCCACTACGAGAAGTTCGTGCGGGTCGCCCACCAGTGGCCGATCGTCGCGGTCGCGGCGACCGTGAAGGCCGACGGTGGCACCATCTCCGAGGCCCGCGTCGGGCTGACCAACATGGGCTCCACGCCGCTGCGCGCACGGGGAGTGGAGGACGCCCTGGCCGGCGCGGTCGCGACCGAGGACGGCGTACGTGAGGCGGCCGACAAGGCCGCCGACGGCACCCACGCGCCCTCGGACTTGAACGGGTCCACGGAGTACCGCCAGCACCTCGCCAAGGTGCTGACCCGGCGGGCCGTCGTGGCGGCTGCGGGCGGCTGATGGACCTCACGCACCGCTTCACCGTCCCGGTCCCGATCGACGACGCCTGGGCGCACTTCAACGACATCTCGTCGGTCGCTGAGTGCTTCCCGGGCGCCACGGTCACCTCGGTGGAGGGCGACACCTTCGCGGGCAGCGTCAAGGTGAAGCTCGGCCCGATCGCCCTGGTATACAACGGCTCCGGCACCTTCACGGAGAAGGACGAGGCCACCCACCGGATGGTGGTCGACGCCAAGGGCAAGGACAAGCGCGGCAACGGCACCGCCGGTGCCGCGGTGACCATGACCATGACCGAGGCGGGCACCTCGACCGATGTGGAGGTGGTCACCGACCTGGCCATCACCGGCAAGCCGGCGCAGTTCGGCCGCGGCGTGATGCAGGACGTCTCCGACAAGCTGCTGGGGCAGTTCGTCGCGTGCCTCGAGCAGCGGCTGACCGACTCGGGTACGGCGTCGGCCGGAGCAGCCGGTGGTTTCGAGACAGGCGCTAGCGCGCCTTCCTCAACCAACGACGAGGCCGCCAGCCCGCCGGCCCCGGTCGTTGACCAGGGGACGCCTGCAGCTGCCGGTGGTTTCGAGACAGGCGCTAGCGCGCCTTCCTCAACCAACGGGGCCGACTCGCTGAACCTCGGCGCGACGGTGGTGCCGGTGTTGGCCAAGTCCTATTGGAAGCAGGCCCTCGCGGTCCTGGTGCTCATCGTCCTGATCATCTGGCTGATCAAGCGGCTCTGACCTCAGCGACCGGCGGGGTAGCGCGCCTCGGGGTCGACGCCGAGCGCGGACCTTCCACCGTCGACGGGCACGACCGCCCCGGTGACGAAGGAGGCGGCGTCCGACAGCAGCCACGCGACCACCTCGGCGACCTCGGCGGGCCGTCCGGGCCTGCCGACCGGGTGCAACCGCGCCAGCTCGGCAGCCACCTCGGGCCGCTCGGCCAGCAGCGCGTCCGACCGGGCGGTCGCGATCGAGCCGAGGGCGACGGCGTTGCAGCGGACTCCCATCGGTCCGTAGTCGACGGCCACCGAGCGGGTCAGCCCCTCGATCGCGGCCTTCGCCGTCGAGTACGCCAACGCACCCGGTACGGCGCGCTGGGCCTGGTGCGACGACACGTTGACGACCGCCCCAGGCGAGCCGGCAGCGAGGAAGCGGCGGACGGCGACCGCACATCCGGTGACGGCAAGTCGGAGGTTCGCCAGCACCAGGTGCACGACCTCCTCCGCCGAGTCGTGGTGCAGGTCGAGGTCGCGGAAGACCGCGGCGTTGTTGACCCAGCCGCGCAGTGGTGCGTGCCGCTCGGCTGCCTCGGCCGCAGCCGTCGCAACGGCCTCGTCGCCGGCGTCGCCGACCATGCCCTCGACCCGCAACTGGTCCGCGGTCCAGTCGAGGGCCGCGTGGCTGGTGTCGAGCACGACGACGAAGCGGTCTCGCGCCAGCCGCTCGACAATGCCGCGACCCACTCCCTGGGCGCCGCCGGTGACGACGTACGAACAGCTCTCCGCTGGGGCCATGGGTCCAGCCTAGGAAGGCGTCCAGACCACGTGGGCCGAGTTCGCGCGTCCGGATCGATCCGCCCCCTAGGCTGCGGCCCATGAAACGCATCGTCGGCGTGGCCATCTGGCTGGTCGTCCTGTTCGCGGTGATGGCGTGGCCGGTGGTCACGTACAACTGGTCCCTGGAACCGACGGTGTACGAAGAGACGACGATCACCAACTACGACGCAGAGTTCACCGTCGATGAGAACGGCGACCTGCATGCCACCGAGACGCTCACCGTCAACTTCCCGGGCTTCGGCAAGCACGGCATCTTCCGCTTCTTCGACGAGGCCGACCAGAGCGCCACCAACGCGCGCCGCGTGCCGTACGACTTCTCGGTGACGCGCGACGGGTCTCCCGAGCCGTTCGAGGTGCTCGACGAGAAGAACGGCCGGATCACCAACCTCAGGATCGGCAGCGCCGACGTCACCGTCGACCAGGGTGAGCACACCTACGTCATCGACTACACGATCGACGGCGTGCTCGAGCCCGGCACGACAGGGCAGACGACGCAGTTCTACTGGAACCTGATCCCCGGTGGCTGGCAGCAGCCGATCGACAACGCGGAGCTGACCGTGCACCTCCCGGTGGCGGCCGAGGCGGTGCAGTGCGCGCGCGGCGCGGGCCAGACCGGCGGCTGTACGGCGGAGGGTGAGGGCACCCAGACGCTCACGGTCAACGTCGAGCAGCTGTCGCCCAACACGCCGGTCACCGTGAAGGCCGGTCTCGAGATGCCCACCCCTCCGGCGGGCACCAGCGTCCCGTGGGAGGCGCGGTTCGACCCGGTGCTCGGGCGCAGCCCCAGCAAGCTCGCCCTGGTCGTGCTGATCGCGCTGGCAGCCGGCGCGTTCGGCGCGTTGCAGGCGAGACGGACGCGCGAGAAGACTCCGGCGTACCCGCTCATGTATGGACCACCCGACGGCATCGGCCCAGCCCAGGGCGCCTACATCCTCACGGAGAAGACCGACAAGCAGGCGTTCGTCGCCTCCATCATGCAGGCCGCCGAGAAGGGCGCCGTCGACCTCGACCGCCCCGGCGAGGAGTGGGCAATCACCGACAAGGGGGGTCCGGCCGGTTGGGCCGGGCTCGACTCGGTCACCCAGCGGGTGGCGCGACTGACCGGCGGACCCGGGCTGACGTTCACGGCCTCGCCGAGCGACGTCGACGCCGGCCAGAAGCTCAAGAGCGAGCTCTCCGGCTTCGAGTCCGCGACCCGCTCGTGGGCCAAGGAGGCGGGCTTCATGCAGTCTGCCGGCGTCGGCTGTCTTGGAGGACTCTTCGTCATCGGCGGCGGCATCCTGGCATTGGTGATCGCCGGCTTCAACCTGTGGGACTTTGCCATCATCGCGTTGATCCCGGGGCTGTTGGCCGCGGGGGCGGCCCCGGTACTTGCTTCCGGCGCGAGCACCAAGCGGACCGCCACCGGGCGCGACCTCTGGTCCCGGGTGGGTGGCTTCCGTCGGGTGATGTCGACGCCGTCGAGCCAGAACCGCTTCGACTTCTCCGGCCGTCAGGAGCTCTACACCCAGTACATCCCGTGGGCGGTCGCCTTCGACTGCGCAGACGAGTGGGCGGCCAAGTACCGCACCGAGATGGGCGCCGAGCCGCCGATTCCGGTGTACTTTCCCGGCTACGCGGGCGCCCACACCGGCAACTACACCGACCAGATGGTCAACAGCTTCTCCTCGACGGTCGACAGCGCGATCTCGTCGTACCAGGCGACCCAGTCCTCCTCCTCCAGCAGTGGCGGCGGCGGTGGGTTCTCCGGCGGCGGCGGTGGCGGCGGCGGGGGAGGTGGCTCCTGGTGACCAGGTGCCGCACCATGTACGCAACTCAGGATCCAGAAAGCGGGAAACCTCAATGACCGGTCTCATCATCGGCGGAGTCATCGTGCTGGCCCTGATCGCCTTCGCGGTCACGGGCTTCAACAAGCTCCGCACCAACGACGTGTCGGCTCAGGAGGCGTTGGGCGGCATCGACGTACAGCTGACCCGCCGCGCCGACCTGATCCCCAACCTGGTCGACACGGTCAAGGGGTACGCCGCGCACGAGAAGGAGGTCTTCGAGGAGATCACCAAGGCGCGCGCCGGTCTCGCCGCGGCCGCGAAGAGCGACGACGTACCGGCGAAGGCCGCCGCCGACGCCGCCATGCAGCAGGCGCTAGTCAAGATCAACGCGGTCGCCGAGGCCTACCCCGACCTGAAGGCCAACACCAACTTCCTGGATCTCCAAAAGCAGCTCGCCGACACCGAGAACCAGATCTCCTTTGCCCGTCAGTACTACAACGACGCCGTCGCCAAGCTGAACACCCTGTGCCGCACCATCCCGTGGATGTTCTTCACCGGCATCGCCGGCGTGCACACCCGCGAGTTCTACGAGGCACCCGCCGGCTCCACCGAGGCGCCGCGCGTCGAGTTCTGACCGCCCTTGGGCCGAGGATGCGAGGCCCCCAAGAGCAGGGAGGCATCACATGGACAGAAGCGCTGAGGTCGAGGCAGCTGCCACCGCGATGCTGGACGCGATGCGGCGCGGGGACGGGGCTGCTACCGCGGGATCTGATGGCGAGCGAGGTGTCGGCCGTCATCGGGACCGACGACGGCGAGTGGTGGGATGGCCGCGAAGCGTCGACCGCCGCGCTGGCGGCGCAGCTGGAGGCGCTAGGCGGGTTCCCGTTGGACATCGAGCACCTGCGGGGCTACGGCGCCGAGGGTTTCGGGTGGTTCGAGACGAGGGGCACGCTGGCCGTGGACGACGGCTCGGTCTCGGTGCGCATGACGGGGGCCCTTCGCCGCGAGGCCGACGGCTGGAAGTTCGTCCAGATCCACGCCTCCGTGGGGACGCCGAACGCCGACCTGGGGATGGGGGACCTGCCGGTGTGAGCCGCACCGCCGTGGGCGGCTAGCGACCTCGGTCGTGCGGAACCAGGCAGGTGGCAGTCTCGGTCAACGTGTTGTCGGCCCGATCGGTGGCGCTCACCACGAGGGTGTAGGTCCGACCGTCACCGTGGCCAGCCCGGGTCGCCCGGAGGTCGACGCTGCCTTTGACGATGCGAATGTCGCCGGGGGCGGCGGGCTCACTTGACGTGCCCGTCACCTGGACGTTCGCGATCCCAGACAACGCGTCGGCTCCGGCCACGTCGGCCACGTGAACCATCTTGTGGTTGGGCGGCCAGATCACGCATGGTGCCGTTGGAAAGCCGTTCATGGTCGGAGGTGTCAGGTCGATCCGTACGTCGAGCGTCTGTGGCGACTCCTCGTTGCCGAGTCGATCGATGGCGAAGTAGGTGATCTCGTACTGGCCCTCTGTCGAGAGGGGAGGAACCGCGAACTCCGCCCCGGGATCGATGAACGCAGTGCCGGGGAGTGCGCCGTTGCTTTCCTCGATGCGGACGTGGATCTCCTTCACGCCGACGAGATCGTCGGCTGGCCGACAGTGACACCGTCACTTCTCCGTGGTGCCAGCCGGCCCCGCTCGCAGCGGGGGACACCGTGGCGACGGTGGCTGGCGCGGAGTGGTCGTCGGGAGCGGGATACGGCGGGGCAGGCACCAGTCCGATGCCTTCGAAGCTGACCTCCACGACTCGGTGCCCCGGCAAGGTGGTCAGGTCGTGGGACACGATCCGTGACTCAGCGGCTGCGTCGAACCAGTACGGCTTCGCGACCGCTGTCAGCACCTGGTCCTGAGGGAAGGCGTAGTAGAGGCGCGCGGGCTGCCCGCCAGCGCCGCCCGTGAAGGAACATGATCAGCGCATGCTCGTGGGCATGCAGCATGTTCTTGCCGAAGAACGACTTGCGGTGCGTCGTTGCCTCGGCGCGACGCGCGCGAGCACTCGCGAAGGTCTCGCGGGCGGGAGAGGACGGGCTGGTCGACGTACACGTCGAGGAACTCTGGGCACTCCTGGCGAGCTGGTCCCGGTAGGCGAAGGCGTTGCCCAGGTCGAGAGCCGCAAGAGTCTGGTCGGCCTCCGCGTGCACCCACCACTCGCTGTCGTGTTCGACCGCGCCGGCCCGAAGTTGAGGAGTCGCTGGTTCCAGCGGGCGGTCGGGGTCGTCCCACGCGCGGTCGATCAGCATCCGATCCCGGTCGTCGGTGAACCCTGCCCACGGGCGGTCGGGAAGACCTGGTCCGCGTTGTAGATCATCTCGTAGCTCTTGATGTTGTGGCCGAAGTCGGTCTGGGCGCGCCGAATGGCCGAATCGGAGGTGCGACCCCAGAACCACCACCTGTTGGAGGCCGCCGCGCTGTTCTTGTGGCGGGCGATGAGGATCTCGGTGACCCGCCGCAGGTCGTTCCGGAACTGCTCCCGCCTGGCTGGATCGGAGAGCAGGGCGCGTTCGGCAAGAACATGGCGGTCCCAGGGACGAGCAGGTCGGTGATGTCGCCGCCGTTGCCCCCGTGTCGACCTCGGTGAGCAGGTCGTAGGTGAGGGAGTCCTTGATGCGGTTCCCCACAGCGTCGTAGTACTTGTCGAACAACAGGTCGCGGACCGCCAGCAGATCCGCCTCCGCCGACGGGTCACGGGTCACGTTGAAGTACATGCCGTAGGCCAGCCCCAGGGACGCGAGGTCGAACACATCCTTGTTGGCCAGCGGGTTGACCGGGGTTGCCTTCGCGGTCAGCACGCCGAAGTAGCCGCCGTGGCACCGGATCCTTGGCGTTGGCGTTGATCCAGTCGATTCCGGCCTCGGGCGTAGGTGAGGTAGCGCTCCTCGCCGGTGAGCATGAACGCCAAGGAGTAGCCGTAGACGCCGCGAGCCAGTGTCGATAGGCCGCGCTGGGTGTTCAGGGTCGGAGCAGCTCGCCGTGCTGGCCGCGGAACGATGGGAAGTTCCCCACGGGATCTCCCAGTGCTGCGGGCATGTCCCAGTAGGGCATCAGGTCGTCGCGGTGGTGCTGCAACCAGGTGTCGCCCTTGAGCACGTCCGGAATGGCCACGGCGGCGACGGCGTCGTTCGCGGCAGCGGTCTCGATCGGGGATGCCTCAGCGGGCACCAGGACCAGGCTCACGGCAAGTGCGAGGGCGGACAGCAGGACCTTCGCGTGTCCTGCGGTTGAGGATCGGGTCGCCATCGGGCGCCTCCAAGGGCCCGGAGCGGCATCCCAGGGAATCCCAGACTCGCACCCGCGCCTCGCTCACAGTAGGCCCATCCGGCGCTCGGGGCCATCGAAGGCGGTTCGGCACGTGCGGGCAGCGGCCTAGCCGCCGTCCGCGGCTTCGACCGGCATGCTGCCGAAGCCGATCTCGTTGCCGTCGGGGTCGTGGTAGGTCACCTTGCGGACGCCGTTGTCATACGTCTCCTGCGTCGTCGGCTCGATGCCGCGGGACGCGGCGGCCGCCACGAAGGCATCGAGGTCAGCGGGGTCAGGAAGAACGCCGTCACCAGGGCGTGGCCGGCGCGCTCGGGCCGCAGCACGACGTACATCGACCGGTGCTCGGCCAGGTCCCACACCGCTCCGTGTCATGAGCCTCGAACGTCGCCGGCTCCCCAAGCAGTGCTTCGAACCAGGCGACGGCTCGGTCGAAGTCGCTCACCGCGACGCCGGCGAACAGGGCGGCTTCCATGTCGGTAACACCTCCAAGCGGGCAGACCGCTCCCGCGGTCGAGACTCATCGCACGGCCGTCAGAACACGTTGAGCGGGCGGAACTGGACGGAGATGCGGGGGCCGGCGTGGGCCACCTTGGGCACCGAGTGCTCCCAGGTGCGCTGGCAGGAGCCGCCCATCACGAGCAGGTCGCCGTGGCCCATCTCGAAGCCGATGGAGTCGCCGCCACCGCGAGGGCGCAACGCCAGCCGGCGCGGGTCGCCGAAGGAGACGATGGCGACCATGGTGTCGGTGGTCTTGCCCCGGCCGATCGTGTCGCCGTGCCAGGCGACGGAGTCGCGGCCGTCGCGGTAGAAGCAGCAGCCGGCGGTCACGAACCGCTCGCCGAGCTGGGGCTCGTAGTGGTCGCTGAGAGCCTCGCGGGCCGTGGTCAGCAGCTCGTGGGGGAGGTCCTCGTCGACGACGTAGGTGTGCACGAGCCGTGGGACGTCGACGATCCGGTCGTACATCTGCCGACGCTCGGCCCGCCACGGCACGTCGGCGACGAGGCGTTCGAGGACGTCGTCGGCGCCGACGACGAAGTTGGGCAGCACGTCGACCCAGGCGCCGCGGGTCAGCGGGGTGCGGCGGGCACCGTCGAGCGACCGCACCCCGGGTGCGGTCGCGACGCCGCCCTCGAAGAGGGTGCTCTGGAAGTCCATGACGACACTGTACGCCGTGATCGAACGTTTGTTCGAGAGGCGGTCGTTCCTGACAGGCGCGAGCGCGTCTCGAGACCGGGCAATCTCGGGGTCCAGTCCGGGGGAACCCGGTAGCCGCGGGTTGGTCGACCTTGCGACCCTTGCGACCATGACCTCTCCTCAGGCCGCGGTTGCCGACGGCGCCATCACCCCGACACCCGCGGCGCGCGTCGTCAACCTGACCAAGACCTACGGCACGGGCGAGGCCCGGATCAAGGCGCTCGACGACGTGAGCCTCGACCTCGCGGCCGGTGAGTTCACCGCGGTGATGGGGCCCAGCGGGTCGGGCAAGTCGACCCTCATGCACTGCTGCGCCGCGCTCGACACCGCCGACTCCGGGTCGGTGTTCATCGGCGAGCAGGACCTGAGCCGCCTCAAGGACAAGGGCCTGACCCGGCTGCGCCGCGACGAGATCGGCTTCGTGTTCCAGTCCTACAACCTGGTGCCGACGCTGACGGCCGAGGAGAACATCCTGCTGCCGCTCGCGATCGCGCGCCGCAAGCCCGACCGGGACTGGTACGACTCCGTCATCGCCACCGTCGGGCTCGGTGACCGGCTCACCCACAAGCCCAACGAGCTCTCCGGCGGTCAGCAGCAGCGGGTCGCGGTGGCCCGAGCGATGGTCAGCCGACCGCGGATCGTCTTCGCCGACGAGCCCACCGGCAACCTCGACTCCCGCTCGGGCGCCGAGGTGCTCGAGCTGCTGCGCCGCAGCGTCACCGAGCACGGCCAGACCGTGGTGATGGTGACCCACGACCCCATCGCCGCGTCGTACACCGACCGCGTCGTCTTCCTCGCCGACGGCCGCGTCGTCGACGAGCTGCGCGACCCCAGCCGCGACCAGGTGCTCGACATCATGACCCGGATGAGCGCCGGGCCCGAGGGCGTCTGACGATGGTCAAGGCAGCCCTCAAGAGCCTGATGGGGCGCAAGCTGCGCCTGCTGATGAGCACGTTCGCCATCGTGCTCGGGGTGGCGTTCGTGGGCGGCTCGCTGATCTTCTCCGACACGCTGGGCCGCAGCTTCACCGCGCTGTTCGCCTCGACCGTCGGCGACGTGGTCGTCCGGCCGGCCAACGGCAGCCAGGACGGTACGCCGTCCACCGTGACGGTCCCCGCGTCCGTGCTCGACGACCTGCAGAGTGTCCCCGACGCCGCCCGGGTCGACGGCAACGTCACCGCCTTCGGCGTCTACGTCGTCGACAAGGACAACAAGGTGGTGGGCGGATCCGGCCCGCCGGCCATCGGCGGCAGCTACTCCGACGCACCCGCAGGCCACGGGCTCACCGGCCTCACGCTCTTCCAGGGCCGCGAGCCGCACGGTCCCGACGAGGTGGTCTTCGACGCCAAGACCGCCGAACGGTCGGGCTACTTCGTCGGCGACCAGGTGCACATCGTCACGGCGTCCAACCAGGCGCTGCTGACGCCCACGCTCGTGGGCCTTCTCGACTTCCCGGAGGGCGGGTCGCTCAACGGCGCGACACTGGCGGTCTTCGACGTGCCGACCGCGCAGAAGCTCTTCCTCGAGGGCGAGGACGCCTACACCGATCTGTGGGTCACGGCGCGGGACGGGGTGTCCCAGGAACAGCTCCGCGACGAGGTCGCCGAGCAGCTGCCCGAGGGCTTCGAGGCGGTCACGGGCGACAAGGCCGCCGACGAGAGCGCGTCCGACCTGCTGGAGGCCATCAGCTTCCTGCGCACGTTCCTGCTGATCTTCGCCGGCATCTCGCTGGTGGTCGGCGCCTTCCTCATCGTCAACACTTTCTCGATCCTGGTCGCCCAGCGCAGCCGCGAGCTCGCGCTGCTGCGAGCGCTCGGCGCCTCCAAGAGACAGGTGACCCGGTCGGTGCTGATCGAGGCCTTCGTCGTCGGCCTCCTCGGCTCGACACTCGGGCTGGGGCTCGGCGTGCTGCTGGCCATGGCGATCCGAGCGCTCTTCGCCAACTTCGGCCTCGACCTCACGGGCCAGCCGCTGATCTTCGCCCCGCGCACGGTGCTCGCGTGCTACGTCATCGGCGTCGCCGTGACCATGGCCGCCGCCTACCTGCCGGCCCGCCGCACCGCCCGGATCGCCCCGGTGCAGGCGCTGCGCGACGACATCGCCCTGCCGGAGAGCTCGCTGCACCGACGCCTGGTGCTCGGCACCATCGCCGTCGTCCTTGGTGCCGCCGCGATGGCGGCCGGCCTGTTCAGCGACATCCCGCGCGGGGGCTACGTCCTGGGCGGCGGCATTCTCGTCGTCCTGCTGGGCGTGACCGCGGTCAGCCCGGTGATCAGCAGACCGTTCCTCGCGGCCGCACAGACGGCGTACCGGCGGGTCTTCGGCAGCGTCGGCAACCTCGCCGGGCAGAACTCGCTGCGCAACCCGCGGCGTACGACGGCCACCGCGTCCGCCTTGATGATCGGACTCGCCCTGGCGTGCACGATGGCGATCCTCGGCAGTTCGGCCAAGGCCAGCGTCGACCAGTCGGTGGAGGAGAACTTCGTCGGCGACTTCGTGGTGAGCAGCGTCTTCGGCGAGCCGTTCTCACCCAGCATCGCCACCGAGATGGCCAAGGTCGACGGCGTCGAGCACGTCGCGCGACAGCGGTGGGCACGGGCCGAGCGCAAGGATGACTTCTTCGGCGCTGAGCGCCATCGACCCGGCGGACATCTCTGCCCTCGGCATCAAGCTCACCCAAGGGGACGCCGCCGACTTCACGGACGGCACCGCGCTCGTCGACGAGGACTGGGCCGACGACGAGAACCTCGAGGTCGGCGACACCTACACGCTGAACAAGACGCCACGCGGCGACCTCGAGCTCGAGGTCGTCGGCATCTTCACCCCCAACCCGGCCATCTTCTTCAGCACCGTGACGACGCTGGACACGCTTGCTGCCCAGGGCTACCCGAAGTCCGACAACGCATTGATCATCGACGCCTCGCCAGACGCGATCGGCCTTCAGCAACGGCTCGACGAGGTAGTCAAGGACCTGCCTGTGGTCACCGTGAAGGACCAGGCGGCGTTCGCAGAGGAGCAGCGGGCGCCCATCGACCAGCTCGTGCTGATGATCTTCGCGCTGCTCGGACTCGCCCTGGTGATCGCCGTGCTGGGCATCGTCAACACCCTCGCGCTGTCGGTGATCGAGCGCACCCGCGAGGTCGGGCTGCTCCGTGCCATCGGGCTCAGCCGCGGCCAGTTGCGGGCGATGATCACCCTGGAGTCCGTGGTGATCGCCGTGCTCGGCGCGATCCTCGGCGTCGTCCTCGGCATCTGCTTCGGGATCGCAATGATGTACGCCGTGCGCGACGAAGGCCTCGAGGTGATCGACCTTCCCTTCGGCCAGCTGGCCGTCTTCCTGGGCGCTTCGGTAGTGGTCGGTGTGCTCGCGGCGGTGTTCCCGGCCCGGCGCGCAGGGCGGCTTGACGTCCTCCAGGCCATCGCAACCGAATAGGTAAGGTTCGCGGGAACGGCTGACGGAGATCGCCCAATCGCCCTATGGTCTGTCCTGTGGAACAACTGCTCCATCCCCCCTCAGGCGCCGCGTTGAAACACGTCCAGGTGCGCGAGTACGTGCGCGCCCTCGTGCGCGACGCCGAGCCCGGCGCACCGGCACCGTCCGAGCGCGAGCTGGTGCAGCAGTTCGGAGTCGCCCGGATGACCGTCCGTCAGGCGATGGACGCACTGGTCACCGAGGGTCTGCTGGAGCGGATCCCTGGACGCGGTTCCTTCGTTGCTCGCCCTCGTCGTGGCATCGGCCGGCTGGCCAGCTTCAGCGAGGACATGGCCCGCCTCGGCCACACCGCCGAGTCCAACACTTTGCACGCCCGCCTCGGCCAGGCCGGTCCCGGCGTGGCCCGCGCGCTCGGCATCACCACCGGTGACGCGGTCGTGCACTGGAAGCGGCTCCGCATCGCCGACGGCGAGGTCGTGGCCATCGAGGACGCCTACCTCAACGAGGTCATGCTCCCCGGTTTCCTGCAGGCGCCGTTGCCGCCCAGCCTGTACGACGAGCTCGGTGCGCGCGGTCTGCGCCCCACCTGGGCCGAGGACACCGTGACCGCCGATCTGGCCTCGCCCGACGAGGCCGACCTGCTCGGCATCAAGGCCGGCACCGCCGTGCTCCGCCAGACCCGCCGCGCCCTCGCCGGCGACGCCGTCGTCGAGGTGTCCCGCTCCTGCTACCGCGCCGACAAGTACACGCTCCGCGTGCAGCTCGGCATCGACTCCTAACCCTTTCTCCGCCGCTGGTTGAGGAGGTTGCGTTAGCAACCGTCTCGAAACCCCGTGAGTGAGCAGGCAGCCGCGACCACCGCCGGTCGAGCCTTTCGAGGCCCTCGGTTTCGAGACAGGCGCTCGCGCGCCTTCCTCAACCAGCGAGGGGCTACCCCGCCAGGGAGCCCAGGGGGGCGACGGTCTGGCCCGTCTCCTCGCACACCCACACGGGATCGGGGCCGCCGAGGTCGGGCTGGATGTAGAGGGCGTGCTCGGGACCAGGGCAGCCGAGGCACAGCGGCCACCGGCCGACCGTCTCGAGGAGGGCGTCCTGGACGTCCTGGGCGACCAGCCCGGCGACGTACATCTCGCCCTCCGGCCACTGCTCGGCCCACCACGTGCGCTGCGTCATCGCGTCCTCGAGTGCAGAGACGGCGTCCGCCGTGGCGCGCTTCCGGGCCTCGAGGTCTGCGAGCACCATCGACCTTGCCGAGAAGATGAGCGCGGAGTTCACCCTGCCGATTCTGCCTCGGGTGCCCTGGGGACCGCACGCATTGCACCTACAGTGCTGCCATGGGCGCTGGCACAGCTGGGGGTGCGCCGCTGCTGGAGGTGGCCGTCGACCACCCGCGAGACGTGCCCGGCGCCGTCGAGGGTGGCGCCGACCGACTCCACGTCGTCGCCGGCGGCCAGGCCTGCGCGCTGTCGCCGGAGCCCGCCACCGTCTCGGCGATGAGCCGGGAGTCCGACCTGCCGATGTTCGTCCTGCTGCGGCTCAACGACACCTGGAGCACCACGGGCGGCGAGTTCGAACGTCTCGTCGGGCTGGCCGAGGACTACCTCGCCTGCGGCGCGACGGGGATGGCCTACGGCTTCCTCGACGGCGACCTCGAGGTCGACGTCGAGACGTGCACCGCGTTGGGCGACCGGCTGGCAGAGGTGCCGTGGACCTTCACGCGGGCGGTCGACTCCAGCCTCGACCCGCGCAGGTCGTGGCGCCGGCTGGTGCAGCTTCCCCGCCTGCTGCACGTGCGGTCGGCGGGCTCGCCGCGCGGCATGGCGGTGGGCTACGACGACCTGCTGGCGACCGCCGAGGCCGACCCGGCCGTCGCCGCGCTGATGATGCCCGGGGGCGGCCTGAGCGCCGAGCACGTGCCGTGGCTGGTGCGCGCGGGTGTGCGCGCCTTCCACGTCGGGCCACAGGTGCGCCCGGGCGGGTCGGCCAAGGCCTACGTCGACGCCGGCTACGTGCGCTCGTGGCGCTCGCTGCTCGATGACGCGATGGACCGCCTGTGATCGTCATCGACCCACCCGCCGTGGCCCGCTACGGCCGGCTGTGGTCGCACCTCGCCAGCGACGCGTCGTACGACGAGCTGCATGCCTTCGCCCGCCTGGTCGGCATACCCGAGCGGGGTTTTGACCGTGACCACTACGACGTACCGTCCGAGTGGTACGACGACATGCTCGCCGCCGGCGCCTCGCCGGTGACCTCGCGCGAGCTGATCCGACGGCTGGTCGAGTCGGGGCTACGGCGCCGCAAGCACCGGCCGCCAGACCCGACGAACGAGGAGGACTGATGCGCGGCCGCATCAAGAAGGACGAGTCGACCGACCGCTGGGAGCGCAAGGACTGGTGGGGGGTGGCGCTGGAGGCGCCGGACCCGGAGGTGCTGCTGCGGTTCTGGTCGGAGGTCCTGGAGGTGCCGTACAAGCTCGGGGACGATGGCGGCGGCGCGCTCGACTTCGGGGAGGGCGTGGGCTTCATCGCGGTGCAGAAGGCGGAGGTCTACGAGCCGCCCGTGTGGCCGGCAGTGCCGGGCAAGCAGGGGATGCAGCTGCACCTCGACATCGAGGTCTCGGACCTGTCCGCAGCCGTCGAGCACGCGCTCGAGCTCGGCGCGACGCTCGCGGAGTTCCAGCCCCAGGACGACGTGCGGGTGTTGCTCGATCCGGCCGGCCACCCGTTCTGCCTCTACACGTGAGGCGTCTGGGCCAAGCGGCGGTGGGATAGCAACCGAAGTATGCGGTGGAACGGTTGCTGGTCCACCGCTCCTTGGGCGAGCCGCCGGGCGGCGGTGGGATAGCAACCGAAGCTGGCGGCGAGTCGGTTGCTAATCCACCGCTCCTGGGGCAGGCTCTCCAGCTCGGCCGCGACGTTGGCGCGCGCGGCAGGCTCCCAGTGCCTCCTCGCGTACGCCGTGTGGAAGAGCGCGGGCTTGGCCAGCAGGTCGCGCAGGATCGCTGCCCTGCCCTCGCGGAAGAGGTCGTCGGGGACGTGGGCGTACTCCTGCCTGACGTCGGCGACGTACTCCGTGTAGCGATCGGCCGGCGCGGCCAGGATCGCCAGGTCGGCGTCGGAGAGCACGCAGCCGTTCGCGTCGTCATCGGCGGGCCGGTGGGTCTCGGTGAGCCGCACCAACCGTGCCACCTCCGCGGCCTCGGGCCGGCCGGCGAGGGCACGTTCGGCCCACTGCGCCGACCGTTCCTCGGCGCCTGCCTGGCCGTCGTACACACCGTCGTGGAACCACGCGGCCAGCGCCACCACCTCGGGGTCGAACATCTCACCGGCAGTCGTCAGTTCGTCGAGACGGTCCAGCACCTCGGACAGGTGCCGCAGGTCGTGGTAGCCGCGGCCGGTGCCGTACGCCGCCAGCAGCTCGTCGCGAACCGCCGTCAGGTCGTCGCCCGGCGGCCAGCGGTCGGCCGGCTTGGTCACCGGGCCAGCGCTCGGCTGTCGACGATCTCGTGGCCGAGCGGGGTCAGCGACACCGGGATCATCTTGAAGCTTGCGATGCCGAGCGGGATGCCGATGATCGTGAGACACAGCGCGATGCCCGTGAGCACGTGCCCGATCGCCAGCCAGATCCCCGCGAACACGAACCAGATCACATTGCCGATCGCCGACGCGACCCCGGCGGTCGGCCTGCGCACGATGGTCCGGCCGAAGGGCCACAGAGCGTAGTTCGCGATCCGGAACGACGCGATGCCGAACGGGATCGTGATGATCAGGATGCAGCAGATCACGCCCGCCACGACGTAGGCGATGGCCATCCAGAAGCCGCACAGCACCAGCCAAAGGATGTTGAGGATCGTGCTCACGCGACCAGTATTCGGCACCGGCGGTTGCCGACCCTCACCACCAACCCTGGCGGCGGGCCCAGAAGAGCAGGGTCAGGCTCATCACGAGCATCACGCCCAGCACCATTGCCAGCTCTGTGTAGTGGGTGGCGTGCGACTCCCCATCTGCCAGCGAGCGCACCCGGTCGAGTCGGTCGGTGTCAGCGTGGCCCCCGCTGTCGGGGTCGGCAAGCCCGGTCTCAGGCGGGGCCGTACGGTGCCGTCATGCGTACGCCGCTCATCAGCGCGCACCGGTTCGGAGCCGGTCGTCGGGTCGAGCTCGAGCACGCCCGGGCCACGCTGGACGAAGCGCTCGCGGTCGGCGTCGAGCTCGTCGAGATGGACGTCCGGCGCACCATCGACGGGCTGTTCGTGCTCGGCCATGATCCCGACCTCGTCGCCGACGGGGAGTCGCACCCGATCCGGGAGCTGACGGGCGGGCGCTGGCGTGAGCTGCACCCGCACGGGCTGACGTACGCCGACGCGCTGGGCCTGCTGGGCGACCACGTCATCGCCCACGTCGACATGAAGATCGCCGGGACGGCTCATCAGGTCGAGGCGTTGCGTGCGGCGCTGGCCGTGCTGCCGCCTCGACGCATCATCGTCACCACCGGCAGCGAGGAGGCCGCGCGGGCGTTGCGGGAGTGGAGCGGGGTGCGTGGACTCGAGCTGATGATCGGGTTGTCGCTGGGTCGGACGGTCGCTGGGCTACCTCTGCGCCGGCAGCTCGCAATCCGGCTCGGCGAGCTGTTCCCCGGGCGGCGCTACGTGCGCAGCCGGGCCAACCTGGTCGTCGCCAACCACTGGCTGGCGCGGATCTCGGTCGCCCGGTTCGCCCGCCGCCGACGGCTCCCGCTGCTCGTGTGGACCGTCGACGGCCGGCGCTCGCTCACCTACTGGCTGCGGCGCTCCGACGTCTGGGCGGTGACCACCAACGAGCCGGCGCTGGCCGCGAAGATCCGGGCGGAGCTGCGCCGCTGACGAAGACGGGTCGTGTGCCTCACGACGCGCCCGGGCGCGTCCTCAGGCACACGACCCGTTCAGCGAGCATCCAGCTCTGGGGGCAGCGGCTGCGGCGTGGGCGATGACGAGCGAGGTCACGGCGCGGGTGAGGCAGACGTAGAGGCGACGCAGGCCGGTCACGCGGTCGGGTTCGCCGGCGACGATCGCGGCGGGTTCCAGCAGTACGACGTGGTCGAACTCCAGGCCCTTGGCGAGCGACGCGGGGACCACGTCGAGGTGCTGGTCGAACTCCGTCTCGCCGATCGCACACCTCGTCCGCAGCCCCGGCCGGCTCCGGGTCGCGGCCGATGACGCCGTACGGCACCCCGGCCGCGGTCAGCTCGGCGAGCAGGCCGTCGACCAGCGAGTCGGGGAGGATCACACCGATCGAGCCCTCGCGCCCGATCGCGCGCTCGATGATGTCGATCGACGAGACGAGCGGCACGATCTCCAGCTCGCCACGGGTCCGGCGCACCGACGTCGGCGGCTCGAGCCCGGGTGCGATCACCGGCAGCAGGCGGGCGGCGTACTCGATGACCTCGCCGGGCACTCGGAAGCCCCGGGTCAATTGCTCGATGTGGGCGTCGGGCTTGCCGAGGTGACCGAGGGCCTCGGCCCACGAACGCGTCGCCCACGGGGTGGTGGCCTGGGCCAGGTCGCCGAGGACCGTCAGCGAGCCCGTGGACGACCGGCGGGCCAGCGCCCGCAGCATCATCGGCGAGAGGTCCTGGGCCTCGTCGGCGACGATGTGGCCGACCGAGCCGGTGCGTTCCACCAGGTCGCTGGCCTCGTCGACGAGGATCGCCTCGGCCAGCGTCCACGGCGTCGAGGCGGGGCTCTTCGGCGGCTTGGGCCACAGCAGCGCCGCCTGCTCCTCCTCGGTCAACACGCCATCGGCCGCGGCGGCGAGGAACGCCGCATCGCTGAGCAGCCGCCACACCAGGCGGGCAGGCTCCACCGCCGGCCACAGCGCGGCGGCGTAGTCCTTGACCGGCTTGCTGCGCGCGACGGCGTTCTGCACCCGGTCGTCGGGGGAGTCGCCGGCCAGCTCCATCCGCACGAGGATCCGGTGCGCGAGCGCCTGCGGCACCATCGCGCGGGCCGCGCCGTACCGAACTCCACGCCCGCGCAACGACGTGACCAGCTCCTCGACCTCGTAGGTCGCCACCCGCCAACGCCGGGCTCCGCGCGGCACCACGAGCCCCTCGGTCGGCATGGTGACCTGCGACCACAGCGCCCGGCTCAGCACCTCGGCCAGCCGGGCGTCGCCCTTGAGAGTCGCGACGTCGGCGGGTTCCTCGCCGCGGATGGCCCACTTGGGGTTCAGCTCGCGCAGCTGCCTCTCGGCCAGCTCGGCGATCGTCGACTGCGTCGCCTCGACCTCGCCGAGTGCCGGCAGCACGTCGCGGATGTAGCGCAGGAAGCTGGCGTTGGGCCCGACCACCATCACGCCCTGGCGGGTCAGCTGCTCGCGATGCGCGAAGAGGAGGTACGCCGCCCGGTGCAGGCCGACGGCCGTCTTGCCGGTGCCCGGTGCTCCTTGGACGCAGATCGACTGTGAGAGGTCGGACCGCACGATCACGTCCTGCTCGGGCTGGATGGTGGCCACGATGTCGCGCATCGGGCCGACGCGCGGCCGTTCGATCTCCTGTTCGAGGATCGCCGAGAACTCCGGGCCTGCGGCGCCGGCGAGGTCCTCGTCCTCGAACGAGGTGAGCGCGCCGTGCTGGAAGCCGAACCGACGCCGGCGGCGCACGCCCATCGGCTCGGTGCGGGTCGCGCGGTAGAACGGCAGGCTCACCGGCGCTCGCCAGTCGATGACCATCGGCTCGCCCTCGGTGTCGCTGATGTGGCGGCGCCCGATGTGGAACGGGCCGAAGTCGCCACCATCGTCGTCGGCGTAGTCGAGCCGGCCGAAGAACAGCGGCACGGTCGGGTCGTCGGCCAGCTGCCGCATCCGCAGCACGAACGTGGACTTCAAGAACTCCCGGCTCACCCAGTCGCCGCCGGCCGAGGCGTCCATGGCCGCGGTGCGCGCGCGCATCCGCTGCAGCTGGGTGCGGGAGTCGATCAGGTGGGTCTGCTCCTCGCGGAGCTGGTGAGCCGGGTCGGGATCGGGTGCTCGTTCGGTCGGGATGGCGAGACCTCCGCGCGGCGGGTGAGGGTTGGGAGCCGCAGGACCCTACGCCCGGCTGGCCTCGGTGTCACTCGGATTAGGGGAGCCTGGCAACCGTCGGTCGAGCCACCAGGCTCCGAAACACAGCGCGCAGAACAGCATCGCCACGCCCAGGCAGTTGAGAAGCACCCGCGCCGAGGCCGAGCTCGTCGACGTCGACGAAGGGATAGGGGTAGTAGCCGGCGATCGGTCCCACCGCCAGCGTGACCACCAGCCAGAGGATGGGCCAGGCCACGGTGGGCAGGATGTCGGACCGCCGCAGACGGCCGCGAGGCCCGAAGAGCAGCCACCCGATGACGGCCAGCAGCGGGACGGCGACGTGCAACAGCTTGTCCGCCAGGTACGACGGTCCCTCGAGATCGAGGATCGGGCGCAGGAAGAACCAGTGCACGACGCCGGTGACGGTGATGCCGACGATCGACGCGAGCCGCACCACGCGAAAGACACGGGTGTCGACGTCGGGCCTGCGGAGCACGAGCAGCAGCCCCCAGGCCACAGCGATGTTGGACTGGACGGTGAAGAAGAAGAAGTAGCGGCGGATCCGCTCCGCCAGGGTCGGGGCTGAAGTCTCGTCAAGCACGCTGTCGCCGCGGATGATCAGCCAGAGCTGGAACACCAGGGCGAAGACGGCGACGGCGAAGGTGACCAGATGCCACGCGCGCGCGACTGCCGGCCTCCCCACCCGACCGAGGCTAGGCCACCCACCTGGCGATCCTCAGGAGGAACCGAGCTCGTCGAGGATCCGGTCGATCATCGCGACGTCCAGGGGCAGGTCGATGAACTCCAAGACGGCCGCGTGCGCCCGGGCACGCGCCTCGGGGTCGCGGGCGGCCAGCCAGCCCTGGACCTGGAAACGGCAGATGTGGTGCAGCTGGGCGACGGGCAGGCCGAAGTCCTCCCGGCGGGTGACGCGGCCCGCGCCGCCGGACTCGGCGTACGCCGCGGCCAGGGTGCGGATGCGGGGCCCCACGTCCCGGCCGAACTCGAAGAGCACCATCGCCAGCTCGCGGTCGGGGTCGCCGGGGCCGGCGTTGTCGAAGTCGATCACGCAGGGTGCACCGCCAGGCTCGGACCGCAGGTTGTCGGCCCACAGATCCAGGTGCAGCACCTGGCGAGACCGCATCGGGGTGAGCATGCGCCTCGGCGGCGAGCAGGTCGGGCACCAGGGCGGCCAACCGATCGGCGAAGGGCGCCCCACCCGCCTTGCTTGCCTTGACCAGTGCCCGCCACTCCGCAGCGCCGACCGGCTCCGTGTGCCAGGGATGCGGCTCCTCGCGGACCGGCGTCCGTACGGCGTGCAGCCGCGCCAGCGTCTCGCCCACGGCCACCGGGTCCAGCAGCGGGTCCGGGTCGACGAGGTCGACCCAGGTCAGCACGCGCACCGCGACGCCGTCGACCTCGCTGAGATAGCGGCCCTCGCGGTCGGGGACCGGCAGCGGGCACGGCACCCCGGCCTCGTAGCAGCGCGCCTGAAAATTGGCGGACGCCTCGGCCTCGTCGTCGTCGACGCCCTCGAACGACTCCTTGACCGCGAACGCGCCGCGGTCGGTGTCGAGGCGACGAATGTGGCCCTGCACGCCGCGGGCGACCACGTCGCCCATCCGGGCGTCGGCACCGAGGTCGAAGAGATCGGCGACCGCGGCCGCCCCGAGTTCGCTCACGGACACCATGGTGCCCGCTCGATCCCCCACCGCCGGCGAGGGTGGGGGGAGTTCCTCGCCGGCGACGCTGGGGGATGGGGGCGGTCTGGGGGGTTCCACCGCCGGCGAGGATGGGGGGAGTTCCTCGCCGGCGACGCTGGGGGAGGGGGGCTGCGTGGGTGCTGGCCGAGACGGTGCTGGCTGGTGGCGTGAGGAGCCGAGCTGCTCCGGTTCACCGCCGGCGAGGGTGGGGGGAAATCCTCGCCGGCGGTGCGACCGGTGGGGGGGTGGGGGGCTCAGGCGGCCTCGGTGAGGTAGGCCTCGTAGTGCATGAAACGCATCTCGCGTGCGAACCACTCAAGGGAGAGCACGAAGGCGGAGTCACCGTGGTGGACCAGGTATCGGCCGGGCGCCAACGGTTCGGCTGCAGGACCTGTCAGCAGGACGCTGAACGTCGTGGACCCGTCGTGGCACACCGGTGTCGTCAGGCACTCGAGCGTCAGCGGCACGAGGCCGCCGCCGTCGAGCACGCACGGCACCACGCTGACTTCGCGACCGGTGAGGTCGCTGAGTGTGGCGTAGGACGGTTCAATGACCTGGTCCATGTTTGAAACACCCCCGTGTTTGTTGCTTCCCCTGCGATGTGAACTATGCGAGCCGATGTGCTGCGCTGGTGGCCAGATGGCGTCGACATAGCCCTTCTGGGCTATGCGACGTAGCCGTAGGGGGGACGATTCGGTCCCATCTGAGGTCGACCGGTCCAGACCTGTGGTCCGGCCAGACGTGCGCAGCGGACCCGCGGTCAGCCGGGCGACGCGAGCGTCAGCACCTGCACCGGAACGTCTTGGCGGCTGCGCCTCAGGCCCGGCACGAGCGCGAGCGTGACCAACACCGAGGCCGCCGCCATCAGCCCGATGGCGGTGCCCGCCGCGTGCGCGTCCGAGCCGAGCAGCGTGGCGACGGTGCCGGCGAGCAGCGCGCCGACGCCCTGCATGGCTGTCATGCCCAGTCCGTGGAGACCGAGCACGTGGCCCCGGATGTCTGCCGAGGTGCGGGTCACCAACCGCTCCTGCAGCGGCAGGCTCGCGCAGTAGCCGACCGAGGCGACGGCCGCGAGCGCGCAGGCCACGATGATCGAGGGCTGCAGGAAGAAGGCCAACCAGGGCACGGCCAGCAGCAGTCGAGCGGGTTCGACCAGCCGGTCCCGCAGGTGAGGCGGCACCACGCGGCCCATCAGCACGTCGCCGGCCAGCATGCCGACAGCAGTCGCGGCGAAGAGGTAGCCCGCGGCCCGGCCGGCGTACGGGACGATCAGGGCCTCGCATCCGACGACGAGCCCGTTGGGCACCCACAGCGCCAGATAGACCGGCCGCAGAGTGCGCGACCCCAGCAGCAGGCGGTTGACCGCGCGGCTGCGCTGCACGGCGCGGCCGGTGGCGCGCGGCGGGTGGTCGGCCAGTCCGAAGCGGATCAGCACCACGACGACCAGCTCCGTCACCGCAGCCCCGATGAAGAGCTGGGTGGTCGTGAAGTTGAGGAGCAGCAGTCCGCCGACGCCGTAGCCGACGATCTGCATGACGCCGACGGCGATGTTGATGGTGGCGCGCGCGAAGACGAACGAACCCTCGGGCACGATGTCGGCGACCAGCGCGACCATGCTTCCGCCGGTGGCCGACAGCAGGATCCACGGGACGATGATGAACAGCAGCCGTACGCCGATCGGCAGGCCAGGCAGGGCCTGCGCCGCCGTCCCGACGCCCATGATCGCGGCCGCGAGCATCATCGCGGTGCGTGGCCGCCACAGGTCGGCCAGGCTCAGCAGGAACCACGACGACACCAGCCGCACCAGCGGTCCGCCGAACATCACGAACGCACTGAGCACCGGCGAGCCCGTCTCGGCGTACGTCAGCGTGCCCAGGGCCAGGCTGCCGACGGAGCCCGCCGCGACGTTGAGCGACGTGGTCGTGAACAGGGTGCGGAACTCGCCGATCGCGAACAGCTCCCGATAGGTCCTCACGCCACAACTCTGGAGTCCCGCGGCGGCCGGCGCTAATGTTTCGCCAGGAGGCGAAACATGGGCACTTGGCGGGTTCCGTCCGACGTCCTCGCCGGCAGTCGGTTCGCGCTGTCGCCGAAGGCCGAGGTGACCGGCGCCCTGGGCGCGCTCACCCAGCCACGCTCGCCCGAGCAGCGCGCCTTCGGCGCGGCGCACGGGGCGGCGTTCCGGGCCTGGCTGTCCGAGCGCCCGGCCGCGGCCGACCTGGTCGCGGCCAGCTTCAGGAACGCGCGGCCCGGGCTCGCCGGCTGGATGGCCGACTACCTCAGCCTGCCGCCTGAGAGCCCGGACCCGACTTTCGAGGAGGAGCTCGACCACCTGCGGGGGCTCACCGACGACGAGCTCAGGGCCGATCTGCGCGAGACCACCCGCGCCGACCTGGCGCCGCCCCTCTTGCGACCGGGGTTGCGCGACGTTGCGGTGGACGTCGTGAGCTGGCTGTGGACGCACACGCTGGAGACCGACTGGGGCCGGCGCGAGCGGATCCTGCGCGCCGACATCGTGGCTCGCACCGCCCAGCTGGCCCGGCACGGCTGGGCGGTGGTGCTGCGCGACCTGGGTCGCGACCGCGAGTGGGTCGGCGACGGGCAGCTGCGGATCAACCGCTACGACCTGCCGACGCGCACCCTCCCGGTCGGCAGTCGCCTCGTCTTCGTGCCGACCCACACCGACGGCAGCTGGGTCGGCTGGCAGGACGACCGCTACGCCGTCTACTACCCGGTCGCGGGTCGGCTCGCGCCCGTCGACGCCGCCAGCACCGCTGGGCTCGGACCGCTCCTGGGCGCCAACCGGGCCGCCGTGCTCACCCTGCTCGAGGTCCCGCGCAGCACCTCCCAGGTGGCGACGCTCAGCGGGCTCGCGCTCGGATCGGTCGGCAGCCATCTCAAGGTGCTGCTCGAGGCCGGCGTGGTGATCCGGCGACGATCGGGCCGCGAGGTCCTCTACTGGCGCACGGCCCTCGGCGACGCCCTGGTCGCGGCCGGCTAGCGCGTCAGGCGGGTGCGGTCTCGGCCCGGTCGATCGGCTCGCGTGGGGGTGCCGTCATCGCCCAGCGGATGGTGCCGGTCGCGGCGGACCCCAGCACCCGCACCACGGTGCGCTCGCTGATCGGCAGCCAGGGCAGTCTGAGAGGGACGCGCGTCCAGACCGGCATCAGCCCGATTGCGGCGGCCACCAGCGCGCCGTACGCCGGGCGGGCGGCCCACGGCAGGTCGGGGTGCCAGACCAGGAACGAGACGGCTTCGCGGGCCTGCGGGGTGCCGGCCAGCTCGGGACGGAACTCGGCGATCGCGACGTCCAGCTCGGCCACGGTCGTCGGCGGGTCGATGACCCCGAGCTTGCGAGCGATGACCGCGGTCTGGGCGACGTAGTCGTCGCGGCCCTGCTCGTCCAGGGGTTTGGCGCCGTAGACCTGGTGGGCGAGCAGGAAGCTCTCGATCTCGGCCACGTGCACCCACCGCAGCAGGTGCGGGTCGGTGGCGGCGTACGGCGTCCCGTCGGGCAGCGTGCCGACGACGCGCTCGTGGATGCTCCGGACCGCCTCGACGGCCTGCTCGGCATGCCGCTCGGTGCCGAACGTGGTGACGGCGAGGAAGCGGCTGGTGCGGGCCAGCCGGCCCCACATGTCCCCGCGATAGCCGGAGTGCTCGGCCACGGCGGTCATCGCCGCTGGGTGCATCGTCTGGAGCAGCACGGCCCGGATGCCTCCCACGAACATCGAGGCGTCGCCGTGCACCCGCGCAATCGCGCTGTCGGCGGGGAACCAGCGGGGGCCGGGGGTGCCGTGGATCCGCTCGCGGTGGCGCGACCCGTCGGGCCCGGCCACCCTGCGGAAGAGCTCGGCGCCGAGGCGTTCGCGAACTCCTGGCATGTTGTCGAGCCTACGGTCCAGGAGGTTGAGGACGGGTCCGGAAAGCCACGAAGGGCGGCCCGAGGGCCGCCCTTCGCGTGTTGCTCGATCAGCCGTGCGTCACGGGCGCTTCAGCGTCGAGGTGAACGACTGCGACACCCCGTTGGCTGCGTTGGTCACCGTGATGGTGATGACGCCCAGCGGCTTCTTCTGGAGCTTCTTGGCGCGCTTCTTGAGCTTCTTCGCCTTCTTCTCCAGCTTCTTGGCCTTGTCGGCCTTGCCCTCGGCCCGCAGCTTCTTGGCCTTCTTGAGCAGCTTCTTGGCCTGGGCCTTCAGCTTCGCGGGCTTCTCGATCGCGGCCTTGACCGCCTTGACGCCAGCCTTGGTCGTGCCCATCGCGATGTTCGCGACGGTGCTGGGCGGGATGTTGGCGGCTCCCGTTGCCAGTGGCGTGCTCGCCAGCAAGGCGCTGCGCTCCTGGTGGGTCGTGATGCGGCCCTTCGACGCCGTGAACGCCGCTGCAGCGGTCACGTTGCAGGAGATCGGCCCGGGCGGCAGGTTGCACTCGGCGGGCACGGTGAGCGTCTTCAGGTTCTTCGACAGCTTGGGCGGGTTGCCCGCCACCAGGTTGATACCGGTCGTGCCGTCGTACGGGTCGAGAGACAACGACTTGCACTTGGCGGGGTCGATGTTCTCGTAGCGCAGGTTGTCGACGAACGCGGCGCTGTCGAGGATCCCGTCACCCTGGTCGAAGATCGTCAGGAAGAGCGAGTTCGTCGCACCCGGGGTGACCGGCGTCCGCGCGGTCAGCAGCGGGGTCGCGCCGTCATAGGTGACGCCGAGCCCGGCCGAGTCGACCATGGCGCTCGGGCCACCGCCGTCGACCGAGATCACGTCGCCGGCGCCGCCGGCGAAGTTGCCCGGCGCGTTGACGGTCTGGGTGGCGGAGTCTGCGACGACGTTCCAGGTGTTGAGCTGGGCGACGAACGCGTCGTTGTAGTTGGTGCCGACGAACTCCGGGTACTCGTCCGACATGAAGCGGAAGTCGAACGCCAGGCAGGACGTCGTCGCGGCAGGCAGGTCGATGCGTGCGATCTGGTAGTCGTGCACCGAAGGGCCGATCGGGCCGTTCGTCACGCCCCAGTCGTAACCCTTGTTGCCCTCGGTGTTGGCGTCGTCGGCGAACGCCGCGTTGCCGCTCGAGAGGATGCCGTAGGTCGCCCCAGAGGTCGGGAAGCCCGCGAGTGGGGTGTTGCCGATCGCAGTCGGGCAGGGCTCCTCCTCGACCGTGGCGGGGTCCTCTGCCGGGCACGTGTAGTTGACCCCGAAGGCGGCCCCTGTCGGCGCCATCGGGTCGGTGATGGCGCTGGCGAAGCCAAGGGCGTCCGTCGTGTTCGAGACGGCCGCTACGGCCATCCCGGCCGACACGAGGCTGAGCGCGGCGACGCAGCCGACGATCGCCAGGCCTCGGGTCGTTTTCCTGCGTCCTGCAATGACTCTCATTGGCTCCCCCTAGAGCGCGTGGTCCCCTGTGGTCCCGAGTGGCGTCAATCTAGGACGATTTCGCGGTCCCGGAAGGTCCGGCACCCAGCCGGTCTAGACCGTTCGGCCGGCATCTCGGGCCTGGACGTATCAGCCGCCTCGGAAGACGCTCCTCGTCCTGCTTGGGTCGTTGCCCTCCCGACGGCTCAGGCGAGCAGGTCGTCGGAGTCGGTGATGCGGTAGGCGTAGCCCTGCTCGGCCAGGAACCGCTGGCGGTTCTGGGCGAAGTCGGCGTCGACGCTGTCGCGGGCCACGATCGCGTAGAACCTTGCGGTCCGGCCGTCGGCCTTGGGTCGCAGCAGCCGGCCGAGGCGCTGGGCCTCCTCCTGGCGGGACCCGAAGGAGCCCGACACCTGGATGGCCACGGCCGCCTCGGGCAGGTCGATCGAGAAGTTGGCGACCTTGGAGACCACCAGCAGGGAGATCTCGCCGGAGCGGAACGCCTGGAAGAGCCGCTGGCGCTCCTTGACGGGGGTGTCTCCCTTGATCACCGGCGCGTCGAGGTCGGCGCCGATCTCGTCGAGCTGGTCGAGGTACTGCCCGATGACCAGCGTCGGCTCGCCCAGATGCTTGGCCACCAGCGCCTCGGCCACCCGGGTCTTCGCGGGCGTGCAGGAGGCCAGCCGGTAGCGCTCCTCGGGCTCGGCGGTGGCGTAGGCGAGGCGTTCGGCCTGGCCCATGGTGACCCGCACCTCGACGCAGTCGGCGGGTGCGATCCAGCCCTGCGCCTCGATGTCCTTCCACGGGGCGTCGTACCGCTTGGGGCCGATCAGGGAGAACACGTCACCCTCGCGGCCGTCCTCGCGGACCAGGGTCGCGGTCAGCCCGATCCGACGCCGGGCCTGGAGGTTGGCGGTCATCCTGAAGATCGGTGCGGGCAGCAGGTGCACCTCGTCGTAGATGATCAGGCCCCAGTCGCGGGCGTCGAACAGCTCGAGGTGGGTGTAGACGCCCTTCCGGCGGGTCGTCATCACCTGGTACGTCGCGATGGTGACCGGGCGGACCTCCTTGACGGAGCCGCTGTACTCACCGATCTCCTCGGCGGTCAGCGACGTCCGCTTGATCAGCTCGTCCTTCCACTGGCGCGCGCTGACCGTGTTGGTGACCAGGATCAACGTGGTCGCCTGTGCCTGGGCCATCGCGGCGGCCCCGACGATCGTCTTGCCGGCACCGCAGGGCAGCACCACGACCCCGGAACCGCCATGCCAGAAGGACTCCGCGGCGTCGCGCTGGTAGTCGCGCAGGGTCCAGCCGTCCTCGGCCAGCGCGATCGCGTGGGCCTCGCCGTCGACGTAGCCGGCGTAGTCCTCGGCCGGCCAGCCCAGCTTGAGCAGCACCTGCTTGAGGTTCCCGCGCTCGGACGGGTGCACCACGACGGTGTCCTCGTCGAGCCGGTCGCCGATCATCCCGGCGACCTTCTTTGCGCGCAGCACCTCCTCGAGGACCGGCCGGTCGTTGGAGACCAGGACCAGGCCGTGCACGGGGTGCTTCTCCAGCCGGAGCCGGCCGTAGCGGGCCATCGTCTCGGCGATGTCGACGAGCAGGGCGTGCGGGACGGCGTAGCGGCTGAACGCCAGCAGCGTGTCGATCACCTGCTCGGCGTCGTGGCCCGCGGCCCGAGCGTTCCAGAGCCCGAGCGGCGTCAGTCGGTAGGTGTGGATGTGCTCGGGGCTGCGCTCCAGCTCGGCGAACGGGGCGATCGCCTTGCGGCAGTCGGCCGCCCGCTCGTGGTCGACCTCGAGCAGCAACGTCTTGTCGCTCTGGACGATCAGGGGGCCCTCGTTCACCCACCGAGTCTAGGAGTCCGCTGGTTGGGCTACTCCGCTGGTCGAGGAAGGCGCGCTAGCGCCTGTCACGAAACCAAGGACCCCTATGGCGATGGTTCGAGACGGCTGCGAGCGCAACCTCCTCAACCAGCGACAGACGCGGCCTTCTGCCTGGCCCGGTACGCCGCCACGTTGGCGCGCGAGGAGCAGCGGTCCGAGCAGTAGCGGCGGGAATGGTTGGGCGAGGTGTCGACGTAGACGTTGGTGCAGTTGGCGGCGGAGCAGACGCCGAGGCGGGTAGGCCCCAGGTCGCAGACCAGCGTGGCGAGCCCGAGCAGCGACTCGCCGATGAGCAGCTCGGCCACGCTCGCGGCCCGGGTGGCGACGTGCAGGTGCAGGTCGTCGGGGTCGTGGTCGGAGATCCGCGGGGTGAGCGGGTGCTGCACCATCAGGGCGTTCAGCAGCTCGATGGTCTGCTTCACCTGGTCGGCGTCGGCGGCGTCGAAGACGGGGCGCAGGCCGCGCAGGAATCGGCGTACGACGGCAACGTCGCGCTCGGTCACCTGGGGATGCAGCCACTCGCGGCCGTCGAGCGTCGCGACCAGGGCGTCGACGTCGGCTGGGTCGGCGTTGAGCAGGCGGGCCGACGCCTCGGCGTAGCGGACGAAGTCCATCTCTCGATCCTAGGTCGGTGCCGTCACGGGGCTGACCACCGTGATCCGGTGCACGGCGAAGGTGCGGACCTCCTCGCTGCGGTGGTCGTGTGCGGTCAACCGGCCGCCTTCGAGGCCGAGAGGGTCGACGATGCGCTCGGTGCTGGTGCCGTGGTTGTCGACATAGCCGATCAGCACCGTCGAGCCCTTGGCGACCGCCTGACGCAGCGCCGTCATCGAGTCGCTCGGCGTCAGGGTCGGTGCGCTGCTGGGCCGCTCGGCGACCGCGCGGTCACCGGCCCGGACGGCGGCCACGACGCGCGCGACCCCGGCGGACTCGCGGGTGGCCCGCTCCGACATGCCGCGCGACTGGGGGGTGCGGGCGCGCAGCACGTCGGGGCGGGCGATGTGGACCGACCCGTCGGGGGCCTCGACCGCGGGCGCGGCGCCCAGCTCGCGAAGCCGCGGGAGCAGGACGTCGAGCGGTGCGCTGCTGACCAGCACGGTGGGGGCCAGCCGCCGCAGACCGAGCGTGGAGGCCTGCGGGTGGAGCAGCAGCTCGGTCAGGGCGGCCTCGTCATCGGCGCGGACGAACGCCTCGGCGTGGCCGACTCGGATGGTGCCGTAGGTGCGGGCGGTGTCGTCGATGAGGTAGGTGAGCGGCTGCGGCACGGGCGTGCGGGACACCTCGTCCACGAAGGTGTGCAGCTCGACGGCCGACCAGCCGAGGTCGAGGGCCCGGCGTACGGACGGGCCGGTGAAGCGATAGACCGTGGCGCCGCCGCGCGACTCCACGTCGGCCGCGACCTGCAGGCGCCGGGCCAGCTCGGGCTCGAGCGGACCGGGCGCGACGGCCGTCAGGTCGGCCTGGAGCAGCACGTGGTCGACGGGCTCAGGCAGCAGTGGAGCCAGCGCCCCGGCCGCATCGTCGCCTGCCAGCAGCGCGCGGGCGTACGCCGGCAGCCCGCCCAGCCCGAGTACGCCGAGGACGGTCGCCTCCCGCAACGCCCAGGCCACCTGGTCGCCGCGCCACTTGGGCCGGCGCGGGCGCAGCCAGGAGAGCCGCGCGGCCAGGGAGGCCGGCCCGGTGCCGGCCGCGAGCACCTCGCCGGGTGGCAGCGACGCGAGCTGCTCGAGGGCGGTGCGGCGGGTCTCGGCCGCGAAGACGCTGGCGTTCTCCGGCGACAGTGCGTTGTGGGCCTTGCCAGCCGGGTCGCGGGTGCCGACCAGACCGGCCAGTCGCGGCGTCGCCAGCCAGGCCTCGGCGAGGGCGACCCATCGGTCGGCGGTGTCGCGGCGGCACCACGCGTCGTACTCGTCGGTGGGCGCGAAGACCGGGTTGCCGTCATCGTCGTAGCGCGCGGCAAGCAGCCGACCCTCGGCCGCCAGCTCGACCAACAAGGCGGCCGTCGGCTCGTCGACGTGGAGGTGCGTCGCCGCCGCGCGCAGCTCGCGCACGCCCAGCCCACCGGCGCGCAGCTCGGCCGGCGGGTGGGTCCCCCAGTGGTCGAGGAGCAGCTCGATGCGGCGTACGACCTCGAAGGCGGCGCCCGCGCCGGTGTGCGCGATCAGCGCCTCGTCGCGCGCCGACGTGGCCAGGGCCGGCAGCTCGTCGACGGGCTCCTGCGTGGTGTGCCCGCCACGCAGGGCGAGGCTGACCTCGCCGGGGACCCAGACCTGGCCACCGGCGCGCGGGACCAGCAGCTTGCGGGAGATCGAGCTCCTCGGCCGGCGTGGTGGCGTCGTCGGGGAGCACGGTGTGGCGGGCCGTGCCGGCAGTCGCCTCGCCGCCGCTCTGGTCGACGTGCTCGAGGAGGGCCCGGGCGGCCGAGCTGATCTCGCCCAGTCGGGCCGCAACCAGCTCGCGGGCCGGCGGATCTGGCGAGAAGGGCCGGAGCCCGCCGAGACCGGCCGCAGCCTGCTGGCTGCCGTGCTGCAGCTCGACCACGCCGCCGACGGCCCGGAGTCCGGCCGCGGACTCCCAGGCAAGTGCGAGCTCGAGAAGCCGGTCGACAGCGGCGGCCACGACGTCCGGCGACGCATTGACCAGGTCGGTCAGATCGGCTTGGGTGGTTTGACCCGCCGCGACGAGGGCATCCAATACACAGAGCTCGGCCCGCGTGAGCTGGTCGAGCGCACGAGTCACAGACGACCGGGCCGCTGCTCGCGAGGCGAGCTGGCCCGAGTCTTGAGGGGCAGGAGTGGCGAGATCGGGACGCTGGCGGAGCAGCCGGGACAGCCGGTCGTCCGGCCAGCCTCGGAGCTGGTCGGCGAGCGTCCTGTTGCCCCCAGGGGCGGTCGACCTGGCCATCACGCCAACGCTACCCGCGCTAGCGACACGTCCCCCCGGCCGTCCGCTGTGCCGTGGAAGCCGCCGATGACCAGGGTCGAGCTCCACTACGGCGCCGCGACCGATGTCGGACAGGTGCGCGAGGTCAACGAGGACGCCTACCTCGCCGCGCCCCCGCTGTTCGTCGTGGCCGACGGCATGGGCGGGCACGACGGTGGCGACGTGGCCTCGCGGATCGTGGTGGAGGAGTTCGCCCGGCTGGCCGAGGATGGTTACGACCCGCGACACGGGTCCGAGGTCGTCGCCCTGACGCTGGCCGCCTGTCACGAGCGGATCACCGAGTACGCCGCCGAGCAGTCCAGTCGTACCGGCCGCGACTTCCAGGCCGGCACGACCGCCGTCGTGGCCCTCCTCGTGGAGGACGACGAGGCACCCAAGTGGCTGCTGGCCAACCTCGGCGACTCGCGGATCTACCGCTTCGTCGACGGCGAGCTCGAGCAGGTCAGCGTGGACCACAGCCTGGTGCAGGAGCTCGTCGACGACGGCAAGATCAGACCTGACGAGATGGCGATCCATCCGGCGCGGCACGTCGTCACGCGAGCCCTCGGCGGACCCGAACCCAGCGCTGCCGACTTCTTCTTGCTGCCGCTGCCCTCCGCAGAGCGGCTGGTGCTCTGCTCCGACGGCGTGACGGAGATGATCGACGACGACGTCCTCGCCGAGATCATGACCCAGACCACCGACCCCCGCGACGCCGCCGACCGCCTGGTCGCCGAGGCCGTGGCGGCCGGTGGTCGCGACAACGCCACGGCGGTCGTGGTCGATGTGATGGGATTGGAAGCCGAGAGTGCCTATGACTCCGAGCGGCAGCGCGTGAGTCTCGAACTGAAGTTGGGAGCCCTGCCGTGACCTCAGGTGACGCGAGCGACAAGGCGAGCCGGTCCTATCGACCCGGCGACTGGTTCGGGATCTTCGGGGAGCAGGCCACTGTTCTGCTGCCTCCTTCGGAGAAGTCTCGGGTGGCCGGCATCTGGGAGCTGGTCGACGAGGGGGCCGGATTCGACGAGGTGTTGGACGCACTCATCGCCTCCGGGCTGCGCGAGCTGCCTGGGTTCGTGCTCGTCAGCGAGGTCGACGGCGAGACCAAGGTCGTCATCCGGGGCGCCGCCCGGGCGGTGTTCACCACGGACGACGAGACCGTGACGGTCGAGGGCTCGTCGGCCACGACCTGGGCGGAGCGTTCCCTGAGCGGGGTGCGCACCATGCGCATCGTGGTGGCCGACGAGCGACGAGGGCGACTTCGTCATCGGCAGTGGTTTGGTGCGGGTCGCGCGCACCGACCGGCCGGCCCTCGACGACGCGACCACGCCCGCAGACGTCCAGGTGGTGGGGGGAGACGACGTCTCCCCCGACAAGAACGTGATGGACGCCGCCGCCCTGACGTCCGTTCCGGACGTGGGTGCCGAGTCGCCACTGGACGACGACCCGCCGACCAGCCCGCAGCACCGCGCCGTCCCGGTCGAGGAGCTGCCCGAGCCGGAGCTGCCCGAGCCAGAGGCTGCCCGAGCCGGAGGCGCCCGAGCCAGAGGCGCCCGAGCCAGAGGCGCCCGAGCCAGAGGCGCCCGAGCCAGAGGCGCCCGAGCCGGAGCTGCCCGAGCCGGAGATGCCCGAGCCGGAGACACCCGAGCCAGAGGCGCCAGAGCCGGAGATGCCCGAGCCCGAGGTGACCGTCGAGCCCGAGCGGGAGCCTTCCCTCACCGAGCAGGCCGGCTGGGCCCAGCCCGCCGAGCCGGTGGCCGCCCCTGCTTGGCCGCCGCCCGCCGCCGCCCCGCGCCGCCCCGCCGGCCGCCGAGGGCGGCCTCGAGCACGACGGCATGACCCAGGCGGGCAACTGGGACCCCGGCGAGTTCGCCCGCAGCCAGCCGGGCATCCCCGGCCAGCAGCCGGCACCGAGCGTGCTGGCCACCCCCGTCGCCAGGCTGACCTTCTCCACCGGCGAGGTGGTCGACGTCGACCGCGCGGTCATCGTCGGGCGGGCGCCCGAGGCGCGCCGGTTCACCTCGACCGAGCAGCCCCGGCTGGTGACCGTCCCCAGCCCCAACCAGGAGATCTCCTCCACGCACCTCGAGATCCGGCCGGGCGCCGGCGCCGACCACGGCTCTGCGGTGGTCACCGACCTCGGGTCGACCAACGGCACCGTGCTGGCGCAGCCGGGCCTGCCGCCCGAGGACCTCCAGCCCGGCATCGCCGTCCAGCTCATCCCGGGCGCCATCGTCGACCTCGGCGACGGCGTCACGATCCAGGTCGGCAGCGGCTGATCAAGGGCCAGCGATGAGTGTCCAGCAGCAGACCGAGCGACCCGCCACCAGCTTCCCGGTGGCGGGACTGGACCGACGCTTCTACGGTTTCGTGATCGACCGCCTGATCGGCTGGGGGCTGATCGCGCTGCGCCGTCTGGGCGGCGTACCACTTCTTCTTCGCCGACGACCGGCTGTGGGCGGGCATCGCGGTGATCGTGGGCGCGACGCTCTTCGTCGGCCTGATGTTCGCGATCGCCCTCGGCGCCAGCGGGGCCACGCCCGGCAAGGCCGCGATGCGGCTCCGGGCCGTGCACTTCGGGACCGGTACGCCGATCGGGGTCGGCCGCGCGCTGCTGCGCGGGAGCATCCTCGGCTTGGCCACCCTGCCCACCTGCGGGATCGGCCTGGCCACCCTCGCCTGGACCGCCGTGATGGACCCCAGCCGTCGGCGCCGGGGCTGGCACGACCAGGTCGCCCGCTCCATCGTGGTCGACATCCGGCCCGAGCCCGAAGAGGTCGTGGAGGCCGACCGCGGGCCGCGCCACGTCGTCAACCTGACCGCCATGAGGCTGGTGCCGGCCGTCCAGCAGGCACCGCCGGCCGCGCCGCGACGCCCGGCCCGGCCGACGCCGACGCCCTCGGGCGCGGCGACGCGCAGCGGGCCGGCCACGCCCGCGCCTCCCGCATCGGCACCCGCCCCACCGACTCCAGTCCCGGCTGGCGCCCCGGCCGCTCCCGCCGGCGTGCCCGGCTCGGTACCCGAGGTCCAGCGCACCGTCCGCCGGCGGCCGGTGGTGACCATGGGCGCGCCCGAGCCGTCGGGCTGGGTGCTCACCTTCGACACCGGCGAGCGGGTGGGCGTCGACGGCATGGTGCTCGTCGGCCGCCGGCCCGAGGGCCGGTCGGGCGAAGCCGTGCGGCACCTCGTGGCGCTGCCCTCCTCCGACATGTCGCTCTCCAAGACCCACGCCCAGGTGCAGGTGGCCCGCGACGGCGCGCTCGTGGTGATGGACCGCGGCTCCACCAACGGCTCGGTCCTGGTCCGCCAGGGCGTCTCGCGGCCGCTGTCGGGCGGCAAGCCCGCCACCCTGCTGGAAGGCGACGTGGTGCGGTTCGGCGACCGCAGCATGGAGGTCTCCCACCCCGGCTGAGGTCGGCGTAGGTTCGCTCGACATGGAGTCGTACGCCGCCGGTGAGACCGAGCCAGCCCTGCTCGAGGAGACGATCGCCGACAACTTCGACCGCACGGTCGGTGCCCATCCGGACCGCGAGGCGCTCGTGGAGTTCGCCACCGGTCGGCGCTGGACCTATCGCCAGCTCAACCACGAGGTCGACCTCTTCGCCCGCGGACTGATCGCCGGAGGGATCGCCAAGGGCGACCGCGTCGGCGTGTGGTCGCCCAACTGCGCGGAGTGGACCATCGCGCAGTACGCGACGGCCAAGATCGGCGCGATCCTGGTCAACGTCAACCCGTCGTACCGCACCCACGAGTTCACCTATGCGGTCAACCAGTCGGGACTGCGGCTGCTGATCGCCGCGCGAGAGCTTCAAGACCAGCGACTACCGCTCGATGATCGAGGCGACGGCGGCCGACAACCCCGGGCTCGAGCGGGTGGTCTACATCGGCACCAGCGACTGGGCCGACGTGGTCGCTGCCGGCGAGCTGGTGGACAGCGACGTGGTCAACGAACGGATGCGGACGCTGCGGCCCGACGACCCGATCAACATCCAGTACACGTCGGGCACGACCGGCCGTCCCAAGGGCGCGACGCTCTCGCACCGCAACATCCTCAACAACGGCTACTTCGTCACCGAGCTGATCAACTTCACCGAGCACGACCGGCTCTGCATCCCGGTGCCCTTCTACCACTGCTTCGGCATGGTGATGGGCAACCTCGGCTGCACTTCCCACGGCGCCACCATGGTGATCCCCGCACCGGGCTTCGACCCCGAGGCGACGCTGCGGGCCATCGCCGAGGAGCGATGCACCGCCGTCTACGGCGTGCCGACGATGTTCATCGCCATGCAGAACCATCCGACGTTCGCCGAGCACGACCTGTCCTCGCTGCGCACCGGGATCATGGCCGGCTCCGTCTGCCCGGTCGAGGTGATGAAGCGCTGCATCGCCGAGATGCACATGGAGGAGGTCTCCATCGCCTACGGGATGACCGAGACCTCGCCCGTCTCCTGCCAGACGCGCGCCGACGACGACCTCGACCGTCGTACGTCGACCATCGGCCGGGTCCATCCGCACGTCGAGATCAAGGTCGTCGACCCGGAGACGGGCGAGACGGTCGAGCGCGGGCAGCCGGGGGAGTTCTGCACTCGCGGCTACTCGGTGATGCTCGGCTACTGGCCGACGATGAGGCGCGAGCACGAGCAGCCAGTGACGGCCATCGACGCCGACGGCTGGATGCACACCGGCGACCTGGCCGAGATGCGCGCCGACGGCTACGCCAACATCGTCGGCCGGATCAAGGACCTGGTCATCCGCGGCGGCGAGAACATCTATCCCGCGTGAGATCGAGGACTTCCTCTACCAGCACCCCGACATCGAGGACGTGCAGGTGATCGGCGTCCCCGACGAGAAGTACGGCGAGGAGCTGTGCGCCTGGGTGAAGATGAAGGCCGGCGCCACGCCGCTCGACGCCGACGCCGTCCGCGCCTTCGCCACCGGCAAGCTGGCCCACTACAAGATCCCGCGCTACGTGCTGGTCGTCGAGGACTTCCCGATGACCGTCACCGGCAAGATCCGCAAGGTGCAGATGCGCGACGAGACGGCGGAGAAGCTCGGGCTGGCCTGATCCCCATGCTGGCCAGCCGGCATGGCAGGCTCGTGAGCACGGACACGCACCGGACTGGTCCTCGGCGGGGGCGGGGTCACCGGGATCGCCTGGGAGATCGGCATCCTCAAGGGTCTGCGCGACGGCGGCGTGGACGTGACCGGTGCCGACACGGTGATCGGCACCTCGGCCGGCTCGGTCGTCGGCGCCCTGCTGGCCACGGGCGAGGAGGACCTCGACGACCTGTACGCCGAGCAGACGCGCCCGGCGACCGCCGAGCACGGCGCGGAGTTCGGGCCGCGGGCGATCTGACCATGCTCGTGCTGCTGGGCCTCCCGGGCAGCGGCCGCACGCGTCGGGCGCGGATCGGCCGGGCGGCGCGGAAGGCGCATCCGGGTCCGGCCGACCGAGAGGCTGGCCATCTTCGAGTCCCGGCTGCGCCGCGGCCGACGGCAGCCTCACCGACTGGCCCGACCGCGACCTCCGGATCACGGCGGTGGACGCCGAGGACGGGTCCTTCCAGGTGTTCGACCGCCACGGCGACGTCGACCTGCTGCACGCGATGGCCGCGAGCTGCGCGGTCCCGCTGGTCTGGCCGCCGGTCGAGATCGACGACCGCCTCTACGTCGACGGCGGCATGCGCTCGCCCGCCAACGCCGACCTGGCCGACGGGCTGCGACGTCGTGCTGGCGGTCGCGCCGCTGCCGCGCGCGTTCTACAGGTACCACTCGCTGCCGGAACAGCTCCGGCGCACCGGCGCGCGGCGTACGGCCTGGATCGCCCCCGACCAGGCCTCGCTCAAGGCCATCGGACGCAACGTGCTCGACCCGGCGATGCGGACCGGCGCCGCCCAGGCGGGCGCGGCCCAAGGCCGCCGGATGGCCGCCGAGGTCTCCGAGGGCTGGCCGGCCTGATCACACCGATTCGTGCTGCGATCCTGAGCGAGGAAAGTGACGACAACCCGCAGACGATCGGTGTGCAGTCGGCTCAGCGGGCGAGGACGACGGGGATCCGGACCCGGAGGCCGTTGGCGCCGAGCCAGGTCACCTGGCCGTCGTCGAGACGCTGGGCTCGCCGACGGGCCGGTGACCGTGACGGTGAAGGTCGCCGACTCGCCCGGGTCGAGCCGGACCGCCGCCGGGGTCACCCGGACCTGGTGACGGCGGAAACCGGTGGCCGAGGACGAGTAGTACATCGCCCTCGTGCCGACGTTGGTCAGCGTGCGGGTGGCGGTGCCGTTGCGGTGCAGCAGGATCGAGGGCGTGTTGAGGGCGTCGGCGTCGAGGGTGCCGTCGAGCCAGGCGCGATAGTCCGCGACCGGCATGCGGTAGGTCAGCCCCGGTCGGTCGGCGGCGCGGGCGCGGGTGCGTCCCGCGCCCATCCGCAGCAGGGACGGCCGGCCGTCGAGCGCGCCCGCCGTCGTGGCCAGGGCCGAGCGCACGTCGACCGCAGACCAGTCGTGCCGGCTGAGCAGGGCGGCGGCCACGCCGCTGGTGCGGGCGGCGGCGACGGACGTGCCGGTGGCGAGGTCCCAGCGGGTGCCCCGGGTCCCGGGCGGTACGGCGCCGAGCACGCCGACGGCCGTGTCGACGAGGTCGGGCTTGACGAAGGGTGCGGTCGGGTCGCCCGAGCTGGTCCAGGCGACCAGCCGCTCCGGCGTGCGCAGCACGCCGGCGGGACGCAGGGTGACGCGACCCTCGGGGTGGCCACGCAGCCAGCGGCGCAGGTCGCGGGCCGCGTCCTTGGTGAGGTGCACGGTCGGCACGCTGTGGAAGTCGGCCGACACCGGCCCGCGCGCGGTGTTGACCAGGATCATCGCGACGCCGTCGGCCTGGTGCACGGCCTGGGACTTGTCGACCCGGCCGATGCGGCCGCGCTCGCAGACCACTACTCGCCCCGCGACCCGGGCGGCGTCGAGGCTCCCCGCGAGGCAGAGGCGAGAGCGCTCCGCGCTGGACCCCGCGGCCGCGACGCGGGCACCCAGGACGACGCGAGCGGGACGAGTGGTCCGGTGTGCCGCCATCGCCCCGGTCAGCCGCAGCCCGCCGGGCGCGACCACCGCGCCGCGCCGCACCACGCCGGTCGTGCCGCCGACCGAGGTGACCCAGGGCGAGGCGTGGCCGGCGTACCCGCCGGTGCCGCGGTTGCCGGACGCGCCGACGACGACGATGTCGGCCTCGGCCGCGCCGAGCAGGGCGCGTTCGACGGTGTCGAGGCCCTCCGCGCCGTCGACGGAGAGGTTGAGTACGTCGACCCGGTCGGCCACGGCCCGGTCGATGGCGGTCACCAGGTCGGCGGTCGAGCAGCCGTCGTCGCGGGGGTCGGGGGCCGTCCAGCAGGCCTTGTAGACGGCCAGCCGCGCCTGCGGCGCGGCACCGGAGTAGAGCCCGGCCCGCTGGCCCGGGACCCGGACGGTGACGCCACTGTTGCCGGCGGCCACCGAGGCCATCAGCGTGCCGTGGCCGTCGTCGTCGAGCGGGGACAGGTGGGCAGTGCTGCGCAGCCGGTCGGCGCCGAAGCCGTCGACGAACCACTGGGCGCCGACGATCTTGCGGTCGCACACCTCGGCGTCCCAGCCGGGTCCGACTGCGCAGCTGCCGTGGTAGCGCTGCGGCGCCCGGCCCAGGCCCCGCACGTCGGCGAAGAGCGGGCTGTCGGCCCACAGTCCGGAGTCGATCATGCCGATGACCACGCCGGCGCCGCCGCGACCGGAGAAGGCACCAGCATCGAGGCCCTGGCCGGCTGCCCCTCCTGCGAGTCGCCGGACGCCGTTGGCCTCCACCGAGACCACTGCCGGGTCGGCTGCCAGCGCCCGGGCCTGGTCGGGCGTGAGGGCCACGGCGTAGCCGTTGAGGGCGGTCGTCCAGCGGTAGACCGGGACGCCGGCACCGACCGCGGCGAGGGTGGCGTCCTGCGCAACGAGCTCCACCTCGCGGAAGGCGGCGGCAGTGAGCGTGCCCGTGTTGCCGGCGGTTCCGGGACCGGTCAGCGTGACGAGATAGAGGTCGCTCGGGTCGGCCGCTCCGGCCGCCGGTGGCGTGACGACCGGCGCGACGAGGGCACAGCCGAGTGCTGCTCCGAGGAGCAGTCGTCGGGCCGTCCGGATCGAGATCAAGCGTCCATTCTGTCTCACGCCGCCTTCGGCCACACCCGATTGGGGTGCCACGGGCCTCGTCCCTACGATCGAAGACATGTCAGATCCGACCGCCACCGGGCTCGTCGTGGCCTTCGACCTCGACATGACGCTCATCGACACCGTGCCGGGTTTCACCAGCACGTTGATCGCGCTCGGCGGCGAGCTCGGCGTCGACTTCCCCGTCGAGTCCATCACCGCCCGCCTCGGCCCGCCCCTCGACGAGCTGCTTGCCGGCCACCTGGCCGACGAGGCGATCGCCCCGGCGGTCGACCGCTTCCGCGAGCTCTACGCCGACCACGCCATCCACTCGGTGGCGGCCCTCGACGGTGCGGTCGACTCGATCGCCGCGGTGCGCAGCCACGGCGGCCGGGTGGTGGTGGTGACCGGCAAGTACACGCCCAACGCCCGCCGCCACGTCGACCACCTCGCTCTCGACGTCGATCACGTGGAGGGCACCGTGTGGGGCGCCGGCAAGGCCGTCGTGCTGCAGCGCGAGGGCGCCTCGATCCTGGTCGGCGACCACGTGCACGACGTCGAGGGCGCCCGGGCGGCCGGCGTACTCAGCGTCTCGGTGCTCACCGGCGGCTGCACGGAGGAGGAGCTGGTCCAGGCCGGCACCGACGTCGTGCTCGCCGACCTCACCGTCTTCCCCGACTGGCTCGACGCCCACCTGAGCGTGGCGGACTGAGGACGCCCAACCCGTTGGCGCCGCTCAGGGTCGGAGACCTAGGCTGTGCCGCGCCCGCAACAAGGCGGCTGCACCAGAAGAGGTAGAGACCGTGCCCAGTGGCAAGGTGAAGTGGTTCGACGCCGAGAAGGGCTTCGGCTTCCTGTCCCAGGAGGACGGCCCCGACGTCTACGTGCGCACCGAGGCACTGCCCGACGGCACCACCACCCTCAAGCCCGGCACCCGCGTCGAGTTCGGCATCGCCCAGGGTCGCCGCGGCGACCAGGCGTTGCAGGTGCGCATCCTCGACGCGCCCGTCTCGGTGGCCCGCAACCAGCGGCACGCCCAGCGCAAGTCGCCCGAGGACATGGTCGCGATCGTCGAGGACCTGATCCGGCTGCTCGACGGGGTCGGCGAGGCCTACCGCCATGGCCGGCACCCCGACGCCCGCACTGCCGCACCGGTCGCCAAGCTGCTCCGCGCGCTGGCCGACGAGCTCGAGCTCTGACCGGTCGGCCGAGGTCAGCCGCCGTCGGCCGGCACGGTGGCTGGCGGCGTCGTACGCCGCCTCCGCACCGGACCTGAGCCGAGCACGAACACGGTCCACGCGGCGAGGGCCGCGCACGCCACGGCCAGCCCGAGGTGGGGGATGAGCGGCATCGCGATGCCGACGAAGCCGCCGATCACCCAGGCCAGCTGGAGCGTGGTGTCGCTGCGCGCGAAGGCGCTGGTGCGGACCCGTTCGTGGACGTCGCGCTGGATCGTCGAGTCCAGCGAGAGCTTGGCCAACGACTGCGACAGCCCGGCGACGAGGCCGAGCATGGCCAGCGTCAGCACGCTGTAGAACAGCGCCGCCACCAACACCATCACGGCGTCGGCGAGCAGGGCGATCACGACGGTGACGCGCGGGTTGAGGTTCTTCAGCTGCGAGCCCAGCCCGATGCCGATGGCGTTGCCGAGGCCGGCCGCGCCGATGACGATGCCGAGCAGCGTGACGGGGCGCCAGTCGCCGATCGGGTTCTCCCGCAGCAGGAACGCCATGAACATGGTCAGGAAGCCCGACAGCCACCGCGGCCCGCAGTTGGCGCGCAGGGCGAAGGCCACGGACCCCGGGATGCGCATCCGCGGCCGGCCGCGCCGGGGGCCGGGCTGGCCGCCTCCGGGCGTCATGACGGCCTGGCTCTCCCCGATGTCGGAGTCGACCTGCGGTGGCAGCCGGATCGCCCAGATGGTCGCCAGCACGAACAGCACGAAGGCGTAGCGCAGCGCCCACTCGGATCCGGCGTAGGCGGCCAACCCGGCCAGCGGCGCCGACACCGCGGCTCCGACCAGGCCGGCGATGGAGAGCCGCGCATTGGCCTTGACCAGCGTCAGGTTGTCGGGGAGAACCCTGGGTACGGCGGCCGCACGGGTCACGCCGTACGCCTTGGAGGCGACCAGGCAGCCGAGCGCGGCCGGGAACATCCACGTCGACTCGTCGACCACCGCGGTGGCCAGCACCCAGACCAGGAACGCGCGGACGGCCATCGTCGCGCCGATCGCCCACCGCCGGCCGTGGCTGAAGCGGTCGAGGAACGGGCCGATCAGCGGTGCCACGATGGCGAAGGGGAGCATCGTCAGGCCGAGGAACAGCGCCACCTGGCCGCGGGCCTCGCCGGTGGGGACCTGGAAGAAGAGCGTGCCGGCCAGCGAGATGGCGACCGCGGCATCGCCCGCCGCGTTGAACGCGTGCAGCTCGATGAGGCGCGAGAGCCCCGACGTGCCGGCGCCCTCGGCGTGAGTCGCGCGGCGGGCTTGTCGCATCGTGAAGCGGCTGGCGCGCCCGGTGGCCCTGGCCATCCCGGCGACCCCACGGCCGGTCGCCCGCGCGCCCGTGCCGACGGCGCGCGCGCTCGTCTCGATGGCTCGACCGACCTTGCGCGGCTGCTCGCCGGTGGGTGCGGCCGCCGACCGCTGCTCCGAGGGCTCGCTTGCGTCCGCGCCCACGGGCCGAGTGCCCGCGGCCGGCGACTCGGGTCGCGAGGACGTCATGGCCCCTATCCTGCCCCCGACCCCTGACGTCGGTCCGGACATCCGCGCCCGAATCCACCGGACGCGCCTGCGCGCCGCCCCGATCTGACGCTTGGGCGTCCGATGAGCGATGATTGGCCCGTGATGACCACCGTGCGGCCCAAGTCCGACGCCGTGGCCGTGGCCGCGGTGGACGTGGCGCGTGCCGCGCTGGTCGAGGAGGTCGACGCCGCCGACGTCGGCGAGCACCTCGGTGCCGTCGTCGAGGGCGACCGCGTCGTGACCCATCTCTTCGAGTGCCGCCGCGCCGGCTACCTCGGCTGGCGCTGGTCGGTCACGGTGGCCCGGGCGAGCCGTCAGAAGAACGTCACGGTCGACGAGGTCGTGCTCATCCCGGGCGACGAGGCGATCGTCGCGCCGGAGTGGGTGCCCTACCGCGAGCGGATCCAGCCCGGCGACCTCTCGCCTGGCGACCTGCTGCCGGTGTCCGACGACGACCCGCGGCTGGTGCCGACGTACGCCTTCGGTGACGACCCGCTCGACGCCGACGACAAGGCCCAGATCCGCGAGGTGGCCCAGGACCTCGGGCTCGGACGCGTCCGTACCCTGTCGATCGAGGGCCGCGAGCTCGCGGCCCAGCGCTGGTACGACGGCGACGCCGGTCCCGAGTCGGCCCTCGCCCAGTCGGCGCCGCAGCCCTGCTCGACGTGTGGCTTCCTGGTGCGGATCGCCGGCCCGCTGGCCGAGTCGTTCGGGGTGTGCGCCAACGGCGACGCCAACGACGACGGTCGGGCCGTCGCGTTCAGCCACGGGTGCGGTGCGCACTCGGAGGTGCGGCTGGCCCGCAAGCACGAGCCGCTGCCGCTGCCCGAGCCGGTGCTCGACACCCTCCACGACGACGAGGTCGACCGCTTCTAGCCCGCTCGGGCCCGCCCGATCTCGCCGTCAGTGCCGGTGCGGGGGCGCGTCGCGGAGCGACGAGCGCGCGGCCTTTCGCCGACGGCAGTACTCCAACCCCAACAGGCCAAGACCCGAGCCGGCCAGGCAGGTCCACAGCCACCAGCTGCGGTCGCTGTCGGCCAGCGCCCCGTAGAAGGGAAGCAGGCCCAGGAAACCCAGGAACCACAACGCGATCCCGACCTGCACGGTGCGGATGCCGTCGACGTCGAGGGGTTCGACGTTGGCCACGATGTAGGTGCGCCGGCCGATCCTGTGCTTGATCGGCTGGTTGTCGGGCAGATCCACGATCGCACCGTAACCCAACGGCTCACGCCGCCGAAACGCGTGGCTCCGTCGCGTGGCTCGCCGACCGTGCCATGCTGCCGATCGTGAGCAACCAGGAGACGTCAGGCAAGACCGACACCACTCCGCCTCGGGGCGGCCTCGACGGGTTCTTCAAGATCACCGAACGCGGCTCGACGGTCGAGCGTGAGTTCCGCGGCGGGGTGGTCACCTTCTTCACGATGGCCTACATCATCGTGCTCAACCCGCTCATCCTCGGCTTCGTCCAGGACATCGACGGCAAGTTCCTCGGCGGCGGCGACGCGCCCAACCTGGCGGCCATCGCCGCGGGCACCTCCCTGGTGGCCGGTGTCATCACGATCCTGATGGGCGTGGTCGCCAACTTCCCGTTGGCGCTGGCGACCGGGCTCGGTCTCAACGCGTTCGTCGCCGTGGCCATCGCGACCCAGATGACGTGGGCCGACGCGATGGGCCTGATCGTCCTCGAAGGCCTCGTCATCCTGCTGCTGGTGCTCACCGGCTTCCGCAAGGCCGTCTTCCATGCGGTCCCCACAGAGCTCAAGATCGCCATCTCGGTGGGCATCGGTCTGTTCATCGCCCTCATCGGCTTCGTCGACGCCGGGTTCGTGCGCCGCACCCAGGTCGGCCCCGTCCCCGTCACCCTCGGCCCGTCCGGCAACCTCGAGGGCTGGCCGGTGCTGGTCTTCTGCATCGGTCTTGGCCTGGTGATCTCACTGTGGGTGCTCAAGGTGCGCGGCGCGATCTTCATCTCGATCGTGGCCACCACGATCCTGGCGATCATCGTCGAGGCGATCGCCGAGATCGGCCCCTTCGCCGGCGCCGACGGCACGGTCAACCCCCACGGTTGGAACCTCAACGTGCCGGCCTGGCCCAGCGACCTCGTCCAAAAGCCCGACTTCGGAACGGTCGGAGAGTTCAACCTACTCGGCGGGTTCCAGGAGATCGGCGTCGTCGCGGCGCTGCTGCTGATCTTCACGCTGATGCTGGCCGACTTCTTCGACACCATGGGCACCATGACGGCCATCGGGGCGGAGGCGGGCCTCAACGACGAGGAAGGTACGCCGCCCAACGCCCAGCGCATCCTGGTCGTCGACTCGCTGGCCGCCGTTGCCGGCGGCGCGGGCGGCGTCTCCTCCAACACGTCCTACATCGAGTCGGCCTCCGGCGTCGGCGAGGGGGCCCGCACCGGACTGGCCTCGGTGTTCACCGGGCTGCTCTTCCTCGTCTCGATCCTCTTCGCCCCGCTCGTCGACATCATCCCGAGCGAGGCGGCGGTCCCGGCTCTCGTGCTGGTCGGCTTCTTGATGATGCAGCAGGTCACGGGGATCGACTGGAACGACCTCGAGGTCGCCATCCCAGCGTTCCTCACCATCGTGCTGATGCCGTTCACCTACTCCATCACCGTCGGGATCGGCGCCGGCTTCCTCGCCTACATCCTGATCAAGTTGGTCCTCCGCAAGGCCGCCGTCGTACACCCCCTCATGTGGGTGGTGGCCGCACTGTTCCTCGCCTACTTCGCGATCGAGCCGATCACCCGCTTGCTCACGTGATGCGCTGACCGACCGCACCCTGCGCCCAGTCGGGTGCGGTCGGTGCCCAGGCTCACGGTGCCTGGGTGAGCCTCCCTTCGATGGCCGCCGAGACCGGCGAGTTCGCTTCTATGTGGTCGATCGCGACGTCGAGGAGCAGCTCGCCGGGCAGCACCACGTCGCTCGCCTGCGTGAAAACGGTGTAGCCGTCGCCACCGGTCAGCATGAAGTCGTTGGTGACGACGCGGACGGTGTCCGTCGGCCCGATCGGGATCTGTGGCCCGCCGATGCCCTCGGGCGTCTTCCACATGCCGGTCACATTCACGGTCGTCCCCGTGCACGTGTACGTCGCTTTGAGGCCCGAGACCGCGGGGAACCGCCCGGTGTTGATGGCGGAGTTGCACACCGGCGAGAAGCCGTTCTGGAACGCCGTCCGCAGCTGGTCTCCCGTGAGCGTGATCAGCGCAGTGGCGTTGCCGAAGGGCAGCACCGCGAACGCCTCGCCCCAGGTGATCTCGCCGACTGCTTCACCGCCCGAGGAGGGCGGGCTCATCAGCAGGTCGGCGCGCAGCCCGCCGGAGTTGGTGTAGGCCGCATCGACGCCGTACCTGGCGCGCATGATGTCTGCGACGAAGTTGCCCATCGCCGACTCGTTCAGCCGCGTCGGGTCGCGCTTGATGTCTCCCGACTGGCTCCCGATCACCAGGTTGCGCAATGGCGCGGTCTCGTCGTTGGCGGCGTCGATGATCGCTTGGACGTCGGACCGCGGGCTCAGGCCGAGGTTCTTGGCGAGGCGGGTCGAGCCGCCCGCCCAGGCCACGTCGCCGCCCTTCACCAGCAACTGGAGTACCGAGTACGAAGCCCCGGCGTTGACGCCCTCGGTGATCAGGATGTGGCCGCGCATCAGGTTCGACACGCGGTGGGTGTGACCGACGACCATCGCGTCGACGGTCGTGCCCTGGAGCTCGTCAGCGATCCCGATGATCGGACCCTCCCACGCCGCACCCGGTGAGTTGCCGATCGGGTTCAGGCCACGCGAGGTGCCCTCGTGGATCACCACGACCTGGACCTTCACGCCCCACTTGCGCAGGCGTTCGGACTCCGCAGCGATCCGTGGACCCTCGTCGAGGAAAGCCAGCCCTTCGGTGGCACCCGCCTTGACGAGCTCCGGCGTGCTCTCGAGCCCGGCGCCGATCACGCCGACCTTGATGCCATTGACGGTGAACACCTTCGACGGCGTCACCCACGGCGGCCTTCTACCGGTCTCGTCGTCGACGATGTTGGTCGCCAGGAACGGGAAGTCCGCCCGGGCCTGATGGGCGAGCAGCCGCTCCAGGCCGAAGTCGAACTCGTGGTTGCCGTAAGAGGTCGCGTCGAGGCCCCACGCGTTCTCGACGTCGATCGCCGGCCTGTCCTCCAGCAGCGCGGAGTTGGGCGGAGAGGCGCCGACGTTGTCGCCGCCCGCCAGGATCAGCTCCTGGCCAGGCAGTCCGGCGGCCTCCTCGTCGAACAACGTGCCGAGGAACGCGGCGCCGCCGACCGGCACCGCGCGCCCGTCGATCGTGGCGGTGGTCGGGTCGAGCTGTCCGTGGAAGTCGTTGAGCCCGAGGATGTTGACGCGGTCGTACCTCGCGCCACCGTCGACAGCCTTCAGAAGCACCTGGCCCTGGCTGTGCTGGGGCGTCGGGATCCCGAGCATGAAGGCCAGCGTCGGGGCCAGGTCGATCGACCTGGCCTTGATGGTGCCCTTACCGACGCCCTTGCCACCGGCGATGAACGTCGCCCGCATGTTGATGTCGTTGTCGATGTCCTGCACGTCGGGCACGTAGCCGTGCTGCCCGAAGAACGCCGACAGCGCGATCAGCGTGCCGGGTGTCGCCGCGTCGAACTGGTACGGCGGGTAGGAGAACGCGACCACGTCACCGGTCCGCGTCGGGTGGGCCATGTCGGCCGTCGAGCCCGGACCGTTCGGGATGTAGCGCGCCTCCGCCTTGGTGTAGGCGCGGTCGATGACCTTCCAGCCCTCGGGCTGGCCGTCCCCGGTCCAGTCGTTGGGGTCGGTCAGGGCCAGGAAGGCCGCTTTGATCTGGGCCACGGTCGCGGCTTCCTGGTTGGCGGGTACCTGGGTGTTACCCGTGATGGCAGGATCGCGCCCCGCCAGGTTGAGGTAGATCTGCACGGCCCCGCCCGCGAAGCAGGCCTTGGCCTTGCCGATCGTCTCGCCCGTTGCCAGCCGGCAGTTGGAGGTCTGCGGGCGGGACAGCAGGCCCAGGTCGACCAGCACCTTGCTGGCGTCGATGGCCAGGAACTGCGGTGCGAAGCCGTGGTCGGAGCCGATGAAGGTGGTCGGGTCGCGGCCCATCAGGCTGCGGGCGAGGGCCAGTGTCTGGTCGGACTCGTGGTACGCCGCGCGGATGTAGCCCTTGCGCTTGGCCACCAGCCCGTCCGGGGTCCCGTTGACCTGGACGTCGTCGTAGGCCGGGCTGGGGTCGCCGTTCGGCAGTGTCGGGCTGACCAGGCCGAGGAACTGGTGCTGGAACTCGTCGGTCGTCGGCATGCCGACCATCAGCAGGTCGGGATCGTAGACGTCGGCGACGTACTCGAGCATCGGCCAGTGGCCGGTCGACCAGTACATGCCTTGCTCGACGTAGGTGTCCTCGCTGACGATGCCGGCCTCGAGGACCGCGAAGTCGGCCGCAGTGGACGTCGGGAACTCGACGGCGAGGTACTCGGCGAACGCGTCAGGGTCGGCGGGGTCGTAGCCCGGCTCGCCCGGCCAGGTCGGCCAGCTGGCGATCGCCCTGGTCACGGAGGTGTGGAACAGGCGGACCTGTGACAGGTCGTCGTTCAGCCTCTCGACCTTGACCAGCATGCCGGCCGTCTTGTCGGCGAGCGCACCGCCGATGACGGTCACCTTGACGTCGGCCCACTCGCCCTCGGCCAGGTCGCCGACGCTGTCGTCGCCGTTCTTGGTGGGGGAGAAGAGCACCCGGTCGTAGTTGGTGCTGCCGTCGTCGGTGCTGTCGTAGAGGTAGGCGTTCAGGCCGTACTTGTCGGCACCGAAGTCGATGACGCGCAGCCGCATCTCCCGGGCCGGGCTGAACGACGTCGGCACGTTGGTCCAGCCGGTTGCCGGACTGGGCGCTGCCTGCGGGAACGCGGGCTGGCCGGCGAAGCCGGAGGGGTGGTCGAACTGCAGCCCGAACGCCGCGACGAAATTGGCGCTGTCGGCCGGGCTGGTGTAGTTGGTGGCGACCCCTCGGCCGGACAGGAAGGTGCGGAAGTCGATGGTCGGGCCCTGGATCGAGGCATTGCGCCCGCCGGCCCACTCGACCTGCGCGACCTTGAGCCCGTCGCGTTCAGCGGCCTGGGCGATCGACTCGGCCTGCAGCACGCCGGGGTCGAAGGCGGCAGTGCGGTTGGGGGTGAACGGGTCGCCGTTCTTGTGGAAGGTGTTGTTGGTCGAGCCATGCACGGCGGGCCAGGCGCCGGTGGCGAGGCTGTACCAGCCGGCGCCGGTGTTGGGCGGCGCCTGCGTGAGCAGCCCGCCGTTCGCCGCCTTCACGCCCTTCTTGAGGAGCCGCTTCATGGTCGGCATCACACCTTGTCTGGCGTACTTCTCGACCTTGTCCTGGCGCAGGCCGTCGGAGGCGAAGAAGACCGCCTTGTCGGTGAGCGCCTTGTGGGGCTTGGGCTTCGTGGCCGTTGCGGGCGCCTTGCCCGCCAGGTCGGCGGACGCGGCGGAGCCGAGTCCGCTACCGAGCGCGGCGGCGACCAGCGCGACAGCGGCGACGGCGGAGATGAGGCGGCGGTGTGATGTCGGCATGCGGGACTCCCTCGGTCCTGAGCGCCCCTCTCGCTCCCTGCGAATGAACCCCACCTTGGACCCGTCGGGCCGTTTGGGCAACGGTTGACCCGAGGGTTCACCACAAGATCCCGGGGAATAGTTAGCCGAGGTAATGAGTTATGCTAACGATATGCCTACCGTAGAACGCGCCGCCCGCACCGACTCGGGCCTCGCCAGCGAGCTCCGCGTCTCCGTGATGCGGCTGCGGCGGCGACTGTCCTTCGAGCGGCACCCCGACAACGAGCTGAGCATGAGCCAGATGGCCGTGCTGGGCTGCCTGTTCCGCAACGGCGAGCTCAGCATCGGCGAGCTCGCCTCGGAGGAGCGGGTCCAGCCACCGAGCATGACCCGCAGCGTCAACACGCTCGAGGACGGCGGCTACGTCGCCCGCCGGCCCCACGAGACCGACGGTCGCCAGGTGCTCGTCGCGCTGTCCGACCAGGGTCGCGCGATGGTGCTTGCCGACCGGGCTCGCCGGGACGCCTGGCTGTCCCGTCGGCTGGCTGCCTTGTCACCCGACGAGCGAGCGACCCTGCGGGCCGCCGCCCCCATCCTCGAGGCCCTGGCACGAGGCGACTGATCCTTGAGCCCCACCTTCAGGTCGCTACGCAACCCCAACTACCGCAAGTACGCCGTCGGCAGCGTCGTCTCCAACACCGGCACCTGGATGCAGCGGGTCGCCCAGGACTGGCTGGTCCTCCAGCTGACGGGCGGCAGCGGCTCGGCCCTCGGCATCACCACTGGCCTGCAGTTCCTGCCGGTGCTGTTGTTGTCTCCTTACGCCGGCGTGATCGCCGACCGGTTCCCCAAGCGCCGGCTGCTCCAGGTCACGCAGGTCACGATGGCCGGCGCCTCGCTGCTGCTCGGCGTGATCACCGTCCTCGGCGTGGTCGAGGTCTGGCACGTCTACGCGCTGGCCTTCGTCTTCGGCATCGGCTCGGCCTTCGACGCCCCGGCCCGACAGTCGTTCGTCTCCGAGATGGTTGAGCCCGACGAGGTCACCAACGCGGTCGGGCTCAACTCCGCGGCGTTCAACCTGGCCCGCATCATGGGCCCGGCAGCGGCCGGCCTGATGATCGGGGCACTGGGCGGCGGCGTCTGGGCGACGGGCTGGGTCATCTTGATCAACTCCGCCTCCTACGCCGCGGTGATCGCCCAGCTCCAGCGCATGGACACCTCCTTGCTGCACACCCCACGAGCGTTGTCGCGCACTCCGGGGATGCTCCTCGACGGCGTCCGTTACGTCCGCAGCCAGCCCAAGATGATCATGGTGCTGGTCCTGGTCTTCTTCGCCGGCACCTTCGGCATGAACTTCCAGATCACCTCCGCACTGATGGCGACCCAGGTGTTCGACAAGGGCGCCAGCGAGTTCGGCCTGTTGGGCTCGTTCATGGCGATCGGCTCGCTGGCCGGCGCCCTGATGTCCGCCCGCCGGTCGACGATCCGGGTCCGGCTGCTCGTGATGGCCGCCCTCGGCTTCGGCGCGGCCGAGATCGCGGCGGGCCTGATGCCCTCCTACGTCGCCTTCGCCGCGATGTGCCCGGTGATCGGCTTCTGCACGATGACCCTGCTCAACTCCGCCAACGCGACCATGCAGATGGAGTCCGACCCCGCCTACCGCGGGCGGGTGATGGCCCTCTACATGACCATCGTGATGGGCGGCACCCCGATCGGGTCGCCGATCATCGGCTGGGTGGGGGAGACCTACGGGGCCCGGTGGACGCTGATCATGGGCGGCGTCCTGGTCATCGTCGGAGCCGGACTGGCGAGCACCCTGCTGCTGCGGACCCGGGCCAACGAGGCTGCCGGCCGGGTCGGCGTACGACGGGGCGGCGACGCTGCCGAGGAGGGTTCGGCCGACGACCTGGCCGCCGCCTCCTGAGCGTGGCCGAGGCTCGGCCACGACGTTTTGACCCCCGTTGGACGCACGGAGTAATCTCAATCCTTGTGTCTGGCACGACCAGACCGATGAGTTGTGCCCGCAAACCGACCCGTGGTGGCTCTCACCGCTGATGCGTCCAGGGGCACTCACCTCACAGGCACACCGAACGAGCAGCACGATCGTGCCCGGCAAGGCGCCGGGCACTGAGATGGGACAAGAAAGGGAACCAACCCAGGTGCCCACCATTAATCAGTTGGTCCGCAAGGGCCGTCAGGACAAGGCGTCGAAGACCAAGACGCCTGCCCTCAAGGGTTCGCCCCAGCGACGCGGCGTCTGCACGCGCGTCTACACCACCACCCCGAAGAAGCCGAACTCCGCCCTCCGCAAGGTCGCCCGCGTGCGCCTGTCGAGCGGCGTCGAGGTCACTGCTTACATCCCGGGCGTGGGCCACAACCTCCAGGAGCACTCGATCGTGCTCGTCCGCGGCGGCCGTGTGAAGGACCTCCCCGGTGTCCGCTACAAGATCATCCGCGGCACGCTCGACACCCAGGGCGTGAAGAACCGTAAGCAGGCCCGCAGCCGCTACGGCGCCAAGAAGGAGAAGAGCTGATATGCCGCGCAAAGGTCCCGCAACCAAGCGGCCGATCGACATGGACCCCGTCTACGGGTCCCAGCTGGTGAGCCAGCTCGTCTCCAAGGTCCTGATGGACGGCAAGAAGCAGGTCGCGCAGCGCATCGTCTACACCGCGCTCGAGGGCTGCCGCGAGAAGACCGGCACCGACCCGGTCGTCACGCTCAAGCGTGCGCTCGACAACGTCAAGCCGGCCATCGAGGTGAAGTCCCGCCGCGTCGGCGGCGCGACCTACCAGGTGCCGATCGAGGTCAAGGGCACGCGCGGCACCACGCTCGCGCTGCGCTGGCTCGTCGGCTACGCCCAGGCGCGTCGCGAGAAGACGATGCACGAGCGGCTCATGAACGAGATCCTCGACGCCTCCAACGGCCTCGGTGCCGCGGTGAAGAAGCGCGAGGACACCCACAAGATGGCCGAGTCCAACAAGGCCTTCGCCCACTACCGCTGGTGATCGCCAGCAGTACGTCGGCCCGATCGGCCGGCGTACTGCGCGGTGCCCTTCGCAGGGACCAGCACCCACTACTTCCTAAGGAACGCTGACACAGTGGCTGTCGACATCACGACGGACCTCAACAAGGTCCGCAACATCGGCATCATGGCGCACATCGACGCCGGCAAGACCACCACCACCGAGCGCATCCTCTTCTACACCGGCATCACCTACAAGATCGGTGAGGTCCACGAGGGCGCTGCCACGATGGACTGGATGGAGCAGGAGCAGGAGCGCGGCATCACGATCACGTCCGCCGCGACGACCTGCTGGTGGAAGGACCACCAGATCAACATCATCGACACCCCCGGGCACGTCGACTTCACCGCCGAGGTCGAGCGCTCGCTGCGCGTCCTCGACGGCGCGGTCGCGGTCTTCGACGGGGTGGCCGGCGTCGAGCCGCAGACGATGACCGTGTGGCGTCAGGCCAACAAGTACTCCGTGCCCCGGATGTGCTTCGTCAACAAGCTCGACCGCACCGGTGCCGACTTCTTCCGCTGCGTCGACATGATGGTCGAGCGGCTGAACTCCACCCCGCTCGTCCTCCAGCTGCCCATCGGGGCCGAGCACGACTTCCTCGGTGTCGTCGACCTCGTCCAGATGCGGGCGCTGACCTGGCGCGGCGAGACGACCATGGGTGACGACTACGAGGTCGAGGAGATCCCCGAGTCGCTGCGCGCCCAGGCCGACGAGTACCGCGAGAAGCTCCTCGAGACGCTCGCCGAGGCCGACGACGCCGTCATGGAGAAGTACCTCGAGGAAGAGGACTTCACCGTCGACGAGCTCGAGGCCGCCATCCGGCGCGCCACCCTGGCCGACAAGATCAACCCGGTGCTGTGCGGCACCGCGTTCAAGAACAAGGGCGTGCAGCCCCTGCTCGACGCGGTCGTCAAGTTCCTGCCCTCGCCGCTCGACATCGACGCGATCGTCGGTCACTCCGTCAAGAGCGAGGACGAGGAGATCCGGCGCCAGCCGTCGGACGACGAGCCGTTCTCGGGTCTGGCCTACAAGATCGCCAGCGACCCGCACCTCGGCAAGCTGATCTATGTGCGCGTCTACTCCGGCAAGCTCGCGGCGGGCGCCACGGTGCTCAACTCGGTGACGGGCCGCAAGGAGCGAATCGGCAAGGTCTACCAGATGCACGCCAACAAGCGTGAGGAGATCGCGTCGGTCGGGGCCGGACAGATCGTGGCCGTGATGGGTCTGAAGGAGACCAAGACCGGACACACGCTGTGCGACACCGCCAACCCCGTGATCCTCGAGTCGATGAGCTTCCCGGCGCCGGTGATCGAGGTCGCCATCGAGCCCAAGACCAAGAGTGACCAGGAGAAGCTCGGCACCGCGATCCAGCGGCTGTCCGACGAGGACCCGACCTTCACGGTCAAGGCCGACGAGGAGACCGGGCAGACGATCATCGCCGGCATGGGCGAGCTCCACCTCGAGATCCTGGTGGACCGCATGAAGCGCGAGTTCCGCGTCGAGGCCACGGTCGGCAAGCCGCAGGTCGCCTACCGCGAGACGATCCGCAACAAGGTCGAGAAGCACAGCTACACCCACAAGAAGCAGACCGGTGGGTCGGGTCAGTTCGCCAAGGTGTCCATCACCATCGAGCCGAGCATCGACCCCGAGACCGGGCAGGGTGCCGGCTACGAGTTCGTCAACAACGTCAGCGGTGGCCGGATCCCGCGGGAGTACATCCCCTCGGTCGACCAGGGTGCCCAGGACGCCATGGAGTTCGGCGTGCTCGCCGGCTACCCCATGGTCGACGTGAAGGTCTCGCTCGAGGACGGCGCCTACCACGACGTCGACTCCTCCGAGCTCGCCTTCAAGATCGCCGGCACCGCGGCGTTCAAGGAGGCGGCCCGCAAGGCGCGGCCCGTCCTGCTCGAGCCCGTGTTCGCCGTCGAGGTGACCACCCCGGAGACGTTCCTCGGCACGGTCATCGGCGACATCAACAGCCGCCGAGGTCAGATCCAGGCACAGGAGGAGCGTCACGGTGACATGGTCATCAACGCCCTCGTGCCGCTTTCAGAGATGTTCGGGTACGTTGGCGACCTGAGGTCCAAGACCTCGGGCCAGGCGTCGTACTCGATGGAGTTCGACTCGTACGCCGAGGTCCCGCAGGGCATCGCCGACGAGATCATCAAGAAGGTTCGCGGCGAGTAACCCGCCCGGGTTTTTGTCTCGCACCCTCGGTGCAGCATCATTTCCCTACGAGTCAAGTAACAACAACCAGGAGGAGCCCCAGTGGCTAAGGCGAAGTTCGAGCGGACCAAGCCGCACGTGAACGTCGGCACGATCGGTCACATCGACCACGGCAAGACCACCTTGACCGCGGCGATCACCAAGGTCCTGCACGACAAGTTCCCGGACCTGAACCCGTTCACGCCGTTCGACGAGATCGACAAGGCGCCCGAAGAGCGCCAGCGCGGCATCACGATCTCGATCGCTCACGTCGAGTACCAGACCGAAGCGCGCCACTACGCCCACGTGGACTGCCCTGGTCACGCCGACTACATCAAGAACATGATCACCGGCGCGGCTCAGATGGACGGTGCGATCCTCGTGGTCGCCGCCACCGACGGCCCGATGCCGCAGACCCGCGAGCACGTGCTGCTCGCGCGCCAGGTCGGCGTGCCCGCCCTGGTGGTCGCGCTCAACAAGTGCGACATGGTCGACGACGAGGAGCTCATCGAGCTCGTCGAGATGGAGGTGCGCGAGCTCCTCTCCGAGTACGAGTTCGACGGCGACGAGATCCCCGTCATCCGCACGGCGGCCTTCCCGGCCCTCAACGGCGACGAGAAGTGGGGCGCCACGGTCCTCGAGCTGATGGACGCGGTGGACGAGTACATCCCGACGCCCGTGCGTGAGACCGAGAAGCCCTTCCTGATGCCCGTCGAGGACGTCTTCACGATCACCGGTCGTGGCACCGTCATCACCGGTCGCATCGAGCGCGGCATCGTCAAGGTCGGCGAGGAGGTCGAGATCGTCGGCATCCGCGAGACCTCGCAGAAGAGCACCGTCACCGGTGTCGAGATGTTCCGCAAGCTGCTCGACGAGGGTCAGGCCGGCGAGAACGTCGGGCTGCTGCTCCGCGGCACCAAGCGCGAGGACGTCGAGCGCGGCATGGTCGTGATCAAGCCCGGCACGACCACCCCGCACACCAACTTCGACGCCTCGGTCTACATCCTGTCGAAGGAGGAGGGCGGCCGCCACACGCCGTTCTTCAACAACTACCGCCCGCAGTTCTACTTCCGCACCACCGACGTGACCGGCGTGGTGACCCTCCCCGAGGGCACCGAGATGGTCATGCCCGGTGACAACACGGAGATGGCCGTCGAGCTGATCCAGCCGATCGCCATGGACGAGGGCCTGCGGTTCGCGATCCGCGAGGGTGGCCGCACCGTCGGCGCCGGCCGGGTCACCAAGATCACCAAGTGATCTAGCAACAACCTCTGCGAGAGGCCCCACCCGTTCCGGGTGGGGCCTCTCGTCATTTCCGCTGGATCAGACCGGCTGCTTCGCTCGGCGAACTTCTGGGGCGGGTCGGGCATCGCACTTGGTACATCGCCCAACATGCCCATCTCAACGTGGATGTGGCTACGAAGCCGGAGGTTGCACCATGTGGCTCAAACGTCTCTCGATCTCGACTGCCGCACTCGCGGTCGCCGCAGCGGGCGTGCTCGTGCCGGCCGGATCCAGCACGGCCGCGCCGGCCGATGAAGCCGCCAAGTACCAGGTCACGCTGACGATCTCGACCAAGCTGGCCACGGCTCGCGAGGACAAGGTCGCGCTGACCGGCATCGTCAGCCCGAAGCCCCCGGAGGGCAGCCTGGTCACCGTGCAGGTGATGTACGAGAACCAGAAGACCTGGCAGAAGGCCGGCACCGCCACCGTGAAGAGCAACGGCAAGTATCGGTTCGTCGACAAGCCCGAGTCGCGCCGCGACCGCGTCTACCGCGTCGTCAAGGCGTCCGACGACACCGCGACCAAGGACGTCAGCCGCGAGCGCGGGCTCCGCGTGATCGGCTGGTCGTGGCTGACCCAGCTCACCCCGAGCGCCGCGGAGAACGTCTTCAAGATCAACCAGATGCCCATCAACGGCGACACCTACTCGCACACGCTGTACACCTACGAAGGCTGGCCCACCGGCTTCACCGAGTTCACGCTGGGTCGCAACTGCACGATCCTCGAGACCACGCTCGGGCTCTCCGACCGCACCGAGACCGGCGGCCGCGCGTCAATCGCCGTGTCGCAGGACGGCACCGTGGCCTACTTCCGGACCTTCGACCTCGGGCAGTCCGAGTTCAAGCGGTTCGACGTGGCCGACGTCTTCCGGGTCCGGATCGACTTCGCCCAGGAGGCAGGCACGCCGACCACCGAGCCGTCGGCCGGCGCAGCGCGGGTGCTCTGCGACTGACCAGCTGGATCTAGCACCTCACGCGAGGCCCACCCCAACACGTGGTGGGCCTCGCGGGCGTCGTACACGTGCACGAACGACGGCAGTTCGCGCTGCACCCCGCTTGATCCACGCTCAGTGGCACCCGAGCCGGCCCGAACTGCAGTCACGCGGTGGCGGAGAAGTTCAGATTTCCCCGGTCAACCGGAGAAGTCTTCAAAGCCCCTGGCCTCGACATGCTCCGTCGCGACTTCGCAGGCTCAGCAGCGGTCGCTGCTCGACCACCGACATCGGGTCCGGTGGCGCGTCCCCGATCAACCCGCCTGGCGCAGGATCAGGCCGGCGCCGACCAGCAGGTGCTCCACGCGCATTCGCTCGGCGTCGCGCTCGGTGCCGGGGTCGAGGTCCAGCAGGTCGCTGACGATCTCCATGGCCAGGCAGCCCTCGACGAGGACACCGTCGTAGGAGCGGCGGATGGCCTCCGACTTCACCCAGGACCGGCCCGGGGTGCCGTAGTGGAACTCGGAGCCGAGGCGACGGATGCTGCTGGCGATCTCCTGGATGGGCCGGCCGGCGGGCTGCTCGAGCTGCTGGTGCCGCAGTCGCCGCCGGACGGACGGGACGGCCTCGTCGGCCAGCCAGTTGAAGAGCGCGGGGGAGCCGAGGAGCAGCCGCAGCGCCACCGCGCCGCTGAACGCGAGCGCGACAACGGCCAGGATCCCCAGCACGGTGTCACCGCTCATGCGTCGACGGTAAGCCCGCGCCCGTCGCCGCTCAACCGGATCGGACAACGAGGTCGTGACAGGGTGGGTCGGTGCCCCGGTTCACCCGCGCCGAGCTGGAGTCCTTCCGGGACGCCGAGGTGCCGGACCTTGTGGGGCCGGGCGTGCGCCTGCTCTTCGTCGGCATCAACCCCGGCCTGATGACCGCGGCGCTGCAGACCCACTTCGCCCATCCGGTCAACCGGTTCTACCCGGCGCTGCAGCGGGCCGGGATCCTCGAGCACCCGATCAGCGGCGGGGCGGGCATGACCGACGAGGATCGAGCGGCCGTGCTGGCCCGAGGGATCGGGATCACCAACCTGGTCCGCAGGGCCACGGCGCGGGCCGACGAGCTGACCGCAACGGAGCTGCGCGAGGGTGGCACCCGGCTCGCCGCGCTGGTCGAGGAGATCGCTCCGCGCGTCGTCGCGGTGCTGGGGGTGACGGCGTACCGGTCGGCCTTCCGGGAGCCCCGGGCGACGACCGGGCGGCAGCCAGACGACCTCGGCCCGGCCCAGCTGTGGGTGGTGCCCAACCCCAGCGGGCTCAACGCCCACGAGACGATCGCCAGTCTTGCGGTGGCCTACGCGGAGCCCGCTCGCGCCGCCGGGATCTTGTAGGTCGTTCAGGCCCTGGCAACGAGTGAAGGCGCTGCGCGCCCTCCTCGACCAGCGACACGGACTGGCTGACAGGATGACGGGCATGGCCGCCGGCTCGAACGAGGGAGCCCGCCGACCTGCGCGGCCGCACCAGCGGACTGACCGCGGACGGCAGGCGGATGCGCGAGGTGCTGACCTACGCCCGCCGCGGCAGCCGGTTCGGGCCGCGCCACCAGGCCACCTGGGACGAGCACCACGAGGCGTGGGTGATCCCCGACGACGCCGTCGACGACCCCGACCTGCGGCTCGCCGACTGGTTCGGCCGACAGGCTCCGCTGGTGGTGGAGATCGGCTCCGGCGTCGGGGAGGCCACGGCCGCGCTGGCCGCTGCCAGGCCGTCGTACGACGTGCTGGCGCTGGAGGTCTGGCGGCCCGGCACCGCCGAGGCCCTGGGCCGGGTGGCCGATGCCGGGGCGACCAACGTGCGGTTCTGCGGCGTCGACGCGGTGTGGTCGGTGGAGAACCTGCTGGGTCCGGCGTCGATCGCGGAGCTGTGGACCTTCTTCCCCGACCCTTGGCACAAGACCAAGCACCACAAGCGGCGCCTCGTCACGCCGGCCTTCGCGGCGGTGGCCGCAGAGCGGCTGGTGCCCGGCGGCGTGTGGCGCCTGGCCACCGACTGGTCCGACTACGCCGAGCGGATGGTCGAGGTGCTCGACGCCGAGCCGCTGCTGAGCGGGGGAGTCGTGCCGCGCTGGGAGGAGCGGCCGGTCACCAAGTTCGAGCGCAAGGGTCTCGCTGCCGGACGGCCGATCACCGACCTGGCCTACGTGCGGGTCTAGTCACCCATCAGCGCGTCGATCGCCTCGGCGAAGACCTCGGTGTGCCGGTCGACGTCGGCCTCGGTATGGGCCGGCGAGAACAGCGCCATGTTGTGGAAGGGCGTCAGCAGCACGCCGCGGTTGAGCGCCCACAGGTGCAGGAAGCCTTCCAGATCCTCGTCGACGACCGCCGCGGCGGCGGCTCCGTCGCGAGGCGGCGGGCAGAACCAGTACTCCGCGCGGCAGCCGAGACGCTGGACGTTCCACGGCAGCCCGTGCTTCTCGATGACGCCGGCGACGCCTGCGGTGAACCGCTCCGCGAGCGGGATCGCGACGGCGTAGTCCTCCTCGCGCAGCGCCGACGACAAGGTCGCGCGGGCGGCGGCCAGCGCGAGCGCGTTGGCGGTCAGCGTGCCGCCGACGCCCGACACGTCGGCCTCGGCGGTCAGCATCGGGCCGATCAGCCGGTCGGCGACCTCGGCCGTCATGCCGTACGCCGCGAGCGGGACGCCGCCGGCGATCGGCTTGCCGACCACCAGCAGGTCGGGCTCGAGGCCCCACGCCGCGGTGCACCCGCCCGGACCGGCGCACAGGGTGTGCGTCTCGTCGATGACCAGCAGCACGTCGTGCTTGCGGGTGATCTCGCGGACGCCCTCGGAGTACCCCTCCTCGGGCAGCACGATGCCGATGTTGGTCAGCGCAGGCTCCATCAGCAGCGCGGCCACGTCACCCTCGGCGAGCCGGCGGTCGAGCGCCTCGAGGTCGTTGAACGGCACCACCGCCGTGGTGAGCGCGACGTCGACCTGCGGCCCCATCGCGCCCGGCCGCGGCACGACCCGATCGCCGTCGAGCACGGCCAGCGTCTCGTCGACCGTGCCGTGGTAGCACCAGTCCATCACCGCGATGCGGGGTCGGCCCGTCAGGTGCCGGGCGAAACGGAGCACGAACCGGTTGGCGTCGGTCGCCGACATCGCGAACTGCCAGCGGGGCAGCCCGAACCGACGCCCGAGCTCCTCGGCCACCCAGATGGCGTCCTCGGACGGCAGCATCGTGGTCAGGCCGTTGCGCGCCCGATCGGCGATCGCGTCGGCGACCTGGGGCAGCGCGTGCCCGGTCATCGCTCCGGTGTCGCCGAGGCACAGGTCGACATAGTCGATGCCGTCGACGTCGGTGCACCGCGCGTCCGATGCCGTGTCGACGAAGAGCGGGAACGACCCTGGCCAGCGGGTCATCCACGGCATCGGCACGCCGGCCAGCAACGGTCCGCGCGCCCGCTCGGCCAACGCAGCTGAGCGGGGATGGGTCTGGATGAAGCGCTGATCCTCGGCCTCTCGGAGTTGGTCGAGGAGGTCACGGTTGATGGCGGGCGCAGTCACGCTGTGAATCTAGGGGGTCGGTGGCGGCATTCGCATTATTAGAGTGAGCACTCTAGTATTGGTTCCATGACCACCGAGACCCACACCCTCGACCTGGGCCGCCACAGGCTCAGCGCCCGGCTGACCCGAGCCGGCGCGTCCACCACCGTCGTCGTGTCGGTCGACGGGGTGGAGGCGGGCGCGGGCTCTGGGTGGCCCGTCGTCCGCATTCCGGTGGCAGGCATCGATGAGGAGAAGGCGGCGGTCGTCGTGCTCGCGCCGCGACCGGGGCGCGGCACCGTGCGCCTCGTCGTACCGCCCGCAGGTGACGTCCCGGGCAGGCGGCCGGAACGGATCGACTTCGAACCTCCCACCGGCACGTCTGCCCACCGCCGCTTCGTCTGGGCTGGCCGGCACCCGCGGCTCCACGCCGCGAGGCACGTGGCCGTCGCCGTGGGCCAGGTCGTCGCCGGCTTGTTGATGGCCCGCATCGCCCTCGGCTTCGTGCTGGACCTCAACTGGGGCTGGCTGCCCGACTGGCAGCTGCCGCGGCTCCCGCGCCCCGACCTGCCGGACATTTCGTGGCCCGACATCGACCTGCCCGACCTGTCGTTGCCGGGCTGGCTGGCGGCCATCTTGGCCACGAAGCGGTACTGGTTCCCGATCCTGGTCGCCATCGCCGTCGCGGTGGCCGAGGTGAGGCGCCGACGGCGCCGCGAGACCGAGAAGGAGAATGCAGCGTGGCCCGAACCGTCGACCCCGAGCGACACGCAGCGCGACGGCTCGTCATCATCGACGCCGCGCTGACGTGCTTCGCGGCGCACGGGTACGACGGGGCCACCACTGCGGCGATCTGCCGCGAGGCCGGGATCGGGTCGGGCACGTTCTTCCACTACTTCCCTACGAAGGCCGACCTGCTGTTGGCCATCCTCGAGCTCGGGACCGCCGAGACGGCCGAGTGGTTCGCCGCCCAGGAGAGCCGAACCGACCCTGCCGGCGTGCTCCACGACTACGTCACCAGAGCCGCCGACGAAGCGAGTGACCCGAGGGTGCCCGGGTTCGTGCGCGCGGTCGGTGCGGTGATGACGCAGCCGCGCGTGGCCGAGGCCCTGGCGCTCGACGAGCAGACTCTGCGCGACGGGACTGTTGCCCTGGGTCCGTGCCGCGCGCAGGAGCGGCGAGGTGCGCTCCGACCTCTCGGCGACCCGTCTGACGAACTGGCTGATGTTGCTGCTCGACGGTTTCCTCGGCCGGCTCGCTGGGGACGACGGCTTCACGGCCAAGCGCGAGAAGGCCGCCCTGCACGACGCCGTCCGCCGCCTGCTGGCACCCCAGCGCTCCTAGACTCGACCGGTGACGACCGCGGCCGACCGCCTCACCGGGCGGCGCGTGCACCGCGCCTGGTGGGTCGCCCTCGCGACCATGGCAGCGCTGGTCGCCGCGGCCGGTTTCCGGTCGTCGACCGGAGCCCTGCTCGAGCCGCTGGAGGACGACTTCGGCTGGAGCCGGGCGACCACGAGCGGCGCCGTCAGCCTCAACCTGATCGTCTACGGCCTCACGGCGCCGTTCGCCGCGGCCCTGATGGAGCGCTTCGGCATCCGGCGAGTCGTCGCCGCGTCCCTGCTGCTCGTCGCGCTGGGCTCCGGGACTCACCCTGGTGATGACGAGCGCCTGGCAGCTGTGGCTGCTCTGGGGCTTCGCCGTCGGCATCGGCACCGGCTCGCTGGCGCTGGTCTTCGGCGCGATCGTCGCCAACCGGTGGTTCGTCAAGCACCGCGGCGTCGTGGTCGGGGTGTTCTCCGCCGCGAGCTCGACCGGCCAACTGGTGTTCCTGCCGCTGATCGCCCATCTCGCAGAGGGCCCCGGCTGGCGCTGGGCGGACGGCGCTGGTCAGCTGCTTCGCCCTGCTGCTGGTGCCGATCGTCTGGCTTGTCCTGCGCGACAATCCCGCGCGACGTCGGCACCACGGCGTACGGCGCCGACCCCGACGCGCCGCTCGTCCCGACCCACGGCGCGGGCCGGTGAAGGGCCGGCCCGGCTGGCGATCCGGGTGCTGCGCGAGAGCTCGCGCAGCCGGGTCTTCTGGATCCTGTTCGCGCTCGTTCTGGATCTGCGGCTGGTCGACCAACGGCCTGATCGGCACCCACTTCATCCCTGCGGCCCACGACCACGGCATGCCGCCGTCCACGAGCGCCAGCCTGCTGGCCCTGATCGGCGTCTTCGACATCATCGGCACGGTCGCGAGCGGCTGGCTCACCGACCGGGTCGACAGCCGCTACCTGCTCTTCGTCTACTACTTCCTGCGCGGGCTCTCGCTGCTCGTCGTGCCGTGGCTGCTCGGCCGCACGGTGCATCCCAGCCTCTTCGTCTTCATCCTGTTCTACGGCCTGGACTGGGTGGCCACCGTGCCGCCGACCGTCGCGCTGTGCCGCCAGCACTTCGGGGCGGAGCGGGCCGGCGTGGTGTTCGGCTGGGTCTTCGCCAGCCACATGGTCGGCGCCGGCGTGGCGGCCAGCTTCGCCGGCTGGGTGCGGCAGGTGAACGGCGACTACTTCGGCGCCTGGGTGACCGCGGGCGGACTGTGCCTGGGCGCCGCCGCGCTCTGCCTGCTGATCCCCGCGCGTCCCGGCGGGTGGGCGCACGACCTCGGCGAGCCGATCACCGACTCGATGTGAACGGCCGGGTCAGTCGAAGTCTTCCGGCTTCCAGTCCCGCTTCTCGACCAGCACCATCCAGTTGCCGGAGTTGTCGCGGCAGACCGCCTCGACGCCGTAGGGCCGTTCCGACGGCTCCTGCATGAACTCGACCCCCTTGGCGGAGAGCTCCTCGTAGGTCTTGCGGCAGTCGTCGACGTCGACCCCCAGTCCGGCAGTGCCGCCCTCGTCCTGGGCGCGGCGGATCGCCTCCACGAGGTCGGTCGGCGATCGGTGGGCCGGGGACGGTGAGGTGCACCTGCAGCTCGGGCTGGGAGGGGTGCACGACCGTGCACCAGCGGTAGCCGTCGCCGAGGGTGATGTCGACTCGGGCTAGCGAAACCGAGGACGTCGGTGTAGAAGCGCAGCGACTCGTCAACGTCTTTCACGAACACGCTGACGATCGAGATGTTGGTGATCATGCGACGACGCTACGAGGCCGACGGGCCGCCGGCTTCTCCGCGGTTGCGACCGCACGTTCGGCGAGCCCCCACATGAAGACGTAGCAGCCGGGGATGTGCGGCGCCCCGTCGGCGTACCGCCGCTGGAACTGGCTCGGCGATCTCGCCGACGAGGTCGCTGAACCTGCTGCTGAACGAGCCGAGGCTGCTGAAACCCACCGCGTGGCAGACCTCGGTCACCGTGAGGTTGGTGGCGCGTAACAGGTCCTGGGCCCGCTCGACACGGCGCTCGGTGAAGGTACGTCGCCGGCGAGCGTCCGTACGTCGCCCGGAACAGCCGCTGGAAGTGGTACTTGCTGATGCCCGCCACGGCAGCGAGCTGCTCGAGGCCCGAGCGGCTCGGTGTAGTGGCGGTCGGCGTGGTCGCGTGCCCGGCGCAGGTGCACCAGCAGGTCGGCAGGAGCGCTCACCCTCCAACCATCTCCCGGTCCCGGGCGTTCTGGAAGTGTGTCTGGAAGTGTGGAGGTCATGGCCGATCGCGCGACGAGCGACGCGGAGGCGTTCAGCGCCTGGGCCGCGCACAGCCAGGGACGCCTGCTGCGGACGGCCGTGCTGCTCACCGGCCACCAGCAGCGGGCCGAGGACCTCGTCCAGGAGGCGCTGGTCAAGGTCGCGCTGCGGTGGGGCCGGCTCCGCGACGGATACCCGGAGGCGTACGCCCGCCAGATCCTGGTCCGCGACAACATCTCGTGGTGGCGCAAGACACCGGCGCGAGGTGCTCGTCGAGCCGCCCGAGGGGCCACCCGTCGACACGTCGGCCGCCACCGACCGGCGGCTGATGCTCGACCGCGCCCTCGCCGCGCTGACCCCGAGGCAGCGCGCGGTCGTCGTGCTGCGCTACTACGACGACCTCACCGAGCAGGCGACCGCCGACACGCTCGGCGTCGCCGTCGGGACCGTGAAGAGCCAGACCCACCTGGCATTGCGCCGCCTCGCCGAGGCGGCGCCCGAGCTGGCCGAGCTGCTGGGACACGAGATCGGCGAGGAGGTGTCATGACCACCCAACGACTGCGCGAGCTGATGGAGGAACGCGTCGCCGACGTCGAGACGGATGACCTGGCCGCGCCCGCCTGGGCCCGTGCCGGGCGGGTACGACGCCGCCGGCGGCAGGCGCACTGGCGGCCGCGGCCGCGGTGGTGCTGGCCGTCGCGGGCGGCCTGGCCTTCCTCGACGACGGGCCGGCGAGTGACTCCGCGCCCACCGGCCGGCCGACCTCGGGGACGACGTCGACCGCGCCGACGCCGACCTCGGGTCAGCAGGGCCCGCGGGCCGAGCTTGCCGGCGAGTTCCGGGGGGCGCCCTTCTGGTGGGCCCCGTCGGGTGACCGCGACTACGAGCTGCCGGTCCTCCAGGTGCCCGGCCTCCCCGACGAGCTGTCGATGGCCGACGCCGAGCCCGCGACCACCCCACCGGCGCGCGTGGATGCGGTGTTCGGCACGGCGAAACAGCAGTACCGGATGCTCGCCGACGGGTCTCTCGTGTCCGTGGACCTGTCAGACCGCCTGGGACCGGTTGGCGACGAGGCTGGGAACATGTTCAACCCGCTGGGTGCCCGAAGCGTCTCGCCCGACGGCACGAAGGTCTTCTTCATGCAGCCCGGGCACATCGAGGTCTGGGACCTGCCGAGCAACACGTGGCATACCGTCGAGACCGCCGACTACGAGCAGGCCCAGTGGACCCGCGACGGCGAGCTGTGGCTGCCGGGCGATGGGGACACCGGACGGCCGGACCCGTGGACCGGTGACGGCGACGTCCAGTACTCGCAGGTCGTGGTCGGTCCCGGTGGCGCGGCCGAGTTCGACTGGACAGGAGACGTCGAGGTGCCGGGAGCCAGCGACCCCGGCCACTACGCCAACCCCGAGATCTTGGTGGCGGGCCCGGTCGACGACCTCAGCGTCCTCGGCATCGGTGTCGACGGGCGGAGCAAGATCTGCTGCTCGCCCGTGGGCTGGTTCAGCCACGACTTCGTGCTGTTCGGCGCGTCGTCCGCGGGCAGCTACCGACTGCTGGCTTGGCGGACCGGCACCCCGGACCTCTACCGGGTCAGCGAGTACATCAACATCCCGCGGCAGTCTGCCGTGGCCAGCTGGGCGGAGGACGCCTTCACGGCCTTCGGGCAGTGAGCCGCTCGCGGAACGCGCGCTCTCGGCCCAGCCGAGCCTGGTCGCGCTCGCGACGGGTCGCGACGACGGCGGCGAGGAACGCCTCGGGCGGGGTTCCCTGCGGCGGTGGGGGAGCGACGTACGGCGACACCTGCTGCGCCAGGCCGGTGCCGACGCTGGCGCCGCGAGGCCGGGTCGAGCCCGGCCACCCGGCCCAGGAACTGCCGGATCGCCAGCGCCAGCCCGGTCGGCAGCGCGGCCACGTCGGCCGCCCGCGCCCAGGCCGCCAGCTCGGGTGGCATCGCCGCCGGTGGGGCCAGGCGGAGCCGCACCCGTTCGCGGACGACGTAGGTGCCCGCGGCGTAGTCGCCGAGCCGCTTGCCGCGCGAGCTCACCAGCGCGCAGAAGAATGCCGGGCCGCCGACAGGAGCGTAGATCTCGACGAAGCCGACCAGGGCCCGGACGAACGCGTGCTGGAAGCTGACCGGTCCCGCGTCGTCGCGGACGGCGCGGAGCCCGAAGGCCCACTTGCCCAGCGACTTGCCGCGGGTCAGCGTCTCGACGGTGGTCGGGAACGACCAGGAACACCACGATGAGCGTGCCGACCAGCGGCCACGTGCCCGAGCGCGGCGTCGGTGGGCAGCGCGGCCAACATGAACGTGAAGATCACGATGAACAGCAGGCAACGGTCGCGATCACGTCGATCAGGCCGGAGGCGATCCGGACGCCCAGGCTCGCCGGCGGCAGGTCGAGCGCGACCGCCTCGCCCGTGACGAGGTCGTCGGTGGTGAGAGCATGCGCGAAGCTTGCGGCCCGGCGAAGATTGGAGCTCGCGACGATCGGCTCGGAGGTCAGCCATAGGTACGGCCTCACGAGTTCGGCGCGTGGACCTGGACGCGTATGTGCTCGCGCACCACGCGGAGTGGGAGCGGCTCGAGGAGCTGACCCGCACGGCGCCGGCTCGACCGGCGACGAGACCGACGAGCTCGTCGAGCGCTACCAGCAGGTCGCCACCCACCTCTCGGTGCGTCCGCACGGTCGGCGCCCGACGCCACGCTCATCGCCTACCTCTCCTCGTTGCTCGGCCCGGGCGCGCAACCGGTCGGTCGGCACCCGGGTCAGCACCTGGCGCGGCGTCGGCCGCGTTCTTCACCGAGCGCTTCCCGGCCGCCCTCTACCGGCTGCGGTGGTGGTGGCTCGGCACTGCCTGGCCGCCAACATCGTGGTCGCCGCCGTGATGATGTGGTGGCTGCTCGACCACCCCAACGTCGAGCAGAGCCTGCTCTCGCCTGGCGAGGTCGACCAGCTGGTCAACCACGACTTCGAGGGCTACTACAGCGAGTACGCCGCCAGCCACTTCGCCGCCCAGGTCTGGATCAACAACGCGTGGGTCGCCGCGCTCTGCCTCGGCGCTCGGCGTCCTCGGGCTGCCCGGTGATCTACCTGCTGTTCCAGAACATCGCCAACCTCGCGATCATCGGCTCGATCATGACCCGACACGACCACGGCGAGCAGTTCTGGGGGCTGATCCTGCCCGCACGGGCTGCTCGAGCTGACCGCCGTCTTCGTCGCCGGCGGCGTCGGGCTCCGGCTGTTCTGGTCGTGGGTCGAGCCGGGCGACCTGACCCGCGGCCAGTCGCTCGCGCGCGAGGGCCGCACCGCCGGCACGGTCGCGCTCGGACTGGTCGCCGTGCTGCTGGTCAGCGGCATCATCGAGGCGTTCGTGACCCCGTCGCGGACTGCCGACCTGGGCCCGGGTCGGCATCGGCGTCCTGGCCGAGGCGGCCTTCTTCGCCTACGTCTTCGTCGCTCGGCCGCGCGGCCGTACGCGCCGCGGCCACGACCGGCGACATCGACGCCGTCGCTGCTCGAGGACCGGGTCGCGACGCAGGGCTGAGATCACCCGCGACCAGGAGTGGACAGCCGGCCCGTGGCCTGATCGGCGTCGGCTAGAGCAGGCCGCGCGCCTTCAGCGAGAGGTAGTGGTCGGCCAGCGCCGGTGGCAGCTGCTCGGCCGACGCGTCGACCACGTCGACGCCGAGGGTGCGCAGGAGGTCGGCCGTGCCGCCGGCGGCGGGCCAGCACCTGCTCGGCGGCGGCCGCGTCGTAGACGTCCTCGACGCTGTCGCGCGGCCGCGCTCAGCCGTTGCAGCGCGGGGTCCTCGACCGAGGCGAGCACCACCCGGTGGTGCTTGGTCAGCGTCGGCAGGACCGGCAGCAGGCCCTCCTCGACCGCCGACGGCTCCAGCGGGGTCAGCAGCACGACCAGCGCCCGCTGCCGCCCGAGCGCCGTGACCGCGCCGGCCAGGGTCGCCCAGTCGGCTTCGGCGATCACCGGCTGGAGGTCGGCCATCGCGTCCTGGAGAGTCGCAGCGACGTTGCGCGAACCGGCCGAGCGCAGCCGGGTGCGGACCCGACGGTCACCCGCGAGGAAGTCGATGCGGTCACCGGCGCGGGCGGCCAGCGCGGCCAGCAGGAGGGCGGCGTCCATGGCGGAGTCGAGGCGGGGTACGTCGTCGACCCGGCCGGCCGACGTCCGGGACGTGTCGAGCACCAGCACCACCCGGCGGTCGCGCTCGGGCTGCCAGGTGCGCACCACGACGTTGCGGTTGCGCGCGGTGGCCCGCCAGTCGATGGAGCGCACGTCGTCGCCGCGGACGTACTCGCGCAGCGAGTCGAACTCGGTCCCCTGCCCGCGCACCCGCACCGCCGAGCGACCGTCGAGGTCGCGCAGGCGGGCCAGCCGCGACGGCAGGTGCTTGCGAGACTCGAACGGCGGCAGCGAGCGGACCGCGCCCGGCACGGCAAGCGTCTGTTGCCGGGCGGCCAGGCCGAGCGGGCCGCGGGAGCGGACGGTGACTCCGGCGGCGCGCAGGTCGCCGCGGCGTACGGGGAGAAGAGGCGTGTGCAGCAGCACCCGGTCGCCGGGAGTGAGCCGGAGCGGGAACCGGTTGTCGTGGGCGCCCGCCGTCGGCTGCCACGCGTCGCGCAGCAGTCCGGTGACGGTGCGGCCCGAGGGGTTCGCCACCAGCAGCGTCGCCGACGTCGGGTGGCCGAGCCGCACGGGCGCGATCTCCCGGCGGGTGATCTCCAGGACGGTCGGGTGCGGGTGCCAGCAGCACGTCGAGACCGACGAGCAGCACCACGAGCAGCAGCCAGAGCCACATCGTCCCGAAGCTGGGCCGCAGCACCACCGGCACCAGCCCCAGCAGCACCAGCAGCGGGCACCCGCCCGGAGATCGCCATCAGCGTTCCGCCGCGACCCGCTCAGTCATCGCGGGACACGGGCACCGAGCCGAGCGCCGAGTCGAGCACCTGGCCCACCTCGACGCCCTCGAGCTCGGCCTCCGGCCGCAGCCCGAGCCGGTGGGCGAGGGTCGCCTGGGCCAGCGCCTTCACGTCGTCGGGCGTCACGAAGTCCCGGCCGACGAGCCAGGCCCAGGCCCGGGCGGCCCGCATCAGCGCGGTGGCGCCACGGGGACTGACCCCGAGACTGAGCGACGGCGACTCGCGGGTGGCCCGCGCGATGTCGACGATGTACGACGCCACCTCGGGCGCGATCTGGACGCGCCGGACCGCGGCCTGGCCGGCGGCGATGTCGTCGGGGCCGCAGACCGCCCGCAGGCCGGCCGCCGCCACGTCCCGGGGGTCGAAGCCGGCCGCGTGCCGGCGCAGGATCTCCAGCTCGGCCTCGCGCGGCGGGATCGGCAGCACCACCTTGAGCAGGAACCGGTCGAGCTGGGCTTCCGGCAGCGGGTAGGTGCCTTCGTACTCGACGGGGTTCTGCGTGGCCGCGACCAGGAACGGCCGCGGCAGCGGGCGGGAGACGCCGTCGACGCTGACCTGCCCCTCCTCCATGGCCTCGAGCAGCGCGGACTGGGTCTTGGGCGGGGTCCGGTTGATCTCGTCGGCCAGCAGCAGGTTGGTGAAGATCGGACCCTCGCGGAAGGTCAGCTCGCCCTGCTTGCTGTCGATGATCATCGAACCGGTGATGTCGCCCGGCATCAGGTCGGGCGTGAACTGCACCCGGTGGGTCTCCACGGACAGCGCCGCGGCGAGGCTGCGGACCATCAGCGTCTTGGCGACCCCGGGCACCCCCTCCATCAGCACGTGCCCGCCGCAGAGCAGCGCGACCAGCAGGCCGGACACGGCGGCGTCCTGGCCGACGACCGCCTTGGCCACCTCGCCGCGGACCGCGGCCAGCCGCTCCCGCCGCGTCGCCGTCGACGCTCGTCGCCGTTGGTCGAGGAGGGCGCTCCGCGTCGCCGTTGGTTGAGGAGGGCGCTCCGCGTCCGCCGTTGGTTGAGGAGGGCGCTCCGCGCCCGTCTGAAACATTCGTCAGGGGTCTGCGTCATGGTCGGCGTACCTCTCGTTGCAGCGCGGCCAGGTCGTTGGCCAGGGCGATCAGTTCGGAGTCGGTCTGGGGGATCGGGCCGTCGTCGGCGAGCAGGGCGTGCACCTGCTCGAGCGGCCGGTCGAGGTGCCGGGACGACGTCGCGCACCAGCGCGACCTGGTCGGCGGTGGCCGGGCCGGGCAGGTGCAGCCGCTCGGCCATCGAGGCGCGGGCGGCTCGCCGCAGGGCCCGGGCCGCATGCGCGCGGTCGCCCGACTTGCGGTAGAGGCGACCCCGGCTGTGGGCGGTCTCGATCGCCTTGACGGTCACCGGCAGCGGCTCGGTCACCAGCGGGCCGAGCCGCCTGACCCGCCACAGCAGCAGCGCGACCACGGCCGCGCCGAGCACCCACAGCCCCGGGAGGATCCACTCGAGGCAGCAGCGTGGAGAGCGTGACGCCGTCGTCGCCGACCAGGTCGGCGGCGTCGGGGACGTACCAGACGAGACGGTCACGCTGACCCAGCAGCCGCAGCGCCACCGCCGCGTTGTCAGCGCGCAGCACCTGGTCGTTGGTGAGCAGCTCGGCCGCGCCGAGGAACGTGAGACCTGCGCGCGGGACGGCGACGAGGTTGCCGTGCTCACCGGCGAAGCAGCCGACCACGGTGTCGTACTCGGTGCCCTGGTCCACCCGCACGGCCAGGCCTGTCGAACAGCGGATCGGCGCACCCGGCCTCGCGGTCCTCATCGGGCGACACGGCCCAGCTCTCGGTGGTCAGCCCGAGCGCGTCGACGACCAGGGGATCGGGCTCGGCGACCACGAGGGTGCGCGCCGTCGAGGTGGTCGACGAGGCGGCGGGTGGTGCTCTTGCCCAGGAGGTACGTCGACGTCACCACCACCGTCGTACCCGGGCCGAGCTCGGTGTCGTCGAGCTGCCCCGCGCCACGGGCGACAACCACGTCGACGCCTTCGTCGTCGAGCACACGGGCCACCGCGCGGGCGCCGTCCACGCCTGGGTTGTCCGGGTCGAGCGGCGCACTGGTCGCCGGCCGGTCGCCCACGAGCAGCACGACGATCACCGCCGCGACCGCTCCGGCGGTGATGAGCAGGGTGGCGCGGTGTCGACGCCACCCGCCCACGCGCCGTTCGCTGGTTGTGTCGCCAGCGGTGGGAGCTGCTGGCGCGGCGGCGTCCAAGGTGGTCGTCACCGGCGCACCACCAGTCGCTCGTCCAGCCCGAGCACGTCGAGCGCCTGCTCGCGGCGGGCCGGCCGCCCGCCGTAGAGGACCAGGTCGAACAGGGCCGCGCAGCGGTCGAGGTCGGCGCGCTGCTCCGGGAAGGCCTCGGCCAGCGCCGCGGCGACCTCGTGGGCCGTGGCGCCCGGCAGGTTGTCGATGCGGCCACGTTCGACCTGGCGGACGGCCACGGCTCGGAAGGCGTCGACAAGTGCGTCGCCGAACCGGCCCTCGGCCAGGGCCCGCTCGGCCCGGGCGCGCAGCTCGGCGGCGGTGACGAGCTCGTCGGTGAGCAGGCTGCGGGTTGCGGACTTGGTGCGGCTGGAGCCCCGGGTCTGCGAGGCCAGCCAGACCACCGCGCCCAGGAGCAGCAGGAACACGATCATCGCGGCCAGCGTCGTCAGCGGGGGAGCGTCACGGGCGGCGGTCAGCCCCTCGTCGAACACCCGTGAGAGCCAGCGCACGAACCGCTCGAGCAAGTTGTCCCGGTGGTACTCCGGGTGCAGCAGCTCGCGGCGCAGCAGCGAGCGTCCCTCGTCGCCGCTCGGCGCCAGGGGCGGGTCAGCGAGCGGGAGCCATGGCACCCACAGGAGCCCGGTCACGAGGCGGTGATCCCCGCCCGCGACATCAGCTCGACGTCGAACGCCTCCTTGCGGATGCGCTGGTCGACGTACTGCAGCGAGGTCACCGCGGCGGTGAACGGAGCGACGAACGCCGCCTGCACCACCGAGGAGACGGCGTTGACCAGCGCGAACGACAAGGCGGTGTACTGGGAGGAGAGGCCACCCTCGGCCACCGCCTGCAGGATGAAGGTGATCGGGGCGCCCAGCATGGAGCCGGCGATGGAGGTGATGATCGTGGTGAGCAGGGCGATCCCGAAGATCCTCCAGAAGGCCCGCTTGGTGAGCGCGTGGCCGCGCTCGATCGCGCCGAAGATGCCGACGCCCTCGAGCATCAGCGCTGGCACCGGCAGGTAGTAGAGCCGGACCCAGAACCAGAGCAAGAAGGCGAAGAACGCAGGCACCGACAACAACCCGAAGACCACGACAAGGGCGCTGTCGAACACCAGGACGGCCGCCACCCACGTCAGCGCGTAGAGGGCGATGATGAGGACGAGCAGGGTGCCAAGCAGCAAAACCAGGCCGATCAGGCGCCAGCGCTTGCCGGCGGTGGCGGCCCACGCCTCGCCCAGTGAGAGCTTCTTGCCGACTGCGGCGGCCATCGTGACGTGGGCGATCATGCCGGTGACCAGGATCAGCCCCAGCGACTGCAGGATGAAGCCCAGGACCGCCGTCCCGGCCGTGCCGAGCAGAGCGGCCGCCTCACCGGTGCTGATGTCGCCGTTGTCGTCGAACGACAGGTCGACGGTCCAGGTCAGCACCGCGGTCGCCAGGACGGGGATCAGCATCGCCACGGCGGTGACCAGCACCGCCGACCCGACGGTCGCCTTGGGGTTGAAGCGGATGATGCGGAACGCCGCGTCGTAGATGTCGCCGAGCTGGAGCGGCCGCAGCGGGATCGCGCCCGGCTTGTGGGCGGCGCCGAGCATGCCGGGCTGATGTCCCGGTTGTCCGTATTGAGGGTGGCCGGGCTGCGAGAGGCCCTGCTGGGGCTGTTGGGGGTACTGGGGGTAGGGCTGCGTGGGTGGCGGCTGCTGCCACCCCGGAGGTGGCGGGTACGCCGACCCGGGCGGCACTTGGCCCGGCGGTTCCTGGCCGGCCGCGCCCGGCGGGGGGAACTCCGTTCCCGACACTGCGTCCCCCTCCGAGATTCCTAGACAGCGCGAACGGAGCCATCCTGTCAGGGCGATCTGCCGCTCGCTGAGGATCGAAAGGCTGCTTTGTCTCTCACCGGATTTCGACATGGTCGCTCAGTCCGTCGCTTCGCTCCGGTCTGAGCCAACCCTGCTCAATCTCCCCGCCCAGCTCGTCCGGGTTCGCAGGCTCACCCGTTCGAGGGCGGTGAATTTGGCGTGGGCGCGAGGGTCTGCCAAGATAGTCCGGTTGCTCCGGCGGGTTGCCGGGGTGCGGAAGAGCTTGGCTATTGAATCGCGTCTCCGACGAGTGCCGATGGTCCTGCGCGGCCGCACCGCACCAGGAGACCCGATCCGCCCGACGTACCCGTCGGGCCGCCCCCTACACAACGACAAACAATCCGCGGTGCGGTGTGGACCAGGAGTCTGCGACACGCCCGACCGCGGGGGTCGGCGTGCGGGGCGGGCAGCACGGGCGGGACAGCCTCACCCGAGGCGGTCTCGGGAGAGCACCACCGGTACGCACACGAAGGACGAGAGAGACCTATGGCGGGACAGAAGATCCGCATCAGGCTCAAGGCCTATGACCACGAGGTGATCGACACCTCGGCACGCAAGATCGTGGACACGGTCACCCGCACGGGTGCCAAGGTCGCCGGCCCGGTGCCGCTGCCGACCGAGAAGAACGTCTACTGCGTCATCCGCTCGCCCCACAAGTACAAGGACTCGCGCGAGCACTTCGAGATGCGCACCCACAAGCGCCTGATCGACATCATCGACCCCACGCCGAAGACCGTCGACTCGCTGATGCGGCTCGACCTGCCTGCCGGCGTCGACATCGAGATCAAGCTCTGAGGCTTGAGGAGCTCTTGACATCATGACTTTTGAACGCAACGTGAAGGGCCTGCTGGGCACCAAGCTCGGCATGACCCAGGTCTGGGACGACAACAACCTCGTCGTCCCCGTGACCGTCGTCGCCGCCACGACCAACGTCGTGACCCAGGTCCGCCGCCCCGAGCTCGACGGCTACAACGCCATCCAGGTCGGTTACGGCGAGATCGAGGCACGCAAGGTCAACAAGCCGGCCGCCGGTCACTTCGCCAAGGCCGGGACCACCCCGCGCCGCCACCTGCTGGAGATCCGCACGGCCGACGCCGCGTCCTACACGATCGGCCAGGAGCTTGCGGTCGACACCTTCGCGGCGGGCGACGAGATCGACGTCACCGGCACGAGCAAGGGCAAGGGCTACGCCGGTGTCATGAAGCTGCACGGCTTCCACGGCGTCGGCGCCTCCCACGGTGCCCACCGCAACCACCGCAAGCCCGGCTCGATCGGCGCCTGCGCCACGCCCGGCAGGGTCTTCAAGGGGACCCGGATGGCCGGCCGCATGGGCGGCGACACCGTCACCACCCAGAACGTCACCGTCCATGCCGTCGACGCCGACAAGGGTCTGATCCTGCTCAAGGGCGCCATCCCCGGCCCCAAGGGCGGTCTCGTGGTCCTGCGCTCCGCGGCCAAGCGGTCTGAAGGAGGGGCTGCCCAGTGAGCACCCAGGTTCTCAAGGTCGACCTGCCCGCCGAGATCTTCGACGCCGAGGTCAACATCCCGCTCATCCACCAGGTCGTGGTGGCCCAGCAGGCCGCTGCCCGTCAGGGCACCGCCTCCACCAAGACCCGCGGCGACGTCCGCGGTGGTGGCCGCAAGCCCCACAAGCAGAAGGGCACCGGCCGCGCCCGCCAGGGTTCGACCCGCGCGCCCCAGTTCGTCGGTGGTGGCGTCGTACACGGTCCGCACCCGCGCGACTTCTCCCAGCGCACCCCCAAGAAGATGAAGGCCGCCGCCCTGCGCGGGGTCCTCTCCGACCGGGCCCGCGACGGCCGCATCCACGTGGTCAACGCGCTGGTCGACGGTGACGCCCCTTCGACGAAGTCGGCGCTCGCAGCGCTTGCCGGTGTCGTGGAGCGTCGCAACTTCCTGGTGGTCCTCGAGCGCTCCGACGCAGTGACCTGGCTGTCGCTGCGCAACGCGCCCGAGGTGCACATCCTGGCCGTCGACCAGATCAACACCTACGACGTGCTGGCCGCCGACGACGTGGTCTTCACCCAGGGTGCCTACGACGCGTTCGTCGGTGGCACCGACGCCGCCGGCGCCGTCACCGAGGCAGTCGCTGCTCCGGCCGCGCTCGCCGACGTCGCGACCGAGGCGAAGCCGAAGACCAAGGCCAAGTCCGAGACGAAGACCGAGGCGAAGACCGAGGTCGACGCCGAGGCCGACGCCGAGGCTCCCGCCCTGCCGAAGCGTGCGAAGGCACCGCTCAAGAGTGGTGGCGCACCCAAGGGCTACGAGATCAAGGGCAACGCCGACTCCGGTCTCTACCACGAGCCCGACGGTCAGTGGTACGACGCCACGGACGCCGAGTTCTACTTCAAGACCGCCGAGGACGCCGAGGCCGCGGGCTTCTCGCGTGCCGGTGGCGGAACCGCTGTTGACGACGGGGAGGACGACAAGTGAGCACCCTTCACAAGGACCACCGCGACATCCTGCTCGCGCCGGTCGTGTCGGAGAAGAGCTACGGCCTCCTCGACGCCAACAAGTACACGTTCCTGGTGCGTCCCGACGCCAACAAGACCGAGATCAAGATCGCGGTCGAGAAGGTGTTCAACGTCAAGGTGACCGCGGTCAACACGATCAACCGCAAGGGCAAGACGCGGCGGACCCGCACCGGGCTGGGCAAGCGCAAGGACACCAAGCGCGCCATCGTCAGCCTCGCCGAGGGCCACCGCATCGACATCTTCGGAGGTCCGGTCTCCTGACCGGGCGCCTGGAATAGGACGAAGACAACATGGCTATCCGCAAGTACAAGCCGACCACCCCGGGCCGTCGTGGCTCCTCGGTGGCCGACTTCGTCGAGATCACCCGGACCACGCCGGAGAAGTCGCTGACGCGCCCCCTCGCCAAGAAGGGCGGCCGCAACAACCAGGGCCGGATCACCACCCGGCACCAGGGCGGCGGCCACAAGCGCGCCTACCGCATCATCGACTTCCGTCGCTACGACAAGGACGGCGTGCCCGCCAAGGTCGCGCACATCGAGTACGACCCCAACCGCACCGCCCGGATCGCGCTGCTCCACTACGCCGACGGCGAGAAGCGCTACATCGTCGCGCCGAAGGACCTGACCCAGGGCACGCCCCTGGAGTCCGGCCCCACGGCCGACATCAAGACCGGCAACAACCTGCCGCTGCGCAACATCCCGGTCGGTACGACCATCCACTGCATCGAGCTGCGGCCCGGTGGCGGCGCCAAGATCGCCCGCTCCGCGGGCAACAGCGCCCAGCTGGTCGCCAAAGAGGGCTCGCGCGCCACGTTGCGACTGCCCTCGGGCGAGATGCGGTTCGTCGACGTCCGCTGCCGCGCCACCATCGGCGAGGTCGGCAACGCCGAGCAGTCCAACATCAACTGGGGCAAGGCCGGCCGCATGCGCTGGAAGGGCCGTCGTCCCACCGTCCGCGGCGTCGTGATGAACCCCGTCGACCACCCCCACGGTGGTGGCGAGGGCAAGACCTCCGGTGGTCGCCACCCGGTCTCGCCCTGGGGCAAGCCCGAGGGCCGCACCCGTCGCCGCAAGGCGAGCGACGCCCAGATCATCCGCCGCCGCAAGTCTGGCAAGAGGAAGTAGACGCAATGCCTCGCAGCTTGAAGAAGGGCCCCTTCGTCGACGACCACCTGATCAAGAAGGTGGACGCCGAGAACGACAAGGGCAGCCACAACGTGATCAAGACGTGGTCGCGTCGCTCGATGATCGTGCCGGCCATGATCGGCCACACGATCGCCGTACACGACGGCCGCAAGCACGTTCCCGTGTTCGTGACCGACTCGATGGTCGGCCACAAGCTCGGTGAATTCGCACCGACCCGCACCTACCGCGGGCACGTCAAGGACGACCGGAAGGGAAGGCGACGCTGATGCCTACCACCGAGCGCCGGCGCACCAGCGCCCGCCGCGAGTCCCTGCTCGGCGACCAGCCGGGTGCTTTCGCGAGCGCGCGTTACGTGCGCATCACCCCGATGAAGGCCCGCCGTGTCGTCGACATGGTCCGCGGCCTGCAGGTGGACGACGCGTTGTCCCTGCTGCAGTTCGCGCCGCAGGCCGCCTCCGAGACCGTCTACAAGGTGCTGGAGAGCGCAGTCGCCAACGCCGAGACCACCGAGGGTCTCGTGCGCAACGACCTCGTGGTCTCCGTCGCCTGGGTCGACGAGGGCCCGACCATGAAGCGCTGGCGCCCCAGGGCCCAGGGCCGCGCGACCCGCATCAACAAGCGGACCAGCCACATCACCCTTGCGGTCACGCCGGTTGCCAAGCCGGTCGTCAAGGCCCCGGCGAAGAAGGCCGCGCCGGCCGCCAAGAAGACCACGAAGAACGGAAAGAGTGCCTGATGGGACAGAAGATCAACCCCAACGGCTTCCGCCTTGGCATCTCCACCGACCACAAGAGCCGGTGGTACGCCGACAAGCTGTACAAGTCGTACGTCGGCGAGGACGTCGCCATCCGCAAGCTGCTCGGCAAGGGCATGGAGCGGGCCGGGATCTCCAAGGTGGAGATCGAGCGCACCCGTGACCGGGTCCGCGTCGACATCCACACCGCCCGCCCCGGCATCGTCATCGGCCGCCGCGGCGCCGAGGCCGACCGCCTGCGCGGCGAGCTCGAGAAGCTCACCGGCAAGCAGGTCCAGCTCAACATCCTCGAGGTGAAGAACCCCGAGATCGATGCGCAGCTGGTCGCCCAGGGCGTCGCCGAGCAGCTCTCCGGCCGCGTGCAGTTCCGTCGGGCCATGCGCAAGGCGATGCAGACCTCGATGCGCTCGGGTGCCAAGGGCATCCGGATCCAGTGCTCGGGCCGCCTCAACGGCGCCGAGATGTCGCGCACCGAGTTCTACCGCGAGGGCCGCGTCCCGCTGCACACCCTGCGTGCCGACATCGACTACGGCTTCTACGAGGCCCGCACCACGTTCGGCCGCATCGGCGTCAAGGTGTGGATCTACAAGGGCGAGGTCGCCGGCACCCGTGCCGAGCGTCAGGCCCAGGCCGCCGCCCGCGCGGGCGTCCCCGGCCGCAGTGGTCGTCCCACCCGCAGCGGCGACCGTCCCAGCGACCGTCCGAGCCGCGGCACCCGTGGCGCCGGCGACGCTCCGGCACCCGCGACCGCCGCCGCACCCGCGACGGCTGCGCCGGCTGTGGCACCCGCCGAGTCCGGAACGGAGGCCTGAGCCATGTTGATGCCCCGTCGTATCAAGCACCGCAAGCAGCACCACCCCAAGCGGACGGGTGCGGCCAAGGGTGGCACCCGCCTCGCCTTCGGTGAGTTCGGAATCCAGTCGCTCGAGGGTTCCTACGTCACCAACCGGCAGATCGAGTCGGCCCGTATCGCCATGACCCGGCACATCAAGCGTGGCGGCAAAGTGTGGATCAACATCTACCCCGACCGCCCACTGACCAAGAAGCCCGCCGAGACGCGGATGGGTTCTGGCAAGGGCTCCCCCGAGTGGTGGGTGGCCAACGTCAAGCCCGGACGCGTCCTGTTCGAGCTCTCCGGTGTCGATGAGCTGACTGCTCGTGAGGCCATGCGCCGTGCGATGCACAAGCTCCCCATGAAGACCCGGTTCATCTCTCGTGAGGCAGGTGAATTCTGATGGCACAGCAGGGAACGCACGCTCACGAGCTCGACGAGATGAACGCGACCGACCTCGAGGCGCGGCTGCGCGAGGCCAAGGAGGAGCTGTTCAACCTCCGCTTCCAGGCGGCCACCGGCCAGCTGGAGAGCCACGGCCGGCTCCGCCACGTCAAGAAGGACATTGCCCGGATCTACACCGTGGTGCGCGAGCGCGAGCTCGGCATCCGGACCACCCCGGGCGCAGATGAGAAGGGTGAGTCCGCATGAGCGAGACCACGCAGGAGAACGCCCCGCGCAACACGCGCAAGACCCGTGAGGGTCTGGTCGTCAGCGACAAGATGGACAAGACCGTCGTGGTCTCGGTCGAGGACCGCGTCAAGCACGCCCTCTACGGCAAGGTCCTGCGGCGTACGTCGAAGCTGAAGGCCCACGACGAGCAGAACGACTGCGGCATCGGCGACCGCGTGCTGATCATGGAGACCCGACCGCTCTCAGCCACCAAGCGCTGGCGCGTCGTCGAGGTCCTCGAGCGCGCCAAGTAGCCCAGGCCACCCTGAGACCGAAGACAGTTCCCCCAGGCTCACGCGAGTGAGAACCAGGGCGACAAGGAGAGACTGAAATGATCCAGCAGGAGTCGCGACTCAAGATCGCCGACAACACGGGTGCCAAGGAAGTTTTGTGCATCCGCGTGCTCGGCGGCTCGGGTCGGCGCTACGCCGGCATCGGCGACATCATCGTGTGCACCGTCAAGGACGCGATCCCCGGCGGCAACGTCAAGAAGGGCGAGGTCGTCAAGGCCGTCGTCGTCCGCACGGTCAAGGAACGGCGTCGTCCCGATGGTTCCTACATCAAGTTCGACGAGAACGCCGCCGTGATCCTCAAGACCGACGGCGAGCCGCGCGGCACCCGCATCTTCGGCCCCGTCGGCCGCGAGCTGCGCGACAAGAAGTTCATGAAGATCATCTCGCTCGCACCGGAGGTGCTCTGAGCCATGGCTGCCAAGAACCCGAAGAAGAACAGCGTGAACATCAAGAAGGGCGACACCGTCAAGGTGATCGCCGGCCAGGACAAGGGTGCCGAGGGCAAGGTCATCGCCGTGTTCCGTGAGGACCAGCGACTGATCGTCGAGGGCGTCAACCGGGTCAAGCGACACACCAAGGTCGTCAACCAGGGCGGGCGCGCCGGCACCACCGGCGGCATCATCACGACCGAGGCGCCGATCCACGTGTCCAACGTGATGCTCGTCGACGGCAAGGGCGTCACCCGGCTCGGCTTCCGCCGCGACCAGGTGACCAAGCGCCGCAACGACGGCACCACGTACGCCGCCGAGCGCAGCGTCCGCGTCTCCCGCAAGACCGGCAAGGAAATCTGATGACCGACACCACCACCGAGGCCACCGAGGCCACCGAGACCGCCGAGACCGCAGCCCCCGAGCCGAAGGTCACCCCGCGCCTGAAGACCCGCTACCGCGAGGAGATCCTGCCCGCGCTGAAGAGCGAGTTCGACATCACCAACGTGATGAAGGTGCCTGGTCTGACCAAGATCGTGGTCAACATGGGCGTCGGCGAGGCGGCTCGCGACTCCAAGCTGATCGAGGGCGCGGTCAAGGACCTGACCACCATCACCGGCCAGAAGCCGATGGTCACCAAGGCCCGCAAGTCCATCGCGCAGTTCAAGCTCCGCGAGGGTATGCCGATCGGCGCCCACGTGACGCTGCGCGGCGACCGCATGTGGGAGTTCCTCGACCGGCTGCTGTCGCTCGCGCTGCCCCGCATCCGTGACTTCCGCGGCCTCTCGCCGCAGCAGTTCGACGGCAACGGCAACTACACGTTCGGGCTGACCGAGCAGGCGGCGTTCCACGAGATCGACCAGGACCGCATCGATCGCACCCGCGGCATGGACATCACCGTCGTGACGACGGCCACCAACGACGACGAGGGTCGCGCGCTGCTCAAGCAGCTGGGCTTCCCCTTCGCGGATCGATGAGAGGGAACTGACATGGCGAAGACTGCTCTGAGGGTGAAGGCGGCCCGCAAGCCGAAGTTCGCGGTCCGTGGCTACACCCGTTGCCAGCGCTGCGGCCGGCCCAAGGCCGTCTACCGCAAGTTCGGCCTGTGCCGGATCTGCCTGAGGGAGATGGCCCATCGCGGCGAGCTCCCCGGCATCACCAAGTCCAGCTGGTAACCATCCAAGAACCCACAAGAACGCTGAAGGTCCGACCGGCACCGCCGGTCGGAAACCACACCGAGAAAGGGCCCACACGGCCATGACGATGACTGACCCGATCGCAGACATGCTGACTCGTCTGCGCAACGCCAACCAGGCGTACCACGATGCGGTGACGATGCCGTACAGCAAGCTCAAGCAGGGCGTTGCCGAGATCCTCAAGCAGGAGGGCTATATCGCCTCCTTCGAGGTGGCCGAGCCCGCCGAGGGCGCGGTCGGCAGGACGCTGACCATCACCCTCAAGTACGGCCGCAACCGGGAGCGCTCGCTCGCCGGCGTCCGCCGCATCAGCAAGCCCGGCCTCCGCGTGTACGCCAAGCACACCGGCCTGCCGCGCGTCCTGGGTGGCCTGGGCGTCGCGATCATCTCGACGAGCCAGGGTCTGCTGACCGACCGCCAGGCCAACCAGAAGGGCGTAGGTGGGGAAGTCCTCGCCTACGTCTGGTGACGAGAGACCGAGAAGGAGACTGACATGTCGCGCATCGGCAAGCTCCCGATCGTGGTCCCGTCCGGCGTCGACGTCGCGATCGACGAGGCCCTGGTGACCGTCAAGGGCCCCAAGGGCACCCTGTCGCACACCGTGGCCGCGCCCATCACCATCGAACGCGGTGGCGAGGGGGCCCTCGAGGTCAAGCGTCCCGACGACGAGCGCAACAGCCGTGCCCTGCACGGCCTGACGCGGACCCTGATCAACAACATGGTCGTCGGCGTGACCGACGGCTACGAGAAGCGGCTCGAGATCGTGGGCGTGGGTTATCGCGTCCTGTCCAAGGGCCCCACCCAGCTGGAGTTCCAGCTCGGCTACAGCCACTCGATCACCTTCAACGCCCCCGACGGGATCACCTTCACGGTCGACAGCCCGACCCGGCTCGGCGTCCAGGGCATCGACAAGCAACTGGTCGGCGAGACCGCCGCCAAGATCCGCAAGCTGCGCAAGCCGGAGCCCTACAAGGGCAAGGGCGTTCGCTACGCGGGAGAGCACATCCGCCGCAAGGTCGGAAAGGCAGGTAAGTGACATGGCGATCTCGTTGTCGCACCGCAAGCACACCGCTGCACGCACCGCGTCCAGGCTGCGTCGTCAGGTCCGGGGCCGCAAGAAGCTCTTCGGCACGTCCGAGCGTCCGCGCCTGGTCGTGACCCGGTCCAGCAAGCACATCACCGTCCAGGTCGTCGACGACCTCGTCGGCAAGACCGTCGCGTCGGCTTCCACCATGGAGTCCGACCTGCGCACCTTCGAGGGTGACAAGACGGCCAAGGCCAAGAAGGTCGGCGAGCTGGTGGCCGAGCGCGCCAAGGCGGCAGGAGTCGACGGAGTCGTCTTCGACCGGGCCGGCAACAAGTACCACGGTCGCGTCGCGGCCCTGGCCGACGGCGCCCGCGAGGGTGGTCTGGCGTTCTGACGCCGGACCAACCCCGACAAGCAGAGAGAGAAGGATGAGTTCCATGAGCGGAGCCCAGCGCGGACAGCGCTCTGGCGGCGATCGCGGCGGTGACCGTCGCGGTGGCCGCGACGACCGCCGCGGTGGCGGCGCCGACAAGACCGCCTACGTCGAGCGCGTCGTCGCGATCAACCGCGTCGCCAAGGTCGTGAAGGGTGGTCGTCGCTTCAGCTTCACCGCCCTCGTGGTCGTCGGCGACGGCGACGGGATGGTCGGCGTCGGCTACGGCAAGGCCAAGGAGGTGCCCGCGGCGATCGCCAAGGGTGTCGAGGAGGCCAAGAAGGCCTTCTTCCGGGTGCCCCGGATCCAGGGCACCATCCCGCACCCCGTCCAGGGTGAGAAGGCCGCCGGCGTCGTGCTCCTGCGTCCCGCCGCCCCCGGTACCGGCGTCATCGCCGGTGGCCCGGTGCGTGCGGTGCTCGAGTGCGCCGGCATCCACGACGTACTCAGCAAGTCGCTGGGCTCGTCCAACCAGATCAACATCGTGCACGCGACCGTCGAGGCGCTGCGGATGCTCGAGCAGCCCGAGACCGTGGCCGCGCGTCGCGGCCTGCCGGTCGAGCAGATCGCTCCTGCGGCCCTCCTTCGGGCGGCCCGCGAGGAGCCCGCGGGGGTGACGAGCTGATGGCGCAGCTGAAGGTCCAGCAGAAGAAGTCGACGATCGGCTGCAAGGCCAACCAGCGCGAGACCCTGCGCACGCTCGGTCTCAAGCGGATCGGCGACGTCGTCGTCAAGGAAGACCGGCCCGAGATTCGCGGCATGGTCCACACCGTCCGTCACCTCGTGACGGTCTCGGTGATCGACGGTTCCATCGGAGAGGATGAGGCGAAGTGACGCTCAAGCTCCATCACCTGCGCCCCGCCCCGGGTGCCAAGACCGCCAAGACGCGCGTCGGCCGCGGTGAGGGCTCCAAGGGCAAGACCGCTGGTCGTGGCACCAAGGGCTCCAAGGCCCGCAACCAGATCCCGGCCTCCTTCGAGGGCGGCCAGATGCCGATCCACATGCGGCTCCCGAAGCTCAAGGGCTTCAAGAACCCGTTCCGTGTGGAGTTCCAGGTCGTCAACCTCGACCGCATCACCGAGCTGTTCCCCGAGGGTGGCACGATCACCGTCGAGGACCTGGTGGCCAAGGGCGCGGTTCGCAAGGGCGAGCCCGTCAAGGTGCTCGGCCAGGGCGACATCGACATCGCCGTGCAGGTGACCGCCCAGGCGTTCTCCGCGTCGGCCAAGGGGAAGATCGAGGCAGCGGGCGGTTCGGCCACCCTCAGTTGAATTCACCCCACGAAATCGCTCGCTAGCGCTCGCGATTCCGCGGGGACCCCGAAGTCGGGGACAAATGTTCGACTCGGTCGGGGGCGCGGAACGCCGGATTCAGGTCCGGACTCCGGGCCCCCGCCGTCCGATCAGGGCCTGTGGACTGCCTGTTAGGCTTCCCCGGTTCCTCGCCTCCGGCCGATCGGGCGGTACGAGAACGGTGCGAGGGCCGCACCCTGCTTGGAGAAAGAGGATTTCGTGCTAGGCGCGTTCGCCAATGCTTTCCGCACTCCGGACCTGCGGCGCAAGCTGCTGTTCGTCCTGTTCATCATCGCCCTCTTCAGGCTCGGCTCCCAGGTCCCCGCGCCCGGTGTCAACGTCGCCAACGTGCAGACCTGCCTCAACGACGTCGGCAACACCGGCATCTACAGCCTCATCAACCTGTTCTCCGGCGGGGCGCTGCTCCAGCTGACGATCTTCGCGCTGGGCATCATGCCCTACATCACGGCCTCCATCATCTTGCAGCTGCTCGTCGTGGTGATCCCACGGCTCGAAGCGCTGAAGAAGGAAGGCCAGGCCGGCCAGACCAAGATCACTCAGTACACCCGCTACCTGACCCTCGGGCTGGCCCTGCTCCAGGCCACCGGCATCGTGGCCCTGGCCAGGTCCGGCAACCTGCTCGCCGGATGTGACGAACCACTGCTGCACAGCGACGGCACCACAACCTTCCTGGTCATGGTCATCACCATGACCGCGGGCACCGCGGTGATCATGTGGCTCGGCGAGCTGATCACCGACCGCGGAGTCGGCAACGGCATGTCGATCATGATCTTCACCCAGGTCGTCGCCTCCTTCCCAGCCGCCTTGTGGGCGGTCCAGAAGCAGAAGGGCTGGTGGGTCTTCGGCCTCGTCGTCCTCATCGGACTCGCGATCATTGCGGCGGTCATCTTCATCGAGCAGGCGCAGCGCCGCATCCCGGTGCAGTACGCCCGCCGCATGGTCGGCCGCAAGATGTTCGGTGGCAGCTCGACCTACATCCCGCTCAAGGTCAACCAGGCCGGCGTCATCCCCGTCATCTTCGCCTCGTCGCTGCTCTACCTGCCGGCCATGGCGGCGCAGTTCAACCAGACCAGCGACACGTTCTGGGTGCGGTGGATCAACGACTACTTCGTGCGCGGCGACCACCCGCTCTACATGCTCGCTTACTTCTTGATGATCATCTTCTTCACCTACTTCTACGTCTCGATCACCTTCAACCCGCAAGAGGTGGCCGACAACATGAAGAAGTACGGCGGCTTCATCCCCGGGATCCGGGCGGGCAAGCCGACCGAGGACTACCTCGCCTATGTCTTGTCCCGCATCACGTTCCCCGGTTCGATGTACCTCGGGCTCGTCGCGCTCATTCCGCTGATCGCCTTGGTCCTGATCAACGCCAACCAGAACTTCCCCTTCGGCGGCACCTCCATCCTGATCATGGTGGGTGTCGCGCTGGACACGGTGAAGCAGATCGAGAGCCAGTTGCAGCAGCGCAACTACGAAGGGTTCCTCCGATGATCTGCACACCACTCGGCGAGCTCGAAGCGACCCGGGTGCGATGAGGCTGGTGCTGATGGGGCCCCCCGGGGCCGGCAAGGGCACCCAGGCCAAGTTCGTGGCCGACCACTTCAAGATCCCCGCAATCTCCACCGGCGACATCTTCCGCGCCAACGTCTCCCACGGCACGCCACTGGGCGTCGAGGCTGAGCGCTACATGGACTCCGGCGAGTACGTGCCCGACGAGATCACCAACCTGATGGTGCGCGACCGCATCGACCAGCCTGACGCCGAGCCGGGCTTCCTGCTCGATGGCTACCCGCGCACGCTGGACCAGGTCAAGGAGCTCGACGGGATGATCGCCTTCACCGGCCACCGTCTCGACGCCGCGGTCGCGTTGACCGTCGACGAGGACGAGATCGTCCAGCGGCTGCTCCAGCGTGCCGAGTCCGAGGGCCGCGCAGACGACACCGAAGACGTCATCCGCCGCCGCCAAGAGGTGTACGCCGAGCAGACGGCGCCGCTCATCGACGTCTACCGCAACCGGGGCATCCTGGTCGAGGTCGACGGGCTGGGCGAGGTCGACGAAGTCACCGCACGCATCTTCGACGCCCTCGACATCATCCCCGAGAGCTGAGCCGGAGGCCCCGATGGCCCTGCGCGATCGCGGCATCGAGATCAAGAGCCGCGAACAGATCGATCTCATGCGGGTGGCCGGCCTGCTCGTCGGAGAGACGCTCGAGCTGCTGCGCGCCGCCGTACGCCCGGGAATCACCACCGCAGAGCTGGACGCCATCTCCGACGACAACATCCGTTCGCACGGCGGCGTCCCGTCCTTCAAGGGCTACGGACACCCGCCGTTCCCGGCCACCATCTGCGCGTCGGTCAACGACGAGGTCGTGCACGGCATCCCCGGCGACCGGGTGCTGGTCGAGGGCGACGTGATCTCCATCGACTGCGGAGCCGTCGTCGCGGGTTGGCACGGCGACGCGGCCATCACCGTCGCGGTCGGCGACGTCGAGGACGACCTCCGGCTGCTGATGGAGGTGACCGAGGGCGCGCTGTGGCAAGGGATGGCTGCCGCCCGACTGGGTGGCCGGGTCAGCGACATCTCCCACGCGGTGGAGTCCCATGTGCGAAGCAAGGGGTCGTTCGGCATTCTCGAGGACTACGTCGGCCATGGGATCGGCACCGCGATGCACCAGCCACCTAACGTGCCCAACGTCGGCCGACCCGGACGCGGGCCGCGCCTGGTCGAGGGCCTGGCCCTCGCCGTCGAGCCGATGGTCACGCTCGGCGGCAGTGCGACAGAGCTGGCCGAGGACGACTGGACGGTCGTCACTGCGGACCACAGCCTGGCCGCCCATTTCGAGCACACCTTTACCCTGACTTCCAACGGCCCCTGGGTGCTCACCGCCCTCGACGGTGGCGAGTCCCGGCTCACCAAGCTCGGCGTCCCCTTCGGTGGCCGATGACCACCCGACGATGAACCCGTGATCGGAGCAACTGGCTCGTGGACGTAGCCCCCTGGGTCTGGCAAATCACGATCGGCGCCACGATCGTCTTCTTCGTATTCGACGTCTGGCACATGCGCCGGAACCCGCACGAGCCGACCATGAAGGAGTGCCTCCGGGCGCTCAGCTTCTACGTCGGCGCCGCCATCGTGTTCGGCCTGGCGATCTGGTACTTCTACGGCGGCCGCTACGGCGGTGAGTTCTTCGCCGGCTGGATCACGGAGTACTCCCTGTCCATCGACAACCTGTTCATCTTCATCATCATCATGGGCAAGTTCGCCGTGCCGCGGCAGTACCAGCAGAACGCACTGATGATCGGCATCATCTTGGCGCTGGTGATGCGCGGCATCTTCATCGCCGTGGGCGCCGCGGCGATCAATCAGTTCAGCTGGGTGTTCTACCTGTTCGGCCTGTTCCTGATCCTGACGGCGGTCAACCTCGCCCGCGAGGGCGCCGAGGAGGAACAGGGGTACGACGAGCCGCGGCTGGTGCGCTGGGTGCGGAACCACTTCCCGGTCAGCGACAAGTGGAACGGCGTCAAGTTCTCCATCAGGGAGAACGGCACGTGGCTACTCACGCCGATGGCGATGGTCGTGCTCACGCTCGGCATGACCGACCTGCTTTTCGCCCTCGACTCGATTCCGGCCATCTACGGCCTCACCAGCGAGCCCTACCTGGTGCTGACCGCCAACGTCTTCGCCCTGATGGGGCTGCGCCAGCTCTACTTCCTCATCGGCGGCCTCCTGCAGCGGCTGGTCTACCTGTCCTACGGGCTGGCGTTCCTGTTGGCGTTCATCGGCGTGAAGCTGATCCTGCATGCGCTGCACGAGAACGAGCTGCCCTTCATCAACGGCGGCGAGCCCGTCTCGTGGGCAGTCGAGATCCCCATCTGGGTCTCCCTCGTGGTCATCCTCGGCACGCTCGTGGTCACCGCCGTTGCGAGCCTGCTGTCCGACCGGTCCAAGCGCGACTCGGCGGCCGGCTGAGCTGTGCGCAATCCCCGCAGCATCCTGGTCACCGGCGTCACCGGATACCTCGGTTCGAGGCTGGTGCCTCGGCTCGTCGCCGATGGTCACCGGGTCCGGGTCCTGACGCGCGACGCCGGCAAGGTGAGCACCCGCGAGTGGCGGGACCGGGTCGAGGTCGTCGAGGGGGACGCGTCGTCCGCGAAGACCTTGGCCGAGGCGCTCGACGGCGTGGAGGTGGCCTACTACCTCCTGCACTCGATGGACGGCCGCCCAGGCTTCGTCGAGCGCGACCGCGCACTGGCCATTGCCTTCGGCGGGGCGGCGTACGACGCGGGGGTCGGCCGGATCGTCTACCTCTCGGGTCTCCACCCCATGTCCGAGCACCTCAGCGAGCACCTGGCCTCCCGCGTCGAGGTGGGTGAGCTGTTGCTCGAGTCGGGAGTGCCGACGGCGGTGCTCCAGGCCGCGGTCATCGTCGGCTCGGGGTCGGCGTCGTTCGAGATGCTGCGCCAACTGACCCGCCGGCTGCCGGTGATGGTCACGCCCAAGTGGCTCGACAACCGCATCCAGCCGATCGGCGTCCGCGACGTGCTGCACTATCTTGCGGGGTCCGTCGACCTGCCCCCGGACGTCAACCGCACGTTCGACATCGGTGGACCCGACGTGCTGACCTATCGACAGATGATCATGGAGTTCGCCCGGATCTCCGGCATGCGGCGCCGTCTGATCGTCAGCGTGCCGGTGTTGACTCCTCGGCTGGCCAGCTACTGGGTCGGCTTCGTCACGCCGATCCCGATGGCGATCGCCGGGCCGCTCGTGGGCAGCCTGGTCCACGAGGTGGTGTGTGCGGAGCAGGACCTCGACGGGATCGTCGGCCAGCCGCCTGGTGGCCCTCTCGGATTTACCGCGGCGGTCGAGGCGGCCCTCGCCGGCGACGGCACCGACCCGCTGCCCGAACCGGGGACCGTGGATCCCGCTCGGATCAGCGCCGCCGACCCGACCTGGGCCGGAGACTGACAGGACGCATGATCAACCCGATCACGGAGGTGCGGGCCCTCGTCCGGGCGGCGCTGGTCGAACCGGTGCCGCGCGACCACAGTGAGCCCGACTGGGCGTTCCGGCGGCGCCGGATCGTGGCCGGCCTGACCTTGGCCGTGGGCGTCCTGGTGCTCGGCTCCGCGCTTCGGATCGAACCGGGCGACCCACTCTTCTATTTCGCCACGCTGGCGTTGGCGGCGGTGTGGGCAGCCGGCGCATTCCTGTCCGGGCCGCTGCACCTCGGACGTGCGCGCACCCGCTCCGGTGAGCTGTCGGGCCGCGCGGTGTTGCAGTCCCTGGCGATCGGCACCTTGCTCTTGTTGGTCTTCTTGGCCGGTGCTGTGGTGGTGGCCCAGTTTGCGTTCCTGCGCGAGCCGGTCGACGGGCTGCTTGACTATGCCCGGGCGGGCTCACTGCCGCTGATCGCGTTGATCACCGCTGTCAACGGCGTCGCCGAGGAACTCTATTTCCGTGGGGCGCTCTTCGCCGCGGTCGGCCGCCGACACGCCGTCTTGGTCACCACCCTCGTCTACGGCGCCGTCACCGCCGCCAGCGGCATCCCGCTGCTTGTGCTCGCAGGCTTGCTGCTCGGCCTGGTCGTCGGCCTGCAGCGCCGCGTCACCGGCGGCATCCTGGGGCCCGTCGTGACGCACCTGACGTGGTCCCTGGGGATGCTGTTGGTGCTGCCCTATGTGCTGGCCGCCTTCTCCTGAGCTGGGACCTGGGCGGGATGCCCTGCGGGGCCACCCCGGCCCGGTACGCGTCGTGGGAGGGGGTGGGGGATCGGGCCACCTTGGCCCGATATGCGGAAACGGCCTCAACAGGTGGGCGCGATGCTCCTGATGGTGGCGTCGTCGGCGGCGGTGATGGAGAGGTCGTAGGCGACGGCGACCTTGAGATAGGTCAGCACGTAGCGGCAGTGGTAGGCCTCGCGCGGGGGCAGCCACTCCGCCGGCGTCAGGTTCTCCTTGGCCTGGTTGGCAGCTCCCCAGACCGCGAGCAGCTCGAGGTCGACGTCGTTGGCGAACCGGACCCGCTTGTTCTGGGTCCAGGCCCACGCACCGGCGTACCAGGCGCGTGAGAGCGGGTAGACGTGGTCGATCTGGATCCGGTAGCCGTCGCGGCGCCAGGTCATCTTGCGGCCGGTGTAGGGGTCGGTGAGCCGGGCCTGGTAGATCCGGCACTTCGAGCCCCAGCGCAGCTCGATGTCATGCATCTGCTGGAGCAAGACGTCCTGGCGGGTGTCGCAGCCGTTGTGCCCGTAGGGACCGGTGTTGTCGTCGGTCCACTCCTCACCGAAGACGCAGGCCCCGGGGTCGCAGTAGCGGTCGTAGCCAGGGTGGTACGGCGCCTCGTCGGTCACCGCCACCTGGTCGAGCAGCGCGAGGATGCGAGAGCTCGGCGAGGCGTCGGCTGCCGGAGTCCCGAGGGGCACCAGCGCCAGCAGGAGAAGGAGCGGCAGCAGCCTCAGTCGACGCACCGGTTCCCCCAAGGTGAGGCGAAGCTGCCACGGATGAGCCGGACCTGGAGACATACCCGCTCCGGCGCGTTGAGCGTAATCGTCTCGTCGGCTGTCCGCTCGCCAACGCCAGTATCGGTACGCCGCCACTCCCAGGAGTCCCCGGTCTGGAAGCCGGCTGAGCTTGCCCAGCGGAACACCACGCCCGCCGTCGTACGCCGCCCGGTGACGTCGGGTGGCTCGGTCGGCGCGCCGGGCTCGATCGTCAAAGGGGTCCCGGTCGTGCCCGGCGTCGGGGGCGGCGTCGACGACGACTCGTCTCCGGCTCGCAGGAAGAGCACGGTGGCGACCGCGAAGAGCACAGCGATGCCGGCCACCATCCAGACCAGCCTGGCGCGCTCGCTCGCGCTGGGAGTCTCCCCTTGGGCCGGCGCGACGACGGGCGGCTCGACGGCGATCCGCGACGAGGAGCCGGAGATCACCGTGACGGGCTTGAGCACCGTGGCCTCCCCGGACGTCTGCGCCGGGGCGGGCGGGACCATCGGCAGGTCGGTCTCGACCGAGATGGCGGTGCGGGGGAATCCGGCCTGCGCCTCGACCCGCTGGAGCGACCGGGCCAGCTCGAGGGCACTGGCCGGCCGGTGCTCGGGCTGCTTGGCCAGGCACTGCTGGAGCAGCAGGTCGAGCGCCGGCGGCACGTCGGGCCGCTGGGTGCGCGGCGGAGTCGAGTGCAAGATCCGCGCGGTCAGCGCCCGGGAGGAGTTGTCGCCGCTGGGGATCGAGAAGGGCGAGCGGCCGACCAACAGGTTCCAGATCGTCGCGCCGAGCGAGTAGACGTCCGAGGCCACCGAGCCGTTGGACCGGCCGTCGAGCAGCTCGGGCGGCGACCACGGATAGCTGATCCGGACGTCGGTGTCTGCTTCGACGTCGTGCATCCGGCCGGCGATGCCGAAGTCGCTGAGTGCGGGCTCGGAGTAGGTGGTGACCAGGACGTTGGACGGCTTGATGTCGCGGTGCAGGATGCCGGAGCGGTGGGCAGTCTCGATCGCGCTGGCGAGCTTGATGCCGGTGGCCACGGCCTCGCTGACCGACATCGGCTTGACCTGTACCCGTTGGCCGAGGTCAGGCGGCGGGCAGTAGCGCATCACGAGGTAGGGCCGCGATCCCTCCTGCTGGCTCGTGGTGCCCGCCGTGACCACGGTGACGATGTAGGGGTGGTCGGCCAAGCGGGCCATCGCGTTGGCCTCGGTGGTGAACATCGCCTTCTCGCGGTCGTTCAAGGGGATGTCGGGGCGCACCACCTTGACCGCGACCCGCTGCCGGGGCCACTCCTGCTCGTAGAGGAAGACGTCGGCGAAGCCGCCCTGACCGATGTGCTGGAGATAGGTGTAGCCCGGGATGTGGGGAGGCCCGCTCACCGCGGAGCTCCTCCGGTCATGTACCGACCTCGTAGACGGCTTCGTACTGGTCAGCGAGCGAGACCTTGCAGCCAGGCTCGAGGACGTGGGGCTCCATCGGCCGCAGCCGCTCGGGTGCCCGGCCGGGCATCGCGAGCGTCGTACCGCCTCGGGAGCCGAGGTCACGGCAGATCAGCAGCCAACCGTCCAGCTCGATCTGGACGTGCATGCGGGAGACGAAGCTGGCCTCCTGCGGCACGGCGACGAGATGTGGCAGGGGGGCGTTGGGGTTGACGGGCACCGGCTTGCGGCCGAGCACCACGCCCCGGTCGAAGGGCACGGACTCGCCCGTGGGCAGCCGCAGGCGGCCGAGCAGCGGCCGCGGCGCGCGTTGCGGGTCCTGGCGCGCGATGGGCGCGGAGCAGATGCGGCAGTTCGTCGCATGAGGCGGGTTCACGTGCCCCTGGGGGCAGTAGGTCGCCATCACGGTCTCGTGGGTGTGCTCGCGCAGCAGCTCGAACTCCGGCTCGGGCACCGGCATCGGCGGCCCCTCGGTCGGCGAGGAGCGCACCACGGTGTGGGCCCGGGTGGGTTCCTGGTCGGTGCTCGTTGCGACGGGCCGCGGTGGCTCGGAGGTCAGGTCGAACGGCCCGGTGCGCTCGGCGTCGCCACCGCCGACGGGCGCGAGCCGGCTCTGCGTCGTGTAGAGATCGTCGTCAGACTCGCTCTGGCGGGGCAGCCGGGCGGGCACGTCGGGGCCACGCGACGACAAGATGGAGTCGGGGATGCCGTCGATGAGGCTGGGAGCGTCCTGCGCCGTGCGGCCTGCAGGCACGTCTGCAGGGATCTCCGCCAGGGCCGCGGAGACGACCCCGCCGCGGAACGGCCGGCGCCGCTGCCCGCTGGCGGTGGCCGACGACGGGCCGAGGCTCAGCATGATGCCGACCCGGTCGCTGGTGATCTCGCCGGCGCCGCGGGTGATCTCGCGGCCCGAGCCGGTCATCGCCAGAGACGGCAGCTGGTCGCCGTAGTGGCTCTCCAGCAGCATCAGCACGCGCTCGACGCCGGAGCCCGCGATGGTCTCCCAGAGGCTGGCCACGAAGGCCTCCTCGGGGTCGTCGTCGAGCAACAACCACCGTCGGTCGGCTCCGACCAACAGGCCTGCTCCCGCGACGTACCACACCTCTGGTGTCACCGAGTTGCCCCTTTCCGTGCCTGCCGGGCGCTCCCTGGGGGACCATTGTGGTCCAGGGGGGCCCGCTGTCCACGGTTGGGCTCAACTTGTTCGGCTCGGGAGGCATGCCTAGGCTCGCCTGAGCGCAGACCAATGAAGGGGTGCATCTCGTGCCGTTCGGAGGACTCCTCCAGCGCCGACGCGCCGCGTTGGTGTCCTGGCTGGCGCTTGCGGTGGCCGTGAGCGGCGTCGTGGCGTACGCCGTGCAGGCCGACGGCTACCAGGCCCACAAGGCGGACCTCAACGACGGCGGCATCTGGGTGACCAGCAACCGGGACGGCTCCTACGGTCGCATCAACAAGCCGATCGGCGAGCTCGACGGCACGGTCTTCTCCCGCCTCGACTCAAACCTCGACATCGTCCAGGACGGCTCGTCGGTCGTCGGCATCAACCTGTCCGACGGCGTGGTGATCCCGCTCGATCCCGCTGAGATGCAGCCGCCGGACGGCGAGGAGGCCTCGATCCCGGGGACGCCCGCCGTGGGCATGGCCGGTGGCAGCCTCGCCGTGCTCGACACCGCGACCGGCAAGCTGTGGGCCACCCGCGAGGACCCGGCCACCGGCGTCCCGCAAGTCTCCACGCTTTCTGACCAGAGCGAGTCGCTCGCTCAGGTCGGCGCCGACGCCGCCCTCGCCGTCTCGCTCGACGGCACCGTCTTCGCCGTCTCGGCCGCCCTCGACCAGCTCCTCACCCTCACCCAGTCGGGCGACTCGTTCGCGAACCCGACGACCGAGGATCTGCCCGGCGACGGCGTCAGCGACGCAGTGGCGATCACCGCCGTCGGCGCCACCCCGGTCGTGCTCGACTCCGCCTCCGGCCGGCTCACGGTCATCGGCGGCGCGGAGGCCGACGTGCCGAAGGGCTCGGTGCTCCAACAGCCGGGACCTTCGGCGTCCTCGGTGCTGGTCGCCAGTCGCGAGGCGCTGCTTTCGGTCGACCTGGCCACCGGCGAGGTGACCGAGGTCGCCTCGGGTGTCGGAGGAGAGCCGGCCTACCCGGTCCGGCTGGGCGACTGCCGCTACGGCGCCTGGGCCGGTGGCACGGGTGCCGTAGTCACGGTCTGCGGCGACGGCGAGGCCACCCCGCTGGCGTTGAACGCGCAGACCTCCGATCTGGTCTTCCGCACCAACCGACAGCAGATCGTGCTCAACGACCGGGCCACCGGCAACGTCTGGGACGTCGACTCCGACAAGCCCACCCAGCTCGACAACTGGGACGCCTTCCGGCTCAAGGCCAAGGACGAGAACGACGACGAGGACGACCAGCACCAAAACCAGGGCGACCGGCGTCCGCCGACGGCCAAACCCGACAACCTCGGGGCGCGGCCGGGCCGCACGACGATCCTGCACCCGCTCGACAACGACATCGCACCGTCGGGCCGGCTGCTCGCGATCCGCTCGGTGCGCGCTGTGAGCGGTGCCGGTGCCCAGCTCGCCATCAGCCCCGATGGGCAGACCGTGCAGATCACCCTGCCCAACGACGCCGTCGGTGGCACCAGCTTCGAGTACTTCATCGACGACGGGCGGCAGTCCGTCTCCGCGCACGCCACGGTCCGCGTGGGGATCACCGGCCGGGGCGCTCCCAACTCCGAGCCCGAGCTCCGCGAGGGCTTCGAGCCGCGCGTGTGGGTCGTGCCGGCGAGCGGCAGCATCGACGTTCCCGTGCTTCCAGACTGGCGCGACCCCCAAGACGGCGACCCCGTCTCCACCGTCGCTGCGCGCGCCGTCACGGGCCCGAGCGCAGGCGCCGACGCGCGGGTCACGGCCGCTGGCGCCGTGCGTTTCCACGCGCCCGGCCAGGGCGGCCTGGTGAAGGTCGAGTACGACGTCACCGACGGCCTGGGCCAGGCCGTCACGGAGAGTCTCGACTTCCGGGTCCAGGAGCCGAACGACTTCGAGTCCGTCGCGCCGTTCGCTGCGCCCGACGTGATCGCCGGCGAGACCGGCCAGCCGATCATCATCTCCCCGCTCGGCAACGACCTCCCCGGCGCCGATCCCGGGAATCCGGACGCGGTGCTCAGCCTCGCCGGCAAGGTCGGTCAGGTGCCGGGCGCCGAGGTGGTCACCAACCTCGTCAAGGGCACGATCACGCTGCGTTCGCAGACGGCCCAGACCTACTTCCTGGACTACCAGGCGGCGTACGGCACGGCCGACACCTCCACCGGCAAGATCCGGGTAGACGTGCGAGCACCCGAGAACCCGCCCCTGGACCCGGTGGCAGTCCCCGACAGCACAACCCTGTTCGGACAGGCCGCCTCGTTGGTCGACGTGCTGGCCAACGACGTCGACCCGTCGGGCGGACTGTTGTCGGTCCAGCGCGCCGACCCGCTTGCCGAGAACCAGCTCGACGTGGCCGTGGTCAGCGGCCGCTGGCTGCGGATCAGCGCTCGTCAGGGCCAGCTGTCGCCCAACCCCCAGATCGTCCGCTACACCATCAGCAACGGCCAGCGCTCCGGGATCCCCGGCCAGGTGGTGGTCAGCCAACGGCCGCCGCCTCCCGACAACACACCCGTCACCCAGAACGACGACGTCACCGTGCGCGCGGGCACGTCACAGGCGATCCCCGTGCTCGACAACGACTTCAGCCCGTCCGGTGGTTCCTTGACGCTCATCAGCGAGGGCGTCGGTGACCGCTCGGGCCGACTCGACGTGCAGCCCATCGGCGCGCCGGGTGGATCCACCGGTGCGGCGTTCGTGGCCGGACGCACGGTGCGCTACGTGGCGCCCACGGACATCAAGGGACCGAAGCGCTTTTTCATCCGCTACCAGGTCACCAACGACGAAGGCGAGACCGCCGGCGGCAAGGCCCGGGTCACCGTGCTCCCGCTGCGCGCCAAGGACAACAACCCGCCAGAACCGCCGGTCGTCGAGGGCCGCACCGTCTCGGGTGACACCGTCAAGCTGCGGCTGCCGGGCCACGGCGTCGACCCCGACGGCGACGCGGTCACCATCTTGGGCCTTGACTCCGCCCCTCAATACGGCCAGGTCGTCCGGATCGGCGCCAACTCGATCGAGTACACCGCTTACCCGAGCAGCGTCGGCACCGACGAGTTCACCTACAGCATCACCGACACCTTCGGCGCCGTCGCGACCGGCACCGCTCGGGTGTCCATCGCCCCGCCCGGCCCGCCGCAACCGCCGCTTGCCGTCCCCGACTCGATCACCGTCGAGCCGGGACGGACCGCCGTCGTCGACGTGCTCGCCAACGACCTGGTCGCCACGGGCAGCCGCGTCAGCGTCAGCCTGGTCGACCCACCGGAGGGCGTGCAGCTCCGCTCGGAGACCGGCCCGCTCGAGATCGTCGCTCCCGACACGCTCGACGGCCGGAGCGTGGAGGTCGTCTACCGCATCACCGACGGCCTCGACACCTCGCAGACGACGATGACGCTGCGCACCGCCAAGCCGTACAACAACCCGCCGATCGTCTCCGACGCCTTCGGGGCGGCCGGGGACGGCGACACCGTGACGGCCGACGTCCTCTCCGCGGGCAGCGACGCGTCCGGTTCCACCAGCGGTGCCTATGACCCCGACGGGCCGTTCGAGGAGCTCCGGGTCGCCCAGGTCTACGCACCCCAGGGCGTCACCGCGAGCATCGCCGGGGGCAAGATCACGGTCGAGCGCGCCGAGCAGCCGATGGTGGTGCCGTTCCGCGTCGAGGATGCCGACGGTGGAGCGGCCACCGGCTCCCTCTACGTACCCGCCGCCAACTCCGGCCTGCCCTACGTCCAGCCCGACGCCATGATCAGGCTCAAGCCGGGAGGGAAAGTCGTCGAGAACCTGGCCGACTACGTCGTCAACCCGTCCGGCGGCCCGCTCTCCTTCACGTTGAAGAGCCGGATGTGGGCCTCGCCGGAGACCAAGCTGACGTCAACCGTGACCGGCGACAGTACCTTCCGCGTCAGTGCAGCGGCGTCGTACGCCGGCCCCGGCGCCGTGGTCTTCGAGGTCACGACCGGAACCAGTGTCAACGACGCCGACGGCATCGAGGCCACCGTTTCGGTGCCCGTGCAGGTCGGCGAGACGCGGCCCATCCTGCGCTGCCCCGACGATCCCATCGAGGTGCCGCAGGCCGAGTCGAGGCGCATCGACATCGGCGCCCTGTGCCACGTCTGGACGGCCGACCCGGCGCAGGCAGACGGGCTCACCTACACGGCAGTCTTCGACGACGGGGCCGACGGCCTGACCGCGGCCACTCCGGTCGACGGCATCGTCGAGGTGACCGCGGCCCCGTCGGCCAGCCTCCGCACGATCCGCACGCTCCGTGTGTCGGCGGAGGGGAGCAACCCCGGCAAGATCCAAGTCCGCGTCGTCCAGACGCCGCCCCCTTCGCTCGCCCCGATCCGCGTCTCGACACTGAAGGCAGGCGAGAGTCAGACCATCGACCTGGCCCGTTACCTGACCCCCGGAGTCAGCAATCCCGTGCCGACCGTGGTCGCTGCCCAGCAGCTGACCAACCTGGGCGTCCAGATCTCCTCGTCCGGGTCGTCGGTGACCATCCGGACCGGCCCCAACGTGCACGGCCACGCGGACTTCCGAGTGGTGATGAGCGACGTCGCGGGCCCCAGTGGGCCCGACCGCAAGGTCGAGGGCCGGATCGCGCTCGACATCCTGGGTGTGCCCGACCGCCCAGGCACGCCTGTGCCGGGCAAGGAGGTGCTCGACTCCAAGGTGTCGCTGGACTGGCGGGCACCCGCGTCCAACGGGTCCCCCGTGAACTTCTACGAGGTGCGTGACCAGTTCGGGCACGTGTCCCGCTGCGGTGGCACGTCCTGCGACATCGCCGGCCTGTCCAACGGAACGACGTACCGCTTCTCGGTGCGCGCTCACAACGCCGTCGGCTTCTCCGAGTGGAGCGGGGCTTCGGTCGGCGCGATGCCCGACGAGCCGCTCGACCTGGTGGGCCAGATCAGGCTCGTCGAGGCCGGAGACGGGTTCCTCCACATCCGCTGGAAGCCCGTGGAGTCCAAGGGTGGCTCCGAGGTCATCTACATCATCAAGTGGGCCGGCGGCACGCAGACTTCCCCGACTTCCAACGTGACGATCTCCGGCCTCGACAACCACCGCCGCTACCAGTTCAACGTCCTCCCCAAGAACGCGTTCGCGATCGGTGGCGGCCTGACCTCCAACTGGATGCAGCCGATCGGGACGCCCTTCACGCCGGTGCAGCCGACGGTGACCGACCAGGAGACCGCGGGATCGTCAGGAGCGGTGTCGCTCTCCTGGCCCGCCGTCGACGCCAACGGCCCGGTGCCGGTGCGCTACACGGTCTACCGCGACGGCGTGGCGCTGCCCGCCTGCACCAACATCCTCAAGCGGGGCTGCGACAACGCCGGCCTCACCTACAACGGGCACGTCTACCTCTACAGCGTCCGGGCGACCAATCGCGACGGCAAGGGCAATGCGTCGGCCACGGGTCCGGCGACCCCGTGGCGGGCCACGGGCAAGCCCGCGTCGTGGGGCGGCTGGAACCTGCAGCCGACCGGCGCCAACAACCAGGCCAAGGCCACCTTCACGGTCCCGTCGTCACGCGGGTCGGAGTCGCAGGTGCATGTCTATGCCGACGGCGTCAAGGTGAAGGACCTGTCCGGCCCGGGTCCGCAGGAGGCGGCCTTCGAGGTCGCCAACAACCTCGCTCCACACGCGGTCATGCTCGAGGTCTGCAACGAGAGCGGTGCCTGCACGCAGTCGTCGGTGCAGAACGTGCAGACCTACGGCCCGCTCACCCAGGGCAACATCCACGCCATCACGTCGAACATCACGGTCACCGCGATCTCCTGGACCATCGAGGTGGACAGCAACGGCGACCCCGCGACGGTCTCGGTGACGAGCGACCGGGGGCGCAACGAACAGTTCAGCATCCCCGTGGGTGTCTCCACGATCACCACACAGCCGCTGGACTTCGGCTACCAGCAGACGGAGACGATCACCGTCACCCTCTCGGACGCCGCGCCAGGGCGCGGGTCGGTGAGCGGGACCAACTCCGCAACCACGGAGCCGTACCCACCTCCAACGGTCTCCATCAGCAAGGGTGCACCGTGCAACGACGACCCCGCGTTCAACCTGCAGCCGTGCAACCCCGGTGGCAACGGCCTCGACAACTGTGGTGATGCGTCGTGCGCCTTCATCGTGCTGCACCTGTCCGGCTTCCAGTCGACCGCGGACTGCTTCTTCACGGCGAGCTTCGACATCGTGCACGGGGGCCGCGACCTCAACGACCTGTCCAACGGGGACTACGCCACGGACGCCTACTACGGGCGTCCTGGCCACACCGTTGTCGCGCACTGCACGCAGGGCCCCGGCCAGATCACGGATTCGGAACCACTGACGTGGTGACGACGAGCAAAGGACGAACGTGACGATCTCTCATGAGCAGGCTGCGTGGTTCAAGCAGACCTTCGACCAGCTGACGGACAACATGGAGAAGGCCGTGCTCGGCAAGCGCAAGGTGGTCCGGCTTGCCCTGACCTGCCTGCTGTCCGAGGGTCACATCCTGCTGGAGGACTACCCCGGCACCGGCAAGACGATGATCGCCCGGGCGTTGGCCAACACCATCCAGGGCAGCCACGCCCGCATCCAGTTCACACCCGACCTGCTGCCCTCCGACGTCACGGGAGTGACGATCTACGACCAGCACAAGGGCACGTTCGAGTTCCACCAGGGGCCGATCTTCCACACCATCGTGCTGGCCGACGAGATCAACCGCGCGTCGCCGAAGACGCAGTCGGCGCTGCTGGAGGTGATGGAGGAGAATCGCGTCACCGTCGACGGCATCGCGCACTCGGTCGGCCGCCCCTTCCTGGTCATCGCGACCCAGAACCCCATCGAGCAGGCGGGCACCTACCGCCTGCCCGAGGCCCAGCTCGACCGCTTCTTGATGAAGTCCGGAGTCGGCTATCCCGACCGTGCGGCGACCGTCGAGCTGCTCAACAACGCCCGCGTCCGCGACCGTGCGGCCCTGGTCACGCCCGTCATCACCTCGGCGACCATCGGTCAGATGTCCAGCCTGGCCGACGACGTCTACGTGGACCCGGCAGTCGTCGGCTATGTGGCCGAGCTGGCCGAGGAGTCCCGCCGCCAGCCCCACGTCCGGCTCGGGCTCTCGGCCCGCGGCTGCCTGGCGCTGGTCCGGGTCGCCAAGACCTGGGCCGCCGCCGACGGTCGTGACCACGTGCTGCCCGACGACGTCAAGGAGCTGGCAGAGCCGGTGCTGTGCCACCGACTCCTCCTGGACGCCGAGGCGCAGTTCAGCGGCGTCACCATCGAGACGGTCATCACCCGCCTCCTCGACAACGTGGCACCGCCCACCGACCGGGTGGCCTGAGCGTCATGCGTCGCGTGCAGGTGCGGCTCCAGAGGCTGCTGGGCATCGTCAACCCCCTGGGGTGGGCGGTCCTGGCGGCGGGAGCCGGGCTTGCCCTGGCGGCGGCGTACACCGACTGGCGCGAGCTGTCCGTGCTGGCCGCGGCCTGCCTGCTCGTCTTCGTCCTCGCCCTCCCGTTCCTGCTCGGCCGGACCCGTGTCACGGTCGACGTGGTGCTCCAGCCCGAGCGGGTGATCGCCGGCGGCTCGGTCGCCGCGGGGGTCAGAGTCCGCAACATCGCGGCCCACGGTCTGCTCCCGACCATGCTCGAGCTGCCGGTGGGTTCGGTCGTGCACCGCTACGCCGTGCCCCGGCTGGGGCCGGCCGAGAGCCACGAGGAGAGCTTCACGATCCGCACCGAGCGCCGCGGGGTGATCCCCGTCGGGCCGGCCACCACCCGCCGGGGCGACCCCCTGGCGATCTTGTCGCGTGACGTGGAGTGGACCGACGTCACCGAGATCCTGGTCCGCCCGCCGATGGTGCCGATGGACGCGCTGGGCGCGGGCCTGCTCCGTGACCTCGAGGGCGTCTCGACCGACGCGATCTCCCAGAGCGACCTGGCGTTCCACACCCTGCGGGAGTACGTCGCCGGCGACGACCTCCGCCACGTGCACTGGCGGTCCTCGGCCAAGGCGATGGCGGCTGCCGACGACAGCCAGCTGCTCGTGCGCCAGTACCTCGACACCGTGCGCAGCCACGTCACCCTGGTGGTCGACGACTCGCCGGCCGTGTGGCCGGACGCCGACGACTTCGAGACCGCGATGTCGGTGGCCGCCTCGATCATCGTCCGCGCGACGCTCGACGAGTTCGACACCTCGTTCGTCTGTGGGACGAGCGCCTCCTCCGGGGTCACCGGCCACCTGGCGCTCGACTCGGTGTGCCGTGCCAGTCTCGGCAGCACCGGACTGGTGGCTTCCGCCCACCGGGCGGCCGTGGTCTCGCCCGAGACCAGCCTGCTGTTCCTCATCAGCGGGCCGGCCGGCGATTTCGAGAACTTCCAGCGGGCCGTGACCGCCTTCCCTCCGCAGGTACGCCGCTACGCCATGCTCATCGACCCCGACGGTCAGAGCCGGGTCACCGAGACCGGCGGCCTCGTCGTCGTCCAGGTGGCCGACAAGGCCGACCTGGGCGCACTCCTTCGGTGGTCGGGTCGATGAGATTCCTGCGCAGGCTCACGATGAGCACCGCCCGTGACGTCGGGATCGACGCGGCCTTCCTGCTCGCGCTGACCGCGACCGCGCTGGCGGGCTTCGGGGCGACGTACACCGGGATGGGCTACTTCTGGGTCGGCATGCTCGGCGCGACCCTGGCCGTCGTGACCACCGTGGTGGTGGCTGTCGTGCTGCGCTGGCCGCTGGTGGTCTCGGTCCTGGTGACCGTGGCCTGGTTCTTCCTGCTCGGCGGGGTGCTCTGCCTGCGCGGCCAGGATGCGGCCGCCCCCGGGTCGCGCAGCGCCGACCTGCTCGTGCACGAGCTGCTCTACGGCTGGAAGGACCTGCTGACCACCCTGCCCCCCGTGGACGGCTCGTCGCGGCTGCTGGTGCTGCCCTGGGCGCTCGGGCTGACGACCGGCCTGCTCGGCGCGGTGCTCAGCCTGGTGCACACCCGTCGCCCCCTTGCCTCGGCCCCGCTGCCGCTCCTGCCGCCGCTGGCGCTGCTGGCGCTCGTCATCCTGCTCGGCATCGCTCGGCCGCACTCGCTGTGGATCCAGGGCGTCGTCTTTGCCGTGCTGGGGCTCGCCTGGCTGGTGCTTCGCTACGCCCGTGCGTCGGCTCCCGTCCGCAGCGGCCAGGGCAAGATCAGCCGACTGGCCGCGGCCGCGGCACTGCTCGGACTGGCCGGCTTGCTGGCCATGCCGGTCGGCACCTGGGCGTCCGGCGGCGACGCGGGCAGGGTGATCCTGCGCGACCAGGTCGACCCGCCCTTCGACGTCGGGCAGTACCCCTCGCCGTTGGCCTCCTTCCGCCGCTACGTCGCGCTGCCGGCTGGCCAGAAGAGCCCGCTCAACCTCCACGACACCACGCTGTTCACCATCGAGGGAGTGCCGTCCGGCAGTCTCGTCCGGATCGCCATTCTCGACCGTTACGACGGCGTGGTGTGGGGAGCGTCCAACAACGCGCAACCCGACGTCACGGACGACACCTACCAGCGCGTCTCCACCGTGATCGACAACCCGGTCGAAGGCCAGCCCGTCGACGCCCGCGTCACGATCGGGCCGGGCTACAGCGGGGTCTGGCTGCCCACGGTCGGCGCACTCCAGACGATGCGCTTCCAGTCCGCCGACGCCGGCGAGCTCTCGGAGTCGTTCCGCTACAACCTGGCCACCTCATCGGCCGTGGTCCCCGCGGGCCTGAAGCCCGGTGACGTCTACACGTTCACGGCCGTACGCCCCGCCGACGATCTCGAGCCCGAGACACCGCCGTCCGGCCTGGTCGGCGAGGCCGCCGATGCGGCCGGCTTCCTCGACACTCAGGCCGTGCAGTGGTCGGAGGGGGAGAGCCAGCCGATGCGCCGGGTCTTCGCGATCGCCCGGCACCTGAAGTCAGAGGGCAAGTACTCCGACGGCGTGCTCGAGGCGGAGAAGATCTACCACGCGGGCCACAACCGCTACCGGCTCACCGACGACACCGGCGGCGTCAACGCCCCGTTCGTGGTCGGCAACGACGAGCAGTACGCCGCCTGGATGGCCCTGCTGGCCAACCGGATCGGCGTCCCCGCGCGAGTGGTCTTCGGAGCGGTCGTCCCGTCCGGCGGCGTGGTGACGGGCGCCGACGTGCACGCCTGGGTCGAGGTCCAGGTCGCCGACGGCTCATGGCGGACCCTGCCGACCGACCTGTTCATGGATCTCGACACACCGGCCGAGCAGCAGACCACCCGTCAGCAGCAGCTCAGCGGCAGCGTGGTCCCGCCGCCGGCGCCCGTCCCGCCGCCGTCGACGGCCGGCGAGCAGAACGACGCGGACATGAAGGTGCGCAAGAACAAGTCGACCGCCAAGGCGGCCGACGAGGACGAGGCCGCCGGGCCGGTGAGGCGGTGGCTCGGCCGGCTCGTGACGTACGTCGGGCTCCCCGTCCTCGCCATCGGCCTGCTCCTCTCGGCGGTCGTGCTCGCCAAGTGGGCGAGGCGGCGGCGTCGCCGGATGCGTCCGAAGGTCTCGGCCCGCTTCGGAGCCGGCTGGCGCGAGCTGGTCGACCACGCCCGCGACCTCGGCCAGAAGGTGCCGATCGGGGCCGGCGTCACCAGGCGGGAGCAGTCGGCCGTGCTGGACTCCGCCGCAGCGCCCACCCTCGCCCGGCAGGCCGACGGGCACGTGTTCGGACCGCGCGTGCCCAAGCCGCGCGACGCCGAGGCCTTCTGGAGGGACGTCGACAACGAGCGCCGGGCGATGTCTGCTTTGGTGCCCCGGTCCCGTAGGATCAGGGCAGCGCTGAACCTGACGACCTTCCGACGCGCCTGAGCCGGTTCCCGGCTCGGTCCGGGACGTGCGCGATTAGGGATCTGCCCCGCTCTGGACGTAAACTGGCGTGTCGGCCCAACGTGGGTTGCAATTCGCCATGCCTCGCGGCTGTCCGAGCATTCCGACTCCCATCATCTCTAGGGAGTTCGGCGTGCGCTCCGGATGAGGCGGCGTACCGCACCCCGACGAGGTCCACCCGTCCGGTCAGCCGGCGGGAGGTTCGCGGGTCGGCCGGTAGATCGAGACGACTGACACACGACAGATTGCGGAGGACATGCCGAAGAAAGAAGGCGTGATCGAGATCGAGGGCACAGTTGTGGAGGCCCTCCCCAATGCGATGTTCCGGGTGGAGCTGAGCAACGGGCACAAGGTTCTCGCGCACATCAGCGGCAAGATGCGCCAGCACTACATCCGGATCCTCCCCGAGGACCGCGTAGTGGTGGAGCTGTCTCCGTACGACCTCACCCGGGGTCGGATCGTCTACCGCTACAAGTAACTCAGCCAACCTGAAAGGACCTCCGTGAAGGTCAACCCGAGCGTCAAGAAGATCTGTGACAAGTGCAAGGTGATCCGTCGCCACGGCCGCGTCATGGTGATCTGCGAGAACCCGCGTCACAAGCAGCGGCAAGGCTGAGCATCGCCGCGTAGGCCGGACGAAGTCCGGGCTGCGCAGGGATGCGAGCGGACACCCTGCTTCACAACTGAACAACCACCTCAACGTGATCGCTTAGCCGGCCCGCAAGGACCGGCGAAACACCTCCGGAGCAGTGGCCGGAGCTCCAGCCCGAGGCGGGCAGGAGACGCGACACGACCAGACACCACCGCGAGAAACCGAAAGGCCACCACATGGCACGCCTCGTCGGTGTCGACCTTCCGCGTGACAAGCGCATCGAGGTCGCACTTACCTACATCTACGGCATCGGCCGTACTCGCGCCCAGCAGGTCCTGGCCGCAACCGGGGTCTCCCCGGACTTGCGCGTCCACCAGCTGGGTGACGACGAGCTGGTCAAGCTCCGTGACGAGATCGAGTCCAACTTCAAGATCGAGGGTGACCTCCGTCGCGAGGTCCAGGCCGACATCCGTCGCAAGATCGAGATCGGCAGCTACCAGGGTCGCCGCCACCGTCAGGGCCTCCCGGTCCGCGGTCAGCGCACCAAGACCAACGCGCGCACCCGCAAGGGCCCCAAGCGCACGGTTGCCGGCAAGAAGAAGGCCAAGTGACCTGAGCGCCCTCGAAGCGCTTGCGTCACCTCGTCCCTCGAACTCTCAGACCAGCTAGTCACAAGGAGCACACCAGAGAATGCCTCCCAAGAGCCGTCAGGCCGGCGCCAAGAAGGTGCGTCGCAAGGAGAAGAAGAACGTCGCCGTGGGCGAGGCCCACATCAAGAGCACGTTCAACAACACCATCGTCACGATCACCGACCCCACGGGTGGGGTGATCGCGTGGGCCTCAGCCGGCACCGTCGGCTTCAAGGGCTCGCGCAAGTCCACACCGTTCGCCGCGCAGATGGCCGCCGAGGCCGCTGGGCGCCGGGCGATGGACCACGGCATGAAGAAGATCGACGTCTTCGTCAAGGGCCCGGGCTCGGGCCGCGAGACCGCGATCAGATCCCTGGGTGCGATCGGCCTCGAGGTCGGCACCATCCAGGACGTGACCCCCACCCCGCACAACGGCTGCCGCCCGCCCAAGCGCCGGCGCGTCTGACCCCGAGACTGAGAAAGAGAGACTGAACCATGGCCCGTTACACCGGCCCCATGACCAAGAAGTCGCGCCGTCTCGGTGTCGACCTTGTCGGCGGCGACCAGGCTTACGAGCGTCGCCCCTACCCGCCCGGCCAGCACGGCCGCGGCCGCATCAAGGAGAGCGAGTACCTTCTCCAGCTTCGGGAGAAGCAGAAGGCCCGCTACACCTACGGCATCCTCGAGAAGCAGTTCCATAACTACTACACCGAGGCCTCGCGTCGCGCCGGCAAGACCGGTGACAACATCCTCCAGCTGCTCGAGTGCCGCCTGGACAACGTCGTCTACCGCGCCGGGTTCGCCCGGACCCGTCGGCACGCCCGCCAGCTGGTCGTGCACGGTCACTTCCAGGTCAACGGTCGCAAGGTCGACATCCCGTCGTTCCAGGTGACCGCTCACGACGTCATCGACGTCCGCGAGAAGTCTCTCGAGATGACGCCGTTCATCGTCGCCCGCGAGACCCACGGCGAGCGCATCGTGCCTGCGTGGCTCGAGGCGATCCCGTCGCGGATGCGCGTCCTGGTTCACCAGCTCCCCGTCCGGGCCCAGATCGACATCCCGGTCCAGGAGCAGCTCATCGTGGAGTACTACTCCAAGAAGTAATTCCGTCACTCTCGCCGCCGCAATGTTCGGGTCCCTCAAATAGTGGTCGGACCCGGAAAGGAAAGAATCAGTGCTTATCGCACAGCGCCCCACCCTGTCGGAAGAGTCGGTCGACGAGTTCCGTTCGCGGTTCGTCATCGAGCCCCTCGAGCCCGGCTTCGGCTACACGCTCGGCAACTCGCTGCGCCGCACCCTGCTCTCGTCGATCCCCGGTGCCTCGGTCACGAGCATCAAGGTCGACACGGTGCTCCACGAGTTCTCGACCATCGAGGGCGTCAAGGAGGACGTCACCGAGGTCATCCTCAACCTGAAGGGTCTGGTCGTCTCCTCCGAGCACGACGAGCCCGTCACCATGTACCTGCGCAAGTCCGGTGCCGGTGACGTCACCGCCGCCGACATCGCGCCGCCCGCGGGCGTCGAGGTGCACAACCCCGAGCTCAAGATCGCCACCCTGTCCGACAAGGGCAAGCTGGAGATGGAGCTCGTCGTGGAGCGTGGCCGTGGCTACGTCTCCGCCGTCCAGAACAAGGGCGCCGACAACGAGATCGGCCGGATGCCGGTCGACTCGATCTACAGCCCCGTGCTGAAGGTGACCTACAAGGTCGAGGCCACGCGTGTCGAGCAGCGCACCGACTTCGACAAGCTGGTCATCGACGTCGAGACCAAGCCGTCGATCCGTCCCCGCGACGCGATCGCCTCGGCCGGCAAGACGCTCGTCGAGCTGTTCGGCCTGGCCCGCGAGCTCAACGTCGAGGCCGAGGGCATCGACATCGGCCCGTCGCCCGTCGACGAGCAGCTGGCCGCCGACCTCGCCCTTCCGGTCGAGGACCTGCAGCTGACTGTCCGCTCCTACAACTGCCTCAAGCGCGAGGGCATCCACACCGTGGGTGAGCTCATCTCGCGCTCGGAGCAGGACCTGCTCGACATCCGCAACTTCGGCGCCAAGTCGATCGACGAGGTCAAGGCCAAGCTGGTCGAGATGGGGCTGTCCCTCAAGGACAGCGCGCCCGGCTTCGACCCGCACGCTGCCCTGGCGGCGTACGGCGATGACGACGACGACGCATTCGTGGAAGACGAGCAGTACTGACCCACCGGTGGTTGAGGAGGCGCGCTAGCGCCGTCTCGAAACCACCGACAAGCAACATCTACCCGGGTACCTGACACGGCCCGAGAGAATCGAGAAGCGACATGCCAACCCCCAAGAAGGGTCCCCGCCTCGGCGGTAGCCCGTCCCACCAGCGGCACATCCTGGCCAACCTGGCGACCGCTCTGTTCGAGCACGGCAAGATCACCACCACCGAGGCCCGGGCGCGCACGCTGCGTCCGGTCGCGGAAAAGCTGATCACCAAGGCCAAGAAGGGCGACCTGCACAACCGTCGTGAGGTCCTCAAGACCATCCGCGACAAGTCGGTCGTGCACGTGCTGTTCACCGAGATCGGGCCGCAGATGGCCGAGCGTCCCGGTGGCTACACGCGGATCACCAAGATCGGCCCGCGCAAGGGCGACAACGCCCCGATGGCGGTCATCGAGCTGGTGACCGAGCCCTACTCGCCCAAGGCGACCACGACCAAGAAGTCGGCGGCCGCCAAGAGCGCCGAGCCGAAGGCCGAGGAGCCGGTGGTCGAGGAGACCGACGGTCACGCGGGCGCCGAGGAGACCGACGGTCACGCCGGCGACGAGGAGGGCACCACGGTCGCCGAGTCCGCCGACGACGCCGAGGTCCGTGGCTTCGCCGACCTCGAGTTCGGCGACGACGTCGCCGAGGCGCTCGAGGACGGAGCCGCCCCGTCGGACGAGTTCACGATCAAGGGCAACAAGGACTCCGGCAAGTACCACACGCCGGACTCCCAGTGGTACGACCAGACCATCGCCGAGGTCTGGTTCACGACCGAGGAGGCCGCGGAGAACGCCGGCTTCGTCAAGGCCGGCTGAGGCCGACCCAGGCTGCTACGGGCCCGTCATCCCCTCGGGGGTGGCGGGCCTGTCCGCATCCCGGGGCTCAACGAGCCCAGTGGTCCTGGACCAGCTGTTGGGCCTCGGTGAGGCCGAGGCCCGCGCGGCGCACGGTGTCGACGTACGCCGCCGCGGCGGCCTGCACGTCGGGCTGCGAGACCGCGGCGGTGGGGCTGACGAACGTGCCGCGTCGTCCGGACGTCACGACGACGCCGTCGGACTCGAGCTCGCGGAAGACCCGCGCGACCGTGTTGACCGCGAGCCCGACCTCGTCGGCAAGCGCCCGCACGGTCGGCAGCCGGGTGCCGGCGGGCAGCTCACCTGAGGCCACGCGCGCCGCGATCTGGCGGCGTAGCTGCTCGAACGGCGGCTCGGCCGACGCCGGGTCGAGCGGGTCGAGCCTCATGCCGGCCGCTGTCGCCACTCGAGCCACCAGCAGGCCAGTCCGGCGAGAACCGCGGGGACGACGTGGAGGACGAACGCGTAGATCATCGCCGCCGTGGCGGCGGTGATGCCCGTGTCGTCGAGGTCGATGTAGCGCAACGGGGTGGCCAACGCGCCGGCGACCAGCAGTCCCGGAACCCATGCGCTGCCCCGACGGCGGGCGATGCACCAGGCCAGGGCGGCCAGGGTCGGCAGCAGCACGATGACTGCCCACTGGGTGATCGTCACCATCCGGTCCGCCGCATCGACATGACCGGACTCCACCATCCGCACGAACGCGACGCCACGCACGTGGACCAGCAGGGCGCCGCCGAGGGCGACGAACGCGGCGAGGACGCCCAGAGAGCGGCTCCGTGCCCAGAAGAGCACGACCAGGGCGAGTGGGACGGCTGGCAGGACGTTGGCGACGAGGTTCGCCGCCCCGACACCGACGATCCCGACGAGGCTGTCGAAGACATCGTCCTGCAGCGTCGCGACCTCCATGGCCATCCAGAGGTGCACGATCACCAGCCCCACCACCAGGGCCACGGAGATCCACACGTCCCGCGAGTCGTCGGGCGTGACCTCGACCGGGTCACCCGAGGTCGGATCGGCCCGGTCGATCGCCTCGGTCATGGCGCCCATCGTGCCATCGCTTCGCCTGGTGGGCGGCGTACGCGGACACACCTGGCGCGGCGACATGGCATCTGATAGTCACAGCGCATGGAACGCGGCGTGCTCGTGGTGGGGGAGTCCCTCGTCGACATCGTGCACCGCGCCGACGGATCCACCGACACCTTCCCCGGTGGCAGCGCCGCCAACGTGGCCGTCGCCATGGCCCGGCTCGGCCGAGATGCAGGACTCGTCACCAGCTTCGCCGACGACGAGCACGGGCGGCTGATCGCCGCCCACCTCGCGGCCTCGCGCGTCCGGCTGGCCACCGACCCCCACGTCATACCCCGCACGTCTTCTGCGCTGGCGACGATCGCCTCGGACGGGTCGGCGAGCTATACCTTCGACATCGACTGGCGGATCGGTCAGGTCGATCTGGAGTCGGACCCGCTGGCCATGCACGGCTGCTCCCTCGGAGCGGTCATCACGCCGGGCGCGGCCGACGTGCGCGCCTTGTTCGCCCGCCTGCGGGCCGGCACCACGACCAGCTACGACGTCAACATGCGGCCGAGCGTGACCGGCGTCGGCCCAGAGGTCACGGCGACGGTGGAGCGGATGGTCGCGCTGAGCGATCTCGTCAAGGCGTCCGACGAGGACCTGGAGGCGCTGTACCCGAGCCTGTCCGTGGCGGACGCCGCCGGGCGACTGCTCGAGCTCGGTCCGTCCGCCGTGGTGGTGACCCGGGGCCCGGACGGCGCGTCGTGGTTCGGGGAGAAGATGGAGGTGCACGCTCCCGGAGTCGTGGTCGACGTGGCCGACACGATCGGCGCGGGGGACACCTTCGGCGCGGCCATGCTCGACGCACTCGGCACCCGGGACCTGCTTGGGTCCGACGGTCATGACCACCTTGCCCACGTCGAGAGCCAGCAGGTCGAGGACGTGCTGCTCTGGGCCACCCGCGCGGCCGCGCTGACCGTCTCCCGGCCCGGTGCGGACCCACCGCTGCGGGCGGAGCTCGACTCGGGCGTCTAGCCTCGGTCAGCGGCGGCCACTGGCGCGTATCGCTGCCAGCTGCTCGAGCAGCTCGGGTGTGAAGGGGCGAAGCACGCAGAACTCGTTGCCCTCCGGATCCGCCATCACCACCCAGCCCACGTCGGCGCCCTGGCCGACGTCCTCGCGGCGGGCGCCGAGCATTTCGAGCCGGGCGACCTCGGCCTCCTGGTCATCGGGGCGCAGGTCGAGGTGCAGGCGGTTCTTGCCCGCCTTCTCCTCCGGCACGCGAATGAACAGCAGATCCGGGACCACGCCCTCCTCGAGCGAGCCTTCTGGCGGCTCCACGACGACCTCGTCGGGTGTGTCATGCGTACGCCGCCACCCCAGCGCCTCCTGCCAGAAGCTCGCGAGGCGGTCGGGGTCGGCGCTGTCGATGTCGATGCACTGGATGCTCAAGCTCATCGCGCCAGCCTGTCGGGCTCGCCGTGCCCCCCGCCACCGCGTTTCGGGGCCGCGAACGCGATGAGGGATCAGGAGGCGCCGCCCAACCACGCGTGCACGAGGGGGACGACCGACGAGCCCTCGCCGCTGGCAGCAGCGACCCTCTTCATCGAGCCGGCGCGGATGTCGCCGACCGCGAAGATGCCGGGAACCGAGGTGCCCAGGCTCTCGGGTGGCAGGCCGTCGGCCCAGGCGTCCTTGGGTACGTCGCGGCCGGTGAGGACGAAGCCGCGCTCGTCGCGATGGACCGACTCGGGGAGCCAGTCGCAGAAGGGCTCGGCGCCCAACAACAGGAAGAGCCCGTTGGCGCCGCGCCGCTGGACCTCCCCGCGAGTGGCGACCTCGACCCACTCCAGACGCCCGTCGCCACCGACGCCGACCACCTCGGAGTCAGCCAGCACCTCGATGTGCGAGATGTAGCTCATCTCGTTGATCAGGTACGCCGACATGGTCTCGGCCAGCTGGGACCGGCGGATCACGATCGTCACCGAGCTCGCGAACCGGGCGAGGTGGATCGCGGCCTGTCCGGCGGAGTTGCCGCCGCCGACCACGATGACGTCGTACCCCTCGAGCTCACGGGCGGCGCTCATCGCGCTGCCGTAGTAGACCCCGAGGCCGGTGAGGTCCTCGATGCCGGGCACCCGCAGCTTGCGGTAGCGCACACCGGAGGCGACCACGACGGCGCGGGCGAGCACGGTGCCCCCGTCGGTGTGTACGACGTGCGGTTGCTCAGACCCGCCCGGGTCGATCGAGGTGACCGGCCAGCCCGTGAAGAAGCGGGTGCCGAACCGGATGGCCTGGTTGCGGGCGCGCTGGGCCAGCCGCATCCCGGAGATGCCGCGCGGGAATCCGAGATAGTTGCGGATCATCGAGCTGGTGCCGGCCTGGCCGCCGACGGCCTCGGACTCCAGCACGATCGTGGATAGTCCCTCCGACGCGCCATAGACGGCGGCCGCGAGCCCGGCCGGACCGGCGCCGACGATCGCCAGATCGACCACCGTGTCGACCTCGATGTCGTCGGGCCTCCCGTAGATCTGGATCGCGACGTCGTGCACGCTCTCGACCGACTGCGCCGGGCCACGAATGCTCTGCACGAGCGGGAGTGCGGCGCCCGGACCGGCCTCCTCGAGCAGCGCCTGGCCGACCTCGCTGTCGGAGGGGTAGGTGCGGGCCGGCATGCCCATCCGGTCGAGGAAGTCGCGGATCGATGCGGTCAGGGCGGTGTCGACGTCGGCGACCATGCGGACCGTCTCCACCTCCGGCTGGGCGACGGTGGAGCCCCAGTCGGACAGCAGCTCACACACCGCCGTGTGGAACTCCTCGTCGCGGACGCCGCGCGGCATCAGCAGGTAGGCGTCGTACTTGCCCTTGGCCAGGCCTTCGCGGAGCCGGACGGCGTCCTCGGTGAAGCGGGTCCAGTGCGCCGTCACCAGCCGCCGCGCGGTCGGTACGACGACCCGCCACCGCTGGAACGCCTCGTAGACCGAAGCGTCGGGCAGCACGGACTCTGAGACGAACAACGCGATCGGGCCGCCGGCCGCCACGATGTCGCCGGCCAGCTCCTCGGTTTCCTTGGCGCTGGTCGTGGCGTGCAAGTCGTAGTCGCGGGCATAGCGGCCGAACTCGTCGAGCAGGAAGTCGCCCCGCTCCTCGGACATCATCACGATGGCCGGCCTTGGTCGATCGGGCATGCCGCCAGCGTAGATTGACGGCCCATGCGGCTGCGGATCGATCTCGCCTACGACGGCGGCGACTTCCACGGCTGGGCCCGGCAGCCGGGGCTGCGCACGGTGCAGGGCGACCTCGAGACGGCGCTCGAGACCGCGCTGCGGGTCCCCGACGTTTCGGTGACCTGCGCCGGGCGCACAGACACCGGCGTGCACGCCCGCGGGCAGGTCGCCCACGTCGACGTCGAGCCCGACGTCGTCGAGGCCGCGGCGGGCCGGTCGGACGAGGGGCCGGTGCCGACGTTGCGGCGCCGGCTCAACGGGTTGCTGCCCGCCGACGTCCGCGTACGCCGCGTGGTCGAGGCCCCGGAAGGCTTCGATGCCCGCTTCTCGGCGCTGTGGCGGCGCTACGCCTACCGCATCGCCGACACCGTGGAGGCCGCCGACCCGCTCACCCGCGGCTACGTGGTGGCCATGCGTCGACCGCTCGACGTGGCCGCGATGAACGAGGCCTCGGCGTTGCTGCGCGGCCGCCACGACTTCGCGTCGTTCTGCAAGCAGCGCGAGGGTGCGACCACGATCCGCACCCTGCTCGACCTCGCCTGGGAGCGGGACGCCGCCGGCGTGCTGGTGGCCGGGGTGCGTGCCGACGCCTTCTGCCACCACATGGTCCGGTCCCTGGTCGGCTGCCTGGTCGCCGTAGGGGAGGGCCGCCGCGACGCGAGCTGGGCCGGTGAGGTGCTCGCCGCCGCCCAACGCGACCCGGCCGTCAAGGTGGCGCCGGCCCATGGGTTGACCCTCGAGGAGGTCAGCTACCCACCCGACGCCGACCTGGCCGCCCGGGCCGAGGCGGCCCGGAGCGTGCGCACGCTGGAGGACGCCCCCAGATGAGACGCCTCGCCGCCGCGGCCGTCCCGGCCGCCCTGCTGGCCGGACTCCTTGTCGGCGCGGCCGCCCCGGTCTACGCGGACGCCACCCTCGACGGGGTGCAGGTCCGCACGACGGCCCGCACCACCCAGGCTGTCACGGTCAACCACACGGTCGGCTATCACGCCCGCGTCACCTGGTGGACCCGCAAGCCCGGCGGGCCGTGGGAGGCGCGGCGGGTGACCACGGACGGCCGGATCGGGTACGGCGGCCTGGTGCGGGCGGCGTACCGGCGACAGGGCAGCGGGACGACGCCGCTCGGCACCTTCAGGCTTCCGTGGGCTTTCGGCCGGCACGTGCGCGACGACGCGTGGCGGCTGCCCTACCGGCGGATCCGGCCGGGCGACTACTGGGTGCAGGACAACTCGTCGGACTTCTACAACCGCTATCGCAACCGCAGCCAGGGCGGGTTCCGGTGGTGGCTGCCCAGCAGCGACGTGAACTCCTCGGAACGGCTGATGGACTTCCCGCGGCAGTACGAGTGGGCGATCGTCACATCGTTCAACCGTGATCAGGTGCGGCACCGTGGCTCGGGGATCTTCCTCCACGTCAACGGCAGCGGTGCCACCGCCGGCTGCATCAGCGCACCGCGGCCCTTTGTCGGGATGCTGATGGGGTCGCTCGACCAGAAGCGGCGTCCAGTCATGGCGGTGGGTCGCTGACCGCTGGCCGGGTCGTGTGCCCCACGACGCGCGCGGGCGCGTCCTCAGGCACACGACCCACCCCGCGCCCACCGCACCCTTGTCTAATGCGTTAGTGACGGCTAACGTATCGACGTGACCGACGCGTTCGCCGCTGCTGCGGAGCCGACCCGGCGCCGCATCCTGCAGCTGCTCGCCCGCCGGCCACTGTTTGTCACCGACCTGGCCGCCAACTTCGACGTGACCCGGTCGGCGATCAGCCAGCACCTCGGCGTGCTGGCCGACGCCGGACTGGTGAGCGCCGAGCAGCAGGGCCGGCAACGGCTCTACCGGGTCGAGCACGACGGCGTACGCCGCCTCCAGCGCGAGATCGAGTCCTTCTGGACCGCCGAGCTCGACCTGCTGGTGGCCGACGCACAACGCCTTGCCCAGACCTGATGCACCAGACCTGAACCACCACTAGAAAGCAGCCAACTGATGAGCTCGCAGCCCACCTCGACCGACACTGTCGCGCCCTACACGATCTCAGCTGACCTCCCCGTGAGCCCGGACGAGGCGTTCGCCCTGATCACCGAGCCCGAGCGGCTGCGCCGCTGGAAGACCGTCAGCGCCCGCGTCGACCTCCAGGCGGGCGGCGCCTACCGGTTCACGGTCACGCCCGGCCACGTGGCAGCCGGCACCTACCGCGAGGTCGAGCCGGGGCGACGGATCGTCTTCGGCTGGGGTTGGGAGGGCGACGACGGGTTGTCGCCCGACACCTCGACGGTGACGGTGACGATCGAGCCCACCGACACCGGCAGCCGGGTCACCTTGGTGCACGAGGGCCTCGACGCCCAGCAGGCGATCGGCCACGCCGAGGGATGGAAGCACTTCTTCGCGCGGCTGCAGCGGTTCGCGACGACCGGCGACGCCGGCCCCGATGAGTGGGCGGCCGCGCCCGATCCCATCGACCCGATCGTGGCCGCCGAGGCCACCCTCGCGGTGCTGCAGCCCGTGCTGCGCCGGTTGACCGCCGAGGACCAGCCGAAGCCCACACCCTGCGAGGACTTCACCTGCCATGCCCTCGCCGTGCACCTGATGGAGTCGATCGTCTCCGTCGGTGCGATGGCCGGCGCCGACGTAGGCCGCCCCGAGACGGGCAGCCTTGAGTCGAAGGTGTCCGACATGGCCGAGCAGGCGTTCGCCGCCTGGCACCGGCGGGGACTCGAGGGCACGATCACGACCGCCAACGGCGGCGAGCTCCCCGCCGCCGTGGGGCCGTCCATCCTCGCCGTGGAGTTCCTGCTCCACGGCTGGGACCTCGCCCAGGCCACCGGCCAGACGGTGGTCGCCGCCGATGCTCTCGTCGACTACGTCCGCGAGCTGGCCGAGCCGTTGATCACCGACAGCCGCGGCACGGCGTTCGCCGACGAGGTCCAGCCCGCCGCCGGCATGGGCGCGCTCGAGCGGCTGGCGGCGTACGCCGGCCGAGTCCAGCTCGCCGGCTGACAAGACACCGATCTCGGCACCACCCCAGAGCTCGGAAACACCAGAGAAGAGAAGGCACCACCAAGTGAAGGAGAAGCAGATGAGCAAGTACCTGTTGGTCTACCAGGGCCAGGTCGACCCGAGCACCCAGTCGGCGCCCACCGAGGAGTCCATGCAGCGCTGGATGAGCTGGGGCAACAAGGTCGGGTCGCAGCTGGCCGACTTCGGCGCCCCGACCGGCGCCACCCGCACCCGGGTCGGCGGATCCGGCGAAGCGCTGCCGATCACCGGTTACACCGTGGTCGAGGCCAGCAGCCTCGACGACGCCCGCGTGCTGTGCGACGGCCACCCGTTCCTGGACGAGGCGCCGGCCGACTTCTCGGTCGACGTCTACGAGCTGACGCAGATGTGACCCTGGCACGACAGTGCAGTGCGCGACGGCCGGGTCAGCGAGGACGACTTCTCCGGTGACCCGGCCGTCCCGTTCGCTCGTCGAACCTCTGCAACCATGAGCGGGTGCGCATCGAGTTCGCGGGGATCCCCGCCTACGGTCACCTCTACCCGATGGTGCCGCTCGCCCAGGCGTGCGCCGACGCCGGCCACCAGGTGGCCATCGCGACCGGCCCGCCGTTCCTGGACCGGTTGCCACTGCCAACCGTCCCTGGGGTGCCCGCCGACCTGACGCTCGACGACACGGTCGCCGAGGCCGAGCGCCGGCACCCCGACTCCCACGGACCGGACCTGATGTACGCCATGTTCGGCGACGTCGCGGCCGAGCGTGTGCTCGAGACGCTGCTGCCGCGCTGGTCCGAGGACCCGCCCGACCTGGTCGTGTTCGAGTGGATGGACGTCGGCGCCGCCATCGCCGCGGAGCTGCTCGACATCCCCGCCGCGGCATTCGCCATCGGCAACGTCCCCTCGATCATCGACGGATTGCACGCGGCGGCCCGTGGCTTCCGCGCCGCCGACTGGGTGGCCCAGGGCCAGGTGCCTGTCGTCCGGCCACTCATCGCCGACGCCCTGGTCGACCCGCGTCCGCGCGCGCTGGTGACCGCCGCCGGCGTCACCCGCACACACCGCCTCCCGGTGCGCACCGTGGCCTTCAACGAGGCCGCTGAGGTGCCCGCCTTCCTGGGGGCCTCGACGCGCGACCGCCCGGCGGTCTACCTCACCCTCGGCACGGTCGCCTTCGGCGCCGTCGAGGTGCTGCAGCGAGCGCTTGCGGACCTGGCCGACCTCGACATCGACGTGCTGGTCGCCGTCGGACCTGACGGGGACCCGTCGCTGCTCGGCGACGTCTCCGACCGCGTGCACGTCGAGCGTTTCGTCGACCAGGCGCGGGTGCTGCCTCTGGTCGACGTGGTCGTGCATCACGGAGGCACCGGCACGGTGCTCGGTGCCCTGGCGGCTGGCCGTCCCCAGCTGTTGGTGCCGCAGGGCGCCGACCAGTTCGTCAACGGCGACCTGCTGGTCAAGGTGGGTGCCGGTCGGGTGCTGACGAACGACATGCAGTCACCCGGCGCGATCGGGGAGGCCGTGGCGGCCCTGCTCAGGACCGACTCTCCCGAGCGGACCGGCGCCGCACGCATCCAGGGCGAGATCGCAGCCGCTCCCTCGCCGGCCGACGTCGTCGCCGACCTGGAGCGGCTCGCGGCCCGATGACCGACGAGCACTACTTCACCGCCGACCCCGCCGTCGCGTTCACCCGCGAACCCATGCGAGCCTCGGTGTGGGGTCACGAGCTCGCGCTGACGACAGGCTCGGGTGTATTCGCCCGCGGTCGTCTCGACATCGGCACGGCGGTGCTGCTCCGCGAGACCGCGCCGCCCGCGAGTGGCCGCATCCTCGACCTCGGCTGCGGCTACGGCGTGATCGGGCTGGCGATCGCAGCGAGCGCCCCCTGGACCGTGGTGACCGGCGTCGACGTCAACGAACGCGCGGTGCTGCTGGCCAACGAGAACGCCGCCACACTGGGGGTCGCCGACCGCTACGAGGCGCTGACGCCGGACGCGGTGGCCGGCGACGCGTCGTACGACGAGATCTGGTCCAACCCGCCCATCCGGATCGGCAAGAAGGCGCTGCACGAGCTGTTGCTGACCTGGTTCGCCCGGCTGGCGCCGGATGGCCGCGCGGTCATGGTGGTGGGCAAGAACCTCGGCGCCGACTCGCTCCAGCGCTGGCTGGGCGAGGAGGGTTACCCGACGGAGCGGCTGGCTTCGGCCAAGGGCTTCAGGGTGCTGGAGAGCCGGCCCCGAGGGTCGGCGATGATGAGCCCATGAGTGGATACCCCGCCGCCGACGACCGCTACGACTCCACGGACTACCGCTACACCGGCCGCAGCGGGCTGAAGCTGCCGCCGCTGAGCCTGGGGCTGTGGCAGAACTTCGGCGACGACCGGCCGGAGGAGACCCAGCGGGCGATCCTGCGGCGCGCTTTCGACCGCGGCGTGACCCACTTCGACCTCGCCAACAACTACGGGCCGCCCTACGGTCGCGCCGAGGAGAACTACGGCCGCTACCTCGCCGACGACTTCGCGCCCTACCGCGACGAGCTGGTCATCTCGAGCAAGGCCGGCTACGACATGTGGCCGGGGCCCTACGGGCAGGGCGGCGGCTCGCGCAAGTACGTGCTGTCCTCCCTTGACCAGTCGCTGGCGCGGCTGGGACTGGACTACGTCGACATCTTCTACAGCCACCGCTTCGACCCCGAGACTCCGGTCGAGGAGACGATGATGGCGCTGGACACCGCCGTCAGGTCGGGGAGAGCGCTGTACGCCGGCATCTCGTCGTACTCCGCCGACAAGACGCAGGAGGCCGCGATGATCGCGCGCGACCTCGGCACGCCGCTGCTCATCCACCAGCCGTCGTACAACATGCTCAACCGCTGGATCGAGGGCGACCTGCTCGACACCCTCGAGGAGCAAGGCATGGGCTGCATCGTCTTTTCCGCGCTCGCCCAGGGCTTGCTCACCGACCGCTACCTCGACGGAATCCCCGAGGACTCGCGGGCGGCCCGCGAGGACTCCACCATCGCCGGGCTCGACGACAGCGTCCTGGGCCGCGTGCGCGCCCTCAACGAGATCGCCATCGGCCGCGGTCAGAAACTGGCCCAGCTCGCTCTGCAGTGGTCGCTGCGTGATCCCCGGGTGACGTCGGCGGTCATCGGCGCCTCGTCGGTCGAGCAGCTCGACACCAACCTCGACGCTCTCGACTTCCCTCCCCTCACCGAGGCCGAGCTCGCCGAGATCGACAAGCACGCCGTCGAGTCCGGCATCGACCTGTGGGCCGAGTCGGACCAGGAGTAGTCGCAACAGAACCGCTGTGACGCGCGTCTGTACGGCGTGAGTGCCCTTGTCCACGGTGAGGAGCGGAGCCTGACGGCAGGTGCGGCCGACTTTGACGACTGGGTCGCCGCGCGCGGTCCGGCGTTGCTGCGGCTCGCCTACGTGCTGACCGGCAACCGCGCCGACGCGGAGGATGCTGTCCAGGACGCGCTCTCGCGGGCCCTGCCGCGTTGGGAGACGATCCGGGCGACCGGCAACCCGGACGCGTACGTGCGCCGGATGGTCGTCAACGCACACACCTCCTGGTGGCGGAAGTTCCGCAAGCGCGAGTCGCCCGTGGCCGAGGTGGTGCCCACGCCATCGGTCGACGGCCTTGCCCACGGCGAACGTGACGCGGTCTGGCGCGCGTGCCTCGCGCTGCCCGAGGCGCAGCGGGTGGCGGTGGTGCTGCGCTACTACGAACAGCTCGAGTACGCCGAGATCGCCGCGCTGACCGGCGTGGCCGAGGGGAGCGTGCGGTCGCGCGTGTCCCGCGGCCTGGCCGCGCTGCGCGGGGCGCTCGGAGAGGGGAACGACGATGACTGACGTCGAGAAGCGGCTCACGGACTCCTTGCGGGGCGTGGCCGAGGACGCGCCCAACGCCGTCGGTCTGGCGGAGGCCGCGCGCGGCCGCGCGACCAGGCGCCGCCGGCGTACGACGCTGGCCGTCGCGGCCGCCTCGGTCGCGGTCCTGGGCGTGGTGGCCGGGACGGCGATGCTGGGCAACGGTGGTGGGGCAGCCCCTCCCGCCGCCGACGACCCGACGCCGAGCGTGGTGGTCGACCCGGGTCCCCCACAGCGGGTGGAGAGCTGGCGGGACCTCCAGGTCACGGTGCCGGAGGACTGGGGCTACGGCGTGCTGTCAACCTGGTGCATCAACGGCGCCACGTCGCCCGGCACCCCGGTCGTCGAACGTCCCGAGGGCATGCGCGAGATGATCCTGTGCACCGAGCCGGCCAACGGCTACGGCGTGCAGTTCCAGGACGGCGCTGCGCTCGACTTCGTCTACAAGCCCGGTGAGGTCTGGCAGTACGAAGCCGGCGACTACGCGGTGTACCCAGTCGGCGCGTGGCTCGGCTACCAGCGGACCGGCGACAACGTGGTGCTCGTGGTGACCCCCGACCGCGCGACGACGGAGCAGGTGTTGTCGAGCTTCGAGCACGTCACCGACGTCGACGCCAACGGATGCGCACCGGGCCAGCTGGACGAGATCGACGCCGCAGTCCCGGGCCAAGTGCGACTATGCCGCTACCTCGACGGGCTCCTGGAGCAGAGCGAGGTGCTGACCGGCCAGGATGCGAGTGACACGGTGGCTGCGCTCCGGGCCGCGCCGACCCGAGATGCGGGCAGCTGCAAGATCACCAAGCACCGGACGATGGTGGAGGTGGTGGCCGACGGTCTGGTCAGCTTCGTGGACCTGGGTCCTTGCGCCGGGTTCGGCATCGGCGACGAGTGGCACGTCCTGACGGGTGACGTCCTCCACTGGGTGCTCTCGCCCGGCTGGAGCGGGCAGATCCCGGACGGCATCACGTTCGAGCCGCGCCGCTAGAGGTGGTCGGGCACGATCAGGGCGTCGGGGTCGGCGCGGGGAGGTATGTGCGACAGGGCCAGCCGCACCAGGGCAGCCCGCGCCTTGAACATCACCTTGCCCCGGATCCCCCCGAGATCGCCTGACCGCTCCCGCACCGCGGCGGCGATCTGCTCGTCGGTGAAGGTGGGCCGCCTGCCGACGGCAACCTCGACGTCGGGTAGTGCGACGAGGACGCCGAGCAGCTGGTCGCCGAGCCCGTCGAGCAGCTGGAACCGCTGGTAAGGGCTGAGCGCGGCCCACGCCTCGTCCGCCGTCCGACGCCCCTTGCGGACGTCCTTGTCGCGCGCCGCCAGGGCGCTCTTGGCCACGCCCTCCAGGGCGGCGGTCAACTCTCGTTCGGTGAACCTCATCGTTGCTGACCTGCCAGCGCCTGAGCCGCGTCGGCCAGGTCACGGACGCCGCGGGACAGCTCCTCGGGGGTGTCGGTGGCCAGGTCGACGTGAAAGCCCAGCAGCGCCGACTCGACCAGCTGCGTGATCCGGTTCACCCGCGCGGGTGACGCCCCGCAGCGCTCGAACCAGTCGCGCATGGCCGCTGCCCAGTGGGCGTTGGTGCGCCGGACGGTGGTCCGGTAGGGCTCCTGGCCGAGGTAGCCGCTCGCGGCCGCCTGCACGTAGATGGTGTTGCAGGCGTGCAGGGGTGGCTCGTGATAGGCCTGCCAGAGCCGCAACACACCCGCGCGCACCGAGCGTGGCGCGCGGAGCGACCCTAGGTAGGCGACGGAGCGGTCGGTCGACTCGTCGAGCACGGCAGTGACCAGCGCATCGCGGTTGCCGAAGTGATAGATCAGCATCCGGTCGCTGGTGCCCACGGCGGCGGCCAGCGGGCGCAGGCTCAGCCCGATCAGGCCGTGCTCGAGCACGTGGTCCGTGCAGCGCGCCAGCAGCTCCTCGCGACGGGTCTCCGGGCTCACACATCCAGTGTAGCAAGTGCTACAGTAGGAGAGATGTAGCAAGTGCTACAGATGCCGAGCAAAGAGGAGTTGAGTGTCATGCACGGCGCGTTCCTGCTCCTGGGAGTCGCGATCGTGATCGAGGTGGTGGCGACCGCGCTGTTGCCCAAGGCGGAGGGCTTCACCAACCCCAGCTGGGCCGCCGTCGTGCTGGCCGGCTACGGCGTCTCGATCTGGCTGCTGACCGTCGTCGTCAAGCGACATGCCCGTCTCCGTGGCGTACGCCGTGTGGGCCGGCGCGGGTACCGCCCTGGTCGCGCTGGTCGGGCTGGCCTTCCTCGACGAGCCGCTCAGCTGGGTCAAGGCCCTGTGCCTGGTGCTGATCATCGGCGGCGTGGTGGGCCTCAATCTCGTGGACGCTCACTGACAGCCGACACGACGAAGAACGGGAGGGACCGATGACCGGCCCCTCCCGTGCTCTGCGGTGCGTCCCCTCGTCAGGGCATGCTCTGGTTGCCCAGCTTGTTCTCGTGCTGCCGACCCTGAGCCGCGCGGAGTGCCTCGGCCTTCTGCGCGCGGGCCTCGGCCTTGGCGCGGCGCTCGGCCGAGTCGGCCGAGTCGGCGGACATGCGCCCGTGGGGGTGCTTGGGTCCCGAGGTGCCGGGCGCCTGCAGCTGGCCTCCGATGTTGGTCGCTGGGCGTGGCCGTCCCGCAGGCGGCGCTGCCCAGCATGATGGCGATGAGAGTGGTCGCGCCTGCGATGCGGGAGCGGGCCTTCTTGTTCATGGTGGTTCCTTCCGTGGACTCCGTCAGAAAAGGTTTCTCGGCGGTGCATCACTGACGTTCGACAACGGTCCGCAGATACGTCAGGCCTCACTCGGTTGCTCGGACAACGAAGGACGGGACGGACCCGAGGGTCCGTCCCGTCCCATGGTTGGCGCTCCCGGCCTCTGTCAGGGCTGGCCGGGGTGGCCTGCGTGCTTCAGCTTGTTCTCCTGCTGGGTGCCCCGAGCCCAGCGGGCGATGTCGGCACGCTCCCGGCGGGCCTTGTCGGCGGCGGCGCGGCGCTCCGCGGCGTCCGCGGACAACACGCCCGGGCTCGGGTTGGGTCCGGGAGTCCAGACCGGGACGTTCATCGGCGGGTAGACCCGCGATTCGGGCACCGGCTGCGCCCCGGTTCCGGTGTCGGCCACCGTCTCGGTGCCACAGGCCGTCAGGGCCAGGAGCGTGCCGAGGGCGGCGGTGGCACCGAAGATCCGGGTGCGGGTGGAGATGTTCATGAGCGTTCCTCTCGTGGGTTCCGCGGGAGATGGGTCCTCCGCAGTGCCCCAACTGACGCTCGACCACGGGCCTTAGATACGTCGGGGAGCAACTCGGTTGCTCAGACCACCCGGGCAGTGTCACTGTGATCGACAGGGGTGCGAAGAAAGTTCGCGGCCACGCGTATCTGTCGGGGGGTTCGCACGTCTGAGGGTCGTGGTGATCTTCGATGAGCGGCACACGGGCGTGGAGGAGGCCAGCATGAATGAGTCCCCCACGGTCGACGATCTGGTGGAGGGTGCTCGGGCCGGCAATCAGGGGTCGTGGAACGACCTCGTCGACCGTTTCCTGCCGTTGGTGACAGCGGTGATCGCGAAGTACCGCCTTTCGGCGGCCGATGCCGACGATGTCAACCAGACGGTGTGGCTGCGCCTCGTCGAGCACGTCGACACACTGCGTGAGCCACGAGCCCTTCCGGGCTGGCTTGTCACGACATGCCGCAACGAGTCCTTGCGGATCATCCGCATGCGGGGCCGGGGTTTCCCGGTCGACCCGGCCACGCCGACCATGGAACGTATCGCCGACGACCACGAGCTCGACGACGACCTCCTCCGGGACGAGCGCGCCCACGCCCTGCGTGAGGCAATGCTCGAGCTACCTGCTTCGCGTCGCGAGCTGCTCACGCTCCTGATGGCGGACCCGCCGATGTCGTACGACGAGATCAGCACCAGGTTGGGAATCCCCAAGGGCAGCATCGGTCCGACGCGTGCGCGCGCTCTCGACCAGCTGCGCAACACCCGCGCTATCCGCGCCCTGACGCCGGCATCCGCCGCGATCGACTGAGGAGGCTGTCCGCGATGACGAACTGGACTGATGACGAGAAGCTCATCGAGGAACTGGCACGAGCGGCGGCACAGACCCGTGACGTGCCGCCGCATCGGCAGCAGGCGGCGTACGGCGCCTTCGCCTGGCGAACGGTGGACGAGGAACTTCTTGCACTGACCCACGACTCGTCCGTGCTCGCCGACGCCGCCGTCCGCGGCGCCGACGACGTCCGCACGCTCTCCTTCGAGGGCGGCGGTGTGTCGCTCGAGATCGAGGTCGACGACGGCAGGGTGATGGGCCAGGTGCTGCAGGGCCTGTCGTGTGATGTCACGATCGAGTCGAGCGACGGAAGGAGCGAGACGGTCCGTGCCGACGCGTCGGGCATCTTCGCGATGACGGCACTGTCCGGGCCCATCCGGTTCGCGGTCGAGCACGACGGTGTGCTGCGCCGGACCGCGTGGATCGTCTTGTGACCCCTCAGGCGCCCATCGCCAAGAAGGCCGCCGCCGTCGCCTCGCGGACGCGGTCCCCACGGGCCAGCTGGCGGGCCCGAAGGAGCACGGTGCCGAGGTCATCGCCATCGTCCAGGGCCCGGTGCACGTCGAGCATGAGGACAGCAGTGGCCGCGTCGTTGACCGGAGCCACGCTGGACACGATGCCGGCCGTGCCCATGGACAACATCGCGGAGGCCAGGCCCAGCATCTCGCCGGCCCCGATCGGGGCCACCACCCCCGACTCGCAGGCGGAAAGCATCAGGCGGTATGGCGCCTGCTCGAGGCGTTCGAGGTCGTGCACGGTGACCGGGCCGTCGTCCAGCTCGAGCGAGGAGAACATCGGGCTGTCGGCCCGGAACCGCCCGTGCGCCGCGATGTGCGCCACCGCCGCGCCATCCAAGGCCGCAAGGCAGCGCTCGACGGTCGCCGTTCCGTCTCGCAGCACGACCGCCTCCGGGTGGCGTTCGGACAGCACCGGAATCTCGGCCCCGCCCGACGCCAGTCCCGGCCCTGCGATGAGGACTCGGGCGCCCGATTGTTGCTCCACGGACCGGGCGCGTAGCCACAGCGCGGCAGACGGAGCGACGGTGAACGGGACGTCCGCCAACGCAGGCAACAGGCCCCAGGGGGCCGTGTGCAGGCGACTCGTCGGCGACACCACCACCGGCCCGTCGCGGAGTGCTCGCACCGCTTCACCAAGGAGTGCGTCTTGAAGCCGCTGTCCGAGGCCGCCGACATCGGCTGGCCTGCCGCGAGCGGTTTGCCTCAGGGTGAACCGGGCCTGGCTGACAAGGTGCTCGGCGTCGCGGGCGTCACCCAGTCGGAAGTGGGACACTCGCCCGCGCGCGACCACCAGCGCATGGATCCGGCCGGCGACGTCGACGAGCTCCACCATCGAGGTGTCGCCGAGCGTGGCCAGGAGGTCCTCGACCTCGAAGCGCGGAACCTCGTCGGAGGTTCCGCCAAGGTGGTGGGCCCGCTGCCTGATGGTGAGCTCCAAGCGGGCCCGTTCGTCGTCCAGCCTCGCGGCGGCCGCGGCGCCGGCAGCGCGGGCATCGCCGAGGCGGCGCCTGGTGTCCCGCAACGTGGCCAGCATTCTCGCGAGCTCCTCGTCGTCGGGAGGATGCACGGGTGGTTGGGCGAGAGCGGTGGCGCGCCACCGCTCGCTCCAGGCGAGCATGGTCCTTGGCCTGCTCTCGGAGGCGTGACGGATGGCCAGGTTCGCCAGGTCGTCGCCGTGCTGGTTCGCGAGCGCACGCAGCTCGGAGCTTCCCAGGCTCGTGCGGTGCTCGTCCAGCGCTTCGAGCCCACGCCGGCAGGCATGCAGCACGCCACGGGAGTCGCCGAGGGCGTCGCGCTTGATAGCAAGCGCCCGCCAGCCGGTGGCGCGGACGAGGGCCGAGGAGCGCCGTCTGAACCGGGCCGCCCGGTCGAGCAGCCCGGGTGCGGACTCCAGACCCGCCGCCAGGGCCACGCGCCCGGCCAGCAGCCAGGCCTCGACCGCCCGGTCCGACCCGCTGCCGTCCAGCCTCTCGCCGACGGCCTCGGCGTCCGTGACCAGGCGACGTCCGCTGCGCCCGCTGCGATGCCGGGCCAACAGCACCGACAGCTCGGCGTGGTCGGACCACCAGTCCCGGCGCTGCCTCCGGAACAGGGTCCGGGACCGCAGCGCACTACCCAGGGCATCCTCGGGGTCGTCGCGAGCCAGCTCGGCATTGGCTTGGGCCAGCCGGAGCTCGGCCTCCTCCACGGGTTGCAACGTGCCGGTGGCGACCCGCGCGGTCACCAGCCGCACCGCCTCCTCGGCCAGGCCGGCTGCCAACAGGGCGTCGCACCGGTCCTCGACGAGGTTCGGGGGATCCAGGTCGAGGGTCGCGTACTGCGCGGCGGCGGCGTCGTACAGACCCAGCGCACGAGGCAGGTCCCCGCTGCAGTAGGCGATGAACCCTCTGTTGTGCGAGGCCTTGACCGCTTCGATCAGCTGGCCCTCGCGGACGAAGAGCTCATGGGCCTCCTCGACCGCGCGGGCTGCGTCGTTGGTCCGGCCGAGCGCGCGGTAGGTGAGCCCGAGGAGGCTCATGCTTCGTGCCTCCCAGACCCGGTCGCCGGCCTGCCGCAGGCGCGGCAGGGCCTCCTCCAGGTCGGCCATCGCCGCCCGTGGCTGCTCGAGGATGAAGTAGCGCATGTTCGCCCGCCGCGTCAGGATCCGGGCCAGGGTCGCCGGATCCACTGCGTCGGCGACGGCCCGGTCGAGCTGTTGCACGCCGGAGTCCGATCGACCAGCCAGCAACAGGGCGATGCCGAGGGTCGCGCGGACGTCGGCCTCGCGGTCACGGTCGCCGGAACGCTGCGCGAGCCGGAGGGCGCGACGGAGCTCGGCGAGCCCCTCGTCGAGGCGCCCCCGGTCACGGAGCACGATGCCCCGCGCCTGGCGAGCGACCGACTCCTCCCACGGTCCTGGGCTCGACGCCAGGATCTCGCCGGCCTCGCGTTCTGCGCGGTCCGGATCGGCGATGGCGAGCCCGAGCAGGTCGACAACCGACGACCTTCCCTCCGTGCTTGGCATCGCGCCACCCTCCCGGGGCCGTCCGGTCCCACTTCCGTCTGGGACCTCCAGGCGCATTCTCGCGAAAGAGGACACCGATGACACAGAGACTGAACGAACCGTCCCACCTGCAGGCCCGCGAGACCGCTCGGGACCAGGCCGCCGCGATGAGGGCCGCGTTCAAAGGGCGGCTGGCGTGGAACACGCCGGACCCCGCCGACGCCGACTACTGCTTCGTCCCCGGGCGGCTCCTGTGGTCCCAGGACGACCAAGGAAGGGTCGACCTCGCCCTTGAGCGGCGCGCCGACGACTTCGGCAGGATCGGCACGCTCCACGACGCCGACTTCGACGACGATTCGCGAGTCCCCAATGTCGTCGTGAAGGATCTCAGGCGACCGCGCCGACGCGGGGCCAGAGCACCCGAGCTCCGCAAGTACCGTGACCACGACGACCCGGCTCTCGAGGCCATGCTGGCGATCTTCGACGACGAGCTCGGCGAAGGTGTCGTCACCCCCGAGCACGTCCTGTACGTGGCCAACGGCGACGGGTCGCGCTGCCCCGCGACCGAACCGGAGGAGACGGGCCTGAAGGGGCCTTGGCCGCCCAAGGTGGACACGGCCCACGCGAACGCTGGCAAGAACGTGCGCGTCGCCGTCATCGACACCGGCTGGCACGAGGACGCCGGCAGGGTTCAGGCCACGAAGTATCTGAAGACCAAGGTCGACGGCGAACGCGAGACGTACACGCCCAACGACTTGGGGCTATATGAAGGCCACGGCACCTTCATTGCCGGCGTCATCAAGTGCCGCGCCCCCCAGGCGCGGATCAAGCACTACAGCATCGGCAACGGTGTAGCCGTGTCCGAGCTCGTCATGGTCGCGGCGATCATCCGGGCCCTGGACGACGACCCGGCCAAGCCGCCGCACATCATCAACCTGTCGGCGGGCTGCCACACCCGCCGCGACAGCGGTCCGAAGACCTTCCAGCAGCTGTGGAAGGACAGGTTGTCGACGATGCCCGGGACCATCCTGATCGCGGCAGCGGGCAACGACGCCTCGAGCCTTCCGTTCTACCCCGCGGCTCGGGGTTGGGCGATCGGCGTGGGGTCGCTGGACCACGGGGGCGCAGTGTCCAGCTTCTCCAACTACGGCGACTCCGCAGACATCTACGTCCTCGGCCGGAACCACATCAATGCCTTTCCCAAGGGCAAATACATCTGCAAGGAGGCGCCCAACACGGGCGACGAGCGTGAGTTCACCAACGGGCTTGCCCGCTGGAGCGGGACCTCTTTCGCCGCGCCACTCTTCGCGGGCCTGGTTGCAGCCAACCTCGGACCTGACCCCGGGACACGTGCCACCGAGGTTGCCTTGGGGCTCATCCTCAACAACGCCTCCTCACGACCCGACCCGGTCTACGGGCGGCACCACTACATCCACGTCAAGGACGACGACTGGCGCACCAACACGATCCCGCCTGCCAAGCACCTCTGAGCCCACCGACTCACCGACCTGTCTGCGTCGCCCGGCGGAGAAAACCCCGGGAACCGCGGACGAATAGGTGGGAGCATCGACCTTTGTGGGTCACGTCGACGTCGCAGGGGTCCGGTACGAGCTGCCGGACGGCCGGGTGCTGCTCGACGACGTCTCCTTCCGGGTCGGTGAGGGCGCGAAGGTCGCGCTCGTCGGCGCCAACGGCGCCGGCAAGACCACCCTGCTGAGGATCATCACCGGCGAGCTGGTGCCGCACGCCGGTGCGGTGACGCGCTCGGGCGGTCTCGGCGTGATGCGCCAGATGGTGGGCCTGGGCCTCGGGGAGGACCCGACGGTCGCCGACCTGCTGCTCTCGGTCTCGCCGGCGCGGGTGCGCGCGGCCGCCGTCGCGCTCGACCAGTGCGAGCAGGCGCTGATGGAGACCGACGACGAGGCTACGCAGATGCGCTACGCCGAGGCGCTGGCGGAGTACGCCGACGCGGGCGGCTACGACCTCGAGGTGACCTGGGACGTCTGCACCGTCAAGGGACTGGGCGTCCCCTACGACCGTGCCAAGTACCGCCCGCTGCGGACGCTCTCCGGCGGCGAGCAGAAGCGGCTGGTGCTCGAGTACCTGCTGGCCGGCCCCGACGAGGTGCTGCTGCTCGACGAGCCCGACAACTTCCTCGACGTGCCGGGCAAGATCTGGCTGGAGCAGCGCATCCAGGAGTCGGACAAGACGATCCTCTACATCAGCCACGACCGCGAGCTGCTCAACAACACCGCGACCCGGGTGGTCACCGTCGAGCTCGGTGGCGCCGGCAACCTGGTGTGGACCCACCCCGGCGGCTTCGCGTCGTACCACGACGCACGGCGCGACCGCTTCGCGCGTTTCGAGGAGCTCCGCAAGCGCTGGGACGAGGAGCACGCCAAGCTGCGGGCCCAGATGCTGATGTACAAGCAGAAGGCGGCCTACAACTCCGACATGGCGTCGCGCTACCAGGCGGCTCAGACGCGGCTGCGCAAGTTCGAGGAGGCCGGCCCGCCGATCGAGCAGCCCCGCGAGCAGCAGGTGCAGATGCGGCTCAAGGGCGGCCGCACGGGCAAGCGTGCGGTCATCTGCGAGGACCTCGGGCTCACGGGCCTGATGAAGCCCTTCGACCTCGAGGTCTGGTACGGCGAGCGGGTCGCCGTACTCGGCTCCAACGGCTCCGGCAAGTCCCACTTCCTGCGGCTGCTGGCCGCGGGTGGCAGCGACCCCGACAAGGAGCACCAGCCCGTCGGCGACGTCCCGATCAAGCATGTCGACCACACCGGCAAGGCCAAGCTCGGCGCGCGGGTGCGACCGGGATGGTTCGTGCAGACGCACGAGCACCCGGAGCTGCGCGGCCGCACCCTGCTCGAGATCCTGCACCGCGGCGACGAGCATCGTGACGGGATGGGTCGCGAGGCGGCCGCGAGGGTGCTCGACCGCTATGAGCTGGCACACGCCTCGGAGCAGCGTTTCGAGTCGCTCTCCGGCGGGCAGCAGGCGCGGTTCCAGATCCTGCTGCTGGAGCTGTCCGGCGCCACCTTGCTGCTGCTCGACGAGCCGACTGACAACCTCGACGTGCAGTCGGCCGAGGCGCTGGAGGCGGGCCTGGAGTCCTTCGAGGGAACCGTGCTGGCCGTCACCCACGACCGCTGGTTCGCGCGCGGCTTCGACCGCTTCCTGGTCTACGGCGGCAACGGCGACGTCTATGAGTCCGACGGGCCGGTCTGGGACGAGTCTCGGGTGCAGCGGGTGCGCTGACCGGCCCCGAGAGACCGGTGAGCGCCGAGCGGCGGTGAGCCAGGGTCGGTCTTCGGGCCGAGAACCGACCCTGCCTCACCGCCTGCTGGTTCCTGACCCCCGGGAAAGGGAGTCCGGGGGTCAGGAGTTCGTGGTGTCTGCGTCCGAGTCGAGGGTGAGCGTGACCGTCTGCTCGCTCCCCGACCGGGTGTAGGTCACGGTCACCGTGTCGCCGGGCCGGTAGGACCGGACGGTGGCGACGAGCGAGTCGGCACTGGTGATCAGGGTGTCGTCGATCTTGGTGACGATGTCGCCGTCGCGGAGACCGGCGTCGGCGGCCGCGGAGCCGTCGTTGATCTGGCTGATCCTGGCGCCGTCCTCGACCAGTGCCCCGGTGCCCGAGGCGACGTTCTCGACGGCGATCCCGAGCCGGGCGTGGGTCGGCGTCTCGCCCTTCTGCATCTGGTCGACCACCGGCAGCACCTCGTCGATCGGGATCGCGAAGCCGAGGCCGATCGAACCGGACTGGCCGCCCTCCTGGGAGCTGCCCGTGGTCCGGATCGAGGCGTTGATGCCCACGACGTGCCCGGCCATGTCGACCAGCGGACCGCCGCTGTTGCCGGGGTTGATCGCCGCGTCGGTCTGGATGGCCGGGTAGACGGTGCTGTTGCCCTGCCCGTCAGAGCCCACGTCCACGGGACGCTCGAGCGCGCTGACGATGCCGGACGTGACGGTGGCGTCCAGCCCGAACGGAGAGCCGATCGCGACGACGCCCTGCCCGACCTGGAGCGAGTCCGAGGACCCGATGGTCGCCGGCGTGAGGCCGCTGACGTCCTCGGCCTGGATGACCGCGGTGTCGGTCAGCGGGTCGACGCCGACGATGCTGGCCTTGGCGTGCGTCCCATCGGTGAAGGACACCTCCAGCGAGCCCGAGTCACCTGCCGCATCGACGACGTGGTTGTTGGTGAGGATCTGGCCGTCGGAGGTCAAGATGATGCCGGATCCCGAGCCCGCTCCCTCCGGCCCCGACACGTCGATCTCCACCACGGACGGCAGCACCTGCTGGGCCACCGACTCAACCGAGCCGTCGCCCGACGCCGCGGCCGGAGCGTTGACCACCGGTGACGTCGAGCGCGGGGCCGACGCGGGCGGCCTGTCGGTGTCGTGCTGGCTCGTCCACACGGCCGCACCGCCCACCCCGGCGCTGCCGCCGACGAGCAGCGCCGCCGCGACCACGGATGCGGCGAACAGTCGCGGCCGCGGCCGGCGTTCGGCCGGGAACGTGGGCGTTGTGTAGGGCAGGGCGATAGGCCGCTCGGGGCTCGGCTTCGCAGGCTCCGGATAGCGATCGGGGTATTCAGGCGTTTGGGTCACGGGACGAGCCTGTCCGGCGAGTCTGTGAACTGGATAAGACCACCATGCACGAATCCGAAGAAACTGCTTCGGAGCCTGCGCCGACCGTGCCACGATCACCCGGACATCAAGGAGCCCCCCGTGAAAAAGACCCTTCTGGCCAGCCTGGCCACACTGGCGATCGTGGCGCTCAGCGCTGCGCCCGCGCACGCCGACGAAATCGACGGCAACAACAACTCCAACGACATCACCGGCACTCAGACCAGTGACGTGATCAACGCCCTAGGCGGCGACGACGAGGTCGTGGCCGGTGGCGGCGACGACACCATCGCCGGCGGTGACGGCGACGACGACATCCTCGGCAACCCCGGAGAAGACACCATCCGCGGCGGCCCGGGTGACGACGAGCTCAACGGCGGCACCGGCGCCGACCAGATCTGGGGCAGCGGCGGCGACGACCGCGTCAGCGCCGGCGCCGACGACGTCGTCGACCTCGTCCGCCTCGGGTCTGGCAACGACGTCGCGTTCATCCGTGGCGACGACCAAGTTTTCGCCGGCAGCGGTGACGACGAGGTGCACGTTTCCAGCGCCGACCTCGCAATGTTCGTGTCCTGCGGCACGGGCGAGGACCATGTCATCGTCGACGTGGGCAGCGAAGGTGTCATCGTCAGCGAGGACTGCGAGACCGTCGAGACGGTCTACGTCGGCTGAACCGAATCAACGCAACACCCGCACGTGGTCGCCCGGGCGTACGACGCCCGCGGCGACCACGCGCGCGTTGAAGCCCCGCAGCCGCAGCTCTTTGCCGACCTCGCTGTTGACGAAGCGCATCGCCTCGTCGCCGTAGCGGCGCACGAACTTGGCGCAGCCCCGGTGGGGCTTGGCGCTCACCTGGATGACGGCGTCGTCGCCCAGCGCCACCAGGGAGCCGGTCGGCAGGTTGGCCACCGACAGGTCGAGGTCGAGGAACAGCTGGTCTCCCGCCTGCGCCTGATCCTCCAGGGTGTCCGCGAGCAGTCGGATCATCCGGGCGCCCATCACGTTGATCTGGGCGTCGAGGTGGCGGCCCTCGGCGATCGCGACGGACGTCGCCCGCGAAAGCCAGTTGTCGCCGACCATGCCGTCGACGGGGTCGATCCGCCCCTCGGTCAGCACCTCGCGTGCGGCCAGTGCGGGGCGGCGTACGACGAGGTGGACGGTGCCGGTGTCGCGCGGCGCCGCCCGGAGGTGGTCCAGCTGCGCAGTGAGCTCGGCGGTGGTGCGGTGCGGCAGCACCGGGAGGCGGAGGAGCTCGGTCGTCATGAGGTCATTGTGCCGCCAGCCGACCCTCACTCGGCCCAGAAGGTGTCGTGCCGGAGCATGAACGCCGCCCGCTCCTCGTCGGTCATCGTCTCGCCACGGCCGAGCCGGGCGAGGGTCTCGAAGTAGTCCTCGCGCGGTGCGCCGGGCGTGAACATCAGCAGCATGCTGGCGCGGTCGGCGCCCTTGAACCCGTGCAGGCCGCCGTCGGGCACGTGCAGGAAGTCTCCTGCCCCGGCGGTCACCCAGACGGAGCCGTCGTAGAGGCGCACCTCGCCCGACAGCACGAAGAACGACTCCGAGATCGACCGGTGGAAGTGTGGGTCGGGGCCGCTCTCTGCGTCGCCGAAGGTCCAGCGATAGAGGCCGAAGCGGCCCTCCGACTGCTGCCCGGTGACGACGTACTCGCAGCTGCCGCCGCGGGCGTACTCGATCTCAGGCTTGGTGTCGCTGCGCCGGATCCAGGCGCTGACCTCGCCGGTATCGCCGTGGTAGGTGTCCGGGGGATAGGTGTCAGGAAGAGACATGCTCCATCCTGAGCACCGGTACCGCCGCGCGGTCAACCGGTGCGGAGGCATCGGCCTCGCGGGCGGCCCGCTCGGTGCGGTGCCGAGGTGCCTTCCGGGTCCGGCGACGCGACGGCAGGATCGGTTCGGCGTCGGGTGCGACTCGGGTCTGCAGCCAAGAGGCCAGTGGGTGTGCGCTCATGCCCTCCGAGGAGGGCAAAGGCGTCCGGGTGATACCCGGCGGGTTCGAGGCTACTTCCAGCGCTCGGAGGCTGGCACGAAGTCGAGCTTGCGGTCGCCGGTGTAGATCTGCTTGGGCCGCGCGATCTTCTGCTCCTTGTCCTGCACCAGCTCCAGCCACTGAGCCAGCCAGCCGGGCGTGCGGCCGATCGCGAAGAGCACCGTGAACATCTCGGGCGGGAACTGGAAGGCCTCGTAGATCAGCCCGGAGTAGAAGTCGACGTTGGGGTAGAGCTTGCGCTTGACGAAGTACTCGTCCTCCAGCGCGATCTTCTCCAGCTCCTGGGCGATCTTGAGCAGCGGGTTGACGCCGGTGACCTCGAAGACGTCGTCGCAGGCCTTCTTGATGATCGTGGCCCGCGGATCGTAGTTCTTGTAGACGCGGTGGCCGAAGCCCATCAGCCGCTCGTTGCCGGCCTTCACGCCCTCGATGAACGCCGGGATGTTGTCCATGGAGCCGATCCGGCGCAGCATCCGAAGCACGGCCTCGTTGGCACCGCCGTGGAGGGGACCGAAGAGCGCGCCGACCCCGGCCGCCACAGCGGAGTACGGGTCGACCTGGCTGGAGCCGACCGAGCGCACGGCGTTGGTCGAGCAGTTCTGCTCGTGGTCGGCGTGCAGGATGAACAGCACGTCGAGCGCCTTGACCAGCCGCTCGTCGGCCTCGAACTTCTGCTCGCTCATCTTGAAGAGCATCGAGAGGAAGTTGGCGGTGTAGCCGAGGTCGTTGTCGGGGTAGACGTAGGGCTTGCCCTGCGCGTGCCGGTAGGACCATGCACCGAGGGTGGGCATCTTGGCGATCATCCGCACGATCTGCATGTGCCGGTTCTCGGCGTCGCCGATGTTGCGGGCGTCGGGGTAGAACGTGGACAGCGCGCCGACGGAGGCCATCACCATGCCCATCGGGTGGGCGTCGTAGCGGAAGCCCTGCATGAAGCTGCGGACGTTTTCGTGGACGAACGTGTGGTAGGTGATCTCGTGCGTCCACGCGTCGTACTCGGCCTTGGTCGGCAGCGTGCCGTGCACCAGCAGGTAGGCGACCTCGAGGAAGGTCGACTTCTCCGCCAGCTGCTCGATCGGGTAGCCGCGGTACTCGAGGATGCCTTTGTCGCCGTCGATGAAGGTCACCGAGCTCTTGCACGAGGCGGTGTTGACGAAGCCTGGGTCGTAGACCGCAAGCCCGGGGGAGTCGTCGTCGGTCCTGATCTGGCCGATGTCGGCAGCCTTGATGGTGCCGTCGGCGATCGGTACGTCGTACTCCTGACCGGTGCGGTTGTCACGCACGGTGAGGGACGACGAGCCATTCTGGGTGTCGGACACGGGTGCTCCTTCACGCAAGCAACGGGAAACCGGAGTACGGCGCTCGGCCGAGATCATCGGGCGGACGCGGGTCCGGTTCGTCCTTCCAACCTAGACCGCGCCCCTGAACCGGTCGAATCCGAGTCTCGGAACCGGCTCCGGATTGGCGCTCACGGACCCCCACCCGTAAACTTGCCGGTCGCGCCTCCTGCCGCGTCCGCACCTCTCGCACGAGGTGAGGACGCAGACCCGGATGCTGTGCTGAACCAAGCATGGGAAGCCGGGCAGAGTTCGTCAGAAGGCGTTGCCCCACCCTCGGCGACCGACGCCCGAGGACCCTACGAACGAATAGGCACTCCTGTGCGCACCTACAGCCCCAAGCCCGGTGACATCCACCGCGAGTGGCACGTCATCGACGCCACCGACGTGATTCTCGGACGCCTCGCCGTCCAGTCCGCCAACCTCCTGCGCGGCAAGCACAAGCCGATCTTCGCGCCGCACATGGACACCGGTGACTTCGTCATCATCGTCAACGCCGAGAAGGTCGCCCTCACCGGCGACAAGAAGACCAAGAAGATGGCCTACCGCCACTCCGGCTACCCGGGCGGGCTCACTGCCACGCCCATCGGCGTGCTCCTCGAGAAGGACGCCCGCAAGGCCGTCGAGAAGGCGGTGTGGGGCATGCTCCCCAAGAACCGCCTCGGCCGTCAGATGCTGAAGAAGCTCAAGGTCTACTCCGGCCCCACCCACCCGCACCAGGCCCAGCAGGCCGTCCCGTTCGAGATCAAGCAGATCTCCCAGTGACCCGGCTCTCCAAGCAAGCGAAGGACAACGATCGTGGCTGACACCACCGAGACCACCCCCGACGTCGAGAGCAGCGACTCTGACGTCGAGGAGACCTACACCGCCGACGAGTCGGGCGTGGCCTACAGCTCGGAGTCCGAGCCGTCCGCCGACGCGCCGCTCCGCGCCGCCACCATCGCTCCCGCCGCGGCCACGGGCCGTCGCAAGGAGGCCGTGGCCCGCGTGCGCATCATGCCCGGCACCGGCCAGTGGAGGGTCAACGGACGCACCCTCGACTCCTACTTCCCCAACAAGCTGCACCAGCAGGTCGTCAGCGAGCCCTTCGTGACCACGCAGCTCGAGGGTCGCTTCGACGTCATCGCCCGCATCCACGGCGGCGGCATCACCGGCCAGGCCGGCGCGCTGCGCCTCGGTGTGGCCCGCTGCCTCAACTCCATCGACATCGACGCCAACCGCGCGGTGCTCAAGAAGGCCGGCCTGCTCACCCGTGACGCGCGCGTCATCGAGCGCAAGAAGGCGGGCCTGAAGAAGGCGCGCAAGGCGCCCCAGTTCAGCAAGCGCTGATCCACCAACCGCTCGCATGAGTCGGTTGTTCGGCACGGACGGGGTCCGGGGCCTGGCCAACGGTGACCTCACCGCAGCTCTCGCCCTGGACCTTTCCGTTGCCGCCGCCCACGTGCTGGCCGACCTCGGCGAGTTCGAGGGTCACCGGCCATTGGCCGTGGTCGGCCGGGACCCCCGCATCTCCGGGCAGTTCCTGGAGGCCGCCGTGGTGGCCGGGCTCGCGTCGGCCGGCGTCGACGTACTGCTGCTCGGCGTGCTGCCGACGCCGGGCGTCGCCTTCTTGACCGGCGCCCTCGGTGCCGACTTCGGCGTGGTGCTGTCGGCCTCCCACAACGCGATGCCTGACAACGGAATCAAGTTCTTCGCCCGTGGCGGCCTCAAGCTCGACGACGCCATCGAGATCGCGATCGAGCGGCGGATGGCCGAGCAGTTCGACCGGCCCACCGGTGGCGCGGTCGGCCGGGTCACGCCGTACGCCGCCGCCGTCGACGAGTACGCCGCCCACCTCGTGCGCTCCATCGACCACCCGCTCGCGGGCCTCACCGTCGTCCTCGACTGCGCCGAGGGCGCGGCCCACGAGGTCGGCCCCCGGGCCCTGGAGGACGCCGGCGCCAAGGTGATCGCCATCCACGCGTCGCCCGACGGCCTCAACATCAACGAGGGCTGCGGCTCCACGCATCTCGACACCGTCCGCGCCGCCGTGCTCGAGCACGGCGCCGACGTCGGCTTCGCGCTCGACGGCGACGCCGACCGCTGCCTGGCCGTCGACCACGAGGGCAACACCGTCGACGGCGACCAGCTGCTCGCGCTGCTGGCCCTGTCGATGAAGGAGGCCGGCACCCTCGCCAAGGACACGGTCGTGGCGACGGTGATGAGCAACCTCGGCTTCGTGCACGCGATGCGCGCCGCCAGCGTCGGGGTCCGGCAGACCAAGGTCGGTGACCGCTACGTGCTCCAGGCCATGCAGGTCTCGGGCTACACCCTCGGCGGCGAGCAGTCCGGACACCTCATTCTCACCGACTACGCCACCACGGGCGACGGGATCCTGGCCGCGCTCCAGGTCCTGGAGCGGATGGTCACGACCGGCCGCACCCTCAAGTCGCTGGCCTCGGTCGTCGAGCGGCTGCCCCAGACGCTCGTCAACGTGCCCGACGTCGACAAGACGCGCGTCGAGGAGGACGGCATCCTGGCCGCCGCGCTCGCCGAGGAGGAGGCCGCCCTAGGCGACTCGGGCCGCATCCTGCTCCGGCCCTCCGGCACCGAACCCATCGTGCGGGTGATGGTCGAGGCCGCCACCCAGGACGACGCCGACGCCATCGCCCACCGGCTCGCCGACGTCGTACGCCGTCGCCTCGCCCTCTGAGGTCGCAGCACCCGCAAACGGTTCGACCCGTGGGACGCCGACTGCCTAGGGTGCTCAGATGACCAGTGTCGAGATCCGCGAGGTCGACCCTCGGGACGAGGAGGTCCTCCACCAGTGGTGGGAGACCAGCCACGCCGCCTGGGCCGGGCGTCCCTACGACGTCTACCCGCCATGGACGCTGAGCCGCGTGGCGCTGGCCACGCCCAACTCGGACTGGCACTGGCTGCTCCTCGGCGCTTTCGACGGCGACCGGATGCTCGGCTCTGCGATGGTCGAGCTGCCCCAGCTGGACAACCTCGCAAACATCTACGCCGAGGTCACCGTGCCGCCCGAGCACCGCAGGCGCGGCATCGGCTCGCAGCTGCTCGTCGACGTCGAGGCCCGCGCTGTCGCTCTCGGCCGCAAGCGGGTCCTCGGCGAGAGCTACGGACGACCGGGTGAGACCGTGCCCGGCGACGGCTTCGCGGCCATCCACGGCTACGTCGTGGCCAACCGCGAGGGCTTCAAGGTCGTCGAGCTGGCCACGAGGTCGCCGTCCTGGCCGGCTCTCGACGAGCGGGTGGTCCAACGGATCGGCGACTATCGCATCGTCGGGTGGCGCGACCACACGCCCGACGAGTACGTCGACGACCTCTGCGCGGCCCTGAGCCGCTTCGTCAGCATGGTCCCGATCGGCGACCTCGCCCTCGAGGACGGCGAGTGGACTCCCGAGCGCCTGCGTGAGCACGAGAAGCGCAACGAGGTGATCGGCCGCGAGGAGTACAGCGCCGCCGCAGTGGCGGCCGACGGCACGCTTGCGGGCTACAGCGGCCTCACCGTCTCGCCGGGGCAGACCCACCAGGCGGCCGTGGGCGTCACGATGGTGCTGCCCGAGCACCGTGGACACTCGCTCGGGCTGGCCATGAAGCTGGCCTCGCACCGGGCGCTGATGGCCGACCATCCGGAGTGCGAGATCGTGCGCACCTCCAACGCCGACGCCAACCCCCACATGAACGCCGTCAACGAGGCGATGGGATATCGGATCGTCGAGGAGCTGCGAGAGCTCCAGAAGGAGCTGTAGGGGCGCTCAGAGCTTGCGCAGGCGCACGTATCGGACCGAGTGGTCGCGGTCCTTGCGCAGCACCAGGTCCGCCCGGCTGCGGGTGGGCTGGATGTTCTCGCTGAGGTTCGGCCCGTTGATGGAGTCCCAGATGCGTTCGGCCTCGGCGACCGCCTCGTCGGAGGAGAGGCCGCCGTAACGGGCGAAGTACGACGCCGGGTCGCGGAACGCGGTCTCGCGCAGCCGCAGGAACCGTTCGACGTACCACCGGCGGATGTCGCTGGTGGCCGCGTCGACGTAGACGCTGAAGTCGAAGAAGTCGCTCAGCGTCAGGCCGGTCCGGCCGTCGTCGCGCACGCGGGGCGGCGCCAGCACGTTGAGGCCCTCGACGATGACGATGTCGGGACTCTTGACGACCACCCGCTCGTCGGGCACCACGTCGTAGACGAGGTGTGAATAGATCGGCGCGGTCACCTCGTCGCGGCCCGACTTGATGTCGATGACGAACCGCAGCAGCGCGCGACGGTCGTAGGACTCGGGGAAGCCCTTGCGGTGCAGGATGCCGCGGCGTTCGAGCTCGGCGTTGGCCAGCAGGAAGCCGTCGGTGGTGACCAGCTCGACGTTGGGGTGCGCGGGCCAGTGGGCCAGCATCTGTTGGAGGACGCGGGCGGTGGTGGACTTGCCGACCGCCACCGAGCCGGCCACCCCGATCACGAACGGCGTGCGCGGTGGCTGGGGCCGGTGCAGGAACTCCTCCTGCTTGCGGTGCAGCCGCCCGGCCGCCTTGACGCGCAGGCTCAGCAGCCGCGAGAGGGGCAGGTAGACCTGGCGGACCTCGTCGAGGTCGAGCGCGTCGCCGAGTCCGCGCAGCCTGGCGACCTCGTCAGCGGAGAGGTGGGTCTCCGTCTCCTGCGCCAGCGAGGCCCACGTCGCGCGGTCCAGCTCGACGTACGGCGACTGCTCGCGCTCACCGGAGTGGGGGGCGCCGTCGGAGGGCATGCGCGGCATTGTTGCAGGGGGTCACCGGCGGGCCGAAGAGAGATCGGGCGGGTCCGGGCCGCCGATAGACTGCGGCCCATGTGCGGAATCGTGGGGTACGTCGGTGAGCGGCAGGCTCAGGACGTGGTGATCGAGGGGCTGCGCCGCCTCGAGTACCGCGGCTACGACTCCGCGGGCATCGCCCTGGTCCACGACGGCGCGATCATCTCCGACAAGCGTGCGGGCAAGCTGGCCAACCTCGAGAAGGCGCTCGTCGAACAACCGCTGGCGGCCGCGACGACGGGCATCGGCCACACCCGTTGGGCCACCCACGGACCACCGACCGACGACAACGCTCATCCCCACCTCGGTCGACACGATCGCGTGGCGCTCGTGCACAACGGGATCATCGAGAACTTCGCCGAGCTGCGCGACGAGCTCGAGGCCGACGGCGTCGAGATGCGCTCCCAGACCGACACCGAGATCGCCGCCCACCTCCTCGAGCGCGAGCTCGAGCGCGGCGGAGACCTGACCACCGCGATGCAGCAGGTCTGCCAGCGGCTGCGCGGCGCCTTCACGCTGGTGGCCGTCGACGGCGAGGACAACTCGCGCGTGGTGGCGGCGCGCCGCAACTCGCCGCTCGTCGTCGGGCTCGGCGACGGCGAGAACTTCGTCGGCAGCGACGTGGCGGCGTTCATCGAGCACACCCGCAATGCGTTGGAGCTCGGCCAGGACCAAGTCGTCACCATCACCCGCGAGGGCGTGGAGGTCACCGGCTTCGATGGGTCGCCGGCCGAGGGCAAGCGTTACCACGTCGACTGGGACCTCTCGGCCGCCGAGAAGGACGGCCACGACTGGTTCATGCGCAAGGAGATCTTCGAACAGCCGCACGCGGTCGCCGACGCGTTGCTGGGCCGGCACACCGCCGGGGGCCAGCTGCAGCTGGACGAGATGCGGCTGTCGGAGCAGGAGCTGCGCGACGTCGACAAGATCATCGTGATCGCGTGCGGCACGGCCTTCTACGCCGGGCTGGTGGCCAAGTACGCCATCGAGCACTGGACCCGCATCCCCTGCGAGGTCGAGCTGGCCCACGAGTTCCGCTACCGCGACCCGATCTTGACCCAGGACACCCTCGTCGTGGCCATCAGCCAGTCGGGCGAGACCGCCGACACCCTGATGGCGATCCGGCACGCGCGGGAGCAGGGGTCCCGGGTGCTGGCGATCTGCAACACCAACGGCTCGACGATCCCGCGTGAGTCCGACGCCGTCATCTACACCCACGCCGGCCCCGAGATCGGTGTGGCCTCGACCAAGGGCTTCACCACCCAGCTGGTGGCCAGCTATCTGCTCGGGCTCTACCTCGCCCAGGTGCGCGGCAACAAGTTCGGCGACGAGATCGCGGCTGTGGTCAGCGAGCTGGAGCGGATGCCCGCCCACCTCCAGGGAATCCTCGACCGCAAGGACGCGATCTACGCCTTGGCCGACGAGCTGGCCGGAGCGCGGTCGGTGCTCTTCCTCGGGAGGCACGCCGGGTTCCCCATCGCGCTTGAGGGCGCGCTCAAGCTCAAGGAGCTCGCCTACATCCACGCCGAGGGCTTCGCCGCGGGCGAGCTCAAGCACGGGCCGATCGCCCTCATCGAGGAGGGTCTGCCGGTGTTCTGTGTCGTGCCGCCCCAGGGCCGCGACCAGCTGCACGACAAGATGATCAGCGCCATCCAGGAGATCCGGGCGCGGGGCGCGCGCACCATCCTCCTGGCCGAGGAGGGCGACCCGGCCGTGGCGCCGTACGCCGACTCCGTGATCTACCTGCCGCGGGTGCCCGTGCTGCTGCAGCCGCTGGTGGCCGTCGTACCCCTGCAGCTCTTCGCCTGTCAGCTCGCGAGCAACCTGGGCCACGACGTCGACCAACCGCGCAACCTGGCCAAGTCCGTCACGGTCGAGTAGAGCCTCGACCGTGGCCATCATCGGCGTCGGCATCGACGTGGTCGACCTCGACCGGTTCGCCGAGTCCTTGGAGCGCACCCCCGGCCTCCGTGAGCGGCTCTTCACGCCCGGGGAGGCCACCCGGGGCATGGCGTCGCTGGCGGCCCGGTTTGCCGCGAAGGAGGCGCTGGCCAAGGCCCTCGGGGCGCCGGGCGACCTCGACTGGCACGACGCCGAGGTGTTCACCGAGGACACCGGCCGCCCGCTCCTGACCATGCGGGGCACCGTCAAGGCCCGCGCCGAGGAGCTCGGAGCCCTGCACGTCCACTTGTCCCTCTCCCACGACGCCGGCATCGCGTCGGCTGTCGTCGTCCTGGAGTCCTAGCGGGTCACGCGTATGGGTCGTGTGCCTGACGACGCGCTATGCCGCGTTCTCAGGCACACGACCCGACAGGCCCAAGGCGATCAGGTCGAAAGCGACCTCGGCGGCTTCGTGGGTGAGCTCGTACGCCGTGCAGCGCACGACGATCCGGGTGCGTGTCGTGAGGCGGCGAGACCGCTTCGCGTCTTCGCCAGCCTGGAGGACGTCGGCGTGGAAGGCCCCGTCGATCTCGAGCACCAGCGTCGTGCCGTCGGGGAGATCCCACTCGGCATCGGTCCAGCGGATCCGGCCGGAGCGGTCCCGCCGCTGGCGCTGGCGGTCGGGAGCTCGGATCCCGAACCGGCGGCACATCCGTCCGAGCTCCACCTCGGCGCCAGAGTGTGCTCCGGCGTCGACGAACGAGAGGGTCCGCTTGAACGGCCTGGCCCGTCGCAGCGGGCGCAGCAGCTCGACCCACTCGGTCATCCGAGACGCGGTGCTGAGTCGCTGTTGCACAGTGGCTGCGATGACACCGTGGGCCGCCTTGTTGGTGGCCTCGTAGCCCGCCCACAGCAAGACGGCGGGCTCGAGTCGGCATACGGGGATGCCCGGGCGGGGTGAGCGCAGCAGGTCGAACGGTCTCCTGCTACGGAAGAAGTCGACCCCTGGCACGGGCTCGAAGCTGAGCTCGTCGTCGACCAGCACGCTGACCCAAGGGCGCTCCCAGCCGGTCAGGCCGTGCCGGTTGGCCGACGAGAGCTGGGCCAGCATGCTCCGCGGTCCAGCGTGCAGGACCGCCATCCACTCCCGCTGTTCCAGTGTGAGCACGCCGGTCGTGACGCTGATGACGCGGGGCGTGCGCTCCGCCCAACGTCCCGCCGCGATGTGGTTGCGCACGGCGTCCGCGTCGACGCCGTCCTCGTTGAGCTGTCGCCGCGCGACCATCCCCGCCTGGTCGGCGATCAGCGCCCTCAGCTCATCCACGCAGTGAGGGTGCCTCGATCCGGCCGACGGTGCGTCCGGTCATCCACAGCCACCGGGTCGTGTGCCCCACGACGCGCCATACCGCGTCCTCAGGCACACGACCCGCCAGCGGACTGCCCGGCCTCGCTAGCGTGACGGCATGAGGAGCGCGCACACGGTCGAGCAGGTGCGGGCGGCCGAGGCGGCGCTGATGGCCGGGCTGCCCGAGGGGGCGCTGATGCAGCGGGCCGCGAGCGGGCTGGCGGCCGCGGTGCTCGACCTGCTGGGCGGCGGCTACGGCCGGCGGGTGCTGCTGCTCGTCGGCAGCGGGGACAACGGCGGCGACGCCCTGTACGCCGGCGCGCTGCTCGCCCGGCGCGGGTGCGCCGTGAGCGCGTGGTCGCTGACCGAGAAGCCGCACGAGGGCGGGCTGGCGGCGTTGCTCCGCGCCGGCGGCCGGGTCGTCACCCGGGCTCCGGCGACCACGCCCGACCTGGTGGTCGACGGCATCGTCGGCATCGGCGGTCGCCCGGGGCTGCGCGACGACGCGGTGGCCGCGCTGACCGCCCTCGACGGCGTGCCCGTCGTTGCTGTCGACGTGCCGTCGGGGGTCGACGTCGACACCGGCGAGCTGGCGGGTCCGGCGGTGCGCGCGGACGTCACCGTCACGTTCGGCACCCACAAGGTCGCGCTGCTGGCCGACCCGGCGGCGGCGTACGCCGGGGTCGTGCACCTCGTCGACATCGGCCTGGAGACTCCGCCCGCGGGCATCGAGGCGTTGCAGAGCGCCGATGTCGCCGCCCTGCTGTCCCGGCCGGACCCGGACGCGCAGAAGTACACCCGCGGCGTGGTCGGCGTCCGCGCCGGCTCAGCGGCCTACCCCGGCGCCGGGGTGCTGTGTGTCGCGGGCGCCGCCTCCGGCCTGTGCGGGATGGTGCGCTATGTCGGCGGTGCACCCGACGCCGTGCTCGCCGCCCACCCCGACGTGGTGGCCGGCACCGGCCAGGTGCAGGCCTGGACGGTGGGCTCCGGCGGCGGGGTCGACGTCGCGACAATGTTGGCCGAGGCGCTGGGCGACGGCGTGCCGACGGTCATCGACGCAGACGCGCTCGCCCTCGTCGACGAGCCGCTGACCGTGCCCGCCATCCTCACCCCCCACGCCGGCGAGCTGGCCCGGATGACCGGCGTCGACCGCGCCGAGATCGAGGCCGCGCCGTTGCGGCACGCCCGCGCCGCGGCCGAGCGGTACGCCGCCGTCGTGCTGCTCAAGGGGCGCCGCACCGTCGTCGCCCGGCCCGGCGGCGCGGCCAGGGTGACCACCACCGGCGTGCCCTGGCTGGCCACCGCAGGGGCTGGCGACGTGCTGGCCGGCCTGGTCGGCGCGCTGCTCGCCGCGGGGCTGGACCCGTTCGACGCAGCCTCGGTCGGGTCGTGGCTGCACGGCGCCGCCGCGACCGCCGCATCGCGCGGTGGCCCGCTCTCGGCAGTCGACGTGGCGCGCGCACTCCCGGCCGTGGTGCGCGACCTGCTCTGAAACAATCCGGGGCATGTCCGCCCTCGTTCGCCCCGAGATCGTGGTCGACCTGGCGGCGATCCGGCACAACGTGCGGATCCTGGCAGACCTGGCTGCCGCCGACGGCGCGCGGATGATGACGGTCGTCAAGGCCGACGGCTACGGGCACGGCCTCGTCGAGAGCGGCCGCGCCGCTCGCGCTGCCGGCGCCGAGTGGCTTGGCGTGGCCACGGTGGGCGAAGCGCTCACGCTGCGCACACGCGGCGGCGACACCGGCCGGCTGCTCTGCTGGCTGACGCTCGCCGCCGACCTCGCCGACGGCGTGCTCGCCCAGGCGATCGCCCGCGACGTCGACGTCACGGCGTACACACTGGCCCGCCTCGACGAGATCGTCGCCACGGGTGAGTCGGGCGGCGTGCTGCCCCGCGTGCAGCTCAAGGTCGACACCGGGCTCGCCCGCGGCGGCGCACCGCTCGCCGCCTGGGCTGAACTGGTGGCCGCAGCGGCGGCGTACGAGCAGGCCGGCCGGGCCGTCGTGACCGGCGTCTGGTCACACTTCGCCTGCAGCGACGAGCCCGAGCACCCCGCCAACGACCTGCAGGAGCAACGGTTCCGCGACGCGTTGCGCGTCGCCGAGGACGGCGGGCTGCGGCCCGAGGTCCGACACCTCGCCAACTCGGCGGCCGCGATCCTGCGGCCGTCGTCCCGCTTCGACCTGGTGCGCTGCGGCATCGCGTCCTACGGCCTCGACCCCGCTCCCGGGGTGACCCCCGACCTGGGCCTGCGACCGGCGATGACCGTCCGGGCGCCGCTCGCCCTCGCCAAGCAGATTGCCGCGGGCGAAGGCGTCTCCTACGGCCACACCTGGGTCGCCGACGAAGCGACGACGGTCGGCCTGGTGCCCGTCGGGTACGGCGACGGCGTGCCGCGCCACGGCAGCAACGCGCTCGAGGTGGCGGTCGACGGTCGTCGGGTGCCAGTGCGCGGGCGGGTCTGCATGGACCAGCTCGTCGTCGACCTGGGCGGCGACCTGCCGCCGGTCGACACCGACGTCGTGCTGTTCGGGCCGGGCGACAAGGGCGAGCCCACCGCGCAGGACTGGGCAGTGGCGTGCGGGACCATCAACTACGAGATCGTGACCCGGATGGGCGGTCGGCTGGTCCGCCGCCACGTGAACGAGAACGACGAAGGAGCGCCAGCATGAGCGTGACCCGCAAGGTCCTCGGGGTCGCCGCGGGTGCGGTCGGTGTGGCCGCCGCAGGCACCGCCCTGCGTGTCGCACAACGCAGTCGGGTGATGGCCCGACGCGGAGTCGGGGACGCGACGCCGTTCGGCTCGCTGCACTCCCCGCCACTCACGGTCGTCGCCGACGACGGCGTCCCGCTGCACGTCGAGATCGACGAGGTCGACCGGCCGGCACCCGGCCCGGCGGCGAAGACTCACGCCGCGGCCGCACACCGAGCTGACGGTGGTCTTCGTGCACGGCTACGCCCTCAACATGGACTCCTGGCACTTCCAGCGCGCCGCCTATCGAGGGCTGGTGCGCACCGTCTTCTTCGACCAGCGCTCGCACGGCCGCTCGGGGCGGTCGACCGATGGCAACGCCACCATCGAGCAGCTCGGCCAGCGACCTGCTCTCCGTCATCGACGAGGCGGTCCCCGACGGACCGGTCGTGCTCGTGGGCCACTCGATGGGCGGCATGACCATCGTGGCGCTGGCCGAGGAGCACCCCGAGCTGTTCGGCGACCGGATCGTCGGCGTCGGCCTGGTCGGCACCACCGCCGGCGGGCTCGACCCGCACCGGATGGTGCTCCCCCTGCTGCCGTCGACCATCGGCGGCCAGCTGGCGACCCGGCTGGTGGCCACGCTGGCGCGCGGGCACCGGACCGTCGACCGGTTCCGGCGGGTGGGCCGCTCGGTGTCGCTGGTGGCCACCGACGAGCTCGCCTTCGGCGACGCCGTGCCGAAGCGATACGTCGAGTTCGTCGACGAGATGCTCTCGGCGACGCCGTTCGACGTCGTCGCGGAGTTCTTCCCGACCTTCGGCACCCTCGACAAGTTCGCCACCGTGCACGCGCTCGAGAACGTGCCGACGGCCATCATCTGCGGCACCGAGGACAAGATGACCAAGATCGAGCACAGCCGCAAGCTGCACGCACTGATCGCCGGCTCCACCCTTCTCGAGTGCGTCGGCGCCGGCCACATGGTGATGATGGAGCGGCACGACCAGGTCGACGCCGAGCTCGACCAGCTGTTCGCGGCGGCCGGCGACCTCGTCGACTCCCGATGAGCCACCTCAGGCGGCGGCGGCGGTGAGCCTCGTCGTACGCCGCGTGGGCCCGGAGGCGGCCGAGGCCGTGCATGCGGTGGTCCGGGCGGCGTTCGCGGCCCGGCCGCCTCTCGACCCGCCGGCCGACGCGCTGGCCGAGACGCCGGAGACGCTCGCCGCCGCGCTCGCGGTCGGCGGCGGACTGCTCGCGACCCTCGAGGGCCGGCCGGTCGGCGCGCTGGTGCTGGAGCAGCAAGGGGAGACGGTGTGGCTGCGACGGTTCGGCGTGCTGCCGTCCGCCCAGCGGCTCGGGGTGGCCGGCGCCCTGGTGGCGGAGGCACTGGCCACAGCGGACGGCTCCGAGGTGGCCGTGGTGGCCCGCGACGAGCTGCCGGCGACGGTGGCCTTCTGGCGCGGCCACGGGTTCGTCGAGACGCCCGGGCGGCCGCCGTACCGGGTGCTGCGGCGCGCCCTCCCGCGCACCTACGCCGTCCCCGACGCCGACGCGATGCGCGCCCTCGGCGAGGCGATCGGGCGGCTGCTGCGGGCAGGGGACCTGGTGGTGCTGTCCGGTGAGCTGGGGGCCGGCAAGACCACCTTCACCCAGGGGCTCGGGACCGGCCTCGGCGTCCGGGGCGGCGTCACGTCGCCGACCTTCGTGATCGCCCGGGTGCACCCGTCGCTGACCTCAGGACCCGACCTCGTGCACGTCGACGCCTACCGGCTCGGCGGCATCGAGGAGCTCGACGACCTCGACCTCGACGCCTCCCTCGACGAGGTGGTCACGGCCGTCGAGTGGGGCACCGGCATCGCCGAGGGGCTGGCCGACTCCCGCCTCGAGGTGCGCATCGCCCGGGCCACTGGTGCCCCCGACCCCGATGCCGAGGACGAGCTCGACCCCCGCACCGTCACGATCGTCCCCCTCGGCCTCCGCTTCCTCGGGGTTTCCTGGCCGTGACGGCCCGTGACGGCCCGTGAGGGATCCGTGCAACCGCGGTGAAACCGAGGGGGCCCACTCTCGGAACATGAACTCAGGAACCACCCTCCAGACATCCCTCACCGACCCGAGTGCCCACCCGGGCGCGCTGGCGGTCGAGGCCCGCGGCCTGGTCAAGTCGTTCGGCGACTTCCGGGCTGTCGACGGCATCGACCTGACCGTGCGTCGCGGCGAGGTGTTCGGCGTGCTCGGCCCCAACGGCGCCGGCAAGACCACGATGCTCTCGATGCTCGCCACCCTGCTTCCGATCGACGAGGGCGAGGCGACGATCCTCGGCGTCGACGTGCGCCGCGAGCCGCACGTGATCCGGCAGCTGCTCGGCGTGACGGGGCAGTACGCCTCCGTCGACGAGCTGCTCACCGCCACCGAGAACCTCATCCTCTTCGGCCGCCTCCAAGGGCTCGGCCGCGTCGACGCACGTCGTACGGCGGACCGGCTGCTCGAGCAGTTCGACCTCCAGGAGGCGGCGGCCAAGCCCATCAAGCAGTTCTCGGGTGGCATGCGCCGCCGGCTCGACCTGGCCGTCAGCCTGATCACCCGGCCGCCGGTGACCTTCCTCGACGAGCCGACCACCGGCCTGGACCCGCGCACCCGTGGCCAGATGTGGGACACCATCCGTGCGCTGGTGGCGGAGGGCTGCACGGTGCTGCTGACCACCCAGTACCTCGACGAGGCCGACCAGCTCGCCGACCGGATCGCGGTGATCGACCGCGGGCGGACCGTCGCCCTCGGCACCCCCGACGAGCTCAAGTCGTCGATCGGCCGCTCGTCCCTCCAGCTGCAGCTGGTCGAGCCCCAGGACCTCGACCGGGCCGTCGACCTCGCCGGGCGAGTGGCCGGGGAGCCGCCCGTGCCGAGCCCCGAGGCGCGGCGGCTGACCGTCGCCCTGGAGCGCAGCGACCAGGCCATCGACATCCTGCTCGCGCTGCGCGAGGCCGGCATCGCCATCGACTCGATCGCGGTCCAGAAGCCGTCGCTCGACGAGGTGTTCCTCGCCCTCACCGGCCACGACGCCCACGAGGGCGATGACGCCGACGTCACCCCCACCTCAGACACCGACCAGCCGATGGAGACCGTCCGATGACCACGCTGACCTACCCGCCCGCACCTGCCCCACGCACCCTCGACGTCGCCTCGCTGCCCCGGCACGTCGGCCTGACCGAGACCGTGGCCCAGACGATGACCATGGCCTGGCGGGCCACCTTGAAGATGCGCCGCAACTTCGAGCAGTTCTTCGACGTGACGCTCCAGCCGCTGCTCTTCACCGCGATGTTCGCCGGCATCTTCGGCGGCGCCATCTCCGGGAGCGTGGGCGACTACCTGCCCCTGCTGATCCCTGGGCTGATCGCGCAGACCGTGCTCACGGCCTGCGTCGCAACCGGCACCCAGCTCCGCGAGGACATGGACAAGGGCGTCTTCGACAGGTTCAAGGTGCTGCCCATCTCGCGCATCGCCCCGCTTGCGGGCCCGATGGTGGCCGACATGATTCGCTACGCCCTCGCTGCCACGCTCACCTTCGGCATGGGCATCGTGATGGGCTACCGGCCCGGCGGGGGAGTCGTCGGCGTGTTCCTGGCCATCTTGCTGGCCATCATCTCCGGCTGGTCGCTGGCCTGGATCTTCACCTGGTTCGGCACGGTCGGCTCCAGCGCCCAGGCCGTGCAGGGCTACTCGCTGATGGTGCTGTTTCCGCTGACGTTCCTGTCCAACGCGTTCGTGCCTGTCGACACCATGCCGCCCTGGCTGGAGACGTTCACCAAGATCAACCCGGTCTCCCACATCATCACCGCGCTCCGCGACCTGGCCAACACCGGCGTCGTCACGGCCGAGGTGGGCTGGGCGTTGGTGGGCTGCCTGGCCGTGATCGCGATCTTTGCGCCGTTGTCGGTGCGCAGCTTCACCAGGAAGATGTGAGCCGCAGCAGCACCTCCCGGGCGTCCGCCACCAGATCGGCGGGCGCCCGGTCGGCGTACTCCTCCATGATCGCCGCCAGCCGGCCCGGTGCGGCCTCGTCGGCGAGCGCGACCATCCGGTCCCAGGCCATCACCGGGAAGCTGCGGTTGTAGGACCAGCGGTCGGCGATCGCCAGCAGGCGTACGGCGTCGTCACGCTGCTCGGGTGGGTCGTGGCGCAGGCCGAACGCCGCCAGCCCCACGAGGAGGACGCCGTTGAGCGGCAGGTCCTGGTAGGGCAGGTCGCCGGCGACGGCCGTGCCGGACTGCTCGACCAGCACGTCGCGCAGCTCGCGCGCCCGCGTCGTGTCGCCAGGAGTCGCGGCCGTAGCGGACCCGCGCGACGAGCGAAGCAGATGCGGCGCAGCATCACCCACGGTGTCAGCTGGGGACCCGCGCCCGGGACCTCGATCTGCCCGACGCTGGCCAGGGCCTCGTCGAAGAGCCGCAACCCGTGCTCGACCTCGCCGCGTGCCAGCGCCACCTCGGCGCGGGCCACGATCAGCGACATCCGCGAGCCGAACTGGCCGTCGTCGGGATCGTCGCCGAGCTCGTCGAGGATCCGCTCGCAGGTGTCGACGTCGCCGTCGAGCAGGGGAGCGATCGCGGTGGCGATCCGCAACGACCGGGCGTCGTCGCTGGCGTGCAGCCGCCTGATCATCGGCCAGGCCACGGCCGCGTGACGGGCCGCCGTGCGGTGGTCACCCAGCGCCATGGACAGCTGGGCGAGCTGGCCGTGAAGGGTGGCTTCGAGGTAGGGCGTCAGCGGCGACCGCGTCAGGCCCTCGCGGGCGTAGCGGGCCGCGGTCTCGACGTCACCTGTGTTCTCGCAGATGAGCGAGGCCCAGAGCAGGGCCATCTGGGCGGTGACAGGGTCGTCGGTGTCGGTAGCGAGCGCGGCGACCGTGCGCACCGTGTCGGCGTTCAGCGCGTCACTCTCGACGAACATCGCATAGCTGACCCTGGCCCACGGATGGGTCGGCGCGCCCCACCGCGCCATCGCGGCCTCTGAGGCCGTCGAGCGGGCGGCCGAACATCCAGCTCAGGTGCACGATCAGCCAGGCGACGGCCTGCTGTGCGGCGCCGAGCAGCTCCGCAGGCGGGTCCCAGTCGGTGAGCACCGCCTCGGCGGCGTCCGCGACCGCGAAGATGCGCGGGTGGTTGCCGGTGATCGTCCACAGCACGCCGAGGGCCGCGAGCATCGAGGCGACCATGCGCGGGTCGCCGTCGCGGAGCGCACGGCGCAGCACGTCGGCGAGGTTGTTCTCCTCGGCGTGCAGCGCGTCGATCGCGGAGATCTGGCCATCGATGTCGAACAGCAGGCGCGCGTGGTGCTCGACGAAACCCGCCGCCCAGACGTTCTGGGCCCGGCGAGCGTCGGCACGCAGCCCGGTCGAGGTCAGCTCCGCCGCCGCGAACTCACGCACGGTCTCGAGCATCCGGAACCGCGCCTCCCCGTCCGCGTCGACCACCACCACGAGCGACTGCTCGGCCAGCGTCTCGACGAGGTCGGCGCCGTCGCCCCCGAGCACAGCCACGACCGTGTCTCGGGTGAACCCGTCGTGGAACACCGACAACCGGGCCATCGCCTCCTGCGTCCGGGCGTCGAGGAGGTCCCAGGACCACTGGATGACAGCGGTCAGCGTGCGGTGCCGCTCGGGGGCTGACCGGTCGCGGGATCGGAGCAGCGTGAAGCGGTCGTCGAGGCGGCGGCGTACCTCCTCGACGCTCATCGTGCGCACCCTCGCCGCGGCCAGCTCGATGGCCAGCGGCAGCCCGTCGAGCCGGGCCACGACATCGGCCACTACGCCCGGATCGAGCTCGGTATCGGCGCGCGCCGAGCGGGCCCGTCGGGCGAACAGCGCGGCAGCGTCGGCGGGCTGGAGCTGGCGCAAGCGCGACGACCTGCTCGGCCGCCAGGCCGAGCGGCGCCCGGCTGGTGGTGAGCACGTGCAGGTCGCGGGTGGTGACGAGCAGCAGCGCCACCAGCGAGGCAACCGACTCGAGCACGTGCTCGCAGTTGTCGAGCACCAGGAGTGTCGGAGCGGCGTCGAGTTCAGTGGCGATGCGGCTGCGGACGTCGGCGACCTGAGCCGGCGAGAGCGTACGACGCCCGGTGATCGACCCCCGGACCCCCAGTGCCGTGCCTACCTCGGCCACCACGTCGTCGCCCGACGTGACGCCGACGAGCTCGACGAAGTAGACCCGCGGCTGGGGCGCCTCGCGAGAGAGCACGTGCGCGACCCTCGTCTTCCCGAGACCGCCGGGTCCGACGATCGAGACGAGCCGACTCCGCCGGACGGCGGTGCGCAGGGTGGCGAGGTCCTCGTCGCGACCGAGCAGGGTGTCGACGTCGAAGTGGACCCCGTCGCGCACGGGCGTGTCCGCGGCGAGCAGCTCGCGGTGCAGCCGCTGGAGCACCGGGTCCGGGTCGACGCCGAGCCGGTCGACCACATCGGCGCGGTAGACCTCGTAGCGTTCGAGGGCGGCCGCGCTGCCCGCCGTCGCTGCCTCGCTGCGCAGCAGCGCAGCAAGCACGGCGACGTCGTCGACCGCCCGGGCGTGAGCATCGACCAGCAGCGTCATCGCCTCGGTGTCGCGGCCGCCGGCGGCCAGGGCCAGGCCCAGCGCCCGGCAGGCGCGGTCGCGGTCGCGGCCTGCGGTCCGGCGCAGGTCGGCGAGTGGGCCCTCGCCGGGCTGCGCCGTCACGTCGAGCCCGGCGGCCGTGGTCGCGAGGTCGACCGCGCGGTCGACCTCGCCGGTGTCGAGCGCCAGCTGCGCCTGCCGAGCCAGCCGCCGCAGCAGCAGCGCGTCCACCTCGTCGGCGGGCACGCCCAGCCGGTAGCCGCCGTCGTACCGCTCGACGGCATCGGCGCCGAGCGACGTGCGCACCCGCGAGACCAGCACCTGGAGCGCCTTGGTGGGGTTGGCCGGCTCGTCATCGCCCCAGATCTGGTCGATCAGCCCGGCATCGCCGACTCCCTCGGGCCTCCCGGCCAGCGCCGCCAGCAGCGCCGCGACCCGGTCGCCCGGCACCACCTGCCCGCGCCAGGTCACCCCGTCGAGCAACATCAAGGCGGTAGGCACCCGGCCAGGATAGGAGGGGCTCGTCAACCGCCGACGAGCCCGCGCGCACAGGCGAGCAGCACGACGTCTGCATGGATCGGGTCGTGTGGTCGGAGCCAGTCGGCGGCCTCGGCGGGCGGGAGGGTGCGGACCTCCACGACGTGTTCGCCGTCGTCGGGGTTGGTAGGCGGGCCGACGACGCGGACGGGGACGACGTAGTAGGCCCAGGAGGTGACCGGGTGCGGCAGGTGCGGCCGGTACGGCGCCCGGTTGCGCGAGCGGGCGACGTGCCGGCCGAGGAACACCGGCTCACCCAGTGGCTCGCAGCCGGCCTCCTCGGCCAGCTCGCGGCGGACCAGGTCGGCCACGCTCTCGCCCGGCTCCCGCGTGCCGCCGGGCAGGAAGCGCCACTCCTCGACCGAGCGACACACCACCACGTCCCCGTCGCCCGTCACCGCGACGACGTGGGCGCGCGAGATGTCGTCGTCGGCGGCGGGCTCGACGGTGAAGGCCAGGTCGACCTCGGCGTAGTCGACCGAGCCCACGGCGTACAGCTCCGGGAACCTCCCGACCCAGACGGCGTCGAGGTCAGGCGGGCTCAAGTCGCCGGTCCAGCCAGAGCGCGACGAACCCGGCCACCAGCGCGCCGAGCGTGCCCAGCGCCATGTCGCCGAGGGTGTCGGTGTAGGCCGTCTCGATCTCCGTGCCGTGCCGGATGAAGGTCCAGTACTCGCCGAGCTCCCAGCCGAGGGCGAGCACGCACCCGAAGCCCGTGACCAGCGTGACCAGCACCCATGCGGGGCGCAGTCCCGGCGCGACGACGAGCGCGAGCCCGAGACACAGCAGCACCCAGTTGATGAAGTGGTTGAAGTCGTCCCACCACACGATCGTGTCGTAGAGGTCGAGGCTGTTGCCGGTGACGTCGATGAGGAAGGGCAGCATCACGAGCGCGAAGGCGACGTACGGCGGCCGCTCGGTCCCTCCGCGCCGCCGCCGCACCAGCCACCAGATGGCCGGCGTCAGCAGCATCAGGACCGGATACGCCAGCAGTCGGGCGCCGAACGCCTTGTCGGCGAACCGCTCGATGCCCGGCACCCACTCGGCGACGGCCAGCTGAGCCACCGTCAGCACCAGCACGGCCGCTGGGAACCAGGGCGTGTCCCAGAAGCCTCTGCGCTCGCTCACGCTCGGACCCTAGTGGTCGGTGGCCATGACTAACCTGACGACGTGCTGGTCATCGCCCACCTCAGCGACACGCACTTCGGAGCGACGCCCGAAGCCGCCGACCGGGTGCGCCGCGTGCTCGACGCACTGCTGGCGATGGACCCCCGGCCCGACGTGCTGCTCCACACCGGCGACGTGGCCGACCACGGGCTTCGCGACGAGTACGCCGAGGCGGTCCAGGTGCTGTCGGCGTGGCCCGGCCCGATGCCGATCTCGCCGGGCAACCACGACGTCAGAGCGGCGTACGCCGCCGCGTTCCTCGGCGACGCCGACGTCGTGCGGGCCAACCGGGCCCACGAGGTCGGTGGCGTGCGGTTCCTGATGCTCGACTCGCTGGTCGACGCGGTCGACGGCGTGCGTCAGGACCACGGGGTACTCGGCCCCGACACCCTCGCCTGGCTCGACTCCGAGCTCGCTCGCGACGACCGCCCGACCTTCGTCTGCCTGCACCACCCGCCGGTCGAGATCGGCATCGACCTGATGGACCCGATCCGCCTCGTCGACGCCGACGACCTCGGCGCTGTGCTCGGGCGTCACCCACACGTCGTGGCCACCCTGGTCGGGCACGCGCACACGATGGGCGCGAGCACCTTCGCCGGCCGCCCGCTGCTGATCGGCGGCGGCGTGGTCTCCACGGTCTCGCTCGACCAGGAGGACCTGCCCCTCATCTGGTACGACGCCCCGCCCAGCTACGCCGTCCACTTCCTCCACGACGACGGTCGGCTCACCACCCACTGGCGCGCCGTGCCCTGAGCCGGTCAGTAGCCTCGACCCGTGCTGCTGGCCTTCGACACCGCGACGCCGTTCGTCGCGGTCGCGCTCCACGACGGCGAGACCGTGATGGCCGAGGCGCGGTCGGAGCAGCGGATGAAGCACGGCGAGCAGCTCGCTCCGCTCATCGAGCGGGTGTTCGCCGACGCGGGGGTCGGCCGCCATGAGCTGACGGCGATCGCCGTAGGCACCGGCCCGGGGCCGTTCACCGGGCTGCGCGTCGGGCTCGTCACCGCCCGCACGCTGGCCTTGGTGCTCGAGATCCCGGTCTACGGCGTGTGCACCCTCGACGCGATCGCTCTCGAGGCGGCTGCCGGTCTCGGCAGCTCGGGACCGTTCGTGGTCGCGACCGACGCGCGTCGCAAGGAGGTCTACCTCGCGGCGTACGACGCCACCGGCACGCGCGTCTCCGGCCCGGTCGTCGAGCGGCCGGCCGCCGTGGCCACCGACCTGGCCGTCGCCGGTGAGGGCGGGCTGCTGTACCCCGAGCACTTCCCGCAGGCGGTCGCACCCGCGCTGCCGAGCGCGGGCTGGCTCGCGCAGGGTGTCGTCGACGAGCGCGTGGAGCTGACGGGCCCCGAGCCGCGCTACCTGCGCCGTCCCGACGCGGTGGCTCCGGGTGCGCCCAAGCGGGTCACGTGACCATTCGCGCCGCGACGGAGGCTGACGTCGCGGCGGTCGTCAGGCTCGAGGAGGTCTGCCTCGGCGACGACGCCTGGTCCCCCGGACTGGTGGCCGAGGGGATCGGCAAGAGACTGCCGACGGTGTCCTACCTGGTGGGCACGTCCGACGACGAGAGCGGCGACGTCGTGGGTTACGCGGTGGCGAGCCTCGCCGGCGACGACGTCGAGCTTCAGCGGATCGCCGTCGACCCGGCGTACCGACGCCGTGGCCTGGCCAGCGCCTTGCTCGCCGAGATCGAGACCGTGGCGGTCGCGGCCGGCGGAACGCGCCTGCTGCTGGAGGTCAGGGACGACAACGCGACGGCGACCGCGTTCTACGAGAGCCATGGCTTCGCAGAGCTGGGTCGCCGCCGCGCGTACTACCAGGACGGTGCCGCCGCGGTGATCCTGGGGAAGAAGATTGGATACCGCGACGGCACCGCGACTGTGACGACTCCTGACGACTACGGCAGGTAGTACGTCGGGTTCGGCAGCTTCACGGCCTTGTCGGCGTGACCGCCGATCAGGTCGGAGTACTGGTCGCCGAAGTTCGCGATGATGTGGAGGTTGTACTTCTCCTCCGCATGTGCGCGCGTCTGCGCCTTGTACTCCACCCGAGTGCAGTCGTCCTTGACCGCACACGTGATGTAGTGCGGCTGCTTACCGTCGGCCCACATCGTGAAGTAGAACTTCGTCCTGAACAGGCCCGCGTAGTACTTGTTGAGGTTCTGGATCGTCGCCCGGCGCTGGTCGGCCCCGCGGCCGGTGATGCCGACGATCTTGCAGCCACCCTTGGCGGCGGCCTTGACGACCCGGCGCATGCCCGGGACCGGCTTGAAGAGCTTCTTCTGCACGAACATGTCCTGGACCGCGGGGTCGAAGACGAAGTGCATCACCGAGTCCTCCATGTCGTAGGTCCACAACGTGGTGTCGTCGGCGTCGAAGACGACGGCCGGCTTCTCACCGCGGGCCTTCAGCCGCGTGCACTTGTCCTTCAGGCGCGGGGCCCACTTGTCGCGGCTGGCCCGCATCTCGGTGACGTAGCGAGAGGAGCTCTTGTTCGCCACACCGGCCGGCGCGTTGTAGTAGGCGCGGATGGTCGACTTGACCGAGTCGATGTTGGGGATCCCCTCGCCGGGCTCGGTAGCCCCGCTGGAGCCGTCGGGCTTCATCGTGAACGTCGACCGCGGCGCGAGGTTCGCCTCCGTCACGCCAGGCAGGTTCGGGCTCGGCAGGTAGTACGTCGGGTTGGGCAGCTTGAGCGCCTTGTCGGCGAACCCGCCCTGCAGGTCGGACCACTGGTCGCCCACGTTGAGGGCGATGTTGTAGCCGCCGCCGGCAGCACTCTCGATGTACTTGCGGGTGCCCGCCTTGTACTCGACCGTCGTGCACTTCACCGTCGCGCAGGTGATGTAGGACGGCTGCTGGCTGGTGCCGACGCCGGTCCACTTGGTGAAGAACTTGTCGGCGGTGAACTTGGTGTAGCCGACCTTCGTGAGGTTGGCCAGCGTCGCGGACTTCTGGTCGTCGTTGCGACCGGTGACGCCGAACACGGTGTAGCCCAGTGCGGCGGCCTTGTCGACGAAGGCGACCATCCCCGGCGTTGCCGGGAAGAGCTGCCCCTGGACCCAGGTGTCCTGGAGCTTGGGGTCGAAGTTGAAGTTCATCGCCCCGTCCTCCATGTCGTAGGTCCACAGGGTCGTGTCATCGGTGTCGAGCACGATGGCCTGCTTGGGGGTGTCGAGCGCGTGCTGGGTGAGATAGGTGCTCTGGTCGGTGAGGATCTTGTTGATCTCGGTGATGTACGGCGAGTTCGTCTTGTCCGCGATGCCGTCACTGTTGGCGGCGTAGTAGGTGCGGATGGTGGCCTTGACCGAGTCGATGTTGGGGATTGCTGCGCCGACCTTCTTGGCGCCGCTCGAGCCGTCGGCCTTCATCGCGAAATGGGTACGCGGTGTGAGCGGGTCGCGGGCCTGCTTGGCTGGTGACGCTCCCGCGCCGGACTGGAGCCCGACGACCAGGGCGCACACGGACAGCGCGGCGATGGCGGCTCGCTTCGTGGGTACCGGATTCAGCATGTGGAACCTTCCCGATAGGTAAATGAGCAACTTGCCAACCTAGTAACCGCTGCGCTGGCTCTCGGCATGGGGTCGCCCGAGGGCCCCGCACCGGGTACCGGAAGGTCAGATGCAGGCCCCGGGCAGAATGTTCGACGTGACTTCCGGGCCGGACGGACCGCTGGTGCTCGGCATCGAGACCTCGTGCGACGAGACCGGTGTCGGCATCGTGCGCGGCACCGCGCTGCTGGCCGACGCGGTGGCGAGCAGCGTCGACGAGCACGCGCGCTTCGGCGGTGTGGTGCCGGAGGTGGCTTCCAGGGCCCATCTCGAGGCGATGGTGCCGACGCTCGAGCGGGCGTGCGAGACGGCCGGCGTACGGCTCCAGGACGTGGACGCGATCGCGGTGACCAGCGGGCCGGGGCTGGCGGGGGCGCTGCTCGTCGGCGTCGCCGCGGCCAAGGCGCTCGCCGTCGGATTGGGCAAGCCGATCTACGGCGTCAACCACCTCGCGGCGCACGTGGCGGTCGACCAGCTCGAGCACGGCCCGCTGCCCGAGCCGTGCCTCGCGCTGCTGGTCTCTGGCGGTCACTCCTCGCTGCTGCAGGTCACCGACGTCACCGTGGGGGTGGACCCACTCGGGGCGACGATCGACGACGCCGCGGGTGAGGCCTTCGACAAGGTGGCCCGGCTGCTGGGACTGCCCTTCCCGGGCGGGCCGCACATCGACCGCGCCGCGGCCTCGGGGCAGGTGACCATCGACTTCCCCCGTGGGCTCACCTCACGGCGCGACCTCGAGCGGCATCGCTTCGACTTCTCGTTCTCGGGCCTCAAGACGGCCGTGGCCCGCTGGGTGGAGACCCAGCAGCGCGACGGTGTGACGATCTCGGTGCCCGACGTGGCCGCGTCGTTCCAGGAGGCCGTCTGCGACGTGCTGACCCGCAAGGCGCTCGACGCGGCGTCCTCGCGCGGCATCGAGGACCTGCTCATCGGCGGTGGCGTGGCAGCGAACTCGCGTCTGCGGGCGATGGCTGTCGAGCGGGCCGCCGCCCGCGGCATCCGGGTCCGGGTGCCGCGCCCCGGCCTGTGCACCGACAACGGCGCCATGGTTGCCGCCCTCGGCGCCGAGCTGGTCGCCCGCGGCCGCCCCCCGTCCGCCCTCGACCTCCCCGCCGACTCCTCCATGCCGGTCACGACGATCGTCGCCTGACGCGCGACATGGTCAGCGGGTCTCGAAGTGCCAGGGAACTTCCATCTCGTCGCCCTTCTGGGGTGCGATGGCGAACTCCATGGCGCCGTTGACGTCCATGCGCACCATCGACCACTTGCCGTCCTGGAACAGGCTGAACAGCACGTGGGTCTCGTCCTCCCAGACGGCGGAGTTGTAGAACCTCAGGTCCTTGGTGGAATGGTTGTTGCGGTACGACAGCCGGTCACCCACCGTCGCGAAGATGGCAATGGTGCCGGGGCCGATGCCGTCGCCGTAGGTGTCGCTGGCGAGGACGTACGACCCGTCCGGGGAGAACTTGTCGAGCGTGTAGTCGCACGTGCCCAGCAAGGACGTCGAGCCGGAGTGCGCCGGATCCAAGACGACCGAGCACGTGCCGGGCCTCATGTCGTCGAACTCGGTGATCCCGAGGACCCGGCCGGAGTCGGTCGCGTCGCGCACGGCGAGGATGCTGCGGTCGGGGTCGACGTTGCCGAAGCCACCGTCGCCGCTGATGCGCAGTGACTCGGACTGCCCGGTGTCCATGTTGTAGTGGCTCACGAAGTACTCGCAGTCCGAGGCCTTGCCGCGCAGGCAGTCGGTGCCGGTGATCGCTGCGACCCGCACGTCGGTCTCGCCGAAGCTGGCCAGCACGAACGGCTCCCCGGCACCGTCGGCCCAGACCATCACGTCGCCCTCGTCGGTCGGCCAGGCGACCGCCGTCCCGGCCGCGTTGACGACCAGCCCGTGCGAGCTCGGGTACGGACCGAACGTCTGGCCGCCGGCCTCGACGACCACGCCGTCGGCACCCTGGCTGACTTTCGCCTCACCGGTCTGCGCGACCGCGAAGTCACCGTTGGTGAGCAGCGGGATGGCAGGTGGTGCACCCGTCGGCAGGTCGGTGACGTCGAGCGCGTGCGGGTCGGAACCCATCGTCGGCGTGGAGCTCGGGGACGGGGTGTTCGTGTCCGTGACCGTCGGCAGCGCCGTGGCCGGCTGCGGCGAGGAGTCGTTGCCCTTCGTCGCGAACATCGCCGTCGGCACGATCACGGCGATGGCGGCGGCGACCCCGATGCCGCTGGCCAGCCGGCGGCGCCGGCGGATCGAGGTGGCCCGGCCGCGGACGTCGTCGAACGCGAGGGGGGTGGCGGACACGTTCTCGGCGTGCCGGTGCAGCGTGCGGCTCAGCTCGTCGTCGAGGTCGTTCATCGCTCGTCCTCCCGGTCGGTGGGGTTCAGGTGGGCCGGCGTGCGCTCGCGGAGCGCGGCCAGGGCCCGGCTGGTCTGGGACTTGACGGTGCCGACGGAGACGCCAAGGACTTCGGCGGTCTCGGCCTCCGAGAGCTGTTCGTAGTAGCGCAGCACCAGGACGGCGCGTGCCTTCTTCGGCAGGGACTGGACGACGTCCCAGAGCGCGGCGTCGCGGCCGTCGTCGTACTGGTCCAGGACCGGCGTCGGCTCGGGCAGCTCGTCGGTCGCGTGCTCGCGGCGCTTCCAGCCACGACGCCACAGGGAGTTGTTCTCGTTGACCAGGATGCGGCGCAGGTAGCCGTCGATCGACTCCCGGTCGCGGACCCGGTCCCAGGCGAGGTAGAGCTTGGCGAACGCCGTCTGGGTCAGGTCCTCGGCGGTGTGCAGGTCACCGCTGAGCAGGTACGCCGTCCGCAGCACGCTCGCCCGCCGCGCCTGCAGGTACGCCGCAAAATCGGCGTCCCGCTCGGATTGGCGGTCGGTCATCTCGGTCCCCTGAGCGACGGTGGGGCTGGCGGTCACGAAGCATCCTTCCGGCATGGGTGTCTGTGACCAGGACGCACCGCGCCACCGAGAGGTTGCAAATCGATCAAGCGGGCCGCGCCCGGGGCCGCCTAGGGTGCCGAGATGGCGACCTGGGAGGACGTGAACGATCTGGTGCGCGGCCTCCCGGATGCGCGCGCGACCCAGGCCCACGAGGGTTCGCCCTCGTGGTCGGCCGGCTCCCACCAGTTTGCCCGCGTGCGCTGGGACGGCGACGGCCGCGAGTTGCTCCAGACCTGGACCGCCGACATGACGATGAGCGACGCGCTGGCGGCGCGACCGGACACCTTCCCGGTGGTGCACACGTTCCGCTACCGCGTCACCAGCTGGGCCGTGCTGGCGCGCCTGGACCGCCGCGAGGTCGCCGAGCTGCTGCTGGACTCATACGGCGTCCGCGGCGGCGTCCGTCGCGGCGAAGCCGTCGACGAGAAGGCTTACTTCTCCCGGGTCTGAACCTCGTCGTCCTCGTCGAGCTCGAGCTCGTCGTCGGTCTGCTCCTCGGCCGCGGCCTCGGGCGCCACCTCGACGGCGTCCTCGTCGGACTCCTCGACGCTCGTCTCGACCTCGGAAGCGTCGGCGACCGGCAGGGGGTTGTCGTCGTCGCCGGTGAACTCGTCCGCGAACGGCAGCGCCGCGCCCCCGGTCAGGGTCGCCAGCATCTGGCGGACGTTGCCGAGCTGGGCGTTGATGCTGTCGCGGCGCTGGCTGGCAGCGGCGAGCTCGCGCTCGGAGTCCGCCCGGATCTTGGTGGCCAGGGTGCGGGCCTCACCGAGGATGGACGCTGCCTGCTGCTCGGCCTCCTCGACGATCCGGCGGTTCTCGCGAACGGCCTCGTCGTGCATCTTCTCGGCGTTGGTGCGGGTCTGCTCGATGTGCGCCTCGAGCTCGCCCAGCCGCTGCTGGGCTTCGTTCATCTGGGTGGTGAAGTCCTCCTCTGCCGCGCTGCGCCGGCGGGCGAGCGTGGTCTCGAAGTCCGCAGCTGACTGTGCGGCCCGCGCCCGCTGCTGCTCGTAGACCGCCTCGGCCTCCTGCAGGCGAGCGGCGGCGTCCCGCTCGGCGCCGTCGAGCCGGTCATCTGCGTTGCGTCGCGCGTCCTCGAGCACCCGGGCCGCCTCCGTGTCGGCCTCGCTGCGACGCGTGTCCGCATAACGGTCGGCTTCGCTGCGCTGGCGGGCCATCTCGTCCAGTACGGCCGCACGCTGCTGCTCGACAGTGGTCTGACCGTGCTCGACCAGCTCGCGAGCCTCCTCCTCGGCCAGACCCAGGATCTGGGCGACCCGCGCGCCGAGGTGCTCGAACGACGCCGGTTCGGAGGTGTCCTCGCCTGCGACCGCTTCGAGCCCGCGGACCCGGGCGGCGAGCTGGTCAGCTTGAGCCCGCGCTTCCTGAGCCTCCTGGGCAAGCTCCTGGAGTCGTCGGTCGACCTGGGCGGGCTCGTAGCCCCGCAGGACGGTCCGGAACTGCTGGCTCTGCTCGGTCATCAGTGTGCTTCCTTCTCTTCGGGGGGTGCTTCATCGGCCGTGTCGGTCGGCACGGCGAGGGCTTGGATGACGCCGGAGAGGCCGCCGAGCTCGGCGGCGATCTCGTCACGACGACGGTTGAGCACCGCCGCCTCGGTGCGAGCGTCCTCGAGCACGGCGCGGGCTTTGGAACGCAGCTCGTCGGCCTCGGCCCGAGCGCTGGCGACGGTCTCCGCCGCCTCCTCGCGGGCCCGCCGCAGCTCGTCTTGTCCGGTCCGCTGCTGGCGCACCATCTCATCCGCCGTCTGCTGGCGCAGCACTCGGGTGCTCGCCTCGGTCTCGTCCTGACGCCGCTGCGCCCGGTCGTGGACGAGCATGGCCTCGTCCTCGGCGGCGGCCAGGGCGGCGGCCGCAGCCTCGTCGGCTTCGGCGCGGATCCGGGCGGCATCCTGCTCGGCGGTGGCCACCATGCTCCGGCCGGCCTGGGCGAGCTCCTCGGCCTGGCGCTCGGCCTCGGCCAGGCGCGCACGGAGTCGCTCGGTCATCCGGTGGACGACGCCCTGCACCTGGCGACGGGCCTCGGCCAGGTGACGACCGGCGTCGGCCCGACCTGCGGCGCGCAGCCGTTCGGCCTCTTGCTCGGCCGTGTCCAGCAGCGACTGCATCGTCTCCTGCGTCCAGGCTGTCTGCACCGCGGCGGAACGGATCGCCTCGGCGGCCTCGCTCCGCGCCGACAGCACCAGCTCCTCGGCAGCGGTGATTGCCTCGGCGCGGACCCGCTCGGCCTCGGCCATCACGGCGTGGGCTTGGGCGTCGGCGGCCTTGCGCAGGTCTTCGGCGTCGCGCTCGGCGTGGGCGCGGACGCCGGTGGCGTGCTGGTCAGCGGAGTCGCGCAGCTCGTCGGCGTGGCGTACGGCGTCCGCGCGGCGCTGGTCGAGAGCGAGCGCGCTCAGCGTGGTGAGGTACAAGACTTGGGAGGAGGCTGCGGCCAGCGCCTGCTCGTTCGCCAGGTGAGCGTCCTCGCGCAGCGACGTGGCCTCCAGCCGCGCGGCCTCGAGGTCGCCCTCGACCTCGGCACGGCGCCGTTCGGCATCCGCCGTGGCCTCTGCAAGCAGCCCGTCGCGCTGGGCTTCGGCAGCCTCGAGCAGCATCGTGACCTGCTCGCCGGCGTCGGCGACGGACTGACGGGCTTCGTCGGACGCGTCAGCGAGGCGCGACTGCGCCAGGCCGAGCACCCGCTCGGCCTCCATGCGGTCGGCGGCGGCCTCGTCGTGCAGGCGCCGGGCTTCGGCCTCGAGGTGGGTGGCCATCTCGGTCGCCTCGCGGGCCTGCTGCTCGGCGTGCTGGCGCATCTCGTCGGCGACCTGTTGGGCGTGCAGGAGCAACCGCGCGGCGGCGTCGCCCGAAGCGGCGCTGCCGGGATCCGGCTCGAATGTCTGCATTGCGTCCATGAGGTCCTGTCGTCCCGGAAAAGGCCCCCCAGGCTTGTCGATACCCACCTGTTTCCTTCCGCGCGAGCATACTGCTCTCCGGCCCGGGCCCGAGAATCAGAGAGCCCTCCGACGGCCGGCTCAGCGGGTGGGCAAGGTAAAGGCGGCGCGGGTGTCGACCTCACCGGGCACAGGCGCCACGGCGTACTCACTGGAACCGTCGACCCCGAACCGCACGATCGACCACTCCTCCCCCGCCCAGACCACCGCCAGAGCGTGGTCGTCGTCCTCCCAGGCCATCTGCACGATCGTGGGGGCATCCTCCGCGGTGCCCTGCCAGGCCGCCAGCTCGCGGCCGTCGAGGTCGAGGAAGGCGAGGGACCGCTGGCCCAGTCCGTCGAGGTAGGCGTCGGTGCCGAGGATGAGCGTGTCCGAGGGCGAGAAAGCCACCAGGGTGTGGTCGCAGGTCTCCCAGCGCGTCTTGCCGAAGTTCTTGAACAGCCCCCAGCACGATCCCTGGTCGCTCAGCGACACCATGCCGAGCAGGTAGCCACCGCCCACGTCGCCCACGGCGCGGATCGGACCGAGATCCTCGACGATCCCGTGCGAGATCGCGGTCCACGCCCGGGTGGAGTCGGCGGAGTTGACGAAGGCCGCACACCCCTGCCCGCCCTCACCCTCCTTGCACGTCTGGCCGTCGGTCACCAACGCGGCGAGGTCGGCCCCCTGGGGCACGGCGGGCAGGTCGTACTCACGCGACCCGCCGCCCTCCACGACGTGGGTCCTCCCGTCGGTGTCGAGCCAACCGACGATCACACCGTTCGACGTGACCGCCAGCGAGCCGCCGCGCATCGGTGACCGCGAGGTTTCGTGGAGGTTGCCGTCGAGCACTACGGCCACCGGCCCGTTCTCGCCCTGGTCGACTGCCACCAGGCCGTTGCCGATCAACGCAAACGAGTCGTAGTACCCCGGGAGGTCCTGGCTCGTGCCGCCGCGGCGGACCAGCCTGATGGGCTGCTCCCCGCCACCGGAGTCCGCGATGTAGTCGATGGCGGGCGGCGATCCTGTCGCCAGTCCCTCGGTGGTGAGCTCCATCGGCTCGGCGTCGTCGGTGGGCGACGCCGGGTCTGTCGGGCTCGGAGACGGTGACTCGGTGGCCGTCGTCTCCGGCGGGGATGAGGTCGGGTCGGACGCCGAGGGCGTCGCCGGGTCGTCCGCGTCGCCGACGGACGACGCCGTCCCGCACCCAGCCACCGCCAGCGTGAAGGCAAAGGTGGCGAGGGGCAGCAGGCGACGAGACCGGTCCATGTGCATGGGACGAGCGAACCGCGCCAAAGGTTGCCAGCGGCCCACGCCACGCGGAGCTCCGCAGGTGTCTCTAGGGTGGCGGCACCGACCCACGAGGAGATGCGCATGCACGAGGTGAAGGCCGTGGTGGCCCGGGAGAAGGGTGCGCCCGTCAGCGTCGAGACGATCCACGTCCCCGACCCTGGTCCGGGTGAGGCGCTGGTGCAGGTCCAGGCTTGCGGGGTCTGCCACACGGATCTCCACTACCGCGAGGGCGGGATCAACGACGAGTTCCCGTTCCTGCTCGGCCACGAGGCCGCCGGCGTCGTCGAGTCGGTGGGGGAGGGCGTCCGCGACCTCTCCGCGGGTGACTTCGTGATCCTCAACTGGCGCGCTGTGTGCGGCAGCTGCCGGGCCTGCCTGCGCGGCGAGCCGTGGTACTGCTTCTCAACCCACAACGCGACCCAGCGGATGACGCTGGCCGACGGCACCAAGCTCTCGCCTGCCCTCGGCATCGGCGCCTTCGCCGAGAAGACGTTGGTCGCGGCCGGCCAGTGCACCAAGGTCGACGCCACCACCCGCGCAGCAGCGGCCGGTCTCCTCGGGTGCGGGGTGATGGCCGGCCTCGGTGCCGCCATCAACACCGGCGGCGTCGGGCGCGGTCAGTCCGTCGCGGTGATCGGCTGTGGCGGAGTCGGCTCGGCGGCGATCGCCGGCTCCGTGCTGGCCGGCGCGGCCAAGGTCATCGCGGTCGACGTCGACGACCGCAAGCTCGAGGGCGCCCGTCGGATGGGCGCGACCGACACGATCAACAGTTCAGAGACCGACCCGGTCGAGGCCATCCGCTCGCTCACGGGCGGCAATGGGGCGGACGTGGTCATCGACGCGGTCGGCCGGCCCGAGACCTGGAAGCAGGGCTTCTACGCCCGTGACCTGGCCGGCACGCTGGTCCTGGTCGGCGTACCCACCCCCGACATGCGTATCCCCGACATCCCGCTCATCGACGTCTTCGGTCGCGGCGGGTCGCTGAAGTCCAGCTGGTACGGCGACTGCCTGCCGTCGCGGGATTTCCCGATGCTGGTGGACCTCTACCGCCAGGGCCGGCTCGACCTGGACGCCTTCGTCTCCGAGGAGATCGACCTCGACGACGTCGAGGAAGCCTTCGCCAAGATGCACCGCGGCGAGGTGCTCCGCTCGGTGGTCATCTTCTGATCGCTCGGCCGACCGGGACCCGTCGGCCTGCGCTCGACTCTCAGAACGGCTGGACCAGCAGGGCGATGCCCTGCCCGCGGGCCCGGGTCAGCACCAGCGTCGCCTCGTCGTCGCCGGCGAGCGCCAGCCGCTTGCGCAGCTGCTCGGGGACGATGTCGACGCCGCGCTTCTTGATCGTCAGCGAGCCGATGCCGCGCTCGCGCAGCGCCGCCCGAAGGGGCTTCTCGCGGTACGGCAGCTCCGCGACGACTCGGTAGGAGCGCGCGAAGGGGGTGTGGAACGACTCGTCGGAGGTGACGTAGGCGATCTTGCGGTCCAGCAGCCGGCCGCTGACGCCGGCGGCCACCGCGGTCACCAGCCCGGCGCGGATCACGGCGCCGTCGGGTTCGTAGAGGAAGCCGCCCACGGCGCCCACTTCGCCCCCCGGGTCGTCTTCTTCGGTGAGAGTCGCGAGGCCGCCCCGGCCGATGACGGTGGCTCGGCGCTCGGTGCTGGCGAGCCGGCCCGACCAGAGCGCGGCCTCCTTGACCTCGCCGTGGTCGCTGACCCACTCGGCCTCGACACCGGCGGGCACGAGCGAGTGCGGGATGCCCGGCGCAACCTTCACGCACGCGGCCCTCGTCAGCAGCCGCTCGACGAACTCCCACGAGGGCGTCCACTCGTCGGCCCGGAACGTGCGGCCCCGTCCTGTGCGTCGAGCCGGGTCGGCGAAGGCGGCGTCGAACGGCGAGGTGTCGACGGCTGTGGCGTCGGCGACCGCGACGGCGCCACTGAGACCGAGGGCGGCCAGGTTGGCCTCGGCCACGGCCACCCGCAGCGGGTCGAGGTCGACGCCGGCGGCGGTCAGCCCGGCGGTCGCGAAGGCGATCAGGTCGCCGCCGATGCCGCACCCGAGGTCGATGACCGTGCTGGTGCTGGCCGCCTGGAGGCGGCCGGCGCGATGGGTGGCCACGGCGGCCCGGGTGGCCTGCTCGAGGCCCTCGGGCGTGAAGTACATCGACGCCGCCCGGTCGCCGAACTTGGCGACCGCGCGTTGGCGCAGGGTGGCCTGCGTGAGCGCCGCTGCGACGCGGTCGGCGGGCGTCGTACGCCGCAGCTCGGCCTGGACGGCGAGCTCGTCGGCCTCGGGCTCCGCCGTCGCCTCGACCGCCCGCCCCAGGACCGCCTGCCCCTCGTCCGTGAGCAGCCATCGGAAGGCGTCGAGGTCCACCCCGCGAGTCTCGCAGTCACGGGCCGCCCTGGCACTCGGCGAGGGGGAGTGCTAACGTCTGGAACTGGCACTCTCGACCTGAGATTGCCAGCGCTTGCGACGAGTTGCGACCCCCGCGACGGCGTACCTCCGAGCAGGCTCAAACGTCCGGAGGGCTCCCTCGGGAGGCCCGCCACCACTGGCCCACAACGGCCCAGAACGACAAGTCAGAAAGTGGAGGTCGACATCGTGTCGGTCAACATCAAGCCCCTCGAGGACCGCATCGTCGTGAAGCCGCTCGACGCCGAGCAGACCACGGCTTCCGGCCTGGTCATCCCGGACACCGCGAAGGAGAAGCCCCAGGAGGGCGAAGTCCTCGCGATCGGTCCGGGTCGCATCGACGACAACGGCAACCGCGTCCCGCTGGACGTCGCGGTGGGCGACAAGGTCATCTACAGCAAGTACGGCGGCACCGAGGTCAAGTACGCCGGGGACGAGTACCTCATCCTCTCCGCGCGCGACGTCCTCGCCGTCGTCTCCTGATTTCGAGTCGTGTGTCCGGCGGTGCGCTCTAGCGCACTCTCGGACACACGACTCACCCATTTTCGCTAAGGAGTGCAATGCCCAAGATCCTGGAGTTCGACGAGCACGCCCGCCGCTCGCTCGAGCGCGGCGTGGACGCCCTCGCCAACACCGTCAAGGTGACGCTCGGCCCCAAGGGCCGCTACGTCGTCCTGGACAAGAAGTGGGGTGCCCCCACGATCACCAACGACGGCGTGACGGTGGCCCGCGAGATCGAGCTCGACGACCCGTTCGAGAACCTCGGTGCCCAGCTCACCAAGGAGGTGGCCACCAAGACCAACGACATCGCTGGTGACGGCACCACCACCGCCACGGTGCTGGCCCAGGCGATGGTCCACGAGGGCCTGCGCGCCGTCGCGGCCGGCGCCAACCCGATGGCTCTCAAGCGCGGCATGGACGCCGCCGCCGAGGCCGTCAGCGACGCGCTGCGCGAGTCGGCCCGCGAGGTCGACTCCAAGGAGGACATGGCCTCCGTGGCCACCATCTCCAGCCGCGACAGCCTGATCGGCGAGCTGCTGGCCGAGGCGTTCGACAAGGTCGGCAAGGACGGCGTGATCACCGTCGAGGAGTCCAACACCATGGGCACCGAGCTGGAGTTCACCGAGGGGATGCAGTTCGACAAGGGCTACATCTCGGCCTACTTCGTCTCCGACCCCGAGCGGATGGAGGCCGTCCTCGACGACCCCTACATCCTTCTCCACCAGGGCAAGATCTCGGCGATCGCCGACGTCCTCCCCGTGCTCGAGAAGGTCATCCAGGCCGGCAAGCCGCTCTTCATCCTGGCCGAGGACGTCGAGGGCGAGGCGCTCTCGACCCTGGTGGTCAACAAGATCCGCGGCACCTTCAACGCCGTCGCGGTCAAGAGCCCGGCCTTCGGTGATCGCCGCAAGGCGATGATGCAGGACATCGGCACCCTCACGGGTGGCCAGGTCATCTCGCCCGAGGTCGGCCTCAAGCTCGACCAGGTCGGTCTCGACCTGCTCGGCACCGCCCGGCGCATCGTGGTCACCAAGGACAACACCACGATCGTCGACGGCGGCGGCGACAAGGCCGAGGTCGAGTCGCGCGTCAACCAGATCAAGGCAGAGATCGAGAACACCGACTCCGACTGGGACCGCGAGAAGCTCCAGGAGCGCCTCGCCAAGCTCGCCGGCGGCGTGTGCGTGATCAAGGTCGGCGCCGCCACCGAGGTGGAGCTGAAGGAGAAGAAGCACCGCATCGAGGACGCCGTCTCGGCGACCCGCGCGGCCATCGAGGAGGGCATCGTCGCCGGTGGCGGCTCGGCCCTCATCCACGCCGCGTCCGTGCTCAGCGACGACCTCGGCCTCACCGATGACGAGGCGACCGGCGTGCGCGTCGTACGCAAGGCCCTCGACCAGCCGCTGCGCTGGATCGCCGAAAACGGTGGCGAGAACGGCCACGTCATCGTCGACAAGGTCCGCGAAGCAGGTGTCGGCACCGGCTACAACGCCGCCACCGGCGAGTACGGCGACCTGGTCGCGCAGGGCGTGCTCGACCCGGTCAAGGTGACCCGCTCCGCGCTGGTCAACGCCACCTCGATCGCAGCCATGCTGCTGACGACCGAGACGCTGATCGTCGAGAAGCCTGCCGAAGAAGAGGAAACCGCCGGGGCCGGCCACGGCCACGGCCACGGTCACTGACCTTTCCAGACGCTGACCCGCCCGAAGCTCTCGGGCGGGTCAGCGTCATTTCTGGTCGGGTCAGGCGGCCTGCCGGCGGCGGAAACCGCTCAGGAACAGCTCCACACCGAGGGAGAACAGAGCACCGATCATGATCAGCACCAGGTCGCGCTTGGTGCTGGCTCCCGACTCGTCGACGGCAACGAACGACGCGCAGTTGCGCTGAGCGAGGATCTCACCCATCCGCCCCTCGGAGATCGAGTAGCTCTTCGCGTCCGGTGCCAGCACCAGGTCAGGAATGTCCTCCCCTTCGGGAGTCACGCCCACCGCGCCGACCCTGTCGGTCAACGTGCTGCGGCACGTCCACGCGTTGTTGCCTCCGAAGTTGGCGTCCGGCGCCGAGCCGCCGACGACCTGATCGAGGGTGCTCTCGCCCAGGGAGAGGATGGCCACGCCACGGGTGACCTCGTAGTCGACGTTGTAGTAGGCGTGGCGGGACGGATCCTGTGAGGTGACAACAAGGAGGTTGTGCTGGCCGGTCAGGTCTGCGTCTTCGTCGGAGGCGACGCCTGCGAGTTCGGCAGCCGACACGACCGTGGGCAGGCCGGACAGCGCCGGCAGGGTGACGTAGCAGGAACCGAGGCCGGAACGCGTCGAGGTCCAGGCGGCATCGAACGAGAGGCTGACTGGCTTGTTGGTGAGTCCCCACTTGGCGACCTCGATCGTCACCATCGTGGTGTCGGGCACCGAGGTGGCGTCGGTCTTGGCTATCGACAAGGGCTTGCCCTTGGACAGCTCGCGCGCGGGACTCACCGTGGCCTCGAGCGCGTCATCCTCCAGCGAGGCGGTCACGTCGGTCAGCGTGGAATCGGGGACGGCGATGCCGAGGACTGCGCCGTCGGCCAGCTCGGCCGCGTGTGCGTTCCAGAACTCCGCGGCCGGCGTGATCGTGAGCCGGACGCCGACCCGGTCCCGACAGTTGGTCACCTCGAGGGCCACCGACACGGTGATCGGGCTGGCAAGACCGTCGACCGGCGTCCCGCCTGAGGGCCAGACCAGTACGCCGATGCCGCGCTGCTCGGGCGGCGTACGAGGCGTGGCACCGATCAGCGCGCTTCCCGCAACGACCAAGCCCACCAGGGCGCACGCGCCGAGCGTGATGCGCAGCCACGACCAGCCGGCGGGGGTGCCACCGCGCGCCCGGACGACCACGCTCCACCCCAGTGCGGCGGCCACCAAGGCGACGACCACCAAGGCGGCGGCGGTGGTCATCCGATGTGGAGGAGGCTGAGCAGCAGCGGCGGGTTGATGACCTTGACCGTTCCCTTACGGCACCGCACGTACAGCGACAGTGACCACAGGTGACCGTCCGTCTTGCTGCACTCGTCGCGTTCCTTGAAGCAGTCGTAGTCGCCGTGGTTGCCCTTGAGCACCAGGTACTGCGGTGGCGTGCTGCAGGCCGTGGCGCGGGGCACCAGCTTGACCACCTTGGGATTGCCCGCGGCGTCGACGATCCGCGCGAAGCGCGGCTTCTTCTTCTTGCTGGTGAGCACCTGCCGGGTGTTCTCAGGACAGTTCGACTTGGCGCACACGGTGACCTTGCCCAGGCCCTTCTTCGCCTTCGTCAGCAGGGCCACCGAGGCCACGCCGGTGCCGCGGTCCTGGGCCTTCAGCGCCAGGATCCAGCCGTCGCCGTCGTTGTAGAGCCGTTGGTGCGCCAGCGCAGGGGGTTTGGTGTCCAGCGTGATGGCGTCGACGACGTTGCTGTTCGAGATCCCGGGTCCGCGGTACGTGACGCTGACGAGGCGCGACTCACTCGGCGCCGATCCGGAGAGTGGTCGCAGCTGCCAGTCAATCGACTCGGGTCCCAGGGTGACCGTCTGGAACGTGCCGTCACCGTTGGTGATGTCTGCGTTCTGGGCGCCTTGCGGCCAGTTCAGGTTGAGCTTGACGGCGATCGTGTTGGTGTTGTCGACGTCGCCGTCGAGGCCGGTGATCACGACATAGGCCGGCGGTGGTTGCGGAGGCGTAGGACCGGCCGGACAGCCGTTGTACGGCGACGCGGCTGGGACCCCGAGCTGGGTCGGGCAGTTGTCGGCGCCATTGTCGTTGCGGACACCGTCACCGTCGGGGTCGGGACACCCCTGGGCGGAAGCGTGACCGGCGACTGTGGGACAGACATCGGTGGTGTCGGCCACCCCGTCCCCGTCTTGGTCCAGCGGCTTGAAGTCGAGCTGGACCGTTGTCATGGCGCCGCTGGGAGGGACGCCGTTCGCGCAGTTGACGGGGTCGCCCTCCGGTACACAGAGAATGCCCACCTGGACGTAGTAGATGTGAGCGGGGTCCACGAGCAGGCAGTTCGGCAGTCCGGGACAGACGGTGGTGACTGCGCCCACTCGCTCGTCGATCCCGATGCCGCCCGCGTCGCTGCAGTCGAGGCTCGACGTGGTGCCGAGCGAGTTGGTGCCGAGCGGGGCGGGCAGGCTCTTCCGCATGATCAAGACGACGTCGTAGGACGCCGACGCTCGGACGCTGATCACGCCGGCATTGCCAGGCGCGAAGCGGACCCATGCCGTGCGTCCGGCGAAGGAGGAGGGGCGTGGAGCGGGATGGATGCAGCCGTTGTAGTTCGGCGAGTTTGCGCGCTCCGCGTCCGTGACGGTGAAATTGGTGGTGTCGAACGTGGCGCTGAACGACGTTGCTCCACCGGTGTAGGGCTGTTCGACACCATTGGCCACGGCGTTGAACGTGACCTTGTCGAAGGTGTCGTAGTCAATGGGATCGGCCGGTGGCACCGACTGGTTCCTCGTGGGCGCGGCAGTGGAGATCGCGGGAACCGCGACCGTGGCAGCAGGAATCAGGGCCAGGAGCATCGCCAGCCCCCCGATTAAGCGACGCATGGGCGGATGCTAAGCCGCAATGCCCCGTCTTGACCGGATCTTTCACGGCTATCTGGGTGGTCTAGTCCGCGATCTCGGCCGGATCGGGAGCCGCCTACGCCCCGACATGCCACGATGCGCCCATGTCACGGGCCGAGCGGGTCAAGCGCTTCATGATGGGGCCGTACGGCGCCCCGTTGCGGCTCGCGCACGCCGGCACCGTGCGGGCGCAGCTGGCGCTGGTGACGGGCGTCGATCGGGTCCGCTACCGGCGACGCGAGGACCCTGCCTGGCTGGCCGACCAGGTCACCGTGGCGGCCAAGACCTTCCTGCGGCCGGAGACGGCGGCGCGCATGGTGCGCTCCGTCAGGAGGGCGTTTCCCGGGCATATCGTGATCGCGGACGACTCGCCGGAGCCGATGCGTGCGCCCGACGACCGCACCGAGATCGTGGCGATGCCCTTCAACTCCGGGGTGCCCCGCGGCCGCAACGCGGCGCTGGCGCGGGTGCGGACGCCGTACGTGCTGGTCACCGACGACGACGCCTTCTTCACCCGCGGCTGCGGCCTCGACGGCGCCGTGCGCTTCCTCGAGGAGCACCCCGAGGTCGACGGCGTGTGCGCCCTGCTGGTGGAGCTGCCGCGCTGGTACGCCGTCGGCTACGGCGACGAGCGGGAGCTGCTCCCCGGCCACCTGCCCCCACGAGTGCCGTTCGGCGAGGTCGTCGGCGGGCTGCCGGTGGTGCCCAAGGGGCCGCAGATCTACGTCGCCCGCACCGAGGCGCTGCGCGGCGTGCCTTACGACGAGAACATCCGGATGGTCGACCACCGCGACTTCTTCAGCACTGCCAGCGGTCGCCTGGTCTTCGTGCACGACCCGCACTTCGTGGCGTTCCACGCGCGGACGCCGTTCAACAAGACCTACACCACCTACCGCGACGACGTGGCGGCCGACCTGTTCTACCTCGCCGAGAAGTGGCCTGCCTGAGTGGGCCAACGGCCGCCGATAGACTGGAGGTCCACCGCGAGAAAGGTCCGTGGCTGACCGATGACCTCCCCCGACGGCACTGACGGCGTCCCCGACAAGTTCGCCGACCTCGGCCTGACCTACGACGACGTGCTGCTGGCGCCGGGATACTCCGACCTGGCGCCGACCGACATCGACACCACGACGCGGCTGACCCGCGAGATCAGCATCAGGGTGCCGCTGGTCAGCGCCGCGATGGACACCGTGACCGAGAGCCGGATGGCCATCGCGATGGCCCGCGAGGGCGGACTCGGCGTGCTGCACCGCAACCTCTCGGTCGAGGACCAGGCCTATCAGGTCGACCTCGTCAAGCGGACCCAGACCGGCATCATCTCCAACCCCGTCACCATCGGCCCCGACCAGACCCTCGAGGATCTCGATCGCATCTGCGGTGAGTACCGCGTCTCCGGCCTCCCCGTGGTCGACACCGACAACCGGCTGCTGGGCATCATCACCAACCGCGACCTGCGCTTTACTCCGGTCGCCGAGTGGGCGACCACCAAGGTCGACGAGGTGATGACCCAGATGCCGCTGGTCACCGGCTCGATCGGCATCTCCCGCGACGAGGCCACCCGCCTGCTGCGCCAGCACAAGCGCGAGCGGCTCCCGCTGATAGACGAGGCCGGCCACCTCGGCGGACTGATCACGGTCAAGGACTTCGTCAAGGGCGAGCAGTTCCCCCACGCGTCGTACGACGCCCACGGACGGCTGCTCGTCGGTGCCGCGATCGGCTACTTCGGCGACGCCTGGCAACGTGCCACCACCCTGGTCGAGGCCGGCGTCGACGTGCTCGTGGCCGACACCGCTCATGGCCACGTGCGGATGCTGCTCGAGATGGTCGAGCGGCTCAAGAAGGACCCCGCGACCCGACACGTCCAGGTCATCGGCGGCAACGTCGCGACCCGCGAGGGTGCCCAGGCGTTCGTCGACGCCGGTGCCGACGCGGTCAAGGTCGGCGTCGGTCCCGGAGCCATCTGCACCACCCGCGTGGTCACCGGCGTGGGTGTCCCGCAGGTGACCGCGGTCTACGAGGCCTCCCTCGCGGCCAAGCCCGCCGGCGTCCCGGTGATCGCCGACGGCGGGATCAAGCACTCCGGCGAGATCGCCAAGGCGATCGTCGCGGGCGCCGACTCGGTGATGGTCGGGGCGCTGCTGGCCGGCTGCGAGGAGGCTCCCGGCGAGCTGATCTTCGTCAACGGCAAGCAGTACAAGTCGTTCCGGGGCATGGGCTCCCTGGCCGCCATGAGCAGCCGGGGCAAGAAGTCCTACTCCAAGGACCGCTACTTCCAGGCCGAGGTCACCAGCGACGACCAGATCGTGCCCGAGGGCATCGAGGGCCAGGTCGCCTATCGCGGCCAGCTCTCCGTGGTCGCCCACCAGCTCATCGGCGGTCTCAACCAGTCGATGTTCTACGTCGGTGCCCGCACGATCCCCGAGCTGCGGGACAAGGGCCGCTTCGTGCGCATCACCTCGGCGTCGCTTGCGGAGTCGCACCCCCACGACGTACAGATGACGGTCGAGGCGCCCAACTACACCGGCCGCTGACGCGCCGGTGAGATCCGAGACCCGCTCCTACCGCACGGGCGGCAGCGAGACCGTTCTCGACATCACCGGCGACTGTTCGGCCTTCGTGGCCGACGAGACCGATGGGCTGCTGCACGTCTTCGTCCCGCACGCGACCGCCGGCATCGCGATCCTCGAGACCGGCGCCGGGTCCGACGACGACCTCCTTGCCGCGCTGGCCGAGCTGCTGCCGGCCGACGACCGCTGGCGGCACCGCCACGGGTCGCCCGGGCACGGCCGCTCGCACGTGATGCCGGCGCTCGTGCCGCCATACGCCACGGTGCCGGTGCTCGGCGGTCGGCTCGCTCTCGGCACCTGGCAGAGCATCTGCCTGGTCGACCTCAACGTCGACAACCCCGAGCGCGAGGTGCGGCTCTCGTTCTTGCCAGGCTGAGCCCGACCGGCTCAGTCGACGGCCGAGACCAGGTCGAAGCGGCCATTTCGGAAGGCGTCCACGAACAACGCGTGGTCCTTGCGGGTGCGCGCGGCGTACTCGATCCCGAACTCGATGAGCTCCTCGATGAACGCGTCGACGTCGGCATCGATGGACCCCGCGATGGCGTCCTCGGTCTGGAAGTCCACGAGGTCCTCCTGGCTGTCCTCGTCTGAGACGCAGTGGACCTTGGCGGTCGCCCTGCCCAGCAGCTCGACGACCGGCGCGATGTCCTCGGGTTCGGTCAGCTCCGACCAGTCCAGGTCGGCCTCGTAGGGCGACACCTCGGCGACCACGAAGCCCACCTTGTCGACCGTGGTGTAGCCGAGGAACGGGTCGGTGTGCACCTGCAGCTCCCGCTGGCTGACCACGGTGCGGTGTCCTTCGTGCTCGAAGTACTCGTTGGCTCGCGGGTCGTCGACCACGCGGCTGGCCGCCGCGATGTTGCCCTGCTTCATCGAGAGCACGACGTCGTTCTCCAGTGCCTGGTTGAGGCCCTCGATCAGGATGTTGTACGCCGGCAGCCCGGCGCTGCCGATGCCGAAACCCTTCTTGCCCACGATGTCCTTCACGTCGTAGAACACGTCCTCGAGCTGTCGCTTGCTGTCGGAGAGCGTCTTCAGGTAGCGCTTGAACGCCCGCTCGACCTTCCCCCGCTCGGTCTTGCTCAGCTCGCGGACGTCTGCGCCCCGGACGAACCGACGCTCGTGGTCGACGACCTCCGTCACGGAGTCGAGCAGGTCGACGCGCGAGCACATCCGCGCCGCCGTCAGCACCTCCAGGATGGCGCCGTCGGTGTTGTCGAGGCGCAGCGCGAAGCTCTCGTCGTGGTCGACCTTCACGTAGTGGTGCACCTGGTCGACGTAGGCCTCGAGATAGGTCCGGGCCAGCGAGCGCACGTCGTCCTCTGGCAGCGCCTTCTGCCAACCCAGCAGGGCCAGGCTGGCCACGAACCGGCGCAGGTCCCAGGAGTAGTCGCCGAGGTAGGCCTCGTCGAAGTCGTTGACGTCGAAGACCAGCACACCCTCGGCGTTCATGTAGGTACCGAAGTTCTCGGCGTGCAGGTCGCCGTGGATCCAGACCCGCCCGGTGCGTTCGTCGTGCCGGTTCTCCTTGCGTGCGGCCATGTCGGCGTAGAACAGACACGCGCTGCCGCGGTAGAACGCGAACGGATCGGCCGCCATCTTGCGGAACTTGGTCCGGAAGCCCTCCGCGTCCGCCGCCATGAGCGGCCCGAAGGCCTCGGTGAGCGTCTGGACGATCAGATCCTGTCGCTTGGCGTTGCTGGAGGGCACAGCGTCGACCCTAGGCGCCCTCCTCTACCGGCGATGACGCGCCGCTGGCCGGGGGCCCGCCGATAGGGTGCGACGGTGACGGAGATCGAGATCGGCAAGGGCAAACGAGGCCGTCGGGCGTACCACTTCGACGACATCGCGATCGTCCCCTCGCGGCGTACTCGTGACCCCGAGGAGGTCAACGTCGCCTGGCAGATCGACGCCTACCGGTTCGAGCTGCCGATCCTGGCCGCGCCGATGGACTCGGTGATGTCGCCGGCGACGGCCATCGCCTTCGGGCGGCACGGCGGGCTGGGGGTGCTCAACCTCGAGGGTCTCTGGACGCGGTACGCCGACCCCGAGCCGCTGCTGGCCGAGGTCGCCGACCTGCAGGGCATCGAGGCGACCAAGCGGCTGCAGGAGATCTACGCCGAACCGATCCAGCCCGAGCTGATCACCGAGCGCCTGAAGGAGATGCGGGCCTCGGGCGTCACCGTGGCCGCCAGCCTCTCGCCCCAGCGCACCAAGCTCTACGCCAAGACCGTCGTCGACGCCGGCGTCGACATGTTCGTCATCCGCGGCACCACCGTGTCGGCCGAGCACGTCTCCTCGCAGGCCGAGCCGCTGAACCTCAAGGAGTTCATCTACGAGCTCGACGTACCCGTCATCGTGGGCGGCTGCGCGACCTACCAGGCGGCGCTGCACCTGATGCGCACTGGCGCGGCCGGCGTCCTGGTCGGCTTCGGCGGCGGCGCCGCCCACACCACCCGCCTCGTGCTCGGCGTCTCGGTGCCGATGGCCAGCGCGGTGGCCGACGTGGCCGCCGCCCGGCGCGACTACATGGACGAGTCGGGCGGCCGCTACGTGCATGTCATCGCGGACGGTTCGATCGGCCGGTCCGGCGACATCGCCAAGGCCATCGCCTGCGGCGCCGACGCGGTGATGGTCGGGTCACCGTTCGCCCGCGCCACCGATGCGCCGGGCCGTGGCTTCCACTGGGGCGGCGAGGCGCACCACCAGTCCCTGCCACGGGGCGAGCGCGTCGAGATCGGCGTGGTCGGCACGCTGGAGGAGATCCTGTTCGGCCCGTCGCGGGTCGCCGACGGCACCATGAACATCGTCGGCGCGCTGCGCCGGGCGATGGCCACGACCGGCTACACCGAGCTCAAGGAGTTCCAGCGGATCGAGGTCGTGGTCCAGTGAGGGTCCGGTGTAGTGTCCGGTGAGGCTGACCCTGGCCGCTGGTCAGGCGGAGTCGGTGGCCGGCGACCTGGCCGCCAACGCGACGACCGTCGCAGAGCTGGTCCGCGAGGCCGGCGACCGGGGGGCCGAGGTCGTGGTGCTTCCGGAGGCGTTCCTGACCGGCTACGACCGCGACGTCTTCGCGGGGCCCCTACCGTCGCTCGTGGACCTGCCGCTCGAGCCGATCCTCGCCGCTGCCAGCGAGACCGGTGCGGTCGTGGTGGTCAGCAGCGCGCTGGCCGCTGAGGGCGTCGCCACCTTGTCCAGCATCGTGGTCGGCCCCGACGGCTCTGTCGACGTGCCCTACGACAAGCAGCACCTCGACGGCGACGAGCGTCTCTACTTCACACCCGGCAACCACGGCGCCTCGATCCGGGTCCGCGGCATCGAGCTGGGCCTGTCGATCTGCTACGACGGCTGCTTCCCCGAGCACGCCCGCGCCGCGGCGGCCGACGGGGCGGCGGGCTACCTCAACTCCGCGGCGTACTTCATCGGCGGCGAGCACCGCCGCGACCTCTACTACCCGGCCCGCGCCGTCGAGAACGGGATGTACGTCGTCTTCGCCGGCCTCACCGGCCGGTGCGGGGCCAGCGACTTCAGCGGCGGCTCCGCGATCTACGACCCCGAGGGTCGGCCGCTCGAGCGGCTCGGCACCGAGCGCGGCGTCGTCGTCGGGGACCTCGACACCGACGTGGTCGCCGCCTACCGCGCCCGCCACACGATGCTCGCCGACCACCGCGACGACCTCGGCGAGCGCATCCGCCTCTGAGGTTGCTGCAGGTTTCACCGGTCGACCGGTGAAGCCTGGGCTTGTCCGCCACTGCATCACTGCAGTTCGCGGCGTATGTCGCCCGGCTGAGCGTGCGGTCAATTCGCTTCGGCTCGAACTGCCGTGGTTGGTGAGCTGTGGATACGTCGGAGCAGGCTGGTCCGGGTCGGGCCAGGCTGGTGGCGTGGACCCGGTACTGGCGCTGACCCAGCTCGGTGGCATTGCCCGGGTCGGTGAGCTGCGAGCCATGACCACCCGGTCCGAGTTCCACCGAGCACTCGTGGCGGGGGTGGTGCTACGGCTGCCGCGCGGGCAGGTGTCCCTTCCTGGCGTCGACCAGGCCCGCGCTGTCGCCGCGGCCGTCGGCGGGACGGTGTCCCATCTCAGCGCGGCCCAGGACTGGGGCTGGAAGCTCAAGGTCCCGCCGGACCTGCCGTTCGTCACCGTGCCGCGAGGCCGCCGGGTCGGCCAGGGTGCCACGCCGCTGGCCCTGCCGGCCCACCGCCTGGTCTACGCCGACCTCGCGGTGGCGGACATCCGAGGCGGGGTCACGTCACCGGTACGCACGGTCATCGACTGCGCCCGGCTGCTGCCATGGGACGAGGCGCTCAGCGTCGCCGACTCCGCGCTGCGCAGCCGCCTGGTCGGTCACGACGAGCTGCTCTGCGCGGCCGCCGCCTCGCCGCGCACCGGTCGCACCCGAGCGCTCCGAGTCGCCCGCGAGGCCTCGGCCCTCGCCGACAACCCGTTCGAGTCGGTGCTGCGAGCGATCGCGCTCGACGTGCCCGGGCTCCGCGTGCAGCCGCAGGGATGGATCGGCCGCGTCGGCCGCGTCGACCTGGTCGACGACCTCCTCCTGATCGCGATCGAGGCCGACTCGTGGCAGCACCATGCCAGCCCCGAGGCGTTCCGTTCCGACGTACGCCGCTACACCGACTTCGCGTGCCTCGGCTGGGTCGTCGTCCGGTTTCTTTGGGAGCAGGTGATGCACCAGCAGGCGCTCGTCCACGCCGCCTTGGCCGACGTGGCGGCCGTCCGGTCGCGGCAACTCGGTGTCACCAACCACGGCAGTTCGCACGCCGACGTACCCGCGTGAGCGTGACCAACGCCAGACTCGGCCCGAACTGCCGTGATGGCGTGGCGGACAAGTTCAGGAATCCCCGGTCAGCCGGGGATTCCTTCGGCGGACGACCCACACCACCAGCCAGGCCGCGCCGGCGAGTAGCACCAGGATCAGCAGCGCGCCGACGTCGCCGGGCAGCAGGTGGTGGTCGTCGTAGATGACCTCGTGGAACGACTCGTCGGTGGCCGCTCGGCCGAAGGTGAAGTCGGAGACGATCTGCGTGGCGTCGGGCAGCCACTGCTGGCTGGCGGTGAGGTACGGCGTGGTGGCCAGCCAGTCGCGCAGGGTCGGGGAGGTGACGTCGGCTGGGTCGACCAGCCCCGCGAAGCGCAGGTCCGGCCGGGTGGATCCATCGGCCGTCGCGTCGGTGCGCAGCATCCGATGACTGGCGAGCACGTAGACCATGGGCTGCTGCACCGAGTCGGCCACCGCCGACATGCGCATCGGATAGACCGCGCGGTCGCTGGGGAAGGTCATCGCGATCGGCGGCAGGTCGCCCGCCAGGGAGTCGGTCGCGTCGAGCTGGATCGCGACGAAGTTCCACGCGTCGGTGATGTAGGGCTCTATCGAGGCGGTGAACTGCGGCGTCGTCCGGAACCCCCGCAGCTTCAGCCAGCCCTCCAGCGCCGCCGGGTTGGTCGACGAGAGCGAGGTGGCGCTCAGCGGTCCCAGGTCGACGGTGCCGTGCACCTCGACGCCCGAGCCGGGCGCACCACCCGCGCTGGCCCCGTCGTCGCCGCCGCCCCCCATGAACAGAGGCGGCCCGAACAACCGCCACCGCGACTCCCTCCGGGGCGCGATCACGCTCGCCAGGTCGGTGAACATCTGTTCGTCGCCGAGCGTGACCGTCGCCGCTGCTGGGGTCGGCACGATGAGGCCGGCGTGGACGGCCTCGGAGCGGGTGCTCAGCCGCAGCGCGATGGTCTCGGTGCTGCCGTCCCAGGTCACGACGGCCGTCTCGGAGCCGACGGACGTGTCCTGCCCCGGCTGGTCCACGACGCCACCGCACGCGCAGGCGCCGGCCGGCGGGGTGACCACGAGCAGGCCCGCCGCGGCCAGCAGCGCCGCGAGCGCACGTCGTACGGTCACTGCTCTTCGAGTCCCGCCGCGTGGCCGAGCAGGTCGACGGCCGCGCGGATCTCGCGGCGGGCCTCCTCGAGCCGGGCGCGGTCACCGATCCCGCGTTGCAGGGCCCGCACCACCTGCTGGATCCGGATGGGGCGGCCCGACGAGTAGTGGTTCCAGTACGTCGGCACGTATGCCGCCCGGTCCACCACCCACCCGTGCCGACCCTCGCGGAACGTGAACCGCACGCTGATGCCCTCATAGGTGCGCGGCCGGCTCACCTCGTTCTGGGCGATCATGTTGCCCAGCCCGTAGACGACCCACTTGCCGTTGACCTTGGTGATCGGCTGCACCACGTGCGCGTGCTCGCCGGCGACCAGGTCGACATACGGCGAGGCGGTCAGCGCGCGCACCAGCGCGACCTGGGCGGCGCTCGGCCGGGCGTCGTACTCGGTGCCGCCGTGGTATTTCACGATCACGATGTCGGCACCGGCCTTCTTGGCTGCCCGGGCCTGGGCGATCAGGTTGGGCGCGTCCCACAGCGAGACCGACCACGGCCGGCCGGCAGGCATCGGGAAGCCGTTGAGGCCGAAGGTGCCCGACACGACGCCGATCCGCACCCCGGCCGCGGTCGTGTAGATGACGGGCACCCTCCGCTCGGCCAGCGTGCGGAAGGTGCCGACGTGCCCGACCCCGGCCCGCTCGAGGAGGTCGGCGGTGCGCACCAGGCCGTCGTACCCCTGGTCGACGCTGTGGTTGGACGCCGTCGTGCACAGGTCCCAGCCCATCGACCCGATCCAGCCGGCGATGGCGGGCGGGGCCGAGAACACCGGATAGTTCTCGTAGGGCGCCCCCGGAGCCGCGAACGGAACCTCCTCGTGGCACACCGCGAGGTCCGCGCCCTCGACCAGTGGTCGCAGCGCGGCGAACATCGGGTCGAAGTCGAACTGCCGGCCTCGTCCGGTGTGGGCGTGGTCAGCCGCGGCGCTGGCCCAGACGGTGTCGTGCCAGAGCAGGTCACCGCTCAGCACGACGGTGGCCGTGCGGGCGGCCGGCCTGGTGGGTGGCGCCGGTTCTGGCTCGGGCTCTGCCGTCTGGCTGGGTTCCGGCTCGGCCGCGGTCAGCACCAGCTGCGCCGTCGGGACGGGTTCCGCAGAGGGCGCGGGCTCGACCGTCGCGAGGGTGCCAACGGAGGTCATCGCCAAGGCCAGGCTGGCGACCAGCCCCAGGCCGGCGAAGGTGCGGATGAGTTCCTCCCGTGGTTTCCCCCGCGCAGCCTAATGCGTGGGCGTCTTCGTTTCGGTTGGTTTCGAGACGGGCGCCGCGGGCGCCCTCCTCAACCAACGGGGTAGCGCCAGGGCGTCGTCCTCAACCAACGGGGGCGGTGCCTCCTCGACGAACGAGGTGCGCAGGGGAAGATGGCGGCATGACCCAGGCCAGTGCCCTCAGCCCGCGTGCTCGCGAGCAGGCTCTGACCGCGCTCGCTGCCTCGGCGCAGCCTGGTGCCGAGCTCGACCTGCTGGTCGTGGGCGGTGGCATCGTCGGCGCCGGCACGGCCCTCGACGCCGCGACCCGTGGCCTGGCCACCGGCCTCGTCGAGCAACGCGACCTGGCGTCCGGCACCAGCTCGCGCAGCAGCAAGCTGATCCACGGCGGGCTGCGCTACCTGGAGATGTTCGACTTCGGGCTGGTCCGCGAGGCGCTGGATGAGCGCGGGTTGCTGCTGACCCGCCTCGCCCCGCACCTCGTCCGGCCGGTGCCCTTCCTCTACCCGCTCCACAAGACCAGGGAGCGGCCCTACGTCGGCGCCGGCCTGCTGCTCTACGACGCCATGGCGATGGTCGGCAAGTTCGACATGGGCGTGCCCCGCCACCGGCACCTGTTCCGCAAGCAGGTCGCCCGGATCGCGCCCGACCTGCGCACCGAGGAGCTGGCCGGGGCGATCCGCTACTACGACTGCCAGGTCGACGACGCCCGCCTCGTGATGACCGTCGCCCGGACGGCCGCGTCCCACGGCGCCCACGTCGCCACCCGGACTCGCGTCGTCGGGTTCCTGCGCGAGGGGGAGCGGGTCGTCGGCGTCCGCGCGGTCGACCTCGAGACCGGCCGCGAGCTCGAGGTCCGGGCCAAGGTGGTCGTCAACGCCGCAGGTGTGTGGACCGACGAGATCCAGGAGCTCGTCGGCGGCCGCGGAGCGCTGCATGTCCAGGCCAGCAAGGGCATCCACCTCGTCGTCCCCCGCGACCGGATCCGCTCCGAGGCCGGCTTCATCGCGCGCACGGAGACCTCGGTGCTGTTCGTGATCCCGTGGGGCCGGCACTGGATCATCGGCACCACCGACACCGACTGGAACCTGGACAAGGCACATCCCGCCGCGTCCCGCGCCGACATCGACTACCTCCTGCGCCACGTCAACACGCTGCTGCGCGAGCCGCTCGACCACACCGACGTCGAAGGCGTGTACGCCGGACTCCGGCCGCTCGTGCGCGGCGCCCGCGAGCCCACCTCGCGGATCTCGCGCGAGCACACGGTCGTGGCACCGGTGCCGGGCCTGGTGATGATCGCCGGCGGCAAGCTGACGACCTATCGCGTGATGGCCAAGGACGCCGTCGACGTCGCCGTCGGTCCGGGAGGTCCCGACTGCATCACCGACCGGGTCCCGCTCGTCGGCGCCGACGGCTTCCTGGCCCGCACCAACCAACGGGTGCTGCTGTCCCGCCGGGCCGGCCTCGAGGTGGGCCGGATCGACCACCTGCTCGGCCGCTACGGGGGCCTGCTCGACGAGGTGCTCGCCCTCGTGCACGCCCGGCCCGGGTTGGCCGAGCCGCTGGAGGGCGCCGAGGAGTTCCTGGCCGCCGAGATCGTCTATGCGGTGACCCACGAGGGAGCGCGGCACCTCGACGACGTCCTCACCCGGCGTACCCGGATCTCCATCGAGACCTTCGACCGTGGCGTCCACGCCGCCGGGCCGGCGGCAGCGCTGATGGCGGGCGAGCTCGACTGGAGTGCGGCCCGCATGGCCGACGAGGTCGACCACTACCTGCGCCGGGTCGAGGCCGAGCGGCAGAGCCAGGAGAAGGTCACCGACCAGGAGGCCGATGAGGCCAGGGTCAGCGCACCGGACATCGTCTGAGGCCGGCGCATGTTCTCGTCGAGAATTCCCGCACCCGCCCGTAACGCCGAGCCGCCGCTCGGGCGTCTACCGGGTGTGACGATGCAGGACTTGTCCCGGGACACGAGCGACGAGCTCCGACGCCTGGACGTCGGGCCCTCTTCGTTCGAGGAGTTCGTCCTCGCCACGGGGGACCGCATGCACCGCGCCGCGCTGCTGCTGTGCGGAGACCACCACCTGGCCGAGGACCTGACCCAGACGACGTACGCCAAGGTGTACGCCGCCTGGTCGACGGTCTCGGCGGCCGACAGCCCGACGGCGTACACCCGGACGGTGCTGCTGCGAACGTTCCTCTCCCACCGCCGCCTGCGCCGCTCCTCGGAGCGACCGGTCGGCGAGCTGCCCGAGAGCACCGTGAGCGGTGGCGACGAGCCGGACCCCGGCCTGCGCCTGGATCTGCTGGCCGCCCTGCGCCGGCTCTCGCCATCGGACCGCGCCGTGCTGGTGCTGCGCTACTGGGAGGACCTCAGCGTCGCTCACACCGCGCACCTCCTCGGCATCCGCGAGTCCACCTGTCGGGCGCGCGCCTCGCGGGCGCTGGCCCGGCTCCGCACCCACCTGCCCGACCTTGTCGAGACCGAGGACCAGTCATGACCACCCTGCGCGACCGCATGCACGAGACCGTCGACCACAACCACACCGACCTGGCCACCCTGGTGGAGCGGTCGCGAGAGCAGGGCACCAAGCTGCGGCGAGGCCGCCGGCTGGCAGCCGCCGGTTCGGCCATCGCGGTGCTCGCCGTCGTCGGCGCGGGGGCCGTCGCGGCGGGCGAGCTGCTGCCGAGTGGCGGTGCCGCGCCCGTGGCCAGCAAGGGCGGTGGGGAACACCATGCCAAGGCCGTCGACAAGCCGGCCAAGGCGCACGCGGGCCCTAAGGCTCCGTCGCGCACCGAGACCCGGCCGGCGGACGGTCGGCTGACCGCGGCCGCCTTGTATGCCGCCGTGACCGATGTCGCGCCCGGGACCGGCAGCGACTTCGCCGGGCAGTCGCCGTATCCGGACAGCCGCGACACCTATGCCGAGTTCGCGTTCACCCCTGCCGACGGCTCCGGCGCCGGCCTTGTGGGAGTCAACGTCCAGGACGCCCAGATCCTCGCCACGGGAGGCGTCAGCCCGCGGGAGGGCTTCCACTGCCTGGAGTGGATGCGCGAGTGCCAGGTCGTCGACCAGCCGGACGGCTCGCTTCTGCGCACCTACGCGGAGCGCTCGGAGGCGGCCGGCGGCGGCACCGGGATCCGGCTGGTCGCGGAGCGACTCACGCCCGACGGGGTACGCGTGGTGGCGTCCGCTGCCAACGGCTTCGAGGGTCCGTCCAACCAGTGGGACATCCGTCGCCCCGACGCGGTGCTCTCGATCGCCCAGCTGGTCGAGGTGGTCAGCCCGGCGTGGTGGGGTTTCGCGCTCCCGGCCGAGGTCGCCGACGTGCCGTCGTTCCGGGAGTTCCCCAACGGGATTTGACAAAAACCCCCGATGTGTCAAGTGCCACGATCGGTGGCAGGGGTGACCGGGGTCACCTAGTGTCGATGGCATGACCGCCCAGAACTCTCCGGGCGACCCGCTGCTGACCGGGCCGCACGATCCCGAGCACGAGCCGGGCGCCACCTACGCGTTCGAGCCCGAGTACGCCGCCGCCCTGACCACCCGGCTGGTCGCCACGAGCGGCGAGTCGGTCGTGGTCTCCTCGCCGCTGACCGGGCAGCCGCTGGCCCACGTGCCGCAGTCGACGGACGCCGACGTGGCCGAGGCGTTCCGCCGGGCCCGGCGCGCGCAGACGGCCTGGGCGCGCACCCCGCTCGACGAGCGGGCGGCGGCCATGCTGCGGCTGCACGACCTCGTGCTGGACCGGCAGGACGAGATCATCGACCTGATCGTGTGGGAGTCTGGCAAGGCCCGCAAGCACGCGTTCGACGAGCCGATGCACATCGCGCTGACAGCCCGCTACTACGCCCGGACGGCCCACCGGCACCTCGCCACCCAGCGCATGATCGGCGCCATCCCCCTGCTCACCCGCGTCGAGGTCAACCGGGTGCCCAAGGGCGTGGTCGGCATCATCTCGCCCTGGAACTACCCCTTCACGATGGCGCTGTGCGACGGCCTGCCGGCCCTGCTCGCCGGCAACGCGGTGGTGGCCAAGCCCGACGCCCAGACGGTGCTGTCGGCGCTGCTCGCCTCCGAACTGCTGGAGGAGGCCGGCTTCCCGCGCGACCTGTGGCAGGTCGTGGCCGGCCCCGGCCCCGAGGTCGGTGGCTCGATCATCGGCCGCGCCGACTACATCTGCTTCACCGGGTCGACCGCCACCGGGCGCGAGGTCGCCAGGGGCTGCGCCGAGCGGCTGATCGGCTGCTCGCTCGAGCTCGGCGGCAAGAACCCGATCCTGGTCCTGCGTGACGCCGACATCGAGCGCGCCGCCGAGGGCGCCGTGCGCGCGTCGTTCTCCAACGCTGGCCAGCTGTGCGTCTCGACCGAGCGGATGTTCGTCGCCGACCAGATCTATGACCGGTTCGTGGACCGGTTCGTGGCCCGCACCGAGGCGATGACGCTCGGCGCCACCCTCGACTGGGGCAACGACATGGGCTCGCTCATCTCCCAGCCCCAGCTCGAGACCGTGATGGCCCACGTCGACGACGCGGTCGCCAAGGGGGCCCGGGTGCTCACCGGCGGTCGGCACCGGCCCGACCTGGCGCCGTACTTCTACGAGCCCACCATCCTCGAGGGCGTCACCCCCGACATGGCGTGCTTCGGCAACGAGACGTTCGGCCCGGTCATCGCGGTCTACCGCTTCCACGACGAGGCCGACGCGATCGCCCGCGCCAACGAGGGGGAGTACGGCCTCAACGGCTCGATCTACTCCCGCGACGGATCGCGGGCACGGGCCATCGCCCGGCTGGTCAAGTGCGGGACGGTCAACATCAACGAGGCCTTCAGCGCGACCTTCGGCAGCGTGGACTCACCGATGGGCGGCATGCGCGACTCCGGCGTCGGCCGCCGCCAGGGTGCGGAAGGCATCCACCGCTACACCGAGTCGCAGTCCGTCGCTACCCAGCGGTTGATCCGGTTCGCCCCGATGCTGGGCATGTCGGAGCCGACGTACGCCAAGGTGATGACGGCGAGCCTGCGGCTGATGAGGAAGCTCGGACGCCCGTGACCCACTTCGACGTCCTGGTCGTCGGCTCGGGCTTCGGTGGTTCGGTGGCGGCGCTGCGGCTGACCGAGAAGGGCTACCGCGTCGGCGTGATCGAGGCGGGCGCCAGGTTTGCCGACGACGAGTTCGCCGCAACCTCCTTCGACCTGAAGCGCTGGCTGTTCCGGCCCGAGGTCGGCCTCTACGGCATCCAGCGCATCGACGCGCTCAAGGACTGCCTGATCTTGTCCGGAGCCGGAGTCGGCGGCGGGTCGCTGGTCTACGCCAACACGCTCTACGAGCCGCTGCCCGCGTTCTACGACGACCCGTCATGGCGCGACATCACCGACTGGCGCGCCGAGCTGGCGCCGTACTACGACCAGGCCAAGCGGATGCTCGGCGTCGTCGACAACCCGGTACGGACGCCTTGCGATGACGTGATGGAGCAGGTGGCCGACGAGATGGGCGTGGGCGAGACCTACCACCCGACGCCCGTCGGCGTCTTCTTCGGCGGGCCCGGGCAGGCGCCCGACGACCTCGTTGCCGACCCGTTCTTCGGCGGCGAGGGCCCGGACCGCAACCCGTGCCGCAACTGCGGGGAGTGCATGACCGGTTGCCGCCACAACGCCAAGAACACGCTGGTCAAGAACTACCTCTACCTCGCCGAGAAGAACGGTGCCCAGGTGCTGCCGCTGACCACGGTCACCCGCATCACCCCGCGCTCCGACGACCTGGGAGGCGGGTACGCCGTGCACGTGCGGCACACCAAGGCCAAGCTGCGACGCGAGTCGGCGACCCGGGTGCTGACCGCTGACCAGGTGGTGCTGGCCGCCTCGGCGCTGGGCACCCAGCGACTGCTGCACCAGATGAAGGACGAGGGCCACCTGCCGCGGATCTCCGACCGCCTCGGCCACCTCGCGCGCACCAACTCCGAGTCGATCCTGGGTGCCATCGCCCCCGACACGGCGGTCGACTACAGCCGCGGGGTGGCGATCACGTCGTCCTTCCATCCCGACCAGCACACCCACGTCGAGCCGGTGCGCTACGGCAAGGGCAGCAACGTGATGTCGCTGATGCAGACGGTGCTGACCGACGGGGGCGGCGACCTTCCACGCTGGCGCACCTGGCTGCGCGAGATGTGGCAGCAGCGGACCCGCGTGCTCGATCTCTACGACCTCAGGCACTGGTCGGAGCGGACCATCATCGCCCTGGTCATGCAGAGCCACGACAACTCCATCACCACGTTCTTGAAGACCAACCGGTTCGGCCGCAGGGTGATGACCTCGCGGCAGGGTCTCGGCGAGCCCAACCCCACCTGGATCCCGCAGGGCAACGAGGCCGCCCGTCGGATGGCCGACATCATGGGCGGCACCGCCGGCGGAGCCATCGGCGAGCCGTTCGGGATGCCGCTGACCGCCCACTTCCTCGGCGGGTGCGGGATCGGCGCCTCGGCCGAGAGCGGCGTGGTCGACGCCTACCAACGGGTCTTCGGCCACCCGGGCCTGCACGTCGCCGACGGGTCGGCGATCTCGGCCAACCTCGGCGTGAACCCGTCGCTGTCCATCACCGCCCAGGCGGAGCGGGCGATGGCGCTGTGGCCCAACCGCGGCGAGGCCGACCCGCGGCCGCCGCTGGGGGCGGCGTACGAGCGGATCGGGGCGGTCGCTCCCCGCTCGCCGGCGGTGCCGCCGAGCGCTCCCGGCGCCCTCCGGCTGCCGCTCGTCGACATCACCTGATTTCTCTGTGGTCCCACCCGTAACCAGCCTCGCGAGGCGTCGTTGAGCGGTTCGGGTCCCTATTCCGTGCTCCCTCACTGAGGGGACCCGTTGTGTCGGGAGGGGTACTCACCCGCTCGGCGATCAGGGCCCGGCCATCCCTCCCTCCCCGGTCGGGCCCTGACCCCTGTCGGGAGATCGGTGGTCGAGCCGCCGCGAGGAACGAGCGGCGTGTCGAGACCCGGCGGGTAGAGAGGTCTCGACACGGGCTCGCTGGCGCTCGCCCGGCTCGACCAGCGAAGCAGTTGCGCTCGATAGGCTCGGGGCATGTCGGAGCACGATCTGGTCCTGGTGGTCGACTTCGGGGCCCAGTACGCACAGCTGATCGCCCGGCGGGTCCGCGAGGCCAAGGTCTACTCCGAGATCGTGCCGCACACGATGCCGGTCGCCGAGATGCTGGCGCGCAAGCCGCAGGCGATCGTGCTCTCCGGCGGTCCGTCGTCGGTCTACGAGCAGGGCGCCCCGGCGCTCGACGGGGCGCTGTTCGACGGCGGCGTACCGGTGTTCGGGATGTGCTACGGCTTCCAGATCATGGCCCAGGCCCTCGGCGGCGAGGTCTCCCCGACGGGCGCGCGCGAGTACGGCCGGACGCCGGTCTCCGTGGTCGAGTCCGGCACGCTGCTCGCCTCGATCCCGACCGCGCACAACGTGTGGATGTCCCACGGCGACTCGGTCACCGCGGCCCCGTCAGGCTTCACCGTGCTCGCGTCGACGTCGGGCACGCCGGTGGCGGCCTTCGAGGACGTCGCCCGCGGGTTCGCGGGCGTCCAGTGGCACCCGGAGGTGCTGCACACCCAGCATGGCCAGCAGGTGCTCGAGCACTTCCTCCTCGACATCGCCGGCTGCCGGCCGACCTGGACGATGGTCAACATCGTCGAGGAGCAGGTCGAGGCCATCCGCGAGCAGATCGGCGAGGGCCGGGCGATCTGTGCGCTGTCGGGCGGCGTCGACTCCGCCGTGGCCGCCGCGATCGTGCAGCGCGCCATCGGCGACCGGCTGACGTGTGTGTACGTCGACCACGGGATGATGCGCCTCGGCGAGACCGAGCAGGTCCGCACCGACTTCGAGGCCGTGTTCGACAGCCTCGACGTGGTCGACGCCGCGGAGCAGTTCCTCGGGGCGCTGGAGGGCATCGTCGACCCCGAGGAGAAGCGCAAGATCATCGGCCGCGAGTTCATCCGCGTGTTCGAGGCAGCCGAGGTGAGGGTCTTCGGTGACCTGGCCAGCGGCGCCCAGGACACGGCGTACCTCGTGCAGGGCACCCTCTATCCCGACGTCGTCGAGTCGGGCGGCGGCGCCGGCACCTCCAACATCAAGTCCCACCACAACGTCGGCGGCCTCCCGGACGACCTGCAGTTCGCACTGGTCGAGCCGCTGCGTACGCTCTTCAAGGACGAGGTCCGCCTCGTCGGCGAGCAGCTCGGCCTGCCGGCGTCGATGGTGTGGCGCCAGCCGTTCCCGGGCCCGGGCCTGGGCATCCGGATCATCGGCGAGGTCACCCAGGAGCGCCTCGACATCCTCCGCCGGGCCGACCTGATCGCCCGCGAGGAGCTGACCGCCGCCGGTCTCGACCGGGACATCTGGCAGTTCCCCGTGGTGCTGCTGGCCGAGGTCCGCTCCGTCGGCGTCCAGGGGGACGGCCGCACCTACGGCCACCCCGTCGTGCTGCGGCCGGTCACGTCCGAGGACGCGATGACCGCCGACTGGGCCCGCCTGCCCTACGACCTGCTGGAGAAGATCTCCACGCGGATCACCAACGAGGTGCGCGAGATCAACCGGGTCACCGTCGACATCACCTCCAAGCCGCCCGGCACCATCGAGTGGGAGTGAACCCCTAGCTCGTCACTCGTTCCAGCGCCTCGCGGATGTAGGTCATGTTGGCCTTCTCATCGCGCCGCAGCTTGACTAGGAGCAGTGGGAAGACCAGGCGGAACAACCCGTGCGGCCGCGCGTCGAAGTCGACCCACAGCCTCGTGCCTTCGGCGACGGACTCGAGGCGAGCCTTGAAGGCCACTTCAAGAGGGCCACCGTTGTGGGCCTCCCACGAGTCTGGCCGGTCGTACCTGACCAACTCCACCTCGACGGGAGGCCCGCTCTTCCACTTCGCGCGGAACCGGGTCCCGATGCCGACCGGTCCGCCCGTGAGCTTCTCGACCGACTCGGCCGCCGGGTTCCACTCGAGCTCGTTGCGCATGTCGCTGAGATAGTCGAAGGCCTGCTCCCGCGTGCAGCGGACCACGATGGAGCTGCGGATGACGGTCATGATCGAGTCCTCTTATTTCACTAGTGCCTTCACTAGTGACATCACTAGCTAGAATGCGCCTCGTGAAGCCATCCGTCAAGAGGCCCGTTTTCAGTCGTGCCGAGCGCGCGTCCGTCACCCGGCGTCGGATGCTGACCTCGGCAAGCGACCTCTTCGTCCAACAGGGATACGCGGCCACGACGGTGGAGCAGATTGCCGCCGGCGCTGGGGTCGCCGTGCAGACGGTGTACTACACGTTCCGAACCAAAGGCCTGCTGCTCCGTGAGCTCGTCGAGGTCACCGCGGCCGGTGATGAAGCGGCTGCCCCGGTCATGGAGCGGACATGGGCCCGCGAGATGCTGTCGACCACGTCGGCCCAGCGCGTCCTCGCCCTCGCCGTGGAGCACGGCACCGCCATTTATGAGCGCGTGGCCGCGCTGTGGCCCGCGGTCGCCGCCGGCGTGGCCGTCGACGCCGACGTCGCGTCGTACTGGCAGGCCGTGAGTGCCGGCCGGCGAGACGGCCAGCGGCGGATGGTGGACCGCCTCGCTGAGCTCGACGCTCTAGCGCTGGACCCCGACCGGGCCACCGACCTGGTGGTGATGCTGCTGGGCCACGACGTCTACCGGAGCCTTGTCGTCGACGCGGGCTGGCCCCTGGTGGCGTTCCGCGCCTGGCTCTTCACCACCGTGGTGCAACAACTGCTCGGCCCAGTCGAGCTCGAGCCACGGGCCACCGAAGACTTGTCGTACGCCCGCATCTTGGGTGGCAGCGAACGGGCCTAGGACACCCGGCGCCTCCGCGCAGCACCCTGAGACTTCCCTGGTTCCAAGGTCGGGTGGCACGCTCGGGGGCTCGCGGCACGTAGCATTCGGTTCGATCCGGTCGATTCACCCGAGGGGATGGGAATGGTTCCTGTCGTGGAGGCGGTGCGCTCGCTGGTGCGGCGCGCGCTGATCGCGCGCAGCCCCGGCATCGACCTCGCGCGCCTCGACCGGGTGCCCGAGCGGCTGACCTGGCCGTTGCGCCGCGACGGCGTCGAGCCGATCTCCCGGTTGGCAGAGACCCGCGAGACCAAGGGGCCGGTCGCGCGGGTGGTCACCTTCCTCGGCATCGACGTCTGGCTGGTGACCGGCGACGCCGAGGCGCGAGAGATGCTGGCCGACCAGACGTCGTACTCCACCGACATCCGGCCCTACATGGGCAAGTCGGGATCCTCGGACGGTGACATCGGTGGGCTGGGCTTCACCGACCCGCCCGAGCACACCCGGCTACGCAAGCTGTTGACGCCTGAGTTCACGATGCGCCGGCTGGCCCGCCTCAAGCCGGCCGTCGACCGCATCGTGGAGGGACAGCTCGACGAGACCGAGCGGCTGGGCGCCGACGGGCAGCCGGTCGACCTGGCCCAGACGTTCGCGTTCCCGGTGCCGTTCCTGGTGATCTGCGAGCTGCTGGGTCTGCCGGTCGAGGAGCGGGAGAAGTACCGCTCGATGGCCAGTGCCCGCTTCGACGTCACCGGCGGCGGCATCGGCACCATGGGCGCGGTTGGCGGGTCGCGCCAGTTCCTGTTCGAGGAGACCGCGTGCCAGCGGCTCGACCCCGGCCCCGGCCTGATCGGCCAGATCATCCGCGAGCACGGCGACGAGATCACCGACTTCGACCTGGCCGGGCTGGCCGACGGCGCGTTCACGGGTGGCCTCGAGACCAGCGCCTCGATGCTCGGGCTGGGCACGGCCGTGCTGCTCGACCGGCGCGACCTCTGGGACCGCCTGATCGCCGAGGACGCCAGCGTGGCGCCGATCGTCGACGAGCTGCTGCGCTACCTCGCCGTCGTGCAGATCTCGTTCCCGCGGTTCGCCAAGCAGGACATGGAGCTCGGCGGTCAACGCATCCGCAAGGGTTCCGTCGTCCTCGCCCACCTGCCGGCCGCCAACCGCGATCCGCGCGCCACCCACGGCGACACCCTCGACCCCGACCGCGCGACGCCTTCTCACCTCGCCTTCGGGCACGGCTTCCACCGCTGTGTCGGTGCCGAGCTGGCGCGGATGGAGCTCCGGGCGGCGTACCCCGCCCTGGCCCGGCGTTTCCCGCGCCTGGAGCTGGCCGTCGACGCCAGCGAGCTGGTCTTCCACGACCGCTCCATCGTCTACGGCCTGGAGTCGCTGCCGGTATACCTCGACAGCCGGGTCCGTCAGACGGGCTGATCGCCCGCGGCGGGCTGGGCGCGGATGAACAGGTCGCGCAGGAGCGCGATCTCGGCGCCGTGGTGGATCTGCTCGTCGACCAGTGTGCGCACCTGCTCGCCGGCAGCCATCTCGCGCTCGGGCAGGTGCGTCGGGCGCATCTCGACCAGGTCGGCGTCAGTCGCGTCGGCCAGCCAGGCGGTGACCGGGCGGCGGCTCTCGGCCCAGACCTCGAGGGCGTCGGCCGCGGTGTGCGGCACCACCAGGTCGAGGAAGGTCAAGGTGGCGTCGCCGAAGGCGTGGTTCCAGTAGACCCGGTTGCCGGCTGTGATGTGCACCAGCCGCCAGCCGAGAGTCGTCACCGGCGCCGGCTCGGCCGGCGCGAACTCGTACTCGTACGACCAGCCACCCACGTGCTGCTCGTCGGGCCGGATGTTCCAACAGTCGGGTGCCGGCTCCCAGAAGAACTCCGGGTCGGTGAGCCCGCGGCAGCGTTCGCGCAGCCGTCGACCGGACTGCTCCCAGAGCCGGAGCAGGACGCTGACCCCCGACAGCCCCGACATCTCAGCCCCGCGCCGCGGGGACGTCGTACGTCGTGCCGCGCTGGCGTACGGGCCGCCCGATGCCGGCGGCGATCTCGGTCAGCTCGGCCACGGTCTTGGCAGAGCCATGCTCCGAGCCCGCCATCCGCGAGATGGTCTCCTCCATCAGCGTGCCCCCCAGGTCGTCGGCGCCGGCCTGCAGCATTGCGCGGGTGCCGTCGACGCCCAGTTTGACCCACGACGTCTGCACGTGGTCGATCCGGCCGTGCAGCAGGATCCGCGCCAGCGCGTGGACCGCGAGGTTGTCGCGGTGGGTGGGTCCCGGTCGCGCGACGCCGGCCAGGTAGATCGGCGCCGAGTGGTGCACGAACGGCAGCGGCACGAACTCGGTGAAACCACCCGTCTCGTCCTGGATCCGCTGCAGCACCCGCAGGTGGCCGATCCAGTGCCGCGGGTTGTCGACGTGGCCGTACATCATCGTCGAGCTCGACCTCAACCCGACCCGATGGGCGGTGGTGACGACCTCCACCCACGTGGCGGCCGGGAGCTTGCCCTTGGTCAGCACCCAACGCACCTCGTCGTCGAGGATCTCGGCGGCCGTGCCGGGAATGGTGTCGAGGCCGGACTCGCGCGCCTTGATCAGGAAGTCCTCGATGGACAGGCCGGTGCGGCTGGCCCCGTTGACGATCTCCATGGGCGAGAAGGCGTGCACGTGCATGTCGGGGACCCGGCGCTTCACGGCGGCCACCAGGTCGAAGTACGCCGTCCCGGGCAGTTCCGGGTCGATGCCGCCCTGCATGCACACCTCGGTCGCGCCGAGGTCCCACGCCTCCGCGGCGCGGTCGGCCACCTCGTCGAGGGAGAGGGAGTAGGCGTCGGCGTCGGTGCGCCGCTGCGCGAACGCGCAGAACCGGCAGCCGACATAGCAGACGTTGGTGAAGTTGATGTTGCGGTTGACGACGTAGGTCACCTCGTCGCCGACCACGTCGTGGCGCAGGTCGTCGGCCAGCCGGCACACCTGCTCCAACAGCTCACCTTCGGCGGTGATCAGGGTCAGCGCCTGCTCGTCGGTCAGGCCGCTCGGGTCCCGCTCAGCCGCATTCAGCGCGTTCCGCCCAGCGGTCTCGCTCGATAGTCCTTGACGTCTGGGTTGCTTGTCGGGCTCGGAACCAACCCAGACGTCAGGGACGATCCCGCTGCGCAGCGAGTCCCAGTCGCCGTAGACGGTGTCGAAGTCGGAGCGGCGGTCGGCGGACCGGCCCTCGGTGTCGACAGCCGTGTGCAGGTCGGCGCGGCCGGTGCTCGCGTGCGCCAGGGCGGGGTCGGGCTCCTGCCAGGGCAAGCCGATGGGCCGTACGCCGGGTAGGGCGAGGCCCCTGTGTGGACCGTCGGGCGCCGCCAGGGCCGCCACGTGGGGCAACACCCTCGGGTCGAGCCACGGCTCGCCGGTGACGACGTACTCGGGGTGCACGGTGAGCCGTGCTCGCAGCTCCAGGCCGGCAGCGGCGGTGATGGTGCGCAGGGCCTCCAGCGACGGCCAGGGGCGTTCGGGGTTCACGTGGTCGGGGGTGAGCGGCGAGACGCCGCCCCAGTCGTCGATGCCGGCGGCCAGCAGCAGCCGGCACTCCTCGGGCTCGACGAGGTTGGGCGGCGCCTGCACCCGCGCCTTGGGTCCGAGCACGAGCCGGGTGACCGCGATGGCGGCGCGGTAGTCGTCGAGGGGGAGGTCGTCGCTGTGTCGCATGGCGGTGTCGGGCTTGGCCCGGAAGTTCTGGACGATGAGCTCCTGCACGTGGCCGAACTGCTTGGCCACGCCGCGCAGCGCGAAGATCGTCTCGGCCCGCTCGGTGAGTGTCTCGCCGATGCCGACGAGCAGTCCGGTCGTGAAGGGGATCGACAGCCGGCCGGCGTCCTCCAGCACGCGGAGCCGCACCGCCGGGTCCTTGTCGGGGGAGCCGTAGTGGGCCTCGCCCTTGGTCTCGAAGAGCCGCCGCGACGTGGTCTCGAGCATCATCCCCATCGACGGGGCAACCGGCTTGAGCCGGTTGAGCTCGGCCCACGACATCACGCCGGGGTTGAGGTGGGGCAGCAGTCCCGTCTCCTCGAGCACCCGCACCGCCATCGCGCGCACGTAGGCCAGCGTGGAGTCGTAACCCTGCTCGTCGAGCCAGGCGCGGGCCTCGGGCCAGCGCTCCTCCGGCCGGTCACCAAGGGTGAACAACGCCTCCAGGCAGCCCAGCGAAGCCCCCTCGCGGGCCACGGCGAGGATCTCGTCTGGGGAGAGGTATGGCGCACCCACCTTGCCGGGCACGGTCACGAACGTGCAGTAGTGGCAACGGTCCCGGCACAGGCGGGTGATCGGGATGAAGACCTTGGGCGAGTACGTCACCACGTCGGGCCGGCCGGCTGCGACCAGGCCGGCGTCGCGCACCCGAGCGGCCGCGGTGCACAGGCGGTCGAGGTCGGCACCGCGGGCCGCCAGCAGCGCGGTCGCCTCGGCGGCGTCGATCGCGGCTCCCCGATCGACGCGGGCCAGCGCTCGGCGGATCTCCTGCGGGGTGGGGTGGTCGGCCATCATCGCCAGGCTAGTCGACCACGCGGACGCCCCTCCGCCGGTCTCGGCGACCAACAGAGGGGCGTCAGGGCGAACGTGCCGGAGCGGCTAGCGGGCGATGGCGTCCTCGGGCTCCGGTGCCGGTAGGTCCGGCGGGGCGTCGCCCCGGTCGAGCTTGCTCGGCCACCAGATCTTGCCGCCCAGGTCGAGGTTGATCGCCGTGACCAGCACCGACCTCACGATCAGCGTGTCGAGCATGACCCCGAGGGCGACCGCGACGCCGATCTCGGCCAGGAACACGACCGGGATGGTGCCGAGGACCAGGAACGTCGCGGCCAGCACCAGGCCGGCCGAGGTGATCACGCCGCCGGTCGAGGCGAGCGCCACCAGCGAGCCCTTGCGAGTCCCGGAGTTCTGCGTCTCCTCCCGGACCCGGGTCATCAGGAAGATGTTGTAGTCGATGCCCAGAGCGACCAGGAACACGAACGCGAACAGCGGGAAGCCCGGATCGGAGCCCGCGAACCCGAACACGAACTCGAACAACAGCGCCGAGATGCCCAGCGCAGCGCCGAACGACAGGATCACCGTGCCGATCAGGATCAGCGGCGCCGTCAGCGCCCGCAGCAGACCGACCAGGATCAGGAACACCACGATCAGGACGATCGGGATGATCACCTTGTTGTCGCGGGTCGAGGCGACCTTCGTGTCGAGGTAGAACGCTGCCCCGCCACCGACCAGAGCATCGGCCCCGTCGACCCCGTGGACGGCATCGCGGGAGGACTCCACGATCTCGAACGCGGCCGGGGACGAGATGTCGGCGTTGATCGTGGCCTCGAAGTAGGAACGCCCGGTGCCCAGGTCCTGGGCGGGACGGGCATCGCCGAGACCGTCGACCCCCGCCAGCGCCTCCTGCACCTCGGGCAGGGCATCGGTGTTGGCCACGACCTGGATGGTGTTGGAGTTGTCGGCCAGGCCGTGTGCGGCCAGCAGCTGCTGTCCCTTGATCGAGTCGAACTCCTTGGTGTAGGTGTCCTCCGTCGAGAGGCCCGACGCATCGAGCCGGAAGAGCCCGAGGCAGGCGATGGCGAGCAGGCCGGCGGTGACGATCCAGACCTTGCGCGGCTTGGGGGCCATCCAGCTGCCCACGCGGGCCCAGAAGCCGTGGCTGGTGGGCTCGTCGGAGCCGAACGTCGGCCGCTTCGGCCAGAACACCCAGCGCCCGCAGATGACCAGCAGGGCCGGCAGGAGGGTGACCATCACCAGGAACGTGATGCTGATGCCGACGGCGAGGACCGGGCCGAGGCCGGCGGTGGAGTTGAGCTCGGCGAAAGTGAGGCAGAGCATGCTGACGACGACCGTGGCGGCGCTAGCCAGGATGGCGGGCGCGGCGCGGTGCAGCGCGAAGGCCATCGCCTCGTGCCGGTCCTCGTGGCGACGGAGCTCTTCCCTGTACCTCGCCACCAGCAGCAGGGCGTAGTCGGTGCCCGCACCGATGACCAAGATGCCCAGGATCGCCTGGCTCTGGCCGTTGACGGTGAGGTCGGCGTACTTGGCCAGCAGGTAGACCACGCCCGCCGACGTCCCGTAGGCGAAGATCGCGCTGAGGATCGGCAGGAACCACAGCACCGGGCTGCGGTAGGTCAACAGCAGGATCACGATGACCACCAGCAGCGTGATCATGATCAGGTTGGTGTCGATGCCCTCGAACGCCTCGGCCGAGTCGGCCGCCTGGCCGCCGTAGCCGGCCAGGTGGACGGTGACGCCGTCGACCTGCGCGATCTCGCGGACCTCGTCGGCGGCGGCCGGAATGTCGGTCCAGCCGTTCTCGCCGAAGTTGAACGTGAGGTAGAGGTAGGCCACCTGGCCGTCCTCGGAGATCAGCTGGACCGGGAGGCCCTGCTGCTCGGCGACGTTGGGCGACAGCACGCCCGCGTCGGTGACACCGTCGACCTCGGCGATCTCGGCGGCCTGCTCGTCCATGGCCGCGAGGTCCTCGGACGTCAGCCCGGCCTCCCGGTGGTAGACGACGAGGGTCGGGATGTCGTTGGGGTCGACGGTGGTCGACAGCTCCTCGAGGACCTTGGTCGACTCGGCGCTCTCAGGCAGCCACGACGAGGCCTCGTTGTTCTGGACGTCGGTGAGCTTGGCGGAGAAGCCGCCCATCACGACGAGGATGATGATCCACGCGACGAGGACCAACCACTTGGTGACTCGACCGGTGAGCCGGCCGGCGATCTGACGATGCATGAGGAGAACTCCATCACGTAGCGGGGACATGGTCATCCGGATATCCCCTGAACAGACCCTGAAAGGGTTGCGAACTCATCGGCTTCCAGTCAATCGACGAGTGCGGAGACCGAATCGTGACATCCGGAGGTTGAGGAAGGCGCGCTAGCGCCTGTCTCGAAACCGGAGGACGGTTACAGCCCGAGACTGCGGCCGATGATCTCCTTCTGGATCTCGGTGGTGCCGCCGTAGATGGTCTGCACGCGGCTGTTCACCCAGGCGCGGGCGATGGGGTACTCCAGCATGTAGCCGTAGCCACCGTGCATCTGCACGCCCTGGTCGACCAGCTTGTTCTGCAGCTCGGTCGTCCACCACTTGGCCATCGACGCCGTCTTGGCGTCGAGCTCGCCGCGCACGTGGCGGGCGAGGCAGTCGTCGATGAAGACCCGCGCGATGTGGGCGTCGGTGGCCATCTCGGCGACTACGAACCGGTTGTGCTGGAACTTGCCGATCGGCTTGCCGAAGGCGGTGCGCTCGCCGGCGTACTTCAGCGTCAGCTCGAAGATCCGCTCGCACGCCGTGGCGGCGGAGACCGCGATGGAGAGGCGCTCCTGAGACAGGTTGGTCATCAGGTAGAGGAAACCCTCGCCCTCCTTGCCCAGCAGGTTCTCCTTGGGCACGCGTACGTCGGTGAAGAACAGCTCGGCGGTGTCCTGGGCGTGCTGGCCGACCTTGTCGAGGTTGCGGCCGCGCTCGAAGCCATCCATCCCGCGCTCGACGACCAGCAGGCTGATGCCCTGGTGGCCCGCCTCGGGATCGGTGCGGGCGACCACCACGACGAAGTCGGCCAGGATGCCGTTGGAGATGAAGGTCTTCTGGCCGTTGAGCACGTAGTGGTCGCCGGCGTCGACGGCGGAGGTGCGGATGCCCTGGAGGTCGGAGCCCGCACCCGGCTCGCTCATCGCGATCGCGGCGATCGTCTCGCCCGAGCACAGGCCGGGGTACCAGCGCCGCTTCTGCTCGTCGTTCGCGCTCGCCCCGAGGTAGGGCACGATCATGTCGTTGAAGAGCGGGAACGCCGCACCATAGACGCCGCGTCGGGTCATCTCCTCGCCGATGACCGCGTTGTAGCGGAAGTCGGGCGTGCCGCCGCCGCCGTACTCCTCGTCGAGCTGCAGCCCGAGCAGGCCCTGGGCGCCGGCCTTGGCCCACACCTCACGGTCGACGATGCCGTCCTTCTCCCACTGGTCGTGGTGGGGCACGACCTCCTTGTCGAGGAAGGTGCCGACGGCGTCGCGGAAGCTCTCGTGCTCCTCGTCGAAGACGGCTCGTCTCGTCATGCGCTGCTCCTGGCGTCGTTGAGCGTCTCGAGCATCGACGCCGGGCCGATGTCCGCGAGCGTGTGGCCGTGGGGGTACGTCGTGGGCCGGTGCCGGGACGGCTCCGTGCGGGGGCTTGCGAACGTGCGCAGCGCCCAGCCTCGCAGCTTGAGCGACCGCTTGAGAGCGGCGACGAACCATGCCGGTTGCCGCGGCATCCCGAGCGCCTCTCGCAGCGGCTCGTCCATCAGCGCGATGGTGACCCGGCGGGCCAGCGGCTTCAGCGGCAACGGTGCGATCTCGCGGCCGATCCTGACGGTGGCCTCGGCGAGCCGCTTGCTGGCAGGGGTGAACGCGAACCGCTCGGCCTCGTAGCCGTGCAGCAGCGCCAGGTAGCCGTCGTACGTCGTCGGCAGCCCGCGCAGCCCCATCAGCTCGCCGAACCTCGTGGTGACGTGGGCGATGGCCTGCAGCTCGTGGGGGTGAAGGGGGCGCCAGCCGTACTCGTTGATCCACTCGACCGGGCCGACGATCGTGGTGGCGAGCACGTAGTGGAACTCGTCCTCGGGGATGTCGTAGTGCCCGTGGATGCGGTTGAGCCGGCGCACCGCGGCGCGGCCACGCGGTGAGTCGATCCCGTCGAGGGTGGCCTCGTCGCCGATGAGCAGGGTGTCGTCGTAGCGCTTCACGCCGTGGTGCTCGAACTCGCCGGTGCGGTCGAGCAGCGCCGCGATCGACGGGATGCCGTAGTCGCGCATGAACGCCACACCCGTGCCCTGCTGGTAGTCCCAGGGGAAGTCGTGGCGGCTGGTGAGCCTGAGGATCTCGTCGGCGTCCGTCGCCGGATCAAGGGACTTGATCCGCTCGAGGTTGGCGTAGCGGCCGCGGCGATGCCAGCCGTGGGGCAGCTTCACGCCACCCATTCCTTGAGCTGACGCACGGTTGCTGCCGGGTCTTCGGTCGCCGGCAGCACCTGGAGGTTGGTCACCCCCGCCTCGGCGAAGGCGGCGATGCGCTCCTTGACGTACGACGCCGGGCCGACGAGGTTGCCCGCCTCGAGCCACTCGAGAGGCACCTTGGCCTCGGCGTCGCGCTTGTTGCCGCCGAGGTAGAGGTCCTGGATCTCCTTGGCCTCCTTCTCGAAGCCGTACTTGCAGGCCAGGTCGTTGTAGAAGTTCTTGCCGCGGGCGCCCATGCCGCCCACGTAGAGGGCGTAGAGCGGGCGCGCGAAGTCGAGCATCCCCTTCACGTCGTCGCCGATGGCCACCATGCCGCCGGCGGAGATCTCGAGCGGGCCAAGACCCTCCTGGCGGTTGGCCGTGCCGGTCGCGATCGCGTCGCCCCAGACGTCCTTCGCCTTCTCAGGGAGGAACAGGAACGGCAGCCAGCCGTCGGCGTACGTCGCCGCGCCCTCGACCGACTTGGGGCCCAGCGCCGCTATGTAGAGGGGCACAGCCGGCCGCTCGGGCTTGGTGAGCAGCTTGAGCGGCTTGCCGAGGCCCGTGCCCTGTCCCTCGGGGAGGGGGAGCGTGAAGATCCCGTCGTGGACCAGCGTCTCGCGGCGCAGGCCGCGCCGGATCAGGTCGACGATCTCCTTGGTGCGGCCGAGCGGCTTGTCGTACGCCACTCCGTGGAAGCCCTCGATCACCTGCGGGCCGCTCGCGCCGAGGCCGATGATCGCCCGGCCGCCCGAGACGTTGTCGAGGCCGGCGGCGGTCTGGAGCAGCGCGCTCGGCGTCCGGGAGTAGACGTTGAGGATCGCCGCCCCGATCTCGATCGTCTCGGTCTTGGCGGCGAGGTAGCCCATCAGCGTCGGTGAGTCGAAGCCATAGGCCTCCGCCACCCACACCGTGTCGAGCCCGGCGTCCTCGAGCGCCGCAACCTGGTCGGCGGCCTCACGGGGGTTGCCGGAGTACATCAGCTGCGTCGATAGCTTCACCCTGGCAACTGTGACAGAACCACTGTCACGGTCGCAAGGAGTGCCAGGCGGGTGCAGGGACTACCCGCCGAGGACCAACTGCTCCAACTCGTCGGGCGCCACATCCGGGTGGGAGGATGAGGGGGTGACCGAGCCCGCAACCCCGCCGCTCCTCGAGCGGATCAGGGCGGCCGTCATCGGCGATGACCAGGTGATGCCGGGGCCTTACGGCCCGCGCCGGGTGACGTACGCCGACTACACGGCGTCGGGCCGCAGCCTGGGGTTCATCGAGGACTTCATCCGCGACGAGGTGCTGCCGCGCTACGCCAACACCCACACCGAGGCCAGCGGCACGGGCCTGCAGACCACCCGGCTCCGCGAGGACGCGCGCCGGCTGATCCGCGACGCCGTCGGCGGCGACGACGAGACGATCGTGGTCTTCTCCGGCTCCGGCAGCACGGCCGCCCTCGACAAGCTCATCGGCATCCTCGGCCTGCGCATCCCCGCCGAGCTCGACGACCGCTACCACCTGACCGACCAGATCCCGCTCGACGAGCGGCCCGTCGTCTTCATCGGGCCCTTCGAGCACCACTCCAACGAGCTGCCGTGGCGCGAGTCCATCGCCGACGTGGTCACCATCAGCGAGGACGCCGACGGCCATATCGACCAGGCCCAGCTCAAGGCCGAGCTCGAGAAGTACGCCGACCGGCCGCTCAAGATCGGCTCGTTCTCGGCCGCGAGCAACGTGACGGGCATCGTCTCCGACACGTTCGGCATCGCGACGCTGCTGCATGCCCACGGGGCCTTGTCGTTCTGGGACTTCGCCGCGTGCGCGCCGTACGTCGACATCGACATGTATCCGCCCGACGGCGTCGACCCCGGGGCCTACAAGGACGCCATCTTCCTTTCTCCCCACAAGTTCATCGGCGGTCCCGGCACCCCCGGCGTCCTGGTGGTCCGGCGCGAGCTGATGACCAACCGGGTGCCGGTCGTGCCCGGCGGCGGCACGGTCATGTACGTCAACCCCGTCGAGCACCGCTACCTCGACGACCCGGCCCACCGCGAGGAGGGCGGCACCCCCGCCATCGTCGAGTCGATCCGCGCGGGACTGGTGTTCCAGCTCAAGCAGGCCGTCGGCGCGGCCACCATCCAGACACACGAGGAGGCGCTGCTCGAGCGGGCCGTCCACGCCTGGCAGGCCGAGCCCACCATCGAGATCCTCGGCAACCTCGATGCGCGGCGGCTCTCCATCGTCAGCTTCGTGGTGCGCGCGCCGAGCGGCGACTACCTCCACCACAACTTCGTGGTGGCCGTGCTCAACGACCTCTTCGGCATCCAGACCCGGGGCGGCTGCTCGTGCGCGGGCCCCTACGGCCACCGGCTTCTCGGAATCGGCCTCGAGGAGTCGCACCGCTTCGAGGAGCAGATCGCCGGCGGGTGCGAGGGCATCAAGCCGGGCTGGGTGCGGGTCAACTTCAACTACTTCCTCGGCGACGAGGTCGCCGACTACATCATCGAGGCCGTCCGCCTGGTCGCCCGCGACGGCTGGCGGCTGCTCGGCGACTATCACTTCGACACGACGTCGGGGCTCTGGCGACACCGCGACGGGCCGGCCGAGCCGCCGCTGCGGCTGTCCGACGTGACCTACGACGCGGCCGGTGCGATGACCTATCCACGTCACGACACGTCGGCCGACGTCGAGGTGCTGGCCGGCTATCTCGCCGAGGCTCGCGCGATCATCGACGCGACCACCCCGCCCGACTGCTCACACTCGGCGCACCTGACCGACGACTTCGACGCGCTGCGCTGGTTCGAGCTCCCCGAAGGCAGCCTGACGCCCTCGCCCTCGCCCACCAGCTAGCCCGCGACCGGCCTGCCGAGCCCGTCGACCACCTCGGCGCCGGGCAGCTCGCAAAGCGCCGATCCGGGCAGGATCAGCTTCGACCTGCGCAGTCCCGAGCCGATCATCGCCGCGTCGACGCTCCTCAGCGAGGCGTCGACCAGCAGCCGCCAGCCTGCGGGCAGGCCGACCGGCGTGATGCCGCCGAACTCCATCCCCGACTCCTCGACGGCCCGGTCCATCGGCAGGAACGACGCCTTGCGCACGTCGAGCAGCCGGCGGACCACGTTGTTGACGTCGGCCCGGGTGTCGGCGGCCACCACGCAGGCGGCGATCCGCTCCTCGCCGGCCCGGCTGCCGGCCACCAGGACGCAGTTGGCGCTCGCCTCGAGGGGCAGGTCGTACGCCGCCGTCAGCGCCGCCGTGTCGGCCAGGTCGGGGTCGATCTCGACGACGGCGACCTCGCCGGCCCGCGGCCAGCCGCTGAGTGCGGCGGAGACCGAGGGCGCGACGAGGTCGGGGTGGTCGAGTGCGGGCAGCGAGGTGAGGCCGTCGAAGCCGGGCAGTGCCATGGCCCCCATCCTGCCGTGAGGGCTCAGCCCTGAGACATCAGCTCTGCGGCATCAGCACCCAGGCGACCAGGTAGGCCACGATCAGCGTGCCGAAGCCGAGGACGGCGGCGACCACGGCGATCAGCCGGACCAGCGTCACGTCGACGCCGAAGTAGTCGGCCACGCCGGAGCAGACGCCGGCGATCATCCGGTCGTCGGTACGCCGGACCAGGCGGCGGGTGGTGGTCGTGGTGCTGGTTGCGGTGCTCATCGGTTCTCCTGGGTGTCGTCAGTGGTGTCGTCAGTGGGGTCGGTGGTGGTGTCGGTGGTGGTCTCAGCCGTGGCCTCGGCGGGGGTCTCGGCAGCGCTCTCGGCCGGGATCTCGTCGGAGATGACGGGGTCGGGCAGGTCGTCGAGCTCGTCGAGGCGGTCGTAGCCGCGGGTCACGGGCTCGTCGTCACCGACCCAGCCCTGAGCTTGGCTGGCGTAGGCCGGCTCCTCGTGGCGGCCGCGTCGGGTGGTGGCGATCAGGCCGGCGAGGCCGGCCAGCACCCACGGCACAGGCAGCAGCCAGCGGATGTCGTCACCGCTGACGGCGTCGGCCTCGACCAGCGCCCACACCACGACGATGCCGAGGAAGGCGATGCCCATGACGAGGTGGCCGATGCTGATGGGATGGCGGCCGCTGACGCGGTCGGTGCTGCCGGCGTAGCGGCTGTCGAAGGTGCTCATGGTGGTCTCCTGGTGGTGGCGGATCGGCGTCAGCGGGCGGGGACGAAGGGACGGTCGGTGCGGACGGTGATCTGGCCGACCTCGAGCTCGACGTCGATGGTGAGGGTCGGGACGTCGGTGCCGCCGTCGATGCTGTCGGTGCGCTGGACGTCGATGCCGCCCTCGTCGATGCCGAACAGGTCGACGTCACCGGGACCGTTGACGTGGCCCGTGGCCACCACATCCATGCCCCTGGGCACGATGACCTCGATGTCGCCCACGTCGCCGTTGATCTCGATGGTCTGGCCGTCGAGGTTCTCCGGGTCGGCGACCTGCGTCAGATCGAGCACGTACTCGCCCACGTCGTAGTCGTAGGTGCTCTGCACCCCGCTGGCCAAGGTGGGCGTGTCGGTGACGCGCTCGCCGTCCCACTTCTCGGCGCCGAGGCTGGCAATGGTGACGATGGTCGCGATGAAGCCGACCAGGATCAGCCCACCGGCGCGGCCGTAGACCGACCCGACGAGCAGCATCACGGCGGTGATCCCGACGGCCAGGGCTGGGTACGCCGAGCCGGGGACGTCGACGCCGGCCAGGTCGACCATGCCCAGCACGCCCTCTGCGAGCGCGATCAGAGCCAGGGTGAACCAGAACAGGATCGGGCCGCGCTTGCGCGGGTTGCGGGGCCGCACGGGAGCCAAGGGAGCGACCGGGGCGACAGGGCCGGCCGGTGCGGCCGGAGCCGTCGGGGCGGCGTAGGTCGGAGCGGCGTAGGCCGGGGCCGGCGGGTAGCTGTAGGCCGGCGCGACCCGTTGCTCGGGCGTCACATGGCCCGACGCTGCGGTCGGGTCGTACGCCGCGTCGTACGTCGGGTCGTATGTCGGGGCAGGAGGGGGCGCGTACGGCGCGGCGTACGGCGGCAGTGCGGACTCGGCGCGTTGGTTGTTGCGCCGCGAGAGCACCAGCCAGACGACCAGGCCGACGAGGATCAGCGGTCCGGGCACCCAGAACCAGTCCCAGCGGCCGATCACCAGGGCCACGCCGAGGATGCCGACGAGGAGCAGCGCGATGCTGCGGCTGCGGTCGTCGAGGCCGAGCGGCGCCTTGGTGTCGTCCTCCTCGGGCACCAGGATCCAGCAGGCGGCGTAGACGATGAGCCCGGCGCCGCCGAAGAACGACAGCACGACGAAGGCGACCCGCAGGATGACGGGGTCGATGTCGAGGTGGCGGGCCAGGCCGCCGGCCACGCCTGCGACCTTGCGGTCGGTGACGGAGCGGCGCAGGCGGCTGAGGTCGCGCACCTCGTCGCCGGTGACGCGGGGACCGGTCGGCGGCGTGGGTGAGGAGGGAGCTTCGGGCGGGATCGTGGTCATGGGTCAAGCCTGCGTTGTCGCGGCCGTTGACACCATCGGGGACGCCCCTGATCCACCCCCGTCCCCAGGCCCCTGTCCTGCTTGGTCGGGGGTCAGGGTGGGCCCAGGGATCGTCCTCATGGTGACGCTCCTGCCGCTGTGTGACGATTGAAGCCTCATGAGCAGCTCACCCACCGTCGACGCCGGTCGTCCCTACCGGCGCGCGACCCGCGACTCCGAGTCGCCCATCATCGGCGGCGTCGCCTCCGGCCTGGCCGCGCACCTCGCGGTGCCCGTGCTGTGGGTGCGCGCGGGATTCGTGCTGGCCGCCGCGCTGGGCGGGCTCGGCGTGGTCTTCTACGCCGGCCTGTGGATGGTGCTGCCGTCCGACGAGCGCTTCGCGGCGTCCGCCCCCGGCCTGGAGAGTGCGAGCCGCCGAGGCTCCCGTCCGCGCCGCGTACGCCGCCTCGTCGACGCCGGTCCGGCGATCGCCCTCGCGGCGCTCGGGTTCGGCGTGCTGCTGGTGATCGAGGCGCTGCTGGGCCAGGGTGCGGTCTTCTGGCCGCTCCTGATCGGCACCGTCGGCGTCGCCCTGCTGTGGCGACAGGCCGACGAGGTGCAGCGCGAACGCTGGCTCGACAGCACCGGCCGGATCGACCCGGTGCGGATGATCTTCGGCTCCGGCAGCTGGCAGTCGGTAGCCCGCGTCGGAGCCGGACTGGTGCTGATCCTGATCGCCGTCGGAGTCTTCGCGCTGCGCGAGGGCCAGATGGGCGACGTCTACAGCGTGATGATCTCCGCAGCGGTCGGATTTCTCGGCCTGGCGATCACCATCGGCCCGTGGATCTACCGACTCGCGGGCGACCTGACGGCCGAACGCGCGGAGCGGGTGCGCACGCAGGAGCGCGCCGACATGGCCGCTCACCTGCACGACTCGGTGCTGCAGACCCTAGCGCTGATCCAGAAGAACTCCACCGACGCGGCGTTCGTCGCCCGGTTGGCCCGTTCACAGGAGCGCGACCTGCGCTCGTGGCTCTTCGAGGGCGAGAGCACCACCGCCGACACGCTCGCGAGCGCGATGCGGGCGGTCGCGGCCGAGGTCGAGGACGCCCACGGCGTGTCGGTCGACGTGGTGTGCGTCGGCGACTGCCCCTTCACCGAGCAGCAGCGGGCGCTCGTCAACGCGACCCGCGAGGCCCTCATCAACGCCGCCAAGCACGCCGGCACCGGCAAGGTCGACCTGTACGCCGAGGTCTCGCCGTCGGCGGTCGAGGTCTTCGTCCGCGACCGTGGCGTCGGGTTCGACCCGGACGCCGTGCCCGAGGGCAGGATGGGCGTGCGCGGGAGCATCGTGGACCGGATGCGACGGCACGGCGGCACCGCCGAGGTGCGGTCGACGGCGGGCGAGGGGACCGAGGTGCGGCTGCGGCTGCCGCGCACCGGCGGAGACGAGGAGAGCAATGGCTGAGCCATCCAGCGGGCCATCCAGCGGGCCATCCAGCGGGCCATCCAGCGGGCCCAACGGGCGAGTGCGTGTGGTGATCGTCGACGACCACGCGATGTTCCGGGTGGGCGTGCGCGCCGAGCTCGGCGACGCGGTCGACGTGGTCGCCGAGGCGGCCGACGTCGACAGTGCCGTCACGGCGATCCAGGCGCAGCAACCTGGCGTCGTACTCCTCGACGTGCACCTGCCCGGCGGCGGTGGCGTCGAGGTGATCAAGCGCGCCCAGGCGCCCGACACCCGCTACCTCGCGCTGTCGGTCAGCGACGCCGCCGAGGACGTCATCGGCACCATCCGCGGCGGCGCCCGGGGCTATGTCACCAAGACCATCACCGGGCCCGAGCTCGTCGACGCGATCAAGCGCGTCGACTCAGGCGACGCGGTGTTCTCGCCCCGGTTAGCCGGCTTCGTCCTCGACGCCTTCGCCGGCTCGATCGAGGTGGCCGCCGTCGACGAGGACCTCGACCGCCTCTCGGAGCGTGAGCGGGAGGTGATGCGGCTGATCGCCCGCGGCTACGCCTACAAGGAGGTGGCCAAGGAGCTGTTCATCTCCATCAAGACCGTGGAGACCCACATGTCCAGCGTGCTGCGCAAGCTCCAGCTGTCGTCGCGGCACGAGCTCACCAAGTGGGCCTCGGACCGCCGCCTTCTGTGAGGATCGGGTCATGAAGACCGCCCACGTCGTCCTGCTGGTGATCCACCTGGCGGGCATCCTCGCTCTGCTGGTCGGCCTGCTGGTGCAGGTCACCCGGCCGGAGAAGAAGGTCAACGGGCTGATGCGCGACGGCATCGGCACGGCTTTCCTCGCGGGCATCTTCCTCGTCGGCGTGCTCGAGGCCGGCGACGACCCGGTCAACCACACCAAGATCGCGGTGAAGTTCGCGATCGGGCTGGTCATCCTCGTGCTGGTGATGGCCAACCTGCGCAAGGAACGGATCCCCGCCGGCCTCTACTGGGGCCTGCTGGTGCTGGCTCTCGCCAACATCGGCGTCGCGCTGCTCTGGACCTGATCGTGGCCGACACCGATTCGTCTGCACCCGCAAGCGGAGAAACCCACAGCAAGGCGCAGACGAATCGGTGGTGAGGCGTCCCGGGGGCGCTGGCACGTAGGGTTTCAGTGAGATGACCGAAGCCCTGCCGATCCCCGAGCTCGACCGGGTGCCGACCGACGAGGGGGCCCCGGCGACCCCGCGTCAGCCGACCCGCGACGAGCTGCTCGAGGGGCTCAACGAGCCGCAGCGGGCGGCCGTGGTCCACCAAGGTGCGCCGCTGCTCGTGGTCGCGGGCGCGGGGTCGGGCAAGACGCGGGTGCTGACCCGGCGGATCGCCTGGCTGATCACCGAGCGCAAGGCCCACCCCGGCTCGATCCTGGCGATCACCTTCACCAACAAGGCCGCCGCGGAGATGAAGGAGCGTGTCGAGGCCCTGGTCGGGCGGCGCGCCCGGATCATGTGGGTCAGCACGTTCCACTCCGCCTGCGTGCGGATCCTGCGCAAGGAGATCGACAAGTTCGGCTTCAAGTCCAACTTCTCGATCTACGACGCCGCCGACTCCAAGCGGCTGATGACGCTGGTGCTGCGCGACCTCGACCTGGACCCCAAGCGCTACCAGCCCGGAGCCGTCCTCCACTGGGTCAGCAACCACAAGAACGACCTGCGCGACGCCGACGACGCGGCCCAGGACACCCGCAACCGGTTCGAGGAGTCGATGTCGGCGGCGTACACGATGTATCAGCGCCGCCTGCGCGAGGCCAACGCCCTCGACTTCGACGACCTGATCATGATGACCGTCCACCTGTTCCAGCAGTTCCCCGACGTCCGCGAGACCTACCGTCGCCGGTTCCGCCACGTGCTGGTCGACGAGTACCAGGACACCAACCACGCGCAGTACGCCCTGATCCACCAGCTCTGCGCCGACCAGATGGAGGAGACGCCGTACGACGCCCTCTCCTCGCCCAGCTTGCCGCCCGAGGAAGCGCCCGAGCGCGTCCCGCCGGCCGAGCTGATGGTCGTCGGCGACGCCGACCAGTCGATCTACGCGTTCCGCGGGGCCAACATCCGCAACATCCTCGACTTCGAGCAGGACTTCCCCAACGCCACCTCGATCCTGCTCGAGCAGAACTACCGCTCCACGCAGACGATCCTCAACGCCGCCAACGCCGTGATCGGCCACAACCAGGGCCGCAAGCCCAAGCGGTTGTGGTCCGACGCCGGCGACGGCGCCCAGATCGTCGGCTACGTCGCCGACGACGAGCGCGACGAGGCGCGGTTCGTCTCCGAGGAGATCGACCGGCTCACCGACGAGCGGCACTCGCGGCCCGCAGACGTCGCGGTCTTCTATCGCACCAACGCCCAGTCCCGGGTCTTCGAGGAGGTGTTCATCCGCGTCGGGCTGCCCTACAAGGTCGTCGGCGGCGTGCGCTTCTACGAGCGGCGCGAGGTGCGCGACGCGCTGGCCTACCTTCGGATGCTGGTCAACCCGGCCGACCAGGTGTCGCTGCGCCGCATCCTCAACACCCCCAAGCGCGGCATCGGCGACCGGGCGGTCGCGTGCGTCAACTCGTACGCCGAGCGCGAGCGGATCACGTTCTGGGAGGCGTTGCAGCGGGCTGAGGAAGTGCCGGGTCTGGCGTCGCGATCGCTGCACCAGATCCAGGGTTTCGTGTCGATGGTCCAAGAGCTGCAGTCGATGGTCGACGCGGGCGAGCGGGCCGATGTGATCCTCGAGTCGGTGCTGACCCGGTCGGGCTACCTCGACGAGCTCGAGGCGTCCGACGACCCGCAGGACGCCACCCGCGTGGAAAACCTCGCCGAGCTCGTGGCCGTGGCCCGGGAGTTCTCCGACGACCCACAGGCCGGACCCTCGGCCGACCCCGCCGACGTCGACGCGGGCCTGGTGGCACCGGGCCTCGGTGACTTCCTGGAGCGGGTGGCGCTGGTCGCCGACGCCGACCAGATCCCCGACAGCCCCGAGGGTGACGACACCGGCGTGGTCACCTTGATGACCCTGCACACCGCCAAGGGCCTGGAGTTCCCGGTCGTCTTCCTGACCGGGCTGGAGGACGGTGTCTTCCCCCACTCGCGCTCGCTCGGTGACCAGCCCGAGCTCGAGGAGGAGCGCCGACTTGCCTACGTCGGCGTGACCCGGGCCCAGCAGCGGCTCTACGTCTCGCGCGCCCTGATGCGCTCGGCCTGGGGCGCACCCGCTCACAACCCCGGGTCACGGTTCCTCAACGAGCTGCCCGTCGACCTGGTCGAGTGGCGGCGTACCGAAGCGGCCCAGACCGTGTGGAACCGGCCCGACCTCGCCGGTGGAGGTAGTGGCGGCGGGCGGCTCGGGGCGCCGACCGACGCCGGGCGTCGCAACTTCTCCTCGGCCGCGCTGCGTGCCGACGCCGCCTCCAAGGCCAAGCCGGCCCGCGAGATCCCGTCGCTCGAGCCGGGCGACCGGGTCGTGCACGACTCGTTCGGCCTCGGCACCGTCGTCGCGCTGGAGGGCGTCGCCGAGAAGGCCGTCGCCTCGATCGACTTCGGGTCCGAGGGCGTCAAGCGGTTGCTGCTGCGCTACGCGCCCGTCGAGAAGCTCTAGCCGGTCCTGCTCGCCGTCAGATTGATCAGGGCTGCAGACCGTGGACGACCAGGGCGGTGTAGGGGTCGACCGGGTCGCCGCCGCCGGGACGGACCTCGAGGTGCAGGTGCGGGCCGGTGACGTGACCGGTGGAGCCGATGTAGCCGATGAGCTCACCCGCCTGGACGACCTCGCCGCTGCTGACGGTGAAGGAGGTCTGGTGGCAGTACCAGAGCTCGGTGCCGTCCTCGAGGGTCTGCACGGTCTTGTTGCCGTAGGAGCCGTCGTAGCTCGCGGAGGTGATGGTGCCGTTGGCGACGGCGTAGATCGGGGTGCCGCTGGGAGCGGCGAAGTCGAGACCGGTGTGGTAGCTCGACCACAAGCCGTACTCGCCGAAACCTGCGGTCAGGTGATAGCCGGCCACGGGCAGCTGCCACAGGTTGAGCCTGTTCCTGGCCACCTGCTTCTCGGCGAGCTTCGCTGTCTTCGCGAGCGCCGCGGTGCGCACCTCGTTTTGCGCCTCGGCCTCGGCGACGAGATCCTTGCCGGCCGCGTCGGACTGGGCGTCGCGACGCGAGTCACGGCTGACGACCGGCCCGCGGGAACCGAGGAGACTGGTGGAGGCCACGCCACCCGCGCCGCTGACCGCGCTGGCCTGCATGACCTTGGCCGGTGAGGAGTGGCCCGCGGCACCGAGAAGCTGAGGATCGGCCGCGCTCACGGCGCCGCCGACCGAGACGGCCAGCGCTGCGATGCCGAGCAAGATCGGCGCTGACGGGAGCCCGCGGAAGAGCGACTTGTGGCCGGCCGAGCGCTTTCCCGAGCTCGCCCGGCGACGGGCCGGTGCGGGAGTGGCGGGGGCCACACGTCTGCCGACGTGGGTTCCTGGGTACTGACCCACTGACGGGGTCGCCGAGCGACGACTGCGCGAAGCGCGCGCGTCCGCTCGGTGGTGGCCCATAAGTCGGGTGCTCCAGGGTTCAGGGGGATATGACAACGAAGCCCAGACTGTAACGGAAGTGTCACAAGCCCGAAAATCGCGTCACCTTCGATTGTGCACAAACCGTGCCGCATGGGGGACGTTTTGGCGAGGCCGCACCCTAGGTCGGGCCCTTGGTCCCGCCTGAAGCCCGCCAAAGGTCCCGCCCTGGGCCTGGCCTGACAGGCGCCGAGGGCGGATCCCAGGGTGTGCAGCATCACCCCGCGGATGCCCGTCCTCGCACCGGGTAGCGCGGAGTAGCCTGCGCCCATGAGGTCGACAGGATCCAGCGGCCGCGTGCGGATCGTGGTCGGCAAGCCCGGCCTCGACGGTCACGACCGCGGTGCCAAGATCGTCGCCCGCGCCCTGCGCGACGCCGGTCACGAGGTCATCTACACAGGGCTGCACCAGACTCCCGAGCAGATCGTGGAGACCGCCATCCAGGAGGACGCCGACCTGATCGGCCTCTCCGTGCTGTCGGGGGCGCACATGACGCTCTTCCGCACGCTGATCGGCCTGCTCGCCGAGCGCGACGCCTCCGACATCGCCGTCTTCGGCGGCGGCATCATCCCCGACGAGGACATCCCGGTCCTGGAGGAGATGGGCGTGAAGAAGGTGTTCACCCCCGGCGCGGCCACCACCGAGATCACGGGCTGGGTGGCCCAGGAGTTCGGCGCTCCTGCCGCAAGCTGAGACCAAGCCGGCCGGGGCGGGTCAGTCCTCGGGTACGTCGAACGTGCGTCGCGACCCCGACGCCAAGATGGACTCGTCGGAGCGGTGGGAGAGCAGCGAGCCCCGCGAGAGGTGCGACAGCGCCGAGAACGCGCTCAAGCTCGAGCCAATCGAGAACACCGACCCGAACGACCAGAGGCTGCCGATCGACAGGAACGACCCGACGCTCCCGATGGACAGCACGGAGTCGACCGAGCCGATCGACAGCAGCGAACGACGGGAACCGATGGACCAGCGAGACTTGGACACGAGTCGATCGTAGGGCGTGATCAGTCGGTCGCGCCGGGCCTGCGGACGTCGAGGATCACCCGGATGCGTTGGCCGTTGTGGTCGACCCTGCGGATGCTCATCCGCTTGGAGGTGATCCGGCGCGGCAGCAGCGGGGCGCCGGCGCCGAGCACGACCGGCGTGTAGCCGAGCCAGATCTCGTCGAGCAGGCCGGCGTCGTCGAACTGGCCGACCAGGTCGCCTCCGCCGACGATCCACACGTTCTTGTCGGGCAGCGCCGCGACCATCTCGTCGTACACGGGACGCACGTCGCCGTGCACGAACCGGATGTCGATGCCGGGGATCGGCTGTAGGTCGCGGTGGGTGAACACCCAGCACGGGCGGTCGTCGTAGAACTCCCGCCACTTCTCCGGCCCCTCGAGCATCTCGGGGTAGCGGTCCAGCACCCAGCCATAGGTCGTCGCGCCCATCGCCATCGGGCCGACGTCGCCGATGAACTCGTCCCAGGACCCGTCGTCCTCGTCGTGGGGCACCTCGAAGAGCCAGTCGAGCGAGTCGTGCTCGTCGGCGATGTAGCCGTCGAGCGTGGTCGCGGTGAAGTACTGCACCTTGGCGTTCATGCCCCGAAACCTACGGACGGCCGCCGACGTCGCTCCGCCCGGACGAATCCTGGGCCGTCTCGTGCCCCTCCGGACGGACCCGACTAGGGTGCGGGACGTGGACCTGATGGAGTACCAGGCAAAGGAACTGTTCGCCAAGCACGGCGTCACCACCACTCTCGGCATCGTGGTCACCACGCCCGAGGAGGCACGCGCCGCCGCCGAGAAGCTCGGCTTCTGCGTGGTCAAGGCGCAGGTCAAGGCCGGCGGCCGCGGCAAGGCGGGTGGCGTCAAGCTGGCGAAGACCCCGGACGAGGCCTTCGAGCACGCCTCCAACATCCTCGGGATGGAGATCAAGGGGCTGCGGGTCAACCGGGTGCTGATCACGCCGGCGACGCCGCCGGTGGAGGAGTACTACTTCTCCTTCCTGCTCGACCGCGCCAACCGGCAGTACCTCTGCATCGCGTCCGTCGAGGGCGGCGTCGAGATCGAGGAGGTCGCCAAGACCAACCCGGACGCCGTCAAGCAGATCCCGATCAACCCCGGCACCGGCGTCGACGCCGAGAAGGCCCGGGAGATCGCGACCGAGGCCAAGTTCCCCGAGGCTGTCTTCGAGCAGGCCGTCACGATGATCGAGGCCCTCTACCGGGTCTTCACCGAGGAGGACGCGACGCTGGTCGAGGTGAACCCGCTCGCGCGGCTCGAGGGCGACAAGCTCGAGGCGCTCGACGGCAAGATCTCCCTCGACGACAACGCCTCCGAGGTCCGCCACCCCGACCACGAGCAGTTCGAGATCAAGGACGAGACCGACCCACTCGAGGCCAAGGCCAAGGAGCGGGGCCTCAACTACGTCAAGCTCGACGGCCAGGTCGGCATCATCGGCAACGGCGCGGGACTTGTCATGTCGACGCTGGACGTGGTGGCGTACGCCGGCGAGAAGCACGGCGGCGTCACGCCGGCCAACTTCCTCGACATCGGCGGCGGTGCCAACGCGCAGGTGATGGCCGACGGCCTCGACGTGATCCTCGGCGACGAGCAGGTGAAGGCGGTGTTCGTGAACGTCTTCGGCGGCATCACCGCGTGCGACGAGGTGGCCAACGGGATCAAGGGCGCGCTGGAGATCCTCGGCGACGCGGCGACCAAACCGCTCGTCGTGCGCCTCGACGGCAACAACGTCGACAGGGGCCGCGCGATCCTCGATGAGCTGAACCACCCCCTGGTCACCCAGGTGCCGACCATGGACGGCGCGGCCGACAAGGCCGCCGAGCTGGCCAACGGCCGCTGAGGAGCGAGACATGTCGATCTACCTCAACAAGGACTCCAAGATCATCGTGCAGGGCATGACGGGTGGGATGGGCTCCAAGCACACCACCTTGATGCTGGACGCCGGCTCGAACATCGTCGGTGGCGTCAACGCCCGCAAGGCCGGTACGACCGTCGAGCTCGGTGGCCAGGAGCTCCCGGTCTTCGGCTCCGTCAAGGAGGCCATGACCGAGACCGGCGCTGACGTGTCGGTCGTCTTCGTGCCGCCGGCCTTCACCAAGGACGCGTGCATCGAGGCCATCGACGCCGGCATCGGACTGCTCGTGGTCATCACCGAGGGTGTGCCCGTGCAGGACACCGCCGAGGTGTGGGCCTACCTCGAGGGGAAGAACACCCGGATGATCGGGCCGAACTGTCCCGGCATCATCACGCCCGGGGAGTCGCTGGCCGGCATCACGCCGCACACCATCGCGGGCAAGGGCCCGATCGGCCTGGTCTCCAAGTCGGGCACGCTGACCTACCAGATGATGTACGAGCTGAAGGACTTCGGCTTCACCACCGCCATCGGCATCGGTGGCGACCCGGTGATCGGGACCACCCACATCGACGCGCTGGCCGCGTTCGAGGCCGACCCCGACACCAAGGCGATCGTGATGATCGGCGAGATCGGCGGCGACGCCGAGGAGCGCGCGGCGGCGTACATCAAGGACCACGTCACCAAGCCGGTCGTCGGCTACGTCGCCGGCTTCACCGCCCCCGAGGGCAAGACCATGGGCCACGCCGGCGCCATCGTGTCCGGCTCGTCCGGCACCGCCGCCGCCAAGCAGGAAGCCCTCGAGGCCGTCGGCGTGAAGGTCGGCAAGACCCCCTCCGAGGCCGCCGCCTTGATGCGGGAGATCCTCAACGCCGTTGGTTGAGGAGGGCCGAAGGCCCGTCACGAAACCCCGGAAGCGGTCAGCGAACCAGTACCGGGTCTCGTGCCAGGCGCTCGCGCGCCTTCCTCGACCAACGACTACGACAACGACCGTCGTCGGAGCATGGCCAGGACATAGACGCAGAGCATCGTGGCCACCGGGATCACGATGACCAGTCCGCGTGCCTCCTGCGTCACTGCGATCGGGCCGCGCAAGAGACATCGCGTGGGAGAGCCTCAGGGCAGCGCGTCATCAGCCGGCTCGGGACACGGACCGGCCATCTCGCACATCGCGGTGACGACCCCAGCGGCGGCGCGGAAGCGGAAGCCCCGGCTGGCCGCGATGCTGTCCGGGGTACCGCCGCCCTCGCCGTACAGCAGGTCGAGCAGCAGCAGGTCGCCTACGCGGACGACGCCGATCAGCTCGAGGCCGGTGTCGAAGCCATAGTCGCTGCGGTACCGGTGCATCACGAGGCTCGCCTCCTGACCCGCTGCCAGGTCGTGGGTCGCGTAGACCTGGTCGGTCCCGCCGACCTCCTCGACGGGGCAGTCGGCCACGGCGTCGAGCAGCGAGGCCATCGCCTGTTGGGCGTGGGCCGGGCTCTCGTACCTCGCCAGGGTGCGGGCCCGGAAGTCCTCGGCCTCGCCGGTGAATGTCGCACCGGCCAGCTCGAGCGGCGATGGCGGGCTGTCGGGGCTCCACGCCGTGCGGTCGCAGAGGACCAGGTCGGTCAGACCCGACGTACCCGTCACCTCGACCGGCGTCTGGTCGTTGCCGTTGACCGCCGGATAGCCGTCGGCCAACGGGACGTCGCCCAGCGCACTGGCCGAGGCGGTCGGTGTCTCCGACGCAGACGGGCTGGCTGAGGGTGTCCCTGAGTCCGACCCAGCCGTCTCCGTCGGGTCCGCACACCCGGCAAGAGGGACCACGAGCACGACCGTCAAGGCGAGCCCGACCAGGTGCTCGCGTCGCGTCCTCACACCGATAGGACTTGTCGTACGGCGAATCGGTTGCGGCCCGACACCGATTCGTCAGCGTTCACCCCGCGTCGGGGACCCCCTGGACCGCTGACGAATCGGTGTCACCCCCGCTACGGCCGAGCTTCGTAGACGTTGTTGAACGGCGTCTCGGCGACTCGGCGGAACCGGGTGAAGCCGGCGTCGGTGACGACCTGGCGGATGGCCGCCTCGCCGGCCTGCGCCCCGAGGGCGTAGCCGCCCGGCTGCGACATCGCGCTGGGCACGCACAGGTAGGTGGAGAAGCCGTAGTACACCCGGCCGACCGGGTTGAGGTTGGACTCCACCGTGTCGCCCGCCGCGGGCTCGACGATCATCCAGGTGCCGTCGGCGGCCAGGCTGCGGCGGATGTGCTGAGCCGCGCCGAGCGGGTCGCCCATGTCGTGCAGGCAGTCAAACGTCGTGACCAGGTCGAGGTTGTGGGCGTCGAGCGCCTGGGCCCCGGCCACCTCGAAGGTGACCCGGTGGGCCACGCCTTCCTCGGCAGCCCGCTCGCGGGCGGTCTCGATCGACCCGGAGTGGTAGTCCGAGCCGACGAACGTGCTGTTGGGGAAGGCGTCGGCCATCAGTAGCGTGGACGCACCGTGGCCGCAGCCGAGGTCGGCGACGGTGGCGCCCTTCTCGAGCTTGGCCTGCACGCCTTCGAGGGCGGGGATCCAGCTGGTCAGCAGGTTCATCAGGTAGCCGGGCCGGAAGAACTTCTCGCAGCCGGTGAAGACGTCCTCGTCGTGTTGGTGCCAGCCGTAGCCCGCGCCCGTCCGGAACGACTCCTCGATGTGGTCCTGCGCCTTGAGGGCGCCGAGGGCCAGCTCGAAGGCGCCGGGCAGGAAGACCGGACCGTCGGGGTTGGTCAGCGCGAAGGCCTGCTCGGGCGTCATGGAGTACGTCGCCGTGGTGGCGTCGTACTGGATGTAGCCGCCGGCGGCCTGGCCGCGCAGCCACTCGTCGACGTAGCGCGGGTCGGTGCCCGTCGCGGCGGCGACCGAGCGGGCGTCGCCAGGGCTCTTCGCGAGCGCGCGATAGAGGCCGAGACGCTCGCCGAGGAGCACGTTGCCCGCTCCCATGGTCGCGCCCAGGTCGCCGGCGAACTTGCCCACGAACGCCATCAGCGTGTCCATGTCGATGGCCGGCGCCTCGGTCGTCTCGGTCTTTTCCTCGGTGGTGGTCATCTGGGTCTCCCGTCCAGGTGCATCCCGGGTGGATGCTTGTGGGCACACGCTGCGGCGAGCGCCTTGCAGGCCGGTTGCAACGGCGCTGCAACCGGCCGGGGAAAGGGTGGGCACCATGCGAGCACGGGAACCGGATCGGCAGGGCCACGTCGAGGTCGGGGACGGCGTCACGCTTGGCTACGAAAGCTTCAACGACGAGGGCGAGACGACCGTCGTGTTCGTCCCCATCGACACGTGCGTGCACAGCCGCGCCTGGAAGGGCCAGGTCCCCTATCTCGCCCAGCACTACCGCGTGGTCACGATCGATCCACCGGGCAACGGCCGGTCCGGCCGGTCGCTCGATCCGACGGCGTACGACGACCTGTCGCTCGTCGCCGACACCGTCGCGGTCCTCGACCACCTCGGCATCCAGAACGCCGTGCTGGCCGGCATCTGCGTCAGCGCGTGGCAGGCGCTGCTCACCGCGGCCCTGCATCCCGACCGCGTCCAGGGCGTCGTGGCGGTGGCGCCGTGGGCGCGCGACTTCACCCCGCCGATCGCCATCCGTCTCGAGGCCGTGCGGCACTTCGACGAGGAGCTCGACGACTACAGCGGGTGGTCCGGGTGGAACCGCCACTACATCCCCGAGCACTGGCCGGAGTACGCCTCGTTCTTCTTCCAGAACATGCTTCCCGAACCGCACTCGACCAAGCAGCTGGAAGACATCCACGGCTTCAACTGCGACACCAGCGGGCACGTGATGATGGCGGAGAACGAGAGTTCCAGGCATCCCCGTACACCCGAGGAGGCGGAGGCCCTCCTGCGCGGGATCGACCAGCCCGTGCTGGTGATCCAGGGGACCGACGACCGCTGTCAGCCCCAAGGACGGGGCCAGAGCGTCGTCCGCTGGACCCGAGGCGAGCACCTCGTCCTCGAGGGCGCGGGTCACCTGCCGATGGCTCGCCATCCCGTCGTGGTCAACCGGGCGATCAAGCGGTTCGTGGACCGGGTCACCGCCGCGCCCGCCGCGACGCGACGCCGCGGTGTCGGGACGCGACGCCCGTCACGCGCGCTGTACCTGTCGTCGCCGATCGGTCTCGGGCACGTGCGCCGCGACCTCGCGATCGCCGACGCGATGCGCGAAGAGCGACCCGACCTCGAGATCCAATGGCTGACGCAGTCGCCGGTGGCGGAGTTCCTCGAGCGCCGCGGCGAGGTGGTGCACCCGGCCTCGCGGCTGCTGGCCAACGAGTCGGGGCACTTCGAGTCCGAGTCGGGCGAGCACGACCTGCACGCCTTCCAGGCGGTGCGGCGGATGGACGAGGTGCTGGTCAACAACTTCATGGTGTTCGACGACCTCGTGGAGCGCGAGACGTTCGACCTCTGGTTGGGTGACGAGGCGTGGGACCTCGACCACTTCTTGCACGAGAACCCCGAGCTGAAGCGGGCGCCGTTCGTGTGGATGACCGACTTCGTGGGCTGGGTGCCGATGCCCGACGGCGGGGAGCGGGAGGCGTTCCTGACCGCCGACTACAACGCCGAGATGGTCGAGCACGTCGCCCGTTACCCGTCGCTGCGTGACCGTTCGGTGTTCGTGGGTGACCCGGCAGACGTCGTCGACCTGCCGTTCGGCCCGGGGCTGCCCACGGCCCGGGCCTGGACTGAGCAGCACTTCGACTTCCCGGGTTATGTGATGGGGGAGCGGCCGGACCCGGCCGACCGTGCCGAGCTCCGGCACCGGTTGGGGTACGCCGAGGACGATGTCGTCTGCCTGGTCAGCGTGGGCGGATCGGGTGTCGGCGGGCATCTGCTGCGCAAGGTGGTGGCGTCGTACGACGAGGCGTGCCGGGCGATCCCCGGCCTGCGGATGGTTGCGGTTTCCGGCCCGCGGATCGACCCGGACTCGCTGAGCGCGCCCGAGGGCGTCGAGGTGCACGGCTTCCTGCCCGACCTCGACCTGCACCACGCGGCTTGTGATGTGGCCGTTGTCCAGGGCGGGCTGAGCACGACGATGGAGCTGACGGCGGCGGGCCGGCCGTTCCTCTACTTCCCGCTCGGCCACCACTTCGAGCAGCAGGTGCACGTGCGACACCGGCTCGAGCGGCATCGGGCGGGGCGGGCGATGGACTACCGCGAGGCCGATCCCGGCCGGATCGCCGACGAGCTGGTCGCGGCCCTCAAGACGCCGACCGACTACCTGCCGGTGCCCACCGACGGCGCGGCCCGAGCGGCTCGGCTGGTCGTCGACCTGCTCTGAACGGGTCGTGTGCCTGAGGACGCGCTATGGCGCGTCCTCAGGCACACAACCCGGCGCCAGCGCGTCGACCCGGGCCCCGATCTCCGCCCACGAGTTCGCCGTCGGCTCGCGCAAGGGCTCGAGCAGGCGCACGACCTCGGCCGCGTCGCCATGGTCACGGGCGGCGGTGGCCAGCAGCAGGTAGCAGTCGGCCCCGGTGACCCACGCTTGCCCGGGCGGGCAGTCGACGGCATCAAGGAGCGTGGTTGCCTGCGTCGCGACGTCGCCGTCGCCGGTGAGCGCGGCCAGCGCCGCGAGGCAGCGCAACCGTCCACCGGCCATGGCCGTGGCGCCGGCGCCCAGCCCGCGCTCCGCGACCGCCTTGCCCTCGGCCCCGTCGCCTGTCTCGAGCAGGGTGCCGGCCAGCAGCCCGGCGGCGATGGCGTACCACCACGGGTGGTTGACCGGCGAGCTCGCCTCGACGGCGGCCCTTCCGACCCGGCGGGCGGTGTCGAGGTCGCCAGCCATCCGGGCAAACCACGCGTCGTAGGCCCGCAGGTAGCCGGCGTACGCCGGGAAGCCGCTGAGCCGGTTGAGCTCGAGCGCCTCGGCGACCAGCGCCCGGGCGTCGTCCCACCGGCTCTCGGCGGCGGCCACGAACGAGGACTCGAACACCGTCCACTGCAGCATCCACGTGCTGCCCCCGGCTCGGAGCCGCGGCTCGAGCTCAGTGACGACGTCGCGCAGCCGGTCGGGGTCGCCCAGGTAGTGCCACACGGTCTTCAGCCCGTCGAGGGCGAGCACGAGCGCCTCCTCGGAGTCGGCCGCCCTGGCCCGGGCGACCGAGCGCTCGGCCAGCGCGAGAGCGGTCGTCAGGCGGAGGCGGCTGGCCTCGAGGATGACGAGGCGACTGCTGAAGTCGGCCTCCGCGCGCCTGTCGCCGAGGCCCGCGGCCAGCTGCAGGCCCGCTTCCAACGGCACGGCCAGGGCGTCCACCGGAAGCCCGAGACCGACAGCGGCGTCGCCCCCGCGGGCTCGCAGGGCGGCCATCTCCAGGCGCTGCTCGCCGGTTGTCCGGGCCAGGAGCAACGCGTCGTCCACGTCGTCGAGGGCGGCGCCGAACTCGGTGCGGGCCTCGCGCACGGCCGCCCTCGCGAGCAGGGCGCGGGCCCTGGTCCCGGGCGTGGCCTCGGCGACCGCCAGTGACCGGTCGAGCAGGCCGAGCGCGTCCTCGACGGCGGCCCGACGCAGGGCGGCCTCGCCGGCCAGCAGCCAGCCGTGGGCGGCCCGGGCGGGGTCGCCGGCGGCGTACGCGTGCCCTGCCATCTCCTCGGGTTGGTCGCTGGTGAGGTCGGCGGCCCGGCGGTGGTACGCCGCGGCCAGCGCTGGTGGCAGGGAGGCGTGCACGCACTCCTGGATGAGGTCGTTGGCGAACTCGTAGCGCTCGCCGGTGCGCACGAGCAGCCGGAGCCGGGCAAGCTCCTCACAGCGGCGGGCCGTGGCCACCTCCGAGGCCTCGACGAGGGACGCCAGTCGCCGCGGGTCGAGACGGCGACGCAGCACAGCGGCGGCCTCGACGACGTCGCGGCTGTCGGCATCGAGGCGGCCGACCCGGTTGAGCACGGCGTCGGCGAGCGAGTCGGGGACCCCGGCGTCGCCATCGGCCAGCGCGCGCAGGCACTCGACGACGCTCAGGGGGTGGCCGGCGGTGCGAGCCATCACCTGCGCGCCGTGGGAGGAGAGCCCGGCGGCCGCCGCGAGGGCGTCGACGGCCGAGCGGGGCAGGGTGCCGAGCGCCAACAGCGTGGCCCGGTCGGCCAGGCGCTCGGCGACGGAGACGTCCTCGGCCCGCACCGCGCCGACGAGCAGGACGCGGGAGCCGGTGAGATGGCCGGCGAGGTAGCCGAGGAGGTCGACGGTGGCGGCGCCACCGTCCTGGAGGTCGTCGAGGGTGAGCAGGACGGGCGCGGACAGCGCCAGGCGGCGCAGGGCGGCGGCGACGGCGTCGTAGGACTGCCGACGCTGGAGCTCGACGTCGGTCGGCAGGCGGGGCACGGGCGCAAGTACGGCGGCCAGCTCGGGGACCAGCGAGACCCAGGCCGAGGCGTGGTCGCGCACCAGGTCGGCAAGCGTGGCCGGGGACGCCTCGAGCAACGCGGGCCGCAAGGCGTCGACGTACGGCTGCAGGAAGAGCGAGCGTTCGGTCGGGTGACACCGTCCGCGCAGCACGCGGCCGCCGGTGCCGGCGGCGAGGTCTGCCACCGCGTCGAGGAGCCGGGTCTTGCCGATGCCTGCCTCACCCACGACCAGCGTGAGCGGTGTGGTGTCGCTGCCGGCGGCGGCCCAGGCCCGCTCGATGCTGGCCAGCTCCCCGTCGCGGCCGATCAGCACGGATCGGATGACGCCAGTCTCGCCGGGCGGCTCGCCCGGCAGGCTGGTGTCACGCAGGATCGCCAGGTGCAGCTCGGCCGTGGCGTGGTCCGGGTCGGTGCCGAGCTCGTCACTCAGGCGCGCGGCGAGGGCGTCGTACGCCGCCAGGGCCGCGGCCGACCGGCCGTCGGCGACCAGCGCACGCATCAGGTCGCGGACGGCCTGCTCGTCGAAGGGGTCCAGCGCGGCGGCCTCCTCGGCGACCCCCACCGCCTCGGTCGGGCCGAGCACGCTCAGCGACTCGGCGAGCAGGTGACGGGCCCGCCGGCGCAGGGTGTCGGCCTCGCGCCGGACACCCTGGACCCAGTCGGCGTCCTCCTCGTCGAGGAGAGCCGGCCCGGCCCCGAGCAGCTCGAGGGCGGCCCGGGCCCCCGCGGCGGCGAGCAGGCGCTGGCCCGCGGCTTCCCGGGCCGCGGCCTCCGCACACAGCCCGGCCGCCTCGTCGAGGTCGACTCGCCAGCCGCCGCCCTCGGCTAGTCCGTAGGCCCGGCCTGTGGCGGCCAGCACGCCGGGGCCCAGCAGTCGACGGGTCCGGCTGACCAGGGTGGCGACGTTGGCGCCCGGGTCGGCGGGCGGGTCGTCGGGCCAGAGGGTCTCGACGATCCGGTCGAGCGAGACGGGCCCACCGCGCTCGACCGCGAGCAGGGCCAGCAAGGTACGGGCCTTGCGGCTACCGAGTGCCTGGCCGGAGAGCGTGCCGCCGCCCGGCACGTCGACGGCGAGCGCCGAGGCGAGCCGGATGCGGGTGGTTCCGTGGCCCTCCTCCACGCCCCGAGTATGCCGCCCACACCGATTCGTCTGCGGTTTGCAGTGACTTCTCCCGCTCAGCGACGCAGACGAATCGGGGTCAGGCGCTGGTCAGCCAGCCGAGGGATCGATGGCGGGGATCCGGTCCAGCGCTCGCTGCACGAGCGTGATGAACGCCCCGGGTGCCATCTCGATCTTCCCGTCGGGCACGAAGCCGACCTGGGCGATGGACCCGCCACTGCGCACGATGCCCATCAGATAAGTGACGCTCTCCTCGTCGCTGATCTCGGTCTTGACGTGCCACACCGTCATGTCGAGGTTCTTCGACGTCACGTCGGAGACCCGCACCACCTCGGTGCCCGGCTGGTCGTCGGCACACCGACTCAGCTCGCGGCGCACCTCGGCGACGAACTCGCGCGCCCGGGCCCGCGGCAACCATCCGACGGTCTCGGTGAGGCCGAAGAGGTCGGAGAGGTCGGCCTCGGGGATGAGGAACGAGCGGGTCATGTTGCGCTTCATCTTCGGACCGTCGAAGGTCGTGGAGTCGCACCGGGTCGCGGCCTGGTTGTCGTGGGCCACTCGCGGCTGGGTGCCGATCCACGGCCGCTCGACGCCGGCGACCGGAGGCAGGTCGACCTCGCTGAGCATCGCCGGCACCTCCCCTGCGGCCACGGGGGGACGGTCGGTCAGCTCCGGCTGCTCGGCGCACGGACCCGTGTCCGGCAACCGGCACAGGCCGTTGACGGCGGTTGCCAGCACCCGCGCGGCACGCTGCAGGTCGGGCCGGCCGTCGCCCTGCGTGCGGATCAGCGTGATGGTGTTCGCCTGGCCGGTTCGCGCGATGCCAGCGAGCAGCGTGGTGCCGGGCCGCTTCCACGACTGCAGATGCAGCAACGACGCCTCGTCACCGACGCCGTCCACGGCGTGGGTCGAGATCAGCTGGACCCGGGCGTCGGTGCAGCCGCCGAACCAGCCCAGCATCGTGGCGTACGTCGCCGTCGCGTCGTCACTGCTCGAGGACATCTCCGCCGACTGCACGACGCTGCGCCGGGGCTGCTCGTCGCGGGCCGGCGCCTTGAACTGGCTCACGGCCGACGACTGGCCCTCCGGGTCGGCGAAGCGAGTGGTCTGGCAGGGCATCAGGATCCCGGCCTGGTCGCCGACCTTGACCTCTCGCCAGTGGCCGGGGATCTCGCTCGTGACGTCGTCGAGCGTGATCAGGTCGTCGGCGGCGATGCCGGCGACTGGTGCCGCCTCGGTCGCGACCGACGGGTCGTCGGTCGGTGTTGCAGAAGCTGTGGGCGCGAGGCTGGTCGCGACCACCCCGCTCGCGCGAGCGGTCGCGAGAGACGGGCGGACGCCCTGCGCATCGGTGACCACCGCCCCTCCCAGCATCAGCCCGCTGATGACGGCGACAGCTCCGACGGCGGTGTGCGTACGCCGCCTCGTCGTGCCGGCCCGCCGCACGATGGTGACCCGGGGCCAGCGCACATCGGCGACGTGGTCGCGGATGGGCTCCAGGAGGCTGCGGATGGCGACCGTGGACACCTCGCGATGCATGGCGAACTGCGACGTGGCGGTCTGCAGCTTGCGCTCCGCCTCGTGCACCGGCAGTCCGACCTCGCGCGCCATGTCGATCATCGAGGCGTCGGCGAGCTGGGTGAGCAGCAGGATCTTGCGCTGCTGGAACGGCAGCTTGGCCAGCGCGTCGAGCGTGGCGCGGATCTCGGGGTCGAGCTTGCGATCGCGGTGGAACAGGCGCGCGGAGTGGCGGCGTTGGGCATGTCGCCAGGCGACCGGCCGCACCCAGGCCTCCGGGTCCTCCAGACGGGACACCTTGCGCCAGTGGTGCCAGGCGGCCACGAACGCGTCGCGGACCGCGCCCCTGGAGGCTGGCAGGTCACCGGTCAGCGCGAACGTCTGCTGGAGCAGCCCGGTTCGCGCCGACTTGTAGAACTCGTCGAAATCGGTGGCGTCCTGCATGGCCGTTCAACGGTACGTGCTGCGCCGCGGGAGTGCACATTGACGACCGGGGCGGGTCGGCGTGGCAGCGCCGATGCGGCCGGGCCGCCGACGAAGATGAGACGCGATGACTTCTCTGCTCGCGGGCCCGCGCATGAACCAGGCCCAGGCCGACGTCACGCACCGGCGACCCCTCGTCCTGCTGGCCATCCTCGGTGGTGCGGCGGCCGCGGCCGGGCCGCTCGTCATCTGCCTCGCGGTCGGCGTGGTGGGCTGGTTCCTCACCGACGCGGGTGCGCATGGCGCACCCCGTGACGGCCTGCAGGCGGGCGCGATCGGGTGGCTGGTGGGTCATGGCTCGGGCCTGATGGTCGCCGGGGTCTCGATCACCGCCATCCCGCTCGGCATCACGCTGGCCTGCGTCTGGTCGGTCTGGCGGATCGCGCACCGGGTGGGCGACTCGGTGTCGGGCCACGGTCCCGACGCCGACGCCATCGCCGACGGGGTCCGCGACTGGACCGTGCCGATCGCCACGGTGCTGTTCACCGCGGCGTACGTCGCCGTCGCCCTGACCGTGCTTCGGCTCGCCGGCGGTGCCCCGGCCGCGCCGTCTGCCTCCCGGGTGCTGACCTGGTGCCTGGTGCTGGGTCTCGTGGTGGGCGGAGTGGCCATCGCCATCGGGGCCGGAAGGGCGGCGATCTGGACGGCGTTCCTGCCCTTGTCACTGCGCGCCTCGTCGATGGTCTGCCTCAAGATCGTCACCACCTTCCTCCTGGCGTCGGCGGCGACCTTCCTGGTGGCCCTGGGCATCGACCTCGGCACCGCCCTCAACGTGATGTCCGAGCTGCACACCGACATCGGCGATGCCGCGCTCTACTCCGCTCTGACACTGACCGTGGTGCCGAACGCCGTGCTGTTCGCCGGTGCCTACCTCCTCGGCCCCGGCTTCGCGATCGGCACGGCGACGGTGGCCAGCCCGACGGCGGTGGTGCTCGGCCCCGTGCCGATGTTCCCGCTGCTCGCGGCGCTGCCCGACGACGGCACCCCGGCGGGCTGGCTGGCGCTGCTGCTGCTCGTGCCGCCGCTCGTAGCCGCCGCCGCGGCGGCCCGCGCGCACCGCCTCTACCCGACGACCCGGTGGGAGGAGGGCGCGGTCCGCGGCTGCGCCGGCGGGATCATGGCCGGTCTCGTGATCGGCCTGCTCGCCGGGCTGGCTGGCGGCTCGGTCGGTCCCGGTCGGATGCAAGAGGTCGGTCCGTTCGCCGCCGACGTCACCCTGCACGCCGTGGTGGCCCTGGGCATCGGCGGTCTGCTGGGCGGGCTGCTCGCTACCGCCCGGACGCGACGCGCAGAGCGCCGGGCCGCCGCCGTGACCGCAGCGCCGACCGTCGACTGACCTCTCCCTAGACTCGCGCCGTGTCCCCGAAGCGCCTGGTCGTCCTCGTCTCCGGCTCGGGCACCAACCTCCAGGCCCTGCTCGACGCCTGTGGCGACCCGGCCTACGGTGCCCGCGTCGTCGCGGTGGGTGCCGACCGACCCGACATCGAGGGGCTGCGCCGGGCCGAGCGGTTCGGCGTGCCGACCTTCGTGCACCGGGTCCCCGACTTCCCCAGCCGAGCCGACTGGGACGCGGCGCTGACCGCGACCGTGGCGTCGTACGCCGCGGACCTGGTGATCCTTGCCGGCTTCATGAAGCTGACCGGACCGGCCTTCCTCGCCGAGTTCGGCGGCCGCACGCTCAACACCCATCCGGCGCTGTCGCCGTCATTCCCGGGCATGCACGGGCCGGGCGACGCGCTGGCCTACGGCGTGAAGGTCACCGGCTGCACCCTCTTCGTGGTCGACGCTGGCGTCGACACCGGGCCGATCGTGGACCAGCGGGCGGTGCGGGTGCACGACGACGACACCATCGAGACGCTGCACGACCGGATCAAGGTCGAGGAGCGCGCCATGCTCGTCGAGGCCGTGGGCCGGATGGCTCGGGACGGATTCCGGGTGGACGGCCGGGTAGTTCGCATCGGCGCCCACCCGTCGGGCTAGGCTGCCCCCACACGACTGGCGCGGGTGGGCGACCACCGGGGAGTGACGTTCGTGGGCATCGACCGCCTGGGTGCCCGCCTCCGAATGAGTCCCTGCAGGAGTGTCCCGTGAGCCCCCTTCCCGTCAATCGAGTCCCTCTCCGCCGAGCCCTCGTCTCCGTCTACGACAAGACCGGTCTCGACGACCTCGTCCGTGGCCTGCACGATGCCGGCGTCGCCCTCGTCTCGACCGGCGGCTCGGCCGCCCGCATCGAGTCCCTGGGCATCCCCGTCACCAAGGTCGAAGACCTGACCGGCTTTCCCGAGTGCCTCGACGGCCGGGTCAAGACGCTGCACCCGGCCGTGCACGCCGGCATCCTGGCCGACCGGCGGCTGCCCAGCCACGTCGAGCAGCTGGCCGACCTCGGGATCGAGCCGTTCGACCTGATGATCTCGAACCTCTACCCGTTCACCCAGACGGTCGCCTCGGGCGCTACCCCCGACGAGTGCGTGGAGCAGATCGACATCGGCGGGCCGTCCATGGTGCGGGCGGCGGCCAAGAACCACCCGTCGGTCGCCATCGTGACCTCGCCGGCGGCGTACGACGACGTGCTCGCGGCCGCAGCCGCAGGCGGGTTCACGCTCGAGCAGCGGCAACGGCTGGCCGCCGAGGCGTTCGCGCACACCGCGGCGTACGACGTGGCGGTGGCGTCGTGGATGGGCTCGGTGCTGGCGCCGCCCGAGGGCGAGTCCTGCTTCCCCGAGTTCGGCGGCGCGACGTTCACCAAGGTCGCCGACCTGCGCTACGGCGAGAACCCGCACCAGCCCGCCGCGCTCTACGCCGACGGCACTGGCGGACTCGCCGCGGCCGAGCAGCTGCACGGCAAGGAGATGTCCTACAACAACTACGTCGACACCGACGCCGCGCGGCGGGCGGCGTTCACGTTCGCCGAGCCCGCGGTGGCGATCATCAAGCACGCCAACCCGTGCGGGATCGCGGTGGGCACCGACGTCGCCGAGGCCCACGAGCGCGCCCACGCTTGCGACCCGACGTCCGCGTTCGGGGGCGTGATCGCCGTCAACCGACCTGTCTCGGTCGCGATGGCCGAGCAGGTCGCCGAGGTGTTCACCGAGGTGATCGTGGCGCCGGCGTACGAGGACGGCGCCGTGGAGATCCTCCGAGGCAGGAAGAACCTCCGGATCCTGGTCTGCGACGGCCCCGAGGGCGACTCGGGGTTCGAGTTCCGGCAGGTCTCGGGGGGCGTGCTCCAGCAGCAGGTCGACCTCGTGGACGCCCCGGGAGACGACCCTTCGACGTGGACGCTGGCCACCGGCACGGCGGCGGACGAGACGACCCTCGCCGACCTTGCCTTCGCCTGGAAGGCCTGTCGCGCGGTGAAGTCCAACGCGATCCTGCTCGCCCACGACGGCGCGTCGGTCGGCGTCGGCATGGGACAGGTCAACCGCGTCGACTCCTGCAAGCTCGCCGTCGAGCGGGCGGGGGAGCGGGCTGCCGGTTCGGTCGCAGCCTCCGACGCCTTCTTCCCGTTCGAGGACGGCCCGCAGATCCTGCTCGACGCGCGCGTGCGCGCGATCGTCCAGCCGGGCGGCTCGATGCGAGACGAACTGACCGTGGCCGCCTGCGAGAAGGCGGGCGTGACGATGTACTTCACCGGCACCCGGCACTTCGCCCACTGACCCTCCCGGGAGACGACCATGACCGCCCAGATCCTCGACGGCACCGCCACCCTCAAGACGATCAAGGCCGAGCTCACCGAGCGGGTCGCCCGGCTGCGCGAGCGCGGCGTCACCCCCGGCCTCGGCACGGTGCTGGTGGGCGACGACCCCGGCTCGCGCTGGTACGTCGCCGCCAAGCACAAGGACTGCGCCGAGATCGGCATCACCTCGATCCGGCGCGACCTGCCCGCGACGGCCACCCAGGCCGAGGTCGAGGCCGTCATCGACGAGCTGAACGCCGACCCGGCCTGCAGCGGCTTCCTGGTGCAACAGCCGACCGGCCTCGACGAGTTCGCGCTGCTGTCGAGGGTCGACCCCGACAAGGACGTCGACGGCCTGCACCCGACCAACCTGGGCAAGCTGGTGCTGGGCAAGGCCGGCCCGCTGCCGTGCACGCCGGTCGGCGTGATCGAGCTGTTGCGACGGCACGGCGTCGAGATCGCGGGCGCCGAGGTGGTCGTGGTCGGCCGCGGGCTGACGGTGGGTCGCCCGCTCGGGCTGCTGCTCACGCGGCGTACGGAGAACGCGACGGTGATCCTGTGCCACACCGGCACCCGCGACCTGGCCGCCCACGTCCGCAACGCCGACATCGTGGTCGCAGCAGCCGGCGTGCCAGGCATCATCAGCCGCGAGATGGTCAAGCCCGGCGCGGCCGTCCTCGACGTCGGGGTGTCGCGCGTCGACGGCAAGATCGCGGGTGATGTGGCGCCCGACGTGGCCGAAGTGGCCGGCTGGGTCTCGCCCAACCCGGGCGGCGTCGGACCCATGACGCGGGCGATGCTGCTGACCAATATCGTCCAGATCGCCGAACAGGTGGCAGTCTGAGCAGGTGGCCCACCTGCATGCGGTCCCTTCGGGACCCGACGACGACGACGCGGACGTCGTCGACGCCGAGGGTTCCGAGGCGGGCGAAGCCACAGCGGAGTCGGATCTGGAGCCGGACGCTGCCGGCGAACGGGCCGACGAGATCGACGAAGCACCCGTCGAGGAACGCCGATATCCGTCGACCATCGGCGGCGCCTTCTATCTGAGCATCCTGGTCGTCTCGTGCGTCGCCATCGGCATCGCCGTCCGCAGCGACTGGCGCCTCGGCGTCCAGATCCTCGGCGGCGCGCTCGTTGTCGGCGCCATGCTGAGACTGATGCTCGCTCCCAAGGACGCCGGGATGCTGGCCGTCCGCAACCGCTTCCTCGACGCCTTCTTGCTTGGCGGCCTCGGGATCGCCCTGGCGGTGCTGGCCACGTCGATCCCCAACATGCCGACCTGAGCTGACCGCCGGGTTGCATCGCGTCGTTCAACCACCTGGGGTTGACCCTGGCGCGGTTCCTCGCACCGCGCTATGGTCCGGCCAGCCCCGACGGGAGTGCGACCCCATGCACCACTCCCGCCGTGATTTCCCCGGGCACGAGCAGCCCCGCAACGCGAGGACTTCGACCCCCGGGACCTGCGTGCGGGGCTGCTCACCTCGGAGCCCGCGCAGCCCCATGTGGCCATGAGTGCAGGGCCGAGTCAAGCCGGTTGGTTGCTGAGCTCGGGTTCGGCGGCGACCCGGACGCGTGCCACTTCTGCCCGGGCGTGCTCGACGGCCTCGGAGTCGACGCCGTTGGCCTCGGCGACGTCGTGAGTGAGGTCGAGGATGGCCCGGCGTAGGTGTTTGCGCGCCTTCCGGGCTCGGCGGTCGGGAGCCGACTTCTTGAACGCCCTGCGCGACTTCTTGTCGAGGACGGCCTCGAGCTCTTCCGCGGTGAGTGTGCCGGCTTGGAGCTCGGGGGCAAGGATGTCGCGGACGAACTGGTGCTCGCGGGGAGCGGCAAGGCGGAACGCGATCGTCAGCAGCGTGAACCCGAGGACGATCGAAGCAAACAGGACGGCGAAGATGCCCAGTCCGTTTCCGGCGCCGAGCCCGCCGGCGTCGTCCCAGGTGAAGTGCAGGAACATGCCGGCCAGGACGAAGGCGAGGCCACGGCCGACCTTGCGGGGCTGGGCGGGTGTGCCCAGGAGGTACACGACGCCGCTGCAGACCAGGGCGCTGAAGAGCGGATGGGAGACGAAGCTGACGGCGATCCGCGTGAAGGACATGTGGACGGCGTTGCCGACGGGGTCGGTGCCGAACGCCGAGGCGGTGGCGCTCGAGGCGTAGAGGAAGTCCTCGAACACCGCGAAGCCGAGTCCGATGAAGGCTCCGATGACCAGCCCGTCGTTCGCGGTCCGGACGAGCCTGGGGGCGAGTCCCATCAGGAGGATGAAGCCGCACAGCTTGGCCGCTTCCTCGGTGAAGGGTGCGATGAGGCCGGCTGCCCAGTTGGCGGACCACTCCTGGCCGAAGAGCTTCGGGTAGATGCTGAGCATCGCGGTGTTGACGGTCAACGCGAACGCGAACGTCGCCGGGATCGCGCCCCACAGGGCGCCGGCCACCACGAGCCCGACGGGTTGACGCTCCCACCGGTCGATGTGCCGGAACCACAGCCACCAGGCGGCGCCGCACAAGGCGCACAGCACGGCCGCGATGGCGAACGCCCCGGCGTAGAAACCGACCTGTGGGTCGTAGAACGACCAGACCTGGAAGGCGCCGACTCCGAACAGGGCCAGGTAGACCCAGAAGCAGAGGTTGTGGGGCTGGACGAACCGGAACGGCTCTCTCCCCAGCCCGACACGTCGAGGGCCTCGGCCTGACGGTCGAACGCATCGGCCGCACCGGTCAGCGCGGCAGGTGTCGTTGGACCGCTCACGCTGCGCTCCCCTGAGAGGCCGTGGCCCGGATGCTGGCGAGCATGTCGTCGATGTTCTCGGCGGCGGCCCTCATCTGGGCCGGCGGCCCGTAGACGGTGATCTTCAGGCCGGTGCCGTCGATGACGAACGCCGCGATCAGGCCATCACCATTGACGCTGCTGTAGGTCTGGATCACTCCGACATCGCCGGACGGGATGGTGATGGTCGCCGGCTCCCCGTCGACCCGGAAGGTCGGGTCGTCCGTCGAGCTGGTGACCTTCTCGATCTGGTCGAGCAGCGCCGCCGGCGTGCCGTCGAACGTGTCGGGAACGACCGCGAAGGTGACCCCGTCACCGACAACGACCGCCTGTCCGCTCCTGGGCGCCGAGCCGTCGTCACCAAGTCGGTAGCCGCTCTCGACGTTCCACCCGGTCGTCGGGGTGAACGTGATGGTGTCGGTCAGCGCGAGCTGCTCGCCGGCACGAACCGGGTCGTCCCAACCGATGGCATCGTTGACCCGCGGGACGAGAACGGTCGCCACCAAGAACACCGCGACCACGAACAGTGCGTAGGGGAACGAGCGTCTGTCCATACCGAACAAACGCTGCTCGACCGGCACTCGCCTGCGCTGGGCCGAACCGGTGATGGACGACATGGACCTCCCATCCTCAGCCGGCGTTTCCGCCCTGCGGGCAAATTCTAGTCGGCGTCGACGGTGGCAACACCTCACCGGCTGGCGATTTGGGCGCTGCAGCCGAATCCACACCGCCGCGCTGGCAGGGTGAGGGTCCTCGAGCTCGGAGGGTCGGCCGATGAGTTCCTGCGTCGAGGATGGTCGTACCAGGTATGAGCCAATACCTACTGTCTGTTCCGCACGACTCCGACGAGGAACCGACCATGGAGACCATGGACCCAGCCGAGCTCGAGGCGGCCATGGCTGCCACCGGCGCGATCATCGAGGAGCTGACGTCGACGGGCGCCTTCGTGTTCGCGGGCGGGCTGATGCCGCCCTCGAGCGCGATCACCGTCGACAACACGGGCGAGTCGCTGAGCACCGTCACCGGCCCCTTCGTCGAGGCTCCCGAGTATCTCGGAGGTTTCTGGGTGATCGATGTCGTTGACCAGGAGGCCGCGCTCGGGTGGGCCGCCCGCGCGTCCAAGGCCCTCGGCGGGCGCATCGAGGTCCGCGCCTTCCAAGTGCCGCCGGGCGCATGAGTTCAGTTCCCGAGCGGCTTCTCGAACTGGACGCTTCAGGGTTGGTCCGCTGATCGTCGATGCAACGTGCGCCGCCACGGGACCTTCACATAACGGACCCGCGGCCTTGACAGGCGCTACCCTGCCGTCGAGGGAGGGAGCACCGCATGTCCGAGCTGGCCCTGCTCGTCATCGGCCTCGTCCTGTGCTTCGCGGGTGCGCGGTCGCTGCGGCTGACGGTACTGGTCGCCGGCTTCGGCTTGTGCTGGCTGCTCGCCGACGCGTTCGGGGCCAGCGTCGCCACGACGTTCCTGGTGGCCGCCGCAGGGGCGCTCGCCTTGCTGGTGTTGTCGATCGTGATGTCGAGGTTCGTGATCTTCCTGGTGGGCGCGGCGGTCGGCGCCGTCATCGGCGCCCGCCTGTTCGCGCTGCTCGGCGGCGACGACCCGAGCTGGCTGCTCGCTGTCCTGTTCGTGCCGACGTTCGGCTTCGTCTCAGGCTTCCTGGCCCAGAGGATGGGAATCAAGTTCCTACGCTGGGCCACCGCCATCGCCGGCGCCGCCCTCATCCTGTCGGCCGTCGGCTCGATGTTCAGCGATGATCTCGGGCTCCTGCAGACGCCCGACGACCCCGGGCAGTCGACCCTGCACACCCTCCTGTGGGTCGCGCTCGCGATCGTCGGCCACCAGGTCCAACGCGCCCAGGCGCGCCGGAGCGACGCCGCGTAGACCGATGCCGCGGCCGACTGACGCGGCCCGGTGAGTCACCGGGTCCACACGATCCGGCCCGTGGGCACCTGAGCGCCGAGTCGAATGCGCTGCTATCTGGGCGCAATGACGCATGCCGATTGGCATCCGATCAAGACGACGAGTGCCGTTCAACCCCCGAGGTCAGAGGTGCTTGACGAACTCCGCGGCTACCTCGATGGGCCGGAAGCCCATCCGCTCGTTGATGGCGACCATGTAGCCGTTGGTCTCGCCGTTCTGGGTGGTGACCAGGGTCAGGTCGTCGCGCGCGGCCTGGACGGCGCGGAGGTTGACCGCCTTGGTGGCCAGGCCGAGCTTGTGGCCGCGGTGCTCGCGGTGCACGAAGGTGCCCCACTGGTAGACCTTGGTGCTCTCGTCCATCGACAAGGCGAGCGTGGACTGGGCCACCACCTGGCGGTCGGGCGTCAGGGCGACCGTCTCGTAGCGGAGCCGGCCCATCGCGTCCGTGGTGGCCACCATCTCGGCGTACCGCTCCGGGGTGACCTTCTCCTCCTCGAAGTCCACGGTGCCGGTGGGCGCATCGACGGCGAGCTGGCCGAGCAGCAGGCACAGCGACTCGACGAGGTCGTCGGGCACGGCGCCGACGAACGTCTCGATCGTGTAGCCCTCGTGGCGCATTGCCGCTTCGTCGATCCACGCCTGGATCTGCTCGTCGGGAACCGGGAGCGCGAGATGGCGGACCAGCTCGTAGTTGGCGAGCTCGAAACCGCACGCCTCGGCGAAGCGGCGGTAGGCGTGGTTCTCGCGGTCGTCGACGGGGAGGATGGAGCCGGCCAGGATCAGCGACCGGCCGTCGTCCTTGGCGGTCTGCTCGAGCCGCTCGGCCAGCGCCCGGCCGATGCCGCGGCGCCGCTCCGGCACGTCGACGCACAGCATGAACCAGGCCTTCTCGGTGTTGTCGAGCAAGGGCGTCCAGAGCACGGCATTGCCGACCATCCGGTCGCCGTCGTACGCCGCGAACAGCTCCTGCCGCTCACCGCTGTCGGGCGACCGGAACGCGCCGAGGAACTCGCGGAACTCCCAGAACGGCGCGTCGGGTCGGCCGTGGAGCTCGGCGCGCCGGTTGAGGTCGTAGAAGTCGCGCATGAACGCGTCGTCGGCCAAGGCCGTGTCGTCGAGCGCGCGGATGTCCACGAGGAACGAGGCTACGGCGGCGCGGCGTCGGACGAAACGGGTTTTCTCGCTGGGCCGCCGTCCGGCGGTGCTGGTTGAACGCGGTCAGATCAGTCCGAGCTCAACCACCGCGTCGCGCTCCTCGGCGAGCTCTGCGGTGGAGGCGTCGATGCGGGCCCGGGAGAAGTCGTCGATGTCGAGGCCCTGCACGATCGACCAGTCGCCACCGGAGGTGGTGACCGGGAAGGACGAGATCAAGCCCTCGGGGACGCCGTAGGAGCCGTCGGAGACCACGGCCATCGACACCCAGTCGCCCTCGGCCGAGCCGAGCAGCCAGTCGCGGGCCGCGTCGATGGTCGCCGACGCGGCGGATGCCGCCGAGGACGAGCCCCGAGCCTCGATGATCGCGGCGCCGCGCTTGGCGACCGTCGGGATGAAGGTGTTCTCGATCCAGTCCTGGTCGCCGACCACCTCGGCGGCGTTGCGGCCGCCGATCTCGGCATGGAACACGTCGGGGTACTGCGTGGCGGAGTGGTTGCCCCAGATCGTCATCTGCTTGATGTCGGTCACCGGAGAACCCGTCTTGGCCGCCAGTTGCGAGATGGCGCGGTTGTGGTCGAGCCGGGTCAGCGCCGAGAACCGCTCCCGAGGGATGTCGGGAGCGTTGGTCATCGCGATGAGTGCGTTGGTGTTGGCGGGGTTGCCGGTCACGCCGATGCGGACGTCGTCGGCGGCCACCTCGTTGAGCGCCTTGCCCTGGGCGGTGAAGATCGCGCCGTTGGCAGAGAGCAGGTCGCCGCGTTCCATGCCCGGCCCTCGCGGCCGCGCGCCGACGAGCAGGGCGAGGTTGACGCCGTCGAAGATTTTGGCGGGATCGGCGCCGATCTCCACGCCGGCAAGCGTCGAGAACGCGCAGTCGTCGATCTCCATCACGACGCCCTCGAGCGTCTTGAGGGCCGGCTCGATCTCCAGCAGCCGCAGCTCGATGGGCCGGTCGGCCCCGAGCAGCGAGCCGCTCGCGAGCCGGAAGAGCAGGCTGTAGCCGATCTGGCCGGCGGCGCCGGTGACGGCGACCTTGATGGGGGCTGAGCTCACGACGACTCCTTGCGCAAATGGGCGCGAACTGGTGGATCGCTACGACGAATCGACGCTAGCAGCCGGGCTACCCAGCGGTCCTACGGGCCTCGGGCATGCTTGCGGCATGCTGCGACGCCCCCGGTCGGCCCTCGTGGCCGTGGTGCTCCTCGGCGCCGTCGCGCTGACGGGCTGTGGCGCCGCCGGGGAGGCCAACCCCGAGAAGATAGGACCGCGTGGCGTCGACGAGATGGTCATCCCGACTCCCGAGCCCGACCCCGACGACTTCGTCGCCGACGTCGACAACCCGTGGTACCCGCTGGCCGCCGGCACCGTCTGGACGTACGACGTCTCCGGCGCCCGCGCGAGCCGGCTCGAGGTGCGCGTCGAGGATGACCGCCAGGTCGTTGCCGGGGTCCGCTGCACCGTGGTGCTGCGCCGGACCCTGGACCAGAAGGGTGCGGCGGTCAGCGAGGAGGAGAGCTACTACGCCCAGGACGTCAGCGGCAACGTCTGGCTCTTCGGCCAGCAGGCCACCAGCGGCACCGGCGGCCGCTCCTGGCAGGCGGGCGTCGACGGCGCCCAGGCCGGAGTGGCCATGCTCGCCCATCCCCGGGTGGGCGACGGCTACGAGCAGGCGAATGCCCCGGGCATCGCCGAGGACCGCTCGACGATCCTGTCCGTCGACGACGAGCGCACCGTGCCGGCCGGCACGTTCACGGGGCTGGTGGTCACCGAGGACACCTCGCCGCTCGGCCTGGTCGAGGTCCACCGCGCCTATGCGCGCGGCACCGGCCTGGTCGAGGCGACCACGACCGTCGGTGGCACGGAGCGGGTAGTGCTGGTCGAGGTCTCCGTCCCCTGAAGTCTTGCTCCGAGGAGCTGGCTCAGGTAGGCGGCCGGACCTGGGTCTGGCCGTCCTCGCCGTCGTTGCCCGGCCACGGCTGCTGCGGCGGCGCGGCCTGCGGCGGCTGATCGGGCTGTGGCTGCTGCGGCTGCTGAGGCTGCTGGGGCTGGGCCGGCGGCTGCTGCGGCCAGGCCTGCGGCGGCGCCGGCTGCCCGGTGGGGTACTGCGGCTGCTGCCACTGCTGCGGCGGCTGCGGGGGCCAGGGCTGCTGCGGCGGGTACTGCTGGTTCCACTGCTGCTGGTAGGCGTCCGGGGCGCCGTAGCCGGGCACGCCCGGCTGGGCCGGGCGCCGCAGCCGCAGGCCCGAGCCCGGCACCGGCTCGCTGGCGTGACCGAAGAGTGCGGGGTAGGCCGCGCCCGCGATCGCCGCGCCGAGCAGCGGCGCCACGATGAACAGCCACAGCTGGATCATCGCGTCCTTGCCGGCGTAGACGGCCGAACCGATCGAACGCGCCGGGTTCACCGAGGTGCCGGTGAGGTTGATGCTCGCGAAGTGGATCATCGCCAGCGCGAGGCCGATCGCTAGGGGCGCGAGAGCAGGGTGCTCGTTGCGTGCGTCGGTGACCGCGAGGATCACCATCACGAAGACGAAGGTCATCACCGCCTCGACGAGCAGGGCTGCCCACCAGGAGATCCCGCTGCCGTAGTCGCCGAAGCTGTTCTGTCCGAAGTTCCCGTCGGAGCTGAAGCCCTCGAAGCCCTGCCAGACGCCCCACAGCACGCCGCCACCGACCAGCGCGCCGACCAGCTGTCCGCCCATGTAGAGCGGCGTGTGCGACCAGGCCAGCCGACCACCCAAGGCGGCGCCGACGGTGACGGCGGGGTTGAAGTGGCCGCCGGAGATCCGGCCCATGGCATAGGCCATCACGAGGACCGTGAGGCCGAAGGCGAAGCCGGTCGTGATCACCTCGCCACCCGTGGCCAGCGCCGTGCCGACGCCGAAGAACACGAGCACGAACGTGCCGAGCACCTCGGCAGAGAACTTCTGACCAGCCGTCGGTTCGACGGGGGCCGGAGCGAGTGCGGTGTCAGCCATGCCAGAAGCTCCCTCGTGAGATGCCTGGATTCATCGGGCCTCGGCAGCCTATCGCCGCCTGCCCTGGATTGCCTGCCCTGGTTTGCCTGCGTCGGCCCCGCGCCGTTAGCGTCCGAACGTGACCGACCGTGCAGGCGACAGCGTTCCCACCTCCCCGATCATCTACACCCACACCGACGAGGCGCCGCTGCTGGCGACGTACTCGTTCCTCCCGATCATCGAGGCGTACGCCGCGCAGGCCGGCGTCCCGGTCGAGACGCGCGACATCTCCCTGGCCGGCCGCATCATCGCGGGCTTCTCCGACCTGCTGCCCGCGGAGCAGCGGCTCGACGACGCGCTCGCCGAGCTCGGCGCCCTGGCCAAGCGGCCCGAGGCCAACATCATCAAGCTGCCCAACGTCAGCGCGTCCATCCCGCAGCTCAAGGCGGCGATCGCCGAGCTGCGCGGCCAGGGCTACCAGCTCCCTGCCTACCCCGACGACCCGAAGACCGACGAGGAGCGTGACGCGCGCGCCCGCTACGACAAGGTCAAGGGCAGCGCGGTCAACCCGGTGCTGCGCGAGGGCAACTCCGACCGCCGGGCCCCCGAGTCGGTCAAGCAGTACGCCCGCAACCACCCCCACTCGATGGGTGCCTGGAGCCCCGACTCGCGCACCAACGTCGCGACGATGAGCGACGGCGACTTCCGCCACAGCGAGAAGTCGGTCGTCTTGCCGGCCGACGACGACCTGCGCATCGAGCACGTCGCCGACGACGGCACGGTCACGGTCCTCAAGGAGTCGGTCCCGGTGCTGGCCGGCGAGGTCGTCGACGCCACCCGCATGGACGTCGAGGCGCTGCGCGAGTTCGTCACCGAGCAGATCGCGAGGGCGGCGGCCGACGACGTGCTCTTCTCGGTGCACCTCAAGGCCACCATGATGAAGGTCTCCGACCCGATCGTCTTCGGCCACTTCGTCGAGATGTACTTCCCCGACGTCTTCGCCCAGTACGGCGACGCGTTGCGGGCCGCGGGCATCTCGCCCAACGACGGCCTCGGTGCCCTGCTAGGCGCGGCCGACGCCCTTCCTGACGGCGAAGCGATCCGGGCCGCGGTCACCCAACGACTGGCCGAGGGACCCGACCTGGCGATGGTCGACTCCGACAAGGGGATCACCAACCTGCACGTCCCGAGCGACGTCATCGTCGACGCCTCGATGCCGGCGATGATCCGCACCTCGGGTCACATGTGGGGCGCCGACGGCCAGGAGGCCGACACCCTCGCGGTGATCCCCGACTCGTCGTACGCGGGGATCTATCAGGTCGTCATCGACGACTGCCGCGCCCATGGCGCCTTCGACCCGGCCACCATGGGCTCGGTGCCCAACGTCGGGCTGATGGCGCAGGCGGCCGAGGAGTACGGCTCGCACGACAAGACCTTCGAGATCGCCGCCGCCGGCACCGTGCGCGTGGTCAACCGCGCCGGCGAGGCGCTGCTCGAGCACGAGGTCAACGCCGGTGACATCTGGCGGGCCTGCCAGACCAAGGACGTGCCGATCCGCGACTGGGTCAAGCTGGCCGTGACGCGCGCCCGCGCCACCGGTGACCCGGCCATCTTCTGGCTGGACGCCGACCGGGCCCACGACGCCACCCTGATCGCGAAGGTCGAGGAATACCTGACCGACTCCGACATTGTTGGGGACACCGACGGGCTCGACATCTCGATCCTGCCGCCGGTCGAGGCGACCCAGGTCTCCATCGACCGGATCCGCCAGGGCCTCAACACCATCTCGGTGACCGGCAACGTGCTGCGCGACTACAACACCGACCTCTTCCCGATTCTCGAGCTCGGCACCTCGGCCAAGATGCTCTCGGTGGTGCCGTTGATCGCCGGTGGCGGCCTCTTCGAGACCGGGGCCGGCGGCTCGGCGCCCAAGCACGTGCAGCAACTGGTCAAGGAGAACTACCTGCGCTGGGACAGCCTCGGCGAGTTCCTCGCGCTGGCCGTCTCGTTGGAGCACTACGCCGAGGCGACCGGCAACGCCCGGGCTCGCGTGCTCGGCCAGGCCCTCGACCGGGCGACCGGCACCTTCCTCAACGAGAACCGCTCCCCGGCACGCCGGGTCGGGTCCATCGACAACCGTGGTTCGCACTACTACCTGGCGATGTACTGGGCCCAGGAACTGGCCGCCCAGACCGAGGATGCGGAGCTGGCAGCGAAGTTCAGCGCGCTCGCCGAGTCCCTGTCCGCCGCGGAGGAGACGATCACGGCGGAGCTCATCGCCGTCCAGGGCTCCCCGGTCGACATCGGCGGCTACTACCGGCCCGACGCCGAGAAGACCAGCGCGGTGATGCGCCCGTCCAAGACGTTCAACGACGCGTTGGCGCAGCTGGGCTGAAGGTCTCTCGGGTTACCTCGGGTGACCTCGTGTGAGCGAGGCCACCGCACGCTTCGTGGAATAGGCGGACGGTCGGCGACCCTTCACCATGGGAGAGCTGCGTACGCCGTCAGCCGACCCCGACCGCCGCCAGGAAGCAGTTCTTCTCCGTCATGACGACGACCACCACGATCCCCGTCGAGACGCAGCGCCCCACGAGCCACTTCGTGCTCGCCGTGCTCGCCCTGGCGATGGGCGGCTTCGCGATCGGGACGACCGAGTTCGTCACGATGGGGCTGCTGCCGCAGATCGCCGCCGGGGTCGACGTCTCGATCCCGACCGGTGGCCACGTGATCTCGGCGTACGCCCTGGGCGTGGTGATCGGGGCGCCGGTGATCGCGTTCTTCGGCGCCCGGCTGCCACGCCGCGGCCTGCTCGTCGCGCTGATGGTGGCCTTCGCGGTCGGCAACGCTGCCAGCGCGCTGGCCACGAGCTTCGGGCTGCTCACGCTGGCGCGGGTGGCGACCGGCTTCCCTCACGGCGCCTACTTCGGCGTGGCCTCGTTGGTCGCCGCCTCGATGGCCCCGCCCGAACGCAAGGGCCGCGCCGTCGCGAGCGTGATGCTCGGGCTGTCGGTCGCCAACGTCGTCGGCGTGCCCGCCGCGACCTGGCTGGGCCAGCAGCTCGGCTGGCGGTCGGCGTTCTGGGCGGTCACTGCCCTCGCCCTGCTCACGGTCACCCTGGTGCTGGCCTTCGTGCCGTCGTGCCCCGGAGATAGTGCGGCGACCGGCAGGCGCGAGCTGTCGGCATTCGCTCGACCGCAGGTCTGGCTGACCCTGCTCGCGGGTGCTATCGGCTTCGGCGGCATGTTCGCGGTGTTCTCCTACGTCGCCCCGACGGTCACCGAGGTCGGCGGCCTGCCGGACTCGGCGGTGCCGGTCTTCCTGCTGGCGTTCGGGCTGGGCATGGTCGCCGGCACCTGGCTGGCCGGCGAGCTCGCCGGCTGGTCGGTATTCCGCTCCCTGCTCGCCTCGTCGCTCGGCATGGGACTGGTGCTGCTCGCCTTCTCCGCCTTGGCGCCGGCAGGCTGGTGGGCTCTGCCGGCTGCCTTCCTCATCACCGCGATCGGATCCGTCCTGGTGGTCAACCTCCAACTCCGGCTGATGGACGTTGCGGGGGAGGCGCAGACCCTGGGCGCCGCCATGAACCACGCCTCGCTCAACGTGGCCAACGCCCTCGGTGCCTGGCTGGGCGGCATCGTGATCGCCGCGGGGTTCGGCTACCGCGCGACCGGCCTGGTGGGCGCCTCGCTGGCCGCGGGAGGGTTCGGCGTGCTGCTCGCGGCGGCCGGGTTGGACCGGCGCTCCGGAGTGCAGGCCTCGGACCCGGGCAACGACGTGAGAGGCCTGACGGCCAGTGACGACCGGATCGGTCGTCAAGTGTCCAGACCAATGTGATTTCCGTCGCGGCGTTGCTCGTTCGCCACCGCGATGCCCAGTCGCTCGGTTAACCTGCCGACTGCGAGTGGCCCCGCGAATGGGCGTGGCCGCCAGTTCTAGGAGTCCCCCCGATGTCTAGTGAACATGTCAGTCGCCGCGCCCTCACACGGGGAGTCGCCTGGACGATGCCGGTGGTCGCCGTTGGCGTCGCTGCGCCGGCATTCGCCGCGTCCGGCAGTGCGCTGAGCGCAACGATCACGGGCTGTCGCTGCCCCGGGACCCAGAAGCGGTACCGGCTCAACGTCACGTTCGTGAACACGACGACCAGCTACTTCCTCATCAGCTCCGTCTCGGTGGCGGTGGCCGGCGACACCGTGACCAACCTCTCCCCGGGTTTCACGTTGATCGGTCCCGGTCCGGGCTCGACGGTGCGGACGTTCGCGTTCACGCGCGGCAAGGACAGGTCGCCCAGCACCGTGACGTTCGCCTACAACGCCATCAACCTGAGCACCGGCGTCAGCACGCCGGCATCGGTCACCGCGAGCGTCACCTGGAGCACCTGCGACGACGATCTCTGCGACTAGCCTGCCCACTCCTCGGCCAGAATGTCGAAGAGGACGGCGTCTGCGCGACCGGTGTCGAGACGTCGTGCCCAGACGTTCGATGCCACGCTCAGTCAGCCCGTTGGCGGTCAGCACCCGCTCGGAGGCGACGTTGCCGACGGCGGCGTACGCCTTGACTCGGCGCAGCCCGAGGTCGGCGAACGCATGCCGCAGCACGAGCGCGACGGCCTGCGTCATCACGCCGCGGCCGCGAGCCTCCGGGTGGGTCCAGTAGCCGACCTCACCGAACGCCAGGTCGTCGGTCAGGTCGAAGAGACCGATCGAGCCCAACAGCAGATCACTGGCCGGGTCCGCCACCGCCCAGCTCAGCCCCTTGCCGGTCGTCAGCGGCAGCGTGCGGCCGGCGATGAAGTCGGCGGCCGCCTTGTCGTCGTACGGCGACGGGAGCTCGCCCAGCCAGTGCCGCGTGCGCTCGTCGCGACACGCCTCGACGACGCGGGCGCTGTCGGCGGGCGTCATCGCCCGGAGACGTACGCCGTCACCCTCGAGCTCTGGAAGGTCCAACCACCGACCCTGGGGCTCGCGCGGGTCGTCGGGGAGCAGCGAGCCGACCCAGGCGTCGCGCAGCTCGCCGCGGTGCGGCAACCAGGACCGGACCCTGCCCTCGAAGGTGAAGCCCAGACGCCAGGCCAGCTTGCGGGACGCCCAGTTGCCTTCGTTGGCCCACCAGATGACCATCGCCAGCCGCTTCTCGGTGAATCCCCAGTCGAGCAGCACCCGCAAGGCGCGTTCGATGTGGCCGGTGCCGCGCACCCACGGGTGTGATCCGTAGGCGAGCTCGGCGCGGTCGTCGCCTTCGTTGCGCAAGGTGATGTGGCCGGCGTAGCGGCCCTCGGCCTCGACGACGAAGCCCCACTCCTTGTCGGACTCCCAGGCGCCGGGCACGAACCCGAGGATGAAGTCGCGGGCGTCGTCCATCGAGTAGGGGATGGGCACCGTCGTCCACTGCTGCGAGAGCGGGTCCTGGCACTGCTCCCAGGCAGCCTGGACGTCGTCCTCGCGCGGGTGGCGGAGGATCACGGTTCCGTCGGTCAGGGTGGGCGCGGTCGGCATGGCGCCACCTTGCCAGGCGGGCTACTCCTCGCTCGACTCCGTTCCGGGCAGTGGTGCCGTGTGCCAGGTCTCGCCCTTGTCGTCCGTGTAGCTCATCGCGCCCCTCGACTGGCCGTAGGCCAACGTGTAGAGCCGCTGGCCGGCGGCGAAGGCGAACCCGTGCTCGCCCTCAGGACTCTGGAACGGCCCGATCGTCACCGCGCCACCGTCGGTGCCGACGACAGGGGTGCCGTCGTCGAGGACGGCCACGCTGTTCAGGGATCCGGGCGCGAAGTCGATCGGGGACCACCCGGCACCACCGTCGTCGGACCAGAGCACGTTCCCGATCGGGATGGAACCGGAAGGGTGGTCGACCGTCACCACGACCACGACCGAATCGCGATACCCGACGACGGTGCATGCGTCGCCGGGCGCCTCGGTGACACGCTGGCCGTCGCGGTAGACACCCACCTGCCCGTCGGCGGGACCGTGGCAGCCGACTTGGAAGCCCGCCGGGGTGACGTAGGAGGAGCCCAGGTCTCCGTAGCCCACGGGCAGCGACGTCCACGTGCGGGTGCCGGGCTGGTACAGCCAGCGGCCGTATTGGCCGGCGAGGATGACGTCGCCTGGCTCCGGTGCGCGAGGCGTGCCCGGTGTGCCGAGGTCGGTCCACGTCCCGGCGCTGGAGATGAACCAGGCACGAGCGGTGCGCAGGCCGACCCAACCGTCGGGGACGGGCGTGAGGGACACCGACGAGTCGAGGCGTCGACCGTGCAGGGTGCCGTCGGGCTCCCGGATCACCAGCGCGTACGTCGGCTCCGGTTGCTCCAGGGCTCGCCACACGACGGCGATCGAGCCGTCGTCGGTGCCCTGGATCTCGAACGGGTGGGAGTCGGTCCCGTCGACGACCTGCTGCCACGCCGGGGAGGCCGGGTAGGCCGGGTCCGCCGGTTGCGTGATCGGCGGGGCAGGGCTGGGCGAGGCGGTCGTCGCGGCGTTCTGCCAGACGGCGATCCCGCCGACGGTGATGACGACGGCGGCCATCGTCCCGGAAGCGGTGCGGAGCCGGCGGGCGCGCACCCGCCGGGTCACGTGCTCGTACGGCGGCGGGACCGCGCGGTCACGAACGTCGCCGGCGAGGTCGGGCAGCTCATCGATGTTCAACAACGTCGTCCTCCTCGGTGGTCTCGAACAAGAGCACGGCGAGGACGGCGCGGCCCCGGGACAGCCGCGCCTTCACCGTCCCCTCGGGCACGCCGAGGGTGAGTGCGACCTCGGCAACCGGCAGATCGGCGAGGTGGTGCAAGGCGATGGCCTCCCGCTGTGCGAAAGGCAGCCGACGCAGGGCGTTCATCAGGGCCAGGCGATCGTCCGCCAGGTCGGCGTACGCCGTCGGAGCGCCCAGCTGGGGCAGCAGGTGTGAGCGGCGCAGCATCCGCCGCCATCGGCTGCGGGCGACGTTGACCGCCACGGTGCGCAGCCAGGCCTCCGGGTTGTCGGCCTCGTTGAACGTCCGCAGGTGAGAGGCGGCGCGGGCGAAGGCCTCCATCACCACGTCCTCGGCCTCGGTGGGATCTCCCGTCACACCGGTGAGCTGCCCGACGAGGCGCGCGTACGACGCGGCGTATACCTCGCGCAGCCGGCCGTCGTCCACCCCGACACCTCTCTCGGATTCTTCTTCTGACCGTACGACCTCCGGGGACCGCGCTGGGTTGCATCGAGGATCGGCTGGGAGGGCTGACACAATGCCGCCCATGTCTCCGGCCACATCCCCTGACCTGCTGGGCGCGGTCATCGAGCCCGAGCTGGCAGTCCCGAGCGACACCGTCGGAGGCGCCCGGCCGCGGGTGCTCTCGGGGATCCAGCCGACCGCGGACTCTTTTCACTTCGGCAACTACCTGGGCGCGCTGCGTCAGTGGGTGGACCTCCAGCGTGACCACCAGCCGTTCTTCTTCATCGCCGATCAGCACGCCATCACCGTCGAGCAGGATCCGGCCGTGCTGCGCGAGCGCACCCTCCGCGCGGCCGCGCAGCTCCTCGCCATGGGGATCGACCCCGCGCGGTCGGCCATCTTCGTGCAAAGCCAGATCCCGGCGCATGCCCAGCTGTCGTGGGTGCTCCAGTGCCTGACCGGCGTCGGCGAGGCCCGGCGGATGACCCAGTTCAAGGACAAGTCGGCCAAGGGGGGAGAAGGGGCGGCCAGCGTCGGCCTGTTCACCTACCCGATCCTCCAGGCCGCCGACATCTTGCTCTACCGCCCGCACTACGTGCCCGTCGGCGAGGACCAGCGCCAGCACCTCGAGCTCACCCGCGACCTCGCCCAGCGGTTCAACCACCGCTACAAGAAGACCTTCCGGCTGCCCGAGCCCTACATCCTCAAGTCGACCGCCAAGATCACCGACCTCCAGGACCCCACGGCGAAGATGTCGAAGTCGGGGTCGTCGGCGGCCGGCATCATCGAGCTGCTCGACGACCCCAAGGTCAGCGCCAAGAAGATCCGCTCCGCGGTGACCGACTCCGGCTCGCAGGTGATCTTCGACCCGGAGGAAAAGCCGGGCATCAGCAACCTGCTCACCATCTACTCCTCCCTCACCGGGCGCGGCATCGCCGACCTCGAGGAGGAGTACGCCGGGCGTGGCTACGGCGACCTCAAGAAGGACCTCGCCGACGTGGTGGTCGACTTCGTGACTCCCTTCCGCGACCGGACGCTCGAGCTCCTCGCCGACCAGACCCAGCTGGTCGCGGTCCTCGAACAGGGCCGCCGGCAGGCGGCCGAGGTGGCCGAGGCGACGTTGCGCGACGTGTGGCAGCGGGTCGGCTTCGTCGCGACCTCCCAATCGCGACCCAGCGGTCAGTAGGGTCGTCAGGTGCCCGTCATCGGCGTCGCTCTCTCGATCCCCGAACCATGGGCGAGCGAGCTCCAGGCATATCGCACGACCCTCGACCGGTCGGCGGCCATGGTCCCGACCCACATCACGCTCCTCCCTCCGACGGTGATCGACGACGCCGACCTGGTCGCCGTCGAAGAGCACCTCGCCAAGGTGGCGGAGGCGACCGTGCCCTTCGACGTACACCTGCGCGGCACCGGCACGTTCCGGCCGGTCTCGCCGGTGGTCTTCGTCAGCCTGGCCGAGGGGATCTCCCGGACCGAACAGCTGGCCGCCGCGGTGCGCTCCGGCCCGCTCGGCATCGACGTGGAGTTCCCCTTCCACCCGCACGTCACGGTCGCCCACCACCTGCCCGACGACCGGATGGACCGGGCCTTCGACGACCTGGAGGCGTTTGAATGCGCGTTCGTCGTGGCCAGCTTCCACCTCTACGTCCACGACGAGGCCGATGGTTGGCGGCCGACCCGCGACTTCACACTCCAGAAGGTTGACGGGGCCGGCTGACCGATGGCGGCGCTGAAGGATCGGGCCACCGCGTTCTTCGGCCGCGCACGAGCCCGATCCCACCTCCTCGACCACGCGATCCGGACCCAGCAGCACTACACCGCCGTCAAGGGCAGCTTCCGGGCCGGAGCGGTGACGTACTACGCGTTCTTGTCGTTCTTCCCGATCCTCGCGGTGGCCTTCTTCGTGGTCGGCTACGCCTCGCAGTTCTTTCCCAACGTCGAGGACAACCTCGTCACCGCGCTGGAGAGCGTGCTGCCAGGGCTGATCGGCGAGGGCTCCGACCAGATCTCGCTCACGGAGGTGCAGAAGGCCGCCGGCACCGTTGGTCTGATCGGTCTCGTCGTGCTCATCTACTCCGGCCTCGGGTGGATCTCGTGCATGCGCGACGCCCTGATCCAGGTCTTCGAGGAACCGCGCGCGCTGCAGCCGAGCTTCGTGGTCGGCAAGCTCCGCGACCTGCTGACCCTCGCCGTGATCGGGCTGATCCTGATCGTGAGCGTGGCCATCTCCGGAGTGGTCACCGGCTTCTCGCGGGAGTTCCTCGAGCTGCTGGGCCTCGACCAGGGCCTCACCCCCGAGCTCGCGCTGCTCGGGGTGCTCCTCGGCGGTGCGGCCGACATGCTGCTCTTCTTCGCCATCTTCAAACTGCTGGCCCGGCCCCGGCTCCCGCAACGGTCGCTGTGGGGCGGTGCTGTGCTCGGGGCGGTCGGCGCCGAGCTGCTCAAGTGGCTCTCGAGCTTCCTCATCGGGCTTACCAAGGACCAGCCGGCTTTCCAGGCGTTCGGCATCGCGCTGATCCTGTTGGTCTGGATCAACTACTTCTCGCGCGTCGTCGTGTACGCCGCCGCCTGGGCGCACACGGATGCTGCCGCGAGCTCGCGTGCAGCCGAGTCGGACGTCGTACCCCCACTTGTCGTGCGCGAGCCCCCGCCGCCGGTGCCCGAGCTCGGGCGGGGCACCTGGTTCGCCGGCGGCGCCGCGTTCATGCTCGCGCTGGTGGCGCTGCTGCGTCGCCGGCAGCGGTGAGTGCGGGTCGGTCTGCGTCGTACGGCGGTGAGCCAGGGTCGGTCTGAGTCGTACGGCGGTGAGCAAGGGTCGCTTCTCGCGTGGCGGACCGACCCTAGGTCACCGCCCCGGGGCCGCAACCGACCCTCACTCACCGCCAGCGGGTCGCTAGTGGCCCTTGCGGATCGCCGTCCGCAGGTCGCGGTTGAGCTGGGAGATCACGTCGAGCGGGATCTCCTTGGGGCAGGAGGCCGTGCACTCGCCGATGTTGGTGCAGCCGCCGAAGCCCTCGTAGTCGTGCTGGCCGACCATGTCGACCACCCGGCTCCACCGCTCGGCCTGGCCCTGCGGCAGCTCGCCGAGGTGGGTGACCTTGGCGCCGAGGAACAGCGAGGCCGAGCCGTTGGGACAGGCCGCGACGCAGGCACCGCAGCCGATGCAGGTGGCGGCGTCAAACGCCCGGTCGGCGTTGTCCTTGGGCACCGGCGTCGCGTGGGCGTCGGGAGCCGCGCCGGTGTTGACCGAGATGTAGCCGCCCGACTGGATGATCCGGTCGAAGGCCCGCCGGTCCACCACGAGGTCCTTGAGCACAGGGAACGCCGTCGAGCGCCACGGCTCGATGGTGATGGTGTCGCCGTCCTGGAACGAACGCAGGTGCAGCTGACAGGTGGTTGTCACCTCGGGACCGTGCGGCTCGCCGTTGATCATCAGCCCGCACATGCCGCAGATGCCCTCGCGACAGTCGGAGTCGAACGCGATCGGGTCCTCGCCCTTCTCGTTGAGCCCCTCGTTGAGCACGTCGAGCATCTCGAGGAACGACATGTCCTCGGAGACCTCGTCCAGCTCGTAGGTGTGCATCGCGCCGGGCGAGGCGGTGTCCGGCTGACGCCAGATCTTCAGCGTCAATTTCACTTGTAGCTCCGCTGCTTCATCTCGACGAACTCGTAGGTGAGCTCCTCCTTGTGGAGGATCGGTTTCTCGTCGCGGCCGGCCCACTCCCAGGCGGCGACGTAGGCGTACTGGTCGTCGTGGCGCAGCGCCTCGCCCTCCTCGGTCTGCGACTCCGCGCGGAAGTGCCCGCCGCAGGACTCGCGACGGTTGAGGGCGTCGATGCACATCAGCTCGCCGAGCTCGAGGAAGTCGGCCACCCGGCCGGCCCGCTCCAGCGACTGGTTGAGGCTGTCGGCGGTGCCGAGCACCTTGAGGTTGCGCCAGAAGTCCTCGCGCAGTGAGCGGATCAGGTCGATGGCCTTGCGGAGGCCGTCCTCGGTGCGCTCCATGCCGCAGTACTCCCACATGATGTTGCCGAGCTCGCGGTGGTAGGAGTCGACGCTGCGGGTGCCCTTGGTGGTCATGAAGTGGTCGATGCGCGACTTCACCGACTCCTGCGCCTCGACGACGGCGGGGTGGTCCTCGGGGATCTTGTCGAAGGGCCCGTCGGCGAGGTAGTCGCGGATGGTGTTGGACAGCACGAAGTAGCCGTCGGCCAGACCCTGCATCAGCGCCGATGCGCCGAGCCGGTTGGCGCCGTGGTCGGAGAAGTTCGCCTCGCCCGTGACGAACAGCCCGGGGATCGTGGACTGGAGGTCGTAGTCGACCCACAGCCCGCCCATCACGTAGTGCACGGCGGGATAGATCCGCATCGGTACGACGTAGGGGTCCTCGCCCGTGATCCGGGCGTACATGTCGAAGAGGTTGCCGTACTTCTCCTCGATCGCCGGCCGGCCGAGACGCTCGATGGCCTCGGCGAAGTCGAGGTAGACGCCCCGGCGTACGCCCTCGACCTCGGGGCCGACGCCCCGGCCCTCGTCGCACATGTTCTTGGCCTGACGGGAGGCGATGTCGCGGGGGACCAGGTTGCCGAATGCCGGGTAGATGCGCTCGAGGTAGTAGTCGCGGTCCTCCTCCGCGATCTCGCGTGGGTTCTTCGCACAGTCGGCAGACCTCTTGGGCACCCAGATCCGGCCGTCGTTGCGCAGCGACTCGCTCATCAGCGTGAGCTTGGACTGGTGGTGCCCGGTGACGGGGATGCACGTCGGGTGGATCTGGGTGAAGCACGGGTTGGCCATGTAGGCGCCCTTGCGGTGCGCGCGCCAGGTGGCCGTGACGTTGCAGCCCATCGCGTTGGTGGAGAGGAAGAAGACGTTGCCGTAGCCCCCGGAGGCCAGCACCACCACGTCGGCGAAGTAGGTCTCGATCTCGCCGGTGACCATGTCGCGCACGATGATCCCGCGGGCCCGGCCGTCGACGATGATCAGCTCGACCATCTCGTGACGGGTGTAGGTCCGCACGGTGCCGGCCGCCACCTGGCGTTCCAGCGCCTGGTAGGCGCCGATGAGCAGCTGCTGGCCGGTCTGGCCGCGGGCGTAGAACGTGCGGGAGACCTGTACGCCGCCGAACGAACGGTTGTCGAGCAGGCCGCCGTACTCCCGCGCGAACGGCACGCCCTGGGCGACGCACTGGTCGATGATGTTGGCGCTGACCTGGGCCAGCCGATAGACGTTCGACTCCCGCGAGCGGTAGTCGCCGCCCTTGATGGTGTCGTAGAAGAGTCGGTAGACCGAGTCGCCGTCTCCCTTGTAGTTCTTGGCCGCGTTGATGCCGCCCTGGGCCGCGATCGAGTGCGCGCGGCGCGGGGAGTCCTGGTAGCAGAACGACTTCACGACGTAGCCTGCCTCGCCCAGCGTGGCCGCTGCCGAGGCGCCAGCCAGGCCCGTGCCGACCACGATCACCGAGAGCCGGCGGCGGTTGGCGGGGTTGGCGATGCGGGCCTCGAACTGGCGGGTGTTCCAACGCTCGTCGATCGGGCCACCGGGCGCCTTGGTGTCCTGGACCGGGTCCCCAGGGGTGTAGTAGTCGGCCGCGTCGTCCGAGAACTCCGCCGGCGCCGTCGGCGACCCCGGCCACGTCGTGGTGGTGTCGGGCATGTCGGTCATGTCGGCGTCCTCACTCGATGGGCCCTACTTCTCGATGACGCCCAGGAGGACGCAGATCGGCACCAGGCAGAAGCCGCCGGTGATGATCACGGCCGTCGTGAAGGCGACTTGGCGGGCCACCCACCGTGACCGTGCGTGGCTGGTGAGACCCAAGGTCTGCGCGGCGCTCCAGATGCCGTGGTGCAGGTGGGCACCCAGCATCGCCATCGCCACCAGGTAGATCAGCGTCATCCACCAGATGTCGAAGGTGTCGACGAGCAGGTCGTAGGGATCGTCGGTCGGGCCGCCGGAGATGTTGACCTTGCCGACGGTGAAGTTGAGCAGGTGCCACACGAGGAAGACCAGGATCGTCACCCCGCCCCAGCGCATCAGCCTGCTCGCGACGATCGCGCCGGTGTGCTTCTTGACCTCGTACTGCACGATCCGGGCCGCGCGCGCTCGGCGCCAGAGCACGACCGCGGCGTACAAGTGCACGATGAGCGACACCACGAGGACGATGCGGAGGGTCCAGAGAAATGCGCCGTACGGCAGCATCGGCTGGCCGAAGGTGCGCAGGTGCTCGGCGTACTCGTTGAAGGCGTCGTGACCGGCGAAGGCCTGCAGGTTGCCGTACATGTGCAGCAGCACGAACACGATGAAGACGACTCCCGAGACGGCCATCAGGATCTTCAGCGCGATGGTCGTGCGCACCCCGCGAGTGCCCTTGACCAGCGGGCCGCCCGTGTTGCCGGCGTGTGTGGTTGCCACGACTCCCCACGCTAGCGCCAGCGGCGGCTCTCCGCCGAGCACCAGGGTGTGAGAAATCAGGAAAAGGGGGAGGCGCAGAGGTCCGCGTCGGGCGCACACTGGTTCCTGGGTCTCGGGTGCGATGGGGGGAGCCATGACCAAGACGTACAACTCACCGCCGAACTGGCCGGCACCGCCGGAGGGGTGGATGCCCGAGCCGGGGTGGAAGCCCGACCCAGGGTGGGGCCCCGCCCCAGCGGGCTGGCAGTTCTGGATCGACGTGCCCGCCGTGAGCGGGGTCTCGCAGATGCAGACGCCGTCGACGACGGGCGCGGACAGGATGCGCATCTTCTTGTCCTATCGGCGCAACGACTGTCAGCCGCAGGCCAACGGTCTCTACGACGGACTGAGGAACCGGCTCCCGGACGCGCGGGTGTTCATGGACATCGACGGGATTCCGGCGGGCGCGGACTTCGAGGAGTACATCCGCGGCGAGATCTCGGTGTGCGACGTCGTGCTCGTGATGATCGGCGACAACTGGCTCGACGCCCGGCCGGGTTCCGAGGTACGCCGCATCGATGAGCCCGGCGACTTCGTGCGGCTCGAGATCGAGAGCGCCCTCGCCAGCACCCAGGTGAAGACCATTCCCGTGCTCGTGGAGGGCATCGCGATGCCGGCTCCGGAACAGCTTCCGCAGAGCATCTCCCGCCTTGCGCGCCTTCAGGCCGTCGAGCTCGACGACCGCCGTTGGCGTGGTGACCTCGAGCACCTCGTAGCAGAGGTCGAGGCGGTCGCGAGGGAGCGGGGCAAGGCGGCCGCCCGCCCCAACCCGTCGCGTCCGGCAACCCCTGCGCCAGAGCCCGCCCCGGTCCTGCTGGCCGACCCCGGTCACGCCGGGAAGGAGCCGCCAGTCGCCACCCAGCCGCGCACTGCGCCGATCGCCTACCTGCTGATGGTCGTGCCCTTCCTCACTTTCGGCTTCGCCGCCTGGGTTCCGGCCCTGTGGGCGGGGTTGAAGCGTTCGCCCGACGACCCCGCCCGCAAGCGACTCTTCGCGCTGTGTGGCGCCATGGTCGTTGCGGTGGTCGTGGCGTTCATCTTCATCGACGCCGCCCCGGAGGACGCTGCCGGCGACTCGACGGGCCCGTTGATCGCCATCGGGTCGCTCCTGTGGATCCTCACCATGACGACCGGGACCGTGGTGGCCGTGGCTTTCAGGAAGCCGCCACCGGCACGTTGACGGCGGGCTCAGGGCTCAGTGCCCGACCAGCCGGTGCACGCGGGTGAACGTGTCGCGGTAGCCCAGCCCCCGCCAGGCGCGCGACGAGAGCAGGTTGGTTTCGCGCCAGTCGGTGACGATGCTGGGGTAGCCCTCGGACAGTGCCCACGCCGACACGGCCTCCCCGATGGCCCGCCCGGCGCCGAGGCCGCGGGCCTCGGGGAAGACGGCGGCGAACCCGAGGAACGCAGCGCGGTCCGGACCTGCCGGGCCCGTGTGCATGGAGGACACCTCCAGCGAGCAGCCCACGGCGCAGCCGACGATCGCGCCGTCGTGCTCGGCGACGACGTTCCAGAACTTCGGGTTGTCGAAGTCCTCCTCCCAGTCCGCCACCCGCTCCTCGTAGTCGTCGAGAGGACCCGAGGAGAAGGTCGGCGCGAGCGCCTGGTGGGCGGGGAGCTCCATGTCGAGCCGCGCGAGCACCGGGATCTCCGCGCGTTCGGGTTGCCGCACGATCAGCCCGTCCGGGACCGGGCCCGCGGCGGCAGGCTCGCGGATGGCGTTCGTGTGCTGGTGGCCGAAGGCCAGACGGAACCAGGCGCCGATCAACGCGGTGTCGTACGACGGCAGCAGGGCGTAGTGGGCGGTCCGCCCCTCCTCGACCCAGCGGGTGGCCGCGAGCGCGTAGAGGGCGCGGGCCGTCTCGGCCTCCTCGACCGCGTGGCCGGCTGCCTCCACCCAGGCGTTGGGCCCCCACGCCGAGCTCCCCTTGGGAGCGCCGAGGAGATAGCCGACGACGCGGTCGCCGGACACGGCGACGGAGCCCGAGGCGTCCTCGGCGGCGAAGGCGGCGGCCACCTCGGCGCGGGCCGCGTCGGGGTCCTCGTAGCGCGGCGACAGCAACGGCTCCGCGGCCCGGTGGGCCCGGTGCCGGGCGGCGAGCAGGTCGCCCGCCGCCGCGACGTGCTCGGCGGCGAAGGGCAGGATCTCGGGGCTGGGCATGGGCCAACCGTAGGGATGCGGCGTCTGCACGGCACCTTGGTTTCGAGACAGCCGTCGGTGGGCGTGTCGAGACCTCCTCAACCAGCGGTGGCGGCGCTCCTCATCCAACGGTGGCTAGCGGGGGAGGGTGACGCGGACGACGGTCTCGTCGCCCTCGCGGCCGATGGTGATCTGGCCGGCGTGCCGCTCGACCACGACCCGGCGGGCGATGTCGAGACCCAGACCCGTGCCGCGGCCGACGTCCTTGGTGGTGAAGAACGCGTCGAAAGCGCGGGCCGCCACCTCCGGGTCCAGTCCTGGGCCGGTGTCGCCGATCTCGACCACGACCGACGCGTCGTCGGCCCGGGTGGTGACCCGCAGGGTGCCGACGCCGTCGATCGCGTCGATGGCGTTGTCGATGAGGTTGGTCCAGACCTGGTTGAGCTCACCGGCGTACGCGTCGATGCGGGGCAGGTCGGGGGCGTGGTCGCGGACCACGTCGATGTCGCGGAGCTTGTGGTGAAGCATCACCAGCGTGCTCTCCAGGCCCTCGACCACGTCGACAGGTTGGAGGGATGCCCGGTCCATCTGGGTGTAGGAGCGCACGGCGTTGACCAGCTCGGAGACGCGTCCGGTCGCCTCGCGCAGCTCCCCCAGCAGGGTGCCCATAGCCAGGGTGCCGGCGATCCACTCGAGACCGGGCCGCAGCGCCGGACCCTCGAGCAGCTCCGCGGCCCCGTCGCACCAGGCGACGTCGACCCCCGCGGCGGCCAGCGTCGAAGCGAGTCCCCAGCCGTCGTCGACGCCGTGGCTCGCGAGCCAGTCGGCCAGCTCGTCCTCGGCATCGCTGAGCTGCAGCGCGGAGCGCACCGGCGGCCGGCCGACGACCTGCAGGCGGAGCTTGTCGAGCTCGAGGAACTGCTCCGCCGTGATCGAACCCTGGGCGAGCCCGTCGAGCGAGGTGAGCAGCGCCCTGCTGGTGTCGGCCATCGCGTCGACGGTGCGCACCGCGGCCGCCGCCGGGTTGTTCAGCTCGTGGGCCAGGCCGGCCGCCAGCGTGCCGAGGGTGACCAGGGACTCCCGCTGGCGGACGGTCGCCTCGATCGACCTGGCGGTGCCGAACACGCCGCGGATCAGGTGCACCGCCAACGGCAGCCACTGCTCCATCAGGCCGCGCAGCTCGGCTGCCGGCACGCGCAGCATCCGACCCGCCTCCACGACCCGGCCGGACGCGAGATAGACGCCGTGCTCGTCCCACGCCCGGAACCCGCCCGCCCAGCGGCCGGGCACGTCCATCCGTCCGACCGTCTCCTCCTCGCGGCCGACCGTGCGGAACAGATCGACGGCGCCCTCGAGCAGCACCCACCAGCTGTCGGCGGGCGCACCTTCGTGGAAGACCTCGTCACCGGGCGCGACGCTCACCTCGTCGCCGACCGCGACCAGCTGGGCCAGGCGGTCGTCGCTGACGCCCTCGAAGATCGCCAGCGGCCGCAGGTCCTCGACCCGCATCAGATCGTGGCCAGGTAGCGATGGACCAGGTGCACGGCCATGCCGCCCTCGCCGACGGCCGAGGCCACCCGCTTCATCGAGTCGAGCCGCACGTCGCCGGCGGCGAAGACTCCGGGCACGCTCGTCTCCAACCCGTACGGCGCCCGGCCCGGGCGGGGCGCCTGCTCACCGCCGCGGACCAGGTCGGGACCAGTGACCACGAAGCCGCGTTCGTCGCGGGCCACCGCCTCGCCCAGCCACTCGGTGCGCGGCGACGCACCGATGAAGACGAAGAGCCAGCCGGCGGGCACGTCGTCCCGGGCGCCGGTAGCGCCGTCGGCGATCGTCAGCCCTTCGAGGTGGCCGTCGCCGCGGGCGGCCACCACCTGGGAGCAGACGCGCACCTCGATGCCGGGCGTCGCCTCGATGCGGTCGATGAGGTAGCGCGACATAGTGGCCTCCAACCCCGCCGCCCTCACCACCATCACCACGCGCTTGGCGTGGCGGGCCAGGTTGAGCGCGGCCTGGCCGGCGGAGTTGGCCGCGCCGACGACGTAGACCTCGTCGCCCGCGACCTGCCCGGCGTCGCCGGCGTCGGCGCCGTAGTAGACCCCTCGGCCGGTGAGCTCGGCGATCCCCTCGGCCTCGAGCCGTCGATAGGCGACGCCGGTGGCCACGATGACGGCACGCGCCTCGATGACCGGGTCGCCGTCACCCTCGAGCAGCACGGCGCGGACCGGGCCCCGGGCCTCCAGCCCGACCACGTCACGAGCGAGCACCATCTCGGCGCCGAAGCGTTTCACCTGGGCCATCGCGCGCTGGGTGAGGTCGGAGCCGCTGAGGCCGCGCGGGAAGCCGAGGTAGTTCTCGATGGCGGCGCTCTGGCCGGCCTGGCCGCCTGGAGCCTGTCGCTCCACCACGATCGTGCTCAGGCCTTCGGAGGCGGCGTAGACGGCGGCCGCCAGGCCGGCCGGTCCGCCGCCGACGATGCACACGTCGTAGAGCGGCTGCTTGGCGTGCGTGCTCAGGCCCAGGGCGTCGGCCACCTCGAGGTTGGTGGGGGACCGCAACGGGTCACCGTCGGGCAGCAGCACGAGCGGCAGGTCGTCGGGGCCGGCACCGGCCAACGCGGCCAGTCGCCGACCCTCGTCGTCGAGCTCGACGTCGTACCAGCGGTAGGGCCGGTGGTTGCGGGCCAGGAACGTCTTGACCTCGTGGCTGCGCTCGGACCACCGGTGGCCGACCACCCGCACCTCGGAGGTGTGGTCGGGGTTCTCGAGCTGCCAGTCGTCGAGCAGGTCGTCGAGGACAGGGTAGAGGCGCTCCTCCGGTGGGTCCCACGGCTTGAGGAGGTAGTGGTCGAGGCCGATCTCGTTGATGGCGTGGATGGCCACGTCGGTGTCGGCGTACGCCGTCAGCAGCAACCGTTTGGCCCCCGGGGCGTGCCCGAGCTCCTGGGCTCGGGCCAGCATCTCGATGCCGGTCATCCGCGGCATTCGCTGGTCGACCGCGATCAGCGCCACCGGCTGGTCGCGCAGCCCGAGCTCGGCGAGGACCTCGAGGCCCTCCTCGCCGGACGAGGTGCGCACGATGCGGTAGTCGCGGCTGTACTGGTTGCGGAGGTCGCGCGCGATGGCAGCCGAGACCTGCGGGTCGTCGTCCACGGTCAGGATCGTCGGTCTGCTCATCTCCACCTCTGGTGGCCCCCCGGCCGATGACCGGATCGTGCTGCCGGTGAGAATACCCGGGCGTGACATAGCCCACAGCCGCCGCGTTCCCGCGCCGGGCGCCCGCTGAGCTTGCGGGACGGGCCCTTATCCTCAGCGAGGCTAAGAGACAGACTGCAAGCCGTTCCACCCCCGGTCAGGAAGGACCACCGCATGTCCACAGGAGTGGCCGGACCTACGCGGGCCCGGATCCCTGAGAAGACCCTGCGGACCGATCGGTGGTGGCTCTACCCGCTCACCACGTTTGTGGTGTTCACGGCGTTCGTCATCTATGCCACCTGGCGCGCGTTCGCCGGCGCCAACTACTTCGTCGAGCCCTACCTGTCGCCGTTCTACTCGCCCTGCCTGGGCGACTGCGTCAACGGCGCCTCGGACTTCGGCCAGCCCTTCGGCTGGTTCCCGCTGTCGGCCGCCCTGATCGTGCTGATCTTCCCGCTCGGCTTCCGGCTGACCTGCTACTACTACCGCAAGGCCTACTACCGCTCCTTCTGGCTGAGCCCGCCGGCGTGCGCCGTGGCCGAGCCGCACGGCGCCTACTCCGGCGAGACCCGGCTGCCGCTGATCCTCAACAACATCCACCGCTACTTCTGGTACGCCGCGATCGTGGTCGGCCTGGTCCTCAGCTACGACACGGTCCTCGCGTTCGGCCCCGCCGAGGGTGAGTCCAGCGGGGTGCACATGGGGCTGGGGTCGCTGATCTTCCTGGCCAACATCATCCTGATCTGGCTCTACACGCTGTCGTGCCACTCCTGCCGGCACGCCGTCGGCGGCCGGCTGCGGCACTTCTCCAAGCACCCGGTCCGCTACAAGCTCTGGACCTGGGTCTCCAAGCTGAACGGCGGCCACGGCCGCTACGCCTGGCTGTCGCTGTTCTCGGTGGCCATCGCCGACTTCTACGTCTACCTGCTCGCCACCGGCGCGATCACCGATCCGAGGTTTTTTTGATCCCCACGAACTCGCTCGCTCCTTCCGCTTCGCTCCCTCCGCTCACGACTCCGCGGGGACCCCGAAATGAGTACAAATGACTGAGACCCACGGCGGCACTCCCATGGAGGACCGGCACCCGATGACGGGCAACCGGATGTCCAGCGAGGAGGCACGCGGCGTGCACGGCATCGAGCGGCACCAGTACGACGTCGTGGTCATCGGCGCCGGCGGCGCCGGCCTGCGCGCGGCCATCGCCGCCCACGACGCCGGTGCGCGCACCGCCGTGGTCTGCAAGTCCCTGCTCGGCAAGGCCCACACGGTGATGGCCGAGGGCGGCATCGCCGCCGCGATGGGCAACCTGTGGCCGGAGGACAACTGGGAGGTGCACTTCCGCGACACCATGCGTGGCGGGAAGATGCTCAACAACTGGCGGATGGCCCAGCTGCACGCCCAGGAGGCGCCTGAGCGGGTGCTCGAGCTCGAGGACTGGGGCGCCCTGTTCGACCGCACCAAGGACGGGCTGATCTCCCAGCGCGACTTCGGCGGCCACCGCTACGCCCGCCTCGCCCACGTCGGCGACCGCACCGGCCTGGAGATGATCCGCACCCTCCAGCAGCGCACCGTGCAGCTCGGCATCGACGTGTTCATGGAGTGCACGGTCACCGACCTGATGAAGGACGGCGACAAGATCTCCGGAGCCTTCGGCTACTGGCGCGAGACCGGCCGCTTCATCACCTTCGAGGCGCCCAGCGTCATCCTGGCCACCGGCGGCATCGGCAAGTCGTTCAAGGTGACGTCCAACTCCTGGGAGTACACCGGCGACGGCCACGCGATGGCGCTGCGCGCCGGAGCCAAGCTCATCAACATGGAGTTCGTCCAGTTCCACCCGACCGGCATGGTGTGGCCGCCGTCGGTGAAGGGACTGCTCGTCACGGAGTCGGTGCGCGGCGACGGCGGCATCCTGAAGAACTCCGACGGCAAGCGGTTCATGTTCGACTACATCCCCGACTTCTTCAAGGCCGAGACGGCCGACACGGAGGAGGAGGCCGACCGTTGGTACGACGACAAGAAGAACAACCGCCGGCCTCCCGAGCTGCTGCCGCGTGACGAGGTCGCCCGGGCCATCAACTCCGAGATCAAAGCCGGTCGCGGCAGCGAGCACGGCGGCGTCTACCTCGACATCGCGTCGCGGCGTACGCCCGAGTTCATCCGCCGCCGGCTGCCCTCGATGTACCACCAGTTCAAGGAGCTCGCCGACGTCGACATCACCGCCGAGCCGATGGAGATCGGCCCGACCTGCCACTACGTCATGGGCGGCGTCGAGGTCGACGCCGACACCGAGCTCAGCGGCGTCCCCGGCCTCTACTCGGTCGGGGAGTGCTCCGGCGGCATGCACGGCTCCAACCGCCTGGGCGGCAACTCGCTGTCCGACCTGCTGGTCTTCGGCCGGCGCGCAGGCGAGTCGGCGGCGGCGTACGCCGGCGGGCTGGACGAGCGTCCTGCCATCGCCGAGGACGACGTGAAGGCCGCCGAGCGGAGCGCGCTGGCGCCCTTCGACAGCACCGGCGGCGAGAACCCCTACACGATCCAGAACGACCTGCAGCAGACGATGAACGACCTCGTCGGCATCATCCGCACGGCCGACGAGCTCAGCCGGTCGCTCGAGGCGATCGCGGCGCTGAAGGAGCGGGCCAGCCGGCTCGTGGTCGAGGGTCACCGTCAGTACAACCCCGGCTGGCACCTCGCCCTCGACCTGCGCAACATGCTGCTCGTCTCAGAGTCCATCGCCAAGGCGGCGCTCGCGCGGCAGGAGTCCCGCGGCGGTCACACCCGCGACGACTTCCCCGGCCCGAACCCGGAGTGGGGCGGCAAGAACCTCGTCGTGTCGCTGGCCGACGACGGTGAGTCGGTGGCGCTGAACCCGCAGCCGCTGCCCCCCATGCCCGAGGAGCTCCAGCACTACTTCGACCCCGCCCCGGCCGCGGCCAAGGAAGGCGACTGACGTGACCTACTCCCTGAAGATGCGGCTGTGGCGCGGCGACGCCGAGGGCGGCGACCTGAAGGACTACGACGTCGAGGTCGAGACCGGCGAGGTGGTGCTCGACGCGATCCACCGCGTCCAAGCCACCCAGGCCGGCGACCTCGCCGTGCGCTGGAACTGCAAGGCCGGCAAGTGCGGCTCGTGCTCTGCCGAGATCAACGGCAAGCCGCGGCTGCTCTGCATGAGTCGCCTCTCCGACTTCGACGAGGCCGAGACCATCACGGTCACGCCGATGCGCGCCTTCCCGGTGATCCGCGACCTGGTCACCGACGTGTCGTACAACTACGAGAAGGCCAAGGAGCTGCCGTACGTCCAGCTCCCTGACCGCAAGCCCGGCGAGAACCGCACGATGATGCAGGAGGACGTCGAGCGCGGCCAGGAGTTCCGCAAGTGCATCGAGTGCTTCCTGTGCCAGGACACCTGCCACGTCGTGCGTGACCACGAGGACAACAAGAAGGCGTTCGCGGGTCCCCGCTTCTTCCTGCGCTACGCCGAGCTCGACATGCATCCCCTCGACACCGCCGACCGCCGTGAGCGGGCCCAGGACGTCGCCGGTCTGGGCATGTGCAACATCACCAAGTGCTGCACCGAGGTCTGCCCCGAGCACATCAAGATCACCGACAACGCGATCATCCCGATGAAGGAACGCGTCGCCGACACGAAGTTCGACCCGCTGGTCTGGCTGGGCAGCAAGATCGGCATCCGCAACAAGGACAACGACGGCCGCACCGTCGTCTGAGTCGCGCTGTCGGTATCACCGCCTAGCGGAGGCTGCCGGCTCGGTACGCAGCAGCACCGACTCGACGAGCACGTCGGGCGTCACGCCGTGGGACCGGGCGAACACGGTGCAGCGACCGGGCGGGTCCTCGACCCGGAAGTCGTACGCCGAGTGGTGCGGGTCGTCCCAGTGCACGCGCGGCAGCTCCTGACGCCCGCCCAGACGCGCATCGAGATCACCCAGCGTCAACGGATCGGCCGGCCACAGCTCGACCGTGGCCAGGCTGGCGACTCCGCCCGAGATCCGGACCCGGGTCGTCCCGAGGGGCGGCGGAAGGACTGTCTGCGCGCCGTACTCGGTCTCGAGCGAACCCGGCACCCGGAGGGCGGTGAACAGGTCGGCCGAGGTACCTCCCGGGCAGCGGGCCACGCGGTTCGCGAACTGGACGACCAGGTCGGCTGCGTCGGTCACCCTGCCAGCCTGACACTTCCGGGCGGGTCAGCGAGGCGGTAAGAAGGGCGCGTGGAGGTCGACGAGGACGTACGACGGTTCGTGGAGGCGGTGACGCCCGAGCGGCGCCGCCGCGACGCGGAGACCCTGCTGGCGCTGATGCACCGCGCGACGGGCAGACCGCCGCGGCTGGAGGGGACGGCCATCGGATACGGGGAGTACCACTACCGCTACGAGAGCGGTCGCGAGGGTGACGCCGCGGCGGCCGCGTTCGCGCCGCGCAAGGCCGCCACCGTGGTCTACCTGATGGACGGCGTGGCGGCCCACGCATCCGACCTGGCGAAGCTCGGACCCCACACTTCGGGCGTCGGCTGCCTCTACCTCAAGAACCTCGACGACATCGACCTCGAGGTCCTCGAGCGGATCGTCGCGAAGGCCTACCGAACGCTCACGTCCGGCACCTATGGCCTGCGGGCACGAGACGGCAAGGAGCAGTAGGCGACATGCCGTTCGGCGACGACTTCGACGGGCCCGATCTCGATCCGTCGGTCTGGCTGCCGCACTACCTCCCGGCCTGGAGCTCGCGGGCGGCGACCCGGGCGTCGTACCGGCTCGAGGACTCCTGCTTGATCCTCGACGTGCCCGTCGACCACCCTGCGTGGCCGATCCACGAGCCGCCGCTGCGCGTGTCCGGCGTGCAGTCTGGCAGCTGGTCGGGCCCTGTCGGCTCGGTCTTCGGGCAGCAACGGTTCAAGGAGGGCCAGCTGGTCAGCGAGGAGCAGCCGCGCTTCGAGGGTTGGCTCCCGAGCAGCGGACGAGTCGCGATCCGCTGCCGGATGACGATCTCGCCTCGGTCGATGGCCGCGCTGTGGCTGTCGGGCTTCGAGGACGACCAGGCCCAGGAGCAGTGCGGCGAGCTGTGCGTGGTGGAGGTCTTCGGCCGATCGGTCGAGGGTGCATCGGCGGAGATCGGCGTCGGCATCAAGGCGTTCCGCGACCCGGCGTTGGTTCAGGACTTCGACGCCCCGCGGTTGCCGATCGACGTCGCCGACTTCCACGACTACGCCGTCGACTGGGACGTCGAGCTGGCGGTCTTCACCGTCGACGGCGAGGAGGTACGCCGCTGCCCGCGCCCGCCGACGTACCCGATGCAGCTGATGGTCGCCGTGTTCGACTTCCCCGAGTGGTCGGTCGGCGGCGACGACGAGCTGGTGCCTGAGCTGGTCGTGGACCGCATCAGCGGCTGAGTCAGGCTGCCAGTGGCTCCGGCGTCTCGCCGAGCAGCGGTGCGTAGTGCACATGCACGAGCTCGTCCACGGCGTCCCGCCAGGTCCGGCGCAGGGCGATCTCACGGGCGTGGTCACCCAGCAGCTGCCGACGCGGGTCGGCCACGACAGCCGCAACGGCGTCGGCGAGTCCCACCGGATCGTCAGGGTCGTAGAGCAGCCCGGTCTCCATGGACCGGACCACGTCGGCCGCACCGCCGGCCCGTGGCGCGACACAGGGAACCCCGCAGGCGGCGGCCTCGCGGAGGGCGTGGCAGCAGGTCGCTCGCCCGCTTGGCTGCACGAGCAGGTCGAGCGAAGCCAGCGCCACGGCCGAGTCCCTGGGCCTGAGCTCGCCGGTGAACCGCACGGAGGCCGGCAGCCGGCTGCGCAGCCACGCCTGCTGGGGGCCGTCGCCGACCACCACGAGCCGGGTCCCGGGCAGCCGGGCGACCTCGGCCAGGCGGCGGACCCCATGCCGTTTGCGCAGGCTGCCGACGTAGCCGACGACGACCTGCGTGAGGTCGCCGTCAGTCCAGGAGGCGCGCAGTGCGTCGTCGCGGCGCCAAGGAGTGAACAAGTCCGTGTCCACGCCGGGCGACCACAACGACGAGGCGACCCCTGCGTCCGCGAGCCGGTCCCGCACCCACGACGCGGTGACGACCAGCCGGTCGGCCCGCTCTGCGACCTGGTCGCGCCACTGGGCCGGCGCGAACTCCGCCCGCGAGGACGTCTCCGTCACCAGGGTCGGCAGCCCGAGCTTGCGGGCCTGCCGCAACGCCTTGGTGCCGACCGCCCCTGGCGTGAACGCGTGCACGAGGTCGGGCCCGAAGGCGTGCAGCGACTCGTGGATCTTGTGGTACCGCCGCGGCGCGGAGAAGCGAGCCACGCCCACCGAGTGGTACGCCGCCGGGCCGGTGCCGCCGGTCATGATCCGCACCTCGTGGCCGTCGGCGACGAGCCGGTCGGTGACCTGACGGACGGTGCCCGCTGCCCCCGTCAGCCGAGGGTCGAACGTCTCGGTGACCAGCGCGATCCGCCGCGGCCTGATGTTGCTCATGCCGGAAGCGTGGCGCGGTCCGGTCGCCGCCGAGGGAGGCTCGCCTGAACGGCGTCGCAACCCTGGATGAACTCCTTGTCAGGCGTCGGCGACCAGGGCCCGCAACGCGGCGTGGGTGGCCTCGTCGGCGGCGGCGAGCAGACCGCCGACTCCCGTGTGCAACGGCTGGCCGTGGATCCCCGTGACGACGCACCCGGCGGCCCGCGCGATGGCGATCGGCGCGGCGAAGTGGACGTTGTCGCGGAGGTCACCCTCGTGCATGTAGGCCGCGCGTCGCCCGGCCGCCAGCCAGGTCATCGCGAGGGTGGTCGAGCTGACCCGCGGACTGAACTCGCGTTGGAACGTCGGGTTCCCGAGGAGGCGGATGGCCACCCCATCGCCCGGGTGGTCGAGATCCACGTCCACCAGCAGCGACTCGGCGCTCGGGTGGAGGGAGGTGTCCGTGTCCTCGCGGCGCACCCAGGCTCCCGTGCCGTCGGTCCAGAACACCTCGCCGGTCAACGGGTCGGCGCTCGCAGCGGCGAGCGCGACGCCGCCCGCGCGGAGCGCGACGTTGACGGCGAACAGCGGCGTGGTCGCCGCGAAGTTGCGGGTGCCGCACAGCGGGTCGACCAGCCACTCCCGGGCAGCCCCAGCGGGCCCGGTGCGGCCCTCCTCCTCGCCGACCATCGCGTCTTCGGGTCGGTGCTCGGCGAGCAGGGCGCGGATCGCCGCCTCCGAGGCCAGGTCGGCGGACGTGGCGAAGTCGGTGCCCTCCTTGGCGTGCCGGGTGACCGGGCCGCCGTACCGGCTGTGGACCTCGGTGGCTCCCGCGGCGGCCGCAGCGAGGGCGAGCTCGGTGTCGGAGAGCTCGGTCACGACACCACCGGAGCTTCGCGAACCAGCCGGCTGAGGTGGCGGACCACCAGGATGGCGAGAACGGCGGCCACGATGTCGATCATGCTGCTGACGATGTCGGCTTGGGCGGCGGCGCGGAGGTCGCGTCCGAACTCTCGCAGCCCAGCGGCATCGTCGGCGGACCAGAGCGTCGCCGCGACCCTGTCCGCCACGACGGAGGCGAGCCAGGCCAGCCACCACATCCACATCAGCGGGGTCGCCTCCACGCCCGGGCCGAGGACGCCGCGGCGCAGGTCGATGGTGACTCCGAACGGGCGCCACAAGTTGAGCACGGGCACGAACCAGCCGCCGATGGCCCAGCCGGACTTGTGCCGCATGCTCTCGGGATGCATCCGGTCGCTCGAGTGCGCGACGAAGAGCCATCGGATGAAGACGATGCCGGTGAGGAGGGTCGTCAACAGGTATCCCAAGCCACCTATCTGGTTGATGCGGTCGGAGGTGGCTGCATCATCGGGGTCGGGAGCGCGACTGATGAACTGGTCGGCCACGTCGAGCACGAACAGGTCGCCCCAGATCACCGCCGCGTCAACCAGCACCGTGACGACGAGGAGCAGCTGGACGGCGAGCGCGACGCGTCCGAAGTTGTCGTCGATCGTGCGCCGCGGCCTGCCGGACCGCGACGGTGGGGCGCGATGGACCAGAGTCGCTGCCGGTTGGGTGGCGCTGCTCCACTGCGCCCCGTCCCACCATCGCGCCAGCGTGTGGTCACGTGGATCGGGATACCAGCCCGGACCTGGTGTCGGCACGCGCGCCAGTATGGATGTGGAACGCCGCGATAGCCAGAAAAGTCACAGCGACTGGCTGGGGTCCGGGCCCGCTCCTATTGTTCGGACCATGACCTCGCACGAGCCGGTCGAGGGCGGCCTCGCAGAGCCGGCGGAGCTCGAGCCCGAGCAGGGCTCGCTCGCGCTGCTGCTCGAGGGACCCACCGGCACCCGAGCCGACTGGGAGAAGGCGGCGGCCGCCGTGCTCCGCAAGGCCGGCCGACTGAGCGAGGACGACCCCGACGACGCCGTCTGGGCCGAGCTCACCAGTACGACGCTCGACGGCGTCGGCATCAGCCCGCTCGGCACGCCGACCCTCACGGAGGTCGGGGCAGGCGCCCGCCCCACGGCGCCGGGCGGGCGCGACGTTCGCGTGGAGCTCGACGGCGACGACGCGGAGCGGCTGAACGCCGAGGCACTCGTCGACCTCGATGGAGGCGCCACGTCGCTGTGGCTGCACGCGGTGCCCGACAGCGACCTCGCGGCCGTCCTCGACGGCGTACTGCTCGACCTGGCGCCCGTGGTCCTCGACCCGACGGGCGAGCCCGTCACCGTGGCGCGGCGGTTCCTCGAGCACCTCGGCGCCACCGCGCCGGCGGCCGGCACCAACCTGGGCTGCCCGGCCCATGCCATCCCTGATGACCTCGTCGCCGTCGCCCGACTGGCGCTCGAGGCCGGCGTGCTCGGCGTCGTCGTCGACGCGTCCGGGGTGCACGACCGGGGCGCGTCCGAGGCCCAGGAGCTCGGCTGGTCGATGGCCGCGGCGGCGCACGCCCTGCGAGTGCTCGAAGCGGCCGGCATCCCCGTCGACCAGGCAGCGGGCCTCATCGAGTTCCGCTACGCCGCCACCGACGAGCAGTTCATGACCATCGCCAAGCTGCGCGCGGCCCGCCTGCTCTGGGCGCGCGTGCTGGAGCTGTGTGAGGCGCCGCCGGCAGGGCAGCGCCAGCACGCTGTCACGAGCCGCCCGATGATGAGCAAGTACGACCCGTGGGTCAACCTGCTCCGCACCACCGTGGCCGCCTTCGCCGCCACGGTCGGAGGCGCCGACGCCGTCACCGTCCAACCGTTCGACCGGCCCCTCGGCAGACCCGACGCCATCGGCCGCCGGATCGCCCGCAACCAGATGGCGCTGCTGGTCTCCGAGTCCCACGTCGGCCGGGTGACCGACCCCGCCGGCGGCGCCTGGGCCGTCGAGCGGCTCACCCACGACCTCGCCGTCGCGGGCTGGGAGTTCTTCGGGGCCTTCGAGGGTGGGGCGTCCCTCGACGACGCCATCGCCGCGACCGTCGCCGAGCGTGACCACCAGGTCGCCACCCGCGTGCGTCCCCTCACCGGGCTGACCGAGTACCCCAACCTCGGCGAGACCCTGCCCGAGCGGGACGGCGAGCCCGACGACGTCCGCCGCTACGGCGCCGCGTTCGAGGCGCTGCGAGACGAGCCGGCCACCAGGCCGGTCTTCCTGGCCACGATGGGCACGGTGGCCGCCCACACCGCGCGGGCGTCGTTCGCGAGCAACCTGTTCGCCGCCGGCGGCATCGCCGTCGAGGCCGCCGGCCCGACCAAGGACGCCGACGAGGTGCTCGCGGCGTACACCGGCCAGCCCGTCGTCTGCCTCGTCGGCCCGAACGCGGCGTACGACGAGTGGGGCGCCGACCTGGTCGTCCGCCTCCGCGAGGCCGGGGCGCGACACGTGATCCTGGCCGGCAAGCCCGGGCCGCTCGATGTCGACGACTCCTGCGCCGTTGGCGTCGACGCGCTGGCCTTCCTGCGGCGAACCCGGGAGGTGCTGGGATGAGCGTTCCGAAGACCTTCGCGGGCATCCCCTTCGAGTCACCGGGTTTCGAGACAGGCGCTAGCGCGCCTTCCTCAAGCAACGGCGAGGCGTGGCACAGCCCCGAGGGCATCGAGATCCTGCCGGTCTACACCGAGGCGGAGATCGAGGGGCTCGACGCGCTCGACACCTGGCCGGGGCTCAGCCCCTTCCTCCGGGGGCCCTATCCGACGATGTACACGACGCAGCCCTGGACCATCCGCCAGTACGCCGGGTTCTCCACCGCCGAGGAGTCCAACGCGTTCTACCGGCGCAACCTGGCGGCCGGCCAGAAGGGCCTCAGCGTCGCCTTCGACCTGGCCACCCACCGCGGCTACGACTCCGACCACCCGCGCGTGCGGGGTGACGTGGGAATGGCCGGCGTGGCGATCGACTCGATCTACGACGCCCGGACTCTCTTCGAGGGCATCCCGCTCGACCAGATGAGCGTCAGCATGACCATGAACGGCGCGGTGCTGCCGGTGATGGCGCTCTACATCGCGGCTGCCGAGGAGCAGGGCGTCAAGCCCGAGCAGCTCAGCGGGACCATCCAGAACGACATCCTCAAGGAGTTCATGGTCCGCAACACCTACATCTACCCGCCCGCGCCGAGCATGCGGATCATCTCCGACATCTTCAGCTACACCGCCGAGCACATGCCGCGGTTCAACTCGATCTCCATCTCCGGCTACCACATGCAGGAGGCCGGGGCGACCGCCGACCTCGAGCTGGCCTACACGCTGGCCGACGGCGTCGAGTACTTGCGCGCCGGCCTGGCAGCGGGCCTGGACATCGACCGGTTCGCCCCGCGGCTGAGCTTCTTCTGGGCCATCGGCATGAACTTCTTCATGGAGGTCGCCAAGCTCCGCGCCGCCCGTGCGCTGTGGGCCAGGCTGGTCAGCCAGTTCGAGCCGCAGAACCCCAAGTCGCTCAGCCTGCGCACGCACAGCCAGACCAGCGGCTGGTCGCTGACGGCCCAGGACGTCTTCAACAACGTGGGCCGCACCTGCATCGAGGCGATGGCCGCCACCCAGGGCCACACCCAGTCGCTGCACACCAACGCCCTCGACGAGGCCGTTGCCCTGCCGACCGACTTCTCCGCCCGGATCGCCCGCAACACCCAGCTCCTGCTCCAGCAGGAGAGCGGCACCACCGGCATCATCGACCCCTGGGGCGGCAGCTACTACGTCGAACGACTCACCCACGACCTGGCCGAGCGGGCCTGGGCCCACATCACCGAGGCCGAGCAGGCCGGCGGCATGGCCAAGGCCATCGAGCAGGGCATCCCCAAGCTGCGCATCGAGGAGGCCGCCGCGCGCACCCAGGCGCGCATCGACTCGGGCGCCCAGCAGGTCATCGGCGTCAACACCCACCGGCTCGAGATCGAGGACCCGCTCGAGGTACGCCGCGTCGACAACGACGACGTCTATCGCCAGCAGGTGGCCAAGCTCGAGCGGTTGCGCGCCGACCGAGACGACGACGACGTACGGCGCACGCTCGACGCACTCACCTCCGCCGCCGGCAGCGAGGGCAACCTGCTCGAACTGGCCGTCGACGCGGCGCGTGCGAAGGCCACCGTCGGTGAGATCTCCTCGGCGCTGGAGAAGGTCTGGGGCCGGCACCAGGCGGTGATCCGTACGATCTCAGGGGTGTTCAGGGACGAGGCGGGCAGCGCGGGCGACCAGCTCGTCCAGCAGGTGCTCGCCGCGACCGCGGAGTTCGAGCGGTCGGCCGGTCGGCGGCCCCGCATCCTGGTCGCCAAGATGGGTCAAGACGGCCACGACCGCGGCCAGAAGGTCGTGGTCAGCGCCTTCGCCGACATGGGCTTCGACGTCGACGTCGGACCGCTCTTCAGCACGCCCGAGGAGGTCGCCCAGCAAGCCGTCGACGCCGACGTCCACCTCGTGGGCGTCAGCTCACTCGCCGCAGGCCACCTGAGCCTGCTGCCCGCCCTCAAGCAGGCGCTGGCCGACCACGGCCGACCCGACATCATGGTCGTCGTGGGCGGCGTCATCCCGCCCGACGACGTGCCCCGGCTGCTCGAGATGGGCGCCGCAGCGGTGTTCCTGCCCGGCACCGTCATCGCCGCCTCGGCGCTCGACCTGCTGGCCAAGCTGCGCGACCAGCTGGATGACTGACGCCGACCCGGTCGGGCGCCTGGTCGAGGGCGTCCGCGCCGGCCACCGGGCCTCGGTCAGCCAGGCCATCACCCTGGTGGAGTCGAGCAAGCCCAGCCACCGGGCGCAGGCGCGTGACCTCCTGGCCGGGCTCGAGGCCGGGCCCGAGCGTGCGCCCGCCGTGCGGGTCGGTATCTCGGGGGTCCCGGGTGTCGGGAAGTCCACGTTCATCGAGAGGCTCGGCACCACCCTGACCGAGGCGGGTCACCGGGTCGGCGTGCTGGCGGTCGACCCGAGCAGCACCCGCACGGGTGGGTCGGTGCTCGGCGACAAGACCCGGATGGCCCGGCTCGCGGTCGACGCCGCTGCTTTCGTCCGGCCCAGCCCCAGCGCGGGCACCCTCGGCGGGGTGGCTCGCGCGACCAGCCAGGCAATGCTCGTGCTCGAGGCGGCGGCGTACGACGTCGTGCTGGTCGAGACCGTCGGCGTCGGCCAGTCCGAGGTCACCGTCGCGGGCATGGTCGACACGTTCTTGTTCCTCGCCCTGGCGCGCACGGGCGACCAGCTCCAGGGGATCAAGAAGGGGATCCTGGAGATCGCCGACGTGATCGCGGTCAACAAGGCCGACGGCGACCGCGCGCAGGAGGCCAGGGTCGCGGCCCGTGAGCTCGCCGGGGCCCTGCGCCTCGTGCACGGCCGGCACGCCCGCTCCTGGACGCCGCCGGTCGTCACCTGCTCGGCGCTCACCGGCGACGGGGTCGACGAGGTGTGGCAGCAGGTGCTGGCGCACCGCGAGAGCCTCGGGGCCGACGGACTGGCTCGCAAGCGCGCAGACCAGGGCCTCGACTTCACCTGGGCGCTGGTCCGCGACGAGCTCGAGCAGCGGCTGCGTCGTTCACCCGGCGTCGCGGCCATCCGGGCCGAGGTGCGAGCGGACGTGCTGGCCGGCGAGCTGCCGCCGACAGCGGCGGCCGACCGCATCCTCGACGCCTTCGACCGGGACGTCCCTGCAGATCCTGCCGACGATGCCGCGCGCCCCGATGCGGTCCACTAACCTGTCCGGGATGTCCAGCCCGACCCCCTCCGACGCCGCCGGCGAACCAAACCCCGCCCACGCGGTCGTCGACGCGCAGGTCGAGGCCCACCGGACCGAGCTCCTCGAGCTCAGGCGCGACCTCCACGCCTATCCCGAGCTCTCCTGGAACGAGCAGCGCACCACCGAGGCGATCGCCGTCCGCCTGGAGCGCGCCGGCCTCGCGGTGACCCGGCTGCCGCACACGGGCCTGATCGTCGACGTCGGCGACTCGGGTCCCCGGGTTGGCCTGCGCGCCGACCTCGACGCCCTGCCCGTCGACGACCTGACGACCGACCCGTGGGTCAGCACCCGCCCCGGCATCGCACACGCCTGCGGCCACGACGTGCACGCCGCCGGGCTGGTGGGAGCCGGCCTCGCGCTTGCCGAGGTGCACCGCCGCGGCCTGCTGCCCGGCCGCGTCCGTCTGCTGTTCCAGCCCGCCGAGGAGGTGATGCCCGGCGGCGCCACCTCGATGATCGCGTTGGGCGCCCTCGACGAGGTCGAGCGGGTCTTCGCCCTGCACTGCGACCCCACGCTCGACCTGGGTGAGGTAGGCGTCCGCGAGGGCCCGATCACCGGCGCCGCCGACCAGCTCGAGGTGCGGCTCACCGGCAGTGGCGGCCACACCTCGCGCCCGCACCTGACCGAGGACCTCACCTTCGCCCTCGCCAAGCTGATCACCGAGCTGCCCGCCGTGCTGTCCCGGCGGCTCGACCCGCGCGCCGGCATCAGCGTGGTCTGGGGCACGGTTCGGGCCGGCGTCGCTCCCAACGTGATCCCGTCCTCGGGCGTGGTCGGCGGCACCGTGCGGATGCTCGACGCGGTCGCCTGGTCGCACGCCGAGCGGCTGGTGCGCGAGTTCATCGACGACATCGTGGTGCCCTACGGCGTCAAGGCCGACGTCGACTACCGGCGCGGCGTACCGCCCGTGGTCAATGACGCCGCCGCCACCCAGGTGCTCGGCCGCGCGGTCGAGCGGGTGGTCGGACCGGCCGGCCGGGTGACCACGACCCAGAGCCTCGGCGGCGAGGACTTCGCGTGGTTCCTGGAGAGCGTGCCGGGGTCGATGGGACGGCTGGGGACCAGGACTCCTGGCGGGCCGACGTTCGACCTCCACCAGGGCAACCTGCGCGTCGACGAGGGCGCTGCCCTGGTGGCAGCCGGCGTGCTGGCGACCGTGGCCGTCGACGCCCTCGCCGCCGTCCGCTGAGCCGACACCGATTCGTCAGCGGTCCTCCCGCTGTGCGGACCCTCTGGACCGCTGACGAATCGGTGTGTGCAGCTAGTCGGTCTTGTAGGGGATGCCGTCGGCCGCAGGCGCTCGGGAGCGGCCGACCACGCCGGCGACGGCGAAGATCGTGACGACGTACGGCAGCATCAGCATGAACTGGCTCGGCACCGGCGAGCCGATGACCGACAGCACGCCTTGCAGGTTGGAGGCGAAGCCGAACAGCAGCGCGGCGAGGGTGGCCCGGATCGGATCCCACTTGCCGAAGATGACCGCGGCCAACGCGATGTAGCCTGCGCCGCCGGTCATCTCGCGGTTGAACTGCGGCACCGAGACCAGCGTGTAGAACGCGCCGCCCATGCCCGCGATCGCGCCGGCGATCAGGATGGTGCGGAAGCGGGTGCGGTTGACCCTGATGCCGACCGTGTCGGCGGCCTTCGGGTGCTCGCCGACGGCGCGGACGCGCAGGCCCCACTTCGAGCGGTAGAGCGCCCACGTCACCAGCGCCACCGCGATGTAGAGCAGGTAGACGATGGCTGTCTGCCGGAAGAAGATCGGGCCGATCAGCGGGATGTCGCCCAGGACCGGGATCGGGATCCGCTCGAACCTCGGTGGGTGGTTGAGGGTCGCGGAGTTGGGGGCCAGCACTTGGCTGAACATGAAGCTGGTCAGGCCGATGACCAGCACGTTGAGCACCACGCCGACGATGACCTGGTCGACGAAGTAGTTGATCGCGAACACAGCCAAGCACCGCCGCGACCAGCAGGCCGGCGAACATGGCCGCAGCGAGGCCGGCCCACGTCGAGCCCGTCGAGCGAACCGACCATCGCGGCGCCGAACGCGCCGAAGAGCAGCTGGCCGTCGATGGCGATGTTGACGACACCGGAACGCTCGCCGAGCACGCCGCCGAGGGCACCGAAGACGAGTGGTACGGCGACCGCGAGCGAGCCGCCCAGCAGGCCGACGACAGGCACGGTGCCGCCCGCAGCTGCCCACGTGAGAAAGGCCGGTCATCCACGCGACGGCGAAGATGACGACCAGCCACACCGTGGTCTTCTTCGTCTGCATGTAAAGCGGACGACGGACGCGCCGTGCACAACGCGCACACGGCCAGCCAGGATCCAGGCCGTCGCTGTCGACGGCACGGTCACCGTCGGCAGCTGCACGAAGTCGCCTCGGGAACGCCAGCCGGAACGAGGTGTCGCCCTCCTGAGGGGCCAAGGCCGACCATCAGCGCCAGACCCGAGCGTGAGGATGCCGAACATCGTCGGCGCCTTGCGGTCGACGACGGTCGACCTCGGGGAGGTGGATCTCTTCTTCCGCGCCGGTGGTGCTCACTGAGGTGCTCACTGGGCCTCCCTCGAAGGCAGACGGAAGATCGCCCGGACCAGTGGCGGCGCCGCGATGAACAACACGATGAGCGACTGGACGACGAGCACGATGTCGACGGGGATGTTTTCTGAGGCCTGCATCGCGAAACCGCCGGCCTTGAAGGCGCCGAACAGCAGGCCGGCCCACATGATCCCGATCGGTCTCGACCGGCCCAGCAGGGCAACCGTGATGGCGTCGAAGCCGATGCCTGCGTCGAGGTCGAGGGTGATGCCGCTCGTGACGGTTCCGAGGACCTGGTTGACACCGGCCAGACCGACGAGCCCGCCCGAGATGAGCATCACGACGATGTAGGTGCGACCGACGTCGATGCCGGCGGAGCGGGCTGCGGAGGGGTTCTCGCCGACTGCTCGGATGCGGAACCCGAGCGAGGACCGGTTGAGGATCCACCAGACCACGGCGACGGCGACGAGAGCGAGGAGGAAGCCCAGGTGCAGGTTGTAGCGGTCACCCAGCCAGCTTGGGCAGCGATCGCCGAGTCGTGCATCGGCAGCGACTTCGGGTTCGCCGAGCCAGGCGCCTGCAGCAGGTTCTGCTCGGAGAGCGCGTAGAACACCAGGTAGAACGCGACGTAGTTGAGCATGATCGTGACGATCACCTCGTGCGCGCCGGTGCGGGCCTTGAGGAGGCCGACGAGGCCGCCCCAGATCGCGCCGGCGGCCATGCCGACCAGGATCGCCAGGGTCACGTGGACCGGCCATGGCATGTTCGAACTGGTAGCCGACCCAGCCGGCGGCCGCACCGGCCATCAGCATCTGACCCCGGCCACCGATGTTGAACAGCGCGGCACGGAAGGCCAGGCCGACACCGAGACCGGCGACGATCAGGGGAGCGGCGAACTTGAGGGTCTCGGTCAGGGGCCGGATCGCGGTCTGGAAGTCCTCCGCGCGGGTGTTGTAGATCGAGCCGCGGAAGAGTGCGGTGTAGGCGCCCCAGATGGCGTTCCAGGACGCCGAGAAGAAGTCGGCCGGTCGCGCGGTCACGTAGCCGAACGTGTCGCGCACCTCTTCGTCGGTGAGCATGATGAGCAGGGAGCCCGACCAGGACCGCGAGCAGCACCGAGAAGAACGCCACGGCCGCGTTTCCGGAGGCGATCTCGCGCAGCGCCTTGCTTCCAGCGGTCGTCGTCCGGCGCCTCGGGCTTGTCGGTCGGGTCGGGCTCGGTGGACACCGGAGTCGATCCAGTGGAGCTCATGCCACGGCTCCCTCGGGACGCTCGCCGGTCATCATCAGGCCGAGCACCTCGCGCGGTGTGTCGGGTGGCACGATGCCCACGATCCGGCCGCGGTAGAGCACCATGATCCGGTCGGCGAGCGCGACGACCTCGTCGAGCTCGGTGGAGACGACGAGCACGGGTACGCCGCTGTCGCGGGTGGCCACGATCTGGGTGTGGATGAACTCGATCGACCCGACGTCGACGCCGCGGGTCGGCTGTGCGGCCACGAGCAGCCGCAGGTCGCGGGAGAGCTCGCGGGCCACGACGACCTTCTGCTGGTTGCCGCCGGAGAGGTTGCCGGCGTGAGTGGTGATGCCGGGCGCGCGGACGTCGTACTCCTTGAGCTTGCTTGCTGGCGAACTCCTCGAGCGTGTCGAGCTGAAGCGAGCCGCGGCTGACGAAGGGCTCGTCGAAGCTGCGGTTGAGCATCAGGTTCTCGGCGATGGTCATGTTGCCGACGAGGCCGTCGACCTGGCGGTCCTCGGGGATGAAGCCGACGCCGGCATCGAGGATCTTGCGCACCGACCGGCCGACGAGCTCACGGCCGTCGAGCTTGATCGAGCCCTGTGACGTGGTCCTGGAGGCCGAGCAGCGCCTCGGTGAGCTCGGTCTGGCCGTTGCCCTGGACGCCGGCGACGGCCAGCACCTCGCCGCGCTTGATCGTGAAGCTCAGGTCGTTGACGTGGACGTGGCCGAGGGCATCGATGACGCGGAGGTTGTCCACGACCAGGGCGTCCTCGCCGAGCTGCGGCGGGTCCTTGTGCACCGTCAGCTCGACCGGTCGGCCCACCATCAGGGCGGCCAGCTCCTTGTTGCTCGCGGTGGGACTCGGCCTCGCCGACGACCTTGCCGAGGCGGATCACGGTGATCCGGTCCGCCACCTCTCGGACCTCGCGGAGCTTGTGGGTGATGAAGACGATGGCCTTGCCGGCCTCCTTGAGCTGGCGCATGATGCTCCATCAGCTCGTCGGTCTCCTGCGGTGTCAGCACTGCCGTGGGCTCGTCGAAGACCAGCACCTCGGCATCGCGGGAGAGCGCCTTGATGATCTCGACCCGCTGCTGGACGCCGACGGGGAGGTCCTCCACGATCGAGTCGGGATTGACGTGGAAGCCGAAGCGCTTGGAGATCTCCCGCACCCGCTCGCGGGCGGCGTCGAGGTTGAGCGAGCCGGCGAAGCCAGTCGACTCGTTGCCGAGCATCACGTTCTCGGCGACGGAGAAGACGGGGATCAGCATGAAGTGCTGATGGACCATGCCGATGCCGGCCGCGATCGCGTCGCCGGGCCCCGCGAACTGCTGGACCTCGTCGTCGAGGACGATCTCGCCCTCGTCGGCCCGGTAGAGGCCGTAGAGGACGTTCATCAGGGTGGACTTGCCCGCGCCGTTCTCGCCGAGCAGGCAGTGGATCTCGCCCGGCTCGACGGTCAGGGAGATCCGGTCGTTGGCGACCAGGGTCCCGAAGCGCTTGGTGATGTCTCGCAACTCCAGCTTCATGGCGTCGCATCCTAGTGTCGGCCGGACAGTGGCTGGGCTAATGAACGGGACAAAGGATCGGGGGAGGCCGGCACGATACCGACCTCCCCCGACAGGGTCTAGCTGCTGGTTACGAACCCGACAGGTACGAAGTCACCGGGATCGAACCGTCGATGATGCCGGCCTTCACCGTCTCCAGCTCGTCCGCAAGCTCGGGGGACACCTTGTCCTCGAAGTTGTGGAACGGAGCGATGCCGACGCCGTCGTTCTCGAGCGTGCCGATGTACGGCGCGAAGTCGAGGCTGTCGGAACCGGCCGCCATGATCGCCTCATAGGTCGAGATCTTCATGTTCTTGAGGATCGAGGTGAGGATCACGTCCTGGGTGTTGGGGTCGGTCTCGAAGACATCAGCGTCCACACCGAGCATGACGACGTCTGAGCCGGAGTCCGCGATCGCGGTCAGCGCGCCCTGGTAGATCGGGCCACCCACCGGAAGGATGACGTCGACGTCCTGGTCGAGGAGCTGGCGAGCGGTGTTGGTGGCCGTCTCGTTGGCCTCGAAGCCACCGGTGAACGAGCCCTTGTCGCCGCCCTCGAAGCCGACAACCTTGACGTCCTTGCCCTTCTCCTGGGCGTAGTACTCGGCGCCCTGCTTGAAGCCGTCCATGAAGATCGTCACGGTCGGGAACGGCAGACCGCCGTAGGTGCCGACGACACCGGTCTTGGTGTAGTCGGCGGCAGCGTAACCGGCCAGGAACGCGGCCTGGGCCGTGTCGTAGAGCAGCGGCTTGATGTTGGGCTCGTCGGCCTGGCCATCGAAGGTCGCGCCGTCGTCGCCGCCGTCAGCGGCGTCGTCGATGAGGATGAAGTCGATGTCGGGGTTGGCGGCTGCCGACTCCTTGGTCGCTGCCGCGAGCGCGAAGCCCACGGTCACGATGGCGTCGCAGCCCTCGGCGACGAGGCTCTCGAGGTTCGGGCGCGTAGTCGTTCTCGCTGTTGGACTCGACCGAGTTGAGCTCGACCCCGAGCTCTTCGGCCGCCTGCTGTCGCGCCTTCGAAGCCGAGCTGGTTGAACGACTTGTCGTCGAAACCGCCCGCGTCGGACACGATGCACGGCAGGAAGTCGATGGCAGCGGCGGTCGTCTCGCCCCCGTCGCCAGGATCCGCCGTGGATGAGTCAGGGGCATCGCCACAGCCAGCCAGGGCCGCCGTTGCCAGCAGCGCGGTGAGGCCGCTAGCAACGGCCCTCCTCGTCTTAATCACAAATGCCTCCATGTCGTCGCCCATCAGCGGGCAGTGCGGTGTACGTGCGAATGGTGCCTGTTCGCGGGCCCTACGGGAAGGACACCGCGCTAACGGTTATCAGGTCGCGACCTTTGACCACCTGCGTGGGGCATAGGTTTTGCCCCATGGACTGGGAAATGTTGCAGGCCGAAGCGGTCGCGGTCTCCGAGAACGCGTACGCACCGTATAGCAGGTTTCCGGTGGGCGCTGCGGCAAAGGTTGACGACGGCCGGGTCGTCGTGGGGTGCAATGTTGAGAACGCGGCGTACGGCGTGGTGCTGTGCGCCGAGTGTGGTGTGGTGTCCTCGCTGCACGCCACGGGTGGTGGCCGGCTGACCCACTTCGTGTGCGTCAACGGGCTGGGTGAGGTGATCATGCCGTGTGGCCGGTGTCGCCAGCTGCTCTACGAGCACGGCGGCCGGGAGCTGGTGCTGATGACGCCCGAGGGCGAGCGGACCATGGACGAGGTGCTGCCGCAGCCTTTCGGACCCGACGATCTGACCCACGTGGTGGGCGAGGAGCACAAATGAGCCAGCACGACGCGGTCGAGGTCATCGGCGCCAAGCGCGACAAGGGTGAGCTGAGCGACAGCCAGATCGACTGGGTGATCGACGCCTACACCCGCGGCGAGGTCGCCGACGAGCAGATGTCCGCGCTGGCGATGGCGATCCTGCTCAACGGCATGAACCGGCGCGAGATCGCCCGCTGGACCAACGCGATGATCGCCTCGGGGGAGCGGATGGACTTCTCCACGCTGTCGCGTCCGACTGCCGACAAGCACTCGACCGGGGGTGTCGGCGACAAGATCACGCTGCCGCTCGCGCCCCTGGTCGCGGCCTGCGGGGTCGCCGTACCCCAGCTGTCGGGGCGCGGTCTCGGCCACACCGGCGGCACCCTCGACAAGCTGGAGTCGATCCCCGGCTGGCGGGCGCTGCTGTCCAACGAGGAGATGGACGCCCAGCTCGAGTCGGTCGGCGCGGTGATCTGCGCCGCCGGGGACGGGTTGGCGCCGGCGGACAAGAAGCTCTACGCGCTGCGCGACGTGACGGGCACGGTGGAGGCGATCCCGCTCATCGCGTCGTCGATCATGTCGAAGAAGATCGCCGAGGGCACCGGGGCGCTGGTGCTCGACGTCAAGGTCGGCACCGGCGCCTTCATGAAGTCCCTCGACACCGCCCGCGAGCTCGCCGAGACCATGGTGGCGCTCGGCACCGACGCCGGGGTGCACACGGTGGCGCTGCTCACCGACATGGCCACGCCGCTGGGGTTCACCGCCGGCAACGCCATCGAGGTCACCGAGTCGGTCGAGGTGCTCGCCGGCGGCGGGCCGGCCGACGTCGTCGAGCTGACCCTGGCGCTGGCGCGCGAGATGTTGGCGGGCGCCGGCGTCACCGACCTCGACCCGGCAGACAAGCTGGCCGACGGATCGGCCATGGACGCCTGGAAGGCGATGATCCGGGCCCAGGACGGCGACCCCGACGCCGAGCTCCCGGTCGCGCGGGAGTCACACGTCGTGACGGCGCCGTCGTCGGGCACCTTGACCCGCCTCGACGCGATGGCCGTCGGCCTGGCGGCCTGGCGGCTGGGCGCGGGCCGGGCCCGCAAGGAGGACCCGGTGCAGGCCGGGGCCGGCGTGGTCTGGCACGCGCGGCCGGGTGACGAGGTCGTCGAGGGCGCGCCGCTGTTCACGCTGCTGACCGACGAGCCCGAGCGCTTCGACCGCGCCCTGGCGTCGCTGGAGGGCGGCTACGACATCGAGGCCGGCGCGTCGTTCACCCCGACCCCGGTGCTGCTCGACCGGATCTCCTGACCCGCGGCGTGAGCGGCAACCATTCGCGGCACGAAGCGGTTGCTGGTCCACCGCTGACGGAAAGCCGACCGCGTGATCGGTGAGCCTGCAACCAATGCTGACTCGCAAACGGTTGCCAGCTCACCGATGCTCGGCTGCCAGCCCGGGCCGGTGAGCCAGGGTCGCTTCTCGTCGACCAAAGCGACCCTCAGGCACCGCTGGTGGGCGGGCCGGGTTGGCGGTGAGCCTGCAACCGATGCTGGCTCCAGAACGGTTGCCAGCTCACCGGCGGCTCGGCGATGCCTTCCCGAGTCACGGCAGCAGCAGGACGACGGTCTCGGCGACGCAGCCGGGCTTGGGGTGGTCCTCGATCTCGATGGTCCAGCCGAGCGTGAGCTGCTTGCCGGCGGGCAGGTCGGCCACCCCGGCGACCTTCGCGTGCGCCCGGATGCGGGAGCCGACGGGCACTGGAGCGGGGAACCGGACCTTGTTGACGCCGTAGTTGAGCTTGGCCCCGGGCGTCTCCAGCGCGAACACCTGGGCGCCCAGGAGCGGCACCAGCGAGAGCGTGAGGTAGCCGTGCGCGATGGTGCCGCCGAACGGCCCGGTCTTCGCCCGCTCGACGTCGACGTGGATCCACTGGTGGTCGCCGGTGGCCTCGGCGAACCGGTCGACGCGCTCCTGGTCGATGGTCAGCCAGTCGCTGCTGCCGAGATCCTCGCCGACCGAGGCGGCGACGTCGTCGAGGCTGGTGAACGTGCGCACGGCTGGGCTCCTCGGGGTCTTCGGTCCGGGCCCGGTCTGCGAGGATCGGCGCATGTCCGCGACCCTCTCCGGTGCGACCGGCACCGAACCTACTCGCCCGACCCCCGACCAGGTCCGACGGGCGCCGAAGGCGCTGCTGCACGACCACCTCGACGGCGGACTGCGACCCGCGACCATCGTCGAGCTGGCCGCGGGGATCGGCCACGGCCTGCCCGCGGACGACGCGGAGTCGCTGGGGCGCTGGTTCGCCGAGTCCGCGGACTCCGGGTCGCTGGAGCGCTACCTGGAGACCTTCGACCACACCGTCGCGGTGATGCAGGAGGCCGACGCGCTCAGCCGGGTCGCCCGCGAGTGCGTGGCCGACCTGGCCGACGACGGCGTGGTGTACGCCGAGGTGCGCTACGCGCCCGAGCAGCACGTCACCGGAGGCCTGTCGCTCGACGAGGTCGTCGGGGCCGTCCAGCAGGGGTTCGACGACGGCATGGCGGAGGCCGGCGGGCGGATCGTGGTCCGTCAGCTGCTCACCGCCATGCGGCACCAGGCCCGCTCCCGCGAGATCGCCGAGCTGTCGGTGGCCTGGCGCGACCGCGGCGTCGCGGGCTTCGACATCGCCGGCGCCGAGGCGGGCTTCCCGCCCACCCGCCACCTCGACGCGTTCGAGTACCTGCAACGCGAGAACTCCCACTTCACGATCCACGCCGGCGAGGCGTTCGGCCTGCCGTCGATCTGGCAGGCCATCCAGTGGTGCGGGGCCGAGCGGCTCGGACACGGCGTGCGCATCATCGACGACATCACCGTCGGCAACCCGACCGCGCCCGACCAGCCGCCGGCGGTCGAGCTGGGCCGCCTGGCGGCGTACGTGCGGGACATGCGGATCCCGCTGGAGATGTGTCCGCACTCCAACGTCCAGACCGGCGCCGCGACGTCGATCGCCGAGCACCCGATCGGGCTGCTCACCCGGCTGCGCTTCCGGGTCACCGTCAACACCGACAACCGGCTGATGAGCCAGACCTCGATGAGCAAGGAGATGAACGCGCTGGTCGACGCGTTCGGCTACACCCTGGAGGACCTGCGCTGGTTCACCATCAACGCCATGAAGTCGGCGTTCCTGCCGTTCGACGAGCGGCTGGCGATCATCGACGACGTGATCAAGCCCGGGTACGCCGAGCTCGGGGCGCTCTGAGTCAGGCGTTCCACACCGGTGCGACGTCGCGGCGGTAGGACCGGCCGAAGATGCCGCCGATGATCGTCAGCACCGGCCCCGGCACGTTGCCGCGGATGCCCTGCATGGCCTCCGGGCTCGCGCCGTCGGTGACCCAGGCGAAGAAGACGCCGCCCTGCTTCGGGCTCACCTTGCCGAACTGTCGACCCATCTCCTTCATCGCAGGATCGTCACGCTTGGCCAGGTAGATGCGGCTCGATCTCCGCCTCCTCGTGGTCGAGGTGCTGCACCGTGGCCGCTTGGAGCTCGACCATGGCGTCGTGCGCCGCCTGCGCGTTGGCCGCCGTCGGCGCCGACCGCAGCGTCGGCCATCGCCCCGCGCGCCCCCGCGAGCCGGGCCGCCATCACGTCGTGCTCGGCGTCCATGGTGGCCAGCACGTCGCGGGTGACGCCGATCTTCTCCAGCGCCGGCCAGGCGATCGCGTGCTCGCCCTCGTGATGGTTGGTCAGCTGGAAGTCGAAGTTCTCCCACGCGGTCCAGAGCTGGTCGGCCCGGCGGGAGTCGCCGTCCGGGAACCGTGCCAGTGCGTCGACGAAGCGGTCGAGGTCGCGCCGGAAAGCGAAGTGGATCGCCTTGTTCATGCTGATCTCTGCCATCGACCGACCCTAGGCAGGCTCGGAGCCGTGTGCCAAGGGGACGGGGTGGTTCAGGCGTCGGGAGTGACGACGATCCAGGGCACGTCCCAGCCGGCGATCCCGACCCGGCGGCCGAGGAAGGCGAAGCGGTCCACCTCGTCGAGCCGGCCGTACGCCGGGTCGTAGACCTGCAGCTTGCCGGTGGCCGTGGCCCGGACGACCAGGGCGACGTGGCGGGGGACCCAGTCGCTCCCGACGAAGAGTGCGGCGACCCGACCGCTACGCGGTGCGGCCAGCAACCGGTCGTAGGCGCCGGGCAGGTCGGTCCGCGCCACGTGCCAGTCGTAGCGCGCGAGGGTGCCGTCGGCGGCCCGGGTGCCCGAGAGCTGGCGGGCCACCGCCCAGGGCGGCGTCCCGAACTTGCGCGGCCAGGGGATCTGCGGCTTGCCGCTGACGTCGGCCAGGCCGGTGATGCGCTGATGCATCGCCAGCGTCTCGGTCTTGAAGCGTTCGCGCAGCGCCGCGTCGCCGGCCACGGTGCGCGGGTTCTCCAGGCTGCTGCCGCCCTCGAGGAGGCGCCGGTAGCCGGGGTCGCCGATCAACCGGGCCACGACCATCGAGGCCGCCCCGCAGGATCGGGTGTCGGGCTGCTTCAACAGCTCCCAAGGCTGCTCGGGCAGGTCAGGCATCGGCCGCACTCCTCGCCACCAGGGCGGACACCTCGGCGTACGCCTCGTCGGGCGTGACCGGCCGGCAGCCCAGCGCGACCGCGTGGTCGACGACCCGTCGCTGGTCGCGCAGCAGCGCCAGCCCGCGCCGGAGCAGTACGAGCGGGGGCTTGCGGTGCTCGCGCAGGTCGCGAGTCAGCCGCCGCCAGAAGGTGACGACCGGGTGCTGGCGCACGCAGTACGCCGCCGCGAGCTGACCACGGGTCCGGCACTCGGGCACGACCTCCTGGGCGAAGATGCCCTCGGCCACGAAGAGGCGGTGCTCGCCCAGGTCGAGCTGCTGGCTTCCGTAGCGGCCATCGCGGGCGATCTCGTAGACCGGCACCTCGGCGCTTCCCATGGTGCACAACCGCTCGATCGTGGCCAGCGCGTCTTCGGGCAGCCAGGAGTCGGGGTGGTCCCAGTCGACGAGGCCGGCGTTGGCGCCCTCGGTGATCCGGGGCAGCGTCGGGTCGTCGCCGTCCTTGTAGAAGTCGTCGAGGCGCAGCACCGGCAGTCCGAGCCGTGCGGCGAGGCGGGACTTGCCGGCGCCCGAGGGGCCGGCCAGGACGATGATCCGAGCCCGCACCTGTGTCATTGTGCCGCGTTCGCGGCCGGACAGCGATGGCGGACGTGTAGAAAGCAGCCCATGACGACACCGGTCCGGGCCGCCGTCCGCTGGTCCCGCGTGGCGTCGTCGGTCGGCGTACTCCTGTGGCTGGTCGCGTGTGGTGGCCCATCGTCGTCGGAGGCGGCCCTCGAAGGCGCCTCGGGGACGGTGGACTGCGAGAGCGTCATCTCCGACACCGTCACCAGCTCCTTCCACTGGACGACCGGGATCCAGGCGGCTCGGGCTGTCGTGCGCGACGGCCGCTGCGAGCGGAGCCTCGTGGGGCTCGGTGTGATCACGGCGGGGAGCCTCGAAGGGTCCGGCTCCGCGACGGATCGGTACGACGCCGAGTGCGCCCGCCTGGAGGACGGCGGCCATGTCGACGCCGACCTCGCCACCGACATCGTCGGCGGCGGCACCGGCTGCGCCGCCGGTCTGGACGAGGCGACCCAGAGCGGGCTGGCGGAGCTCGTCGTGCTGACCCAGGACGACGTCGTTCTGCACCTGCGCGTCGACGCGCAGGCGGCGCTCACCCCTGAGCAGCTCCGGGCCGGCCTGAGGGCGCTCGCCAAGACGGCTCAGCAAGCCTGGTGAAGCAACCTCGCGGCGCTCAGACCCCGATCGGGTGCCAGACGGTCTTGGTCTCGAGGAAGGTCGTCATCCGCTCGATGCCGGGCTCGGCCGTCCAGTCGGGCTCGACGTCGGGAGCGCGGATCACCCGCTTGAGGTTCTCGGCGGCCGCCTCCTCCAGCGCCCGCGCCTGCTCGGTGTCGCCGGCCAGGCCGGTCAGGTCGATGGCGTTGACGTCCATGTGGGAGGCCAGCGTCGGCGCGGTGTTGGACAGGCGGCCGGTGAGGATGTTGACCACGCCCCCGGGGACGTCGGAGGTGGCCAGCACCTCGGAGAAGGTCACGGCCGGCAGCGGGCGCGCGAACGAGCTCAGCACCACGGCCGTGTTGCCCGTCACGACGGTCGGCGCGACGACCGAGATCAGGCCGAGCAGGCTCGACTGCTGTGGCGCGATGACGGCGACGACGCCGGTGGGTTCCGGCGTGGACAGGTTGAAGAACGGGCCGGCGACCGGGTTGGCGTTGCCCACCACCTGGGTGATCTTGTCGGCCCAGCCGGCGAACCAGACGAGCCGGTCGATCGAGGCGTCGACGACCTTGCCGGACTGGGTCGGCGTCAGCCCCTCGGACTGGCGTACGGCCTCGACGAACTGCGGGCGCCGGTCTTCCATGATCTCCGCGACCCGGTAGAGGATCTGGGCACGGTTGTAGGCCGTCTTGCCCGACCAGCCGCCGAACGCCGCCCGGGCCGCCAGCACGGCGTCGCGGGCGTCCTTGCGCGAGGCCAGCGCCGCGTTGGCGACGAAGCGGCCCTTGACGTCGTCGACGACGTAGGAGTGTCCCGACTCCGACCGCGGGAACTGGCCGCCGATGTAGAGCTTGTAGGTCTTGCGTACGTCGACCCTGGAAGTCGGTGTCACAGGTCTCCACCCTTCAGGTAACCGGCGAGTCCGTGGCGGCCGCCCTCGCGGCCGTAGCCGGACTCCTTGTAGCCACCGAACGGGCTGGTCGGGTCGAACTTGTTGAACGTGTTGGCCCACACCACCCCGGCACGGAGCTTGTTGGCCATGTGGAGGATCAGCGACCCCTTGTCGGTCCACACGCCGGCCGAGAGGCCGTACGGCGTGTTGTTGGCCTTCTCGACCGCCTCGGCGGGCGTGCGGAAGGTCAGCACCGACAGCACCGGGCCGAAGATCTCCTCGCGGGCGATGCGGTGGGCCTGGGTGACGCCGGTGAAGACGGTCGGCGGGAACCAGAACCCGTGCTTCGGCAGCTCGCACGGCGGCGACCAGCGGCCGGCACCCTCGGCCTCGCCGATGTCGGAGAGCTCGCGGATCTTGGCCAGCTGGTCGGCGGAGTTGATGGCGCCGATGTCGGTGTTCTTGTCGAGCGGGTCGCCCACGCGCAGGGTGGCCATCCGGCGCTTGAGCCGGGCGAGCACGTCGTCGGCGACGGACTCCTGGACGAGCAGGCGGGAGCCGGCGCAGCAGACATGACCCTGGTTGAAGAAGATCCCGTTGACGATGCCCTCGACGGCCTGGTCGATCGGCGCGTCGTCGAACACGATGTTGGCGGCCTTGCCGCCGAGCTCGAGGGTCACCTTCTTGTGCGACCCGGCGACGGACTTGGCGATCGCGCGGCCGACGGCGGTGGAGCCGGTGAAGGCGACCTTGTCGACGTCAGGGTGGGAGACCAGCGCCTGTCCGGTGCCGCCTGCGCCCGTGATGATGTTGACGACGCCCGGCGGGAGGTCGGCCTGCTGGCAGATCTCGGCGAAGAGCAGCGCGGTCAGCGGCGTCGTCTCGGCGGGCTTGAGCACCACCGTGTTGCCGCAGGCCAGCGCCGGCGCGATCTTCCACGCCAGCATCAGCAGCGGGAAGTTCCAGGGGATGACCTGGCCGGCGACGCCGAGCGGGGTGTTGCCGTAGCCGGAGTAGGAGAGCTTGTCGGCCCAGCCTGCGTAGTAGAAGAAGTGCGCCGCGGCGATCGGCACGTCGACGTCACGGGTCTCCTTGATCGGCTTGCCGTTGTCGATCGACTCGAGCACCGCGATCTCGCGGCCGCGCTCCTGGATGATGCGGGCGATGCGGTAGAGGTACTTCGCCCGCTCGCTGCCGGGCATCCGGCCCCACACTCGGGTGTAGGCGCGACGAGCGGCCTTGACGGCGTTGTCGACGTCGGCCTCGTCGGCCTCGGCGATCTCGGCCAGCACCTCCTCGGTGCTCGGCGAGATCGTCTTGAACGCCTTGCCGTGACCGTCGATGAACTCACCGTTGACGAACAGGCCGTACGACGGCTTGATGTCGACGATGCTGCGCGACTCGGGGGCCGGCGCGTAGTCGAACGCCGTCGCCGCGGACTTCTTCGTGGCCATGTGTGATCGCCTCAGTCCAGGGTGAAGTAGTCGGGACCGGAGTAGACGCCGGTCGTGAGCTTGGTGCGCTGCATGAGCAGGTCGTTGAGCAGCGTGGAGGCGCCGAAGCGGAACCAGTCGGGGTCGAGCCAGTCGGTGCCGGCGACCTCGTTGACCATCACGAGGTACTTGATCGCGTCCTTGCTGGTCTTGATCCCGCCAGCGGGCTTGACGCCGATCATCGTGCCGGTCTGCTCGCGGAAGTCGCGGACGGCCTCGAGCATGACCAGGGTGACGGGCAGGGTCGCCGCGGGCTGCACCTTGCCGGTCGAGGTCTTGATGAAGTGGGCGCCGGCCATCATCCCCAGCCAGCTGGCCCGGCGGACGTTGTCGTAGGTCTGCAGCTCGCCGGTCTCGAAGATGACCTTGAGGTGGGCGTCCCCGCACGCCTCGCGGACGGCGACGATCTCGTCGTACACCCGCTTGTAGTGCCCGGCCAGGAACGCGCCGCGGTCGATGACCATGTCGATCTCGTCGGCGCCGGCCTCCACGGCGTCCTGGGTGTCGGCCAGCTTGATGTCGAGGGCGGCGCGGCCGCTGGGGAACGCCGTGGCGACGGCCGCGACGTTGACGCCGCTGGTGCCCAGGACGCTCTTGGCGGTGGCCACCATGTCGGGGTAGACGCACACGGCGGCGGTCGACGGGCAGCTCGGGTCGGCCGGGTCGGGGTGCATCGCCTTGGCGGCGAGGGCGCGCACCTTGCCGGGGGTGTCCTGCCCCTCGAGGGTGGTCAGGTCGACCATCCGGATGGCCAGGTCGATGGCGTACGCCTTGGCACTGGTCTTGATCGAGCGGGTCCCGAGCGACGCCGCGCGGGCCTCGGCACCGACCTGGTCGACGCCGGGGAGACCGTGCAGGAAGCGGCGCAGTGCGCCGTCGGATCCGGTGACGTCGGAGAAGTCGGCTGCCCCCGGCCGCACGGTGGTGGAGGTGCTCGTCATTTGGCCAGCATAGGGTTGTGTCTGCACTACCGGGGAATCAGGAATGGGGCTGTGATGAGCCGAGACGCAGGTCGCGACGCCGGTCAGGAGTCCGGTGCCGACTACACGGAGAAGTTCCCGCCGACCAGCGGCCGCGTGGTGGGCGTGCTCGCGGTGCTGCTCTCCCTGAGCGTGATGGTGCTGGCGATCTTCGATGGTGAGCAGGGACTCGGGGCACCGATCGCCTGGGGTGCGGCGTTCTTCGCGCTCGTGTCGTACGCCGCCCTGCTGCGGCCCGCGGTCCGCGTCGAGAAGGGCACTCTCGTGCTGCGCAACATGCTCGACACCAACGTGGTCCCGCTCGCCGCGGTCGAGGAGGTGGCGGTGCGCCAGGTGCTGGCGGTGCGGGCCGAGGAGAAGCGCTACGTCTCACCCGCGATCGGGCACTCCTTCATGCGCACCATCCGTCCCCGGGTCCAGCGGGACGGGCAGCTGGAGATCAGCTATCCCGACTACGTCCGCGACCGGATCCTGTCCCTGTCCGACGGCGCCCGCCGGCGGCAGGGAAACGCCGACCTGCCGCCCGTGCGGCACGAGTGGGCCTGGCCGGAGATCGCCGGCCTCGTCGTCACGGCCGTCGGCTGCGTGGTCTCGATCGTCGCCTGAGGGTCGGCCTACCCCGATTCGTCTGCGGTTTGCTGTGACTTCTGCGGTGGACGAACGCAGACGAATCGGTGTTCAGATGCCCGCGGCGTGCTTGATGTCGGCGCGGAGGGCATCGAGGCGGCCGGCGGCGGAGATGCGGGCGGCGTCGACGCCGTCGTCGGGATGCACCGGGACGACGACCTCGAGGTAGCACTTGAGCTTGGGCTCGGTGCCGCTCGGGCGGACGATCACCCGGGCGCCCTCGGCCAGGCGGTAGCGCAGGCCCTCGGTCGGCGGCAGGGCGGCCGATCCCAGCGACAGGTCCTCGACGGCCTCGACGGCCAGGCCACCGAGCCGGGTAGGCGGCGACGTACGCAGCCGGTCCATCGCCTTGGCGATCAGCGACAGGTCGCTGACCCGCACCGAGAGCTGGTCGGTGGCGTGCAGGCCGTGCACGGCCGCGATGTCGTCGAGCACGTCGGTCAGGGTGCGCCCGCGCGCCTTCTCGATCGCGGCCAGCTCGCAGAGCAGCAGCAGCGCCGAGACGCCGTCCTTGTCCTTGACGTGCTCGGGGTCGACGCAGTAGCCGAGCGCCTCCTCGTAGCCGAACGCCAGCCCCTCGACCCTGCTGATCCACTTGAAACCGGTGAGCGTCTCGGCGTACGGCTGGCCGGCCGCGGCCGCGAGCTTGCCGAGCAACGACGAGGAGACGATCGAGCACGCGTAGGTGCCGTGCTTGCCCGAGTTGAGCAGGTGGTGGCCGAGCAGCGCGCCGACCTCGTCGCCGCGCAGCATCCGCCACCCGTGGGCGTCGGGCACGGCCGCGGCGCACCGGTCGGCGTCGGGGTCGTTGGCGACGACCAGGTCGACGTCGCGCTCGGCGGCCAGTGCCATCGCCAGGTCCATCGCGCCCGGCTCCTCGGGGTTGGGGAAGGCGACCGTCGGGAAGTCGGGGTCAGGGTGCTCCTGCTGGCTCACCACGGCCGGTGCGTCGAAGCCCGCGGTCTCGAGGACCTGGAGGACCGAGGTGCCGCCGACGCCGTGCAGCGGCGTGTAGACCAGGCGCAGGTCGCGGGGGCCGTCGGCGGCCAGGCCGGCGACGGTGTCGAGGTAGCGGTCGACGATGTCCTCGGTGAGGACCTTGCCGGGATTGCCGCGCGGCACGTCTGCCAGCGGACCCACGGCTGCGATCCGGGCGGCGATCTCGACGTCGGCGGGCGGGACGATCTGGCTGCCGTCGCCGAGGTAGACCTTGTAGCCGTTGTCCTGCGGCGGGTTGTGGCTGGCCGTCACCATCACTCCGGCGACGCAGCCCAGCTCGCGGATCGCGAAGGCCAGCAGTGGCGTCGGCAGCGGCCGCGGCAACACCAGCGCGCGCAGCCCGGCTCCGGTCATCACCTCTGCGGTGTCGCGGGCGAAGACGTCGGAGTTGTGGCGGGCGTCGAAGCCGATGACGACAGAGGCTTCGCGGGGAGCGCCGTTGTCCTTCAGGTACGCCGCCAGCCCGGCCGCGGCGCGGGTGACCACCACCCGGTTCATCCGGTTGGAGCCGGCGCCCAACGCACCCCGGAGGCCCGCCGTGCCGAACTCCAGGGTGCCGTCGAAGCGGTCCTCGAGGTCGTCGGTGGCGCCGGCGTTGATGAGCTCCTCGAGCTCTGCCTGGGTCTTCGGATCGGGGTCCTCGGCGGCCCAGGCCCGAGCGCGGGCGAGCAGGTCGGTGTCCATCCTGGGAGGCTAGTGGTGCGCTGCGGCCCAGGTCACGGCGTACTCCCCGAACTCGCGCGCCGCGTCAGCCGAGCCCGGTCGTGGAGGCTGACCGGGCACCCACCCGATCGCGCGGTCGTCTCGGACCTGAGCGAGCAGCGGCCGCCAACGCGGGTCGAGGCGACGCTGCGCCCACTCCAGGGCGCCGGCCTTGCTGGCGACCTCGGCTGTGTCGAGGGTGTAGAGGACGCGGCAGGCGGTGACGACCGCATAGCGCTGTCCCCAGGCGAGGGTGTCGATGTCGACCCACGTGGCCAGGTCGGCCATCAGCGTCGGGATCGCCGCGGCCGCCTCACCCCGGATCGCCTCCGCGGGCACCGGCTCGACGAACGACCGGGCGCCCGGCCCCACGAGGGTGATGCCGTGCTCGCGCAGGATCCAACGGACGAAGGTCCGGTTGCAGTGGTCGTCCCACTCCAGGGTGCGATGGCCGTGGTTGTTGAACAGCCAGGGCCGGCCCATGGCCTCGACGGTGGCCAGCTCGTCGACCGGTGCGTAGGAGCCTTCGATGTCGTGCGGCCAGTGCCCGTCGCGCGTCGGGATCTCGTCGTGCAGCGCGCGCAACGCCTCCTCCTGCTCTCCGCCGACGCGCTCGTGCGTGGCCACCAGGAAGTCGCAGTCGCTGTGCTCGTCCCCGGCGCCGAGCGCGAAGGAACCCTGGACATAGGCGCCCACCAGGTTGTCGCCGAGGATCCGCTGCCATTGGCCGACCAGCTCGTCGAGCAGCGCGTCGAGCTCGGCGTACGGCGTGACGGTCACCCGGTGACGGTAGGCGGTGCGATGCTCGCGCCGTGAACGATTTACCGCTGCCCCGAGACCTGGAAGCTCCGGTCGGAGCGTTGGTCCGTGAGCTGGCCGAGCACCTCGGCGAGCGGCGGGTCGTCGAGATCTGCGTCGGCCTGCTGACAGGCGACGACCGGGCCGACCACGCCGACGAGATGCCCTACTTCACCGGCGTGGTCTTCGACGAGGACTCACCGAAGTTCTATCCCGCGCAGTGGAAGGACTACTGGGTGCGCACCTGGGGCGCCCGCGGGTTGCTGTACGTGTGGGACGAGTCAGCCGCGCAACCGGTGGTGGCCGGGCTGGACGACGAGCACTGGCGACCGGCCGAGATGTGCCTGAAGGTCTCCACCAAGCGGGGACTCGGCGAGGCCGGTCCGCGGGCCGCTGTGCTGGCGGTCGAGGGCGAGCTGCCGCGGGTGCGAGTGCAGGCGCTTCGCACCCTGGGGGCCGTCGGCGACACCGAGCACGTCGAGGTCGTGCAGGGTCGCCTCGACGACGAAGACCCCGCCGTACGCCGTCAGGCCGGTCGATCGCTCGAGCAACTGGTGCGGCGGCTCGACGTCAGCGTCGACCCTTGGTGACTCCTCAGATCCGCGGGACGATCTTGCTCAGCAGCTCACCCATCCGCGACGCCGCGGCCTTGCCGGCCTCGAGCACCTCTTCGTGGTTCAGCGGCTGGCCGGAGATGCCGGCGGCGAGGTTGGTGACCAGGCTGATGCCGAGGATCTCCATGCCGGCCTCGCGAGCGGCGATCGCCTCCAACGTGGTGCTCATGCCGGCCAGGTGGCCGCCGATGGCGCGGACCATGCCGATCTCGGCCGGCGTCTCGTAGTGCGGGCCGGGGAACTGCACATAGACGCCCTCGTCGAGCGACGGGTCGACCTCGCGGCACATCTGGCGCAGCCGGCTCGAATAGAGATCGGTCAGGTCGACGAAGTTGGCGCCCTCGATCGGCGAGCGGCCCGTCAGGTTGATGTGGTCGCTGATCAGCACGGGTGTGCCGGGTGTCCAGGTCTCCTTGAGGCCGCCGCAGCCGTTGGTGAGCACGATGGCACGGCAGCCCGCTTTGGCGGCGGTCCGGACGCCGTGCACGACGGCGGCGACGCCCTTGCCCTCGTAGAAGTGGGTGCGGCTCAGGAAGACGAGCAGGTTGCGGTCGCCGGAGCGAACGCTGCGGATCTTGCCCGAGTGGCCGGCGACAGCGGCGGCCGAGAAACCCGGCAGGTCGGTGGTGTTGATCTCGGCCGTCGCCTCGCCGAGGGCGTCGACCGCGGGCAGCCAGCCCGAGCCCAGCACCAGCGCGATGTCGTGGCGCTCCACGCCGGTCTGCTGGGCGAGCGCGGCAGCGGCCTGCTCGGCGAGGTCGTACGGCGAGGGGCTGGCGGCAGTCGTCATGCCGCAGAGACTAGGGCGTTCGGTTGACGTGCGGGCAGGTCACCAGGAGCGGATCAGCTTGGTCGGCAGCACGCCGTGGCGGATCCGTTGCGGGTGGTCGCCGACGGCGAGGTAGGCAATCTCATTGCGCGTCGTGGTGTCGAGCACCGCGACCGAGTCGCTGCCACTCAGGGAGATCCAGCAGGTGTCGTTGAGCCCCTCGGTCGTCCAATAGGGCTTGAGGTAGTCGTGGCCGGTGGTCTTCGTGTCGAAGAACTTCGCGTGTCCGGTGCGGCGGTTGACCAGGGCGGCATAGTCGTCCATCGTGCCCGCCACGCACAGGCGGGTGCCGGCGTCGTTGATCGAGAGCCCGTGGTGGGCCGAGTCGTTGACGTACTGCTCCAGCGGCACGTTCGGGATTCGGTTGGGCAGCGGGAAGAGCCGCTTGACGGCGCCGGTGCGCGGCTCCTGGCGGTTGCCGGTGGCGTAGTCGCGGATGCCGTTGAGGTCCTTGGCGGCCGTGTCGAACTCGACGAAGCCGTGGTAGTAGGACACCTGGAAGTAGACGAACCGCTCGCCCGGCGCGATCGCCATCGGCCGCACGGCCGAGCTCATGCCCGCGTAGCCGGCCTCCGCGAGCTCCTTGCCCATGTCCCAGCGGCGTTTCACGTGGAAGGAGTCGTTGCCGACGATCTCGAACCATCGGTCGCCCTTGAGCTGGTCCTGGTTCGGGCCGATCGGCACGGGCAGCCCGGTGTCGCCGGGGGTGTAGACCTTGCCGATCGACGCGTGGAAGATCCGCTTGCCGTCAGGGGTGTAGTTGCTCTCGTGCGGCGTCTCGCCGGACTCGAACGTGCGCAGCCGCTGGCCGATGCTCACCGTCGTGCCGTCGGCGAGCGTCTCGTCGACCATCGAGAACTCGATGACCTGGCGCTCGGTCGAGTCGGAGACGACCAGTCGCCTGCCGTCGGGGGAGAGGCCCATGTGGTCGGTGCGGTAGCCGTCCATCGGCTGCTCGACCACGATGCTGTTGGGGTCGCCCGTGGCCGCCTTGGCGATGTCGATCCACACCACGTCGCCGAAGCTCGGCCGGCTGACGGCGAGCAGCCGCCCGTCGCTGGTGGTGAACATGTCGTCGACGTACTGGTCGTGCCCCTCGCCCGGTCCCTGCTGGATGGCGATGTAGAGGGCGAGCCGCTCGGGGTTGGCATAGATGTCGGCCAGCTCCTGCTGCTTGTCGGGGATCAGGTCGATGCCGGTCTTGAGCACCCGCAACGACCGTGCGCCGACGACGGTGGCCGTGCCGGCCCAGTTGTTGCCGACGAACATCACGTCGCGCAGCGGCTTGCGACGCTGGTCAGGCGCGGTCACCTCGGCGGAGTCGGCAGGCAGCGTGGCGGCCACGAGGGCGACGGTGGCTAGCGCGGTGGTCAGGATGGCCAGGAGACGTCGCATGGGGGTCCAACGAGCGGCGTACGCCGTCGGTCACGGTGGCCCGGGTCACGTTCGCCCGCGCCTCGGGGCAGGATCGTCGCCATGATCGATCACTTCGGCATCAACGTCACCGACATGGACGCCGCGAGCGCGTTCTACGACAAGGTCCTCGGCACCCTCGGCCACCGGCGCCTGATGGACTTCGGGATGGCCATCGGCTACGGCACCGACAAGCCCGACTTCTGGCTCTCGACCTTCGAGGGAGTCGGCCCCAACCGCGAGATGCACCTGGCGTTCCAGGCGCCCGACGCCGAGCACGTGCGGGCCTTCGTCGCCGCCGCCGTGTCGATGGGTGCCGAGGTGCTGCACGAGCCACGGCTGTGGCCGGAGTACCACGACCGCTACTACGGCGGCTTCGTCCGCGACACCGAGGGCAACAACGTCGAGGCGGTCTGCCACGCCGGCGAGTGACGCCGCGATCCGGAGGTTGAGGAAGGCGCGCTCGGCCGACACGAATGACTGCAGTTCGCGCGCCCGGCCGCCGCAGCTCACGCTCAGGGCACTCTCTCCGGCCTCGAACTGCAGTCACGGGATGGCGGTCATGTTCAGATTTCTCCGGTTGACCGGGGAAATCTGAAGACCGCGACCACGACTCACAGACCCACAGACCGGCAGGGGCGGCGGCGCAGCGCCGCGACGTAGTCGATAGGGGCGTCGGCGGCCTCGGCGGCGTCGGCCAGCACCCCGAGGTACGACGCGCTGGGCAGGCCGCCCTCGTAGGCATCGAGCACATAGGTCCACACCAGCAGCTCGCCGGTCATCGTGGAGACCCGCACCTTGGTCTTGCGATACAGACCCGTGCCGGCCGACTCCCAGTCGTCGAGCGAGGCCTCGTCGTCGCGGGTGACGTCGTAGACCGCGACGAAGACCTGCTCGATGGGGTCCTCCACGATCGTGGACAACGCGCCGTCCCAGCCGAGATCCTCGCCGCCGAAGGTGAGCCGCCAGCCGGTCAGCCACCCCGTCGTGTGCAAGGGGGAGTGCGGACACCGGTCGCCCATCCGGGCCGGGTCGAGGTTCGTCCCGTAGGCGGCGTACAGCGTCACGAGGCGCAAGGCTAGTGCCTGTCTCACGCCAGTCCCGGGACTGTTCAGCCGAGGATCGGGCAATAGGCTGAGGCGCGTGACTCACTTCAACGTGTTGGTGCTAGGGGCCGGCCCGGGCGGCTACGTCGCCGCAATCCGCGCGGCCCAGCTCGGCAAGTCCGTGGCGGTCGTGGAGGACAAGTACTGGGGCGGGGTGTGCCTCAACGTCGGCTGCATCCCCTCCAAGGCGCTGCTCAAGAACGCCGAGCTCGCCCACGTGCTGACCCACGACAAGGAGAAGTTCGGCATCGAGGGCGACGCCACGATGAGCTTCGGGCCGACCCACGCCCGGTCGCGCCAGGTCGCCGCCGGGATGACCAAGGGCGTCCACTTCCTGATGAAGAAGAACAAGATCACCGAGATCGACGGCTGGGGCACATTGACTGGCCCGAAGGCGATCGACGTCCAGGACCACGAGGGCTCGACGACCACCTACAGCTTCGACAACCTCATCATCGCCACCGGCGCAACGGTCCGGATGCTGCCCGGCATGAGCGTGAGCAAGAACGTGGTGACCTACGAGGAGCAGATCCTCGACGAGAACCTCCCCGGCTCGGTCATCATCGGCGGGTCCGGGGCCATCGGCGTCGAGTTCGCCTACGTCATGAAGAACTTCGGGGTCGACGTGACGATCGTGGAGTTCCTCGACCGGATGGTGCCGACCGAGGACGAGGCGGTCTCCAAGGAGCTGCTCAAGCACTACAAGAAGCTCGGCGTCACCGTGCTGCTCTCGACCAAGGTCGAGAACGTCGAGGACACCGGCAGCGGAGTCCGCGTCACCGTCAGCCCGGCCGCGGGCGGCGACAGCCAGGTCCTCGAGGCCGACAAGATGCTGGCGGCGTTCGGGTTCGCCCCACGCGTGGAGGGCTACGGGCTGACCGAGATCGGCGTCGAGGTCACCGAGCGCGGCGCGATCGCCATCGACGAGCTCGGCCGCACCAACGTCGAAGGCGTCTACGCCATCGGCGACGTCACCGGCAAGATGATGCTGGCCCACGCCGCCGAAGCCATGGGCATCGTGGCCGCCGAGACAATCGCCGGCGCCGAGACCATGCCGATCAACTTCGACATGATCCCCCGTGCGACCTACTGCCAGCCCCAGATCGGCTCGTTCGGCTACTCCGAGGCGCAGGCCAAGGAGAAGGGGTACGACGTCAAGACGGCCACCTTCCCGTTCAGCGCCAACGGCAAGGCGCAGGGCCTCGGCGACGCGGTCGGCTTCGTCAAGATCGTCGCCGACGCGCAGTACAACGAGATCCTGGGCGCCCACATGATCGGGCCCGACGTCACCGAGCTGCTGCCGGTGCTGACGCTGGCCCAGCAGTGGGACCTGACCGCCGACGAGGTGGGTCGCAACGTCTTCGCGCACCCGACCCTGACCGAGGCCGTCAAGGAGGCCGTGCACGGCATCGCCGGCCACATGATCAACCTCTAGCCTGACCCCGTGGTGTTTCTCGTGCCCAGGCAGCTGCGGATGACCGGCATGACCGGCAACGTGCCCTACTACGGCGGGCGGCTCTCGCCGAGGCAGGCGTACGCCGCGTCGCATCCGCGCAAGCCGCCGCCTCCCTCGCCGCCTCCGCCCGCGCACGCGACGCCCTCGTCTGCGCCTGCCGAGCCGGTCCGGGAGCCCGACCCGCAGGCGACGCTCGCGGCCCTCGAGAACCTCTTCGAGACCGGGGTGGTCAGCCGCGAGGAGTACGACGACCTCCGCGCACGGGTGCACCCGTGACCGGTCCGGTTCAGGTGCTCGTGGTCGGCTTCGAGGAGCCGTCGTTCTCGGGCGAGGTGCTCGCCGAGCTGGAGCGGCTCCGCCAGGCAGGCGTGGTCCGGCTGGTCGACGTACTGCTCGTCCACCGCGACGAGGACGGCACCTTCGACACGCTCCCGCCGCCGCCCGGCGCGGACCCGGGTCTGGGCCGGGTGGCCGCGGACATCTTCGGCGCCGGCGACGACGATGACACACCCGACGGGGCCACCTGGTCGCTCAGCGACGTAATCGAGCCCGGCACCGTCGCGGCGGTGGCGCTGATCGAGCACCTGTGGGCGGAGTCCCTGGTCGCCGCCATCGGCACCGCCGGCGGTCGACCGCTCGGCGAGGGCTGGCTCTCGCCCGAGGACCGCGCGCGACTCCCCGACACTTCCTCCGCATGACCGGGCCGGTCGATCACGTCGTGATCGTCGGGGGTGGCCCCGGCGGCTACGAGGCCGCCCTGGTGGCGGCCCAGCTGGGCGCCCGCGTCACGGTGGTGGACTCAGACGGGCTCGGCGGCTCGGCCGTGCTGACCGACTGTGTGCCGAGCAAGACGCTGATCGCCACGTCCGACCTGATGACCGACATGGCGGGCTCGGCGGAGCTCGGGATGGTCTTCACCGACCAGGAGGGCGACGCCACGACGTCGCTGACCGTCGACCTGGCTCGCGTCAACGCGCGGGTCAAGCAGCTGGCCGCCGACCAGTCCGCCGACATCGGCCGCCGCCTCGACAAGGAGGGAGTCGAGGTCGTCACGGGCCGCGGCCGGCTCGACGGGCCAGACCGTGTCGTCGTCACGTCTCCTGACGGGTCGGAGCAGACGCTCGAGGCCGATGCGGTGCTGGTCGCCACCGGTGCGGCTCCGCGCACCCTGCCGACAGCCGTGCCCGACGGCGAGCGGATCCTGACCTGGGAGCAGGTCTACGACCTCGACGAGCTGCCCTCCCACCTGGTGGTCGTCGGCTCGGGCGTGACCGGCGCGGAGTTCGCGTCGGCGTACCTCGCCCTCGGCATCGACGTCACCCTGGTCTCCTCGCGGGACCGCGTGCTCCCGGGGGAGGACGCCGACGCCGCCGGCGTGCTGGAGGACGTGCTGACCCGGCGCGGCATGAACGTGCTGTCGCGGTCGCGGATGGCGTCCGTGGAGCGGCACGGCGACACCGTGACCGTGACGCTGACCGACGGACGTACGGTCGACGGCTCGCACTGCATCCTGGCGCTGGGCTCGGTGCCCAAGACCGACGACCTCGGCCTCGAGGATGCCGGCGTGCGGCTCAACGACGACGGCTTCGTCGAGGTCGACCGGGTCTCCCGCACGTCGGCCCGTGGTGTGTACGCCGCCGGCGACTGCACCGGCGTACTGATGCTCGCCTCGGTGGCCGCGATGCAGGGCCGGATCGCGATGTGGCACTTCCTCGGCGACGCGGTCGCCCCGCTCGTCTTGACGAAGGTTTCCTCCAACGTCTTCACCGCCCCCGAGATCGCCACGGTCGGCTGGTCGCAGCGCGCCGTCGACGCCGGAGAGATCCAGGTCGACCAGGTGATGCTGCCGCTGTCGGGCAACGCCCGCGCCAAGATGCAGGGCGTCCGCGACGGCTTCGTCAAGCTCTTCTGCCGGCCCGGAACCGGCATCATCGTCGGCGGCGTCATCGTGGCGCCGCGGGCCAGCGAGCTGATCCATCCGGTGTCGCTGGCGGTGGCCCAGAGCATGACGGCCGACCAGCTGGCGCAGGCCTTCACCGTCTATCCCTCGATGAGCGGCTCGGTCGCCGAGGCTGCCCGCAGGCTGCACAAGATCTGAGAGCATCGGGCGCATGTTGCTGGTCTCGCCCACCTCCGTCATCCTCATCGCCGCCGCGGCCCTGGTCGTGCCGATGAATCCAGCGGGGGCTCAGACCCAGCCCGCGCCGGCAGCGGCCGCGAGCTGCAAGGGTCGCCCGATCACCATCCTCGGCACCGACGGGGCCGAGCAGCTGCGTGGGACCAACAAGCGCGACGTGATCCTGGCCCTCGGCGGCGACGACCGGATCGACGGCCGCGGCGGCAACGACGTGATCTGCGGCGGCTCGGGGCGCGACCTGATCAGGGGCGGCCCCGGCCAGGACAAGATCTTCGGCGGCGCCGACGGCCGGTCGAAGGTGTTGAGCCCGGACGGTCAACGCCTGATGGTCGGCGACGTCGTGCAGGGCGGGCCCGGCGACGACCTGATCGACCTCGGCTTCGACCCGCGCCAGCACGAGTTCGGCTCGCTCAAGCGGGACCGGCTGTCCTACAAGGGCTCGGCGTTCCGGGTGCAGGTGACGCTGGGCGGACCGGACGGCAGGGGCCGCTCGCGCGGCGATGGCCGCGACGTCCTCGTCCCACACGCATTCCTTGCCCTGCTCGGCTCTGACCTAGGCGACGTGCTGACCGGGTCGCCGTACGGAGACGAGATCCTCGGGCGCGCCGGCGCGGACCAGATGGACGGCGGGGGTGGCCGTGACGCGCTGGTCGACGGCCCGGTCGGGGCGCGCACGGGCGACGACGTACTGGTCGGTGGCATCGGCCGCGACACCCTCACGTCGTACGGCGGCCGCGACCGGCTGGCGGGCGACGCCGCGGCCGATGAGCTCACCGCCCCCCACGCCCCGCTCGGCAAGCTCACGCTCCAGGGCGGGCTCGGCTCCGACATCCTGACGGTCGGCGGGCTGCGCCGCGGGGCCTGCGTCAACGCCGTCGGCGGTGGCGGCGTCGACGAGCTGCTGCCGTCGGTGGCAACCGCCGCGCGCGGGGCCCGCGTCGACATCGACCTCAAGCGCGGCAGGTTCGGGGTGCGCGTGAATCAAGACGTCTGCGGCTTCGCCGCCTCGCTGGAGAACCTGACCGTGGTCAGCCAGGTCACCGGTGCCGACGGCCCGCGCTGGCACGTGCGGGGCACCGGCGCCGACGAGACCGTCCTGCTGCGCAAGGGTGCCAGCATCTGGGCGTCGATGGCCGGCGGCGACGACCGCGTCTCTGGAAGCAGCGGCGACGACAACCTCCGGGGCGGCCCAGGCGACGACCGGCTCTACGGCGGCGGTGGCCACAACATCGCTAACGGCGGCGACGGCACCGACACCTGTCGCAAGGTGGCCTTCAAGCGTCAGTGCGAGCTGCCAGCGGGATAGTCCGATCGAACTCTTCGGGGTCCTGGGTACTCTCAACCTTTTGCCCACCCGACGCCGACTCTCAGAGAGCCGACCATGACGCCCCGCGCCGCCACCCTGCTCGCCGCCGCCACTTGCCTGGCCCTGACCGGAGTATCCGCGCCAGCGGATGCCGCGTCGTCCCGACACCGCGACGCGGAGGTCTGGACGATCTCGCCCACGTCCACGATCGCGGTCGACGGGCACGGCTACGGACACGGCCACGGCATGTCGCAGTACGGCGCCGAGGGTGCCGCCCGCCAGGGCCTGACCGCCGCGCAGATCACGGCCTTCTACTACCCCGGCACCACAGCCGGTCAGTCCGGTGGCCAGGTCGAGGTGCTGATCAGCGCAGACCGCGACAACAACACGGTCGTCGTCGCCCGCACGGGACTCAAGGTCCGCGACCTCGCGACCAGGCAGAAGCTCACGCTCCCCGACCGCGGCGCGACCAAGTGGCGACTGGCGCCCGGCCCGGGCAAGAAGACGGTGGTGTCGCTGTTCAAGAAGTCGTGGGTCAAGTGGCGCACGCTCAAGGGCGACGCCGAGTTCACGGCCGGCGGCCAGCCGATCACGCTCGTGCTGCCGAGCGGCAAGGTGGCCTACCGCGGCGCCCTCGCCTCCCGGAGCCCCAAGCCCGGCAAGCCCAAGCGTCGTACGGTCAACCGGCTGCCGCTCGACAGCTACCTCAAGGGCGTCGTGCCGCGCGAGATGCCGGCTTCCTGGTCGCCGGCGGCCCTGCAGTCGCAGGCGATCGCGGCGCGCACCTACGCGGCGTTCGAGAAGGCCGAGCCGATCTCGGACATCTACCAGATCTGCGACACGACCGCGTGCCAGGTCTACGGCGGGTTCAGCGGCGAGTACGCCTCCACCAACGACGCCATCGACGCCACCGCCGGCGTGGTCCTGCTGGCGGCCGACGGCACCCCGGCGTTCACGCAGTTCTCGTCGAGCAACGGCGGTTTCAGCTCCGCCGGCAGCCAGCCCTACCTCGTCGCGCAGGCCGATCCGTACGACGGCTGGTCGGGCAACCCGAACTCGTCCTGGACGCTGCCACTCACCGCGGGCAACGTCGAGCGCAACTACCCCGCGATCGGCACCCTGACCTCGATCGCCGTCGACACCCGCGACGGCAACGGTCAGTGGGGCGGTCGCGCCGTCGACATGACGCTGACCGGGATGCAGGGCACCGTGTTGACCACCGGCGAGGACTTCCGGACCAGGGTCGGTCTCAAGTCCAGCTGGTTCACGCTGCGGGTGACGGGCTAGGAACGCTCGGCGTCGGCCGGATGTCCGCCGCACGGCCTAGCCTGGCCGGGTGGAGATCGAGTTCAGCGGCCAGGTGATCGAGTGGCGCGGGCCCGCGCCGTACTACTACCTGCCGCTGCCCGACGAGGCGGCCGAGGACGTGCACGAGGTCGCCGCGATGGCGACCTACGGCTGGGGAGTCATCCCCGTGGCAGCTCGCCTGGGCGACGTCGACTTCGAGACGTCGCTGTTTCCGAAGGACGGCGGCTACCTGCTGCCACTCAAGGACGCCGTCCGCAAGCCCCAAGGCATCACCGTCGGCGACCACATCTCCGTCGAGCTGACCATCAAGTTCTAGCGCCATGCCGCGTCGTCTGGTCTCGATCCTGGCCGGCTGCCTGCTCGCCGGACCGGTCGCCTTGCTCGCCGGGTGCGCGGACGACCACTCCGACGGCGATGCCGAGGTGCTCGCGACCGGTTTGGATGTGCCGTGGGGACTGGACTTCCTGCCGGACGGCGACGCCCTGGTCGGGGAGCGCACCACCGGCCGGATCTACCGAGTCGCCGCGGACGGCGGTGACCGAGCCCTCGTCGCCACCGTGCCCGGCGTGGTGGCCGAGGGCGAGGGTGGGCTGCTCGGGATCGCGCTGGACCCGCTGTTCGCGCACTCCGGCCACTCGTTCGTCTACGCCTACCTGACCGCCGAGTCCGACAACCGCATCGTGCGGTTCAACCTCGACCCGACCGAGCCGGAGGTCTACAACCTCCAGGTGATCCTCGACGGCATCACCAAGGCCGGGAACCACGACGGCGGGGCGCTGGCGTTCGGCCCGGACGGGATGCTGTACGCCGGGGTCGGCGACGCCGGGGATCCCAGCCGCGCGCAGGATCCGGACTCGCTCAACGGCAAGATCCTGCGGATGGACCCGCTCGGCAAACCACCGATCATCCATCCCAACCCCGACGCGGAGTCGCTCGTCTGGTCGATGGGCCACCGCAACGTGCAGGGGCTGGCCTGGGACTCGCGGGAGCGGCTGTGGGCCACGGAGTTCGGGCAGGACACCTTCGACGAGGTCAACCTGATCGAGCCCGGCAACAACTACGGCTGGCCGGAGGTCGAGGGGATGGGCGACGACCCGGCGTACACGAACCCACTCGTCACCTGGTCGACCGCCGAGGCGAGCCCGTCGGGCCTCGCGGTCGCCGAGGACACGCTGTACGTCGGCGCGCTGCGGGGCGAGCGGCTCTGGAAGGTCCCGATCGCCGGCGACGAGCTCGGTCAGCCGGAGGCATTGCTCGAGGGCCAGTACGGCCGGCTCCGCAACGTCCGGGTCGCCCCCGACAACTCGCTGTGGATCACGACCAGCAACCGCGACGGCCGCGGCGACCCTGACGGTGACGACGACCGGGTGCTGCGGGTCGACCCGGCGGCGGTGAGCTAGGGCCGGTTCGTTCCCCGTAGCGGTGAGCCAGGGTCGGTTTCCGGCGCGGAAAGCGACCCTGGCTCACCGCTACAGAGGTCTCAGCGGCCGACCGCGGCACGCAACGCGGTGTAGGACGCCACGAGCGCGGCCCGCTCCTGCGCGAGCAGCCGGTCGTGGAGGTCGCAGCCCGCCCGCCGACGCGCACCGGGTCGAAGGTTCGTGGCCCAGCTTTCCCCACGCGCCCAGTGTGGTCGTGTGCCTGAGAACGCGCGATGGCGCGTTCTCAGGCACACGACTCGAGGTTCGGCGAGACGTCACACCACGCTGAAGGTGCGGGAGTCCTGCTGCTGGTGCTCCGCGACGTACTGCGCCAACGTCCGGCCGTCGAGCGAGGTCAGCGGCATCGAGTAACCGAGGGGGGCCGGCTCGGAGATCCCGACAGCACCGTGGCCGGTGTGGGAGTGCTGGGCCATGGCGGGTGACGCGACCATGGTCACCACCACGGCGATCGCTGAGGCGAGTGCGGCGGTACGGATCTGGCGGGTCTGGTTGATGGTCATCGACTTGCTCCTTTGGATGGGTTCGGCTGATGTCCTCACGCTCGGACTGAGGGCCGGAGTAGCGGATCCGGAGCGACCCCTCAGTTGTCTGCCCGGACCCCTTAGGCCGCGACCATTTGCCGGATCGCGCCCATTCGGCCGATCGGGGGCGACACCGGCCGTCAGGCAGGACCACACTGGTCGGATGGGGGCTGGTTCGGCCGTGCCGCTGAGTGGTCGCGACGACGAGCTGCAGACGCTGCTCGAAATCGTCCGGCTCGGCACGAGCGGATCTCCCCAGGCCGTGGTCGTTCAGGGCGAGGCAGGAGTCGGCAAGACGGCGCTGGTCCGGGCCGCGCTCGAGCAGGCCCGCGTCGACGGCGTCCAGGTGCTGTGGGGGCAAGGTCTCCGCTTCGGAGCGGTCCAGGCGGCCTACCACCCGCTGGTGCTCGCGCTCGAGGCGTGGCTGGGCGGCGCGGGCGGCGGCGAGAGGGCGGCGATCCTCGACGAGATCCCCGCCTCTGCGATGGTGCTGCCGTCCTTGGGCGCCCCGCCGCCAGAGTCCTCCTCACACCTGATGACGGTGGTCGACGCCCTCATCGGGCGGGTCCTGGTACGAGGGCCGACCGTGCTGGTGGTCGACGACGTGCAGTGGGCCGACCCGTCCACCTGGGACGCGCTGTCGTACCTCGTAGCCGGGTTCTCGACCCAACGCCTCGCCCTCCTCGCCACGCAGCGGGACGAGCAGATGGGAGTCGAGGCTTTCCAGCACTGGCTGGGCAACCTGAGGCACTTGCCGGGCACGCACGAGCTGGTCCTCTCCAGGCTCGACCGCGGGGCGACCGAACAGCAGATCGCGGCCCTCATGGGTGGCGAGCCCTCACCCCGGCTGGTCGAGGAGGTGTACGAGCGATCGCAGGGCAACCCGTACTTCACCGAGGTGCTGGCACACCGGGCGGGGCCGGGGGCGACCGACCTGCCGGACGCCCTCCCCGACGAGCTGAGCCGAGCGCTGCTGGAGAGCTGGCGCTCACTGGGTCCGCCCGCCCGTGAGATGACGCGCCTCCTGGCAGTGGCGGGTCGTCCCATGGAGGTGAGGACTCTCGTGTCCGTCGGAGCGGACCTCGCGGTAGAGGTCGGTACCTCACTGCGGGCCGCCGTGGACGCCGGCGTGGTCGTGCTGGATGGTGACGCGGCCTGGTTCCGGCATCCCCTGCTCGCCGACGTCCTCCTCGAGAGCTACCTCCCGGGCGAGGCAGCTCCGGTGCACGCCGCCTGGGCCACCCACCTGGCCTCCACGAGCACCGACGGCGTTGACGAGCTGCGACTTCTCGGTGACCTGGCGACCCACCAGGAGCTGGCCGGTGCCGACGCGACCGCCTTCGCCTCGCTACTGCGAGCAGCCGACGTGGCCGAAGGCCTCGGGGTACGCGGCGAGACCGCGGACCTGCTAGCGCGAGCCGCGGCCCTCTGGGCTACCGGAGCGCCAGATCCGCAGGACGACGAAGCGCACGCGCGGCTCCTGCAACGGGCGAGTCGCGCCTGCCAGCGCGTGGACCGCACCGCAGACGCATGGAGACTGATCGGTTCGGCCTGTGACCTTGTGGACCCCGATCGTGACCCGTTGTGGTTGAGCTCCCTGAAGATCATCGAGGATGACCTCGCGTGGGCCCTCGGGCTGGTGGCCGACCCGAGGGTGGCGAGCAGCGAGGCGGTACTTCAGCTCACGCGCGCCGACGTCGACAGTCGGGAGCACGCCGACGCGCTTGCCTGGACAGCCGAGAACCTTTTCTGGGCCGCACAGCCGGACGGGGCCGCCACGGTCGTCGCCGAGGCCATGGCCGCCGCCGAGCGCTCGAGATCTGACGCCGCCTTGTGCCATGCGTTTGCCATCAGGGCGATGGTGGACCTCGAGAGTGACATCGAGCGGGCCGAGCGGGATGCTGCCTCGGCGTGGGAGCACGCACTCGCCGCCGGCGAGGACGACCTGATGGACCTGGCGTACCTTTCCAGGTGGCTGGTCAATCACGCGATCGGAGAACTCGACGGCCTGCTGACGCACACGCAGCAGTGGCGGGAGTGGGATCGGCGCGTGGGTGCCGGACCGTGGTCGCGCTTGGCTGTGGCCGGAGCACTGTTGGACCGGGGGGATCTCGTCGGGCTCGCCCCCGAGGTCCGCTCCGCGCTGGCAACGCCAGGCGCCGCGCACTTCGAGGCGGCGACCCGGCTGCAAGCCGCGATCCTGTCCGTGCGGCGAGGCATGCTGGAGGCCGCGAGCGACCATGTGTCCCGCGCGTATGAGGTCATGCCCTTCCTGGAGGAGCGCATCGGGCTCGAGTCGGGTCCACCTCTGGCCGAGGTCCTGCTTGCGCTCGACCGGGCGGCTGAGGTCCGGACACTGCTGGAGCCAATGCTGGCCCCGAACGCCGCTGACCCTCACATGCTCGACCGCCTGATGCTCAGTGGAGTCCAGGCGGTGGCTGACCTGGTTGAGCGCGGGCGGGACGCCCGCGACCACGACGCCGTACGCGGGCACCGCGAGGACCTGGAGCGGCTCGTCGCGACCCGTGCCGGTCTGCCGGGCACTCCCTTCACACCCTCGGGGCCGCGGGACGCGGTGACGCGCGCGCGGGGGGCTCTGTTCGAGGCCGAGAGGGCTCGCGCGGAGGACGCGCCCGATCAGGTCGACCGATGGCGTTCGGCACTCGTGGCCTGCGCGGACGCCGGCCTCAGGTGGGAGCACCACACTGCGTCGCTGCGCCTCGCCGCGCAGCTCGTGGAGACCGGCGCCGACCGGGACGAGGCCGCCCGGCTGCTGCGAGCCACCCATGCCTACGCCACCGAGCAGCAGGCTGCTCCGATGACCGCGACCGTGGCGGAGCTGGCACGACTGGGACGGATCTCGCTGACGGCGCCGGTCGAGCCGCCCTCTGCCGTACCTCGGCCGTTCGCGGGGCTGACCGCACGCGAGGCCGAGGTGCTCGGGCACCTGATCGCCAACCGGACGTACGCCGACATCGCCGCTGAGCTGTTCATCAGTGAGAAGACGGTGAGCGTGCACGTGTCGAACCTGCTCCGCAAGACGCAGACGTCGTCGCGCCGGGAGGTCGCCGCGCTGGCACGTCGCGTCGGCTGGGTCGACGCTTCCGTGCGCACCGACGACTGAGACCAGGCCCCGGTCAGCCCAGCACCAGCACCAGGTCGCCACCGTCGACGGTCTGGGTGCCGACGAAGGCCAGCCGCTCGACGGTGCCGGCGCGCGGGGCGGTGATGGCGGCCTCCATCTTCATCGCCTCGATAGTCGCGACGGTCTGGCCGGCCGCGACCTGCTCGCCCTTCTCGACGACGGGCGTCACGGCGCCCTGGAACGGCGCGGCCACGTGACCCGACTCCGTGGGGTCGGCCTTCTCGGCGACCGCCACTTCCGACGAGACCGAGCGGTCGCGCACGTTGACGGGCCGCAGCTGGCCGTTGATGAGCGCCATCACGCTGCGGTAGCCGCGCTCGTCGGGCTCCGAGATCGCCTGCAGTCCCAGCAGCAAGCGTCACGCCGGCCTCGAGCTCGACCTCGTGCACCTCGCCCTGCCGCAGCCCGTAGAGGTAGTCGATCGTGGCGAGCACCGACACGTCGCCGTACGTCGCCCGCACCTCGAGGAACTCCTTGGTCGGCCCGGGGAACAGCAGCTCGTTGAGCGTCTCCCGACGCCTCTCCAAGAGCCCGGTGCGCTGCTCGTCGGTCAGCTCGCCAGAGGGCGGCTGCCAGGGCCGGCCCTCGATCGCCTTGGTGCGGAACGGCTCGGGCCAGCCACCCGGCGGGTCGCCGAGCTCGCCGTGCAGGAAGCCGATGACCGAGGCGGGGATGTCGAACTTCGCCGGGTTGTCGGCGAACTCGTCGGGGTCGGCGCCCACCGCCACCAGGTGCAGCGCCAGGTCGCCGACGACCTTCGACGACGGGGTCACCTTGACGATGTGGCCGAGGATGCGGTCGGCGGCGGCGTACATGTCCTCGATCTGCTCGAACTTCTCGCCGAGCCCGAGCGCGATCGCCTGCTGGCGCAGGTTGGACAGCTGCCCGCCGGGGATCTCGTGGGTGTACACCCGCCCGGTCGGCGCCGGCAGTCCCGACTCGAAGGGCGCGTAGACGCGGCGGGTGGCCTCCCAGTAGGGCTCCAGTGCGCAGACGGCGGTCAGCGACAGTCCGGTCTCGCGGTCGGAGTGGTCGGTCGCCGAGACCAGTGCGGAGAGCGCCGGCTGTGACGTGGTGCCGGCCATCGCGGCCGTCGCCGCGTCGACCGCGTCGACACCGGCCTCGATCGCGGCCAGCAGCGTGGCCAGCTGCCCGCCGGGAGTGTCGTGGGTGTGCAGGTGGACCGGCAGGTCGAACTCCGAGCGCAGCGCCGTCACCAGCCGCCGGGCGGCCGGCGCGCGCAGCACCCCGGCCATGTCCTTGATGGCCAACACGTGCGCGCCGGATGCCACGATCCGCTCGGCCAACCCGAGGTAGTAGTCGAGCGTGTAGAGCTTCTCGCCGGGGTTCGAGAGGTCGCCGGTGTAGCAGAGCGCCACCTCGGCCACGGTGGTCCCGGTCTCGAGCACGGCCTCGATCGCCGGTCGCATCTGCTCGACGTCGTTGAGCGCGTCGAAGATGCGGAAGACGTCGATGCCGGTGGCCGCGGCCTCCTCGACGAAGGCGCGGGTGACGTCGGTCGGGTACGGCGTGTAGCCCACCGTGTTGCGCCCCCTGAGCAGCATCTGCAGACAGATGTTTGGCACGGCCTGACGCAGCGCGGCCAGTCGCTCCCACGGGTCCTCGGAGAGGAACCGCAGCGCCACGTCGTACGTCGCCCCGCCCCACGCCTCCAGCGACCACAGCTCCGGCGTGGTGCGCGCGACGTGACCCGCGACAGCGACCAGGTCGCGGGTGCGCACGCGGGTCGCCAGCAGGGACTGGTGAGCATCACGGAACGTCGTGTCGGTGACCGCCACCAGGTCCTGCTCGCGCAGCCGACGCGCAAACGCCTCGGGCCCGGCCGCGAGCAGCGCCTGACGCGTGCCATCGGGCGCCGGCACCGACAGATCGACATCGGGCAGCTTGGTGACCGGGTCGATGCTCACCGGCGCGGGACCGTGCGGCTGGTTGACGGTCACGTCGGCGAGATAGCTCAGGAGCTTGGTGCCCCGGTCGCCGCCCGAGCGCGCGGTGAGCAACTGCGGGTGGGTCTCGATGAACGACGTCGTGACCCGGCCGGCGATGAAGTCGGGGTCGTCGAGCACTGCCTGGAGGAAGGCGATGTTGGTGGAGACGCCGCGGATCCGGAACTCCGCGACCGCCCGCCGGGCCCGCTCGACGGCCTTCTCGAACGTCCGTCCCCGGCACGTCAGCTTGGCCAGCATCGAGTCGAAGTGCGGGCTCACCTCGGCGCCGGTGTACGTCGTACCGCCGTCGAGACGGATCCCCGCGCCGCCGGGGGAGCGGTAGGTGGTGATCCGGCCGGTGTCGGGCCGGAAGTTGTTGGCCGGGTCCTCGGTGGTGATCCGGCACTGCAGCGCGGCCCCGCGCAGCACGATCGAGTCCTGGGTCAGCCCCAGGTCGGCCAGCGTCTCGCCCGACGCGATCCGCAGCTGCGACTGCACGAGGTCGACGTCGGTGACCTCCTCGGTCACGGTGTGCTCGACCTGGATACGCGGGTTCATCTCGATGAAGACGTACTTGCCCTCGGGGTCGACGAGGAACTCCACCGTGCCGGCGTTCTGGTAGCCGATGTGCCGCGCGAACCGCACCGCGTCCGCACAGATCCGGTCCCGGAGGTCGGGGTCGAGGTTGGGCGCGGGCGCGATCTCGACGACCTTCTGGTGCCGTCGCTGCACCGAGCAGTCGCGCTCGAACAGGTGGATCACCCGTTGTCGCCGCCGTCGCGGTCGGCGAGGATCTGCACCTCGATGTGCCGCGGGTCGACCACCGCCTGCTCGATGAAGACGGTCGGGTCGCCGAAGGCGCCCTCGGCCTCGCGCATGCAGGTCTCGACCGCCTCGCGCAGCTGCTCGGGCGCGTCGACCCGCGCATCCCGCGGCCGCCGCCGCCCGCGACCGCCTTGACGAAGAGCGGGTACGCCAACCCGCCGACCGACGCGACCAGCTCGTCCACGTCGTTGGACGGCGGCACCGACGCGAGCGTCGGGACGCCGGCCTCCCTGGCCGCTTCGATCGCCCGCGCCTTGTTGCCCGTCAGCGTCAGCACGTCGGCGGTCGGGCCGACGAAGGTGATGCCGGCGTTGGCGCAGGCCTCGGCCAGCGCGGGGTTCTCGGACAGGAAGCCGTAGCCCGGATAGACCGCGTCGGCGCCCGAGCGGACGGCGACCGCGACGATGGCGGCCGGGTCGAGGTAAGCGCGGACCGGGTGCCCACGTTGTCCGATCTCGTAGGCCTCGTCGGCCTTCAGCCGGTGCTCGGACCAGCGGTCCTCGTTGGGGAACACCGCGACCGTGCGGGCTCCCAGCTCGTAGGCGGCCCGGAACGCCCGGATGGCGATCTCGCCCCGGTTGGCGACGAGCACCTTCGTGAACATGTGCGGCAGGCTACCGAGGCATCGGCCCCGCAGATTGCGCGTTCCAATCGCTGGTTGAGGAGGTGGCGCCTAGCGCGCCCTCCGCAACCAACGGTGGTCACGCGAGGAACTGCTCGACCAACCCCGGTACGCCGTCGCGCGCGAGCGCCACGCCGAGCGGCTCGGGCACGTCGAGCATGGTGACCGACTGTCGGCCACCCGCCATCGTGGCGACCACGGTGGTCAGCCCGGCGCGGCGCTGGAACCACGTCGCGGTCAGGTTCCAGCCGATCACGGCCTGGGTCTCGAGGGCGACGCGGCGACGGTCCAGGCTGCCCGACCGCGACACCAGGTGGCCGGCCACCAGTGCATGCCCGAGCGAGCGCGCCCGGTCGGCGGCCAACGCGACGCCGGCGGCCAACGCGACCACACCCAGCGCGATCCACGCCGCTGGCAGGTCGACCAGGAAGACAGCCGACCACGAGGGCCACGACCAGGATGACCGGGAGGGTCAGGGCCCTGACGTACCGGCGCTTGCGCGCGGCCGCCCCGTGCCCGATGAGCGGCGCCTCGATCGGCGCCGGGGTGTCCAGGACCTGCGAGGCCACGCCTGCGACGAAGGCCCGAGGAGCCGGCGGCACCAGTGTCGACGACTCCTGGTGCTTCTTGTCGAGGCCGGTGACGATCGCCGACAACCGGGCACCACCGGCGAGCCGCAGGCCCAGCGGCTCACCGAGGCTGACCCCGCGCAGGCGGGAGTCGTCGATGCTGGTCTCCCGCGTCGTGAGCAGGCCGCGGGTCAGGTGCCAGACCCCCGCACCCCGACTGTGGGTGAGCCGGAAGCCGAAGTTGGTGATCAGGTAGCCCGCGACTGCAAGCACCGAGGCGACGGCGATGACGCCGATCGCGAGCACCGGCACGAGCAGCAGCGACGGACAGCCGCGCCACCTCCTCGGCGGCGACGTCCAGACGCAGGTGGTCCCAGAGGCCGAGGTTGTCGAGCACCTGGCTGGCAGCGCCGAGCACGGCGGCCGCGATGATCACGCCGGAGCTGGTGAACGGCGCGAACCGCAGCCACCCCAGCTCGAACGTCACCACGGTGCGGAGGTCGTCGGCCGCGGCCTCAGTTCCGATCGCGTTCGGCAGAGCCTGGGAGGCCGCCGGCGAGCTCGAGCCGTGCAGCAGGTCGCGGCGCAGGGCGCCGGCCGCCGACGCGCGGATGCCGTCGAGGTCGAGCTCGTCGTCGCCCTTGGTCGACGCGGTGCCGGTGCCGATGCGCACGGTCGTCAGGCCGACCACCCGGTGGATGGGGGAGGCGCTGATGTCGACGGTGCGGACCCGGTCGATCGGCGTCGAGAGCAGGTGCTTGTTGAGCAGGCCGCGCCGCAGCTCGACCCGGCCGTCGGCGATCCGGAAGCTGGTCGTGAGGTAGCGGGCGATGCCCAGCGCGATCGGGATGCCGATGCCGATGACGTTCCACCACCACTGGCCGCCGCCGGACCTGTTCCCGGCGATCACGATGCCGATCAGGGCCGGGAGGAAGCGGATGATCTCCTTGATCGGCTGCACCAGCAGCATCAGCGGGTCGAGGCGCTGCCACTCGCGGTGGTCGATGGCGCGGTCGGCGTACTCGTTGACGTGTCCGGGCGGGAGTCCCGGGCCTGCGGGTGTGGGCAGGTCGGTCACGTTGCGTCGCCGGGGATCGCGTCGGCCTTCACCGTCAGCTCGTCGACGACCTGACGGGCCCGGGCCTGGTCGAGTCCGTCGATCCGGAGCGCGCCGGCGGCCGAGGCCGTGGTCACAGTGACGGTGGCCAGTCCGAACAACCGGGCGATCGCACCCTCGACGTAGTCGACCGTCTGGATCCGGGACATCGGGGCGATCCGACGCTCGCGGCTCCACCATCCGGTCTGGGTGTAGACCGCGGTGTCGGTGATCTCCCAGCGATGCACCAGGTAGCGCCAGTGCGGGATCACTCCGGCCGAGAGCACCAGGAACAGCGGCCAGGAGGACATACATCCACCAACGCAGCTCATACCAGTCCAACGATCGTGGCGCCGAGCACCACCAGCACGGTGACGACCACGGAGCGGAACAACCCGCCGACCACCCACATCGTCCGGGCTCGGGGGCTGACCCGCTCGCGAGGGTCGCGCAGCCGAGGTGCCGAGACGTGCTCCATGCCGTCGAGCCTACGGTTGCCACCGAGGTGCGAGGGTAAAGGGAGGGCATGGTCGTGCGGAAGAGTCGCCAGGTACGCCGCGTCGGTGCTGGCGGCCGCCGCGCTCGTTGTCCTACCGGCCGGGGCCGTGACGGCCGGCGCTGACCGCGCTGTGCGCGGGCCGGCCCGCCACCATCGTCGGCACGGCCGGGACCGACCACATCAAGGGCACTCCCGGGCCCGACGTCATCGCGGGGCTGGGTGGACCCGACCGCATCGACGGCCTCGGCGGCGACGACCTGCTCTGCGGCGGTCCGCGGCGACGACCAGCTGACGTCGTACGACCAGGGACGCGACGTCCTGGTCGGGGGAGCCGGCGACGACTTCGTCGGCAGCTTCGAGAATCCGCACGCACGAGTCCGGCTGGGAACCGGGGACGACTTCGCCTCCTCCCAGGTCGGCGCCGAGCCCGGCTGGCTGCTCGACGGCGGACCGGGGCGCGACCACCTGTTCCTGAACCTCACGCTCTCTCTGCACGAGGCGGGCCCGATGCCGGGTTCCATCGACCTGCGCGAGGGGCGGCTCGACCTTCACCCGGCCGGCCACACGGTCACCGGCACCGTCGCGGCTTGGGAGGAGCTCGACATCCCGAACAGCGTCCGCTGGGACGTCCGGGGCACCGACGCGGACGAGCGCTTCCTCTTCGAGGGTCTGCTCGGGGTGCACATCCGGGCGGGCGGCGGCGACGACGAGATCCTCGGCACGCCGCAGCCCGACACGATCGACGCAGGAGCCGGCGAGGACACGGTCACGGCGTACGCAGGCGACGACGTCTGCCGGCACGCAGAACACACCCGAGGCTGCGAACGCCTCAGTCCTTGAGCTCGCAGATGACGGCGCCGTTGACGACGGTGGCGCCGACCTCGGCCTGGAGGCCGGTCACGGTGCCGGCCTTGTGGGCCTTGAGGGGCTGCTCCATCTTCATCGCCTCGAGGACCACCACCACGTCGCCCTCGGCAACCGTCTGGCCCTCCTCGACCGCGACCTTGACGATGGTGCCCTGCATCGGGCTGGTGACCGCGTCGCCGCTGGCCGCTGCTCCCGACTTCTTGCCGGCCTTGCGCTTCGGCTTGGCCGCACCTCCGCCGGTCGAGCCTGTCGAGACCCCGAGTCCGCCCGGCAGCACCACCTCGAGGCGCTTGCCGCCCACCTCGACCGTGACCCGCTGCCGCTCGGCCGGCTCGTCGGCCTCAGCAGAGTCGCCGGCGTAGGGCTCGATCCGGTTGTCGAACTCCGTCTCGATCCAGCTGGTGAAGACGCCGAAGGAGTCGCCGTCGCCGACGTACGCCGGGTCGTCGACGACGGCGCGGTGGAACGCGATCACGGTCGGCATGCCGTCGACCACGAACTCGGCGAGCGCCCGCCGGGACCGCTCGAGGGCCTGGGTGCGGTCGCGGCCGGTGACGATCAGCTTGGCGACGAGCGAGTCGAACGAGCCGGGCACCGTCTCGCCGGCCTCGTAGCCGCCGTCGACCCGCACCCCGGGCCCGCCCGGGGGCACCCACGCGGTCAGCGTGCCGGGCGCCGGCATGAAGTTGCGGCCGCCGTCCTCGGCGTTGATGCGGAACTCGATGGAGTGGCCGACGACCTGGGGGTCGTCGTACCCGAGCTCCTCGCCGGCGGCGATCCGGAACATCTCGCGCACCAGGTCGAGGCCGGTCACCTCTTCGGAAACCGGGTGCTCGACCTGGAGCCGGGTGTTGACCTCGAGGAAGGAGATGGTGCCGTCCTGGCCGACCAGGAACTCGCAGGTGCCTGCGCCGACGTAGCCCGCCTCGCGCAGGATCGCCTTGGACGACTCGTAGAGCCGGCTCATCTGGTCGTCGGTGAGGAACGGCGCCGGCGCCTCCTCGACCAGCTTCTGGTGGCGGCGTTGGAGGGAGCAGTCGCGGGTGGAGACGACCACGACGTTGCCGTGCTGGTCGGCGAGGCACTGGGTCTCGACGTGCCGCGGCTTGTCCAGGTACTTCTCCACGAAGCACTCGCCCCGGCCGAACGCCGTGACGGCCTCGCGGACCGCCGAGTCGAAGAGCTCGGCGATGTCCTTCTTCTTCCACGCCACCTTGAGGCCGCGGCCGCCGCCGCCGAAGGCCGCCTTGATGGCGATCGGCAGGCCGTGCTCCTCGGCGAAGGCGATCACCTCGTCGGCGTCGGCGACGGGGTCATGGGTGCCGGCGACCAGCGGCGCGCCGACCTTCTCCGCGATGTGGCGGGCCCGGACCTTGTCGCCGAGGTTCTCGATGGCCGACGGCGGTGGGCCGATCCACACCAGGCCGGCGTCGATCACGGCTTGGGCGAAGCCGGCGTTCTCGGCGAGGAAGCCATAGCCGGGGTGCACCGAGTCGGCGCCCGACTTCTCCGCGACCGCGATGATCTTGGCGATGTCGAGGTAGGAGTCGGCGGGCGTGGCGCCGTCGAGCGAGTGCGCCTCGTCGGCCAGCCGCACGAAGAGCGCATCGCGGTCCGCGTCGGCGTACACGGCCACGCTGCCGATGCCGGCGTCCTTGCAGGCGCGGACGACGCGCACGGCGATCTCGCCCCGGTTGGCGATCAGGACCTTCTGCAGAGCGCTCTTGCGGTGTGGCTTGCTGTCAGGCACGCCGGGCAGCGTATCGCCCGGCCGTCGCGATCTCGCCGGGTCACGTCCGCTGCGGGAGAAGCAAGGCGGAGTCGCCGAACTCGTGCCACAGGTAGCCCGCCTCGACCGCTGCGTCGTACGCCGCCTGGGTCAGCGCCGGACCGGCGACGGACTCCACGAGCATCAGGTGCGATGCCTCGGGGTTGTGCCAGCCGGTGATCAGCCCGTCGACGACCCGGGCCGGATCGTCGGGCGAGATCACCCGCTCGGTCCATCCGTGGGCGGCGCGGACCAGCCCGTCGGCGTCGACGGCCGACTCGAGTGCGCGGGTCACCGTGGTGCCGACGGCGACCACGCGGCCGCCGCGGGCGCGGGTGGCGTTGACGGCGTTGGCGGTGACAGCCGGGACGTGGAACCTCTCCGGCTGCGGCGCCTCGCCGGCCTCCTGCGACGACAAGCCGGTGTGCAGCGTGACCGGGCTGACCGCGATGCCGCGGGTGATGAGGGCCGTGACGAGGTCGGTGGTGAAGGGCCGCGCCGCCGACGGCATCTCGGCGCTGCCGGGGTCGATGCCGAAGACGGTCTGGTAGTCGGCGAGCGGGTAGTGCCGGTCGAGGTAGCCGTAGGCGATCGGCCTGCCCGTCCGTGCCAGCGTCGCGGGCAGGTCGCCCGCGACGGCGGCCCTCCACAGTCGGTTGCCACGCCGGTCGGCGAGGAGTGCTCGCGTGGGTACGGCGTCCAGCAGGGTCAACGTCGCCCCGGCCAGCTCGACGACCTCACCCGGCTCGGCGTCGAGGATCGGCCGGGCGGCGTCGGGGGCGGTGCGCAGCTCCACGACCCAGGTGCCGTCGTCCAGGCGGGTCGAGACGTGCACGACCGCGGGGCCGGTGCCGACGCGGATCGCGTCGGTCTCCCCGGCGATGGTGGCGGAGGTGTTGACGACCAGCAGGTCGCCGGGCTCGAGCTCGCCGGGCAGGTCGCGGAAGATGCGGTGCTCGATGGCGTCGGGCGCGCGGGCGACGAGCATCCGTACGCCGTCCCGCGGGACGCCGCGCTGCTCCGGCGGTGCCGGGGCCGTGGTCTCGTCGGGCGCCGGGAAGTGCGTGGTCGGCGTCAGGCGTCGACTCTCATGCCGACGTCTCCGGTGGCATCCGCACGGCGCCTGTCGAGCCGCGGGCTGGAAGTCGGCTGCGCGGTAGCGCCCCGTCTCCGGTCGCTGGTCGAGCAGCGCCAGCAGATGTGGCACCACCGCACTCGGCCGACGGCAGGCCGGACAGGTCCTCGCCGGGCTCGGCGTCGGCGTGCATCTGGGTGTTCATGTCGCCCGGGTCGACGGCGTACGCCGTCAGGCCGGTCTCGGCCGCGAAGGTCAGGGTCAGGTGGTCGAGCGCGGCCTTGGCGGCGCCGTACCCGCCCCAGCCCTCGTAGTGCTGCACCGCCGCGTCGGACGAGAGGGACAGCAGGATGCCGCCGGCCTGCCGGAGGTCGGGCAGCAGCGCGCGGGTCAGCGCGTGCGGGAGCGCCGGCGTTGGTCGACCAGATCGCGGCGAGCGACTCGGTCTCCAGGTCGGCCAGGGCCGGCATCGGGAGCGGGCCGAGCGTGCTGGCGTTGTGCACCAGCAGGTCGAGGGGCCCGTGGCCGCGGACCGCCGCGACCAGGTCGTCGCGATGGGCCGGGTCGTCGACGTCACCGGCGATCGCGGTGACGTGGTCGAGACCCGCGACGGCCTGCGTGAGCCGTGCAGGGTCGCGGCCGTCGGTGATGACGCACCATCCGCGGTCGGCGAGCGCGTGGACGAGGGCTCGGCCCAGCCCGGCGGAACCGCCGGTGACGAGCGCGAGAGGACTGGTGTGAGTGGTCATGCCAGCAAGAGTGCAACTTCAAGTTCACTTGAGATCAAGGGCTGTTCGCTCGTGGTGCGGACCCGTGGTTGCATGGGGTCATGGAACCGGTGGAGCAGCTGGTCGCCGCGTTGCCCGGAGACGTGGTGGTCACCGATCCCGACGCGATGGAGAAGTACCGGCACGACTGGTCGCGCGACGAGTCGGCCGGCAAGCCGCTGGCCGTGGTCCGAGCGGTGGACGCCGGCCAGGTGCAGACCGCCGTGCGCTGGGCCGCCGAGCACGGGATCGGCGTCGTCCCGCGAGGCGCCGGCAGCGGGCTCTCGGGCGGGTCCAACGCCGTCGACGGCGCGATCGTGCTCAGCCTCGAGCGGATGGGCGCGATCGAGATCGACACCGCCTGCCAGGTCGCGGTCGTCGAGCCGGGCGCCTTCAACGCCGAGGTCAAGGCGGCCGCCGCCGAGCACGGCCTGTGGTACCCGCCCGACCCGTCGTCGTTCGAGATCTGCTCGATCGGCGGCAACGTGGCCACCAACGCCGGCGGCCTGTGCTGCGTGAAGTACGGCGTCACCACCGACTACGTGCTCGGCCTCGACGTCGTGCTCGCCGACGGCACCCTCATCTCCCTGGGCGGCCGGCGGATCAAGGACGTCGCGGGGCTGTCGCTGCTCAAGCTCTTCGTCGGCAGCGAGGGGACGCTCGGCATCGTCACGCGGGCCATCCTGCGGCTGGTGCCGGCGCAGGCCGCGAGGTCGACGCTGGTGGCGTCGTTCGCGACCGTGCGCGCGGCCGCCGACGCCGTGGTCGCCATGCGCGCGACGATGCGGCCCTCGATGCTCGAGCTGATGGACCGCGCGTCGATCAACGCCGTCGAGGACTTCCAGTCCATGGGGCTGGACCGCTCGGCCGGCGCGCTGCTGATCGCCCAGTCGGACGCGCCCGGCGCTTCCCGGAGCCGAGGAGGTCGCGACGATGCGGGCCGCCTGCGAGGCGCAGGGTGCCGAGGTGTTCGTCACCGACGACGCCGAGGAGGGCGAGATGTTCGTCCGCGCGCGCCGGATGTCGTTCCCGGCGCTGGAGCGCCGCGGCGCGTTGCTGCTCGAGGACGTCGGCGCGCCGGTGCCGCTGCTGCCCGACCTGCTCGACGCGATCGCGGCCATCGCGGCGACGTACGACGTGGAGATCCCGGTCGTGGCGCACGCCGGCGACGGCAACACCCACCCCAACATCGTCTACGACGCCGCCGACCCGGACTCGCACGCCCGCGCCCGGGCGGCGTTCGACGAGGTGATGCAGGCCGCCATCCGCCTCGGCGGCACCATCACCGGCGAGCACGGCATCGGCCGCGCCAAGCGCGCCGCCCTCCCCGACCAGCTCGGCCCCGACGTGATGGCCCTGACCCGCCGCATCAAGGACGCCCTCGACCCCCAGGGCATCCTCAACCCCGGCGCCGGCTTCTGAGCGCGAGTCAGCGCCAGTTAATGCAGCAGCGCCGACCGGCGCAGCTTCCCGCACGGCGTGCTCACCAGTTGGGAAACTGGCGTCCGCCTCGCATGCCGTGATGAGACAACGGCGGCGCCCCGCGCGATGGGCGATACGTCGGGAGCGTGATCTTACGAGCGCCACCTCTTCGGCCCCGGACCCTCCAACCCCTACCCCGAGGCGACCAACGCGCTGAGCAGGCCGTTGCTCGGGCACCTCGACCCGGAGTTCCTCCGGATCATGGACGAGACCTGCGAGCTGCTGCGCCAGGCCTGGGGCACGACCAACGCCCGCACCCTGCCCCTGAGCGCAACGGGCAGCGCCGGCATGGAGGCGGCGTTCGTCAACACCGTCCACGAGGGCGACGTCGTCGTGGTCGGCGTCAACGGGCTGTTCGGGCAGCGGATGTGCGACGTCGCGGCCCGCTGCGGCGCCGAGGTCGTCCCGGTCGAGCACGAGTGGGGCACACCGGTGGACGTCGAGCGGATGCTCGCCGCCCACCCCAGCCCGCAGCTGTACGCCGCCGTGCACGCGGAGACCTCCACCGGCGTGCGCTCCGACATCGCCGCCCTCGGCGCGGCCAAGGGTGACGCCCTGCTGATCACCGACGCCGTCACGTCCATCGCCGGCATCGAGCTGCGCGCCGACGACTGGGGTATCGACGTCGGCTACGCCGGCACCCAGAAGTGCCTGGGCGTCGCCCCCGGCCTCGCGCCGTTCACCATCAACGACCGCGCCTTCGAGCGCCGCGTGGAGAAGCCGCGCTCCTGGTACCTCGACCTCGGACTCCTCGGCGGCTACGTCGGCGAGGCGAGCGGCAGCGGAGGCCGGACCTACCACCACACTGCCCCGGTCGCGATGGTCGTCAGCCTGCACGCCGGCCTCCTCCGCATCATGGAGGAGGGCCTGCCCGCCGTCTGGGCCCGGCACGAGGAGGCCGGCCGCGTCCTCCAGGACGGCCTGGTCGACCGCGGCATGGAGCTCTTCGCCGCCGAGGGCTCCCGGCTGCCCGAGCTCACCACGGTCAAGGTCCCCGACGGCGTCGACTCCGCGATGGTCCGCAAACAGCTGCTCGAGCGGCACGGCATCGAGATCGGCGCCGGCGTGGGCCAGTACGCCGCCACCGTCTGGCGGATCGGCCTGATGGGACACAACGCCCGGCCCGACGCCGCCTTGCTCGTGCTGGCCGCCCTCGACGAGGCGATGAAATGAGCGACGCCACCCACCCGCTGGCCCTCCTCGACGTCGACAGCCTGCTGAGCGACGAGGAGAAGGCCATCCGCGCCACGGTCCGCGAGCTCGTCGACGCGCAGGTCCGCCCCCACCTCGCCCAGTGGTACGACGAGGGCTCGCTGCCCGCCCGCGAGCTCGCGCTCGAGATGGGCAAGATCGGGCTGCTGGGCATGCACCTGACCGGCTACGGCTGCGCGGGCACCAGCGCCGACGTCGTACGGGCTGGCGTGCCTGGAGCTGGAGGCCGCTGACTCCGGCGTCCGCTCGCTCGTGTCGGTCCAGGGAAGCCTCGCCATGTTCGCGATCTGGAAGCACGGGTCCGACGAGCAGAAGGACGAGTGGCTGCCCCGGATGGCCACCGGCGAGGCGATCGGCTGCTTCGGCCTGACCGAGCCCGACGCCGGCTCCGACCCCGCCGCGATGCGCACCCGGGCCCGCAAGGACGGCGGCGACTGGGTCCTCGACGGCACCAAGATGTGGATCACCAACGGCTCGATCGCCGACGTCGCCGTCGTCTGGGCGCGCACCGACGACGGCATCAAGGGGTTTGTCGTACCCACCGACAGCCCCGGCTTCAGCGCGCCCGACATCAAGCGCAAGCTCTCGCTCCGCGCGTCCGTGACGAGCGAGCTGGTGCTCGAGGGCGTCCGGCTGCCGGCCGACGCGGTGCTGCCCGAGGTGACCGGCCTGCGCGGACCACTCTCGTGCCTGAACGAGGCCCGCTTCGGCATCGTCTTCGGCTCGCTCGGCGCGGCCCGCGACTGCCTCGAGACAGCGCTGCGCTACTCCGCGGAGCGGGAGATCTTCGGCCGCTCGCTGGCGTCGTTCCAGCTCACGCAGGTCAAGCTCGCCGACATGACCCTCGAGCTCGGCAAGGGGATGTTGCTCGCGCTACACCTGGGCCGCCTCAAGGACGACGGGCAGATCACCGCAGCCCAGGTCAGCATGGGCAAGCTCAACAACGTGCGCGAGGCGATCGCCATCGCCCGCGAGTGCCGCACCATCCTCGGGGCCGCCGGCATCACCCTCGAGCACCCCGTCATGCGGCACGCCAACAACCTCGAGTCGGTGCTCACCTACGAAGGCACCTCCGAGGTGCACCAGCTCGTCATCGGCAACGCACTGACCGGCGAGGGCGCGTTCCGCTAGGTCGCCGACGCCGGGTCTTCCTCGACCATGCCGAGGAACACCGACCGCTGCCGGGTGCGCGGCGGGGCGACAGCGTCGGGACCGAACACCCGCGCCCGGATCGGTGCCGTGAGGACGCCGAGCGGAGCGGTGCACACGTAGAAGTAGGCGACCACAAGTCCGGTGTACGCCGGCTCCAGCACCAGCCCCACGGCCACGGCCAGGCCCACGACGATGGTGGTCACCTTGGCCGGCACCGTGGTCGGCGAGAGCAGGTGGCGGAACGAGCGGAACCGCACGGTGGTCACCATCAACACCGCCGGCACCACGCTGATCGCGACCGGCAGCACCAGCTCGGAGCCCAGGTCGATCGACGGCGAGTCGAGGGCAAAGATCGTCGCGATGACCACGGCCGCCGCTCCCGGGCTTGGCAGCCCGATGAAGTAGCGCTTGTCGTCGAGCGGGTCGACGGTGAAGTTGAACCGCGCCAGCCGGAACGCCGCGCACGCCAGCCAGAGGAAAGCCGCGAACCACGCGAGCACCGGATGCTCCGGGATGGCCCAGGTGTGCACCAGCACCGCGGGCGCCAGGCCGAAGGAGACCAGGTCGGCCGTCGAGTCCAGCTGGACGCCGAACGGCGAGGTCGCCCCGATCGCGCGCGCCACCGCGCCGTCGCAGATGTCCATCACGATCGCCAGCGCCACCAGCGCGGCCGACCACTTGAACTCGTCGGCGAAGGCCAGCAGGATCGCCGAGAACCCGCACGCCATGTTGGCCGTGGTGAAGGCGCTCGGCGCGGTGACCCGGACCCGCTCCTTGTAGCTGAGCTGGCGCAGCGACACCACCCGCGCTCCCGACGGTGACGTCAGCCGCCAGCGGTCCAGGATCCGGCGGCGCGGCCGGCCGTCGGCGCGCGGCCCTCGGCGCGGCAGGTGCGGGCGCCGGCCGCGTACTGGTCGTCGGCCGCTCACGGTGGCGTCCCCGGCCAGCGGGCGATCACGGTCTCGCCGGCCACGGCCCGCTCTCCGGCGGCCACGGTCAGCACGGCGTCCAGCGGCAGGAACACGTCCATCCGCGACCCGAACTTCATCAGCCCGATCCGCTGCCCGGTGCCGATCCGGTCGCCCGCGGCGATCCGGGTGACGATCCGGCGCGCGACCAGGCCCACGATCTGCCGGAAGACCACGGTCCGCCCGGTCGCGTCGTCGACGACGGTGATCTCGCTGCGCTCGTTCTCGGTCGCGCTCTCGAAGCGGTACGCCGCGTGCCAGCGGCCGGGCCGGTAGGTCACGGCCCTGACCACCCCGCCGTAGGGCGCGCGGTTGATGTGCACGTCGAAGAGCGACAAGAAGATGCTGACCTGAAGCCACGACCCGTCGGGTCCGACGCCCTCCTGGACGGGGCCGGCGTACATGATGCGGCCATCGGCGGGCGCCACGGCCAGGTCAGGAGAGGCGGGCGCGGCGTCGGGCCCGTCGGGAGCCCGGTCGGGGTCCCTGAAGAACGCGGCGATGCCCAGCGGCAGCGCCAGCAGGGCGGCGGCCGTGCGTCGGTGGCCGGTGACGGCGGCCACTGCCGAGGGAACTGCCCCGACAGCCGCGGCCGAGAGGGCGGCGCGATCGATCCCAGGCAGTGGCTCGCTCCTTCGCGTCTCATCCGTCCCGGGCCAGTGTGGCGCATCGGGTGCACGCCCGGCCGTAGGGTCGGCCCGTGAGCACCGACCTGCCTCCTACGCGTTGGGAGGGACCGCGGACGACGGGCCGCGGCTACGGCAGGCACTTCGCCGAGCTCGTCGCCACCGGCGCGGACGTCGAGGGTGAGGCCCGGCTCGCCGATGCGCTGGCCCCGCGACGGGCGCGGATCCTGGACGCGGGCTCCGGCATGGGCCGGATCGGCGCGGCGCTCCGCGCCCGCGGGCACGAGGCGGTCGGGGTCGACCTCGACGAGGAGCTGCTCGAGCAGTCGCGGGCGACGTACCCGGGCCTGCCGGTCGCCCGGTGCCGCCTCGAGCTGCTCGACGCCGCCTTCCTGGCCGACCACGGGCTGCCGACCTCCTTCGACCTGGTGGTGTGCGTCGGCAACGTGATGGTCCTGCTCGCGCCCGGCTCGGAGCAGGCGGTGCTCGGCCGGCTGGGCGACCTGTTAACACCCGAGGGTCGGCTGCTCGTCGGCTTCTCCCTCACCGGCGAGCCGCCCGACTCGCGCGTCTACCCGGCCGAGGAGTTCGCGGCCGATGCGGCCGCGGCCGGGCTCGCCGTCGAGTCGCGCTACGCCACGTTCGACCTCCGGCCGTTCGAGCCCGGGACCAGCGACTTCGCCGTGCAGATCCTTCGCCGCGCAGGTTAGCGATCGTTAACCTTAGCGGCTAGCATGCGGCGCATGATGTTCGAGCTGTCCCGCGAGCACGAAGAGTTCCGCCGCAGCGTCCGCGAGTTCGCCGAGGCGGAGATCGCGCCACACGCGGCGCAGTGGGACAAGGACCACCACTTCCCGGCCGACGTCGTCCAGAAGATGGGTGGCCTCGGGCTGATGGGGCTCACCGCGCCCGAGGAGTACGGCGGCGCCGGCGACGACGGCGACTTCACCAGCCTGTGCGTCGCGATCGAGGAGATCGGCCGCGTCGACCAGTCGATGGGCATCACCCTCGAGGCCGCGGTCGGTCTCGGCATCAACCCCATCCAGACCTTCGGCAGCCAGGCCCAGAAGGACGCCTGGCTGCCCGACCTGGTCGCCGGCCGCACCCTTGCGGGCTTCGGGCTGACCGAGCCCGGTGCCGGTTCCGACGCCGGCGCGACCCGCACCAAGGCCGAGCTCGACAACGGCGAGTGGGTCGTCAACGGCGCCAAGCAGTTCATCACCAACTCGGGCTCCGAGATCACCTCGCTGGTCACCGTGAGCGCGCGCACGGGCGTCTTGAACCCCGGCATCGCCGGCAAGGAACGGCCCGAGATCTCCACCATCATCCTGCCCGCCGGCACGCCCGGCTTCACCGTCGAGGCGCCGTACGACAAGCTCGGCTGGCACGCCTCCGACACACACGCCCTGAGCTTCACCGACGTGCGTGTACCCGAGGACCACTTGCTCGGCGAGCGCGGCCGCGGCTACGCGCAGTTCCTGGCCACCCTCGACGACGGCCGCGTCGCGATCGCCGCCCTCGCGGTCGGCTGCATCCAGGCGTGCCTCGACCTCAGCGTCAAGTACGCCGGCGAGCGACAGACCTTCGGCGGCCCGATCGGTCGCAAGCAGGGGCTGGCCTTCCAGATCGCCGACCTGCAGGTGATGGCCGACGCCGCGAGGCTGCTGACCTACAAGGCCGCGGCCATGAAGGACGGCAACGCCGAGAGCAAGGCGTTCAGGCGGGCCGCGTCGGTGGCCAAGCTCTACGCCACCGAGTCGGCCGTCACGGCGACCCGCATCGCGACCCAGGTGTTCGGTGGCTACGGCTTCATGGAGGAGTACGCCGTCGCGCGCTTCTACCGCGACGCCAAGGTCCTCGAGATCGGCGAAGGCACGTCGGAGGTGCAGCGGATCCTGATCGCCCGCGGCCTCGGACTGCCCGTGGAATAAGGAGATTCCCTCGCTCCCAGGTTTGAGCGGCGTCGGTGCCGGGAAACAACCGAGTGTCACCGACTAGCCAGCACGACCCGAGGAGGGCCTTGTGTCATCAGGACACCAGCTGGGCGTAGATCTCGCAGAGCTGTGGGACGCCGGCAAGAACCAGCTGCCCAAGGTGGCCGGCGAGTTCAGCATTGCCGCCAACGCCCTGCCGACGTCGATCAGCGGGATCATGTACCGCAGCGGCGGCGTCGGAGCCAACGCCAGCGCCGCCTGGGGAAGCCTGGCCACCGTCTTGCACGGGCACCTGACGACGACCGCCGACAACCTCATGGACACCGGCGTCGCCCTCGTCTACGCCGCCAACAACTACGCCGACACCGACGACGAGGCGCGCGCCGAGTTCGAGCGTCGCAAGAAGGAAATCGGTGACGTGCAATGAACACCCCACGAAACCGCACAGTGACTCGCTCCGCTCGTGAGCGGCACGCTTCCGAGGGGACCCCGAAAAGATGAGCTTTGAAGAACTCGGGTTCCATGCCCAGGAGATCTACGACATGGCCGTCGAGAAGTACCTCTTCGACGAGTGGATGATCATGAAGCGCGACGGCATGTACTACGCGCCCACCGACGGCATGAGCGGCATGCCGCTGATGGACGAGGACCAGCTCAAGAAGACGATCTGGGACACCGAGATGAAGTTCCAGGAGATCCACTCGCTGTTCAACGACTTCCTGGTGCTGCCCAACCCGGGCGACTTCGACGGCCCCATGGATCAGGTCACCACCACCATGAACGCGCTGTGCTCCAAGGCCTTCGCCGACCCGATCCAGGGGTCTCCCCATCCGGTCAACACCGAGCTCAGTGCGATGACTGCCGCCGGCACCACCCTCGACGAGTGGGACGGCCTGGCCGCCAAAGCATTCATGAACAACTTCATCATCCCGTTCGAGGGCCACACCGAGAACCAGTTCGTGGTTGCTGCGATCCTGATGAACGCGCTCAACGCCGAGAAGGAGCTGTGGACCCGGGCGCGGGCCAACGTCGACGACATCGCGCACAAGGTGAAGTCGGCGCTGGAGCACTACGGCGACTGTGGCAAGAACGACTGGGAGATCGGGCTGTCGGTCGTCGGGGCCGTGGTGGCGATCGCCGCAGTCCCGGTCACCGGTGGGGCCAGCGCGGTCGCCCTCGCCGCCGTCGCGTCCGGACTCGAGGTAGCCGGTGCCTTCGCCGGCCAGATCGAGGACCCGCCGAGCAACGACTACTCCGCTGAGTCCGTCGAAGGCGTCATCGCGAAGGCCAAGGAAGGCATCGAGGACCTGAAGAAGGAGGTCGAGCGCGCGGAGCAGAAGATCGTCGACGCGATGACCAACAGCGCCGATGTGGTCTCGTCCTACGCCTCCGACTTCGTCGCTCCTCGGCCCACGCTGGCCGGTCAACAGGGCGAGCCGCCCAAGGACCCGGACGTCGGCCAGCCCGACGACGACTGACAGGCTGACCCCGATGACCAGTGCCCTCGCAGAGATGCGCGCCGCAGCGGCCACGCCCGACGAGCGCGCGTTCGCCACCATCTCCGAACGCACGCACGTGCGGTTCTCCCTGACCCCCGGCTACTACGAGTGGGCCACCGTGCCCGACCTCGAGATGCAGCTGACCCGGCTGGCCAAGCTGCTCTTCGTGGCACGGATGAAGGAGTACTACAAGGCCCGCAGCCGCGACTTCGAGATGGAGGTCACCAAGGAGTCGCCGCCGGTGAGCGCGCGTGACCATGAGTACGTCCGGGCCAGGTCCGCGTTGGCGGTCGAGGGCGTGGGCGGCGGGGGCGCCGTACGGATCACCGCCCTCGGCATGGAGTCCTGGTCGGTGCGGCTGGAGCCCGACGTCAAGCAGCGCCTCGATGAGACGTCGTTCTGCGACGCGGTGTCCGAAGCCGCCACCCAGCTCGCGACCCTCCAGTTCGCGGGGGTCAAGGCGCTCAAGCGCGAGATCTACGGATCCCAGTGAGCCGTCGACACCTGCTGACGGCGGTCGGCCTGCTGGTGGCGGCCACCCTCTCCGGGTGCGGCGACTCCGAGGCCGCGAGCGGTGGGGGAGAGGTCGTCGTCGGGCACATCTCCGACGAGGTGCAGGGCGACAGACATTCGTCCTGCTGCCGAGCGGCCGGATCGACCTGACGGTCGGCAAGGCGACCTCCGACGCCGTCTCGGCCGACCAGGCCGACGACGGCGAGGAGCACGCACCACCGTCTGGCGGCAGCTTCGTGCCCGTCTCCTGGAGTCATGATCCGTTCGCCGAGACCGGCGCACCGGCCGCCGTGATCGCCGGTCGTCCGCTGCCGGCCAAGGTCTCTCTCGTGGTGGACGGCAAGGCCGTCGACCTGGGGTCGCCCTACGAGGTCGTGGGCGACAAGGGCGTGACCGACACCGGCGTCGGCACGATGTACGTCGCGGTCGACAAGGCTCCCGACGAGATCGACAGCGTCACCGTCTCGGTCGAGTACGACGGCCTGACCCAGACCGTCGACCCGGCCACCGGAGAGCGTGACGCCGGCGCAGCCGCTCCGCTCTACGACGAGCCGGGCGCCTCGGTGGAAGTGGCCTGCCCGTCCGACGGCTGGAGCCCGAGCCGGGTCGACCCCGATGTGGCCTGCCAGGTCGGGCCCGCCCAGCGCGCGCCGTACCTGCCCGGGTCCGGCTGGGCCGAGGACGGCCGCACCTGGCTGGTCGTCGGCGTCACGGTGGACTTCGACAGCGTCGACGTGGGTGGCGTCGGCTACGACGTCACCGGCGTCACGCCACACCTGACCCTCGACGGCGCGGAGCCGGTGCCGACCGACGGGCTGTTCGCCGAAGGCACTCGTTCACCGTCCGGCACCACCGGCACCTACGCCTTCGACGCGTCCGTCGACGGGCCCGACGAGCTCAAGATCGCCCTGGACCTCACGCTCGCCCAGGCCGACTCCGGCGACCCCGGCCCCGCCGGCCGCGAGGTCACCCTCACCCAGACCGTCTCGCTGCGCTGAAGGTTCTCCGGTTGACCGGAGAAATCTGAACCTGGCCGCCACTCCATGACTGCATTTCGGGCCGGTGAAGCGCGCTTGAGCGTGCTGTGCGGGTACGGCGCCGCGAACTGCAGTCGTACAGCGTCGGCAACAATCTGCGCGGGCGTGGCGTCCCAGCGGCGTGACGTATCTTCGAGTCGCCAGCATGCTTGTGGCCTTGCTGCTCAGCGCAGGCTGCTCGGCCGACTCGACCTCCTCCCCGCCTCGGAGCGCGAGCCCGACCCGCGTCGCCACGGCCACGGAGGATGCGACGGCGGCCGACCCTGCGCCCACGCCGTCACAAGCAGCGGCCTCGATCGCGACCGACCCCGACGCCCACCTCGATGCGCTCGCAGTCTCGCCCGCCGACCCCGGGCTGCGGATCGCGTCCTGGTACGTCTGCCGCGACCACGCCTGTCAGCAACGTCGCTACGCGCTCGTGGTCACAGACGACGGCTTCGAGTCCTCGACGGTGCTCGAGGTCCGGCCCCGGTCCCACGGGTTCCGCATCGCCCCCGCCGGCCCGGACCACTTCAGCGTTGCAGTGAACGACGGTGGGTGGGACGCCGTGGTCGACGGCTCAGGAGTCGTCGTGCCGATCGTGTCGCACACGGTTCGACCCGGGCCGCTGGTCGGCGACGAGGTGGCGATCCGCTCGCCCAGGAACAACGGCTGGTTGGCCCTCGAGCCGGCGAACGGCTCGACGCATTGGCTCAGCACGCCACGACGGACGACCGCCGTGCTGCAGACCCCGGCCCGCCAGCTGCTCGCCGTGGCGATGGGCGACCGCCCCGACTATTTGACCAGCCAAGACCGCGCAAAGACCTGGAGCGGACGCCCGATCCCACACGTCCGGGAGGGGCGGGAGCTGGTCTGGCCGTTGCCGACCGCGCACGATGACGCCCAGGCCGTTCTCGTCGGCGGCGACGGCGCGACGCTCTTCTCGTGGGACCGGGTGCTGCGCACGCCAAACGGCCGCGCGTGGGCGGCGTACGACGGCCCGCGCGACCCGACGGGATACATCGGGTTCGGAGTCGTCCTGCCTGACCGACGGTTGCTGCTCGGCGTCGACGCGTGGAGCGACGAGCGGCTCGGGCCGATGCCTCGACCGGGCAGCCGTCCGGTGGGCTGGTACGCCGGCCTGGACTGGGCCCACCTCGAGCCCGTCAACCTCGGCCAGATGATGGCGAGCCGACTCGGTCGGGGCCAGGCGCCGCGGGTGCTGGCGACCGTGGTGGTGCGCGGCAGGGTGACCGTCTATGCCACTCCGGGCACTGACGACGTGCTGCTCTCCACCAGCGACGGCGGCCTCAGCTGGCGGCGCGAACGGGCCCGATGAGCCCACGAAGTGCCAGATCGGCGGTCCCGCCAGATAACCTCGGACCGTGGGAGAGCGCTGGCATCACCTGCTGACCGAGATCGGTCGGTTCATGGCTGTCGGCGGCCTTGCCACGTTCGTCTCGATCTTGGTCTTCAACTTCTTGGTCCACGGGCTCTACATCACCAGCGACCCGTGGCTCAGCGGTCACCCGATCACGGCGTTCGTCGTCGCCAGCTTCGTGGGCATGGTGATCAGCTATCGCCTGAGCCGCTCCTGGACGTTCCGGCACCGCCCGCCACAGGCCGCCGACGGTGGGCGGACGGCGTACTTCATCATCAACACCGCCACGATGATCATCCCGATCGCCTGCCTCTGGTTCAGCCGCAACGTGCTCGGCCTCGACGACCCCTACTCCGACAACCTGGCGGGCAACATCATCGGCGCCCTGCTGGGTCAGGCCGCGCGGTTCTACCTGTTCCGCACCTACGTCTTCCAGAAGCCGGAGGGCGGCTACCACCTGTCGGACTACCTCCAGCTCGACAACGACGACGACACCCAGGTCACCCCGCAGGACGACCAGTCCACAGGTCAGTCCACGAGTGGCCGAGTTCCGCCGCCAGCTCCCTGACCAACGGCAGGCTCAGCCCGACCACGTTGTGGTGGTCGCCCTCGATGCCGGTGACGAACGCGCCGCCGAGCCCGTCGACGGTGAACGCGCCGGCCACCTCGAGCGGCTCGCCGGTGGCGACGTAGGCGTCGATCTCGTCGTCGCTGAGGTCGGCGAAATGTACGACGGTCGAGGCGGTCGCGGCCGCGACCCGGTCGGCGACCGTGTCCCGCAGCGAGTGCCCGGTGTGCAGCACGCCCGAGCGGCCGCGCATCTCGCGCCACCGGGCCCGCGCGTTCTCGGAGTCGCCCGGCTTGCCCAGGGCTTCGCCGTCGAGCTCGAGCACGGAGTCACAGCCAAGCACCAGCGCGCCCGCGGGCAGGTCGCCGCGAACGGCCACCGCAGCGCACTTCAGCTCGGCCAGCTGCAGGGCCAGCTCGGCGGGTGGCAGGTCGTCGAGCACCGACTCGTCCACGCCCGAGACGATCACGACGGGTTCGATGCCGGCGGCGCGCAGGGTCGCCAGCCGCGCCGGCGACGCCGAGGCGAGGACCAGCGGAGTCACAGTCGGGCCAGCGCCTGCTTCAGCGGGTCGAGGCCGAGCGAGCCGAGGTCGAGCGCCTGGCGGTGGAACTCCTTGAGGTCGAACGCGTCGCCCTTGCGGGCCTTGGCCTCGTCGCGCGCCTCGAGCCAGATCCGCTCGCCCACCTTGTACGACGGCGCCTGGCCCGGCCAGCCGAGGTAGCGCTTGAGCTCGAACTGGATGAACTCGTCCTGCATCCGGCAGTGCTGGCGCATGAACTCGAGGCCGAGCTCGGGGGTCCAGGTCTCGCCAGGGTGGAAGCCGAACGGGTTGTCCTTCGGGATCTCCAGCTCCAGGTGCATGCCGATGTCGATGATCACCCGGGCGGCCCGGAAGGACTGGCCGTCGAGCATGCCCAGCCGGTCGGCCGGGTCGCCGAGGTAGCCCAGGTCGTCCATCAGCCGCTCGGCGTACAGGGCCCAGCCCTCGCCGTGGCCGCTGATCCAGCACATCAGCCGCTGCCAGCGGTTGAGCACCTCGGCGCGGTAGGCGGTCTGGGCGACCTGGAGGTGGTGCCCGGGCACACCCTCGTGGAAGACGGTGGTGACCTCGCGCCACGGGGCGAAGTCCTCGATGCCGTCGGGCACCGACCACCACATCCGGCCCGGCCGCGTGAAGTCCTCCGACGGGCCGGTGTAGTAGATGCCGCCGTCGTTGGTCGGAGCCAGGTGGCACTCGATGCGCTTGATCGGATCAGGGATGTCGAAGTGCACGCCGGCCAGGTCGGCGACCGTGCGGTCGGCGAGGTCCTGCATCCAGTCGCGGAACTTCTCCCGCCCGATGATCACCCGGTCGGGGTCGGCCTCGAGGGCGGCGACGGCTTCGTCGATCGTCGACCCCGGGAGGATCCGGTCGGCGGTGGTGTCCATCTCGTCGCTGAGCCGCTTGAGCTCGTCCCAGCCCCAGGAGTAGGTGTCTTCCAGGTCGACGGTGGCGCCGAGGAAGTAGCGGCTGGCCAACGCGTAGTGCTCGCGGCCGACGGCCTCCTTCTCGTTGCCACGCGGGGCCATCTCGTCGCCCAGGAACCGGCCGAAGGCCGCGACTGCGTCGCGGGCAGCCGCGGCGTGGGTGTCCATGCTGTCGCGGAGGGTGCCCGCGGGAGCCAGCCGGGTCACCAGGTTGGCGAAGAAGTCGCCGCCCTCGCCCTCCAGACCGGTCCACTTGCGCGCCTGCACCGCCACCTCGGCGTACTGACGGGCGGCGGAGACCCGACCCTGGCCGGCCTCCTCCTCGAGCGTCGCGCGATAGCCGTCGAGCGCTGCGGGGATGCCCGCGAGGCGGGCGTCGATGTTGGCCAGCGCCTCCTCGCCCTCGGTCGGCATCAGGTCGAACGCCTCGCGGAGCTCGTGGAGGCCGCTGCCGATGACCGACACCTGGCTGCGGGCATAGCCTGCGGCGACCATCTCGTCACGGACCGCGATTCGCTCGACGAAGGCGTCGCGCGCGACGGTCTCGCGCTCGTCGACCGGGGTCGCGGCCCGGACCGCGGCCAACGTCGCGCGGTCGAGCTCCTCGCGGGCGGCGTAGCCGTCAGGGGAGAAGTCGGGCAGCTCGTGGTCGTGACCCGTCACGCCGGCGTACGTCGCCAGCAGCGGGTCGAGGGCGGCCGCTCGGTCGACGTAGTCGTCGCAGAGGGCGTCGATGGAACGGGTCGGGTGCTGGTCGGAGGTCACCCGGCCGAGCCTAGGGTGGCGACCCATGGCCTTCCACCCCATTGAGCCCTTCCCGCTCCAGGACACCCGGATCGGGTGCTACGCGGTCGTCGTCGACCCCGCCCAACAGGTGCTGCTCGTGCACTGGAACGAGGGCGGCAAGAGCGGCTGGACCCTCCCCGGTGGCGGCATGGATCCGGGGGAGCGGCCGGAGCAGACGGCCGTCCGGGAGGTGCTCGAGGAGTCGGGGTACGACGTCGCGCTCGACGGTCTGCTCGGCGTCGACGTCGACTACGTGCCCGAGGCCGAGCGAATTACCCAGGGAACGGGCGGCGACCTGCGGCTGCTGCGGGTGATCTATCGCGGACACGTCGTGGGCGGGGAGCTCGCCCACGAGGCCGACGGCACCACCGACGAGACTCGCTGGGTCCCGCTCGCCGAGGTGCCGTCGCTGGACCGGGTTTCGCTCGTCGACCTGGCCCTGGCCATGCTCGACCGCGACTGAACACCGATTCGTCTGTGGGTTGCTGTGGGTTTCCCCGCTCAGCACCGCAGACGAATCGGTGTTCAGCCAGCCGTCAGTGCGCCATCTCGCGGGCGCGCTTCGGCAGCAGGAACCCGATCGCGAAGGCGACGGCGATCAGCACCAGCGAGGCGAGCAGGGTGTGCTCGACCGCGAGCAGGTGCCGGCCGGCGAGGGCCGCGGCGGTCGGGCCGCCGTCCTCCAGCTTGATGGTGGCGAAGAACAGCGTCGCCAGCGAGGCCACGCCCAGGGAGGCGCCGAGCTGCTGGAGCGACTCGAGCATCCCCGAGGCCGAGCCGACCTCGTGGTCCTCGATCTCGCCCATGATGATGCTGAACAGCGGCACGAAGATCATCCCCATCCCGAGTCCGTAGACGACCATGCCGGGCACCAGCTGCAGCCAGCCCACGGTCTCGGCCGACCGCATCGACAGGTAGAGCACGATCGTCCCGGCGGCCATGATCGCCAGGCCGACGTGCAGGATCGGGCGGCCGACCGCGGTTGTCGCCCACGCGCCCACGCCCGAGCCGAAGAACGCACCGACGGCGAAGCCTGCCAGGTAGAGCGCTGCCCGCATCGGGGTCATGTCGAGACCGATCTGGAGGAACAAGCCGGTGGTCAACGAGAAGCCGACGATGCTGCCGAAGAACACCAGGGTGAACACGACGCCAGAGACGTAGGACCGCTTGCGCAGCACGCTCAGCTCGACGAGCGGGGTCTCGCCGCGGGCGATCCGGCCGCGTTGCCGACGTCCGGCGATCACCACGAGCGGCAGTGCCGCGGCCGCGACGCCGACCAGCCAGACCGGCCAGCCGAGGGTGCGGCCCTCGACGAGCGGGAACACGACGAGGAAGCTGACCGCGGCCATCAGTGCCGTACCGACCCAGTCGAGGCGGGCGCCGCGGTGCGCAGGCTCGCTCGCAGGCAGCACCCGGCGGCCGACGATGATCGCGAAGATCCCGACGGGCACGTTGATCAAGAACAGCGAGCGCCAGTCGGTGCCGAACGCGTCGAGCTTGATGAGGAGGCCGGCCACCACCGGGCCGAGCACGGTCGACAGGCCGATCGCAGGCCCGAACGCCGCAAAGGCCTTGCCGATCTCGGCCGGCCCGAAGATGTCGCGGATCAGTCCGAAGGTCTGGGGGATCATCAGCGCCGCCGCGAGTCCCTGGGCCACCCGACCCGCGATCAGCGCCTCGCCCGACCACGCGAGCGAGCAGACGACCGAGGACGCCACGAACCCGACCAGCCCGACCATCAGCATCCGCTTCCGGCCGTAGGCGTCGCCGAGGCGTCCGCCGGCGAGCAGACCCACGGCGATAGCGAGGGTGTACGCCGCCGCGATCCACTCCAGGGCCGATGCCGACAGCGTCAGGTCGCTCTGGATCGACGGCGCGGCGACGTTGAGGATCGTCGAGTCGAGGATGTTGAGGATCATCGCGCTGAGGATGACCGTGAACCCGATCCACTTGCCGGGCGACCCGGCCGCAGTCTCCGGTCGCGATCCCTGGACCGTTTCCTGCGCCGCTTCTTGCGCCCCTTGGACCGTTGGTTCGAGGGTGATCGTCATGAGGTGCTCCTTGATCTCATCGGTTCCTGACAGCCCTCAGACTAGGAACGGATCAGGAACGTTTCGTTCCTGATTGCGAGTAATCTTCGAACCATGTCCGAGACCTCCGGGAGGCTGCTCTCCCTGCTGTCGCTGCTGCAGACGCCGCGCGAGTGGCCCGGTCCCGAGCTGGCCGACCGACTCGGCGTGACCACCCGCACGGTGCGCAACGATGTCGAGCGGCTGCGCTCCCTCGGCTACCCCGTCGAGGCGACCCGCGGCCCGATCGGCGGCTATCGGCTGACCGCAGGCGCCGCCATGCCGCCCCTGCTCCTCGAGGACGACGAGGCCGTCGCCGTGGCGGTTTCGTTGCGCACGGCGAGCGGCGGCGCGGTGAGCGGGATGGAGGAGAGCGCACTGCGGGCGCTGACCAAGCTCCAGCAGGTGCTGCCCAAGCGGCTCGGGCAACGCGTCGACGCGCTGCAGTCCCACACGGCCCGGGTCGCGCCGTACTCACGCGGCCCCGGCGTCGACGGCGCGCTGCTCACGATGCTCGCCAACGCGGCCCGCGACCGCGAGCTGGTGCGGTTCGACTACAGCGACCGGTCGGGCCAGGGGTCGGACCGCAAGGTCGAGCCCTACCGTCTGGTCAACTGGGGACGGCGCTGGTACCTCGTGGCGTTCGACCCGCAGCGCGACGACTGGCGCACCTTCCGCGTCGACCGGCTCAAGGAGACCCGGTCGACGGGCCACCGGTTCAAGCTGCGGCCGCTGCCCGCTGACGACGTGGCGGCGTGGGTGGCGTCGAAGATCCGGACCGTCCAGCAGAAGGCGATCGGCAAGGCGCTGGTGCAGATGCCGGCCGACGACGTCGTGCGCCGGCTCGGGCCGTGGCTCGAGGGCGGCGGGGTGGAGCCCCGCGGCGACGACGCCTGCCTCGTGACGCTGGGCGCCACGTCGTACGCCGACCTGGCGTTCTGGCTGGGCGTCCTCGACGCCGACTTCGAGGTCGTCGACTCTCCGGAGCTGACCGAGGCCGTGGCGCGCCTCGCGCAGCGATACGTCAGGGCCGCCCGATGAGGCAGGTGACCTGGGAGCAGGCGAGCGCTCGACGACTGGAAGGGCACGGACTCGCGACGCCTTTCGCGGCGGGCACGTCCGTCGCCGACGTCGCGGGCGCGATGAGCGGCGTGCACGCCCAGATCCTGTCGGCGGCCGAGGTCTCCGCCGCGCTGCGGATCGAGGGCGCCACCCGAGCCGACGTGCGCCGTGCGCTCTGGGACGACCACACGGTCGTCAAGACGTTCGGTCCTCGCGGCACCGTGCACCTGCTGCCCGCGGCCGACCTCGGTCGCTGGATGGCCGCCCTCGGCGCGATCCCGTCGCGCAGCCCGTTCCCCGACGGCGTGCGGATGACGGCCGACGAGACCGAGGCAGTGGTGACCGCGATCGGGTCGGCCCTCGATGACGCCGAGCTCACCATCGACGAGCTGACCGAGGCCGTCGGTGACCTCGCCGGCGCCTGGGCCGTCGAGCCGGTGATGCCGGCGTTCCAGACGCTGTGGCCGCGGTGGCGGCAGGCCGTCAGCGACGCGGCCTTTGCCGGAGTGCTCTGTTACGGCCGCGACCGCGCCCGCAAGGTCACCTATACCCACCCGCGTCGCTGGACCGGCGACGCGGCGCCCGTCGAGGCGGACGACGCGGTGGCGTGGGCGATCGAGAGCTATCTGCGTTCCTACGGCCCGGCGTCACCCGCAAGCTTCGCGCCGTGGTTCGGAGCCTCGCCGGCCTGGGCGGCCGAACGGTTGGCGGCCCACCCCGGCCTCGTGCGCGTGGAGCTCGACGGCCAGCCCGCCTACGACCTGCCCGATGCGTCGTACGACGCCCGGCCCGGCGAGGGCGTCCGGCTGCTGCCCTACTTCGACGCGTTCGTCGTCGGCAGCCGACCTCGACGCCGGCTGTTTCCGGGACGGGCCGCCGAGCGGGCGCTGACGCCGTCGGGACAGGCAGGCAACTACCCGGTGCTGCTCATCGACGGTGCGGTCGCGGGCGTGTGGCACCAGAAGCGTTCGGGGCAGCGGGTCAGCGTGACCGTCGAGCCGCTCCGGCGGCTGCCGAAGTCACGGGTCGTCGCCCTCGAAAAGCAGGTCGCCCGGCTTGGCGAGATCGTCGAGGGCGAGGCAACGCTGACTATCGGCGAGGTGAGCGTCGGACCGCACGCGTGAGCACGGCCGGGTCGGCCAACAGCTCGATCTCGACGACCTTGCCGTCCACGACCGTGAAGCCGAACACCACTTTGACCTCGCCCTTGAGCTGCCAGACTGCGGCCGCCCCGCCGTCGATCGTCGCGGGGAGCGCAGCGCGGGCACGGCCGGCGAAGAACTCCGCCACAGCACGGCTACCCGTCACGGTTCCGGCATCGCCGCCCATCGCCAATGCTGCGGCGTCGACGCGGACCACAGCCTCCGGGTCAAGCAGCTCGAGCAGCGCGGCGAACTCGTTGTCGCGAGATGCCTGCAGGAAGGCGTCCACGACGGCCGTGTCGGCCGCGGCCAGGTCCTCGCGCGGCTCGGGCTCCTGGATGCGGCGACGGGCGCGGCTGGCCAGCTGCCGGGTGGCCACCTCGGACCGTCCCAGGATCGGCGCGATCTGCTCGAACGGCACCGCGAACACGTCTTTGAGCACGTAGGCCAGCCGTTCCGCCGGGGCCAGCGTGTCGAGGACGACCGTCATGGCCTGGCCGACAGCGTCGACGAGCTCGGCCTCCTCCTCGGGCGTGGGTGCCGCGTCCACGACATCGGCGCTGGCGGACCAGGCGTCCTCGCGGCGCCTCGTCTTGGTCCGGAGCATGTCGAGGCAGATCCGGGACACGACGGTGGTCAGCCAGCCTGGGAGGTTGTCGATCTCCTCGCCGGGCCCGGCGTCGGTGCGGACAAGCCGGATCCAAGCCTCCTGCACTGCGTCGTCGGCGGCGTGGTCACTCCCCAGCATCCGCATCGCGAGCCCGCGCAGGCGGGGTCGCTCGGCCTCGAACCGCTCGGCGAGCATGATCTCGTCCGTCATCGGTCAGTCCTCCTCGGTGGTCCGTCACTTCGATTGACGAATCGGCGACCCGAGATGTGACCTGCGCCGACGGCGCGGTGTGGAAGAGGTACCTCGAGGCGAGGTCGACGAGGGGTCCAATGAGCAGCACCACCAAGAAGGTTCCGATCCCGACAGCCGCACCCAGCGACCAGCCGATCAGGGCACTGCAGACCTGCAGGACGCTGTAGCTCCACTTGAATCGCAGTGGCGGGTCCCAGGCGAGCGCGGCCGCCTCGGCAGGCCCGGCCCCGAGCTTGCTCGCCAGGTAGCCCGCGACGCCGATGGCCAGCACGGGGAAGGCCAGGGCGAGCTCGCCGACTCGAAGGGCGTACGACGACGGGTCGGGGGCGAAGGGCATCAGCACCGACACCGTCACCCCCACCACGACCATCTGCACGACGGTGCCGACCCCCGGCCGGACGCTGCGCAGCGCGGCCACGGCGATGAAGACGACCGAGACGGCGAGGTTCATCAACCAGAACGGCTGGCCGGTCGCGAGGTGGATGCCGTTGACCATCGTGGAGTAGCCGTCGGACCCGAGGCCGGCGTCCAACAGCAGCACGATGCCGGCGCCGAGAACGACGCACGACACGACCAGCTGAACCACGCGGCGCGTCATCTGTCACATCCTCCTCGGCTGGTTCGTCACCCACATGGCGAACCATCCTCCGAACCCTGACATTCCAAGCCCGAGATGTCGCAGGCCATCGTGATGCTCGCGTAGCGTCGGGCGGGTGAGCGACTCGGCAGACTCGCAGGACACCCTTGTCACCGACAGCGGCAGCGTGGCGACGCGGCTCCCCAAGGAGGCGTATGCCGCTCCGCCACCGCGCCCTGACCTCTCGCTGCTCGAGGAGCATCGGCTCGTCGAGCCGCCCGGTCTGTTGCGCGCGTCCGGCCGGCCGCCGTACTGGGACGTGGGGCAGGTCGTCACCTGGCACTGGGGGCGCAGCGTCGAGATCTTGCGGGTGGTGCGCGACGACGAGCGTGGCCTGGTCGCCTGGCTGTCGGCCGGGTCGGAGGTGATGGTGGCCTCGCCGCTGGACGGCAGGGCGCTTCGCGACCGTCCGGTGGCCGAGCGGGTGACGGTCGAGTACGAGATGCGGCTTCGCACGTGGCGTGGCCCCGGCATCCTGCGCGTCGCGCCGACGGAGAAGCCGTGGTCGCTCTGGTACTTCTGGGACGAGGCGGGCGGATTCACCGGCCACTACGTCAACCTCGAACTGGTCCACGAGCGGCCGGTGGACGGCAGTCCGCGGTTGCATACGCGCGACGTCACCCTCGACCTCTGGCTCGAGGAGGGTCCGGACGGTCCGGAGGTCTGGCTGAAGGACGAGGACGAGCTCGACGCCGCCGTGGCGGGCGGTCGTTACACCGCCGAGCAGGGCGCAGCGATCCGCGCGATCGGCGGGCAGGCCCGCTACGAGCTCGGCCACCTGCGTTCGTGGCCGCTCGACGAGGACTGGGAGTCCTACCGGCCGCCAGCCGAGTGGGATGAGCCGCTCGGGCTCCCCGACCTGCCGTCGGTACTGGAGGCACGCGCACGCAGCTAGTCGACTCGACGGGGTGGCAGCCCGCGCCGGGATGCGGCAGAGTCACGGGGTGATGCGCCACCCCCAGGCTCGTTCACTGGCCGCCGTGTGCGCGGCGGCGCTGCTAGGTGCCACCGCGCTGACCGGCTGCGGGGTGACCCGCGGCGACCAGAGCAGCGACATCTTGATGATCATCCCCAACAGCCCGGGGGGTGGCTACGACCTGACGGGCCGGGCAGCGGTGCGGGTGATGGTCGACGACGACGTCACCGGCGGCGACTTCACGGTCGACAACGTGATCGGCGCAGGGGGCGCCGCGGCGATGACGACGCTGATGGGCAAGGCAGGCGACGAGCACACGATGATGACCGTCGGCCTGGGGGTAGTGGGCTCGCTCTACTCGTTCGGAACCGACTACCGCCTCAACGATGCCAGTCCACTCGCCCAGTTGATGAGCGAGCCGGAAGGAGTTCTGGTGCCGGGCAACTCGCCGTACCAGACCATCGACGACCTCGCGCAGGCCTGGAAGGCCGACCCGTCCTCGATCGCCGTCGGTGGCGGGTCCTCGCCCGGCGGACCCGACCACCTGTTCCCGATGCAGCTCGCGCAGACCATCGGTGTCGACCCGAACGACGTCAACTACGTCTCGTACGACGGGGGCGGGCCGCTGACGAGCGCGTTGCTCGGCGAGAAGATCGCCGTGGGCTTCTCGGGGCTGGCAGAGTTCGAGGGCCAGATCGAGGACGGTGAGTTGCGGGTGCTCGCCGTCTCCGGTGAGGAGCGCCTGTCCCAGGAGGCGTACGCCGACATCCCGACGCTCACCGAGTCGGGCATCGACCTGGTGTTCCTCAACTGGCGCGGCGTGCTCGCGCCGCCAGAGATCTCCGACGAGCGGCGCGAGGAGCTGATCGCCTACCTGCAGAACGATGCACGACTCGCCGGGCTGGCAGGAGGCGGTCGAGGAGAACGGCTGGACTGACGACTTCAAGACCGGTGCCGACTTCGAGAGCTTCATCGAGGAGCAGGACACCCGGGTATCCGACACGCTCGAGGAGCTGGGACTGCTGTGACCGCACCCGCCGTCGGAGCCGAACGGAAAGGCCGGGATACGTCGACCGGGCGCAGTATGGCCTGGCCGCGGCTCTCGCCGTCGTCGGCATCTGGACGATCGTCGACGCCCGAGGTCTCAACGTCGGCTTCGGCGACCCGATCGGTCCGCGGGTCTTCCCCTACGTCGTCGGCGGCGTGATGGTCGTGCTCGCCGCGCTGCTCGCGGTGGCCACCAGTCGGGGCAACGTCCCCGAGCCCGAGGCCGGCGAGGATGTCGACCTGACCATCCGGGCCGATTGGACCACGGTCGCCAAGCTCGTCGGCATCATGCTGCTCAACCTGCTGCTGGTGAACCTGCTTGGCTGGGCCATCACGGGTGCCCTGCTGTTCGCGGGCTGCGCGTGGGCGCTGGGCAGCCGCACGGTGCTGCGTGACTTGCTCGTGGGCGCCGTGCTTTCCGTCAGCAGCTGGTACTTCTTCTACGTCGTCCTCGACGTGCCGCTGACGCCCGGGATCCTGGACGGGATCCTCTGATGGACACCCTCAACCTGCTCCTCGACGGCCTGGCGGCGGCGTTCACCCCGGTCAACCTGCTCTATGCGTGCATCGGTGTCCTGCTCGGCACCTTCGTCGGCGTGCTGCCCGGGATCGGCCCGGCGATGGCCGTGGCGCTGCTGCTCCCGGTGACCTACGGGTTGGAGCCCACCCAGGCCTTCATCATGTTCGCAGGCATCTACTACGGCGGCATGTACGGCGGGTCCACCACATCGATCCTGCTCAACACCCCAGGCGAGTCCGCGTCGGTGATGACGGCCATCGAGGGCAACAAGATGGCCAAGAACGGGCGGGCCGCTCAGGCGTTGGCCACGGCGGCGATCGGGTCGTTCGTCGCCGGCACCATCGGCACGCTGTTGGTCGCGTTCTTCACGCCGGCGCTTGCCGAGCAGGCGGTCAAGATCGGGGCGCCGTCGTTCTTCGCGATCATGCTGCTGTCGGTCGTGCTGGTGACCAGCGTGCTCGGCACGTCAAAGCTGCGCGGCTTCATCGGGCTGTTCATGGGCCTCACGATCGGGCTGGTCGGTCTCGACCTGTCCACCGGGCAGCCGCGGCTGACCCTCGGCTCCCTCGAGCTGGCCGACGGCATCGACATCGTGGTGGTCGCCGTCGGCATCTTCGCGATCGGCGAGGCGTTGTGGACTGCGGCCCACCTGCGCCGCCGACCCGTGGATGTGATCCCCGTCGGGCGGCCGTTCATGGGCCGCGATGACTGGGGCCGCTCGTGGAAGCCCTGGCTGCGCGGCACCGCCCTCGGCTTCCCGTTCGGGGCGCTGCCTGCGGGCGGTGCGGAGACGCCGACCTTCCTGTCGTACGTGCTGGAGAAGAAGCTGGCCAAGCCGGGGGCAGGCCGGGAGAAGTTCGGCGAGGGCGCGATCGAGGGCGTGGCCGGTCCCGAGGCTGCCAACAACGCCAGTGCGGCCGGCATGTTCGTCCCGCTGCTCGCCCTCGGCCTGCCCGTGACCGCGACGGCTGCGGTCATCCTGGCCGCGATGCGCACCTATGGCATCCAGCCGGGCCCCACCTTGATGGCCGACCAGGCCGACCTGATCTGGACGCTGCTCGGTGCCCTGCTGATCGGCAACACGCTGCTGCTCGTCATCAACCTGCCGCTGGCGCCGCTATGGGCCAAGCTGCTGCAGGTCCCGAGGCCGCAGCTCTACGCCGGCATCATCTTCTTCGCCACGCTGGGCGCCTACAGCGTCAACCAGGACCCGTTCGACATCGCTCTGCTGCTCGTCTTCGGAGGCATCGGATTCGCCATCCGTCGTTTCGGCATCCCCGTGCTGCCGCTGATCCTCGGCGTCATCCTCGGCCCGCTCATGGAGGTCAAGATGCGTGAGGCGCTCGACCTCTCCAACGGAGACGTCAGCGGGCTCTTCAACGAGGGCCTGGCCATCTCCATCTACGTCCTGATCGCGATCGCCCTCGTGGTGCCCTTCGTGCTCGGGCTGCTGCCTAACAGGAGGTCCGAGCTGTGACCGTGGTGATCGGCTACATCCCCAACGCCTACGGCGAGGCCGCCCTGACCGTGGGGCTCTTGGAGGCGCAGACGAGGCACCTGAGCGTGGTCGTCGTCAACGCCTCGCGCGGTGACGCTCTCGTCGACAAACGCTTCGTCGCCGAGGGTGACCTGGCCGCGCTCGACCAGCGGCTCACGGACTCTGGCATCGACCACCGTATGCACCAAAGTGTCGGCGTCGACGTCGGCAGCGAGATCGTCCGCGCCGCCGAGGAGTCCCACGCCGAGCTGGTCGTCATCGGCATCCGCACCCGCTCGCCGGTCGGCAAGGCGCTGATGGGTTCGGTTGCCCAGACAGTGATCATGGATGCCCCCTGTCCGGTGCTCACCGTGCGCCCCGACGTCCTTTGACGCGAGTGCCGCATGCCCTCGCAGTAGGTTCAGCAGGTGCAGCCGAACGAGTCCGACCCGCCGTCAGACGCCATCGACGAGGCGAAGATCAACCGCAACTGGACCGAGCTGATCCAGGAGCTGCGGTCCACGCAGACCGGCGTGCAAGTGCTGACGGGGTTCCTGCTGACGGTGCCGTTCAGCTCCCGTTTCGCCTCCCTCGACGACGTGCAGCGGACGGCGTACCTGCTGGTGCTCTCGGGGGCCGTATCTGCCACCGCGGCGATCTTGTCGCCGATCGCCTACCACCGCATCCTGTTCCGACGCGGCCGCCGCCCGTGGCTTGTCGAGAAGGCCAACCAGGTCGCAAGAGTCGGGCTGGTGCTCGTGGCCCTGACGACTTGCGGGGTCGTCTTCTTGACCTTCGACCTGGCCATCGGGAGGACCGGCGGAGTCGTGGCGTCGATGATCGCCTTCCTCGGCTACCTCGTGCTCTGGGTGGGCATTCCGCTCCGTGCCCGCCCCTGAGCCGAGTCAGCGCTGGTGGGCGCGGTCGCGGAGGATCCGCTGGCTGGCGAACCGCCCAGGCGAGCCGATCACGCAGCCGCCGGGGTGGGTGCCGGAGCCGCACTGGTAGTAGCCGTCGATGGGTGTGGCGTACTGGCTCCAGCCGGGCGCGGGCCGGAAGAAGTACATCTGCGGGGCGAGGAACTCCCCGGCGAAGATGTTGCCCTCCGTCAGGCCTGTCACGCGCTCGATGTCGACCGGTGTGACGATCTCGCGCTGCAGCACCAGCTTGCCGAAGCCCGGGAAGTGCTCCTCGAGTACCGCCTGGGCCTTGTCGCCGAAGTTCTCGCGCTCGGTCTCCCAGTCGACCCGAGATCCGTCCGGGCCCTTGAGCTCGTATGGCGCGTGCTGGACGAAGCACGAAAGCACGTGCTTGCCAGGGGGCGCCATGTCGGGGTCGATGACCGACTGCATGGCCCCGTCGATGAAGGGCCGGTCGGAGTACCACCCGTACTTCGCGGCATCATAGGCCCGCTCGAGGTAGTCGAGCGTCGGGCCGAGGTTGATGAAGCCGCCGAAGGGGGCTGGTGATCCGGGCAGCCGGGGGAACTCGGGCATCCCGTCGAGGGCGAAGTTCACCTTCGCGGACGTGCCGCGATAGCGGGTCCGCTGGACGTTGTCGACCAGGTCGTCGGGCAGCTCTCGCGGGTCGACCAGCTCGAGGAACGTGCGCCGCGCGTCGAGCGCCGAGACGACGACGGGCGCGGTGAGCTCGGTGCCGTCGGCCAGCACCACTCCGGTGGCCTGGCCGTCGCGGGTCAGCACGTGGTCGACATGGGCGTTCAGCTCGATCTCGACGCCGAACGACTGGGCCGCGCGAGCGAGCACTTGGGTGAAGCCGCCGTTGCCACCCTTGTGGAACGACCACGAGCCGAGGTGCCCGTCGTGCTCGCCCATCTTGTGATAGAGCAGCACCAGGCCTGAGCCGCCGGCCATCGGGCCGATCCGGTTGCCGATGCTCGAGGACGACGCGAGGTAGCCCTTGAGCGGCTCGTAGTCGAAGTAGTCGTCGAGCAGGTCGGCCGCACTGCCCGTGAGCATCCGCACCGTGTCGTGCATGGTCTTGCGGTCGACGCTGCCGAGGTGCTTGAGCAGCCACGCGACGTCGGCCTGGTCGTCCGGATCGCTGCCGAAGATGTTTGGCGGGGGGTTGTCGAAGAGCGGCCGCACGGTCTGGATGACCCGGTCGAGGTCGTAGTTGTAGCGCGTGTAGGCGTCGGCGTCGTGCCGCGAGTGCTGTCGGATCATCTGCACGTTCTGCTCGTCGTCGTCGCCGAAGAGCAGGTAGTCGCCGTCGCCGGTCGGGTGGAAGTCGCCCGGCATCATGAGCGGCATGAAGCCGTGCTCCACGAGGTTGAGCTCGTGGACGATCTCCGGCCGCAGCAGGCTCAGCGCGTAGGAGAACGTCGTGAACGAGAACCCGGGCCGCAGCTCCTCGGTGATCGCCGCGCCGCCGACCAGGTTGCGCTGCTCGAGCACCAGCGTGCGCAGCCCGGCCTGGGCCAGGTACGCCGCGTTGGTCAGGCCGTTGTGGCCGCCGCCAACCACGATGGCGTCGTAGGACGTGCCTGTGCGGCCAGCTGGGCGTCCGGTCGTCGGACTGGTCTCGGTCATGGCTTGGCCGTCTTTCGAGCTGGGTTGAAGAAGGGCAGTGGGGCCGTGGTCACGGCGACCATGTGCGTGCTGTGGTGCAGCGTCGTCTCCATGTGCAGAGTCGTGCCGGGTGCGGCCAGTGCTGGCCGCACCCGCGCGAGACCGACGTGGCGCTGGAGCACCGGCGAGTAGCAGAAGCTGGTGACGTAGCCGACCTGTGCGCCCGAGCCATCCGGGTCCTCCCGCAGCCACTGCTCCCAGCCGAGGGCCTGCTCGTCCTTGGTGGGCAGCTCACCCGCATCGCGATAGAGGCGGTCCCAGTCGGCCCAGTCGACGACGATGCCGGTCGTGGCCCAGCGCGACGTGTCGTCGAGCAGCTCGCGGCGGATCGCCTCGCTGCCGACGAAGCGGCGGCTGCGATCACGGACGCCCTTGAGCATCCAGCCCTGCCCGAGCTCCTTCGGCGTGACCCGGTCGTGGTCGGTCCAGGCCGTGCGGCTGTCGTGCCACTCGACCCCGGTGAGCGGCAGACCGGCCTCGATGCGCAGCGTCATCAGGGCCTCCTCGCCGAACGGGCGAAGCAGGTGGGGCCGGCCGGCCTCGAGGACGGCGTCGAGGACGGCCACCGCGTCGTCGGCCGGCACGGTCAGCTCGAAGCCGAGGTCGCCGGTGTAGCCGGTGCGGGACACCATGACCGGGACCGACGCGAGCTTGGCCTCGGAGAGACCGAAGTACGACAGGTCCGTGACCTCGGGTACCAGCCCCGCCAGCACGTCGCGCGAGCGCGGTCCCTGGACGGCGAGCATCGCGTAGTCGTCGGTCACGTCCTCGAGCACGACCCGCTTGCCGTACAGGTGCGAGGTCAGCCAGCTCAGCATCGGCCGCGCGGCCGTCATCAGCAGCTCGTTGTCGCTCTGCCGGAAGACGACGCCGTCCTCCATCACGAAGCCGCGGTCGTCGCACCACAGCGTGTAGGCCGCGCGTCCGGGCCGCAGGACGCTCAGGTCGCGCACCACCACGCCGGACAGGAAGTCGATGGCCTCAGGGCCCGTGATCCGGTACTTGAAGAGGGGCGAGGTGTCGAAGACGCCTACGCCGTTGCGCACCGCGAAGTACTCGTGCTTGGGGGCGTGGGAGTAGCGCAGCGCGGACAGGTGCCCCGACCAGTGCGTGTAGAGCTGCTGGTCGTTTAGCTCGGAGAGCCGCTCGTGGAACGGAGTTGTGCGAATCATGGTGCCCCGATCATCTCGGATAACTGACTCATGGATCAATAACTTCGGCGGACCCGAACTCGGCCGCGATCGCGCCGTCGAGCCAGCGCCGCAGCTGCGCCCGGCTGACGGAGCCAAAGACCTCGGCCGCCACGGACAGGCCGTCGAGCAGCGCCAACAGCCGCGACACGCTCGCATCCGGGTCCGGGCACGAAATGCTGCCGTCGGCGATCCCCTCGTCGACCAGCGCGCGCAGGATCCTGCGACTGTGACCCTCCAGCTGTCGGAAGTGGGAGGCGATCACCGGTTCGTGCTGGGCCAGGGACCAGCCGTCGATCCACAGCCGCCAGCCGGTGGCGCTGCCCGTCGGCCCATAGCTGCGCAGCACGGCGCGCACGCGATCGAGCACGCTGCCGCGCCGTGCAGCGGCTCGCTCCATGGCCGCCAGGTCGCGCTCGACGGCGTACGTGAACGCCTCGGCGACGAGCTCGTCCTTGGTGCGGAAGTGGTAGAAGACCAGGCCGGTGCTGATCCCCAGCGCAGCGCTGACGTCGGAGACCCGGACCGCAGCGAGCCCGACGCGCTCGACCTCGGCGATGGCGGCCAGCAGGATCTCCTCCTGGCGGACCTCGACCGTGCGCCGCGTCCGGCCCGTCGACGGGGGCGTTGTCTGGGTCATAGCACCGCGTCGAGGAAGGCGCGCGTCTCGGCGTGCGCCGGCGAGCCGATCACCTGGGCGGGCGGGCCTTCCTCGAGGATCCGGCCCTCGTGGAAGAACGCCATCCGGTCGGCCACCTCGCGCGCGAAACCCATCTCGTGGGTGACCACCATCATCGTCATGTGCATCTCGGTGGACAGGGTCCTCATCACCGACAGCACCTCGCCGGTGAGCTCGGGATCGAGGGCCGAGGTGGGCTCGTCGAAGAGCATCACGTCGGGTTCCATCGCCAGCGCGCGGGCGATCGCGACGCGTTGCTGCTGGCCGCCAGACAGCCGGATCGGGTGCTCGCCCGCCTTGTCGGCCAGGCCGACCCGGTCGAGTAGGTCCTTGGCACGCTGGGCGATCTCCGCATCCGTGCCGCGCTTGGCGCAGCGCGCCGCGCAGGTGACGTTCTCGAGCACTGTCATGTTGGGGAACAGGTTGAACTGTTGGAAGACCATGCCGACGTGCAGGCGAAGCTGGCGGACCTGCTCACGCTTGCGCCGCGTGCGGTGCCCGCCGGCCAGCCGGATGCCCGAGACCTCGATAGAGCCCTCGGTGGGGTCCTCGATGAAGTTCACGCAGCGCAGCACGGTCGACTTCCCCGAGCCGGAGCGGCCGAAGATCACCACGACCTCGCCGCGCCGGACGTCCAGGTCGACGCCGCGCACCACCTCGAGGTGGCCGAAGCTCTTGTGCAGTCCCTCGATGCGGACGACCACGTCGCCCGCCTCGGATCCGACGGTCATCAGTGCGGCTCCTGGGCCCGCATCGCGCGCGCGACGTGGGCACGGTCGTAGCCCCGGCCGATGCGCTTCTCGAGCCGGGCCTGGAAGAACGTGAAGAGCACGGTGAGCCCCCAGTAGATGAGCGCCGCGGCGACGTACGCCTCGAGGTTCTTGAAGTCGGCCTTGCCGACGAACTGGGACCGGCGGAAGACCTCAGCGGTCGCGACGGTCACGCCGAGGAAGGACACCAGCGCGGTGTCCTTCATCATCGCGATGAACTCGTTGCCGGTCGGCGGGATGATCACCCGGAACGCCTGCGGCAGCACGACCTTGCGCATCTTCTGGCCGTAGGTCATGCCGAGCGCGTCGGCGGCCTCACCCTGGCCACCGGCCACGGACTGGATGCCCGCCCGGAAGATCTCGGTCATGTAGGCGCCGTAGTTGAGCCCGAGCGCCAGGATGCCCGCGGTCGTGGCCTCCAGGACGAACGCCTCGTCGAAGCCCTCGGGCAACCACGGGTAGCTCGCGGCGAGGTTGCGACCGACCGGGGGCAGCGCCAGGTAGAGCAAGAACATCTGCACGATGAGCGGGGTGCCCCGGAAGAACGAGACGTAGAAGCCGGCCACGCCGTACGCCACCGGGTTGCGGGAGATCCGCGCGAGCGCCCCGAGGAGGGCCAGCACCACGGCCAGCACGATGCCGCACACCGCGATGAACATCGTGTAGCGGAGCCCGCCGAGGATGTAGCGGAAGTTGTCACGGATCCAGGCGACGTCGAAGCCGGCGGCGTTCCCCACGAAACCGAGCAGCAGGAACAGCACCACCCAGACGACGGCGGTCTTGACCCGGAACGGCACGCTCGCCGACGCGAGCTGGAGCCGCTCCCAGGTGTCGCTCACCGGCTCGTCACTGCTTGCCCAGTCATTCCTGCGTGGTGGTGTCCAGGCCGTACCACTGCTCCGCCAGCGCGCTCAGCGTCCCGTCCTCGTGCATCTCCGCCACGATTGCGTCCACCGCCTCGTACAGCGACTCCGAGGACGGGTCCGAGCTCTTGTCGAACCCCACCGAGAGCGGCTCGTAGAAGAGCGGGTCGCCCACGATCTTCACCGGGTTGCCGGCGTCGATGTAGCCCTGCGCGATGGTCGCCGCGGTGACCACCGCGTCCACACGGCCGTTCGCGAGGTCCTGGAGCGCGGTCGTGTCGGTGTTGTAGCCGGAGACCTCGGCGTCGTCGACGACGAAGTCGAACTCGTAGCCGTCGATGTCCAGCTCCTTGTTGAGGAACTGCTCGTAGGTGCACCCGCTGCAGACGCCGATCTTCTTCCCGTCGAGGTCGGTGGTCAGGTCGGTGACCGACTCGTCGTCGGCCAGGACCACGACGACGGCGGGCGTGTAGTTGTAGGGCTCGGTGAAGTCGAGGACCTCCTGCCGGTCGTTGGTCGGCGTCATCGAGCCCACGGTGGTGTCCCACCGCCCGTTCCAGCTGCCGGCGGTGATGACGTCCCACGCGGGGGTCTCCCAGGCGACGTCCAGGCCGAGCCGCGAGGCGATCTCGGTCGCCACGTCGATGTCGAAGCCCTCGAACTCACCGGTCTGCTCGTTGAGCGAGGACGCCGGCGGGTACGCATCGTCGGTGGAGACGGTGAGCACGCCCTTGTCGCAGATCTCGGCGAGCAGGTCGGTGGCGTCGGTGCAGGGCCCCTCGGCCTCGGCAGCGGCCGATGTCGAGGTGTCGTCCGCGGGCTGCTCGGTCGCGGTCGAGCTGTCGTCACCTCCGCAGGCGGCCAACGGCACGATCAGGGCCAGTAGTGCGGCGGCGAGCAGTGAACGAGTACGCATGAACTCCCCCTCGGGATGAGTGCTGCGTGCAATATGACAGATCCGAGCCGTCGCTTGAAGCCCTGACTCGCCGATCAGTTACGTCAGCGCGGCAGGCCGGAGGCGCGCCAGCCGCCCGGGCCGTGCCGGTGAGTTGTGCGTACGCCGCGGCGCGGGTCGGCCCACGCGCTGACCGGCCGGGTGGCCGGCGCCTCGGGCGCGCTCATCGAGGCGAGCACCGCCACCAGGGCCGCGACCTCCTCTGGCGTCGGGTCTCCCTTGACGATCTGCAGGAGGGGTCTGTCGTTCACAGCGGGATATTTCCATGCTTCTTGGCGGGCAGCGTGGCCCGCTTGGTGCGCAGCAGCCGCAGCGCGCGGACGATCTCGATGCGGGTCTCGTGGGGCGCGATGACGGCGTCGACGTAGCCCCGCTCGGCCGCGACATAGGGGTTGGCCAACGTGTCGTCGTACGCCGTGACGAGCTCGGCGCGACGGGCGTCGGGGTCGTCGGCGTCCTTGAGCTCGTTGCGGTAGAGGATGTTGACGGCGCCCTGGGCGCCCATCACGGCGATCTGGGCCGTCGGCCAGGCCAGGTTGATGTCGGCGCCGAGGTGCTTGGAACCCATCACGTCGTAGGCGCCGCCGTAGGCCTTGCGGGTGATGATCGTGACGAGCGGGACGGTCGCCTCGGCGTAGGCGTAGATGAGCTTGGCGCCGCGCCGGATGATGCCGTTCCACTCCTGGTCGGTGCCGGGCAGGAAGCCGGGCACGTCGACGAAGGTGAGCACCGGCAGGTTGAAGGCGTCGCAGAAGCGCACGAAACGGGCGGCCTTCTCGGAGGCGTCGATGTCGAGCGTTCCTGCGAACTGCATCGGCTGGTTGGCGACCACTCCCACCGGGTGCCCCTCGACGCGCCCGAAGCCCACGATGATGTTGGGCGCGAAGAGCGCGTGCACCTCGAGGAACTCCTCGTCGTCGAGGACGGCGCCGATCGCGTCGTGCATGTCGTAGGGCTGGTTGGGCGAGTCGGGGATCAGGGTGTCCAGCGACCGGTCGAGGTCGGAGACGTCGAGGTCGGCCGGGTCGTCGAAGATCGGCGCCGGGTCGAGGTTGTTGGCCGGCAGGTAGGACAGCAGCGCCTTGACGTAGTCGATCGCGTCCTCCTCGTCGGTGCCGAGGTAGTGGGCGTTGCCCGACTTGGTGTTGTGGGTGCGCGCTCCGCCGAGCTCCTCCATCGTCACGTCCTCGCCGGTGACCGTCTTGATGACGTCGGGTCCGGTGATGAACATGTTGGAGCTGCCGTCGACCATGATCGTGAAGTCGGTGACCGCGGGGGAGTAGACGTGGCCGCCGGCGCAGGAGCCCATGATCAGCGAGATCTGCGGGATCACGCCCGAGGCGTGCACGTTGCGCCGGAAGATCTCGCCGTAGAGGCCGAGCGAGACCACACCCTCCTGGATGCGGGCACCGGCGCCCTCGTTGATGCCGATGATGGGGCAGCCGGTGGTGATCGCGAGGTCCATCACCTTGGTGATCTTCTCGCCATAGACCTCGCCCAGGGAGCCGCCGAAGACCGTGAAGTCCTGGGAGAACACGCAGACCTGGCGTCCGCCGACGGTGCCGTAGCCCGTGATCACACCGTCGCCGTAGGGCCGGTTCTCCTCCAGCCCGAAGGCCATGGAGCGGTGTCGGGCCAGCTCGTCGAGCTCCACGAACGAACCCTCGTCGAAGAGCATCTCGATCCGCTCGCGGGCGGTCTGGCGACCCTTGGCGTGCTGCTTCTCGACGGCCTTCTCCGAGCCCGCGTGGACGGCCTCGTCGAGGCGGCGCTCGAGGTCGGTCAGCTTGCCGGCCGTGCTGTGGATGTCGATGTCCTCCGGGACGTCGGTGCCTTCGCCGGGGTGCACGGGTGCGCTCACCTACGCCAATCTAGTGCTGTGAGCGAGACAGCGAACCCACGCCCGCCACTGGATGCCGTGCGTCTGGTCACGCCGACCGACTGGGCCGTCGAGGTCGTCGAGGCCGCGTCCTCCACCAACGCCGTGGTGGCCGACCGCGCCCGCGAGGGCGCCGGTGAGGGCCTGGTGGTGGTGGCCGAGCACCAGACCGCCGGCCGCGGCCGCCTGGACCGCACCTGGGAGACGCCGGCCCGCGCGGCGCTGACCTTGTCGGCGCTGCTCAGACCGAGCGCGACCGCCGTCGACTGGCCATGGCTGCCGCTGATGACGGGGTACGCCGCCGGTCGCGCCCTGCGTCAGCTCGGGGCGCCGGTCAGCCTCAAGTGGCCCAACGACGTGCTGCTGGCCGACCGCAAGGTGGCCGGCATCCTGACCGAACGCATCGACACCTCGGCCGGCCCGGCTGTGGTGGTCGGCATCGGCATCAACGTCGACCAGACGCGCCCGGAGCTGCCACACGACGCGGCCACGTCGCTGGCCCTCGAGGGCTTCGACATCGACCGCACCGACCTGCTGACCGCACTGCTGCGCATCCTGCGCACGGAGTACGACGCGTTCCAGCGCGGCGAGCTCGCGGCCTTGCGCGCGGCGTACGCCGACACCTGCACGTCGATCGGCCGCACCGTGCGGGTCGACCTGCCCACCGGCGAGACCCTCACCGGCGAGGCCTCCGGGATCGACGAGGGGGGTCGGTTGCTCGTGCACGCCGGCGGTGGGGTCGTGCCCGTCGCCGCGGGCGACGTCGTGCACGCGACGATCGCCTGATTTCGCTGGTCGAGCCGCCCGCGAGGACGAGCGGGCGTGTCGAGACCATGCGTGGGTCACGGGGTCTCGACACGGGCTAGCGGCTCGCCGGGCTCGACCAGCGATTATCGCTGAGTTCTGAGCCGCTGGCCGAGCACGGGGATGTGCCACGATGACCGCGTGGCCATCTCGAAGAACCTGCTCAACGAGGGTGAGGACATCGTCTTCGACACCCGCACCCACCCGAAGGCGCTGCTGCTGCCGCTGCTGGCCTTCCTGATCCTGATAGCGCTGGCGATCTTCCTCGACAAGTCGATCGACGACACCAATGTCGGCCTCGGCGTGTGGGTGGTGGTCATTCTCGTGCTCCTGTGGCTCGCGATCTGGCCGTTCCTCAACTGGCTGTTCGCGAGCTACACGGTGACCACACGCCGGCTGATCACCCGCTACGGCGTGATCACCCGCCGCGGCCACGACATCCCGCTCACGCGGATCAGCGATGTGGCCTACGAGAAGGACCTGATCGACCGGCTGCTCGGCTGCGGCACCCTGGTCATCAGCGACGCGAGCACCCATGGCCAGGTGCCGCTGCACGACATCCCCCACGTCGAGGAGCGGCAGCGCGTGCTCAACGACCTCCTGCACCGGCTGCACGACGGCATCCCGGGCAATGAAGGAATCTGAGGAACCGTCGCAGGACGTCGCCCCGAGGCCGACCCCGGAGGACCTCGAGCTCGCCATTCTCGGCGAGACCCCCGTCTTCAGTGCCGCCGAGGTGGCCAGCGAGACCGGCGTGACGATCGACGAGGCGCGCCGCCTGTGGCGCGCACTCGGCTTCCCCGACCGCGGCCTCGAGGTGGCCTTCACCGAGTCGGACGCGGAAGCCGTCTCGACTCTGGTCCGGGTCGTCGACGGCGGCCTCATCGACTTCGACATGGCCGTCACCCTGACCCGCGCGGTCGGTCAGACGATGGCCAAGCTGGCCGACTGGGAGGTCGCGACCCTGGTTCACCGGGTGCAGCAGATGGAGGCCGGCAGCGCAGCGACCGGGAGCCGGGCCACCGCGGGATTGCACCTCATCGAGCACATGACCGAACCCTTCGAGCGGCTGCTCGTCTACGTCTGGCGCCGCCATCTCGCCGCGTCGGTGGCGCGGGTCGAGGCGCTGGCCTCGCACGACGCGGACCTGGGCAGCACCCAGATGACCATCGGCTTCGCCGACATCGTCGGCTTCACGGAGCTCTCCAACGAGCTCGACCAGGCTCGCATCGGCGACCTCGTCGAGATCTTCGAGTCCCGCTGCGCCGATGTGATCGCGGGCCAGAGCGGCCGGATCATCAAGACCATGGGCGACGCGGTGCTCTTCGTCAACGACAGCCCGATCCGCGCCTACGACACCGCCGAGGGGATCATCACCGTCGTCGGTCGCGACCAGCGGATGCCCGACGTGCGGGTCGGCCTGGCCACCGGCTCGGTCGTCATGCGGCTCGGCGACGTCTTCGGTCCGCCGGTCAACCTCGCGTCGCGGTTGACCGGCGTGGCGCGCCGCAACCGGGTGATCGTGGACCAGTCCACTGCCGACCTGCTGCCCCCCGACCAGTTCGAGACCAGACGCCTTCCTGAGCGGCCGGTGCGCGGGTTCGGGCTGGTCGAGCCGGTCGCCGTACGTCGTCACTGAGTCGTGACTTTCCGCGTTTTGCAACGGGAAGCGCGGGGATTTCCTACGGTTTGCGTGTGCTCGAGGTCCAGGACGTCCGCGTCGACCCGTCGGCTCGCCGGGTGTGGCGTGCCGAGCGGGAGATTGTGCTGTCCCGCAAGGAGTACGACCTCCTGCATGCCCTGATCAGCCGCCCTGGCCACATCGTGAGCCGCGACGAGCTGATGCGCGACGTCTGGGGAGCCAACTTCTGGACGTCGTCGAAGACCATCGACGTGCACCTCGGCTGGGTCCGCCGCAAGCTCGGCGACGACAGCCGGCGGCCATCGCTGATCAGCACGGTCCGCGGTCGCGGTCTCCGCTTCGAGACCGGCGCACCCGTCGAGGTCTGAACCACCCAGCCCTCTAGCCTTGGCCCCGTGCCAGTCCCCGAGCCGCGCGCCCCGACGGTCGCCGTCATCGGAGGCGGTCAGCTCGCCAGGATGCTTGCCGAGCCGGCCGCAGCCCTCGGCATCCCGCTCCGGTTGCTTGCCGAGACGTCGGACGCGTCCGCCGCGCAGGTGATCCCTGACCACGTGGTCGGCGACTACCGCGACCTCGACACCCTCATGAAGGCGACCGACGGCTGCGCCGTCGTCACCTTCGACCACGAGCACGTCCCGACCGATCACCTGCATGCGTTGGTCGCCGCCGGGGTGCCCTGTCGGCCCGGCCCTGATGCGCTGGTGCACGCCCAGGACAAGGCGGTGATGCGGGAGCGGCTGGCCGGTCTCGACGTGCCCTGCCCGCGCCACGCCCGGGTGGCCGACGCCGCCGACGTGGCGGCGTTCGGGTTCCCCTGCGTGCTCAAGACGACCAGGGGCGGCTACGACGGCAAGGGCGTGTGGTTCGTCTCGGGACCAAAGGAGGCCGCGGCGGCACTCGCGGCGGCTGCGGAGGTCGGTGCGGAGCTGTTGGCCGAGGAGCTGGTCGCGTTCCGGCGGGAGCTGGCCGCCCTGGTCGTCCGTGCTCCGAGCGGCCAGGCGGCGGCGTACCCGGTCGTCGAGTCGGTGCAGCGCGACGGCATCTGCCGCGAGGTCATCGCCCCGGCACCCGACCTGGACCCCGCCTTGTCGGCGCAGGCACAGCAGCTCGCACTGCGGGTGGCCGGCGAGCTGGACGTGACCGGAGTGCTGGCCGTCGAGCTGTTCGAGACCACGGACGGGCGGATCCTGGTCAACGAGCTGGCCATGCGCCCGCACAACACCGGGCACTGGACCCAGGACGGCGCGGTCACGTCGCAGTTCGAGAACCACCTGCGCGCCGTGCTCGACCTGCCTCTCGGCTCGCCCGCAGCGCGTGCCACCTGGACCGTGATGGTCAACATCCTCGGTGGCGACGTGGACGCCGGGCGGCTCTACGACGGATATCCGCACGCCTTCGCCCACGACCCGTTGCTCCGCGTGCACCTCTACGGCAAGGACCTGCGGCCTGGACGCAAGGTCGGGCACGTGAACGCCTACGGTGAGGACCTGGCCGACTGCCGGGAGCGGGCCCGCCACGCCGCCGCGTGGTTCGCAGGCGAGGGCGAGTGGGAGCAAGGAGACTGAAGATGGACGAGGTCACTGTCGGCATCGTGATGGGCTCGGACTCCGACTGGCCGGTGATGGAGGCGGCGGGTCAGGCGCTCACCGAGTTCGGCATCCCGTGGGAGGCCGACGTGGTCTCCGCGCACCGGATGCCCGAGGAGATGCTGGCCTACGGGTCCGGCGCGGCCGCGCGCGGGCTGCGGGTGATCATCGCCGGCGCCGGGGGAGCGGCCCACCTGCCGGGGATGCTGGCCTCCGTGACCCCGCTGCCGGTCATCGGAGTCCCCGTCGCGCTCAAGCAGCTCGACGGGCTCGACTCGCTGCTCTCCATCGTGCAGATGCCGGCCGGCGTACCGGTCGCCACTGTCGCGGTCGGCGGCGCCCGCAACGCGGGCCTGCTCGCCGTGCGCATCCTCGCGGCCGGTGACGAAGGGCTGCGCCAGCAGATGAGCGACTTCCAGGCCCGGCTGCGCACCGAGGCCCAGGAGAAGGGCGCGAGCGTACGCCGCCAGGCGTCCGGTCCGACCCGGCTCGGGTTCTGAGTCGCTACGCCAGATCGGGCGTGTAGTCGGCGTCCATCGGCTCCAGCGTGCCCAGTGACTCGGCCACCACGAGGGCGTCGTCGCCGATCTCGAGGCGGAAGTCGGGCGGCGGGTTCACATACGCGCGCCCACCGCGGCCGATCGCGAGCAACGTGGCGGCGTGGTCGGCGCGCAGCTTGATCGACAGCTCGTCGATCGAGTGGCCGATGTAGCTGTCGGGAAGGTTGACGCGGTAGAGCTCCGAGCCCTCCCCGCCGGAGACGATGTCGGTGACCAGCTCGGCCAGCCCGGGATAGAGCGAGGACCGGGCCAGCAGCCGCGAGGCGATCCGCGAGGTCACCATGATCTCGTCGGCCTTGGCCCGGCGGAAGTGGTCGACATGGGCCGGGTTGTTGGCTTCCACCACGGTGCGCACCTGAGGGGCGATCGACTCGATCGCCATCACGCACAGGATCGAGCGCATGTCGGCCTCGTTGGTCGCGTCGGCGGGGCAGATCACCGCGGCCATCGCGTCCTCGATCCCGGCCCGGCGCAGGTCGTCGGCATTGGTGACGTCGCCGTTGACGTAGTAGACGCCGTTGCCGGCCGGGTTCTTGTCGCCCTCGCTCAACAGCACGATCTTGGTGTCGTAGTCGTCGCCGTCGAGCTCGGCGATCAGCTCGCGAGCGGTGGAGTTCCACCCGCAGACGACGATGTGGTCGCGATAGCCAGCGGCACCCATGCCTTGTCCTTCCTTGAGCAAGAAGTCGATGAGGAAGCCGACCAGGGCTCCGGTGATCGTCGCGACGATCGCGACCCCGAACAGCACCAGCAGCCAGCTGATGACATAGCCGACGGGGGTCGTCACATAGGCAGAGTTGCCGGCGCCCATCACGGTCGTGATGCCCCAGTAGAAGCTGTCGCCGAGCGACTCGAAGAACTCGCCGACGCTCCCGCGCGGCCCCTCGGCGACGGTGACCAGCAGCGCTGCGATGAGGACGATCAGGAACAACCCGGCGAACAGCCGGATGAAGAAGGTCTTGTCGACGTTCCGCGTCACCACCTGGATGTGGTAGCCGATCCGGCGCAGCAGTGGTGCCGCGAAGAGCAGCGTCACGAAGCCCCTGGCGCGCTTGCGCATGCACCCCCCTGAACGTGCAACACCCGAGAGCGAACGATCGGCTCATCTTGTCAGAGCGTGAGCCTTCCGTCATGACCTCTTTGGGTCAGGTTCTGCGTCGCCACTCGATGGCGGGGCAGGTGTCCATCACCATCGGCGTGCCCGCCGCGACGGTCCGCCGGAACGCGTGCTCGTCGACCACCCCGAGCTGGAACCACACGCCACGGGCGCCGACCGCGACAGCCTGGTCGGCGAACTCGCCGGCCGCCGACGACCGCCGGAACACGTCGACGACGTCGACCGGAAAGGGCACGTCGGTCAGGGCGGCGTACCCCTGCTCACCAAGCACCGTTGGCGCGGCCGGGTGGATCGGCACGATCCGTTTGCCGTTGCGCTGCAACAGCTCGGCGATGCTGTACGCCGTCCGCCGCGGGTCCGCGAGCCCGATCACGGCCCACGTCTCGCACTCGTCGAGCATCAGGTCTACCCACTCCTGCCGCTGCCACTCGTTCACTCTCCCGACCTTAGGCTGGCCACCATGAACGACTACCCGCTCTATGCGCTGTCGGAGGAGCACCAGGCGATCCGCGAGGCCGTGCGGTCGCTGTGCGAGGCCAAGGTGGCGCCGCACGCCGCGGACGTCGACGAGAAGGCGCGCTACCCCCAGGAGGCCGCCGATGCCCTCCAGGCTGCCGACTTCCACGCCCCGCACGTCCCGGAGGAGTACGGCGGCGCGGGCGCCGACGCGCTGGCGACGGTGCTGGTCATCGAGGAGATCGCGCGCGTCTGCGTCTCCTCCTCGCTGATCCCGGCGGTCAACAAGCTCGGCTCCCTCCCGGTGCTGCTCTCGGGATCCGACGAGCTGCGCAAGAAGTATCTGACCAAGCTGGCCGCTGGTGAGGGCGGTTTCTCCTACTGCCTCTCCGAGCCCGACGCCGGCTCCGACGCCGCCGCGATGAAGACCCGCGCCGTCCGCGACGGTGATGACTGGGTGCTCGACGGAGTCAAACGCTGGATCACCAACGCCGGCGAGTCGGAGTTCTACACCGTGATGGCCGTGTCCGACTTCGACAAGGGCAGCCGCGGCATCTCGGCGTTCGTGGTCGAGAAGTCCGACGAAGGCCTGTCCTTCGGCGCGCCGGAGAAGAAGCTCGGCATCAAGGGCAGCCCCACCCGCGAGGTCTACCTCGACAAGGTCCGCATCCCCGCGGACCGGATGATCGGCGAGGAGGGCACCGGCTTCGAGACCGCGATGAAGACCCTCGACCACACCCGCATCACCATCGCCGCCCAGGCCGTCGGCGTCGCTCAGGGCGCGGTCGACTTCGCCCTCGGCTACGCCAAGGAGCGGCAACAGTTCGGCAAGGCGATCGCCGACTTCCAGGGCCTGCAGTTCCTGCTGGCCGACATGGGGATGAAGGTGGAGGCCGCCCGACAGCTGACGTACGCCGCCGCCGGCCGTTCTGAGCGCAACGACCCGGACCTCACCTTCTTCGGCGCCGCCGCCAAGTGCTTCGCCTCGGATGTCGCCATGGAGGTCACCACCAGCGCCGTGCAGGTGCTCGGCGGCTACGGCTACACCCGCGACTACCCCGTCGAGCGGATGATGCGCGACGCCAAGATCACCCAGATCTACGAAGGCACCAACCAGGTCCAGCGGATCGTGATGGCCCGCCAGCTGTTGTCGGGCATCCAGTCCGAGCTCCGCTAGCGGGTCGTGCGGTCGACCGTGCGCTAGCGCGCACGCTGCGCCTCACGACGGGCACTATGGGCGCATGGACTCGTCACTGGCCGTCACGTGGTGGGGGCACGCGTCCGCGACGGTCGAGATCGGTGGCGTCCGGGTCGGCGTCGACCCGCTGCTCGGCGACCGGCTGATCCACCTGCGCCGTCGCGGCGCCTCACCGGGCGGCGCGGCGTCCCGGGCCGACGTCGTACTGATCTCCCACCTGCACGGCGACCATCTGCACGTGCCGTCGCTCAGGCGCTTCGGGCCGGGGCTCACTCTCGTGCTGCCGAAGGGGGGCGAACCCGTCGTGAAGTCCCTGGCGGACCCCGATCTGCGACCCGTGGTGCCGGGCGACGTGGTCGAGGTCGGCGGGGCGCGGATCGAGGTGTTGGAGGCCGCCCACGACGGCAGCCGGTCGGGGAAGGTGCCGTCTCGCATCAGCGGTCCGGCCTTGGGTTTCCGCGTCGAGGCGGGCGGCCGGTCCTTCTGGTTCCCGGGCGACACCGAGCTGCACGAAGCGATGTCAGGGCTCGCGCCGGTGGACCTGGCCCTGGTCCCCATCGGCGGCTGGGGCCCCACCCTCGGCGACGGTCACATGTCGCCCGAGCACGGCGCCGAGTCGGTGGCGCGGGTCGGGGCCACCTGGAGCATCCCCGTGCACTGGGGCACGTTCTGGCCGGTCGGGCTGCAGCGGTTGATGCCACGCAACCACCACCATCTGTTCGTCACGCCGGGGGACAGGTTCGTGGAGGCCGTGCGTGACCAGCACATCGCCACCGAGGTCGTGATGCCCCAGCCAGGAGAGCGGGTCGTGCTCGCGTAGCGTGGTCTGGTGACCACGACTATCGAGATCCCGGTCCCCGACGGCACGGCCGAGGCCTACCTCGCCGGACCCACCGACGGCTCGGCACCGGGCGTGCTGTTCTACATGGACGCGATCGGGCTGCGACCGCAGATCCAACAGATGGTGGACCGCATCGCCGGGTGGGGCTACACGGTCCTGGCGCCCAACGTGTTCTACCGCGAGGGCTCGGCCGCCGACCTCGCGCCGGAGGGTCCGCTCGACACCGACGAGCGACGCGCGGCGTTCTTCGAGAAGGCCGGCCCGCGTGTCCAGGGCCTCACCCCCGACCTCGCGCAGGCCGACATCCCGGCGTACGTCGACGCGTTGCGGCAGGTCTGCGCGCCCGGAGGCATCGGCACCACCGGCTACTGCATGGGCGCCCGGCTCGCGGTCCGTACGGCGACCGGTCACCCCGACGACGTGGCCGCCGTCGGCGGGTTCCACGGTGGCGGGCTGGCCACCGAGGACGACACCAGCCCGCATCTCGGCATCCCGGCCGCCCGTGCCGAGTTCGTCTTCGGGCACGCCGACCAGGACCGTTCGATGCCGCCCGAGGCCGTCGGCCGGCTCGGCGAGGCGCTGTCGGCGGCGGGGGCGGTGTTCATCAACGACGTCTACGCGGGTGCGCCGCACGGCTACACCATGGCCGACACCACGATGTACCACGAGGATGGCGCCGCCCGGCACTACCGCGTCCTGGAGGAGCTGTTCGAGCGGACGCTGAGGTGACCGGTGCCGGCTCGACGGATCCCCAGGCCGTCGCCGAGCGGTCGGCGGCCGCCATGTGGGCCGGCGACCGGGCCAGCCAGGCGCTCGGGATGGAGATCGTCTCGGTGGGTCCGGGCCGGGCAGTGCTGCGAATGACCGTGCGCGACGACATGGTCAACGGCCACGCCATCGGGCACGGCGGCCTCACCTTCGCCCTGGCCGACTCGGCCTTCGCGTTCGCTTGCAACAGCTACGACCGCCGCACGGTCGCTGCCGGTGCCGAGATCCGCTTCCGGGCGCCGACCCGTCGCGGGGAGGTGCTCACCGCCACCGCCACGGAACGGGAGCGTGACGCACGGTCAGGCGTCTACGACGTCGAGGTCACCAACGGCGAGGGCGTGGTCGCGACCTTCGTCGGCCAGGCCCGCGAGATCGGCGGTTCGTTCACCGCGACGTCTCTCCTAGTTGGCGGGGAGTCCCGACGGTGTGCAGATCTTCTTGCCGATGCCCCTCGTGTCGTCCTCGATGATGTGCTGGAACAGCGCCTCGGCGCGCTCCTGGTCCCACTGCTCGGCGCTGCCGTCGGTGATCGGCGTGCCGCACGTGAGGCCCCCTTCGTCGAGCCGAGAGACGGCCAGAAGTGCCTGGGCGACGGAGAAGGGTCCGGTGCCCTCACTGACGGCCACCGCTCCCGGGACGGCCATCGAGGTGTTCCAGTAGCGGATCGGGTTGATGAAGGTCCACGGCGACAGGGCCGCGTCGCCGATCGCCGAGACGACCTCGCGCTGGTGGGCGGTGCGGTCGAGGTCGCCGAGCTGCTGGGCGTGCCGCGAACGGGCGTAGGCGAGCGCGACCTCGCCGTCGACGTCCTGGCAGCCCTTCTTGATGCGCAGGTTGGCGTCGGCGTCGACCATGTCCTCCTTCGGACAGACCTCGATGCCGCCGACCGAGTCGACGAGATCGACGAAGCCGCCGAAGCCGATCTCGACGACGTCGTCGATCCGGATGCCGGTGTTCTGCTCGATGGTGCGCACCAGCAGCTTGGGGCCACCGAAGGCGTACGCCGCGTTGATCTTGTTGGTGCCATGTCCGGGGATCGGCACCTGCGAGTCGCGAGGGATCGACATCAGCACGTCCGGCCCGCTGCCGGTGTGCAGCAGCATGATCGTGTCGGTCCGCCCGCCGCCGGCGTTGCCGGTGTTGAGCTCCTTGCGCTCGGCTTCGGACAGGTCCGCCCGTGAGTCGCTGCCGACGAGAAGGTACGTCGTCCCGGGCTCGTCGCCCGGGCGTTCGCCCTTGGGCTCGGCGTCGAACTTGGTGATCTTGGTCCACGCGAAGAGGGGCACGACGACGAGGTAGACCAGCCACAGCAGCAGCAACAGCCAGACATAGCGCCACCGGAACCGGGGCCGCCGGCGTCCGACGGCTCGGCCCGGGAGGGGGCGCCACCGGCGGGGGCGTCGGCCGGGTGGCGCGAGGCGCGTCGCGTTCGGCCTTCTGGGCGCGCTGCCTGCGTGTCTCGCGCGCCGACTGGGGGACCTTCGACTGGGACGGGGGTGCCGCGGGCATGATCCGGGTCTCCTCGGGGCGCTCCTGCTGGGGGACCTGGCGGGTGGCGTCGTCGGGGGCGTCACCGGTCCGGTGCCGGCCGGGCGCGGAGCCGGAGCCTCCCGAGCCGTAGAGCCAGTCGTACTCCGGCGTCCCCTCCGCAGGGGGGCCGTTGCCGGGGGGACGCTCGGTCATGGCGGTGAACCTACCGTCTGGCACCACGCCACAAGGGCACAACCCTGAGGGCGGGGCACGGTCCCTTGCCACCGCTCGGCGCGTCGTACGTCGATGTGGCGGGTGTGACTGGTGATACTGGCGGGGCAGTCTCCAGCTCCTTCCCCAGCCAGAGAGGCATTCCTCGATGCCGCCCGCATCTTCCCCCGGGTCGCTCGACCTGACGGCGCGCGTGTCCACGCGGGACCGCGCGGCCCGGGTGCGGTTCCGCCGGGCGGTCATGTTGATGGTGATGACGCTGGTCGTCCCCGGCTCTGCGCAGCTGGTCGCCGGCAACCGCCAGGTCGGCCGGGTGGCGATGCGGATCTGGCTCGTGGTGCTCGCCGCCGGGACGACGAGCGTCGTCGTGGGGCTGTTTCGTCACGACTACGTCTTCTGGCTGGTGACCGACACCGGAATGCTGAACCTGATGCGGTTCGCGCTGATGGCCCTGGCCGTCGGCTGGGCGGCGCTCTTCGTAGACGCCTGGCGGCTGGGACAGCCCCTCTCGCTGTCGATGCCACACCGGCGTGCCGTCATCGGCGTCAACGGCCTGCTGTGCCTCTCCGTCGCCGGAAGCCTGCTGTTCGGGGCCCATCTGGTCGGGGTCCAGCGGGGCTTCATCCTGTCGATGTTCGGCGGCGACGAGGTCAGCTCGGCCCACCACGGCCGCTTCAACGTGCTGCTGCTCGGGGGTGACTCCGGCGCCGGCCGCTGGGGGCTGCGCCCCGACTCCATGACGATCGCCAGCATCGATGAGGAGACCGGCCGCACCGTCCTCATCGGGCTGCCGCGCAACATGGCGAACTTCACCTTCGCCAAAGGCTCCGTGATGGCCAAGCAGTTCCCCAACGGCTTCGACTGTGAGGGCTGCTACCTCAACGGCGTGAGCACCTGGGCCGACGACCACCCCGGTCTCTTCCCGCACTCCGAGCACCCCGGCGTCGACGCGACGATCATGGGCATCGAGGGCATCACCGGCCTGAAGGTCAACTACTGGGCGATGGTCAACCTCCAGGGGTTCCGCGACCTCGTCGACGCCGTCGGCGGCGTCACCCTCAACGTCCGCCAGCCCATCCCCGTGGGCGGCCTGGGCAGCGACGTCACCGGTTACATCCAGCCCGGAGAGCGCAAGCTCAACGGTCACGACGTGCTGTGGTTCGCCCGGGCCCGCGACGGCTCCGACGACTACTCCCGGATGGCGCGGCAGAAGTGCGTGATGGGCGCGATGCTCCACCAGATCAGCCCGCAGACGGCCGTGCGCAACTTCGAGCAGATCGCCAAGGCTTCTTCGGCGATGATCTCCACCGACATCCCGCCGAGCGAGGTCGACCGCTTCATCGGGCTGGCGCTCCAGGCCCGCTCGCAGAAGATCTCGACGCTCTCTCTGGTGCCTCCGCTGGTCGTCACCGCCCATCCCGACGTCCGGCAGATCCGCGGTCTGGTCGCCGACGCCATCGCCCGGGCGGAGGGCCGCGCCAAGGTAAAGGCTGCTGACACCGACACCGCCGCCGACACCGCCGCGGCCTCCGACGCCACTGCCGGCCAGCCCGCGACCGATCCGGCGGACGAACCCACGACCCAGCCCAGCGACCGAGCCCACGCCGCCGCCTGTGGTGACGGGTGGATCTGTCGGCAACCTCTCCAACGGGTACGCCGCCAACCAGGCCGACGACCTGGGCGCCGCCTGCTGACTCGCTAGCCCGTCCGGCGGGCGATCCGCTCGCGGAGCCAGTCCTGGTCTGCCTCATCCAGCAATGCGCCGCCACCACCCGCTCGGCCGCTTCGAGGTCGCCCGAGAAGGCCCGGAACGCGAGCGGAACCGTGATGCCGTGATCGGGACGCTCCACGACCTCGATCGGGTCACCCGAGCGGACGACGCCGCCGGTGACCACGGCCAGGTAGGCGCCGGAGCGACCCACCTCGGTGAAGCGGCGCAGCCAGCCCTGCTCGCCCATGCTGTGCCGGAACGTCGCGCAAGGGATCCGCGGGCCGGTCACCTCGAGCACGACCTCGGCACCGACCGTCCACCGGTCACCGATCAGGCTGTCGTCGACGGCGAGGCCGGCCGTGGTCAGATTCTCCCCGAACGACCCGCTCGCGAGGGATCGACCGAGCTGCTCCTGCCACCAGTCGAGCTCCTCCCGGGCGAACGCATAGACCGCCTGCCGGTCGCCGCCGTGGTGCCGTGTGTCACCGATGAAGTCGCCCTCGAGTCCGCTCCCCAGGCCTCGGTGCTTGGGGCCAGGGGCTCGGAGCACGGCCGACGGCACCGGGCGCTTGTTGATCCCGGTGACCTTGACGTCCTTGGCCGGGTTCGCCTCGCTTGCCCCGAGGTTGAGGGAGAGCACGGACGCCGCCATGGGTTCCAGCCTAGGGAGCCGGGTTTCGAGACGGGCGCTGCGCGCCCTCCTCGACCAGCGGGCTCGATTCCACCCCTGCAAGACTGTCGGCCGTGAGCGAGCGACCCGTCGACCCGAGGATCGTCGCGGTCACGGTCAGCTTCAACCGGCTGGCCCTGGTCCAGCGCCTGGTCGCCCAGCTGCGCGAGACCCCCGGCGTCAGCGAGATCGTGGTCGTCGACAACGCCTCGACGGACGGCACCGGCGAGTGGCTCCGCGAGGCTGCGGCGGCGGACGGCGTACCCCTGACTCCGCTCCTCCTGGACCGACAACCGAGGGGGAGCGGGCGGCTTCCACGCCGGCCTGGCCGCGGCGATGGAGCGCGGCGCCGACCTGGCGTGGCTGATGGACGACGACGGCGTCCCGGAACCCGACTGCCTGAAGGTCCTGCTCGAGCACGACTACGACTTCTGGGGCCCGGCGGTGCTGGCCGAGCAGGACCCGTCGCGGTTGTGCTTCCCGATCCGGCTGCCGGGCCGCAGCACCGTCGTGCACCGGATGGCCGAGGTCGAGGCGGCTGCCCGAGACGGGGTCATCCCCGACGTGGTGATCCCCTTCAACGGCGTGCTGGTCACCCGCGACCTGGTCGAGCGGATCGGGCTGCCCCGCGAGGAGTTCTTCATCTGGGGCGACGACGTCGAGTACCTCTGGCGGGCCCGCAAGGCCGGCGGCGCGGACCGCGACGGTGGTGGCCGCGCGCTACCTGCACCCCGCCACCGACGACCTCGGCACGCCGATGGCGTTCGGCCGGACGACCTACAACCACACCCCGAGCGACCTCAAGCACTACTGCATGGCCCGCAACAACCTGGTCAACCTGCGCGACTACCGCGGCTGGCCGGCCGCGCTGGCGTTCGTTGCCAAGACCGCCTGGTTCTACTCCTTCACGCGGCCGAGCCCCGCCCGTCTGGCGCTCTCCGCGCGAGCGATGCTCGCGGGTCTCCGGGGCGACTTCACCGGGCATCGCAGGTTCCTCGGTGGCTGACGCGAAGACCGAGTCCGTCGCCGTCGTCGTCGTCACCCACAACCGGGCCGACCTGCTCGACCGGATGCTCGACGGGCTGGTCGCCCAGAGCCGCCAGCCCGAGGCGGTGATCGTCGTCGACAACGCCAGCGGCGACCACACCAGCCAGGTCCTCGCCCGTGAGGACCTGCCGCTGCGGGTGATCCGCAGCGACGAGAACGTCGGGGGAGCCGGCGGGTTCCGGATCGGCATGGCGGCGGCGTACGACGCGGGCTTCGACCGCATCTGGGTGATGGACGACGACGTGGTGCCCGCGCCCGACTGCCTGGCCGTGCTGATGGCGGTCGACCCGAGTTCGCCGACTGTCTGATGGCCGTCCGCGAGGACCTCGACGGCCGGCTGGTCGAGAAGTCCGCCACCCGCTTCGACCTGCGAAACCCACTGGCGATCCGGCCCAAGACGGCCAGCGTCGAGACGACGTACGCCACCCGAGCGGCGATGCCCGAGCTGGTGGAGATCGAGGTGGTGGCCTTCGAGGGCTTCCTGGTCCGGCGCCGAGTGCTCGAGGCCGTCGGGCTGCCCGACCCGGAGTTCTTCATCTTCTACGACGACGTGGACCTGGCCCTGCGGGCCCGTCGGGCCGGGTTCCGGATCTGGGCGGTGCGTGACGCGGTGCTGGTGCGGCAGCTGCACTTCGACCAGCAGCACGCGCTGGACACCTGGAAGGGCTTCTACATGTACCGCAACCTCTTCGTCGTGCACTTCCGTCACGGCGAGAACGCGCTGGTGCGCGCCAAGCCCTACGCCATCACCGCGGCGGTCGTCGCGCTGAGCCCGCTGCGCGGAGGGCGGGCCGAGGCGGGCAATGTGATCCGCGCCATCCGCAGCGCTCGCGGCATGCAGGGTGTCGGACGGCGTGCGGGCCGAGGCTCCCCCATGTGATCCGCGCCATCCGCAGCGCTCGCGGCATGCAGGGTGTCGGACGGCGGGCGGGCCGAGGCTCCCCCATGTGATCCGCGCCATCCGCAGCGCTCGCGGCATGCAGGGTGTCGGACGGCGGGCGGGCCGAGGCTCCCCCATGTGATCCGCGCCATCCGCAGCGCTCGGGGCATGCGCGTGGAATCGGGCTCGACCACCGCCCGTCGCTAGACTTGCGGCCGCTGTCCCAACGTCAGGAGAACGACTTCGTGTCCGATTCGCGCCCGTCACCCACGGGCTACGACCTCGTCGTCGTCGGCAGCGGCTTCTTCGGTCTCACCATCGCCGAGCGCTGCGCCAACGAGCTCGGCCTCAAGGTCCTGGTGCTCGAGCGACGCCACCACCTCGGCGGCAACGCCTACTCCGAGAAGGAGCCGACCACCGGCATCGAGGTGCACAAGTACGGCGCGCACCTCTTCCACACCTCCAACGAGAAGGTCTGGGAGTACGTCAACCGGTTCACCACCTTCACCGGCTACCAGCACCGGGTCTTCGCGAAGTACCAGGGGCAGGTCTACTCGTTCCCGATGAACCTCGGGCTGATCAACCAGTTCTTCGGCAAGGCCCACACCCCCGACGAGGCACGCGAGCTGATCGCCAAGCAGGCCAGCGAGTTCGACACCGACACCGCGCAGAACCTCGAGGAGAAGGCGATCAGCCTGATCGGCCGCCCGCTCTACGAGGCGTTCGTCAAGGGCTACACCGCCAAGCAGTGGCAGACGGATCCCAAGGAGCTGAGCCCGGACATCATCACCCGGCTCCCGGTCCGCTACACCTACGACAACCGCTACTTCAACGACACCTACGAGGGTCTGCCGACCGACGGCTACACCGCGTGGCTGACGCGGATGGCCGACCACCGCCAACATCGAGGTGCGGCTCGAGACCGACTTCTTCGACGTGATCGACGAGTTCAAGGGCAAGGTCCCGATCGTCTACACCGGTCCGGTCGACGAGTACTTCGGCAACTCCGAGGGCCGGCTCTCCTGGCGGACCGTCGACCTCGAGCAGAGCGTGGTCGACGTCGACGACTTCCAGGGCACCTCGGTCGTCAACGCCAACGACGAGGACGTCCCGTACACCCGGATCCTGGAGTTCAAGCACTTCCACCCCGAGCGCGTGAAGACCTACCTGCCGGGCAAGACGGTGATCGTGCACGAGTACAGCCGCTCCGCCGAGGAGGGCGACGAGCCCTACTACCCGATCAACACCGCTGAGGACCGCGAGAAGCTGCTCAAGTACCGCGAGCTGGCCAAGCTCGAGCCGATGGTGCTCTTCGGTGGCCGGCTCGGCACCTACAAGTACCTCGACATGCACATGGCCATCGGCTCGGCGCTCTCGATGTTCGAGAACAAGCTCAAGCCCCACTTTTCGGGCGGCGCGACCATCACGAGCGGAGGAGTGGACGAATGATGATCACCCCACGGTGTTCTTCGCCTCCCCCGCTGCGCTCCTCCATCGAACAACACCGAGGGGACCCCAAAAGATGACGACCACCGAGCAGACGGTCGACCAGGCTGCGCCGAGCACCCGCCGGCTGCTGCAGCGACAGATCTTCCCGATCGACCGCGACACCGACGTGTTCGCTCTCTACGTCGACCCCGAGGAGTCCCGGCTCGACGCCGACCGCTACGAGATCGGTGGCAACCGCGCGGCCAAGGACCTCAACAACGCCGCGATCCGGCAGTCGACCTCGACCGGCGCCACGATCCACCCCGACCAGATCGAGTCGCGCACCGCGCTGCGGGTGCGGCAGGGCAGCAAGCTGTCGTTCGGCACCTACTTCAACGGCTTCCCGGCGTCGTACTGGCGGCGCTGGAGCGTGGTCAGCGAGGTCCGGCTCGAGGTGACCCTCGCCGGCCGCGGCGCGAGCGTGACCGTCTACAAGTCGATGGCCAACGGACGCTCGCAACGCGTCGACGCCGCGACCGTCGGCGCCGACGGCCCTGAGACCTTCGGGTTCGACCTGACCCTGGCGCCGTTCGTCGACGGCGGTTGGTACTGGTACGACGTCGTGGCCGGCGACGAGGACGCCGTCGTGGAGTCCGCGGAGTGGAGCGCCGAGGTGCCGGCCGAGCGGGGCCAGCACGGCACCACCGACATCGCGATCACCACGATGAACCGGCCCGACTTCTGCGCCAAGCTGCTGACCCAGATGGGCGAGGACGACGAGCTGCGCCCCTATCTCGACCGGGTCTTCGTGATGGAGCAGGGCAACCAGAAGGTCGTCGACAGCGAGTTCTACCCGCAGGCCGAGAAGTCGCTGGGCGGGCTGCTGCAGATCATCGAGCAGGGCAACCTCGGGGGCTCGGGCGGCTACGCCCGCGGCCAGCTCGAGTCCGTGCGCAAGGGCACCGCGACCTACGCGATGATGATGGACGACGACGTCGTCTGCGAGCCCGAGGGCATCATCCGCGCCGTCACCTTCGGCGACCTGGCCCGCCGCCCCACGATCGTCGGCGGCCACATGTTCAGCATCTACTCCCGCTCGCGGCTGCACAGCTTCGGCGAGATCATCCAGCCGTGGCGGTTCTGGTGGCAGACGCCGCTCGACGGCTTCAGCGACTGGGACCTCGCGGGCCGCAACATCCGCTCCGCGCGGTGGTTGCACAAGCGTGTCGACGTCGACTTCAACGGCTGGTTCATGTGCCTGATCCCGCGGCTGGTGCTCGAGGACATCGGGCTGTCGCTGCCGCTCTTCCTCAAGTGGGACGACTCGGAGTTCGGCCTGCGCGCCAAGGAGGCCGGCTACCCGACGGTGACGTTCCCCGGCGCGGCGGTCTGGCACGTGCCGTGGACCGACAAGAACGACGCGGTCGACTGGCAGGCCTACTTCCACCACCGCAACCGGTTCGTCGCGGCGCTGCTCCACTCGCCGTACGACAACGGTGGCCGGCTGGTGCGCGAGAGCCTCAACCACCAGATCAAGCACCTGGTCTCGCTGCAGTACTCCACCGTCGAGATCCGCCACCAGGCGCTGCTCGACGTGCTCGCCGGGCCGCACCATCTTCACGAGGTGCTGGCCACCAAGCTCGGCGACGTCAACGCGTTCCGCAAGCAATGGACCGACGCGCAGCTCCAGGCCGACCCCGACTCCTTCCCGCCGATCCGGCGCACCAAGCCGCCCCGCAAGGGCAAGGACGGCATCGAGGTCCCCGGCCGGCTCTCCCAGCTGATCACCGCCGGCCTGGCGCCCATCCGGCAGCTGATGCCGGCCCGGCCGCTGTCGCGAGAGTTCCCCGAGGCCGAGCTGACCGCCATGGACGCCAAGTGGTACCGGCTGGCCCGCTACGACTCGGCCATCGTGTCGATGAACGACGGCGCCTCGGCCGCGCTCTACCAGCGCGACCCCGACCACTACCGCGAGCTGCTGCGCAAGACGATCGCGATCCACGCCCAGCTCCGGCGCGAGTGGCCGCGGCTGGCGGCTGAGTACCGCGCCGCGCTCGGCGAGATCACCTCGCCCGAGGCATGGGACAAGACGTTCGCGCCGTGGACCGTCGACGCGGAAGCGACCGATGGTGACTGAGGCCATCGAGCCGATCGGACCGCGCGACGCAGCCAGCAGGGCGGCCGCGCTGGCCGACGTACCGCTGGCGTCACCGTCACCGGCCGGCGGCATCCGGGGCATCCTCGAGCACCGCTACCTGCTCAAGCTGCTGGTCCAGCGCGAGGTCACCGCGCGCTACCACGGGTCGGCGCTCGGGATGCTGTGGTCCTACATCAACCCGCTGACCCAGTTCCTGATGTACATCTTCATCTTCCAGCTGCTGATGTCACGCGGCGAGAACATCGAGAACTTCATCATCCACGTCTTCGCTGCCCTGATGCTGGTCCAGCTCTTCACCGAGACCACCAACGCCGGCACCCGCTCCATCACGCGCAACGCGTCGCTGCTCCAGAAGAGCGCCATGCCGCGAGAGATGTTTCCGGTCGCTTCGTTGCTGGTCTCGCTCTACCACCTGTGGCCCGAGTTCGTGATCCTCGGCGTCGCGCTGTTCTTCACGGGGTGGGCGCCGACGATGACCGCCATCGGCGCCGGTCTGCTCGGTTACGCCATCATCATCACGTTCTCTCTGGGGCTGGCAGTGATCCTCAGCGTGAGCCAGGTGTTCTTGCGCGACACCAGCCAGGTCGTCGGGATCGTCAACAACTTCATCCGCTTCGGCGTCCCGATGATGTACGCCTACAGCCTGGTGGCCGAGCGCTTCCACGGGCACACCGAGCTCTACCTGGCCAACCCGATCGCCGTCGCCGTGCTGCTGGTGCAGCGCTGCTTCTGGGTGCCGACGACGAGCGACCAGGAGGCCACCTTGCTCGATTCCATGCCCGAGCACCTGTTCGCCCGCGGGTGGATCGCCCTGGGCGTCGCGCTGGTGCTGCTCGTCATCGCCCAGCGCGTCTTCGCACGGTTCGAGAACCGGATCCCGGAGCGGCTTTGATGACCGACTCGATCGTGGTCAACCACGTCTCCAAGAAGTTCACCAAGCAGTACCACCGCACCCTCAAGCAGGTGACGGTGGCGATGGCGCGGCGCCAGCAGGTGCAGAACAGCTTCCTGGCCCTCGACGACGTGTCGTTCCGAGTCGAGCAGGGCGAGTCGATCGGGCTGATGGGGCTCAACGGCTCGGGGAAGAGCACCTTGCTCAAGCTGGTGCAGGGCGTGATGCTGCCCGACAGCGGCAGCGTGCTGACCCGCGGCCGGATCTCCGGGCTGATCGCCACCGGTGCCGGCTTCCACCCCCAGCTCACCGGCCGCGAGAACATCTTTCTCAACGCCGCGATCCTGGGGATGGGCGAGGCCGAGACCAAGCGCAAGTTCGACGCCATCACCGACTTCGCTGCCCTCGGCGACTTCCTCGACTCCCCGGTCGGCTACTACTCCTCCGGCATGTACGCCCGCCTGGGGTTCGCCATCGCGATCCACGTCGACGCCGACATCTTCTTGGCCGACGAGGCGCTCTCGGTGGGCGACAAGCCCTTCAAGGTCAAGTGCATGAAGAAGCTCAAGGAGATCCGGCAGAGCGGGGTGACGATCTTCTACGTCAGCCACGCCGCCGCCTCGGTCCGCAAGATCTGCGACCGCGTGCTGGTCCTGGAGAAGGGCGTGCTCGGCTTCGACGGCGACGTCGAGGCCGGCATCAAGTACGTCCACTACGACGACGACTCCGACGGCACCGACGAGGAGCTCGGCTCCGAGGTCTGAGGCCCCTGCCCGGCCTCGCGGCCGGTTGCTGCCCGACGTCGGTGACCTGGGGTCGCTTTGGCGCGGCCGAACCGACCCTGACGCACCGCCGCGGCGACAGAACCGACCCTGGCTCACCGCCAACCGTGAACTGGAGCCCGACGCGCGGGCCAGATGATTGACTTTTCTGAGATTCATCGGCGTGTCGAGTGGAAATTACAAGTTTGTAGTTACTCACGAACCCTTCCACGCCTCTGTGACTCATGTGAAAGTTGCTTCTCGTGTGAATCTTCCCCTCGCACCTGGAGTAGCCCCTCATGCCTGCCAATCAGACCCGCCACCAGGCGCGTTTCGTCACGGCCTGCCAGCAGTTGCTGGCGCTCGCCGTGGTGTGCGCCGCGCTCACGCCTGCCGTGAGCGTGGTCAGCCTGGACGTGGTCAGCGAGGCGCCCCAGGAGGGTTCCGCGGCGGCGCTGATGTCGGCGTACGGCGAGGAGGCGCTGAAGACGTCGAAGCTGCCCACGGGTCCGGTCCAGGCGAAGGTGCGCGAGGTCGCGCTCACGCGGCCGGCCGGCGGAAAGACGACCGGACGGGTGCTGGAGGCCGCTACCCCGAATGCTCGGGTCAAGGCCGTGGCCGGTGGCACGGAGCTGACGAGCGTGCCGCAGGCCGTCACGGGCTACGGCGCGGTCGGAGTCACCTGGGCACACGGCATGGCTGTTCCGGACTCGGCGCTGAGCTTCAGCGTCCGCACTCGCACCGACGGCGCGTGGACCGACTGGACGGCGCTCGACTACCACGACGACCACGCACCCGACCCCGACAGCGCCGAGGGCCGGCACTCCCGTCCCGGCACCGACCCGTTGCTGATCGGCCGGGTCGACGAAGTCCAGGTCCGCGCGAACGCAAAGATGTTCCTGCCGTCCGACATGCAGCTGGCCGTCATCGCGCCCGGCAAGCCGAAGCACACCGTGCAGGCCCGGGCCGCGATCGACACCAGCCTGATGGATGGCAACGACGGCGCCCACTCGGCGTACGACCAGAGTGCCCTCACGGCCGCGGAGGCGGAGGCCGGAGAGGGACAGCTGGGGCTGGCGGCGGCGACCTACACGCCGCAGCCGGTGATCTACTCACGGGCGCAGTGGGGCGCCAACGAGAACATCCGTGACAAGGGGTCGCTGCACTACTACGAGGTGCACGCCGGGTTCGTCCACCACACGGTGAACGCCAACAACTACACGCCCGACGAGGTGCCCGGGATCCTGCGGAGCATCTACGCGTACCACACGCAGTCTCGGGGCTGGAGCGACATCGGCTACAACTTCCTGGTCGACCGCTTCGGCCGGATCTGGGAGGGCCGCTACGGCGGCGTCGACCGCCCCGTCGTCGGCGCGCACACCCTCAACTACAACGACTACGCGTTCGCGATGTCGGCGATCGGCAACTTCGAGCTGGTCCAGCCGACCGCCGCGATGCTGCAGGCCTACGGGGTGCTCTTCGCCTGGAAGCTCAGCCTGCACGGCGTCGACGCGGCCTCGCCGCAGCAGCTCGTCGGCAGCAAGTACTTCGAGGCGATCAACGGGCACCGGGACGCGGCCGCGACGGCCTGCCCCGGCAAGTACCTGTACGCGCAGATCCCGCTGATCCGCCAGTACGCCGCCGCCGCGCAGCAGGGCTGGGCGGGCCGCGAGCTCGAGTCCAGCCTGGTCGGGTCGGCGTACCCCGACCTCATCGTCCGCAAGCGTTCTGACCAGCAGGCCTACATCATCCCGACCAACGGCCTGACGTCCTTCGGGGCGCCCACGTCGCTCGGCACGGGGTGGGCGGGCTTCGACAGCGTGGTGCTGACCCCCGACATCACCGGTGACGGCAAGGCCGACCTGCTCGCGCGGGTCGCGGCCGACGGCTCCGCGCAGGTTCGTCCGGGCGACGGCAACGGCGGCTTCGGCGGGCCCGTGAACACGCTCGGCGGGTTCGCCGGTCACGACCTGATCACCCCGGTCGGCGACCTCAACGCCGATGGTCACGCCGACCTGGTCGCTCGCGACCCGGGGGCAGGGCGGCTCGACGCCTACCTCGGGGACGGCGCCGGCGGCTTCTCCGTCAAGCAGCTCGGCACCACCTGGGCCGGCTACAACCTGATCGACGGACCCGGCGACGTCAACGGCGACGGTCACCCCGACCTGGTGGCGCGCGGCGCGGGCGGCGCCCTGTTCCTGGCGCCCGGCATCAACGGCGTCGGCTTCGGCGAGCCCGTGCGCATCCGCGGCAGCTGGGGTGGCTACGACACGATCACCGGGCACGGCGACTTCAACGGCGACGGCAAGGTCGACCTGCTGGTCCGGGCCACCGGCTCGAGCGACGTGTACGTGCGGCCCGGGCGCGCAAGCGGCAAGTTCGGCCGCCCTCTTGGCCCGGTCCCCGGCTTCGGCGGCGTCACCGGCCTCTCGGCCGGCGCGTCTGCCTTCGGCGGCGCAGCGCCGGACCTGCTCGCCCGCAGCGGCGACAGCCTGCTGCTCTATCGCAACCCCGGCACCTACGAGACCGGGACGCCCATCGCCACCGGCGTGCTGCTGCCGCGGGCCGACACGCTGCTGAGCGCCGGCGACTGGGACCGCGACGGCTACGCCGACATGATCGTGCGCAACAAGAAGTCTGACGTCCTGCGACTCTTCCGGGGCAACGGCGCCGGCCAGTTCGCGGCTCCGGTGGAGCTCGCCCGAGGCTTCAAGCAGGTCAAGCTTCTCGCGGCCGTCGGCGACATGACCGGCGACGGCTGGCCCGACCTGATGGGTCAGCCGAAGGGCCGATCGATGCTGATCTACCCCGGCGGCGGGCTGGCCGGGCTCAAGCCGTCGTACGCCGCGTTCCGGCGGATCAAGGCGGGCGCGCAGGTGCCCGTGGGTCGCTGGGACGGCGACGGGGCGCCGGACACGCTGTTCCGCACCGGCAAGAAGGTCGCGCTCTACCCCGGCAACGGCCCGGGAGGTCTGACGAAGCCTCGGGCGCTGAAGCTGAACCTGAAGCGCTACGACTGGATGGTGGGCGTTGGCGACATGGGGATCAACGGTCACTCCGGAGTCGTGGTGCGCGAGAAGAAGACCGGGTACCTCTGGCTGCTGCCGGCGACCGCGACGGGCTTCTCGCCGCGCCGCTTCCTCGGCCAGGGGTTCAAGGCCTACGACATGGCCGGCTAGTCCGGCGCCACGAAACGGTTCGTGCACCGCTCCGTGGCAGACAGCTCCTCGAGCCGATCCGGGTCGGGGTGCGAGACCAGCACGAGGGAGCCGCCGCGAACAAGCGGCTCGATGAAGGCGGCGAGACCGGAAGGGGAAGCCGGGTTCGCCGTTGCCAGGAGCCGGCCGCCGCTGGGAAGAGAGGTCCCAGCGGCGGCTTGGCTCCACAGCTCGTCCTGCGTCAGCCCGTCGGTCGCCCGGTCCTGCCCTCCCGGCGGGTCCCACGGCGTGAACGCGTCCGGCTGGGACCAGACCTCCACGCCCACGTCGTGCACGCCGGCGGGCAGCGGCTCGGCGAAGCGCACCCCCAGCGGCAGCAACGAGCAGGCCAGCACCGGGATCCGGCCCGCCTCGGGCGCCCAGCGGTCCAGCCCCGCCGGCCCGCAGACCACCGCGTCGGGCTGCTCGTCGTCGGTGACCACCAGGCCGAGGGTCCAGGCCGCACCGAGGAACACCGGGCCCAGCCAGTGGGTGGGCAGGTCGACGCGCAGGGATCCGCCTCGCTCGGCGTCGTACTCCTCGGCGAGCAGTGAGGCCGTCTTGGCCACCCAGTTGGCGTACGTCGCCACCGAGAGCTCCACGCGCTCGCCCGTGGCGTGGTCGTACCACGTCACCAGCGGCTGCCCTGCCCCGTCGCGCAGCCGTCGGGCGAGGAGGTCCGCGAAGGTCGTCACCCGCGCCACCCTAGGAGGCCGCCGCCGACGAATGGCTAGCATCCTTCCCCTGGCTCCCGGGACCCCGGAGCCGACGGGGAGGTAGGACGTGAGCAGCAGCACCTGGATGGCCCGCCTCGGTGGCGTGGCTCTGATGCTGGCGCTGGCCGGCTGCGGAGGCGACGACAGCAGTGAGGCGACCGAGCCACCGACACCCTCGTCGTCGAGCAGTGCGCCGAGTCCGGGCGACGAGCCCACCGGCGGCTGCCCCTACCTCAGCGCCGACCAGGTCAGCGACGCCCTCGGTGCGCCGACCGTGGAGACTGCCGGCACCGTGAACGCCTGCTTCTTCGACCCCGAGAGCGGCGAGGGCCCCGAGGTGTTGGTGAGCAAGATCGACATCGCCATCGACCCGACCGACTACGCCACCCAGTCCCGCGCTCTGTGTCAGGGCGAGGTCACGGACGTCGACGCCGGCGACGAGGCGTTCGCCTGTCTGTCCAGCATGGGCCCCATCGGCCAGCTCTATGCCGGCAAGGTGCTGGTCGCCGTCTCCGTCACCGACGCCGCCGACGACGCCACCGGGATCGCCGCCGCCGCAGCCTTGCTCCCGGAGATCACCGTCCCCTAGCGCGTCGTTGGTTGAGGAGGGCCCTCTCGGGGCCCGTCTCGAAACCCGGTGAGAATCACGACGGCCCCAACGCCCCCGGTGTGATGGGATCGCGTTCATGAAAGCGATCGTGGTAACCGACCAGGCCGCGGGAACGGCCGGGATGACGCTGACCGAGCGGCCCGAGCCGTCGGCGGCGATCAACGACGTCGTCGTTCAGATTCATGCGTCTGGATTCGTCTCGACCGAGCTGGAGTGGCCCTCGACCTGGACCGATCGCGCCGACCGTGACCGAACACCGTCGATCCCCGGCCACGAGCTCGCCGGAGTGGTCACCGCCCTTGGCTACGGCACGACGGGGCTGTCGGTGGGACAGCGAGTGTTCGGCCTCGCGGACTGGCATCGCGACGGCACCCTGGCGGAGTACGTGGCGATCGAGGCACGCAACCTCGCGCCCTTGCCGGGCGACGTCGCGTTCACGGCAGGCGCATCCCTGCCGATCTCAGGTCTCACCGCGTGGCAGGGACTGTTCCAGCACGGCCGCCTTGAGTCGGGGCAGAGCGTCCTCGTGCATGGCGCAGCGGGCGCGGTCGGAACGATGGTGACGCAGCTCGCGCGTGAGGCCGGCGCCTACGTCATCGGCACTGGACGCGCCGTCGATCGTGAGAAGACGCTCGACTTCGGCGCACAGGAGTTCGTCGACCTCGAGAACGACGCCCTCGAAGATGTCGGCGAAGTCGATCTGGTCTTCGATGTCATCGGCGGCGACGTCCAGAAGCGGTCCGCGGCCCTGATCAGGGCTGGAGGAACGCTGGTGTCCGTCGTCGGCCCGGTCGAGGCCCGGCCCGCTGACGGCCTGGCGGTCGACTTCGTGGTCGAGGCCAATCGCGCCGAGCTGGGTGAGATCGTGCAGCGGGTGCGGGACGGACGACTGCGCACGAACATCGGAACCACCGCGTCCCTCGACAGTGCGGTCGCAGCCCTCAACCCGACCCAGCGACGCCAGGGGAAGACGATCATCAGCGTTGGTTCATGAGGACTCGGAGACGGCATGACTGATCGTCTCGAACTGATCGCGTCCCGCCGCACTGCCTCAACCAGCAGGCGGCGCTAGATCCCCAGCGCCTCGTTGATGCGCGAGCTGGAGTCGGCCTTGTTGTCGCCGCCGACGCCCCAGGCCATCTGGATGCCTAGTCGCTCGCAGACGGCGCCCTCGGCCGTGGGGATGGGCGTGCCGGTCTCGGAGCGGTCGCCGCCGTTGCAGAACGTCAGCTCCAGCCCCGGGTACGTCGCGTGGATCAGCTCGAGGCTCGCCGCGACGCTGCCGTCGTCGTCGACCGCCACCATGGCGGCGTCGGCGACACGGAGCGCCTCGACGATCCGCAGCCGGTCGGTCTCCGTGGTGATGACCTTGCTCTTCTTGGCCTGCTGCTGGGCGTCGTTGTTGACGATGACGACCAGCGCGTCGGCGAGCGCCCGCGCTGCCTCCATCATGTCGAGGTGGCCGATGTGCAGCGGGTTGAAGTAGCCGCTCACGATCGCGACCCGACGGGCATCCGCCGGCAGCGGACCGGGTGCGGCCACGCCTATGCGCCTTCGGGCTCGGGCGAGTCGAGGTAGGGGTACCTGATCATGAAGTCGTTCAAGGCCTCGCCCGAGACAGCAGAGCAGAACTGCCACACGCCGACCTGGGCGTCTCCGGACGGGTCCTTGTCGCTGCCGCCGATCGACCAGTGGGTGAAGGCGATGTGCTTCCCGTCGGGGAAGGCCTTGCCGTCCGACTCCAGCCACGGCACGGCCTTGAACTTGAACCGCAGGTTGCTGGTGCCCTCGAACTTGTCGGCGATGCCCCGCAGCTGGTTCATCTGCTCGGTGTCGTCGGCGACGGTCTGGTCGTACCAGAGGATCGTGTAGCCGTGCTCCAGGTTGTGCACCAGGACGCCCAGCTCGGGACGGTCGCCCTCGGTGTAGAGCTTGCGCTGCATCGGGTCAGGGGTGTTGTAGTGCTCGCCGAAGGCCGGCGGGGCGTCGGGGTAGAAGATCGCCTGACCGTCGGGGATGTGCTGCTGGTTGCCCGTCGCCGGCTTGGTCGTCTCCTTGGCACAGACCGTCGCCGGCGCGCCGATCTTGTCGATCGCCACGTTGCTGAACTGGCGCATGTCCCACGCGTTCTTGATCGGGCGGTACGCCGCCAGCCCGATGATCAGCACGGCCACGACCGTGCACACGCCGACGATGGCCAGGCCGCGCTTCCGCTCCGTGTTCTTCTGCTGCGAACGGATCGACTCGATGACCGCCTGACGGTCGGTCTTGACTTGCTTGGCCACGTGCGGGTCCTCGGGGTGCGTGTGGGGGAACAGATCCGCTGTGCGGACTTCGACGGCAGAGTCTACGGAAGAGGGTGAAGCGCCCTGAGCCGGACCTTGGATTCCTCGTCGGCGGCCCCGGCGACGACCTCCCACCCGTGTGCGTACGCCGCCACGCCGACCAGCCACGCCACCCGAGCGTCCGGCGCATCGAACACCACGTCGCCCCCGTCGACCAGGGGCCGGGTACCGGTCAGCTCGGCGAGCGTCGCGACCACCTCTTCGGCAGCCGCCGGCGCTCCGAACCCGGCCTGGGCGGCCGGATCCCCGGCCAGGGCCCGGACCACGGCCTCACGGGCGCCGTACCCGAACATGTCGGCGTGCTCGGCGCGCAACAGAGCGGTGGCGCCGGGGCCGTCGTCGTCGACCGGCAGCACCAGGTCGGCGCGGCCACGCAGCACTGCGAACGGCCTCCCGGCGAGCTTGCCCTGGGCCAGCTCGGCGGCCCCGGCCAGCTCGTCGGCCACCGCCGGGGCGGTGACGCTCAGCAGGTTTCCGTGTGGGTCGGTGCGCCCCTCGTAGCTCTCGAGCACCCGCAGCCCGGCGGCACCGATCGCGATGTCGGTCTGCCCCTCGCGCCACGGCCGGCCCGCCGTGTCGGTGACCAGCACGCCGACCGCCCGGCCAGTCAGCTCGTTCAGCCGCCGCCGGATCATCCTCGCCGAGGCGTCAGGGTCTGCGGGTAGCAGCACGACGTGGCCGGCCGCGACGTTGGAGGCGTCCACACCGGCCGCGGCCAGGGTCAGGCCGTGGTGGGTGCGCACGATGGCGGTCGGTCCGCGGCGGGCGACCACCCTGACGGTCTCGCCGGCCAACGCCTCCTCGCGGTCGCCTACGCGGACCCCGCCCTCTGCCTTCGCGACCACCTTGCTGGTGACCGCCACGATGTCGCCGTCGTCGAGGTCGACCAGGGCGGCGACCATCGCCGCGAGGTCGTCGCCGGCGGTGACCTCGGGGGCGCCGTCGGGCGCCAGCACGGTCAGCCTGGGCATCGGAGGGGGACCGGTCATCCGACCAGGGCGACGGCGGCTGCCGCCATCGCGGCCGTGGCGTCGAGGTCGGTCATCATCAGCGGCACCGCAGCGCAGGCGAGCCCGGCGGCGTTCACCACGTCGACGGCGTCCACGTCGGACTCGTCGACGAGCCAGCCGTCGAGCACGCCGCCCTGGGAGCGTGCGCCGTAGTGCACGCCGACCGCCGCGGCGCTCACCTCCACGCCGATCGTGCGCAGCAACTGCTCGGCCATGCCCCGCACGTGGTGGCCGCCGACGATCGGGGAGAGACCGACGACCGGCGCCGTGGTGGCCCGTAGCGCTTCGCGCACCCGCGGGACCCCGAGGATGGTGCCCACGGACACGACGGGGTTGCTCGGCGGGACCAGCACCAGGTCGGCGTCGGTGATCGCGTCGATGACGCCGGGACCGGGCGTGGCCTCCTCGAGGCCGACGAAGACCAGCGCCTCGGCGGGCACCTCGGCCCGCAGCCGCACCCAGTACTCCTGGAAGTGCACGACCCGCCGACCGCTGGGGGAGTCGGCGTCGGGCACGGCGACGTGGGTCTCGACCCGGTCGTCGGTCATCGGCAGCAACCGCACTCTCGTCCCGACTACGGGAGCCAGCCAGCGCCGGCACAGCGCCTCCGTCACCTCGGAGAGGGGGTAGCCCGCGTCGAGCATCTGGGTGCGCACCAGGTGGGTGGCCAGGTCGCGGTCACCGAGGCCGAACCACGTCGGCTCCACGCCGTACGCCGCAAGCTCCTCCTTGGCGCTCCACGTCTCCTCGCGGCGTCCCCAGCCGCGCTCGGGGTCGATGCCGTCGCCCAGCGTGTACATCACGGTGTCGAGGTCGGGGCACACCTTCAGGCCGTGCACCCACAGGTCGTCGGCGGTGTTGGCGATCACCGTGACCACGGCGTCGGGAGCGACTCCGGGCAGCCGCCCGGTGGCGATCCCGTGGAGCAGGCCCTGCAGGAACCGGGCACCCCCGATGCCGCCGGAGAGCACCGTGAGACGCTCGTATCTGTCGCGTCGGTCGGCCTGCATGGCCACAGCCTGCACCCATCGGGAGCGGGCCCCGCGGCCGGGTCGGCGGTCCAGACCACCCCGATCGGCTCCGCTGTATACCAGACACGGGCTTGACTTTTGCGGTACGACAGGCATGTAATTCCAACAGTGTTGTTAGCAACATCGGGTCGAAAGGGCGAATGCCGTGAGAGAACTGTTTCTCCTCGAACCAGACGCCGAAGACGGGGGCTGGCAGGAGCGCGCGTTGTGCGCCGAAACCGATCCCGAGGCGTTCTTCCCCGAGAAGGGCGGCTCCACCAGGGAGGCCAAGAAGGTCTGTCTGACCTGCGACGTGCGGGGTGACTGCCTCGAGTACGCGCTGATGAACGACGAGCGCTTCGGGATCTGGGGTGGTCTCTCCGAGCGTGAGCGGCGCAAGCTGAAGAAGAAGGCGGTCTGATCGGTCGCCGTTCGGGCGCCCGGCCCGGGCCTGACGCCCGGGCGGGGCCGCGTGGAGGTCGCCGTTAGGGTTGGCGACCGTGGACCCGGCTCCAGCAGGGCGCGTTGTCGCGCTCGTCGTCAGCCACGACGGAGCCAGGTGGCTGCCGTCGGTGCTGGCGGGGCTGCAGGCGCAGCGGCGGATGCCAGACCACGTCGTCGGCGTCGACACCGGCAGCAAGGACGCCAGCGCCGACCTTGTCGACGAAGTCGCCGACACCGTCGTCAGGGTCTCGTCGGCCACCTCTTTCCCTGCCGCCGTCCGCCACGGCCTTGACGCGGCCCCCGATGCCGAGTGGGTCTGGCTGCTCCACGACGACGTCAACCCGGCTCCCGACGCGCTGGCCGAGCTGCTCGCCGCGGCCGCCGACGACCCGGCGGCCGACGTGCTCGGCCCCAAGCTGCGCGAGTGGCCATCGCTGCGCCGGCTGCTGGAGGTCGGGGTCACCATCTCGGGCACCGGTCGCCGCGAGACGGGCCTCGAGCGCGGCGAGTACGACCAGGGCCAGCACGACGACGTACGCCGCGTGCTCGCCGTCAACACGGCCGGCATGCTGGTCCGTCGCTCGGTGCTCGAGGATCTCGGCGGCTTCGACGACCAGCTGGCCGTCTTCGGCAACGACATCGACTTCGGGTGGCGGGCCGCCGCCAGCGGCCACAAGACCGTCGTGGTGCCCTCGGCGGTCGTGTTCCACGTCGAGGCCGCCCATCGCGGCGTCCGCCGCACGCCCCTGACCGGGCGGCACACCCACTACCAGGAGCGCCGGGCCGCTCTCTACACACTGCTGGTCAACACCCGCGGCCGGAAGCTCCCGTGGCAGGTGCTCCGGCTCGGGATGGGCACGCTGCTGCGAGTCGTGGGCTTCCTGCTGGTGCGGGCGGTCGGGCAGTCGCTCGACGAGCTGGCCGCCCTGGTCTCCCTCTACGGCAGCCCCGGCCAGATCGTGTCCGCGCGTCGCGACCGCAAACGCCGGGCGCAAGGGACCGGCGACGTGCACGGGCTGCTGGCACCCTGGTGGGTGCCGTACCGCCACGGCCTCGACGTGGTCGGCGACCTGGTGACGGCGGTGACCCACCAGGCCCAGGACGTCGCCGAGCGCCGCCGGGCGGCAGCCGCGGAGGCCGAAGCCGAGACCCATCCCGTCTCTCCGCGGCGCGTCACCACCACCGACGAGGACGAGGGGCCGGCGGCCGACACCGGCATGGTCGCCCGGTTCCTGACCAACCCGGTGGCGATCGGCGTCGCCCTGTTCGTGTTGCTGGTGCTCATCGGCGCGCGGGAGGCGATCGGCCCCGTCAGCGGCGGCGGGCTGTCCGCCGCGCCCGACCGGGCCCGCGACCTCTGGCAGCTGTACGCCGAGTCGTGGCACCCCCTGGGCCAGGGCACTGCGGTGCCCGCGCCGGCGTACGTGCTGCCCCTCGCGATGCTCGCCTCGATCCTGGGCGGGAGCGTGGTCGCCGCGGTCTCGGCGATCCTGTTGCTGGCGGTCCCGGTCGCCTTCTGGGGAGCCTGGCGGTTCCTGCGGGTGGTGGGTCACCTCGCCGACGCCGCTGGGGCCCCTCGCTGGCTGTTGGCCGTGGCATCGGCCACCTACGCGCTTGTCCCTGTCGTGAGCGGGGCGTGGGGTGACGGGCGCCTCGGCATCGTGGTCGCCGCGGCGACGCTGCCCTGGCTGGGCCACGCCGCCCTCGGCTTCGCCGATCCCGAACCCGACCGGCGCTGGCGGGCCGCCTGGCGGTCCGCACTGCTGCTGGCGCTGGTGACGGCCTTCACGCCCGTGGCCTGGTTCTTCGCGGCCGCGCTCGGGGTGGTGATGGTCGCCGTCGCCTTCGCCATCGTGCCGAGCGTGATGCGTGACCGCTCGGTCTGGGGACCACCCGTGGTCGGGCTCGTCGCCGTGCCCGTGCTGCTGGCGCCGTGGTGGCTGCCCGCGGTGCTGAACGGCGCCGCCGCCAACCTGCTGCTCGACTCCGGCCGGTTGCCCGACCCGCTGCTCGACTTCGGCGACCTGCTGATGGGTCGGCTGCCGGCCGACCTGGGGGCCCCGTGGTGGCTCGGCCTCGGGCTGCTCGTGATGGCCGTCCTCGCGCTGATCCCCTCCCGCACCCGGATCCCCGTGCTCGTGGTGTGGGTGGTGGCGTTCGTGGCGGCTCTCACGGCGGCAGCCCTGGGCGCGGTCGGATTCATGCTTCCGGTCGGCGAGGCCCGGCCGGGGCTCGGCTTCCTCCTCGTCCTGCTCCGCGGCGCCTTCGTGGTCGCCGGCTTCATCGCCATCCATGGGCTGGCGACCCGGGCCAGGCGGCTCGGCACGTCCGGGCGCCGACTGGTGCCGGCCCTCGCGACCGCGGTGGCGGCCATGATCCCGTTGCTGGGCCTCGGCTGGTTCGTGCTCCAGGGTCCCGGCGAGCTCACCGACGACCGCGACACCGGCATCCCGGCGTACATGGTGCAGGCCTCGGTGGCGGGACCGGCCCACGGCATCCTGGTCATCCGCGGCAGCGTGGAAGACGGCCTGACGTACGCCGTGCGGCGCGGCGACGGCGTCACCATCGGGGAGGACGAGATCCTCGCGTCGACGCCAGTCGATCCGCAGTTCGACGCCGACGTGCAGGAGCTGACCTCGCGGCCGCGCGCGGCCGTCGTGGCGCGGCTCGCCGAGGCGGGCATCCAGTACGTCGTGCTGCCGGCGCCCGCCGACGGGACCGTGGCCTCGGGGCTCGACGCTTCCGGCGGCCTCGAGCAGCGCAGTGCCGAGGACCGCTCCACGCGGGCGTGGGAGCTGAGCCGTCCCGTCGACGAGCACGCCCTCGACGGATCCCGCTCGTGGCTGCGGATCGGCCTGCTGGTGCTGCAGGGCGTCGCCATCGTGCTGGTGCTGGTGCTGTGCGCGCCGAGCACGCGCGCCAGGAGGGAGTCGTGAGCCGTCAGAACCCCCGCGGCCGTCGGGTCGCGCTGCCCCCGGTGGAGCGGGTGGCGCGCCGGATGCGGCTGAACGCGACCGCCGTGGTCGCCATCATCCTGCCCCTTCTGACCATCGGGACCCTGGCCCTGGTGCGACCGGACACCCCGGCCGCGACGGCCCATCCGCCGACGCCGACCCGCCTCAACCTGGCCATCCTCACCTGCCCGAGCAGCCTGACCGGCGATCCGACGGTGTCCGTGGCGAGCGCGAGCGGCGAGTCGGGCTCGGTCGAGCTCACCAGCTCGGGCGACGGCGCGACCACGACCGTGGAGGTGCCGGCCGACCGGCCGGCTGTGGCCGAACCGGGCGACGGCCCCGTGACCGTGCGGGGTACCGGCCGGATGGCGCCCGGCCTGATCGCGGCACGTCAGGACGAGGGACCGGCGGCGGTGGTGTGCCGGGCACCGGCCTCCGACCAGTGGTTCACGGGTCTCGGCGCAGCGGCGCGCCACCAGTCCGTGCTCGAGCTGGTCAACCCCGACCCGGGGCCGGCCGTCGCCGACATCACGCTCATCGGTCCTCGCGGCCCGGTCGACGCCCCGAGCCTGCGCGGCATCACCGTCCCGGGCGGCCGGAGCCTGCGCGTCGATCTGGCGGAGGCGACCCCCATCCGCGGCGAGCTGGCCGCCCATGTCGTGGTGTCGCGCGGTCGGCTCGGTGCCTACGCGGCCGACAGCTTCGACGAGCTCGGCCGCGGGCGAGGCCGGCAGTGACTGGCTGGCATCCCAGGACGCCGGCGACGACCTCACGCTGCTCGGCCTGCCCGCCGGTGAAGGCACGCGCGCGCTGGTGCTGGCCAACGCCGGCGACGACGAGGTCCGCGCCGTCGTGCGGGTGGTGACCAAGGATTCGGCGTTCCGGCCCGAGGGCCTCGACGAGGTGCGGGTACCGCCCGGCTCCGTCGTCCGGGTGCCGCTCACCGGCATCCTCGGCCCCGCCATCGAGGACGGCGCCGTGGGCCTGCACGTGGAGGCCAGCCATCCCGTGACCGCGACGCTGCGCTCGTTCGTGGCCGGCGACCTCTCCCACGCGGTCCCGCTGCCGGTCCTCACGCGGCGAGACGCAGACGATCCTCCCGGACGGCCAGGCGACCGTCGTGCTCTCCGGCGACGGCGTCGGCACGGCGGAGGTGGTCGCGCGCCTCGACGGCGGAGGCAAGAAGGTCGTCACCGTCGACCTCGTGCCGGGCCAGACGTCCTCGGTGCGGCTGCCGGAGCGGGCCGTGCTGGTGCAGGTCACCCCGAGCGGCACGACCGTGCGCGGCGCGGTCGTGGTCACCGACGGCGGGGCCGCCGTGCTGGGGCTCGGCGACCTGGTGATGACCGGCCTGGTGCCCGACGTGCGACCGGCCCTGCCGTAGTCCTGTCATCGACGCCGCCTCGATCGGCATAGGCTCCACCAGTGACCAACGGCGTGGACAACTCCGTGGACAGCGGGCCCGAGCAGCGGCCACTGCGGCGGCGTTCGGGTCGCGACCGGCGCGGCCGCGGCATGCGTGGGCCGGCGGTGCTGCCCGAGCGGCCCGGGCGACCGGTGCTGCCGACGCCCAAGGAGCGCTTCGACGAGCTCGCGCTGGGCATCGTCACGGAGATCGACGAGCGGTGGCAGGACCGGCTCGGTCTCGTCGAGTACGCCGTCGAGGACGCGCCGCAGATCCCCGACGACTGGGAGACGGGGACGGTCCCGCTCTCGTCGCTGATCCGCGGCACCAGCGGCAACCCCACGCGGCTGGTCCTCTTCCGGCGGCCGATCGAGCACCGCAGCGAGACCCGCGCGGACCTCGAGGCGCTGGTGCTCACGGTGGTGGTGGAGCAGGTCGCGGAGCTGCTGGGGGTCGAGCCCTCGACCGTGGATCCGCGCTACGGGACCGAATAGCCGCTAGAGCTGTTGGCGGGTCGGCGGTCGCCGCGCAGCGAGCCTGAGCCGCGCGGACCTGCGCCGGAGGTACGTTCGGCCCGTGAGTCTGAGCCGTCGCTGTTCGCGCACCGCCTGCGGGCGGCCGGCGGTGAACACGCTCACCTACGTCTACGCCGACTCGACCGCGGTGCTCGGCCCGCTCGCCACCTACGCCGAGCCGCACGCCTACGACCTGTGCGAGGTGCACTCCGAGCGGCTGAGCGCCCCACGGGGCTGGGACGTGCTCCGGCTGGCGCCTGACCCGCGCGCGGGCGGACCCACGTCCGACGACCTGCTGGCCCTCGCCGACGCCGTCCGCGAGGCGGCCCGGCCGGCCCCGCCGGTCACCTCCCCGCCGAGCGCCGAGACCGGGCGCGAGACCGCCCGGCGTGGTCACCTGCGGATGCTCAGCACCGACTGACCCAGACCGCCCGTTAGAGTCGCCGCCATGACCACCGTGGATCCCGCCAACGTGGGCGCGATCTTCAAGGCCTACGACGTTCGCGGCCTCGTGCCCGAGCAGCTCGACGAGGAGCTGGCCCGTCGCGTCGGGGCCGCGTTCGTCGCCGTCGTCGGTTCGGACACGGTTGTCGTCGGCCACGACATGCGCGCCAGCTCACCGGGGCTGGCCGACGCATTCGCCCAGGGGGCCACGAGCGCCGGCGCCGACGTCGTGCTCATCGGGCTGGTGTCGACCGACGAGCTCTACTACGCGTCGGGCACCCTCGGCCACGCGGGTGTGATGTTCACCGCGAGCCACAACCCCGCGGCGTACAACGGCATCAAGATGTGCCGGGTCGGCGCCCAGCCGATCGGCATGGAGTCGGGGTTGGTCGAGATCCGTGACGCCGCCGTGGCCGGCGACACCCCGGTCGCCGAGCACCTCGGTGACGTGACCGAGTCCGACGTGCTCGAGGGCTACGCCGAGCACCTCCTCAAGCTCGCCCCCGTCGAGGGTCGCCGGCTCAAGGTCGTCATCGACGCCGGCAACGGTATGGCCGGGCTGACGGCCCCCGCGGTCTTCGAGGCCGTCGGTGCTGAGCAGGTCGAGGTGGTGCCGATGTACTTCGAGCTCGACGGCACCTTCCCCAACCACGAGGCCAACCCGATCGAGCCGGAGAACCTCGTCGACCTGCAGGCCCGGGTCGTCGCGGAGGAGGCGGACCTCGGCCTGGCCTTCGACGGCGACGCCGACCGCTGCTTCGTGGTCGACGAGAACGGCCGCGCGGTCTCGCCCTCGACGCTGACCGCGCTCATCGCGTCCCGCGAGCTGCTTCGCGACCCGGGCGCGAGCGTGATCCACAACCTGATCACCAGCCGCGCCGTGCCCGAGATCATCGCCGAGCTCGGGGGCAAGCCCGTGCGGAGCCGGGTAGGTCACTCCTACATCAAGGCGACGATGGCCGAGACCGACGCGATCTTCGGCGGCGAGCACAGCGGCCACTTCTACTTCCGTGACTTCTGGCGCGCCGACTCGGGGATGCTGGCCGCGCTGCACACCCTCTCGGCCCTCTCCGACACCGACCGGTCGCTGTCGGAGCTGTTGGTCGACTTCGAGCGCTACGTCGTCAGCGGCGAGATCAACTCGACGGTCGACGACCCGGCCAAGATCGCGGCCGACATCGAGGCGTCGTACGCCAGCATGGACGGCGCCGCGGTCGACCACCTCGACGGGCTCACCGTCACCACCGACGACTGGTGGTTCAACGTCCGGCCGTCCAACACCGAACCGCTGCTCAGGCTCAACGTCGAGGGCAGGGACGAGCAGACCATGCAGCGGGTCCGCGACGACGTCCTGGCCCGGATCAGGAGCAACGCGTGAACATCGACCCCGCACTGATGGCGCTCATCGTCTGTCCGAGCTGCCATGCGCGGCTCGACGCCGTCGACGAGGAGCTGGTGTGCTCCGGCTGCGGCCTCGCCTACCCGGTTCGCGACGACATCCCGGTGCTGCTCGTCGACGAAGCCCGCCGGCCCGGCTGAGTCGGTCCGCCCCGATGCCCTGGTTCGACGAGTCCCGCCTCGATGACGAGACGACCCTCACCCGCGCCGACGCCCCGCTCCGCCATCTGGCCGAGTCCGGTGCCCGCGTACGCCGTGAGGCAGCCGAGGTCGAGGAGGCGCTCGCCGAGGCGGTCACCCGAAGCCACGAGCAGTCACGTCCCCGGGCGGTGATCGCGGCCGGCCCGGACTCCCGGCTGCTGCGGGCCGCCCTGGAGCCGTGGTGCCCGGTGCCGTTCGTGGCCTGGCCCAACCCCGGGCTTCCCGGCTGGGCCGGCGGGCTCGACCTTGTCGTCGTACTCGCTCCCGACGGCGGGGACGTCGGCACCGCCTCCGCCGTGGCCGAGGCGGTCCGGCGCGGCTGCCAGGTCGTCGTCGCGTGCCCCGAGCGGTCCCTGGTCGGCGAGCACGCGCCGGGTCGCTACAGCACCGTGCTGCCGACGATCACCCGCGACCAGCTGGCCACCGCCGTGGTGGTGCTGGAGTACCTCGACCGCGTCGACCTCGGCCCACCTGCCGACCACGAGCAGGTCGCCGATGCCCTCGACGCCGTCGCGACGGCCTGCTCCCCGCACCACGACCTGGCCGTCAACCCGGCCAAGACGCTGGCGATCGCCCTCGCCGACGCCGTTCCGGTCGTCTGGGGCGGATCGGTGCTGGCCGCCAGGGCCGCCCGTCGGGTGGCCGAGTCGATCCGCCGGGCCAGCGGGCGCACCGCGATCGCCGGCGACGCCGAGCACCTGCTGCCCGTGATCGAGGCCGCGGCGCCGCGCAACGTCTTCGACGACCCGTTCGCGGACGAACCGGGCGAGCTGCGCCCGGTGTTGGTGATGCTCGATGACGGAGCCGACGACCCGCTCGTGCGCGAGCAGCGGGGCCGGTTGATGGCCGCCGCCGCAGCGCACGGCGTACGCGCCGAGTCCGTGGACGCCGACGCCACCTCCGAGGTGGCCCGCTATGCCTCGCTGCTGCTGAGCGGCACCTATGCGGCGGCGTACCTCCGCCTCGGTCTGGTGGACGACTGACGCCCCGATAACCTGCCGACATGTCAGCCGAGGGTGGGACCAAGGCGGTCGTCGCGGCGCTGCTCGCCAACACCGGCATCGCCTTGACGAAGTTCCTCGCGTTTGCGCTGACCGGCGTCAGCTCGATGCTGGCCGAGGCGATCCACTCGGTCGCCGACGCGGGCAACCAGTGTCTGCTCCTCCTGGGCGGCAAGCGCAGCCGCCGTGGGGCGACCGAGGAGCATCCGTTCGGCTTCGGCCGCGAGCGCTACATCTATGCGTTCATCGTCTCGATCGTGCTGTTCACCGTCGGCGGGCTGTTCGCTCTCTACGAGGCGTGGCACAAGTACCACGAGATCCACGATGCCCACGGTCACCCCGAGGACTCCATCCTCGACAGCACCTGGTGGTGGGTGCCCTTGGCGGTGCTGGCGGTAGCCATCGTCTTGGAGTCGTTGTCGTTCCGCACGGCGCTCATCGAGACCAACAAGGTCCGGGGCGAGGCATCGATCTTCTCGTTCATCAGGCGCGCCAAGCAGCCCGAGCTGCCGGTCATCCTGCTGGAGGACCTGGCCGCACTGCTCGGTCTGCTCTTCGCGTTGCTGGCCGTGTCCCTGTCGCTGATCACCGAGAACCTCTACTTCGACGTCGTCGGCACCGCCATGATCGGCGTGCTCCTGGTCGTCGTCGCCGTCACCTTGGCCATCGAAACCAAGAGCCTGCTGCTCGGCGAGTCGGCTACCCCCGAGGCCGAGGGACGGATCCGCAAGGCGCTCGACGAGCAGCCGGGGCTGGACCGGGTGATCCATCTCAAGACCATGCACCTCGGGCCCGAGGAGCTCCTCGTCGCCGCCAAGGTCGGCGTCCGGCCGGGCACCACGATCGAAGAGCTCGCGGCGGCCATCGACGCGGCCGAGCGGGCCATCCGCGCGGCCGAGCCGATCGCCCAGGTCATCTACCTGGAGCCCGACCTCTACCGCGCCGACCACGTCCCCGACGAGCGTCCCGAGCCCCCTCCGCCCGCCGGTCACTGAGCGTCGTACGACGGCGCCGGGAAGGGCTCGAGGATTGGGGGGATGGGCGGGCGCCGTTCTAACCTGAACGGACTTCAGCCCACCGCACTCACGAGGACGCCATCATGGACTTCAAGGTCGCCGACCTCTCCCTTGCCGACTTCGGCCGGACCGAGATCAGCCTCGCCGAGCACGAGATGCCCGGCTTGATGGCGATGCGGGCCCGTTACGGCGACACCAAGCCGCTCGCCGGCGCCCGGATCGCGGGTTCGCTGCACATGACGATCCAGACGGCCGTCCTGATCGAGACGCTGGTGGCGCTGGGCGCCGAGGTCCGCTGGGCCTCCTGCAACATCTTCTCCACCCAGGACCACGCGGCCGCCGCGATCGCGGTCGGCCCCGAGGGCACCGTCGACAACCCCAACGGTGTCCCCGTCTTCGCGTGGAAGGGCGAGTCGCTGGAGGAGTACTGGTGGTGCACCCAACAGATCCTGCAGTGGCCGGGCGGAAAGTTCGCCAACATGATCCTCGACGACGGCGGCGACGCCACGTTGCTGGTCCACCTCGGCCTCGACGCCGAGAAGGCCGGGGTCGCGCCCGACCCGACCACCGCCACGAGCCACGAGCAGAAGGTCATCTTCGAGGTGCTCAACGCGAGCCTCGCCGAGAGCACCGACCGCTGGACCAAGATCGCCGGTGAGATCAAGGGCGTCACCGAGGAGACCACCACCGGCGTGCACCGTCTCTACGAGATGATGAAGGAAGGCTCGCTGCTCTTCCCGGCCATCAACGTCAACGACTCGGTGACCAAGTCCAAGTTCGACAACAAGTACGGCTGCCGCCACTCGCTCATCGACGGCATCAACCGCGCCACCGACGTCCTCATCGGCGGCAAGGTGGCGGTCGTCTGCGGCTACGGCGACGTCGGCAAGGGCTGCGCCGAGTCGCTGCGCGGCCAGGGTGCCCGCGTCATCGTCACCGAGATCGACCCGATCTGCGCCCTGCAGGCCGCCATGGACGGCTACCAGGTCGACACCCTCGACAACGTGCTCGACGTCGCCGACATCATCATCACGGCGACCGGCAACAAGGACGTCGTCACCGTCGAGCAGATGTCGCGGATGAAGCACCAGGCGATCCTGGGCAACATCGGCCACTTCGACAACGAGATCGACATGGCGGGCCTCGAGGCCCCGGGCGTCGCGGAGCGCAAGAACGTCAAGCCGCAGGTCGACCTGTGGACCTTCCCGGCGGGCAACTCGATCATCGTGCTGTCCGAGGGTCGCCTGATGAACCTCGGCAACGCGACCGGCCACCCCAGCTTCGTGATGTCCAACTCCTTCACCAACCAGGTGCTGGCCCAGATCGAGCTGTTCACCAAGCCCGAGGACTATCCCGTGGGTGTCTACGTGCTGCCCAAGCACCTCGACGAGGAGGTCGCGCGCCTCCACCTGGGCAGCCTCGGCGTCAAGCTGACCGAGCTGACCCCGGCCCAGGCCGGCTACCTCGGCGTCGACGTCGCGGGTCCCTACAAGCCCGACCAGTACCGCTACTGAGGCCCGAACAGACCCCTGTGACCGACGGCCGCGCGCGGCGATCGCCCGCGAAGCCGCCGATCTTGGGGTATCCGCTGGCAAGATTGCAGGCATGACCCATAGCAACGACATCGGCTCCAAGGGCCGCGTCCTCGTCGTCGACGACGACGCCTCGCTGGCCGAGATGCTGATGATCGTGCTGCGCCAAGAGGGTTTCGAGGGACGAACCTGCGCTCGGGGCGACGAGGCCCTGGACGCCTTCCGGGACTTCCGACCCGACCTGGTGCTCCTCGACGTGATGCTCCCGGGCAAGGACGGCATCGACGTCTGCAAGGAGATCCGCGCCGAGTCGGGCGTGCCCATCGTGATGCTGACGGCCAAGAGCGACACCGTCGACGTGGTGGTCGGGCTCGAGACCGGTGCAGACGACTACGTCGTCAAGCCGTTCAAGCCCAAGGAGCTGATCGCGCGCATCCGGGCCCGGGTCCGCCGCTTCGACACCAGCGACCACGAGGCGCTGACCATCGGCGACCTGTCCATCGACGTGGCCGGGCACGCGGTCACCCGTGACTCCGCGCAGATCAACCTGACGCCCCTCGAGTTCGACCTCCTGGTCTGTCTGGCCCGCAAGCCGTGGCAGGTGTTCACCCGTGAGGTGCTGCTCGAGCAGGTCTGGGGCTACCGCCACGCCGCCGACACCCGACTGGTCAACGTGCACGTGCAGCGGCTGCGCTCCAAGGTCGAGCACGACCCCGAGAACCCCGAGATCGTGGTGACCGTGCGCGGCGTCGGCTACAAAGCCGGGACTTCCTAGGCCGACCCGGCCCAGCCCATGGCCAACCGCTCGCTTCCCTCCGCCGTACGCCGCGGCCTGACGTTCTGGCGTCGGTCCATCCAGGCGCGCGTCGTGGTCAGCACGCTGCTGCTCTCGGCGGTGGTGGTGAGCGTGGTCGGCTGGCTGCTGCTCCAGCAGACCCAGCAGGGACTGCTCAAGCACCGCGTGGACGCCGTCGTGGCCGAGACCAACAACGAGGTGGCCGACGCCAAGGCGCGGCTCGATGGCACGCTCGGCACCGACAGCAACGCCCAGGGCCAGCAACGCCTTGTCGTGGAGCCCATCATCGTGCGCGGACAGACCCGCGGCTTCAGCGTCGTACTGGCCGGGCCCGCAGGGTCCAACGGCGCACCGATCGAGAAGCGCGGCCCGAGATGGACGCCTGGTCTCGACACCCAGAGCGTGCCGGTCAGCCTGCAAGAGCACTTCGACGGCGTGGCCGACACGGCCTGGACCTACACCGACCTCCGCAGCACCTTCACGGGCCCCAGCGCGGTGACCGGTCCCGGCATCGTGGTCGGCTCCCAGGTGACCCTGCCGGCCGACGGCGACGTCTACACCCTCTACTTCCTGTACCCGCTCGCCGAGGAGCAGGAGACGATGGCGCTGGTCACCCGGGCGCTGCTGACCGCCGCCGTGCTGCTGCTGGTGCTGGTCGCCGGGCTGACCTGGCTGGTGACGCGTCAGGTGGTCACGCCCGTGCGGATGGCGCGCCGCGTCGCCGAGCGGCTGGCAGCCGGGCACCTCCAGGAGCGGGTCCAGGTCACCGGTGAGGACGACCTTGCCCGGCTGGCGACGTCGTTCAACCAGATGGCGAGCAACCTGCAACGCCAGATCCGGCAGCTCGAGGAGCTGAGCCGGGTTCAGCAGCAGTTCGTCTCGGACGTGTCCCACGAGCTGCGCACCCCGCTCACGACCGTGCGGATGGCCGGCGACGTGCTGCACGACGCGCGCCGGAGCTTCGACCCCTCCACGTCGCGGGCGGCCGAGCTGCTGCAGACCGAGCTCGACCGCTTCGAGACGCTGCTGGTCGACCTCCTCGAGATCAGCCGGTTCGACGCGGGTGCGGCCGTGCTCGACCTCGACGAGGTCAACCTGGTCGACGTGGCCCACCGGGTCGTCGACATGACGAGAGCCCTGGCCAGCCAGCGCGACATCCGCGTCGAGGTCGACGCACCCGACCACCCCTGCCTCGCCGAGGCCGACGTCCGGCGGGTCGAGCGGATCGTGCGCAACCTGGTCACCAACGCCATCGACCACGCCGAGAGCCGCGACATCGTCATCCACGTCGCCGGCGACGAGCAGGCCGCCGCGATCGCCGTCCGGGACTACGGCGTGGGCCTGCGGGCGGGGGAGTCGGCCATGGTCTTCAACCGGTTCTGGCGCGCCGACCCGGCCCGCGCCCGCACCAGCGGCGGCACGGGGCTCGGGCTGTCCATCTCGCTGGAGGACACCCATCTGCACGGCGGGTGGCTGCAGGCCTGGGGCCGGCTCGGCCAGGGCGCCCAGTTCCGGCTGACCCTGCCGCGCCGGGCCGGGATGCCGCTGCGGCAGAGCCCGCTGCCGCTCGTGCCCACCGACGCGCAGGAGGTGGTCGCGTGACGCGCCACCTCCGCTACGTCGTCGTACTGGTCGCGCTGGCAGCGACCACTGCCTGCGTCCGCCTGCCCGATGCCGGCCCCGTCGTGCCCGTGTCCGACACAGGCACGACCCGGACGACCGGGGAGTCCAACTACACACCCAAGTCGCCCGAGGACGGCGACTCGACGACCGCGATCGTGGATGGCTTCATCAACGCCATGACGGCGATCCCGATCCGCACCGACGTGGCCAAGGAGTTCCTCTCCAGCGACGCCCGACCCGCCTGGCGGCCCGAGCAGCGGATCATCACGTTCGAGACCCGCTCGCCTCCCCAAGGCGCAGCCGGGCGTGGTGAGAGTCCCGCTGACCGGGCTCCGCTGGGTCGACAGCAGCGGGACCTGGCGCGGCAAGCGGGGTGATGGCCGGCGCGTGATCCCGTTCCCCATGACGGTCGAGGACGACCAGAACCGGATCGCCAAGGCGCCCAACGCGCTGATCGTCGACCAGCTGTTCTTCCAGGACAACTACCGCCAGGCGTCGGTCTACTTCTTCGACCCGTCGGCGAGCATCCTGGTGCCCGAGCCGGTGTTCGTCCCCAACGACGACCAGCTCTCGACCGCCCTGGTCAACTCACTCCTGGCCGGGCCGGCCTCGCGGCTCGACGACGTCTCGCGCAGCTTCATCCCGCCCACGCTCAAGCCGGGACTGTCGGTCCCGGTCACCGACGACGGGGTCGCGGAGATCACGCTCACTGGCGATGCCGGCCAGCTCACCGCGCAGGCCGCCGACCTGATGATCACCCAGCTGGCGTGGACGCTGAAACAGGACGTGTCGATCGAGACCTTCGAGGTCACCATCGGCGAGCAGCCGCTGACCCTGCCAGGCGGGGACACCAGGTTCAGCGTGGACCGCGGCTCGGAGTTCGCCCCCTATGACGTCCGGGCCAGCTCGCTGCTGTTCGCGGTCAACGACGGCGTGCTCGAGTCGGGCGCCGCCGGTCAGACCACTCCGGTGACCGGCCCGTTGGGCAGCCCCGGTTTCGACCTCGGGCGGACGGGGGTCAGCCTCACCGCGCGCCAGGCGGCGTCGGTCTCCACCGACCGCACGTCGGTGCTGGTCGCCCCGGTGTCGACCGACGGCGCGGTCCGCCAGGTCGTGAGCGGCGGCACCGACCTGCTGCGACCGGCCTGGGACTTCGCCGACCGGATGTGGCTGGTCGACCGCACGTCTTCCGGCGCCCGGGTGTTCTACGTGGAAGGCAACACCATCCATCCGGTCACCGTCTCCGGGGTGACCGGCCGTGATGTGAAGAAGTTCCTCGTCTCCCGAGACGGCACCCGGCTGGTCGCGGCCTTGCACGGCCCGCGTTCGGACCACCTGGTGGTCAGTCGGATCCGTCATGACAACTCGGGCGGTGTGCTGGGCGCCACCCGGGCGCGAAGCATCCCCTGGAACGACACCGACGTGCAGCGGGTCCGCGACATCGGGTGGCGCTCGCCGACCAGCGTGGCGGTGCTGCACCTGCTGACCAAGGGCGTCTCCCAGGTCGTCACCATCTCGATCGACGGGTCGCCCAACGTCGCCGAGACCTTCACCCAGCGGCAGGGGGCCCGCGCGCTCGTGTCTTCGCCCGTGCCCAACGAGCGGCTCTACACCATGAGCGCCACCCAGCTCCACGACCCGACCGACGCCGGAAACGGTGACCAACCGCTGGCGCCGGGCGTCACCTACGTGCACTACGTAGGTTGAGTAGTTCCTCCACAGGAGTGGCCGGGCTCGGTGGCGGCCATCTCGTGACCGTGCTGCGATCGCCCGGTGCTCGAACGGCTTCCCGACGCCGCCACCGACCTGCTGCTGGGCTCGCGCTGCGTCGGCTGCGCTCGGCCCGGCCGACTGCTGTGCGGCAGCTGCCTGACCGGGCTCGAGGTGCCGCCCCGGCCGGCATGGCCGAGCCCAGTGCCGGCAGGACTGGTCATCCCCTGGACGGCCGCCGACTACGCCGGCACCGCACGGGCGCTGGTGCTCGGCCACAAGGAACGCGCCATGCACGGCCTGCGCGGTCCGCTCGCGATGCTGTTGGCCGACGCCGTGCACGCCGCCGTGACCGACGCCGGGTTGGTCGGGTCGACCGTGGTGCTGGTCCCGGTGCCGTCGCGGCGGTCGACGACCAGGGCCCGTGGCCACGACCCGACCTGGACGATCACCCGAGGCGCGGCCGACCTCCTGCGCCGAGCGTCGTACGACGCCCTCGCGCTGCGGCTGCTCCACCTCCGGCCGGGCGTGGCCGACCAGGCAGGGCTCGACGCGGCCGCCCGGGCGGCCAACCTGGCGGGTTCGATGTGCTGCCCGACGGCGTCCCTGCGGCGGCTGCGCGCGCGACGCACCCGCGCCGTCATGGTGGTCTGCGACGACGTGCTCACCACCGGAGCGACCGCTCGGGAGGCCCAGCGCGCCCTCGAAGCGGCCGGGCTCCGGGTCGCTGCGGTCGCCACGGTGGCGGCGACCCGGCGCCGCTTCGGTCCGGGCGCCGTCCCGCAGAGCGAAAGTTCACGGGTACCGCTTTCATGGTGACCACCGATGGCCTAGCGTCGGTTCATGGAGTCCGTCCGGGTCCGTGGTTGCGTCGTCGGGATGCGCCGGGAGCCCGGAGGAGAGATCCGACGGGTGATCGGAGCCGTCCCACGGCAAGCCGATGCCAGTCGCAGGCAAAACGGCCCACGTAAGACCGGGTCGGGAGTCGCGTCCTTCGGGGCGTCCTCCCGGGCCGGACGATCACGGTGCGGCTTAGAGATAAGTCCTGCCTCGCCGGCACCATCAGACATGGTGACCGGAGGGAGAAGGGCAGTAGTGGCACAGAAGCTGCGAACCCCTCAGCAGGCGATTGTGGGGACGAAGACCAGGTCGGCCGGGCGGACTCCAGCCCCCTATGCCCCTCACCTCCACCGACGACTCGGCCCTCGCCTCGACCCCGCGGGTGACGACGTCGGCACCACGAGGTGCGGCACCTGCTGAGACGAGCACCTGCCGACACGGGGCACCACCACCAACTGGCACCAGGAGGTATCCATGGACGTGGTCGTCACCGGCCGTCACTGTGAGCTCTCGGATCGATTCCGGAGTCACGTCACCGAAAAGCTCGCACGGCTCGAGAAGCACGACCATCGGATCATCCGCGTCCAGGTAGAGGTCGAGAAGGAACGCAACCCGCGCCAGGCCGACCGCGCCGTCCGCCTGGAGCTGACGGCCTTCTCCAGGGGTCCCGTCGTCCGGGCCGAGGCGGCTGCCGAGGACAAGATGGGTGCGCTGGATCTGGCCCTGGACAAGATGGAGGCGCAGATGCGCCGCGCGGCCGACCGCCGTCGGGAGCACAAGCACACCAAGCCCGAGCGCACCGGCGACGTGCTGCTCGAGCACATCGAGGATCTCGACGACTCGTCCGGCGACGCCATCGAGCGTCAGGTCGGGCCGATCACGGTCACCGGCGACGGGCCGCTGGTGGTTCGCGAGAAGACCCACCACGCCGATCCGATGACCCTGGACCAGGCGCTCTACGAGATGGAGCTCGTCGGCCACGACTTCTACCTGTTCGTCGACAAGGAGAGCGAGCGGCCCTGCGTGGTCTACCGCCGACGCGGCTACGACTACGGCGTCATCTCGCTCGACCTGGCGGCCTCCGCCGGCTGACGGAGCCGGCGACACCCGACGACACCCTCGGGCGGGGCGTCGTACCCGTGGGGAAATCATCCTTTCGTGCTATGGACTACTAGTGCTGCCAGTGTGGTCAACCTGGCCCGAATGCGCGCTCGGCGTGACATGATTCCGAGGTGTCCGTCAACCAAGAGTCCTCGGCGCCCGAGCCCACGCGCGTGCTCGTGGTCGACGACCAGGAACTTTTCCGGCGCGGCCTGACGATGCTCCTGCGTGCCGAGGAAGGCATCGAGGTCGTCGGCGAGGCCGGTGACGGCGTGGAGGGCGTGGCCCTCGCGACGAGCACGGCGCCCGACGTGGTGCTGCTCGACATCAAGATGCCCAAGCGTTCGGGCATCGAGGCCTGCCAGGAGATCAAGGAGGCCGTGCCGGCCGCCAAGATCATCATGCTGACCTCCTCCGACGAAGAGGCCGACCTCTACGAAGCGGTCAAGAGCGGCGCCTCGGGCTACCTGCTCAAGGACTCCTCCATCGACGAGGTCGCCCAGGCGGTGCGGGTGGTCGCCGACGGCCAGTCGCTGATCAGCCCCTCGATGGCGGTCAAGCTGATCGACGAGTTCAAGCAGATGTCGCGCCCCGACCGCGGTCACGTGCCCGGGCTGCGGCTCACCGAGCGCGAGCTCGAGGTGCTCCGCCTCGTCGCCAAGGGCCACAACAACCGCGAGATCGCCCGCCAGCTCTTCATCAGCGAGAACACCGTCAAGAACCACGTGCGCAACCTGCTCGAGAAGCTCCAGCTGCACTCGCGGATGGAAGCGGTCATGTACGCCGTCCGCGAGAAGCTCCTCGACCTGCCGTAACGCCCGAGTCGGCGCCAGTTGCCGGCCGATCGTGCGCGAGTCGGCGCCAGTTGTCGTCGATGGTGCGCGAGTCGGCGCTTGTTTGCGGTCGACGGTGCGCGAGTCGGCGCCAGTTGGCGGTCGATGGTGCGCGAGTCGGCGCTTGTTTGCGGCTGATGGTGTCTGAGTCGGCGCTGTCCACCGCCTCGGGTCGCGTCAACTGGCGCCGACTCGGCGTCGTACGGCGGTCAACTGGCGCCGACTCGACGTCGTACGGCGGTCAACTGGCGCCGACTGGGCGTCGTACGGGGGTCAACTGGCGCCGACTCGGGTGTCGGTCCGGGCCGTTAGGGTCGCGCGGGTGACCACGTCAATGCCGGTGCTGACGACTGCCCAGGCGCGACGCATCGCGCTCGCGGCGCAGGGCTTCCTCGACAAGCCCCACAGCACGCCCACGATGCGCACCCTGGCCCGGACCGTCGAGCGCACGGGCGTCCTCCAGGTCGACTCGGTCAACGTGCTGCAGCGGGCACACTTCATGCCGCTCTACTCCCGGATGGGTTCCTACGACGTCGACCTGCTCGCCCGCGCGAGTGCGAGCAAGCCGCGGCGGCTGGTCGAGTACTGGGCCCACGTCCAGGCGTTGATGCCGGTCGAGCTGTGGCCGGTGATGCGGTTCCGGATGGACTCCTACCGCACCCAGAAGCACAAGTGGTGGGGGACCGAGGTCAGCGAGGAGCTCGTCAAGAACCTGATGGCCGAGATCGCCGACCGCGGCGCCTCGACCGCCCGCGACCTCGACGACGGCCTGCCGCGTGACAAGAAGCACTGGGGCTGGAACTGGTCGGCCTCCAAGCGCGCGCTCGACTACCTCTACATGACCGGCGAGGTCGCCATCGCCGGCCGTAACAGCCAGTTCGAGGTCAGGTACGACCTCCCCGAGCGGGTGCTGCCCGCCGACGTGCTCGCGGCACCGACGCCGACCATCGACGAGGCCAACCGTGAGCTCGTCCGGCGGGCCGCCAGGTCACACGGCGTGGCCACGGCCCGTTGCCTGGCCGACTACTACCGGATGCGGCTCCAGCCGATCGACGGCAACCGGGGCACGCTCGGCGCGATCGAGGACCTCGTCGCCGAGGGCGAGCTGGTCCCGGTGCGGATCGAGGGCTGGAACCGGCCGGCCTACCTGCATCGCGACGCCCGCCGACCCCGCCGGGTCGATGCCCGGGCGCTGCTCAGTCCGTTCGACCCCGTGGTGTGGGAGCGCGAGCGCACCGAGAAGCTCTTCGACTTCCACTACCGGATCGAGATCTACACGCCGGAGCCCCAGCGGATCTACGGCTACTACGTGCTGCCGTTCCTGCTGGGCGACGAGATCGTCGGCCGCGTCGACCTCAAGGCCGACCGCAAGTCCGGTCGCCTCGTCGTGAAAGCGGCGTACGCCGAGCCCGGGGCGCCGGCCGACACTGCCGACGAGCTCTCCGCCGAGCTGGTCCGCCTGGCCGGCTGGCTCGGCATGGACGAGCTCACGGTCGAGCCGCGGGGGGACCTGGCGCCGTTGCTGCGTCTCTGAGGAGGTGAGGAAGCGGACGACTCCCCACCGCCTAGGTAGAGTGGCGCCGCTACCCCCATTACCCCCAGAACGGTCCCCAGATCGTTAAGGAGTGCTCGCAAGTGCCTGCCATTCTCGACAAGCTCCTCCGCATCGGCGAAGGCAGGATCCTGAAACAGCTGGAAGCGATCGCCAAGGCGGTCAACGCCATCGAGGACGACTTCGTCAAGATGTCCGACGCCGAGCTGCAGGGCATGACGCAGGAGTTCAAGAACCGGCTCGAGGCCGGCGAGACGATCGACGACCTGATGCCCGAGGCGTTCGCCACCGTGCGCGAGGCCGCCAAGCGGGTCATCGGCCAGCGCCACTACGACGTGCAGATCATGGGCGGTGCGGCGCTCCACCTCGGCAACATCGCCGAGATGAAGACCGGTGAGGGCAAGACCCTGGTGGCCACCCTGCCGGCGTACCTCAACGCCCTCAACGGCAAGGGCGTCCACGTCGTCACGGTCAACGACTACCTCGCCAAGTACCACGCCGAGTGGATGGGCCGGATCCACCACTTCCTGGGCCTGACCACCGGCGTGATCCTGCCCGAGATGCGCCCGGCCGAGCGCCGCGAGGCCTACAACTGCGACGTCACCTACGGCACCAACAACGAGCTCGGCTTCGACTACCTCCGCGACAACATGGCCGGCTCCATCGAGGAGTGCGTCCAGCGTGGCCACCCCTACGCCATCGTCGACGAGGTCGACTCGATCCTCATCGACGAGGCCCGGACCCCGCTCATCATCAGCGGCCCGACCCAGGACGAGGTCCGCTGGTACGCCGAGTTCGCCAAGCTGGCCCGCACCCTGGTGCGCGAGGTCGACTACGAGGTCGACGAGAAGAAGCGCACGATCTCGGTGCTCGAGCCCGGCATCACCAAGGTCGAGGACCACCTCGGCATCGAGAACCTCTACGAGTCGGCCAACACGCCGCTGATCTCCTTCCTCAACAACTCCATCAAGGCCAAGGAGCTGTTCCGCAACGACAAGGAGTACGTCGTCATGGAGGGCGAGGTGCTCATCGTCGACGAGCACACAGGCCGGATGCTGGCCGGCCGCCGCTACAACGACGGCCTGCACCAGGCGATCGAGGCCAAGGAGGGTGTGACGGTCCGCGAGGAGTACCAGACGCTCGCCACCGTCACCCTGCAGAACTACTTCCGCCTCTACGAGAAGCTCTCCGGTATGACCGGTACGGCCATGACCGAGGCCTCCGAGTTCGACAAGATCTACAAGCTCGGCGTCGTACCGATCCCGACCAACCTGCCGATGGTGCGCATGGACCAGCCCGACCTCGTCTACCGCACCGAGGAGGCCAAGTACGACGCCGTCGTGGAGGACATCCGCGAACGGCACCAGAAGGGCCAGCCGATCCTCGTCGGCACGGTTTCGGTCGAGAAGTCCGAGCACCTCTCCAACAAGCTGAAGAAGCTCGGCGTCCCGCACACCGTCCTCAACGCCAAGATGCACGCCGACGAGGCCCAGGTCGTCGCGCTCGCCGGTCACCGGGGCGCCGTCACGGTCGCCACCAACATGGCCGGCCGCGGTACCGACATCATGCTCGGCGGCTCCATCGACTTCCTGGCCGACGCCGAGCTGCGCAAGCAGGGCCTCGACCCGTTCGAAGACGGCGACGCCTACGAGACCGCCTGGCCGGGCATGGTCGAGAAGATCAAGGCCCAGGTCGCCAACGAGCACGACGACGTCCGCGACCTCGGTGGCCTCTACGTCGTCGGCACCGAGCGCCATGAGTCGCGACGCATCGACAACCAGCTGCGTGGTCGCTCCGGCCGTCAGGGCGACCCGGGTGAGTCCCGGTTCTACCTGTCGCTGCAAGACGAGCTGATGCGCCTGTTCAAGTCCGACTGGGTCGACCGGGTGCTCCAGGTGCTCAAGATCCCCGACGACGTGCCGATCGAGAACAAGCGCGTGACCGGCGCGATCGCCAACGCCCAGGGCCAGATCGAGTCGCAGAACTTCGAGTCCCGCAAGAACGTCCTCAAGTACGACGACGTGATGGACCGTCAGCGCCACGTCATCTATGACGAGCGCCGCAGGGTGCTCGAGGGGGCGGACCTGCAGGAACAGATCAGCACCTTCGTGGACGACGTCGTGACCGGGTTCGTCACCGGCGCGACCCAGGGCTTCGCCGAAGAGTGGGACCTCGACGGTCTGTGGACCCAGCTCAAGCAGATCTGGCCCGTCGGCCTCGACCTGGCCGTGCTCGAGAAGGAAGCGGGCGACCGCGCCAACATCGACCGCGACAAGCTCATCGAGGACCTCAAGGTCGACGCCCACGCGGCCTACGAGCGGCGCGAGGCCGAGGTCGGCTCAGAAGTGATGCGCGAGCTCGAGCGGCGCGTGATCCTCTCCGTGCTCGACCGCAAGTGGCGCGAGCACCTCTACGAGATGGACTACCTGCGCGAGGGCATCTACCTGCGCGCCTACTCCCAGCGCGACCCGCTCGTCGAGTACCAGCGCGAAGGCTTCGAGATGTTCGCCGCGATCATGGACGGCATCAAGGAGGAGTCGGTCGGCTTCCTGTTCAACCTCGAGGTCCAGCTCGAGGAGGACGAGGACGAGGACCTCGAAGAGGTCGCGGAGCCGATGCGCGCCCAGATGCCGGTGGCACCGGCCCTCAGGGTGGATCCGGCAGCCGAGGCCGAGCCCGTTTCCGCGTTCGAGAAGCCGCGCAACGTCGGTCGCGAGCCGCAGATCCGCGCGAAGGGACTGGAGCGACCCAAGAAGCCGCAGAAGCTCTCCTACTCCGCTCCGTCAGAAGACGGCGAGGCCGCGGTCGTCGGCGCGACGGCCAGCAACGCGGACGACGAGTTCGCCGAGATCGGCCGCAACCAGCTCTGCCCCTGCGGCTCGGGCAAGAAGTACAAGCGCTGCCACGGTGCTCCGGGAGGGCCGACCGGCCTGACCGCCCGCATCAGCTAGCCGACTCCTTACCCGCCGACCGAGCGCATCGGGCCGCCGTGCTTCTGGTGCGCCTCGGCCACGATCTCGGCGACCACGGACAGGGCGATCTCGCCCGGTCCCTTGCCGCCGAGGTCGTGCCCGGCCGGCACGTGCAGCTTGCGAAGACCCGGCACACCATCGGCCTCGAGGTCGGCGAGCAGGCCCGCCGCGCGGCGTCGACTGGCCATCATCGCGACGTACGACGCCGGGCCGGCCAGCGCCTCGCGCAGCACGCGGGGCGCATCCGGAGCGTCGTGGTCGCACAGCACCACCGCGTCGCCAGCCCGTGGCGCCACCTGGTCCAGACCCGGGCCGCCGTCGTCGGCAGCAATGATCACGACCTCGTGGCCGACGGTGCCGGCGATGGTCGCGATCGCCTCGGCGATCGGGTTGGCCGACAAGATGATCACTCTGCCGCGCTCTGCGTCGTCGTCTCGCCAAGGCTGCTCACGGTGCGCATTCGTCATCGCGCCAGCCTGCCACGACTCGCGACACGAATCCGGTCAGGCGAACTCCAGCGCGCAGCACACCCAACGGTCGCGGCGGCGTTCGAAGCGCGCCGCCACGGCACGTGAGCGGCGGCCGTAGCGCACGTGGGCGCTGACCTCCGCGGCGCCCTCGGAGACGAAGCAGGTGTGCACGCCGACGACCTGCGGCCGCACGCCCTGGATGCCGCCCTGGCCCGGCTGCCGTCCGACCGCCCGCGCGACGAGCTGGGCGCGGCGGCCGAGGTCCTGGTAGACGACCGGCGTCGTCCAGCGCAGCACCTGCGACACGGGGCGGTCGCCACCGACGATCTCCACGATGGCTTGCACGAGCCGGCCGGAGAACCGCTCGAACTCGCCCCGGGCCCGCCTGCCGATGTCGACCACGTCGCCGGCGCCCCGGGCCACGAGATGGTCGATCTCGGGCGGGTCGTGCCGGGCGTGCAGGTCCAGCGCCAGGGTGCCCTGGACGCTCGCTATCGGGACCGGCTCGACGGGTCGGCGGAGCCGAACCACGTTGGCGGCTCGGCCCGCCACCGGGTCAGCGTGGGTGGTCATGGGCGTCTCCCTCCAGGTGCGGGTCAGTCGGGTCATTCGGGGCGACAGTCGCAGGCAGTCGCAGGCGCTGGCCGGGCTCGATCACGGCCGGGTCGGGACCGATCACCTTGCGGTTGAGGGCATAGACCCGGGGCCAGTACGCCGCGACCTCGGCCGGCGCCGGGCTCGCGGTCGCTCCCCGGGCGGCGAGGTCGGCCGCCGCGATCGCCCACAAGGTGTCGCCGGGCCGCACCACGACGACGCCCACGGGCCCCGCCGTCGCTGGCAGTCGCGCAGCTCGCTCGAGTGGTGCCACCGCGACCCGCTCGGGCAGTCGCAGCCCGGCGAGCACCTCGGCGCCGGGAGCGGCGGCAGGACCGCCGCCCGCGAGCGCCGGGGCTGCCAGCGCCGGAGACGACGACCGCGCCGCAGCCGGTGAGGATCAGCCGGCGCAATGAGGCGGGTACCCCGCGGCGGTGATCGCGGCCGCGCACGGCGTCCAGCACCACCAGCGTGGTCATCGCCCACAGCCACGCCGACGTCCCGGCGGCGACGGCCGCGCAGCCCCACACGAGCACGTCGTCGAACGACGCGGTCGTCCCGGTGCCGCCACGCACGGCCGCTGCCGCCGCGGCGAGGCTCGGCAGCAGCACGGTCACCAGCAGCGCGGTCGCGACGGTGGCGCCCACCCACACGAGCGCGCATCGGTGCCACCCCGTCGAGCGGGGGGCCGTCGAGTTCCCGAGACCCATGGCGAATCTTTCGTTTGCTTGCGTTTGACAGCATTCAAGGATGTTTTGGCCGGGTTGGCAACCGTTCGTCCACAGTCCCGGCATGCCGGGCGTCAAGGCGTGGCAGGCTCGCGCCGTGGGCTGGGACGAGCGCCTCTTCGACCTCCTCGACGACCTCGAGGGGCAGGCCGAGGCGCTCTACGCCGTCGAGCGGGAGGCGGAGCTGGCCGACCGGAGCCGCGCCGAGTACACCGCCGTGACCCTGGCCAGCCGCCTGATGGCCTCGGCCGGCGACGAGGTCGCGCTCGACCTCGCCGGCGTCGGGCGGATCGCCGGGACGCTGCAGCGGGTCGGGACCGGCTGGTGCCTGGTGCGAGCCGGCGGGTCGGACTGGCTGGTGCTGCTCGACGCGGTCGTGTCGGTCGAGGGCGCCTCCGACCGCTCGGTGCCGGAGGTCGCGTGGTCGCCAGTGGCGAGGCTGGGGCCCGGCGCGATGCTCCGCCGGCTGGCCGACGAGGCCGTGCCGAGCGTGGTGCACACCCGTGACGGTGGCCGCCGTCTCGTGTCCCTGATCCGGGTCGGCCGGGACTTCGTGGAGGCGGTGGACGACGCGGGTCGCGGAATGCTGCTGCCGCTGAACACCCTGGTCGCGGTGCAGAGCCGCGACGACGTCGGAGCCGTCAGGCCGGGAAGCCCATCAGCCGCAGGGTGAGGTGGATCAGCCCGTAGCCGAGCACCCCGACGAGGTAGCCCGCCGCCACGGGCGTCATCGTGTCGTCGGGGTCCTTCTTCATGCTGGCCCAGGTCAGCAGGCCGCCGAGCACGATCGCGATCATGAACGCGGCCGCGGGGAGGTAGACGCCGATCAGGGCGCCGAGGAACGCACCGACCGCGAGCTTCCACCAGCTGGTGAGGGCCATCTCAGGTCGCGTCCAGGTCGTACGGCGGGACCTCGCCCTCGGTGAGCGGCCGCAGGCGGCCGCGGTCATTCTCCTTCGCGTCCTCTTCGTGCATCGCTTCCATGATGTGTTTGCGAACGAGCACGCGTGGGTCGAGGTCACGCAGCTGGAGGTCGGCGTAGTTGGGGCCCAGCTCGCTGCGCAGCTCGTCGCGAGCGGAGTTGGCGAAGCTGCGCACCTGTCGGGCCATCCGGCCCGCCTGCTTGGCGAGGTCGGGCAGCCGGTCGGGACCGAAGACGAGCACCGCCACGAAGGCGATGAGCACCAGTTCCTGCAGACCGACCCCGAACACGGGTCAGAACCTACTCGTCGGCGTGAGTCCTAGCTGGAGACCGGCCAAACCTCTTCCGCGGCCGGTCAGGGCCTCGGCGACCTCGACGAGCGCCAGCGCCGCCGGGTTGGTCGGGTCGGCCTCGACGATCGGCTTGCCGACGTCGCCGCCCTCGCGCAACGACGGCTCGAGCGGGATCCGGGCGAGCACGGGCACGTCGTACCCGAATCGCTTGGACAAGGTGGCCGCCACCCGGTCGCCGCCGCCGCTCCCGAACACCTCGAGCGCGTGGGAGGGGCCGCAGTGCGGACACGCGAGGAAGCTCATGTTCTCGATGACGCCGACAACTCGCTGGTGCATCATCGAGGCCATCGTGCCGGCGCGCTCGGCCACCTCGGCCGCCGCTTCCTGCGGGGTGGTCACCACGACGACCTCGGCGCCCGGCAGGTGCTGGCCCAGCGAGATGGCGACGTCGCCGGTGCCGGGGGGCAGGTCGAGGAGCAGCACGTCGAGGTCGCCCCAGTAGACGTCGGCCAGCATCTGCACCAGCGCCCGGTCGAGCATCGGACCGCGCCAGGCAACGACCTGGTCCCGCTTGGGCTTGAGCATGCCGATGGAGATGACGCTGACTCCCGACGCGGTCGGCACCGGCATGATCAGGTCGTCGACCTGGGTCGGCCGCGCGTCGGCGATACCGAGCATCGCGGGCACCGAGTGGCCGTAGATGTCGGCATCGACGATGCCGACCTTGCGTCCCTCCTTGGCCATCGCGAGGGCGAGGTTGACCGTCACCGAGGACTTGCCGACCCCGCCCTTGCCGCTCGCGATCGCGAAGACCTTCGTCAGCGAGCCGGCCTGCGCGAAGGGGATCTCGCGGGAGGCCTGGCCACCACGCAGAGTCTGGTGGAGCTCGCCGCGCTGCTCGGTGGACATCACGCCAAGCGTGAGGTCGACGTCGGTCACGCCGTCGACCCCGCGGACCGCGGCGTTGACGTCGCGGGTGATGGTGTCCTTCATCGGGCAGCCCGCGACGGTCAGCAGCACCGTGAGAGTGACGTTGCCGCCGTCGACCGTGACCGACTCGACCATGCCCAGCTCGGTGATCGGGCGCTTGATCTCGGGGTCGATGACGGTCGCCAGGACGGCGTTGACCTGCTCGACGGTAGGGGAGCTCATGATGTTTCGATCCTAGTTGAGGCGCCCAGCGCGGCTGGGGCGGTTGCCGAGGCAGGGAGCCGGTCACGGGTGATCCGAGGCGGACCAGCCCACGGATTGGTCTAGGCCGATCGGTAACCGGTCAGGCGGAGACGTCGTCCTCGTCGTCGGCCCGCGAGCGTTCATCGAGATCCTTGAGCAGGTCTCGCAGCTCGGAGCGCAGGAAGTCGCGGGTGGCGACCTCGCCGACGGCCATCCGCAGCGACGCCACCTCGCGGGCCAGGAACTCCATGTCCGCGTGCGCCCGGGCGTTGGCCTGACGGTCGTGCTCGGCGACCACCTTGTCGCGCGCCTCCTGGCGGTTCTGCGCGAGCAGGATCAGCGGGGCGGCGTACGACGCCTGGAGGCTGAGGATGAGGGTCAGGAAGATGAACGGGTAGACGTCCCAGCGGGCCGACTCGGGGGCCAGCGTGTTCCAGCCGATCCAGATGACGACGAAGAGCGTCATGTAGACGAGGAACGACGCCGTGCCGAGGAACCGAGCGAACGACTCGGCGAAGACGCCCAGCGCGTCGGCGTCGTACTCAGGACGCCGCAGGAGCGGGCGCCGGGTCTCCAGCGGCGTGTCGAGCCGGGTGCGTGAGGTGGCCATCAGACGCCCTGCGCTCGCGGGATGCGCGTGGTCGCGCGGTCGCGCCAGCCTTCGGGGAGCATGTGGTCGAGCAGGTCGTCCACGGTGACCGCGCCGAGCAGGCGGCCCTCCTCGTCGACCACCGGCGCCGCCGTCAGGTTGTACGACGCCACGTGCACCGCGACGTCCTCCATCGTGGCGTCGGGGTGGAGGTAGGTCGTCTCCTTGTCGAGCAGCCCGGCCACCAGGGCCGACGGGGGCTCGCGCAGCAGCCGCTGGATGTGGGCCAGCCCGAGCAGCTTGCCGGTCGGCGTCTCCAGAGGCGGTCGGCAGACGTAGACCTGGGCGGCCAACGACGTCGGCAGCTCCTCGCGCCGCACGTGGGCGAGGGCCTCGGCCACCGTGGCGTCCGGGGGCAGGATCACCGGCTCGGGTGTCATCATGCCGCCGGCCGTTTCCTCGCCGTAGACCATCAGCCGGCGCACGTCGTCGGCCTCCTCGGGCTCCATCAGCGCCAGCAGGGCGGCGGCGGTGTCCGGGGGCAGGTCGGCGATCAGGTCGGCGGCGTCGTCGGGCGACATCTCCTCGAGCACGTCGGCCGCGCGCTCTGAGTCGAGGTGCTCGAGGATCTCGACCTGGTCCTCCTCGGGCAGCTCCTCGAGCACGTCGGCCAGCCGCTCGTCGTTCATCGCGGCGATGACGGCCATCCGTCGTTCGGGAGGCAGGTCGTGGATGACCGTGGCGGCATCGGCCGCCCGCATCTCGTTGAGGGCCGCGATCAGGTGGGTCGCGCCCTGGCTGGGTTCGGTGCGGGTCAGGCCGTCGACGTCGCGCCATTCCACGACGTAGGTCTGGCCGCGCCGGCGGAAGCCCTTGACCGGCTCCTGGACCGCCACCCGGCTGAGCACCCAGTCGCGGTTGCGGGCGGGCTCCATGGCCACGTCGTAGACCGTGCCGGTCACGCCGGTCGACGGGATGGTCACCGTCTTGTCGAGCAGCTGGGCCATCACGAGCGTCTCGGTGGGCCGCTGCTCGAAGCGGCGCATGTTGAGCAGCCCGGTCGTGTAGACCTGCGCGTTGTCGATGTTGATGACCCGCGTCATCGGCACGAAGATCCGCCGTCGCCCGAACACCTCGACCACCAGACCCAGCACGCGGGGCTGACTGGTCTCCGAGCGGATCACCACGACGAGGTCGCGCACCTTGCCGACCTGGTCGCCCTGAGGGTCGAAGATCGGCAGACCGACGAGCCGCGCGGCGTAGACGCGGGACGGGCTGGTGCTCACATGCGAACGCTACTCGCGGGCGGTGCGACGATGGGCGCATGACGCGCAGGGGCCACGGGGGCGATCCCGGCGCCGATCACGGGGCCGAACCCGGGGCCGAGCAACGGGTTGGTCGCCGGCTGGTCCTGCACGTCGGGCTGCCCAAGACGGGGACCACCTACCTCCAGGCGCTGCTGGCCGGTCACCGCGACGTCCTCCGCGAAGCGGGGGTGCTCTATCCGTTCGTCCGTCCTGGAGCGATGTTCCTGGGGGCGGTCGAGGTGCGCGGCAGCCACGAGAAGTTCGGCCTCGCGGCCCAGGACGTCGCCGGCACCTGGGCCGCACTCTGCGAGCGGGTGCGCGCCCACGACGGGACCAGCATCGTCAGCCACGAGATCCTTGGTGGCGCCGAGCCCGACGAGATCGCCCGCGCGCTGGCACCGCTCGACGGACTCGACCTCGACATCGTCGTCACCGCCCGCGACCTCGGCCGCCAGGCCACCGCCGACTGGCAGGAAGAGGTCAAGCTCGGCGACGCCCGCTCGTTCGCCGACTTCGAGCGCGAGGAGCTGCGCGCCGACGTGCCGGGCGGCACCGGCGCCGTCCGCCCGCACTTCTGGCACGCCCAGGACTACGCCGCGGCCCTGCGCCGCTGGTCGACGGCCGTCCCCGAGGAGCGGGTGCACCTGGTGGTGTGCCCGCCGCCCGGGGCGCCGCCAGAGGTGCTGTGGCGGCGGTTCGCCGACGCCTGTGGCATCGACGGGAAGGTCGAGGGACTGGTGGACGCGAGCACCGTGCCCGCGGCCAACCCGTCCCTGGGCGCCGCGCAGATCGCGTTGCTGCGACGGCTGAACGCCGACCTCGACGGCCGCCTCGACCCGCGCGAGCACGCCAGGCTCGTCAAGCGGGGTCTGGCGGAAGGGCTGCTGACGGAGTCCGTAGCCGGCGTGTCCGGCACCACCGCCCGCACGCCCGCCTCGCTCGGCGACGTCCTGGGCCCCGCGGCGCAGGCCTGGGGCCGCGAGATCGCGGCCGGCAGGCATCCCGTGCACGGTGACCTGGCCGGCCTCACGCCGGTGCTCGCCGGCACCGACGAGCCGCATCCCGACGACGTTCCTGACGCCGTCGTTGCCACGCTCGCGATCGACGTACTGGCTGCCTCGCTCCTGAGCCGCGACGACGTCGAGCGCGTAGACTCTGTCCATGAAGGCACGGGGAATGCTGGTGGCGCTGCTGTTCCCGCTCGCGCTGCTGAGCGCCTGCGGCGACGACTCCGCGTCCTCCACCGCGACTGACCCTGGAGGGTCCGAGAGCACCTCGGCCACTGCCACCGAGTCGGCCTCCGAGACCGCCACCCCGAGCGAGTCAGCCACGCCGACGCCGGAGCCCAAGGAGCCGCAGTGCGACGACGTGTGGCAGGAGGGCAACAAGCTCCCCGGCGGCTACGACGGCTGCTACGACGGTGACCGAAGGGTCAAGCCCGACGGGCGCTACTGCGAGATCGGCAAGCCGCTGTTCACCTACAAGAACAACTGGTACGCCACCCCCGGCGGCCCGATCAACCACACCGACGGCCCGCTCGCGAAGGACGCGGGCTACCAGAGCGCGGTCAAGGCCTGCGGCGGCTGACCGATCCCTCTGTTCCCTCTGGCCCCACTGGATGGCACCGGGTCCGGTGAGCGCGCCGATCTGGTGATTCTCCGACCGGCTGTTACCCTCGGTCGCCGGGGGACCAGCACCGTGCGCGCGGGAACTCCTCGAACGAGCTTCCCCAAAGACCCCAGATCCAGCAGGAGCGTGACTTCAGCGTGCGACGAATGACCTCTCTGGCGAGCCTGGCAGCGGGCTCGGCACTGCTCCTCAGCAGCCTCGCCCTTGTCCCGGCGTCCACGGCGTCCACCGCGGCCGGGCACGGACTCGCCGCCACGTCGGTCGGCAGCGCCGGCCTTGCGAGCCTGGACAAGCCGAAGAAGAACAAGGAGAAGCCGCCGGAGGTCTACAACGTCCCGACCGGCAGCCGGGTCAACAACCCGCTCGGCGACCGCGAGGCGCGGCGCCGGATCCTGGGCCACCTGCTGCACACGATCAACAGCACGCCGGGCGGCGAGAAGATCCGGTTCGCGACCTGGAACATGCGCTCAGACGACCTCACGCACGCCTTGATCATGGCCCACCGCCGCGGCGTCTCGGTGCGGGTCATCATCGACCGGCTCAACGCCAACCCTCGCAACCCCAACCCGGGCTTCGAGCGGCTGACCAACGCGCTGAAGTTCGGGCAGAAGAAGCGGCCGCAGAACATGAAGAGCTTCACCCGCCGCTGCGTCAGCGCCTGTCGGGCGCCGGGCGGCATCGCGCACGTGAAGTTCTACCTGTTCAGCAAGATCCGCAAGACCAAGACCAAGAGCGCCCGCGACATCGTCATGTACGGCTCGGCCAACGCCACCGACCTCGCGGCCTACGGCCAGTGGAACGACCTCTACACGATGCGGGGTCAGGGTTCGGTCTACCGGGAGTTCTCCCGGGTCTTCAAGCAGATGTCCCAGGACCGCAACGTCGACCAGCCCTACCTGACCTACCAGCACGGCAACACCACGTTGGACTTCTACCCCTACAAGGGCTCCGGGACCAAGAAGGACCCGCTGATGCAGGTGCTCAACGACATCGTCTGCAAGGGCGCGACCGACGGCACCGGCACCAAGGGCCACACACGACTCCGGATCGCCCAGACGTCGATGTGGGGCGACCGCGGCATCATGATCGCCCGGCGGCTACGGGAGATGTGGCAGCGCGGTTGCGACATCAAGATCGTCTACGCCGTACTGGGCAACAACGTCCTCTGGGTACTCCGCCACACGAGTCGCGGGAAGGTCCCGATCAAGCAGATCGCCCAGGACTTCAACCGCGACGGCGTCTATGACCGCTACCTACACATGAAGAACATGGGCGTCAGCGGCGTCTACGCCGGCGCCACCAACGTCAACGTATCCTGGAACGGCTCGGCCAACTGGACGTCGGTGGCGCTGGCCAGCGACGAGGTCGTGGGCCGCATCTACTCCACCAAGCTGATGCGCGACTACAGCAACTGGGTCGACTTCCTCTTCGCCCACCCGCCGATCTTCTCCCACCTGCCGCCCGGCTGCGCGACCTGTGGCGGCGGTGGCGACCCAGGCGGGCGCACCCTGGCGGCCAGTCCCGACAGCGTGCTGGCCCTGGCCCGAGCCCGGGGTGTTGACCCCTACGCCAAGATGCGCAGCGAGCTGGGCATCCCGGACAACGTGCAACTGCCGCACTGACCCCACTGACTTGCACTGACCTGCGCGGGCCGTCCTGGCTCGACGTGCGTGTCGATAGCAGGGTCCACCGAACCAAACGCCTCCCGACCTACTCTCAACCCTTGTGAGACGTGTGGGACTGCAGTTGCTGGTGTTCACGACGGCCGCCGTCGTGGTCGTCGGGTTGCTGCTGGCTGTCCGGGACCGCCCGGACGAGCCTGACAAGGGCGCCGTGCTGGGGTCGGCCGTGCCGGCCGCTGCCGGGGTCTGTCGCGATGTGCTCCTGGTCGGCGTCGACGGGGGCGGCGAACGGCCCGGCAAGGGCCGGGTCTTCGGGCCCACCGTCGACCGCTTCCGGACGGCGTACGCCGCACTGGCGGCCAAGGGCGGCCGCACCGTCGACGTACGCCGCGTCCCGATCCACGCCGACGCGCCCCGCGCCCTGCTGCGCAAGAAGGCGCCCGACGGCAACGCCCGCAAGGCCCTCGACAAGGCGCGGGTCAAGGCCTGGCGCAAGCCGGTGCCGCACGTGGTCGGCCGCACGATGAAGGTGCTGACCAAGGCAGCGGCGGCCTGCCCCGAGCAGCAAGTGGTGCTGGTCGGCTTCTCGCACGGGGCGGCCGTGATGCACCGCGTGCTGCTCCGGCTCGCGAACCGGCCCGACGGTCTTGCCCGAGTGGCGGCGGCCACGCTGATCGCCGACCCCGACCGGGTGGCCAAGACCTCCGCCAGGATCGTCGGCCATCCGCCCGCCCCCCGTGGCGGGTCCGGCGTGTTCGCACACGTGCTGACGCCGCAGGCCGACACTCCCGCTCCGAGCGCGACCTTCGACGTCTTGCAGGTCTGCAGCCGCGGTGACCTGGTCTGCGCACCCAAGGACAACACCGTGAAGGCCGCCCTGAAGGTGGCTCGCAGCTATCACGAGGGCCGGGGCGCCCGAGCCGTACGCCGCGTCGCGCGCAGCGCCTGGTCCAGCACCGCCCTGGTGCCCATCCCGGCGCCGCGGACCCAGTCGCTCTCGATGCGCATCGGCAAGCCGTTCTCCGCCCAGCTCGTGGCCCGAGTGAAGGCCCGTCACGGGGTCGTCTGGGTCAATGCCGTCGGACTGCCGCCGGGACTCACCTTGGGCCCGACGGGGCTGCTGTCCGGCACCCCGACCCAACCGGGCGCCTTCACCTTCACCTACCAGGTCAGCGGCACCGCGCCGGCGACGGTGCCGATGTCCGGCTCGGTGAGCGTCGTGGTCACCAGCTCGGCCGTCTCGACGGCCGTCACCGCCGGCGGGCAGTCATCGTGCGCCACCCACAACGACGGCACCCTGTGGTGCTGGGGCCGCAACAACTTCGGCCAGCTGGGCGACGGCACCACGACGCCCCGGCCGACACCGGCCCCGGTCGGCACGTTCGTGGACTGGAAGCAGGTCAGCGCCAGTGGCTCGACGACCTGCGGCGTGCGCGCAGACTCCACCCTGTGGTGCTGGGGGCTCAACAACTTCGGCCAGGTCGGCGTCGCGGGCGCGTCGCGCAGCACCCCGGTGCAGGTCGGCACCAACGCCACCTGGACCAGCGTGTCCACGAGCTGGTTCCACACCTGCGCCACCCGCAGCAACGGCTCGCTGTGGTGCTGGGGCGCCAACAGGCACGGTGAGCTCGGGCTGGGCGGCATCAACCGGGGCTACACCCTTCCGCACAAGGTCGCCTCGAACACCTGGGCGTCGGTGACCGCGGGCGGCTTCCACACCTGCGCCACCCGCACCGACGGCACGGCCTGGTGCTGGGGGCAGAGCATCTTCGGCCAGCTCGGCAACGCCAACCCCGCCATCCAGCCGAACCCCGTCCAGGTCGGCCTGCTCACCGACTGGAAGCAGCTGAGCGCCTCCTGGGCGCACACGTGCGGGCTGAGCACCGCCGGACAGCTCCGCTGCTGGGGCTTCAACAGCTCTGGCCAGGTCGGTGACGGCACCTTGACCACGCAGCTCGCGCCCGTTCCGGTCGCCAGCGACCGGACCTGGACTAGCATTTCGACTGCCGAGTCCAGCACCTGTGCGATCGACGCCGCCGGTGGCGCGTGGTGCTGGGGCGCCAACCACTACGGGCAGCTGGGCAACGGCCAGACCACCACGAGCCTGGTGCCGTCTCCGGTGCCCTCAGACCTTCCGTGGGTGTCGCTCACGGCAGGTTGGTGGCACGGATGCGGCGTCCGGCAGGGCGGCGAGGCCGTCTGTTGGGGCAACAATGAGTGGGGCCAGCTCGGTGACGCCACACTGGTCGACGCGCCACTGCCGAAGGAGGTGCTGTGAACACCGGATCCCCGGAGCCCGAGCAGCGTCCCCGTGCGGAGCGCACCACGATGCTGGCCACGGTCGGCGGCGTGGCCGCGATCGTGCTCGTGGTCCTGGTGGCCAACCTCGTGGGCAACCGTCGGACCGGGCTCCCAGCAGGGCGCGGGTCAGCTCGGAGCGACCTCGACCCCGTCGGCGACGCCGACCCCGCAGCGCGAGGTGCTCGACCAGCTGCCCGCCGAGGAGGTGGCCGCCCTCGGCATCGACAGCCGCCCGCCTGTCGGCGCCAAGGCCCTCGCGAAGGCCGCCGAGAAGGCCGCCGCGGTGCAGCCGTACACCTTCAGGATCAGCAGCTTCAACGTGCTCGGCACCCAGCACACGGCGCCGGGCGGCGCCGCCCAGGAGTACGCCCCTGGCCGGATCCGGGCCGACTGGGCGGCGGACCTGGTGGCGGCGTACGGCGCGAGCGTGGTCGGGATGCAGGAGGTCCAGGTCGACCAGCTCGACGCGATCGGGCGCGCCACGGCCGGCCGGTTCGCGTTCTACCCGGGCGTCGAGCTCGGCGGCAAGGGCATCCCTCAGTCGCTGATGTGGGACACCACCGTCTGGACCCTGAAGTGGAAGTCCTCGATCACCATCCCCTTCATGGACACCCAGCGCCCGCAGCCCATCGTGAGGCTGCAGAACATCGCCACCGGGCGCGAGATCTACGTGATGAACGTGCACAACTCCCCGCGAGACGCCAAGGGCCGGGAGTGGGAGCGCGACCGGGCGATGGCCATCGAGATCGCCGCCATCAAGGAGCTCCGCAAGGACAACCTGCCGGTGTTCGTCACGGGCGACTTCAACGAGCACGCCGAGGCCTATTGTCGGATCACCGGCAGCACCGACCTCGAGGCCGCCAACGGCGGCAGCAACAGCGGCGGCAAGCTGCAAGCCGCCCACCCCGATGCGCGTGGACTGGATCTTCGGCTCGCCAGACTCGGCGTTCTCCGGCTTCCTGATGGACACCGGCGCCCAGGTACGCCGGATCACCGACCACGCGGTGCTCAGCGTCACGGTCAACGTCTCCTGAGCCAGGTTGCGCGAGTCAGATCGCTAGCGACCTTCCTGGGCCTCGACAGGCTCGCGCGGCGCGCACAGTAATCTGAGGGCCGCCGCCGAGCCGGGCGGCCAACCGTCGAGAGGGAGCGTAGGTGGCTGACCCCTCCGTCGCTGACGTCCGAGTAGACGATGCCGGGCTGCACCTCGAGCCCGGCTTCACCGGCTCCGGCGACGTCTTCTTCGACGGTCACCACGCCTGGTCGTTCTCGGCCGGCGAGGGCGGGCGCAACAGCGACGAGGTGCTGGTCGAGTGGCCCAAGCGGATGACCCGCTGGCTCAACGGCTCGTCGGTGGTGCGGGTCGTGTCGGGCGACGACGAGATCTTCGAGGCCGAGGTCAGGTTCGGCGACGGCAAGGGCAGGGTGGAGTTCGTCGACAAGGACGGCATCCCCGTCATGATCGACAAGTGGGGGCTGCTGCAGCGGCCGTTCTCCGGCCGCGACCCCAGCGTCGTGGAGCAGATGGTCGAGGTGACCGCCGAGATCCTCGACGTGATGGAGCGCGAGTGCGGCGTACGAGGCTGGATCGCCTTCGGCACGCTGTTGGGGGCGGCCCGGGAGGGCCGGGTGATCGGCCACGACTCCGACATCGACCTGGCCTACCTCAGCGAGAAGCCCACCCCGTCCGAGATGGTCACCGAGCTGTACGACGTGGCGCGGGCGCTGCGCAGCCACGACCTGGCCGTGCAGCACAAGTCCGGTTCGTTCATCACCGTGGTCTTCAAGTCCCCGGACGGCGGCACGGCCAGCATCGACATCTACACCTGCTTCCACGTCGGCGACCTGCTCTACGAGACGGCGACGGTGCGCGCGACGGTGCCGTCGTCGGCGATCGTGCCCCTGACCGAGCTCGAGTTCGAGGGCCGGATGCTGCCCGCCCCCGCCCAGCCCGACCGGATGCTCGCGGTCAGCTACGGGCGCGGCTGGCGGGTGCCCGACCCCTCTTTCAAGCACACCCCGGGACCCGAGGTGACCGGGCGCTTCGACGGCTGGTTCGGCTCGCTGATGCGCAACCGGCGCGACTGGGAGCGCTACCTCGCCGACCGCGCCGCTGACGACGACCACGGGCCCTCGGACTTCGCCGCCTGGGTGGCCGATCGGCTCGTCGCCGACGAGCGGGTCATCGAGGTCGGCTCGGGCACTGGTGCCGACGCGCTGGCCCTGGCGGAGCGCGGCTTCGAGGTGCTGGGACTCGACTACTCCCGCCAGGGCCAGCGCGCGCCGACGCGCGGGGCGAAGCGGCGGGGCTGGCCGGCGTCGTTCAGCGCGATGAACCTCTACGACCTCCGCGACGTGCTCACGCGCGGCGCGCTGGTGGCCCGGCATCGCAGCGGCCCGCAGGCGGTCTACGCCCGCGGGCTGCTGGAGGCCCTCGACCCCGACGGGCTCGACAACTTCTGGCGGTTCAGCCGGATGGTGCTGCGGGGCGGTGGCCGGGCCTTCCTCGAGGGCCAGTCGCTCTCGCGGGACGACTGCGCGGAGTGGCGCGCCGAGCATGCCGGTGGCCGGCTGCACCCGGTGGACCCCCGCGTGGTCGAGGGTCAGGCCGTCAGGTCGGGCGGCAGCGTGGTCCTCCGGGAGGGCTTCCTCGACGCGGGGTCGGCCGTGCGCGGCGGCGCTCCGGCCCGGTGGAGGATGATCGTGGAGTGGCCCGGGTGACCGGCCTCGGAGCAAGCAGGCAGAGGGGACGGACGGCGTGACGCAGCGCGTGTACCTGCACGTCGGGGCACCGAAGTCGGGGACGACGTACATCCAGGGCGTGCTCGAGCACAACCGGGCCCGGCTCGCCGACGCGGGCGTCCTGGTCGTCGGCGAGCGGCACCTCGACCGGATCCACGCGGCGATGGTGGTGCGCGAGGACCCGCGCCTGGACTCGCTGCCCGACCGGGCCTCGACCGCGTGGCAGCGGCTGGTCGCCCAGATCCAGCACTGGCGGGGGAGCAGCGCCGTGCTCAGCTACGAGCTGTTCGCCGGCGCCACCGCCGAGCAGGTTCGTCGGGCGCTCGCCGACCTCGAGGGCATCGAGTGCCACGTCGTCATCACCGCCCGCGACCTCGGCAAGTCCGTGCCCTCGGCCTGGCAGGAGCGGCTGAAGTTCGCGCTGACCACGCCGCTCGAGCGGTGGCGGCCGCGGCCCGAGTCTGCCGGCGTGCGCGCCGAGTGGGGCTGGCGGACCATGGATCCGGCCGGCGTCGCGGCCCGCTGGGGTGAGTCGCTCCCGCCCGAGCGCGTGCACGTCGTCACCGTCCCCCGCGAGGCGGGCGACGGCCAGGACCTGTGGCGGCGGTTCGCCGCGGCCTGCGGGCTGGGTCACCTCGACGTCGAGCTCGGCTTCCAGCGGGTCAACGAGTCGCTCGGGCTGGTGGAGGCCGAGCTGCTGCGGCGGGTCAACGAGCGCATCCGCGAACCGATCACCGGCAACCGCGAGCAGGCGATGTGGCTGCGCGACACCCTGGCCCACGGGATCCTCGTCGAGCTCGGCCGCGAGCCGATCGGGCTCACCGACGAGCAGTTCGCCGACGCCGAGGTGCGCGCCGAGGCGGCCGTCGAGGCGGTGGCCGCGGCGGGATACGACGTGCAGGGCGACCTGGCCGACATCGCGGCCAGCCGGCCGGTTGCCAGGACACCCGGCGAGGCGACCGACGCCGAGCTGCTCGAGTCGGCCCTGGAGACGATCGTGCGGCTGCTGCTGCTCGTCCGCGAGCGCACCCGCGAGCTCAAGGCCGCGGGCGCGAGCGAGCCCCCCGAGGGCCGGCGCGTGCTCGCCTTCGGCAAGGGCGTCGTACGACGGGTGACCGCGCCGCGCGTCGAGCGCCGGCACGAGGACCTCAAGGCCCGCATCGCCGAGCTCGAGGCCCGCGTCGCAGAGAGCCGGCGACTGCACCTGCGCGTCGCCGAGCTGTCGGACGTGGTCACCGAGCTGCTGCTGCCGCCGCGGTCCACCGACGGGCGGGTGACCGCCAAGGCGCTGTCCGACTACCGGCAGCGGTCCCTGTGAGCCGCGACGCGCCCGGACCCTTGGGGCGGCTGACCGACCGACTGCCCGCCGGGTCGCTCGGCGCGGCGCGGCGGGTGGCCTCGGGGATCGGGCTGGAGCAGGTGCTGCGGCTCGAGCGGACCGTCGACGCCGTCGCCGAGGCAGCCGAGGAGAACTCGGTCCTGCAGGCCGGCCTCGAGCGGCGGGTCAGCGAGCTGGAGCGCAGCCTCGTGCCCCTGCTCGAAGACAGGCAGCGGTGGCTGGCCGACAACAAACAACGTGCAGACCACGCCAAGAGCGATGACGACCCCGACGTGTGAGACATGCCGCAGGTCGTGGCCGCGGCCCTCGAGCCCCGGATAGCCTGCGCCCGCACCGCGCCCGATCCCGTCCCAAGTCGCCTGCGAAGGAGAATCCCGCCATGGCACGCCTCTGCGAGACCGACGGCCTCACCGATGACCAGACCGAGATCCTCAAGGCGGTCCGGAGCTTCGTGGAGAAGGAGATCCTGCCGGTCGCGACCGAGCTCGAGCACAAGGACGAGTACCCCACCGAGATCGTCGAGGGCCTCAAGGAGCTCGGTCTCTTCGGGCTGATGATCCCCGAGGAGCACGGCGGCCTGGGCGAGTCGCTGCTGACCTACGCGCTCGCGGTCGAGGAGATCGCCCGGGGCTGGATGAGCGTCAGCGGCATCATCAACACCCACTTCATCGTGGCCTACATGCTGCTCCAGCACGGCACCGAAGAGCAGAAGAAGAAGTACCTGCCCAAGATGGCAACCGGCGAGGTGCGCGGCGCCTTCTCGATGTCCGAGCCCGGGTGCGGCTCCGACGTCGCGGCGATCAAGACCAAGGCGGTCAAGGACTCCGACGACGAGGCAGCTGGCTACTCGATCACCGGTCAGAAGATGTGGCTGACCAACGGTGGCTCGGCCAACCTGGTCGCGGTGCTCGTGAAGACCGACGAGGGCAACGACAGCGTCTACAAGAACATGACGACCTTCCTCATCGAGAAGGAAGTGGGCTTCGGGGAGACCGCCCAGGGGGTCACCATCCCCGGCAAGATCGACAAGATGGGCTACAAGGGTGTCGACACGACGGAGATGATCCTCGAGGGGCACCAGATCTCCGCCGACCAGATCCTCGGCGGCCAGCCGGGCCAGGGTTTCTACCAGATGATGGACGGCGTCGAGGTCGGTCGCGTCAACGTCGCCGCCCGCGGCTGCGGGGTCGCCAACCGGGCCTTCGAGCTCGGCGTGGCCTACTCCCAGCAGCGCGAGACCTTCGGCAAGAAGATCGCCGAGCACCAGGCCGTGCTGTTCCGGCTTGCCGAGATGGGCACCAAGATCGAGGCTGCCCACCAGATGATGGTGCGGGCGGCCCGCAAGAAGGACTCGGGCGAGCGCAACGACCTCGAGGCGGGGATGGCGAAGTACCTCGCCTCGGAGTACTGCTCGCAGGTCGTCGAGGACTCCTTCCGCATCCACGGGGGCTACGGCTTCTCCAAGGAGTACGAGATCGAGCGGCTCTATCGCGAGGCGCCGATGCTGCTGATCGGCGAGGGCACCGCCGACATCCAGCGGATGATCATCGGCCGCCGGCTGCTGGAGGACTACAGGATCTAGGCGACGTCGACGTCGCTGATCAGGTAGGTGATCTCCTCGTCGGCCATCATCTTGTTCTGGTCGATGTAGACGCTGTTCGGGTAGTCCTGCCCGGCGGGCCAGTCGACGGTCACCTTGGCGGCCTTGGTGTCGTTGGCCCGGTCGATGATGTCCTGGATCGTCACCCCGAGATACTCGTCGCTGACGGCGTCGCCGATCTCGTGCCCGTCGCCCGCGGTCGCCCAGGTCACGTCGGTCACGTCACCGCCGACCACGGTGATCCGGTAGGTCTGGTCGATGTTGGCGCAGAAGCACTGCATGCCCATCGTGTAGGTGTAGTCCGGGTGCGGGTACGCCGGGAAGCTGCCGACCGAGGGCGTGGCCGTCGGGCTGGGCGTCGGGGTGGCCGTCGCGGTCGTCGGGGCAGGGTCGGTGGCCACGTCGCTCCCGGCATCGCCGCCGCACGCTGACAGCGTGGCGGCGAGCGCGAGGGTGGCAGCGGTGGCGGCGAGGGCGCGGGTGAGCACGACGTTCATGACAGGTTCGACGCTAGCGGCCGCCCGACGGTTCCGCCGAGATTTGCTCGCGCCGATTTCCGGTGACCGGCGTATCCGCGTCGACGCGATTGCGGCCCGCGTGACATGGTGGATACGCCAGCACCCCCACCGCCCCACAGGAGGAACCATGCCTGCGTCGCAGGACGAGTCCGGTGCCAACGAGGACCTCAAGGCGAAGATGCGGGAGGCGCTGGAACGCAAGAAGTCCGGCAAGAGCGGCGGCAAGGGCGGCCTGAGTGCCGACGACGGCCCGGTGCGCGAGAAGGCCCACGGCTCCGAGGTGACCGGCGGCGCCGCGCCCAAGATGCACCGGCGCAAGGCCGGCGGCGGCGGCTCCTGAGCCACGCGGCGGCCCGCTTGGCCTCGGCCGGCGGTGCGTGAGGGTCGCTCTGGTCGCTGGAAGGCGACCCAGGCTCACCGCGGCGGAGCAGCCGAGTCAGCCCACGATCTTCAGGTGCAGGACCTTCTTGGCGCTGGAACCGCTGGCGTTGTGAGCCTTGACGACGACCTTGTAGCGGCCCGGAGGCATCTTCGTGTGGTCGATCCTCGCGCTGAGCGGTACCGCCGAGGAGCCGGCCGGAAGCGTGGTGTTGAAGGCGCGGCTCGGCCCGTCGGGCGAGATCGCCTTGACCCGGACCCGCACCAACGCCTCGACGTTGAGGGTCAGCTTGAGCTTGGTCTTCTTCGGCAGTCCCGTGCCGACGGCTCCCACCGCGTGGATCCGGGTCTTGGTGAGCGAGAGCTTCGAGAGCACCGGTTTCGGCACCGGGCTGACCGTGGGAGTCGATGTTGGAGTCGGAGACGGCGTCGGGGTGGGCGTCGGCGTCGAGGTCACGGGTGCGGCCTGTACGACGGTGGTCCCGCCGCGGCTCGTGGAGTTCCCGACGCCGTCGGTCGCGGTCACGGTGACCTGATAGCTCCCGGGGGCGGCGTACGTGTGCATGACGGACGCTCCGGAGGCGTCGGTGCCGTCACCGAACGACCATGAGATCAGCGCTGGCCCCGACCAGGCGTCGGCGGCCGCCGCGCTGAACGCCATCGGCTGGCCGACGGTACCGGTGCTCGAGACGGTGGGCGGAGTGACGACCGGTCCCGCGCCGTCGAGCACCCGGCTCTTGATCTGGTAGTTCGAGAAGACCTCGAGCCACATCGCCGCGGCGTCGCCGTCGTAGTCGATCGCGACCATCGCGCTCGAGCTGCCCGACGTGGGTGTGGACAGGGTCGTCAGAGGTGTCCAGGTACCGGCCTTGGTGCGGGCAGCGCCTTCGACGGTCGTGTTGAGGGCCATGTCCCTGTTGAGCCAGGTGGCAGCGGCCGAGCCGTCGGCGGCAACGGCGACGGCCGGTCCGTCCGAGGGGAAGGAAACGGTGCCGAGCCCGGTGCCGAGGGTGATCGCTGCGGACCAGTCGGCCGAGGCTTGGGCACGGGTCGACGTTCGGATCCGGTAGGTGCTGCCCATGCCTCCGGTCGACTCACCCCAGACGGCGGTCACGTTGCCGTCTGCGTCGGCGGACAGCTGAGGCGCGGCGCCGTCGGTGTCCGGTGCTGACAGGTCCTTGCGCGCACTCCACGAAGCAACGTCGCCTGCGGGACGGGTGGCCGATTGGATCAGCGTGCGAGTGCTTGTCGTCTGCTGCCAGATGGCGGTGGCCAGGCCCGAGCCGTCGATCACGACATGGGGTTGCGTGGCGGTGAACGAGCCCGCCTCGGAGAGGTCCTGCGGGTCGGTCCAGTCCACCGCGGCCGCTGGACGGACGGCGCCTTCGATCTTGTAGATCCCCCCTCCGGTGCCCGCGATCTTCTGCCAGACGGCGACCAGGTTTCCGTTCGGGTCCACGGCGACATCGGGGCTGTCGGCGTTGTAGCCGGCGGTCGAGAGGTACACCGCGTCGGCAGGGAGAGGCCAAGCGCCTCCGGGAGCCCTCGTGGCGGCCTGAATCCGGTTCGTGCTGTCGCGCCGCAACCAGACGGCCGTGGCAGCCCCGCCCGGCGTGACCGCCAGCCGCACGCCGACCACCTGCGTCAGTCCGTCCGACAGCGCGACCGGCGTGGCCCAGGAACCCCCGGCCGGACGCTCCGCGACGTAGATGGTGGCGTTGGTGAAGGTGTCGTCGTCGAAAGACGTCCAGGCCGCGACGGCGTTGCCCGCCGCGTCGATGGCCAGGGCGGCGCCACTGGACTCGAGCAAGGCTCCTGAGAGTGGCTCGGACGCCGACCAGACACCACCCGCCGGCCGGCTGGCCGTGCGGACCACGGAGTGCCCGCCATCGGGTTCGTCCCAGACGGCGACTGCCGTGCCGTCGGGGGCAAACGCCATCTGGCCAGGCGAGACGTACGTCGACTCCTGCGCCAGCGTCGGGGTGTCGGCCAGCCACGTTGGGGAGGCCACGGCGCTCGGCAGGACGAGCAGACCGGCGGTCAGCACTCCGGCTGAGATGGTCGCGACGATGCGAGCAGACCTCATCGGGACAGCCTGCTGGGTTCTGCGAGGTTGTGCACTAGCCCGTTCGGGCTATCTGTGCGCGGGCTGCCCAGCGGCGCCGCGGGCGCGGTCTCGGGCAGGATGTGACCCGTGCCTACGTACGTCGCCTTCCTGCGTGCGATCAACCTCGGAGCGTCGCGGAAGTTCTCCAAGGACGCCATCAAGCAGGCCGTCGAGGACTGCGGGTTCACCGACCCCGAGACCTACATCAACACCGGCAACGTCAGGTTCAGCGCGACGCTGCGCTCGAGGGCGAAGGTCGAGGCGGCGCTGGAGAAGTCGTTCCGCAAGGCGGCGGGCTTCGAGATCCCGACCATCGTGCTGACGCCAGCTGAGCTGAAGCAGGTCGCGGTCGACGCCCAGGAGGCGGCCAAGCTGCACGACAACACGGGTGCCCACTACGTGTCGTTGCTGAAGGAGAAGCCGACCGCCGCTGCGGTCCGCAAGCTGGAGGAGATGGACCACGGCGCCGACCTGGCCGTGGTGCACGGGCGCGGCGCACACCTCCTGGTCGTCGAGCCGTCGGCCCGGCAGCGGCTCAGCAACGCCCTGGTGGAGAAGACTCTCGGCGTGGCCACCAACCGCAACCTGAAGGTGATCACGGCCCTCGCCGAGAAGTGGGGAGATGCCTGACCATGCCCCACCTCCACCTCGATGTGACCGATGGCGTCCTCCGGCTGACCCTCGACCGCCCGAAGCACCTCAATGCCCTGACCGACCAGATGACCGACGGGCTCTCCACGGCGATCGAGGGTGCCGCGACGCGCAGCGACGTCCGCGTCGTGGTGCTGGCGGGTCGAGGCGCGGCGTTCTGCGTCGGGGCGGACATCGCCGGCACCGAAGCCCACGAGCGCTTCGACGTGACGGCGCTCGACCGCGCCAACCGGCTGGTCCGGGCGATCGTCGGGCTCGACAAGCCCGTGGTCGCGGCGGTCCAGGGGGTCGCCGCAGGGGTGGGCTGCAGCGCGGCGCTGGCCTGCGACCTGGTCGTGGCGGCCGACTCGGCGTCGTTCCTGCTGGCCTTCGCGCGGATCGGGCTGATGCCCGACGGTGGGGCCACCGCCACCGTGGCCGCCGCGATCGGCCGCCCCCGCGCGCTGCGGATGGCGCTGCTGGCTGAGCCGCTGTCGGCCCGGGACGCGTACGCCGCCGGGCTGGTCAGCCATCTCGTGCCCGACGACGCCTTCGCCACGGAGGTCGATTCCGTGGTGTCCCGGCTGGTGGCCGGACCTCCGCTCGCCTACGCCGCGGCCAAGCGCGCCGTCAACGACGCGGCCCTCGCCCAGCTCGAGCAGGCGCTGGACCGAGAACGCACCGGCCAAGCGATCTTGCTGAACACCCACGACGTCGCCGAAGGGATGCGAGCCTTCTCCGAGAAGCGCCGTCCAGAGTTCCGAGGAGAATGACCGTGACCATCGAGGAGTTCCAGGCCGCGCTCGAGCGCGGCGACATCGATGCGGCCGGTGAGATGCTGGCCGACAACGTGCTGTTCCGCAGCCCGGCGGTGTTCGCGCCCTACGAGGGCAAGGCCGCCACGATCGTGCTGCTGAAGGCCGTGTCGAGCGTGTTGCAGGACTTCCGCTACGTGCGGTCGTTCGTGGAGGAGCACGCCCTGGGACTCGCGCTCGTCTTCGAGGCGAGGATCGGCACTCGCACGATCGAGGGCGTGGACTTCCTCCGGCTCAACTCGGAGGGCCTGGTCGACGACTTCCGCGTGATGGTCCGCCCGCAGACCGGGATCGAGGCGTTGATGACGGCGATGGTGCCGGCCATCGAGCGGGTGCTGGTCGAGCAGGGCGCTAGCTGATCGCGACCCCGGCGCCGCGCATCTCCTTCACGGCGGCCGCGGAGGTGTCCGGGGCGACCCCGGCACAAAGGCGGCTGAGCACCCTGGCCGCGAACCCCTCGCGGGCCGCGTCCAGTGCCGTCGCGCGGACGCAGTAGTCGGTGGCGAGCCCGCACACGTCGACGTCGGTGACCTCGTGAGCCCGCAGCCATTCGGCCAGGCCGCTGCCGGTCGTCGTACGACCCTCGAAGCCGGAGTACGCCGCCTGGTGCTCGCCCTTGAGGAAGATCGCGTCGAAGGGCTGCGGGTCCAGGTTGGGGTGGAACGCCTCGCCGTCCGTGCCCACCCGGCAGTGCACCGGCCACGAGTCGACGAAGTCGGGTTCGGTGGCCCAGTGGTCGCCCGGGTCGACGTGGTGGTCCTTGGTAGCCACGACGTGGGCGTAGTCGGGCGCGTCGGGATCCTGGGTCACCCAGTGGTGCAGCAGCGCGGCGATGTCGTGGGCGACCTGGGCGCCGCCGGTGACGGGCAACGAGCCGCCCTCGCAGAAGTCGTTCTGCACGTCGACGACGATCAGCGCGCGCTTCATGTCAGCGAGCCTATCGAGAGGTGTGCCGCAACTATGGTGCTCCGTCTGGTGAATTCAACATCTGATGACTTATCATCGGAGCATGAGGCGAGCCGCCTGGGGCACCGTGCTCTTCTTCTTCGTCGCACCGGCCACGATGGGCGGGCTGGTGCCGTGGCTGCTGGCCGGAGACCACGACCTGGCGGCGCCCGAAGCGGTCGCCGTGGGTGTGCTGCTGGTGGTGACGGGTCTGGCGGTGCTGGTGGCCTGTTTCGTCCGCTTCGTGAGCGAGGGTCGCGGCACGCCCGCACCCGTGGCGCCGACCCGGGAGCTGGTCGTGGGGGGCGTCTACCGCTTCGTGCGCAACCCGATGTACCTCGCCGTCGGTGCCGTCATCGCGGGCCAGGCGCTGATCTTCGCCAGCAGCGCGGTGCTGGTCTGGCTCGTCATCTTCGCCGTCGCCGTGGTCTCGTTCGTGGTCGGCTACGAGCAGCCCACCCTGCGTGACACCTATGGCTCGTCGTACGACGCCTACTGCGAGGCCGTCCCGGCGTGGTGGCCGCGACTCACGCCGTGGCGGGGTGCAGCATCCAGTCGATGACCTCGGGCAGCAGGTCGTCCCAGAGCTGCCAGACGTGCTCGCCGGGGCGGAAGTCGCTGGTGACGTCGGCGCCGGCCTCGGTGAGCTCTGCGACGAACCGGCGGTTGCCCTCGACCAGGCCGGGTGCGTCCTCGGTGCCCGTGCTGACGTGCAGCCGGGGCAGGGCCGGGCCGTCGGCCGCGGCGACCAGCGCGAAGAGGTCGTCGGCCGGGCCGATCGTGTCGCCGAAGATGCGTTGGAAGAGGTCGATGCGATCGGGGCGGGAGGACAGCTCGTCGAGGTCGAGGGCCCCCGACAGCGACGCCGCGGCGGCGTACCGCTCGGGGTAGGTCAGGGCCAGCTTCATGGCGCCGTAGCCGCCCATCGAGAGGCCGGCGACGTAGGTGTCCTCCGGGCGCTGGGAGACCCGGAAGAAGTTCTGGACGACCTGTGGGAGCTCGTCGGAGACGAAGTCGAAGTAGCGGCCGCCACTGCGCTCGTTGGCGTAGAAGCTGCGGCCGACGGCCGGCATCACCACCGCGAGGCCGGCGGCCGCGGCGTACCGCTCGACCGAGGTGTAGCGCAGCCACGCCGTGTGGTCGTCGGAGAGCCCGTGCAGCAGGTAGAGCACGGGGAAGTCAGTGCGTGGGACGGCGTCCCCCTCGACGCCGATCTGCTCCTCGGTCGGCTGCGGGAGCACGACGGTCATCGAGCAGCCGACCTCGAGGACGTCGGAGAAGAAGTCACAGGTCACCAGGGCCATGTGCTCAGCCTTGCAGGTGCCCTTCCAGGTGCAAGGTCGGGATCACCGGATCGCCCTTCGACATCTGCTGCACCGACCAGGGCAGCTCGGCGCGGGAGGCCCGGTGCCGGTCGCGGGCGGCGTCGAGCGGCTCGCGGCCGACGACCTCGCCGCCGCGCACCAGCTCGACAAGGAGCGAGCGGTCGTTGCCGTCGTTGTCGGGCGGCTCGCCGATCCCGATGACCTCGGTCTCCGCCACGCCGTCGGCGTCGAGCCGGCGCAGCGCGAACTTGCGCCCGCCGATCGAGATCTTCTCGGGGCTGCGCTTGGCCACCGACACCATCTCGCCGTCCTCGCCCTCGCGGGAGACCAGCTTGTAGACGAAGCCGCACGTCGGTGCGCCGCTGCCGGTGACCAGCTGGGTGCCGACGCCGTAGCCGTCGACCGGGGCCGCGGCGAGCGCGGCGATGGCGTACTCGTCGAGGTCGCTGGTCACCACGATCCGGGTCTTGGTCGCGCCGAGCTCGTCGAGCTGGGCACGCACCTGGTGGGCGAGCACGCCGAGGTCGCCGGAGTCGAGGCGTACGGCGCCCAGGCCCGGGCCGGCGATCTCGACTCCGGCGCGGACGGCTTCCTTCACGTCGTAGGTGTCGACGAGCAGGGTCGTGCCCACGCCCAGCGACGTGACCTGGGCGCGGAACGCGTCGGCCTCGGTGTCGTGCAGCAGCGTGAAGCTGTGGGCGCTGGTGCCGGCGGTCGGCACGCCGTACCGCTGGCGGGCCGCGAGGTTGGAGGTCGCCTGGAAGCCGGCGAGGTACGCCGCGCGCGCACAGGCGACCGCCGCCTCCTCGTGGGTGCGTCGCGAGCCCATCTCGATGCACGGCCGGTCTCCCGCGGCCATCGTCATCCGCGACGCGGCCGCCGCGATCGCCGAGTCGTGGTTGTAGATCGACAGCAGCAGCGTCTCGAGCGCCACCGCCTCCCCGAAGGTGCCTTCGACGACGAGCAACGGTGAGTAGGGGAAGTAGGCATCCCCCTCGGCGTAGCCCCAGATGTTGCCGCTGAAGCGGTACGACGCCAGCCACTCGCGCGTCTCGTCGTTGACCACCTCCTCGAGCGCGGCCAGAACCTCATCGTCGAAGGTGAACTGCTCCAGCGCGTCCAGCATCCGGCCGACGCCGGCCACCACGCCGTAGCGGCGCCCCTCCGGCAGCCGCCGGGGGAACAGCTCGAAGACCGACCGCCGGTGCGCTGTGCCGCTGCCGAGCGCCGCCTGGACCATGGTCAGCTCGTAGTGGTCGGTCAGCAGCGCCGTGGACGTCACCGGCTCAGCCTAGGGTCCACCCCTGTGCCACGATGGAGTCGTGTCGACAGCTAGCCCGGTCGAGGTCGACCCCACCGCGACGCCTGACGAGATCACGGTCCTGGCAACACCGTGGGTGACCATCGTGTGGAACGACCCGGTGAACCTGATGTCCTACGTCACCTACGTGTTCTCCCACTACTTCGGCTACGAGAAGAAGAAGGCGGAGAAGCTGATGCTGGAGGTGCACGAGGACGGCAGGTCGGCCGTCAGCTCCGGCTCGCGTGAGGAGATGGAGCGCGACGTGCAGGCCATGCACGAGTACGGGCTGTGGGCCACCATGGAGAAGCAGTGACGGGATTCACCCGCCATCGCCGCAGTCGTCGGGTCATCGCCAACTTCTCCGGCTTCGAGGCCGATCTGCTGCGCTCGCTGGCCTCCCAGCTCGTCGAGCTGCTGCGCAACGAGCGCGCGATGCCCAGCCACCCGGACGACCCGCTCGAGGCGATGCTCGACTTCTCGGGTCCCACCGACGAGCCCGACGACCCGGTGCTGGCGCGGCTGTTCCCGACGGCGTACCCGGAGGATCCGGAAGCGGCCGGTGACTTCCGCCGCTTCACCGAGGCCACCCTGCGCGATGGCAAGGCCGCATCCGCCATCTCGCTCATCGACGCTCTCGAGGAGGCCGGGCTGCCTCCGGAGCTCAAGGAGGACGGGCTGGTCATCGACGTCGAGCTCGATGAGGACTCCGCCCGCGCGTGGGCCCGGTCGTTCACCGATATCCGGCTGGCCCTGGCGACCCGTCTCGAGGTGGAGGAGGGTGACCAGGACTACTGGGACTCGCTGCCCGACGACGACCCCCGCGGCCAGGCCCACGACATCTACCTGTGGGTCGGCTATCTCCAGGAGACCCTGGTCGACGCGCTGATGTCCTGAACCGACTCGTAGGGTGAGTCGCATGCCGATCCCGGAGTTCATCGTCGAGATTCGCAAGATGATCGGGCAGCACGAGATGTGGCTGCCCGGCGTGACGGCGGTGGTGTCGCGAGGCCCGGCCGACGCCCAGGAGGTCCTGCTCGTACGCCGCGCCGACAACGGCGCGTGGACGCCGATCACCGGTATCCCGGAGATCGGCGAGGAGCCCGCGGCTGCGGCCGCCCGCGAGGCGCTGGAGGAGACCGGCGTCGTGGTCAACGTCGACCGGCTGGCGTCGACGAGCGCGCACCCCGGCATCGTGCACGCGAACGGCGACCTGGCGTCGTACCTCGACCTCACCTTCGAGTGCAGCTACGTCTCCGGCGAGGCGCACGTGGCCGACGACGAGTCGATGGACGTGCGCTGGTTTGCCCGCGATGCGCTTCCGGAGATGGCGTCGGTGATGTCCACGCGCATCGACGACGCGCTGTCAGGTGAGCAGGCGGCGAGGTTCGTGCGCTAGCAGGGCCCGTCGATCACCCGCTCCAGGGAGACGCATCGGTCGTGGCCGCGTGTCGCTGCGACCGTGTCGAAGCCCGGTCCACCGTTGAGGACGTCGTGGTGCGCGGAGCCCGCCAGCACGTCGCTGCCGCCCCGGGCGAAGATCGTGACTCTGGCCGTGTGCGAACCGCCGAGGAGCTCCTCGTCGCGCGAGCTGCCGTACAGCGTCCAGCTTCCGCGCGAGATGCTGATCAGCTCGATGCTGGTCACGGGCAGCCGCGTCTCTTGACCTGCGGCCTCGATCGTGGCCCTCCCGTGGAGCAGGTCGACCTCCCCGGAGAGGTCGGAGAGCGTCGCGCCGCCCTGCAGGACGAACTTCAGGGCGTAGAAGTCCCGACCCGGGCCGCCCTTCACCGCCTGGGCGTCCTCGCCGACCGTCACCGCCCCCCTCAAGTTGTCGTTGTCGGCGCCGCCGCGGAGCACGCCCCCGCCGAGGCCGTCGAAGAGCTTGTCCGCGCCCTCGCCGCCGATGAGGGTGTCGGTGCCTTCGCCGCCGCACACGAAGTCGTTTCCGGCCAGGGCCTCGATCCGGTCGTCGCCCCGGAGGCCCGCGATCACGTCGTCGCCGGTGGTGCCAACCAGGACGTCGTCCCCAGGCGTGCCGACGATCGTCGCGACCAGGCCGCCGCACATCTTGTCCGCGGCCTCGGCGGTCGGCGTGGCGGCGGCCGCGCAGACCACGAGCAGCGCGGCGGCGGCGTACAACGAGAACCTCATGCCTGTCCGACGCTCAGTCGGCCGTCTTGGTTCACCCCGGCGGTCACCTACGCTGGCGCGGTGCTGACGATCGAGCAGGCGACGTACGACGCGATCGTCGCGCACGCCAAGCGCGACCACCCCGACGAGGCCTGCGGCATCGTCGCCGGCCCCGAGGGCAGCGACCGGGCGGAGCGCCTCGTCGAGATGGTCAACGCGGCGGGCAGCCCGACGTTCTACGAGTTCGACTCGACCGACCTGCTCCAGCTCTACAAGGAGATGGACGCCAGGGACGAGGAGCCCGTCGTCGTTTATCACTCCCACACCGCCACCGAGGCCTACCCGAGCCGCACCGACATCGGGCTGGCGAGCGAGCCGAACGCCCACTACGTGCTGGTCAGCACCCGCGAGCACGGGAATAACGACGGCCCCGTGGAGTTCAGGTCTTTCAGGATCGCCGACGGCGAGGTGTCCGAGGAGGACGTCGTCGTCGTGCCTGCGCTGGATCCCCAGCGAGCCCCCCAAACCCCCGAGCCGAGGAGAGACTGATGGCCGTCGAGGTCCGCATCCCGACCATCCTGCGCACCTACACCGGGGGAGCGAAAGCAGTCTCTGCCGAGGGCGCGAGCCTGTCGGCGGTCATCGACGACCTCGACGCCAACCACCCGGGCATCAAGGGGCGGCTGGTGGAGGACAGCAACGGGTCCGGTGCGGATGTCGCGCTGCGCCGGTTCGTCAACGTCTACGTCAACGACGAGGACGTGCGATTCATCGGCGGGCTAGACGCCACGGTGAGCGACGGCGACCAGGTGGTCGTGCTGCCCGCCGTCGCGGGCGGCTGACCGCCAGGCCCCTCCGGCCGTAGGGTGCCCAACATGGAGTCCGCCACCGGCCGTCGTACGTTCGTGCTGGTCGACGGCGAGAACATCGACGCCACCCTCGGCATGGGGCTACTCAATCGGCGGCCCGAGCCCGAGGAGCGTCCCCGCTGGGAGCGGGTGACGGAGTACGCCGAGAAGCTGTGGGGCCAGCCCGTCACGGGCCTGTTCTTCCTCAACGCCTCGAGCGGGCAGCTGCCCGCCGGCTTCGTGCAGGCGTTGCTGGCGATGAACTACCGGCCGGTGCCGCTGTCGGGCCGCAGCGACCAGAAGGTCGTCGACATCGGCGTCCAGCGCACGCTGGAGGCGTTGGCCGGGCACGACGCGGACGTGCTGCTCTGCAGTCATGACGGCGATTTCCTGCCGCAGGTCGAGGCCCTGCTGAAGGCCGACCGCAAGGTGGAGGTGCTCGCGCTGCGGGAGTTCGCCAACGCCCAGTTCACCGCGCTCGGAATCCGGATCCACGACCTCGAGCACGACGTGGGTGCGTTCAACGTCACGCTGCCGCGGGTGCGCATCATCCCGCTCGACGAGTTCGACCCGGAGCAGTTCCTGCGCTGAGCGGGTGGAATCCTGGGGGCATGCGCTACAGCGACCTGCTCTCGTCGGTCGGCAACACCCCGCTCGTGGGCCTGCCGACACTCTCGCCGAGCGACGATGTGCGGCTGTGGGCCAAGCTCGAGGACCGCAACCCCACCGGTTCGATCAAGGACAGGGCGGCGCTGTGGATGCTGCTCGACGCCGAGAAGTCGGGCCGGCTGCGTCCGGGCTGCACGATCCTCGAGCCGACGAGCGGCAACACCGGCATCTCGCTCGCGATGGTCGCCCGGCTGCGGGGTTACCGCCTCGTCTGCGTGATGCCCGAGAACACGTCGGTCGAACGCAGCCAGCTGCTGCGGATGTGGGGCGCGGAGATCATCACGTCGCCCGCGGCCGGCGGCTCCAACGAGGCCGTGCGCCGGGCCAAGGAGATCGCGGCCGAGCACCCCGACTGGGTGATGTTGTACCAGTACGGCAACGAGGCCAACGCCCGTGCGCACTACGAGTCCACCGGCCCCGAGCTGCTGGCCGACCTCCCGTCCATCACCCACTTCGTAGGCGGACTGGGCACCACCGGCACCCTGATGGGCGTCGGTCGCTTCTTCCGCGAGCACAAGCCCGACGTACGCGTCGTGGCCGCCGAGCCGCGCTACGGCGAGCTCGTCTACGGGCTGCGCAACCTCGACGAGGGCTTCGTGCCCGAGCTGTACGACGCCACCCTGATCGACTCCCGGTTCTCGGTCGGCCCCCGCGACGCCGTCCGCCGGGTGCGCGAGCTGCTCGACACCGAGGGCATATTCGCCGGCATCTCCACCGGCGCGATCCTGCACGCCGCCCTCGGCCAGGCCGCCAGGGCCGTCAAGGACGGCGTACCCGCCGACATCGCCTTCGTCGTCTGCGACGGCGGCTGGAAGTACCTGTCCACCGGTGCCTACGAGGGCACCGTCGACGAGGCCGAGGAGGCCCTGGAAGGTCAGCTCTGGGCCTGAGCGTGCCCAGGACGGTTACTACCAACCCCGGGTTCTAGCGGCCGTACGTCGCCGGCGGGCCCTGCTCACCTCGGCTCTGCTGCGTGCTTGGTGAGCCCTAGGGTGAGGCAATGCGTGTTCGCGTCTGGCTCGTCGGCCTGCTGGCCCTGGTGCTGCCCGTCCTGATCGCACCCATGCACGCGTCGGCCCGCGAACCCCTGGGCGTGGTGACGCCGCCGGTCATCGGCACCGATCCGGTGTACGGCGAGCGGGTCCAGGTCGAGCCGGGCACCTGGACGGCCGATCCGGTGCACGAGGACTACCAGTGGCTGCGCGACGGCGAGCCGATCGACGGCGCCACCCGTAAGGCGTACCGGCCCACGCTGGACGACATCGACCACCCGCTCTCCGTGGTGGTCACCGCCACCGACTCGAGCGGCAACCAGGGCGTGGTGACCACGGCACCCAGCGCACCGACCTCGCGCGCCGAGCTGCGGCTGAAGACTGGTGGGCAGATCAAGGGAGCGCTCCGCTACGGGCAGACGGTCACGGTGTCCAGAGGCACCTGGAACCGCACGCCGTCGCGCTATCGCTTCCAGTGGTTCCGCGGCGAGACCGCGATCCCCAAGGCCACCGACCAGAGCTACCGGCTCGGCGTCGCCGACGTGGGCAAGCGGCTCAAGGCCCGGGTCTACGTCAAGAGGCGCGGCTACGACCGGGCACAGTTCACCGACCGCGCCGAGGGCCCGGTCGGCTACCGGGTGCCGGTCCGGCGCACGGTCACCTATCGCATCGAGACCCGCGGCGCGATCAGCACCAGCGTGCGGGAGTTCGCCAAGCTCGCCGCGCAGACGTACGCCGACCCGCGCGGCTGGCGCAACGCGGGCGTCGCCTTCCGCAGGGTCAACGGCCCGTCGGACTTCTCGCTGGTGCTGGCCGAGGCGAGCTGGCTGCCGAGGTTCTCGTCGGTGTGCAGCGTGCAGTGGAGCTGCCGCGCCGGCCGCTACGTGGTGATCAACCAGCTGCGCTGGAAGTACGCATCGCCGTCATGGCACGGCGCCGGCATGAGCCTGCGCGACTATCGCAACCTCGTGGTCAACCACGAGACCGGCCACTGGCTGGGCCACGGCCACCTCGGCTGCCCGGGTCCGGGCCGGCTGGCGCCGGTGATGATGCAGCAGTCCAAGGGTCTCGCCGGCTGCCGCCACAACCCGTGGCCGTTGCCCGGCGAGCTGCTGGTCGAGATAGCCCGACCAGTCGGCCACGGCGGCGGGAACCACTGCTCCAGGCGACGGGCGCGCCCCGCTGGCCGGGCCCCGGGAACCTGACGGCCGAACTTCGGCGTCGTTCCTGCGCGTTTGTGACGGTTGCAACCGGCACGAAGGGACGGAACACCCGGTCGACCGGGTGTTCCGCCCAACCCCCACCCCGCGACCCCTCCAGGCCTACCGTTGGGTGGCGCCCTCCTCAACCAGCGGGGGCGGCAGCGGCCTGGGCGAACACCTCGAGGTCCTGGGCGTAGTCGAGCCCGCTCTGCGGGATGGGCGGCAGGCCGAGCACGTCGAGCACCAGGTTGGCGACGTCGCCGTTGCGGACCGGCTGACGTGCGGCGGCGTAGCCGACCCGCTTGGTGCCTGGGTCGGCGTACGTCGGGTTCAGGGCGTAGAGGTCGGCACCGGCGGGCACGCCCGGTCCCCACGGCGAAGAACGGCACGCGGTAGTCGGCGTAGACCGTGGGGTCGAGTGGCTGGGGCCGCGGCCGCCGTGGTCCGCGGTGACCAGGACGAGCGTGTGGTCCCTCGACTCCGGGGTCTTGCCGATGGTGGTGAGCACCCGGCCGATGAGGTAGTCCGACCGCTTCACCGCCGCCAGGTATGCCGGGGAGAGCCAGCCGTGGGCGTGACCGGCGACGTCGGGCAGCGAGATGTGCAGGAAGGTGAAGCGCGCGTGACTTGTTGGCCAGGTCGCGTCGGGCCGCCTTGACCAGCTCGGTGTTGTTCTCGTCGATGACGCTGCGCTGGATCCCGCCGGGCCACGACCGCGTGAAGAGCGAGAACTTCGTCTTGGCAGCGAACATCGCGCTGCGCAGCCCCACACTCGCGAGCGACGAGAACACCGAGCCGACGGGATGGCCTGCAGCGGCCTGCACCGTGCGCGGCACCAACCGCTCGTCGTTCCAGGTGACGCCGTGCCCGCCCGCCGTCTTGTCGACGCGGCGGCTCGTCACCATGCCGGTGTGGTTGGGCAGCGTGAGGGTCAGCTCGACCTCGCTGCGCGCGTTGAGCGTGAAGGCGCCCTCTTGCATCAGCCGGTGGAACGTCGGCGTGCCGGCCTCGCCGAGCCGGTCGATCGCCTCGGGGTTGAGCCCGTCGACGGAGATCGCCACCACCCGCGTGATGTCGGCTGCGCGGCGCTCGACGGGCGGTGAGGCGGTCGCGGGTGCAGAGCCGAGGACGACGGCGACGAGGGCGGCACCGAGCGCCGTACGCAGGAGAGGCATGGCGGAAGGGTACGGCGGCAGGTGATCTCGGTCGCGTCCGCATGCATCGTGGCGGGCCAGCCCCTAGCCTTTCGCACGTGCAGCAACACTCGCCGTACCGGGAGATCGACGCGCCCATCGGCATCTTCGACTCCGGTTTCGGCGGCCTGACCGTCGCCCGGTCGGTCATCGACCAGCTGCCGCACGAGTCGGTGCTCTACGTCGGCGACACGGCGCGCCAGCCCTACGGCCCCAAGCCGATCGGCGAGGTGCGCGAGTACGCCTTGGAGTGCCTCGACCACCTCGTCGCGCTCGGCGTCAAGGCGCTGGTGATCGCCTGCAACTCCGCAGCGCGGCGATGCTGCGCGACGCCCGCGAGCGCTACGACGTGCCCGTCGTCGAGGTGATCTTCCCGGCGACCCGCCGGGCGGTCGCCGCGACCCGGTCCGGCCGGATCGGCGTGATCTGCACGGCGGCGACGGCCGAGTCGATGGCGTACGACGACGCGTTCGCCGCCGCGCCCCAGGTGACGCTGGTGACCCAGCCCTGTCCGCGCTTCGTCGACTTCGTCGAGGCCGGGGTCACCGGCGGCGAGGAGCTCATCGGCGTCGCCCACGACTACCTCGACCCGCTCGTCGAGGCCGGCGTCGACACCCTGATCCTCGGCTGCACGCACTACCCGCTGCTCACCGGCGTCATCTCCTACGTCATGGGCGACGAGGTCACCCTCGTCAGCAGCGCCGAGGAGTGCGCCAAGGACGTCTACAAGATGCTGGTCGCGACCGACCTGATGCGGCAGTCCGGCGAGCCGACCTACCGGTTCCTCACCACCGGATCGCCCGATGAGTTCGAGACGATCGGGCGCCGGTTCCTCGGCCCCGAGCTGGGCAACGCCACCCAGTTCACGGCGGGTTGCCGTCCGACGGGTGGGCGGCCTGCGATGAGGCTGACCGTCGTGGGCTGCTCCGGCTCCTACCCCGGTCCCGACTCGCCGGCCAGCTGCTACCTCGTGGAGGCCGAGGCGCCGGGCGACCGTCGTGGCGGATCCTGCTCGACCTCGGCAACGGCGCGCTCGGCGCCGCTGCACCGCTACGTCGACCCGCTGGACGTCGACGCGGTCTTCCTGTCACCACCTGCACGCCGACCACTGCCTGGACCTCTGCGGCTACCACGTGCTGCGCCGCTACCACCCCGGCGGGACCGCAGCCGCGGCTTCCGGTGTGGGGACCGGCCGGGACGGCGCGAGCGGCTCGCGGCGGCGTACGGGCTTCCGGCGAGCCGGGCATGACCGAGGAGTTCGACTTCCACGTCCACGGCGAGCCGGTCGAGGTCGGTCCGTTCAAGGTCGAGGCCGTGCCGGTGGTGCACCCGGTGCCGGCCTACGGGCTGAGGGTGACGGCGCGGCGGCCGGTCGCTCGCCTACTCCGGCGACACCGGACCCTGTGCTCGGCCTGGACCGGCTGGCCGCCGGCGCCGACCTGCTGCTGGCCGAGGCGTCGTTCGTCGCCGGCAAGGCCAACCCGCCGGACATCCACCTGACCGGCTCGGGACTGCGGGGTCGCGGCGCCCGCGGCGGGCGTCGGCCGGCTGGTGATCACCCACGTGCCGCCGTGGTACGACCCAGCCGTCGCGGTGGCCGAGGCCAAGGTCGCGTACGCCGGCCCGATCGAGGTCGCCACGGCGGGCGCGGGCTGGGACGTCTGAGGGCCGATCAGGCCAGTCCCGCGTGGTGCACGCAGAGGGCGATCTGCACGCGGTTGGTGACGCCGAGCTTGTCGAAGAGCCGCGACACGTGTGCCTTGACGGTCGGCACCGAGAGGTAGAGCTCCGCGGCGATCTCGGCGTTGCTCAGCCCCCGGCCGACGGCCAGCGCGACGTCCCGCTCGCGGTCGGTCAGCCCGTCGAGGCGGGCGACCGGCCTCGGGGGAGCGGCTGGTGCCGCGCCACCTGCCTGATCAGCGAGCGGGTGGCCGTGGGTGACAGCATCGGCTCGCCGTCGGCGACCTTGCGGATCGCGTCGACGACCTGCGGCGGCGGGGTGTCCTTGAGCAGGAAGCCGTCGGCGCCCGCGGCGATCGCCTCGAGGACGTACTCGTCGGCATCGAAGGTGGTCAGCACGATCACCCGCGGCGGTTCGTCACGCGCGAGCAGCTCGCGGGTGGCCTCGAGCCCGTTGAGCCGTGGCATCCGGATGTCCATCAGCACCACGTCGGGCCGCAGCTCGGCCGCCCCGCTCGACCCCGGCCCGGCCGTCGCCCGCCTCGCCGACGACCTCGAGGTCGGCCTGGCCGCCCAGCATGAAGGTCAGCGCGGAGCGCACCAGCGGGTCGTCGTCGACGATGAGGATGCGGATCGGGGAGGGGGGCATTACGCGGCCCACGGTATCCAGCCGCGCAGCACGAAGCTGGCTCCGTCGTGCGACCCTCGAGCCGGCCGCCCCGGAGCTCGCCCGCTCCGTGAGCCCGATCAGCCCCAGCCCCGACCCCGGCGTGCGGCTCGCGCCGAAGCCGATCGGGTTGCGCAGCGTGATGTCGACGCCGTCGTCGGGCGAGCCGCGGACCTCGATGCGCAGCACCGCGCCCGGAGCGTGCTTGGCGGCGTTGGTGATGCCCTCCTGGACGATGCGATAGAGCGTGCGTCCGACGACGTCGGGCACCGGTACGTCGGCATCGATCCGGTCGTCGAACTCCACATGCACGCCCGCCTCGCGGGCCTGCTCGACCAGCGGCGGCAGATCCGCCCAGGTCGGCAGCGGGGCGCTGGCCTGCTCACCGGTCTCGGTGTCGCGCAGCACGCCGAGGACGCCGCGCAGGTCGGTGAGCGCGTCGTTGGCCAGGTCGCGGATCAGGGTCGCCCGCCGCGCAGCTCGTCGGCGTCGAGGTCCGTGCGGAAGCCGAGGGCGCCGGCGTGCAGCGAGATCTGCGAGATCCGGTGGGCCAGCACGTCGTGCATCTCTCGGGCGATCCGGGCCCTCTCGGTGCCTCGAGCCTGCGAGACCCGGAGCTCCTGCTCGGCCTCGGCGCGCTCGGCGCGCTGCCGCAGCGTCCACACCAGCTCGCGCCGCGAGCCGATGTAGAGGCCCCAGCCCAGGACCGCCACGGTGACGATCACGTTGACGATGACGTCCAGCCAGACCGGGTCGCTGTTCGTCGGTCGCACGGTCACGAACGTCTGCCCCGCGACGACGCTGGCCAGCGCCGACCAGCAGGACCTGCCAGTAGACGCGCCCGGTCGCCACCGACACCGCCGCCAGCACCGCCGGGCCGGCCGCCGTGGCGGAGACGGCGCTCGGCGGCAGCGGTCAGCAGCGCGACGGTGAGCGGCCACCGCCGACGCCAGTAGACGAGGACGAGCGCCGCCAGCGCCGACGAGCACGTCCAGCCACAGCCAGTCGCCGTCGAAGCCCGTGCGGCCCTGGGCGACCGAGGTGATGCTCGCCGCACTGATGAGCACCACACCCACGAGCCGCCACGCCATGCCCCAGCGGGTCACCGGCGGCGCCACGGCGACGGGAGCGGGACCGTCCATGGGCCCAGGCTAGGGCTGCCGGTGGCCGGCCGGCAGCGGCGGGAGTCGCCGCGGACCCCCTACTTTGGTCGGTCCCGGACCCTGCCCAGGTCCGATGCCTCGCGTGCCGGCCACTGCGAGGATGAACCCATGATCAAGGTCGAAGGGCTCACGAGGGCCTACGGGAATTTCATCGCGGTCGACGACATCAGCTTCACCTGCCGGCCAGGGACGGTCACCGGCTTCCTGGGGCCCAACGGCGCCGGCAAGACCACGACCATGCGCGTGATGGCGGGGCTGACCCCGGCCACCCACGGCGACGTCACCATCGGCGGCCTGCACTTCAAGGACATCCCCAACCCGGGCAGGCACGTGGGCGTCCTTCTCGACGCGTCGGCCCAGCACGCCGGCCGGACCGGCCGCGAGGTGCTGACGCATCGGCGCCAAGACGATGGGCCTGCCCGACTCGCGCGTCGACGAGATGCTGGCCCTGGTCTCGCTCGACGAGACGGAGGCCAAGCGGCGGATCCGCAACTACTCGCTCGGCATGCGGCAGCGTCTCGGCATCGCCCACGCCCTGCTCGGCGACCCGTCGGTGCTGATCCTCGACGAGCCCGCCAACGGCCTCGACCCCGCCGGCATCCGCTGGATGCGCGGCCTGCTCAAGGGGTACGCCGACCGCGGCGGCACCGTGCTCCTCTCCAGCCACCTGCTCAACGAGGTCGAGCAGATCGCCGACGAGATGATGCTGATCGGTCGCGGCAAGATCGTCGCCCGCGGCACCAAGGCAGAGCTGCTCGCCAACACCGGCGGGACCGGCGCGATGGTGGTCGCGCTCGACAACGACCAGCTGACCGCCGCCCTGACCGCGAAGGGGCTGGCGTACTCGCCCGTCGGCCAGGGCTTCCACGTCGAGGCCCTGCCGGTCGACGTCGGGCGCATCGCCGCCGACAACCGCATCGTGCTCACCGACCTGCGCCCGGTCGAGGGCGGCCTCGAGGACCTCTTCCTCGAGCTCACCTCCGACACCCAGCGCGACGACCTCATCCACGCGCCCGCCCCGACAGGAGCCCCGCTGTGACCACCTCCTCAGCGCCCATGACCCTCGACGTCAGCCAGACCCCCCGGGTCCCGTTCGGCCGGCTGGTCTCGGTCGAGCTGCGCAAGATGGTCGACACCCGCGCAGGCCGCTGGCTGCTGATCTCGATCGCCGCGCTCACGGCTCTGGTGCTGATCATCCAGCTCTGGGTGGTGCTCGCCCAGGACCTCGACGTGACGTTCGACGACTTCGCCGGCGGCGCGAACATCCCGATGAACGTCCTGCTCCCGGTCCTCGGCATCATGTCGGTGACGAGCGAGTGGAGCCAGCGGACGGCGATGGTCACGTTCACCCTGGAGCCGTCGCGCAGCCGCTTCCTCGCCGCGAAGTACGTCGGCACGCTGATCATGGCGCTCGCCGCGGTCGTGGTCGGCTGCGTCCTGACGATCATCGCCAACGTGCTGTACGGCGCGTTCTCCGGCAACGAGCGTGGTGTGGGAGCTGGGCGCGTTCAGATCTTCTGCTACTTCCTGCTCTACGTGTTCGCGATGGCCACCGGCTTCGCGTTCGGCGATGCTGTTCCTCAACACAGCCGGCGCGATCGTCGTCTACTTCGTCTACTCGTTCATCCTCCCGGCCTCTTCGAGCTGGCCGACCCTGCTGGACTGGTTCAAGGACATCCGGCCGTGGATCGACTTCAACATCGCGCAGACCCCGCTCATCGATCGCCGACGTGAGCGGCAAGGAGTGGGCCCAGCTGGTGACGTCGGCTTGATTTGGCTGGTGCTGCCGCTGGCGATCGGCATCTGGAGGGTGCTCCGCGCCGAGGTGAAGTGACCTACTAGGTTTGCTGGGCATGAGCCTCGACACGAGCCCCGCTGCCCGCTCGGACGGGCGGGCCGACGACGAGCTGAGGCCCGTCACCTTCACCCGCCACTGGCTCGACCACGCGGCCGGGTCGGTGCTGGTGGAGTTCGGCAAGACCAAGGTGCTCTGTGCCGCGACGGCCACCGAGGGCGTGCCGCGCTGGCGCAAGGGCTCCGGGCTGGGCTGGGTGACGGCGGAGTACGCCATGCTGCCGGCGTCGACCAACACGCGCTCCGACCGCGAGTCGGTGCGGGGCCGGATCGGCGGCCGGACCCACGAGATCTCGCGGCTGATCGGGCGTTCGCTCCGCGCGGTCATCGACTACCAGGCGCTCGGGGAGAACACGATCGTCCTCGACTGCGACGTCCTCCAGGCCGACGGCGGCACCCGCACCGCGGCCATCACGGGGGCGTACGTCGCCCTGGCAGACGCCGTCGCCCACCTGCGCTCGGCCGGCGCGCTGAAGGGCGAGCCCCTGGCGGGATCGGTCGCCGCGGTCAGCGTCGGCATCGTCGACGGGGTGCCGCGGCTGGACCTGCACTACGACGACGACGTGCGGGCCGAGACCGACATGAACGTCGTGATGACCGGCGACGGTCGCTTCGTCGAGGTCCAGGGCACCGCCGAGGGCGCGCCCTTCGACCGGGCCGAGCTCGACGCGCTGCTGGCGCTGGCCGAGCGGGGCTGCGCCGACCTCACCCGGCTGCAGCAGGCCGCGCTGGCGTCGTGATGGCGTCTTGAGGGCCTCGTGACCGCCGGCTGTTCCTGGCCTCCCGCAACGCCAGCAAGCTCGCCGAGATGCAGCGCATCCTGCGCGCCCACGCGCCCGACCTGGTGGTGGTCGGCCTCGACGAGGTGACGGCGTACGACGAACCCGTGGAGGACCGCCCGACCTTCGAGGGCAACGCGCTGCTCAAGGCGCGCGCCGGGCTGGCGGCGACCGGACTGCCCAGCGTCGCCGACGACTGCGGCCTGTGCGTCGACGCGCTCAACGGGATGCCGGGGGTGCTCTCCGCGCGCTGGTCCGGGCCGCCCAAGTCCGACGACCGGAACAACAAGCTGCTGCTCGAGCAGCTCGCCGACGTCCCTGATGAACGCCGTGGCGCCTACTTCGCCTGCGCCGTCGCCTTTTGCCACCGGACTGCAGGAGCGGTGGTCCGCGGCGAGATGCACGGCCGGGTGATCCGGGAAACGCGGGGGACGGCGGCTTCGGCTACGACGTCGTGTTCGAGGCCGACGAGCACCCCGGCACCACCCGGCGGAGCTGACGCCCGAGGCGAAGGACGCGATCTCCCACCGCGGCCGGGCCCTGCGCGAGATCGCGCCACTCATTGCGCGGTCGTTGCGCGAATAGCGGCCGGCGCGGAGCAGGTCGTGTGCCTGAGAACGCGCCCGAGCGCATCGTGGGGCACACGACCCATTCAAGCGGGTGCCGAAGGGGGGACTCGAACCCCCACGCCCGAAGGCACAGATACCTAAAACCTGCGTGTCTGCCAGTTCCACCACTTCGGCGAGCGGCCCGACCTCGGTCGGGCCTGGGTCACAGCCTAGGAGTCGATGCCGAGGTCGCGGCGTAGCTTGGCGACGTGGCCGGTGGCCTTGACGTTGTACTGCGCCAGCTTGATGTTGCCCTGCTCGTCGACCACGAACGTCGAGCGCAGCACGCCCTCGACGGTCTTGCCGTAGAGCTTCTTCTCCCCGAAGGCGCCGTAGGAGTTCATCACGCTCTTGTCCGCGTCGGAGAGCAGCGTGATCGTCAACCCGTCCTTCTCGCGGAACTTCGCCAACTTGGCCGGCGGTCCGGGGAGATGCCGAGCACCTCGTAGCCCGCGGCCTTGAGAGACGACAGCGAGTCGCTGAAGTCGCAGGCCTGGGTCGTGCAACCCGGAGTCATCGCGTTGGGGTAGAAGTAGACGATCACCTTGTGGCCCTTGAGGTCACCGAGCGAAACCAGGTCGCCGGTGTCGCTGGGCAGCGTGAACGTGGGAGCGGGGTCGCCCGGGGCGAGTCGATCGGCAGTCACGCCAGCACCCTAGCCGCCCATTCGCGCGGGGATCGCCCCTCCGGGGGGAGGGCCGTGCGGTATACCCTTCCCGCGTGACCAACGAGATGTCCTCGCTCGAGCGCGAGATCGAGGAAACCCATGACCGGCTGGCGGGCACCATCGACCAGCTCGTCTTCAGGGCCAACCCCAAGACGATCGTCACCCGCGAGGTCAACTCCATCAAGGCCTACTTCGTCGACCCCCTGACCGGCTCCCCGCGCACCGACAACATCCTCAAGGTGGCCGGCGGCGTGATCGGGGCCATCGCGCTGTTCGCCTTGATCCGAAGGTCGTGCGCTGACGCGCACACCCCCCCGCGACAAGAGACGGGAGCGCCCGTTGTCCGGCCAGGACCCCGACAAGGCCCCCATCAAGATGCTGCACGACCGGCTCCTGGTCGAAGTGGACCGCGAGTCGGTAAGCGGCGTTGTCCGGCGGCATCGTGATCCCCGCCACCGCCGACATGGGCGCCAAGCGGCTCACGTGGTCCGGGTGGTGGCCCGCGGCCCGCACGCGCGGTCCGTCGAGATCGGCGACCGGGTGCTCTTCGACCCCGAGGACAAGGCCGAGGTCGAGGTTCAAGGGGAGACCTACGTCGTGATGCGCGAGCGCGATGTCCACGCGGTCGCCGCCGAGCGTCTCGGCGACACCGAGTCCACCGGGCTGTACCTCTGAGATTTTTTTTTTAAAAAAAAAAAAAAAAAAAAAAAAAAAAAAAAAAAAAAAAAAAAAAAAATGGCCACTCCAATGTCGACTATCGCAGTCGACTAACATCGGAGCATGACCGTGACGACCACCCCGCACCTGCCGTCGTACGGCGAGGACGTGCGCGTGGTGGTGCCGGCGCCGGGTCTTGGTGCCGGCAACTGGGCGGGGGCGGCCAGCGCCGTCCTGGTGGACGGCACCTTCTGGCTCACCTGGCGCGTACGCCGCCCGCTCACCGAGGGCCGTGGGTCTCGGTCGTGGTGGCCCGGTCGAGCGACGGGGAGAACTTCGAGCAGGTCGTCGAGGTCGAGCGCGAGGCCTTCGGCGCCGAGTCCTTCGAGCGGCCGGTCCTGGTCCCCGTGCCGGGGATCGGCTGGCGGCTCTATCTCTCCTGCGCCACCCCGGGCTCCAAGCACTGGTGGATCGACAGCCTGACCGCCGCCACGGTCGAGAGGCTGGCCGAGGGGCGGCAGCAGGTCGTGCTGCCCGGCGACGAGCACACCGGCGTGAAGGACCCCGTCGTCACCCACGACGGCAAGGACGCCGGCGGCTGGCGCATGTGGCTGTGCTGCCACCCGCTCGACGAGCCCGGAGCCGAGGACCGGATGACGACGCGCTACCTGACCAGCGACGACGGGCTCGCTTGGGACGACCGGGGCGAGGTGCTCGCCGGACGCCCGGGGGAGTGGGACGCCCGCGGGGCCAGGGTGACCGCCGTCATCGGCACCGAGCCGCTCGCCGTGCTCTACGACGGCCGGGCCGACGCGGCGTCCAACTGGTTCGAGACGACCGGCGTGGCGGTCTGGACGGCATCCGGCTGGTGCCGGACCCGGCCGTCGACCCGATCCGGTCGCCGTACGCGGACGGCGCCTTCCGCTATGCCAGCGCCGTGCCGCTCGGCGACGGCCGGATCCGCTACTACGTCGAGGCCGCGCGCGACGACGGCGCGCACGACCTGGTCACCTTCGTCCGCTAGCCGGCCTAGGCCGACTGCGCGCCGGCCTCGCTGCGCTCACTGAACGAGCCCCGACTCTCGGTGGAGAGCCAGTCGCCAAGCCTCACCGGTGATCGCGGCGAAGCAGCTTGATGTCGTCGGCAAACGTGGGGAGCAGGCGGGCTCGTGCCTCGGGCGTCAGTCGAGGCCGGGAGGTCTCGGCCCGGCCCGCCAGGCCGGCGATCAGCGGAGCGCTGGCCCGCCGCCACACGGCGGGCGGCGCGAACTGGCCGAGCCAGGCTCCCGATCGAACGACGCGACCCAGTGCGCTCGCCCGCGGCCCGGGCCGGACGAACGTGCGCGCGTTGTCGTGAGGGATCACGTCGACATGCCCGGCCGCGATGCCGAGGAATCGCAGGTGCGGTCCACCGCGCCCCGGGGGTCGTCGACGATGTCGCGGTAGCGACAGCACCAGCACCCGCTCGGGATCGACGAGGCCGAGCAGGTGCTCGAGCTTGCTCGCCGTAGCGGCCCAGCTCGGCGTACCGCCAGAACGGCGCCCAGCCCGCTTCGATGCGCTCCTGCTCCCGCGCGAACGCGTCCTCGAAGTCGGCCACGGGCTCGAGCCCGTCGGACCAGAGATGCATCCAGTTGCTGTAGGCCCGGTCGATGGGGTCGCGAACCACGGCGATCAGGCGGGCCTGCGGCAGGGCCTCCGCGATCCGCCGCTGGGCCCCGCGGCGCCAGAGGTAGAACGGCGTGCTCTCGCCCCGAAGCCGCTCGTCGTCGGCCTCGCCGGCAAAGAGCCGTTCGTAGTCGGCGCGTCGCCAGATCCACTCCTGCTGGGAGTGCTGGTCACCGGGTCCGCGCCAGGCGGGCGGGGGAGCGTCGTCGCAGATCCAGTACTTGGGTTCCTTGGGCTGACACATGCGGATGTCCGGGTGTTGAGTCAAGGCAGCGTGCAGGGCAGTGGTGCCGGCCTTGGGTGCTCCCAGGACGAGGAAGTCGGGCCCATCGGGTCGTGTCATGGCTCCTCCCATCCCTAAAGGTACTGAACCTATTGAGTTAGTCGTCAATGACGTCCAGGGCTGCGGCCTCCTCTCCCTAGGGGTGTGGCGGCCGTCGACCTCGGCTGGCAACGTCGACCCACTCGCACGCGGCCATTCGGGCCCCTCTGGAGGAGGTACGCCGTGGATGACATCCAGCTCGACGACTGGACGCCGGACCCGACGGAGGACCGCGGCCCCGAGTCGAGCGACGACCGGGCCCGTCGACGGGTCGTGGAGATCGCTCAGGACGCGCGGTTCTGCACGGTCACCAGCGCCGCCACCGACGGTGCCCTGCACGCGCGGCCGATGACGCCGCAGCAGGTCAACGACGACCTCGAGGCGTGGTTCTTCATCTCGCGGTCCAGCGATCAGGCGGGCGACCTGGCGGCGCGCCCCGACGTGAACCTGTCCTTCGACGGTTCGGGCGACTGGCTCTCGGTCGCCGGTCGCGCCGCGCTGGTCGACGACAGGTCGATGGTCCGCGAGATGTGGAACCCCGTCGTGGGCGCTTGGTTCCCTGAGGGTCCGGAGGACCCTGATGTCGTGTTGCTGCGAGTCGACGCCGAGTCGGCGGAGTACTGGAAGGAGCCCGGTGGGCGGCTCACGTCGTTGCTGTCCTTCGCCAAGGCGACGGCGACGGCGAGCCCTTGAACGGCAGTCGGGCCTGACCGGCCCGAGGGAAATAGGTTGGAGCGGGCCAGCGTTCGCGCCGCTGGCCCGCTCCGGGTCTTGACCGGGCCTGTGTCGGATCCCCCGATGCCGACACGCTCCGGTCTTTTCCCCCCTGCCCACGTAGGAGAAGGTCGGCCCGGCGCTGATACGTCGTTCTGGCGGAGATTTCTTTGCGGACGAACGACTACCAGCCCGCACCGAAACAGACGAACGGCGACGGGGCCTCGTCGCTGGCGAGCTTGGCCGCGGCGTCGGCCAGGGCGTCCGCGGGGGCCTGGCCCTGGGCGACCCGGCCGTGCCAGCCGGCGAGCACCTCGCAGGCCACGTCGTCGGCGACCAGGTTCGTCGAGGAGGTCACGCTCCGGGCGCCCGCGTGCAGCCACGCGGCGGTCATGCCGACCACCTCGTCGCCGGAGCGCACCGACGCCCGGCCCAGCTCGCACGAGGAGAGCACGACCGTGTCGGGCGTGTGCGGCAGCAGGTCGATGTCGTAGCCGAACCACGGACCGTCGGCGAGGTCGACGGCCGCGAAGAGCGGGTTGTCGCCGGGGTGGCGGCCGTGCCCGGCCAGGTGCAGGACGTCGACCCGGCCGGCCAGGTCGGCCACCGAGGCCGCCGTCGCGTCGTCGCCGGAGAGCACGGTCGCGCTCGGCCACTCCGCTGCCGCCCGGGTGACCTCCTCGAGCGCGCGGGCGACGTCGGGTCCCGCGACGAGGCCGACCCGTCGCTCGGCCGGGATCGCGTGCAGGCGCAGCGCCAGCCAACGGGTGGCCGAGGGCGGCACGGTCACCGGGCGGCCGGCGAACCCGGGCAGCAGCGTCCACGGTGTGCCGCTGAGCAGCCCCGAAGGCGTGAGTACGACGCGCCGGTCGCCCACCAGCCCCAGCACGGGAGCGACGATCCGATCGGCGACGGCGCGCAGCCGCTCGTCGAGCGAACCGCGGATCGCCGCCGCGAACGGACCGGCCAGCTGAGAGGCGGCCATGTCGAGATCGGCGGCCACGGCGTCGAGGTCGCGACGGACGGGCTCGGACTCCCCGAGTGGCACCGTGTGCACGCTGTCGCCGGTCACCACCACGGCAGTCAGCCGGCCGTCGACGGCGAGGTGCGCGACCAGGCACGCGTCGGTGGCCGCCAGCTCGCTCTGGACCTGCTCCAACGCCGCCGGCTCGCCGACCTGGCCGCCCCCGTCGCCGTACCAGCTCTGCTCGCGGATGTGGGTACGCAACTTCTCCAGGCGCCGGTGGTCGGCGGTGTGCGGGGCCGGATCAGCGGCGTGCAGCACCCGCAGCTCGGTCAGCTCGGCCGCCACCTGTGGATCGGCCGGGGGCCGCACCGGCGTCACCCGGGAGACCAGGGCGCGGGCCCGCTCGGACCACTCGTAGGCCAGCTCGGGCGAGTCCTCGTCGAGCGCGAGCCGGAGGCCCTGCAGGGCGAGGGCCCGACCGTGGCCGACCAATGTGCTCTGCAGGTCGAGACTCCCGAAGGACGACTGCCAGGCGTGCAGGTCCTCGAGGCCCGCGCGGACGTGGTCGCGAGCATGCCTGTGGTCGCCCCGAGCGCGGGCGAGCTCGATCGCACCTCGCGCCACAGCAGTCGCGTGGCGACGGGCGAGTCGGCGTTGACGCGGACGTGGTCCAGGCGTGCGCGAGCGTCCTCGAGATCACCCCGGACGACAGCGAGCCTGGCCACCTGCAGCGCCACGATCGAGGCTTCGCGGTGGTGTCCCTGGCGTTGCAGCTCCTCCACCACGGCGTCGGCGCGCGCGGCGAGGGCTCGAGTGTGGCCGCCGACCGCGATCTCGGCCACGACCTCGACGGCCTCGGCCCGCGCCGCCTGGAGCGGGCTGGCCTGGCTGCGGAAACGACGCGCGGCGCGGCGAGCGACGACCCGTGCTCGGGCAGGGTCCTCCCGCAGCAGGGTCCAGGCGAGGGTGAGCTCGCACTGTGCCTGGAAGGACCGGAGACGTCGAGAGCCGTAGGCGGCCGCCGCGGCCTCCAGGGCCTTGATCGCCTCGCTCGGCCGACCGGCCGCGGTGAGTACCTCGGCACGGTCCTGGTCGCAGACGGCCCGCGAAACGGCCGAGAGCGGCGCGAGCACCTGTCGAGCCGCCTCCATCGTCTGCAGCGCGCCGACCACGTCTCCGGTGAGCAGCCGGGCGAACCCGAGGTTGTGCTCGGCCTTGGCGCTCTGGACCGCCGCACCCGCTCGGTCGAACTCGGCGTTGGCCTCCGTGAGGTCGACGATGGCGGCCCTCGGGTTGCCGCGCCGCAGGTGGAGGCTTCCTCGGTTGAGCAGAGCCCGCCCAGCCTCTTCTGGGGAGTCCTGCAGGAGGGGGATGGCTTTGGAGAAGGCGGCCAGGCCGAGGTCGACGTCACCCGTGCGCTGACGAATCAGTGCGAGCTGGGCCCAAGCCAGGCCTCGGGTCTCGGCCGACAGACCGATCGTCGTCGACCAGCGCCAGGCAGCGGCTCAGGCCCTCGTCGACGGCTCCGGTCTCGGCGTCGACGTAGGCGAGCGACAGTTCGATGCGAGCGACCAGATCGGCGTCGACCGCGATCTCCTCGCGCCGTGTCCAGCTGCTCTCGGGCGCGCGAGAATGCCCCGCGCGGACTCCCTGCAGGGCGCGACGGTGCAGGTCAACGGCGGAGGGCACTGCTCCATCATTGCTTGCCGGTGTCCCCTCGACCAGCAGAGTCCAGCGCGAGGCCGGCCGCTAGTCGTGGGGCGCGCCATCTGGGTCAGGGGGTAATGGCCTCCCAGGCTCGGTCGATCGCCGCCGAGCGGCCGTCGTCGCCGGGATCGATCTTGCCGACCATTTGCCGCGCGACCCTGCCGGCGAAGTGCGGCGCGGAGAAGGACGTACCGCTCCACAAGGCGAAGCCGCCGCTGTAGTCGTCAGGGTCGATGGAGGACCGCTTGCGTTGGTAGGCCTCCGTGGAGGCGATGGCGTTGAAGCCGCCCTGGAACGTCGGGGGCATGGTGCTCATCACCGATGCGCCCCGGGTGTACACCCGCACCCACGGCCCCGTGTTGCTGAAGAGGGCGTCGGTGGTCCGGTTCGGGTTCAGGGCGCCCACCGAGACGATGGGGACGAGCACCCGACTGCGCGTGCACGGGACCCTCGCCGTCCAACCAGGGCGCAAAGGCGGCGGGGAAGACCGGTCGGGCTGTCGCGTCGTTGCCGGCGGAGCAGACGACGCTCACCCCACACTCGCCCATCTGGCGCAGGATGCCGTAGATGGTCGGGTCGAAGAGCACGTCCTGGGGAGTCTCGTGGTAGTAGCCCAGCGACAGGCTCAGGACGTCGATCGGATAGCCGTCGGGGTCGCCGTCGCGGTGTCGTCGGGCTAGTTCGGCGATGTCCTTGAGGGCCTTGACCAGGTTGCTCTCCACGACCAAGCCGTCGGACCCCACGATCCGCCACGCGACGATGTCTGCGTCGGGACAAGCCTGGTGGATGAGACCGGCGATGAACGTGCCATGGCCCGCCAGCGGATCGATGCCGCCGTCGAGGGCGCCGGTCTGGTCGAACCATTTCTCTGGGTCCGTCTCGTCGTCGACGTAGCCGATGGGCTGCGAGCCGAGGCCGACATCGGTGCGGACCACGCCGTCGAGCCACGGGTGTTCTCCACAGCCCGTGTCGAGGGTGGCCACGACCGGACGCCGTCCCTTGATGGTCTTCTCGCGGCGAGGTGGTGGGCCGACGTACGCCATGGGTTGCCGGCCGCCGCTGCCTGCGCGCGCATAGCTCGCCACGGCTGCCGAGGCGGTGCCTCCCGCCGGGTGCGGGTCCTCGAACGGGTGCGGGTCCTCGAACGGGTGCGGGTCCTCGAAGGGGTGCGGGTCCTCGAAGGGGTGCGGGTCCTCGAACGGGTAGGGATCGACGCTTCGCACCATCACGACGTGCTCGAGACCGACGTGCTGGAGACTCGCAAAGTCGGGTGCGTTGGCACGCGTTCGTTGCAGCAGCACCCAGCCATCGGGAGCGATCGTCGCCTCCTTGTCCCGGACGCTCAGGTCGAGTCGGACGACACCTGTCTCGTCGGGCTCGAAGTAGTTGCCCTTGGAGTCACGCTCGACCGGGCTCCACTCGATGTCGACGACGTCCTCGCGTGGTCCGCGCCGCACCGTCCGGGCCTTGCTGACCGTGACGTCCCAGCCGAGCGTCGCCGCGACTTCCTCGAGCGCGGTGATCGACTCTTCGTCCTGCGGGCCGCGCGAGACGAGCAGTCGCGGACCTACATAGACCGTGGAGCGCGGCTTGACTCCCTTGATCGTCAGCGCGGTGGCGGGATCGAGGACCCGGCCCTCGATGGGCTCCAGAACGTGACGTGGTGGGACGCGCGGTTCACGGGACGACGAGAGCGAAGACTGACGAGTGGGGCGGGGGTCGTCCTGCACAGGAACTCCTTCTAGATCCAGAACGGGGGCGTCGCAACCGGCAGTCCAGTGTTGGTGCTCGGCTCGCCGGGTTCGGGAAGGAACCAGAGCCGGGAGAGGCCGGGCGTGACGTTGGTCAGCTCGAACCGGCCGTGCTGGTCGAGCTCGACGCCGTCGTACGCCGGTCCGCCGGACGACGCGGCGGCGACCTGGATCCGCATCGGGGTGCGCGGGAGCACCCAGCCGTCGATACGACGGCGGTCGTCGACCGTGGAGATGCGGAGCAGGACTCGGAACTCGGGACCGGCGAACTCCAGTGACCACGTGCCGACCTCGGCCAGCTGGGCGGCCGAGCGGGCACCGGCGAGCACGTCGGTGGAGTCCACGAGCGTGAGCAGCTCGAACTCGAACTCGAGGTCGATCGCGGCCAGAGACGCGAGCACCCCGTCGGCCAGGTCGCCGGGCGGCGGGTCGAGGATCTCCCACAGCTGGCGGATCTCGAGCATCAGGTCGTCGTCGTCAGGGATGGCGGTCATCGTTCTGCTCCTGTTCGTTGGAGCTCGCTGCGGAGCTTGTCGAGGCATCGGCCGCGGGTCGGGCCGATGCTGCCGATGGGCATCTTGAGCTCGCCCGCGATCCGTGCGTAGTCGGGTCTCGGCTCCATCGCGACGATGCGCAGCAGTCGCTGACAGCGCTCGGACAGCTGGCCGAGCGACCCCCAGAGCCGGGACTGCTCGTCGTTGAGCACCACCTCGGACTCGGGAGACGGTTGGTTCGGCATCCGCCACTCGAGCGCGTCGTCGTCGACCGGGGTCGATCGGGTGCCCTGCTTGCTGACCCGCCAGGCCTCGCGCCGGGCGGTCGTACACAGCCACCGGGCCACGGCCTGGGTGTCGCCGACCGTGGCGGCGTTGCGCACCAGGGCGAGCCACGCCGTCTGTACGACGTCCTCGGACTGCTCCTTGTCGAGGCCGGTGGCGCGCACGACGTGCCACAGGATCGGGCTCATCACGCGCACCAGGTCGTCGAGGGCGGCCGGGTCACCCGCGCGCCAGCGCGCAAAAGCAGATCCTGCGGCGTCCCAGACCGACGCCGGGTCCTCGGCCGTGTGCGGCATGGTCATCACTCCCTTGAAGAGCATGACGCATCGGTTCTGATACGAGCCAGCGAGAAAGTTCGAAGTCTCCCCGGCGGGTCTCCCACGAGTTGCTAGTGCGGGTCCTCGAACGGTCGCGGAGTCGGCGGGCCGGGCCTTGGCGGTGGCTTCGGCTTGGGCTTGGGTTTGGGCTTGGGATCCGGGACCGGCCATGACGATCCTCTCGGGCTGGAGTGGTGTTGCCGAGAAGCATGCCCCCTCGGGCCGGGTGATCGGCGGAGTTAGCCGTCGGTGTCCTCGGTGTCCTCGGCCTCGGCGGGCGCGCCGCCGGTGAGCTTGGAGCGATCCTCGGCGGCCGAGGTCCGGTCGGCCTTGGCGTCCGAGCGGTCCAGGCCGGCCGATCGACGCGCCTTCATCCCGGAGCTGCCGTCCTCGTCGTGGATGAAGGAATGCAGGCTGGCCGCTCTGTCGCGGGCATCGGCGTCTGCATCCCGCGCGTCGGCCAGGTCGTCTCGCTCCTGCGCGTCGTCCAGGATGGTCTGCGCCTCCTGGTCGCGATCCGCATCCGCGGTTTCTCGGGCCAGCAGACTGTCCTCACGTGCGTCGAGTGCGACGTCTCGTTCGTCTGCTACGTCTGAGTTGGCCTGCGCCGCTTGGTCGCGGTCGCCTTCGGCGGTCTCGCGGGCGAGAAGTCTGTCCTCACGCGCATCGAGTGCGACGTCGCGTTCATCGGCCTTGCGCTCGCGACGGTCCGGCCCGGTCTCGCCGTCACTGGTGTGCGCCTGCGTGGGCGGGCTACTGCTCCTCCATACGCCACCTCACCACATTGCTTGGTTCCGGGGGCTGTGCTGTGGTCAACGGGAGTGCTGGCCGCTGCCGGCGGAGCGCCGCCTTACCCAAGAACCAAGCCACGCCTTCGACATCAAACCACCTCGAAGTGAACGGGCGAGGCGCTTTCCGAGTCCTCGGTGAAGGAACCGCCCCGCCCGCTGGCGCGGGCGGGGCGTCGTTCTCCAATTCACCGATGCCTGCCGTCGGCCGACGTAAGGCGTTGTTCAGGCGCTGCGGCCGCCCGTCGTCGTCGGCACCCGCTGGTCGACCGGAGCGAGAGGATCCTCGATCTCGTCGGAGACCTGGTGCCCTTCCACGTGGATGTTCGGGAGCAACCGGTCGAGCCACTTGGGCAGCCACCAGTTGCGGTCGCCGAGCAGCTCCATCGTCGCCGGCACGAGCACCATCCGGATGATCGTGGCGTCGATGAGGACGGCTGCTGCCAGACCGATGCCGAACATCTTGGCCATCACGTCGTGACCCAGGACGAAGGAGATGAAGACGGTGACCATGATCGCGGCGCCGGCCGTGATGACGCGTGCCGACTTGGCGAGTCCGTCGGCGACGGCGAGCGCGTTGTCGCCGGTCCGGTCGTACTCCTCCTTGATCCGCGACAGCAGGAAGACCTCGTAGTCCATCGAGAGTCCGAACAGGATCGCGAAGATCCCGATGGGCAGCTGGATCGGCACCGGAGTTGCCTCCGGGATCCCGACCAGGTCCCCGAGTCGGCCGCCGCTGACGGCGAGCGCCAGCACGCCGAACGCCGCCGCGCTGGCCAGCAGGTTCATGACCACCGCCTTGAGCGGCACGAGGACCGAACGGAACACCATCATCAGCAGCACGAACGACATGAGGAGCACCCCACCGAAGAACAGCGGGAGCCTCGAGGCCACGCCCTTGGTCGTGTCGACGTTGGCCGGCACGACACCGCCGACGTCGACGGTGAGGTCGGTGCCGACGATGGCCGCCGGGATCGCCCCGTCGCGCAGCTGGCTCACCAGGTCCTCGGTGGCCGGGTCCTGGGGTGAGGTCGTGGCGGTCAGCGTCAGCAGCGCGGTGTCGCCGGCTGGGTTCAAGGTCGCGGGGCCGACGTACGCCACGCCATCCAGGTTGCCGAGCGTGGCAGCCCACCGCGTTGGCGGACCCGAGCAGATCGGCATCCGCCTGGCCCTGGACCGTGAGCAGCATGGGTGCCGCGTATCCGGGACCGAAGCCTTCGGCGAGCAGGTCGTAGGCCTGTCGGGTCGTGGCGGTGGGGACGTCGTTCCCGGCGTCGGGGAAGCCGAACCGGATGCCCAGGAATGGCGCTGCCAGGGCCAGCAGGACGGTGAGCGAGCCGATGGCTGCCCACCAGGGACGGCGCTGGATGAAGCGGCTCCAGCGGTACCAGCGCGACGCGTCGTACGAGCGGGCGCTCTTGCTGACAAAGGGCACGTGCAGGCGTTCGATGTTGCGGCCGGCGAAGCCGAGGATGGCCGGGAGCAGCGTGACTGACGCCGCCATCACCACAACCAGGGCGAGCACCACGGTGAAGGCGAAGCCGTTCATGGCCGGCTGGCCCATCAGCAGGATGCCGAGCATCGAGATGACCACGGTCATGCCGGCGAAGAGCACTGCGCGGCCAGCGGTCGCCATGGCGGTCAGCGTGGCCCTGCGGGGCTCCTGGCCGTCGGCCAGGCTGCTGCGGAACCGGGTGACGATCAGCAGGGCGTAGTCGATGCCGACGCCGAGGCCGACCATCGCCGCGGTGTAGGGAGCCCACTCCGGAACGTCGACGAAGCGCTTGAGCACCTCGCCGAGCGCCATCGCGATGCCGAGGCCGAACAGCGCGGTGATGAGGGGGAGTCCCATCGCGACCACGGATCCGAAGGTGATGAGCAGGATGATGGCGGCCGCGATCAGGCCGATGCCCTCGGATCCCGCGGCGACCGTCAGGGACTTGGTCGCGACCGGGCCGCCGGCCTCGACCTGCAAGCTGGAGTCACCGGCAGCGAGGATCGGTTCGACGAGGGCCTTGGCCTCGGCGGCGGTGAACTCGTCGGCCGACTTGTCCAAGGCGACATCGGCGTACGCCGTCGTGCCGTCCGCAGAGATCTGGTGCGCGCCTTCCGGCGTGAACGGGCTCGATCACGCTCACGACGTGCTCGGCGGAGGCGACGTCGGCGAGGATCTGCTCGACTCGCGCCTCGACCCCGTCGGCCGTGACTCCCGCGTCGGCGTGGACGACGATCTGGAGCGTGCCGCCGGACTTCTGCGGGAAGTCGGCCTTCAGCGTGTTCGAGACCTGCTGCGACTCGGATCCCGGCTGGAGGTAGTCCTGTTTGAACTCGCCTCCGAAGGCGCCGGCCACGGCGAAGGCCCCGATCAGGGCGGCCACCCAAGCGAGAACCACCAGGCGACGCCGCCGGTAGCACCAATCAGCGAGACGTACCAACATGAGAACTCCTCAAGATTCGAGCATCGAGACATCTCCGCCGGGTCGAGGACATCGCTGGGTTGTTGTGGGTTTGTGGTGGCTTCGACGCTAGGAACCGGGGCCCGTCGGCACGATGGGGCAGGCAGTACGGCGAAGGGGGCTAGCACCACGAGTCGTGCGGGTCAGCACGACCTCGGGGAGGCGGGAAGTGACCTAGAGTCGTAGCAATGGCGCTGCGCCTCGTCGTCGCCGACGACAACTACCTGGTTCGTGAGGGACTCGGCGCGCTCCTGGCAGAAATCGCCGAGATCGAGGTGGTCGCGATGGCGACCGACGCTGCGTCGCTGATCAGCTCCGTGGGGGAGACCTCGCCCGACGCCGTGCTGACCGACATCCGGATGCCGCCGACGCACACCAACGAGGGCATCGTCGCCGCGAAGCGGATCCGGGCCGAGCACCCGAACATCGGGGTGGTGGTGCTGTCCCAGTACGTCGAGGAGGACTACGCCTTCGAGCTGCTGGTCGACGGGGTGTCCGGCCTCGGCTACCTGCTCAAGGAGCGGGTCACCGACCTCGACGAGCTCGTCCGGGCGCTGCACGAGGTGATCCGCGGCGGGTCGGTGCTGGACTCGAAGGTCGTCGAGGCCCTGGTGGCTCGCAAGGGAGCCAGCGACGGGCCGCTCCTCGGCCTCACGGAGCGGGAGCGCGAGGTCCTCCAGGAGATGGCCACGGGACGCAACAACGCCACCATCGCCTCGACGCTGTTCATGAGTGAGCGGGCCGTCGAGAAGCACATCGGGGCGGTCTTCCAGAAGCTCGGGCTGGTCGACGAGCACGTGACCAACCGGCGCGTGATGGCGGTGCTGGCCTTCCTGGAAGCCAGCGGCCCCACCCGATCAGACTCAGCCCGATGAGACCCGCCGACCTGTACCGGCGAGGGACAGGTCGCGTGGTGGTGATCGTCGGTCTCGTCTGCTTCGTGCTCGGTGTCTATGTGGTGATCGTGCTCGGCGGTGGGCTGCTCATCGGCCGCACCGACTCGCCGAGCCCGGCTCTGTCGGTGCTGGCCACCGCGGTCGTCGCGCTCGCGTTCGCGCCCGTGCAGGCGTGGCTGGAGCGGGCCTCGAGCCGCGTCGGGGAGCGCCCGGCGACGCCGTACGACGTGCTGACCGGGTTCTCGGAGACCCTGAGCAGCGGGGGCGTGACCACGGAGCTCCCGACCCGCATGTCGAGGCTGCTCGCCGAGGGCACGGGTGCGCAGTGGGCCCAGGTCTGGCTCCAGGTGGCGGACCGGCTGACGCTGGCAGGCAGGTGGCCCGCGGACGCCGATGACGACCGGTCGCCGCCCAGCTTCGCTGCCGACCCCGCCGCAGACGGGCAAGGTCGGCGAACCTTGGCAGTCAGGCACGGCGACGAGGTGCTGGGCGTGCTGCGGCTCCAGGAGCGGCCCGGTCTCGCGCTCACCTCCGTCGAGGAGCGGCTGTTCACCGGACTGGGCGCCCAGGCGGGACTGGTGCTGAAGCTGATCGGCCTGCGCGCCGACCTGGAGGACCGTCATCGCGACCTGGTCGCCCGGGCCGACGAGCTCACGACCTCGAGGGAGCGGCTCATCGGGGCCCAGGATGCCGAGCGACGGCGGCTGGAGCGCGACATCCACGACGGCGCGCAACAGCACCTGGTGGCACTGGCGGTGAACCTCAGGCTTGCGCAGGTGGTCGCCGCCCGGTCTCCGGATCGGGCCAGGCAGGTGCTGGCAGACCAGGTGGTCGCCGCCCGCGTCGCGATCGAGACGCTCTCGTCGTTGAGCCGCGGGATCTATCCGCGGCTGCTGTCCGAGGAAGGCCTCGTGCCCGCGTTGCGAGCCGGCGTTGCCGTCAGCATGGTCCCGGTCACCGTCGAGGCGGAGGCCGCTGGACGACCGGCGCCTGCGCTCGAGGCTGCCCTCTACTTCTGCTGCATGGAAGCCGTGCAGAACGCCGCCAAGCACGCGGGCGCGAGCAGGCGTCACCGTCGCGCTGCACGACGACCGGCGAGGTTGGCGGCTCGAGGTCACCGACGACGGGTCGGGCTTCGACCAGGCGCAGGTGCTGGCCGAGGGCGCCGGCAGCGGGCTGATGAACATGCGTGACCGGCTCGATGCGGTGGGCGGCACGCTCTCGGTCGTGTCCGAGCGGGGAGTCGGTACGACGGTGACGGCCGTCGTACCGGACGCCGAGGCCATCGCTCCGCCGCCCCGGGACCTCTCGCTCGCGCACCAGGAGGTCTGACGTGCGGGCCCGGATCGCCTGGGGGATCGTCGCCCTGACCACGGTCGCCTTCATCCTCGACACCTGGTTCACCGCTGCCCACTACTCGCTCCTGGGTGAGGAGACGTGGGCCAACCACGGCTGGCCGCTCTCCTCCCTGGCGGGTCTGGGGTACGCCGTCATGGGGGCGCTCATCATCTCGCGCTACCCAAGACACCGACTGGGCTGGCTGCTGTCCGCGGCAAGCCTGCTGTCGGTGACCCTGGCCACCGATGCCTACAGCACGTGGGTGCTCGACGGGGACGGTCCCGGTTCCGCCTACTGGGCCCATGTCGCCGCCTGGGCGGGACCGTTGCTGGGCTGGCCGGCGTTCACCGCCCAGATCATCGTCTTCCTGACCGCACCGGACGGCCGGCTGCTCTCTCCGCGCTGGCGCTGGGCCGTCTGGGTGGCGCTGGCGGGCGTCATCCTGCACACCCTCGGGACGCTGACGATCCGTCCCAGTGAGGTCGTGGTGGGCGAGGACTTCGGCAACCGGGCAGTGTCTCTGCCGCTCCTGACGGTCGGCTGGATGCTCGTCGCAGCCGCACTGATCGCTTCGGTCGTGTCCTTGGTGCTGCGGTTGCGGCGGGCGAAGGACGACGAGCGGCTGCAGCTCCTCTGGATCGCGTCGGCCGCCGCCCTGCTCGCGCTGGGAGTCGTGTGCATCCTGGCCATCCCTCGCATCCAGGGCGAGGAGGGAACCTGGCTGGCGGCGCTTCCCCTTCGGGTCGCGCAGGTCGCAGTGCCCGTGTGCGTGGCCGTCGCGGTGCTGCGCCACCGGCTGGTGGCGATCGACCTGATCGTCAACCGTGCCGTGCTGTTCGCGCTGGCCACCGGTGTGGTGGCGGTCGGCTACGTGGGGGTCGTCGTCCTCGTCGGGCTCGCCGTCGGCGGCAGCACCGACGGCTTCTGGCCCTCGCTGCTCGCCACCGCCGTCGTGGCGATGGCCTTCCAGCCCGCCCGACGACGGGTGGTCAGGGTCGCCGACCGGCTCGCCTTCGGCGCCGCTGCCGCGCCGTACGAGGCGCTGGCCGAGTTCAGTCGTCGGCTGGGGGACACCTCCGACCCCACCACCTTGTTGCCGGCCGTGGCCGAGTCGGCCGCACAGGCTGTCAACGCGCGGCGAGTCGTGGTCACCCTCCAGGTCGAGGCCGGGCCCGACCAGCTGGCCGGGTGGCCGCCCGGTGGAGTCACTCGCAGCGGACAGCACCGACGTCGAGGTGCCCGTCGTCGACCAGGGGGAACGGCTCGGCGTCATCACGGTGACGATGCGGCCCGGACACTCGCTGCGCCCCCACGAGCACCGGCTGCTGGCCGACCTGGCCGAGCAGGCCGGACTCGCCTTCCGCAATGCCCGACTGGCGGCCGAGCTGTCGGCGGAGGTCGAGCAGCTCGCCGGTCACACCCGCGAGCTGGCCGACTCACGTCGTCGGCTGATCAGCGCCGGTGACGCCGAACGAAGCCGGCTCGAACGCGCCATCGGCCGGCAGGTGGCGCCGCACCTGGACCCGCTTCCGGGCCAGTTGCTGGAGCTCTCCCGACCCGGGCGGGACGCGACCGCCGCGCCTGATGCAGCCCTGCTGGAGACGTTGCTGGAGTCGGTCAACACGGCACTCGAAGCGCTCCGCGAGATCACCCGAGGAGTCTTCCCGGCCCAGCTCGCCCGCTCGGGCCTGCCGGCGGCACTGGGTTCGCTCGTGGCCAGGACCGGATCCACCGGTCGCCTGGTGGTCGCCGCGTCGGCTGCGCAGACTCGGTTCGGACCCCGCGTCGAGGCGGCGGCGTACTTCTGCGCTGCCGAGGCCATGCGCGACCTCGACGACCCCGTCGAGATGAGGCTGACGGTGAAGGGCGACCGGTTGCTGCTGGTGGTGAGCGGCGCAGATCGTGGCGGGCTGTCTCGAGACGACATCCGCGACCGGGTGGAGTCGGCCGGGGGCTCGGTGGCGATCTCGATCGACGGAGGCGTCACCCGCGTCGAGGTGCGGCTGCCGACCACACCTGGTCGAGCCGATCCGGGCCGAACGCCCCTTTGGTGACATAGGCCGTGGCGCCGGACTCGGCGACGAACGAGTCGCCGGCCTCGTCGTCGTACGTCGACAGCAGCAGCACGACGGGGGCAGGGGTTCGCTTGCGCAGCTGACGAGTCGCCTCGAGTCCGTCGATGCCGGGGAGGTTCACGTCCATCAGCACGAGATCGGGAAGCGTCGCCGTCGCCACCTCGAGCGCCTCCTCGCCCGACATCGCCTGACCGACGACCTCGAAGCCCGGAGTCTCCTCCACCACCGAGGTCATGGCGCGCAGGTACGTCTCTTGGTCGTCGACCAGCAGGACTCGCACCATGGCCACGTCGGGCTCACCTCCGGACCCGAGTCTGCCGGTCCATGAGCATGGCCGGCAGGGGGCCAGCCACACCGACGATGGTGGTTAGCCCTCAGGCCTGTGCCGTGACGTGCACGCGCTCGCCGGGTCGTCCGAAGATGCTCAGCACCTCGGCCGCGCCCTCGCCTGCGCTGCCGAACCAGTGTGGGACCTGCGTGTCGAACTCGACTGCTTCGCCGGGCGCGAGGACGTAGTCCTGAGCGCCCAGGACCAGGCGCATCCGGCCCGAGAGGACATAGAGCCACTCGTAGCCGTCGTGGGTGCGCGGCTTGGGGGTGGTCTGCCGCGCGGGAATGATGATCTTCCAGGCCTGGATGGCGTTCGGTTGGCGGGTGAGGGGAAGCACGGTGCGGCCGTTGACGCGTCGCGGCTTGAGGCGGATCCGGGGATCACCCACCTCGGGGGCACCCACGAGGTCGTCCAGTGGCACCCGATAGGCCTCGGCAAGCGGCAGGAGCAGCTCGAGGCTCGGGCGGCGCTGGCCGTTCTCCAGCCGCGAGAGGGTGCTCTTGGAGATGCCGGTGCGGTCCGCGAGATCGGTCAGGGTGATGCCCCGCTGGTTTCGGATCTGCCTGAGGCGCGGTCCCACCAGGTCGAGGGCCGCTGCGATCTTCGACGATTCGTCCACCCGGTCATTTCATGGGCAATTCCCGGAAATGGCAACAGAGGTTGTCGGCGCGGTGGCGGGCGAGCACGCTGACTGTCATGGACGACTACGACGCAGTGATCATCGGCGGCAGCGCCGCCGGCCTCTCCGCGGCCCTGGTGCTCTCCCGGGCCCGTCGCCGCGTCGCCGTGGTGGACGCCGGTGCGCCTCGCAACGCCCCGGCCGCTCAGATGCACGGTTTCCTCTCCCGTGACGGCCTCCCTCCGCGGGACCTGGTCGCGATCGGGCGCCAGGAGGTGGCGGCGTACGGCGGCCTGCTGATCGCCGACCGGGTCACCGAGGTCGTGCCCGCCACGGGATCGGGCACCGCGCCCAGCTTCCACGTCTCCGTGGCTGGTGGGACTGTCCTGAGCACCCGCAGCGTCCTGGTCGCCACGGGTCTGCGCGACGAGCTGCCTGACATCCCTGGTGTGCGCGAGCGCTGGGGACGAGATCTCCTGCACTGCCCCTACTGCCACGGCTACGAGGTCCGCGACCAACCGGTCGGGGTGCTGGGTGGCACACCGGAAGCCGTACAGCACGCCCAGGTGGTCCGCCAGTGGTCGTCCGACGTCGTGATCTTCACCCATGCGGACGCCCTGACCAGCGACCAACGCGAGCAGCTGGTGGCACGCGCGATCGGCGTCGTGGACGGCACCGTGAGCCGGCTGGTTGTGCAGGACGACCGTTTGACCGGCGTCGAGCTCGACGACGGGCGCGTCGTACCTCGGACCGCGGTGTTCGTCCGACCTCGGTTCGTGCCCAACAACGACGTGCTCGCCGCCCTTGGCTGCGCGATGGACGACGACGGCTGGGTGGTCACCGACCCCGTGGGCCGCACCACCGTCCCCGGTGTCTGGGCAGCCGGCAACGTGGCCAACCCCCGGGCGCAGGTCATCACGGCCGCCGGCGAAGGGTCCGCCTCCGCGATCGCCCTCAATGGCGACCTCGTCGAGGACGACGTGGCCGACGCGCTCCGAGACTTCCGCGGCGTCCCGATGACGTGACCCGACCGCAGCGTCCTCCCTCCTCTCCCTCCCTCCGATCCACCCTCCCTTGCCGGTCACCTGGCACCCCGCAATCCAAGGAGTACGAACATGTCTCACGACACCACCAGTCCCCAGCGCGCCGTCCCGCCACCGTCGAAGCACCAGCTGGCACTGATGATCTGGGTCGCGGTCTTTCCCACCCTGGTCGTCCTCAACCTGACCCTCAGCGGTGCCTTGGACGGACTGTCCGTCGTACCGCGAACCTTCGTGCTCGCCACGATCGCGGTGCCGATCGTGATCTATGGCCTGATGCCACAGCTGCACCGACTGCGCAGGCAGCTGGTCACGCGCCGGTCACCTAGGCTCCTGACACCCGACCGCTGAGGGAGAGTGTCATGCCTGACCGTGCTGCGTCTGCAGTCCGAGGCAGGGTCGGATGGCGATTCATCTCGCTCTACACGCTGGCGTTCACGAGCACGTCCCTGGTGCTCATCGCACCCCTGTTGGTCACCTTGGCCCTGAAGGTGAACTCGCTCGTCGGGACCGACCGGGCGCCCAACAACCTGTCGCTCGTCGTCGGTGTGGGCGCGCTGGTGGCGATGCTCGGCAATCCTCTCTGCGGCAGGTTGAGCGACCGCACCGCGTCGCCGCTGGGCATGCGGCGGCCCTGGATGGTCATCGGTCTGGTGGGCGGTTCCCTCGGTATCCTCGTCGTGGCGTTGGCACCGACCATCCCGGTCGTGCTGGTGGGCTGGTGCATCGCCCAGCTCTTCTTCAACGGGCTGCTCGCGGCCGTGATCGCGGTCCTCCCCGACCAGGTGCCCACCGCGCAACGCGGCACGGTGGCCGGGATCCTGGGGGTCTGTGTGCCGATCGCGTCCGTGACCGGCACCTTCGTGGTCGACCTGTTCACCGGCAACCTGGTCGCGATGTTCCTGGCCCCCTGTGCAATCGGCGGGTTCTTCATCCTGCTCTTCGCCGCGACGCTGGACGATCGCCGGCTCGACCCCGCGGACCGGCCGCCGTGGGGCTGGCGGGAGCTGGCCGGCACCTTCTACGTCGCGCCCCGGAAGAACCCGGACTTCGCCTGGGCCTTCGCCAGCCGTTTCATGTTCGTGCTGGCGTATGCGTTCTTGGTGACCTACGAGACCTACTACCTGCTGGACAAGCTCGGCAGTGCAGAGGCCGACGTGCCACACCAGATCTTCCTCGGGACCCTCGTCCAGTCGACCGTCGTGGTGGCCGCATCCGTCGTCGGTGGCCGACTCTCCGACTGGACCGGCCGTCGCAAGGTCTTCGTCATCGCCGCTGCCCTCGTCTATGGCCTCGCGTTGTTCCTGCTCGCGATCGCCAGTGACTTCAACGGGTTCCTGGTCGGCATGGCCATCAGCGGACTCGGCTTCGGCATGTATGTGGCCGTCGACCTCGCGCTCGTCACCGACGTGCTGCCCGACAAGGACAGCGTGGCCAAGGACCTCGGGGTGATGAACATCGCGGGTGCGCTGCCCTTCTCCGTCGCGCCGGCGATCGCACCGCTGGTCCTGGCGATCGGCGGCGGCAGCTATGGCCTGCTCTACGCCGTCGCCGGGGTCTGCGCGGTCGTCGCCGCCTGCGCCGTACTGCCCGTGAAGCGGGTCCGCTAGACGCGCTGGCCGGCGACCATGCCGGCGGTGATGGGGGAGGGCCTGAAGCCCTTGATGACCAGGTAGAGCCCCAGCGACAGCTCCCAGAAGAAGATCGGTGCGACCACGGCCCACCAACCGGAACCGTGCTCGGTGAGGCCGAACATTGTCGCGATCGTGACGGTGAGGAGCAACGGGGCGCCGATCAGGCCCATCGCGGGAATGATGCGGGGCACGAGCCCGGACTTGTACATCAGGGTGCCCAGCAGCAGTGCGTTGATGGCTGCCATCACGTTGGGTCCGAGCAGGAACGCCCAGTCGTACGCCGCCACGTGGGCCTGGCCGAGGACCAGCAGCGAGTCCGCCTCGGCGCCGGTCGCCCCGGGCTGCCGCATCGACACGACCGTCAGCAGGCTGATGATGCCGGTGACGATCACTGCGGCCTCGAACATCCGGCTGGTGACGAAGCCGAGCGCCAGCGTCTCGTTCTGCCGCTTGACCACCGGGAACAGCGCGACCGCGGTGCCGACGCACGCCAGCGCGTTGACCAGGTCGAGGACGTTGCCCCACACCACCTGGGTGTCGGCGCCCGCGCTGACGATGTAGTCCTGGTCGTTGAGCACCGGGGCGAGCAGGAAGACCGCCGGGATGGAGCTGGCGAAGGTGATCAGGTAGAAGAGGCCGCCGAGGAACGCACTCCTCCTCACGGCGTCCATCGGGACTCGCCCTGCTCGGGTGGCTCGGCTCGCTGAGGTTTCGGTCGCGGTCGTCATGTCGGTCTCCTTGCTGGGTGGAAGAGCTGTCAGAGGTCGGTGGGGGAGCTGGTGGGTGCCTCGGTTTCGATCTGAGTCACCGAGACGAGCGGAAGCCCGGTGTCGCGCACCTTCTGCAGCAGGCCGTGGAGCGCGGCCTGGTCGGCCGCATGGCCCCGGATGAGGGTGGTGCCGTCGCTCTCGCGGATGAGAGTGAGGCCGTCGAACCAGGTAGTCCAACGGCCGGCGAGGTGTCCCTGCAGCCGGATCTCGTACTGCCCGGAACCCCCAGGCCTGGCCGACGGTGCGTGCGGTTGGGTCATGCCCCGAAGGTAGGAGCGCGACTGGTGGCTAGTCGTCACCAGATGTGGTGATCGAGGTGGTGATCTTCACCGGGCCGCAGCCGAATCACAGGGCGGCTCAGGTTGCGGCTGGACCCTTGCGCGAGAGCAGGTCGAGCTCCTCGGCCCGGCGCACCGCGGCGCGACGCGTGTTGACGCCGAGCTTGGCGTAGATGCTCTTGGTGTGGGTGCGCACCGTGTTGAGCGACACGACCAGCTCGCGGGCGATCTCCGGACCGCTCAGCTCGGTCCCGAGCAGCCGGAGCACCTCGCGTTCCCGTTCGCTCAGCGGCTCGACCAGGCCGTGGCTGCGGCTGGGCGCCGTCTGGTCGGTCCCCTCGGCGGCCGCCCGCAGGCGTCGTACATAGGTCGGGGCGAACCCGGCCGCCTCGGCCGCCTTGAGTAGTCGCGCCATCGGAGCGCCCTCGTCGAGGAAGACGCGGAAGTAGCCCTCCGGCTCGGCCATCGTCAGCGCGCGCTGCAACGGGACGAGGGCACTGTCCGTGTCGCCCCCCAGCTGGTGCGCGAGCGCCTGCTGGACCAGGATCTCGATCGCGGTCCCCGCCCGGCCACCGTCGTCCGCCGCCTGGAGGAGGCGCTCCAGGAGCCTGCCGGCCTCGTCGCGCGACCGCTGAGCCAGCAGGATGCGAGCCAGCGTGACGTGCTCGAACTCGCGCAGGTAGCTCAGGTCGTCGTCGGCGCTCAGCTCCCGGTCCCGGGCCCAGCGCACGGCCTCGTCAAGCTCGCCCTGCCGCACCCACACGCGGGCGCGCATCGCGGCGACGGGTCGTATGTCAGGGGAGTAGTCGCCGTTGTAGAGACGTTCCGCCTCGTCGAGCAGCTCGAGCGCGCCGCTGAGATCTCCTTCGGCCTCCCGGACGCGGGCCCACGCGATCCTCGAGCGATGCGGGTTCTGCGGCAGCCAGAGGTGCTCGCCCAGCTCCTGGCTGCGTTGCAGGTGCCGCGTTGCGGCGGCCAGGTCGCCGCGCTCTCGATGGACGGTGCTCAGGCCGACGTGCATGTCCGCGGTCCCCCGGAGCACCGGACTGTCCTGGGCGGCCGCCAATTCGAGGCTCTCCTCGAAGGTGCGCATGGCCTCGCCCAGTCGGCCCTGCGTCAGCTGGATCTCGGCCAGCGTGATCGCGCAGCCGAGGACGTCGGCGACGTGTCCCGCGCGGCGCATCCTGACCATGCCGTCGGCGTACGCCGTGTGAGCGGCCGCGAGGTCACCTCGTCCCCAGGACGCCAGGCCCATCAGGGTCGTCGCCGCTCCCTGCCCGAGATGGTCGTCCGCCTCGAGGAGGTCCAGCGCCTGCCGGCCGTAGCTCATGGTGCCCTCGGGATCGCCCGACATCAGGGCCAGCGCGGCGCGGTAGACGGCGATGAAGCCAGGGACGCGGCGGACCTCAGCGGTCTCCGTCCCGGGTTCCAAAGCGGCTCGCGGGTGCGCGGCCACCCAGCGCTCGGCGTCCCGCAGACGCGGCTCGACGCCTTCGGTCGTCCCGGTGACCATGAGGGCCCCGACGAAATAGATGCTGAGCACCGGCCGGTCGGGGAAGAGGTCGGTGGGCAGCCTCTCGAGCCAGGCCCGCAGCGTCGCCTCGCGGCGTTCGCGCTGAGTGGCCGGCGCGGCGATCTCCACCAGGTCCGCCGCGCGCTCGGCGTCGCCGGCGGCCAGCGCGTGATCGATCGCGACGTCCGGTTCGCCGTTCTGCTCGTACCAGACACTCGCCCGCCGATGCAGGTCAGGCACCAGGTCGGGCAGCTCGTCGAGCAGGCGCGCACGCAGCACGTCGCCGAAGAGGTGGTGGTAGCGGTACCAGCGGCGACGGTCGTCGAGCGGGACCAGGAAGAGGTTGCGCCTGTCCAGCTCCTCCAGCGTGGCCCGGCCGCCGTCCTGACCGGTGACGGCGTCGCACAACGGGCCGCTGAGCCGCGCCAGGATCGAGGTCTGCAGCAGGAACTTCTGGACGGGGTCGGACAACCTCTGCACGACCTCCTCGACCAAATAGTCGACGACGTAGCGGTCGTCTCCGGCGAAGCCGTCGATGAACCCGGCGACGTCGTCGCGACCCTGCAAGGAGAGGGCGGCCAGCTGCAGCGCGGCGATCCAACCCTCGGTCCGCCCCTCGAGAGCCGCGACGTCTCCGGCCGTGAGCTCGAGGCCCATCCGGTCGTTGAGGTACGCCGCTGCCTCCTCGGCCGTGAAGCGCAGGTCGGCCGCCCGGACCTCCACCAGCTCGCCGCGGGCGCGCAGGCGGGCGAGCGGGAACGGGGGATCGGCCCGGCTGGCGATCACCACGTGCAGGCGCGCGGGCAGGTGGTCGAGCAGGAAGGCCACGCCGTCGTGGATGTCGCGCGACTCGATGACGTGGTAGTCGTCGAGCACCAGCACGATGTCCGTCGGGACGGCCCCGAGGTCGTTGAGCAGGGTGGTCAGCACCGACTCGAACGACGGCGGTGGCGAGTCGGCCAGGAGGGTGACGGCGCCGGCCCCGACGTCGGGTGCCACCGTCCTGAGCGCGGCGACGACATAGGTCCAGAACGACACGGGATCGTTGTCTGCGCGGTCAAGCGACAGCCACCCGGCCGACCGCTCGTCGCTGGTCGCGGCCAGCCACTGAGCCAACAATGTCGACTTGCCGAAGCCGGCCGGGGCAGACACGAGCGTCAGCGTCGACGAGCTGCCACGGTCCAGGAGACCGCTCAGCCGCCCGCGCGCGACCAGACCGGGTCGTGCTCGGGGGACATAGAGCTTGGTCTCGAGCAGAGGCGCTGGCATGACCGTGTCACCTTGCCACACTCGCCGCCCGTCCACGCGGGCTTGCTTGGTTGAAGAGGGCGCGCTAGCGCCCGTCGCGAAACAGCACACCGTTGGTTGAGGAGGTTGCGTTAGCGCCCGTCTCGAAACCCGGTGAGCGAACAGTCGGCCGCGACCCACGCCGGTCGACCGTGCCGGAGACGCACACCCGCAACATCACGATGAGGTCACGATGCCCAGACCCCTTGTGAATAAGGGGTTCTGAACCTGCGGACGACCCTGCGAGTGTCGGTGGTCGGTGCTTGGCTAGACCTATGTCGACGCTCACCCACACCGGATCGCACCCGGTGCTGGGCTGTGTCGACACCATCGGCGCCGCCCTCGACGACGTAGCCTCGGTGGAGCCGGTGTTCATGACCACCAAGCAGAAGCAGACCGCCCTGGTCGAGCTCACCAAACTGTCCGCCCGGGTCGAGTCCCTCAAGCTCCGCGTCCTCGCCGCAGCCGACGACATCGCCCACGAGAACGGCGCCCGGTCCACCGCCGCCTGGCTGGCCGACACCACCCGCGATCACCACGGCACCGTGCTCCGGTCGGCTCGGCTCGCGGCCGCGGTCGACGAGCGGTACCGACACGTCGGCGCGGCGCTGGCCGACGGCAGGGTCAACCTCGCCCAAGCCCACGTCATCACCACTGCGCTGGATGCGCTGCCCGGCGACCTCGACCCCACCCTCCGCGCCAAGGGCGAGCAGCACCTGGTCGAGCAGGCCGACAGTTCGGACCCCGCGAGCTACGCCGCCTCGGCGACCGGCTCCTGGAAGCCATCGCCCCCGACATCGCCGACCAGGCCGACTACGAACGCCTCGTCGCCGAGGAACGCCGCGCCCACGCCGCCACCCGACTCAGCTTCCAAGCCGAGAGGTGACGGGTCCACCGACCTGTCCGCCCGGATCCCCGACCACGTCGCCCACCGGCTCCGCACCTACCTGGACTCCTACACCTCACCCCGCCGGACGGCACTCGAACAGACCGGTGAAGTCGACGCACTTCCCGTCGCCCGGCGCCGCGGCGAAGCGTTCTGCGCACTCCTGGAAAACCTGCCCGACACCGGCCTCCCCCAGCACGGCGGCACCGCCACCAGCGTGATGATCACCCTCGACCTCGACACCCTCCTCCACGACCTCAACGAGACCGGAGTCGCCACCACCTCCACCGGCGACCGGATCACCGCCGACCAAGCCCGACGGCTCGCCTGCAACGCCCACATCATCCCCGTCGTCCTCGGCAAGAACGGTGAGCTCCTCGACCTCGGCCGCACCGCCCGCCTCTTCTCACCCGCGCAACGCAAGGCGATGGCCATCCGCGACCGCGAATGCACCGCCCACGGATGCACCATCCCCGCCGCCTGGTGCGAAGCCCACCACTGGAAGAAACCCTGGTCCAAAGGCGGCCGCACCGACCTCGCGGACGGCACCCTCCTCTGCCCCTTCCACCACCACCGCGCCCACGACCCCGCCTGGAACGTCCACCACCACCCCAACGGTTCGACGACCTTCACCCGACGCCAATAGGCCAACCGGCCCGCGCCCTGGGCGTCTTCACTTGCACTAGCCAACACTCGTCCGGTCAATGGAACTAGCAGCCGATGACAGGGTGTTCGGCCAAGGGCTGCGACATCTAGCCTGGCGGGCGTGCTGACCAACCGTTCGGCTCCACCGACCACCGTGACACCAGTGCTCATCTACCCCGACGTTCGCGCCGCCGTCGCCTGGCTGGAAACGGCGTTCGGTTTCGAGGAGCGAGTGCGTATCGGCGAGGCACACCGGTCTCAACTGGGCGTTGGCCAGGACGGAGCCATCATTGTCGCGGAGAGCCGTGGCCAGAAGGTCCCTCCGACCGCCGGGAGCGCCACACACGTCATAAAGATTCGGGTGCCTGACGTGGACGCCGCATTCGGCCGAGCCCGCGAGGCAGGGGCGCGAGTGATGGAGAACCGACGAGCCACGCTTACGGCGAGCGCTCCTGCAGTGTTGAGGACCTTGCCGGTCACCGTTGGGAACTGACCCAGACGGTGCGCGATGTCGAGCCCGAGGAGTGGGGCGGCATCAGCGTCACTCCGTGGTGACACGTTGCCGAGATGCGGACGTTCCTAGAGGACCTGCAGTTCAGCTTGGTCGGACGGCAATCCCATGGCTTCGCGGTTGCTCTGGATGAGGGCCTTGACCTCTCGTCGGAACTCCGGCCGTTCGTCAACGACGAGCCGTTCCAGTCCTGGCGGACCCGGTGAGATCGAGCCCATCGACGCGTAACAACCCCGCTCATGCCGCAATCCGATGGGCAGTCGTCACGCTCCACCGAGCCGAGGCCGACCGGGCATGAGCCGGCGGACCGGGACACGTCCACACGAAGGTGCTGAGTGGGTGGGATCGGACGCCGATGAGAAGTGGCGCCGACAGTAGTCCGAGTACGGTCCGGTGGAAACGCGCTGCCCGCATCAAACGAGAGCAACGAGATGAGACCGCTTCGATACTCGATCAACGTCACACTCGACGGTTGCTGCCATCACGAGGCAGGGCTACCCCCCGACGAGGAGTCGATGCGCTACTGGACCGCTGAGATGGAGCGAGCCGATGCCCTGCTGTTCGGTCGGGTGACCTACGAGATGATGGAGTCGGCGTGGCGGCAGCCGGCCACGGGCGCATGGCCTGACTGGATGGATGAGTGGGAGATCCCGTTCGCCGAGACCATCGACCGGACCAAGAAGTACGTCGTGTCGAGCACGCTGAGCGAGGTCGATTGGAATGCCGAGCTGGTGCGAGGCGACTTGGGGCAAGCGGTTGAGCGGCTCAAGCAGGAGCCAGGTGAGGGCCTGTTCGTGGGTGGCGTGACGCTCCCCCTGGCGTTGGCAGATCTGGGCCTGATCGACGAGTACGTGTTCGTTGTGCAGCCGGTCCTTGCCGGCCACGGGCCGACGTTGCTCGCCGGTCTGCGCGAGCGCATCCAGCTCGAGCTCGTGGATCGCCATCACTTCCGGTCGGGGGCTGTCGCCCTGCGATACCGGCCCACGCGAGCAACGGCATGACATGAGTTGTCCTGGCACGTTGGCCGCTGCCTCGCGACCGGACGACGGTTCTCGTCCCTGACGCGAGGGATTGCACAAGGAGACAAGGCTCCGGTTTCGGTCGGTCAACGGTCCTAGTCGCTGAACACGAAGGCTCGAAGGGCCCTGCCTCGGCCTTGCTGCGAGGATGGCCCGGTGCGTCGCGCGGTGGCCCCTCTCCTCGCGGTGACCGTGGCGCTGGTGCTGGCGGACTCCGCCGTGGTGACGCTGGCGCTGCCCGACATTCTCCGGGACTTCGACGCGACCGTCACCGAGATCGCCTGGGTACTGATCTCGTTCAACCTCGTGCTCGGACTCGTCGCGGTACCGGCGGCCTTGGTGTTCCACCGCATGCGGGCGCGCGGTCTGACCGCCTTCGGTATTGCGGTCTTCGCAGCCGCTTCGGCTGGGTGCGCCGTGGCGCCGTCGATCGAGGTGCTGATCGGAGCACGGTGCGTCCAGGCGCTCGGCGGGGCCTTGGCGCTGGTCGGGTGCCTCGAGCTCCTGGTCACCCTGTCCGGAGAGCGGCGCGGGGCTGCCACGTGGGTCATGGCCGGAGTGATCGGCACGGCCACGGGGCCGGTCGTCGGTGGTTTGGTCACGCAGGCGGTCTCGTGGCGGGCGATCTTTGTGGTGCAGGTCCCGATCGCGGTGTTGGCGGTGGCGGCCGCGCTCACGGTGCGCGCCGTCTCAGTTCGCCCGACGGAGCGGCACCGTCCGGCGGTGCGCCCCAACCTGACGCTTGCCCTGCTGTCGGCCGCTCTCGCAGCAGCGCTGTTCCTGCTGGTCCTGCTCCTGGTGGACGGATGGCGGTACTCACCGGCGACCGCCGCGCTGACCGTCTCCGTCGTACCCCTCGCGGCTTTGGCCGCTCCCTCGCTGGGTCGCATCTCTCGGGCCACGCCCGAGGTCGAGGTCGCGACGGGCTGTTTCCTCATCGCCGGTGGGCTGGTCGGTCTGGCGATCCTGCCGTCGGCCGCCCTCATCTGGACGGTTGCACCTCAGGCGCTGGTCGGTCTTGGTCTCGGCTTGACCCTCGACCGGCTCACCTCCCAAGCACTGCACCTGAGGCTGCCTCGGGTCGAGCACGGGGGCTGGACCATCAGTGCACGCCATCTCGGTGTGGTGCTCGGGCTGGCAATCTTGACCCCGGTCTTCACCGCGGATCTCCAAGACGCCCAGGTGCCAGCACAGGAGGCGATCACCGCGCTCGTGCTCGACGCACCCCTGCCGGCGCAGGACAAGGTCGCCCTCGCCGAAGCGCTCGGCGACGAGCTGTCAGGGCAGCAGGGCCAGGTGCCCGACCTGAGCCGCGCCTTCGCGGCCGCGGACCTCGGCCCCGAGTCCCGGCTCGCCGCGGAACAGCTCGAGCGCGACCTCGACGCCCAGCTGGAGCGCGCCGCGACGCGGGCCTTCCGCAACTCCTTTCTCGTCGGTGCCGGCTTCGCCCTCCTCGCTCTGTTGAGCGTCGTGGTGCCTCACCGAGGAAGAGCCCGGTGAACGGGCTGCTGCGCGCCGCCGGCCTCCCCGCGCTGGCACTCGCGCTCGTGGGTGCCGTGCTCGCTTTCCAACTGGCCCATGGGGGCGGTGCGTTCGAGCCGCTCCGCCCGGCCGACCCCTGCGCCGCACGGACGGTGACCTCTCAGTCCGAGGGAATCGATGGCCTCACCGAGCGCCTCGTGCTCAAGGGCCTCGACAACGCTGCCTGTCAGCTGGGCGTCAGCCGCGAAGCTCTCACCCTCGAGCTCGCCCAGCCCGGGCCCCGTACGGACGCCGAGATCGACGCCCTGCGCCAGGGCCTGCTCTTGGCCGTCGACCAGATGGCGGACGACGGATCGCTGCCCCGCGTCTCCGAGCTGACCGACGAGGCCCTCCGGAACGCGGACCTCAACAGCTTCCTCGAGGAACTGATCCGGGCCCTCCCCGACTCCCTGATCGACGCCACTCTCAAGACCGACGACATCCTCACCCGGGCGATCACCGACCTCGACCTTCGCACGCTCGTGGCAAACCTCGATGACCCCGACGACCTCAACCAACAGATCGAGGCAGCGATCACCCAAGCGGTCAAGGACTCCCTCATCGCCCGCCTGCGCGACCTCCTCTGACAGCCGCAACCAAGGGAAGACCGAAGCTGGCCGATGAGCGAGAGGTGCGAGTCCGCGATCGGCCTACGAGTCACAAACACGCGTGTTGATGCAGAACTCGTTTCCCTCGGGGTCGGCCATCGTCACGTTGGTGTCTGCTGTCAGGGAATGGTGACGTCGTCGATGCAGAGGATGTTGTCCTCGCTGTCCTTGAACCACGCCGCTTGCCCCATCTGCGGGACGTTGGCGATGTCTCCGTCCCACGTCACGCCGGGCAGGTCGTAGTGCTCGAAGGACACTCCCTTCGACTGCAGTTCCTTGACCTCGGCCGCGATGTCGTCCACGTGGAACTGGGCAATCGTGTGCCCCGCTTGCCCGGCGTACTCCGTCTGGTACAGGAAGAACGACGTGCCGCCCGTGGTCACGTAGACCAGACCTCCCTCGTCCTCCTGGACGGGGGTGAGCCCCAGATTGTCGGCGTAGAACCGACGGGCCCGGTCGAGGTCTGCGGCGGGAATGTTGGCCGTAACCTTGCTCGCGTTCAGCATGCTCTGCTCCCTTGGCCTTCGAGAAGAACGCCGAGGCGCCCATCTCGAACCTAGTCCCGCGAGTCCCCCTGTCAAGCCGCACTCACGACCGCGCGAACGCCCCCGATTCCTGGGGCTCCCGAGCCTGCCCACCCTCCATATCAGGGGCGGGAAGCCCGGCGTCGCCCGCCACGTTGATGGTCGGCAGCAGCCGGTCGAGCCACCGCGGGATCCACCAGTTGGCGTTGCCCAGCAGCTTCATCGTTGCCGGGAGCAGGACGAGTCGGACGATGGTCGCGTCGACGAGGATCGCGGTTGCCAGGCCGAGTCCGAGCACCTTGGCCGTGGGATCGGAGCCCAGGACGAACCCCAGGAACACCGAGATCATGATCAGCGCGGCGCATGTGATGACCCGCCCGGTGGTGGCGATGCCGTGGATCACCGAGCGGTCGTTGTCCCGGGTGAGCAGGTACTCCTCCCGCACTCGAGACAGCAGGAAGACCTCGTAGTCCATCGAGAGGCCGAACAGGATCGCAAACATGAACATCGGGATGAACGGCACGATGGGGATGGTCGTCTCCAGGCCGATGAGGCCGGCCCCCCATCCCCACTGGAACACCATCACGATGACGCCGAAGGCGGCGCCGACGCTCAGCAGGTTGAGCAGTGCGGCCTTGATGGGCACGACGACCGACCGGAACACCAGGGTCAGGAGCAGCACGGACAGCACGATCACGGCGCCGATGAACAGCGGCAGCCGGCTGTTCACCTTGTCGCCGACGTCTGCGAAGCTCGCCGTCTGACCACCGATGTGGGCGCGGGCCGGTCCTGCCCCCAGCACTGCTGGGACCACGTCGGTGCGAAGGCGCGCCACCGTGTCGAGCGTCGCACTGTCCTGGGGGCCCGTGGTCGGGAACGCCACCAGCGTGGCCACTCCTGCGTCGGGGTTGACCTCGGGAGGCGCGACGGAGGCGACCCCAGCGTCCGCCCGGATCGCACTGGCGAGTGGGGCGACGACGCTCGGATCCTTCGAGATGTCGATCGCGACGACCAGGGGCCCGTTGATTCCGGGGCCGAAGCCGTCGGCGACGAGGTCGTAGGCGCGACGCTCGGTCCGGCTCGGCGGGAGCGAGCCCTCGTCCGGGGTGCCGATCTGGAGCGCCAGCACCGGTGCGGCCAGTGCGATCAGCACGAGGGCGGCCCCGATGGCGTACGCCGGAGCGTGCCCGATCACGTGTCCACCCCAACGCCGCCAGCCCTGATTCTCCGTGGCGCTGCGGCGGCGCCGGTTGCGTCGGAGTCCGAAGCCGTTGATCCGATGGCCCGCGAGCCCGAGGAACGCCGGCAGCAACGTCACCGAGGAGACCACCATGATCAGCACGATCACCGAGATGGCGAGGCCGGCCGCCGTCATGAACGGCACGCCGGCGACGGCGAGGCCGAGGATCGCGATGACCACGGTGCCGCCGGCGAAGACGACCGACTGCCCCGCCGTGGCGACGGCCCGACCGACGGACTCCTCGACGGTCATCCCGCGGGCGAGGTACTCGCGGTGCCGGGTGACCACGAAGAGCGCGTAGTCGATCCCCACCCCGAGACCGACCATGCTGCCGACCACCGGAGCCCAGCTGGGGATGTCGATCAGATAGGTGATGAGCGACATCGAGCTGATGCCGAGGGCCAGGCCGAAGAGCGCCATCCCGATCGGCAGACCCATCGCGATGACCGATCCGAACGCGATCAGCAGGATGAGCACCGCCAGGACCAGGCCGATCACCTCACCGCCGGCGCCGGGGGCCTCGAACGCGAAGAAGAGGTCGCCGCCGAGCTCCATCCGCAGCACCGAGCCCGTGTTGAAGTCCGCGCCGAGCGCCTTGAGGTTCTCCAGGTCGGTCGGACCGAGCTCCTCGAGCACCGGGTACTGGACCCGGATCAGGGCAACCCGACCGTCGTCGGAAATCTGTGGCGGGCTGGCGGCGAGCACACGTGGCAACGTCGAGACGGACGCCTGCACCTGCTCCAGGGCGGCGCGCGCCCCGGCTGAGTCGGAGAACGTCGCGCCCTCGTCGCGTGGCGTCAGCACCACCTGTGCCGTGAGGCCGGCCCGGTCAGACCCGGCGTCGGTGAGCAGGTCGGTGGCCTTCTGTGAGTCGAGCCCCGGCGCCCCCATCGAGTCCTCGAGCTTGTCACCGAACGCACTCGACGCGCCGATGACGAGCAACGACACGACGAGCCAGGACCCGATGACGGCCCACGGACGGCGTACGGCGAGACGCCCCAACCGGTACAGAGCACGTGACATCGGGCTTCTCCTTCGGTGACTGCGTCGGCGTCGGAACGACGAAGACGTGCTCTCATCGTCACGAGGCCGGGAGCGACGCACCTCCGGCGAAGGGCCGGAGCTCACCCGGCCGACCGGCCGATGGCCGAGCCGTACTCTTGGCCGATCCGCGGACCATGCGAGATCACTACGCTGCCGTCATGGTGCGAGACACCGTCCGCACACTGTGGGCCGAACCGCGAGCAGCGCAGCCTCCTGCGCGCGTGTGGCGGGACTGGGTCCTGGTCGCTGTCCTCGTGCCGACCGCGCTCCTCGAGGGCTTGTTGCGCGACGACGTGGTGTGGCGGCCGGTCTCGGTGCTGCTCGGCGTCGCGCTGCCCTGGACCCTGCTGTGGCGGCGTACGCATCCGCTGGCAGCCGTCGTGGTCGCGTTCGGTGCGATCATCCTGGTCGACCTCGCGACCGTGGTCGGCGACGCCGACGGGGTGGTTGGCCTCTACACGACGATCTTCATCCTGCTGTTTCCCTACTCGCTGGCGCGGTGGGGGAGTGGCCGGGAGATCGGCATCGGTCTTGCGCTCATCGCGGTCACCGCGATCCTGGGCATCGCCCTCGACTACACCGGTGTTGTCGACTCGGTGGTGGGATTCCTCTTCCTGCTCTTCCCGGCAACGCTGGGCGCGACGGTGCGTTACTGGACGTCGTCGCGGCTCCGTGAGCTCGACCAGGTCAAGCTCCGGGAGCGCGCTCAGCTGGCCCGCGAGCTGCACGACACGGTGGCTCACCACGTCTCCGCCATCGCCATCAGGGCCCAAGCGGGACGCGTCCTCGCCGCGACCCACCCGGACGCCGCCCTCGAGGCCCTCGACGTGATCGACGAGGAGGCCTCGTTGACCCTGGCCGAGCTGCGCGCCATGGTCGGCGGCCTGCGCGACGGCGCCGCCGCCTCGCTCGACTCCCCAGCCGGGAGTGGTCGACCTGGAGCGCCTCGCCCGGAGCGTGGGAACCGGGCCCTCCGTGGAGGTCGACCTGTCGGGGAACCTCGACGTCCCGTCTGCGGTCGGGTCGGCCGTCTATCGGATCGCCCAGGAGTCCGTGACGAACGCCGTACGCCATGGCCGCCACGTGACGCACATCAAGGTCTGCGTCGCGGGCGACGCGGACTCTGTCCGCGTCACCGTGAGCGACGACGGGCAAGCCGCGCCGGCGCCGGACAACCCACCCGGCTACGGCCTGGTGGGCATGACGGAGCGGGCCGCGCTCCTCGGTGGCTCGCTCGAGGCAGGCCCCGGGCCGGAACGGGGCTGGACCGTCAACGCGGTGCTGCCCAGGTCGGGCGTGCCTGCGTGACCGTCCGGGTGCTGGTCGCCGACGACCAGGCGCTGATCCGCACGGGACTGTCGATGATCCTCGACGCCCAGCCGGACATCGAGGTGGTCGGCCAGGCTGCCGACGGGCTCGAGGCCGTCACCCTCGCCCACCGGCTCCGTCCTGACGTCTGCCTCTTCGACATCCGGATGCCCGGCCTGGACGGGATCGAGGCCACCCGCCAGCTGGCCGGCCCGGGCGTGGTCGACCCCCTCGCGATCGTCGTGATCACGACCTTCGACCTCGACGAGTACGTCCACGGAGCACTCAAGGCCGGCGCTCGCGGGTTCCTGCTCAAGGACGCCGGGCCCGAGCTTCTCGTCCAGGCCATTCATGCGGCGGCCGCCGGCGATGCGCTGATCGCGCCGAAGATCACGGCCCGCCTGCTCGCCGCGTTCTCCGACACCCGCCTGGGACGGCCGCCGAAGCAACCGCTCGAGCCGCTGACACCAAGGGAAGAGGACGCGGTGATCGCGGTGGCACGCGGTCGGACCAACCCCGAGATCGCCGCCGAGCTCCACATCAGCCTGAGCACCGTCAAGACCCACCTCGCCAGCATCATGACCAAGATCGGCGCCCGGAACCGCGTCGAGATCGTCATGTGGGCCTACGAGACCGACCGCATCAGCGGCTGATCAGCAAGGCCGTCTCCGGGGCGCCCGGGTCTCGGGCGATCCCCACGTAGATCACCACATGTGGTGATGCCCGCTCACCAGATCCGCACCTAACTTCCGTGCCATGAGCGAGCGCCCCACACCGGCCGGTGACGGCGAGGGCGGGCGCGTCGCGATCCGGGTCGACGGTCTCAGCCAACCCCATCCATCGAAAGGCAAGATCATGGACAGAATCACCCGCGGCATCGCCATGGCAAGCGCGAGGCACCCGTGGCGCACCATCGCGAGCTGGGTCGTCGTTCTCGGAGCCGTGTTCGCCCTCGCCGGCAGCGGCGGCGGCGCCTTCATCGACGACTTCAGCGCGAAGGGCAGCCAGAGCGAACGCGCCATGCAGCTGCTCAAGGACAAGTTCCCCGAGGCGACCCAGGCCACGGCCCTCGTCGTCTTCGCGGTCGACGACGGCCAGACTCTGCAGAGCCAGCGGCGGGCAGTTGACGCGGTCCTGGCCGACGTCGCCGAGGCCGACCACGTCGTACATGTCGCAGACCCCTTCGCGGCCGCCACCATCTCTGACGACGGCCAGATCGGGTACGCCGCGCTCACCTTCGACGCGACGCCGTCCGAGATGGGCAAGGGGTCCTTCGTGCCCCTGACGGAGCTGGTCGACGCGTCGAACACCGCTGACCTGCGAGTGGAGCTCGGTGGCGATGCGGTGTTCCTCAACGCTCCCGACGAGACCTCGCCGTTGGAGGGCGTCGGCATCCTGATCGCGCTGCTCGTGCTGCTGGTGGCCTTCGGGACCGTCGTGGCCGCCCTGGTGCCGATCGGTCTCGCCCTCGTGGCGGTCGGCGCGGGCTCGGCGGCATCTTCGTGCTCGCCAGCATCATGGACGTCTCGCCGTCGGCAATCCCGATCGCGGGAATCGTCGGGCTGGGAGTCGGCATCGACTACGCCCTGTTCATCGTCGCCCGCTACCGCGAGAACCGCGCTGCCGGTCGCGACAACACGACCGCCCTGGCCGACGCGATGTCCACGTCCGGAGCGGCGGTCGTCTTCGCCGGCGGCACCGTCGTCATCGCCATGGCGTCCCTCGCTTTCACCAAGCTCGGCGCCCTGACCTCGATCGGCCTGGCCACCGCGATCGTCGTGTTCAGCGCGGTGGCGGCGGCCGTCACCCTGTTGCCGGCACTGCTGGGTCTGCTCGGCGACCGCATCGACAAGGGCCGGCTGCTGCGTCGTCACCGCCCCGCCAAGCGCGCCGAGGAGACAGCCTGGTGGCGCTTCGCCCACCGGGTCTCGGGACGCCCCTGGCCCTACCTGATCGGTGCCCTTTTCGCCCTGCTCGCCTTCGCCGCCCCGATCTTCGCGATCCAGACCACCTGGCCTGCGGCGGGAGACGCTCCGAGCGCGACGACGTACCGGCAGGCCTACGACCTGCTGGACGAGGGCTTCGGTCCCGGGATCAACGGGCCGCTGGTAGTCGTCGTCGACCTCGAGGTCGCTGGCGTCAGCGCCGATGGGGTGTCTGCGCTGGCCGAGGACATCGGGGCCACCGCCCACATCGCGTCCGTCAGCGAGCCGCAGACCTCCGCGGACGGCAGCACCTTGATCTTCTCGGCGATGCCGACGACGGGGCCGGCCGATCCCGAGACCTCCGTCGCCATCGCCGAGGTCCGCGAGGTGCTGCCCGACAACGTCTACGTCACCGGCCTGACCGCGCTGACCGACGACCTCAACGGCCAGCTCGCCGACACGCGGCCCCTCTACGTGGGCGCCGTACTGGCCGCGTCGTTCCTGCTGCTGATGCTGGTGTTCCGGTCCGTCGTCGTCCCGCTGAAGGCGGTGGTGATGAACCTGCTCTCGATCGGGGCTGCGTACGGCGTCCTGGTGGCCGTCTTCCAGTGGGGATGGGGCAGCGGCCTGATCGGCCTCGAGGGTCCGACACCGATCACCTCGTTGATCATCGTGATCATGTTCCCGATCCTGTTCGGCCTGTCCATGGACTACGAGGTGTTCCTCATCTCGCGGATCCGTGAGGAGTACGAGCGGATCGGCGACAACACCGAGGCGGTCGCACGAGGCATGGCCGGGACGGGCCGGGTCATCACGTCGGGCGCCCTGATCATGATCGCCGTCTTCCTCGCGTTCGTCGCGAGCCCGGTGCCGTCGCTGAAGATGCTGGGACTCGGGCTCGCGGTCGCGATTGCCGTCGACGCCACCATCGTCCGCATGGTGTTGGTGCCGGCAACGATGGCGCTGCTGGGCAAGGCCAACTGGTGGCTCCCCGCGTGGCTCGACCGGATCCTGCCGCACCTGACCATCGAGGGCTCGGGCGAGCACGGTGAGGCGCAAGCCGCGGCCGACGACGTCGTGGTGCCGGTCGTCCCGGAGTCAGAGGAGCTCGTCAGTCGCTGACCCGGCTCAACCATTCCGCTGGCCTCCGGCATCGCGCCGGAGGCCAGCGGAACGTCACGTCGGCGCCACCACTCTCGTTCCGCAACTGCGAAATACCTTGCCGTCCAGCGTTGCCGATCCCTTGGCGACCAACATGTCGAGCGAGGCCGTGGCTAGACCTTCACGGGAACGGACGCGGGCACGTCGGCGGGGCGCGACTCGGCTGCCGGGTCGCCTTCGACGTGGAGCTCGGGCAGCCAGTTCAGCCAGCTCGGCAGGTACCAGTTCCAGGGGCCGAGCACGGCCATCGCCGCGGGCACGACGACCATCCGGATCAGGGTGGCGTCCAGCAGGAGGGCCACGCCGACTCCGAAGCCCATCTGCTGGAACATCACCAGCTGGCCGGCGGCGAAGCCGGCGAAGACGACGACGATGATCAGCGCTGCGCCGGTGATGATGCGGCCTGTGGCGGCGATGCCGTGCACGACGGACTCGTTGGTGTCGCCCGTCTCTGCATAGCGTTCCCGGATCCGGCTGAGCAGGAAGACGTGGTAGTCCATCGACAGTGCGAACAGCACCGAGAACAAGAAGACGGGCACCCACGCCTCGACGCGTTCCACCTGTTGGAAGCCCAGCAGGTCGGCCCCGACGCCGTCCTGGAACACCAGCACGAGCAGGCCGTACGCCGCGCCGACCGACAGCAGGTTCAGCACCACGGCGGTGGCGGAGACGACCACCGAGCGGAACACGAGCGTGAGCAGGATGAAGCTCAGGCCCAGGACGAAGGCCAGCACGATCGGCAGCCAGTGGTTGATGACGTCGGAGTAGTCGACGTTCTCCGCGGTGGTGCCGCCGACTAGGACCGTGGTGTCGGTGCCGTCGAAGGCGGCGGGGATCAGGTCGGAGCGGAGCCGGTCGAGTCCCCGGCGGGCCTGGCTGTGGTCGGGGTCGCCGACCAGCGGGATGCTGATGACCGCGACCTGTCCGTTCTCGGCGACCTGCTGCTGCGACGGGCCGAAGTCCGGGTCGTCGGCGGTGGACGCCTCGAAGCGTTCGATGGCGGTGGTCACGTCGGTGGAGGCGACGTTGCCGGTGACGACCACCTGGGCAGGATCGGTGGTCGAGGTGCCCGGGAAGCTCCGCTCGAGCGCGAGGGCACCGGCCTTGGCGAAGGTGCTGTCGGGCAACGAGTTGACGCCGGAGGTGCCGGTCTGGAGGCCGAGCACCGGGAAGGCGGCCGCGAGCAGGACCAGCACGCCGGCGGCGAGGAACGTCCCCGGACGGCGTACGACGGCACCGACTGCCTTGGTCCAGAACGGGCTCTCGGCGGGGTGCTCGCGGCCGACGATCGGCAGTCGAAGGGCGTTCACCTTGTCGCCCAGCAGGGACAGCAGGGCGGGCAGCAGCGTGATGGCCGCGGCCATGGTGACCACGCCGACGATGATCGCGCCCAGCGCGAGGCTCCGCAGGATCGTGTCCGGGACCAGGAGCAGGCCGAGCAGAGCAACGACGAACGAGCTGCCGGAGAACAAGACGGCCTTGCTGCTGGTGCCGCCGGTGGCGATGATCGCGTCGATCTTGTCGCGGCCGGCCTGCCGCTCCTCCCGATAGCGGGAGAGCACGAAGAGGCTGTAGTCGATGCCGAGCGCCAGCCCCATCGCGGTGATCATGTTGACGATGAAGAAGGACAGCGAGGTGACCTGGCCGAGGACAGAGGAGATCGCGACCGTCACGATGATGGACAAGATCGCGATGCTCATCGGGATGAACGCCGCCACCAACGCGCCGAAGACCAGGACCAGCACGATCATCGCGGCAGGCAGCCCGAACTTCAGCTCCCCGTCGGTCAGATCGGACTCCGAGAGCTCGGTGAAGTCGTGGTCCAGGGTGTTGACCCCGGTGATGTCGACGTCGAAGCCCTCCGCGGCGTCGGCGGCGACGACCTCGTCGATCACGTCGACGATCCCGGCCTCGGGGTCGGGGCCCAGCACCAGGGTGACGACGACCGCATGCCCGTCCTCGGAGATGGCGGGCTGGTCGGCTGCGTAGGGATCCCGCACGGTCGTGGTGGCGCCGGTGGCTTCGATCGAGACCCGGAGGTCGCTGACGAAGGTCTTGAACCCCGGGTCGTCGCTGGTGAAGTCGGCCGAGTAGATGACGACGGCGTCGTCGATCCGGTCGGCCTGGGAGAAGTTGTCGGCGATCACCTGTTCGGCCCTGACCGAGTCGGGGTTGCTGGTGATGCTGCCGTCGGAGGTGAAGGCAGACCCGAGGAGGGTTCCGATGGCCACGACCGAGGCGGCCAGGACCAGCCCCCACGTCGTCAGGACCCGCCACGGGTGGACGGCGGAAAACCGTGCCAGGGTCTGGGTGATCGACGTACGACTCGGGTGCGCGAGCTGCTCGTCGTGAACCTCAGAACGTGTCGCGGACATGGCGTTCTTCCTCTCGTTGGTCGTCGGCTGCTGCGGTTGGTGAGGTTGGTGCGCTAGTGCCCTGGGAGGCGATCCAGGCGGCGAGGACGTTGTCGGGGTGGTCGGACAGGTGGTCGCGCACCAGGGCGTCGAGCAGGTCGGCGTCGTGGCTCAGGTGAGCCGTGGCGATGGCGACGAGCTGCCGATCCCTCGTCGTGCCGGCGTTCCTCGACGCCCGGGCGAGGAAGCCGGCGGGCTCGGCGGGCTGTTCGGTGACGAGCGCCGCGGCCACGAGCAGCGCCGGTGAGTCGTTCGTCCTGGCCCGGTCGAGGATCTCGCCGGCGGCCGTGGCGTCGCCGCCGATCAACCGCAGGAGCAAGACTTCGACATCGAGGGGCATGCACTCACAGTGCTGACGGCCGCTGACGATCCCCTGACGACGACCTGACACTGGCCATGCCGGGCAGGCATACGCTCCACGGGTGCTCAAGGTTGCGGTGCTCGGCCCTCTCGAGGTCACCCGCGACGGCCAGCGGGTGGCGGTGCCGAGCGGCAAGACCTCGGAGCTCGTGGTGCGCCTCGCGCTCGAGGCCGGGGCCTCGGTGGGCGCGGACCGGCTCGTCGACGACCTGTGGGCATCGGGAGGTCGCAGCACCCGGCGCAACACGTTGCAGTCGAAGGTGGCCATGCTGCGTCGGGCGTTCGGCGATCCGTCCGTGATCGCGAGCCGCGACGGAGGCTACGCGCTCGCCATCGACCCGGCCGACGTCGACGCGATCGTCGTGTTGGGAGCGGTGGCCACCGCGGTCTGGTCTGCTCGAGGCCGGCGACGACCGCGGTGCCGCGGACCTGTGTGAGTCGACGCTGAGGCTCTACCGCGGGGACGTCCTGCAGGCGGCCGGGGAGGGCGAATGGGTCGATCCGCACCGGGTCCGGTTCGAAGAGGCGCGGGCGACACTGCTCGAGATCGAGTTCACGGCGCGGCTGCGGCTGGGAGATGTCGCCGACGTGGTCGGCGAGCTCGAAGCTGCCGTCGCGGCGTACCCGTTCCAGGAGAGCCTGTGGGAGCTGCTGATCACCGCGCTGTACCGAGCCGGCCGTCAAGCGGACGCTCTCGCTACCTACCAGCGGGTCAGGCAGCAGCTGGCCGCCGAGCTCGGCCTCGATCCCCGGCCGCAGCTGCAGGAGCTCGAGCAACGGATCCTGGTCCAGGATCCGTCACTCGACGCGTCCCACCCGGGCAGCCGGGTCGAGGCCACCCGCTCGGCCGGGAACCTGCCGTCGATGACTGCCGTTCTCGTCGGTCGCGAGGCTGAGGTGGCCGCCGTCGCCGACCTCGTCGCCAACGAGCGGCTCGTGGAGATCGTCGGCCCGGGAGGGATCGGCAAGACGGCGGTCGCGATCGCGGTGGGCCGCGGGCTGGCCTCGGAGACCGGTCGATAGCGCCGATGATGGGGCTGGGGACTGGCGAGGCAGCGTGTGGTTGGCAAGGCTCGAGACCGCCGCCACCGCAGACGACATCGTCGATGTGTTGATCGGTGCGATGGCCGGCCCCGGCGGCGAAGCGGCCTTGTTCGAGCGGCTGAAGAGCACCGCCAACCTGGTGATCCTCGACAACTGCGAACACGTCATCGACGCGGCCGCTGACCTGGCGATGCGCCTCCTCGACGCCGCACCGGAGCTCCGGATCCTGTGCACCAGTCAGGTCCCGCTCGACATCGACGGCGAGGTCGTCTTCGAGCTCGCGCCACTGGAGCTGTCCGACGCCGTCGAGCTGTTCACCCACCGAGCCACGGCCCAACGGATGAACCACGCTGCGAGCGTGGACAGCGACAGCGTCCTCGACCTGTGCCGCTCCCTCGACGGACTGCCGCTGGCCATCGAGCTCGCCGCCGCGCGCACCAAGACGCTGTCGGTCGAGGAGATCACCCGGCGCCTCGACGATCGGTTCCTGGTGCTGAACGACCCGACCAGCCGGAGACCGGAACGCCGCCGATCACTCAGGTCGACCATCCGCTGGAGCTACGACCTGCTGTTCCCCGACGACCAGCGCGGGCTCTGGGCACTGGCCACCTTTGCCGGCGGCGCACCCCTGCCCGCGGTGGAGTTCGTCCTCGAAGCTCTCGACGTGCCGGCGGCCGCGGCGATCGACGTGGTCGGCCGGCTGACGAGTCGTTCGTTGGTGATCGTCGACGACGAAAGCGGGTCGCCGCCGTCGGTCCGCTACCGGCTCCTCGACAGCATCCGGGCGTTCGCGCTCGAAGCCATGACCGAGGCCGGGCTGGCCGACCGCGCTCGCGGAGCGCACGCGCGGTGGTTCGCGGACGCAGCGGCACTGTCGACCGACGGTGTGCGCAGCGGCCACCAGGCCGTGCACCTGTCCTTCGCCCGCACCGAGCGCGCGAACATCGACGCCGCGTTGGTCTGGGCCGCCACGCACGATCCGCTGCGCGCGCTCGACATCGTCAACGGATTCGGGTGGGCCTGGGTCGTCCTCGGCGACAGCAGGGGCGCCCAACGGATCCTGACCGCGCTCGAGGCCGCGGGCGACTCGGCCCCGGCCCGGGACCGAGCCATGGCATTGCTGCTCGCGGCCTGGATCGAGGCGTCGACCGGACATCTCGAGCTCGCTCGGCACCACATCGAGGTGGCGACCGACCTGGCTGACGAGGCGGGCGACGCCGAGCTCGGGGCGCGCTGCTACTACTACCTGGCGTACGTCGTCTCGCACCACGGCGAGTTCCGTCACGCCGATGGAGCTGACCGATCGGAGCCGGGCCATCCACGACACGCTGGACCTGCCGTGGGAACAGGCAGCGAGCTGGCTCTTCGCCGCCAGAGCAGCGATCTCGGCAGGCGACCACGAGCGCAGCGTCGAGGGTGCAGAACAGGTCCAGCGCTGGCTTCGAGAGGTGGACGACCCGTGGCTGCACGTTCGCGGTGACGCGATCCTCGGAGAGCTGGCCCGGCTCGAGCGCCGCTTCGACGATGCGGTCCAACACCTCGGTCGCGCCGCCGAACGATCACGACGGCTCGGTTTCCAACAGACCGAGGCCTACCAGGTGATGAGTCTCGGTCGTGCTCAGTGCCAGTCGGGTGACTACGAGAGTGGCGCGGCGACCTTGCAACTCGCGATCGACAAGGCCCAGGCCACCGGTGACGTGCGGTTGGCGGCGCTGGCGCGGGTGAATCTTGGCCGGGTCCTGCGGGCCTTCGGCGAGGTCGCGTCGGCGCGGACGGCACTCGAGGCCGCGGCTGCGTGGCACCACGGCGCCGGCGGCGGCGAGCAGGCGTTGCTCGGCGAGTGCCTGCTGGCCGCCATGGACGCCGCCGAACAGCAACCCGGCGCCGAGGAACGGCTGGCAGCGATCCTCGACGAGGCAAGACGGGAGGGCGATGCCCCCGCCGAGGTCCTCGCCCTCGATGCTCTTGCCCGCATCGCAGCCGCGGCCGGCGACGCCGACACGGCTCGCGACCTGGGCGGCTCGGCAGATCGGCGCATGGAAGCTGCCGCCCACGTCATCAACGACCTCGACCGCACCGACGCGCGCTGGGTGGCAGGCAACGGCTGAGCAACCTACGGCGTCTCCAGCCGTCGTGCGGGGCGCTCGGGGGGACCGGCTGGCAACACCGTCGGTCCGGACGTCTCGCTCGTCTCGGTGATCGCCTCCTCCGGTTCCGCGGCCCGTCGGGTCCGGCTGCCACGTTGGTTGAGCACCAAGAAGGCCAGCAGGCCGCTCATCACGATCGCGATACCAGCGACCTGCCAGGGTCGCACCGTCTCGCCGAGCAACAGGAACGACCAGACCACGGCGAGGGCAGGCTGAGCCACCTGCGCGATGCCGATGGTGCCGATCTGGATCGTCTTCTGCGCGAACACCAGAAGGCCGTGGGCAGCGACCCCGGTCAGGAAGGTCAGGATCAGCATGTAGACCCAGCCCGTGCCGGCTCATGCCGAACATGTCCCCATTGGCGATCGCCAACGGAAGCACGGCCACGGCCGCTATCGGGCTGACCGTGGCCATGAAGACGGCGACGTCCATGTCCCGGCGGAAGTGTCGCGTGGACACGACGTAGCCGACCCACAGGAGCATCGCCGTCACTCCGAAGACGTTCCCGCGGATCGAGGCGTCCCCGTTGGGCGGTGCGTTCACGAGCACCAGGGCCGCACCGCCGAAGGCGACGAGCGCAAACAACAACGCGCGCGGGTTGTTGTACTCGTTGAAGAGCCAGGCCCCGATCGGCACGATCAGGAACGGCGATAGCGATCCGATCAACGCCGCGTTGGCCACGCTGTTGTTGGTCGCCCCGACGAAGAACGTCGCGAGGTTAACCCCGAAGAACACACCCGGGATGAACGCCTGACGGACGTCGCGCAGGGTGACCCGTCTCCCCGTGAACGTGAGGTAGACATTCCAGACGACGCTGACCGTCACCAATCGCCAGAACGCGACGAGGACGCCCGGAGAGTCAGCACTCTTCACGAGGGTGGAGCTCATGGAGAACGCGATCACCAGGCCCACTACGGCGAGCGCACCCCATGCCTTCGGACTGAGTGCACGGACTGGGGTCGACGACGGCGCCGAGGGATGAGGCGACATAGGCGGCTCCTGGACCGAGGGTATCGAAGGTGGCCGTGGCCAGCCTCGGCCTCGGACGTGATGCGTCGCTGACGGCTCGCGTCGGCCGCCGTCAGCGAATCGTCAGGGGGTGCGCCCACGATCACCACCATGACCCGATCCGGAACACCTCATCCCACCTTCACCCGCACCTGGCTGCTGTGGACTGCCGGCTTCTTGGCCTTCCCCATCGCCGGTCTGGCCGGCACCGCCGCGGCCGGCCATGTCGACAGCTCCATGGCCGCCTTGCTCGGCGGCGCGGTCTCCGGGCTCGTCCTCGGCGCCGGACAGGCACTGGCCAGCCGTCGTCGCCTCGACCCTCGCCGGTGGATCCCGGCCACAGGCGTGGGCATGGCGATCGGGCTGCTGCTCGGTGCTGCGGTCGTCGACTACGGCACGTCGCTGGCGGACCTGGCCCTGATGGGCGCCCTCACCGGTCTCGCCCTCGGCCCCGCCCAGGCGCTGGCCCTCCCGCGGCGGGCCCGCCGACGCTGGCTGTGGGCCGCCGCCGTCCCCGCTCTGTGGGCGCTGGGCTGGACTGTCACCACCCTCGGCCAGATCCATGTCGAGGAACAATTCACCATCTTCGGTGCCTATGGAGCGGTGACGTTCTCGGCACTGTCAGGGCTCCTGCTGCACGCGCTTCTTCCCTACAGCGCGAGTGCCGACCAGACCTCTGAGCCCTCCCGGATCGAGGCGACGGCATGACCAACCCGGGGCACGTGATCTTCGGGACCGGGGCGGTCGGGCTCGCGACGTACGAGGCGCTCCGACGCCGCGGGGAGAGCGTCCGGCTCGTGAACCGTTCCGGCCACGCTCCAGTTCCCGACGACGTCGAGGTTGTCGGCGGTGACGCCCGCGATCCGGGCTTCACCGCCGCAGCCGCCAGGGGCGCCCGCGTCCTGTACCAGACCCTCAACCCGCCATACACCGAGTGGACGGCACAGTTCCCCGCCCTGCAGGCCGGGGTGCTGGCGGCGGCGCAGGCAACGGGCGCCCGCCTGGTCAGCATGGAGAACGTCTACATGTACGGGCGCCCGGCAGGACGCCCGCTCACCGAGGACCGCTCGTACGACGCCCACACCAAGAAGGGCCAGCTACGGGGACGGATGTCCCGAGGGCTCCTCGCGGCCCACCAAGCCGGCCAGGTCGAGGTCGCCATCGGCCGCGCCTCGGACTACTTCGGCCCCCGCGGCGGCGCCCAGTCGAACCTGGGTGACCGGGTGTTCGCCCCCGCGCTGGCCGGCAAGACCGCGAGCGTGCTCGGGGATCTCGACCAGCCCCACACCTACAGCTACATCCCTGACATCGGTGAGGGCCTGGCGGTGCTCGGCGAACATCCCGACGCCCCGGGCGAGGTGTGGCATCTTCCCAACGACCCCGAGACGCTCACCACCCGACAGCTCGTCGACATCGTCTACCGGCACGCCGGCCGGGAGCGCACGAAGGTTCGTGTCATGCCAACGCTCATGCTCCGCGCCGTCGGACTCTTCAACGCGACCGTGCGGGAGCTCCTCGAGATGCAGTACCAGTACGAAGAACCGTTCATCGTCGACAGCAGCAAGATGACCACCAAGCTCGGTGCTCGGGCCACCACCTACGACCAAGCGATCGCCGACACCCTCGCGACCTATCGTCCGGCCTAGCGGTTGTCCCCGGCGTAGCGTCGCCCCCATGGCCGGCCGCACCATCCTCGTCACCGGTGCCACCTCCGGCATCGGCAAGGCAACCGCGCTTGGACTCTCCGCGATGGGTGCGCGCGTCGCGATCACCGGGCGAGACCTCGCGCGCACCGACGCCGCGGCCCGGGAGATCCGCGCCGCCCACGGCGGCGAGGTGCTGACCTTCGTCGCGGACCTGTCCTCTCAGTGCGAGGTACGACGCCTTGCTGACGAGGTCCAGCTCGCCCTTCCACGGATCGACGTGCTGGTCAACAACGTCGGGGGCTACTGGCACACCCGGCGGGTCACCGTCGACGGGCTCGAGCACACGTTCGCCGTCAACCACCTGGCTCCCTTCCTGCTCACCACCCTGCTCCTCGACCGGCTCGGGCAGAGCGCCCCCGCGCGCGTGGTCACGGTCGCCTCCCAGGCCCATGTGCAAGGGCGCATCGACTTCGAGGACCTCCAGGGGGAGCGGTCCTACTCCGGCTCGCGTGCCTACGACCAGTCCAAGCTCGCGAACATCCTGTTCACCTATGAGCTGGCCAGGCGCCTGGGGGATGCCGGCGTCACGGCCAACGCGCTGCATCCGGGAGTGGTGAACACCTCGTTCGGCGCCGCCGACCCCGCCGGCGTGCAGCGGTGGCTCGTCCCGATCCTGCGGCCGTTCATGAAGTCCCCAGCCCGGGGGGCTGCTACGTCCATCCATCTTGCGATCGCGCCCGAGCTCGAGGGGGTGACGGGCCGGTACTTCGCGAATGCCAAGGCCAAGCGTTCCTCGCCGCGCAGCTATGACGAGGCCGACGCGGCACGGCTATGGCAACTGAGCACCCGCCTGGTTGGCGTAGTTTGAGCGCGCTGGCGCATTCGGTGTCGACGAGGGAGCCATGAGGGTTAGTGCTGGAGCGCTCGTCCGGCGCTGGGGTGGTCGGGCCGTGATGCTGGCCATCACGGGCGTGGGGCTGTACGTCGTGGCGCCGAGCCTGCTGTCGGCGTTCGGCGCGTGGCCGGGGCTGGCCGAGGTGAAGCCCAGGTGGTTCCTCATCCTGGTGGTTCTGGAGGCTTTGAGCCTGGCGTCGCTGTGGTGGTTGACCCGGCTCGCCCTCGAGCCGGACCCGGTCTGGCTGCCGGATCCGGACGACGTACTCGACCCCGAATCCACCGCCTCGCACGAGAGGCCGAGGCTCTTGCCACGTCGCCTCGCGTGGCGTGGGGCACCGTCGCGACCGCACAGCTGGCGGGCACCGCGGCGAGCAGGGTGGTTCCCGGCGGCGCGGCGACCGGCGGAGTTGTCCAGGGAAGGCTGCTGATCCAGGCGGGTCAGCCGGCGGCCTCGGTGGCGTCCGCGCTGACCGGGGTCGGCCTGATCACGACCGCGGTGCTGCTGCTGTTGCCGGTGCTGACCCTGCCGGCGCTGTTGATCGGTCCGCCGCCGGAGGAGCAGCTGCGGCTGGGCCTGGTGGTGTCGCTGATCGTGGCGGTCGTCATCGTCGGCGTCGGCGTGACCGTCCTGACGTGGCCCCGCGTGCTCGTCGTGGTCGGCCGCCTGGTCGGGCACGCGATCCATCGGGTGCGTCCGTCGGTGACAGCGGACTCGACCGCGGCGCTGCTGTCGGCGCAGCGGGCCCGCGTCGCTGCGGCGTTCCAGGGCCGGTGGTGGCTGGCGGTGTTCCTCGCGGCAGCGAACCGCATGTTCGACTACGCCGCGCTGGTCGCGGCGTTGGCTGCGTTCGGCGTGCGAGCGCGACCGTCGGAGGTGCTGCTGGCGTTCGTCGTCGCGCAGGCGCTCGCGATGGTCCCGATCACCCCCGGCGGGCTCGGGTTCGTCGAGTCGGGCCTGACGGCCCTGTTGGTCGTGATCGGCGTGCCGGCTGACATCTCGGTGATCGCGACGCTGCTCTACCGGCTGGTCTCGTTCTGGCTGCCGATCCCCATCGGCGTGCTCGCGTGGGCCGGGTGGCGGATCCATCTGGGCCGGACCGCCTCGCCGCGGCAGCCCTGAGAACCGCGCCGCCCGCCCCAAGCAGGGACGGGCGGCGTGGCGAAGCGACCTCGTACGTCGCAACGTCAGCGCAGGTAGGTCTCCCACGGTCCGGTGATGGCCAGGGTGATGCCCGGGGTCTGGATGTTCACGAACAGGGTCCGCCCGTCGTCGGAGAAGGTCGGGCCGGTGAACTCGGACTCGTTGAGCTGGTTGCGGGCGATGGCATAGCTCGGTCCGCCCGGGACCGAGCTCAGCACGTGGGAGGCGCCGACGCCGTCCTCGGCGAGCACGAGGGTTCCCCACGGGGTGACGGTCACGTTGTCGGGGCCGTCGAAGGTGAGGTCGTCGAACTTGGCCTGTGGTGCCGTCTGCCGCCGTCTGCTGGTGGGGGAAGTACGTGACGAGGGTGATCGTCTCGTCGGCGTACGAGTAGAACCACACCATCCCGTCGTGCTTGGCCGCGTCGGCCGGCAGGTCGGAGGTGTTGAACGCGAAGCTGTTGACGACGTAGACGCCCCGGTCGGTGCCCCAGACGCCCTCGAACTTCTTGCCGCGGGTCACCTCGCCGGCCGCGGGGAACTGGTTGCGCACCGGGGTGGTCTGGCCGTCGCGCTCGGGCACCGTCACCCAGCGCACCGGGAACGGGCGGCCGAGCTGGGCGGAGGTGAGGTACGCGACGTCGGGGAGCACCGAGCCGTCGTCCATCAGGATGGCCATCGCGGCGAGCGTGCCGTCGTTGTCGCCGAGCTGGTCCGCGATGCCGGCGCGGAGCTTGACGCGCCGTGGGGCGCTCCATCGGTAGAAGAGGCCGTTGGGGCTGCTGGCGTCCTCCGACAGGTAGACCTGGGTGCGGGACTTGTCGATGGCGAGCGCCTCGTGGGCGTACCGCCCGAACGCCTTGATCGGGCGCGGGATGAAGGTGTCATCGGTGAAGACCTCGAAGACGTAGCCGTGGTCCTTCTGGTAGGTCCCGGACTTGCCGTTGCCGCTCCAGGCGCCGCCCTGCTTGGCATCGGTCTCCTCGCAGGTCAGCCAGGTGCCCCAGGGCGTCGGGCCGCCGGCGCAGTTGGTGTGGGTGCCGGAGATGCCGACCCACTCGCCGAAGTTGTTGCCGGCGTTGTCGGTCTCGATGACGGTGCAGCCGCCGGCGTCGACGGCCCCGGGGTCGTAGACGGTGCCCGGGATGTGGGGGACCCCGAGCGCGGCACCGGCGCCGAGCTCGTGGTTCTGGATCAGGTGCAGGCGGTTGCGAGAGGCCCTGAACACCGCGGTGCCGTCGTGGTTGGACGGGGTGGGCCCCTGGCCGTCGTCGAGCTGAGTCTGGCCGGCGCGGGTCACGATGCGGTAGCGGAAGCCGGGCGGCAGCGCCAAGATGCCGTTCGGGTCGGCCATGAGCGGTGGGAAGGGGCGGTGCGTGGGCGGGTGGGGCCCGGGGGGTGGTGGCGGACTCGCCTCGGCCAGCGACGGGGTGGCGCCGGCGATGACGAGGCCGACCCCGGCGGTGCTTCCGGCAAGGAGACTGCGGCGGGCAACGGTCATGGGTATGACTCCTCGAGACTTATTGGGGGTGGGCCGCCTTCGATCGAAGCGTCGGGCCGAGACATCGACGGGAAGCCCGTGTGTCCGCTCCGCGACGAGTTGGTGAACGGCGGGTAGCGCGCGGACAGCGGCACCCGCGAACTAGTCGCCCTGGAAGCCGGTGAGAGCGGTCCGCCAGGTGGCGTCGAGATCGGCGCCTGGAGGGAATCGATCCGAGAGCTCCAGATCGACCAGCCCGTGCGCCATCGCCCAGAGGGCTCGAGCGAGGTGCTCGTCACCACCGGCGGCGGCCACGATGGGTGCCGCCGCGGCTGCCTCGACGCCGGGAGCGATGCGGTCGCGCGCCAGAGGCCGCCCGGTCGTCAGGTCGTAGAGCCTGGGATTGGCGCGAGCCCAGGACCGATATCCGGCGGCGAGCGCGTCCAGCCCGGGACCGGCGGCGGAGAGATGTCGGGTCATGTCGACCAACGCTCTCTCCTGCAGTCCCGCGACGATGTCGTCCTTGTCGCGCACGTGCTTGTAGAGGGACGGCGCGCGGATGCCCATCCGGGCGGCCACCTCACGCATCGTCAGCGCTTCGACGCCCTCCTCTTCCAGCAGGGCGGCGGCCACGTCGAGGATCTCGGCCCGGCGGCTGACTGGCATCAGGCGGCCTGCCTCGCGGCTGCCACCTCGGCACGCACTCGAACGGCCTCGTTCATCGCCGCAAAGCCCGCGCGCGTCCGCTCGAGGACCTTCCCCACCAACGGCACGAGCACCCCGCTGAACTCCTCGGCCTGCGTCAGGCGCGTCCGGCCGTCGTCGAGGGACTCGAGGCGGAAGGAGTGCCGACCGTCGAAGACGCCGGGCAGCACCAGGCGGCCGAGCCACTCGAGACTCCGACCCTCCGTCACCTCGGTGATGGTGGGGCGAAAGGTCATCGGCCGCCCACCGGGAGGCTCGATGCGGACCTCCACCCGGCTGCCCGGCACCAGGTCGCCCGTGAACGCCGTGATGAACGGGTTCCACTCGGCGTACTTCGAGACCGCGGACACCTCGGCCCAGACGGTCTCGATCGGGGCGGCGATCTCGGTGACGACGCTGATGCTTCTCATGGCTGCTCCTTGGATGGCTAACGTTGTTAGCCAAGAGTGGCTTACAACGTTAGCCATGTCAAGGGCGACCTGATGGTTATGCCGGCTGGGGCACAGTCGCGACGCGGGCCTACTTCACGAAGCGCTGGACGAAGCCGAGCGTCGTGTCGGCCACCTCGCGCCAGCCGCCGTCGATGGTGAGTGAGTGACCTCGACCGGGCATCTCCGTGATCTCGGTCGTGCCGGGGTTTCGCTGCTGCTTCTTGTACGACGCGTTGGCGATCGCCCAGGGCACGGTGTGGTCCTTCTCCCCGGAGATGATCAGCAGGGGGCCGCGATCGGGGTTCTTGCTGTTCACCTTGGCTTCGGTCCACGGGTTGAAGTTGGCGACGGCAGCCTGGAACAGGGGCGCACCCGGGGCCGGGACGGCGTACGTCTCGTAGAGCTGCTTGGCCTCGTCCTCGCTGACGGCGTTGGCGAAGGCGTAGCGGAACTGCTCGTAGGTCAGGGGGACGGCGCGGTTGCGGTTCGCCGGGTTGGACAGGACCGGCGAGGCCGCCCGGAGCGCGGAGATCGGCAGCGGAAGCACGCCCCGGAACGGTGCGGGGTCAATCGCCACGGTGGCCTCTGAGACACCGCGCCCGGCAAGGATCTGGGCCAGCAGGCCTCCGAAGGAGTGTCCGACCAGGGCCGGCTTGCGGTCGAGGCCGTCGATGACTGCGGCGTAGTGGTCGGCGACCTGCCCCACGGTCTTGTGGGCAAGCACCTCAGGATGTGCGTTCGCCTCCGTGACGGTGTCCGGGTCATCGGGCCAACCGGGTGTCAGGGGCGCAAAGCCGTTCTCCTCGAAGTGCGCCGCCCATCGGTCCCAGCTGCTGGGGAGCAGCCAGAGGCCGTGGATGAACACGACTGGTGTTCGCCCGGTGGCGTTGCAGCTCTCGATCTGCTCCGCGGTGACGGCATCGAGGTCGTTGGACGTGGACATGAGTGGCTCCTTGAGTGGCGTGCATCGGCCGGGTGTTCCGTACCATTGGCGGAGTAGGTAGAGGTAGGCAGGACGTGCTACCTGCCGGTGAGAACGTAGACCTCTAGAGGCCGCGGCGTCGGGTGCGTCTCACCGACCGTCAATGCCTGCGGCAAGCCGTGCGTGCGAGCCACTCGCGGGACTCGATGCCCTTAGACTCTCGCCATTGCCACGACGCTTGCCGTCTTCGTAGCGACGTTGACGATCGGCATCCTGGCCGTCGTCGTGCTCCGCGCAGTGACCGACACGTCGCTGACGTTCGACGCAGCCCTCTACGGCGTGGTCATCGTGGCGATCGTTGCCGGCGTCGCGTACCTCGTTCGCCACAACGTGTGACCTGGCGTTTCACGGTCAGGTCAAGCCGGCGCTCCTGGGCCTGACGACGGTTTGCGCTCGTCCCGAGAACGGTGCCGGCCGGGGGCCGGATAATCGGAGGTGCTGCCTTGGTGCGTCCGTTAGCGTCCCGGCGCATGGAGAGCACCGGCACCAGCACAGGTCTACGCACGCAACGCCTCGAGCTTCGCCCAGTGCGTGACGAGGACGTCGCCAGGATCCTGGAGTACCGCAATATGCCGGAGGTGACCCGCTGGCTGCTGCGCACCGAGGTCGACCCAGTGTCGTTCAAGGCGGCCTGGCGGCGGGCGGCGGAGGACCCGAACGACCACAGCGTGGCCGTGGTCCTCGGCGACGTGGTCATCGGGACCGTCTCCCTCGACGTGGTCGACGGGATGGGTCAGCCCGGCATGGCGCCGCGGACGGAGGCCGAGCTCGGCTACATCTTCGACCCGGCGTACGCAGGCCAGGGCTACGCGACCGAGGCGGTCGCCGCGATCGTGGCGCACGCGTTCGACCGGCTGGGGGTGCGGCGGATCACCGCTGGTTGCTTCGCGGACAACCTCGCCTCAGTGCGGATCCTCGAGAAGGTCGGCATGCGTCGTGAGCAGCACGGCGTGGGCGACTCGTGGCACGCCGAGCTGGGATGGGTGGACGGCTACACGTACGCCGTGCTCGCCGAGGAGTGGAGTTGACTCGACGCGTGGGTCGGAGTCAGATGGATGTCGCAGGGCCACGGCGTTGCCACGCCTGGCAGCCGCAGCCGATCTAGGGGAGGACATGTCTGTCGAAGAAACCAACGCCACGATTCGCGAGTACTTGGACGCTCTGGTGAATGGAGGCGACTTCGCCTCGTTCTTCGCCGACGAAATCGTGTGGACCACCATGGAAACGGGTGACCAGATCCGTGGTCGGGATGCAGTCAGGGACTTCATCGTTGCGTTACACAGCCAGCTGTTTGACGCGTCGCTCGAGGAAAGGAACGTGACTGTCGCCGATGGCGTCGCGGGTCTTGAAGCCGTGTTTGTCGGCACGCACACCGCCGAGTTCGCGGGCGTCGCAGCGACCGGAACCGAGGTGCGCCTCCCGTACACCGTCTTCTACGAACTCGAGCGCGGAGAGATCGTCGAGCTGCGCGCCTATTTCCCGATCTCAGCATTGGTCCAGCACCTGAGGGATGCAGCCGTTTCCGCGTAGCCGCGACTTGCGAGGTCCCCGCCGATGACGACGACTAACGGGTTGATGAGGTTCACGATGCTGGCGAGCCCCCGGCCGAGTTGCAGGCCCGCCTCCTCCAAGGCGCGCCGGGCGGACACGTTCTCGTCGAGCGCGGCCCCAGTGGCAAGCGATGCCGCTAGACCGCCAGGCGTCCGAAGGCGCTGCGGTGGAAGACCAACGGTTGTCCGACCGAGTGCTCGACCGCGTGCAGCCGCAGCAGGATCACCAGGTGGTCGCCGGCCTCGACCTCGCGATGGATGGTGCAGTCGAAGCGGGCCACGCCTTCGTCGAGGGTGACCGCGCCCTGATCACTCGTGGTCACCGCGAGCCCGGTGAAGCGTTCGTCGACCGCGCCCGCGAGCTGGCGGCAGACCTCGCCATGGTGCTCGGCGAGGATCGTGATCCCGAGATGCGGAGCGCGACGCAGGTCCGGCCAGGTCTTCGAGGTCGTGGCGATCGAGAAGGACACCAACGGGGGGTCGATGCTCACCGAGGTGAAGGAGCTGGCGGCGAGGCCCGTGATGGCGTCGTCGACCTGCGCGGCGACCGCGACGACTCCGCTCGGGAACACGCCGAACGCGTCGCGCAGTCGCCCGGGGTCGAGGTCCTGGTTGGTCCGCAGGGACGTCGGTCGTTCGGCGGCGGCGGTCACGCGGCCACCTTCGCGGCGAGCAGCCGATCGACGCGGGGCCGGTTGGTCTCCAGCCAGCCCTGGTATGCGGCCGGGTCGTCGTACGCGCTGTCCAACACGTACAGGGCCCGACCGGGGACCGTGGCGCCGAGCTCGGTGAGGAGCGGACGCAAGGTGTGTTCGGCCGCGAGCGCGTGCCCCGGTCCGGCGCCCAGCATCAGCGGGACGGCGATGCCGGGCAGGCCGGTGCCGCCTGCGAAGCGGTCGAGGAAGAGCTTGAGCAGCCCGGTGTAGGTGCCCTTGTAGGTCGGAGACCCGACCACTACGAGATCGGCGGCACCGACCTCCGCGACCAGTGCGGCGACGGCGGGGTCCGACCAGTCGAGCAGCGCCGGGCCAACGGTGGCCAGGTCGATGACGAGGTCCGGGTCGCGTGCAGTCAGCCCGAATGCCAGCGTTGTGGCGGCCGCGAGGGTGCGGCTGTCGGCCTTCGGGTTGCCCACCACTACGGCGGTCCGGGCGTGGTCGGTCATGTGACGCCTCCAGTCAGGTCGGTGCGGGGGGTCGGCTTGCGGATGCTTCAGATGTTGTGTCTAAACTCTAGTAACTTACTCGACAAAGTCCAACCGGGGACACCGCCACCCCAGCTCGAAGGGAGTCCGACATGAGCCGTCAGCTCAGCCTCAACGCTTTCCTGCACGACACCGGACACCACGAGGCGTCCTGGCGCCACCCCGACAGCGGCGCCGAGCACATCGGCGACATCGCGTGGTTCCAGGAGATCGCCCGAAAGGTCGAGGCCGCCAAGCTGGACGCGGTCTTCCTGGCCGACAGCCCGGGGTGGTGGGGGACCGGCCACCGGCCGAGCAACCAGTTCGAGCCCATCACCCTGCTCACCGCACTCGCCACCGTGACCGAGCGGATCGGGCTGATCGCCACCGCCTCGACGACGTTCTTCGAGCCGTTCAACCTCGCCCGCGTGCTCGGCAGCCTCGACTGCATCTCGGCCGGCCGCGCTGGGTGGAACATCGTCACGACGATGAGCGAGGCCGCGGCGTACAACTTCGGGCTTGACGCCGCGCCGAACAACGAGGAGCGGTACGCCCGCGCCCAGGAGTTCGTCGACGTAGTCACCCGGCTGTGGGACAGCTGGGAGGACGACGCCGTCCTGGTCGACCGGGCGTCGGGCAACTACGTCGACGTCGCCAAGGTGCACACGATCAACTACGTGGGTCGCTACCTCAAGGTCCGGGGCCCGTTCAGCGCACCGCGGTCGCCGCAGGGCCGGCCGGTCTACATCCAGGCAGGTTCGTCCAACGAGGGCAGGGCCTTCGCGGTTCGCAACGCCGAGGCGATCTTCACCGCCCACCAGACCATCGGCGACGCACGGGCCTTCTACGACGACATCAAGGCCAAGGCACGTGCGTTCGGCCGCAACCCCAACCACGTCAAGGTGCTGCCGGGCATCAGCCCCTTCATCGCCGACACCCCGGCCGAGGCGGAGGAGCTCTACCACTACTTCAACAAGCTGACCGTGCCGGCCCACGGCCTCAACCAGCTCGAGAAGATGGCTGACACCTCGCTGCGACACCTCGAGCTGGACGAGAGAGTCCCCGTCGAGGCGTTCGGTGGCGCCGGCAGCGTGCTCGACAACAACCGGAGCCGCAGGCAGGTCGTCGCCAACATCGTCGAGCGCGATCGCCCGACCCTGCGCGAGCTCCTGCACCGCCTGGCCGGCGGCCGTGGGCACAACGTGGTACACGGCACGCCGGTGCAGATCGCGGACACGATCCAGGAGTGGTTCGAGAACGGCGCCGCTGACGGCTTCAACGTGATGCCGCCGCTCTACCCCCAGTTCCTCGACGCCTTCACCGACAAGGTCGTGCCGATCCTGCAGGACCGCGGCCTCTTCCGCACGGAGTACTCCGGCTCGACCCTGCGCGAGCACTACGGCCTGCCGCGGCCAGAGAGCCAGTACGCCGCCGAGGCGCCCATCGCCGTCGGCAAGTGACCGCCGGCCCGCACGGTCGTGGTTCAGCCGTCGATCACCGGCATCGCAGAGCCGGAAGCATTGCCGAGTTGCCGTTGTTCTATGCGCGACAGCCTGGCGAACACGAGGAGCCTGACATGGCGCCCGAGCAAGTCCCCCTCAGCACCGAGCGGCTCATCCTAGGACCTTGGTCCGGTGAGGACGCGAGCTCGGCTCTGTCCATCTTCGGCAGTGAGCAGGTCACCCGCTGGCTCACCCCCGCGCTGGAGCCGGTCCACGACGAGGCCGGGATGCGGGCCACCCTCGAACGGTGGATCGAGGAGGATGCCGAGGCCGACCCTCCGCTGGGCCACTGGGCAGCCAGGCGCCGCGAGGACGACGCCTTGGTGGGGTCGATCACGTTGCGACGGATGCCGCCGTTCCAGGAGGACCTCGAGCTGGCCTGGCAGTTCTCTCCCGACTCCTGGGGCAAGGGCTACGCCACCGAGGCTGCCCGGGCCGTGGCGGCCAGGGCGTTCGAGAACTCGGCGCACGAGCTCTTCGCCGTCATGCGACCAGCAAACGAGCGCGCGGAAAGGCTCGCGCGGCGCTTGGGCATGCAATGGGTCGGCGAGACGGACAAGTACTACGACCTGCGGCTCCAGGTGTTTCGGCTGCGGCCCACCGATCTCGTCGACGCCAACACCGGATGACCGGGCCGTCGACGGACGCAGCGTGCGCGGCTAGCCACCGCGCGGAAACGCAGGTCTGGCCATAGCCCCCTCCGTTCATCTCGGGTCGCTACGGTGCCCCTGCGACCCGATCGGGTCGCGCACTGCTGAGGAGTGAGCAGAGGACCGGCATGGCGAAACCGACCGGCTCCTCCCACGCGATGGACTCTGCGGGCGACGTGGTGGCCGCGTCGCTGCGTCACCATGTCGCGGACCTGCGGAGGTGGGAGGCGCAGCTGCGTCTGGATCACCCGGATGCGGTGCACCACTATCGGGTGGCCACCCGCCGGATGCGCAGCATCCTGGCGGCCTTCCGGTCGCTGTTCGAGCCCGACGCCGGGGACGAGATCGCAGTCGGCCTGCGGCGCGCTGCCGCCGGGATCAGCGGGGCGCGCGACGCCGAGGCGGTCCGTGATCGCGTCGAAGAGCTCTTCAGGCTGTCGCCGGACGTTGACGCAGTGCTCGTCCGAGACGCGCGTGCTCGGCTGGCGCACGCCTTGGACCGATCCCTCGACGCCAGCCGGCAGGTGGGTCTGCACCACCTCGACACCCCGGAGTACGACGACCTTGTCCGCCGGCTCGTCGCGTTCTGCGACCTCCCACCCTGGTCTCCGGCCGCCGCGCTCCCGGCCGATGTGACGCTGCGCCCGGTGATGCGCGAGGAGTGGGACCGATTCCGCAAGAAGGCCGTGCGGCCGTTGACCAGCTCCGGCGGACGGCTCGAGGAACCCTTGATGCACGAGGCTCGCAAGGCGTCCAAGCGCGCTCGCTACGCGGCCGAAGAGCTCGTGCCGGTGTTCGGGAGCAACGCCGCGAAAATGGCGAAGGCGGCGGCGCGCGTCCAGACCCTGCTGGGGGACTACCGCGACTCCGTGATCACGCAACGACTGCTGCGCGAGGTTGGCGAACAGGGGGCCGACGATTCGCACCGGGCCGATCCTCTCGAACACCTCCGAGCCCTCGAGGCCAGGTGGCAAGACGGGTTCCCCGAGGACTTGGCGCGGGTGCTGGCCGACGCCGACCGGAAGGCACTGCGCCGCTGGGTGCGGTAGGCGTCACTGGTCGCACTGCTCGACCGGCACATCACGCAGTCGTCCGAGGCTGGCCTCTCCGGGGTGCCCGAAGGTCTCACAGGCGGCAGGTCATCGCGTCGACGTACGCTCGGACCCTCCGCCAGATCCGAAAGGCCGGTCGATGCCCAGAGCGCAGCTGTACGACACCATCGGAGCCACCTACACCGCGACCCGGCGCACCGAACCGCGCATCGCAGCGCAGATCTGGGACGCGCTCGGCGATGCCCGGACAGTCCTCAACGTCGGGGCGGGCACCGGGTCCTACGAACCACCCGATCGCCACGTCATCGCGGTGGAGCCGTCCGCGCTGATGCGTTCGCAGCGCCTCCCCGGTGCGGCGCCGTGCCTGGCTGGATCGGCCGAGAACCTGCCGTTCGACGACCAGTCCTTCGACGCCGCGATGGCCGTGTGCACCGTCCATCACTGGCGGGACCCGATCGCCGGCCTGCGCGAGATGCGACGCGTCGCCCGACGCGTGGTGGTCTTCCTCTTCGACACCAGCGATCCCAACCAGTTCTGGCTGACTCGTGACTACCTGCCCGAGTTCACCGACCTGAGAGGCTGCGAAGTCTTGGGACGACTGCCCGAGCTGGCCGGGGCGATCGGTGCCCGGATGGAACCGGTGCCCGTCCCGTGGGACTGCGCCGATGGCTTCTTCGAGGCCTACTGGCGCCGGCCCGAGGCATACCTGGACGAGAGTGTCCGTCGCGGCATCTCGGTCTGGGATGCCGTCGGGCCGGACGCCGAGCAGCGCGCCGTGCACAGCCTCCGCGATGACCTTGCGTCAGGTCGGTGGGCCCAACGAAACAGCGACCTCATCGATCTCGACGCAGCAGAGCTCGGCGCTCGCCTGCTCATCGCCTGAACAGGCCTCACGGAGGTCGGCTCAGGCGAGGCCGTCGAACGGACGGACCTCGACCTTGCCGCGGCACGCCTTGGAACCTTCGGCGGCGAGCTTGAGCGCCACGTCGAGGTCAGGCGCGTCGATGACCCAGAAACCCCCGATGACCTCCTTGGTCTCGAGGTAGGGGCCGTCGGTCATCACCGGTGTCTCACCCTGGCCGTCGACGACGGTCGCGGTAGATGCCGACTGAAGCCCACCGGCGAAGACCCAGTAGCCATCAGCGCGAAGCTTGTCGTTGAAGGCGCCGGTGGCGGCGAAGGCCTCCTCCATCTCCTCCTTGGATCCGTAGCTGCCGTACTCGTCCATCTCGGCGGGGCCGTGGACGGCCAACAAGTAGTGCGTCATCCCAGTTCTCCTTTGGTTCGGACGGTCCCGATGACCGCCTGCTACTCCCACCACGAACGGCATCTCGCCGATACGACAACCTGCCACAGAGGGCCGGGCGATCGGATTTCGCTTGTGGCGACCTGTCGGATCCGGACCCGAACGTTCGTGGAGGGGCATGAGCGGGTCGCATCGGCGCCCGCCGACGAAACGGAGATACGAGATGTCCACCACCACGCAGATCCCCACCCGCACGACCACCAACGCGCCGGCCCCCGCAGCCGAACGGCTGCCCGTGTGGAAGCACGGAGTCGCCTCGGCCGTCGTGGCCTCGGTAGCCACGACCGCCCTCGTGGCACTCGCGTCGGCCGCCGGCGTCACGTTCGCCGACAACACCGGCGTGAGCATCCCGGTCGCCGCGGTCACGCAGCTGACGCTGGCCTTCTCGCTCATCGGCGTCGGCATCGCCGCCGTCATGGCGCGCAAGGCGCGTCGGCCGCGGGCCACGTTCGTGCGTACGGCGGTCGCCCTGACCGCGCTGTCCTACGTCCCGGATCTCACGTTCGGGTTCGACGCCCCTTCCGCCGCCACCCTGATCACGCTGCACACCGTCGCAGCGGCGATCGTGGTTCCGACCCTGGCGGGGCGGCTCGCGCGCGGGCGCTGACCAGGCTCGAACCGTGCCACTTCGTTGGCTACAGCCGCTCCACCAGCTCGTACAGGTGGCCGTCCGGCGCGGTGAAGTGCACGTAGCGGTCCACCTCGTTGGTGGTTGGCGGGTCTGTGGCGACACCCGCTGCGTTGAGCTCAGCGACGGCCTCATCCAGGCTGGCGACGAGGAAGCCCAGGGACCGGGCGCTGTCGCCCATCCCGCCCGGGGACGCCACCGCGAACGAACTGCCGTCGGGGAGCGCGAAGAGGTCCGCTTCGACCCCCTCGACGTCGCGTGCCGGAAGGCCGAGGACTTCGCTGACGAACTCGCTCATGACCCTGCGTTGTCGGGTGGACGTTCCCGCGAAACAGATTCCCAGGATGTGCACTCGTCCGAAACGGTAGGGCATCCGGAGACCGTCGTACGGGGGCACGCCTGACCCCTCGTCCGAGCTATCGCCGGGACGGGAGTGCGTCGACGAGTCGACGCAGTTCGCCCTCGGTGTTGTAGTAGTGGACGGAGGCTCGAACGAGGTCCGGCAGGCCGCGGTCGGGTAGATCGAGTCGGGCGTACTCGACGAGCGAGACACTGACGTTTACTCGCTGTCGGGAGAGTCGCTGTTGGACTTCTTGCGAGGGGACGCCGTCGATGGTGAAGGTCACGATGCCGCAGCGTCTCCGGCCCTGGTCGTGGATCCTGACTCCGTGTACCTCGGCGAGCAGCTCCCTGAGGTGGTCGGCCAAGGTCGTGACGCGCTCGTTGATGGCGTCCAGGCCCCACGAGAGGGCGTAGTCAACGGCGACTCCGAGGCCGATCTTGGCGGCGTAGTTGGCCTCCCAGGACTCGAACCGCCGGGCGTCGGCCCGGATCTGATAGCGGTCGGGGGCGGTCCAGGTTGCTGCATGCAGGTCCAGGAACGGCGGGTCCAGCAGGTCGGCTCATGCTGTTGCGCACGTAGAGGAAGCCCGTACCCCTTGGCCCGCGCAGGTACTTGCGCCCGGTCGCGGAGAGGTATGTCGCAACCGATCTGATCGACGTCAACGGGGAACTGCCCGACCGACTGGCAGGCGTCGAGGAGGTAGGGAACTCCTGCTTCCCTGACTGCCGCGCCGATCTCCTCGGCGGGATTGACCAGGCCGCCTTGGGTCGGCACGTGCGTGACCGCGACGAGTCTCACTCGGACCGGCGTCGCCGGCGAGCCGGCGGCGTAGATCGCTCACCGACAGCTGTCCCGACTCGTCGTTGTCGACGACTTCGACGACGGCACCGGTACGCGTCGCGACCTGCAGGAAGGCGATGAAATTGCTGGAGTACTCCGCGTGGGCGGTCAGGATCCGGTCGCCGGGCGTGAACGTGAGCCCGTAGAAGGCCATGTCCCAGGCGCGCGTGGCGTTGTCCATGATCGCTATCTCGTCTGCCTGGCAACCGATGAGCCGGGCTATGGCGTCGTAGGTGTGTTCGACCTGATCGCTGCGGCTTCTGCCGCGGCCTCGTAGCCGCCGATCTCGGCTTCGCGCCGTAGATGGTTGACCACGGCGTCGGTCACCTGGGTCGGCGGCAGAGCGGCTCCGGCGTTGTTGAGGTGTGTCACGTGCGCGGTCCCGGGCGTATCGCGGCGGGCTCGTTCGACATCGAAGGCCGTCACGTCCACGACAACTCCTCCAGTTTGTTGAAGAGCCGGTCGAAGTCCCACGCGGACGTCGTGTTGGTCATCGCGACCATGGCGAGCCGCTGCTGGGGATAGATGCGCATCGCGTTCCAGTACCCGCCTCCGGTGCCGTAGTGCTCGACGAACGCGGGTGTGCGTGTGGCATCGGTCGGCTTGCGGAACCAGCCGATGCCGTGGTCGAACCGCTTCCCTGTCGCGGTGATGGTGCGCATCGCCTCCACGTCACCCTGCGCGAGCACCGGGTGCGGGTCGGGTGTGTCGGCGGCGTGGGCGGCCGCGAGTCGTACGGCGTCGGTGACGTTGCCGACGAGGCCGCCGTAGGCGGCGCCACTGACCAAGAAGGCGTGCAGGGCGCTGTGTCCTTGGACGCGGGGGCCCACGATTCCGCTGGGCAGCAGGGTGCGCAGGAGCGGGACTGCCACCCGTGGGGCACGCACGTAGCCGATGGCGCGCGGGGCGTCGGGGTGGTAGTCGTATCCGGTCGCGGCCATGCCGAGCGGGTCGAGGACACGGTCGCGGACGCAGGCCTCGATCGTGCTTCCGGTGGCGGACGCGATCACCTCCCCGGCCAAGAGGTAGCCGATGTTCGAGTACGACGCCCGGGCGCCCACGGCACGCCTGGGGGCCCCGTGCTTGGCGATGACACCGGCCAGCAGGGCCGGGTCGGGTGCCTGGTCCGCGGGTCGGACCCATCGGACTGGAAGCGGGTTGCCGAGTCCGGCTGTGTGGCTCAGCAGCTGTCGCGTAGTGGGATGACCGTGCCTTGCGTGTGCCCGGTAGCCGCGCAGGTAGGTGCCGATCGGCGCGTCGACGTCCAGTACCCCCTCGGCATGCATCCGCATCGCGGCTGTGGCCGTGGCGATCTTCGTCATCGAGAACCACGGATACTCGTCGTCGATGGTGGACACCCGACGCCCCTGCAGGTCCGCGAAGCCGACCGCGCCGGCGTACAGCAACCGTTCCGGACTGGCGACCGCGACCGACATCCCGGGGATGCTGCCGCTGGCGGCGACGTCGATCATGTCGGCAGGACCTCGCGGGCGCAGGTCGGTGGTGGGCGTCGGTGTTCATGCCGGTTCTCCTTGGATGTTGGTGCGTCGTCGAGCGACCATCGCAGCCACAGCGGTCAGGACCAGTACGGCAACGAGACCGGCGAGCTTGCGGCCGTCGCCCTCGACGAGTGCGGCCACCAGACCCTCGTCGTTGTTGCTGCGGTTGAACACGGTGTGCAGCACCGCCACGGCCAGGATGCTCCCGCCCGTGCCGCCGAGGAACACCCCGAGCATCGGCCGGAAGATCGCCACCACGATGAGCAGGCTGACCAGCGCACCGGCGACAGACCCGATGGAGAAGTCGCCGATGAAGTGCAGTGGCATGTGGAACATCGCGAACGGCACCGCCGTCAGCAGGGCCGCCTTCACCGGGCCGTGCCGGGGTGCCAGCCTCGTCTGCACCAGCCCTGCCCATGCCGTTTCCTCCCACATGTTGATCAGGAGGAGGTTGACCAGGAGCCCGATCGTCTGGCCGGCCACGAAGGGCCAGAAGTCGACGGGGGTGAGAGTGTCCCCGAGCAGCAGCGCGAGCGTCAGCGTCAAGCCGGGGAGTCCGGCAAGCACCAGCACCCACCACCGCGCCCCGATCTGCCAGCGCAGCATCCGGCCGCCCAGTGATCGCACGCCGGTCGCGCCGTCCACGGCCCAGGTGACCCACAGCGCGGCAGGAAGCAGGCCGAAGAGCACGCCGAGGACGGAGGCGATCCGTTCGGCGTCCAGCCCCGCCGTCTGCGGCATCCAGCCGTCGGGGACGATGCCGTGGCTGGCCAGGATCGGCAACGACATCACCGGGTAGGCCAGCGCGAATCCGAGGGCCAGGAAGGCTGTCACCGGTCGTCGCGCGGACCACGTGCGCAGACGCCCGGCACTCTCGGGAGGTGCGGGGGTGAGGCCCCTGGCCTGATGGGGACTCGGTCGGATGGGTGCCTGTTGAACGGTGGTCATGTCGGTCCTTAGTGGTTGTCACGGGCTGGAGATTCCAGCTCGCGTGGTGGGCGTTCTGCGGGTATCGCTGCGTCACACAGCGAGGTCGATCTCGGAGCCGCCCTCTGTGATCCAGCGGCGTAGCGACGCGAGGCCGCGGCTGGCATTCGACTTCACCGTGGCCGGCGAGCAGCCGAGTGTCCGGGAGACCTCGTTCACCGAGAGCCCCTCGTAGTAGCGCAGTACGACGGCGGAGCGCTGGGCTGGCGGCAGGGCCGTGACCAGTGTCCAGAGTGCGGCGCCGGTGCCGGGGTAGCGGTCCCAGGACGGCTCCAGGTCCGGCACCTCCGCGAAGGAGTACTCCCGGCCGCGCCAGTTCTGTCGGCACCAGCTGGCGTGCTGGTTGCGCATTGCCCTGCGGGTGTAGGCATCGGCGGCACCGGGTTCACGGATTGTCGACCAGTGGGGGAGGACTCGTTCGAGCGCACTCTGGAGGAGGTCCTCGGCGGAGTGCGGTTCCCGAGCGATTGCTCGGGCGGCCCGCAGAAGTGCAGGTCGTCGCTGGACGACGTAGTCGGCGAACTCGAGGCGTTCATCCGATGAGGCAGATGGTGTTGTGGTGCCAAGGGTGGTGGTCACGCTGACTCCTGGGTTCGAAGCTGCGGACGCGGTTGCGCCGCATCAGAACCCTCACGCCGAGCGCACCCCACACCACGGACACTGCAAGGTGTCCGGGAGGTGTACGGGTCTCAGCCCGTGGCTGCCTGCTCCTCCAAGGCGAGGTCGGAGGCTTGCTCGGGTGTAAGCGTCGCCCGACGTCCAGTGCGTCGTCATACCGGTCTTGCCCGAGATGCTGTTGCGCCTCGCGAGCGGCGGCCTCCGTGGCTGCCGGGTCCGGCCGGTAGTAGCCATACCCCCGGGAGCCGATCGACTCTCGGATCGTCTGCGCCGCACCCAGCAGAATCGGTACCCGCGCATGCGCCCTGGGCGGCCTCCAGGACGGCACTCGCGTCGAGCAGGTAGGCCAGGTTGGCGTGGTCGCCTGTCTGCCGCGAAAGCCGCAGACCCTCCTGGAGGTGCTGGCGGGCGCCAACGTAGTCGCCTCGGCCCAGCTCCACCTGCGAGAGGTTGTGAGGGCGATGTACGAGTCAGCCGGTCCCCGCGGGCCCGGGCCGAGTCCAGACCCTGCTCGATGTGAGCGACAGCGCCGTTGGCATCGCCCTCGAGGAGAGTGCACCGTGCCCAGCCAGATGAGCGAGAGGCCTCGGGTCCACTCACCATCTGGTCCGGCCCGTTCCGCGACTGACCGGGCGTGCTCGAAACGCTCGGCCGCCTCGACGAGGTCACCGACGGCGAGCGCCGCCAGGCCCTCGCCGGCCACCGCGTTCGCCATCGCCACAGGGTCGTCGCCGGCGTGTGCGCGCGCCGATGACCACCATCGCCGCGCAGCGGCGACGTCGTCGAGCGCGAAGGCCATCGTGGCTGCCGCGAGCTCAGCGCGAGACAGCACGCCCGCGGGCAGCTGGTGTTCCAGCACGCTCTCGGCGAGGCGACGTCCGTGTGCGAGATGGCCGCGCAGCCACCAGTACATCCACAGTGCCCAGGTGAGTCGCGCCGCGGTCGTGGCGTCGTCCGCGGACAGGCTGCGTTCGATGGCGGCCGTGAGGTTCGGATGTTCAGGGTCGACTCGCGCCAGGGCGTCGACCTGGCCACCGTCCTGATAGCGGGGAGCCAGCCCCTCAGCCATCGCCCGGAAGTGCTCAGCGTGGGCGGCGCGGCCGCTGCCACTCCCCGGCCTCGGTCAACCGGACGCGGGCGTACTGCGCCACCGGCTCGAGCAGACGCTGCCGTGATCCTCCGATGATGCCGCTCGCACTGACCACCAGGGACTGCTCCGACAGTGCCTCCAGCAGACCGAGCACATCAGCTGCTGCCACCCCGCCGGTGAGGTTGACGACGTGTTCGACATCCTCGAGTCGGAACCCGCCGACGAAGACCGACAGCAGTCGAAGCAGACCTTGCTCCTCGACCGTCAGCAGCCCATAGCTCCAGTCGAGGGTGGCGCGCATGGTGCGCTGCCGCTCCGGTAGGTCGCGGGCGCCAGCGAGCAGCGCGACGTCGAGACGCTCGAGCAGGCCTTCGGGGTCGAGCAGCCGAGCCCCAGCTGCGGCAAGCTCCAGCGCAAGCGGGATGCCAGCGAGGCGACTGCACAGGGCCGCGACCGCCGATCGTTCCTCCGGAGCCGCTCCCCACCCGGGGCTCACGGCGTGGGCGCGCTCGAGCAGCAGATGGGCGGCGGGCGCGTCGAGCTCGTCATCGGTGCCGGGAACGTCGAGTGGCTCGACTGTCACCTCGATCTCGCCCCGGATCCGCAGCGGGGCCCGGCTCGTGGCCAGCACCGTCAACCCCGGCACCGCCTCTATGAGAGTGGCGATCCGCGGCGCCACCTCCAGGAGGTGTTCGACATTGTCGAGCACAAGAAGGGTGCGCTGATCACGGAGTCGCTTGACGATGGCCGATGCTGCGTCGATTCTCGGATTGTCCGTCGCATCCACGGCATCGGAGATCGCTGGGAGCACCTCGTCGGCCGCCCCAGGCGGGCCAGCTCGACGTACGCGACGCCGTCGGCGAAGCGGTCCTGGACCTTCGCCGCCACGGCCAGAGCCAGCCGCGTCTTTCCGACGCCTCCAATACCCGTCAAGGTGACCAACCGCTGGTCCCGGACCAGGTCTGTCACCCTGGCCATTGCCTCGTCGCGCCCCAGCAAGACGGTCGCCGGCACGGGTATGGACCGCGCCGTTGCGGCTGAGTCGCTGGGCGCACGCGACGATCGCGTCCGCGCCGGCACGGCCGCGATCAGCGCAGCCCGCGCCTCGGCGTCGGCACCGAGCGCGTCGCACAGCGCCCGCACGGTATGGGGGTATGGGCGGGTGCGGGTCCCTCGCTCGAGTGCGCTGATCGCGTGACTGCTCAACCCCGCACGCTCGGCGAGCTCCTCTTGAGAGAACCCAGCGGCCTCACGCAGGGCTCGAAGACGCTCAGCCAGCGCGCCCTCGTCGGTCACCGGCAGCCCCTTCCGGTTTCTACACCCGCGACTGTCCGCTGGCTGTCCCAGCGTAGGGCTTGAGCGCGGGACCGCGACATGGATCTGTCGTCCAACCGTGGCGTCGGACAACTGTCGGAGCGCTGTGCGAGTTCTGATCGTGGATCTCGCACCGGACCCTGGACGACGCTGGTTGTGGCCGCCGCACCGGCGGCGCCGTGATCCGGTGGCACCCCGCCGGGAGCATCCAGGAGCCAACGATGCACGCGTATCTGAACGAGAATCTGGTCCGTCTACACCGGGAGGAGCTGATCGCCGCCGCGCAGCGATCTCGGCTGTGCGCCATCGCTCGCGACAAGCAGCCCCAACGACGAGCGCGGCGACGGCGCGACCCTGACTAGAGGTCCGTCCGGAACTGTGTCGCCTTTCGCAGCCGACGTGCCTTCGTCAACTCACGACTACCCGCTCGCAGCTCTTGGCGACCTGGTCATGCGAGTCCACCTTGGCGCGGTCAACGCCGCGACCGCAGCGGACGACGTCGCGCGACCCGTCGACCGAAACGATCCGGTCGTTGCCGCCGCCGCCAACGACCGTGTCCTTGCCGGTTCCGGGGTTGAGCCGATCGGCGCCCGCAGCGCCGGAGAGAACGTCGCGCCCTCCGCTTCCCCGCACGACGTCGTCGCCCTGCTGGCCACGCAACCTGTCCTTCCCAGCACCGCCCACCAAGCAGTCGGCGTCGCCTCGGCCTAGGACGACATCGTCGCCCTCGTTGCCCTTGATGAGGTCGATCGCGTTGGTGCCGAGCAGGTGATCATTGGTGCTCGGACCTATCTGAACCAGGGCGGACGAGCCCTGACAGGTGAGGTTGGTCGGACTCGTGCCGCTGACGACGACCTTCAGGTCGTCGCTGACCGCTAGCGCCGAGTCGGAGGCGCTCAGGCGCAGCACGTAGGTACCGGCAGCGCTGAAACTTGCTGTGCCGTCGACGAGATGGGGATGGGCGAAGGTCACCGCGCCAGGGCCAATGACCTTGCTCCAGGTGATGGTCAAGGAACCGGGTGGGTCGGGTAGGCCGTCGTCGGTGACCGTCCCGTTGAGAATCGCCGACGTCGGCAACGTCAGCGCGCGGTCTGGGCCAGCGCTGACGGAAGGGGCCTGGTTCGGAAGTTGGACGACCGGTCCCAGGTCGGGTGCTGACAGCTCGTACATCGTGCCGTCGTTCTCGTTCGGATACGTGTTGTTGTCCCGACCGCGCGCGACGATGTAGATGCTCGTGCCCGCAGGGTTGTCCGACGCCGGTGCCAGCGTGATCCCGGCCGGCCGGTGCATGTCGATGGCTGACACGTTGATGGTCTGGATCAGCGCCCCTGTCTTGGAGACCTCGACCACCTGGTTGGACTTGCGGTCGGCCAGGAAGAGCGAGTCGCGGACCGGGCTGTAGGTGATGCCTTGCACGTCGATGCTGCCGTAGCCGCCGACGTCGAAGTGGCTCACGGTGTCGTCACCGGTCGGAGGAACGCCGTCGAAGCGGCCATTGGGCCCTTCGGAGACTCGCCAAACCTCTTGCACGATCCCCTCCGCTACGAACAGGTCGCCGCTGGCGGAGTCGTAGGCAACGTCCTCGGCATCGTCGTTGCCGAACGCACGCACGGAGAAGGACGACACGACGTCGTCGGAGGTTCCGAATCGGTCGTCGGACCCCGCGGTGACCTCGAAGACGCGCCCCGCGTCGTCGTCGCTGACGAACAACCGCTCGCCCACACCGTCGTACGCGATGCCGGTGGGTTCCTTCGAGAATGCAAGGGTGTTGCCGGTGTCGTACTGCTGGGTGCCCTGTCTCGAGATCTGCCAGAGGTTGACTCCCTCGAAGATCGGCATCTCGTTGACCTCGGAGTCCGCGATGAGGAGTCGGTCGAGGTCGCTCCTGTAGGCGATGCCCGATGAGTCAGGCGCTGATGGGCTCAACTGCGAGAGAAGTGTCGTGCGCACCAAGGTCGCGGTCGCCGTAGTGGGCGCCCTCGACGCCGGACCCGGACGCACTAGCGAGGCCTCCGACGACCGGCTGTACGTCGTCGCACCCTCTGCTCCGGCCGAGCTCGTCGGCGCCCCCGCCAGAAAGGTCGCTGCCGCGGCGAGCGTGATTGCGAAAACTTCGACTCGCTTGCGCCGAAGGCGCTCGCCGTTAGACATATGCGTTCCCAACGCGTAGCTGCCCTGGGGTCACGGCCTTTGGCCGTGGGGCTGGTTGGACCACGAACCTAACTTTCGAGAATGTGTCGGGGATGGGCTCGGGAGCGCATACCGACTACGCCAAACGGCTGATCTGGGGGACATCCGCCGGTCAGGATCGAAGAGGTGGAAAAGGCTGGCAAAGGGTTCAACGCGGAGCGAATTCCCGCACGAGGTCGTTGACGTACTCCTCGACGTTCGTATAGCCGTCGCGGTCGCGGTCGTCTGAGCTGTCGTCGGTGCTGGAGTCCAGGTCGTGGCTGGCTTCCCACGTGTCCGGCATGCCGTCGGAGTCCTCGTCGGCTGGTGGATCTTCAGCCGGCAGGGTCGGCCAGCCGCCGACCTCCGACGCGTCGCTGATCATGCCGCCGCGTTCGTCGTGCACGTCGTCGATCATCTGTTCGTCGACCAGGTCGAAGTAGGGGACCCTCGCCCCGGCACCCATCAGCACGTCCTCGAGCGCCTGGTCCGCGCTCGTGGTGGTGACTAGGGGCAGATCCGGTGGCGCGGCCGCCACGATGAGGCCGCGGTCCTCGGGTGAGACCAGGTCGGTCTGCGGGCCATCGGCTGTGGCGTGGGGTCCGACGTTGCCCTCGACGTGCAGGCTCCACTGGCCGGCGTCCTCGATGGGATAGGCGTCGATCTCGTACCGCTCCGGGTCGCTGTCGGGGCCGGCCTTGAAGTAGTTGCCCACGATCTCCACCTGAGGCGGGCCGTAGGGGTTGGAGGTCTGGAGCGCGGAGTCGCCGTAGTTGAAGATCACGTTGTTGACGACCTGGATGAGTCCGGGGCTGGTGACCTGCGGGTTGCGCGCGGTGTTGTGGGCGAAGAGGTTGTGGTGAACGCTGATGTCCTCGGTTGCTGCACCGCTGACGAGCAGTCCCTTGCTGTGCTCGCCATCGGGGTGGGTGGACTCGCGGAGCCCCTGGGCGATGATGTTCCAGGAGAAGATGATGTCGTGGGCACCATCCCAGGTGCTCACGTTCTCGTCGACCGCCCAGCTGAACGAGTTGTGGTCGATGACCACGTCGTGGCCGGTGTCCCTCCAGATGTTGAGCCCGTCGAGGTTCTCGCCGGTGACCGAGGGTGGCGCACCTGTCCGGAAGCGCATGAAGCGGATGACGACGTCGTGGGTGCTGATGTCGACCAGGCCGCTGATGTTGTCGTCGGCGGCCCTGAGGGTGATGCCCCCTCCAGGCGCGGTCTGCCCTGCCACGGTCAGATACGGGTCGTCGATCACGATCTGCTCGCGGACGTCGATGGTCCCGGAGACACCAAACACGACGAACCGCCGGCCCGGGGACTCCAGGGCGGCGCGAAGGCTGCCGGCGCCGGCGTCGTTCAAGTTCGTGACCGTGATGACCTGACCGCCGCGCCCGCCGGATGTGTCACACCCGAAGCCCTCCGCACCGGGGAAGGCCGGTAACTTCCCGCCACACGCCTCCCTGGTTTCTGGACCGGCTTTGCCAGTGTCGTCGGGCGAACAGCCCGCCAGGAGCACGACGGCGAGGGCGAACCCCACGCCCGCGACCAGCCGACCGCTCCGGCTGTCTCCAACCGCCATGGTGTACCGCTCCCCGTCGACCACTGTCTGGCCGTCCTGTCGAGGCTATGCTGGACTCAGATTTCACACGTCGGTCGAACTGCGTAGGCGCGATCGACCAGGAGGACGGGCCATCCTCCAACCGCCGGCGCGTTCTATCTCGCTGTGCGTTGGGTGGCCGGCGCTCTCCGGAGACGACATCGTCGCCGGCAACCGCCACTGTCAGGCGTCGGGCTCGATGGCGACGGAGCGCAGCGGCGCGTAGGCCGCCCGATAGTTCTTAGGGCCCAGGATGGGTGCGCTCACATCGCGCAGCCAGCCCGGTAGCGCGGCCAACCGCGACATCTTGTCGGTTGCCGACTGGACGTGCTCGACCCGGGGGCGCCTGAGCCGTTCGAACAAGGCCCCGACTCCGGCCCAGTGCTCGGCAGGGGTCCGGGCCAGCAGCTCACCGATGACCAGGGCGTCCTCGAGGGCCATCGCCACGCCCTGGGCCCACACCGGTCCGGTCGCATGCGCGGCATCACCGATGAGTACGAGCCTCGTGTCGTGCCATCGCTCGAGCTGCACCTCATTGACGGGGGCATGGTGGAGTTCACCGCCGTTCAGCGCTTGGGCGACGGCCGCGCCCACCGTCTCAGGAAATTCTTCGGCCGCCTGCGCCAACCAGGAGCGGTCGGCTCCGGTGGTCCCGCCCCGGGTGCGGGCGGCGTACCCGTAGACGCGGCCCTCCTCGACCGGGATCAGCAAGAAGGTCACGTCTCGGCCGGACCAGGCAGTCCAGCAGTCGATGCCGGGATTGTCGGCGATGAATCGCCAACTGGATCCGGTCATCGACGACGGGCGCAGGCCGTCGTCGGCGACCGCCTCCCGCATCGCCGAGTTGACGCCGTCGGCGCCGATCACGAAGTCGAAGTGCCGCGGCGGCGACGCTTCCTCCAGCTCAACCTCAACGCCGGCGGAGGTGGGTCGAGCGGCCATGGCCTGTGTGTGCTCGAGCGTGGCTACCCCGGGCAGTGCGAGGGCCTCGAGCAGGTCGCCGTGGCGCACGCAGACAGGGCTCCCCACGTCGCGCCAAAAGCGAGCGTCGTCCACCGCGAAGAGCAACCGTCCGCCACCGTTGCGATACTCCCGCCTTCGCACGGGTACGCCGCTGGCCAGCGCCTGGTCGGGGACGCCGAGCTCGGCCAGGGCTCGCACCGCGTTGCCCGGCAGGTTGACGCCCATTCCCCGCCCTACGGACTCACGCCGCTCGACGACCGTGCACCCCAAACCGCGCCGCGCCAGGGCCCGGGCGGCGGCTCGTCCCGCGATTCCACCGCCGACGATGAGGACGGAGCCGGTCACAGGCGATCGGCCTTGCGGCCCCAGCCGATGTTGAGGCGGACCGGGAGTGCGGCGACACCGTCGGCGCTCGTGCGATCGCGGATCATTTCCGTGACCGGGTTGCTGAAGACCATCCAGTCCCACGCTTCCTGACCCGTGGACAGCTCGAGTAGACGTCGAGGAACAGTGTCATGCGCTTGTCCTTCCATGAGTTCGGTTGCGGCCGATGCTAGGAAGCGGACCCGCGAGTGCGCATCGGCAGAACTACTCATTCAGGCGACCGTCGATGGGTCGCCCGACCGATGCGACGGCAGGGGCTTCGATACCTCATGTGATGGCTCGGGCTGACCTGTTGTGCCGCGATCGCCGGCCTTTGTATTCGTGCGCCGTCTCGGTGTTCGCTGCCACCCGTCCGGCCACACTGCAGTAAGGTTCATTTATCCTAGTTAGGTGCTGACAGACCGCGAGGAACAGATCGTCGAACTGCTCCGCCGCGACCCGTTGATGGGTTCCGCGGCGATGGCTGCGGCGCTGGGTACCTCACGCGCCTCGATCAACGTGCATCTGTCCAACCTGGGCAAGAAGGGCGTGATCCTCGGGCGGGGATATGTACTCTCCGAGCGCCCCGGCGCGGTCGTCGTCGGTGGCGCGAACATGGATCTCAAGGCCCGCAGCAGGGATCGGGCGACCGGTGGGACCAGCAACCCGGGTCACGCCGCGATGGCGCCGGGGGGCGTTGCCCGCAACGTCGCCGAGAACCTGGCCCGACTCGGCGATCGGGTGCACCTGGTCAGCGTCGTGGGGCGGGACTCGCTCGGCGAGAGCCTGCTTGATCACACGGCGGCTGCCGGCGTACGAATCGAGCACGTGGCGCGGACCGACCGGCCGACCGGCACCTACACGGCGGTGCTCGACGCGGACGGGGAGCTCCTGGTCGCGATCGCGGACATGGAGGCGACCGCCGAGCTCGGGCCGGAGCAGCTCCAGGCCGCGCGCGACGTGATCGCGAGTGCTGCGGTGCTGGTTCTCGACGGCAACCTGAGGCCTGACGCCTTCGAGCATGCGCTGGACCTGTCCGAGGTGGCGCTCACGGTGTTCGAGCCCGTGAGTGTGCCCAAGGCGGCCGCCCTCAAGGACGTCCTCGATTCCCGGGTGTACGCCGTCACGCCGAACCGCGACGAGCTCGCGGCCCTCACCGATCTGCCGACGCGCACCGACCGGCAGGTGCGATCGGCCGTGGGCGCACTGCACGCCAGGGGCATCGAGATGGTCTGGGTCCGGCTGGGCGAAACGGGCTCGCTGCTCAGCACGGCCGACGAGGTGATCGAGCTCCCGGCGATCCCGATCACCGTCACGGACGTCACTGACGTCACGGGCGCAGGCGACTCCATGCTGGCGGCCTTCTGCCACGTGCTGCTCGAGGGTGGGACACCCGTGGAAGCGGCCCGCTTCGGTCACGCTGCCGCCGCCTTGACCATTGCCAGTCCGCACACCGTGCGCCCCGATCTCACCCCGCGGCTGGTCCAGGCCGCACTGGACCAGGAGGAACTGAAGTGACCGCCCCACACCCCGACCTCGTGCTGACCGACGAGGTGTCCCAGGCGCTGGCCAACAGCGCTCCCGTCGTGGCGCTGGAGAGCACCATCATCAGCCACGGCATGCCCTACCCGCAGAACGTCGAGATGGCGACCGAGGTCGAGCGGATCATCCGCGAAGGCGGAGCCGTGCCCGCCACTATCGCCGTGCTCGACGGCCGCCCCCGGATCGGACTGACACAGCCCGACCTCGAGCTGCTCGCCACCAGCCCCGACGTGGCAAAAGTGAGTGTCCGCGACCTGCCCTTCGTCGTGTCACAGGGCACTCACGGTGCCACCACGGTCGCCGCGACCATGCGGCTCGCGGCGCTGGCGGGCATCTCCGTCTTCGTGACCGGCGGGCTCGGCGGCGTCCACAGGGGAGCCGAACGAACCTTCGACGTGAGCGCCGACCTGACCGAGCTGTCGAAGACGAATGTCGCTGTCGTCTCGGCCGGCGTGAAGTCGATCCTCGACATCGGGCTCACCCTGGAGACCCTGGAAACCCTGGGGGTGCCCGTGGTCGCAAACGGGACCGACGAGTTCCCGGCGTTCTTCTCCCGAGTGAGCGGCCACCTCGCCCCCATGCGCCTCGACACCCCTGCCGAGTTCGCCGCTCTGATGGCCGCCAAGTGGCGGTTGGGCATGGCCGGTGGGGTCGCGATCGTCAACCCGATCCCGGTTCAGGACGAGATCCCGGCCGAGGAGATCGGCGTGATCATCGAGCAGGCGCTGGCAGAGATGGAGGAGAAGGGGATCCACGGCAAGGAGGCCACCCCGTTCCTGCTCGGGCGGATCGTCGAGATCACCCGCAGCGCCAGCCTCACGGCCAACATCGCCCTGGTGAACAACAACGCCCGCCTGGGCGCGCAGGTTGCCCAGGAGTACGCCGCGCTTGACTGACGTGGGTCAAGTACCGAACGGCGTCGCAGGAGCCGCGAAGTCAGTCGTCATCGCGTCCATCTTCAATCCTTCGGTCGCGTCCAGTTTCCTGACCCTGTTCAGGTGACAGCCACCTCCAGCCGGTCGCTTCCGAGGCATCCGGGTCAATCGAGTGCGGCCGCTGTCCTAAGCCTCCGCGGACGGGCGAACTTGAGGTACAGCGACGGGACGACGAACAGATTGAGCACGGTCGCGGTGATCAGTCCGCCGAGGATGACGATCGCCATCGGGTGCTCGATCTCGTGGCCGGGGATCGAGCCCGCCCAGATCAGCGGGACGAGCGCGAAGGCGGTCGCCCCGGCGGTCATCAGGATCGGTGAGAGGCGCTCCTGCGCCCCGCGCATCACCAGGTCTCTCCCGAAAGGCTGCCCCTCGACGTGCTCGAGGTGCTGGAAGTGGCTGATCATCATGATGCCGTTGCGTGCCGCGATCCCGAAGACCGTGAGAAACCCGACCAGCGAGCCGAGAGAAACGATTCCCCCGGTCGCGAGCGTCGCGAGGACGCCGCCGACCAGGGCCATCAGGAGCAGTGGGGAAGAACAGCAGGGCCAGCCGGAGGCTGCCGAAGGCCAGCTGCAGCAGCAAGAGGATCGCGACCAGCGCACCGAGCCCGACGACGAGAAGTGTGCGTTGGGCGGTCGCACGCTCGGCATGCTCCCCGAGCACCTCGACGGAGTAGCCGCGGGGCATCTCGACCTCGGCGACCCGCCTCTCCAGCTCTGCGGCGATCCCGCCGACGTCGGAACCGGTCACTCCTGCGCTGACGTCCATGCGTCGGGTTCCCGCCTCCCGGAGGATGGCGTTCGGTGTCGGCTTGATCACCACGTCCGCGACCGCGTCGAGCCGGACCTGCCGGCCGTCGGGGGTGTCGATGCGCATCGCCTTGATACTGGGGACGCTGTGCCGGATCGAGGCCACGCCGTACACGTTGATGTCGTAGGTCCGGCCCCCGTGGTAAGAGTCAGCGACCTCGGTGCCGGCGACCAGGGTAGCCGCCTCCCGGCGGACGTCACCGGGCTTGAGGCCGTACTGCTGCGCCTTGGCCAGGTCCACTTTCACCTCGATCTGTGGGACCGGGGTCAGCAGTTCCGCCTGCGGGGACTCGAGGCCGGGAGTGTCGCTCATGACGTCTTCCAGGCGGTCGGCAAGCTCACCGAGCGTCGTGAGGTCGTCACCGGAGATTCGCACGACGATCGCCTCGTCGGTCCCGGTGAGCACCTCCCGGATCCGCTCCTTGAGGTAGGTCTGCACGTCTCGGTAGAGGCCCGGGTACCCGTCCACTTCCGTCTGGACCGCCTGCAAGCGTCTCGTCGTAGTCGGCCTCGGGATCGATGCTGATCCAGTTCTCACCGAACTCCGGACCCACGACCTCATCAGCATTGCTCGCCTGACCGATGTGCGCCCCGAAGTTGCGCACGCCCGGGATCGCGCCCAGGCGCTCGGCGGACAAGGTGGTGATCCGCACCTCTTCTTGCAGCGACGTACCCGGCTTGGTGATCCAGTGCATCAAGAAGTCGCGTTCCTTGAACTCCGGCAGGAGCGACTGACCGAGCTGGGGCGTGCCTGCGACCGCGAGCAGGGCAAGGCCTGCCACCGCGAAGTACGCAGGTCGCAGCGGAGCCCGTGAGCCGCCGCAGGGCCGCGGAGTACCACCGGACCAGGAGGACCTTGAGCGGGGACTCGCGCCGCGTGTGGCCTCCCTTGCGCAGCAGGATCAGGGCGAGCGCAGGCGTCACCGTGAGGGCAACGGCCATCGAGGCCAGGAGGGCCAGTGCGTACGACGTCACGAGCGGTCGGAAGAACGCGCCGGACAGTCCCTCCAGGAAGAACACCGGCGTGATGGCCGCGACGTTGATCAGCGTTGCGTACACGATCGCCCTGCGGACCTCGATCGACGCTTCGAGCACGATCCTGGCCGTCGACGTCGTGTCTCCGGTCGCCCTGGCCAGCTTGAGGCGTCGCCAGATGTTCTCGACGTCGATGATCGCGTCGTCGACTACCACCCCGACCGAGATGACGAAACCGGCCAGCACCATCGTGTTGATCGTGCTGCCCTGGTGATAGAGAACCAGCCCGGCGGCGACCAGCGACAGCGGGATGGCTACCACGCTGATCAGTGCCGTGCGCCACTCGTAGAGGAACGCCATCAGCACGAGGATCACCAGGAGGGTCCCGAGCAGAAGGGCGTTCGTCAGGTTGTCGATCGAGGTCTCGATGAAGGTCGCCGGCCGGAAGATCGTCGCGTCGATGCGTACGTCGGTCAGTCCCGGGCTGGATCTCGGGCGAGCACCTCCTCGACCCCCTCGGTCACCTGCAAGCGTGTTGGCCCAGGGGAACTTCTCGACGATGAGCAGCAGCCCCGGACCCCCGTCGACGACGGCGTCACCGATCAGGTTCTGGTGGCCGATCCGCACCTCCGCCACCTCGTCGAGTCGCAGGGTCTTGCCGAACTTGTTGCGGACCGTCACCGCGCCCAGGGTCCGGGGTCGCCGACAGCAGAGACGTGCTCGATCCCGAGGCGCTGGGTCCCCGACTCCACGAAACCGCCGGTCCCCAGGGCAGCGGCCGGCCGGTAGGTGAGCAGGCCGGCGTCCACGGCGTCCGCGGCTGCGTTCCGCACCTGGTCGACGGTCACGCCGTTGCGACGCAGCCGCGCCGGGTCGACCTGGACCTGGTACTGGGTCTTGCGGTTCCCCCACACCGCCACGTTGGCGACTCCCGGGACCCGCATCAGGTTGTCGCGGATCTTCCAGCGGGTGAGCTGCGAGAGCTCGATCGTGTCGAGCGTGTCGGAGGAGATGCCGATCTTCATCACCCGGCTGGTGGACGAGAGCGGCTGGATCATGTGCGGCGGGGCGGCCCAGGACGGCAGCGTGGGTGTCACCGTCGCCACTCGCTCCTGCACCAGCTGACGGGCCTCCATGATGTCGGTGCCCGGCTCGAACAGGAGAACGACCGATGAAAGCTGGCCGACAGACTTGGAACGCAGCACCTGCAGTCCGGGCAGCCCGGCCAGCGACTGCTCGAGCGGAACGGTGATCAGCTCCTCTACCTCCGCGGCCGAGAGACCGACGCACGCGGTCTGGATCTCCACCTTCGGCGGAGCGAACTCCGGGAAGACGTCAACCGGGCGCCTTGCTGAGCTGCCAGCCCGCCGCCGAACATCAACAACGAGACCGCCGAACACGACCAGCGATGCGGAATCGCAGGCTTGTGCGGACGATCCAGCGCATCATGTCAGTGGCCCACTTCGAACTCGGTGCCGTAGAGCTCCGCGGAACCGTCCGCGGCGACCGTGACGCCGACGCCAGGGCCGCTGGTAAGGATGGCTTGTCCGCCGTCCACCGCCGCGACCTCGACCGGCTGCCGACGGAACCGCAGCGGATCGCCGGCCTGCCGCATAGACCCAGATCGTGCCGTCCGCGTCATGAACCAACGCCTCGTACGGGACTGCGAGCACGCCCGCAGCGTGGCTGACCCGCCGTACCTGGGCCAGCTCCAATCCGATCTTCTCGGCTCCGGCGGAAGTCAGGATGACCACCGAGATCTCGCTGCCCTCGACGTGTTCCACGGTCGCCGGGGCTGAGGTGCTCGACCTCGGTCTCCGCGCCGGGACCAGCGGTTCTCGCCCAGCCGATCAGCGCGAGCAGGAGCACGATGGCGACTATCCACGCCAACCGGCCACTGCTCACCCAACCGTGCGTCCGCACACCCGTGGTCGTCATCGATCACACCGGCACCGCAACGGGTGCGTCCAGGTCGTCCTCCAGGACATCGGCGTCGCGATGCCCACCCCATCGCAGGTAGAGCGCAGGGAACAGCAGCAGGGGCCCCAACGTCGCCGTCACCGCACCACCGACGACGACGAGCGCCATTGGATGGATGATCTCGAGCCCGGGCTGTGAACCGGCGATCAGCGACCGGCAGGAGCACTGCCGTGGCGACAGCGCCCGACAGCACGTCGGGCACGGCGCGTTCGACCGAGCCGCGAATCGCGAGGTCGGTGCCGAAGGGATGGTCCTGGCCCTCGCGCAAGGCCCGGTAGCGGCTGACCAGGACAAGAAGGTTGCGCACCGCGAGCGCGAGCACAACGACGAAGCCCAGCACGGCGCCGATCGTCATCTCCCCGCCAGCCAGCGCCACCGCGACGAGGCCTCCGACCATCGAGAACGCCATCAAGGCCAGCGCAGCCCCGGTCATCTTCCAGCTGCCGCAAGCCGGCCTGGAGCAGCAGGACCACGGCGATCAGCGCGCACCCGCCGAACAGCAGGACGCGACCCCGGTCGACGGCATGCTGGGAGTCCCAGATGACCTCGGCGTGGTACTCCAGGGGGAAGGCGATCTCGGCCACGGCGGCCTCGATCTGCGCCGCCACGTCGGCCCGGTCCCCGGACACGGTCGCGACCAGGTCCAGGCGGCGCGAGACGGACTCCCGGTTGATCACCGAGAACGACTCGCCAGGTCCGACGTCAGCGACTTCATCGAGGGAGACGGTTCCACCCTCGGGAGTGTCGATCAGCAGCTCGCCGATCCGGCCGGGATCCTCGAAGTAGTCGCGGCGCCCGGTGACGATGACGTCGAAGACCTTCTGTTCCTCGAAGAGGCTGCCGACCTTCAGCCCGTTGGCCAACGTGGCCGCGGCGCGACGAATGTCGCCCGGCTTGAGGCCGTGGAGACGCGCCGCCGTCAGGTCGACCTTCACCTCGAGGTTCGGCTCGACGGGCGGAAGCTCGACCTGGACGTCGGTGACGTCGCCGATGGCCGACACGCTGCTCTGGATGGCCTCGGCCTGCTCGGTGAGGACGGAGAGCTCCTCGCCGTAGATCCGCACCACCACTTCGTCGTCCTGTGCCGTAACGCGGCCGCGGTCGGTGTCGGAGATCAGCGCGCCGACTGCCTCGAGCCGGTCGGAGAAGTACGAAAACACCTCGGCGGTCGCGCCGTCGTACCCCTCCGCCACCGCTCGGACGTCGGCGACTGTCTCGTTGTAGTCGGCCTCGGAGTCGATCTCGACCCAGAGCTCGCCTGCACCGATGCCGTTGACCCGGTCGGACAACACGGCACGACCCACGTGACCACCGACGTTCTTGACCCCGGGCACCGCCCGCAGCTCGGCACCGAGATCGGAGGCGATCGCCGTCATGCCTGTTCGCGAGATCCCCGGGTCGCCGCTCCAGGCGACCACCAGGTGGGACTCCTTGAACTGTGGAAGCGAGCCCGGCTGATCGGAGGCGTGCAGGAAGGGAAGCACGATTGCACCGGCGACCACTCCGAGGATGAGCACGGCAAGAGCGGGGCGCACCGCTGGCACGGATCGGCGCGAGAGCTTGGCGACCGTCCGCTCGAGCCAGCGGCTCACGCGGGCCTCCGTGCTCGTACCGCCCCGGAGCAGCAACGAGCACAGTGCTGGTGTGACGGTCAGCGCGACAGCCATCGAGGTCAGCATGGCGACCGCGAAGGCCACCAGCGCCGGGCGGTAGAGCGCGACGGACAGCGGGTCGAGCACGAGCAACGGAACCAGCGAGACGAGCACGATGGCCGTCGCGAACCCCATGGCTCGCCGCATCTCGAGAGCTGCTTCGATGACGGAGACGCGCGACGCGTCGGGTCCCGGACTCTCGCGGAGGCGGCGTACGACGTGCTCCACGTCGACGACCGCCTCCACGACGACCAGAGTGGTGGCCAGCGCCAGTCCGGCCAGCACGATGTTGTCAAGGCCCATGCTCAGGAGGTCGAGGACCACGACGGCGGTGGAGAGGGACACGACGGTCGAGACCACGGCGATCAGCGTCGCCCGGACCTGCATCAGGAACAGGACGATGAGCACCAGCGCCAGCAGCAGCCCGAGGCCGAGGGTCAGCGCGTAGTTGTCGCGCGCCTGGTCCACGTAGGTGGCCTGCCGGAAGAGGGTCGTGTCGACCGAGATCCCCTGGAGGCCCGGCTGCAACGTGTCCAGCGCGGCTTCGATGCCCTCGGTGACCTCCAAGGTGTTCGCGCCCGGGAACTTCTCCACCACCATGACGAGGCCGGGACCGTCGTCGACGACGGCATCACCGATGAGCGGCTGGTGGTCCTCGGTGACCCGGGCGACGTCGCCCAGGGTCATCCCGGGCGGCTGCGACGAGCCGGGTCTGGGTTCCAGAGCCACCTGGCGCAGGTCCTCGGCCGCGACGATGGGCGAGACGTGGCGGATCTCCAGGCGTGAGCTCGGGGTGTCGACGAAGCCGCCCGTCCCCGGTGCGGAGGCGTTGAGGTAGGTGAGCGGGAGACGCCCAGAGCGCGTTGCCGCTGGTGTTGATGACCTGCTGCAGGGTCACGCCGCGGCGCGCGAGGCGCTGGGGGTCCACCTGCACCTGCAGCTGCCGTTCCCGCTGTCCGAAGATCGACACGTTGGCCACGCCCGGGACGCCGAGCAGCCTGGGACGGATCGTCCAGCGAGCGAGCACCGACATCTCGATGGGCGACACGTCCTCGGAGCGGAACCCGACCACCAGGACGCGGCTCGAGGACGAGAGCGGCTGGACGATCACCGGTGGCTCGGTCAGGTGCGCCAGCAGGCCCTGCTGGGTCAGTCGCTCCTGGACCACCTGCCGGGCTTCGAGGAGGTCGGTGCCCGGCTCGAAGATCAGCGTGATGGAGGACAGCCCGTTCACCGACTCCGAGCGGATGCCGTCGAGGAAAGCCACCCCGTTGAGCAGCAGGTTCTCCATCGGAGCGGTGATCAGCTGCTCGACCTCCTCCGCCGACAGGCCCAGCGCCTCGGTCTGCACCTCGACATACGGCGGCGAGAACTCCGGGAGCGCGTCGGTCTTGGCCTCCCGCGACTGCAGCACGCCGAGCACGACAAGCCCGGCGGCAACTGCCAGCACGAGCGCACGAGCGGCGACGGAACGAGAGATCAGCCACGAAGCCATCGACGTCGACCTCCTGTCCTAGGGCAGAGGGACGACCTGCCACCAAGCGCCCTGGCGGTGCAGCGGTCCTGTCGCGTGACGTTCAACTGGAACCCCCCCCGGAGGGTCCTGGCAGTCCCGACGCTGAGCTGATCGGGATTGCGGAGCAGCACAGCTGGACTGGTCGTGACTGCGAAAACTAGCCCGCCGCATCTAGCTTTGGGATGCTCCGCTGGACGTAGCACTGCTACGACGAACGACTGACGCAGCGACCCAGGTGGACGTCCGTGCGTCCCAGCGGATGCACCGTTGAATGCTCATGAGGCGCGGCCGAGGGCGCGGTACTCACAACCGACTGCCTTCCAGGTGGCCGCGTCGAGACTCAGTCGGCCTCTTCCTCGCCGCCCGCGTCCTTCTGGACGGCCGACGTCGCAATGGCGCTGCCCGGGGCGCTGACCTCCACGGTCACGTCAAGAGCATTGGCGTCGGTGTAGTAGAGGCTGTACTGGTTGACGGCGAAGTGGTCGGGTTGGCCGGTGTTGTCGAAGTGCACGATGCGCTGGGCGCCGCGGAGCGATGGCGAAGTCCGCGGGCAGTTTGGTGTAGTAGTTCTCGGTCTCGCCCGTGGTCGGGTCGCTGATCGTGTAGTAGATCTCGAACCCGTCGAGATTGTTGGCGCCCGTGTTGGTCAGGGCGATTTCGAGATGGTCGTCGACCGCATTGCCGCTGCCGTCCTCGTTGTTCTCGACGAGCACCTGGTCGATGGTGAGCGCCTGGGTGTTGGAGTCGTTCTTGATCGGGGTGGTATCGACCGGTAGGACCGCCGACGAGCCGGCGGACGCAGGTCCGCCGGTGGAGGTGGTGTCGTTCGCGGCGGTCGTGCTGCCCGAGCAGGCGGCCAGGGCGGCGAGAGCGATTGCGGCGGTGCCAACGGCCAGGGCACGGCGCGCGGTGAGGCGGAGGCTGGTGTTCATGAGCTTCCTTCCGATGTGATGAACGGTTGCCGCTTGAAGGTGCGGCGGAGTCCGAAGTAGAGCGCCGTCGGGAAGAGGAGGAGCCAGGCGATGTCGTTGCGGGTCTCGCGCAGCACCCAGGGCAGGTCAAAAGGCCGGTAGCGCTCCTTGACGTCGGTCATGGCGAAGGCGAAGCGCTCGAAGTGCTTGGCCAGGGAGGCCGATTCGATCCCGGTGCGGGTTCGTTCGTAGCCGGTGAAGTGGGCGAGCACGGCAACCTCGCCGTCGTGGTTGAGCCCGAGCGCTTGGAACAGCCCGCCCGGGAACTGGTTGTCCGCGTCGAGGGTGTCGCCGATCTGCGGTAGGACCAGCACGATCAGCAACCAGAGGGCCAGAGCGACAACGAGGCCGTTGATCGGGGTCCTGGACAGGGCCGTCGCAATGGCGCCCACGCAGTAGAACGCCGTGAGGTACAGGACTGCCGCGATGACGGCCAGGCCGATCCGCAGACCTTGCGCCGGGCTGATCCAGTCGTGGCCGACGAGGCCGAGCGAGACGACGGAGACGACTGCCGTCGCGATGGTGAGCGTGCCGAGCAGGCCCACGGCGCCTAGCAGGCTGCCGGTCGCGTGCTCGGCGGCGCTGAGCGGCCGGGAGCAGGATCTCGACGACCTCGTCGAGAACGCTCGGGTTTGGGGTGGCCTCCACTTCCGCACCACGATGGTGGAGACGGCGAAGCACTTCCCGCGCATCGCGAAAGGTGTAGGCAAGCGCTACTTCTTGCATCACCGCAGGTGACCCCATCCAGAACGGCGAACCAGGCACGGAGGGCGGCTCCCGCCGCCCTCCGTCGGGGAGGCCACGTGCCGTACTACCTGATCGAGGTCTATATCCCACGGGCGAGAGAGCACGAGGCGGACTCGACCGGCCGCCGCATCCGCGCCGCGATCGACGCACTCCACGGCGCAGGCGTCGAGATTCGCTTCGTGCGGACCATGCTGCTCCCAGAAGACGAGACATGCTTCCACGTCGTCGATGCGCCCTCGAGAGCGGAGGCGCGGCGCCTCTGCAAGCGCGCGGGTCTCAGCAGTGTCCGGGTCGTTACGGCCATCGAGGACCCACCCGGCGCCGAGACCGTCCTCGACCCCGGTGACGAGACCACGGACCGGGACTTCCCGCCAACCAGCACTACACGCTCAAGCCTCCGACTACCTTCCCATTCATGGAGTTGCCCGTCTGTGTCACCGACGACGAGAACGAAGCGTGGCGAGCTGTCCGGCTCGCCGTCGAGCCGGAATCGCGCACCCTGAGCCTGGAGGAGATGCGTGCGGCGGACTCGTCGGACCGCCTGTTGATATTGGCGGTCAAGGACGGTGACGTGGTGGGCTCCGGCATCGCCGATCGGTCCGACACCGCCGGGGCAGGATTCGTCGCGCCTCGCGTCCTGCCCGGGCATCGACGCATGGGCGTGGGGTCGGCGCTCCTGCGGGGCCTGGGCGAACACTGCAGCGGCCTGGGCTTGCCCAGGGTCGTCGCCAGTGTCGACGATGAGGGGTCCTTGGCGTTCGCCGAACGTTTCGGGTTCGTCGAGGTCGACCGCGAAGTCGAACAGGTACGCGCTGTGGGCGACGAACCGGCTCCGACGGGTCTGCCGGCCGGCGTCGAGGTGATCGAGGCAAGCCAACGTCCGGACCTCTGGGCCGATTGCTACGAGACGTTCGGCAAGGAGGTGCTCGCCGACTTCGCCTTGTACTCGCCGCTGGAGATCAGTGCCGAGCGGTGGAACACGTCTTGGTGCGGCGACCCGATGTTCCTGGCCCTGTACGACGACGAGGTGATCGGCTGCGCCGGTCTCAACCGCGACACCGACCGGCCCGAACGCGCCGAGAACGCCCTGACTGGAGTCCGCCGCACCTGGCGCGGCCGTGGCATCGCCTCACATCTCAAGCGCCGGACCCTGCATTGGGCTGCTCTCAACGGGCTCGAGGAGATCTACACCTGGACGCAGGCCGGCAACTCGTCGATGCTGCGCCTCAACGAACACCTCGGCTACGTCACCACACGCAACGGCATCACGATCTCCCGGGCGCTTCCGCTCACCATCTGAGCGCGACCCTTTGGTACGTCTGAGTGCGACTCAGGTAACGTTCGAGTGGCGGCGTCTGGGCCCGACGTTTTCGCAGTGTCGGCCCTCGGTTTCCGGCGTGGTACGCCATGAGGGACTTGACCACCAACCCGCTGATTAGATGCTGAGCGCCCCTGTGAACATGAGTGCACGCACGCTTCGTGCAGGGGGAGTAGCCGCGTTCGGCAACCGGTCCAGTGCAAAGCGTGTGTTGCGGCGTTTCACCCGCCGTTGCAGCACGCCCGTCCGGGAAGCGGAACGTCAGTCGTCGCATTGTGCGGCTCTCGGCGCCGGGAACCTCGACACAGCTGCCGATCCCACTCATCTGGTTGAGCAGCCTTGCCATACGCGTGAGCGCGGTCACTACCATCGACCATGACGACGGCCGACCGTAGTCCCCGTGCGGTGTTGCGGGGTCGGCGCAGCGAGTGTGAGGCACTCGCCCAGCTGTTGGACGCGGTGCGTGCCAGCCAGAGTTCGGTGCTGGTCTTGCGCGGCGAAGCGGGTTGCGGAAAGTCGGCGCTGCTGGACTTTGTCGTCGAGCGGGCGTCCGGATTTCCGCATCGCGCGAGTGGTTGGCGTCGAGTCGGAGATGGAGTTCGCCTTCGGGGGCTTGCATCAGCTGTGCGGACCGATGCTCGACTGGATCGAGCGCCTGCCGGCGCCGCAAGGCGATGCGCTGCGGGTCGCATTCGGGCTTCAGAGCGGTGATGCGCCGGATCGCTTCCTGGTCGGTCTTGCCGTCCTGGGTCTGCTGTCCGAGGTGGCGGAGCATCAGCCGCTCGCCTGCCTGGTCGATGATGCGCAGTGGCTCGACCGGGCCTCAGTGCAGTCTCTGGCGTTTGTCGCTCGTCGTCTGATGGCCGAGCCAGTGGCCTTGGTGTTCGCAGTTCGTGAGCCCAGCGATGACCGCGAGCTCACGGGACTGCCGGAGCGGACACTCCAGGGGCTCGGCGAGCGCGACGCGCGCCTGGTGTTGGCATCTGCGGTAAGCGGGCGGTTGGACGAGCAGGTGCGCGATCGCATCGTCGCCGAGACGCGCGGCAATCCGTTGGCCCTCTTGCAGCTACCCCGCGGTTTGTCGCCGGCCGAGCTGGCAGGCGGCTTCGGTCTTCCTGGCCCGCGCGCCGTGGCCAGTCGCGTCGAGCAGAGCTTCAAGCGGCAGATCCAGTCACTCCCCGTAGACACCCAACGGTTGCTGCTCACTGCAGCGGCTGAGCCCATCGGCGACGTGATGCTGTTGTGGCGTGCGGCCGAATGCCAGGGAATCGGCGGCAGCGGCCGCTGCGCCGGCGGTGACCGCGGGGTTACTCGAATTGGGCGCGAGGGTGCGGTTCCGTCATCCCCTCGTCCGATCTGCTGTCTACCGCTCGGCTTCGTCGGGTGATCGGCAAGCGGCGCATCTGGCGTTGGCCGAGGCGACAGATCCCGACTCTGGATCCTGATCGACGGGCGTGGCATCGCGCCCAGGCTGCCACGAAGCCCGAGGAGGCGGTCGCCGATGAGATGGAGCGCTCGGCCGCCCGCGCCCAAGCCCGCGGGGGTGCCGCCGCGGCGGCAGCGTTCCTGAAGCGGGCGGCTGAGTTGACTCCCGATCCGGCCCGCCGCAGCATGCGCGCCCTGGCCGCGGCCCAGGCAGAACTCCTCGCCGGCGCGCCCGACTCCGCCTCTGTGTTGCTCGCGACTGCAGAACGCGGCGAGCTCGACGACCTCCAGCGTGCAACGTTGGAGAGGTTGCGGGCACAGCTGGCGTTTTCGCTACGACGCGGCAACGACGCCCCGCCGCTACTGCTCAGCGCCGCCGGCCGCCTCGCACCACTGGACGCCGGCCAGGCGCGCGAGACCTACCTCGACGCGCTTGGTGCGGCGATCTTCGCCGGCCGGCTCAGCCGCGGCTGCGGAGTGCGGGAGATGGCCGAGGCAGCCGGGGCCGCGCCGGCCGCAGCCCGGCCACCACGGTCGATGGACCTTCTTCTCGACGGTCTGGCGACGCGGTTCACCAAGGGCTACGCGGCAGGCGTGCCGCAGCTCCAGCGCTCACTGCGTGCGTTCGCTCGACACGATGGCCGTAGCGAGGAGGACCTGCGCTGGCTTTGGCTGGCCTGTCGAGTCGCCGCGGATCTGTGGGACGACGAGCAGTGGCATGAGCTGGCCACTCGCCAGGTTCGCCTGGCTCGCGATGCCGGTGCGCTCGACGTCCTTGCCGATTGCACTCACCTACCGCGCCGGCGTATGCGTCCACGGCGGGCAGTTTGACGACGCGGCGGCGCTTGTCGAGGAGGCGGAGGCGATCACGCAGGCCACCGGCAAACCGCGCCGCTCGCGTACACGTCGCTGGTGTTGACCGCCTGGCGCGGTGAGGAGAGCCAGGCCTTGGCGCTGATCAGGGCCAGCATCGACGATGCGACCGGCAGGGGCGAGGGACGGGCCCTCACGTTGGCCGAGTACGCCACCGCAGTGCTGTACAACGGCCTCGGCCAGCTACCAGGCCGCGCTCGCGGCCGCACGACAAGCATCGGCGCATGACGACCTGGGTCTGTGCGGCTGGGCATTGATCGAGCTGGTGGAGGCGGGCAGCCGCACCGGCGAGCACGAGCTAGCCGCAGCCGCCGCAGACCGGCTGGGCGAACGAGCGCGTGCAAGCGGCACCGACTGGGCACTCGGGATCGCGGCCCGCTCGCGCGCCCTGCTGAGTGAGGATGATGCTGCTGAGGCCCTTTACCGGCAGGCGATCGAGCGTCTGGCCCGAAGCCGGATCGCCGTGCACCTGGCCCGAACCCACCTGATATACGGCGAATGGCTACGGCGCGAGCACCGGCGGGTGGACGCGCGCGAGCAGCTGCGTGGGGCCCACGACATGTTCAGTGGCATGGGTGCCGCCGCGTTCGCAGAGCGTGCTCGTCGCGAACTTGTCGCCACGGGTGAGACCGTACGCAAACGGGTCCCCGGGACGATCGAGCCGCTCACCCTGCAGGAGATGCAGATCGCCGGACTGGCCGGGGATGGGCTTACCAATCCGCAGATCGGCGCCCGGCTGTTCATCAGCCCTCGCACCGTCGAATGGCACCTAGGCAAGATTTTCACCAAGCTCGAGATCACCTCCCGCCGGGAGTTGAGCCGAGCACTGCTCGATCACGGATCCGCGACTGCGCCCACTTGAGCCGCACGGTGTTGGCCGTGCGCAGCCGGCCGGCCTCACGCGTGGACATCGCCACGGAGAGCTCCCTGCGGGACCCGATGTCGAGCTTCGCGAAGACCTTGCCGAGGTGCCACTCCACCGTCCTTGGGCTGAGGAACAGCTCGGCGCCGATCTCGGGGTTGGTACGGCCCTCCGCGGCGAGGCGAGCAATTCGAGCCTCCTGTGCCGTGAACTCGTCCCCGGCCGCCCACGGCTCGTTTGCCTACGTTCTCACCGGTGGCGAGCAGCTCATGGCGAGCTCGTTCGGCGAACGCCTCGGCGCCCATGTCGGCGAACATCTCGTAGGCCGACCGGACGTGGTGGCGAGCGTCCATACGACGGCCCTCTCGTCGCAACCATTCGCCGTAGAACAGATGTGCGCGGGCGAGCTCGATGCGTACCCGAGTCCTGCCGAGCCGCTCGACCGCCTCTGTGTAGCTCGCTCTCGGCGGCGTCCCCCTGGCTCAGGAGTGCGCGACTTCGGGCTTCGACTCCAAGCGCCCAGTCGGTGCCGCTCGCGCTGGTCCTTCGGCGTGAGTAACTCGTAGGGCCTCCGCCGCGCGGTCGGGGTGGCCGCTCCGGGCGGCGGCCTCGACCAGCTCCACCAGCGACCACGTGGCGAAGCCGAGCTCCTGCGGGTATCCGGGAGCCTCGCTCGGCCGCTGCCATGGCTTCCTGGTACTGGCCCAGGCTGTTGTGCAGGACGGCCGACGAGTAGGCGATGAGGCTGAGCCCCATGCCCTCGCCGCGGGCTGTGGGCCACCGGCAGCGTAGGCGCGGAACGAGCTGGGACGCGGGGTCCTGTCGACCCCGCCACGCAGCAAGGGCCAGGGCGCCGTACAACGGCAGGTGGTTGTCCATCACCTCGTTGACTATTGCGAACTCGTCCACCAACGCGGCAGCCTCCGCGAGCTCGCCTGCGAACAGGTGCAGGCCGATGCGGGTGCTGAGCGCGATCGGCAATACGGCGAGCGCCCCCGCTTGACGGGCGAGCAGCAGGTGCCGGGTGGACAGCACGTCCCAGCTCTCGTCGTCCCACACGTCGTGAGCGGCGTGGCTGGCCGAGCCACAGCCAGCGAAGGCTGCCGGCCATCGACACCTCATCGGTTCGCCACGCAGTCAGCGCTCGGCGCAGGGATGGCACTCCG
>CAVYMY010000006.1:0-22387 GCA_963769755.1 uncultured Actinomycetota bacterium
CGGCAGCGGCCAGCACTCCCGTTGACCACAGCACAGCCGGAACCAAGCAATGTGGTGAGGGGGCGTATGGAGGAGCAGAGCCCGCCCACGCAGGCGCACACCAGTGACGGCGAGACCGGGCCGGACCGTCGCGAGCGCAAGGCCGATGAACGCGACGTCGCACTCGATGCGCGTGAGGACAGACTTCTCGCCCGCGAGACCGCCGAAGGCGACCGCGACCAAGCGGCGCAGGCCAACTCAGACGTAGCAGACGAACGAGACGTGGCACTCGACGCACGTGAGGACAGCCTGCTGGCCCGAGAAACCGCGGATGCGGATCGCGACCTGGAGGCGCAGACCATCCTGGACGACGCGCAGGAGCGAGACGACCTGGCCGACGCGCGGGATGCAGACGCCGATGCCCGCGACAGAGCTGCCAGCCTGCATTCGTTCATCCACGACGAGGACGGCAGCTCCGGGATGAAGGCGCGTCGATCGGCCGGCCTGGACCGCTCGGACGCCAAGGCCGACCGGACCTCGGCCGCCGAGGATCGCTCCAAGCTCACCGGCGGCGCGTCCGCCGAGGCCGAGGACACCGAGGACACCGACGGCTAACTCCGCCGATCACCCGGCCCAAGGGGGCATGCTTCTCGGCAACACCACTCCAGCCCGAGAGGATCGTCATGGCCGGTCCGGATCCCAAGCCCAAACCAAAGCCCAAGCCGAAGCCACCGCCAAGGCCCGGCCCGCCGACTCCGCGACCGTTCGAGGACCCGCACTAGCAACTCGTGGGAGACCCGCCGGGGAGACTTCGAACATTTCTCGCTGGCTCGTATCAGAACCGATGCGTCATGCTCTTCAAGGGAGTGATGACCATGCCGCACACGGCCGAGGACCCGGCGTCGGTCTGGGACGCCGCAGGATCTGCCTTTGCCCGCTGGCGCGCGGGTGACGCGGCCGCCCTCGACGACCTCGTGCGAGTGATGAGCCCGATCCTGTGGCACGTCGTGCGCGCCACCGGCCTCGACAAGGAGCAGTCCGAGGACGTCGTACAGACGGCGTGGCTCGCCCTGGTGCGCAACGCCGCCACGGTCGGCGACACCCAGGCCGTGGCCCGGTGGCTGTGTACGACCGCCCGGCGCGAGGCCTGGCGGGTCAGCAAGCAGGGCACCCGATCGACCCCGGTCGACGACGACGCGCTCGAGTGGCGGATGCCGAACCAACCGTCTCCCGAGTCCGAGGTGGTGCTCAACGACGAGCAGTCCCGGCTCTGGGGGTCGCTCGGCCAGCTGTCCGAGCGCTGTCAGCGACTGCTGCGCATCGTGGCAATGGAGCCGAGACCCGACTACGCACGGATCGCGGGCGAACTCAAGATGCCCATCGGCAGCATCGGCCCGACCCGCGGCCGATGCCTCGACAAGCTCCGCAGCGAGCTCCAACGAACAGGAGCAGAACGATGACCGCCATCCCTGACGACGACGACCTGATGCTCGAGATCCGCCAGCTGTGGGAGATCCTCGACCCGCCGCCCGGCGACCTGGCCGACGGGGTGCTCGCGTCTCTGGCCGCGATCGACCTCGAGTTCGAGTTCGAGCTGCTCACGCTCGTGGACTCCACGGACGTGCTCGCCGGTGCCCGCTCGGCCGCCCAGCTGGCCGAGGTCGGCACGTGGTCACTGGAGTTCGCCGGTCCCGAGTTCCGAGTCCTGCTCCGCATCTCCCCTGTCGACGACCGCCGTCGTATCGACGGCTGGGTGCTCCCGCGCAGCCCGATGCGGATCCAGGTCGCCGCCGCGTCGTCCGGCGGACCGGCGTACGACGGCGTCGAGCTCGACCAGCACGGCCGATTCGAGCTGACCAACGTCACGCCCGGCCTCTCCCGGCTCTGGTTCCTTCCCGAACCCGGCGAGCCGGGCACCAACACTGGACTTCCGGTTGCGACGCCCCCGTTCTGGATCTAGAAGGAGTTCCTGTGCAGGAGGACCCCCGCCCCACTCGTCAGTCTTCGCTCTCGTCGTCCCGTGAACCGCGCGTCCCACCACGTCACGTTCTGGAGCCCATCGAGGGCCGGGTCCTCGATCCGGCCACCGCGCTGACGATCAAGGGAGTCAAGCCGCGCTCCACGGTCTACGTAGGTCCGCGACTGCTCGTCTCGCGCGGCCCGCAGGACGAAGAGGCGATCACCGCGCTCGAGGAAGTCGCGGCGACGCTCGGCTGGGACGTCACGGTCAGCAAGGCCCGGACGGTGCGGCGCGGACCACGCGAGGACGTCGTCGACATCGAGTGGAGCCCGGTCGAGCGTGACTCCAAGGGCAACTACTTCGAGCCCGACGAGACAGGTGTCGTCCGGCTCGACCTGAGCGTCCGGGACAAGGAGGCGACGATCGCTCCCGATGGCTGGGTGCTGCTGCAACGAACGCGTGCCAACGCACCCGACTTTGCGAGTCTCCAGCACGTCGGTCTCGAGCACGTCGTGATGGTGCGAAGCGTCGATCCCTACCCCTTCGAGGACCCGCACCCGTTCGAGGACCCGCACCCCTTCGAGGACCCGCACCCCTTCGAGGACCCGCACCCGTTCGAGGACCCGCACCCGGCGGGAGGCACCGCCTCGGCAGCCGTGGCGAGCTATGCGCGCGCCGGCAGCGGCGGCCGGCAACCCATGGCGTACGTCGGCCCACCACCTCGCCGCGAGAAGACCATCAAGGGACGGCGTCCGGTCGTGGCCACCCTCGACACGGGCTGTGGAGAACACCCGTGGCTCGACGGCGTGGTGCGCACCGATGTCGGCCTCGGCTCGCAGCCCATCGGCTACGTCGACGACGAGACGGACCCAGAGAAATGGTTCGACCAGACCGGCGCCCTCGACGGCGGCATCGATCCGCTGGCCGGCCATGGCACGTTTATCGCCGGTCTCATCCACCAGGCTTGTCCCGACGCAGACATCGTCGCGTGGCGGATCGTGGGTTCCGACGGCTTGGTCGTGGAGAGCAACCTGGTCAAGGCCCTCAAGGACATCGCCGAACTAGCGCGACGACACCGCGACGGCGACCCCGACGGCTATCCGATCGACGTCCTGAGCCTGTCGTTGGGCTACTACCACGAGACTCCCCAGGACGTGCTCTTCGACCCGACCATCTACGGCATCCTGCGCCAGATGGGCGAGTGTGGGGTGAGCGTGGTCTGCTCGGCCGGCAACGACGCGACGGCCCGACCGGTCTTCCCCGCCGCCTTTGCGCCCTGGCTGGACGGTGAGGGCCCGGTGCACGCGCAGCCGGGCCTGGTCCCCATCGTCTCGGTGGGCGCGCTGAACCCGAACCGGACAACCGATGCCCTCTTCAGCAACACGGGGCCGTGGGTGCGGGTCTACACCCGAGGCGCATCGGTGATGAGCACCATGCCTCCGACGTTCCAGGGCGGCTTCAACGCGATCGCCTCCACGGAGGCCTTCCAACGCAAGCGGTCTTCCATCGACCCTGACGACTACAGCGGGGGCTTCGCCTTGTGGAGCGGTACGTCGTTCTCCGCGCCGCACTTCGCCGGCAGGGTCGCGCGGCAAATGGTCGGCAAGATCGATCCCAGCGACGATGGCCGGTCGGCGGCGGTCGACCGGGCCTGGGAGGCCATTACTCCCCTGACGCAGATGGCCCGCCCCAAGAACTAGCGGTCGGACCTCGCGCCGGACTCGCTGGTCGCGCAGGACACCGGCAGGCAATGATGGAGCAGTGCCCTCCGCCGTTGACCTGCATCGTCGTGCCCTGCGGGGAGTCCGCGCGGGGCATTTCGCGCGAGCGCGAGAGCAGTTGGACGCGGCTCGGCAAATCGCGCTGGAGGCCGACCTGGTGGCGCGCATCGAGCTCTCGCTCGCCTACGTCGACGCCGAGACCGGAGCCGTCGACGAGGGTCTGAGCCGCTGCCTGGCGTTGGTCGACGACGATCGGCTGTCGGCCGAGACCCGAGGACTGGCTTGGGCCCAGCTCGCACTGATTCGGCAGCGCACGGGTGACGTCGACCTCGGCCTGGCCGCCTTCTCCAAGGCCATCCCCCTCCTGCAGGACTCCCCCGAAGAGGCTGGGCGGGCTCTGCTCAACCGAGGAAGCCTCCACCTGCGGCGTGGCAACCCGAGGGCCGCCATCGTCGACCTCACGGAGGCCGACGCCGAGTTCGATCGAGCGGGTGCGGCGGTCCAGCGCGCCAAGGCCGAGCACAACCTGGGGTTCGCCCGGCTGCTCACGGGAGACGTGGTCGGCGCGCTCCAGACCATGGAGGCGGCTCGACAGGTGCTCGCGCCGCTGTCGGCCGTCTCGCGGGCCGTCTGCGATCAGGACCGTGCCGAGGTGCTCACCGCGGCCGGCCGGCCGAGAGAGGCGATCAAGGCGCTGGAGGCCGCGGCGGCCGCCTACGGGTCCCGGCGTCTCCGGTCGTTCCAGGCACAGTGCGAGCTCACCCTCGCCTGGACCCTGCTGCGCGGGGACCCCGCCAGAGCACGGGTCGTCGCTCGCCGCGCCGCGCGTCGCTTCCGCGGCCAGGCCAGCCCGCTCCAGGCGGCGCGGGCCGAGGCCGTCGAGGTGGTGGCCGAGATCGCGGTCGGCGGCCACACGCGCGCCCTCGCCGCGCGCGCCGACGCCGTGGTGGAGGAGCTGCAAGGCCAGGGACACCACCGCGAGGCCTCCATCGTGGCACTGCAGGTGGCGAGGCTCGCTGTCGTCCGCGGTGATCTCGAAGACGCTCGCGCACGCCTGGACCATGTCCGTGTCAGTTCGGACTCGCCCGTCGCGACGCGGCTGCTGTGGCGCGAGGTGCGCTCTGAGCTCGCCCGCGCTCGTGGCGACAACAGGCATGCGCGCGACCACGTCCGCGCCGGCCTCGAGGACCTGCACGCGTGGCAGTCGTCCTTCGGGAGCCTCGACCTGCAGAGCACCTTGGTCGGCCACGGTCGGGCCCTGGCCCTGCAGGGACTCCGGCTGGCGCTCGACGAGGAGTCGCCCGAGCTGGCCTACGAGTGGTCCGAGCGGGCCCGCGCGCTGGTCTCCCGGGTTACGCCGGTGCGCCCCCCGGCCGACCCGCAGGTGGCGGCCGAGCTGACCGAGCTGCGGGTGCTGCACGCCGCCGATCCGGCCCCGCACACCGCCGACCATCGGCGCTTGGAGGAGTTGCGGACCCACATCCGCGAGCAGAGCTGGTACGGCGACGGGGGCGGCCAGGTCGGCGAGCCGGCGGCGTTGGAGCAGGTCCAGAGCGCACTGGCGGCCACCGACGCGTGCCTGGTGGCGCACCTCGCCGTCGACGGCCGGCTGACTGCTGTGGTGGTGACCGGCGACAGCGTGCACACGGTGCCACTCGGGGAGTCCGAGCCGGTCCGTAGGGACCTCGACGCGGTGGCCGCCGATCTCGACATGGCTGCCTCTCAGCTGGCCGGTCCGTTCGCGGCCGCGATCCGCGGTTCGCTGGACGAGCGGCTGCGCGTCGTTGCCGATCGGATCGTCGCTCCCGTGTTGGGGCTGGTGGGCGACCGGCGCGTCGTACTCACGCCTTCGGGGTTGCTCAGCGGCACACCGTGGACGCTGCTGCCCGGGTTCGTCGGACGCCCGGTGACCGTGCCGCCCTCGGCCACCCGTTGGCTGGCGCTGCGCCTGCACGCGATCCCGGCCGAGCGGCGGGTCGGCCTCGTCGCGGGGCCCGACGTCGCCCGCGCGATCGAGGAGGTCACCCGTGCGGCAGCCGAGTGGCCGAGCGCGACCGTGCTCTCGGGCGACGATGCGACGGCGGCTGCGGTGGCAGACCTGGCGGGCCGGGTCGACGTCCTGCACCTGGCCGGGCACGGGCGCCATCCCGGCGACAACCCGCTCTTCGCGGCCGTGGACCTCGCCGACGGTCCGTGGTTCGGCTATGACATCGACCTGCTGCCGCACACACCCGACACGGTCGTGCTCTCGTCGTGCGAGCTGGGCCGGGCGTCGGTGCGCTCGGGCGACGAGGTGGTCGGCATGACCGCCGCCTGGCTGCACGCGGGCGCCCGAAGCGTGACCTCCTCGACGAACCTGGTCGCCGACGACGTGGCCTGCGAGGTGCTCGCCGGCTGGCACAGCCGGGTCGCCCAGGGCGAGCCCCCCGCCGACGCCCTGGCCGACGCCGCGGCCAAGCTCGCGAGCGACGAGGCCCCGTCGCCGTTCGTTTGCTTCGGCGCGGGCTGGTAGTCGTTTCGTCCGCTCAGAATCTCTGACAGACCGACGTATCAGGGGCTGGCCGACCGGCTCCTACGTGGGCAGGGGGGAACAGACCGGAGCGTGTCGGCATCGGGGGATCCGACACACGGGCCGGTCAGGACCCGGAGCGGGCCAGCAGCGCGAACGCTGGCCCGCTCCAATCCATTTCCCTCGGGCCGGTCAGGCCCGGCTTCCGTTCAGGGGCTCGCCCGTCGCCGTAGCCTTGACGAAGGACAGCAACGACGCGAGCCGCCCGCCGGGCTCCTTCCAGTACTCCGCCGACTCGGCGTCGACTCGGAGCAACACGACATCGGGGTCGTCCGGACCGTCAGGGAACCAGGCGCCCACCACGGGGTTCCACATCTCGCGGACCATCGCGCGGTCGTCGACCAGCGTGGCGCGACCGGCGACCGAGAGCCAGTCGCCCGAGCCGTCGAAGGACAGGTTCAGATGGGGGCGGGCCGCCAGATCGCCCGCCTGGTCGCTGGAGCGCGAGATGAAGAACCACGCCTCGAGGTCGTCGTTGACCTGCTGCGGCGTCATCGGCCGCGCGTGCAGCGCACCGTTGGCGGTGGTGCTGGTGATCATGCAGAACCGCGCGTCCTGAGCGATCTCGACCACCCGTCGGCGGGCACGGTCGTCGCTCGACTCGGGGCTGCGGTCCTCCGTCGGGTCTGGCGTCCAGTCGTCGAGCTGGATGTCATCCACGGCGTACCTCCTCCAGAAGGCCCGAAAGGCCGCGTGCGAGTGCGTCGAGGCTGTCAGCCGGGGTTGACGGGCGCCACACCCCTAGGGAGAGGAGGAAGGCGTCCGGAAGTCATTGACCATTAACTAAATACATCCAGTATCTTTTGGGATGGGAGGAGCCATGACACGACCCGATGGGCCCGACTTCCTCGTCCTGGCAGCACCCAAGGCCGGCACCACGGCCCTGCACGCTGCGCTGACGCAACACCCGGACATCCGCATGTGCCAACCCAAGGAACCCAGGTACTGGATCTGCGACGACGCGCCCCCGCCCGCCTGGCGCGGGCCCGGTGACCAGCACTCCCAGCAGGAGTGGATCTGGCGGCGCGCCGACTACGAGCGGCTCTTTGCCAGCGAGGCGGACGACGGACGGCTGCGAGGCGAGAGCACGCCGTTCTACCTCTGGCACCGTGGGGCCCAGCGGCGGATCGCGGAGGCCCTGCCGCAGGCCCGCCTGATCGCAGTGGTCCGCGATCCCATCGACCGGGCCTACAGCAACTGGATGCACCTGTGGTCCGACGGGCTGGAGCCCGTGGCCGACTTCGAGGAAGCGTTCGCGCGGGAGCAGGAGCGCATCGACGCCGGCTGGGCGCCGTTCTGGCGGTACGCCGAGCTGGGCCGCTACGGCGAGCAGCTCGAGCACCTGCTCGGCCTCGTCGATCCCGAGCGGGTGCTGGTCCTGCGCTACCGCGACATCGTCGACGACCCCCGCGGCGCGGTGCACCGGACGTGCGGGTTCCTCGGCATCTCCACCGGCCACGTCGACGCGATCCCTCACGACAACGCGCACGTTCGTCCGGCCCGGGCTGCGGGCGAAAGCACTGGGTCGCGTCGTTCGATCAGGAGCCTGGCTCGGCCAGTTCGCGCCACCCGCGGTATGGCGGCGGGCCAGCGCTCCGCTGATCGCCGGCCTGGCGGGCCGGACCGAGACCGCCCGCCCGCGGCTGGCCCCTGAGGCGCGGGCGCGCCTGCTCCCGGCCTTCGCCGACGACATCAAGCTGCTCGCCGCGATCACCGGCGAGGACTTCGACGACTGGCTCTCCACCGAGAGTCGCGGCTCGTTCCGCGAGCGCAGCGGGGCCAGCACCCAAGCGGGCTAGGCCCGTCTAGCGCACGAAGGTGACCAGGTCGTGCGCGCCGTCGTCGCGCGCGGCCTCGACGTAGTAGCGGATCCGGCCGTCGCCGAGCGGCACGGCGCTTGCGTAGCGGAAGGCGCCGTCTGCGTACGGCGACCGGATCGGGTCGACGGCCGGGTCCGGCACCAGCCGGGTGCCGTCCCAGACCGCCACGCCGGTCGTCTCGAACCAGTTGGACGCCGCATCGGCCCGGCCGTCGTAGAGCACGGTGAGCGGCTCGGTGTCGATGACGGCGGTCACCCTGGCCCCGCGGGCATCCCACTCCCCCGGGCGCCCGGCAAGCACCTCGCCCCGGTCGTCCCAGGCGAGCCCGTCGTCGCTGGTCAGGTAGCGCGAGGTCATCCGGTCCTCGGCGCCGGGCTCGTCGAGCGGGTGGCAGCACAGCCACATCCGCCAGCCGCCCGTGTCGCTTCCGTCGTGAGTGACGACGGGGTCCTTCACGCCGGTGTGCTCGTCTCCTGGAAGCACGACCTGCTGCTGCCCGTCGGCCAGCCCCTCGACCGTGGCGGCGGTCAGGCTGTCGATCCACCAGTGCTTGGAGCCGGGGGTGGCACAAGAGAGATAGAGCCGCCAGCCGACCCCCGGGACTGGCAGCAGGACCGGCCGCTCGAAGGACTCGGCCCCGAAGGCGTCGCGCTCGATCTCGACGACCTGCTCGAAGCTCTCTCCGTCGCTCGACCGGGCCACCACGACCGAGACGCCCCGGCCCTCGGTGAGTGGGCGTCGTACGCGCCAGGTGAGCCAGAAGGTGCCGTCGACCCGCACGGCACTGGCCGCCCCCGCCCAGTTGCCGGCACCAAGACCCGGCGCGGGGACCACCACGCGGACGTCGTCGCCGTACGACGGCAGGTGCGGGGTGGTCGTCACGGTCATGCCCCGATGTTAATCGACCCCAATGGTCGACATTCGAAGGCGTCGGGACACGCAGTCTCAACGGCACGCTCGGGACGGGGTTGTGCGAAGGGGACCGGGCTCACACGAAGCTCAGAGGTAGAGGCCGGTGGACTCGGTGTCGCCGAGACGCTCGGCGGCGACCGCGTGGACATCGCGCTCGCGCATCACGACGTAGGTCTCCCCCTGGACCTCGACCTCGGCCTTGTCCTCGGGGTCGAAGAGCACCCGGTCGCCTATCTCGACGGACCGCGCGTGCGGGCCGCGGGCCACCACCCGCGACCACGTCAGCCGCTTGGCGCCCATGTCGGCGGTGGCCGGGATGACGATGCCGCCGGACGAACGCCGCTCACCCGACTCGCGGTCCACCTCGACCAGGAGCCGGTCGTGCAGCATCTTGATGGGGGCCTTGTCGGGGTCCTGGCCGGACAACGGGCGCTCCCGTCTCTTGTCGCGGGCGGAGGGTGTGCGCGTCAGCGCACGACCTTGCGGATCAAGGCGAACAGAGCGATGGCCCCGATCACGCCGCCGGCCACCTTGAGGATGTTGTCGGTGCGCGGGGAGCCGGTCAGGGGGTCGACGAAGTAGGCCTTGATGGAGTTGACCTCGCGGGTGACGATCGTCTTGGGGTTGGCCCTGAAGACGAGCTGGTCGATGGTGCCCGCCAGCCGGTCACGGGTTTCCTCGATCTCGCGCTCGAGCGAGGACATCTCGTTGGTCACGCGGGAAGGGTATACCGCACGGCCCTCCCCCCGGAGGGGCGATCCCCCGCGCGAATGGGCGGCTAGGGTGCTGGCGTGACTGCCGATCGACTCGCCCCGGGCGACCCCGCTCCCACGTTCACGCTGCCCAGCGACACCGGCGACCTGGTTTCGCTCGGTGACCTCAAGGGCCACAAGGTGATCGTCTACTTCTACCCCAACGCGATGACTCCGGGTTGCACGACCCAGGCCTGCGACTTCAGCGACTCGCTGTCGTCTCTCAAGGCCGCGGGCTACGAGGTGCTCGGCATCTCCCCGGACCCGCCGGCCAAGCTGGCGAAGTTCCGTGAGAAGGACGGGTTGACGATCACGCTGCTCTCCGACGCGGACAAGAGCGTGATGAACTCCTACGGCGCCTTCGGGGAGAAGAAGCTCTACGGCAAGACCGTCGAGGGCGTGCTGCGATCGACGTTCGTGGTCGACGAGCAGGGCAACATCGAGCTGGCGCAGTACAACGTCAAGGCCACCGGCCACGTCGCCAAGCTACGTCGCGACCTCGGCATCGACTCCTAGGCTGTGACCCAGGCCCGACCGAGGTCGGGCCGCTCGCCGAAGTGGTGGAACTGGCAGACACGCAGGTTTTAGGTATCTGTGCCTTCGGGCGTGGGGGTTCGAGTCCCCCCTTCGGCACCCGCTTGAACGGGTCGTGTGCCCCACGACGCGCTCGGGCGCGTTCTCAGGCACACGACCCGCTCCGCGCCGGCCGCTACTCGCGCAACGACCGCGCGATGAGTGGGGCGATCTCGCGCAGGGCCTTGCCGCGGTGGGAGATCGCGTCCTTCGCCTCGGGCGTCAGCTCCGCCGAGGTGGTGCCAGGGTGCTCGTCGGCCTCGAAGACGACGTCGTAGCCGAAACCGCCGTCGCCCCGCCGCTCCCGGATCACGCGGCCGTGCATCTCGCCGCGGACCACCGCCTCGGTGCCGTCCGGGTGGCAAAACGCCACCGCGCAGGCGAAGTAGGCGCCGCGCCGCTCATCAGGGACGTCGCCGAGCTGCGCGAGCAGCAGCTCGTTGTTGCGGTCGTCTGACTTCGGCGGCCCCGACCAGCGCGCCGAGAGCACCCCCGGCATGCCGTTGAGCGCGTCGACGCACAGGCCGCTGTCGTCGGCGACGCTGGGCAGTCCGGTGGCGGCGAGTCCGGCGCGTGCCTTGAGCAGCGCGTTGCCCTCGAAGGTCGGGCGGTCCTCCACCGGCTCGTCGTACGTCGCCACCTCGTCGAGGCCGACCACCACCAGGTCGGGAGCGTGGGCGCGCAGGATGCGCTGCATCTCGGCGAGCTTGCCGGCGTTGCGGGAGGCCAGGAACAGCCGGTCGGTCACGAGGCCCTCAAGACGCCATCACAAGGCCAGCGCGGCCTGCTGCTGCCGGGTCAGGTCGGCGCAGCCCCGCTCGGCAAGCGCCAGCAGCGCGTCGAGCTCGGCCCGGTCGAAGGGGGCGCCTTCGGCGGTGCCCTGGACCTCGACGAAGCGGCCGTCGCCGGTCATCACCACGTTCATGTCGGTCTCGGCCCGCACGTCGTCGTCGTAGTGGAGGTCCAGCCGCGGGGCCCCGTCGACGATGCCGACGCTGACCGCGGCTATCGATCCCACGAGGGGCTCCCCCTTGAGGGCGCCGGCCGATCGCAGGTGAGCGACGGCGTCCTCGAGGGCGACGTACGCCCCGGTGATGGCGGCGGTGCGGGTGCCGCCGTCGGCCTGGAGGACGTCGCAGTCGAGGACGATGGTGTTCTCCCCGAGTGCCTTGTAGTCGATGATCGCGCGCAGCGAACGCCCGATCAGCCGCGAGATCTCGTGCGTCCGGCCGCCGATCTTGCCGCGCACCGACTCGCGGTCGGAGCGGGTGTTGGTGGACGCCGGCAGCATGGCGTACTCCGCCGTCACCCAGCCCAGCCCGGAGCCCTTGCGCCAGCGAGGCACACCCTCGGTGGCCGTCGCGGCGCAGAGCACCTTGGTCTTGCCGAACTCCACCAGCACCGACCCCGCCGCATGGTCGAGCCAATGGCGGGTGAAGGTGACGGGCCTCAGCTCGTCGTCGGCCCGCCCGTCCGAGCGGGAAGCGGGGCTCGTGTCGAGGCTCATGCCCAGCAAACCTAGTAGGTCACTTCACCTCGGCGCGGAGGACCCTCCAGATGCCGATCGCCATCGGCAGCACCAGCCAGATGAAGCCCGACGTCGCCAGCTGGGCCCACTCCGTGCGGCTCACGTCGGCCTCGATAAGCGCGTTCTGCGCGAAGCCGAAGTCCACCCAGGGCCGGATGTCCTTGAACCAGTCCAGCAGGGTGGCCAGCTCGAACAGGATGGGGAGGATGAACAGGTAGGCGAAGTAGACGACGATGGCCGCCGCGGTGTTGATCAGGAGAGCGCCGAAGGCGAAGCCGGTCGCCATCGCGATGGCATAGAGAAGGAAGAAGGTGAAGATGCTGAAGGCACCGAGCTCCCAGGTGACCGGGTTGTCACTGAACGCGGCATAGAGCCCGTTGGCGGCGACGGTGAGCGCGAAGCCGACCACGACCGCCGCTCCAGCGACGATCAAGGTGGCCACGAACTTCGCCTCGAGGAAGCGAGTGCGCGACGGCTCCAGGGTGAACGTGACCATCGCCGTCCGCTGGCTCCACTCGCTGGTCACCGACATGATGCCGAGGACCGGGAGCAGGAAGTTCATCGGGATGTTCGCGCCGGCGGCGAAGTCGTCGAACGACACCGTCTGGTCCTGGGCGAGGACCACCCACAGCTGGATGATCAGCGCCAACGCCGTGAACGCCGCGATCGAGATCAGCAGCCACCGGCCGGCCCGGGTGTCGAACATCTTGCGGATCTCGACGCTGACCAGTCGGCTGAACGGGACCCGGGCGGTCTGGCTGACGTCGAGCGCAAAGGGCGCGGTTGAGGTGGTCACTGCGGGGCTCCTGTCGGGGCGGGCGCGTGGATGAGGTCGTCGCGCTGGCTGTCGGAGGTGAGTTCGAGGAAGAGGTCCTCGAGGCCGCCCTCGACCGGGCGCAGGTCGGTGAGCACGATGCGGTTGTCGGCCGCGATGCGACCGACGTCGACGGGCAGGGCCTCGACATGGAAGCCCAGGCCGACCGGCGAGTACGCCAGGCCTTTCGCTGCCAGAGCACTGGTCAACTGGTCGTTGTCGAGTGCGACCACCATCGCGCCGGTCCCGCCGGCGTTGGCGAGCAGCTCGGCCTTGGTGCCGCGGGCGACGATCTTGCCGCGGCCGATCAGCAGCATCTCGTCGGCGATCTGCTCGACCTCGTTGAGCAGGTGGCTGGAGAGCAGCACGGTGCCGCCTCTGTCGGAGTAGCCCTTGAGCAGGCCACGCATCCAGCGGATGCCGGCCGGGTCGAGGCCGTTGGCGGGCTCGTCGAGGATCAGCACCGACGGGTCGCCGAGCAGGGCGTGGGCGATGCCGAGCCGCTGCCGCATGCCGAGCGAGTAGTTGCGGACCCGGCGCTTGGCCTCGGTCTCGTCAAGCGAGACCAGGGCCAGCATCTCCTCGACGCGCGAGTCGGGCAGACCCATCGTCTTGGCGCCGAGCGTGAGCACCTCGCGGCCGGTCCGGCCAGCGTGCTGGGCAGACGCGTCGAGGAGGACGCCCACGTGCCGGCCGGGGTTGGGGATGTCTTTGAAGTGGAGGCCGCCGATGGTGACGTCGCCATGGGTGGCTGGGGTCAACCCCGTCATCACCCGCATGGTGGTGGTCTTGCCTGCCCCGTTGGGCCCCAGGAAGCCCGTGACCGTCCCCGGTCTGCAGGTGAAGCTGATGTCGTCGACCGCGACGAAATTCCCGTAGACCCTCGTGAGTCCTTCGACCTTGATCATGGGTCCATCCTGGCAGTGGCCGGCACGCGAGGCATCGGACCTGGGCAGGGTGCGGGAGCGACCAAAGTAGGGGGTCCGCGGCGACTCCCGCCGCTGCCGGCCGGTCATCGGCAGCCCTAGCCTGGGCCTATGGACGGTCCCACTTCCGCCGCCGTGGCGCCGCCGGTAACCCGCTGGGGCATGGCGTGGCGGCTCGTGGGTGTGGTGCTCATCAGTGCGGCGAGCATCACGTCGGTCGCCCAGGGCCGCACGGGCTTCGACGGCGACTGGGTGTGGCTGGACGTGCTCGTGGGCGTGGCAGCGCTCGTCCTCGTCTACTGGCGGCGTCGGTGGCCGCTCTCCGTCGCGCTGCTGACCGCGGCCGCGAGCGCCGTCTCCGCCACGGCGGCCGGCCCGGCCGTGCTGGCCGCGGTGTCGGTGGCGACCGGGCGCGTCTACTGGCAGGTCGTGCTGGTCGGGCTGGCAAGCGTCGTCGCGGGGCAGGCGTTCGTGACCGTGCGACCGACGAACGGCGACCCGGTGTGGCTGGACATCATCGTCAACGTGATCGTCACCGTGGCGGTCCTGGGCTGGGGCCTCTACATCGGCTCGCGGCGCGAGCTGGTGTGGACGTTGCGGCAGCGCGCCGAGCGCGCCGAGGCCGAGCAGGAGCTCCGGGTCTCGCAGGCCCGGAGCACGGAGCGGGCCCGGATCGCCCGAGAGATGCACGACGTGCTCGCCCACCGGATCTCGCAGATCTCGCTGCACGCCGGAGCCCTCGGCTTCCGCACCGACCTCGACGCCGACGAGCTGCGCGGGCAGGCGACCCTGATCCGCGACCTGGCCAACGACGCGCTCACCGACCTGCGCGGCGTCCTCGGCGTGCTGCGCGACAGCGAGACCGGTGAGCAGGCCAGCGCCCCACTGCCGACCTGGGCGGATCTGCCGGCGCTCGTCGAGCAGGCCCGCGAGGCGGGCGTGCACGTGGAGTTCGACGAACGGATCGATGCCGACGTACCGGTGCCCGACGTCGTCGGACGCACGCTCTATCGCATCGTCCAGGAAGGCATCACCAACGCCGCCAAGCACGCTCCGGGCGCGGTGCTGCGCATCGAGGTCCGCGGCTCGCCGGACGACGGCGTCGACATCACGCTGCGCAACCCCATCGGCTTCGGCGCGAGCCGCACGCCAGGGTCGGGGCTGGGGCTGATCGGGCTCACGGAGCGGGCGGAGCTCCGGGGCGGCCGGCTGGAGGGTCGCAACGACGGAGCAAGCTTCGTGCTGCGCGGCTGGATACCGTGGGCGGCCTGATGCCTCCCTCCCCCATCCGCATCCTCATCGTCGACGACGACCCGCTGGTGCGCTCCGCGCTGACCTTCATGCTGGGCGGACAGGCGGATCTCGAGGTCGTCGGCGAAGCAGGCGACGGCCGGGCCGGGGTCGAGGGGGCGGCCGAGCTGCGGCCCGACGTGGTGCTGATGGACATCCGGATGCCCCGGCTCAACGGCCTCGAGGCAACCCGCGAGCTGCTCGCGTGTGACGAACCGCCGCGGGTGATCGTGCTGACCACCTTCGACGCCGACGAGTACGTCGTCGAGGCGATGGCGGCGGGCGCCGACGGGTTCCTGCTCAAGGACACCCCGCCGCCGCAGGTCGTCGAAGCCATCCGCAAGGTCGCCGACGGCGAGCCGATGCTGTCGCCGACGGCCACCCGCTCGCTGATCAGACAGGTGGCGGGCACCAGTCGCTCCCCCGAGGCGGTCGCCCGTCTCGAGGGGCTGACCGACCGCGAGCGCGACGTCGCGCTCGCCGTCGGCCGGGGCCTGAGCAACGCCGAGATCGCCGCGGAGCTCTACCTCTCGGTGCCGACCGTCAAGGCACACGTGTCGCGCCTCTTCGACAAGCTCGGCGCCACCAACCGCGTGCAGATCGCCCTCTGCGTCCACCACGCGGGTCTTGCCTGATCGGCCCTCAGACGTCCCAGCCCGCGCCCGCAGTGGCGACCTCGATCGGGCCGGCGTACGCGACCTTGGCCTCGGCCACCGCGACGGCAGGGTCGTACCACGGCGGCACGTGGGTGATCACCAGCCGGCCGACCTCGCCGCGGGCCGCCGCGACCCCGCAGTCGGAGCCGGTCAGGTGGATGTCTGGCGGGTTGGCCTTGCCAGCGACGAACGACGCCTCGGCCAGCAGCAGGTCGGCGCCGGCGGCCAGCCGGTCCAGGCCGAGACAGGGTCCGGTGTCGCCGGAGTAGGCGAGCGAGCGGCCGCCCGCCGTCACTCTCAGCCCGTAAGCCGGCACGGGGTGCACCACCGGCACGGCCTCGACCGTGAACGGACCGACCTCGACCGGCTCGCCGTGGACGTGGAAGTCGAACTCCTCGGTCATGCCCGGCTCCGCCGGAAGCCCGTACGCCGCCGCGAGCCGCTGGGCCGTCCCGGCCGGTCCCCACACCGGAAGCCGCGGCTGCGGTCCCGCGGGGTGGTAGCGGCGCAAGACGTGGTAGCCGCAGAGGTCCAGGCAGTGGTCGGCGTGCAGGTGGGACAAGAAGACCGCGTCCACCTCGAGCGGGTCGACGTAGCGGTGGAGCGGTCCGAGCGCGCCGTTGCCGAGGTCGAGCAGGATCCGCCAGCGACGGTCACCCGGCCCCTCGGCCTCGACGAGGTAGCAGCTGGCCGGCGAGTCGGGACCGGGGTAGGAGCCGGAGCAACCCACGACGGTCAGCCTCATCGCAGCCCGCCCACCACGTCGGACGACAACCCACCTGTGAACTGCGTGGCGTTGCCCAGCTCGGGACCGAGGAACCTGCGCCCGATCGTCTCGAACTCATCGGGCGATCCGGTCGTGAGGAACCGGTGGGTGGGCTCGCCGGACTGCCGCATCTGGTCGGTCGCGACGAGCATCTTGTAGACGTCCTTGGCGCACTCCTCGGCGCTGCTGACGAGGGTGACCTCGTCGCCGATGACGTAGGAGATGACGCCGGTGAGGAGCGGGTAGTGGGTGCAGCCGAGGATCAGGGTGTCGACGCCGGCCTCGACGAGCGGGTCGAGGTAGTCGTGGGCGACGCCGATGAGCTCCTCGCCGCCGGTGACGCCGGCTTCGACGAAGTCGACGAAGCGCGGACAGGGCTGGGTCACCAGCGTCACCTGGGGCGCGGCGGCGAACGCGTCGTCGTAGGCCATCGACTCCGCCGTGGCCGCCGTGCAGATGACGCCGATCCGGCCGGACCGGGTCGCGGCGACCGCTCGGCGGGTCGCCGGGAAGATCACCTCGACGACCGGCACGTCGTAGCGCTCGCGCGCGTCGCGCAGCATCGCCGCGCTCGCTGAGTTGCACGCGATCACCAGCGCCTTGACGCCGAGTGCGACGAGATGGTCGAGGCACTCCAGGGCGTACTCACGCACCTCACCGATCGGCTTGGGGCCGTACGGCTGGCGCGCCGTGTCGCCGACATAGAGCACCGACTCGTGTGGCAGCTGGTCGATGACCGACCGGGCGACGGTCAGGCCGCCGAAGCCGGAGTCGAAGATGCCGATGGGCGCGTCGATCTCCCGGTACGGCGAGTGTTGCTGCACGTGCGAAAGGCTAGGGGCTGGCCCGCCACGATGCATGCGGACGCGACCGAGATCACCTGCCGCGCCGTACCCTTCCGCCATGCCTCTCCTGCGTACGGCGCTCGGTGCCGCCCTCGTCGCGGTCGTCCTCGGCTCGGCACCCGCCACCGCCTCACCCCCGGTAGAGCGCCACGGGGCCGACATCACGCGGGTGGTCGCGATCTCCGTCGACGGGCTCAACCCCGAGGCGATCGACCGGCTCGGTCTCGCGGGCACGCCGACGTTCCACCGGCTGATGCAGGAGGGGGCCTTCACCCTCAACGCGCGCAGCGAGGTCGAGCTGACCCTCACGCTGCCCAACCACACCGGCATGGTGACGAGCCGGCGCGTCGACCGCACCAAGGGCGGGCACGGCGTCACCTGGAACGACGACCGGCTCAAGCCACGCACCGTGCAGGCCGCGGCCGGCCATCCCGTCGGCTCGGTGTTCTCGGCGCTGGCGAGTGTGGGGCTGCGCAGTGCGATGTTCGCGGCCAAGACGAAGTTCTCGCTCTTCGCCCGGTCGTGGCCCGGCGGGATCCAGCGCAGCGTCATCGACGAGGACAACACCGAGCTGGTGAAGGCCGCCCGTCGTGACCTGGCCACCAAGTCACGCGCGTTCACGTTCCTGCACATCTCGCTTCCAGACGTCGCCGGTCACGCCCATGGCTGGCTCTCGCCCGCATATCTGGCGGCGGTGAAGCGGTCTGACTACCTCATCGGACGGGTGCTCGCCACCATCGGCAAGACGCCGGAGTCGAGTGAGCACACGCTCGTCCTGGTCACCGCGGACCACGGCGGCCGCGGCCCGACCCACCTCGACCCGACTGTCTACGCCGACTACCGCGTGCCGTTCTTCGCGTGGGGACCGGGCGTGCCCGCCGGCGCCGACCTCTACGCCCTCAACCCGACGTACGCCGACCCCGGCACCAAGCGAGTCGGCTACGCCGCCGCACTTCAGCCGGTCCGCAACGGCGACGTCGCCAACCTGGTGCTCGACGTGCTCGGCCAGCCGCCGATCCCGCTCAGCGAGCTGGACTACGCCCAGGACCTCGAGGTCTTCGCGCCCTGAGCCGGTCGGCCTACCTCGACCACAGCTCGCTGGCCAACGGCCACGGGTTGTGGCGGCAGCCGGCGAGACCCTTGGACTGCTGCATCATCACCGGCGCCAGGCGGCCCGGACCCGGGCAGCCGAGGTGGCCGTGGCCGAGCCAGTGGCCGGTCTCGTGGTTGACCACGAGGTTGCGGTAGTCGCGCAGGCTCTTGCCGGCGCCGTGCCATGAGGGCGACGCGTACTTCCAGCGCAGCTGGTTGATCACCACGTAGCGGCCGGCGCGGCAGCTCCACTGCACGCTGCAGATCGACGAGAACCGCGGCAGCCAGCTCGCCTCGGCCAGCACCAGTGAGAAGTCCGACGGACCGTTGACCCGGCGGAAGGCGACGCCCGCGTTGCGCCAGCCGCGCGGGTCGGCGTACGTCTGCGCGGCCAGCTTGGCGAACTCCCGCACGCTGGTGCTGATCGCGCCGCGGGTCTCGATGCGGTAGGTGACCGTGCGCCGGACCGGCACGCGGTAGCCGACCGGATCCTTTGCTCGGTCGGTGACCTGTGCCCAGTTGTAGCCGCGCTTCTTGACGTAGACCCGCGCCTTGAGCCCCTTGCCCACGTCGGCCACGCCGAGCCGGTAGCTCTGGTCGGTGGCATGGGGGATGGCGGTCTCGCCGCGGAACCACTGGAAGCCGTAGCGCGACGGCGTGCGGTTCCAGGTGCCTCTGGACACCGTGACCGTCTGCCCGTAGCGCAGCTCTCCCTTGATCTGGACACCACTCTTGAGCCGCAGCTCCGCGCGCGAGGTCGGTGCGGTGGGTGCCGTGGTCACCGTTCCCTCGTTGCCGCTCGAGTCGGTGGCGGTGACCACCACCGACAGCGGGTGGTCGATGTCGTCCAGGGTCGGCCGGTACGCCTTGCGGGTGGCGCCGTCGATCGGCTCGCCGTCACGCAGCCACTGGTAGTCCTCGTGCACCGGATCGGCCGTCCAGGCGCCCGGCACGACCAGCAGCCGCTCGCCGTACACCGGATCGGTGCCGATGACCGGCGGCGTCACCACGCCGAGAGGTTCGCGCGCCGACGCGTCCAGGGGTGCGATCAGCACCGGGAGAACCAGGGCCAGCAGGCCGACCAGCCAGACGCGAACACGCATTGCCTCACCCTAGCCAGCGCAACGGCGACGGCTGAGGTCTCCCGACGCAACAGTCCAGCCACTGCAAGCACCTCAGGCGGTACATCAGTCATGACTCCCGAGTCAGACGCCCGCGTCGCTCTTGACGTGAATTGGCAACACGACTCGTCCGCTCCATGGAACTAGCAGCCGATGAGCGGTAGAGGATGTTCGGTTGCCTAGCGTTGGGGCATGGCAACCAACGAGGAACTGCAGGCGCAGATCGACGCTCTCCGCGCTGCGCTGAGCGCGATTCCCGGACTCAGGGTCCAAGACATGCATTTGAGCGTTGCGAAAGTGACCGGGCCGCACTTGAGGGTTTGGTCCAGTTCGGAGTTTGAGCGGCATCTCGACCGCTACGACAAGCTCCGTCATGCGGAGTAGCGACGGGCGAAACCCGCACGCAGATGCCGATGAGCGAGGGGCGCTTTCACTGCGATGGCGGGTTGTAGATCAACACGATCTCGTCGGCGTCGTGGCGGGCTCTGCATCCGCCTACGGCCTCATAGGCCCTGCGACCGATGACCGACTGCAGGTCTTCGGCGATGGGGAGAACCGATCCTCGGGTGCGCACCATGTCGCCCACGGCGAAGGCACCAGAGGGATAGATCAGCGTCTGTGCAGCCGGATCCCACACCATGCCCCGCTCGAAGATTGGCATGCGCCCGCCCATGCCTAGGCAGTTCCCAGTCTGGAGGTCCAGGTAGGCATTCAGGTCCACGGACGGGTAGGGCCCGCCACGTATGTTGCTGCGGATGACGGGGTCTTCTGTCACGGTCAGACCCACACCGTGCGGCTGTGGATCACCCGAGGCGAGGGTGCGTCCGAGGGGGAACCGAACGGCGAACAGCCTGTAGACATCGCAAGGACGCACACGAGGGCAACGAGCCGGACGGTGGGCACACGCGAAGTGTGCCCAAGCCAAGCCCAGATGACGAACACAAACCATCACCGATTGGCGGCAGGTCGCTCGGATCTGCCGCGATCCGCTCGCTTGTGGCGAGGTCCTGTCAGGCGCAGCCCGGGATCGCTTGATCAGTGGGACTGAAGACCAGACCTCTGGGATCTGCCCACTCTCAAAAGTGGCTCGGTCCTCGGCTGGCCTGGTGAGAGTGCCATCGATCCTGTCCGGCCATCCGGCAGGCGGGTTGCCTTGGCCGTCATTGCGAGGTTCGGTCCTCCACGTTTCGCCATCGATAGTCGCGAACTCCACACCACAGTGGGCCTCGACGATGTACGGACCGCTGCTTCCCACAGGAAACGGGTCGGTTGGCAAGACGACGTCAGGCGTCGGAGTGGGTTGGGCAAAGGGCGAGTCGTCGGATCCCGAGCACCCCGCAAGCACCAGAGTGCGATATCCGCTCAGCCGCTGAGCGGGCGCGGACCAACCACCAGCCATGAACCGCGGTGCCGCCCGCTAGTTGGCGGGCAGGGTGATGGTGCCGGTGGGGGCGACGAGGTACGCGGCACCGTATGGGCCACGCCAGAGGAAGCCGCCCTGGTTGGGGGCGCGTTGGTATCGCCAGACGCCGGCGGTCTTGGCTCGGTGGTGTCGTCTGCAGAGGCAGGCGAGGTTTGCTGGGCTGGTTTGGCCGGGTGGTCCGCCGTCGCCGGGGTCGAGGTAGGGGTCGATGTGGTCCTGGTCGCAGTAGCGGGCGTCGACCTGGCAGCGGGGGAACACGCAGTGCCGGTCGCGGAGTGATGACGATCTCCCGCATCCACGCCGGTGGGTCGTGGTCATGGACGGCGTCGCCGCGTCCCATGTCGAGGACGGGTTGGATGGTGACCTGGGAGTGGCCGACCCAGTCCTTGATCTTGGCGATGGTGGCGGGACCGAGCCGTTCCACGTCGCCCACAGTCGCCCGATCCGTGTCGAGGTCGTCGGCGTCGACGTTGACGTACAGCCGGACCTTCCCGGCCCGCCGTGTCGGGACGAGGGCGGCGAGGTCGAAGGCGGCTTGGCCGCAGGCGAGGTCGGCGAGGACGCCGAGGGCCTTGGCTTTGCGGGCCCCGAGGTCGTCGGGGTCACCGAGGGTCTTGAGCTGGGCTGCGGTGTCGCAGACCAGGTCGTAGAACTTGGCCAGGTCCAGGGTGTCGCCGCGGGCGTGCAGCTCGCTGGTGCCGGTGAACTCGGTCGGGTTCGGGTGGACGAGCTCGACGTCCCAGGACGCCTTGCCTTTGTCTTCGCGCCGCTCGTGCTCTTCGGGGTCGAACCGCGCGATGGCGTCGGCGACCAGCCGGTCCACGGTGATCGGACCGCAGCCGGCGCGGTCGTCGAGCCGGTCGTCGACCCACCGCGCCGCCTCGAGGGACAGCTGGTGGGTGTGTTGGGCGGCTCGGCGTGCCTGCCACGCCGGGATCTCCAGGTCCTGCACTCGTCGCCACAACCTGGGGAGGCGGTGGGTGAGGTCGAGGGCGTCGGCCAGCAGCTGCGCACCGGCCGCAGGGGACATGCCCATGGCGGCGGCGAATGGTTCGGGGGTGAACGCCGCGACCGTTGGCGTGCCGTCGCCACCTAACGGCTCGTCGAGGCCGAGGACGCCGGGCAGGGTGGTGTCGGGGTTGTGGGTGGCGACCCCGGTGTCGGCGGTCGCGGGGTGCAGGACGCACCAGTGCACGGCGAGCTCGAGGCGGCGTAGCTCGACGATCCGGGCTTCGTGTTCGGTGGCGGTTGCGGCCGCGAGCACCATGCTCGGGTCGAGGTCGTCCACCTTGTTCATGGGGTCAACTCAACCATCGGCCACCGACACTGAGATGGGCCAGAACCCCTTATCCACAAGGGTTTCGGGCATCGTGACCGATTCGTGATGAGAAGTCTTCGACCGTCACCACAACGGGCAACCGAAAGCGACCACAAGCCACGAAGCAGCCTGCAAGTGGCCAGTGGAACCACCGCGGACGGTGACCACGTAACCCGGTAGTGAAGCAGCCGCAACCACGGCCTACGGCGACGAACCCGCGGGCGGCGAGGCCGACGTGATGGCCACCGGGTTTCGAGACGGGCGCTAGCGCGCCTCCTCAACCAGCGGCGGGAGGGTCAGGCCCAGAGCTGACCTTCCAGGG